>NZ_JAEKMH010000002.1 GCF_016411825.1 Devosia sediminis
GTCTGCCAAAAACACCCAATCTCTCAACGATAACCAAACCATCAAAAGCCCCGATCAATCGATCGGGGCTTTCGTGCTTTAGGCGGCATGAAAGGCCCATTTCGCCTAGCCCGGCTGCCGGCCAAAAAAGGCCGAGGCTGGATCCGACAGCACCAAATGGCGGATCTGCGACCACAGCCGGGCCCGGAGCGTGGCATAGGCGGGGAGGCCCTGTAGTCCCTCAATGGACCGGGGCCGCGGCAGGTCCACCTCGATATCGTCGAGCACGGCGCCTCGGCCCATGACGATGATCCGATCGGCCAGCAGCAGGGCTTCGTCGACGCTGTGCGTGACGAACAGCACGGTCGGCTGCCGCTCGGCATGAAGCCGCAGCAGGTCCTCCTGCATCAGCTCGCGGGTCTGCGCGTCGAGGCTGGCAAAGGGCTCGTCCATTAGGAGAATATCGGGATCGCCGACCAGGGCGCGCGCCAGGGCCACGCGCTGCTTCATGCCGCCCGAGAGTTGTGCCGGATACTGATCCGCCCAGGCTTCGAGCCCGACTTTTCGGAGCTGGGCCATGGCGCGGTCGCGCCGGTCCGGCGGTGAGTATCCGCTTCCCTCCAGCGCGAAGCCGACATTGTCGAGCACGCTGCGCCAGGGGAGGAGGCGGAAATTCTGGAACACGAAGCCGATCCTCGGACCGGGCACCGGCGCCGCGCCATCGATGGTCACCGTTCCCATATCGGGCGTGATGAGACCATCGGCGAGGCGCAGCAGGGTGGATTTGCCGCAACCCGATGGACCGACCACGGCGACGAATTGCCGGGCCGGTACGTCGAGATCGATGGCCTGGACGGCCTGGATCGAACTCCCATCGCGTTGCCGGAAGGCCTTGCTGACACCGGCAAAGCGGATGGTTGGGTGGGTCGGGGTCATCGATCCGCCGGGTCAGCGCCGTCGACAATGCCGACTTCCGCGAGGACCGCGTCAAGGGGGCCGAAATCCACCCAGGCATCGAGGCTCGGGGCCGTCATGCCGGCGAAGTCCGCGGTGCGGTAGAGCCAGTCGGTGGTTTCGCGCAGTTCGGCAGCGCTCATGCCGCCATTGATGCTCCAGCTCCCGGCATAGCTCGGCGCGAGCGTTTCGAGCGTCTGGCGGTCGACATGCGGCAGCGCTTCGGCCATGGCATCCACCCACAATTGCGGATCGGCGGCGAAGTCGCGGCTGATCCGTATAAGGGCACGGATGACCGCCTCGACGTCCTCGGGCCGCTCCGCGAGCACCGAGGCGGGGACGGCGTTGACTTTGCTGACGACAGGCGCCGCCGCATAGTAGGCGTCTTGGTCGATGAGCACATGGAGGCCGGCTCTGTCGGGCAGGCTAACCCAGGTGCCGATGGACATGGTCGTGGCGTCCACCTGGCCGGCCGCGAGCGCCTGGGCCCGCACATTGGGCTGGCCAACGCTGAAGAGCTGCATGGAGTCGATATCGACGCCGAGCGTGTCGAACACTTCGGCGGAAAGGCTGTGGTCGACGCTGCCGATCCGGCCGATGGCGAAGACGGCGCCTTCGAGATCGGATGGCGCCGCGACGCTGTCTTTGGCGGCAATCAGGAACGGGAGCGACTTGTTGGGCGAAGTGACGGCGCGCAGGTCGTCGGCGCCGACTGCAATGGCCTGCAGCAGCGCATCGACGCCGATATTGGCCATGTCGCCATCGCCCGACTGGAGAGCGGCCAGTGCGGAGGGCGTCTGTTGCACCCGTACCAGTTCCACATCAACGCCTTCGCGCTCGAAATATCCCAGGGTCAAGGCAAGATCCATGACTGAACTGGGCACCAGCGGCGGCTCAAGGTGGGTGACGACGAGGCGGAACGGCTCATCCGATTGCGCCAGGGCCGGGCCGGAAAGCAGCATAGCGAACAGGAGCATGGAGGCGACGGTCGAGGTGATCTTGGGCATGACTAGGTTGACCAACGGGTGAGATGGGCTTCGAGAAGCCGGAGCAGTTCGGTGACCAGGACGCCGATGACGGCGAGGGTGAGGACCACGACGAAGTATTCGGCCATGCGGAAACTGTTTCCGTAAAGGGCGAGGAGCCCGCCAAGGCCGGTCACGGCGGTATAGAGTTCGGCGACCACGGTGTTGATCAGGCCGATCGTCGCGCCAATCCGAAGACCGGCGAGGATATAGGGCACGGCGCCGGGCAGGACCACGGCGCGGAAGATTTGCGCGCGGCCCGCGCCCACCGAGTGCGCCATCTCGACAAGATCGACATCGGCCTGCCGCACCCCGGCATAGGTGTTGATGACGATGGGCATGACGGCGCCGAGAAAGACGACGAAGAGTTTTGCCTCGATGCCGAGGCCGAGCAGGACGATGATGAGCGGAATGAAGGCGACGCGCGGCGTGGCGGCCAGCGCATAGACATAGATTTCCAGTGTTCGGCCAAGCAGGCCGAAGGCGCCCATGACGATGCCGAGCGGCAGGGCGACCAATACGGCCAAAGCAAAGCCGCCGAGATAGGTGCCGAGGCTGGTGAGCACGGCGGCCGCGAGCCGTCCATCGGCCCAGAGTCGCGCCGCTGCCTCTGCCGTTGCGAGCGGCGTGGGAATGACATTGCGGCTGACGAGCTGGGAGGCGATCCACCAGAGGGCGAGCAGCAGCAGGAGGAAGCCGAGGCGCGTTACGGCGACGAGCCATGGCGATGCCACCCTTTCCTCCCGACTGCCGATCATGTCTCTGTCCTCAGCTCGCCCGCTGTGCGGCACATGTGATCAAGACTGCGGCGCTTGTCCAGTAGCCATGGCAAGGTGCCGCTCAGCGCCCGGCGCCTGCGGTTGGAGATGCTGATGGAGCCCCGAGGCGCCCTTTGTCCCTGAGTGAATAGATAATGAGACGCAGGGCGCCTCGGAGCGACGGGATTTCAGGCAGGGAGTTTCACTAGGGCCGGCTTACGCCGGAATTTCCCATCTCCGGACCCAGGCTCCGTAACGATTCAGAACCCTCCCGACTGTCGCCGAACGGTTGATCGTTGCAACCCCATCATCGCCCGGCTGATGACGAGGAGTATCGCAGAGGATTTGAGTGGCGGGGATAAGTTTTATCGTAAGACCACCCCCACCTAACCTCCCCCTGAAGAAGGGGGAGGGATGGATCGAGTGTGTCGGGGCTTTCGCGCAAATACCGGACTGCCCTCTCCCCCATGCGGGAGAGGGGGACCGCGCGAAGCGTGGTGGAGAGGGGAGCGGCTGGTGCCGGCCTTGCCGATGACGGCTCGGTGTTCGTTGCCCCCCTCCACCGCCTTTCGGCGGTCCTTTCGAGCACAGCTCTCAAGGCGTTCTCACCTAAATCGCGCCACCGGAGCGATTTCGCCCAAGGCCGGTTCCGTAAACGGGTGAGGAATGGCCGCGGCTTGGTGGACTTGTCGCCCCCAAGGGCGCTAGAGGGTTTGGCCACATCTGGCGTGGTTCAGGAGACGGCATGCCGCGCTTTTCCGCCAATCTGTCCATGCTCTATCCAGAACTGGACTTCTTGGAGCGCTTTGCGGCCGCTGCGGCGGACGGCTTTGCGGCGGTCGAATATGTCGGCGCCTATGACCGGGAGCCGCAGGTATTGCGGGACCTGCTCGACCGGCACGACCTCACCCAGGCGCTGTTCAACCTGCCGGCGGGCAATTGGGCGGCGGGTGAGCGGGGGATCGCTTGCCTGCCCGATCGCATCGACGCGTTTCGTGAGAGTGTCGATACCGCCATTCGCTATGCCGAGGCGACCCGCTGTAACCAGGTCAATTGCCTTGCCGGCATCGTACCGCCGGGTGTCGACCGCCAGGCGGCTGAGCAGGTGCTGGTGGACAATTTGCGCCATGCGGCACCGCGCCTTGCCGATGCGGGCATAAAGCTGCTGCTCGAACCGATCAATCCGCGTGACATGCCCGGCTTTCTCGTCAACTCCACCGCTGACTACGAGCGGATCGCCGCCGAGGTCGGACACAACAACCTCTTCCTGCAGTACGATTTTTACCACATGCAGGTGGTGCAGGGAGACCTGCTCAACACCTTCCGGCGCCTGCAGGGACGCATCGCCCATGTGCAGGTGGCTGACAATCCCGGGAGGCACGAACCGGGATCGGGTGAGATCAACTATGCCGCTATTTTCGCAGCGCTCGACGCGGCCGGATATGACGGCTGGGTCGGCGCCGAATACCGGCCCCGGGCCGGCACCAGCGAAGGGCTTGGCTGGTTCGAGCCCTGGCGCCGACGCCGCTAGATCAGCCGCGCTCGAATGCGGCGTGAAATGGCGTCGATCACGGCCACGGTGACGAGGATCATCAGGATGATGAAGGCCGCTTCCTGCCAGTTGTTGATGCGGATGCGGTCGGAGAGCTGGAGGCCGATGCCGCCGGCGCCGACAATGCCCAGAATGGTGGCCGAGCGGACATTGGATTCGAAGAAATAGAGCGCGTGGCTCATCATGACCGGGAAGACCTGCGGGAAGACGCCGAGCCGCACGATGTGGAGTTCGCCCCCGCCCGAGGCGCGGACGCCCTCGACTGGCTTTCGGTCGACATTCTCGATTGCCTCGGCAAAGAGCTTGCCGAAGACCATGACGTCGCCCACCGCAATGGCGAGCACGCCGGCAAAGGGGCCGAGCCCGACGGCAGAGACGAAGATCAGCGCCCAGACGAGGCCATCGATGCCACGAAAGGCGTCGAAGAAGCGGCGGATGCCGAAGTGGAAAACCCAGTTGGGCACGATGTTCTTGGCGCCGAGGAAGCCAAGCGGCAGGGCGACGACGAAGGCGATGACGGTGCCTAGAAACGCCATTGCCACGGTTTCGAGCATGGCCAGCGTATAGTCCCAGAGCCCGTCGCCCGGCCAGGGCGGGATCATCAGGGTGACCAGCAGCCCGAGCTTGTTGAGGCCGTTGAGCAAGCGCATGGGGGAAGCGTCGATCCACCAAAGGCCGAAACCGAGCGCGGCGAAAAAGGCGAGCCACAGAGCCCAGTCGCGAAGGCGGTGCGGCAGGGGGCGCACGAAAAGGCCGGGATGGATGCGCTTGAGGCGGGCAATATCGGCGGGCTGGGCAAGGGTCATGGATCAGGCGCTCTGCTGAAGGCTGTGGCCGATGAGGCGATGGCGGATGGTTTCGCAGATGATGTCGATCACCGAGGTGGTGAGGATCAACAGCAGCATGATGGCGGAGATGTCGGTATATTCGAACTGGCGAATGGCGACGTAGAGGTCCTCGCCAATGCCGCCGGCACCGACCAGGCCCAGCGCCGAAGCGCCACGGACATTGATCTCGAAGCGCAGCAGAAGATAGCTGGCATAATTGGGCAGGGCCTGTGGCACGACGCCAAGGCGCATGATCATCGGCCAGTTGCCGCCCGAGGCGCGGACGCCCTCGATGGGGCCGGGATCGACATTCTCGTTGACCTCGGCAAAGAGTTTTCCAAGCGAGCCTGCCGTGTGCACGGCGATGGCCAGAACACCGGCAAAGGGGCCGAGCCCGAAGGCGAAGACGAAGATCAGCGCAAAGACCAGTTCGGGCACGGTGCGGCAGAATTCGAGCGCGCGGCGGGCGGCAAAATAGATGCCTGAATTCTGCACCAGGTTGCGCGAAGCGGGAAAGCAGAGAGCAAGGGCGAGGACGCCGCCCAGCACGGTGCCGACAAAGCCCATGAGGATGGTTTCGACCAGGAGGCGCGTCCAGAAGCGGAGGCCCCAATACCATTCGGCCATGTCGGCGCCGAAATTTTCGAGCGTCAGCGTCGGTAGCGTTCCGGCAATGTAGTTCCAGGCCATGGGGAGGCCCTTGATGAGCCCCGGAATGGAAAAGTCGCTGACGGCTACCGAGGCGACCAGCGCCACGAGGAACAGCGCGCCATACAGAAAGGTCCAGTTGCGGCGGGTGAACTGCTGCTGGCGATAGCGGTCCTCGAAGGAGGTGAGGCGCTCTTCGCGCGTCGTCGAGGACAATCTGCCATTGGTTTGGGTCAGGGTGGACACGCGCGCCTCACGAAGAAAAGAAGGCCGGCACGCGACATGCGCACCGGCCAGTCAGGGACATCAGTTGCCGTTCTTGCGGCGCTCTTCGGCGTTGAATTCGGTGATCGCCACCACGTCGAGATAGTCTTCGTGCTTGGCTTCGACATAACCGCTCGAGGTGCCGTTGCTGTAGGTGGCGAAGCCCTCAGGGTCCTTTTCCGGGAAGGCCATCAACGCGGCCTTGAACTCGTCCTGCAATTCCTGCGGCAGGGTCGTGTTGATCATGACCGGGGTGTTGGGGATGACCGGCGAGGTCCAGATGATACGGACGGAGCCGGGCTCGATCAGGCCCTTCTTTTCCATGGTCTGGATGTTGCCGGCAGTCTCGTTGCGCCAGTGGGTGGCGACGGCTTCGAACGTGCCGTTGACCAGGGCCATAACGGACTGCTCGTGGCCGCCCGAAAAGGCGACTTCGCTGAAATACTCGTCGGCCGAGGTCTGGAGTTCGGTCGCCAGGTAATAGGAGGGGACGGCATAGCCCGAGGTCGAATTCGGATCGGCAAAGGCGAAGGACTTGCCCTTGATGTCTTCGAGGCTCTGGTAGGGGCTGTCGGCGCGCACGGCGATGACGGAATAGTAGCCGAGATTACCTTCGGCATCGAGCGTCACGGCGACCGGGGCGATATCCTCGCCCATGATCTTGCGGGCCAGGGCATAGGCGGCCGGGCCGACCGAGGCGATCTGCACATGGCCGGCGCGCATGGCTTCGATGACGGCGGCATAGTCGGTGCCGCGGATCATCTTGACCGGCACGCCCAGCTCGCGGCTGAGATAGTCGGCATAGGGCTGGTTGCGGGCAATGGCGTCGGTCTCGTTCTCGCCCGAGGAAATGCCGATGGTGAGTTCGGGGAACTCGGCGCGCCAGTCCTGGGCCAGGGCCGGGGAGACGAGGGCGAGCGAAGCCAGCGCGGCCACAAGGCCACGACGCGTCAGGGTAAGCATGTCTGTTTCTCCGAGGTGGGGTTGGGCGGCGCTTAGTGCGCCGTCTCCATCTGTCGTTGGCCGGTGTGGCCAGTCGCAGCGATGGTCGAGGTCAGGCTCTCGTCCACGGCTGATTGGGTGTCGTCACCATAGATCTGCTGGATCATGGCGCTGGTGAGCTGCGCCGGCGTGCCGTCGAAGACGACATGGCCATGGGCCATGCCGATGATGCGGTCGCAATAGGCGCGGGCCGCGTCCAGCGTGTGCAGATTGGTGATGACGGTGATCTTGTCCTGCTGGTTGATGGTGCGCAGGGCCTCCATCACCAGCCGCGCATTGCGCGGATCGAGCGAGGCGATGGGCTCGTCGGCAAGGATGATGCTGGGCTTCTGCATCAGGGCGCGGGCGATGGCGACGCGCTGCTGCTGGCCGCCCGAAAGGGTATCGGCGCGCTGCAGGGCCTGCGACAGAAGGTCGAGCCGGTCGAGCGCCATGGCCGCATTGGCGCGATCCGCCGCCGAAAAATGCTTGAACATGACCGGCAGGGTTCCGGCGCTGCCGATCCGGCCGATCAGCACATTGGTGAGCACGTCGAGCCGGTCGACGAGGTTGAACTGCTGGAAGATCATGGCGCAGCGGGCGCGCCAGGATCGGAGGTCATTGCCCTTGAGACTGCCGACATTGACGTCACCGGAGGTGATCCGGCCCTCGTCGGCAGTGGCCAGCCGGTTGATCAGGCGGAGAAGCGTCGACTTGCCGGCGCCGGACCGACCGATGACCCCGACCATCTGGCCGGGGACGAAACTGGTCGACACGTTGTTGACGGCAATGGTGTCGCCAAAGCGCTTGGTGACGTTTCTCAGCTCCAGCATGGTCCACCCCTTGGGTTCGCTATGAGTTGACCCTAGTCCGGCTAGATGACAGCGTTAACTCATTCGAATGACACGTCCGTGACGCTGCAGATCGAGCCTGCCATCGGCATGAACGAAACGGCCGCGCGACAGCGTGGCATGCACCTGGCCGACACCGGTTTCCGAGGCGACGAGCAGGTCTGCGCGAAGCCCGACGCGGATTTCGCCACGGTCTTCGAGCCCGAGAGCTTTGGCCGGATTGAGTGAGGTGAGCCGCGCCGCACCGGCCAGGCCATCGGGATCGGTCTGGGCCAGCACCAGCACCGCCGGCAGCATGGCGGAAGGGTGGTAGTCGGCGGCGAGCAGGTCCAGCACGCCGGCTTCATGCGCCGCGCGGGCCGACAGATTGCCCGAATAGGACTGGCCGCGCAGCGCATTGGGGGCGCCCATGGCATTGAGCATGCCGCGCTTGTGGGCCTCCTGCGCCGCTTCCAGCGTCACCGGGAATTCCGAAATATTGGCGCCGAGGCTATCCATCAGCGCCACCTTTTCGACCGTGTCGTCGTCATGGCTGGCGACCGGTACGCCGTGAAGCGCGCAATATTGGGTAATGGCGCGCAGGGTCGCGGTCATGTCGCCGGCGGTTGCCTGCCGGTCGCGAATGCGCTGCTGCAGGTTTTCGTGAGCCGCCTCGAGCGAAATGCCCTTGGTCTTGGAGATATTCGTGGCCTGCAGCTCGAGGTCGCGATACTGCCCCTGGCCCGGCGTGTGGTCGCAGAGCGAGACCAGGTCCACCGAGCCTTCGCCCACGAGTTCCTTCACCACCGACAGAGCCGCCGGAAAGGTCACCTCGAACCGCGCGTGGACGCGGTGGTCGATCAGCAGGTTCGGTCGCGCCGCAACGACGGCGCGGATCATCTCGCTGGTGAAGTCGTAGCTGCGCATATGGCCATAGGTGGAGCCGGGCGCGAAGCTCAGAGAGGCATAGGCGGTGGTGATGCCCGCGGTCGCGAGCTTCATGTCGAGATCGCGCAGGCCCATGGACATGGGCATGCGCACGCCGGGACGCGGCTCGATCTCGCGCTCGATCATGTCGCCATGCATGTCGATCATGCCGGGCAGCAGCAAGAGACCATTACCCTCGACCTCGGCATGCGCCACGGGGGCCTCGCTGATCTCGGCGATCAGCCCGTCCTCGATGCGCAGGGCGCCGCGCTCGATGACGCGGTCGGCAAGGACAATGCGGAAATCAGAGAGCCACATCTTCGCGTTCCGTCGTTTCGTCAGCCACCACGCGGGTGCTGAGGTTGATTTCGCGGTCGATCAGGGTTTCGACATCGCCCGGATGGTGGAAGACGCCGATAATGGCGACGCCCT
The DNA here is from genome assembly GCF_016411825.1 of Devosia sediminis. Taxonomy (GTDB): domain Bacteria; phylum Pseudomonadota; class Alphaproteobacteria; order Rhizobiales; family Devosiaceae; genus Devosia; species Devosia sediminis. The sequence goes on from NZ_JAEKMH010000002.1 coordinate 9,178, forward strand.
GACGCTTGAGTTCGGCCAGACGGCGCAGCAGCGCGGCACGGGCGCCGGCATCGAGCGAGGCCGTGGGTTCGTCGAGCAGAAGCAGCTTCTGCGGCAGGATCAGGGCGCGGGCGAGGTTCACTTTCTGCTGCTCGCCACCCGAGAAGGTGGATGGATAGGCGCGCCAGAGTTCGGGGCGGACGCCGAACTGGTCGAGCCAGTGCCGGGCCTGGTCCAGCGCCTCGGCCCGTGACACCCCAGCCAAGAGCAGCGGCTCGGCGACGATGTCCTGCGCCGCGACGCGCGGGCGGGCATTGAGGAATTGGGTGACGAAGCCGATTTCCTCGCGGCGGAGGAGGGCAATATCGACATCGGCGGCGTTGGCGAGGTCGATCTCGCCATGATTGGAGCGATAAAACACATGGCCGCCGACCGGGAGGTAGGAGCGCCAGATGGTGCGGAGAAGCGTCGACTTGCCGGCGCCGTTGTGGCCGCGCAGCAGGATGAATTCGCCTTCGAACAGGTCGAAGCTGACGCCTTCGAAAGCGTGCAGCATGCTGTCGAGGTGATACATGCGGAAGGTCTTGGTGAGACCCTGGACGCGCAGGAGGGGCGTGGATGTCATGGCGTCACCTCAGAGTTTCGCGTGGACGAGTTGCTGGGTATAGGCGTGCTGCGGGTCCTGAAAGACCTGGTCGGCGAGGCCCTGTTCCACCACTTCGCCATGACGCATGACCATGACGCGGTCGGCCATGGTGCGGATGACGCCGAGGTCGTGGCTGACCAGCACCATTGTGATCTTGCGGTCGCGCTGGAGCCTTTTGAGGGTATCGAGCACCAAAGCCTGCACCGAGACGTCGAGGCCGGTGGTCGGTTCGTCGAGCAGCAGCAGAGCCGGTTCGAGCGCGATGGCCTTGGCCAGTTGCACGCGCTGCTGCATGCCGCCCGAGAGTTCGATCGGGCGGGCATCCATGCGGTCGAGCGGAAATTCGGAGGCGTCGAGCGCCTCGCGTGCCTTGTCGCGCAGCACGTCGAAGCTGCGCTCGCCAGCGATGAGAAGGCGCTCGGCGACATTGCCGCTCGAGGAATGTTTCATCAATAGCCCCAGGTGCGGGTTCTGGTAGACGATGCCGATATGGCGGGCGCAGAGCATGCGGCGCTCATAGCGGGCGAGATCGAAGAGGTTCTCGTTCTCGCGGCCGGGCAGGCGCAAGGTGTAGTCGCCGGTGTCGGGAGTGTCCTCGAGGTTCATCATCCGCAAGAGCGTCGACTTGCCCGAGCCGCTTTCCCCGACAATGCCCATGACCTCGCCGGGATAGACTTTCGCGTCGACATTGCGCAAAGCGCGCACATTGCCGAAGCGCTTGGAAATGCCGCTCATGGTGAGCAGCGGCTCGGCCCGCATCAGGCGGGGTTCGGCGCGCTCCAGCGCCGGAAGTCCCAGATCAAGGCTCATGCGGAATACTCCCCGTTGCGATACCAGGTCTCGCCGATTTCCGTCGGCGCGCCCTCGGTCTTGTTGAGCGCCTTGATACCGAGATTGCTGTCCGAAACCTCGAACACCGAGCCGCCGCCATCCTGGGGCAGTTCGTTCATGAAGAAACCCTGGACGCCCGAGCGGCGGCAGGTGAGGTCGGCATGGTCCTCGACCAGATAAGGACGGTCGGAGAAAACCAGCGGTTCGACCCTGGTATAGGGCGGCACGGCATGGAGGCGCTTTTCGCGGCCAGCCGAGAGGAAGGTCAGGTGCCTGGCCATGTTGAGCTTGGGCACGTCCCAGCGCGGAATGGGCGAGGGGGTCATGACATGCCTGCCATTGACCATGGAGGGATACGATGCACCCTGCATGATGCGCCCTTTGCGCACGATCTGCTCATAGAGCGTCAGCCACAGCTTGCCGTAATCGGCATCGGCATGCATCTGCCGGGCGATGGAAATGTTGGGCTCGACCCCGCGCAGCGGTTCCGGGTTCGGCACCTGCAGCACGAGGATCTGGTCCTCGCGCATCATTTCCTCGGGAATGCGGTGGCGCGACTGCACGATGCTTGCGCCCAGCGTGTCCCAGGTTTCCGAAGCGCCGGAGACGCGGGAGATGAAGCGGCGGATCGAGGCGGCGTTGACGCCGTCATCGGCGCCCTGGTCGATGACCTTTACCACCGAGGTGGGATTGACGAGGGTCAGCGTCACCTGGAGGCCGCCAGTCCCCCAGCCGCGCGCCATTGGTACTTCGCGGCTGGCATAGGGCATCTGGCAGCCCGGCACGGCGATGGCCTTCAGCATCTTGCGCCGCAATTCGCGCTTGGCCGAGGCGTCGAGGAAACCGTAGCTGGTCGCTGCCCAGTCCTTGGTCAGGGTTGCAAGGCTCATAGCGCGGGTTCCTCTTCGGGTTCGGCGACGTAAGTCTCGCCCTTGGCTTCGGCGGCGGCCTTCTTGGCCTTTGCGTCGCGCATGGCATCCAGGATCGACTGGAAGGTGACGTAGTGCGGCAGCTTGAAGTGAATGCAGAAGCCCGAGGCTTCCACGCTTTCCGTGTGGTAGAGATAGAACTCTTCATGCACGGCCGAACCGACCGGTGCCTCGTCGGAATTGAGGTCGAGCGTCGCGGCGGCGATGACCTTCACCTCGTTCCAGCCGAAGGTGGCGGCAAAGCCGAGTTCGAGATAGCCGCCCTTTTCCTTGGACGTCACTTCCGCCTGGCTGACGCGGACGCGCCCGGCTGAAAACTCGGTGCCGCGGGGGTGGCGGACGACGACATTGGCTTCGCCGATGCGGAGTTCGTTGACGGTCGGGTGGGCATTGCCATAGCCGCGCATGGCGGCATAGCCGAGCGCCAGCACGCCACCGGTTTCGGCGCGCGCGAGGCTTTGCAGGCGGTGGGCGCGCGAGGCCGGGAACAGCAGCGGCTCGCGCGTCAGGTCGGGAATGTCCTCCGGCGCCACGTCCGAGGCATTGGCCGGGGCGACGAGGCCCTGCTGGCGCTGCCATTCGGCGAGCGAGGGCTGCTGCGCCGGGGCGGGGCTTGCTGCCTTGTCAACCTCGGGCGGGGCAAAGGGCTTGCCTTCGAGCACGTCGGTCGCCAGCACGCGGTGGGAATAGTCAAGCGTCGGCCCCAAGATCTGCCCGCCCGGAATATCCTTGAAGGCGGCCGAGATGCGGCGCTGGGTCAGGATTTCGTGCTGCTGCACCGGCCGCGATATGGCGAGGCGCGGCTGGGTGGTGCGCCAGGCGCGCAGCACCAGCACGGCTTCGGACAATTCGCCGCCGGTCTGTGCCAGGGCCAGGGCCGCCAGCTCCTCGTCATAGAGCGAGGCTTCGCCCATCACCCGGTCGATGAGATAGGGCATGGTGGAGCGGATGGTCTCGACGCGCGCGGCATCGATGGTGCCGAGGTCCTGGCGGAAGAGGCGTTCAGCCTGTTCGATGGCCTTTTCGCCACCACGGGTTGCTACATAGGCCATTTACAGCACCTCCACCTTGGTCGAGCGCGGAATGCCGATGACTGAGGTGCCATCGACGAAGAAGATGTCAAAGCCTTCGGGGTAGATGCAGAGCATGTCCCGCATGGCCCAGAAGCCGGGCGATACGGCGAGGGTCACGTCCTTGCTGCCGTTGATGCCGGGACCCGTCAGCCGCAGGCGCTGGCCCTGATGGGCGCAGGCAAGGACGAGAGTCGCGCCGTCATCGGGATAAAGCGCACTGCCGCAATTGAGCTCCGCAATGTCGGCACTGTCGAGCTCGGACAGGAACACATGGTCGGCAGCGCTGACTTTCTCCGCCAGCATCGCGCCGCTGGCGACGATGCGCGCCCGCATCTCGGGCGTGTCGGCATAGGCGGCGCATTCGAGATCAACCAGGGTTTCGACGATGGCGCCGAAACCGGCTTCGGGCAGCGTACGCACATCGCCGGGGCGCGACAGGGACCACATCAGCGCTTCGAACGTGGCATTGGCGCGCAGTTCGACGGCGTCGGGGGGAGCGACGGTCAGCATCAGAAAGTCTCCATTTCGACGCGGGTGGCTTCCACCTGCCGCATGCGCTCGGCATCGGCATGGGCCTGGTGCGCCTTTTCCTCGACAAGGAACTGCGCGGTGGCGGCGTCCTCGCCACGGGCCGCGACGGAGAGGTCGATGACAGCCATGGCCATGGCACGCTCGAGGTCGCGTCCGGTGACCATGCCATAGCCGGTGTGTCCCGCGGGATCGGTGATATGGGCTTCGCTCACCAGCACTTCACCGAGGTGAAAGTCGACATTCTGGACGGTGTCGCGCATCGGCACCATGACGAGGCCGGTGCGGTTGGCGACCACGGAAATCTCGCCCATGTCCGTGAGCAGGGTTTCGGCATGGTGCTTGAGGCGCTCGGGGCGGGCGCGGGCGAGGATGTCGAGCATCTCGCCATGCGCGGAGCCTCCGGATGGGGTTTCATTGAACATCGCTGTTCCTTTCGGTGACCATTGGCTGGTCGGTTTCAAAGGTGAACTGGACGCGGTCGCCGGCCCACACGGCTTCGGAAAAGCCGATGGGATTGCCGTCGAGATCCGCGTCGATTTTCTGCACCACCAGCACCGACTGGCCCGGCCGCAGCATCAGCATGCTGGCCTCCTGCTCCGAGGCGAGCCGGGTGAAGACCGTGGTGCGCTGGCGGCGGTAGTCGAGGATGCCGTAGGTCCGGTAGACCTGGGTGATGGACTCTTCCCCGCGCCGCCTTTCGGGCAGGTCGGGAAAACGGGTGGCGTCGTGATAGGCCCAGCCGATGGAAATCGGCAGGTCATTGGCAAAGCCGCGCCAGGAGCGCGCAAAGACCGGGGCGTCCTTGTCGATCCCCAAAGCCGCGGCGACACGGCCGCTGGCCGGCAGCTTCATTTCCGCCAGCGTTTCGCCCGAAGCGGTGAGACCCTGGCTCATCAGGTTCTCGTGCCAGCGGGTGCGGGTGCCGATGACGTAGTTGAGGAGCGGGGCGCGCTCGACGAAAGTGCCGCGCCCATGCTCGACGCGCAACTTGCCCTCGCCGACCAGCACCGCCAGCGCCTTGCGCAGCGAATGGCGGCGCACGCCGTACAGCACGCACAATTCCGGCTCGGAAGGCAGCCGCGTATCGGCCGCCAACCGCCCCGAGGTAATCTCTTCGCTGATCCGGTCCCGGGTGTCTTCCCAGGAATGTCCATGGCTTCGCATATCGTCAACTCATTCGAATGAGCTGGGTTCTAGCGACGGGAAGTGACACTGAAATGACGGTATAGAGGTCGTGCGACAGGGATGAGTCGACTCATTCGAATGTCGCGCCATCTGTCGTCGGCCTGTCACAGAGCATGAGTAGGGGATGGCAAAGGAGACACGCAATGACTGCCATCGGCCTCGACCAGACCACGCTCACCAATGCCCGCATCGTCCTGGGTGACCAGGTGCTGGAGGGCGCGATCGAGATGGCGGGTGGCGTCATCACCGATATCGGTTCGGCCAGCTCGCGCGGCACCGATCTCGAGGGCGATTTCCTCATCCCAGGTCTCGTCGAGCTCCACACCGACCACCTCGAGACCCATTATGCACCGCGTCCGAAAGTGCGCTGGCATCCGGTCGCCGCCGTGCAGGCGCACGATGCGCAGATTGCTGCGTCCGGCATCACCACGGTTTTCGACGCTATCCGCGTCGGCATCGACGAACATGCCGACATGGGCGCCGCCGAGTTGCGCATTCTCGCCGATGCGGTCACGGCAGGGGTCGAGGCGCGGCGCCTGCGCGCCGACCATTTCATCCACCTGCGCTGCGAAGTGTCGGCGCCCGATTGCCTTGAGGCTTTCGAGGGCATTATGGACCATCCCCTGGTGCGCCTTGCTTCGCTGATGGATCACGCACCGGGCCAGCGGCAGTTCGCCAATCCCGACGCCTATCGCGCCTATTACCAAGGCAAGCTCAAGATGAGCGATGCGCAACTGGCTGAATTCATCGCCCGCCGGACGCTGGAATCGATCAGCTATTCCGACCGCCATCGCAAGGCACTGGCCGCGCTCTGTCATGCCCGCGGCATTGCGCTGGCGAGCCACGACGACGCCACCGCAGCCCATGTCGATGAATCGCTCGAACTCGGTATCCGCATCGCCGAATTCCCCACCACGATGGAAGCGGCGCAGGCCTCGCGCGAGGCCGGGCTTTCCATTCTCATGGGCGGGCCCAACGTGGTGCGCGGTGGCTCGCATTCGGGCAATGTTTCCGCGCGTGACCTGGCTGCTGCGGGTCTCCTCGATATCCTCTCCTCCGACTACATTCCCTTCTCCATGCTGCAATCGGCCTTCTGCCTGGTCGATGAAGTGGCGGGCGTCGATGTGCCCCAGGCCATCAGCCTCGTCACCAAGCGGCCCGCCGAGGCGGCGGGGCTCGACGATCGCGGCGAGATCGCCCTGGGCAAGCGCGCCGACCTGGTGCAGGTGCGCATCGAGGATGGCGTGCCGATCGTGCGCACCGTCTGGCGGCAGGGCAGGCGGGTGCTATGACCGGCACCTTCGTCGCCGTCGTCGGCCCCAGCGGCGCCGGCAAGGACAGCGTCATCAATTTTGCCCGTGATTGCCTCGTGGACCAGGTCGTGGTGGTGCGCCGCACCGTCACCCGCGATGCCGATGGCGGCAGCGAGGATCACGACAGCCTCTCGCCCGCAGCCTTTGCCGCCGCCGAACGGGACGGACAGTTCGCGCTCTCCTGGGAAGCGCATGGCCTCTGCTATGGCCTGCCTATTGCGCTGGACGACGATCTTGCCGAGGGGCGGGTCGTCATCGCCAATCTCTCCCGCGCCGTCCTGCCGAAACTGCTTGCGCGCTACCCCACGGCGCTGGTGGTGGAAGTGACGGCCGAGCCCGAGATCATCGCCCGGCGCCTCGCCGGTCGCGGTCGCGAGGGCGGCGAGGAGATCAGGCGCCGCATGGAGCGTGGTGCCGGTTTCCACCTGCCTTCAAGCACGGTGCAAATCGACAATTCCGGCGCTCTCGATCTTGCCGGCAACCGCTTCGTTGCCCTGCTGCGCGACATCTTGCGCCTTCCCGCCTGAGGATTTTCCGATGAAGAAGCTGAGCGAGACGCCGTTTGTCCACGAAACGGCAAAGGTCACGCAATCGACCCTGGGGCGCTATACCGAGGTCGGCGCCCATTGCCATGTCGCCTATTCGACCATGGGTGACTATTCCTACTGTGTCGGCGGCACCCAGATCGCCTATTCCGATATCGGCAAATTTTCCAACATCGCCGCCAATGTGCGCATCTATGCCAGCATGCACCCGATGGAGCGGGCGTCGCTGCACCACTTCACCTATCGCTCGGCGCAGTATTTCGAGGGCGAGGAGGACGATGCCGCCTTCTTCGAATGGCGCGAAAGCACCCCGATCAGCATCGGCCACGATACCTGGATCGGCCATGGCGCGGTGATCATGCCGGGCGTGACCATCGGCAATGGCGCCATCATCGGCTCCAATGCGGTGGTGACGAAGGATGTGGCGGATTTCGCCATCGCCGTCGGTGTGCCGGCAAAGACCATCCGCCAGCGCTTCGCCGATCCGATCGCTGCACGGCTCGACGCCCTCAAGTGGTGGGACTGGAGCCATGAGCAGTTGCACCTGGCGCTGCCCGACTTCAGGACGCTGGCGATCGAGCCGCGACACCCCGCCACACCGATCCCGTGAATAGTCATGGAACCGTCACCCAAGTGTAATGGGGACGTTACGTCCCCGCCCTAGGTCTGCCGCAGTTCAACGACCGGGGCACACCCATGCTGAAGATTTCGCACGTTACGCGACGTTTTGGTGACAAGATCGCCGTCGACGACGTGACGCTGGAAATCCCGCACGGCCAAATGGTGGGTATCATCGGCCGCTCCGGCGCCGGCAAGTCGACCCTCCTGCGCATGATCAACCGTCTTAACGACGTGTCCTCCGGCTATATCGAATATGACGGCGTGAAGACATCCGAGCTGCGCGGCCAGGACCTGCGCAACTGGCAGCGCGACTGCGCCATGATCTTCCAGCAGTTCAATCTCGTGCCGCGCCTCGACGTCATCACCAATGTCATGCTCGGGCGCCTCAACGGCCGCAACGGAATGCTGAACCTGCTGCAGCTCTTTTCCGCCGAGGAGCAGTACGAAGCCCTTCAGGCGCTCGAGCGCCTCGACATCGCCCAGACGGCGACCCAGTGGGCTCAGACCTTGTCCGGTGGCCAACAGCAGCGCGTCGCCATTGCCCGGGCCCTGATGCAGAAGCCCAAGATGATCCTGGCCGACGAGCCCATCGCTTCGCTCGATCCACGCAATGCCCAGATCGTCATGGACTCGCTGCGCGACATCAACAGCGAAGGCATCACCGTCATCACCAACCTGCATACGCTCGACACCGCCCGCGCCTATTGCGAGCGCATTGTCGGCATGGCCCAGGGCAAGGTGGTGTTCGACGGCACACCCGACGAGCTGACCACCGATGTCGCTCGCTCCATCTACGGCGCCGATGGTTTGAAGGAAGCTTTTTCGGAAGCCATGACCTCGACCTCGATCGCGCCTGTCCAGTTCCTGCCGCGTACCCCAAGCAACGCCCAGCAGGCTCCCTAAGTCATTCGGCTTCTCCCTGTCGCCGAAAGGCCCAATCCCGCGTCACCAAAGGAGACTTCCCGTGTCCGCGATCCGTAAACTGCTCCTCGCCTCCGTCGCTCTGTCCATGTCCACCGCTGCCTTCGCCCAGGACGGCCTCGTCCTGCGCATCGGCCTCGATGGTGGTGAAAACGAAGCCGACCAGCTGCGTCGCTCCGAATGCGTCGCCGAGCCGCTGAAGGCCGCTACCGGCGCCACCGAAGTCCAGTTCTTCCCCTCGCCGGACTATAACGGCATCATCCAGGGCCTGCTCGGCGGCACCATCGACATCGCCATCATGGGCGCCTCGTCCTACGCTGCCATCGAACTGCAGAGCCCCGACGCCGTTGACCCGGTTCTCGTCGCCCAGCAGGCCGACGGTTCGACCGGCTACCACACGATCATGGTCGCCCGTTCGGATTCGGGCATCACCGACCTGGCCTCGACCGAAGGCAAGAAGCTCGGCTTCGCCGATCCGGACTCGACCTCGGGCTACCTGATCCCGAACGTTGCCCTGCCGGCTGACCTCGGCAAGTCGATCGAAGAATTCTACGCTGAAACCGGCTTCGGTGGCGGCCACGAAAACCTCGTTCTCGGCGTCCTCGACGGCACCTGGGATGTCGGCACCACCTTCGGTTCGGGCCAAGGCGAATTCTCGGAAGGCTACACTTCCGGCAACCTGCGCATCATGGTCGACAAGGGCATGCTCGACATGGACGACCTGGTCGAAGTCTGGCAGTCGCCGATCATCCCGAATGGCCCGCTGATGGTCTCGAACAGCCTCGCTCCGGAAGTCAAGCAGCAGGTCACCGACATGTTCATGGCCCTGCCGGAAACCGATTTCGAGTGCTTCGACGCCTTCACCGCCGGCGGCTACACCAAGTTCGTCGAGGCCGACAAGGCTCTCTACCAGACCATCATCGACGCCCGTCGCTCGGTCATCGGTAGCTGATCTGCCCTGGCTGTGGTGACGTCACCACGGCCTCCCCATACGCGGTGTCATCCCGGCGAAAGCCGGGATCCATCCTGAGATCTCAAGATGGGCCCCGGCTGTCGCCGGGGTGACATCGGGTTTGTGGAGACTACAAGCCAAATGGCCGACATCGCCCCATCCACTGGCCTGGCGCCAGCGACCGAGACTCTGCTGAAGCACTACCGTGCCCAGGTCATGACGCGCCGGGTCTATTCGATCCTGGTTGCCCTTGGCGTGCTGGTGGCCCTGTTCCTGGCGATGAACTACGCCAATGCCGCCAATTCCGGGAAGTTCTTCGACCGGCTTCCCTACATGTTCGACTTCGTGAAGAATTTCCTGCCGCGCGATCCGCTGGAAATCTTCCGCGCGATGTTCGATCTGCCCTCGCCCTATTTCGACGGCTCGGCGAAGTACGACTATACGTCCGAGCGGGTCTACATAACCGTCAACCTCTATATCCCGCACCTGATCTACCAGCTGATCATCACGGTCAACATCGCCATCGTTTCGACGATCATCGGCGGCACCTTGGCCTTCTGCCTCTGCTTCTTCGCGGCCACCAACCTCGTTGGCGCGGGTGCGGTGCGCTGGTTCGTCCGCCGCGTCATGGAAGTGCTGCGCGCCTTTCCCGAAATCGTCATTGCCGGCATGCTGACGGCCATTCTTTCCATCGGCCCGATCGCCGCCATCGTCGCCGTGTCGCTGCATACGATCGGCGCGCTGGGCAAGCTGTTCTTCGAAGTGGTCGAAAATGCCGACATGAAGCCCGATGAGGGTTTGAAATCGGTCGGTGCCACCTGGCTCGAGCGCGTGCGCTACGCCATCGTGCCGCAGGTGCTCCCCAATTTCGTCTCCTATGGGCTATTGCGCATGGAGATCAATGTCCGCGCCTCGACCATTATCGGCGCGGTGGGCGGCGGCGGCATCGGCGAAGTGTTCCGCCTTTCCATCGGCCGCGACTATGCCGCCCAGACCTATGCCATCATCATCATGCTGCTGGTGACCATCATCGTCATCGACCAGTTCTCGGGCTGGCTGCGCCGGCGCCTGGTCGGCAACCAGGGTTTCGATATCGCCAGGGGGAGCGTCTGACATGACCGCCATCAGCAGCGCCGAACGCGCCCGCCTCGAAAAGAAGTTTCCCGACGTCTTCAAGCGGAGCTTTTTCAAGCAATATGGCTTGCCGCTCGGCATCGGCCTGACGCTCGCCTATCTCGTTTTCTGCTGGTTCTTCTTCAATGTCGGCCCGGCGCTGCAGAATGGCAAATGGGACCGCGCCTCGATCTATGTGCAGGACTGGTATTCGTGGCGCGCCCAGCCGCGCCTGCGCTTCGGCGACGATGGCGTGGTCACCGCGCAGTGGTCGAGCCGCGGCCAGTATCCCGAGGGCGCAAACATCCCCTGGCTGACGCCGCATGACGATGGCAGCATGACGGCTGTTTTCGACGGTGAAGCCAACCGCCTCGACATCTCGACCACCGGCGTCGACGTCTATATCGACGGCGTAGCCTGGCCCGTCACCATCACCGCCGATGGCGCCTATGCCCCGGAAAATGCCCCTCCCGCCATCGAGCAGGACCGCGATAAGGTCTGGGTGCACTACGGTTTCGCCGGGCAGGCGGAAATCCGCGACAACCAGGTTGCGGTGCAACGCCGGTTCTTCGGCTGGGCCAACTTCCTCTACGACCCGCGCTCGGTGCTCTGGGGCAATGACCTGTTCTCAAGCATCGGCCTCGCCTTCTCCGGTGACCAGGTGGTCGAGGGTAAGCCCAATATCCAACTGATCTGGGAACAGTGGCTGGGCAACCAGGCCTGGCAGCATGCCGATATTCTGGTGAAGCTGTTCCAGACCCTGGTCATGGCCTTTGTCGGCACGCTCCTGGCAACCCTCATCGCCTTCCCGCTGGCCTTCTTTGCCGCCCGCAACATTACCCAGAACCGTCCGACCAACTGGCTGATGAAGCGCTTCTTCGATTTCATCCGCTCGGTCGACATGCTGATCTGGGCGCTGTTCTTCACCCGCGGCTTCGGGCCCGGACCGATCCCCGGCATTGCCGCGATCTTCCTCACCGATACTGGCGCACTGGGCAAGGTCTATGCCGAGGCGCTGGAAAATGTCGACGACAAGCAGCGCGAGGGCATGAAGTCGGTCGGCGCCCACCCGGTCTCGGTCAACCGCTATGGCGTCGTGCCGCAGGTGCTGCCGGTCTTCGTCTCGCAGTCCCTCTACTTCTGGGAATCGAACACCCGTTCGGCCACCGTCATTGGCGCCGTCGGCGCCGGCGGCATTGGTCTCAAACTGCTCGAAACCATGGGCACCAATTCCGACTGGGACAAGGTCGCCTATATGGTGCTGCTGATCCTCTTCGTGGTCTTCCTCTTCGACAACATCTCCACCGCCATCCGCCAGCGCCTCATCGTCGGCCCGGGACAGGCCGCGCATTAGGCGTCAGCCCGCCCGAAAATGCCGGCCGATTTCGGCGAAGAGCTTCAGGTCCTGCAGCGAGTCCTCGAGGCTGGTCTTGTTTGGCGTGCCGTTGACGACGCTGTCGAGGAAGGCGCCGAGCTCGATGCGAAACGGGTCCTCATAGATCGGCCCGATGATCTCGGTGCCTGTTTCCGTCGCCGACGACGTAGTGATTTCGAGCTTCGTCGGCAGGTTGCGGATATAGGGCGTGTCGTAGTTGAGCTTGAAATGCTGGGTCTGGGTCAGCACCTCGATGCCGGCATCGAAGCGCGACACGTCGTCGATCACCGCCTCGTAGAGCGCGGTGAAATGGCCGTAGTCGAAGAGTGCGATGACCGTTTCCCCGCCATGCTGGGTCGCGTAGCGCACGCCCTTGGGCAGGCCCAGAAGATCGCGCATGGCGGAGATGCTGTGCGAGGAAAGGCCGGTCAGCACCTGGTAGGCGCGCAAGGCATCAGCCGGGCAATCCTCACCCATCACCGAGCGCAGCATGGACTGGGTGCGGGCCCGGCCGGTGGCGATGATGTCCGGGGAAACATCGTTTGGTTTGAAGACGTTACGCGTCTGGGCCACGAAAAACGGCGCTTCGCGGATGATGTCGCGGATGCGCACATGGCGGATCGTGTCGAGCGCAGGCAGGCGGGTCTTCAGCTCAAGGAAAGCCCTGGAAAACCGGCGCATATAGCCCACGAACACCACCTGGTCCGGCGGGCGCGGGACCGAGAGCAGGGGTTCGAGCTGAGCCGCGGTGAGGGCGGCCGGCTTTTCGATGAAGACATGCTTGCCCGAGCGGATGGCCTTGTCGAGGAGGTCGGCATGGAGGTGGTCGGGCGTCAGGATGAAGACCGCGTCGAGGTCCGAATTCGCTAGCAGACTGTCAGCATCAGCATGCACACGTGCGACGCCATAGCGACGCGCCACATAGTCGACGAGGCTGGGCGAGACATCGGTGATGGCGGCGATGGCAAACCGCTGGTCGTCGGCCAAGAGTGGCAGGTGCATGAGCTGGGCCACTTCCCCGAGGCCGATCAGGCCAACTCTCAATGGCGCGGTCATGCGGCAATTCCGTTCATATAGGCCAGGTTGCGGGCCGCCAGTTCGAGCGGCGTCTCGGACGCATTCGTGGCGATGTCCTGCTCCACCACGACCGGCCCGTCAAAGCCGCGCCGCTGGAGGAGGGCCATGACCGCCTTGATGTCGACGGCGCCGTCGGGCAACGGACACATGACCCCGGCGCCATAGGAGTCGGCCACCGAAAGCGCGCCGGCCAGTACGCGGGCCCGGACAGCGGGGTCGACATTCTTGAGATGCATATAGGCGATGCGGGGGAAGACCTTTTCCATATAGGCGATCGGGTCCTGGTCCCAGAAGGCATGGTGGCCGGTATCGAAGCAGAGATCGATATCGGTTTCGGCGAGGAGCCGGTCGATCTGGTCCTCCTTTTCGACGGCCGTGCCGATATGGGGATGGAAGCTGAGGGTCAGGCCATAGTCGTCCTCGACCAGCGCCTGGGTATCGCGCACCATGGCGGTGAGGCTGTTCCAGCCCGCAGCGTCGAGCACGCCTTCCCTTCCCTTGGGGTAGGCATTGCTCTCATCCATGATGACGAGGTGTTTGGCGTCGAGCTTGACGAGGAGCGCGGCGAGTTCCTTCAGCGTCGCCATGAAGGCCGGCTGGCTCGTGGCATCGCTGAACACATGCACATGAGTGGCGCCGATCAGCGTCAGCCGCCGCCGCGCCAGCTCGTCCTTGAGGAGGCCCGCATCCTTGGGCAGGAAGCCGAAGGGCCCAAGCTCGGTGCCGCGATAGCCCGCAGCCGCTACCTCGTCGAGATACGCCTGCCAGCTATAGCGGTTGCCAGTGGGATAGTTGATGCCCCAGGAACAGGGCGCATTGCCGATCAGCATTTTACGTCTCGATGTAGATGGGATTGCTCAGCGCGCGGCGGATGGGCTGGGTTTCGAGGTCCGCGCCCTTGAGTTGCCAGGGCAGTTCGCGGCCATCGAGCGCGGCGGTGAATTGGGCAATGAGATCAGGCCGGCTGGCAGCGGCGACGATCTCGGCGCGGATGAATTTTTGCGGGGCGACCGGCACTGTAGTCTGCCAGTCGTCACCGCCGATTTCGAGATCGGCCAGTGGTCCAGTCGCGTCGATCAGAACCAGCCGGTCGCCTGGCGCACCCTTAGCATGAACGGCGATCTCGGTGACGTTGCGGACGCTACCGCCCATGACGGTGTCGCCGGCACGGATCTCGAGATGCGGGCCATCAGGGCTTTCGGTGATGTAGCCGTGGCCCGCTTTCATCGCCGCCAGCACCGCGTCTTCGCTGAGCTCGGGGAGCCAGAACACCGTCGTCGGCCGCGCCAGCACCAGGGGCCCTTCGGGCAGCAGGCGGTCGGGCTGATGATAGTCCGAGCCGCCAATGGCCGAGAGGTGCATGCCCGCCGCGAGCCGCTGCTGGTAGCGCTCCAGCGACACCCAGTTCCAGGCGAGCCAGGTCGATTGCCACACTTCCTGGCAGTCGGCGGCTGGAAAATCATAGTCCCAGGGAATGGTGGGCTTGTCGTGGTTGATCGACAGGAGCCCGCCCCGGTCATGCACGAGACTTTCCAGCACATGCGCATCGGCGGGCTTGGTCATGCGGAAGTCGATCCAGTCATCGACGCCGAACACATTGGCATGACCAACCGCGGTGGTGACTTCCATGGCGCGGATAAACACCAGGTCCGGCGAGGACTGCGGATGGAAATAGCGGCGCTGGGTCGTGGTGTTGTGGTCGGCAATGGCGAGGAAATCGAGCCCCGCCTGTTTGGCCGCCGCGTGCAGCAGCTCCGGTGCGCCGCGCGCATCGGAGTGATAGGTGTGGCAGTGAAGGTCGCCCTTGTACCAGCCGGCTTGATGGCGGACCGGAAAGGTGCGAGCCGGCTGTGGCTCGAGTTTTCGCGGGGTATCGTCGAGGGCAATGGTGACGGTGACGTCGGCGCCTGCTTCGGGGACCTTGTAGAGCCCGAGGATGACATTCCAGGTGCCCGGCTGAATGTCTCCATGCACATAGCCGGGCGTCGCATCATCGGTGGCGATGAAGTAGCTGTCGCGCGCCCCGCCGCTCCAGCCGCGAAAGCCCTCGGTGGTGGGATAGCCGCTGTCGCGCGGATCGAAGGCGCCAAGATCGATGATGCAATCCTCGGCCTTGGGATAGGCGAGGGTGACATCGATGCGCGTTGTCCCGGCGGGGACGTCGAAGGGAATGTAGAAGTACGGGTTGGCAGCCTGGTCGGCGCGGGTGATGTGGGTGGTGATGGTTTTCATGGGCGGGGGCCAGAGGTCATGTGTGCCTTATGAGAAACCCCCACCCTGCTCGATGACGGACTTAGCGAAGCGCTAAGTCCTATCTCGCTTCCCTCCCCACAAGGGGGAGGGTGGGCAGGAGCCGATGCATCGGGAAGTCCGAGATACCGAACCCAGCGTCTCCCTCCCCCTTGTGGGGAGGGACCAAGGGTGGGGGTACCTCGCATGAGCTATTCCCCCACGGCCGGGATGCGATTGCCGGCCGAGTCGAAGAGATGCACGTGCTCGGCCGAAAAGCCGAGGGTGACCGTGTCGGAGACGTCGAGATGGTCGTCGGTGAAGATGCGGGCGGTGACGCGGGCGCCTTCGCCGCGATCGAGCGTGACGAGGCTTTCGGGGCCCATATTCTCATTGGCAAAGAGCGGCGCGACGATGGTGTTCTGGGCGCCGGCGCCAGCCAGCGAGAGGTGTTCGGGCCGCACGCCCAGGGTCAGCCTGTTGCTGGTGGCCAGCGCCTTGCCGATCGCGTCGGTCATGGGCAAGGCGCCGATGCCAAGACCCTCGGCCTTGAGCGCGAGGCGCCCATCGGCCTGCGCGCCCTCGACCTCGACCAGGTTCATCGGCGGATTGCCGACGAAATTGGCGACGAAAGTGGTGGCTGGGCGCCGGTAGATTTCGATGGGCGAGGCATATTGGACGATCTTGCCTTGGTCCATCACGGCGATGCGGGTGGCAAGCGCCATGGCCTCGGCCTGGTCATGGGTGACATAGACCGCGGTCATGCCCATGTCGCGCTGCAGGTGATTGAGGAAACCACGGGCCTCGAGGCGCAGTTTGGCGTCGAGATTGGAGAGCGGCTCGTCGAAGAGATAGACCTTTGCGGGATAAACCAGCGCGCGGGCCAGCGAGGTGCGCTGCTGCTGGCCGCCGGAAATCTGGCTCGGCAGGCGATCCATGAGATGGCCGATCTTGAGCACATCGGCCACTTCGCGGGCGCGGGCATGGCGCTTGTCGACCGGCTCGCCGCGCACCTTCAGCGGATAGGCGATGTTGTCGGCCAGGTTCATATGCGGATAGAGCGCGTAATCCTGGAACACCATGGCGATGTTGCGGTCCTTGGGGTGGAGATGGGTCACCTCCTGGCCGCCAATGAAAATCTGCCCCGAGGTCGGGGTTTCGAGCCCCGCCATCATGCGCAGCGACGTCGTCTTGCCGCAGCCCGACGGACCGAGCAGGCACACGAACTCCCCGTCGCCGATATCGAAATTGACGTCCGAGACGGCGTGGAAGTTGCCGAAGCTCTTGGTGACGTTCTTGAATTCAACTGAAGCCATGGATGATCAAGCCTTGATGCCGCCGAAGAACCGGAAGCCGAACTTCCAGCTGACGAAGAGATAGAGAGCCACGACGGGCAGCGAATAGATGAGCGCATAGGCGGCGAGCAGCGTGACGATGGGCGTGCCCGCTTCCGAATAGAAGGAATAGATCGCCACCGATGCCGGCATGTTGTCCGAACTGCGCAGGAGGATGAAGGGGATGAGGAAGCTCCCCCAGATATTGACGAAGGCCCAGACCACGACGACCACGATGCCGGGGCGGATGACGGGCAGGGCCACGTCGAAAAAGGCCTGCACCGGCGAGGCCCCGGCCACCATGGCGCTTTCCTCGTAGGACTTCGGGATCGAGTCGATGAAGTCGCGGAGGATGAACATGGCGGTGGGCAGCAGCCCGCCGGCAAAGGTCAGGATGACCGCGACATGCGTATCCATGATCCCGGCTGCCGAAATGATGAGGAAGATCGGCACCATGGCCGCCGAGCCGGAGACGACCGAGGAAAACAGCAGCAGCGTATAGGTGACGGCGCCCTTGCCCGGGATCGATGAGCGGCTGAGGGCATATGCCGCCAAGGTGGCCGCCGCGCCCACGAGGATGACCCCGCCGGTGGCCTGGATGAAACTGTTCCACAGCGCCTGCACGGCATAGGAATTGCCGAAGACGGTGACGAAGTTATTGAGGGTCCAGGGGTCCGGGATGGCAAGGCCCAGTTCGGCCCGCGCATTGAACGGCGCGAACAGGAACCAGATCAGCGGCAAGGCGAAGGCGGCGCCGATCAGCGCGGCCAGGGCCGAAAAGGCGATGCGGCCGACAAAGGCGGGCAGGGAGATCTTCATTTCGGTGCCCTCTTGCGCCCGAGGCTGAGATAGATCAGCGCGAAAGCCAGGTTAATCAGCATCATGATGACGCCCACCGCCGCCCCCTTGCCGAACTGGAAGTCCTGGAAGGCGACGCGATAATTGTAGATCGACACCAGTTCCGTCCGGTAGCTCGGCCCGCCATTGGTGAGCAGGAACGGCGTGAAGGTGTTGAAGGTCCACATGGTGATGAGGATGAGGTCGGTGACGATATGGCCGCGGATGAGCGGCAGGCCGATATCGCGGAATTTCTGCCACGACGACGCGCCGGCGACATCGGCCGCCTGGAAATAGCTGGGCGGGATCGACGAGAAGGCCGAGTTGAACAGCATCATCGAGAAGGCGGCGCCGCGCCAGGTGTTGAACACCACGATGACCCAGAACGGCTGCTGCAGGAGGAAATCGCCCGGCGGCAGGCCGAGGCTTTCGAGCAGCATGTTGAAGGTGCCGTTGTCGTAGTCGAGGAAGGCGAACCAGGCAAAGCCGATGACCACTTCGGGCAGGATCCAGGCGGCGATGACGAAGGTCTCGGTGATGCGCTTGATCCAGGGCGGCACGGTCTGGATCAGCCAGGCGAGGAGGAGCCCCAAGAGTGCCTGTCCGAGCAGCGCCGAGGCCAGCACGAATTGCGTGGTGAGGATCAGCGAAAAGCCGAATTGGCCGCGCTGGAAGAAAGTCGCGGGATCGAACAGCGCCAGGTAATTGCCGAGGCCGACGAATTGCGGATTGAGCGCTGTGGCGCCGATCAGCGTGCGGTTGGTGAAGGAAACGAAGATCACCCAGAAGAAGGGGACGATCACGAAGACCGAAACCAGGAGCCCCGCCGGCAGCATGAAGGCTGCGCCGGCCCGATTGGAGAGCAACGCGAAATTGCGGGTCTTTCGCTTGGGCGGTGTGGCAAGGGGTTCGGTGGTCATGGTTCTTCGGCCTTTGTCTGAGGCAGCGGCGGGTCCTGGCATGTGCCACCCCACGGCGCCGCCCTCGGGCTTGACCCGAGGGCCACGCAAAGCTTGTGCAGGTGTCGAGAGGTCCTCGGGTCAAGTCCGAGGACGGAAATGTGGGTGTGGACGACGAGGTGGCCTCCCGCAGCCCCGGCGCGAAGCACGCCGGGACCACGAGGGAGGAGGCTAGAGCAGGCTCACGGTGTTTTCTTCACCGACAATGCCGATCACTGCGGCCTTGTACTGGGCCATGGCGTCTTCCGGCGAGAGTTCGCCCGAGACCACTGCTTCGGTCATGCGCTGGATTTCCTGCGATACCGCATTGTAGTTCGGATCGTTCGGACGCGCCGTGGTCAGCGGCAGGAGGGTCTGGCTGGTCTCGGTCAGGAACGGGCTGTTCGGAATGGCCACGTCGGAGCGCGAGCGGATGCCCGGCTGATATTCCTGGAAGGCCGTCATCTGCTCCTGGCTCATCATGAACGAGAGCAGCTTCCAGGCTTCCTGGGGCGTGTCGGTATTGGGATTGATGACAAAGCCCGTGCCGCCCGAGATGGAGACGAAGTCCTGGCCACGGATGGCCGCGCCCGGTTCCTGTGCCGGCATCTTGGCCCAGCTCATGACATTGTCACGGTCGGCCACTTCGAATTCGGCGCCCGGCGCGGTGACCGAGCGGTAGAACCAGTCGCCTTCGACCAGCAGCGCGGTCTTGCCGTCGCGGAAATTGGCAAAGCTGCGATTGCGGCCATCGGCCAGGAGCTGCGCGCGCTGGTCGCCCAGGCCCTCATCGACATAGACGGTCTTGTAGAGATTGAGCACGTCGAGAATGCCCTGGCTTTCGACGATGAACTTGCCGTTCTCGTCGGTGACGCCTTCGCCCGTGCCGAGCAGGGCCATCCAGTAGCCTTGCATGGTGGTGGCTTCGCCCATGGCGACGCCGGCATTGAGCTGCAGCGGGGCTTCGACGCCGGCTTCCTTGAGCTTGCGGGCAGCGTCGAGCACGTCGGCCCAGGAGGTCGGCTGCCAGTCGGCTGGCAGGCCGGCCTTTTCCATCAGGTCCTTGCGCACGAAGATCATGCGCACGTCGGTGCCCAGACCAATGCCATAGGTCTGGCCGTCATAGGACATGATCGAGCGGATGCCGTCGGAAATGTGGTTCCAGCCTTCCCAATTGGCGTAATCGTCGCCGATCAGCTCGTCGAGCGACTTGAGCTGGCCGCCGGCGGCGAAGGCCGGGATCAGGAAGCCATCAAAGGCGGAAATGTCGGGGCCGGCGCCGGTCGAGAAGTCGAGCGCGAGCTGCTGGGTGAGCTGGGCGTCCTCGCCACCGAACTGGTTGAGCGTGACGTTGATGTCGGGGTTGGCCGCTTCGAAGGCCGGGATGACCTTCTCTTCCAGCCACTGCGCGGTCGCGCTGTTGACGCCGCCGATGACGCAGCGGCAGGTGATGTCGAGATCCACGGCAAATGCCGGCACGGCCATGGACGTCGCGCCCAAAAGGCCGAGCGCAAGCGCACGCATACGATTCATCATCGCGAAAAATCCTCCCAAATGGTGGCTCCGAATTCTCCGGTAGCCGGTTTTGGCCGAATGCCTCCTCGCACCCGACCGGGTCAGAATGAACACGTTTTCAAAATTCGTCAATGCGGAGAATTCGCGACGAATAGAGCAGACTGAGGAGTGCAGGCGTTTGATGGCAGCGATTGACGACATTCCGGTGACAATCGGGCAATCAGTTGCGGTGCATGGGGTGCTGCGCTAGGTTGACAATGACGGGCAAAAATCAGAACAGATTGAACACGTTTTCAGTGTGGCCCAGTTCAGGGAGGGGTGCGGTGACCGAAACGACCGGAACACCGCGAGGTCGGGCGACGGCCGAAATGGTGGCGACGCGCGCCAAGGTTTCGCGCGTGGCCGTGTCGCGCGCCTTCAACCCGCACACCTCGCTCAAGCCCGAAAAGCGCGAGCTGATCCTCAAGATCGCGCAGGAGCTGAACTATACGCCGGACCGTGCGGCGCGGGCGCTGGTCAGCGGCCGCACCCATCTCGTCGGCGTCATCGTACCCGATGTATGCAGCAATTGGGAAAGCCAGGAGATCGACGCGCTGACGACGGCGCTCCAAGCCGAAGGCTTCGCCACCTTGCTGTTCAAGACCCGCACCGACTATTCCATGGACGAGCAATTGCTCGCCTATATGCGCGGCTTCAATCCGGACTCGGTCATCGCCTTCGTCGAGAACGTCAAGCCGACAACGCTGACCCGCTTCCTCGATCGGGCCGTGCCCATTTATGTCGATTACCCGCTGCCGGGCGACCCCGAGCCGCAGGAGAGCGGGCCGCTCTTTGACCGGCTCAACATCCTCCAATATGACGGCATCGACCAGGCGGTGGCGCTGCTCCAGGGCTATGGCGTCGAGCGCGTCGCCTATCTCGCCGGTGTCGGCAAGTCGCGCGCCAGCCTTGCCCGCGAAACCACGCTGCGCAAGGTCATGGCCGAGCGCGGCATGGCCCCGCCCACGGTGATCCAGGGCGATTTCGGCTATGACGCCGCCTACCAGGCCACCATCGACCTGTTCCGGGTCGGCGAGGGCGCCGATGCCATCTTTGCCGCCAATGACGTCAGCGCCTTTGGCGCCATGGATGCGCTGCGCCACACCCTGAAACTGCGGGTGCCGCAGGACGTGCGCGTCGTCGGCTTCGACGACATCGCCCAGGCCCACTGGAAAAGCTACAACCTGACCACAGTCAAGTTCGACCTCGACGAGCGCGTGCGCGCGCTGGTGCGGCTGATCCTGCGGCGGCTCAACACGCCCCAGGCGCCCTGCCTCGAAGAAACCCTCACCACCAGGCTCGTCGTGCGCGGCACGGTCGGCTGATTGCGCCCATGACCCGGAAAACCATCCACCTCGTCTTCAAGACCCATCTCGATATCGGCTTCACCGATCATGCCGCGCGGGTGCGCCGGCAATATCATGAGCAGTTCATCCCCCAGGCCATTGCGACGGGCGAACACTTCTTCAACGAGAGCCCGGAAAACCCGGCCTTCATCTGGACCACCGGCGCCTGGCTGATCTGGGATCATCTTAATTCGCAGCCGCCTGAGCGGGTCAAAAAACTCGAGGAGGCGATCGAGCGCGGATTGATCGTCTGGCACGGCCTGCCTTTCACCACTCATACCGAACTGATGAGCCCCGCCCTGTTCCGCGCCGGGCTTTCCTATGCGGCCGAGCTCGATCAGCGCTTCGGGCGGAAAACCATAGCGGCCAAGATGACCGACGTGCCGGGCCACACCTTGGGCATGGTGCCGCTCCTCGCCGAGGCGGGCATCCGCTTTCTCCATCTGGGGGTCAATACGGCGAGCCCCGTGCCCGACGTGCCGCCGATTTTCCGCTGGCGCGCGCCAGGGGGCGAAGAGGTCGTGGTCATGTACCAGGCCTCCTATGGCGCCACCGACTTTCCGGCGGGCGAGGACATCGGTCTCAGTTTTGCCCACACCAACGACAATATCGGCCCGCAAAGCGTGGGGCAGACGGTCGAAGCGCTGCGCCACATGCATCACGCCAATCCGGGCGCTGTGATCAAGGCCTCGACGCTGGATGCCTTCGGCGCCGAAATGTG
The DNA here is from genome assembly GCF_016411825.1 of Devosia sediminis. Taxonomy (GTDB): domain Bacteria; phylum Pseudomonadota; class Alphaproteobacteria; order Rhizobiales; family Devosiaceae; genus Devosia; species Devosia sediminis. The sequence continues at coordinate 31,228 of NZ_JAEKMH010000002.1, forward strand.
GTCGCGGCGCGAGAGCTTTCCGGTCGTCACCACGGAGATCGGCGATAGCTGGATCCACGGCACCGCCACCGACCCGATCAAGCTCCAGCGCTATCGCACCCTGTCGCGGCTTTATGACGGCTGGGCCGAGGCACTGACCCCTGAGCGCCGTGCCTTCGGGCGTGGTCTCACCATGGTGGCCGAGCACACCTGGGGCGTCGACATCAAGACCTACCTGCGGGACGACAAGGCCTGGGATCGCGCCGATTTCGACGCCGCCCGAAAAGGCGATTATCGCTTTGCCTATGCCGAGCAATCTTGGGCCGAGCAGCGTGGCTATATGACCACGGCGCTGGAAAGCCTCGGGACCGAGGATCGGGCGCTGGCGGACGAGGAATTGGCTGCGCTCGACGCGCTGGTGCCCGCAATGGGTGAACCCCAGGCGGGGACGCAATTGCGCCACGGCGGCTGGGCGGCTGACCTTGACCCGGCGACGGGCGACATTACCCGCCTCACCGCGCCGGATGGCCGCGTGATCGCGGGGCAGGGGGGCAGCCTCATCGGCTACCGCCACGAAAGCTATGACTGGCAGACGATGCAGACCCATCTCGACAGCTATCTCCAGCATCGCGACGAATGGGCCATTCTCGACCACGACAAGCCGGGCCTCGGCAGCGCGAAGACCGCCCGCACGGCCAGCTTTGCACCCCGCCACCTGGGCATTGCGGGGCATGCCGGCCTTGCGGCCATGCCCGCCGAAGCCAGTGCCCAGCTCGGCGCGCCGGTCCGCAACGCGCTCTCGATCCGCGGTCTCGACGCCGACAGGGTCGAGGTCACCCTGGTGCTGTTCGACAAACCGGCCAATCGCATGCCCGAAGCCGGGTTCCTGAGCTTCACGCCTGCAACTGCGGGTGAATGGGAGCTGCGAAAAATGGGCCTCTGGAATGACGGCCGCAACATCGCCCGGCGCGGCGGCGGTCAGTTGCAGGCCATTGAATCCGCCCGCAGTGTCGGTGTGACCGTTACGCCGGTCGACTCTGCCCTCGTCGCTCCCGCAACCGCGCCATTCATCCCCTTCCAGCCCGACATACCGGATTTTACCGGTGGGCTGCGCTTCAATCTCTACAACAACAAATGGGGCACCAATTTCCCCATGTGGTGGGATGGCAGCGTGGCGTTCCGCTTTGTGGTGGAGCTGACCTAACCCGCCTCGGCGCCGCTGCGCCCAATTCCGTTCAACGGGCCTCTCTCCCAGGCACGCCATGTGTGCCCGGCACCCGTCCGCTCGCCTCGAAGTCGTAACATTCGTAAGGCACCCAGTTGTACGTTGTCATACATCGTGATAACGACGTCGATGTGATGATAGGAGGCTCCATGAAAATCGTGGATGTTAAGGTGCGCCGCTTCTGGCACACCACGAATGAGGAAATTGACAGCGACGGTCATGCGCATCCGGGTCCGGAGCGCAAGATCAAGAAGGCCCTGCTGACGCTGGTGGCCGATGATGGCACCGAAGGCCACACCGTGACCTCCCCGGAGATCGTCCGGCCCTATCTCGTCGACGCTTATTTGAAGCCCGTCCTCCTGGGCAAGGATCCGATGAACCGCGAGGCGCTCTGGCAGGATCTCGCCCATTGGCAGCGCGGCAGCTCCATGCAGCTCACCGACCGTACCCTGGCCGTGGTCGATATCGCGCTTTGGGACCTCGCCGGCAACAAGCTGGGCATGCCGGTCTACAAGCTCATCGGCGGCTATCGCGACAAGGTCCCGGCCTATGGCTCGATCATGTGCGGCGACGAGATCGAAGGTGGTCTCGCGACCCCCGAGGACTATGGCCGCTTTGCCGAAAAGCTGGTCAAGCGCGGCTACAAGGCCATCAAGCTTCACACCTGGATGCCGCCGGTCTCCTGGTCGCCCAATGTCGACATGGACATCAAGGCCTGCGCCGCGGTGCGCGAGGCTGTCGGCCCTGATATAGACCTGATGCTGGACGCCTATCACTGGTATTCGCGCACCGATGCCCTCAAGCTCGGCCGCGGTCTCGAAAAGCTCAACTTCACCTGGATCGAAGAGGTGATTGACGAGCAGTCGATGGCCTCCTATGTCTGGCTCACCGAGCAGCTCGATATTCCGGTCATCGGCCCCGAAAGCATGGGTGGTAAGTATTTCCACCGTGCCGAATGGATCACGGCCAAGGCCTGCGACATCCTGCGTACAGGCGTCGACGACGTGGGCGGCATTTCCCCGGCCCTCAAGACCATGCACCTGGCCGAATCCTTCGGCATGAACTGCGAAGTGCACGGTCACGGCGCCGCCAACCTCATCGTCGCCGCGGTCAGCAAGAATGCCCGCTGGTACGAGCGCGGCCTGCTCCATCCCTTCCTCGAATACGACGATTGCGAGGATTACCTCCACGCCATCCCCGACCCGATGGACGACGAGGGCTTCGTGCACCTCTCGCAGAAGCCGGGCGTCGGCGAGGATTTCAACTTCGACTATATCAACGACAACCTGGCCGACTAACGCGCCGGCCAGCGTGTCGCTTCCCTTGGAAAGCGGATTACAGTGACAAAAACGTCCATTTCACCGGCAGCACTCAGGGATATCCTGTCCTCAGGCCTGATGTCGTTCCCCCTGACCGATTTCGATGACAACGGTGATTTCAACCCGGCCGGCTATCGCGCCCGGCTCGAATGGCTCATGCCCTATGGCGCCACAGTGCTGTTCGCGCCGGGTGGCACGGGCGAAGTGTTCTCGCTGACCATTCCGGAACACGAGGACGTGGTTCGGGTGGCTGTCGATACCTGCGGCAGCCATACACCGGTCATCGCCGGCGCCGGCTATGGCACGCGCATGGCCATCGAAATGGCGCAGAATGCCGAAAAGGCCGGTGCGGCGGGCATCCTGCTGATGCCGCACTACCTCACCGAAACCAGCATGCGCGGGATCAAGGCGCATGTGGAAGCGGTGTGCCGCTCGGTCGAAATCGGCGTCATCGTCTACAACCGCAATGTGTGCCGGCTCGATGCCGACGCCATGGAAGAACTGGTGGACCGCAACCCCAACCTGATCGGCTTCAAGGACGGGGTGGGCGATATCGAAGCTGTCGGCGCCATCCGCAGCCGCCTGGGCGACCGGGTCAGCTATCTCGGTGGCCTGCCCACGGCCGAGATCTTCGCCGAGGCCTATAATGCAGCCGGTTTCCCGGTCTATTCCTCGGCTGTGTTCAACTTCATCCCGCGTACCGCGCAGGAGTTCTACGCGGCCGTGCGGAGCGGCGACTCGGCGACCACCAGCCGCCTGCTGCGGGATTTCTTCTTCCCCTATATCGCCATCCGCAACCGCTCGGCCGGCTATGCCGTGTCGATCGTCAAGGCCGGTGCGCACGTGGTGGGGCATTCGGCCGGCGCCGTGCGTCCGCCGCTGCCGCCCTGCACCGACCAGGACCTCAAGGAGCTGTCCGTGCTGATCGAAAAACTTGGGGCCCAGTAGGGCCCCAAGACTTTTTCTGCGCTGTGATTGAAGCTCTCGGAGCGCCGCTCAGCTATTGGCGGCCGATGTCTGTTTGGGATGCAGCAGACGCTCGCGGCTGCCGCCCAGATGCATCCGCATCCCGGCGCGTGCGCCATCGGGGTCGCTGGCCTCTATTGCGGAAAGAATGCGCCGGTGCTCGGCCCCGATCCGGGCGATGTACTGCGAGGGCTGAGCGGCATCGAACCGGTGCGTGGCCAGCCGCGTGCGCGGGATCAGCACTTCGCCCAGATAATTGAAGATCTTGAGGAAGTGCTCGTTCCTTGTGGCGCGCGCCACGGCCCGGTGGAAGCCGAGATCCGCCGCGATCGTGTCGGTGGGGTCGAGCCCGGCCTCCATCTGCGCGCAGGCTTCGCGCATGGCCTCGAGATCTTCAGCGTCGCGGCGCATGGCCGCGAGGGCGGCCGCCTCGGATTCGATGGCAATGCGCAATTCCAGCGCCTTGACCACGTCCTCGATGACCGAGAGGCTCTGCTGGTCGATGCGGAAGGCCGACGGCGCGGTTGATTGCTGCACGAAGGCGCCAATACCCTGACGGGTGGCGACAAGGCCATTGGCGCGCAGGTTGGCGATGGCTTCCCGCACCACGGTGCGGCTGACGCCGAATTCGTCGATCAGGTCCTTTTCCGTGGGCAATTGCAGTCCGCGCGGATAAAGCCCCTTTTCGATCCTGTCGGTAATTTCCCTGACCAGTTGCGATGTCAGGGTTTCCCGTTTCCCAAATCCCACCAGTTCCGTTCTCCCCACTGGCCGATTCATCATATGGCCCGATCATAATCCAGGCTGGCCTGGATCAGCGAACGGGAATAATCGTTCGTTACCTGCAGGTTCGCTATGGCTTCGCGCGGTAGCACTTCGAGCAGCCGACCATGCTGCATGACGGCGAACTGATCGCATAGGTGGTCGATGACCGCCAGATCATGACTGACCAGGAGATAGGTCAGGCCGCGCTTTGTCCTCAGGTCGCTGAGCAGATTGAGCACCTCGGCCTGGACCGAGACGTCGAGCGCGGAGGTCGGCTCGTCGAGGAGGAGTATGCTGGGATCAAGGATCAGCGCGCGCGCAATGGCGACGCGCTGGCGCTGGCCGCCGGAAAGTTCATGCGGATAGCGATAAAGGAAATCCCCCGGCAGGCCCACATCGGCCAATGCCGCCTCCGCCCTTTCCTGGTGGCGGTCGAGCTTGTGCGTGCGCAGCGGCTCGAACAGCGCCGTCGCCACAGACTGGCGGGGGTGGAGCGATCCATAAGGGTCCTGGAACACCATCTGCACCTGACGGCAATATTCGGCACGCGGAATGTCTCGCACCGGGCGGCCATTGATGTCGATATCGCCCGACCAGCCGCGCAGCAGCAGCGCGATGCAGCGCAACACAGTCGACTTGCCCGAACCGGATTCGCCGACAAGGCCGAAACAGGCGCCCTGCGGCACGTCGAGCGCCACGCCATCGAGGATCAGGCGCCGGCTGGCGCCGAAGCCCAGTTCGATGTCGAGGTCACGGATGCTGACCGCCGCCGTCATGGTGCTTTCTCCTCGAGCCAGGCCGGATCGCGCTTCAGCACCGCCAGGGGCTGGCGATTGCCGCCGATGCGCGGCTGGGCGGCCATCAGGCCTCTTGTATAGGGGTGCTGGGCGGCGCCCATGTTCCGCGCGTCGAGCATTTCGACGATTCGTCCGGCATACATGATCAGCACGCGGTCGCAGAAATTGCGCACGAGGTTAAGGTCATGGCTGATCATGATCAGGCCCGAGCCGCGACTGGTGACGAGGTCATCGAGCAGCTTCAGCACATCGAGACGGATGGTGACGTCGAGCGCCGAAGTGGGTTCGTCGGCGATGATCACTTCCGGCCCGGCAATCAGCATCATGGCGATCATGATGCGCTGGCCCATGCCGCCCGACACTTCGTGCGGATAAAGCCCATAGACGCGTTCCGGATCGTTGATGCGAACGGCCTTGAGCATTTTCAGCGCCTTGGCCTTCGCCTCGCTCCGCGTGCAGCGATGGTGGATGCGGAAGGCTTCCGCCACCTGGTCGCCGACCGGACGCACCGGATTGAGCGAAAATTTTGGATCCTGAAGGATCATCGACATGTGCCGGCCGCGGATATCGAGCATCTGCCGCTCGCTGGCCCTGGTCAGGTCATGCTGGCCGAACTGAATGCGGTCGGCGGTGATCTGGGCTGTCGGCAGCAGGCGCAGCAAGGCGCGGCCGATGGTGGATTTGCCCGAGCCCGATTCCCCCACGATCCCTAGCCGCTCGCGGCCCAGCGTGAAGCTGACATTGCGCACGGCCGGCACCATGCCGTCCTCGCCGCGATAGGCGACGGAGAGATTGCGGATATCGAGCAGAACTGTGTCGTCCATGGTCTTTACCGGTTCTTGGGGTCGAGCACGTCGCGCAGGCCATCGCCGACGAGATTGAAGGACAGGCTGACCAGCAGGATCGCGGCGCCCGGGAAGGTCACGAGCCACCAGCTTTCGAGCATGTAGTTGCGGCCGGTGGCGATCATGGCGCCCCATTCCGGCGTCGGCGGCTGCGCGCCAAGGCCGAGGAAGCCGAGGCCGGCGGCGGTGAGGATGACGGTCGCCATGCTGAGCGTCACGCGGATCAGCACCGAGGGCAGGCACATCGGCACGATGCTCTTGACCAGGATCCGCAGCGGCGATGCGCCAAGAAGATGGGCAGCCGAGATATAGTCGGCCGAGCGCAGGATCAGCGTTTCGGCGCGGGCAAGGCGGGCGATCGGCGGCCACGAGGTGAGGGCGATGGCGATGATTGCATTGTTGAGATTGGGCCCCAGGGCGGCAACGAAGGCCAGCGACAGGATGAGGCCCGGAAAGGACAGGAAGATGTCGGTGATGCGCATCATCGCCGTATCGTACCAGCCGCCGAAATAGCCGGCGGTGGTGCCGATGACGAGGCCGATCGGCGCCACGATGATGGAGACGAGGCCGATAATGGTCAGCGTAATGCGGGTGCCGGCAATGAGGCGGCTATAGACGTCGCGCCCCAGTTCGTCCGTGCCGAACCAGTTCTCGGCGCTGGGGGCCTTGAGGATATTACTGAGGTTCTGCGCCAGCGGGTTATGCGTCATCAGGAGCGGCGCGAAGATCGCCGCCAGCACCAGGATGACGATGACGCAGAGACCGAAGGCGGTTGCCGGGTTCGACAGGAGGCGCCGGAGCATGCGGCCGGCCTCGTCGCGAAAGGTGCGGCGCAGGGAGGCTTTTGCTGCGGGCAAGGCGTTGGAGCTGACGGTCATTTCAGCGGGTCCTGGGATCAAAGAGCCGGTAGAGAATGTCGGACAAGAGATTGAGCCCGACAAAGACGACGCCCACGATGAGCACGCAGGTCATCACCGCGTTCATGTCGCCGATCAGCATGTTGTTGGTCATGTACTGGCCAAAGCCGGGCCAGCCGAAAACGGTCTCGATCAGCACCGCCCCTTCGAGCAGACCGCCATAGGCCAGCGCGACGATGGTGACGAGCTGCACGCGGATATTCATGAAGGCATGGCGCCACACGGCCTGGCGCACCGAGAGGCCTTTGACGCGCGCCGTCGTCACATATTCCTGGCTCAACTGGTCGAGCATGAAGCTGCGCGTCATGCGGGTGATATAGGCCATGGAGGCATAGCCGAGGATACTGGCGGGCAGCACGATGTGGTTGAGCGCGTCCCAGAACACGTCCCAGTCGCCCGCAAGCAGGCTATCGATCAGCAGGAACCCGGTCACCTCGGGCACGAGGCCGATATAATAGTCGCTGATGCGCCCGCCGCCCGACACCCAGCCGAGCATGGCATAGAAGATGATGAGGCCGATCATGCCGATCCAGAAGATGGGCATGGAATGGCCGATCAGCGTCACGACGCGCACGATATGGTCGAGGGCACGGTTGCGGTTGACGGCGGCGATGACGCCCAGCGGGATGCCGAGCCCGGCGCCGATCAGGACGGCAAAGGTCGCGAGTTCGATCGTGGCGGGCAGGGCGCGGGCAATGTCGGTGGCGACAGGCTGGCCGGTGCGCAGCGAGATGCCGAAATTGCCCTGCAGCAGATCGCCGACATAGCGCAGGAACTGTTCGGGAACCGGCCGGTCGAGCCCGAGGCGGACCACGGCCTGTTCATAGGCGGCCTGGCTCGCATCCTCGCCCACCAGCAGGCGGGCCGGGTCGACGGGCATGACGCGCCCGATGATGAAGGTCAGCAGCAACAGGCCAAGCAGCGTCACCAGGATCGTCATGGTGCCGCGCAGGGCGGCCCAGCTCATCTGCATCCAGCGTGAAGTCATGGAACTCTCGTTCGAAAATGAGAAACCGCTCCGCTTGAAGCGGAGCGGTCGGTTGGGTTCAGCGCTGCTTGGAAACAGTGCTGAGGTCGGTCTGCCAGGACGGGTGCAGCACGAGGCCCTCGATGTCGGAGCGGTAGGTCACCGAGTCCGACACCTGCGAGATCGGCTGGATGGCAGGCACCACCTCCTCGTAGCGCAACTGGATGTCTTCATACATCTTGCGCTGCGCTTCCGGGTCGGTTTCGAGAATGGCGGCGTCGATCATCTCGTTGATCTGCTCGTCATAGAATGAGGCGCGCCATCCCTGGAGGCCCACGAGGCGGGCTTCGTCGCTATTATCCGGATTGTAGGCGAGGGCGCGCAGGTCCGCATCGGGATGCGGCACCTGACCGCCGCTGCGACCCACGATCAGGTCGAAGTTGCGTTCGCGCATGGCGCCATAGGTCTGGTCGCCCGAGCCGGGAATGATCTCGGCTTCGATGCCGCCCTCGGCCAAAGTCGCCTGAATGGCGGTGGCAAGGCTGAGGAAGGGCGCGTCGGGCAGGGTGCGGATCGTGAGTTTCAGGCCATCGGGATGACCGGCTTCCGCCAGATATTCCTTGGCCCGCTCGACATCCAGCGTATAGCCGGGCGAGGGCAGGTCGCCGAGGAGACCGGCATGGATCGGCCGCTGGTGCGACACGCCGTAATACGGCATGACGGCCTCGTTGATGCCTTCATAGTCGATGAGGTAACGCAGCGCCAGGCGGACATTGGGATCGGCCAGGACTTCGTTCTTCATGCTGGCGGCGAGATAGTAGAAGCCGCCACCGCCATTGGTCTGCACCACGACATCCTCATTGCCGGCGAGGGCCGCGAGGTCCGGTGCGGCCAGCGAATAGGCTACGTCGATGTCGCCGCGTTCGATCTGCAGGCGCTGCGACTGCGACTCCGGCAGGTGACGCATGACGATGCGGCGCAGGGCAGGAGCCTCACCCCAATAATTGTCGTTGCGATCGAGCAGCAGCATTTCGTTGGACCGCAACTGGGTGACCACGAAGGGGCCGGAGCCTGCAGCATTGACGGCCAGCCAGGCGGCGGCCTTGTCGCCGTTGGTTTCGTTTTCCAGCGCCAGCTTGCTGTCGATGATCGAGCCGGGTCCGACGACGCCAAGCGTCATGACCACGAGGTTCGGGTCCGTCGGCTGGGGTAGGTTGATCACGAAGGTGCGGTCGTCGACGGCGACGAAAACCTCGTCCTTGTTCTCGGCCGTGAGCCCGAAGACGCTGAGCTTGGGCGCCTGGGTCAGGTTGAGCTCGAGCAGGCGGTCGAGCGACCACTTGACGTCGGCGGCGGTGACCGGATTGCCCGAGGCGAAGGTCGCGCCTTCGCGGATGGTGAAGGTAATGGTGCGCGCGTCTTCCGAGATGGTCCAGCTTTCGGCCAGTTCCGGGATCAGCTTGGAGCGGTCGACCGGGTCCAGGTCCACGAGGCCTTGGTACACATTGGTCAGGATCTGCACGCTTTCCTTGCCCGTCAGGCCTGCCGGATCGAGCGTGATCAGGTTGGTCATGGACAGGGCCACGATCAACTGGTCAGCGGGCGTTTCCGCATGGGCCGCGGTCGGCAAGGCTGCCACCGAGATGAGCATCGAGGCAGCCATGAGGGCTGCTCCCCACTTCTTAATCACATTCTCCTCCAGAACGTCAGTATTCTTCAAAACAAGGTCACACCTATGATGTATGATGACTTATGTCAACACGGTGACGGAGGCGTGTCCTGGGTCAAGTCCGGTGGCTTTCGCGTGGAGAAACCGGCGCGCCGTTCACTTTGCCCAGTGTTTCAAGAGCAGCGGAAAAATGCCAGCGAACCTGCTTGACACTTTTGTGAGAAAAGGATTTCTCTAGTTGAGAAAAGGGTTTTCCAAAGGGTGCGATCTTTGTCTCTAGTGGCTCCGAAACGCGTGCGGATTTATGACGTGGCCCAGGCGGCCGGCGTCAGCGTCGCGACGGCTTCCAAGGCGTTGAATGACACCGGCCGCATGACCGACGAGACCCGCACCCGCGTCAAGGATGCGGCCACAAGGCTCGGCTTCCGGCCCAATGCCATGGCCCGCGCGCTGATCCAGAAGCGCAGCTTCACCGTCGGGCTCCTCACCAACGATACCTATGGCCGCTTCACCCTGCCGCTTATGGCCGGTGTCTCAGAAGCGCTGGTCGACCAGGGCGTCTCGGTGTTTCTCTGTGCCATCGAGGATGATCCGGCTTTGGCCAAGATCCATGTCGATGCCATGCTCGACAAACAGGTCGACGGCATCATCGCCTCTGGCAAGCGTATCGACCGGCAATTGCCGGTGGATCTCGAAAATCTCAGCGTCCCCGTGGTCTATGCCTTTACCCAGGCGCCGGCAAATGGCGTGAGCCTCGTTTCGGACGATGCGGCGGGCTCACGCGAGGCCGTCGAATGGCTCAAGAGCCTCGGGCGCCGGCGCATCGTCCATGTCACCGGGCCACGCAGCTTCGCCTCGGTGGAGGAGCGCGCCGGGGCCTATCGCGACGCGGTCGGGCCGACCGCCGAAGTTCTGTTCGGCACCTGGTCCGAGCAATGGGGCCACGAGGCCGTCGCCCAGCTCTGGGATGCTGCGGGCGAAACGCCCGACGCCATTTTCTGCGGCAATGACCAGATCGCCCGCGGCGTCGTCGATGCCCTGCGCGAGCGCGGGGTTGCGGTCCCCGCCGATGTCTCGGTCGTCGGCTTCGACAATTGGGAGATCGTCGCCGCGGCCACGCGCCCGCCGCTCACCACGGTCGACATGAATCTGAAGGAACTGGGCCGGGAAGCCGGCCGCCTGGTTCTGGCTCTGGCGGCGGGAGAGACCGTCGAGCCGGGAATTCGCAAGCTGCCTTGCGCGCTTGTGGTCAGACAATCCTGTGGGGGTGGTCCCCGCAGTTGAAAACGCAAGGACCGGCGTACGGGTCCGCTTTGGGAGGAGTGAAACCATGATCCGCAAACTACTGGCCGCGACCAGTCTTGCTTCGCTATGCCTGGTGTCCAACGCCATGGCCCAGGAAACCATCAACATGTGGGTGCGTACCGGCATCGGTACCGCCTTCACCTCGCTGGCCGACGCCTACAATGCCAGCCACGAAAACCAGATCGCATTGACCGAAGTGCCCTTCGCAGAGCTGGTGCAGAAATATGCGACCGCCATCGCCGGCGGCCAGGCGCCCGACGCGCTCTCGCTCGATCTCATCTATACCCCGGCCTTCGCGGCCGCCGGCCAGCTCGAAGACCTGACGCCCTGGGCCTCGAGCCTCGACTATTTCGACGACCTCGCCCCCTCGCACGTCAAGCTCGGGACCTTCGAAGACAAGGTCTATGGCCTGCCGCTCCTCGTCGAGACTTCGATCCTCGCCTGGAACAAGGGGCTTTACGAAGAGGCCGGTCTCGATCCCGAAGTCGGCCCGACGAGCTGGGCGGAAGTCGAAGCCAATGGCGAAAAGATCCGTGCCCTGGGCGGCGACAATTACGGCTTCTATTTCTCCGGCGGCAATTGCGGCGGCTGCATGATCTTCACCTTCACGCCGCTCACCTGGGCCTCGGGCGCCGACATCCTCTCGGAGGATGGTCAGACCGCTACCCTCGACACGCCGCAGATGCGCGCCGCCGTCGCTGCCTATCGCTCCATGGTCGAAAAGGATCTCGTGCCCGAAGGCTCGGCCACCGACAATGGCGTCAACTTCATGAGTTTCACCAATGGCAAGATCGGCCACCAGTCGATCGGCGCCTTCGGCATGGGCTCGCTGATCAATGACTACCCGGATGTCGATTTCGGCGTCACCATGATCCCGGGCATCGAAGGCGGCACCTCGTCCTTTGCCGGCGGCGACAATATCGTCGTCACCAAGGGCACGCCGCGCCTCGCCGCCGTGCAGGAATTCATCGAGTTCGCCTATTCCCCCGAGGGCCAGAAAATCCTCGCCCAGAATGGCTCGCTGCCGACCCGTCTCGATATCGCTGCCGAGACGCTCGAAGGCCTCGATCCGCGCCTGCAGGTGGCCGTCGACGCCATCAGCGTCGCCAAGACGCCTTATACGCTGCTGTTCAACGACCTGATCAACAGCGCCAACAGCCCGTGGGCCACCTTCACCAATGCCGCCATCTATGGCGACGACGTGGACGGCGCCTTCGCCAACGCCCAGGCCGAAATGCAGTCGATCATCGACAACGCACCGTGACCCTTTCTGTCCTCCCCCGCTTGCGGGGGAGGGGGACCACGCCAAGCGTGGTGGAGGGGGGTGTGCTGCACTCTAACAGGTGGGAGTTCCGCAAGAACCCCACCCTTGATCCCTCCCCACAAGGGGGAGGGAGACTATGAACTCAGCCATCCCGCCCAGCGCCTCCCTCCCCTCGATGGGGAGGGACCGAGGGTGGGGTGGAGCGGCAAAAGCCCTAGACAGTGACGTTTCGGAGCCCAGCATGACCATCACCGCCGCCTCGCCCCTTGCGGCCGCAACGGCCCCCCGCATCCGCGGCTCCGCGCGCCGGCAGTGGCTGGGTCTGCTCTACATCGCCCCGGCGATGGCCTTGGTCATCGTCTTCTTCATCGCCCCGGTCGTCTTCACCGTGTGGATGAGTTTTCACAACTGGCCGCTCTTGGGGTCGCCGAGCTGGATTGGCCTTGGCAATTACACCCGCATGCTGACCGACAACCGCTTCATGGCGGCCCTGGGCTTTACCGCCTACTATACGGTCATCGTCACCCTCGCCATCTTCGCGCTGGCCTTTCCGCTGGCCCTCTTTGTCGAGCGTGAGCGGCGCGGGGTCGGCGCCTATCGCACCATCTTCTTCATGCCCGTCGTCGTCGGGCTCGCCACCGCCTCGCTGCTCTGGGTGTGGCTGGCCAATGTCGATAGCGGCCTTTTCAGCCCTATCCTCAGGATGTTCGGCGTCACCGGCCGCAGCGCCAACCTGCTCGCCACCTTCGACAATGCCTTCTGGACCATCATCGTCATGGTGGTGTGGAAGATCGTCGGCTTCACCATGATCATCCTGCTCACAGGTCTCCAGTCCATCCCCACCGACCTCATCGAAGCCGCGCGCATCGATGGCGCCACCGCCTGGCAGCGGTTCCGCATGATCACCCTGCCGCTGATGCGCCGCACCTTGGCGCTGGCGCTGATCCTTTCGGTCACCGGCTCGGTCCTCGCCTTCGACCAGTTCTACATCATGACCTCGGGCGGGCCGCAGAACCGCATGATTTCAGTGGTCTACTATATCTTCAACCAGTCCTTCGTGTCCTTCCAGCTCGGCTATGGCTCGGCGCTTTCCATCGCATTGCTGGGCATCCTGGTCGCGCTTTCGGTCATCCAGCTTTGGCTGCTGCGCGGGGATGAAGACAAATGACCGACCTTGCCAACGCACCGCTCCGCCGCCGCCGGCTCCTCGGCAATATCGGCTTTCACGGCTTTGGGGTCGTGGCTTCGTTCTTCTTCCTCGCCCCCTTTATCTGGGCAGGGCTGGCCTCCCTGCGGCCAGGCGCGGAAGCATCGACCCCGCCCCTGCCGCCCTGGCCGACCACGGGCATCAGCTTCGACAATTATGCCACGCTCGACCTCTTCGGCGCCGGTATCTGGCAGCACACGATCAATTCGCTGCTGGTGTCGCTGGGCACGGTAGTGCTCACCGTGCTCGTCTCGGTGCTGGCCGGATACGGCTTTTCCCGCTTCCGCTTCCCGCTCAAGAACGTCTTTTTCGTCCTGATCATCGCCACGCTGATGATCCCGTTTCAGTCGATCCTGACGCCGCTCTTCATCATCCTGGCGCGGCTCGGGCTCAACAATTCGCTGGTCGGGCTGATGCTGGTCTATGTCACCCTGCAATTGCCCTTCTCGGTCTTCATGATGCGCAATGCCTTCGACGCGGTGCCGCGCGAAATCGAGGAGGCTGCCCGCATCGATGGCGCCACGGACTGGACGCTGTTGGTCCGGGTGCTTCTGCCGCTGGTCATGCCGGGCGTCGCCACGGTGGGGATTTTCGCCTTCCTCAACGCCTGGAACGAGTTCCTCGCGGCGCTGATCCTCCTTTCCGACAACGACAAATACACCCTGCCGGTGCTGATAACCGCCGTCCGCGCCGGTCGCCTCGGCGCCATCAACTGGGGTGCGGTGCAGGCCGGCGTGATGGTCATGACCATCCCCTGCCTCGTCGTCTTCCTCCTCCTGCAACGCTACTACATGCGCGGCCTCATGGCCGGCGCAGTCAAATGACCATGGAAAGCCAAATGACCTCTTCGAGCACACGCCAGTTCCGTCCGCTTCCCGTCCCCTCCGTCACCGTCGGCGGCTATTGGGGCGATTGGCAGGACGCCGTCTGCGACCACACCGCCGCCATCCTGCTCGATCGCTGCGTCGCCGCGCGCATGCTCGAACAGGTCAATCCCGATGTCCCGAGCCCCGGCATCGTCATTCCCATCATCCACTGGCTGGGCACGCCGCAGATGTTCTGGGACAGCGACCTCGGCAAATCGATCGAGACCATCGCCTATTCGCTCTATCGCAAGCCCAATCCCGAGCTCGAAGCCCGGGCCGATGCCATTATCGACATGTATGAGAAGCTGCAGGACGCGGACGGCTACCTCAATTCCTTCTTCCAGCGCATCAAGCCCGAATGGAAGTGGACCAATCTCCGCGACTTCCACGAGCTCTATTGCGCCGGCCACATGATCGAGGGCGCCGTCGCCTATTACCAGGCCACCGGCAAGCGCAAGTTCCTCGACGTCATGTGCCGGATGGCCGACTATTGCGTGAAGAAGTTCGGTCGTGGTCCCGGCCAGGTGCGCGGTTATTGCGGCCACGAGGAGATCGAGCTGGCGCTGGTGCGGCTCGCCCGTGTCACCGGCAACCAGGCTTATATGGACCTGGCGAAATTCTTCGTCGACGAGCGCGGCCAGGCGCCCAATTTCTTCATCGAGGAGGCGATCGCCCACAATCGCGATCCCAAGGGCGTGCAGAAGAACACGCTCGAATACAACCAGTCCCACCTTCCAGTGCGCGAGCAGACCAAGGTCGTCGGCCATGCCGTGCGGGCCATGTACCTGTATTCGGCCATGGCGGACCTTGCGACCGAATACAATGACGACAGCCTCACCGAGGCGCTGGAAACCCTCTGGGCCGACCTCACGCAGAAGCAGATGTATATTACCGGCGGCATCGGCCCCGCTGAATCCAACGAGGGTTTCACCGACTATTACGACCTGCCCAATGACACCGCCTATGCCGAGACCTGCGCCTCGGTCGGCCTCGTCTTCTGGGCCTCGCGTATGCTTGGTCGCGGCCCCAAGCGCGTCTATGCCGACACCATGGAACAGGCGCTCTACAACGGCGCCATCACCGGCCTTTCCACCGACGGCAAGACCTTCTTCTACGACAACCCGCTCGAGAGCACCGGCAAGCACCATCGCTGGACCTGGCACGCCTGTCCCTGCTGCCCGCCCAATATCGCGCGGCTGGTGACCTCGCTCGGCTCCTATATCTACGCCGTCGCCGACGACGAAATCGCCGTGCATCTCTATGCGCAGAGCGAGGCGCGGGTGGAGCTGGCCAATGGTGCGAAATTCACCCTGAGGCAGGACACCGACTATCCCTGGTCCGGCAAGATCGGCATTGCCGTCGATCCCGAAACCACGGCCCGCTTCGCCGTTTCCCTGCGCATCCCCGGCTGGGCCCGCGGCGCAAAGCTTGCCGTCAACGGCCAGCCCCTTGACCTCGCCGTCGATGCCGGCGGTTATGTGCGACTGGAGCGGGAATGGCAGAAAGGGGATCGCCTTGCCCTCGACCTGCCGCTCGAGCCGCGGGTGCTCCGCGCCAATCCACAGGTGCGCCAGGATGCCGGCCGCGTCGCCATCATGCGCGGGCCGCTGGTCTACTGCCTCGAGGGTGCGGACAACGGCGCCGGTCTCAATTCCATCCTGCTCCAGCATGGTGCGGGCCGTGTCGAGACCGCCGCCATTCCCGACCTGCGCGGCGCCATCGCCATCGACCTGCCCGCCCTGCGCGAGCAGGCCAATAGCTGGGGCGCCGATCTCTATGCCGAAAAGGCGGCCGATACCGAAGCCACCACGGCCCGGCTCGTGCCCTACCATCTCTGGGACAATCGCGAGCCGGGCGAAATGCTGGTCTGGCTTCGCGAACGCTGAGGCGGGAGGGGCCGCGTTCGCCTAGAGCGCGGCCCTGTAGATGCCGAGGATATCCTCGAGCCCGAGCGGCCGGGGATTGTTGTCGATCAGGCGCTTGATGGCGAAAGCCTCTTCGCTCCAGAGCGGCAATTGGTCCTCGCTCGCCCCGTGCCGGGAAAGCTGCGTCTCGACGCCGAGGTCGCGGCACCAGGTGACCGCGCCCGAGGTCAGGTCGGCCTTGCCCGACAGGCCGAGCGCCCGCGCCACCACGGCCGTCTTTTCGGGACGGACGGTCTCGTTGAAGGCCAGGACATGGGGGAAGATGATCGCATTGGCGAGGCCATGCGGCAGCTTCAGCCGCGTGCCCAGCGGATAGGCGAGGGCATGGCCGCCGGCCGTGTTGACCGGCCCGAGGCACAGCCCGCCATAATAGGAGGCGAGCATCATTCCGGCCCGCGCTTCGGTATCGGCGCCATCCTGGACGGCGCGGGCAAGAAATTTTCCGACCAGTTCGATGCCGAGGCCGGCATAGCCGTCGATCAGCGGATGCGCCTTGATATTGGTGAAGCTTTCGACGCAATGGGCCAGCGCGTCGATGCCGGTGGCGGCGGTGACGGCGGCTGGCACCGAATAGGTCAGTTCCGGGTCGAGCACGGCGATATCGGCCAGCATGTGCCGGCTTTCGATAGCCAGTTTCGCCAGCGTCTCGGGATTGGTGACGAGCGCGCGGATGCCCGCTTCCGAGCCGGTGCCCGATGTGGTCGGGACCTGCGCCAGCGCGGCACGGCGGCCGGCGACCTTGTCGACGCCGACGACATCGAGCACGCTCTGCTCGCTGTCCCAGAGCACGGCAACGAGTTTTGCCACATCCATCACCGAACCGCCGCCAAGGCCGATCACCAGGTCGGGCTCGAAGGCACGGGCCGCTGCCAGCACCGCCTGGACGGCCGGCAGATCCGGCTCGGGTGGAATGTCGGTAAAGGTCTCGACCACGCCACGGAGCCCGATGCGCGCGACATAGCCGACCGTCGGGGCCATGGCGACGACGAAAATGCGCTTATAGGCGGCAGCCCATTCGCCTAGCTTGCCGATGGCGCCAGCCCCGATTTCGAGCCGTGCCGGCTGCAGCAGCGTGATCGGCCTCGCCATGGAGAGCGCGGAACTAGACATGTTCTTCGCCCTCCAGCGCGGCCATCTTGGCCCAGACCGTATCGAGCTCGACCGGGGTCAGTTCGACCAGAGGCGGGCGGACGCGGGTCCAGCCGGGGTGATTGCGGCGCCGGGCCAGCATGGCTTTGATGGTTGGAAGCTGCACATAGGCATTGGACAAGTCACGCCAGGCATTGATGCGGGCCTGCGCGGCGTCGACTTCGGCTTGCTTGGCCGGGTCGAACCAGTTGTCGAAGACCACCCGCAAGTGCCTGCCGATGAGATTGGAGCTTGACGTGATGCAGCCCGCTCCGCCGGCGCGCAGCAGCGGCAGCATGAAGGGGTCGGCACCGGCCAGCACCGAGAAATTCTCGAACGCCTTGGCAAAGGCTTCCATGCTCTCGATCTTGCCCGAGCTGTCCTTGACCCCGACGATGATGCCCGGAAAGGCCTCGCGCAGCCGCGCCGTCAGCTCGATGGAAATGCCGATCTGGGCGATGGGCGGAATGTGGTAGAGCACGATGCGCAGGTCATCGCGCCCGACGCCCTCGATCAGCTCGGCATAGAAGCGGAAGAGGCCCTCGTCGGAAACGCCCTTGTAGTAAAAGGGCGGCAGCACCACGCAGGCTTTCACGCCCGCCTCGACAGCATGCTTCACAAGGGTGACGCTGTCGGGGACATTGGTCTGCGAAGTGCCGGGCAGCAGCCGCTGCGGATCGATCCCGGCCGCGATGACGCTGTCCAGCAGCGCCTGGCGCTGCGCGATGCTGAACGAGTTCGCTTCGCCGGTCGTGCCGAGCAGGGCGACGCCATCGCAGCCTTCCTCGATCAGCGCCTTGCAATGGGTGGCGAAGGCCGCGTGATCGGGCGCGCCGTCCTCGCGGACGGGTGTCGCCGAGGCGCAGAACACGCCGGAGACGGGAAGCTGGCGGGCGGGGTTCATGACGTTTTCCCAGCAACGAGCCGCCGCGCATAGGCGATGGCCGAGTTCATGTTGACGTGGTTGGCCTTGCCTGTGCCGGCAATGTCGAAGGCGGTGCCATGATCGACCGAGGTGCGGTCGATGGGTAGGCCGACGGAGACATTGACCGCGGTATCGAAGGCCACGAGCTTGATCGGGATATGCCCCTGGTCGTGGTACTGCGCGATGACGAGGTCGAAGGCGCCGCTATAGGCACGATGGTAGACGGTGTCGGCCGAGATCGGCCCCTGCACGTCGATGCCCTCGGCGCGCGCCGTGGCCACGGCCGGCACGACCTGCAGGTCGTCCTCGTTGCCGAACAGTCCGCTTTCCCCGCAATGGGGATTGATGCCGGCCACGGCAATGCGCGGCTTGTCGTAGCCGATGCGCCTGAGATGATCGTTGCCGGCGCGGATGGTCGCGAGGATGCGCTCGGGCGTGGCGCGGTCGATGGCGGTCTTGAGCGAAACGTGGGTCGAAACGTGGATGACCTTGAGTCGCTCCGAAGCCAGCAGCATGAAGGCCGATTTCTGGCCGGTCAGCGCCGTCAGCATGCCGGTATGCCCGTCATAGTGATGGCCCGCGAGATTGAGTGCTTCCTTGTTGATCGGCGCCGTGACGATGCAGCCGATGGCCTCGGCTTCGGCGTCGCGCACGGCCTTTTCGATGAACCGGAAGGCTGCGTCGCCGCCGCGCGGATCGAGCTTGCCCCAGGGCAGGGGCCCGCCTTCGATCGGCAGATCAACGACGACAGGCGCCAGATCGAGCGCAATGCCGAGCGCTTCCCGAGCCCGTTCCAGCGTGTCGCGATTGCCGTAGATGCGGGTCCGGGCGCGGTCATCGGCGGACATTTCCGCCACGGCCTTGACGGAAATCTCCGGGCCGACGCCGGCCGGGTCGCCCATGGTAATGCCGATAATCTCGCTCACGCTACAGCTCCGTCGATCCAGCCCGCGGGGAGACGGACATATTTTATGGCGCGCCGGAAGTAGGTATAGGCGACATGGATTTCGCCATCCTCGCCTTCCAGCAGATAGGGATAAGACAGTTCCTGGTTGCGGCCGTCGGTCGAATTGTTCGAGAGGCAGGTGCCGGTGCTGTCGTCGACCACGCGGCGCAGGGGCCAGGTCCGCCCGCCATCGCTGGAGATGCAGAGGGTCAGCGGCGCGCGCGGCACCCCCCAGATGGGCGAGCAGCCGCCCGAGGCATCCGGCCGGTCGTCGCCCGCCTCGATCTCGTCATAGAGGGAAACCCGGCGATCGCTGGAGGTCGCGGCGGAAGTGGGGTTGCAGACCATTGCCAGCCTGCCGTCGCGCAGCCGGACCACATTGATCGATGAATTGTTGTTCGGGACATCGGTGGCCTCAGGCGCCGACCAGGAGACGCCCCCATCCAGGCTTTCCGAGCGATGCACGAAATCGGACTGGCGGCGGCGATAGAAGGCCACCATGTGCTCGCCATCGAGCGGCACAATGGTCATGTGCACCGAGCCGATGGAGCCGGGCACTTCCGACAGCGTCCAGCTTTCGCCTTCGTCGTGGCTCACGGCCACCGCAGCGGTGTCGTGGCTGCCGTTCCAGCGCTGGCCCGGGCGCGAAATGCAGCGGAAGACCGGCATCATCCAGGCGCCGTCCTTGCGCCTGACGAACCGGCCGCGGATGAAGCTGCCCAGTGGCAATCCGATCTCGCGCGGCGTGCCGCCCCGAAGGGTGCCGTCAAAGCGGATAGGGCGGGCGCGCAGCAGGCATTCGTCCTGGTTGCCGGCCGGCTGGGCGGTATGAAAAAGCTGCCAGTCGCCGCGTCCATTGCGCCACAGCACCGGGTTCTGTTCGGAACGCGCGGGATCGTCGCTGAGCTGCATTGCAGCGCTCCAGCGATCCGCGCCGGGCGCCAGCGTCGAAGCATAGATGGAAATGTCCGACTTGCCCTCGAGCGTGCCGCCGAACCAGAGACAGGCCAGCGTGCCATCGTCCAGCCGCTCGATGAAGGCGGCGTGGTTCTGCACCATGTGCGAAGGCAGGAAGGCCTCGACCCTGTCCATGCCAGTGAGCTCCCCATTCATTCGCGCTGCGATCTCGTCCGGCGACATGCTTCTTCCCTGCTGTTTGATGCCGCAAACTTCACTTGTCAGCACATGTTGTCAAGTTCGTTGTTTGCTATTTTGACCGAGTTCCGGCGCTTATGGAAAAGAAAAGCAAACAAAAACAATGATATAAAACGCTTGAATTCCTGGTATCAAAGGTTTTGGATTATTTAATTTGACAACATGAGGCGAAGTCGGAATAGTGCCGACCCATTGGCGTGCGACCTCGCACCCAGCAATTCGCGCATGAGCGCATCTGCAGCGACGCTCATGATAGCCGCCAAGCTGCAATGGGAGGAAAGTGTGCAATTCAAACCCCTATTCATCGGGGCGCTTCTGGCTTCGGTATCCATCGTACCGGCCATGGCGCAGGCCGATACCGACATTGTCGTGGTGCTCAGTGAGGAGCTGGACCTGGTCGAGCCCTGCATGGCCACGCGCTCCAATATCGGCCGCGTCGTCATGCAGAATATCAGCGAGACGCTGACCGAGCTCGACGTGCGCGGCGATGCCGGCCTGATGCCGCGCCTGGCAGAATCGTGGGAAGACCTGGGCGATGGCACCTGGCAGTTCAAGCTGCGCCAGGGCGTGACCTTCTCCGATGGGTCTGCCTTCGACGCCGCCGACGTGCAGCACTCGTTCGATCGCGTCTTCTCCGACCAGATCACCTGCGAAAGCGCGCGCTATTTCGCCGACACCGACCTGACCTTCGAAATCGTCGACGACAACACCATCAACATCACCGCCTCGCCGGCGCAGCCGATCCTGCCGCTCTTGATGAGCCTCGTGACCATCGTGCCGTCGGAAACCCCGATGGAATTCGTGCGCGATCCCATCGGCACCGGCCCCTATGTGATGTCTGAATGGACCGCCGGCCAGCAGATCGTGCTGGACCGCCGCGACGACTATTGGGGCGAGCAGCCCGAGGTCACCAAGGCCACCTATGTGTTCCGCTCCGAGCCTGCCGTCCGCGCCGGCATGGTGGCAGCCGGTGAAGCCGATATCGCGCCGCAGATCACGGCTGAATCCGCCGACAACAAGGCCCTCGACTTCGCCTATCCGAACTCGGAAACGGTCTACCTGCGCATCGACAGCCAGGACGCGCCGACCGATGACATTCGCGTTCGCAAGGCGCTCAACGCCGCCATCGACCGCGAGGCCTTTATCGGCACCGTCCTGCCCGAAGGCACCGAACTGGCCGTTGCCATGACCCCGCCGACCACGCTGGGCTGGAACCCCAACCTGACCCCGCCGGCCTATGATCCGGACCAGGCCAAGGCCTGGCTCGAAGAAGCCAAGGCCGATGGCGTCGACACGAGCCTGCCCATCGAGATCATTGCCCGTACCGAAAACTTCCCCAATGTCACCGAAGTGGCCGAGGCGATCACCCAGATGCTGACCGATGTCGGCTTCAACGCGACCGTCCGCATGGTGGAAGTGGCCGAGCACGAGCAGTTCTACTCCAAGCCCTATCCGGAAAGCGAAGGCACGCGCCTGATCATGGCGCAGCATGACAACAGCCGCGGCGATCCGGTCTTCTCGATGTTCTTCAAGTATGCCAGCGATGGCACTCAGTCCGGCGTTGCCGATCCCAAGCTCGACGAGATGATCGCCGCTGCTTCGGCGGCCACCGGCGACGAACGCGCCGCGCTCTGGTCGGAAGTCTTCGCCTATGTCCACGACGAGATCGTCGCCGACGTGCTCCTGTTCCACATGGTGGGTCTCAGCCGCGTCAGCGAACGTCTGGACTTCACGCCGACCATCGCCACCAATGCGCAACTGCAGTTGAGCGAAATCGGCTTCAAGTAAGCCGCTTGTCTTGACCAGGGCGATGCCGGACCATCCGGCATCGCCCGCTTTTCGACCCGGGAAACGCACCATGACCAAAATGATCGGACAGCGCGCCATAGCGAGCCTCCTGTCCCTGCTGGGCCTGATGGTCCTGGTCTTCTTCCTGTCGCGCCTGACCGGCGACCCCGCGGTACTCTTCCTGCCCATCGACGCCACCGAAGAGATGAAGCAGCAGTTCCGGGCCCTGCATGGTCTCGATCTGCCGCTGATCGAACAGTTTGGCCGCTATGTCTGGGACCTTCTCCACCTCGATTTCGGCGAGAGCCTGCGCAAGGCCCGCCCCGCCATAGACATCGTGCTCGAAGCCTATGCCTGGACCCTGCCGCTGGCCCTCATCACCATGAGCCTGGTCGTCGTCGCGGCCATCGTGCTCGGCTCGCTCGCGGCCTTCAATGTCGGCGGCTTCTTCGACCGCCTCGTGTCCATCATCTCGCTGGTCGGCGCGTCGGCGCCCGATTTCTGGATTGCCATTGTCGCGATCGTGGTCTTTTCGCTCGGCCTCGGCTGGTTGCCCACCTCGGGCGTCGGCACGCCGTGGCACTGGATCCTGCCGGTCGCCGTGCTGTTCATCCGGCCCTTCGGCCTCGTCGTCCAGGTGGTGCGCGGCTCCATGCTCTCGGCGCTGGCCGCGCCCTATGTGAAGACGGCACGCGCCAAGGGCGTCAAGAACCTGCCGCTGATCTTCGTCCACACGCTGCGCAACGGCATGCTGCCGGTGATCACCGTCATCGGCGACCAGGCCGCCGCCATGCTCAACGGCGCCGTCATCGTCGAAACCATTTTCGGGTTTCCCGGCATCGGCAAGCTGATGATCGACTCCATCCTGCAGCGCGATTTCAACGTGGTGCTGGCCGCCATCATGGTCACCGCCATAGCCATCTTCATCATGAACATCCTGATCGATATCGCCTATGGCCTGCTCGATCCGCGGATCCGGCACTAGGAGCGATGATGGCAGACCTTTCCCTGGCCAAGCCGGCCAATCCCTCCGAGCCGCGCGGCCCGTCGCTGCTGTCCATGCTGTGGCGCGATAAGCTCGCCTTCATCTCCGCCGTGGTGCTGATCCTGATCGTGCTGTTCGCCCTGTTCGGGCCCTGGCTCTTGGGCGACATGGCGATCAAGCAGAACCTGCGCGGCCGCAACCTGCCGCCCTTCAGTCTCGATCGCGGCTGGCAGTTCTTCCTTGGCGGCGACTCCCTGGGGCGCCCCATGCTGGCGCGCCTCGTCGTCGCCGCGCACAGCACCATCCTCATCGCTGCCGGCACGGTGTTCTCGGCGCTGCTCGTGGGGGCGGGGCTGGGGCTTGTCGCCGGCTACATGGGCAAGACCACGTCACAGGTGATCATGCGCCTCGCCGACGTCATCATGAGCTTCCCCTCGCTGTTGATCGCCGTGGTCGTGCTCTACGTGCTGGGGCCATCCATCCCCAACATGATCCTCGTCCTCGCCATCACCCGCATCCCGATCTACCTGCGCACCACCCGCGCCGAGGTGCTCGAAGTGCGCGAGCGCATGTTCGTGCAGGCGGCGATCGTCATGGGCGCCAATCACGGGCGCATCATCGTCCGGCACATCCTGCCTGTGGTGGCCCCGACGCTGGTCACCATCGCCACGCTCGACTTTGCCTTCGTCATGCTGGCCGAGTCGTCGCTCTCGTTCCTCGGCATTGGCGTGCAGCCGCCGGAAATCACCTGGGGCCTGATGGTGGCGCAGGGCCGCCCCTATCTCAACACCGCCTGGTGGCTGGCCTTCTGGCCGGGGCTGATGATCGTCATCACTGCCCTCTCGCTCAACCTGCTCTCGAACTGGATGCGTGTGGCGCTCGACCCCGCCCAGCGCTGGCGCCTGGAATCGCGGAAGACCAAAAATGTCTGAGCCCCTGCTGACGGTCAAAAACCTCTCCGTCGACTTCCACACCGCCCGTGGCACCGTCCATGCAGTGCGCAATGTGAGCTGGTCGGTGTCGCGGGGCGAGACCCTCGCCATCCTCGGCGAAAGCGGCTCGGGCAAGTCGGTCTCGGCCAATGCCGTGATGAACCTGCTCGATACTCCGCCTGCCGAGATCGTCTCGGGCGAAATCCTCTATGAGGGCGAGGACCTGCTGAGGGTGTCCTACGAAAAGCACCGGGCGCTGAACGGCAAGAAGATCGCCATGATCTTCCAGGATCCGCTCGGCCATCTCAATCCGGTCTATACGGTTGGCTGGCAGATCATGGAGATGATGACGGCGCATGGCCGTCCGTCCGATCTGGCGCGCACCCGCGCCCTGGAGCTGATCGCCCGCGTCGGCCTACCGGATCCCGAAGCGGCCATGCGGAAATACCCGCATCAGTTCTCCGGCGGCCAGCGGCAGCGCCTGATGATCGCCATGGCGCTGATGCTCAAGCCTGACATCCTCATTGCCGACGAGCCGACCACGGCGCTCGACGTCACCATCCAGGCCGAAGTGCTGGCGCTGCTGAAGGAATTGCAGGCCGAAACCGGCATGGCGCTGGTGCTGATCACCCATGACCTCGGCGTGGTCGCCGAAATCGCCGATCGCGTCGTCGTCATGAACAAGGGCGAGATCGTCGAGACCGGCACCGCCCGCGACGTCTACCACGCGCCCCAGCACGCCTATACGCAAAAGCTCATCGCCGCCGCGCCGGGCAAGGGCGAAATCCGGCAGCTCGACGGCGCGGCGCCGCTGCTGCTCGAGGCCAAGAACCTCTGCAAGAGCTACGGCAAGTTCACCGCCCTCAGGGACGTGTCCCTCACCCTGGCGCGCGGGCAGAGCCTTGCCGTGGTCGGCGAAAGCGGCTCGGGCAAGTCGACCCTGGCGCGCACCATTCTCCGGCTCGAACAGGCCGATAGCGGCCAGGCGCTGTGGAAGGGGCGGGACCTCATCGCCATGAATGCGCGCGACCTGCTCGAATGCCGCCGCGAAATCCAGATGGTGTTCCAGGACCCCACCCAGTCCCTCAATCCCCGCATGTCGGTCTACCAGTTGATCGCCGAGGGCTGGGACATTCACAAGCTCATGCCCGACAAGAGCAAGCGCCGCGCCCGCGTCCTGGAACTGCTCGAACAGGTCGGCCTCTCGCCCGAGCATGCGGATCGCTATCCGCACCAGTTCTCCGGCGGCCAGCGCCAGCGCATCGCCATTGCCCGCGCCCTGGCGCTCGAACCCGAACTCATCATCTGCGACGAAGCCGTGTCGGCGCTCGACGTGTCCATCCAGGCGCAGGTGATTGCCCTTCTCGACGGGCTGCGCCAGCGGCTCGGGATTTCCTTTCTCTTCATCGCCCACGATCTCGGCGTGGTGCGCGATTTCGCCGATACGGTGATCGTCATGAAGGCCGGGGAAATCGTCGAGCGCGGGCCCACGGCGGAGATCTTCGAGGCGCCGCAACACGACTATACCCAGCGCCTGCTGGCCGCCAATCTCGATCCCGATCCCGACGTGCAGGCGGCCCGTCGTGCTGCACTCACCCATGGCTGAGCTCGCGATCATTGCCGATGACCTGAGCGGAGCGCTGGATGCCGCTGCGCCCTTCGCCATGCGGGGCATCCCGACTGCTGTCGCCCTCGACGTCGCGGCCCTCCCCGAGGCGCTGGCCACCGGCGCCCGCATCGTGGGCGTTTCCACCCATAGCCGCGAGATTTCGGCCGATGCGGCAAGGCAGGCCGTCGCTGCTGCCCTGCAGGCTTTGCCTGTCGGCATGCGCCTCTTCAAGAAGATCGACTCTCGCCTCAAGGGCAATATCGCCGCCGAACTCGACGCGCTCGACTACACGACAGGGCTTGTCGTGCCCGCGATTCCCGCCTTCGGCCGCTGGGTCCGGAACGGCCAGCTCGGCGGTTTCGGCGTTTCATACCCTATCGACATCGCCACCACGCTGGGCGCCCATGCGGTGCGCGCCCTGATCCCCGATATTGAAAAGCAGGCCGATATCGAACGGGCCCTGGGGTCCGGCTTCGATCTCGCCATCGGTGCAAGGAGCCTCGCCGAAGCCATGGCCAGGGCGATGGCGCCCGGGGCGAGGGCGGCGACACCGGCTTTTGTCGGCAAGGCGGCCTATTGCGTCATCGGCTCGACCGATCCGATCACGCTGGCCCAGCTTCGGCATCTCCGCGACGCCAATCCGAATATTCTCCATATCGAGGCACCCAACGGCGTCGCCACGCCGCTGCGCGTCAGCGCCGGCCTCACCATCATTCAGGCGACACCCGGCCCCGTTCAGGCCGGCGGGCCCGAAGTGGCCGAGGCGCTCGGCGCGACGCTAGAGGCGCTGGCGCCCGCGCCCGGTTCTTTGCTGGTCCTCTCAGGAGGCGCCACGGCCCAGGCCATCCTGTCTCGTTTGCGCATAAAGGTGCTGACGCTTCTGGGGGAAGCGCTGCCCGGCCTGCCCGTGGCAGAGGCCGGTGGCTTGACTGTCGTCACCAAATCGGGCGGTTTTGGCGATCCGGACTGCCTTTCGCGTCTGTTCGCCCCCTATTTGAGCCTCGGGAGCCCTGTGCACACTCATGTCGGATAGTTTAGTTGGCCGGCGCAGCCTTTCCGAAACGGTGTTCGACCGCATCCAGCGCTCGATCAAGTCCGGCGCCTATGCGGTGGATGAGCGGCTGCCGACCGAGCATGCGCTGGCTGCCGAATTCCAGGTGTCCCGCCCCGTCATTCGCGACGCGCTGCAACGGCTGCGCGACCAGGGCCTCATCTATTCCCGCCGCGGCGCCGGCAGTTTCGTGCGCGAGCAGGGCATTCGCGAGCCGCTCGGCTTCGGGCAGATGGAAAATCTCTCCGACCTGCAGCACTGCTACGATTTCCGCCTGACCATCGAGCCGCAGGCGGCGGCCATGGCAGCGCAGCGCCGGACGCCCGAGGCGCTGGAGCGGGTCAAGACTGCACTCAACCTGCTGCGCGATGCCACCAACCGCCAGGCCCACCGCGCCGATGCCGATTTCATGTTCCATCTCAGCATCGCCCAGGCCTCGGTGAACCCTTATTTCGTCACCGCCATGCAGGCGCTCGAAGATCACATCGCCGTCGGCATGCGGCTGCATGGGCTGTCGCTGAAAAGTACCCAGGACGGGCTGCGGCACGTCCTGGTCGAACACGCCGCCGTCTACGAGGCGATCCGCGAAGGCGATGCCGAGCGCGCCCAGCGCCTGATGCACGAACACCTGACCGGCTCACGCGACCGTCTGTTCTCCAGCAAGCCGGCTTAATGCGCCGGGATCAGGCCGTCGTGAGCCGTTTGCCTGTGGCGTCGAAGCGGTGGATTTTTGCCGGCTGGAAACCGAAGGCCATGGTGGTGCCATCGGGATAGTCGGCCTTGCCCGGCACACGCGCCGTCAGCCGTCCGGCCACCGGCTCGTCGAGATAAACGAAGCTGTCGGCGCCCAGATATTCCTTGTGCGTCACCCGTCCCTGATAGGGCCCTTCACCCAGGATCACGTCCTCGGGGCGGATGCCGATCGTCGGGGCGCCGAGGCCTTCGGCAAAGGCACCGGAAATGATGTTCATCGAGGGCGAGCCGATGAAGCCGGCGACGAACAGCGAGCCCGGCGCCTCGTAGAGCTCCTCGGGCGTTCCGACCTGTTCCACCCGGCCGGCATTCAGCACCACGATACGGTCGGCCAGGGTCATGGCCTCGACCTGGTCATGGGTCACATAGATCATGGTGGTCTGGGGCAGGGTTTCCTTGAGCGCCGCGATCTCGAGGCGGGTCGCGACCCGCAGGGCCGCGTCGAGATTGGACAGCGGTTCGTCGAACAGGAACACCGCCGGATCGCGCACGATGGCGCGGCCGATGGCGACGCGTTGCCTCTGCCCGCCCGACAGCTCGCGCGGGAAGCGATCGAGATAGGGCTGGAGTTGCAGCTTGGCCGCAGCCTCGTTGACCCGTGCCTCGGTCTCGGCCCGCGAGGCGCGGCGCAGCCGCAGCGAATAGCCCATATTGTCCCGCACATTCATATGCGGATAAAGCGCGTAGGACTGGAAAACCATGGCGATGCCGCGCTTGCTGGGCGGCACCTGGTTCACCACCTTGCCGCCGATTTCCAGCCGCCCCGAGGTAATGCTCTCGAGGCCGGAAATGCAGCGCAGCAGGGTGGACTTGCCACAGCCCGAAGGCCCGACAAAGATCACGAACTCACCCGAGCCGATATCGAGGTTGATATCCCTCAGGACTTCCACGGCGCCGTAGCTCTTGCGCAGGTTGCTGACCTTGATGTCGGACATGGGCTTGGCTTTCCGGGTTATGCGGTTTCGAGCAGGGTGCGAACCTGCGGCAGGGCCTCGGCCGTGGAGCCCACGGGCCGGTATTCGAGCCCGACGGCGCCGGCATAGCCATTGGCGAAGAGCCAGGCGAGGCGCTTGCCGAGGTCGATGTCCCCCTGGCCCGGATCGTTGCGGCCCGGATGATCGGCAACATGGGCGTGGAGCACATGCCCGACACGGCCAGCCAGCACATCCTCGATGCGCTCGCCCATGACCGCGGAATGATAGAGGTCATAGACGATGCCGATTTCCGGCCGCCCGACCTCGTCCACGATGTCGAGCGCTTCGGCCGTCGAACCGAGGAAATAGCCCTTGTGGTCGATCAGCGTATTGAGCGGCTCGACGCCCAGCTTCACGCCGGTCCCCTTCAGCACATCGGCCGCGGCGCGCAGGGTATCCACGAGGCTGGCTCGCTGTTCGGCGCGGCCACGACCCGGCAGGTCGTCACCCGCCTGGGCGATCAGCACCTTGGCGCCCAGGCGCTGCGCCGTCTCGACGCTGACCCTGAGACCGGCGAGGAATTTCGCCCGGTTGGCCGGGTCGGTCAGCGGGATCATCGGTTCGGCCACGAAGCCGCTGAGGCTGAGGCCCGTTTCCTTGAGCGCCGCCTCGACCGCGTCGAGATCCTTGTTGCTCCAGAACCAGAATTCGACGGCCTCGAGACCCGAGGCCTTGGCCAGGCGGATCCGTTCGGCAAAGTCGTCGGTGGCATCGGCAAACAGCCATTCGATGCAGGCGGAGAGTTTCATGTCATGCATTCCGGTCAGGATTGACGATAGTCGATGAGCACCTGCATGACGTCGGGCGAACCCTGGTCGAGCAGGCTGTAGCCGCGTCCGGCCTCGGCGAGCGGTACGCGATGGGTGACGAAACCCTTCAGGTCGGGCGCGAGCTCGCCGAGATATTCGCGGACGATCTGGCCCCGCCGCCCCACCGACCACAGCGGGCCGAGGAAGGGGTTCACTGTGCCCACCTGCGAGGAAATGATGCGCGGGCGGTTGTGGTGGAATTCGCCCGAAAGGCTGAGGCTCTCGAAGGTCCCGCCATACCAGGACATGGCCACGACCGTGCCATTGAAGCCGGCGGTGCGGATCGCCTCATTGAGGGCGGGTGCGGCTCCGGAGACTTCGATGACGGTATCGGCGCCGCGTCCGTCGGTCAGCTCGCGCACCCGTTCGGCCACCGATCCGTCAAAGGGGCTGAGCGCCACGGTCGCGCCACCGGCCAGGGCCGCCGCCCGGCGCTGCTCGATGCCGTCGACGACGATGATCCGCCGCGCGCCATTGCGACGCAGCAGCCGGGTGACCATCTGCCCGATCACCCCGAGCCCGCTCACGACCACATCGGCGCCGAGTGGAATATTGGCGTCGAGCACGCCGTTATAGGCGGTGTTGAGATTGGCAAAGAAGACGCCCAGTTCCGGATCGTCCAGCGTGCCCAGCGGCACGACCGCATCGGCGGAAACCACGGCGTGGCGGCCATGGGGCACATAGGCGAACACCAGGTCGCCCTGCTTGAGGCCCGATATGGCTGGACCGACTTCGCTCACATGACCGACGGCGGCATAGCCGTAGCGCGCCGGCCAGCTCCAGTCCGACCCGTTGGCGTCGGAAAAGAGCCGTGTCTTGGGGTCCATCGACTGGCGCCATTGCGGCGCGAGCCCGCGGAACACATTGAGTTCGGTACCGGCGCTGATCCCTGAAACCAGGAGGTCGAGCCGCACCTGGCCCTTTCCGGGATCGGCAAGGTCCTCGTCGCGGATATCGACCGCACGCGGGCCGGTGAAATAAAGGGACTGGGTTCTGATGGACACGGGCGGATTATCCCTTGATGCCGCCAGCGGTGAGGCCGCCGACGAGTTGGTTGCGGAACAGCAGGAACAGGACCACGGTCGGCACGGCGATCACCACACCACCCGCCATGACCTCGCCCCAACTGAAGGAATAGGGGTCGAAGAGGGTTTGCAAGGCCAGCGGCAGCGTCTTGACCTCGGTCTTGGAAATCAGCGCCAGGGCCAGGAGGAACTCGCCCCATGACAGGACGAAGGCAAAGGTTCCCACGGCGATCACGGCTGGCCGGATCAGCGGCAGGGTGATGCGGAACATCGCCCCGAGCTGCGTCGAGCCGTCGATGATCGAGGCCTCTTCGAGCTCGCGCGGCACCGCGTCGATATAGCCTTTGAGCATCCACACGGCGATGGGCAGGCCGAGCGCGAGATGGGTGAAGGTCAGCGCCGTCAGCGTATTGGTGAGGCCCAGCGAACGGATCAGCACCACGATGGGCACCAGCACCGCGACGGCCGGCAGCATCTGCGTGGCGAGGATCAGAAACCCCATGAAATCGCGGCCGAGATAGGTGAAGCGGCTCAGCGAATAGGAGGCCGGCACCGCGATCAGCACCGTGCAGATCGACACGACCACGCCCACGATCAGGCTGTTGCGCAGCGCCACGAGGAAGTCGCTGCGCGCAAAGATGGCGAGGAAGTGCTCGACGGTGAAGCGCGTCGGGATGAGGCCGCCGGTCATGATGTCGGCGTCGGGCCGGATCGAGGCGATGAACACCCAGATGATCGGGAGGAGCACCAGGATCAGCGCAACCAGGGTGACGGCGTCGAGCAGCCCGTCGCGGAGGCGGTTATCGGTCATTGCCGTCTCCTGAGCTTGAGCGAGAGGAAGGAGGCCACGGCCAGCACAAGCAGCATCACCACGCTGATTGCTGCGGCATAGGAGGGCCTCAAGTCGGTAAAGACCGCCTTGTACATGCTGATCCCGAGAATGGTGGTGGCGTCCTGCGGGCCGCCACGGGTCATGATCCAGGGCAGGTCGAAACTGTAGAAGGCGAGGATCCCGAGCACCAAGCCGATCACCAGCATGGTGTTCTGGATCGAGGGCAAGGTGATGGTGACGAAGCGCTGCCAGTGGCTGGCCCCGTCCATTTCGGCGGCTTCGTAGAGTTCGGCGGGGATGGATTTCAGCGCCGCCAGGAGCGCCAGCACCATGAAAGGCATGCCCTTCCAGCCGGAAATGAAGATGATGACAGCCAGCGCCATGTTGGGGTCGTTGAGGATGGAGCTGTTGCCGGCAATGCCGACGGCTTCGAGCAGCGCATGGATGGGTCCGGCCTCGCTGTCGAGCAGGAACCGCCAGCCATAGCCGAGCACGATGAACGGCATCACCCAGGGCAGGAGGATCAATGCCGAGGCCGCCTTGGCCATGGGCGTGTCGCGGTTGAGCAAGAGCGCCAGCGGCAGGGCCAGCGCCACTTCCACCACCACGGTGCCGATCGTCCACACCCAGGTGCGCCAGAAGGCGCGCCAGAGGCCCGCATCGCCAAGCAGCGCCTGGTAGTTGACGAGGCCGCCCCAGACCGGCTGCGGATTGCGCAGGAGATACCAGTCCTGGAACGACAGGTAGAGCGCATAGATCAGCGGGATGACGGCGATGGCGAGGGCCACGACGATGGCCGGGGCGATCAGCGCATAGGGCAGGGCCACCTCGCCGAAGGGCCGCGGATAGGTCTCGGGACTTTGGGTGGACATGGGCGCGCCTTGGACTATCGGAATTGGCCCCGGGCGGGGAGAGTGGCGCCCGGGGCGAGGTGCGGCCGGCTTAACGCTGCAGCACCGTGTTGATGTCCGTGCAGAGGTCTGCGGTGGCCTGATCGACATCCTTCTGGCCCAGGGCCACGGCCTGCACGGCCTTCTGGATGGTGTCGACTTCAAGCTGCCCCATCTGGGCGATGGCCTCGCTCGGATACTGATAGGGACGGGCGTCCTGCAACTGCTCGACGAACAGCGGATAGGGCTCCTCGGTCCAGGGCGCGCCCTGGGCCAGCGAAATGCTGCCGGGGATGAAGCCGCCGGCAATCGCCAGGTCCTTGAAGGCGTCGCCATGGGTGGCGAACATGATGAACTGGCCCGCCGCTTCCTTGTTCTGCGACGCTTCCCACATCACCAGCGGCCAGCCGCCGAGGAAGCCCGAGCGGTTTGCCGGCCCGGCCGGCACCTTGGCGATGGCCACCTGGTCGAGCCATTCCGGCTGCTCGGTCTGGAGGTCGCGATAAAGGCTCGGATGCATCAGGATCATGGCATAGCGCCCATCGAGGAAGCCGCGCTGGAACGTGTCGCCATTCATGCTGGCCGCATCGGGATGGGTCGAGCCATCCAGCGCAATGCCGGTATAGACGCTGAGCGCTTCCTTGAACTCGGGCGTATCGAAGCCGCAGGTGCCGTCATCATTGAGCATGCGGGCGCCATAGCCCAGATACGCGCTCATGAAATTGTGCACGGTGAAATAGTCGAGGCTGGTGCCAAGGCCGATGCCATAGACGCCGTCCTCGGACGCCTCGGTCAGCGTCTTGGCGGCGGCGCGCAGCTCTTCCCAGGTATCGGGCGGATCATTGGGATCGAGCCCAGCTGCCTCGAACAGGTCCTTGCGATAGTAGAGCGCGCGGGTTTCGACGGCGATGGGCGAGGCCCACCACTGGCCACCTAGGTTGTAATAGCCCTTGTCGCCCGGCCAGATGTCCTCGGCGACATTGGTGCCGTTGGCCGCGTCATAGGCGGCGAAGGCATCGTCGAGCGGCGCGAGCGCGCCCGTGGCCTGGAACTGGGCCACCACATTGTTGCCCAGCATGGACACGTCGGGCAGGCCGCCAGTGGTCAGCGCCGTCACCAGCCGCTGCTGCTGCTCGGACCACGGCACGATTTCCATGACGACATCGATGCCCTCATGGCTGGCCTCGAAGGCCTCGATGATCCCTTCCCATGCAGCAATGTCGTTGGGGTTGGTCGAGAACTGCCAGAAGGTCACTGTCTGGGCGAAGGCCGGGGCAGTCAGCAGAAGCGAGGCGAGCGCCGTCGCGGTCAGCAAATGATGCCGCATAGTCGTAGATCCTCCCTGAAATGCTCACGTGTTGCGAGCGCCCTTTCCTCCTCGAAAGGGCATGTGTCATCGTTGACACATCAAATCGTTAACAGCGGATCTACGGCTTGTCAAACCTGTCGCTAGCGCGTTGCCTTGCCGGTGGACTGCCGGATCACCAGACTCGCGCTGAGAACGATTTCAGTGGGGCTTTCGCCGCCTTCGATCGCCGCCACGGCGCTGTGGAAGGCTTCCCGTCCCAGCGCCTCGACCGGCTGGGCGACGGTCGTGAGGCCAGGGGCGAGATGGGTGGCAAGGGTATCGTCGAAGCCGACCACCGAGACATCGTCGGGCACCCGGCGCCCGGCGGCATAGAGCGCCTGCAACACGCCGGCAGCGAGAATATCGCAGGTCGCAAAGATCGCCGTAGGCGGTTCGGACAGGGCCATCAGCGCCTCGGTATGGAGCCGCCCCTCCTCGCCCGAGCCGCCGCTTTCGACACTGTAATAGACACCAAGCCGAACCAGGTCCGGCCGCTCCTTGATGCCATGGGCCCGGATGCCGTCGCGATAGGCGCTGAGCCGGTCATCCTCGACCGATTTCTGCCGCCGCGCATCGCGCGCGTAAAGCGCCGGGTCACCCCCGACAAAGGCGATGCTGCGATGCCCGAGGCCCACCAGGTGATCGACGGCCGCCCGGGCGCCGACATAATTGTCGACCCGCACGCAGGGCGCATCGGTCAGCGAGCGTTCGATCTCGATGGCGGGAATGCCGGCACGCTCCAGCATGGCAATGCTGCTCGCATCAAGCGCGGTGCAGAACAGCACCGCATCGACGCGCTGGGCGATGAAGCTCTCGACGCCGCGCCGCTCCGTATCGGCGCTCTCGCCATGGTTGAAGATCATCACCCGATAGCCGGCCTTGATGGCCGCGATTTCCACCGCATGAGCCACGCCGACAAAGAACGGATTGACGGTGATGGCCGTCAGCATCAGGCCGATCGTATAGCTGCGCTGTGTCCGCAGGCCCCGCGCCACCACGTTTGGCTGGTAGTGCGTCGCCGCGACGGCCGCCATCACCTTCTCGCGCGCCGTCTCGGAAATGTAGCCCTGTCCCTTGAGCACGCGATTGACCGTCGCGGTCGAAACGCCTGCCAGGCGCGCGACTTCCATCAAGGTTGCGGTTTTACTGGCCACCTGGCACCTCGCCCGTTGTGAGCGATGTGTGGACCGCCAGGGCAAGGATGCACAAGCATTTTGTGACGGCGGCGTGAACGCCGCGCGCCGGGCCTCGATCAGCTCAGCCCATTTTCGGCGATAAAGGCATCGAGCTTGGCCTGCTGGCCCTCAGTCAGCGGCCAGGCCGAGGGCGGGCGCGTCGGTCCGCAATCGCGGCCCAACGCCTTCAGCGCCGCCTTGACCCCGGTTACGTTGGTGCCGTTCATTTCTTCGGCGCGGATGTCTTCGAAGGCCTTCATTCCTGCGATCAACCCATTGGCCTCTGCGAACTTGCCCGCTTCCAGCGCCGCGTGGATGGCGAGAGACCGCTCCGGCCAGACATTGATGAGGCCCGAGGTGAAGCCGCGTGCGCCCACGGCGTAAAAGGCCGGCGCCCAGATTTCGGCCAGCCCGCCGACCCAGACCAGGCTCGGATCGCAGGCCGCCTTGGCCTCGGCCAGTTTCAGCGGATTGGGCGTGGCCCATTTGATGCCCTTGACCTGGGGCAGGGCGCAGAGCTCGGCAATGGCCTTGGTGCCGATGGCGTCATTGCGCAGGTAGAGCATCATGGGCAGCCCGCCGGAGGCATCGGCAATGGCCTTGAGGTAGTCCACAGTGCCGCGCGGCGATACGAAGGGATCGGGCGGCTGGTGCACCATCAGCGCCGTCGCCCCCGCATCGGCAGACACCTTTGCCAGCGCCATGGCGTCCCGAATGCCGCGCCCGATGCCGGCAAGCACCGGCGCCCGACCATCGACCAGCCGTACCACTTCGCGCACCATGGTTTTGGCTTCCTCGGTGGTCAGTGCATAGAATTCGCCGGTATTGCCGTTGACCACGGGCATGTGGAGACCCGCTCCCAACGCCCGATCAAGGATAGGCACGAGCGTCTGCGGCGCCACGTCGCCCTTGTCGTCATAGGGCGTGACGAGAATGCCGGAAATGCCGGTCAGGGCCTGGTCGAGAGTGAGTGCCATGGTGTCTGTCCTTTTTATCTGAAGCTGCCCCACCCACTGACTGTCATCCCGGCGAAGGCCGGGATCCATCTTGAGATTTCAGGATGGGCCCCGGCCTTCGCCGGGGTGACAAATTGGAGTAAGGCGCGTGTTCTCATCACTGCGCGCTAGTAAATATCCGGCTCCCCAGCCGCAGCCCCGAAACCCCGTTCAAGAAAATCGAAGTCGCAGCCTTTGTCGGCCTGGGTGACATGCTTGGAATACATCCAGCCCCAGCCGCGCTCGAAGCGCGGTGGCGGCGGTGTCCACTCCGTCTTGCGGCGGGCGATTTCGTCTTCCGCCACCAGCATGTCGAGCCGGCGATTGTCGAGGTCCAGCCGCACGATGTCACCGTTCCGCAGCAGCGCCAGCGGCCCGCCCACATAGCTCTCGGGCGCCACATGCAGCACGCAGGCGCCATAGGACGTGCCCGACATGCGCGCGTCCGAAATACGCAGCATGTCGCGATATCCCTGTTTGATCAGCGCCTTGGGAATGGGCAGCATTCCCCATTCCGGCATGCCCGGACCACCCAGCGGACCGGCATTGCGCAGCACCAGCACATGGTCCGGCGTCACATCGAGGTTTTCGTCGTCGATCGCCTTCTTCATCTCGGGATACGAGTCAAAGACCAGCGCCGGCCCCTGGTGGCGGTAATATTTCGGGTCGCAGGCTGCCGGCTTGATCACGGCGCCATCGGGGCAGAGATTACCGCGCAGCACCGCCAGCGAGCCCTCGTGATAGACCGGGTTCGACAGAGGCCGGATGACGTCGTCATTGTAGACCACGGCGCCCTCGAGATTGTCGCCGAGCGTCCGTCCATTGACGGTCATGCATGTGAGGTCGAGGCGCTCGCCGATCTGCAGCATCAGCGCCCGCAGGCCGCCGGCAAAGTAAAAGTCCTCCATCAGATAGTCCTTGCCCGAAGGCCGGACATTGGCGAGCAGCGGCGTGTCCCGTCCCAGCGCGTCGAGATCGTCGAGCGTCAGGTCCACCCCGGCCCGCCGAGCCATGGCGATGAGATGCACCACCGCATTGGTGGAGCAGCCCGTGGCCATGGCCACGATGGCGGCATTGCGGAAAGCGGCGCTGGTGGCGACGCGGTCCGGCGTCAGGTCTTCCCAAACCATGTCGACGATGCGCCGCCCGCAATCGGTGGCCATGCGCTGGTGGCCGGAATCGACCGCCGGGATGGACGATGCGCCGGGCAGGGTGAGGCCCATGGCGTCGACGATGGCGGTCATGGTTGAAGCCGTGCCCATGGTCATGCAGACGCCGGCCGAGCGGGCGATGCCGCCCTGTAGGCCCTGCCATTGTTCGTCGCTGACATTGCCGGCGCGCCGCTCGTCCCAGTATTTCCAGGCATCCGAGCCAGAACCCAGCGCCTTGCCCGCATAATTGCCGCGCAGCATTGGCCCGGCCGGCAGGTAGATCATCGGCACCCCGGCGGTCAGCCCGCCCATGACGAGGCCCGGCGTAGTCTTGTCGCAGCCGCCCATCAGCACGACGCCATCGAGCGGATGCGAGCGGATCGTCTCTTCCGCCTCCATGGCCAGCATGTTGCGATAGAGCATCGAGGTGGGCTTGGTGAAACTCTCGTCCACCGACAGCGTCGGCAATTCCACCGGAAATCCGCCTGCCGCCAGCACGCCGCGCTTGACCGCCTCCACCCGCTCCGGGAAGTGGCTGTGGCAGGCATTGAGCTCGGACCAGGTGTTGAGAATGCCGATGACCGGCTTGCCCATGAAATCGGCCTCGGAATAGCCGAGCTGCATCAGTCGCGAGCGATGGCCGAAGCTGCGCAGATCATCCGGCGCGAACCAGCGCGCCGATCGCAGATCTTCCACCTTTTTGCGCCGTTCCACCGCCATCGTATCCTCCACTTTCCCGGCAATGTATGCGCATACATCAATGCTGGTCAACCACCAGGATCGATCGCGAACGCCTTGCGCAACCGCAATGGAAGCGCATACAAGAGCATACAAGAGCTGCATGGATAGGGGCGGATGAAATCATGGCCGAGCGGTCCGGAAATGACGAGGCCTTGCGCCGGACCAGCGTCACCATGGCCGAGGTCGGGCGGCTGGCCGGCGTGTCACAGGTCACGGTGTCGCGGGCGCTGTCCTCGCCGGAAAAAGTGTCTCCGGAAACGCTGCGGCGCATTCGCGATGCCGTCAATCAGACCGGCTATGTGCCCAATGCCGTGGCCGGAGCGCTGGCTTCCAGTCGTTCGAAACTGATCGCGGCCCTGGTGCCCTCGATCACCAATATCTTCTATTCAAGCTCGCTGCAGGCCTTTTCGGACATCATGCGCGAGCAGGGCTACCAGATCATGCTGTCCGAGACCGGCTTCGACCCCGAGCGCGAGGAAGCGGCGATCGCTGCGCACCTGTCGCGCCGGCCCGATGCCATCATGCTGACCGGGGTGAGGCACAGTGCCGCCGCCCGCCGCATGCTGCTCAACGCCGGCATCCCCGTGGTGGAAGTCTGGGACCTGACGGAAACGCCCGTAGATTGCTGCGTCGGCTTTTCGCAAGGTGCCGCGGCCGAGGCGGCGGCGGACCTCGCTTTGGCCTCGGGCTATCGCCACGCTGTCACTGTGACGGCCGGCAATGAACGCGCCCAGCGCCGGCGCGACGCCTTTGCCGCGCGGTTCGAGACGGCGGGGCACGGTCCCGTCGAACGGATCGACCTCGGACCCTCCGCCACTCTTGGCCTCGGGCGGGAGGCACTGGCGCAACTGGTCGAGCGGGGCCTGCGCCCCGGAACGGTGGTCTTCTGTAGTTCCGACCAGTTCGCCCATGGCATTCTGGTCGAGGCCGCGGCAAGGGGTCTCGCCGTGCCCAAGGACGTCGCAGTCATCGGTTTCGGCGATCAGGATTTTGCTACCGCCACCGAGCCGGCGCTGACCACGATCCGCATCGACCGCCAGGCACTCGGGCAGGCCGCCGCCACCGCGCTGATCCAGCGCTTCGCAGGTTTTCCCGGCCTCGATCCGGTTCACGATGTCGGTTTTGAACTGGTCAGGCGCGGTTCCGCCTGAGGCGTGGAGCGGGTGAAGGGCTCGAAACCCCTCCGCTGTACTATTGAAACCATTTAATAAAATGGGTTCGGAGCGGATTAGGTATCTCCGCAAGAATCCCCGCAGGTATCACCGCGCTGAAGCTTTGGTGCCGGCTGAATGACCTTTGATGTTCGGATGGATGCAAGGTGCTTCAAGCGCTGATCGACGAAAACGCGATCAGCTACAGAGTTAGAGTCGGGGCGGGGCTTAAATGGGCCGAGACGCTCACGAGGTAGGCCGCTCCCGGGGGCACTTCACTAAGCTCGATAAGGTTGGTTTTCCCGCCCGCCGGCACAGATCCAGACTTAGGCGAGGGCATCGGGGCGCTGTTGTTCAGATGCTCGAGCAATCGCTCACGAGTGCCGGTCCTACATTCATAGGACAGGTTCACGGCGGTGTTATTTTGTGCGGACACTTTGATCGCTCTAGAAAAGCGCGCAGTGCTCTGTAGCAATCGTGTGGGATCGACCCAGCGACGGATGGCGAACTCTACAGTGGCCGATTTTCCTGGCCCAATACTAATAGGGTAAGTTTCGCGAAAGGAAGGACCGGGGATAAACTGGTCCAGCGAGACGTCTGCATCTCCTACCTTCATATACAGGACGCGAGCAGATGACCCTGGCACTTCCGTCGAAAAGCCTATCGGCTGGTTATACGTGCTTCCCACATCATTTATGAAATTCCGCAACGTGATCTTTGTCACGGTATCGAGGAGAGCACGAGTGCCGTCTTCCGCAACTTCCTGGAAGACAAAAGTCTTTTCTACAATCTCGGCATACTGCTCCGCTTCCTTGAACTTGCTCAGGAAGTAATCGACGTGTGGGCCCTCCTGCCCTTGCATCAGGATCTCCATTCGGCGCGATGATCCCTCGGCGAACGGATCGTCGAGCTGGGCCAAGGCGATAACCACCGAGAAGCCGAATAACGCCACCCCTGCGGCCCATGAAACGAACATTGGCTCCCAGAACCGCTGCCGGTCTGTAAAATCAAGACCAAGCGTCAGCATTACGACGGTCCAGATCGCAGTGATGAAGACCATCAGCATTGCGGTCCATGCAATCGCACGCACTTTGGGGTTTCGAAGGGCAGTGCTTCGCCAAAATTTCAATCGCATCATGCCAACTCGCGCGAGGTTGCCGACCACTAAGCATTGACGTTACTAGTAGTCGGAGAAACAAAGAAACCAAAATGCTTCATCAGCCACCAAGCATCACAGCCGGCTCGTACATCTCCCGCAAAACCGCGAAAACACTGGTATGGACCAGCTTCACACTCGGCGCATTCATCATCGCGGCGGGCATTTGCTGGGAGCTTGTGGCCGTCGACGACGCGACAGACCGAAGATTCGCGGCGCTTTCCCTGTTCGGAGGGTATAACAACGCGACGTCCTGGTTTCAGAGCGCAGGGTTGGTTGTCTGCGCCGTCATATGGTTCATGGCGATCGATAACTCGCGCGCGAGCAGTAGGCCGACGTTTTTCGTTATGCCATCAACGCTTCTTTACATGGCGATCAGTGAGCACACTAATCTTGACCATGAACTGACCTTTCACCTTGCTTCTGCAATCGGCACAGCCGGCGCAGCTTTCCACATCCAGATGGCAGCCGCCCTCGCTGCAACTGCCGTGCTTGCTACAATCACTCGCTCAGCACTCCTGCAATTTGGGTTTGCGGTTGCGCCTTTTGCCGCCGCCGCCGCGGTCTATATTCTAGGAGTTATTGGCTTAGATCTAGTTGCTTTCGAGGCTTCCGTCCGCGGTGCGTCGCCCGAAGCATTGCGGGTATTATACGCGACTGAAGAGATACTTGAGACAGTCGGCGTATGGCTGTTCCTTGTTGCGAGTTGCAACCTGATCGTCGCGACACCTCAAGTCTCTCCGCAGGTATCCCCACAGGACTCGCTAAGTAAATTCAGCATAAAAAAAGACGTGTAAAATCAATCACTTAGGGGATTTCTGGAGCGGGTGAAGGGAATCGAACCCTCGTCGTAAGCTTGGGAAGCTTCTGCTCTACCATTGAGCTACACCCGCATCGGCGCGATCAATGCGTGAAATCGCGATCAGCGTCAAGCGCGCCGCGCGTGTCTCCAGGCGACGCCTAGCGATAACAGTGTGTTGGCAAATTGCCCTCCGATCATTCGTTCATCCACGGGGTCCGGGAGGGAGGCCGGGTAAAATCATAGCCTCTTGATTTGCTCAAGAAACGCAA
Organism: Devosia sediminis; assembly: GCF_016411825.1. GTDB lineage: Bacteria > Pseudomonadota > Alphaproteobacteria > Rhizobiales > Devosiaceae > Devosia > Devosia sediminis. Next base: position 71,834 of record NZ_JAEKMH010000002.1, read on the forward strand.
ATATTGCGTAAAGGCATCGAGGGGGAACCGCTATGGCATCGGGCAAGCGCGCCAGCCAGGCCGATATCGCTGAGAAACTGGGCGTTTCGGTCTCCACCGTATCGCGGGCGCTGGCCAATGAGATCGGCATCAGCGACGCCGTGCGCGCCGAAGTGCAGCGCATGGCGCGGATGCTGGGCTACAAGAGCAAGCATCCGCCCGCTATGGGCAGCCTGGACAAGCGGGCCCTGGCGCTGGTTCCCCTTAACAGTGCCATGGGCAGCCTTGCCGGCTTTTACCACGGCATTGTCGAGGCCATGCGTGCCCAGGCCGGCGAGGCCGGCATCGTGCTCGATGTGCGGCTGGTCAACGAGGATATGGTCACGCTCGACTTCATCCGCCGGCAGATGTCGAAGACAGGTGCCAACGGCCTGATCCTGGCCGGCATAGACCCGGCCGCAGACATCGCCCAATGGGCGCAGGAAACCGAGACGGCCCTCGTTCTGGCCAATGGCAGCGACCCGCTCATGCGCTTCAATTCAGTTGCGCCGGCCAATTTCTACGGGGCCTATCGGGCCACCCAGCGCCTGATCGAAGCCGGCCACCGCCGCATCCTGCACTATACGTACCACCATCGTCCCACCATCCTGCAGCGCCAGCGTGGTTTCGAGGCTGCGATCGCCGCAAACCCTGAGGTTTCCGGCACTGTGGTAATCTCCAACGAACATTCCAGCAAGGATCTGCTCGCGGCCCTTCTTGCGGGCGAATACGACGTCACTGCCGTCTTTTGCTGGAACGACAGCGTGGCCGTCAGCATGGTCGAGGCGCTGCTGGGCCAGGATTCGCCCATGCCGGAGGGGTTTTCTATCATCGGTTTCGACGATCTGCCGATTGCCGGCATGGCCAATCCGCGCCTCTCCACTGTCCGCGTTGACCGCGAAGCCATCGGCCGCGGCGTCATTCGCCTCCTGGCCAGCCAGCTCGACGGAGAGCGCGCCGTCCAGCAGCTCGAAATCGGCCTTTCCCTGGTGGAAGGCGAGACCGTTCATCACCTCGTCTAAGGCTTCCTCTCCGGCCAGCATGCTGCCATTTTTGCGTAACTTTTTGTCCGCCGCTTGTTAAAAACAAGGTCCGTGGCCAGCGAATATCCGCACCAAACAACTGCCCTCGCGACGCAATTTCCGCAATCTTGCGTTAATTGCATGAAATGCGCAAAAAGCTTGAATTTGCGTAACCTCGTGCATAGCCTTGCGTAGCGCCTCAACGAACCCACCAAGGGCATTTGTTAGCAGACTGCTAACGCGAGGCGCGACTTGGAGGACGGTAGCGTGACCCTGAGGCGTTGGAACGTGAGGCATGTCGGACTGGTGCTCGACGCCACTCCCGATTTTGCGCCCTTTCCCCGCTCCGGCTCGCCTGAACTGGCCGCACTGAAGACACGCCTTGGCGACGCCGTCATCAACGACCTCATCGCCGCTGCCAGCTCCGACATGGAGGCCCCGATCCCGGCACTGCCGGCTTCGCTCTATCATGAATTCCGTGAGACCGGGCGTCGCGAGGGCTATGAAGATGCCCAGCGTGCCCGCCGCAACAGGCTTTATCGCCTGACCCTGGCTGAATGGCTCGAAGGGCAGGGGCGTTTCCTCCCTGCGCTCGAGGATGTGGCCTGGGCAAGGCTCGAAGAAACCAACTGGGCCTGGCCCGCCCATGCCCGCGACCTCGACCGGCCCGACCATCCGACTCTCGATCTCGCCGCCGCCATGACGGCGCTCGACATGGCCGAGCTCGATTACCTGATCGGCGAGCGGCTTTCGCCCAACTTGCGGCTGCGGATCCGCTCGGAAGTCGAACGCCGGGCCGTCGGCCCCTTCCTCGCACGAGACGATCACTGGTGGCTGCACACGACGCCGCAAAAGCAGGTCAATAACTGGACGGCGGTTTGCGTGGCCGGCGTGGTCGGCGCGGCGCTCTACCTCGACACCGACAGCAACCGCCTGGCGCGCATCGTGACGCGCGGCCTCCACAGCCTCGCCGATTACCTCGAAACCTTCGACCGCGAAGGCGGGTCCAGCGAAGGGCCGGACTACTGGACCTATGGCTTTGGCAATTATGTCGTCCTGGCGCAGCTTCTGCACGCGCGGACCAATGGTGCCATCGATCTGCTGGACGGTGACTTCGTCAAATCCATCGCCCGCTTCCCGCTCAACACCATGTTGGCGCCGGGTGTCTGGGTGAGCTTTTCCGACAGCGACAGCAATCCGGTCTTCCATCCGGGCCTGCTCACCTATCTTGCTGAGCATCTCGAGCTTCCCGGCCTTCGCGGCCTGGGCATGGCGAACGACTTCCGCGTCGAAACCTTCAATCAGTTCTGCTGGCCGCTCCGCCAATCCGCCTGGCCTCTGCCCGAGAACGCCGCGCCGGCGCAGGTCGGCAAGCATGACTGGTACGACGAGATGGGGTGGATGATGAGCCGGCTCGATCCGACCGATCCCCATTCGCTGTGCCTCGCCGCCAAGGGCGGCCACAATGACGAGATGCACAACCAGAACGACGTCGGATCGTTCATGGTGGTGTCCGGCGGCAAGGTTGTGCTGACCGATCCCGGCCGCGGACGCTATTCCAAGAGCTATTTTGGGCCCGAGCGCTACCAGAACCTCTTCGCCTCGTCGCGCGGACACTCCGTGCCCATGGTCAACGGTTTCGAACAGGCCGAAGGCCGCGACCACGCGGCTGAGGTGATGATGCATGAGCATGGCGTCGAGGCGGATCGGCTCGAACTCGATATGGCTGCCGCCTATCCCGAAGCGGCCGGGCTTGCCGCCCTGAGGCGCAACCTGACGCTTGATCGCCGGACGCCTGATGGTCGTGTGCTGCTGGCCGACGATTTTGAATTCACCGGAACCGACGGCCTCTTCCAGTCCGTGCTGGTGACGCCGCTGGCAGCCGAGGCCGGCAATGGCACGGTGCGCATTGGCGACACCTCGGCCGGCGTCGTCGTGCACTACGACGCGGCCGAACTCGACGTCGCCTTCGACCGGCACGAAGGGGCGGAAAAGCAGTACCAACCCGCCGTCGATCTCACACGCGTGGTGTTCACGCCCCGGCAGAAAAGCCGGAAGGGACGCCTCGCGCTCGAAATCTCGCCCCTCCGCTGAGGGGGAGTACTGCCCTTTGGGGCAGATCTATAGCGGCTCGAGGCTCTGAGGAGTGCCGCGGGCAGGAGTGAACGCCGGAGGTGGGACAACCCCGGCAAAGGGAGGACTAGGATGAGGAAAGACCATCTTTATGGTTTGGCCAGTGCAGTGGCCCTCGCAGCGGTGATGGCCGCTGCCGGGCCCGTGCTGGCGCAACAGCAGTCGCCGGCGCTTGACGCGGCCGTATCGAGCGGCGAGTTGCCGCCCGTGGCAGAGCGCCTGCCGGCCAATCCGCTGGTCGTGGATGGCCCCAGTGCCGGCTCCTATGGCGGCACCTGGCGCATGGGCATGAATGGCGGCGGCGACAATGGGCTGATCGTCAAGACCGTGGCCTATGAGGGCCTGGTTCGCTACGACCACGAATGGAAGAGCGTGCTGCCCAACCTGGCCGAGAGCTGGGAAGCCAGCGCCGACGCCAAGGAATATACGTTCAAGCTGCGCGAAGGCGTGAAGTGGAGCGACGGCACGCCTTACACGACGGAGGACATCGCCTTCACCGTCGAGATGTACCAGGACCCCGATTACGCGGCCAATAGCTGGATCGACAGCAAGAACAATCCGATGACGTTGACGGTCATCGACGACTACAATTTCAAGTTCACCTTCGAAAAGCCAAACGGCATGTTCATGGAGACGCTGGCCTCCACCGACGGCCTCCACATCACTTCGCTGCAGAAGCAATATTGCAGCCAGTTCCACCCCACCTACAACGAAAACGCCGATGCTGACGCCAAGGCGGCGGGCTTCGACGGTTGGGCGCTCTATCTGCAGGATCGCTGTGCCTGGGGCTGGGAAACCATTCGCTTCTCCAACGCCGACCTGCCCACCATCTATGGCTGGGTGATCGACCAGCCGCTCTCGGCCAATGCCCAGCGCGTCACCTGGAAGCGCAATCCCTATTACTGGAAGACCGACAGCGCCGGAAACCAGCTCCCCTATATCGACAATCTCGACATGCGCGTAAGCCAGGGCGGGGTCGAAGAGCTGACGCTGGCCGCCCTCAACGGCGAGATCGATTTCCAGGAACGTCACATTGCCACCAATGTGAACAAGCCCCTGTTCTTCGATGGCCAGGAAGCCGGTGGCTATCATCTGGGCGAGGTGATCCCTTCGGCCTCCAACACGCTGGTGCTGCAGCTCAATCTCAACCACCTCGACCCGGTCAAGAAGGAGCTCTATCAGAACAAGGATTTCCGCATCGGCATTTCCCATGCCATCGATCGTGCGGAGATCATCGACGTGGTCTTTACCGGCCAGGGCGAACCCTTCCAGGTCGCGCCGCGCCCTGAATCGCAGTTCTACGACGAGGAACTGGCCAAGCAATATACCGAGTTCGACCCGGACCTCGCTGCCGAGCACTTCGCCGCCGCTGGCCTTACCGAAAAGAATGGTGACGGCATCTACCTGATGAGCGACGGCAATCCGGCCAAGATCTCGGTCGACGTGATCTCGGCCCTGCGCCCCGAATGGATCGACATGCTCGAAATCATGCAGCTCCAGCTTGGCGCTGCCGGTGTCGAGATCGAGCTCAACAATATCGACCGCACGCTGTTCTACGAAAAGCGCCCGGCCGGTGAGTTCGACGCCCAGGTATGGGCCGGCGACGGTGGCATCGAGGCCCTGCAGGAGCCGCGCTACTACTTCCCGTTCTCCGACGAGTCCGTCTGGGCCTATCGCTGGGCGCAGTGGTTCAACGGCACCCGCCCGGAAATCGCCGAGGAGCCGGTGGATTGGGCCAAGGAACAGATGGACCTCTACAACCAGGTCCGTGCCGAAGCCGATCCGGAAAAGCGCGCCGAGCTGTTCCGCCAGGTGCTGGCGATCACCAAGGAGCAGTTCCCGGTGATCGGCGTCAGCCTCATGCCGAACTCCTATTCGATCGTTCGCAACAACCTCAAGAACGTGCCCGAAACCATGTTCAACGCCTGGCTCTTCCCGACCCCGGCGCCCATGGACCCGGTCACCTGGTACTTCGAGTAAGCGGGTCGACCTCCCCCCGCTCGATCCCCTCGCGGCGCTTCCCGGCCGCGGGGGGACCCCAAACGAACCAGCAAGGGCCCCCGCCATGCTCGCCTTCATCATCCGGCGCACCATCGCCATGGTGCTGACCCTCGTCGCCGTTTCGATCGTGGCCTTCGCCATCATCCAGCTTCCGCCGGGCGACTATCTCACGAGCTACATCGCCCAGCTCTCGTCCACCGGCGACCAGGTCGATCCGCGAGTCATCGAGAATCTCAGGGCCCAGTATGGCCTCGGCGAACCCTTCTATGTGCAGTACTGGAAGTGGATCTCGGGCGTGGTGCAGGGCAATTTCGGCCACAGCTTCGAATGGAAGCGGCCGGTCTGGGAACTGATCTGGGGGCGTCTGGGCAATTCCGTTCTGGTCGAGGGCCTGGCGGTGATCGTCATGTGGCTGATCGCGCTGCCCATCGGCATCTACGCGGCCGTACGCAAATATTCCCTCGGCGACTACCTTGCCACCATTGCCGGCTTCATCGGCCTCGCCGTGCCCAACTTCTTCTTCGCCCTCATTCTCATGTACCTGGCCTATGTCTGGTTCGGCGTGACCATGGGGGGACTGTTCTCACCCGAATTCGAGAATGCGCGCTGGAGCCTGCCGCGCATCTGGGATTTCTTTGCCCATGCCTGGGCGCCGGTGCTGGTGCTGGCGACCGCCGGCACGGCCGAACTGATCCGCATCCTGCGCGCCAACCTGCTCGATGAACTCAAGAAACCCTATGTGGTGACGGCCCGCGCCAAGGGCCTGCCGGAATGGAAGGTTGTCCTTAAATATCCCGTGCGGCTGGCGCTCAACCCGCTGGTCTCGACCATCGGCTGGCTCCTGCCGGCTCTGGTCTCGGGATCGGTCATCGTCTCGGTGGTGCTCAACCTGCCTACCGCCGGCCCGATGCTGCTGCGCTCGCTGACCACGCAGGACATGTACCTCGCCGGGGCGATCATCCTCCTGCTGAGCGTCCTCACCGTCATCGGCACGCTGATTTCGGACATCCTGCTCGCCCTCATCGATCCCCGAATTCGCTACGGGAGCAAGTAATGGCCGTGGATACCGTGCAACCTACCGTCCATGTCGATCTGCCCAAGGCGCGCAACCGGCGCGAAAGCCAGCTCGGCCTGATGTGGCGGCGCTTCCGCCAGCACAAGCTGGCCCTGGTCAGCCTCTGGGTCGTGGTGTTCTTCTATCTCGTGGCGCTTCTGGCCGAGTTCATCGCTCCGGTGGATCCGGTGCATTACAGTGCCCGCTACACCTATGCGCCACCGCAGGGCCTGCATTTCGTGGCGCAGAACGCCGATGGCGGCTGGGAATTCGGTCCCTATGTCAACGGCTACAAGACCGAGATCGACCCGGTGGCGCTGCGGCGCACCTTCGTCATCGACGAGGAGGTCCGCATTCCCGTGCGGTTCTTTGCCGAAAGCGAACCGTACCTGCTGGCCGGGGTGATCCCGCTGTCGGTCAAGCTGATCGGCGTCGAAAACCCGCGCGACCCCTTCTACATCCTGGGCGCCGACCGGCTGGGCCGCGACATGCTGAGCCGCCTGATCCATGGCACCCGTATCTCGCTCAGCATCGGCCTTGCCGGCGTAACGCTGAGCCTCTTCTTCGGCATCGTCATCGGCGGCTTCGCCGGCTTCTACGGTGGCTGGTTCGACAGCGCAGTGATGCGCGTGGTCGAGTTCATCCGCTCCATGCCGACCATCCCGCTCTGGCTGGGCCTCGCCGCCGCCATGCCCAAGGATTGGAGTGCGCTCCAGACCTACTTTGCCATCACGCTGATCCTGTCGCTGATCGGCTGGACTGAACTGGCGCGTGTGGTGCGCGGGCGGTTCCTCAGTCTGCGCACTGAGGATTTCGTCACGGCGGCGCAACTCGACGGCGCCAGCGACTGGCGCATCGTCACCCGCCACATGGTGCCGAGCTTCACCAGCCACATCATCGCCGCGGCGACGCTCGCCATTCCCGGCATGATCCTGGCCGAAACCGCGCTGAGCTTCCTGGGCCTTGGTCTTCAGGCGCCCATCGTTTCCTGGGGCACGCTGCTGCAGGACGCCCAGAATATCCGGACCCTGGCAACGGCGCCTTGGCTATTGGCCCCCGGCGTCTGCGTGGTGATCGTCATCCTCGCGCTCAACTTCTTCGGCGATGGTCTGCGCGACGCGGCCGATCCTCATGGGCGGTGAGATGATGTTTTCGAGCGTGCCGCACCCCTCATCCGCCCTTCGGACACCTTCTCCCACAAGGGGAGAAGGGTGGCACCGTGGCGCCCCCACCACCGGGTTCCCCCTCGCCCCTTGTGGGAGAGGGTGGATCGCGCGCAGCGCGAGACGGGTGAGGGGGTCTTCCGCAACACCAAGGGAGTTCCCGGCATGACCAAGCCCCTCCTCACCATCAACGACATGTCCATCACCTTCACCTCGCCCGACGAGGCCGATATCGAGGCGGTGCGGCAAGTCGATCTGACCCTGACGCCGGGCAAGACGCTGGCGCTGGTGGGTGAAAGCGGCTGCGGCAAGTCCGTCACCGCCCGCGCCGTGCTGCGACTGCTCGACAAGAACGCGAAGATCCCGACGGGCGAAATCCTCTTCGATACTGGGTCCGGCGCAGTCGATATCGCCAAGCTCAAATCCGACAGTCTCGCCATGCGGGCGCTGCGCGGCGCGGAAATCTCGATGATCTTTCAGGAGCCGATGTCCTCGCTTTCGCCCGTGCATACGATCGGCGACCAGGTCGACGAAATCATCATCCTCCACGATCGCCTCAACAAGAAGCAGGCGCGAGAGCGCACCGTATCGCTGCTCGACCAGGTCGGCGTGCCCGGTGCCCGCGACCGTGCCAATGCCTATCCGTTCGAATTGAGCGGCGGCCTCCGGCAACGCGCCATGATCGCCATGGCGCTGGCCTGTACGCCCAAACTGCTGATCGCCGATGAGCCGACCACGGCACTGGACGTGACCACGCAGGCGCAGATCCTCGATCTCCTGCGCCAGTTGCAGGACGATTTCGGCATGGCCATGCTGTTCATCACCCATGACCTGGGCGTGGTGGCGGAGATCGCCGACGACATCGCCGTCATGTATCTGGGTGATGTGGTGGAACAGGGGGATGTGTTCGACGTCTTCCGCGCCCCAAAGCACCCCTATACGCAGGCGCTGATGAATTCGGTGCCGCGGCTGATGCGCAAGGCGGAGCGGCAGCGCCTGACGCCGATCAAGGGCACGGTGCCGTCACCCAAGGACCGGCCCGTCGGCTGTGCCTTTACCAGCCGCTGCCCACACGCCTTTGCGCCATGCCCGACCGTGCGGCCCGAGCGCACGCAAATCGGCGCGGACCATGTCGCCCGCTGTCACCTGCTCACTCATGTTCGCGAGGAGGCAATGGCATGACCACGCTGCTCACCGTCGAAAATCTTTCAAAAGTCTTCCACCTCGGCGGCAGCCTCTTCCGCGAGGGCCGCGAGCTGGTGGCGCTCAACGACATCAACCTGACGGTCGAGAAGGGCGAGACGCTCGCCATTGTCGGGGAAAGCGGCTGTGGCAAGACCACGCTCGGGCGCTGCATCATCAAGGCGCAGCCGGTATCGTCGGGCCATGTCTTCTACCATCGCGACGAGGGTGGCCATGTCGACCTGACCACGCTGGGGAAGCGCGAGATAGAGCCTTATCGCCGCGACATCCGCATGATCTTTCAGGATCCGATGAGTTCGCTCAACCCCAATATGCGGGTCTTCGACATCGTCGCCGAGCCGCTGCGCGTGCACCGTTTGCTGCGCGGCAAGGAACTCGAAGCGCGGGTCTATGACACCCTAGGCAAGGTCGGCATTTCACCAGACGCGGCAGGGCGCTACCCCCATGCCTTTTCCGGCGGCCAGCGGCAGCGCATCGGCATTGCCCGGGCCCTGGTGCTCAACCCCAAGCTGGTCATCGCCGACGAGGCGGTCTCGGCGCTGGACGTGTCGATCCAGGCGCAGGTGCTGAACCTGCTCGACGATCTCAAGGAAGAGTTCGGCCTCACCTATATCTTCATCAGCCACGATCTGGGGGTCGTGAACTACATCGCCGACCGGGTGGTGGTGATGTATCTCGGGCATGTGGTGGAGAATGCACCGACCGACCTGCTCTTCGAGCGGCCGCGCCATCCCTATACCGAAATGCTGCTCGAGGCCCTGCCCATTGCAGATCCCAGCCGGCGCAAAGGGCGCAACAAGGAGCTGAAGGGCGAAATCCCCTATCTCGGCAACCGGCCGAAAGGGTGCCCCTTCCATACGCGCTGCAAATACGCCCAGGACATCTGTCGCGCCGAAAAGCCGGCGCTGCGCCCCATCAACGGCACGGCGCAACTGGCGGCCTGCCATTTTGCCGAAACACTCGATCTCAAGGGCGCCTATGAGGCGCCGATAAAGGCCATTGCTTGAAATGACTTATGATCCGGCAACCGACAATCCTCTCTACGACAACCCGCTCAAGACCCGCGTCGATGTCGAAACGGGGTTGCGCGACCTGTTCGACCCGCTCTTGCCCTACTTTTCCGAGGGTGGAGCGCGCGTGCGGCTCGATGGAGCGGCGGCCCATTTCGACCGCGCCGCCGCCGACCTCGAAGGGTTTGCTAGGCCGCTCTGGGGCCTGACGCCGCTGGCGGCAGGTGGGGGAGACTTTGCCCACTGGGAGCTCTATCGGCAGGGTCTCGCCAATGGCACAGATCCGGAGCACCCCGAATATTGGGGCACGGTCAATTCCACCGACCAGCGCATGGTCGAACTAGCCGCCATCGGCTTCACCATGCGCATGGTGCCGCATCTGGTGTGGGCGCCGCTGCCGCAGAAGGCCAAGGACAACCTCGCGGCTTATTTGAAGCATGCGCGAAAGTTCGACTATGCCGACAACAACTGGAAGTTCTTCCGCATCCTGGTCGATCTCGGCCTCGAGGAATGCGGCGTCGACTTCGACCGCTCGCTGACCGAAAAGTACCTCGAGGAACTCGACGGCTTCTACCTCGGCGAAGGCTGGTATCGCGACGGCAATGTCCGCCGCATTGACCACTACATTCCCTTCGCCATGCATTTCTATGGCCTGATTTATGCCAAGCTGGCGCGCGGCGACGACAAGCGCGTCGCCGCCTACAAGGAGCGTGCCGCGCTCTTTGCCAAGGATATCCAGCACTGGTTCGACGAGGATGGCGGCACGCTCGCCTTCGGGCGTTCGCTGACCTATCGCTTTGCCTGCGGCGGCTTCTGGGGCGCGCTGGCCTTTGCCGATCTCGAAGCGCTGCCCTGGGGCAAGATCAAGGGCCACTTCATGCGCCACCTGCGCTGGTGGGCCGACAAGCCCATCGCCCATGGCAATGGTGTGCTCTCCATCGGCTATGCCTATCCGCAGCTCTTCATGTCCGAAAGCTACAATTCGGCCGGTTCGCCCTATTGGGCGCTGAAGGCCTTCCTGCCATTGGCGCTGCCGGCCGACCACCCCTTCTGGACGGCCGAGGAAGAGGAAGCCGGCTTCGAACACAAGCCGGTGCCCCTGAAACATCCAGGCATGGTCATGCAGCACTCGCCGGGCAATGTGGTGGCGCTGTCGAGCGGCCAGCAGAACTGGCAGATGCGCGCTGGCACCGAGAAATACGCCAAGTTCGTTTATTCGAGCCGCTACGGCTTTTCCGTGGAAGTCGACGAGCGCGCCTACCAGTCCGGAGCCTTCGACGGTGCGCTGGCGCTGAGCGACGATGGCCGCCACTACCGGGTGCGCGAAACCAACGAGACCGCGCAGATCGCCGAGAACTGCCTCCATGCGCGCTGGAAGCCCTGGAGTGATGTGACGGTCGAGACGTGGCTGATCCCGGCCCATCACTGGCATGTGCGCGTGCACCGGATTACCACCCCGCGAGCGCTGCATGGCACCGAAGGCGGCTTCGCCATTGCCCGCGCCGACCTCAATGCCGATGACTATATCGACGAGAAGGGCAGGGCGGTGGCGCGCTCGAAAACCGATCTCAGCGCCATTGTCTGCCTTGCCGGTCGGCGCGACGGGCGCGCATTCCGCGCCTTGCCCAACACCAATCTCATCGCGTCGAAAACCATCGTGCCGCAGCTGCGGGGCGACATCGCCGCCGGCACGACTGTGCTGGTGACGGCGGCCATGGCGTTCAAGGCGGGCAGCGAGGCCGAAACGGCTCTCACCACCCCGCCGCGCGCGCCGGACCTGGCGGCTCTCGAGGCCCTCTTTGCCCGCGAGGGCGCTGATGTCAGCGCCATAATGGTGCCGGAGCGGTTCTGATGCGCCCAAAACTGAGTTTTGCCTTCGATCCGCACAAGACCAGGCACGTCTTCGACGAGCATGCCATGCAAAGGCTGGAGGCCTGTTGCGACCTGGTCTCCTCAGTGCCGCTGACCAGCTTTTCGACGCCATCCGCACGCGCGGCACTGGCGGAGACGGAAATCCTCGTCACCGGCTGGGGCTGTCCGATGCTGACCCCTGACCTCTTGCGCGCCGCGCCAAATTTGAAGTTGATTGCCCATGCTGCGGGCACGGTCAAATTCACCGTCGATCCCGTGGCCTATGCGAGCGGTGTCCGTGTCACGCATGCCGCCGAGGCCAATGCCGTGCCGGTGGCCGAATTCACCCTGGCGGCGATCCTTTTTGCCAACAAGCGCATGTTCGAGCTGCGCGACCTCTATCGCGCCGATCCGAGCCGGCGCAGCAGTTACGAGCTGATGGACACGTCCATCGGCAATTTCCGCCGCACCGTAGGCCTTGTCGGCGCCTCGCGCATCGGCCGCAAGGTCGCGGCCATGCTCGAAAATTTCGACATGGATGTGCTGCTCTACGATCCCTTCGTGCAGCCGGACGATCCCCTCGCCCGGCAGGTGGAGCTGGTGGAGCTCGACGCCCTGATGGCCCGCTCCGACGTCGTGTCTATCCATGCGCCGTCGCTGCCCTCGACCCGGCACATGATCGGCGCGCGGCAATTGAAGCTGATGCAGGATGGCGCTGCCTTCATCAACACGGCGCGCGGGGCGCTGGTGGACGAGGCGGCGCTGATCGCGGAATTGCAGACCGGTCGTATCCAGGCCGTCATCGATGTCACCGACCCCGAAATCCCGCCGGCCAACTCGCCGCTGTTCAGCCTGCCCAATGTTTTTCTCACCCCCCATGTCGCCGGCGCCATTGGCACCGAACGGGCGCGGCTCGGGCTGATGGCGGTGGAAGAAGTCGAGCGTTTCGTCCGCGGCGAGCCTATGCTCTATGAAATCGAGCCGGCGCTGCTGGAGAGATTGGCGTGATGGCGGAGACATTCGAGCGAAGTTCGATAGGCGTAGAGGCATCCCAGACCCCTCACCCGTCTCGCCCTGCGGGCGATCCACCCTCTCCCACAAGGGGCGAGGGGGGCACCGAGACCGCGTCGAACACAGGTTTCCCTTATCCCCTCGTGGGAGAAGGTGCCCGAAGGGCGGATGAGGGGGATTGGCACTCATCCCGCCTGCAATTCCTGACTTGGGATCGGAAGCCGGAAGACATTGACAGTCCCGAGCACCGAACCCGTCAAGCCGAACTCGCCGCGCGCGCTGGTGCCAGCTTCCACCCCACGGCCTACGTCGCACGGGATGCCGCCATCTTCACGACCCGCCTTGAACTGGGCGAACAGAGCTGGATTGCCGGGCATGCCCTGGTGCGCGGCGAGGCCACATTCGGTGCGCACTGCACGGTCAATCCCTATGCGATGATCTCGGGCAAGGTCACCTGTGGGAACGGCGTCCGCATTGCCAGCCATGTCTCGCTGGTTGGCTTCAACCACGGCTATGACGACCCCGACACGCCGATCTATCTGCAGAAGCACGAGACGCGCGGCATCACCATCGGGGACGATGTGTGGATCGGCGCCAATGCCGTCGTGGTCGATGGCGTTACAATCGGCAAGGGCGCGGTGATCGCGGCGGGCGCGGTGGTCAGCAAGGACGTGCCCCCGATGGCCATTGTCGGCGGCGTGCCGGCAAAGGTGCTGCGCTATCGTGGCCGCTCGCGTCGCGACGACACACGGGCACAACTGACCGCCCTGGGCGAGCGGGCCAAAAAGCAGTTCCAGGATATCCTCCGGCGCAACATGGTCGATGGCGAATACCTGTCGCGCGAGAACCATGGCGCGGCAAAGATGAGCATTCGCCATCTCTGCGACGCCATCGAGATTGCCACCGGTTTCGATGCTCTCCCCGATGGGCTCGATGTGAAGGCGGCCATCGCGCGGCTGCAGGCGGTGCAGGACGCGGAAACGGGCCTGTTCCCGGATCCGTATCAGGGGCCTAAGCCCGGCGTCGCCATGCGTGACGATGGGCTGGCACTCTACAATGTCCTGGCTGTCGGCTATGCGCTCGAAGTGCTCGGAGCGAGGCCGCTGCACCCGGTATCTGCGGTTGAAATCGGCGCACCGGACCTCTGTGAATGGCTGCGCGGCCTGACCTGGCGAGAGCGAGCCTGGGGGGCGGGCGCCGCGGTCGATGCCATCGGCACCGCTCTCTATTTCAACGCCCGCTATTTCAGCTCCGGCCCGACGCGCGAAACTCTTTTCGGCTGGCTGGCGCTGCACCAGGATCGTGCCTCCGGGCTCTGGGGCTCGCCCACTGCCGACGAGGGACTTTTGCAGCCGGTCAACGGTTTCTACCGGCTGACGCGGGGCACCTATGCCCAGTTCGGCGTGGCCGTGCCGCGACCGGAGGCAGCGATCGACTCGGTGCTGCTCAACCATCGAAACTATGGCGGCTTTTCGGGGCCCACCTACACTGCCTGCAACCTGCTCGATACCATCCATCCAGTGCTGCTCTGCCTTGGCCAGACCGACCATCGCCGCGGCGAGGCCGAGGCGATTGCCAGATCGGTGGTCGCGCGGGCCGGCGAACGCTGGGTCGATGGCGAGGGCTTTGCCTTCGCCGATGGCCAGTCGCCGGGCCTGCAAGGTACGGAAATGTGGCTCTCGGTGGTGCACCTTGCGGCCAAGCTCCTGGGCGAGGAGGACGCGTTCTGCTTCGTCCCCAAGGGTGTGCATCGGACCGAAGCGGTGGGACTGGGGATCTGATTCCTCTCCCCATCGGGGAGAGGGTGGATCGGGCGAAGCCCGAGATGGGTGGGGGGTGCTCAACGCATCCCCGGAATTCATGCAGGACCTCCCCTCATCCGGCGCTGCGCGCCACCTTCTCCCCAATGGGGCGAAGAACAGGAAGGAATATCGACATGACCAAAAAAGCACTCGTTGTCTGGGGCGGCATGGAATTGCATACGCCCGAGCGCGGCGCGCATGTGGTGCGCGAGTTGCTGGAGCAGGAGGGCTTTGGGGTCACGGTGACGCCGGACTATGACGCGCTGGGGGCCGAGGATGTGGGGACGAATGACCTCGTCGTGCCCGTCATTACCGACGGCACGCTCGACCCCGAAAAGATGAAGAATCTCATCGCCGCCATCCGCGCCGGGACAGGTCTCGCGGGCTACCACATGGGCCTCGCGACCACCTTTCGGGCCAGCGTGCCCTTCCGCTATGCCGCCAGCGTTTATTGGGTGCAGCATCCGGGCAATATCATCACCTACACGGTCGACGTGGCCCGCCCCGATCACCCGATTATGGCGGGCATCGACAGTTTCGAGCACACGTCCGAGCAGTATTACCTCAACTACGATCCGGCGGTGGAGGTGCTGGCGACGACGACCTTTTCGGGCGAATACCACCCCTGGCGCAAGGACGTGGTCATGCCGGTGGTGTTCACGACCACGCATGATCAGGGCCGGGTATTCTATACCTCGCTCGGTCATACGGCCGACGAGCTGGAGATCCCGCAGGTGCGCACGATCCTCAAGCGTGGATTGTTGTGGGCGGCGAGGAGTTAACCCCCACCTACCCTCCCCCTGAAAGGGGGAGGGACCGACCGAGTGCACCATTGATGCGGTAGTCACCATGTTTCTCCTCCCCCTTCTCAGGGGGAGGCCGGGTGGGGGTATCTTACTACTACTGCTGCTGCTGCTGTTCCGCCTGCCGCCGCAGCACCTCACTTTCGGGCAAGGCATTGGCGTATCTGAGTTCCCGATTGGCCCGCGCCCAGAAGGCGGGATGGACACGATCAAGCAGTGCGGGGTCATCGGGCACTAGGTCCAGAGACGCGGCGGTGGCGTCGTCGAGGAACAAGATGACATTCTGCCGGTACCAGGCGGGGATGGCCTCGTCGGTCCAGATCAGGGGACGGACTACGTCATAGGCACAGTAGCCATGCGCGTCGAACAGCCTTGCCCAGAAGCTGGGCCATTGCTCGTTGATATGCCCGACCCCGCCCTGGCCGGGTATGGCGGCGCTGAACAGCACGGCCGGCGCCATGGCAACCAGATCGCGCACAAAACCCTCGGCGCGGCCTGGGGTGAGATGCTCGGCCACTTCCAGCGACAGCACGAGGTCGGCCTCGGGGCCGGCAAAGCCCTGTTCGAGATCGGCCGGCGTATAGACGATGGCGGGATCGTCGAGCATGTCGGGTGTCACCCAGCTTCCCTCCATGCCGAAGGCGACGCTCGAGCCGGCCTCCAGAGCCGCCGCGAGGAAGGTGCCCGAGCCGCAGCCGATATCGGCAACGCGGTTGCGCCCGAGCGCGGCCGGCAGGGCGGCGAGGATGCGCCGCGCCGCATGCTGGGTATGGGCGCGCCGGTCGGCGTAGAAATCGGCAGGATAAAGGCTCGTGGTCATGGCGTCCCCTCAGGCGCAGCCCATGCTCGGAAATACCGAGCGCAAGGCGGAATGCGGATCACATTTGCATTTGATCGGCCGCCGGTGACGGTTCCGTAAAGCTTTTACCCGCAGGACTATAGGCAGCTACGGGTTTTTTCATAGGCGCGGAATTGCCGGTCATCGAGTTTTTCTTCACGGCCCATGATCCGGCCCTGATCGTCCTCGCCGCGACGATCTGCATGATCTCGTCCTATGCCTGCATCGGCCTCGCGCGCCACGCGGCCCGATCGAGCGGGCGCATGCGCGACGTCTGGACGGCCGTTGCCGCCATGGCCGTGGGCTTTGGCATCTGGGCGACCCATTTCGTCGCCGTGCTCGCTTTCCGCCCCGGCTTCACCCTCAGCTACGATCTCTGGATGACGGCGCTGTCGCTGCTGATTGCCATCGGCGTCTGCGGCGCCGGCATCGCCATGGCCAGCCGCGGCCGCACCTTTTCCGACCGCTTCCTCGGCGGCGCCGTGGTGGGCGTCGCTATCTCCACCATGCACTATACCGGCATTGCCGCCCTGGTCATGGGCGGGCGCCTGGCCTGGGATCCGGGAATGGTGGCGACTTCGATCCTGGCTGGCATCGCCATGGGCGGCGTCGCCCTCGGCATCGGCATGGATGGCCGCCTGCGCCATATGCTGACCGGGGCACTGCTGCTGACGCTGGCTATCTGCGCCATGCATTTCACGGCCATGGCCGCGGCAGACTTTTCGCTCTGCTTCCCGCTTTCGGTGAATGGCGAACTGGACGGCTTCTGGCTCTCCATTGGTCTCACCTTCATCTCCATCCTGCTCCTGGGCCTGGCCCTGGGTAGTGCCGTGCTCGACGAGGCCGACCGCCGGCGCACCGAGCGGGAGCGGGAACGCGAGCTGCGGGACGCGGCGGAAATCGTGGCGGTGACGCAAAAGCTCGAACTGGCCATGACCCACATGGCCCAGGGCCTCGGACTCTATGGCATCGACGGCACGCTGCAGCTCTACAACCAGCGCTTCCCGACGCTGCTCGGCATCCATCCGCTCACCAATCTCAAGGGGATGAGCTTTCGCGATACCTGCCGGCTGACCATTGCCGGCACGGACGTGGCGGTGGAAGATATCGAGCAGCGCATCGAAGCGACCTTGGCCAGCCACCTGCCGCTGATCGAAGAGGGTGGGGAAATCGTCATCGCCTTCGGCGAAGACCGGGTGCTGCAGGTCAGCCACAGCCCCGTGGGCGACGGCTCGTGGGTGACTACCCTCGACGACATCACCGAGCGGCACCGCTCGCAGCGCGCCATTGCCCATCTCGCCCGGCACGATGGCCTGACCGGCCTGCCCAACCGCGCCCGCTTCAACGAATCCTTCGATTTGGCCCGCAGCCGGGCCGAGGAGACCAGAAGCCAGGTGGCCGTCATCGCCATCGACCTCGATCACTTCAAGGAAATCAACGACAATCACGGCCATGCGGCCGGCGACATGGTGCTCAAGACCCTCGCCTCACGCTTCAACGCGCTGCTGCGCGAGGGCGAAAGCATCGCCCGGCTGGGCGGCGACGAATTCGCGGCGATCAAGGTTTTTTCGGGCATGGATGCGCTGCGCGAATTCCTTGTCCGCCTCGAAGACGCGCTGAGCCGCCGCGTCGAAGGGGAAGGTCTTGCCCTCTCCACCGGCGGCAGCATAGGCGTCGCCGTCTGGCCCGAGGATGGCCGGGACCTGTCCAAGCTGATGAGCAATGCCGACCTGGCCATGTACCGCGCCAAGGCCGAGTTCGACCGCCGCATCTGCTACTATGAACGCGACATGGACGAGCAGGCGCGCGAGCGCCGGGACATGGCCCGCGATCTCTGGACGGCGCTGGAACAGAACGCGTTCTACCTCGCCTACCAGGTGCAGAAGTCGGTCTCGACCGGTGAGACCACCGGCTATGAAGTGCTGCTGCGCTGGAATCGTCCCGGCCATGGCGAGGTTTCGCCATCCGACTTCATCCCCGTGGCCGAGGAATGCGGCGCCATCAACGCCATCGGGGTCTGGGTGCTGAAGATGGCCTGCCTCGATGCCGCGTCCTGGCCCGAGCCCTACAAGATCGCGGTCAATGTCTCGGGGCTGCAACTGGCGCAGGTGGATTTCATCGAGACGGTGCGCTCGACCCTGTTCATGTCGGGCCTGGCGCCCCATCGGCTCGAGCTCGAAGTCACCGAAACCTCGATCATCAGCGACAAGCAGCGGGCCCTCCATATCCTGCGCCAGATCAAGGCCATGGGCGTCTCCATCGCCATCGACGATTTCGGCACCGGCTATTCCTCGCTCGAAACCCTGCGCAGCTTCCCCTTCGACAAGATCAAGCTCGACCGGTCCTTCATGCGCGAAGTGGAGAGCAACGAGCAGTCCAAGGCCATCGTCCGCGCCATCCTGACGCTGGGCAGGAGCCTCTCCGTGCCGGTGCTGGCCGAAGGCGTGGAGACCCGCGCCCAGCTCGACGTGCTGCGCAAGGAAGGCTGCACCGAAGCGCAAGGCTTCCTGCTCGGCCGCCCCGGAGCCATCGACTGGGACGACCGGCTGGAAAGCGGTCTGACGGGCTGAGCAAGGCGATTGACCCCGCCCGGCGCGCGGAAGTAGCGTGCCGCCCATGGTAACGATCAAAGAAATTGCGGCTGCGGTGGGCGTTTCGAGCG
Source organism: Devosia sediminis (assembly GCF_016411825.1). Classification (GTDB taxonomy): domain Bacteria; phylum Pseudomonadota; class Alphaproteobacteria; order Rhizobiales; family Devosiaceae; genus Devosia; species Devosia sediminis. The sequence goes on from NZ_JAEKMH010000002.1 coordinate 90,405, forward strand.
CTACGGTGTCGCGCGTGCTCAATTACGATTCCACGCTGTCGATCTCCAACCGGAAGCGGCAAGCCATCATCGAGACGGCCGAGGCGCTGAATTACGCAACGCCACGCGCCCGCAATCGCGCCAACCAGCAGGGCCTCAACAAGGTGGCGCTGGTGCATTTCCTGGCGCCCGAACGCGAACTGGTCGATCCCTATTACGTGGCGCTGCGCCTCGGTATCGAGCGGCGCTGCGCCGCGCTCAAGATCGAAACGGTAAAAGTTTACCACACCGACGCCAAGCCCGACGCGAAACTGCTGCAGGAAGCGTCCGGCACGATCGTCATCGGCCGCCATGACGAGGACGAGACGGAGTGGCTGGCGAAAAATTCCCGGCAGATCGTCTTCGCCGATCACTTGCCGCATGACGACCAGATCGACTCGGTCTCGGCCGACCTGCGCGCGGCTATGGAAAAGTTGCTGGTGGCGCTGGCGGCACGCGGCTACCGGCGCATTGCCTATATCGGCTGGGGCGACCGGCGTGCCCAGGCTTTCGTGCAGTGGATGACTGCAGCCGGCTGGTTCGACGACCGCCTGTTCCGCAGCGGCGACAATACCGAGGAGGGCGGCTATCGCCTGACCCGCGACATTCTCGCCGAGCGCAAGGCGTTCGACGCCATCGTCACCTTCAACGATTCCATGGCCATTGGCGCCTATCGCGCACTGCACGAGGCAGGCCTGTCGATCCCAGGCGATGTCGGAGTGGCCAGCTTCAACGACATTTCGGTCGCCCAGTTTCTCAATCCACCCCTGACCACGGTGCATCTACCGGCCGAGGAGATCGGCGAAACGGCGGTTGAACTGCTGCTCGAAAGGGTCGGCGGGCGGGAATTGGCCAAGCAGATCAGCCTCGCCTCGCGCATCGTCTGGCGCGCCAGCACCCGGGAGATGCCCTGAAAACGGGCGCAGAAAATTATCCGCGGTAAAAATTTACTGAAATTCTTGCGCGCGGGCCAAAAGTCATATTAGTCTTGTCGCAGGGTGTAGAGAAACACCCAATTGGGAGGATTATCAATGACCAGCTTGTCCACGGGCCTCAAGCGCTCGCTCGCCATCGCTCTTGCCGGCGTGTCCATGTTCAGCGTCACCGCCGCTTCGGCCGGTGAAATCACCGTCTGGGCCTGGGACCCGAATTTCAACGGCGCCACCATGAACAAGGCCGCCGAAATCTACTCCGCAGCGCACCCCGACGTGACCGTCACCGTCGTCGACTTCGCCAAGGCCGACCTCGAGACCAAGCTGCAGGCGCAGCTCGCTTCGGGCACCACCGACGGCCTGCCCGACATCGTGCTGATCGAAGACTACGGCGCCCAGAAGTACCTGCAGTCGTTCCCCGGCGCCTTCGAGCCGCTGTCCGGTGCCGTCGATCTCTCGGGCTTTGCGCCCTACAAGACCGAACTCGCCACGCTCAACGGCCAAGGCTATTCGCTGCCCTTCGACTCCGGCGTGACCGGCTTCTTCTACCGCTCGGACATTCTCGAGGAAGCCGGCTACACCGCTGCCGACCTCGAAGACATCACCTGGAGCCGCCTCATCGAGATCGGCCAGGACATCAAGGAAAAGACCGGCCAGATCCTCTTGCCGATCGATCCCAACGATGCAGGCATCTTCCGCATCATGATGCAGTCGGCCGGCTCGTGGTACTTCAATGCCGATGGCAGCGTGAACATCGCCAATAACGACGTGTTCAAGGCCGCCCTCAAGACCTACCAGGACCTCGTCGCCTCGGGCATCACCAAGCCCGTCGCCGGCTGGACCGAATATACCGGTTCGTTCACCTCGGGTGACACCGTCGGCACCGTGACCGGCGTGTGGATGGTCGGCACGATCAAGGCCAATGCCGATCAGTCCGGCCAGTGGGGCATCGCCCCGATCCCGGCGCTGGACGGTGTCGAAGGCGCGACCCACGCCTCCAACCTCGGCGGTTCGAGCTGGTACGTGATGTCCGCCGCCCCCAACAAGGCGGAAGCCATCGACTTCCTCAACACCGTCTGGGGCCAGGACGTCAACTTCTACCAGGAGATCCTCGTCAACCAGGGTGCTCTCGGCTCGCTGCTCGCGGCCCGTGAAGGTGAAGCCTACTCGGCCAGCGACGACTTCTTCGGCGGCGCTCCGGTCTGGCAGAACTTCTCCGATTGGCTCGGCGCCATTCCCGCGGTCAACTATGGCATCTTCACCAACGAAGCCGACGCGGCTGTCGTGGCGCAGATCCCGGCCCTGACCAGCGGCGGCAATATCGATGAGATCGCCGCTGCCATCGAAGCTCAGGTCTCCCAGCAGATCCAGTAATCAACGGCAAACCGGAGGCGGGCACCGCCTCCGGCCTCCCCGAGGCCCTCGCGTTCGCGCGGGGGTCATCGGTGATTTTTGGCTCCGGCATTGGGGGAAAGCGTGGCGCAATCGGGATATGAACGCTCCCAGCAGGTCAATGGCTGGCTTTTCGTGCTGCCCGCCCTCATCCTGCTGGGCATTTTCATGATTTATCCGATCATCTGGTCGCTCTGGATGAGCTTCCAGGTCGGTCGCGGCATGAATTTCAGCTTTGGCGGCTTCACCAACATCATGCGCCTGACCCAGGATCCGGTGTTCCTCCGGGCCCTGTCCAACACGCTGATCTTCCTGGCCATCCAGGTGCCGATCATGCTGATCCTGGCGCTGCTGTTCGCCAACGCGCTCAATGACAGCAAGCTCTGGGGCCGCTCGTGGTTCCGCACCGCGATCTTTCTGCCCTGCGTGACCTCGCTCGTGGCCTATTCGGTGGTCTTCCGCTCCATGTTTGCCCAGGACGGCATCATGAACGAGATGCTGATGGCCCTGCAGATCATCGACAATCCCATTCCCTGGCTGGCCGACCCGTTCTGGGCCAAGGTCGTGATCATCAGCGCCATCACCTGGCGCTGGACCGGCTACAACATGATCTTCTACCTCGCCGCCATGCAGAATATCGACCGCTCGATCTACGAGGCGGCCAAGATCGACGGCGTCCCGGCCTGGGCGCGCTTCTGGTACATCACCGTGCCGATGCTGAAGCCGGTGATCCTCTTCACCACGGTCATTTCCACCATCGGCACGCTGCAGCTCTTCGACGAGCCAAACCTGATCACCAACCAGGGCGGGCCGTCCGACGCCACGTTGACGCTGTCGCTCTATATCTACAACCTCAGCTTCCGCTTCATGCCCAGCTTCGGCTACGCCGCCACGGTCAGCTACGTTATCGTCGTGCTGGTGGGCATTCTCACCCTGATCCAGTTCCTGGTCGCACGGGATCGCCGCGCATGAGCAACCCAATCGCCCTTATCGGTCGCGCCGCAACCTACCTGCTGCTGCTGCTGGCCGCCTTCATCTCGGTCTTCCCCTTCTTCTGGATGGCGGTCGGCGCCACCAATACCTCCGCCGACATCCTCAAGGGCAAGGCCACGCCCGGCGGCGCGCTGTGGGCCAATATGGTGAACTTCTTCTCCTCGGTGGACATGCCGCGGATTCTCTTCAATTCGTTCTTCATCGCTGGCGTCGGCACGGCGCTGACCCTGCTGGTCTCCTCGCTGGCCGGCTATGGCTTTGAGATGTTCAGGAGCCGCTTCCGCGAGCGGATTTTCGGCAGCCTCCTGCTGATGCTGTCCATCCCCTTCGCTGCCCTCATGATCCCGCTCTTCATCATGATGGCCAACCTGAAACTGATTAACACCTATCAGGCGATCATCCTGCCCACGATCGCGTCGATCTTCATCGTCTTCTACTTCCGCCAGGCCACAAAGGCCTTCCCGCACGAGTTGCGCGACGCCGCACGCATCGACGGGCTCAAGGAATGGCAGATCTTCTTCTGGGTCTATATGCCGGTGATGCGCTCGACCTATGCCGCGGCGACGATCATCGTCTTCATGGCCAACTGGAACAATTACCTGTGGCCGCTGATCGTGCTGCAGACCAATGAGATGAAGACGCTGACGCTTGTCGTTGCCGGCCTCACCTCGGCCTATACGCCCGACTGGGGCGTCGTCATGGTCGGCGCGATCTTTGCCACCCTGCCCACTCTCATCATTTTCTTCCTGCTCCAGCGCCGCTTTGTCGAAGGCATGCTGGGCGCCGTCAAATAGAGTATTCCATGCGTCCCCTGATCGATTTCAATTCCGGCTGGCTGTTCGAAGGCAAGGACGAGGTTCGCCTGCCGCATACGGCGGTGGAACTGCCCTTCACCTATTTCGACGAGAAAGAATATCAGCGCGTCTTCACCTATGAGAAGCGCTTCACCGCCGATGCGGCCTGGCAGGGCAAGGACGTGTCCGTGCTCTTCGACGGCGCCATGGCCAATGCCAAGGTCAGCCTCAATGGTGCGGAAGTCGCTGCCCACAAGGACGGCTACACACCCTTCGAGGCGCGGCTGACCGGTAAGCTGAGGGACGGCGAGAACGTGCTGACCGTCACCATCGATGGCAGCGAAAATCCGGACATCCCGCCCTTTGGTGGCCAGATCGACTATCTGACCTATGCAGGCATCTATCGCGAAGCCTGGCTGCGTGTGACCGCGCCCGTTTTTGTCGGCAATGCCAAGGTGGAAACGCCGAATGCGCTGGCTGAGAAGAAGTCGGTGCGGGCGCGCATCGAGCTCAGCATTTCGCAGAACCTGCCGCTCTCGGGCAAGCTGGTCGCAACGCTGCTCGACGGCGACGGCGAGACCATCGCCACCACCGAGGCGGCCATTGCAGGCGGCAGCGTCGAGATCGGTTTCGATGGGCTGTCGGGCATCACCCTCTGGGACCTCAAGACCCCGGCGCTCTATACGCTCGCCGTTACCCTCGAAACGTCGGCCGGTCTGGACGAGGCAAAGTTCCGCTTCGGCTTCCGCACTGCAGAATTCACGACGGAAGGCTTCAAGCTCAACGGCAGGGCGCTGAAACTGCGCGGCCTCAACCGTCACCAGTCCTTCCCCTATGTCGGCTATGCATTGGGCAAGTCGGCGCAGGAGCGCGACGCGGAAATCCTGAAGCACGAGCTCAAGCTCAACATGGTGCGCACCTCGCACTATCCGCAGAGCCACTATTTCCTCGACCGCTGTGACGAACTCGGGCTTCTCGTTTTCGAGGAAATCCCCGGCTGGCAGCATATCGGCGGCGCCGAATGGCAGGACGAGAGCGTCGAAAACGTTCGCCGCATGATCACCCGCGACTGGAACCACCCCTCTATCGTCATCTGGGGCGTGCGCATCAACGAGAGTCAGGACAACCACGATTTCTATCTGCGGACGAACAAGCTGGCCCATGAGCTGGACTCGACCCGTTCGACCGGCGGCGTCCGCTACATCACCGATAGCGAGCTGCTCGAAGACGTCTACACCATGAACGACTTCATCCTCGGCAACGAAGAATGGGGCGGCAACCGTCCGCGCACCCCGCTGCGTCCGCAGCAGGAAGTCACCGGTCTTGATCGCGTCGTGCCCTATATGATCACCGAATATGGCGGGCACATGTACCCGACCAAGTCGTGGGATCAGGAACAGCGCCAGGCCGAGCATGTGCTGCGTCATCTCGAAGTCATGAACGCCGCCTATGGCGATCCGCAGATTGCCGGCTGCATTGGCTGGTGCGCCTTCGACTACAACACCCACAAGGACTTCGGCTCGGGCGACCGCATCTGCCACCACGGCGTGATGGATATGTTCCGCGAGCCCAAGTTTGCGGCCTATGCCTATATCAGCCAGTGCGAGCCGGAGGATGAGGTCATCCTCAAGCCGGTGACCTTCTGGGCCCGTGGCGAGCGCAATATCGGCGGCGTGCTGCCGCTGATGATCCTCACCAATTGCGACGAGGTCGAACTGACCTATGGCAAGAACGCGCCCAAGCGTTTCAAGCCCGATCGCGAGAAATTCCCGCACCTGCCGCATGCGCCCGTTGTCATTACCCGCGCCCATTTGACCGACGAGGAACTGGGCCTCTGGGGCATGAGCTGGGAAGACGCCACCATCACCGGCTATATCGACGGCAAGGCGGTCAAGACCGTCAACTTCATCGCCGACCCGATCGCCCACGAACTCGAAGTCGTGCCCGACACGACCGAACTCGGCGCCGAGGGCGACACCGTGCGAGTCATGGTGCGTGCGCTCGATCAGTCCGGCAAGAAGCTGCCCTTCTTTCCCGAGCCGGTTTCCATCGAAGTTTCAGGCGCCGCCGAGCGTCTGGGCCCCGGCCTCGTGCCGCTGCGCGCCGGCTCCACCGGCTTCTGGCTCAGGACCACCGGCAAGGGCCCGATCACTGTCACCGTCACCAGCGACCGGCTCGGCCGTTCAGTCGCATCGCTTTCCGCAAGCTGAGGAACCTCAACCATGTCCGGATTGAAGCTGGCCAACGTCAAAAAGTCCTTCGGCGCGGTCGAGGTGATCAAAGGCGTCGATCTCGAAATTGCGGACAAGGAATTCGTGGTCTTTGTCGGCCCCTCGGGCTGCGGCAAGTCCACCTTGCTGCGCATGATCGCTGGGCTCGAGCAGATCACGTCGGGCGACCTCACAATTGGCGACAAGCGCATGAACGAGGTCGATCCCTCCCAGCGCGGCATCGCCATGGTGTTCCAGACCTATGCGCTCTATCCGCATATGACGGTGCGCGAGAACATGGGCTTCGCGCTCAAATTCGCTGGTGCTCCGAAGGCCGAAATCGAACAACGGGTCCAGGAAGCTGCTCGCATCCTCGAACTGGGGCCGCTGCTGGAGCGCCGCCCCGGGCAGCTTTCGGGCGGCCAGCGCCAACGCGTCGCCATCGGCCGCGCCATCGTCCGCCACCCGGACGTGTTCCTCTTCGACGAGCCGCTGTCCAATCTCGATGCCGAACTGCGCGTGCATATGCGCATCGAGATCGCCCGGCTGCATCAGGAACTCAACACCACCATCATCTACGTGACCCATGATCAGGTCGAGGCCATGACGCTGGCCGACAAGATCGTAGTGCTGCGCGATGGGCGCATCGAGCAGGTCGGCTCGCCGCTCGACCTCTATGACAATCCCGACAACATTTTCGTGGCCGGCTTCATCGGTTCGCCCAAGATGAATTTCCTCGAAGGCACCGCCGAGACCGACGGGATCCGCCTCACCGATTTCCCTGGCCAGATTATCCCATCGCCAGTCGCGGTCGCGCCCGGCACGCCGGTGACCGTCGGCATCCGCCCCGAGCACTTCTCGGCCGAAGGCAGCGCCGCGCTCGACGTCAATGTCGAGATCATCGAGCATCTGGGCGGGGAAACCTATGCCTATGCCCGCGATACCGGCCGCGAATTGATCACCATCGCCACTGACAACAACCGCACGCTGAAAACCGGCGACCGCTATTCGGCCCGGTTCGATCCTGCGGATCTGCTGGTGTTCGGTCAGGATGGCATGCGGATCCGGTAGGGTACGCAGCCTTCACAACCACCGCGCCGCCGTCGGACTTGATCCGAGGGCCATTCTCAACCATCGCGGAGGCGGCGGTAGGTCCTCGGGTCAAGCCCGAGGACGGAACTGTGCGTGCGGAAGGCGCTACCCTTCGAACGGCCTGAAATGCTTGGACAGCTTCAGCGTCTGGGCCTGGTAGTTTGAGCCGAAGGCGCTGCCATAGAGGCGGTCGGGCTTTTCGGCCAGTTCCTCGTAGATCAGCCGGCCGATGATCTGGCCGTGATGGAGCAGGAACGGCACTTCGCGGCTGCGGACTTCGAGCACGGCGCGGCTGCCGGTGCCGCCGGCGGACGAATGCCCGAAGCCGGGATCGAAAAAGCCCGCATAATGCACGCGGAATTCGCCGACCATCGGATCGAAGGGCACCATTTCGGCCGCGTGGCTGGGCGGCACATGCACCGCTTCGAGGCTGACGAGGATATAAAATTCATCGGGGTCGAGGATGAGTTCGCTCTGCCCGTGGGCGTAAAGCGGCTCCCAGAAATCCAGCACGTCGAGCGCCGCCTTTTTGTCGACATCAACCACGGCCGTATGCCGCTTGGAGCGGAAGCCGATCAGCCCGTCGCGGCCCTGGCCCTGAAGGTCGATGGAGAGAGCCACGCCATTGTCGACCGGTTGGTCGCCGCCGATGACCAGGGTGTCGGAGGCGTGGAGGGCCTGGTGCGCTTGGACGCTGAGGCGCGCATCGCCGGAACGGAACCGCATCTGGGTCAGCCGCGAGCCGGTGCGCACCAGCACAGGAAAGGTGCGGGGGCTGATTTCGAGGTAGAGCGGACCCTTGTAGCCAGGCGGCAATTGGTCGAAGCCGCGAGCCCGGTCGCCGATAACACGGGTAAAAACGTCGAGCCGCCCGGTCGAGCTTTTCGGGTTGGCCGAAGCGCTGACCTCGGCCGGCAGGTCCAGGCTTTCCTCGAGCGGCACGAGATAGACGCAGCCGCGTTCGAGGACGGCGCCTTTGCTGAGGTCGATTTCATGCAGCTTCAGCGCCTCGATGCGCTCGGCCACCGAATGGCCCGGGCCGGGCAGGAAACTGGAGCGGACTCGGAAGGCGGTCTTCCCAAGCCGGAGGTCAAGGCTCGCCGGTTGTACCTGGTCCGCGTCGAACGCGCGGTCCGCCGATATGGCGCCTTCGGCATGGAGCTTCTCGATCAGCCGCGCCGGAAAGACGCCCTTGGGCCAAGTCTCGGTCATCGCGCTCTCTCCGCTGCAAAGCAATTGCCCTCGCCCTTGTGCCAAAGCTCGGTGGACCGGACAAGCCGGGCGGTGACGATTGCTGGGGGCACATGATTGACGCCGCAGGCGTGATGGAATTAGGGTGGCGCCCAGTGGTGATTTGGCCGGTCGCTTGCAGCCACTTTAAACAAGTTGCTAAAGACCGTTTTGGAACCGGCCGCCATTTGCGTGCCGGTTTTTTTGTTGAAGGCGTGACCCATGTCCAAGAAGAACAATCCCCTCCGTGACCCCAGCAAGTTGTCGGCGGCGACGCAGATGGTGCATGGCGGCGGCATGCGCACGGCCTTCAACGAGACCAGCGAGGCCATCTTCCTCAATTCGGGCTATTCCTACCCAAGCTCGGAACATGCGGAATTGCTGTTCCAGGGCAAGATTCCCGGCGGCCACAACTATTCGCGCTTTGCCAACCCGACGGTCGACATGTTCGTCGAGCGCATGGCGCTGCTTGAGGGCGCCGAGGCCGGTCGCGCCTTTGCCTCGGGCATGGCCGCTGTCACCAATGCCGTCATGAGCCAGGTGCGGGCAGGGGACCATATCGTCGCGGCGCAGGCGCTGTTCGGCGGCTGCCGCTATGTCGTCGAGGACTACGCGCCGCGCTTTGGCGTAGAATCGACCCTGGTCGACGGCCGAGATCCGGAAAATTTTGCCCGTGCGATGAAGCCCAATACCAAGCTGGTTTTCATCGAGACGCCGACCAATCCGACGCTGGAATTGGTGGACATCAAGGCCGTGGCCGACATTGCCCATGCCCATGGCGCAAAACTCATCGTCGACAACGTGTTCTCGACTGCGCTTTACCAGAAGCCGCTGGAAATGGGCGCCGACCTCGTCACCTATTCGGCCACCAAGCATATCGACGGGCAGGGCCGGGTGCTGGGCGGCATCGTCCTCGGCTCCAAGGCACTGATCGAGGCGGATGTGCACACGTTCTTGCGCCAGACCGGCGCCACGCTCAGCGCCTTCAATGCCTGGGTGCTGCTCAAGGGCCTCGAAACCTATGGGCTGCGCGTCGAGCGCATGACCGACAGCGCCGAAAAAGTTGCCGCAGCCCTCTCCGGCCATCCCAAGGTTGAGAGGGTGATCTATCCGCATGATCCCAGCCATCCGCAATATGAGCTGGCCAAGCGACAGATGACGCGCGGCTCGACGCTCCTGGCCATCGACGTCAAGGGCGGGCAAGACGGCGCTTTCGCGCTCTCCGACAACCTCGCGGTGATCCTCATTTCCAACAATCTCGGCGACGCCAAATCGCTGATCACCCATCCGCGGACCACGACCCATGCGCGCCTGACCGAAGAGGTGCGATTGGAAACCGGGGTCACCCCGGGCCTCCTGCGCCTGTCGGTGGGACTGGAAGACCCTGATGATCTGATTGCCGACCTGATGTATGGGCTGGACCAGGTCTAGCCATGGTGACCCGCGGCGTGTGTGAAACACCCCCACCCTTGATCCCTCCCCACAAGGGGGAGGGAGACGATGAACACGGGTATCGTCCCCTGCGCCTCCCTCCCCTCGATGGGGAGGGAATGAGGGTGGGGTGGGGCCGCGCGCTCGGCGCAATCGCGCTGGCTCTTTTCGCTACCCCCGCCTTTGCCCAGCCGCTACCCTATCATGCCGACCCCGATGCGCGGGAAATGCTCCCCAGCCTCACGCCCATCCCGGCCATTCGCTTCCTGACCACGGCCGATTTCCCGCCTTTCAATTTCCGGGATACAGGTGGCGAACTGGTCGGCTTCAATATCGATCTCGCCAAGCGCATCTGCGCCGAGGTCAATGTCGCCTGCACCATCCAGGCCTGGCCCTGGGACCAGGCGGCCAATGCCCTTAGTGACAGCCAGGGCGATGCGCTGATCGCCGGGCTTGCCATGACCGAAGAGAACGGCGCCCTGTTCGACTTTTCCTCGACCTACCTCGCCTTGCCGGGGCGGTTCGTCACCCAGGCGGGTGACGTGGAAGGCTTCGACCCTGCGGCATTGGCGGACCAGCGCATCGGCGTGCGGACCGGCAGCGCCCACGAGGCGTTTCTCGAGCGCTACCTGCCCGAGCTCGAACGGGTCGGCTTCGACAGCGAGATATCGGGCATGGAGGCGGTCAAGTCGGGCTCCATCCACGCCTGGTTCGGCGATGCTTTGCGGGCCTCGTTCTGGCTCAATGAAAACCTTGGTTGCTGCGGCTTTGCCGGTGGGGCCTATTTCCGGCCAAGCCTTTTTGGCGAAGGCATGACCATCGCCGTGCCAGCCGGCCACGATCCGGTGCGCCATGCCATTGACTGGGCGCTGGTGCGATTGAAGGAAAACGGCGCTCTCGACGAACTCTACCTGCGCTGGTTCCCCGTCGGCTTTTACTGAGGGACTAGTCATGCGCATCCGGGATATCGGCATCGGTCTTGCAAGCTATGTCGTCGCCGTCTGCGTGTCGGCCATATCTGTGCTCGTGCTGTTCGCCTTGTCCGATGCCGTCACCAGCCAGGCCGGCCGCATGTCGGGTCTCCCCGCCATCGATGGTCCGCTGATCTGGGTCGCCATCTATCTCGTGGGTGCGGTCGGGCTGGTGCCGTTTCTTCTCGCCATTGCCGTGCTGCACCGCATCGGCAAGACCGGTTGGCTGGCCCATACCGTTGCCGGCATCGTCGTCAGTCTCGTAGCGCAGGTGCTGGTCTGGTTCGGCGGCCTTCCCAGCCTTTCCGACCTCATCGCCTCCTCGCCCATCACGCTGGGCGGCGCCGTTGCCGGCTTCACCTATTGGGCGACCAAAGTGCTGCTCGGCCGCTTCGTCAGGCCGTCTGCAGGCGGTGCCGCTCCGCTGCGATCCGACCAGCCTCGGTGAGCTGATAGACCCCGGGGCGGACCCGCTCGAACCAGCCATAGACATTGCCCAGCAGGATCTTGCCCGCGTCGGGAGCCGCCGACCGCATGTCGCGCGGCCGCAGGGGGCCATCGAGCAGGGCTTGGGCGCAGATCAGCGCCTGCTGGCGATAGGCAGTCATGATCGGAATGCGGGTACTGCCGCCAAGCGCCGGGTCACCCTGCCGCCGTTGATGTTCGCGCACAAGGCGAGAGCGCCGCTTGGGATTGGTGCGCGGCATCGGCGAAACGGAACTGACGATGACGCTGACCACGCCCGTGTCGGTGACGCCAAGCATGCCGATGCCGAGCCGCCGGCAGAGCTGGCGATAGCGCTTGTCGGCCTCCCGGCCCCGGCCAGTGGCTGAAATGCGTGCGGCGATCCACACTTCATCGGCCACGGTTGCGCGGTCGACAGCCTGGAGGATCAGCTCGAGATTGAAGCTGAGCTTGAGTTCGCAGACGACGATGACTGGCGGATCGGTCCGGCTGATGCCGACGAGGTCGCAACCGCCGATCTCGCCCTTGACCTCATAGCCGGCCGCTTCGAGGAAGGCTTTGACGGGCAGGTAGAGGGCGGTCTCCATGCCGGACGCGGGCTCAGGCGGGCAGGCGGCGGTGCCGGGCGCGGGCGGCGACTTCGATGGCCGCGGTGGTCAGGCGATCAAGGCTGAGATGGTCGCGCAGCATTTCGAGGAAGCGCAGTTCTTCCTGTTCCAGATGCAGGTCCACCGCCGTTACTTCGACGGCCAGCGCGTAGGCCGTGTCCTGTAGCTTGGGCGGCAGCGCGGCCACGGCTTCGCCCACCACGCGGTCGAGGCCGTCGGGGCCGTTGAGCAGGTCGGCGCAGGCATTGGCGACCTCCTCGAGGCGCGACCTGTCGAAGCTCTCGAAAACCGGCAGGCGGTCGATCAGGGCTGTGATGCGCTTGAGCTCCTTTTCGCTCATGGCGCTGTCCGAGGAAGCAGCCACGATCATCAGGTGGATAAGGGCATCTTGCGCACTGGTCATCTTGGCATTCCAAAGTTGCAACAGAGCCAAAGAACTAGGCGCTCCCACCGCCGTGCGCAACCACCTGCGACATTGACGTTCGCCCGGTTCCGGTGCAATGACCGGGCTCCGTCTTTTCCCGTCGATCCCGAAAGGCCGCTGCCCCGTGTCGCCTGCCGCTTTGCCCGAACTTGACCCCGATTTCTTCGCGCCCGCCCAGACGGCGCGCGCCTGGCCCTTCGAAGAAGCGCGCAAGCTGGTCAAACGCCTGGAAAAGTCGGGCAAGGGCGAGGCCCTGTTCGAGACCGGCTATGGTCCCTCGGGCCTGCCGCATATCGGCACCTTCGGCGAAGTCGCGCGCACCACCATGGTGCGCACGGCCTTCCGCCTGCTCACGCGCGACCAGATCCCGACGCGCCTTTTGTGCTTCTCGGACGACATGGACGGGATGCGCAAGATCCCCGACACCGTCCCCTCCAAGGAGGCGATGGAGCCGCATCTGCAAAAGCCGCTGACTTCGGTCCCCGATCCCTGGACCAACGAATATGCGAGCTTCGGCGAGCATAACAACGCCATGCTGCGCCGCTTCCTCGACACTTTTGGCTTCGACTACGAGTTCGCCAGCGCCACCGACTATTACAAGACCGGCCAGTTCGACACCGTGCTGCGCCTGGCCGCCGAGCGCTACCAGGCGATCATGGACGTGATGCTGCCCACCCTCGGGCCCGAGCGGCAGGCAACTTATTCGCCCTTCCTGCCGATCTCTCCGATTTCCGGCCGCGTGCTCTATGTGCCGATGAAGGAAGTCAATGCCAAGGACGGCACGGTGACCTTCGAGGACGAGGATGGCCACGACACCACCGTGCCGGTCACCGGCGGCCATGTGAAGCTGCAGTGGAAGCCCGACTTCGGCATGCGCTGGGCCGCGCTCGGCGTCGATTTCGAGATGTTCGGCAAGGACCACCAGACCAACCAGCACCTCTACGACAAGATCTGCGCGATCCTCGGCGGCACCCCGCCCGAGCACTATGTCTATGAACTGTTCCTCGACGCCGAAGGCCAAAAAATTTCGAAGTCGAAGGGCAATGGCCTGACCATCGACGAATGGCTGACCTATGCGCCGACCGAGAGCCTCGGGCTCTACATGTTCCAGAAGCCGCGCGTCGCCAAGCGCCTGCATTTCGACGTCATCCCGCGCGCCGTGGACGAGTATTTCTCCTTTGTCGCCGCATACGAACGCCAGGACGCAGCGCAGCGCCTCGAAAACCCGGCCTTCCATGTCCACTACGGCAATGTGCCCCAGGTCGACATGCCGGTGACGTTCGGCCTGCTCCTCAACCTGGCCACGGCCTCCAATCCGGAAACGCCGGAAGTCATGTGGGGCTATATCTCGGCCTATGCGCCGGGCGTTTCGGCCAAGACCCATCCGCATCTCGATGCGCTGGTCGGCTATGCCATGCGCTACTTCCGCGATTTCGTGCAGAAGAACTATCGCGCCCCCGACGAGGTCGAACGCGCCGCGCTCGAAGCCCTGTCGGAGACGTTCGGCAAGCTGCCGGCCGAGGCCAGCAACGAGGACATCCAGAATGCTGCCCTTGATGTCGCGCGCGGCATCGAGCGCTATCAGGATCACTCCAAGCAGGGACCGAATGGCGGTCCTGGTGTCTCGGGCGACTTCTTCCAGATGCTCTACCAGGTGTTGATTGGCCAGGAGCGCGGCCCGCGTTTTGGTTCCTTCGCCGCGCTCTATGGCGTGGAAAACACCCGCCGGCTGATCGCAAGGGCGCTGGCCGGCGAGCTTCAGGCGTCGGCGCAGCGCTGATCTGGTTCAGCAGCTGGTCATCGGCTGCTCGACCCATTGCGCGGCCAGGCTCAACACATCGTCCAGCCGGGACTTGCCGGCCGGCGTCAGCATGCCGTGGTCGAGGCCCGGAAATTCCCAATAGGTGAGGCCGCAGGCGCCGGCCTTGGCATAGGCATCGAGGGTGGGGCGCGATGCCGCCGGCGGGCTGGACGTGTCGAGCCCGCCCTGGATGAGCAGGAACGGCGCTGTGCTGATGAGCATGGCGTCGAGGGCACGCTGATCAAGGATGTCGGCCCAGAATCGGTGCGACGAGCCGGCGAAGATGGCGCTGCCCTCGGGATCTGCCCTCGCGGCGTCGAACCCGGCGGATACTGCAACCTGGCCCTCCGGCGGCAGGGTCATGAGGATGATCTCCTCGAGGGTCATGCCGGTGGCCGATGACAGGATGATCGTGGCGTAAGGCTCCTCGGTGGCGGCGAGCTGCGCCACAGCCAGGCCACCCTCGGAGCCGCCGAACAGCACCAGCTTTGGTCCTGCCAGCTCCTCGTCCTGCCGCACATGGGCGAGCACCGTCCGGTAGTCCTCCACCCGCTGCGTCAGCGTATAGGTCTCGTGGAAGGCAGCCGGGCAGTCGGCAAAGCCGTCGACGATGCCGGCCTCGGGCGTCACGCCGGATTTCTCCACAGTCACCGCCGCATAACCAGCAAAGGCGTCGCGCACCGCAGCCAGCGAAGCATTGTCGGCCGCTGCCGCACATCCCGAGCCCTGGGCAATGAGAATGAGGCCCTCGACCGGACCGTCCGGGCGATCAAAGTGATAGTGGATAGGGCTGCCATCGCCGCGCAGCAGCGTTTCGGCCATGGCCGTAGTCGCCGTGATGAAGGCAAGCGTCATCGCGACGGCGCCGGTGAGGAACCGCATGTCATGTCTCCTTGGGTGAAAAAGCCTAGACCGCCGCTGGCGGATCATCCTCGAAGACGAGGACGTCCCCGGGCTGGCAGTCGAGATAGCGGCAGATGGCTTCGAGCGTATCGAAGCGGATGCCCTTGACCTTGCCTTGTTTGAGAAGGCTGAGATTGGCCTCGGTGATGCCGATATATTCGGCGAGGTCCTTGGACTTCACATTGCGCTGCGCCAGGACGACGCCGAGATTGACCCTGATCGCCATCAGATGAACTGGCTGTTTTCTTCGGCCAAGGCCGCGGCTTTTTCCATGGCCCATGCGAGCGCGGCGACTGTGCCGGCAAACATGGCGAGCAGCAGCATGTCGCTGTCGATGCGCAGGACGAGCTGGCGGTGTCCGGGGGCGGCAGTCCAGGTGAGCACAAGGCCCATCGCCGTGTGCCCTAACAGTTGCGCCAGGGCCGCGAGCATCCCGCCCAGAGCGAAGTCGCGGAGGCCTGCTATGCCCTCGACCGTGAAGGGGCGACCGGCGGCAAAGTTGGCCAGACATGTCCGCAGGCGGGCAAATCCCCAGGCCATAGGGAGGCAGATGACAAGAGCGACCACCGCGGCCGCGAGCCGCTGCCCCATGGCGATGTCGGGCAATAGTTCTGGTGGCAGGCCCACTGCCTGTCGCGCCTCGCCCGGATCGACAAGCAGCCAGTAAGTCACCGAGACGATGGGCAGCAGCGTGGCCAACGTAACTGATCCGATCGCAAGGCCGTTGAACAGCAACCCCATGCGCGGCGCGACATCCATCGCCTTCATCCCGCCGCCTTGCGCTTCTGAGCCAGTGACCATTTCAACCCTCCGATCTGCATCGGATTGATCACACAGAAATTATCGTTCTGCAATAACAATTATTGTAAAACAATAATACGAGTTGCTCCGACTACGCTTGAGCCGCTTCACAGGGCCTTTTTGAAATAGACGACCCGCCGGGTTTCCGCGAAGCCCAGCGCCGTGTGCATGCTGTGACTGGCGAGATTGTCGAGGGCTGCGTCCGAGGCGAATTCGGTGCATCCGCGCTGTCGGCCCCAGTCTTCGGCATGGGCCACCATGGCGCCGGCCACGCCCGTGCCACGCGCCTCCGGCCAAACGAAAATGCCCTCGAGAAACGCCACCGGCGAAGTCTTGCAGCCTTCGACATAGTCGTGCCGGAGGCTGGCCTCCAGAAAGCCGAGCGCCTTGTTCCCGTCGCTCCGCGCGACGAGGTTCAGCGTGTCGCCCGGATCGGCCAGAACGCGCGCGATGTCCGCGGCATGCGCGCCATTGCCGCCATCGGGCCACAGCGCGGTGCGCATCGCAACCCAATCGGCGGCGTCGGATGCGACGGCGGGCGCGATCCTCACTGGCTGGCCCAGATGATGCGGGCCATCCACTCCACATCGACAATGTCGAGAATGCGCGGATCATAGGCCGGATTGATCGAATGCAGCTCAATCTGCCGCGCCGTCTGGCGAAACAGGATCTTGGCCATCACCTCGCCCTCGCGGGTCTTGACGACGACGCGGTCGCCGCGCCGCACCTGCTCGGTGGGGGAGACGACGATGCGGTCGCCCTCGCGATAGAGCGGCTCCATGCTGTCGCCGGAGATTTCCAGCGCATAAATGCCATTGTCGTCGGGCGTCGGCAGCGCCACTTCATCCCAGCCATGGCCAACCGGAAAGCCGGCATGATCGAAAAAGCCGCCGCTGCCGGCCTGCGCCAGACCGAGGAGCGGGATGTTGCGCAGATCGCCCGCAGGCTCGGAAAATCCGCTGGGCATGGACAGAAAGGCGCCGGTGCCGGACAGGAAGCTGTCGAAATTCTCGCCTGTGGCCTCGAGTATCTTGGCAATGCTTTCCGTGGAGGGCCAGCGCTCGCGTCCATCGCGGCTGACGCGCTTGGAGACGTTGAAGGCAGTGGCGTCGAGCCCAGCGAGCTTGGCCAGAGCGGATACCGAGACCCCCTGGCGTCGCGCCAGCGAGTCGATGCCGTCCCAGATGGCCCGATGTGAAAGCATGGCAAGACCTGAAAGGAATTATGTCTTATTGCGGAAAACAATCCTAAAATAGGCCTGCTGATCCCGCTTGTAAAGCGGGCAGTTCCGCATTACCCCGGCACCGATCCCCTCTGCCTTCCAAAAGGGTGCCGACCATGTCCGATTTGCCCCGGCTCATCTACAAGATCGCCACCGGCGCCAGTCTCGCACCGGCGCGTCTGGCCGGCCACTATGCCGGCATGCCGATCGACCTGGCGGACGGCTACATGCATTTTTCGACCGCCGCGCAACTGCCCGAGACCCTGCGCTTGCATTTCAAGGATCAGGCCGATCTGGTGCTGCTGGCCGTGCCGACCGCGCCTCTGGGTGACAGCCTCGTCTGGGAGCCATCGCGGGGTGGCCAGCTCTTTCCGCATCTTTATGGCGGCCCGCTGGACCTCGGCCTCGTGGAATGGGAGGCGGAGACAAGCGTCGATGCCGAAGGGCACTGCGACCTGCCGGAGACTGTCCGATGATCCTTTCCGCCTTCTCGCCCCTCCTGCGCAATGCCGGCCTTGCCAGCCTCACCCGCGACACGCTGCTGCGCATGGACGCCGAAACCGCCCATGGCGCCACCATCACGGCTCTGCGGCTGGGCCTGGCCCCGCAGCAGGAATACGCCGATCCCCCGGAACTGGCGACGAGCCTCTGCGGTCTCGAGCTCAAAAACCCCGTGGGCATGGCAGCGGGCTTCGACAAGAATGCCGAAGTGCCGCGCCCGCTCGCGCTGATGGGCTTCGGCATGGTCGAGATCGGCACCGTCACCCCGCGCCCGCAGGCGGGCAATGCCAAGCCGCGCCTTTTCCGCATTGCCGGGGCCGATGGCGTCATCAACCGCATGGGCTTCAACAATGAGGGGCATAATGCGGCCTTCGAGCGCTTGAAGGGGCTGCGCGTTCCGGCCGCTCTGGGCGTCAATATCGGCGCCAACAAGGACAGCGAGGATTTCGTCGCCGACTATGTGCTGGGCGTCCAGCGCTTCGCTGATCTCGCCGACTATCTCACCGTCAACATCTCCTCGCCCAATACGCCGGGCCTGCGGAACCTTCAGGCCGACGAAGCGCTGCGTCGCCTGCTCGGCGAAGTGCTCACCGCCCGCGCCAAGGCCAGGACGCGCGTGCCGGTGCTGTTGAAGATCGCGCCCGATCTCGATGAGGCAGGCATGGACGCCGTGGCGCGGGTCATTCTCGACACCGACCTCGATGGCCTGATCGTTTCCAACACCACGATTTCGCGCGATCCTGTCGCCGGCATGGAAAACGCCACCGAGACGGGCGGGCTCTCGGGCAAGCCGCTCTTCGCGCTCTCCACTCAGCGCCTGGCGCAGATGCGCCAGCGTGTCGGCACGCTGCCGCTCGTGGGTGTCGGCGGCATCCACTCCCCGCAATCGGCGCTCGCCAAGTTCGAGGCCGGCGCCAATGCCATCCAGCTCTATTCGGCGCTGGTCTTCGGCGGCCTCGACCTGCTCGATCGCATCAAGCGCGGCCTCGTTGCCGGCGTGCGCGCGGCCGGCAAGACCAACATTGCCGAGCTGGTGGGCAGCAGGGTCGACGACTGGAGCTCAGGTCGGGCTGAATAGCCCCGCCTTGCGCTGCCCAAGCGCCCACCAGTAGATCACTCCGCGCGTCAGGAACCACAGGTGCAACGCGGCCCAGAGGCCCCAATTGCCCCAAAGCGGCTGCAGGAGCAGCGCCGCGCCGAGGAAAACCGGCAGCGAGGCGACCATGCCGTTGCGCATCAGCACATTCTGCGTCGTGCCAATGAGAATGCCGTCATGCACCACGGCCGGCATGAAGGTCAGCGAGCAGAGCGCCGCCAGCGGCAGGTAGTCGAGTGCATATTGGCGCACGGCTTCATTGGTGCTCATGAAGCCGATCAGGGCGGGTCCGGCGAGGTAGAAGACCACTCCCAGGCATACCGAGATGATCAGCCCCCACAGCAGCGACAGCCCATAGGCCCGATCGAAAGCCGGCCGCCAATTGGCACCGACCGCCTTGCCGGTGAGCTGTTCGCCCGCCTGGGCGATGCCGTCGAGAAAAAAGCCGACAACCATCAGCAGATTGAGCAGCAGCGCATTGGCGGCCAGCGCCACCTCGCCCATGCGCGAGCCTTGCGCGGCAAACCAGGCATAGGCGCCCATCAGCGCGATGGAACGGATCATCAGGTCGCGGCTCAGGCCGAACATGCGCCGGATCGCGGCGCCATCTCCCAGGGCACCCGGCGCGAAGCGTGCCGCAAAGCCGGCGAACCCGCCCTGGCTGCGCAACAGGATGATAAGGCCGACGCCCGCCGCCACGGCCTGGCCGATCACCGTACCCCAGGCCGCGCCGGGCACGCCCCAGCCGAGGCCGTGGACGAACCAGATGGACAGGGCGATGTCGATGAGATGCAGCAGCAATTGCAGCATCATGCCGGTGCGCGCTTCCGCCCGGCCGTAGAACCAGCCGAGCAGGGCATAGTTGATCAGCGAGAACGGCGCCGACCAGATGCGGATGAAATAATAGTCGGCCAGCGCCGCGCTGACCCCGGGCGCGGGCGCCAGCACGGCTTCGCAGGCCCAGAAGATGGGCACGGCAAGAAGGATCATCAGGAGGCCGATGATGACACCCAGGATCAGCGCCCGGCTGACATGAAGGAGGCCATTGCGCGCATCGCGGGCGCCAACCGACTGGGCGACGAGACCGGCCGTGCCGATGCGGAGAAAATAAGCGAGCGAGAACAGGACGTCGAAAACCAGCGCGCCCAGCACCAGCCCACCGAGCATTGCCGCATCACCGAGCCGCCCGACCACGGTGATGTCCACGAGCCCCACCATGGGTTCGGTGATGAAGGCAACGGAGGCGGGCAGGGCGATCTTCCAGACGTCGGCATGGCGGACGTCGAACGGATGCTGGGGACGGGTGGTCATGGTGAGCTCGAAGGATCGACGATGCTTATTAGCATCGCATCGAAACTTGGGAACCCCCACCCTCAATCCCTCCCCACAAGGGGGAGGGAGGCGCAGGGCCGAACCCTCAGTGTTCATCGTCTGCCTCCCCCTTGTGGGGAGGGATCAAGGGTGGGGGCCTACCGCTCAACCTCAAGCGCGAACACCACATCTGCTCCCTCGCGCGACTGGTCGACGAGGTCGTAATTGGGCAGGTCGTTGCGCTCGACATGGGCGCGGTTGCGCTCCTCGGTGAAGAGCCCTTCCTCGCCATGGCGCCGCAGCAGGCGGGCCCGCACCAGATCGCGTGGTACGTGGATGAAGACGGTATAGTCGAGCAGCGCCTTCACTCCGGCCCATGGCCCCTGCGTGAGCAGCAGGTAATTGCCTTCCACCACCAGCACCCTGACATCGGGCGCGACGGTAAAGGCATCAGCGACGGTATCCTCGATCTTGCGGCTATAGCCGGGCCCGCTGACCGGTGCGGTCGCGTGCTTGAGATGATGGAGGAAGCTGACGAATGCTGCGCCCTCGAATGTATGCGGCGCCCCTTTGCGGTCCACCTCGCCCATGGCCTCGATCTTGGCATGCTTCATGTGGAAGCCGTCCATGGGCACGAGCGCGGCGCTGCCGGGTTTGACCGCATTGAGCATGGTGACGAGTTCGGCCGCCAATGTCGACTTGCCGGCCCCTGGGCCACCGGCAATGCCGATGGCGATGCGCTGCCCG
This sequence comes from Devosia sediminis, assembly GCF_016411825.1. Classification (GTDB taxonomy): domain Bacteria; phylum Pseudomonadota; class Alphaproteobacteria; order Rhizobiales; family Devosiaceae; genus Devosia; species Devosia sediminis. Next base: position 111,347 of record NZ_JAEKMH010000002.1, read on the forward strand.
CCGGCCGCGCTTTCCATTTCGAGAATATGCGGCACGAGGCGCGACAGCGCCTGTTGCGGCGTCAGGGCAAGTGTTTCGGGCATCAGCGCGGGCGCAGGAGGCGCAGCACCAGCCAGATCGGCACGACCACTGCGGCGCCGGTGAGGATATAGACGCTCACCTGCCTGAAGAGGCCCGCGCCATCGCGGATGGTTTCGCGCACGAGGTCCAACGCGCCGCGAACAAGGTCGGCCGCATCGAAGCCGAACATGACCATGACGAAACCCACGAGCAGCGACAGGAGCACCAGCTTGACCAGTACCGATACCGGCTTGCCGCCTGCGAACCGCTCGAAACTGGAACGGGTTGGGGGTCGCATCTCTTCTGTCATTGCTTCGCTCTGTTTGGCACCGTCTCGGCCATCATATAGGGTTCGAGGCGATTTGCAGAAGGTTCAACGTGTCTCTTTTCCGTGTGCGCCAAAACCCCCACCCTCATTCCCTCCCCACAAGGGGGAGGGAGACGCAGGTTGCAGAAGCGCGGATACCGAAAGGCTTCGGCTCCTTCCTTTCCCTCCCCCTTGTGGGGAGGGAAGCTGAGCAGGACTTGGCGACTGCCAGGTCCGTCGCGAAGCAGGGTGGGGGTATTTTCGCGCGACCATCGGGGCCAGCATGACCCCCTCCCTTCCGCCCGTCATCGCCGACTGGTTCGCCTCGCGCGGCTGGGCGCCGCGGCAGCATCAGCTCGATGTGCTGGGTTCCTACCAGTCCGGCGCCAGCCAATTGCTGATCGCCCCGACCGGCGCCGGCAAGACGCTGGCCGGCTTCCTGCCCACCCTGACCGATCTCGTCGATGGCGACTTCGAGGGCCTCCACACCCTCTACATTTCCCCGCTCAAGGCGCTGGCGGTCGACGTCGAGCGCAATCTGTCGACGCCGATTTCCGAAATGCGCCTGCCCATCCGGGTCGAGGCCCGCACCGGCGACACGCCGGCCTCCAAACGCGCCCGGCAGCGGGTGAAACCACCGCATGTGTTACTGACGACGCCCGAACAGCTCGCCCTGCTGATTTCGCATCCGCAGGCCGAGCTGATGTTCGCCACCTTGCGGCGCGTCGTGCTCGACGAACTGCATGCTCTGGTGACCTCGAAGCGCGGCGATCTCCTGTCCCTGGGCCTCGCGCGGCTGGCAAGACTGGCCCCCGACATGCGCATCACCGCGCTTTCGGCCACCGTTGCCCGGCCGGACCTCCTGCGCGACTGGATCGCCCAACCGCATCCGGGGCGCGAAACCGATCTGCTGCATATGGTGGGCGGCGCGCCGCCGGAACTGAGCATTCTCGAGACCGAAGAGCGCCTGCCCTGGGCCGGGCATTCGGCGGTCTATGCACATCGCGAACTCTACGAGACCATCAAGCGGCACAAGACCACGCTGCTTTTCGTCAATACTCGCTCGCAGGCCGAGCTGCTGTTCCAGGGGCTCTGGAACATCAACGATGAAATGCTGCCCATTGCCCTGCATCACGGTTCGCTGTCGGTGGAACAGCGGCGCAAGGTCGAGGCGGCCATGGGCTCGGGCAAGCTCAAGGCCGTGGTCTGCACCTCGACGCTCGATCTGGGCATCGACTGGGGCGATGTCGACCTCGTCGTACAGGTCGGGGCGCCCAAGGGGTCCTCGCGCATGCTGCAGCGCATTGGCCGTGCCAACCACCGGCTCGATGAACCGTCGAGGGCCCTGCTTGTCCCCTCCAACCGTTTCGAAGTGCTCGAATGCGAGGCGGCGGTGGAGGCGGTGTCCGAAGGCCACCAGGACAGCGAGGATCCGCAGCCGGGCGGCTATGACGTCCTGGCCCAGCACGTCCTCGGCATGGCCTGCGCCGACGCTTTCCTCGCCGAAGACCTGTATGCAGAGGTGATCAGGGCCTGGCCCTATCGCGATCTCAGCCGCGAAAAATTCGACAAGGTGCTCGATTTTGTCGCCACCGGCGGTTACGCCCTGCGGGCCTACGAGCGCTACGCCCGTTTGAGGCAGATGGAAGACGGCAAGTGGCGCATCTCCCATCCCGCCGTCGCCCAGCAATACCGGCTCAATATCGGCACCATCATCGAGGAGCCCATGGTGCGGGTGCGGCTGGTGCGGGCGCGCGGCCAAAAGTCCGGCCGCACCACCGGCCCCATCGGCGCCGGCGGGCGGGTGCTGGGCGAAATGGAAGAATACTTCTTCGGCACGCTGGCCATCGGCGACACCTTCATGTTCGGTGGTGAAATCGTCGCCTTCGAGGGCATGAAGGAGAATGAGGCCTTCGTGTCGCGCGCTTTCGCCAAGGACCCGAAAATTCCCTCCTATATGGGTGGCAAGTTCCCGCTCTCGACCTATCTGGCGGAACGGGTGCGTCGCATCATGGACAGTCCCGACGAATGGGGCGCCATGCCCGACCAGGTGGCCGACTGGCTGCGCCTGCAGCGGGATCTTTCGGTGCTGCCGCGCCGCGATAGCCTCCTGGTCGAGACCTTTCCACGCGGCTCAACCAATTTCATGGTCTGCTATCCCTTCGAGGGGCGGCTCGCGCACCAGACCCTGGGCATGTTGCTCACCCGCCGGCTCGAACGCATGCGGGCAAGGCCGCTGGGTTTTGTCGCCTCCGAATATGCCCTGGCCGTCTGGGGGCTGGGCGATCTTTCAGGGTTGATCCGCACCGGCCGGCTCTCGCTCGACGAACTCTTCGACGAGGACATGCTGGGCGACGATCTTGAATCCTGGCTCGATGAGTCGGCGCTGATGAAGCGCACATTCCGCAATTGCGCCATCATTGCCGGCCTCATCGAACGCCGCCATCCGGGCAAGGAAAAGTCCGGAAGGCAGATCACCATGAGCAGCGACATCATCTATGACGTGCTCTACCAGCACGAGCCCGATCATATCCTCATCGAGGCGACCCGCCGCGATGCCGCTCGCGGCCTCCTCGATATCGAGCGCCTCGGGCACATGCTCTCCCGCATCCGCCACCACATCGTCCACAAGCCGCTGCCGCAGGTCTCCCCGCTCGCCGTGCCCATCCTCCTTGATATCGGCAAGGAGCCGGTTTTTGGCGAGGCGCGGGAATCAGCTATGGCTGATGCGGCAGAGGAATTGCTCCGCGAAGCAACGGGAGGGTGATCACACGCTCCCTTTCGGTTTGGGTACGAAAAACTATATGAACAGCGTCGCCGTCCAGGCCGATCCCATTCCGGACACCGTCTTGCTTCGTTTCGCCGGTCACAATTTCGAGCCTTTGCCCTCGGGCGCGCTGTTCTGGCGCGCGCGCGAAACTCTGCTCGTCGCCGACCTGCATCTGGAAAAGATGGCGAGCTTTGCCCGTCGCGGACAGATGCTGCCGCCCTATGATACGGCGATGACGCTGACGCGGCTCGAAACCGACCTCAGGCGCACCGGCGCCAAGCGCCTCATCGCGCTGGGCGACAGTTTTCACCGTCCGGACTCGGCCGGCCTGCTGACACCGGCCGATCGCATGCGGCTCGATTCCATGACCGATGCGGTTGAATGCATCTGGCTATCAGGCAATCACGATCCGGTGCCCCATGCCATCGGTGGCACCTGCCTGCCGGAGCTGGAACTCGAAGGCCTGTTTCTGACCCACGAGCCCAAGAAGGGCCAGACCGGCCTTGTCGCGGGGCATCTGCATCCGGCCGCGCGGATCGCCATGGATGGCCGCACGACGCGAAAACCCTGCTTCGTGCACGACAGCCGGCTCCTGATTCTGCCGGCCTATGGCAGTTCGACCGGCGCGCTCAACATCCTGTCGCAGGCGTTTTTCGGCCTGTTTCACTGGCCGGCGCTGGAAGTGACCATGCTCGGAAGCGACCGTGCCTATCCCGTTCCGGTGAAGAGGTTGGTCGGGGGCTGAAGCTACTTATTCCTCTCCCCAATGGGGAGGAGAAAAGTACCTACCGTCTGAACATCACGCCGCCCAGCCAGCCGGTGAACAGCGCCAGGACGACGCAGGCCAAGCCATAGAGCAGCGGCGACTGCGTCGAAGCGAGAGCTAGGAAGCGCTCGAAGCCTATCTTGCGCACCGCGAAGCCGTCGGACTTGCGGGCGATGATTTCGCCATCCCTGAACAGATAAGTCTGGGCGATATAGGGGCCGGGGGGCGCATTGCTGGGCAGGATCAACTGCGCGGAATAGAACGTGTCCGAGTGAAAATTCACCCCGGTTTCCTGCACGCCGAACAGCCCTTCCTGCGACATCAGGCGGATCAGTTCGCGCCCGAAGGTCAGGGTCTGCCACCAGCCGGCCGGATTGGGCGAGATGGCATGGGATTCGGGCAGAATGAAATTGGTGGTCAGCGTGTTGACGTCGGTAATGTCATCGAGCCGTGCGCTGGAGAGGACGTGGAAATAGCTCGGAAAGCCCTGGAACTCGACCTGTTCGGTATTGAGCCAGATGCCGAAATTACGCGTCTTCTTGCGCGCCACGCGATCCTGCGTCGGGCCCATGACCACGATGACGGCGTGATAGGGGCCCTCCACATAGCGTTGCTCCGCGCCGGCATCCGGAGCGATCGTGCCGTAAAAGGTCATCCGCTCACCGTCGAAGCTCGAAGTGATCTGCACGGTGTCGGTCGAGATGCCGGAAATCAGCCGCTCGGCCGCCGCCGGGATCAGGCTGAAGAGCAGAATAACAAAAGCGACGACAATGCGGTTCATGGCGCTTACCCGCTCACCGCCATGGAGAAGACGTCGTTCGGGGTCAGCACGAGGGACAGACCGAAGCGGATGGCCACGGCCAGCACCAGCAGCGCCAAGAGGCCCCGCAACTGTTCGCCGCGCAGATGCTTGCCCGCCGCCGCGCCGAACTGGGCGCCGGCCACGCCACCCACCATCAGGCAGAAGGCGAGGAGAATGTCGACGCTCTGGCTCTGCACGGCATGGAGCACGGTCGTTGCAGCCATCATCGCCACCACCTGCGCCAGCGAGGTGCCGATGACCACCGACCCGGGCACGCGCAGCAGGTAGACCAGCGCGGGCACCATGATGAAGCCGCCGCCAATGCCGAGCAGCGAGCCGACAAAGCCGATGAAGAGACCGATGATCAGCACCGGCAACACGCTGATATAGAGCCGGCTCTTCTTGAAGCGCACGCGCAGCGGCAGGCCATGGATCCAGCTATGCTGGTTGGGCAGGCGCTCGCGCACCACGATGCCCTGCCGCCGCTTGAGTAGCGCCCGCACCGATTCCTGCAGCATCAGGATGCCGACCGAACCGAGCAGCACCAAAAAGCCCAGCGAGATGACGAGGTCGAGCTGTCCCACATCGCGCAGGAGGTCGAAAGCGGCCACGCCGCCAAAAGCCCCCAGCACGCCCGAAAGCACGAGATACATGGCCAGGTGCAGGTCGACGCCGCCGCGCCGGTAATGGCTGAGCGCGCCGGAAGTGGATGCGGCCACCACCTGACCGGTGACCGAGGCGACGGCCACGGCGGTCGGCACACCTGAAAAGATCAGCAGCGGGGTCAAAAGGAAGCCGCCGCCGACGCCGAACAGGCCCGACAAAAAGCCGACGGCCCCTCCGATCCCCACGAGAAAGAAGAGGTTCACGGAAAGCTCGGCGATCGGCAGATAGATCTGCAAGATCTTCAGGTCCCGTAAGAAACGTTGCAGGGGCCATCCTAAGGGATGGTCCGTCAACAATAGGTAAGGCACGCAAGTGCGGCAAAAGAATATGGCCCGGGCTTACGTCCGGGCCATGACGATGTCAAAGGTTGATGCCGAATGCCGGCCGGGGCCGGACCGACAAGAGTCGGCCGGGATCAGACCGGCTGGCTGCCCAAGACGGCGAGCAGGCGCGGATTGATCACACCCATCTCGCTCATGCCGGTGGCCCGCTCGAAGGCCTTGATGGCCTCCTGCGTCTTGGGTCCGGCGACGCCGTCGGGGGTCCCCACGTCGAAGCCGAGCTTGGTCAGGGCCTGCTGCACGCGCTTGATCACGTCGCCGCTGGCAATAGCCGCGCCGGGGTCGAAAGCGGGCGACCAGGTACCGATCGGCGCGAAGTTCGCCGCTAGGTCCACGGGCTGCAGCCTCCAGGCCGCCAGTTCGTCCTCAAGCCGGCTCACGGCTTCCGCCGACAGCGACTTGGCAATGTCGTCGCGTGCCTTGGCCGCGTCCTGGTCGCCATTGGCGGCCGCCAGCGAGAACCACTTGAAGGACTGCTCGAAATCCTGCTCGACCCCGAGCCCCCGGGCATAGAGCATGCCGAGGTTGAACTGGCTGTCGGTCATGCCGTGGGCGGCAGCGCGGGCAAACCATTCGGCGGCGAGGTCGAACTGCTGCTCGCCCATTTCCCCGCCGGCATAGAGCGCCGCGAGATTGTGCATGGCCATGCGGTTGCCGCTCTCGGCAGCGCGCTGATACCAGAGCCGGGCCTGTTCGAGGTCCTTTTCCACGCCCGAGCCCATTTCATAGAGGTTGCCCAGGCGATACTGCGCCGGCACGAAACCCTGCGAGGCGGAGCGCTCATACCAGCGGGCGGCTTCCACCAGGTCTTTCTCGATGGCCTGGCCTTCGGTGTAGATCGCCGCAACTTCGAACTGCGCCTGCACATTGCCGGCGGCTGCCGCTTCGCGCAGCTCCAGCGCGCCGACGGCCTCGGGCGGCAGGTCGAACGTCTCGGCGATAGCATCGGCACCGGGAACCGGCGCTGCGATCGAACCCGTCGTTTCCGGCGCGGCCTGCGCGTCGGTGGACGATGCGAGCGCAATTCGGCCGCCGGCCGTCTGCAAGGTGGGCGGCATGGGCGTTGCGGTCGCAAGCGTGGTCGACTGGCCAAAGCTCATCGGCTCGCCCGGGTTGATCGACCCCGTCGAGGTCACATCGACCATGTCGATGACGCGCGGCGGCACCACCGACGACTGGTCATCGGATGGCGGCGGATTGGTCGTCTCGGCGGGCACCGACGCCGAGGCGGCGGGCGGCGTGGCCGGGGTCATGCGTTGCATAACGAGGTTGAGCGCCAGCATGGAAACGGCCAGGAGGGTGGCGGCCAGCAGGAGCGGACGGCGATTGCGGGTGAGGAAACTCGGACGGGCGTCGTCGCTGCCTGGCAGGCGCGGCGCCACGGGTTCCGGCGCCACCGCAGGGGTGGGCTTTTCCGCCTTGCGCGGCCGGCGTTCGGCCTTAAGAGGGGCAGCCGGCTTGGAAGCAGGGGCGGCCTTGGACGGCTTTGCCTCGGGCGCTTCGGCTTCTGCGTCCTTCTTCGGGCGCACCCGGGAAAGCGCCCGCGCGATGATGGATGAATTGTCGGCGGCCTGGCTTTCTTCCTGCTTGGCCCGCTGCGCACGCCTTGCGGCAGCAACGAAAGTGCTGGTGCTCGAATGGGTCGGCGCCACTTCGGCCGGCGTCTCGGCGGCGCGGGGCGCAGGAGCAAACGGATCGCTGCCGCTATCGGCAAAGCTCGACAGCGGGCGCGGCGGGCGCTCGGCCTGGCCCGGATCGAAAACCGGCGCGGCAGGCTTTTCGACCGCTGGGCGGGCCGGCTGAACCGGTGCTGCCTTGCCATTGAGGGCCGTGCGCACCGGCGCCTTTTCGGGGAAGCCGGGATCGACCAGCGGCGCTTCATCGGCGGGATTGGCGGGCATGGCGTCGCGCTGCCCGTCGCTGAGGCCGGCCAGGATGGCGTCGAGGCGATTGCCTGCCGGTTCCTCGCCGCGCAGCGCCTGGGCAAACTGCCCGGCTGCGGCATCGGCGTTGCTGGCGGCGAGCCGGGCAGCAGCAGGGGCCGGCATCGGGGCGGGAGCCGCCTTGCCGGAAAGTGCAGCTTCAAGCCGGGTCAGGCGCTCGGCCGTATCCTTGCCCGCAGTGTTGAACAGCGCTGCCATGCGCTTTTCGAGCACGGCCATGTTTTCGTCGCTGAGCCCGTTTGCAGCAGGTGTCCGGATGGCTTCCGAGGTGCGGGTCGCGACGAGTTCGGCCAGTTGCTCATAGTCGGGCGTCTTGCCGGCCGACTTGATGAGCCCGGTCAGCCGATCCTCGATGCTCTTCAGACTTTCCGGTCCGAACATGGCCACGGGCGCCGGGGCCTTGCGGCTGAAGGCTTCGCTGGCACGTTCGGCCACGAGGTCGGCCAGCGTGTCGAAATCGGGCCGTTCTTCGGCGGCGTGATAAAGTCGCGCCAGGCCGTCGAGCTGGGCGCCGGCATCGTCCATGCGGGCCATCAGCAGCTTGAGCTGATCTTCCACGGCGCGGGTATCGACCGGCACGATGCGCTCGCTCAGCGCCTCGATCTGGTCTTCGAGCCGCGAGAAACGCGGCTCCATGCCGGCCATGACGGCATTGCGCAAGGCGCCCATTTCCGCCTTCAGCGCACCGAGCTCGGCATTGCCGCCATTGGCCGAATCCAGCCTGGCGACAAGGGCCTCCACCTGCTGGGCCAGTTCGCCCTGGTCACCGGAGCGGTTCTCGACGGCGCGGGTGAAGGCCGCCATTTCACTGGTCAGGCGCTCGAAATCACCGGCAGATAGGGCAACCGTGCGCTCGATAGCGTCGATGCGGTCATAGACATTGCGCACGCTGGCTTCGATGGTCTGCACCGCCGGCGCAATCACCGTGGCCGCGTCGGTTTTGCTCTCGGCATTGCGGCGCTGGTCGCGCGCGATCTCGCGCTCCATCTGCTGGGCCTGCAATTCTGCCAGCTTGCCCACCGTGGTCGACACGTCGTCGAGCCGGGCATTGAGTATGGAAAGGTCGTTGCGCGGCGCGTCTTCGATCATCGCGCCGAGGGCCGCGATCTGCGCTTCGAGACGCTTGACCTGTCCGGTTTCGCCCACTGCGCCCGCGAGCAGTTCCACAACCTGGGTGAGCTGCTCGACCTGGCTGGCGACTTCGCGCACATGGCCGGCATTGGAGCGCTGCGACTTGAGCTCGCCTTCGAGCCGTTCGAGGCGCTGGCTCATCCCGCCCACCAGAGCCCCGAGCTCCCGGATCTCCGGCATGTCGGTGGCGCGGCGCATGGGCTGTGGCATCTGTGCGCCCTGGCGGCTGCGGATTTCGGCAATCGCCGAGCTCAGCTCGTCGGTGACTTCGATCTCGGCTGCCGATGTGTCGCGTTCGGTGAACCGGTCGACGGCCCGCTTGACCGTCCGCAGCGCCTCGCGGCGACGATTGGCCGGCTCGGGCGCGCCGACCTGGTCGCGCAGGTGTCGCACGCGCTGGGCGAGCCCGTTCATGGCGGGTGCGGCCGGTTCGGCCTCGGCATAATGGCTTTCGACCTTGTCGAGCAGTGCGACCAGTTCGCCGCGCAGGGCCTGCCACTCACCGGCGCCGGGGTCGTGGGCCGGTTCTGCGTAGTTCGAGTGGCTGTAGGCGCGGGGCATGACAGGTCCTTCGTCGAAAGAGACGGACCCCTCGCGATTCAACACGAAGGTATGACGGCCACTCTTGGGAAAACATGGTAAAGAACCCGTTAAGCATTGTCGCAATATGCACGGGCAAGCGCCGGAATTCCGTGCAATTTCAACTCCGGCAAGGCCCTCTGTGACAGGTTTGATTCATGACGCGCCGTCGTATCATCATCGTTGACGATCACCCCCTGTTCCGGGCGGCCCTGAGGCAAACCCTGGCCGGCGGCGATGCCACGGTGAGCGTCGAGGAGGCGGGCGACCTGACCAGCCTCAGCGCCGCGCTCGATAGCGACCGTGATTGCGACCTCGTGCTGCTCGATCTCAACATGCCCGGCGTGCGCGGCTTTTCGGGCCTCCTGCTGCTGCGCGCTCAGTATCCCGACATTCCGGTCATGATCATTTCCGCCGTCGAGGACGGTACCGTGGTGCGCCGCGCATTCGAGCTGGGCGCCGCCGGTTACCTGCACAAATCCGTCGGACCGACGGAAATCCGCCGCGCCATCGAGACCGTGCTGTCCGGCGAGGTTTTCGTGCCACAAGGCACCACCCTGGGCGGGGATGACGATCACACGGCTTTGATGAAGCGGCTGGCGACCCTGACCCCGCAGCAGGTCCGCGTGCTGATGATGCTGAGCGACGGGCTGATGAACAAGCAGATCGCCTATGAGCTCAGCATTTCCGAAGCGACCGTCAAGGCGCATGTCTCGGCTATCCTGCAAAAGCTCGATGTCGACAGCCGCACCCAGGCGGTGATCGCCGCCGCGCGCATCGAGGAAGGGCAGTTCGAGGCCCTGTTTTCCACCGGCGGCGACAAGGTCTGATCCATGAAACCCGAAATCTCCATCATCACCGTCGGTGTCGACGATCTCGAACGCGCTTTTGCCTTTTACCGGGAGCTGTTCGACATCAGCGACGACCAGATCGGCGCCGGCGAAGATCACGTCGCCTTCTTCTTCGACGACAAGTTTTCCTTCGTTCTGTTCCCGCGCGAGCAGATCGCCCAGACCGCCGGCAAGCCGGAAAGCCTCGAAGGCACGCCCGGCTTCGTTCTCAGCCATCGCGCCGAAAGCCCCGAGGCGGTGGACGAAATCCTCGAACGTGTGCTGGTGGCCGGTGGCTCCGTCATCACCCCCGGCACCGAAAGCGAATGGGGCTATTCGGCCTATTTCGAGGATTCGGAAGGCAATGTCTGGGAACTGATGGCGCAGCCCAAGCAGAACTGACGTCCCCCACACGCTCCGCCCACTCGGGGCCGTGCTCGGGCTTGACCCGAGGACCAACTGCAACCGAGCAGTCGCCGCCAGTGGCCCTCGGCGACCCTAGAACCCACCACCCGTCTTGAAGCCGCCATGCTTGCGGGTACCGGACGAGCCGGTGCGCGGGCGCGAAAAGCCGCCTCCGCCGGATGATCCACCACCCCAGCCGCCGCCGAAACCGCCGCTCGACGGCTTGCTCTTGCGTCCGGACGAACCGATGCTGCTATCCGGCCAGTTGAAGCCGCCGCCACTCGGGCCCCATGGGCTGTTGGGGCTGTTCTGCCGTGTCGGCTTGTAGCCGGCGCCCCATTCGCTGCCGGGCGCCCAGTTCTGGCTCTTGCGCCACTGGTCCCAATAGCTCGCCGCCGAAATGCCGCCGCGCAGGAAATCGTTCAGCAGGTCGCCGACCAGACGGTCTTCACGAAAGCTCGAACCGGGATCGTCAAAGCGCTGCTTCTTGAATTCCCACTGAATGTCTTCGAGTTCACGCCGCCGCTCGGCCAGGGTCTTCAGCCGCTCCTGTTGCTCGCGGCTTTCTTCCTGTTCCTCGCGCATCCGCGCTCGCGCATCGTCGATCTGGGCGACGATGGTGTCGTCCTGGCCGGTGCGGGTCTGCCGGGCTTCCGCAAGCAAGGTCTGGATGTCCTCGCGCCCCAGGGCCGCCGCCAGGTCCGCGGCCGCCCCTTCAAAGGCCGGATCGCGCCCCTCGGCCAGGGCGCGCAACGAGGCCGCTGCGCCATCGCGCTGGTCTTCGATGGCGGTGATCTCGGCATCGAGCTTTTCGATTTCCGCTTGCGCCCGGGCGATAGCCTGGCGCAGCGGCTTGCCGCCGGCAGCGTCCACGGCGTCGGTTTCCATCGCCAGCAGCCGCTGCTCGGCCGCAGTCACATTGGCTTCCTGCAGCTCGGCATGCTCGCGCAGGCGCAGCGGGATTTCGTTGAGCATGGCATAGTTGGGCCGCGCCTTGGCAAAGCCCACGAGATTGGCCACCAGCCCATCGAGATAGCGCGTCAGATTGCCGGCCTTGTAGGCCGACGTGCCGTAGCCGGCATCCCAGAGATAGATGAACAGCGGGTCTTCGCGATAGGGCTTGTCCTTGTCGTCGCGGTCGGCTTCGGCCTGTTCGGTCTTGCGCCGCGATTGCTCGGCGATGCGGTCGAGTTCCTCGGTCTCGGCGCGCTGGGCGACAAAGGCCGGGTCCGTGGCCAGCCGCGCCGATTGCGTTTTGGTCAGGGCCTCGAGCTCTGCTTGCTGCTCGGCCAGCACTTTGAGTGCCGCGGCGCGTTGGTCCGCCAGTTCGGCGCGTTGCGTGTCTAGGGTGGCGATGGCCTCTTCGGCCTTGCTGACATCGCGGGCATGCGCCTTGAGCGTGTCGCGGGCCTTGGCCTCGGCGCCCGAAATGCGGCCGTCCAGTTCCTGCTGCAGGGCAGGGTCCAGCCGGAGGCGCGCCAGTTGCCGGAACAGTTCGGCCTCGTTCTCCCGCGTCTTGCTCAGCCGCTCGGCCGCACGGGCGACGCGCTTGGACACTTCGTCTTCTTCGCGGCGGATGTCGCGCATCGCGTCTTCAAGGCTGGCCAGGGCCTGTGGGCCACGTATGCTCATGGGCTTACCACTGGGTCACGGCGCCGCCCATGACGGGCACGGCGTATTGCACATCGAGAAAGCCGCTCGACTTGCGGCCCACGAGGTTGGACTGGATGATGCCATCGTCCTGCTTGTCGGCGGCGACGGAGTTATAGATGTCCTCCGAAACACGCACGCCCCACATCGAGACTGTTTCGGTCTGCCCGGTTTCCTCGTTGAGGATGGGCAGGGATACCGGCTCGCCATCGGGGTTCAGCGCTTCCACGACAATGTAATAATTGGTGGCGTCGGTATTGACCTCGGGGAAGGTCCAGAAGCCCGATTGCACGTCCTCGCGATTGACCACGCGCAGCGAATATTCCTGGCGCAGCGTGTCGCGCAGCGTGGTCAGCCGGGCGATGCTGTCCTCGGCGCCTTCGCGATTGCCCTCCGCGGCAAAGGCCTTGCCGCGGCTGGCCAGCGCTTCGGCCTGGGTGACCGCGACCTGCACCTTGGTCTCGTCGTAGATGGTCTGGAACAGCGCATCCATCTGCGCCGGCAGCGTCTCGGTCAATTCGATCCGGGCCTGCTCGACCTGCCCGCGCTGGATCGGCTGCCAGACACCGAAATAGCCCACGCCGACGACGGCCAGAGCCAGGAGCACGGCCGCCACCGGACGGCCCCAGACCTTGCGGCCGACATAGAGACGCGCCAGCGTCGTCCCCAGCCCGGGGGCAGGGGGCTCGTAGGTGAAGCGGCTTTCGGCCAGGGCCGCGACGCCTTCCTTGAGGATATGGTCGGGGACCTCGATGCCCTGCTGGTGATAGACGGAGCGCAGCTTTTCGATGAGCTGCTTCTCGCGCGCTGCTCCATCGAGCTCGCGCGTCACCAGGTCCTGCCGGTGACGGAGCGTGTCGACCACGTCCATCGCCAGCATGACTTCGTCGAGGGGGGCAGCGGCCTTGGCCGTCGCGTCACTCATGAAGGCCTTCAATCCCTTGCCCTAGTGATGTCAGGACCGGGTTTCGAGCAACAGGGCATTGCCCTCGGCCGCCAGGGTCGCCAGGCGCCGCTTGCCATCTTCCACCGCGTCACGGATTTCGGCCGAGTTCTTGGTCGAGGCCACGCGCATCTCATTGATGATGGTGCGGCTCTTTTCCTGGAAGTTGACGACCGAGTCGACGAGCTTCTTGACGGCATCGGCGCGCACGGTGGGGCCATAGCCGGCCCGGACAGCCTCTTCCTGCACCTTGTCGCCGATCTCGCTGAGGGTCTCGAGCGACTTCGACATGCCTTCCTTCATGGCGTTCAGCGTTTCGGTCGACTCGTGCAGGCCGAACATGCCGGTGAAAGAGGCGGAAAGGGCGGTGAGCACGGTCTCGTTGGTCGAGAAGAACGAGATGGACTGCTGGTAGACCCGCTCCTTGGCATTGGTGGTCTGCATCAGGCGCGCCATCACCACTTCCGAGGTGTTGTAGGAAATGGTCAGGTTGTCCGAGAGGTCCTTGGCGATCTGGTAGCGCTTTTCCTCGTTCTGCATTTCGCGCAGGCGCTCGTCGCGCGCCATTTCGAGACGGGCGCGATCGGCCGGCACGGTGCCGGAGAAGGCGGCCAGTTCGTCGGCGGCCTTCTGGAGGATGTTCTTCTTTTCATTGAGGCGCTGCTCGGCCGTCGCCAGCACTTCGAGCGCCATGACTTCGGACTGCTTCAGCGCGCCGCGGAAATCGCGATAGGCCTCGAGAATGGTATGCTCGCGGTCGATCTGGTCCTTGGTGTCGGCGGTGACCGAGAGGTAGGTGTCGCGGATCTTGTTGAAGCGGGTGGCGATGTCGCCGCGGCTCACCTTCATCCACACATTCGAGATGCGCTCGAACGTGTCGATCTTATTGTCCTGGAGCTGGTCGACCATGCCCTTGGCGTCGTCACGGATGGAGTCGAAGCCCTTGGTGATGTCCTCGTAGCGTTCGCCGATCTTCATGGCAGCGACCTGCTCGCGCACCACTTCGTTGAAGGCGCTTGCCTGGCTCAGGGTGCGGCCGATGAGAATGACACGGGTTTCGTCGAGTTCGGTGATTTGCTGCAGGAGCCCGGTGATCGGCGCCTCGCCCTGGTTTTCCGGCCAGATGCCGAGATCGCGGATGGCGTTGACCGCCTTGTCCAGATACTGCAACGGCTTTTCGGTCAGCACCGAAACGGTGGATGCGGGGGTCGCAGTGGTGGTCACTTGGTCGGTCATGCTGGGCTCCCTCATATACTGGGCCGATCTGGCGACGTGGCCGTCTGGCCCTAGATTGCGTCTGCGGCCCGGCCTGACAATTGCAACTGCACGCCCGGGCAACTATTTAGTCCATATTGGTGCGAAAAAGCCGCACGTAAAGAGTGGGACCTCCGCCATGTTTGCTCGCCCCTGCGGCACTGCCGACGATCCGTCCCAAGCGGGGCTTCGGGCCTGATGGAATTTGGTGGACGCTACCGTATTGGCGCCGATCGCATGGCGGTCTGGACGGCCCTCAACGATCCCGAAATGCTCAAGGCCGCCATACCCGGCTGCACCCATATTGCCTGGTCGGGCGAGAACACGCTTGATCTCGCCATAACGGTCAATCTCGGGGTGATGAAACCCGTCTTCAAAGGCGAGCTGCTGCTGTCCAATGTCGATGTGGCGCAGAGTTATACCCTTTCCGGCAAGGGCAAGGGCGGGCTACTGGGCCTTGCCGAGGGCAGCGCCGACATCACCCTTGCCGATGATGGCGAGGGTACCTTGCTGGCCTTCACGGCCAAGGGTGGCGCATCGGGCCAGATCATGAAGCTGGGCAAGGCCCTGGTCGGCAATTCCGCGCAGCGCATCATCGATGGCTTTTTCGAGCGCTTCGCAGGCGCCATGGGCGTGGAGATCACCCCGCTCGGTCCGGCCTGATCCACTGCATCTTCAGCTTTGCTTAACCACGCTGCCAAGGCGCGCAATCGCGCCATGATTCCGCCGCGTGCGATCCGCTACACAAGGGTCAGTTCAACGCAATTTGCATCAAATCCGATCATGACCTCCCAGTCCCGCGACAGCTTCGCCCTTTATCTCATCGCCGCCCTGGCAGTGATGGTGACCCTCTATGCCGATCTCGATCTGGGCGCGATGTTCGAGGCGCTGCTCGCCCGGTTCTGATGTCCGTATGGCGGGCCTCGGGTTGTCCCAAGCGAATTTTGACCAATCGGAAAAATTACGCGCCTGCCCTCTTGCGGCAGAGGCCATTGCACGATTTTATTCCCCGTTAGCGCACGCAGGATGACCAACGGGCTCTGGCCCGCTGCTGGTGCGAGACAGGGAGACGTAAACCAATGAAAATTTCGACCATTACCAAGGCTTTCGCCGGTGGTGTCGCACTGAGCGCCGTGCTGGCTGGTGCAGCCTTTGCTGACGGCGCCCTCGTTTATGATGGCGGCGGCAAGTTCGACAAGTCGTTCAACGAAGCCGCCTATACCGGCGCCGAGCGCTTCAAGGCCGAAGGCGGCGCCTACCAGGATCTGGAAATCTCGGGCGACGCCATGCGCGAGCAGGCCGTGCGCCAGTTCGCCTCGCGCGGCAACAACCCGATCGTGCTGCCGGGCTTCTCGTGGGAAACCGCGCTGCGCGCCGTGGCTCCGGAATTCCCCGATACCAAGTTCACCATCATCGACTCCGTGGTCGACCTGCCCAACGTGCAGTCGGTCGTCTTCAAGGAACACGAAGGCTCCTACCTCGTGGGCGTGCTGGCTGCCATGCAGTCGGAATCGGGCAAGATCGGCGTCGTCCCCGCCTTCAACTTTGACCTGCTCGAAGCCTTTGCCTGCGGCTATGCCCAGGGCGCCAAGTCGGTCAATCCGGATATCGAAGTCATCGAGACCTATGTCGGCACCGGCTTTGAAGCCTTCAACGACCCGGTCAAGGCCACCGAAGTTGCCCGTTCGCAGCTCGACCAGGGCGTGGACGTGATCTTCCAGGTCGCCGGTGGCGCTGGCGCCGGTGTGCTCCAGGCTGCTGCCGACGCCGGCAAGTTCTCCATCGGCGTGGACAGCAACCAGAACCACCTGCATCCCGGCTCGGTCCTGACCTCGATGCTCAAGCGCGTCGACGTCGCCACCTACAACGCCATGAAGGGCGTCGAGGACGGCACCTGGGCGCCTGGCGTGATCACCCTGGGCCTCGCCGAAGAAGGCGTTGGCGCAGCGTTCGACGAGAACAATGCCGATCTGATCACCCCGGAAATGCAGGCAGCGGTTGACAAGGCCACCGCCGACATCATCTCGGGTGCTGTCACCGTGCACGACTTCCGCACCGACAAGACCTGCGAAGCCCTCTGAGGCGTCACCAAAAGGGGTTGGACTGATGACAGGTCTTAACCCGACAAACGAGCAGCGGTCCTCCGGGACCGCTGCCTCTGCGCTCGCTATCGAGCTTGTCGGCATCAACAAGCATTTCGGCCCCGTTCACGCCAATCGTGACATCCACCTCGCGGTTCGGCGCGGCACGGTGCATGGCATCGTGGGGGAAAACGGCGCCGGCAAATCGACCTTGATGTCGATCCTTTACGGCTTCTACACTGCCGATAGCGGCGAAATCCGCGTCAACGGCGTGCCGCAGAAGATCACCGACAGCCGCCATGCCCTGGCGCTGGGCATCGGCATGGTGCACCAGCACTTCATGCTGGTCGACAATTTCACCGTGCTCGAAAACGTCGTGCTGGGCGCCGAGGACTCGGCGCTCCTGCGCCCGACGCTCAACCGCGCGCGCGATCATTTAAAGCAACTTGCCCGCGACTACGGCCTCGAAGTCGATCCCGATGCCATCATCGAGAACCTTTCGGTCGGCCAGCAGCAGCGCGTGGAAATTTTGAAGGCCCTCTATCGCGGCGCCGAGACCCTCATTCTCGACGAGCCCACCGGCGTGCTGACGCCAGCCGAGGCCGATCACCTGTTCCGCATCCTCGGCAAGCTGCGCGAGGAGGGCAAGACCATCATCCTCATCACGCACAAGCTGCGCGAGATCATGGCCATCACCGACGAAGTCTCGGTCATGCGCCAGGGGGCCATGGTCAAGACGCTGCAGACCAAGGATACCTCGCCCGGCGAACTCGCCGAGCTGATGGTGGGCCGCCGTGTGCTGCTGCGCGTCGAAAAGGGCCCGGCCAATCCCGGCAAGGTGCTGCTCGACGTCAAGAACCTCATCGTCACCGACGATTTCAAGGTGCCGCGCGTCAAGAATATCAGCTTCCAAGTCCGCGCCGGCGAGATCGTCGGCATTGCCGGCGTGGCTGGCAACGGCCAGTCGGAACTGCTCGAATCCATTGCCGGCATGCGCGACCAACTCGGCGGCACCATTTCGGTCAACGACAAGGTGCTCTCGCTCGAGGGTGACGACGGCGCCGCTCGCGCCCGCGCGGCCGGGCTTGCGCATGTGCCCGAGGACCGCTTGCGCATGGGCCTCGTCACCAATTTCATGGCCTGGGAAAACGCCATCCTGGGCTACCAGGGCAGCTATGGCGAAGGGCTCGGCCTCGATATCGGCAAGGCGCGCTCGACCGCCGAGGACTATCTCAAGAAGTTCGACGTCCGTCCGGCCAATCTCGATCTCAAGTCGTCCAATTTTTCCGGCGGCAACCAGCAGAAGATCGTCCTGGCGCGCGAAATGGAGCGCGATCCGGACGTGCTGATCGTCGGCCAGCCGACCCGCGGCGTCGATATCGGCGCCATCGAATTCATCCATAACCAAATCATCAAGATGCGCGATGCCGGCAAGGCCATCCTCCTCGTCTCGGTGGAGCTGGACGAAATCCGCTCGCTTTCAGACCGCATCCTCGTGCTGTTCGACGGGCACCTGGTGGGCGAGGCCGATCCGGCCACCGCCGACGAGACCGAACTCGGACTCCTGATGACCGGCTCGCACAGCGACCAAGTGATCACCGAGCCGGGCACCTTGCCCGCGCATGAGACGCCGATGCAGCAGACGCTGGTCGAGATGAGCCCCAAAGACAATTCCGGCAGGGATACCAACTGATGACCCCATTGCCACGCTGGGCCGACGTCGTCCTGCTGCCCCTGCTCAATGTCGTATTGGCCTTCCTCGTGGGTGGCCTCATCGTTCTCGCCGTCGGCCAGAACCCGCTGCAGGCCGTGGGCATCATGCTCTATGGCGCCTTCGGCTATGGGTCTGGCTTCGGCTATACGCTCTACTACACGACCGACTTCATCTTTGCCGGCCTGGCCGTGTCGCTCGCCTATCACGCCGGCCTCTTCAATATTGGCCCCGAGGGCCAGGCCTATGTCGCCGGCCTCGGCGTCATCCTCATTGGCCTCGCGCTCAACGGCATGCATTGGGCGCTGGTGTTTCCGCTGATGATCGTCGCCGGCGCGCTGTTCGGCGGGGCCTGGGCCTTTGTTCCGGGTTACCTGCAGGCCAAGCGCGGCAGCCACATCGTCATCACCACTATTCTGTTCAACTTCATTGCCACCGCCATGATGGGCTTCCTCATCAGCCGGGTTCTGAAGCCCGAGGGTGTCAATTCCGACGAAAGCGCCCCGCTCGAGGCCATTACCCGCGTGCCGCAACTGCGGACCTTCATCGAGCTCTTCAAGAACTCGCCGGTCAATCTCACCTTCTTCCTCGCCATCGCGGCCTTGTTCTTCGTCTACTGGCTGATCTGGCGCACCAAGTTCGGCTATGCCGTGCGCGCCCTCGGCCACAATCCGGTCGCCGCCAACTATGCCGGCATTTCCAACCAGAAGCTGATCATGATCGTCATGGCCATGTCCGGCATGCTGGCCGCCATGGTCGCGGTCAACAATGTCGGCGGCGTCCAGGGTCGCCTGATCCTCAACTTCGTCAACGGCGCCGGCTTCGTCGGCATCGCCGTGGCCTTCATGGGCAAGGGCCATCCGGTGGGCGTGGGCCTTTCGGCTCTGCTCTTCGGCATCCTCTACCAGGGCGGGCAGGAACTGGCCTTCCAGATGCCGGGCATCACCCGCGAAATGATCGTCACCATCCAGGCTCTGGTCATCCTCTTTACCGGAGCCATGGGCGACATGCTGCGCGCGCCGCTGTCGAGGCTGCTCACCCGACCTGATGCGACGACGGGAGCCAAGTGATGGAAAGCTATCTCGTCGACATCACCCTCATCCTCGACTCCACCGTACGCCTCGCCGTGCCGCTGATCCTCGCCTGCATGGCCGGGCTCTATTCGGAACGCGCCGGCATTGTCGATATCGGTCTCGAGGGCAAGCTTCTGGCCGGCGCCTTCGCCGCCGCCGCCATGTCGGCCGTCACCGGGTCCGCCTGGCTGGGCCTCCTCGCGGGCATTGCCGCCGCCATGATGTTTTCGGGCATTCATGGCCTGGCCTCGATCACCTTAAAGGGCAACCAGACCATTTCCGGCGTGGCCCTCAACTTCCTCGCTGCCGGCCTCACCACCTTCCTTGGCCAGTCCTGGTTCAAGCGCGGTGGCTATACGCCCCAGCTTTCCGGCGACCAGCGCTTCAATCCGATCACGCTGCCCTTTGCCAACGAGCTGCGCGAAGTACCGATCCTGGGGCAGATCTATTACGAGCTGATCTCGGGCCATAACATCATCACCTATTTCGCCTTCATCGTCGTGCCGGTGACCGCCTGGGTGCTGTTCCGTACCCGCTTCGGCCTCCGCCTCCGCGCCGTGGGCGAAAACCCCAAAGCCATCGACACTGCCGGCATTTCGGTGACGCGACTGCGCTTCCAGGCGCTGGTCATCACCGCCGTGCTGGTCGGCATTGGTGGCGCCTATCTCTCGATCGCCCAGTCGGCAGGCTTCAACAACAACATGTCGGCCGGGCGCGGCTATATCGCGCTGGCGGCGCTGATCTTTGCCAAGTGGCGGCCGGGTCCGGCGCTCCTGGTCTGCCTTATGTTCGGCTTCCTCGACGCAGTGCAGTTCCGCATTCAGGGCCAAAGTTTCCCGATCATCGGCGAAGTCCCGGTCCAGGCCATCCAGGCGCTGCCCTATGTGCTGACGGTGATCCTGCTCGCCGGCTTCATTGGCCGCGCCGTTGCCCCGAAGGCGGCAGGTATACCCTATACCAAGGAGCGCTAGGGCGCTGTTCTGCCCACCTTCCCCCTTGAGGAGAGGGTAGCGGCGCTAGGCCCTACGGGCCGTAGCAAAGCTGGGGAGGGGGTCGTTTGGGGTATCTCCTGGCGACCCCCACCCTCATTCCCTCCCCTCAAGGGGGAGGGATGCAAAGGAACCAAGACATGGTGCAAACAACCAACAATACCGACCAGGCCCTCTTCGAGGCCGCCGAAGCCATTCGCGCGCGGGCCTATGCCCCCTATTCGAAATTCCAGGTCGGCGCCGCCATTCTCGCCGATGACGGCAAGATCTATGCCGGCTGCAATGTCGAGAACGCCGCTTACCCGGTGGGCAATTGCGCCGAGCCCAGCGCCATCGCCGCCATGATCGCAGGCGGGGGCAAACGCATTCGCCGCATCTATGTCACCGGTCCCGGCGCCATGCCCGTCACCCCCTGCGGCGGCTGCCGCCAGCGCATCCGCGAATTCGCCGATCTCGACGTGGAAGTGATTTCCCACGGCGTCGACGGCCAACCCCTGGTGCAAACCCTGGGGCAATTGCTGCCGCATTCGTTTGGGCCGGAATTCTTGGGCAAATGAGCAAGCCCGCCAAAACCATCCGCAAGATTGCCGGCAGCGAGCCTATCGCGGCGGCGCTCGTGCTGGGCTCGGGCCTCTCCGCCATCGGCGAGTTGATGGAGGACAAGGTCCTCATTCCCTATGGGGAGCTCAAGGGCTTTCCCGGCGCCGGTGTCTCCGGCCATGGGCGCGATCTCATCATCGGCCAGATGGGCGGCAAGCGTATCGCCGTCTTGACCGGCCGCGAGCACTATTACGAACACGGCAATGCCCCCGCCATGCGCCCGGCGCTTGAGGCGATGGCCGAGCTCGGTGCCGAAACCCTGCTGCTGACCAACTCGGCCGGCTCCGTGGACACCCGCTTCCAGCCCGGCGACCTGATGCTGATATCAGATCACATCAACTATGCCGGCATGAACCCGCTGATCGGTGAACCGACCGACCGCCGCTTTGTGAACATGGTCAATTGCTACGACCTCGACCTCCGCGCCAAGGCGACGCGGCTGGCCGGGCAGTTCGACTATCAACTCGGGGAAGGGGTCTACCTCTGGTATTCCGGCCCGAGTTTCGAGACGGTCGCGGAAATCCAGATGGCCATGCGCCTGGGCGCCAATGCCGTGGGCATGTCGACGGCACCCGAGGTAATCCTCGGGCGTTTCCTCGACATGAAAGTCTGGGCCTGTTCGTCCATCACCAATATGGGCGCGGGTCTGTCGAGCGAAAATATCAGCCATGAGCATACCAAGCACATGGCCGTTCAGGGTGCGGAGAAGCTGAAAAAGCTCATTCCTGCGCTGGTGGAGGAGCTATGAGTCTCAAGGTCGTCGACAACACCACAGCCGAGCCGACGCATAAGCGCAATCCGGGCTATCCGCTCGATCTCGACTGGGTCGAGCGTGTGCGCATGAACCGCTCTGCGCTGGAACGCCGCGCCGGCTCGATCGGCGCGCGCCGCACGGTCAAGAAGGACTATCAATTGGCCTGGCTCCTGAAGGCGATCACCATGATCGACCTGACGACGCTCAATGCCGACGATACCGATGGCCGTGTCGAGCGCCTCTGCGCCAAGGCCCGCAACCCGATCCGCCGCGACATTCTCGACCAGTTCGGCATGGGCAATCGCCGCATCCTGCCCGGCGCCGTCTGTGTCTACCACACCTTTGTTGGCACTGCGGTGCGGGCACTCGAAGGCACCGGCATTCCGGTCGCTGCGGTCTCCACCGCCTTCCCCCACGGCCTTGCGCCGGTCGAAACCAAGATCGCCGAGATCGAGGCTTCGGTGAAGGACGGTGCGAAAGAGATCGACATCGTCATCGAGCGCGGCATGGTGCTGCGCGGCGACTGGCAGGCGCTCTACGACCAGGTCAAGGCTTTCCGCAAAGCCTGTGGCGACGCCCATATCAAGACCATCCTGGGCACCGGCGAACTCGCCACCCAGACCAATATCGCCAAGGCCTCGCTCGTCTGCATGCTGGCCGGCGCCGATTTCATCAAGACCTCAACCGGCAAGGAAAAGGTCAATGCCAATCTCGTGACGTCGCTGACCATGATCCGCATGATCCGCTGGTTCGCCGAGGAGACCGGCATCGAGATTGGCTACAAACCGGCCGGCGGCATCGCCACATCAGGCGACGCGCTCAAATACATGGCGTTGATGAAGGAAGAACTGGGCAACCAGTGGCTGCAACCGCACCTCTTCCGCTTCGGCGCGTCGAGCCTGCTGACCGATATCGAACGGCAGCTCGAACACGGCCTCACCGGCCATTACGCCGCCGATTACAGGCAACCGATGGTCTAGCGAGGGCTCCCCCTCATCCGGCGCTAGCGCGCCACCTTCTCCCCGATGGGGAGAAGAACAGTCGGCTCCACTCCAATGACGAGCACGGAGCCATTCCTCTCCCCATCGGGGAGAGGTGCCCGAAGGGCGGTGAGGGGGATGCTCGCCGCGACAACAGAATTCAGGCGCTCGCGAGGAGGCCACACATGAACAAGATCGCGCAAATCTTCGATAGCCTCGAATACGGTCCGGCCCCCGAGGCGCCCGATCAGGCCAATGCCTGGCTCGACAGCCACGGCCGGAAATTCGGCCATTTCATCGATGGCGCCTGGACCGAGCCCGGCAAGACCTTTGCCAGCGACAATCCCGCCAACGGACAAAAGCTCGCCGACATTACCGACGGCACCGCCGCCGATGTCGATGCCGCCGTGGCCGCCGCCCGCGCGGCCTTCCCGGCCTGGTCCGCCCTCCCGGGCTACCAGCGCGGCAAGTATCTCTATGCCATTGCCCGGGCCGTCCAGAAGCATGCGCGGCTCTTCGCCGTGCTCGAAAGCATGGACAATGGCAAGCCGATCCGCGAAAGCCGCGACGCCGACATTCCGCTGGTGGCGCGTCATTTCTACCACCATGCCGGCTGGGCCACGCATCTTTCCACCCAGTTTCCCGACCACGTCCCCTATGGCGTCTGCGGCCAGATCATTCCGTGGAATTTCCCACTGCTGATGCTGGCCTGGAAGATTGCCCCGGCTCTGGCTGCGGGCAATACGGTGGTGCTCAAGCCCGCCGAGTTTACCTCGCTGACGGCGCTGCTCTTCGCCGAGATCTGCGAGCGCATCGGCCTGCCCAAGGGCGTGGTCAACATCGTCACCGGCGAGGGCGACACCGGCGCCGCCATCGTCAACCACTCCGATGTCGACAAGATCGCCTTCACCGGCTCGACTGAAGTGGGCAAGATTATCCGAGCCGCTACCGCAGGCTCCGGCAAGGGCCTCAGCCTAGAGCTCGGCGGCAAGTCGCCCTATATCGTCTTCGAGGATGCGGACCTCGACTCTGCCGTCGAAGGCCTCGTCGAAGCCATCTGGTTCAACCAGGGCCAGGTCTGCTGCGCCGGCTCGCGCCTCCTCGTGCAGGAATCGATCGAAGAGCGCTTCCTGGCGAAGGTCCGTACCCGCATGGCCAAGCTGCGCGTCGGCGATCCGCTCGACAAGTCCGTCGATATCGGCGCGCTGGTCGCCCCGGTACAGGTCGAGCGCATCCGCGACCTGATGAAGCGCGGCGTCGCCGAAGGCGCTCATGTCTATGAGCCCGATGGCACGCTGCCGGCCAATGGCTGTTTCCTCAAGCCCGCTCTGGTCACCAATGTCTCGCCGGCTAATACGCTGGTCTCGGAGGAAATTTTCGGGCCGGTTCTGGTCGCCATGAGCTTCCGCACGCCCGAAGAAGCGGTGGCCCTGGCCAACAATTCCAAATATGGCCTCGCCGCCACGCTCTGGAGCGAGAACATCAATCTCGCCCTCGATATCGCACCAAAGCTCAAGGCCGGCGTAGTCTGGATCAACGGCACCAACAACTTTGACGCCGCCGTCGGTTTCGGTGGCTACAAGGAGAGCGGCTTCGGTCGCGAGGGCGGCCGCGAAGGCATGAGCGTCTACCTCAAGCCAAGCTGGGAAAAGACGCTGAAGGCGGCTGCCCCCAGGGCAGCCCCTGCGATGGCGGGGGCATCGAGTAACCCGCTCGACAGCGACAGCCTCGACCAGACTGCAAAAATGTATATCGGCGGCAAGCAGGCTCGCCCCGATAGTGGCTACAACCGCCCGGTGCTCGCGGCCCATGGCGCGTCGGTCGGCGAAGTCGGCGAGGGCAATCGCAAGGACATCCGCAATGCCGTCGAAGCCGCCCGCTCAGCGCTCGGCTGGGGCACGACTGCGGCCCATTCCCGCGCGCAGATCCTCTATTTCCTCGCCGAAAACCTCGATTATCGCCGCGACGAATTCGCCGCCCGCATCGCGGCGCAGACCGGCGAAGATGGCGCGGCCGAAGTGCAGGCGTCCATCGAGCGGCTCTTCGCCTTTGCCGGCTGGGCCGACAAATACGATGGCGCCATCCACAATCCGCCGCAGCGCATGGTGGCAGCCGCCATGGTTGAGCCACTGGGTGTGCTTGGCATTGTCGCGCCGCAGTCGCGACCGCTGCTGGGCTCCGTGGCGCTGCTCGCCCCGGCCATCGCCATGGGCAATACCGTGGTTTTGGTTCCCTCGGATCGCAGCCCGCTTTCCCTGACCGATTTCTACCAGGTGCTCGAAACCTCGGACATGCCCTCGGGCGTGGTCAACATCGTCACCGGCGACAGCGTTAGCTTGGCCAAGACCCTGGCCGAGCACGATGGCGTCGATGGCATGTGGTTCATGGGCTCGGCCGAAGGCTCCGCCATGGTAGAAAAAGTCTCTGTGGGCAACTTGAAGCAGACCTGGACCTCGCGCGGTCTCGACTACGACCTCGCCGATCCGCGCTTCGCCGGGACCTATTTCCTGGGCAAGGCAACGCAGGTGAAAAACGTCTGGATCCCCTACGGGGCTTAGCCTCTCGACACCCCCAGATGTCATCCCGGCGTAGGCCGGGATCCATCCTGAGACGTCTACGCATCTCATGATGGACCCCGGCCTACGCCGGGGTGACAGCGTGGAGGTGGAAGGGTCTGGAAACAAGAAGAGACGAAGCATGGTCTTCCTCCCGCAAGAAGTCATCCTGAAGAAGCGCAATGGCGAGGCGCTCGCTCGGGAAGATATTGCCCGCTTCATCGCCGGCTTTGCCAATGGCTCGGTGTCTCACGCCCAGGCCGCTGCCTTTGCCATGGCGGTGTATTTCCAGGACATGTCGATGGACGAGCGCGTGGCGCTGACCCTGGCCATGCGGGACAGTGGCACCGTGCTCGACTGGTCCGATCTTGATGGCCCGGTGGCCGACAAGCATTCCACAGGCGGCGTGGGCGACAATGTCAGCCTCATGCTGGCGCCGATCCTTGCGGCGCTGGGCGTCTACGTGCCGATGATTTCCGGCCGTGGCCTTGGCCATACCGGCGGCACGCTCGACAAGTTCGATTCCATTCCCGGCTACCAGACCCAGCCGGACAACGCCCTCTTCCGCAAGGTGGTGCGGGAAGCCGGCTGCGCCATTATCGGCCAGACATCCGACCTCGCCCCGGCCGACAAGACGCTTTACGCCATCCGTGATGTCACCGGCACGGTGGAATCCATCGCGCTGATCACCGCTTCCATTCTTTCGAAAAAGCTCGCGGCCGGGCTCGGCGCGTTGATCCTCGACGTGAAGACCGGCACCGGCGCCTTCATGCCGACTCTCGAACAGTCGCGGGCATTGGCCGAAAGCCTTGTCACCGTCGCCAATGGCGCGGGCCTCAAGACTGGCGCGCTGATCACCGACATGAACGAGCCGCTGGCCTCTGCTGCCGGCAACGGCCTCGAAGTGCGCAATGCCGTCGATTTTCTCACCGGCGCGCATCAGGACGCACGCCTCCGTGAGGTGACGCTCGCTCTCTGCGCCGAAATCGTGCTCATGACGGGCAGAGCCGCAACCCTGGATGAAGCGCGGGGCCGGGTGGATGACGCCCTCGACAGTGGCCGCGCCACCGAGCACTTTTCCAGGATGGTCACGGCGCTTGGCGGACCGGCCGATTTCGTCGACAACATGAATGCTCACCTCGCGCCTGCGCCCGTCATTCGCGATGTGTATGCCGAGGGGCAGGGGACTATTTCGGCCATCGATACCCGCGGCGTGGGCATGGCTGTTGTCGCCTTGGGCGGCGGTCGCGCCACGCCCAGCGATGTCATTGACCACCGCGTCGGCTTCGACCGGCTCGCCCCGCTGGGCGCGACAGCCGATGCGCAGACGCCCATCGCCCGTATCCACGCCGCCGATGAAGCGAGTGCCGAGGATGCCGAAAGGCGGCTCCGCGCCGCCTACGGGCTGGGCGGGACTGCGCCGAGCAATCCGCTGATTGCCGGACGCATTGAACCGACCTGACATTCCTCAACCGGGTCATTCCCGCGGAAGTGGGAACCCCTGTTTATGGGATCCGATCGAAAACGGAGGTCCCTGCTTTCGCGGGGATGACACCGGGACAAGAATAGAAACGGCGTAAGGCCGTCTGAATATGAGGAAGAAAGCCATGCCCCGCGCCATAGTCTGCCTGCTCGACAGCGTCGGTATCGGCGGCGCGCCTGACGCCGCAACCTATGGCGATGTCGGCTCCAACACGGTCGGGCACATTGCCGAATGGGCCGCCGCCGGCAAGGCGGATCGCCAGGGCCTGCGGGCCGGTCCGCTCCATGTGCCCAACATGGATGCCATGGGCCTCGGCGCGGCGGTGCAACTCTCGACTGGCATCCTGCCGCCAAATCTCTCGGCGACGTCAAAGGGCGGGCGCTTCGGAATTGGCCGCGAGATCTCGAAGGGCAAGGACACGCCGTCGGGCCATTGGGAAATCGCCGGCGTTCCGGTGCCCTTCGATTGGGGCTATTTTCCACAGCAACAGCCGGCGTTTCCCCCGGACCTGATTGCCGAATTCCTCCGCCGCACCGGCCTGCCGGGCATCCTCGGCGACAAGCATGCCTCGGGCACCGACATCATCGCCGAACTCGGCGAAGAGCATATCCGGTCAGGCAAGCCCATTTGCTACACTTCCGTCGACTCGGTGTTCCAGATCGCCGCGCACGAGACCCATTTCGGCCTCGATAGGCTCTACGAAATCTGCCGCATCGCCTTTGAACTGACCGAGCCGCTCAAGATCGGCCGGGTGATCGCCCGGCCCTTTGTCGGCGAGACGCACGAGACCTTCAAGCGCACCGGCAACCGTCGCGATTTCGCGATCTCTCCGCCCGAACCGACCCTGCTCGATCGCAATGCGGGGGCCGGCAACCAGGTTTTTGCCATTGGCAAGATTTCCGACATCTATGCCGGCTCCGGCGTCACCCACAAACTCACGGGCACCGGCATTCCGCAGCTCTTCGACCGGACGCTCGAAGCCATGGAAATGGCCGCCGACCGTGCCTTCATCATGACCAATTTTGTCGATTTTGACTCTGAATACGGCCACCGCCGCGACGTGCCTGGCTATGCTGCGGCGCTCGAACTCTTCGACAGCCGCCTGCCTGAGATCATCGCCGCGATGCGCCACGACGACCTTCTGGTGTTGACCGCCGACCATGGCAATGATCCGACCTGGCCGGGCACCGACCATACCCGCGAACAGGTGCCGATCCTGGTCTTTTCCCCAGCCCTGCCCAAGGGAGAGATTGGCATTCGCCCGACCTTGGCTGATATAGGTGAAAGCATAGCCGCCTGGCTGGGCCTTGCGCCCGGCCGTCACGGCACGTCGTTCCTGTAGTTCAAGCTGAGGTCATGAAGATGAGCAGAGTCGAAGGCAATGTGACGGTCATCGATCACCCCCTGATCCAGCACAAGCTGACCATCATGCGGAACAAGGAGACCTCGATTGCCGGTTTCCGGCGGCTCCTGCGCGAGATCGCGCACCTCATGTGTTACGAAGTCACCCGCGATCTCGAACTGGAAATGATCCCCATCGAGACGCCGATGTCGGAGATGCAGAGCCCGGCCATCAAGGGCAAGAAGCTGGTCTTTGCCTCGATCCTGCGCGCCGGCAATGGCCTGCTCGACGGTATGCTGGATCTCGTGCCGGCCGCCCGCGTCGCCCATATCGGCATCTATCGCGACCACGAGACGCTGGAGCCGGTCGAATACTATTTCAAGGCGCCGTCCAACCTCGAAGATCGCCTCATCATCGTCGTCGATCCGATGCTGGCCACCGGCAATTCGGCCACGGCCGCAATGGAAAAGCTCAAGGAGCGCGGCGCCAACAATATCCGTTTCCTGTGCCTCCTCGCCGCGCCCGAGGGCATCAAGCATTTTTCCGAAGCCCATCCGGACGTGCCGATCTTCACCGCCTCGATCGACAGCCACCTCAACGAGAAGGGCTATATCGTGCCCGGCCTCGGCGATGCCGGCGACCGCATGTACGGCACGCGATAACATTCTTTTCCTCTCCCCCTCGGGGAGAGGTGGCTCGGCGCAGCCGAGTCGGTGAGGGGGTATCTCAACGACCAGGGCTCGCTACGGCCGCTCCCCTCATCCGGCGCTTCGCGCCACCTTCTCCCCCATGGGGAGAAGAACCGGGCGGAACTGCGAAAGGGAATAAAATGGCAAGACTTGCCCATTCGATGATCCGCGTCCTCGACGAGGAGCGTTCCGTCGATTTCTATCGCCGCGCTTTCGGCCTCGAAGTTGTCAACCGGCTCGAATTTGCCGATTTCACGCTGGTTTACGTGGCCCATGAGCTCGATGGTTTCGAGCTGGAGCTGACCATCAATCACGGGCGTACCGATCCCTATGACCTCGGCGACGGTTATGGACACCTGGCTGTCGTTGTCGACAACCTGCAGGCCGAGTTCGACCGCTTCACTGCCGAGGGTTTTGCCGTCGGCAAGCTGGTGGATTTCAAGAACGGCAATGTCCCGGTCGCGCGCTTTTTCTTCGCCACCGATCCCGACGGCTACAAGATCGAAGTCATCCAGCGCGGCGGCCGGTTCCAGTAGTCAGGGTGCCCCCCACCTGACCTCCCCCTTAGACAGGGGGAGGGACGTTGCAGTTGATTTGGCTCGATGGTGCCACACCTGAGATCGGTTCCTCCCCCTTCAGGGGGAGGTTAGGTGGGGGGGCTTTTTGGCCGTTACTTCGCCTTGAGCGGCAGGCCCAGCGCGATCAGGTCGGCGCGCAGATGCACCGGATCCTTGAAGTGGATGCCCTTCATGCCGAAGCGGCGGGCGGCCACGATATTGGGCTCACTGTCGTCGATGAAGACGCAAGCGTCCGGCGCCAGGCCATAGCGCTCGCAGAAGACGCGGTAGAACCGCGGATCGGGCTTCACCAGCCCTTCGAGACCCGAAACGATCACCCCGTCGAACTTCTCGAGGAACGGCCATTCCCCCAGCCGCGTCATCCACTTTTCCCAGGAGAAATTGGTGATGGCGAAGGTCGGAATGTCCTGATCGATCAGCTCGTTGTGGATGTCGATCGTGCCCTGGATGAAGGGGCCGAAAGTCTCCGTCCAGCGTTCGTCGAAGGCCTTGATTTCGCGCCAGTATTTGGGGAAGCGGGTGACCAGCTTGGCCACGCCCTCGGCATAGATTTCGCCGGCGTCGAATTCGAGATTCCAGTCGCTGGTGCAGATGGTCTGGTGGAACCACAGCGCATCTTCTTCCGTCTCGAACAGCTTGCGGAAGAGATACATCGGGTTCCAGTCGACGAAGACGCCGCCGAGATCAAAGACGGGGATGATGGTGTCGTGTTCGTGCATGCTCGTCTCCGGCCAGTCGGGGAAGGATGGCCGGCTTCTGCCATGGTCGCCGCTGTCGGGCAAGCCGGCTAGGGCGCGGCGATGTCCCCACCAAAACGGGGCATGAAGAAGCTCGATCGATGGAGATCGACGGGCATTTCGAAGATCACGCCGAGCAGCGGCGTATAGGTGGCGGATGCCTCGGCCGCGATCACCGTCCGCTCCCGGGCAATGGCGATCATCTCTGCCGGCAACGGATAGGGATTTCCGACCGTATAGGGCGTCGTGCTCGAATAGTCCCCGTCCTCGAATTGCCGGGTCCATACCACCGTAGCGACGCCATCTGCATCCACGGCGACAGCCGTCACCACCTGGCGCACGTCGGCGGAAGAATAAGGCGTCATGATGCCGCTGGCGGCGCGGAAATAGTCCTGCAATTGCGTGGCGGTGACCCTTTCCTCCATGCGAGCCACGAGGTCGCCTACGGCGCCGGCCACCGACTGCACCTTGCGGTCCATGGTAATCAGGATGCTCGCTTCCAGCGTACCGACATAGACCAGCAGCATGATCGGCAGGATCAACGCGAACTCGACGGCGGCAACACCGCTTTCGCCTCGACGCAGGCGGCGCGCCAAAAGGGCCAGCTTTGCGCGCCTCCCGGTCACGAGAAGGGCTCGTTCTGGAATACGGCGACCGACCCCATCAGCCGACGGCCATCGGCCATGTTGGAAAGTCCAAGCGGGCCTAGCTGGATGACGATGGGATAGCGGTAATAGACCTGCACCAGGACGACCGACCTGCCGGTCCCCGGCGCAAAGCTTTCGGATTCGGTCCAGTCGCAAGGGGCGGTGCAGGGCTGCGGTAGCGGTGGCTCGACAGTGGCGGACTCGAAGTTTGTCACCACGTTCACGCGCACATGCAGGCCGTCGCAATCGGGCAGGAGCCGATAGAGCCGGTTGCAGACATCGGTGCGGAACTGTTCGAGCGTCGTGCCGGCGGCCTGGGCCTGTCCGGTGCGAATGGCGCGGGACGCGTCATGGACGGCGCTTTCGAGCACCTGCGAGGCGAGAAACACCAGCGAGGTCTGCATGATCGCGCCGATAATGCCGAAGAAAGGAAGGGCGAGCAGGCCGAATTCGATGGCAGTCACGCCATCCTCGTTGCGCCGCAGCCGCCGCAATTGGCGGAGCAGGAATGTCCCAAAATTGCCGCTCAAAGTCGCGGTCCCCGCAGGTTTTCAGCGGGCAAGCCTATGTGGAGACCCTAACCCAAAGGTTAGTTTCGTGGCGCAAGCTGTAGCGGTCGCCGGGACTGGTTAAGGTCTGCTTAACGGGTGTCGATCAGTTCGCGGCCGACTGCACCAGTTGTGAGGAGGCCAGGGTCTGGCCCGAGAAGCCGGCATCGTCACCCATCATCACCACCGGCTGGCAGGTCGGCGCGCAGGACAGGGTCGTCCGGTTCTGGCCCTGGTAGACGGTCATGATCCCGGCGGCCATCTGGACGACTTCCACCAGGGTATCGGCCACCGGCTCGCCACGGCTGTCGAGCACGATCAGGTTGGTCTGGCCATAGCTCTTGCCGGTGAGGATCAGCGTTTGCGGGTCCTGAATGGTCACGTCGGCAATACCGGGATTACCGACGATGACGGTGGCAGCCGGGGCGCTGATGCGCAGCACCCGCGCCATGTTCACATTGACGGTGATCGGGGCGCCGTCCTGGGCTTGCAGCGGCATCGGCGCGACAAAGCTTGCGGCGATCATCAGGGCAATGGCGGCAAGGCGGAACATGGCGAAATCCGATACTGGTACTCTGTGCCGCCAGCATCACGCGGAATGGTAAATACTTGGCAAACGTCCACGTGCTTCGGAGGGTTTCGTCGTTGTCGGCGGCGGCGAAATATTAACAGGCTATTCATCCGGGGTCGGTGGCAGGCTGCCAATGTTACTTGCCGCTGCCCTATTCAGTTCTACCGGCGCGCTCCGATGGATAAACTTTTAACGACTGCCCCAACTCTTTGAACATCATGAAAAATGCAGATGCCGCAAGTCCAGGCAGGCTCTTGGCGATTAACGCTATTTCAACCTGTGGGGGCTAGCGTCTGGCCATGTTCGATCTGTGACGTGGTCCGACACTGCAGTCACTTATGAACGTGTAAAAAGGAGCCTGGGAATGAACATTTTCGCACGTTTCGCGCAGGACGAGTCGGGCGCGACTGCAATCGAGTACGGCCTGATCGCCGCGCTTATCTCTGTTGGTATCATCCTGGCTGCAACCGCTCTCGGTGACAGCCTCGGTAACCTCTTCAACTACATCGCCGGCGAACTCGGCGGGGCCATCCCGACCGAAGCCGAATAAGACAAGCGCCGGCCAAAAGCCGCGCCAGTTTTGAATGAAGGGGAAGGCTCCGGCCTTCCCCTTTTTCTTTGAGCTTTCTTAACAGGGTTGCGGCACGCTTGTGTCTCTACCCATCGAGGTCATCGCCCATGTCCACCCTAGCCCTGCTGATCTTTCCTGCGGCCATGGCCTTTGCGGCATCCTCGGACCTTCTGACCATGCGCATTTCCAACCGGCTGGTCCTGTTCCTTGCGGCGAGCTTCTGCGTGGTGGCGCTGGCGGTCGAGATGCCGCTGCAGCAATTCGCTCTGCATGTCGCCTGCGCCTTTGTGGTTCTGGTGGTCGGTTTCACTTTCTTTGCGTTGCGCTGGATCGGCGGTGGCGATGCCAAGCTTGCGGCGGCGACGACGCTGTGGCTCGGCTTCGGCCTCACCCTGCCTTATCTTGCCTATACTGCCTTGCTCGGCGGCGCCCTGACGCTGATCGTGCTTGCCCTGCGGCGCCTGCCGCTGGTGCCAATGATTGCGCGCTTCCGCTGGCTCGAGCGCCTGCACGACGAAAAGCAGGGCGTGCCCTATGGCGTCGCCATGGCGGTGGCCGGCCTTTTGACCTATTCCCACACCGCGATCTACGCGCGCCTCGTCTCCTGATCTCTGTCCTTGTCCGCTTTCCAGCACCCCGGCTTGGCTGCGGGTGCTTTATTGCGTTCCGGTCATCTGTTTTGCAAAAAGCAAGCATTCATAACTTGTTAACGCCTTTTGCAAAGTCCTGATTAACCAAACCTTGACCCTTTGGTTTCATAGTTCAGCCGGTGGAACTGGGCCTTTATTGCCCTCAACCGGAGTAGGTCATGAGACCGGCGCGTATTATCCTGTTGTTGGTTGCCCTCGTGGCCGGAACCCTTGCTGCCTTTCTGGTGACCCGTGGCGGACGGGCGCCCGCGCCCACCGTCGTCACCCAGGTCGTCGAGGAAGCCAAGACGCAGATCCTCGTGGCCAAGGCGCCGATTGGCGTCGGCGAACGCCTCAGCGCCGAGCGCGTGGAGTGGCAGGACTGGCCCGAAGGCGCGTTGCGCGCCGAATATGTGACCGTGGCTGCCATGCCCGATGCGCCCGAGCAGCTTACCGGCGCCGTGGCGCGCTTCGAATTCTTCCCCGGTGAGCCGATCCGCGAAGCCAAGCTGGTGCGCGCCGACCAGGGCTATCTCTCGGCCGTGCTCTCCTCGGGCAAGCGCGGCGTCTCCGTGACCGTCACCGCGGCCTCGAGCGCCGGCGGCTTTGTCGTTCCCAACGATCATGTCGACGTGCTGCTCACCACCTCCTCGGCTATGGGGCAGCGCTCGGAAGTCATTCTTTCCAATGTGCGGGTGTTAGCCATCGGCAAGCGCCTGGGTGAACTCGGCGTCACCGGCGGTGACGAGACCGGCACCCAGCCCAGCCCGACGCCCACCACCTTCGACAATGCGACGATCGCCACACTCGAACTCGATCCGGCCCAGGCCGAAACGCTCGTCAATGCCTCGACCCGCGGCCAGCTCAGCCTGACCCTGCGCTCGGTCGCCGATTTCAATCGCGCCGATAGCGGCCCGGCCGCCACCAACCAGGCGGTCCGCCTCATTCGCTACGGCAAGGAACAGAGCGTCCTGGCCGGCAGCAGCGCCGCCGGCACCGACTACAGCGCCGATGCCACCATGCCCGACACCAACTCATACCCTGTGGCGACCGAAATGCCCCAGGTCCTGCCGCAATAGGGGCGAGAGACGATGGAAATGATCAAGACCAAGTCCCCGCTTATGACCCGCACGCTGCTGGCTGCGGGCATGGCCGCCCTGATGCTCGGCACGGTTGGCACCGTCCCGGCTTTCGCCGAGGCGCAGATCACCATTGCCGGCAATGCCTATGGCGCGGTGCGCAAGGTCGATCTCGAGCTCAACAAGTCGATGATCGTCGATCTTCCCGCCGGCGTCTCCGAAGTCATCGTTTCCCAGCCCGACGTTGCGGCGGCGATCATGCGCAGCCGCACCCGTGCCATCGTGCAGGGCGTCACCGGCGGCGACACCAATATCTTTTTCCTCGATGACAACGGCCGCACCATTCAGGTGCTCGACATGCGCGTCATCGAGCAGCCGTCCCAGGTCGGCAATGCGCTCGAGGACGCCCTGGCGCGTGTCATTCCCGGCTCCCGCATCAGCGTCGAATCGGTGACCCTTGGCGAGGACACCAATCGCGTCGTGCTGACGGGCACTGTGCAGTCTGCCGAGGATCGCGATCGCGCCATTTCCGTGGCCACCCAGTTCGCTGGTGGTCCGGAAAACGTCGCCAGCATCATCGATGTCGCCGGCGCTCAGCAGGTCATGCTCCAGGTCACCGTGTCAGAGGTCAAGCGCGACGTCGCTCGCCAGTTCGGCATCAATTTTGGTGCGCTGCTCAACGTGGGCACTTTGAACCTGTTCGAGTTCACCAACCGGCTGTTGACCGATCAATTCCCGACCGATGGCCTCGATGTGGGCTTCACCGACGGCTCCAACTACACGGTGGCCGCCGCTGTGCGCGCACTGGAAGGCCGCGGCGCCCTGCGCGTCCTGGCTCAGCCCAACCTCACCGCCATCTCGGGCGAAGAGGCCAAGTTCCTGGCCGGCGGCGAACTGCCCTACTACACTTGGGATGACGAGGAGGACACCCGCACGGTGACGTTCAAGCCCTATGGCGTCGAGCTGTCCTTTGTGCCCACGGTCAAGTCCAACGGCGCGATCGGCCTCAAGGTCGACACCTCGGTGTCCGAACCCCAGGCCGACGCTTCCATCACCAAGCGTCAGGCGTCGACCACGGTCGAAGTGGCCAGCGGCATGACCCTCGCCATCGGCGGCCTGCTGCAGGAAACCTCGCGCCAGGACATCGAGCAGTTCCCCGTGCTCGGCGACATCCCGATCTTGGGTGCGCTGTTCCGCTCGCGCGATTATCGCACCGAGCAGACCGAACTGGTCATCCTCGTCACGCCCTATCTGGTGGCGCCCAGCCCGGCCAACACCATTCCCGTGCCCACCGACACTTCCCGCATGGCAAGCGACGCCGAAGGCATTTTCCTCGGCCGCCTGGAGAACATGTATGGGGTCGGCGCCACCGGCGAATTCCGGGGCGGTTTTTCCGGCTCGGTCGGTTTCGTCCTCGATTGATCGCGGATCAGGAGTAGTCGTTCATGAGTTTCCTCACCCCTGAAAAGCCCCCGCAGGTCGAAGAACCCGCCGCCGAGATCGCGTCTGGCGCCCGGCTTGTGCCGCGCATCACCATCCAGGCCTTCTGCGAGCATTCCCAGACGGCACAATTGGTGGAAAGCGCTCTGCACGACCGGCGCATGTCCAAGGTGGCGCTGACCACCCACAATGGCGGCATCGAAGGCGCGGTCGAGACCTACAAGTCCAACCCGACGCCCAACCTCATTATCGTCGAAACGACGCTGACGCCCGATGCCATTCCCGAAAGTCTCGCGCGCCTGGCCGAGGTCTGCGATGCTTCGACCCGCGTCATCGTGCTCGGCCACGTCAACGACGTGCTGCTGTATCGCGAGCTGATCCGCTCGGGCATTTCCGAATATGTGGTGCTGCCGGCCACCTCGGCCGAGATCGTCACCGCCATTACCGAGCTCTATGCGGCCGAAGGCGCGGCGCCCATCGGCCGCACCGTCGGCTTCATTTCCGCCAAGGGTGGCGCGGGCAGTTCCACCATTGCCCACAATGTCTCCTGGGCCATTGCTACCGGTCTCCGGCAGGATTGCCTTATCGTCGATATGGACCTCGCCTTCGGCACCGCCGGGCTCAACTTCAACCAGCCGCCCCATGGTCTCGCCGATGCGGTGCTGGCCAACCAGAAGGTCGATCAAACCATGCTGGACCGGCTGATGAGCAAGGCGGCCAACCACATCAACCTGCTGACCGCGCCCGCCACCCTCGACCGCACCTGGGATTTCGAGGAGCGGGAATTCGAGCAGGTGATCGAGATCTGTCAGAAGAGCGTGCCGGTCATCGTGCTCGACATTCCGCACGCCTGGAATGCCTGGACGCGCCAGACCCTGGCCTCCATCGACGACGTGGTCATCGTCGCCGAGCCGGACCTCGCCAACCTGCGCAATGCCAAGAACCTGGCCGATGCCATCAAGACGCTGAGGCCCACCGACAATGCGCCCAAGCTGGTCATCAACAAGCAGGGCGTGCCGCGCCGTCCAGAAATCGGGGCAGCCGAGTTCGCCTCGTCCGTGGAATGCAGCCTCATTGGCCAGATTGGCTTTGACGCGGCGCTTTTCGGCACGGCCGCCAACAATGGCCAGATGATTGCCGAGGTTTCCTCGGGCAGCAAGGTCATCGAGACTTTCTCGGCCATCGGCATGCAGGTCACCGGCCGCCAGGTCACCCACGGCGCCAGCAAGGGAGCGAGCCTGCTCAAGCTCCCGTCGCTGTTCAGGAAGCGGGCTTAGCCGCAGGCGCAGGGACCATACAGGGACGAACGAGATGTTTGGCAAGCGCACCACATTCGGCGGCAATACACCGGGACTGAGCGAGGCTCCGCGCCCGATCGCCAGCCCGCCCCCGGTCGCCGTTCCCGCGCCGCAGCGTCGCGCCAGCGATGGCGACGCCATGGCAGCGCGCATGCGCACCACCGACGAAGTTCTCGATGTGCGCGCCCCCGCCGATGCGCAGCGCGCCAAGGAATATTTCCAGACCAAGTCGGCCATCTTCAATGCGCTGATCGACTCCATCGACCTCAGCCAGCTCGCGACCATGGAGACGCAGGCGGCGCGCGAGGAAATCCGCGACATCGTCGCCGAGATCATCGCGCTCAAATCCATTGTCATGTCGATTTCCGAACAGGAAGACCTGCTCGAGGATATCTGCAACGACGTGCTCGGCTATGGCCCGCTCGAGCCGCTCCTGGCGCGTGACGACATCGCCGACATCATGGTGAACGGCTCCCAGAAGTGCTACATCGAAGTCGGCGGCAAGGTGCGCCTGACCAATGTGCGCTTCCGCGACGATGCGCATCTGATGAATGTCTGCCAGCGCATCGTTTCCCAGGTCGGCCGTCGCGTCGACGAAGGCTCGCCGATCTGTGACGCCCGCCTCCCCGACGGCTCCCGCGTCAACGTCATCGCGCCGCCCCTGGCGATCGACGGCGCCGCCCTCACCATCCGTAAGTTCAAGAAGGACAAGCTGACCCTCCAGCAGCTCGTCAAATACAACTCCATCTCGCCCGAAGGCGCAGAAGTGCTGCGCATCCTCGGTCGCGTCCGCGCCAATGTTCTGATCTCGGGTGGTACCGGCTCGGGCAAGACCACGCTGCTCAACTGCCTCACCGCCTTCATCGAGAAGGACGAGCGGGTCATCACCTGCGAGGACTCGGCCGAACTCCAGCTCCAGCAGCCCCACGTCGTGCGTCTCGAAACCCGCCCGCCCAACCTCGAGGGCGAGGGCGAGATCACCATGCGCGATCTCATCAAGAACTGCCTGCGTATGCGTCCCGAACGCATCATCGTCGGCGAAGTCCGCGGCCCGGAGAGTTTCGACCTTCTCCAGGCCATGAATACGGGCCACGACGGTTCCATGGGCACGCTGCACGCCAACTCGCCGCGCGAGGCCCTGTCGCGTCTTGAATCCATGATCACGATGGGTGGCTATGCGCTCCCCAGCCGCACCATCCGCGAAATGATCGTCTCGTCCATCGACGTCATCGTCCAGGCCGCCCGTCTGCGCGATGGTTCGCGCCGCATCACCCACATTTCCGAAGTGCTGGGCATGGAAGGCGACGTCATCGTTACCCAGGACGTCTTCGTCTATGACATCCTGGGCGAAGACGCCAACGGCATGCTGATCGGCCGTCACCGCTCCACCGGCATCACCAAGCCGCAATTCACCGAGCGCGCCCGCTATTTCAACGAGGAAGCCAACCTCGTCGAAGCGCTGGAAAAGGCCAATACCGAGCAGCACGAGATCCTGGGGCGCTGAGCATGACCACGCTGTTGCTTCTCGTCCTCTTCGCCGTGACCATCGGGGCGGCAGGCTTTGCCCTCGTGCCATCGGCGCTGGGCAACAAGCGCGCGCAGGCCCGCATGAAGGCCTTCCAGGGCGATATCCGCGCAAATCGCAGCAATGCCGATGCCAGCCGCGTCCGCGAGACCCGCCGCAAGAGCGTCCAGCAGGCGCTGAAATCGCAGGCCGACGAGCTCAATGCCAGGAAACGCTTGACGCTGGAAAACCTGATCTTCCAGGCCGGCATGACCATCAGCAAGGGTACTTTCATCCGCAACAGCGTCATCTTCGGCGCCGTGCTGTTCGTCATCCTGTTCCTGGCTCAGGTGCCGTTCTACTTTGCCGGCATCTTCGCCGTCGCTGGCGCCTACCTGCTGCCGCGCATGTATGTCTCGCAAAAGCGCAAGCGCTATCAGGACAAGTTCCTAGAGGAACTGCCTAACGCCATCGAAGCCATCGTGCGCGGCGTCAAGACCGGTCTGCCGCTCAACGACTCGATGCGGGTCGTCGCCAAGGATACCAAGGAGCCGGTCCGCTCGGAATTCGCCCGTGTGCTCGATCAGCAGAGTTTTGGCTTCTCCATGCAGGAGGCGGTGCAGATCCTGCTCGAGCGGGTGCCGCTGCCGGAAGTGAATTTCTTTGTCGTCGTCATTTCGGTGCAGCAGCAGTCCGGCGGCAATCTTTCCGAAGCTTTGGGCAACCTCGCGCGCGTGCTGCGCAACCGCAAGAAGATGAAGCAGAAGGTCAAGGCCATGTCGTCGGAAGCCAAGGCGTCCGCCGGCATCATCGGCTCGCTGCCCATCGTCGTAGCCATTCTCGTGTCGCTGGTTTCGCCTAGCTATCTCGTGCCGCTCTTTGCCACGCCGATCGGCAATGTCTGCCTCGGCATCGGTATCCTCATGTTGGCCGCGGGTATTTTCGTCATGCACCGCATGGTGCAGTTCGAAATCTGATCGTCCTCGGGAGGCAGTGCCATGAACATCGTCGAACTGCTGACCCAGAGAGACTTCCTCATCGCGGTGCTGGCTGCTGTATCGGCCGCGGCCGTGGTCTTCACCTTCGGCTCCTCGCTCATCGTCAAGCAGGAGATGAAGGGGCGCATCAAGCGCGTTGCGCTGGAGCGCGACAAGATGCGCGTCGAGGAAATGGCGCGCCTGCGCGGTGGTAACGCGTCCGTGGATGGCCGCGCCTCGATCCGCCGCGGCACCGAAGCCAAGTCCTACATGAAGCGGGCTGTCGAACGCTTCGATCTCAAGAAGGCGTTCCAGGACGACACCACCGTCGACAAGCTGGCCATGGCGGGCCTGCGCGGGCAGGGGGAGCTGACCAAGTTCCTGTTCCAGCGCCTCGCCTATCCGGTGGTCATCTTCCTCGTTGCCGCACTCTACCTGCTGGTGCTCGCCCCCGGTGACAGGCCGGTCTATATCAACCTCGTCTATGCCATCGGTGCTGGCCTGCTCGGCGCCTACCTGCCGGTCATCCTGCTCAAGAACAAGACGCAGAAGCGCCAGGCCTCCATTCGCCGCTCCTGGCCCGATTGCCTCGATCTGCTGCTGCTCTGCGTGGAAGCCGGCATGTCCATGGAACACGCCTTCAAGCGTGTCGCCAAGGAGATCGGCGCCCAGTCGGTAGAGCTGGCCGAAGAGCTGACCCTCACCACGGCTGAACTGTCCTTCCTTGAAGATCGTACCCGCGCCTACGAAAATCTCGGGCGCCGCACCG
This sequence comes from Devosia sediminis, assembly GCF_016411825.1. Classification (GTDB taxonomy): domain Bacteria; phylum Pseudomonadota; class Alphaproteobacteria; order Rhizobiales; family Devosiaceae; genus Devosia; species Devosia sediminis. The sequence continues at coordinate 151,399 of NZ_JAEKMH010000002.1, forward strand.
GTCTCGATAACGTCAAGTCGGTGATGACCGCGCTGATCCAGGCCGATCGCTACGGCACGTCGGTCGGCCAGGCGTTGCGCGTCATGGCCGAGGAAGGCCGCGAGGCGCGCATGATGGAAGCCGAGAAGAAGGCCGCCGCCCTGCCGCCCAAGCTCACCGTGCCGCTGATCGTTTTCTTCCTGCCGGTGCTGTTCATCGTCATCCTCTCGCCGGCCATGATCCAGGTCTTCACCGGCTCGGTCGCCCGGACCATGGGCGGAAGCTGAGGCTTTCAGCGCCCGCAGGCGGGTGAAGCGGCGAACAAACGTCGCCGCTTCCCCGGAGTTAGTTCGCGGCGCCTTGTCCGAAATCGAGGTTTGTCGGGCGCGGCAGTACGGGCCCCTTGCCGCTGCTGGTGGGAACGCTGCCATCGACTTCGTCGAGGCTGAACTTACGCGACCAGCATTTGCCCGTTCCCTTGAGGAAGAAGCCATAGTGAAGGCTCAGCGCTTCCCCGGGAATATCGAACACTACCGACCGTTGGCTCCATCCCTGCGTTCCGACCAACGGCCCGTCGGGTCGGTGCAGTTCGAGATTGTTGAACAGCAGCGTTCCCTTGGCGCCGTCGATCCGGAACCAGATGGTCGCGCCGGTGCCGGCGTCTTCCGTGCGCAATTCACCGGCAATCCGGATGCGCTTACCTTTGAATGGCTCCGCGTCCACGCTCTGCATGACAGTGCAGAAGTCGTCGCCGCGCACGTCGTGCAACAGCTCGGGTCTGGTGGCGATCAGCACGGACGAACCATTCTGGTGATCGAGGCGCGTCTCGTAAAGGTGCGGGCTCTTACCGGCCTTGAACCAGCCGCTGGGCAGCGTTTCATCATTTAAAGCCGCACGATCAATCCTTGCGCTGAGCATGTTCCAGTTGGCCAGGCCGAACTGGCGGGAGACCAGTTCGAGGCTATCGCTGTGGCTGACGTCGATGCTTCTTTCGGCGAGAGCCTGGCGCAGCAGCTTCGCCATGAGCTTGGCGTCCATGTAGCTATGCATGGGTTCGATCCTTCTCTCGGGCAGCAGAAAAGATCAGTGCTCGCATTGCTGACAGCCTGCCCAGGATTTGCAGGGTCAAACCAGATCGAAGTGCATTCACCTTCCCATTTGGGCGCGAGCGGCTGGCTGCACAGGCCACCACCAAGGGTAGGCCGCTGACCGCGAATGTCAACTCACGGGTCGCGCTTCGCCCATTTCCACCTGCTGGGCGGCTCAGCCCTGCTCGATCATGTCCCAGCGGTTCTTCTGGGAAAGCATGCCCTGCACATAGGCCATGTTGGCGGCGACCTGGTCGGGCGGCAGTTCGGCTGCGTAAAGGGCTTCGGCTTCCGCGAACCGGCCCTGGAGGCCGATGACCAGCGCCAGGTTCTGCCGCGTCTTGGTGGTGGCGCCACGCATGGCGGCGGCACGGCGCAGATGGTTCTCCGCTGCCGGCAGTTCATTGGTCATGGCGTAGGAAAGGCCCAGATTGGTCTCGATCGATGCCTCGCCCGGCGCGATGACGGAGGCCTGCACATAGACCTTGCGGGCCTGGTCGTGGCGACCCATCTGGTCGAGCGTGGCGCCCATGACCAGCAGCGCATTCCAGTCCGGCGCGTCGGGGCGGATGACATTCTGCAGCACCTGCAGGGATTGCTCGAAGCGGCCCGAAGCGGTCAGGGTCCTCGCATATTCAACCGTGATCGCCACGTCGTTGGGATGGCGCGACATCGCCTGTTCCATGGCCGCAGTGGCTTGCTGTGGCTGTCCGGCGGCGCGCAGAGCGGCGGCATAATGAATGGCCACGGCACGGTCGCCGGGATTGCGGCGATAGCGCTCGGTCAGCTCGCCAAGGCCCGCCGTGCTCTGGCCGATGCTCCCGGTCGTGGTCATGTCCATGTGGCCGCGATTGGATGCGCAGGCCGACAGGATCATCGCGGCGACGCCCGCCAGCAGCAGGGGACGGAGGGACTTGGCGATCTGGTAGCTCTTCGACACGGCGCACTCCCGGCCCGCAACAGGCCGTCCAACATGGCTCGATCAATAGATCATTAACCCTAACACCGGGTTAAGCGGCGCCTTCGGGACGTTGCCCAGCCCGGAGCCAATCGCTAGAAGAAGCGGCCATTCAACGGAGACGCTTCATGTCCACTTCGCCCGCCATTCCGCTTTATCTGGTTCCCGAAGGCGGGCTGGACGATGCCCCCATCGCCGATGCGGGCAAGGCCTGGGCGCGCGCCAACGGCTTTTCCGGTCAGCGCGGCAAGCTCGTGTCGCTTCCCGGCGCGGATGGCGAAGTGGCAGGCGTGCTGTTCGGCACCGGCAAGCCGGCCGGCCGCTCGCCTTTCGTCGTGGGCCTCGCCGGCGCCGCACTGCCGGCCGCCAACTACACCCTGGCCGGGGAGGTTGGCGACGCCACACTGGCATCCATTGGCTTCCAGCTCGGCGCCTACCGCTTCGATCGCTATCGCGATAGCCAGCCCGCCCCAACCCTGACGCTGTCCGAGGATGCCGACGCCGACGAAGTCGATCGCCAGGTCGAGGCGGCGCTTTTGGCGCGCGATCTCATCAACACCCCCGCCAATGACCTCGGCCCCGAGGCCCTGGAGGCCTCGGTGCGCGACTTTGCCCGCCGCCACGGCATGACCATCGCGGTGACGCTGGGCGATGATCTCATCGGTGCCAATTTTCCGATGATCCACGCCGTGGGTCGCGCCGCAGCCCAGGCTCCGCGTCTCATCGACCTGACATGGGGCGACCCCAGCCACCCCAAGGTGTCGCTGGTCGGCAAGGGTGTCACCTTCGATACCGGCGGCCTCGACATCAAGTCCGCTGCCGGCATGCTGATGATGAAGAAGGACATGGGCGGCGCCGCCAACGTGCTGGGGCTCGCCCATACCATCATGTCGGCGAAACTGCCGGTGCGGCTGCGCGTGCTGCTGCCGGTGGTCGAGAACGCCATTGCCGGCAATTCCTTCCGTCCGGGCGACGTGCTGCGCTCACGCGCCGGTCTTACGGTCGAAATCGGCAATACCGATGCCGAGGGACGCCTCATCCTGGCCGATGCACTGACGCTGGCCGACGAGGAAAGCCCCGAAATCCTGCTCGACATGGCCACCCTCACCGGCGCGGCCCGCGTCGCGCTCGGCCCCGACCTGCCGGCGCTCTATTCGACCGACGATGGCGTCACGGCCGGCCTCGTGGCCGCCGGCGCGGCGGCCGAAGACCCGCTCTGGCCCATGCCGCTCTGGCACAATTACGATGCCCAGATGGCGTCCAAGATCGCCGATGTGAACAATGCCGGTTCGGGCGGCTATGCCGGCTCGGTCACCGCCGCCCTGTTCCTCCGGCGTTTCGTCCGGAATGCCGGCGCCTGGGTGCATCTCGATATTTTCGGCTGGGCCCCCGAGGCGCGCCCCGGTCGTCCCGTCGGCGCCACCGATCAAGGCATTCGCGCCGTCTACGGCATGCTGCGTCAGCGCTATCAGCGCTGAGCGTCAGCCCTCGGGAACGGGGTCCACGCCCACGGCCTGCTCGACGACCTCGGGCAGCGCCTCTCCGCCCTTGGGGAACAGCAGCGGCGCCATGGCGAAGCCGATGATCACCAGCGCCACCATGCCGATACCGGCCCACTTCTTGTGCTTCTCGATGAATTCGCCGGCCACCGGACCGAAGAAATAAAAGAGGCCGCAGGGCACGAAATACCGCAGGCCGCGGCCGATCAGCCCGTAGATGACGAAAGTCCAGAGATCGAGCCCGGCCACGCCCGAGGTGATGGTGATGACCTTGTAGGGAATAGGCGACAGCGCCCCGACCAGGATCATCAGCGGACCGTTGTCCACAAAGCTCTGGCGCAGTGATTGGAAGCCGTCGGCGGCACCATAGAAATTGATGATGGCCATGCCGATCGTGTCGAACAGGAAGTAGCCGATCGCATAGCCGGCCAGGCCCCCCGCCACCGACGAAATCGTGCAGATCGCCGCCAGGCGCCAGGCCCGCATCCGATCGGCGATGATCATCGGCGCCAGCATGATTTCCGGAAAGACCGGAATGATCATGGCTTCGAGGAAACACAGGGCCGCCAGGATCGGCTCGGCAAAGCGATGCTTGGTGGCAAGCTTCAGCCGATCATAGAAGCTGAGCTTGGCGGGGGCGGCGGTCGTCTCGGTCATGCGGTCTCGCAGTTGGATTCGGCTTATGGTTCGACACAAACTGGCGTCGCACCAATGAATTTTCCGTCAGTAGCCCCGGCTCCGGTCGACCACGTTGGGCAGCGGCTCGCCCGCCTCATGCGCGCGCAGAATGGTCGAGAAATAGCGCACGCCGCTTGCCTCGTTGGAAATCGCGGCGATGTGCGGGGTGATGTAGCAGTTCTTGGCGTCCCAGAGCGGGCTGTCCTGGGGCAGGGGCTCGACCTCGAACACGTCGAGGCTGGCTGCGCCCAGAGTGCCGTCCGTGAGCGCCGCGACGATATCGGCTTCCCGCTGATGGCCGCCACGCGCCGCATTGACGATCACCGGCCCGCCCTCCAGCCGGTCGCGACACAGCTTGGCGAAGGTCTCGCGGTTGAGGATGCCCGCCGTATCCGGCGTCAGCGGCAGTAGATTGACGAGAATGTCGGTGCCGCCGAGGAAGGCGTCGAATTCCGCGTCGCCGGCAAAGCCCTCGACGCCTTCGATAGCCTTGGGCGTGCGGCTCCAACTCCGGAGATCAAAGCCGAGCGGCTTGAGGCGCCTGGCGGCATCCTGCCCGAGCACGCCCATGCCCATGATGCCCACCGTGGTTTCGCCGGCGGCGGGCGGGTAGAACTGGCTCCAGCGGCGCGCCTGCTGGTCGTCACGGAAGCGGCTGAACTGGCGGTGATGCATGGTGACATGGGCCACCACATAATCGCTCATGCGCTGGCTCAGATCTTCGTCGACAAAGCGCACGATCGGCGCTTGAGGCAGGCGCGGATGCTTGAGCAGCGCATCGACACCGGCGCCCAGCGACAGCACCGCCTTGAGATTGTCGAGCCCGTCAAAGGCATCCGGTTTAGGCTTCCAGACGAAAATATACCGGATCTCGGCCGGGTCGAAGTCATCGCCGCGCCGCACCACGGGGTAGGGCGCCAGCGCTTCGGCAAACGCGCTTGCCCAGCTGGCTTCATCGACATCGGACAGGTGCAGGAGCAGCATGCTGATTGATCCTCAAGAAAAGAGCCGCGCTTTTGGCGCGGCTCACAAACTTCTTCGGGGTGACCGCAAGCCTTACTGGCTGTTGGTCGGGGCGGGCTGGGCGCCAGTGGTGTTGGTCGCCGGTGTCGCCGGATTGTTGCCACCCGAGAGGGGGGCGGCTGGCGTGGTTTCCTGCACCGGGGTGCCTTCCACATTGGTGTCGGTCTGCGTCTCGGTCGGGGTTTCCACGGCACCTGCAGGGGCAGCAGGTTCGGTGGTCTCGCTGCCGCCGCCGGCAGGCGTCGTGAGTTCGTCCGAGATCGTATCGTCCGGGGAGGCCTCGCCAGCGGGCGCAGCTTCGCCTTCGGCAGCCGGTTCTTCGGCAGCGGGCGCGGCCTCAGGCTCGGGGAACGGCACGGGCGAAGCGGAAAGGGTCTGCAGGTAGGCCAGGATATCGGCGCGCTCTTCTGGCGAGCGGACGCCCGCAAAGCCCATCTTGGTGCCCGGGGCATAAGCCTTGGGATTTTCGAGGAACGCGTCGAGGTCTTCGTAGGTCCAGATGCGGCCTTCGCCGTGATACTGGATCAGGATGTCCGAATAAGCAAAGCCCTCGAGGTGCGCTTCGGCATTGCCGACGATGCCATAAAGGTTCGGGCCCTGCTTGTTGGCCTCGCCCTCGCCGAAGGTATGGCAGGACTGGCACTTGCGCACGGCAGAGGCGCCGCGTTCGGCGCTGGCGCTGGCCAGCAGAACCCCGAGCGGAACGGCCGGAGCTTCCTCGGCAGCAGCACCGCCTTCGGCCACTTCGGGCTCGGGCAGGGCATAGCCGGGGCCACGATTCTCGATCGGGTGGTAGATGGCTTCGGCCAGGAAGCCCACACCCATGACGAACAACAGGGTGCCGAGCACGGCGCCGATGATCTTGTTTAGCTCAAACGAATCCATTTGGTCTCTCTGCCGGTCCATCCCCGTGGACATTTAATCGAACCGGCCCAACTTTAGATCCCCGGAAAAGGGGAATCCGCCTCAACCGGCCGGTGCGACGCGCGCGGAACATAGTATCAAGACACCTTGAGGTGCAACAGGTCAAACCAGCGCACCGCTGAATCGCCGCTCTGATCCACCTGTCATGCGTCGGCAGGCTGCCTTGCATCAGATTGACACCGTCTCCTGCCCGCGCCACAACCCGCCAGCCTTTGTCTCCAGAGAAGTCCCATGACCAAGAAAATCGCTTTCCAGGGTGAACCCGGCGCCTTCAGCCACGCGGCGTCCGCCAATGTCTTCCCAGGCGAGGAATTTCTGGGCTGCGTCACCTTCGAGGAGACGCTCAATGCCGTGCAGACCGGCAAGGCGGATTTCGCCGTGGTGCCGGTCGAAAACTCGCTCTACGGGCGCATCACCGACATTCACCACCTGCTGCCCGAAAGCGGCCTGCATATCATCGGCGAGACCTATCTGCGCGTCGAGATGACGCTTCTTGGTGTTCCGGGCGCTACCTTCGAGGATATCAAGGCGGTCCAGTCGCTGTCAGTGGCGCTCGGCCAGTGCCGCAAGTTCATCGCCAGCCACGGCCTGCGGACCATCAATGCCGTCGACACCGCCGGTTCGGCCCGTGAGATCGCCGCAAAGGCCGACAAGTCGGTGGCGGCCATCGCCTCGCGTTTCGCCGGGGAAATCTACGGCCTCAACGTCCTGGCGGAAAACATCGAGGATGCCGACCACAACACCACGCGCTTCCTCGTGCTCTCGCCCAGCGAAAAGCTGGCCCCCAATACGGGCAAGGTGAAGACGACATTCGTCTTCCGCGTGCGCAACGTGCCGGCGGCGCTCTACAAGGCCATGGGCGGCTTCGCCACCAATGGCGTTAACATGACCAAGCTCGAGAGCTACATGGTGGGCGGCGCTTTCACGGCCACCCAGTTTTATGCCGATATCGAGGGGCACCCCGATGACGTGGGCGTTCAGCACGCCTTCGACGAGCTGAAGTTCTTCACCGACTATTTCAAGATCCTGGGCGTTTATCCCGCCGCCGATTGATCCTGGGCGCGGCGGGCCTATTGGCCCGCCATGTCCTCGATCGGCACTGAAATGCGGCAGACCAGCCCTTCGGGTGCAAAGTCCACTTCGGCGCCGCCGGCCGGAGCATATTGCAGACTGCGGGCAATGACCGTCTGGCCAAAACCCTTGCGCGTTGGCGGCGTCACCACCGGTCCGCCGCTCTCCTGCCACTCGATCACGAAGCGATCCGGCTGGGCTGCTGTCTCGACATATTCGCGAACCGAAACCTTGCCGCCCGGCACCGACAGCGCGCCATATTTGGTGGCATTGGTGGCCAGCTCGTGCAGCACGAGGCCCAGCGCGATGGCCGCCCGCGGGCTGAGCGAATGCCCCAGATCGTGCACGACCAGCCGACCCGACACGCCGCTCGTATAGGGCGCCAGTTCGCTCAGCACGACATCCTCGATGGTGAGGTTGGTCCAGGAATTCTCCGCAAGCAGGTTATGCGTCGCCGCCAGGGCCTGGATGCGGCCGGTAAAAGCCTTCTGGAACCCTTCCAGCGTATCTTCGTGATGCAGGGTGCGGCTGGCGATGGATTGCACCAGCGCCAGCGTGTTCTTCACGCGGTGGTCCAGTTCGCGCATCATCAGCAACTGCTGCTTCTCGGCGGCCTTGCGCTGCGACAGGTCGACCATGGTGACGACGCAGCCGCTGATGGCGTCATTGCCGATCTGCAGCGGCGCCGCGCTGACCAGGTAGTCCTTGGCCTTAGGCGCGTTGGGCGCATGGGCCTCGACGCCCTGGACAGGCGTGCCCTGCACGGCCATCTGCACGATGTCTTCCGACTGCATCAGGCCTGTCGCATTGGGAAACACCAGCGGCACGGCCTGCGCGAAGGTCAGGCCCAGCGGATCGCCGTCGAACACGGCATGCGAGGCCGTATTGGCGTGGGTGATGACGCCATTGCGGTCGCAGACCAGCACCGCTTCATTGGCCGAGGCAATGACCGCGCGGGCGGCGCGCTCATTCTGCTCGGCAGCCTGGGCGCGCACCTGCTCGGTGACGTCGGTAAAGGTCACGGCCACCCCGAGCGTCGTCGAGAGGCGCAGCGGCGTGGCGGCCAGCACGTAGTGGACCCGCTCGCCGTTGCGATCGAACTCCACCTCTGTGGATACCGGGCCAACAAGCGGCGGCACCAGCAGCCGCTGGATGGCTTCCGCCACCGGCGCCTGCGCCACGTCGGAGAACAGCGTCCCCTGCACCGAATTCTGCGTGACGCCGAGCACGGCGTTCATGTTGGCATTGGCGTAGAGGATGCGACCCGTCTGGTCGACGGCCACGGCCCCCACATTCATCACTTCCATGAAGGCGTGGTAGGCATCGGCACCACCACCGATGTCGAACACCTGCGGATTGCTGAGCTCACCCACCACCAGCGCGTCCACATCGCCCTGGTGAATCGCCCTTATCGTGTCTTCGGCTTCCGAAAGACGGCGGCGAAGCTCGGCAATCTCATCGAGGCTCATTCGCCTTGCACCTTGAGGCTGACCAGCACTTTTTCGACATCGGACAGGTCACCGATGATCTTGCGGATCGGCACGGGCAGTTCACGCACCAGCGTCGGAATGGCGACGATGCTGTGCTCCTTGGCCAGCTTGGGGTTCTGGCGCAGGTCGATCACTTCGATCTCGTACTGGCCCGGCATATGCTGTTCGGTGATCGACTTGAGATTGGCAATGGCCGCCAGGGATTTCGGCGTCTGCCCCGCCACGTAGAGGGTCAGCTTCTTGGGATGGGTTAGTTCGCTCATTTCAATCTCTGTTGCCGCCGCCACGACGGCTGGCTTCCATGTCGGCGGCATCGACCGCCGACTGACGTTGATACTCGACTTCCGCCGTCGCGGCAGCCGTCAATTCGGCCTCGTCCGCGTCCAGTTCTGCCTTGAGGGCCTCGATCTGTGCCATGGCCTTGCGGCGGCGGGCTTCGACCTGCTTCCTGCGGCGCTCGACTTCCCCGGCGCGCTCGACTTCCGTCCGGCGCGCCCGTGCTTCCTCGAAGCGTCGTGCCGATCCGGTCAGCGCACCGGTTTCGCCCAGATAGGGCGGCAGCAGATCGATGCCGTTCTTGCTCATCACGAATTCCCGCACCTGGTTTGAGTGCTGGGTGCCGCGCGCCTTGAGCAGATAAAGTTCACGGTTGAATTCGCCGCCGCTTTCCCGGTTGAGCATCAGCACCCAGCCATCCATCAGCGACGAGAGGCCCGCATCTGTCTCCACATTGCCGTCCTGGCTGTGCATGAGGTGGGTGAACACGGCAGTAACGCCGCGGTTCTTGAGAAAGTCCACCATGCGCAGCAGCATGGCCTGCACTTCCAGCCGGTCGCCACTTTCCATGAAGGCCGAGATCGGATCGAGCACAACCACGCGCGGATCGAATTTCTGCACTTCGCGCAGCATGATCGCCAGGTGCATCTCGAGACTGTAGAAGGTCGGCCGCGCCGAAATGAAGCGCACGAGGCTGCCCTTGATGAACGGCTCGAGATCCATGCCGATCGAGCGCATGTTGCGCACGATCTGCTCCTGCGATTCCTCGAAGGAAAAGTAGATCGACCGCTCGCCGCGCTCGGCAGCGGCATAGACGAAGCTGGCCGAAAGCGACGACTTGCCTGAGCCGGCGACGCCCGAAATCAGGATCGACGAGCCGCGATGGAAACCACCGCCAACGAGCATGGCGTCGAGATCCGGCACGCCCGAGGCAATTCGATCCTCGAACACCTTGTGGTTGAGGCCGAGGGAACTGACCGGCAGCACCGAAAAACCGTCGCGGTCGATCAGGAACGGATATTCGTTGGTCCCGTGCGCCGTACCGCGATATTTCACGATCCGCATGCGGCGGGTGGAAATCTGGTTGTGCACACGGTGATCGAGCAGGATCACGCAGTCGGAGACATATTCCTCGAGACCCTGGCGCGTCAGCGAGCCGTCGCCGCGCTCGGCGGTGATGACCGTGGTCATCCCCTTGTCCTTGAGCCAGTCGAACAGCCGCCGGATTTCGGCGCGCAGCACGGCCTGGTTGGTGAAGGCCGAAAACAGGCTCTCGATCGTATCGAGCACGACGCGCTTTGCGCCAATGGCGTCGATCGCCAGTTCGAGACGCAGAAACAACCCTTCCAGATCGAAGTCGCCGATCTCGGCTACCTCGGATGGGTTGATGGCGATATGCTCCATGGAAATCTTGTCGGCGGCGATCAGTCCTTCCACGTCGAAGCCGAGCGAGGCCACATTCGCCGCAATATCGTCCGGCCGCTCCTCGAACGTGACGAAGACGCCCGGCTCGTCATAGTCGCGGGCGCCGTGCACCAGGAATGTCGTGGCAAAGAGCGTCTTGCCGCATCCGGCCGAACCACAGACCAGTGTCGGCCGGCCTGTCGGGAGCCCCCCGAGGGTCAGCTCGTCGAACCCTTCTATGCCCGTGAGGGATTTGGCTATGCCGTGCGACGTGTCCATTCCGGTTCCAACGCTCTTGAACTGCTTCAACACCAGGTATGCGGGCCGCGGCCCAAAGGAGGCCTATCCTCCGGCGATGCCTGTCTTGCCGAATTGTCTTATGTCAGGCTCCGGGACTAAGCCAGACCGCATTTGGTGCAAGCGTGCGGGGGATTGATCTGCGTTAACGGCAGGCGGCATCACCCGCTCGCCCTGCAGCGAGAGGCCCGGCAGATTCCGGTTTTGGCTTGGCCCACGGTTACGGATCAGATTGCCCCCTATCGCCGCACAACGGCCATCCGGCAAAAGAGTTCAATATGGGGATGCAATATTGTGCTGGCGCTGGTCGGTCCGCCATTTCCGTTGACAGCCAGACCGCCCCCGCTATGGTCCGCGCACCGTTTTCTGCCGTCCAGGACCTGTCCATGTCGCATACCCAGCTCGCCCAGATCATCGACACTGCTTTCGAGAACCGCGCCGAGATCAATTTCGGCACGCAGGGCGAAGTGCGTGATGCCGTCAACGAGGCGCTGAACCTGCTCGATGCCGGCAAGGCCCGCGTCGCCGAGAAGGTCGATGGCAAGTGGCAGGTCAATCAGTGGCTCAAGCGCGCCGTGCTGCTCTCCTTCCGCCTCAACGACAATGTCGCCATGGCTGGCGGGCCGCAGCAGTCAACCTGGTGGGACAAGGTGCCGACCAAGTTTGAGGGCTGGGGCGAGAATACCTGGCGCGCTGCCGGCTTCCGCGCCGTGCCCGGGGCCATCGTGCGCAAGTCCGCCTTCGTGGGCAAGGGCGCCATCCTGATGCCCAGCTTCGTCAACCTGGGCGCCTATGTCGATGAGAACACTATGGTCGACACCTGGGTGACGGTCGGCTCCTGCGCCCAGATCGGCAAGAACGTTCACCTCTCGGGCGGCGTCGGCATTGGCGGGGTGCTCGAGCCACTGCAGGCCGGTCCCACCATCATCGAGGACAACTGCTTTATCGGCGCGCGTTCCGAAATCGTCGAGGGCGTGGTCGTGGGCGAAGGCTCGGTCGTTTCCATGGGCGTCTTCATCGGTGCCTCCACCAAGGTGGTGAACCGCCAGACCGGCGAAATCCACATGGGCTATGTGCCGCCCTATTCGGTCGTGGTCTCGGGTTCGCTACCGGGCAAGCCGCTGCCCGATGGCAATCGCGGTCCGAACCTTTATTGCGCGGTTATCGTCAAGACTGTCGACGCCCAGACCCGTTCCAAGACCGGCATCAACGAACTGCTCCGCGACTGAACCTCAATACTCCTGCTGCTGGTGGGAAATGCGGCGGCAATTTACTCTCTGTCGGGCCGGAGATGATTCCGGTCCAACAAGGGGGATTAAATGGATAAGTTGGTTTCTCTTCTCACCACGACCGAGGGTCGCATCGGCCGCCAGCAGTGGTGGATCGGCATTGTTTCGCTGATCGTCATCGCGCTGGTGGCCAATATTGTTTTCGGCATCATCAGCTTCGGCAATGTCGTCGTCGTCGCCTGGCTCAATGTGCTTTTGAGCGTGGTCTTTCTCTGGCCCGGCTACTGCATCGGCATCAAGCGCCGCCGCGATCGCAACAATGACGGCACCGATCTCAAGATCTTTCTCGCCATCTCGGTCGTGCTCAACCTGCTCTCGGCCACCGGGATCGGTGTGACCTGGACGGATATGGGCGGCGTCATGATGCCCGTGCCGGCCATGTGGCTGAGCCTGCTCAACCTCGCCTTCGGCATCTTCGCCATCTACATGCTGGTCCAGCTTGGTTTCCTCAAGGGCACGACCGGCACCAATACCTATGGCGCTGATCCGCTCAACGCCGCCGCCTGACCGAAAACTGGAGCCGTCTTGACCATCGACCCGCAATCCCTGCTCGAACGCCTCATTGCCTGTCCCTCGGTGACCCCCGAGGAAGCCGGGGCGCTTGATCTGCTGCAAGCCGAACTGGAAAGCCTCGGCTTTGCGGTGACCAGGCTGCGCTTCGAGGGCGACGGCTCCTATCCGGTCGACAACCTCTTTGCCACGCGCGGGCAGGGCGGTCGCCGCTTGCTCTTTGCCGGCCATACCGATGTGGTGCCGCCCGGCGAGGTGGCGCACTGGACCAGCGATCCCTTCACGCCGCGCATTGAAGATGGCCGGATCTACGGCCGCGGCGCCGCCGACATGAAGTCCGGCATCGCGGCCTTCGTCGCGGCTTGCTCGGCTGTTTCGCCCGAAGCGGGCACCATCCATCTCGCCATCACCAATGACGAGGAAGCCGACGCCATCAACGGCACCGAAAAGCTGGTTCGCTGGATGGCCGACAATGGCCACGGCTTCGATTTCGCCATTGTCGGCGAGCCGAGCTCCACCGACGTTCTGGGCGACAGCATCAAGATCGGCCGGCGCGGCTCCTTCTCCGGCAAGGTCACGGTGACCGGCACGCAGGGCCACGTTGCCTATCCGCATAAGGCCAACAACCCGCTGCCACTGCTGGCCGCCATCGCCACGGCCCTTTCGTCCGAACAGCTCGACGGGGGCACGGCGCATTTCCCGGCCTCCAACCTCGAACTGACGACCATCGATGTGGGCAATCCGGTCGGCAACGTCATTCCCATGAGCGGCACGCTCCGCTTCAACATCCGCTACAACGACCTCTGGACGCCGGAGACCCTCGAAACGTGGATCATGGACCGGTTGATGCTCGCCAAGATGCACAATACCGATCCGACACGGCAGGGGTGCCGCGTCGATTTCGAGGTCTCTGGCGTGCCCTCGCGGTCATTCCTGTCGCCCCTGGGGCGCGACATCGAGACGCTCTCCGCCGTCATCGCCGAGCGCAATGGCCGGGCCCCCGAATATTCCACCGGCGGCGGCACATCCGACGCGCGCTTCATCGCCCAGTATGGGCCGGTGGTCGAATGCGGCCTTGTCGGTCCGTCCATGCACAAGACCGACGAGCATATCGCCCTCAGCGACCTCTCCGGCCTGACTGAGATTTACGCCGCCTTCATGCGCCGCTTCTTTGCGGAGCCGGGCGCATGACGATTTTCAAGGCATTGCAGCAGGCGATCCAGGGCTGGATCATGATCGTGCGGGGCGAGGCCGGCTGGCAGGATCGCTTTCGTCTCACCATGCCCGGCCTCGCGACCGCTCTGGTGCTGTTCTACCTCTTCGCCTTTCTCGGCGTTGTCCTGGCGTCGCTCAGCTTCGGCGTGCCCACGCTGGCGGAACTGATCGCCACCATGGGCCTGCAATCACTGTTCCTCGTGGCGCTGCTGATCGGCATCTTCGGCACCCGCGCCGCCGTCAAGGACCGGGGCGCGATCCTGCCGCTGCTGGTGCCCGGCGTTTATGCACTCACCTTCTATCTCATCCTCGGGGCGCTGCTTTCGCTCGTGGCCGGTTTTCTGCTGCCGCTGCTGTGGCTGGGGCTGCTTGTCCTGCTGTTCCGGCTCGGCCGCATGGCGGGGGGCTGGAGCATCGGCGTTTCGGCAGCCTTCGCAGTCTTGACCATCCTTCTTCTTGTCGGCACGCCGATCGCGCTCTACATGATGCCAGCGCCTATTCCTGCTGCCTGAGACGAGATAGTTCCTTGCCCCAGACCCTGCCGACATTTTTCGAGGAAGCCCGCGACGCCGCCCGTGGCGCCTGGGCTCTGGTCCTGGGCCGGCAGGACGCGCCGCGCTACTTCGATTTTTCGACGCGCGGGGTGATCGGCAGCCTCATCGCCCTTGTCCTGGCGGTTGGCGTCAGCGTCTTCGGGCCGCAATTGCTCGGCGTGCCCTCACCGGTCGGTGCGGCGGCCATGATGACCCTGCTGTCGGTGCTGCTGTTCGCCATCCAGATCGGGGCCGCCTATCTGGTGCTGAACCTTCTGGGCCGCCTCGACGGGTTCCTGCCCTATCTCGTGGCCGACAACTGGGTCAATTTCTACGTGTCACTCATCGGCGCCGTTAGCATCGTGCTGCTGGGTGGCAGCGATGTCATGCTGGTCGCGGTGGGCCTGCTCAGCATCATCGTCGAAATCAACATCGCCCGCCGCATCGTCACCCTAGCGCCCATGCAGATCGCCATCTTCATTGTCGCGCAGGTGGCCGCGCAACTGATCGGCCTCCTCGTCCTCGGTGGCGTCATCCTTCAGGCGATGGGCCCGCTGCCTCCGGGATAGTCGACGCCCGTGAGATAGAGCCCGCTCGCAGGCGCCATCGGCCCGCACCGCCGCCGGTCGGCGGCATCCAGCGCTGCCCGGAAGTCTGCCGGGCTCCATTTGCCTTCACCCACGAGCTTCAGCGATCCGACCATCGAGCGCACCTGATGGTGGAGGAAGCTGCGGGCGCTGGCGGTGATCGACACCACTTCGTCATCGCCCGTGACATCGAACGCGTCCAGCGTGCGAATGGGCGAATTGGCCTGGCATTCCGCCGAGCGGAAGGTGGAAAAATCGTGCTGTCCGAGAATAAGCTGCGCCGCCTCGTGCATCCGCGCGGCGTCGAGCGGCACCGGCACGTGCCACACCTGGTTGCGCTCGATGGCGGCGGGGGCGCGACGGTTGAGGATGCGGTATTCGTAGTGTCGGGCCGTGGCCGAGAACCGCGCCTCGAAGTCCGTGCCCACCGTCTCGCAGGCGATGATCACGACGGGGTCGGGCTTGAGATGGTAGTTCAGCGCCTCGCGGATGCGGAACGGGTCCCAGTCCTTGCCGAGGTCGAAATGCGCCACCTGGCCCAGCGCATGCACGCCCGCATCGGTGCGCCCGGCGGCCTGCGTGGTCACCGTCTCCCCCGAGAAGCGCGCAATGGCTTCCTCCAGCGCCTGCTGCACGCTCATCCGATCCGCCTGCCGCTGCCAGCCGCAAAACGGGGTTCCGTCATATTCGATCGTGAGCTTGAAGCGGGCCATTAGCTGACGGTGGCGGGCAGCGTCCCGGCGCCGCGCAGGAAGGTGGCGGCGTCCATCGCACCCTTGCCCTCGCGCTGCACCTGGATGAGGCGCACCGCGCCTGTGCCGCAGGCAATGGTCAGCCCGTCGCCCAGCAACGCGCCCGGCGCGCCACTGCCGCTGACCAGGTTGGATCGCAGAGCCTTGATACGCACCGGCTTGCCCGCCAGTTCCAGTTCGAACCAGGCGCCTGGAAACGGCGACAGGCCGCGGATGCGATTATGCACCGCCTCGGCGCTCTGCGAGAAATCGATCCGCGCCTCAGCCTTGTCGATTTTCGCCGCATAGGTCTCGCCCTCTGCCGGCTGCGGCGTGAAGTCAAGGCTGCCGCGCTCCAGCGCCGCCAGCGCCCGGCCCATCAGGTCGGCGCCCAGCCGCATCATCTGGTCGTGCAGTTCGCCGGCGGTCATGTCAGGGCCGATGGGAATGATCTCCGTCGGTCCCATCGCGCCAGTATCGAGGCCTTCGTCCATCTGCATCACCACGATGCCGGTCTGGCGGTCGCCTGCCATGATGGCGCGCTGGATGGGCGCGGCCCCGCGCCAACGCGGCAACAACGAACCATGGAGGTTGAGGCAGCCATAGTCGGGCGCGTCGAGGATTGGCCTGGGGAGGATGAGGCCATAGGCCACGACCACTGCCACCTCGGCGCCCAGCGAGGCGAACTGCGCCTGCTCGGCCTCGCCCTTGAGCGAGCGCGGGGTGAATACGGGAATGCCGAAGGCCTCTGCCGTCTCGTGCACGGGGCTCTTGCGCTCGGCCTGGCCCCGGCCCGCGGGCTTGGGTGCGCGCGTATAAACGGCCACGACCTCGTGCCCCGCCGAAACGATCTCGGTCAGCGTTGGAACGGAAAAATCGGGCGTACCCATGAAGACGACGCGCATTTAGGGCTACCTCTTATTCCTCTCCCCATCGGGGAGAGGGTGGATCGCCCGAAGGGCGAGACGGGTGAGGGGGATTTCTCCGCCGCTCCCCTCATCCGGCGCTGCGCGCCGCCTTCTCCCAATGGGGAGAAGAATTACCGCGCCGCCAGCTTGGCCTGCTTGTCGAACTTCTTGATGACGCGATCGCGCTTCAGGCGGCTGAGATAGTCGATATAGAGCACGCCATCGAGGTGATCGAGTTCGTGCTGGATGCAGACCGCCAGCTTGCCTTCGGCTTCCTTGACCACTTCCTTGCCGTCGAGATCGGTATACTTCACCGTCACGTCGTTGGGCCGCTCGACCTCGTAATAGAGTTCGGGGATGGAAAGGCAGCCTTCCTCGGTCACCTGCATCTGTTCGCCGAAATGGGTGATTTCGGGATTGATCATCACCAGCGGGGCAGGGGGCTCGCCCTCGCCGGCCAGGTCCATCACCACGATGCGCTTCAACACGCCGATCTGCGGCGCGGCGAGGCCAATGCCCGGCGCGTCATACATGGTGTCCAGCATGTCCTTGGCCAGCGTCTTGATCTCCGCGTCGACCTCGATGATCGGGTCGGCAACAGCCCGGAGACGGGCATCGGGAATGACGAGAATCGGGCGGATGGCCATGGCAGAAAGTCCGGCGGAGAAAGGATTGCCCCCGATATGGCCATTTCCGGCTCCGCGGTCAACAGCGCAGCGGTCAATCCAGCCGCGCCGCGGAACATTTTGCGAACAAAAGAATCGCGCTAGACTGGGTTCATGCGCGATCTCGAAACTATCCTCTTCGCCCTGGGCGATTGGCCCGTCACATCGGCCACGGCACTCGTTGCCGGCGGGGCGGCTGTGCTGCTCCTGCTCATCATTTGGCTGCTGGTGTCGGCCCGCGCCAGCGCGGCCCGGGCCGATGCGGCAGCGCGTGAAGCTGCCGAGGGTTTGAAGGCCAGCGTCCTCGAACAGGTGGCCAGCCGCGATGCCCGCATTCGCGATCTCGAGGCGCAGGTCGAGCGCGAGCGTGATCGGGCCACTGATCTGCTCGATGCCGAACGCGACAGATCGAGCGGCCTCCAGGCCGAGCTGGCCGCCATGCGCACCCGGCTCGATGAACAGCAGCGCCAGAACGAAGCCAATTTGCAGCGCTTCACCGAGGCGCGGCAGCAGATGACCGACGAGTTCAAGTCCATTGCAGGCGACGTGCTGCGCTCGCACAGCGAAACATTCACCAAGCAGAACCGCGAACAGGTCGATACGCTCCTCAAACCCCTGCAGGACAAGATCGTCGAGTTCCACAAGAACCTCGTGGAAGATCGCTCGGCCATGGGCGAGCGCATCCGTATGCTGGCCGAAAGCAACCTCCAGATCACCACCGAGGCGCAGAACCTCACTCGGGCACTGAAGGGCAATTCGCAGACCCAGGGTGCCTGGGGCGAAATGATCCTTTCGACCATTCTCGAACAGTCGGGCCTGCGCGAGGGCGAGCAGTATTTCACCCAGCAGAGCCATATCGGCGAGGACAACCAGCGCGTCCGCACCGATGTGGAAATCCTCATGCCCAATGGCGACCGCCTGGTGATCGACTCCAAGGTTTCGCTGACCGCCTTCGAGGCCTTCGTCAACAGCGAGGAGCTCGACCGCGACCAGCACCTGCGCGCCCACATTACCTCGGTACGCGGCCATATCACCACGCTGGGCGACAAGACCTATCACCGCGCGGCCAAGTCCAGCCTCGACTACGTGATGATGTTCGTCCCCATCGAAAGCGCCCTGGCCACCGCCATTCAGCACGACGCCAAGCTTGTCGAATTCGGCATGGGCAAGGGAGTCATGCTGACGACCCCGACGACGCTGATGACTGTGCTGCGCACCGTCCGCAATGTCTGGGACATCGAAAAGCGCCACCAAAATGCCGAGGAAATCGCCGAGCGCGCCGGCGCTCTCTATGAAAAGGTCGCCGGGTTCCTCGGCACCATGGACAAGGTCGGCAACAGCCTTGAGCGCGCCCAGCAGGATTTCGCCAAGGCCAGGGACCAGCTCTCCACCGGCCGCGGCAATGTCATCCGGCAGGTCGAAATGCTGCGCGAACTGGGCGCCAAATCGTCAAAGCCCCTGCCGGCCGGCTGGGATGGCGGCAGCGACGACGCCCAGCCGGTCCTCCGCCTCGTTGGCGAAGACCCAGGCGACCTCAACTAGTCCTTGGCCGGGCTGAGTTCGCTCCGGCTTTTCAGCACTTTGTCGCCATCGTCCTGCTCGATGAGATAGGCCGGCTCCTTGCGGCTGGCCTCACGCGTCACCTCCGTGCCCTTGATCGTCCGGCTCACTTTCTTGGTGAAGCGCTCGACGACCTTGCCTGACGCTGTGTCGGCTCCCCAGTTCCAGCGCACCCGCGACCCCTTGCGAAAAGCCATGTCCTGTCCTCGATCACAATCTATTCGGGGGCGAAACGCATCGGCCAGGCGGACGTTCATTTGTCATGCAAACTGCATTTCTGGAGACCGCAAATGGCTCAGCATCACGATAATTCAGACGCCCTCATGCCCTTCGACGGCACCTTCGACGCCACCGAACAGGTCAGCTTCGGCCTGCCGTTCAGCCAGGACGAGATCGAAGATCTGCTCTATGGCGGCGACCGGCCGGTCGACGAACGCATCGAGCGCTTGAAGGAAATGCGCGCCGAACTCGTCACCCGCGAACAGGGCGATTTTGGCGACGAAGACCCCAAGGCCATGATCGACGAGATCGATCGCGCCCTTGATGAACTGCAGGGCGATATGGCCAATGCCGACGAGAATGGTGACCTCGATGCCGCCGTCGACGTCGATCCGGCCGATCACCTCGACGCCCTTTCGCCCGACGATGTCGACGCCCGCGCCGCGCTGATCGGCGAGGAGGAATTCTACGAGGACGACGAAGAAGGCCCGGCCGACGACGACAATGCCTGGCACGGCAGCGAAGAATTCAAGAACGACCTGCATTAGGGCCGCAACTCACCCCACCCTCGTTCCCTCCCCCCGAGGGGGAGGGTAGCGACGCTAGGCCGCCAGGCCGTAGCAAAGCTGGGTGGGGTGATAGGGGACCCTTAAATCTCTGTCCGCGCCCTCAGGGCCTGGCTCAATGTGCCCTCGTCGAGATAGTCGAGTTCGCCGCCGACCGGCACGCCATGGGCGAGGCGGGTCACCCTTATGCCTGTCCCAGCCAGCCGGTCGGTAATGTAATGTGCCGTGGTCTGGCCCTCGACCGTGGCATTCATCGCCAGCACGATTTCCGCATAGTCCTGCGCCCGGCCGATCAGCCCGTCGAGGTTGAGATCGTCTGGGCCCACGCCATCGAGCGGCGACAGCACGCCGCCGAGCACATGGTAGCGCACCTGTCCGACCCCGGCGCGCTCCAGCGCCCAAAGGTCGGCGACATCTTCGACCACGATCAGGATACCCGTCTCGCCCCGCCGCGGATCGGCGCAGATCGAACACGGCGACATGGTATCGACATTACCGCAGACTTCACAGGTGCGCACCGCAGCGACGGCCCGATCCAGCGCCGCCGACAGGGGCAGCATGAGCTGCTCCTTCTTCTTGATGAGATGCAGCACCGCCCGCCGCGCCGAGCGTGGTCCAAGCCCTGGCAATCGCGCCAGGAGCTGGATCAACTGTTCGATTTCAGGTCCGCCTGAGGGCATTTTTTCCCACCACACGCTCGATGCCCCCTGGCCCCTTGCGGGAGAGGGACAGATTTTCTGCGTTCAGCAGAAAATCAGGATGAGGGGTTCTCTCCACGCGCTCGATACCAGTGGTGAACGACCCCTCATCCGCCCCTTCGGGGCACCTTCTCCCGCAAGGGGAGAAGGGGAATCCCGTTAGAACGGCAGCTTCATGCCCGGCGGGATCGGCAGGCCTGCGGTCACCTCGGCCATCTTGCGCTGCGCTTCGGCCTCGCTCTTGGCCTTGGCATCGCTATAGGCGGCGATGATCAGGTCCTCGACCACTTCGGCGTCCTCGGGCTTGAGCAGCGACGGATCTATCTTGATACCGCGCATGTCACCCTTGCCGGAAAGCGAGACGGAGACCATGCCGCCGCCGGAGCGGCCTTCGACGACCAGTTCGGCGAGCTCCGCCTGCATGGTTTCCATCTTGGCCTTCATCTCGCCGGCGGCCTTCATCATGCCCATGATGTCTTTCATTCGTCGTCCTCTTCAAACGGGGGCGGGGGCAGGTCGGGCACGGCGGCTTCTTCGCGCACCGTCACATTGACAAGTTTCGCGCCCGGAAATGTTTCCATTATGGCTTTGACAAGCGGGTCGTCATGCGCCGCCTCGGTGGCCGCCTGCTTCTTCTGCTCGGCCTCCTGGCGGATGGTGAAACCCTCGGGCGCCTTGGTCGAAACCATGACCAGCCAGCGCTGCCCGGTCCAGGTCTGCAGCCGCGCCGATAGCGTCGCGATGATGCCGGGATCGGCGCCATCGCTCAGCGCCACTTCGATGCGTCCTTGTTCGAACGAGACCGGCCGCATCGAACTTTCCAGTGCCAGCTTGACCAGCACATCGCGCTTGGCCTGCGCCAGGGCGATGAGGTCTTTGTAGCTGGTGACCGTCGCCAGCGCCGGCTGCACCACCGGTTGCGGCTGTGCGACTGCCTGCGGCTGCGCCATGGCCTGTGGCCGGGAGGCGGGTACCTCCACCGGCGCCGGCGCTGTCTGCACCGCTTCGAGCCGCATGGCTGACGCACCACCCGATCCGCCGCCCGAAGGCCCGCGCGGCGGCAGTTGCGGTGCGCCCGAACCCGAGGGCAGCGTGCCCTGCTGGGTAAGCTTGGTGATCACCTCGTCCGGGCTCGGCAGATCGGCCGCATAGGCGAGGCGAATAAGCGTCATCTCGGCGGCTTGCAGCGCGTTGCCGGCACGCGCCGCTTCCTCATTGCCCTTGAAGAGAATCTGCCAGGCCCGCGTCAGCGCCCGCATCGGCAGGCGATTGGCGAGATCCCGGCCGCGTGTTCGTTCGTCCGGCGTCAGCGAGGCATCGTCGGCCGCCGCCGGCACCACTTTTATGCGGGTGACGAGATGGGTGAATTCCGCCAGGTCCGCCAAGAGCGTCTGCGGGTCGGCGCCCAGATCATAGAGCTCCCGCAGGGCCGTCAGGGCCTCGGCGATGCGGCCGCCCATCAGGTCTTCGAAAAGGTCGATAATCCGCGCCCGGTCCCCTAGGCCCAGCATGGCCTTGACGGTCGCCGCCGTCACCGTGCCATTGCCATGCGCGATCGCCTGGTCGAGCAGTGAGAGCGAGTCACGGGCGGAGCCTTCGCCTGCGCGCACGATCATGGCCAGCGCATCGGGCTCGAAGCCGATGCCCTCCTGCCCGAGGATTTTCTCGAGATAATCCGACATCACCTCGGCCGGAATACGCCGCAGGTCAAACCGCTGGCAGCGCGACAGGATGGTGATCGGCACCTTGCGGATTTCGGTGGTCGCGAAGATGAACTTCACATAGGGCGGCGGTTCTTCCAGCGTCTTCAGGAGCCCATTGAAGGCCGCCGTCGAGAGCATATGCACCTCGTCGATCACATAGACCTTGTAGGGCGCCGAGACCGGACCGTATTTGACCGAGTCGATGATCTCGCGGATATCGCCGATGCCGGTATTGCTGGCGGCGTCCATCTCCACCACGTCGACATGCCGCCCCTCGATGATGGCGCGGCAATGCATGCCTTCGGTTTCGAGGTCGAGCGTCGGGTGGCGGCCGGTCTCGTCTTCATAGTTGAAGGCGCGGGCCAGGATGCGGGCCGTGGTCGTCTTGCCCACGCCGCGCACGCCGGTGAGGATAAAGGCGTGGTGGATGCGGTTCTGCGCAAAGGCATTGCCCAGCGTCTGCACCATGGCGTCCTGCCCGACCAGGGTCGAGAAGTCGCGCGGGCGATACTTGCGCGCCAGCACGAGGTAGGGAGAAGTCTGGTTTTCAGCCATCCTGCCGGTCCTTGCCTCGTGTGAAAGGGAATCTGCCTGTGGTCATGCCCTGACCATAGGGCAATGGCGCTCGTCCCGCAAAAGCCTGCGGCCCAAATCGCCAGATACAAACAGAGAATTGAGCAGGAGGCTGGCAGACGACCCGTGAGGATCTCGTTGGGGCTGCTTCCTTCCGGACCTGACCCGGTTGGCGAGGAACACGTCCGCGCCAACCTCCCAGGGCCTATATGCGGATTTTGGAAGGCAGATGCAAGAGGGGGATGCCTATCGCGATCCCTGGAGGGGCGCTGATGGCCGCAGCGCCTGCCTGGGCGTCTCGGTCGTGGTGAGCTGCTCGGATACCCAGCCCTCCAGGGTTGGGTTGAGATCGATCAAGAGCCATCCGTCCTGCCGGCCGATAACCCTCAGTTGGGTGCCGCGCGGCAGCGCCATGATCAGCGGCCCCGACGTGCTCGGCGTATGCCGGACATTGAGCGATGCCACATTGACGAAGCGTGGCGCATCGAGCGGCACGGCGGCAGGTCGAGATGGCGTCGTCGTGGCAGCGGAAGCCGCCGCGCGCGGCGCGCTGTTGCTCGGGCGATCCGGATTGCCCACGATGCCGAACTGATAGATGGCAAACCCGAGGGCACCGAGGATCACGAGGCCGACAAGGTTCGAGCTCTGCTGTTTTTTCCTGGCCATGGAATCGCACTCCTTGCCCACCATTGTGGGGCAGGGGGCGTTAACAGAAGGCGTAGGGCGGCGGTTTTCGACCGGTCCCGCGCCATGCAAAACTCCGCGAGCGGGCCCTGCGCCCATTGACCTCACGCCCGCCCGCGCTATGTCTCCACTCATGCCGCGTGCCGCCAAGAAACCTCCCGAAAACCTGACCCTCATCGCCGAATGGCCGCTGTCCCCGGCCGCCACGCTGGGCTCGTCCGTGCGCGCCAAGGGCATCCTGCTCGAAATCCGCGCACGCCTGCCGTTGAAACTGCGCAAGGCGCTCGATGTCCGTGGCTCGGCGCTGATACTGCGCATGGCTGAAGGCGCGGAAGCCGACTTCGCGGCAATATCGGCCACTGTCGAAAAGGCCCTTGTGGGCATCGAGAGCCTCGAAATCATCCCGCGCGAAATCGAGGATATCCTCACCATCAAGACCAGCGAACGGCATCGCTGGCTCAAGGACGGCCGCCTGCCCAGCGCCGGCACGCGGACGGTCAAGCTCCGCGGCCGCGCCCGCAAGATCACCTTCCACGTCTTCGATCCGCGCATGGTGGAAGATCTCCTCAATGGCGACCGGGTCGAGGCCTGGCGGGAAGAGGATGCGGAAACCGCCGCCGAAAACCGCCGGCGCGCCGCCTGGAAAGCCAAGCTCAAGCGCGAGGCGGCAAAGACGCAGCCTGTGTCCCCCGATAGCGGCCGCGACGCGAAAACCGGACAAAAACTGGCCGGCTGGGACGAGTTCGAACGCGAGTTTCTCCGCTAGCGGAACACGGCTCCCGCTCCGGCGTTGACGGCTCACCCCATATGGCCCGGAGAGCCGGCTTGCCCGACGAGACCTTGCAAACCACGCTTGGCAGTGACGCCTTTGCCAGAGGCTGGGCCCATCTCTGCGTCGACATGCAATCGGTTTTTGCCGAAGAGACCGAGTGGCACGCGTCCTGGCTTGCACGGATCTTGCCTGCGGTGGAGGAGCTTGCCGCCTTGTCGGCCCACCGTACCGTTTTCACACGCTTCATTCCGCCCGAGACAGTGAACGCCGCCCAGGGTGCCTGGCGTCGATATTACCGGCGCTGGCCCGGCATGGTGCGCGAAAAGTTGCCGCCTGGCCTCCTCGGCCTCGTGCCGTCGCTGGCCCGCTTCGTGCCCCCGGCGCGCACGTTCGACAAGCCGGTCTATTCGCCCTGGCATTCAGGGCAATTGCACCAGACCCTGCGTGCCGATGGGGTCGAGACCATTGTGGTCAGTGGCGGCGAAACCGACGTCTGCGTGCTGGCTACCGTGCTCGGCGCCATCGACCTCGGCTATCACGTCGTCCTCGTCACCGACGCGATCTTCGGCTCCGCCGACCCCACCCATGACGCCATGCTCGAAATCTACCACAGCCGGTTCCAGATGCAGCTTTCCACCACCACCGTCAGCGACCTCGCCCTCCTCTTGCGGGAGGCAGGCCTGTGACCCTTCTCGGCTACCACGCTTCCCACGAGCAGTTTTCGCCCAGCGCCTTGCTGCGCTATGTGCAAATGGCCGAGGCCGCGGGCTTTCAATGCGCCAAGTCGTCCGACCATTTCCATCCCTGGAGCGAGCGGCAGGGCGAGTCCGGTTTTGCCTGGTCCTGGCTGGGTGCTGCCATGCAGGTCACCGATTTTGGCTTCGGGATGATCTCCGCGCCCGGCGTCCGCTATCACCCGGCCATCCTCGCTCAGGCCGCCGCCACCATCGGCGAAATGTTTCCCGAGCGGCTCTGGCTGGCCCTCGGGAGCGGCCAGGCCATCAATGAGGCGATCACTGGCCAAGTCTGGCCCGAAAAGGCCGAGCGCAACGCCCGCCTCAGGGAATGTGTCGATGTCATCCGCGCCCTCTTCCGGGGCGAGACGGTCACCCATCGTGGTCGCGTCACGGTCATTGAGGCGCGGCTCTACACCCGCCCCAAAAACCCGGTGCCGCTTTTTGGCGCTGCCGTCACCGGAGAGACCGCCGCCTGGGTCGCTACCTGGGCCGATGGCCTCCTTACCACCGGCGGAACACTCGACACGGTGCGGCCCGTCGTCGAGGCCTTTCGTGCCAATGGCGGCGCGGGCAAACCCGTCCACATCCAGCACGCCCTCTCCTGGGCCGAGACCGAAGATGCCGCTCTCGCCCAGGCTCTCGAGCAATGGGGGCCGGTCTCGGCCGGCGGCAATATCAACTGGAACCTGCCGCAGCCTGCTGACTTCGACACCATAGCCAAGCTCGCGAATGAGGACAGCATCCGCGACTGTGTCTCGGTTTCCGCCGATCCCGGACAGCATCGCGGCTGGATCGAGGACCTCATGACCCTCGATCCCGCGGCCATTCACCTCCATTGCGTTGGCCGCAATCAGGAGAGTTTCATCGAGACCTTCGGCCGGAAGGTCCTCCCCGCCCGGCGTTGAGCCGGTGGGCTCAGGTCCAGGCCAGCGCACTCCAGGGGCCCAGGCGCAGCACCTCGCCGCTCTGCGAGAACGTGCCCGTGGAGACCGGTGTCCCGGTAACGGCACAGGCCACGTCGACCGGCCGGTCCGAGGCATTGAGAGCCATGTTGAGCGTACCCGCCTCGAATACCCAGCTCACCACCACGGCCGTATCCTGCCGGCTGGTGTGCGCGTCGATACACTTGCCTGCTGCCAGCGGCCAGACCAGCTCTCGCCGCCATCGCGCCAGCGTGCGGAACCGTTCGAGCGCGGCCTGCCGCTCAGGATGGGCGAACTCGCCCCAGTTGATCTTGGCACTCTCGAACGTAGCGGGGTCATTAGGATCGGGCAGGCCGCCTTCGCCCACTTCCTCATGGAAATTCTCCCGCATCTGCTTGTAGCGATCGGCCCGCACGATCTCCGCATCCGCTTCGCTCAGGTCGCAGAAGAACGGGAACAGCGTGCGCATATGGGCTTCCTCGCCCATGAAGAACAGCGGCACATGCGGCGCCAGCATGGTCACGAAATGCAGGAAATCCAGCTTGTCGGCGCTGATGCGGTCCGGCAGGCGCTGGGCATCGGCGCGGTTGCCGATCTGGTCGTGGTTCTGCACATAGGACACGAAGGCATCGGGCGGCAGGCGGCTGGCCGGCTCCCCGCGCGAGCGCCCATCACTGTCCTCACCCGCTTCGCCATCATGGACGAAGCCGTCGGCCAGGCCCTTTTCGAGGTCGGCAATGGCATCGGCACTGCCATCCTCGTAGCCGTTCTTGTGCTCCCCGGTGACGAGGTAGTGCAGCACATGGTGGATATCGTCGTTCCACTGCGCCGTGAAATGCACCGGCTCCTCGTCTTCGTCACGGTCGAGCCAGGAGGCGATATTGTCCATGTTCTCGACAATGAGCTTGGCGTGATATTTGGCCGTGCGACACGTCTTCGCCATCTCTTCCAGGAACAGGTCGCGCGCTTCGGTCTTCATTTCGTGGATCGAATCGAAGCGCAGGCCATCGACATCGCATTCGGTCAGCCACATGCGGGCGTTCTCGTAGTAGAACTGCCGCACCATATCCCTGGTGAAGTCGACACCCTTGCCCCATGGGGTCTCGACACTGTCGTCGAACCATTCGGGCGACACTTTCTCGATGAAATTGTCGAACTGCCCGAAGTGGTTGTAGACCACGTCAAGGATCACGCAGAGGCCCAGCTCATGGGCCCGGTCCACCAGCGCGCGGAACTCTTCGCGCGTGCCATAGGCCTCTTCGGGCGCAAAGAGCAGCGTGCCGTCATAGCCCCAGTTGCGGCGGCCCGGAAACGCGTTGATGGGCATGATTTCGAGCGCGGTATAACCGGCGTCGCGAATATGTTCGAGCCGCTGGGCGAGGCCGGCAAACGTTCCCTCGGGCGAAAACGTGCCGACATGCACCTCGCAGATGATGGTTTCGTGCCAGGGGCGCAGCGGCTCGTTCCGGCCGCTCGGTGGAATGGGTGCGGTCACCACGCTCCAGTCAGCCGTGTCGCCGTCCTGAAGGCGCGAGGCAGGATCGGGGCATTCGATGCCCCCCGCGCGGAATTTGTAGCGTTGCCCCGGGCCACAATTGGCGACCAGCGCCGACCAGAAGCCTTCTGCATTCCTGGTCAGCGGCGCCGGTTCTCGGTCGGGAAAGATGACGGAAACATCGGGGGCGCTCGGGGCCCACAGGCGAAACTCTGTAGATGTGTCGTGGAGGCGAGGACCGAAAAGCGTACTCATCTGGAAATCCGTATCGTCGGGCCCGGACAACGGCTACCCATCATGCCGGTTCCCAGCGATTTTTAGCGTGCAGTCTCAACACCTTCATAGGGCCGTGGCCGGTGCACCAGCGTCACCAGCACCACCGAAATCATCATCAACAGATACCACGAGCCCAGCTTGCTCCAGCTCACCAGGGCCCAGCCATCGGCCTGGTCGGGGTAGATCCAGGCGCGCGACCAGGTGGCAATGTTCTCGGCGATCCAGATGAACAGCGCCACCAGCAGGAAAGCCAGCAGCATGGGCATGCGGTGGCGGAAACGGAACACCCGATAATGCATCCAGCTCCGCCCATAGAGCAGCACGATCGCCGCGAACAGGAACCAGCGGAAATCATGGATGTAGTGGTGGGTGAAGAAGTTGACATAGATGGCGACGGCCACCGCCGCGGTCATCCAAACCGGCGGGTAGCGGGTGAAGGTGATGTCGAAGATGCGCTGGATACGGGCCATGTAGCTGCCTACGCAGGCATACATGAAGCCCGAGAACAACGGCACGCCGGCAATGCGGAACAGCGCTTCGTCGGGATAGACCCACGACCCGACCGCCGTCTTGAAGATTTCCATGCCGGTGCCGACGATGTGGAAGATCAGGATGACGCGGGCCTCATCCAACGTTTCGAGGCGGAAGAGGATCATCCCGAGCTGGATGGCCAGCGCTGCGAGAAACCAGAAATCGTAGCGGTGGATGCCGATATCGGGCCACCAGAGTCGCGTCAGCAGGATCATGCCCAGCATCAGCCCGCCAAACAGGCACGCCCAGGCCTGCTTGAGGCCGAAAACCAGGAATTCCACCAGCCCGTCGGCCAGCCGTCCGCGCGGCAGTCGCGCCAGCACGCCATGCGCTGCTTCGTCGATCGCCGCTTCCACACTCGTGAACCGATTGGCCATGCCCCGCCCTTGCCCCGCCCATCCATGCTGGTTATGCCGTTTAGACCGGCGCCGAATTGTGGCGCAACTGTCCCTTACGGAGTTCGACTTGGCCAAACGCCGTCACCCGACATCCTTGCGCACCTCTGGGGAGGACGTCGTTGTTTCGCGCAAGGCGCCCGACACGCCGCAGACGCGCAGCGCCGCCTATCGCCTGGCCTTTGCCGACGACGACTTCATGACCTCGGAAGACACGCGCGGCGTGCGCTTCCAGCTCGAATATCTCAAGCCCGAGTTCCGCCTGCGCGAGCATGGCATCAATTCCACCGTCGTTCTGTTCGGTGGCGCCCGCATCCCCGAACCGGGCAAGCCCGCCTGGGCCGCCAAGAATGAAACCCAGCGGCGCAACCTTGAGGCCGCGTCGCGCTACTACGACGAAGCGCGGACCTTTGCGCATCTGGTCTCGCAGACCTCGGCAACCTTCGATTTCAAGGAATTCGTGGTCACCACAGGCGGCGGGCCGGGCGTCATGGAGGCAGGCAATCGCGGCGCCGCCGACATGGGCGCACCATCCATCGGCCTCAACATCGTGCTCCCGCACGAGCAGGCGCCCAATCTTTATGTGACGCCGGACCTGAGCTTCAATTTTCATTACTTCGCCACGCGCAAGATCCACTTCCTCATGCGCGCCAAGGCAGTCGCGGTCTTTCCCGGCGGCTTCGGCACTCTGGACGAGTTCTTCGAGGCGCTGACGCTGATCCAGACCGGCCGCATGGAAAAGATCCCCATGCTGCTGTTCGGCAAGGAGTTCTGGACGAAGGTCATCAATTTCGAGGCCCTGGCGGAAGCCGGCACCATCTCCCCCACTGATCCCGACCTCTTCACCGTGGTCGACAGCGCCGCCGAGGGCTGGGACGTGGTACGCCGCTATTACGACCTGCCAGACCTGGGCGAGCCCGCGCTGCGCGCTGAGTAGGCATGCAACCGTCGGCCCTGCTGCCCTCTTAACCCCGATGTCACACTGGCTCGCTAGTTTGGCACCGGGTTCAGGGGAATAGTCGTGGAACGTTTTGATCTCGTCGTCATCGGTTCGGGGCCCGCCGGGCGCCGCGCCGCCATACAGGCTGCCAAGCTGGGCAAGTCGGTGCTGGTGGTGGAAGACCGCCTGCGCCTGGGCGGCGTCTCGGTCCATACCGGCACCATTCCCTCCAAGACCCTGCGCGAAACCGTGCTCAACCTGTCGGGCTGGCGCGAACGCGGCTTTTACGGGCTCTCCTACCGGGTCAAGAAGGAGATCGAGGGCAAGGATCTCGGCGCCCGGCTCCGGAAGACGCTCGACTACGAGATCGAGGTGCTCGAACATCAGTTCGCCCGCAATGGCGTGCGCACCTTCGGCGGCATGGCGCGCTTCGTCGACGATCGCCATGTCTGCGTCACCGACCCCACGGGCGACGAGCATGTCTTCGCCTTCGACCACGCCGTTATCGCCGTAGGCACCGCGCCCTATCGTCCGGCCAATATTCCCTTCGACGACCATACCGTGCTCGACAGCGACAGCCTCGTGGGTGACCAGTTGCGTGTCCCGCGCAGCCTCACGGTGGTGGGTGCCGGGGTTATCGGCATCGAATATGCCACCATCTTCTCGGCTCTCGACGTGCCCGTCACCATCATCGAGCCACGCGAGAGCTTTCTCGAATTCATCGATCGCGAGATCATCGAGGAGTTTACCCACGATCTTCGCCAGCGTGGCGTCACCATCCGCCTCGGCTCGAAGGTGGAGCGCGTCGAAAAGGACGCCCAGGGCTGGGCCATCGCCTACCTGACGGACGGGCGGCAGATCCGCTCCGACATGCTGCTCTACGCGGCCGGCCGCGTCGGCGCCACCGAGGGCCTGGGCCTCGAAAAATGCGGGGTCGTTCCCGACGAGCGGGGTCGCCTCAAGGTCGATCCGGCGACCTTCCAGACGCAGATCCCGCATATCTATGCCGCGGGCGACGTGATCGGCTTTCCCTCGCTCGCCTCGACGTCGATGGAGCAGGGCCGCATCGCCGCGCTCCACGCCTTCGATGCGCGCATGCCGCCGGCGCCGGAATTTTTCCCCTATGGCATCTATGCCGTGCCCGAGATTTCCACCGTCGGTCTCACCGAAAGCCAGGTGCGGGCGCAGAACATTCCCTATGAATGCGGCGTCGCCCGCTTCCGCGAGACCTCGCGCGGCCACATCATGGGCCTGCAGTCGGGTATGATGAAGATGATCGTCTCGCTCGAAACGCGCAAACTGCTCGGCGTCCACATCGTGGGCGAGGGCGCGACCGAGCTCATCCATATCGGCCAGGCCGTTCTGAACCTCGGCGCCACGCTCGATTATTTCGTCGAGAACACCTTCAACTATCCGACCCTGGCCGAGGCCTACAAGATCGCCGCGCTCGACGCCTGGAACCGCATGCCCCGCCTCACGCCAATCGCCCCGGTGGTCGACAAGGCATCGGCCACCCCCGATGCCAGCCCGCCAACCCCGGCCCCCGCGCAGATGAAGGGTTAGCCTCCGGCCCTCGGTCCGCGCCCGCTCTGGTTGGCGAGGCCGCTGATCGTGGCGCGCAGCGCCGCGGGCTTGACCGGCTTGGTCACCACGGCAATGCCGCGATCCTCCGCCAGCGCCCGCACGGCTGGGCTGCGATCGGCCGTCACCAGGGCCGCCGGCAGGTGTCCGCCCAGATTGTGCCGAAGCCATTCGATGGCATCGAGGCCCGATGTCTGGTCCAGGTGATAGTCCATCAGCACCAGGTCCGGATACCAGCCCTCGAGCAGGCGCTCGCGATCGATCTGCTTGAGCGAAAGCGCGGTGCGCACGTCGCATCCCCAGTGCCCGAGCAGTCCTTCCATGGCTTCCAGAATGGCGCGCTCGTTGTCGACGCACAGCACCTTGAGATTGAGCGTGCCGAACCCCGGCTCGCTGGCCGGCTTCTGGTCCTCGCTGGGCGGGCGGACATTGCGCACCGCCGGCAGGTAGATCGAAAAGCGCGAGCCGCGCCCTTCCTGGCTATCCAGTTCCAGCGTAAGCCCGAGTGCGGTGACCAGGCGTTGCACGATGGAAAGTCCGAGGCCCAGCCCCTGCGCCATGCGGGCCCCGCGCTCGAGTCGCGAAAATTCGGCGAAGACCAGCCGATGCTGGTCCCTGTTGAAGCCGATGCCACTATCGATCACGTCGAGCCGCCAGCGGTTGCCGCGGCGCCTCAGGCCTACCAGCACCTTGCCGCCCACCGGCGTATACTTGATGGCGTTGGACACCAGATTCTGCACGATGCGTCCCACCAGCGACCGGTCGGCCAGAACATTGGCCCGTGTCGGCACGATGCGCAGCGCGATCGAGCGTTCCCGGGCCATGGGTGCAAACTCAACCTCGGTCTTTTTCAGCAGGTCCTGCGCCTGGATGGGTTTGGGTGCCGGCCGGAGCGCGCCGCTGTCGATCCGGGAGATGTCGAGCAGCGCCGACATGATGTCTTCCACCGCCGTCAGCGAGGCCTCGATGGAATTGGCAAGGTCCGCAAAAGCCGTCGACTTGGCCCGCTCGATCAGTGTGGACGTGTAAAGCCTGGCGGCATTGAGCGGCTGCAGCAGGTCGTGGCTGGCCGCTGCGAGAAAGCGCGTCTTGTCGTGGTTGGACGCGTCCGCCTTGGCGCGCGCGGCTTCAAGCTCGGTATTGACCTGCTTGAGCGCCGACGTGCGCTCCTCGACGCGATGTTCCAGCGTCTGGTTGACCTGTTCGAGCTGCTGCTCCGCCCGCACCCGCGCCGTCACGTCCGAAAAGCTGATGACGAGACCACCATCGGGCAGGCGGCTCGACTGGAATTCCAGTGCCTGGCCGGCATTGCCGAGGCGCTGCGTCACCGTATTGGGCGCGCCCGTCAGCACCTTGATCCGGTCGATCGCCAGTTGTGCGGCATCGCCCGGGCCGAAATCGCCGCGCTCGGCCATGAACAGGGCAATATCGAACAGCGCCGATCCGGGCCGCACGAGGTCGTCGGGCAGGTCCAGCAGCCGGTTGTAGCGCTGGTTGGACACGACCAGCCGCAACCCGGCATCGAACACCGCGACGCCTTGCGGAATATGGTCCATGGCCAGCGTGAAGGCCCGGAAGGGATCGTGGTCGAGCAGGGGCATGTGCGCGGTGCCGGGGCTGCGGGGAAAGACCCTGTTCTTATCTTCTCCCCCATGCGCCCGCGCAAGCTCGCCATTGGGCCCATTGCATTTGGCGCCAAACCCCTGCAATCGTTAAAGCCGGTTAACGCATTCCGCCGCAGAGCGGATTTTGACCCAGGTACGGAAAGCAGGAGCAGGACATGAGCGTATTCAAGGAATTCCGGGACTTCGCGATCAAGGGCAACATGATCGATCTGGCCATCGGCGTGATCATCGGCGCGGCCTTCGGCGCCATCGTCTCGTCCATCGTCGACGACATCTTTATGCCGCTCATCGGCATCATCATCGGCGGCATCGATTTCTCCAGTCTCGTCCTCACCGTCGGCGAAGCGCAGGTGCGGATCGGCCTCTTCGTCAATGCCGTGGTCAAGTTCTCGATCATCGCCTTTGTCCTTTTCCTTGTGGTCAAGGCCATCAATTCCCTGAAGCGCGAAGCGGCCAAGGAGCCGGTCGAGACCACGCCCGCCCCCTCGCGCGAGGAAGTGCTGCTCACCGAGATTCGCGACGCCCTCCGCGCACGCAACGCCGTCTGACAAACACGGGGGCCGGCAGCAATGCCGGCCTTCTTAAACCGGAAACATAGGAATAAAGTCATTGACGCGAGGAAATGATGAAAATATACCTAGAAGTAGGTAGTTCATCCTACGCAATCATCGTGTCGGACAGAGCGACCACTTAGATCAAACTACACTTGCGGGACACCTGGGCAGAGGTGCAGCGGCGGCGGGCAGATTGATCCGCCATGCGATCCGTTGCGTGTCCGAGGCGTCCGGTTCTGGGGAAGAACTTGCCGGAAGGGTTTGGCATGAACACGCACACCTACTACCACGCATTTCTCAATCGCGACCGCATCGTCCATATCGTCGATCCCGATGCCGGGATCTGCGAGGCGCTGAGCGTCCTCTTCCGCCTGGAGGGCTTCCAGACGGTGTTCTCGCTCGAAACGGCGCATTTCTTTGCGGCGCTGGACCGGCGCCCGCCCGATGTGGTCGTCGCCAATCTCGATCAGGGCGAGGAAAGCGGTTTGACCATCCTCAGGCGGGTCAAGGCCCTGCGCACCGGCGCGCCGGTGGTCATGCTGGCCAATAGCCCGCAGGTCGAGGCCGCCGTGACCGCCATGAAGCTGGGCGCCACCGACGTGCTGGCCCGCCCCATAGACAGCGAGCGCCTGCTGACCGTCGTGCGCGATGCGCTGCGCAAGGATGTGCATCTGGGCGCCATGCAGGCTGGCAGCCGTCCCGTGGAGGTGCGCGGCTTCTCCCAGCTCACCCCGCGCGAGCGCGAAGTGCTGCAACTGATCACCAATGGCCAGTCCAACAAGGAGGCCGGGCGCGAACTGGGTATTTCTCCCCGCACCATCGAGGTGCATCGCGCCCGCGTCATGGAAAAGCTCGGTGCGCGCAACACCGCCGACCTGATGCGCATTGTACTGACGAGCTGAGCTGCGCTGAGCTCAGGCAATCGGCTGCCGGCGCCTGGGCGCAGGCTTCTCGGCATGCGGAAAGGCTTAAGGCATGAGCTTCAGCGACATCACCATCGTCCCGGTGCGCACCGACCGGAAGGCGGAATATCTGGCCTTTTCGGCCCGCATCGGGGAAATCTACCGCGAATACGGCGCCCTTCGCGTCATGGATTGCTGGCACACTCCCGAAGCCAGCGACGACGCCGATTTCCATGCGGCCGATGCGATGGAGGGCTATGCGCCCGGCGATCTGCCGGACATGCGCAAGCTGGCTGGCGCCGGTGAGGGGGAGACGGTGGTCATCTCGATCACCGAATGGCCGAGCCAGGAGATCCGTGATCGCGCCGTCAAGCAGGTCGTCACCGACCCGCGCATCCAGGCGACAATGGACGAAGAACCTGTCTTCGATGGGCGGCGGCTGATTGCCGGTGGCTTTGCGGTCGAACTCGATCTCAAATAGCGTCGCACCGCTTCAGTCGAACGCGTAGAGCGCCTGACCGGAAAGCAGCGGCGCCTCGCCCTTGTGCCACAGATGAGCCTTGCAAAGGCGATCGAGGCGGCCGGCAAAGTCGTCGGCGAGGGTCACGGTGTCCAGCGTCGGCGGTGCGTCCTGGAGCATTTCGATCACGAGGTCGCGCCGGCCGGCCGCAAGCAGCAATTCGGCGAGAATGGGCAGGTCGGCCTCTTCCGCCTCGGCTATTGCAGCCTCCGGGTCGGCGCGCAGGGCTTCTGCCAGCGCCAGCCAACGGTCCCATTGATCAAACGCCGATGAAA
Source organism: Devosia sediminis (assembly GCF_016411825.1). Lineage (GTDB taxonomy): Bacteria > Pseudomonadota > Alphaproteobacteria > Rhizobiales > Devosiaceae > Devosia > Devosia sediminis. The sequence goes on from NZ_JAEKMH010000002.1 coordinate 186,053, forward strand.
GATGCGCAGGCTCTTCTGGCAACGCACTTTCGCCGCCGGCATAGGGTGCAAGCGCATCGGTGGCGACGATCCAGTCGAGGATGTCGCCCACGGTTTCCCGATCCACCCGGTTGAGGCCAAAGGAGAGGCTGCCGAATTGGGCGCGCACCGCATCCGCGTCGTAGCCGGCGCTATCCAGCGCGCGCAGCGTCACCAGCCAGCCTGCATCGAGCGGCCCGGCCGCCGACAGCTCGCCGGCGCTGAACTGCTTGAGCAGCGCCTTCGCCACCTGCGCACTGGCGGCATAGTCGCCGGTCTGGTTGAGGAAAGCCATCAGCAGCGAGATTTCCGGTTGCTGCGCGGCGGCCCAGGTCGCGAGGCGAATGGGGTCCGCCGACGCCTCGGCTAGCTCCCCGGTGGGCGCGGTGCTGCGCCGCTGGACCGGATTGCCATGCAGGGCCGGCATCCACCCCCAGAGGCCGATGAGATCGTCCTTTTGGGCGACGCTGAGCCCCTTCATCTGCCCGTCCCAGTCTGCCGGGTCCTCCTGCGCCGCCGCAAAGCCCGCGGCGAGCCAGTCGAGTCCGGCGCTCTCGGCGGCAGCCGCCAGCTCGGCCTTCACCGCGTCAGATTGGTCGTACGTGACCGTCACCGCCTGCTGGCCGAGATCCATCCGGCTGCCGTCGGGCAATGCGGCGATCGCTGCCATCACCGCATCCTCCTGGCCGCCGAGCAGTAGTGCCCGCGCCGCCGAAGGAGTGGCGGTGTCCACCATGGAGGCCAGCACCTCCGGAGCAAGCTCCGCGCCGCCATACACGCGCCAGGCGGCGTCGAGGTCGGTCGCGCCGTGCATGCGGCTCTCCACCGCTTGCGCCAGAAGGTCATTGATCGCCCTGTCGTCGAGGTCGCCATAGCGCATCAGCAGGTAAATCGCGCGGGTTCCGAACCGCCTCGCCTGCAGCGGCGGCAGCGTCTCCCGGCCGGCTAGGACAATTTCGGAAAGCGACTGGATCGCGGGGCCGCAAAGCTCCTGCGCCTGTGCTGCCGGCAGGGCCGCGCTCAGTCCCAGAACTACCACGCCAAGTCGTGCAACCACAGACCGGACCATGCCAACCTCCGCTCGCCGAGGTCGTCACTATATCCCGGCGCGTCGGCGGCTCCAACGCCCCGATCGGTCGATGCTCAGGTCGGCGGAATCGTGCGGCCTAGCCGCCGAGGCTGGGCAGCGTCAGGTCGCCGGAGGTGAGCTTGCTCGCAGTGATCGCGGCGTCGGCACGCTCGCGCGACAGCCCGAGGCTGGTCCAGACGCTGACCAGCGCATGGCGCAACTCGAAGATCATCTCGTCCGTGTGGAGCGGGGTCGGGGTGATGCGCAGACGCTCGGTGCCCTTGGGCACGGTGGGGTAGTTGATCGGCTGGATATAGATGTTGTGCTTGTCGAGCAGCATGTCGCTGGCCGCTTTAACCGCCCGCGCATCGCCCACGATCAGCGGCACGATATGGGTGGAGGTTTCCATGACCGGCAGGCCCGCATCGGCGAGGATCGCCTTGGTCAGGCGCGCCTGGCGCTGGTGCATCAGCCGCTCTTCGCCATTGCCCTTCAGGTGCTCGATCGAGGCGCGAGCCGCGGCGCAGAGCGCCGGGGGCAGGGCGGTGGTGAATATGAACTCGGGCGCATAGGAGCGCACGGCATCGATGATGGCGCGGTTGGCGGTAATATAGCCGCCCATGACGCCAAAGCCCTTGGCCAGCGTACCCTCGATGACGTCGATACGCTCCATCAGCCCTTCGCGCTCGGCAATGCCGCCGCCGCGCGGGCCATACATGCCCACGGCATGGACTTCGTCGATATAGGTCAGCGCGCCGAATTCTTCGGCCAGGTCGCAGATTTCCTTGATGGGGGCGATGTCGCCATCCATCGAATAGACGCTTTCGAAAGCAATCAGCTTGGGCCGCTTGCGGTCCACCTGGCTCAGGAGCTCGCGCAGATGCGCCACGTCATTGTGCCGGAAGATTTTCTTTTCCATGCCGCTCTGGCGCACGCCCTGGATCATCGAGGCGTGGTTGAGCTGGTCCGAGAAGATGATGCAGTCCGGCATCAGCCGCGCGATAGTGGAAATCGCCGCCTCGTTGGAAACGAACCCGGAGGTGAAGACCAGGGCGGCTTCCTTGCGGTGCAGGTCGGCGAGCGAGCGCTCGAGCTCGACCAGTGGGCGGTTGGTGCCCGAAATATTGCGTGTGCCACCGGCGCCCACGCCCATCGTGCCGGCGGTATCCTGCATGGCGCGCACGACCTTTTCGTGCTGGCCCATGCCCAGGTAGTCGTTGGAACACCAGATGGTGATTTCGCGGGCATTGTCGGCATCGTCGCGGTAGACGGCGCGGGGGAAGCGCCCGGCAATGCGTTCGAGGTCCGCAAAGACGCGATAGCGCTTCTCCGACCGCAGCGTGTCCACTGCATCCTCGAAAATTCCGCGATAGTCCATGGAGCCGTTCCTTTGCGAGCGCTGATACGGCGGGGCAGCCGATCGGGGCTCTCTAGCTCTACCTAATCCCCGCGACGCCGCATTGACATAGGTCAATTCGACGCGCCGAACGGCTAACCCCTTATCGGTATTAGGGGTCGGCAGCCAACATCAGAACCATTCTAGACAATGCCGCCTTTCCTGCCAACCTCCCGCGCGGCGGGGCGGGCGCGCAACACACGGTCCGGCAAGCATAACCCGGGTTAACCGGACAGCATGGTCTTTGTTGATACTTTGTTCTAACTGCGCTTAGATCGAACGTCCCGGTGGGGCGTGTGGGGGAGTTTTTGGCGTGAAGAGTTTTTCGTCGTCGAGTTTTGCAGGCCAGCATGGCGATGCGCTGGCTTTGGCCAATGCCGCGGTCCAGCGGAACCCCCAGGCCCTGTTCACCGATTTCCAGTGGTTCCTGTTCAAGGGCCGGGATACCGTCTTCTTCACGGCCTTTTCGACCGAGACCTATGACAAGGATCGCCTTGGCAACATGGTCGCCGAGATGATCGCCCTGGCGCCGCAGCTCACCCATGGCTTTGTCGGCGCGCATCCGGGGCAGCCCTTTCCCAAGCATCTGCTCGATGCCATCACCTCGGTGGAAATGGTCGACGAGTTCGATGGCTATCCCGACAAGTGGCTGGGCAAGTCCGACGACATCTTCGAGCGCGAGGACCTGCCGCTGTTCCGCGTCATGGCAGCCGTCCGGCGCGGCGGTCCCGATGCCCAGGGTCGCACCGCCATCCTCCAGGTCCGCTCCAGCCATGCTTTGCTCGAAGGCTCCGATTCGGCCTTGCTCACCCGTTCGGCCGCCGCCGGCCATGGCGTGCAGTCCGATCAGTCCAACAAGCTGCCCTTCGGCGACCGCCTCAAGAGCGCGCTGCGCGGCGGGCTAACCACGTTCATCTACTTGGTTTTGGCCAATATCCTGGCGCCCAAGGAACAGCCCTGGGGCTTCAAGACCCTGGCCATCCAGCGCCATCGCTTGCGCCAGCTCGCCAACAAGCTCGGCGTCCGCCAGCGCTCACTGATGTTCGCGCTCGTCACTCATGCGCTCAATGGCGACGGCGCCGAAAAGCACATGAGCAAGAAGGTGATCGGCGCCAACTACACCATGCTCGACACCAAGCGGAACAACACCGACGACGACTTCTTCCGCGTCCGTGCGCTCGAAGCCAAGTTCACGGTCATGGATGATTTCGTCGATTATGTCCGCGCCGTCGACGATACCGTGGCCGGCATCGAGCAGAAGGACATTACCTCGTTCCAGGTGGTCATCATGGCCATGTTCAAGGCCATGCGCACCCTCAACCGCGTGATCCCCAGCCTGCCCAACAAGCGCTTCTGGCGTTTCAACGGCGGCAATCACATCGTGCTCACCCTCGTGCCGCCCCACCGCACCTATGGGCCCATGACCCACGGCATGGTGGAACCGCTTTATTGCGGCGCCTGGCACGCCGAGGTGAACATCTGCACCTTCTGCCCCGGCCGCGAATACGTGACCTTCAACTTCTCCATGGAGCAGCGTCACATCGCCAATGTCGACAAGGTCATGGCCTTGCTCGAAGAAGTCGAGCGGCGCGATGTCACCCCGCATACCATGGCCCCGGCCGTCGAACGCCTGCGCTGAAGCTCAGGCCAGCGGCCGCGCGCCTTCCCGGCGCAGCACGAAGAAATAGGGCACGTCGTAACCGCGCATATCCATGGCGCCGACCACCGTATCGGCATCCACTGTGCGGAACACGTCGTTGATCGGCAGCGCGTCATAGATCATGGTCGCCGAGACCACATCCCGAAACCGGGTCATGCGGAGCCGGGCACGGGGCCTTGTCGTCCTGGCGAAGGCCGATGCCAGCCGAACGAGGCCCGGCCGGGCCAGCCGCTGCGCCAGCGCTACCTGCGACGTCAGCAGCGACATCGGCAACCAGGCAGGGTCGATGGCAAAGAGGCTGCCATCGGGTCGTTCGAACACCAAGGGATGGACGGTTTCGCTGTCGTCGAACCGCTTCCCATGCCACCCGGCCTTGGCAAGCAGGCCATCCAGTCGGTGCCCGGTCGGCAACTCGGTGCCGCGCCAGTTCCCGATCAGATCCTCGATCTCGGTGGGCTTCAGGCCGTCGAAAAATTCCAGCGCGGTGTTGGCATCAGTGCCCGGTTCAAGCTCGGCAAGGCCGCTCTGCGCGGAGGTCATCGTATTTGCCATGGCGTTCCCGTTGATCGGGCAGCCCACCAGCCGCCATGAACCGTCTTGAAGCCTGGCGAGGTCGTTGACAAGTCCGACCTCTACAACTGGATGCGGCACTGACGTACGTACGTCATGACCCTTGCAGCGTGTCGACGGTCGGGATATCTGACGACGCAGTTTCCTCCGGATGATCACAATGACCGCCTTTGCCCTTTATCCCAGCCTCAAGGACCGCGCGGTCGTCATCTCAGGCGGCGCCTCCGGCATCGGTGAGGCCATGGTGCGCGCCTTTGCCGAGCAGGGGGCGCGGGTCGGCTTTGTCGATATAGCCGAGGCCGCTGGCATCGCGCTGGCGCAGGAACTGACCCAGAAGGGCCAGACCGCCCACTTCATCCGCTGCGATGTCACCGACATATCAGCCTATCAGGCGGCCATCGCCGAGTTCGCGCGCCTCCATGGCGATGCGCTGACGCTCGTCAACAATGCCGCCCATGACGACCGCCATGACTGGCGGGAGGTCACGTCCGAAAGCTGGGACCAGCGCATGGGCGTCAATCTCAAGCATGCCTTTTTCGCGGCTCAGGCCGTGGCCCCGGGCATGGTCAAGGCGGGTAAGGGCGCCATCATCAATTTCGGTTCGGTGAGCTGGATGATCCTGGTCCCCAGGATCCCGGTCTACGAAACGGCCAAGGCCGCCGCCCATGGCCTTACCCGGGCGCTGGCCCGCGACCTCGGCGCCTCCGGCATCCGCGTCAACACTCTCGTGCCCGGCGCGGTGATGACGCAGCGCCAGCGCGATCTCTGGGTCACCGATGCCGATCTCGAGGGCATCAAGCAGAGCCAGGCCATCCCCGAGGCCCTGGCGCCGGAAGATTGCGCGCGCATGGCGCTGTTCCTCGCCGCGGACGACAGCGCCATGATCACCGGCCAGCAGTTCCTGGTCGATGCCGGCTGGGCCAACGTCTGACAGCCGTTCATGTCAGGTTCATCCCCTTCCCCTCATCACGCTCCTGCCTTATTCAATGGCAACACAAGGCCACCAACCACGAATCCTTTTGGGGGAATCATGAAGTCGAAGGTACTCGTCGCCCTTGCCGCGACGCTGGCACTCAGCGCCTGCACCACCACCAATCCCTATACCGGCCAGAGCCAGCTCTCAAACACCGCGGGCGGCACGCTGCTCGGCGCCGGTGGCGGCGCCATTGCCGGTGCCATCGTCGGCACGGCCGTTGGCGGTGATCCGCGCATTGGCGCGCTGATTGGTGCGGGCGTCGGCGGCCTCACCGGCGCTGCCATCGGCAGCTACATGGATCAGCAGGAAGCCGAGCTCCGTGCCCAGCTTCAGGGCACCGGCGTCTCGGTCACCCGCGTCGGCGACCAGATCATCCTCAACATGCCGTCCAACATCACCTTCGCCACCGACCAGGCGACCGTGCAGCCGCAGTTCAACCAGACCCTGGTTTCGGTCGCGCTCGTGCTCAAGAAGTTCGACAAGACCATCGTCGATGTGTACGGCCACACCGACTCGACCGGCAGCGCCCAGCACAATCTCGAGCTCAGCCAGCGCCGCGCCGTTTCGGTGGCCACTGTCCTCTCCAGCCAGGGCATCGATCAGCGCCGCTTCTATATCGAAGGCAAGGGCGCCTCGAGCCCCATCGCGTCCAACGCCACCGAAGCCGGTCGCGCCCAGAACCGTCGCGTCGAAATCCAGCTCTCGCCCATCCGCGGCTGATCCCGGTCTCGACACAAGCAAAAGGCGCAGCCCGCGGGCTGCGCCTTTTTCATTTTCGGTGCCTTTGTTATTGCGGCGAGACCGGCGTCGGTTCCGCCGGTGTCTCGACCATCGGCGCCGCTGTCGGCGAGCCCGGTTCGGTGTCCGTGCCCGGCGCGCCGGAGAACATCTGCAGCAGGAACAGGATGGCGACGATGATCGCAAATGCGATCATGCCGTAGAACACCCAGTTCGTGGGCCCGGTCGAGGCGACTGACTCTTCGTGTTCGCCCGCCACCTTCAGCCCCGACCCATCGGGCACGTCGAGGCGCGACCCGTTCTCGTCGACCAGATAGTCGACCTTGGCCACTTGCGGTGAATGTAAATCGCGCGGTTCGGCCATCAGAAATCTCCTCGCAGCACGGTCTCTGTGCCCACGCCGCTCTCCACGCCCTCGCGCACTTCGGCAATGGCGCGGTCGATTTCCTCGGGTTCGAAGTCGACGGGTTTTCCCTCGGCCAGGGCGCCATTCGCCTCCGCCTTGAGCTGGTTGAGCAGGTCGATCTTTTCGCGCGCCGTGAACAGCGTGTGATGCGCGATCAGCATGGGGTTGAGGTTGTCGCCTCCGCCCATGGCTTGCTTGAGCGTATCGAAGACCATCGTCGTCTCCTTTGAAAAAACTCGGCCCAGTATGGCCTCTTAGCTCAATGCAGCACCGGGCCTGCGGTTCCTGATCCTGGCCTTCCAGCCGGCCAATCACATTTTTCTGTGCTCTCGAAACCGCATCGGCTTTCGCTGCGTTCACCCCCCACAACCCCAGCCAAGGAGGAAAGACATGGCTTACGATGACAACCGCGTCGCAACCGCCGACGTCAAGGAAACCCATGACCTCATCGCCTCGGACAAGGTCGAAGGTACCAAGGTATATGGAATCGACGGCGAGCATATCGGCTCGATCGAACGTATCCTGGTCGAAAAGCGCAGCGGCAAGGTTTCCTATGCCGTCCTGAGCTTCGGTGGCTTCCTCGGCATCGGCCACGACCACTATCCGCTGCCCTGGTCCAAGCTCGAATATGACGAAAGCCTCGGTGGCTACCGGATCGACATCTCCCGTGAGCAGATCGAAGGCGCCCCGCGCTACGACGACACGGATGACAGCTTCTGGACTGCCGAAAACGGCCGTCGCGTCCACGACTACTACGGCGTGACCCCGTACTGGATCTAACCAGTTCAAGCCATTTCATGACCAGATGATTGCAAGGCCGGTGCCCTCAGGCACCGGCTCTTTCTTGCCGGTTGCCTCAGGCACCGGCTCTTTCGTGTCTCACGGCGTCTGCGCGCCCCGTGCATTGACATAGAGCGCATAAAGCGAAGTGGTGGCGGTGATGAACAGCCGGTTGCGCCTTTTGCCGCCAAAGGTCAGGTTCGACACCCGCTGCGGCACGAGGATTTTGCCGGTAAGCGCGCCGGTATCGTCGAAAACATGCACGCCATCGCCCGCCGAGCACCAGACCCAGCCATCGCTGTCGACGCGGAAACCATCGGGAATGCCATTGTCGATCACCGCGAAGGGTCCGGCATCGCGAACCGCCTTGCCGCCGTCGACCACGTCGAATGCCCGTATGTGCCGCGGCGCCTCAGGGTCGTGGCTTGCCCCTGAATCGGCGACATAGAGCCGACTCTCGTCGGGCGAAAAAGCGAGCCCGTTGGGCTGGATGAAGTCGGAAATGACGAGGGTGACCGCGCCGGTCTCGCCATCGATCCGATAGACCCCGTGGACGCTCTGCTCCTGCGGCGAGAGGTAACCCTCATAATCGGAAATGATGCCGTAGCTAGGGTCGGTGAACCAGATCGATCCGTCCGAGGCGACCACCACGTCATTGGGCGAGTTGAGCTTTTTGCCGCCAAAACCGTCCGCCAACACCGTCACCGACCCGTCCGGCTCGGAGCGTGTGACGCGCCGTGTCCCATGTTCGCACGAGATGAGCCGCCCCTGCCGGTCGCGAGTATGGCCGTTGGCGAAGTTCGATGGCGAGAGATAGGTCGAGACCGAATTGTCCGACGCCAGATAGCGCAGCACGCGCTGGTTCGGGATGTCGGAAAAGTAGAGGCAGTCATGGTCCGAAAACCAAACCGGCCCCTCGGTCCAGCGGCAGCCTGTATGCAATTCCTCGAGCCGCGCACTCCCCAGCACTTTGCGGCTGAACCGCTTGTCCGTCACCTCATAGAGCGCTTCGGCCATCTCATCCTCCCGTCGACCCGCAAGGAATAGAGGCCATGCCCTCAAGGGGCAAGCGACGGAGCGGGCCTGCTGTCAGTGAACGGCAAGGATTGGCGCACACTACTGGCCGCGATGCGGGCGCCAGATCATGCAAGACAGTAAGGTCAGATTTTTCACCGAGGCGTCCCGCGACCTCTGCCGTGCCCTCGCCGTGCTGGCACTGTTCCTCGGCATGCTGGCCGCAACCCCCGTTTCGGCCGGAGTCTATCCGGGCGGCGCGCCTCTACTCGACATCTGTGGCGAACTCTCCGACGCCGACGACACGGAGGCGCATGGCGCCTGCCACGCTTGCCGGCCGACGCCACTGATCCTGCCCACCCCGCCGGTCGTGCCGTCCATGGCATTCGGCGCACCGGCCTTCTGCCTCGTCCTCCAACCGGCGCCCGTTGTCGTCAAGGGTGTCAGGCACTCGCATGCACCGAGGGCGCCACCACCACGTCTCGCTTGAGCCATCGGCGGCACACCGCCGCCATCTCGATCGAACCTCGTGGACCCCAACCAATGAAACACGTTCTCGCGGGCGCGCTCGCGCTCATCGCCGCTGCTTTTCTCCCTGTCGCAAGCTGGGCCGAGGCGCCCGCCACCCCCGTCTCCATATTCTTTGCCGGCGAGGTCAACGGATCGCCATTTGCCTGCGGACAGACCTACGATGATCTGGGCCAGCCGCCCAGTTCCATCACTCCCAGTGACTTCCGCTTCTACATAATGGACGTCGCCCTCATCGATGCAGGGGGAGAGGCCGTGCCGGTCACAATCGCCGAGCGCAGCCCCTGGCAGGCCGACGGCATTACCCTCATTGATTTCGAGGACGGCACCGGTCCCTGCGACGGTGGCAATCCGGGCCTTAATGATCGCATAGAGGGCCATGTGCCTGAGGGCCACTACCAAGGGCTCCGCTTCACCATGGGCCTGCCCTTTCTCGAGGCGCATGGCGACGTGACCATCGCTTCTGCGCCGCTCGATCTCAGCGCCATGTTCTGGAGCTGGCAGTCCGGCTATCGCTATCTCAAGGTCGACATGGTCGGCGACATGACCGGCGGCCACGGCGGCCGTCCCACCGGCTTTTCCGTCCATCTGGGAGATTCAGGCTGCGTCGGCCCCACCTTCAGCCAGCGTCCGGTCGGCTGCGCCCATATCAATGTCGTCAGCGGCGAATTCGCCGATTTCGACCCATCCAACAACCGCATCGTAGCCGATCTCGGGCGTTTGCTGGCTGAAACCGACGTGGCCGCCAATACGCCCGACACGGCGCCCGGCTGCATGTCCGAAATGCATGATCCCGATTGCATCGGCGTGTTCGCCCGGCTTGGTCTCGGCTTTGTCGGTACGGCGCCGGGCCTGCAGACCTTCTTTGAAAGCCGCTGACATGCGCTGGGCCATTGTCCTGATCCTGGGCCTTTTCGGCTTGCCCGCGCTTGTCCCCGCGGCACCCGCCGAAACGCCTTACCGCTATCCCACGCCCGATTGGGTGCCGCTCCCCGTCACGCCACCCGACAACCCCATGTCCGAGGCGAAAGTCGCGCTGGGGCGGCATCTCTTCTACGAGACCGCCCTCTCCGCCGATGGCTCCATGTCCTGCTCATCCTGCCACCACCAGGAACTGGCCTTCACCGATGGTCAGCCGACCCATGCCGGCGTTCATGGCGAGCCCGGCCTGCGCAACGCTCAGAGTCTCGCCAATGTCGCCTACTTCCCGACCCTGACCTGGAGCAATCCCAATCTCACCCGTCTCGAGCAACAGATCCTCGTGCCGCTGTTCGGCGACCGGCCGGTGGAACTGGGCATGGCGGGACGGGAGCGGGACCTGTTCGCGGCCCTTGCCGCCAATCCCGTCTATCCCCCGCTCTTCGACGCGGCCTTCCCGGATACCGGTGGCGCGATCGACCTGTCTTCGGTGACCAGGGGGCTGGCAGCCTTCATGCGCTCGATAATGAGCTTTTCGAGCCCCTATGACCGCTTCGTGCGCGAGGGTGATACGGCGGCCATGTCCGCGGCCGCACTACGAGGCGAGGCGCTGTTTTTCAGCGAAAAGCTCGAATGCGCCCACTGTCATGGCGGGCTGAACTTTACCGACAACACCCACCGGCAGGGCCAGTCCTATCCGGAAACGGGCTTTCACAATACCGGCCTCTACAACCTCGATGGGGCAGGGGCCTATCCGGCTCCAAATGTCGGTCTGCGCGAGTTCACCCTCGAAAAAACCGACGAGGGCCGCTTCCGCACCCCCAGCCTGCGCAATGTCGCGGTCACCGGTCCCTATATGCACGACGGCTCCATTCCGACGCTCGAGGCGGTCATCCGCGACCACTACGCCCTGGGCGGTCGCGCCGCTTCCGGCCCGCATGGACGCAGCCCGCTGCGAGATCCCTTCATCGAGGGCTTTTCCATCACCGATGGGGAAATTGCCGACCTCGTCGCCTTTCTCGAAAGCCTCACCGACGAGGCCTTCCTTGCCGATCCTCGCTTCTCCAATCCCTTTGCCGGACAATAGCCATGCCTTCCCAAATCTCTCTTGCGGCGCTGCTCCTGCTTCTCGCCGGCACCGGCGTGGCCCATGCCCATGCGACGGCCGGCGGCGCCAGCGCCGGGGCAGGGCAGCCATTCACCCTGCTGCTCACCGTGCCCCATGGGTGCCAGGGCCAACCCACGACTGAAGTGGTGGTCGGCATTCCCGAAGGCTTCCTCGTGGCCGAAGGCCTGGCTGTTTCCGGCTGGACGGTATCGAGCGTAACAGCCCCACTGTCCCGCCCCTACCGCCTGAATGATCAGACGATTTCGGAGGGCGTCATCGAGATCACCTGGATCGGCGGCAGTCTGCCGGACGACGAGACGGGTGTCTTTGCCGTCCAGGGCATCTTTGCCGACGACATGGCGCCGGGGCCTGCGCGGTTTCCGCTGCTGCAGCTCTGCCCGGATGGCGAAGAAGCCTGGATCGATGCCGGCGGCGACCGACCGGCTCCCTTTGTCGACGTGCTCCCATGATGGCCGAAAACCGCGAAGCGGCCGGCGGAAGGCGGCTACTGCAGGCCGGGCTCTGGTTGTTGATCGGCGCGGCCGCGATCATCGCAACCGCCGCCTGGTATTGGCCCGGTCAGCAAACGCTCGATATCGCCGACTATGGCGGCGGCAGCTATGCGCTGGTCGACCACAGGGGTAATCCCTTCACCCCGGAAAGCCTCATCGGACAGCCCGCGCTTCTGTTCTTCGGCTACACCAACTGTCCCGATGTGTGTCCCATCACCCTCGGTCAGATTGCCGCTTGGTTCGAAGAGCTGGGCGCGGATGCGAAGGATGTCGGCGCCTACCTCGTCACCGTCGACCCCGCGCGCGACACCGCTCCCGCGCTGGCCGACTATCTGAGCTGGGCCGGAAACAGGGTCACGGGCGTCACCGGTTCGCCCGACCAGGTCTCCAGCCTGATGAAAGCCTGGCATGTCACGGCGGAACAGGTGCCTGGCCTCGACGGGTCCTACACCGTCGATCATACCGCCTCGGTCTTCCTGGTCGATGCCGGGGGCCGCTTTCGCGGCACCATCGCCTATCTTGAAGCCTGGGACACGGCCGTCGCCAAGCTCAGGCGCCTGGCCACCACGCCATGATGGCGCGCCTGCTCCTCACGCTGCTTGCGCTCTGGCTCCACGCGTCTCCCGCAGTGGCGCATAGCGGCCTGGTCTCCTCCGCCCCGCCCGACAATGCCCTGCTCGACAGGCCACCTGCCGAGCTGGTGCTCGATTTTACCGAGGCCGTCACGCCCCTTGTCGTGATGTTGCACCAGACCGACGGCACCATTCTCGACCTGACCGATCGCCTGGAACCGGGGAGCAGTCTGGTGATCGATCCCGCCCCGCCCCTCGCTGAGGGAACACACGTCCTCAGTTGGCGGGTGGTTTCCGCCGACGGTCACCCGATTTCCGGTTCGCAGGTCTTTTCGGTCGGCAGGGCAAGCGCGGCGCTGCCCGAAATCGCATCCGCCGACCATGCTGTGCTGGCCGCCATCTGGCTCGCGCGCGTCCTCGTCCTGACCACCGCCTTTGCAGTGGTGGGCGCGGCGCTGTTCAGGGGTCTCATCGCCTCATTGCCTCCCGCCATGGTGCCGATCCTGGTCGTGGCCGCCCCCATAGGCCTGTCCTCTGTTGCCCTTTCAGTCGGTCTCCAGGGCCTTGATGCCGCCGGTCTGCCCTTGACGGCAATCCTCTCGCCACGTCCATGGACCATCGGCTTCGGCACCGCCTATGGAGCCGCCCTGGTGGTCACCTTCATGGCCATCCTGCTGGGTGCCGTGTCGCTGACGCATGCGGGGCTGTTGAGCCGCGTCCTCTCCGTTGTGGCCACTCTCGCGCTGGCGGTCTCCTTTGCGATCGCCGGTCACGCCGGCACGGCCGAGCCGCAATGGCTGACCAGGCCAGCCATCGTTCTGCACATCGTGGCCCTGGTGTTCTGGCTGGGCGCGCTGCTGCCGCTTCGGGGGCATCTTGCCGCGCGAAGCCGAGAAGCGACGCTGGCTTTGTCGCGGTTTTCTGCCTTTGCGCCCTTCGCCATGGCGCCGTTGCTGCTGTCGGCCATCCTCCTCGCCGTGGCCCAACTGGGCCCGCCCGGCCGCCATTATCTCTCGGCCTATGGGGCCATATTGGGCGGCAAGCTGGTGCTTATCGGCCTGCTCCTGGCGCTCGCGGTGGTCAACCGCTTCCGGCTGACCGGGCCGATTCTCGCGCAGGGGCCCGTCAGCGGCATGGTGCGCTCCATCCGCGCGGAAGTTGTGCTGGCGGTGCTGATCCTCGCTCTGGTGGCGGCGTGGCGATTCACCCCGCCGCCGCGGGTGCTGAGCGTGCTCTATCCGGAGCCGGCGCTTGCCCGCCTCACCGGCGGAGGCTGGCAGGCGGATGTGGCTATCGATCCGGGCGTTCCGGGCCTCGCGCTCGTCGATCTGCTCATCTCGGGCGGCAATGGTGGGCAGGAACCCCGCGACATTACCCTGTCGCTCAGCCAGCCCGAACTGGGCATCGAGCCTTTCTCGCGCCCGGCCCGCCAGGTGGCGCCGGGCCACTGGCGCGTCGAGGGGCTCAACCTGCCCACCCATGGCCAGTGGGACCTCGCGCTCGACATCCGCGCGACACGGCTGCATCGCGTCACGCTTGAGGGGCAGATAGAGCTGCGCAGCCGGTCCGGCGAAACCAGCCGCCAGCCCATCGTCGTGGCAAGCCTGGGCGACCTCCAGATCGCCGATGCCTTCAGCCGCGCCACCCTGCCCGGCGCATCGGTCGCCGGCGCCTATTTCACCATCCTCAACACCGGCACAAAGCCGGATCGGCTGCTTGGCGCCACCACGCCCAAGGCAGCACGGATCACCGCGCATGGCATGCAGGTGGACAACCAGATCATGCGCATGCGCCAGACCGCCGACGGCATCGACATCCCCGCCGGCGCGACCACCCGGCTCGAACCCGGAGGGCTCCACCTGATGATGGAAGATCTCGTCGAACCGGTCGTCGAGGGGGAGACGGTCCCGATCACCCTGACCTTCGAGACCTCCGGCACGGTCACTGTCAATCTCGAAGTGCTGGGCTTTGCCGCCGACGGCTTTGCCAGTCACGAACAACACCCATGAGCACGTCCATGACCCTTCTCCGCATCGCCCGGTTTGCACTCTGGTCCAGCGTCCTCGTCGTTGGCACAGCGACCGCCACGCTCTACCTCGTCCGCCCCGCACCCCAACTGCAAGCCGCGGCTGTGGTCAGCAATGGGCAATCCTCGCTGGGCAAGGCTCCCTACGAACTCGTCGACACGCGCGGCAATGCGTTCAATCCGCAGGTCATGACCGGCGCGCCGACGCTCCTGTTCTTCGGCTTCACCCAATGTCCCGATATCTGTCCCACCAGCGTGGCCGATATCATGCTCTGGTACGAGCAACTCGGCGAGGAGGCGGCGGACTTGCGCAGCTACTTCGTCACCATCGACCCGGAACGCGACACCTATCGTCGGATTGCCGAATACCTGTCCTGGACCAAGCGGATCGTCGGCGTCACCGGCACGCCCGAGGAAATTGCGGCCGTCGCGGCATCATGGGGCGTCCACTACGAAAAGATCTCCGAGCCCGATGGCGGCTACACCATGGATCACACCTCCGCCGTCTACCTGATCGACCGGCAGGGCGAGTTCGTCACCTTCATCAGCTATGGCGAAGAGACATCCGTGGCGGTCGAAAAGCTCCGTTCATTCCTGAGGTCGCAGCCATGATCCTCGATCGATCGGTCCAGCCCGCATCAACGACCTCCCTGCATCACCGCAACCGCCGCACCTTCCGCCTTCTCTTGTGTGGCGCGACTGGCATGCTCGGATTGGCGTTTCTCGCCGTGCCACTCTATGGGCTCTTCTGCTCGGTGACCGGCTATGGCGGCACGCCGGGCCAGTCTGAAGGCAACGTGAAGGGCGTGGTGGATCGCCCGATCACCGTCAGCTTCGACGCCAATATCGATCGGGGCCTACCTTGGGCAATACGGCGCGCCGATCCGGTGACCAGCAGGATCGGCAGCGTCGAAGTGGTCAATTATCGGGCCACCAACCTCTCCGATCAGCCGGTTACGGGCATGGCGGTGTTCAACGTCACGCCGGATCGCGCCGGCTATTACTTCAACAAGGTCGAGTGCTTCTGCTTTACCGAGCAGACCCTCCAGCCCGGGGAGACGCTCGATATGCCCATTCAGTTCTTCGTCGATCCCGATTTCGCCGGAAACCCCGAGCTCGACACTATCGGCGAGATCACGCTGTCCTACACCTTCTATCGCAAGTAATGAGATGCGAAGTGTCAGCTTCCAGTCAGCCGGATAAGGGACCCTGCCGCCTCAACTGAGGACGGTACACATGAAGCGCATGACGTTGATGGCGGTCTTGGCCGCATTGTGGGCCGGCCCCACCCAGGCCTGCGACCAGGCCTTGCAGGCAAAGGCCGACGAGATATTTCAGGCACGGTGCAGCTCCTGCCACAATGACCGGGCGCGGATTTCCGGGCTCTCCCTGGCTGAGGGTGGCGCTGCGCTCATCGGCCAGGCCAGCACGCAGGTATCTGGCATGGAGAGGATCGCGCCCGGCGACCCTGAAAACAGCTACGTGTTCAGGAAAATCATGGGCACGCATGCCGATGTCGGTGGCAGTGGGTCGCGCATGCCGATAGGTCCTGCTCTCGGCGACACGCAACTGGCCGACATCGAGCAATGGATCCGTTCCTGCCAATAACCGGGCCGTCAGGTATCGTCGATGAGATAACCAACGCCGCGCACCGGGTGGATCACCGCCCCGGCGTCGAGCAGGGACAGCCGCTTCCGCAATCGCGAGACATGGGCTTCGAGCGTATTGGAGCTCGGTTCCTCGCCAAAGCCGTAGACGGCTTCGATGAGCAGTTCACGCGTGACCACCCTGCGGCAACGGAGCAGCAGGCTTTCGATGATCAGCAATTCGCGCCGCCGCAGATGCAGCACGTCTTCGCCCACCCGCACTTCGCGGGTGTCCGGATGGTAGGTGATCCGGCCGCAGGTGATCGGTTGCACGCTGCGCCCGGCCAACCGGGTCCGCCGCAATGCCGCGCGGATGCGGGCGCGCAATTCATCCCAGTCGAATGGTTTTGGCAGGTAGTCGTCGGCACCGGCGTCCAGACCTTCGATCCTGGCATCGGCCGACCCCATTGCACTGAGCACAAGCACGCTTGCCTGCGGCTGCAGCGCATGGACCTCGCGCAACAGGCTGATGCCATCGCCATCGGGCAGGCGGCGGTCGAGCAGAATCAGGGCGTAGCGGACCAGCTTGAGGGCCGCCGAGGCTTCGTCCAGCCGCTCTGTCCGGTCCACCACCAGCCCCTGGTCCTGCAACTCCCGCTGCAGGCGGCCCGCCAGGTCGGACTGGTCTTCGACGAGCAGCACTCTCATGGGACGTCATCCTCCATTCCGTCAGGCACCGACATGTCTACCACAAGGCGATCGGGGATCATGACGAAGCTGGCAATGCCTGCCGAAAGAATGGGGCATGTCCGTGCCCTCCGGTAGTCGCCTGCCGACATAACCGCGCATGCAAGTTGCATCTTGCTGACAGCGGCAAGACCTGTTCCCATCGCGCTGCCCGTCGGGCGCGCATTGTTTGCCGAGCGAGGCTTCCCAGTGAGTTCTCCGAAAAGCCTGGCCCAGCGCCTGATCAAGGGCATCGTCATCGCGCAGGCGGTGACGCTGACAGTCTGGGTGCTGATCGTCATGGTGGTCTCGCCCTACATTTCATACGAGGAACTGGCTGCGTTCTCGGCCAAGCAGGTGGTCGCCTCGGCGGTCGAAATGCGCGACGGCGCCCTGGTCGTTGCCCAGACGGGCGACCTGGCCGAATATGTGCAGCGAAGACCGGGCTTTGCCTTTGCCGTGCTGGTCGCGGGATCGCCTATCGAGGGGTCGTCACCCGAGCTTGCCGGGCGCTGGGCAACCTCTGCGGCGCCCCTGCCGATTTCGGGACAGTTCCGCTTCGCCGATGGGCTGATCGGCTACGCGCAGCAACTCCCCTGGAGGCAGTCGACCGTGACCGTTGTCACCGTTGGCAACCAGTTTCGCATCGACGATCTGCCCGTGTTCTTCCAGATCTATCTTCCGCAATTCCTGCTGATGTTCGCCCCGGCATTCCTGGCAGGCGCAATCGCCACGCAGATGGTGGTGGTGCGCGCCCTGCGGCCGCTACGCGCGGCGTCTGCCCAGGCTGCCGCCGTGCAACTGTCCTCGCTCACCTCGCGGCTGGAGCGCGACAGCACGCTGCCCTCCGAGATCGTGCCGCTGATCGACGCCATCAATGAGCTGCTGGAGCGCCTCGACGGCGAGATCGGCAAGCAGCGCCTGTTTGCCGCCAATGCCGCCCACGAGTTGCGCACGCCCGTTGCCGTGCTCGGCGCCCGCGTGGAAAGCCTGCCCGATGGTCCCGAGCGCATTGCTTTGCGGCGCGACGTCATGCAGCTCTCGACCCTTGTCGATCAATTGCTGGCGGCGGCGCGGCTCGAAAACGATCCGGCCCAGGTCAACCTGCCCGTCGATCTCGTCCACACGACGCGCCAGGTGATTGCCGACATGGCGCCCCTCGCACTGCGCGACGGGCGCAATCTGTCCTTCCGCACTAGGCCGAGTGCAGCACTGGTCCTGGGCGATTGCGATGCCATCGCTTCCATGGTGCGGAACGTCCTGGACAATGCGCTGCGGGTCGAACCGGTCGGCGGCACGGTGGCGGTGCAGGTCACCCAGGGCGAGGATCACTTCGCCATCCTCGTTCACGATCATGGCCCCGGTATTTCCTCCGAGGATCAGGCCCATATGTTCGATGCCTTCTGGCGCAAGCGGCAGGATAGCGGAGCAGGGTTGGGCCTGCAGATTTCCCGTCAGATCGCCATGGCCCATGGCGGCACCATCACCTGCGACAGCCGGATGGGCGCCGGATCGACATTCAGGATCAGCTTGCCCTTTCCGCCGGCAGGCATGTCCTAGAGGCGGCCCATTTTGCAAAATTGTCCAGGTTGCCGCTGACGATTTTGCCCAGCAGCGGGCGCAGGAGCCGGGGCGCCGAAAATTCGATCCGCGTCTCCAGAATGGTGCCATGATCGGCCGGCACGATGACATACGACCAGTAGCCGGCCATGACGCCGCGTTCATATTCATAGTCGAGCTGGTACGGACGGTTGTATTGGCGCACCACGCCGTCGATCGGGAAATACCACGAGCCGATCACGGCATCCTGCGTGAACCGCGTCTCCTGACCCAGAGGGCCCGGCGACAGAAGCCGGGCGCTGCGGATCGTGGGGATCCAGTGTGGAATGGCGGCAATATCGGTGAGGGCGTTAAACACCCGCACCGGATCGGCGTCGATAGGGTTGGTCTTGTGAAACATCGCATCGGTCTCCAGACCGCATGCACCTAGCCGGAGCGGATTGCTTCAATCTGACAGGCGCAAACACTGGAAGCTGCCGTCAGCCCGATGCAAGCTTGCATCTATAGGCCGATGAAAGTGTCGAATGGGGAGGCCGTCATGCTCTTGGAGCAAAAAGAACTTGGCGCTGACGACTTCGTCGCTCAGTTGCGCTCACTCGGCGTTGTCGAGGGTGACCGGTTGATGGTCCATGCCTCCATGAAAGCGCTCGGGCCGATGACCGGCGGCGCGATGGGGGTGGCCGAGGGCCTGCTTGCCGCCGTCGGCCCTTCCGGAACTCTCATGGCCTATGTGTCCTGGGATCACTCGCCCTATGAAGAGACCCTGGGCGGCGCCAGCATGACCATTGCAGAACGGGACGCCTGGCCGGTCTTCGACCCGGCGGATGCGCCGCCCTATTCCGGCTGGGGTATCCTCAACACCTATCTGCTGCGCCTGCCGGGTGCCCGGCGCAGCGGCAATCCCGATGCCTCCATGGCCGCCGTGGGCAAGGATGCCGACTACCTTATCGCCGACCACCCCCTCGGCACCGGCTATGGCCCGGGCAGCCCGCTGGAGCGCTTCGTGAAGCTTGGCGGCAAAGTGCTAATGCTTGGCGCGCCGCTCGATTCCGTCACTCTGCTTCACTACACCGAAGCTGTGGCTGATATCCCCGGCAAGCGCTGGGTGACCTATGAAGTCCCGGTGCTCCGGGACGGGCGCAAATCCTGGGAAATGGTGCGCGAGCTGGATTCCAACGGCATCATCGATGTTTATGCGCGCGAGGGTGAACCCGACGCAGTCGAGACCATCGCGACAGCCTATGTTGCCGAGGGTCGCCACCGGGAGGGAAGGGTCGGCCAGGCACACTGCTACCTTTTCGACGCCACCGACCTGCACAAATTCGGCCTCGACTATCTCGAAACTCGGCACGGGAGCGGCCAATGAAATTGTCCATGCGCCTCATTGCGGCGGCCTTTGTGCTGACGGCCGCCACGGCCAGCGCAGCCGACATCGTCATCGTCGGAGACAGCACCGGCAAGGGCGACGGCGCGCAGACAAGCTGGGCCACCCGCCTCCTCGAAAAGCTCGACGGCGAGTATCAGGTAGAAAACCTCTCCCGCAGCCGCAATTCCATGGCAGCCATCCTCAAATCGCTCGAAACGCTGCCGGGCGGCGAGGAGCGCGTGGTGATCCTATATGACCGCCGGAATGCGGGCGAGAGCGTGGACGAATACATGGCGAGCCTCGCCGAGGCCAAGGCGAAGATCGGCGACGATCGCTTGCTGATCCTGCCCCAGGTGCCGGTCTCGGGCGGGCGTGAAGATGGCCTGACATTGCCTGTATTGCTGGGCATCAACGAGCGCCTGTTGACGGAATTCCCGGAGAACAGTTTCGACGCGGAGGTCCAGGCCGCGTTCCTCGAAGCGCTGGCAGGAGACGAGACCCGGTCTGACCGTATCCACCGCAACGATGTCGGCCAGGAAATCGAGGCCGGGTTCATTGCCGACTGGCTGCAACAGGCCGAAGATTGAGATGACGGGCAGGGGAGGCGACGTGGATACCATTGCCGACTATCAGGAATTCATTGCCATGGCGTCGGACGGTGACATTGCCCTCCCTGCCATCGAGGATGCTTTGGCTTCGGCCCGCCAGCGGCTGGAAGACGCCCAGGCCGCCAACCGGGATTTTGGCGACTGGCAGCACCTCGTGGTGCAGATCGAAGCCCTGATCGACGATCTGACCAAGGCCTGATGCACCGCCAATGACTGTCGACATCACCCAGGACCTCGTCGCCGCGCTGCTCCGCGAGCAGCATCCCGACCTGGCGCACCTGCCGCTGGCCCTCGGCGCCGTTGGCTGGGACAACCAGTTGTGGCGTCTGGGCGACGACCTCGCGGTTCGCCTGCCTTGGCAGACCGACGATGCCGATGAATTGCTGCTCAAGGAATATGGTCTAGTGCCGGCCTTGGCATCCAGACTGCCGCTGCCGATTCCGACGCCCATGCGGCTCGGCCGGCCCAGCGAACGGTTTGGGCGCACCTGGATCGTCACCACCTGGGTTGAGGGAGAGCCTGCAGATAGGGCGCCAGTGACTCCGGGTGCAGGCGGGGAGACCGCATTGGCCGCATTCCTGTCGGCGCTCCACCGGCCTGCTCCCCCCGACGCGCCAATTGGCCGTCACGGCCGGGGCGGGTCTCTCGCGGCCACCAGCCAGGGCGTCGCGCATTTTCTCCGCCTTGCCGTCGAGCGTGGGCTGATACACGACGCACGCACCCTTGAGACCATATGGGGAGATGCGGCGAGCGCCCCGGATTGGAGCGGACCACCCATCTGGATCCATGCCGATCTTCATCCCGCCAACGTCCTGACCCGCGACGGCGCCCTTTGTGGCGTCATCGATTTTGGCGACCTCTGCGCGGGCGATCCGGCCTGCGACCTCGCCGCCGCCTGGTTGCTGCTCCCTGATGGTGCCACGGACAGCTTCTATCGCGCCTGTGAGCCGGGTCCAGACGAAGCGACGAGGCGACGCGCTCGCGGCTGGGCCCTGAGCAAGGCGCTCGTTTGCCTCATCATCGGCGATGACGGGACACATGGCCGCCCCGGCGGCAAACCGAGTTGGGGGCAGCCCGCCGCAGCCGCCCTGAAGCGGCTGGCGGCTCTCTGAGGTCGGGGAGCAGCTACCGGCAGATCAGGCGACGCCGCCGGGCTTGAGCACCACCTTGGTCCACTCGTTCTGCTTGTCGTGGAAGTTCTTGTAGCCTTCGGGGGCCTCTTCCAAGGACAGCCGGTGGCTGATCAGGAAAGTCGTGTCGATCTCGCCATCCTGGATACGGCGCAGGAGGTCGGCCGTGTATTTTTGCACATGGGTTTGGCCGCCCTTGATCTGAATGCCCTTTTCCATCATCGCGCCCAGCGGCCATTTGTCGAGCATGCCGCCATAGACGCCGGGCACCGAAACGCGGCCGCCCTTGCGGACGGCCAGCAGCGCCTGGCGCAGCGCATGGCCGCGATCCGCGCCGGGAGCCATCTTCTGCTTGATGACGTCGAGCACATTGTCGGCCACCCAGCCATGGGCCTCCATGCCGACAGCATCGATCACCGCGTCTGGACCAATGCCGCCGGTCATTTCCATCAGTGCTTCGCGGACATGGGTCTCCTCGAAGTTGATGATCTTGGCGCCGAATTTCTGCGCCAGTTCGAGGCGGCGCGGGAAGTGATCGATGGCGATGACCTGGGCGGCGCCCATCAGTACGGCACTTTGCACCGCAAAGAGCCCGACGGGCCCCGCGCCCCAGACGGCGACCGTGTCGCCAGGCTGGATCTGCGCATTCTCCGCCGCCATCCATCCGGTGGGCAGGATGTCAGAAAGAAACAGCACGTCGTCATCCGCCATACCATCGGGAATGACGATGGGCCCGACATCGGAGAACGGCACGCGCACATACTCGGCCTGTCCCCCGGCATAGCCACCTGTCAGGTGCGAATAGCCGAAAGCCGCGCCCATGGGCTGGCCATAGAGCATTTCCGAGGCGTCCTGATTGACGACCGGATTGCCGTTGTCACAGGCCGAATACTGCTGCTGTTCGCAGAAGAAGCACTTGCCACAGGAAATGGTGAAAGGCACGACCACGCGTTGGCCCTTTTGCAGCGTGCTCTTGGGACCCACTTCCACGACTTCGCCCATGAATTCATGGCCCAGAATGTCGCCCGACTTCATGCCGGGGATCACCCCGTCATAAAGGTGCAGGTCCGAGCCGCAAATGGCGGTCGAGGTCACCTTGAGGATGGCGTCGCGGGGATTGATGATTTCTGGGTCGGGATGCGTATCGACGCGGACGTCGTTGGTTCCATGCCAGGTCAGCGCGCGCATCAAACTTCTCCGTCAGTCGAATTGGTGTAGGCTCCGGTGGCGACTTCTCCCGCTTCCATCAATTGCTTGAAGCGCTTGAGTTCGTGCCGGGCCTGAATGTTGGGTTCAGCCTGGAACAGTTTGGCGATCAGCCGGCCGACATCGCCGCCCGGCGGCTCATAGGCAATCTCTGCCGTCACGATGGTGCCGCGTCCGGCCGGCGCATCGGTGAAGGTGACATGGCCGGTGGTCTTGATCTGCGAGTGCTCGGTCGAACGCCAGCCGATAGCCTCGTTCTCGATCACGTCGACCAGTTCGGTCTCCAGCGTCACATGCTGGCCGGCCGGTGCCTTGATTGTCCAGGTCGATCGTTCGCCGTCACCTATCGCCACGCTCTCGACGGCATGCATGAAGGTCGGCAGTTTGGTGAAATCCCGCCAATAGGCGAAGAGTTCACTGCGCGGCCGGTTGATCAGGACGCTGCGGCCGACAATGGCATAGTCCCCGTCCTTGTCGTCGCGCTGCGCCCGCTTAGGAGCGTCGTCATGTGTCTGGTCGTGTGCCATCGACATGCACCTTTTTTGGATTTGTCATGGGTGGAGAGGGAAGGGGAGGCCAAGCCTCCCCCTCGCCATCAATTGCTGCGATAGCCCGAGCCGGACGATCCGGGGGTTCCATACGAGCCCGAGGCGCTGGACGAACCGTACGAGCCTGAACCCGACGACCCGGACGAGTCGGACTGGTCGGCGGCGCCCGTCGCCCCATCCTTGACCTGCTGGTAGAGCTCGCCGGCCTTGTCGGCAGCGCTGGAATAGAGATCGGCTGCCTTTTCCTTGCCCTGGTCGTAGAGTTCGGAGGCTGTCTCACCGACCTTGCCCTTCACCGCATCGGCGGCCTCGCCCATCAGCGCATCTTCCTGTGCTGTATGGGGCAAGGTGGAGCCCAGTGCCGCCCCGAGGGCGAAGGCCAGTGCCCCGCCCACCAGCGGCTGGTCGCGGAACTGGTTGATGATGGTCTGGTTGAGGTTTTCCATCTGTCCGTGCAGCATGTCGCCGGCCTGGCCGGCACGGGCCTTGCCCGAGCTGGCGCCCGTCTGCATGGCGTCCCGCGCATCATGCATTTTCTCGCGCGCCATCTGCCAGGTATGCGAGGCCCAGCCCGTCGCTTCGTCGAGCAGGTTGCCCGCCTCGTCGCGGAAGTGCTCGATGCGCTCGCCGGCACTGTTGGTGAAGCCGCGGAACATGTTGCCGGTTTCGTCCACGAAATGGCCGGCGCGCTTGCCTGCTGCGTCTGTGCGGGCCTTGAACGTCTTGCCGGCGTCGTCCGAGAATTCGCTATAGGTGTCACCGCGTTCATCGGTCGAGCTGCCCCGCCGCTGCAGGCTGGCGCCGCTGATAATGGTGACGGGATAGTCGTCATCCGCGTCGTAATCGTCGCTGGTACGATAGCCGCGGCGGCTGTTGATGCTGTCGTCCCAGTGGCGATCGCTGCGGATGGTGCTTGGCTGGCTCGTCGGTGCGGCGCCGGCAGGCTTGGCCATCAGCCAGGCTAGGCTCACGCCTAAGAGGGCCACCGGCAGCGGGTTGGCGGTGACATTGCGCTGCAGGCTCGCGACGAATTCGCCGCCGCCGCCCTTGGTATAGGCCAATAGTTCATCGACCAATTGGCCCGGCGATAGCTTGTCCTGGATCTGGTCGATGGTGCTTTCCACGCGGCTGCGCTGCATTTCGATTTCGCGCTGCAGTTCGGCCGAGCTCTTGTGTTCGCTGTCGTAAGCCATCACAGCCTCTCCTTGACGATATCAGCATCCCGCCCGAGCGAAGCTGCGGTGCGGTTCATGTTGAGATTGGTTGCCTTGAGGGCGTTGAGGCCCTTTGAGATGAAGCTCCAGCCAACAAGGCCCACGACCACCGTGACGATCACGGCAGCCAGTGCGTTGGCGAAGGTCGGGTCCATGCCCATGTTGATGAGGAATGCCGCGATCAGCGTGACGACCGCGGCGAGGAAGACGCCGAGCGCGCCGAGCGCCAGCACGCCGCCGATGGCAATCGAGCTGATTGCGCCGGTGGCTTCCGAAACCTTTTCCGAAGCTTCCACCTTGGCAAGTTGCACTTCCTTGCGGAAGAGCGTCGAAATATCGCTGACAAGGCCGCCGAGCAGATCGGCAATGGGCCTGTTTTCACCGGTGGCGGCCATCATTCGCCTCCCATGCTGCTGCTGGAGGGCGCGCCGGAGGCGTAGTTCTGGGAGCCCTCGGACTGGTAGGACGACCGGCTGGCCGAGGCGGCCGAGCCGG
Source organism: Devosia sediminis (assembly GCF_016411825.1). GTDB lineage: Bacteria > Pseudomonadota > Alphaproteobacteria > Rhizobiales > Devosiaceae > Devosia > Devosia sediminis. Next base: position 210,783 of record NZ_JAEKMH010000002.1, read on the forward strand.
ACTGCGACGCCTTCTGCTCACGACGCTGGTTGGAGGCCATTGCGAAGCGGCTGGCGACAAAACCGGCCAGCGCTGCAGCGCCGAGAAAGGCCACCGGCTGCCTGCGGCCGAAATCCTGCGCCAGGCCCATAAGGTCGTCGACATCACGATCCTGCACCGTCTTGCCCATGCTGGATATTCCCGAGGCGAGGTCGCGCGCATAGCGGGCAATCGTCTGCTGGTCCGAGCCGTCCAGTTCATCGGCGACCTTGCCGATCGCCGCGGCGACGCCGTTGATCTGGTTGGCGGCCAGATCCTTCTGATCGGTGGCGAAGGATTTCACGCTCTCGGTGGCTTCCGACACCTTGGCGCCGGCCTCTTCGCCCAGCGCGCGGGCATCTGCCTTGGCGCGCTGTGCAATGGCGTCCAGGTCGTGCTTGGCATGTTCGGTGGCGGTCTCCAGATCGTGGCCGACCTGGCTTTTCAACGCATCCGTGTTGCGGGTCGAGCCGCCGTTCGGATTGCTGGAATCATCGATGCTCATCTTTGAACTCCTGAAGGAGGGCCAGGGCTGGCCAGTTAGGCATGGTCAATGGCTCGGGTCCGAAACGGTTCCGAAATTATTCAATGACTTCAATTGGTTGTGTAGGCGCATAGAGAGCCCTCCGCGACCGCGTGACGGTGCGGGGAACGAAGTGGTCCGGGTTTACGGCGTTCCGCTTGGCCGCAACGGTCGCTGGCGCAGACCGTTCCCCGCATTCTCCAGTTTGTCGGCAACCTAGCGGGCGACGAACCGTTGGCCGCTCACACAAGGAGAGCCGACATGTCCATCACGCTTGCCCCATTGGATCAGCAGACCATCGTCGTCACCGGCGCGAGTTCGGGCATTGGCCTGGCCACGGCGCGCCTGGCTGCCCAGCGCGGCGCTCGGGTCGTCCTCGCCGCCCGCGACGTCGAGGCCCTGGCCCGGATCAGCGCCGAACTCAATGCCGAAGGCGGCTCGACCATCTATGTCGGCACCGATGTCAGCGACGAGGCGCAGGTGCAGCGTCTGGTCGAGGCGACCATTGAGCGCTTCGGCGGCTTCGACACCTGGGTCAACAATGCCGGGCTCGGTCTCATCAGCACGGCCGATGCCACCAGTACTGCCGACCATCACCGCCTCTTCGAGATCAACTATTTCGGGCTCGTTTACGGCTCGCTGGCAGCGGCGCGGCATTTCCGTGAAACCGGCAAGCCCGGCGCCATCATCAATCTCGGCTCCGCCGTTTCCGACATGCCGCAGATGCTGTCCGTCGCCTATTCGGCCAGCAAGCACGCCATCAAGGGCTTTACCGATGGCCTTCGCGTGGAGCTGGGCCAGGAAGGCCTGCCGGTTTCCGTGACGCTGATCAAGCCCAGCGCCATCGACACGCGCTTCTTCGATCATGCCAAGACCAATATGGGCGGCATGGGCAAGGCGCCCGGCGCCCAATATGCCCCCGAAGTCGTCGCCGAGGCGATCCTCGTCGCCGCCGAACATCCGCGCCGCGACATTGCCGTGGGACAGACCTCGGCCCTGGGTGGCCGCCTGGGGGCGCTCGCGCCGCGCGTCATCGAAGGCGTGCAGAAGACCTGGACCTATGACCAGCTCATCGACTACGAGCACATGCCCGACGCGGAAAGCCTCTACGAAGTGCCGCGCGAGGGCAACGAACGATCCCGCTACGGCCACGGCCGCAACTTCAGCGTGACCACCGGCCTCCAGATGCATCCAGCCCTCAGCATGGGGGCCATGGTCATAGCCGGCGCAGCGCTCATCCTCGCCATCTCCGGCAGCAGGCGGCGCTAATTCAACGGCTCAGCACGGCCGTACCAAACCCGCCCATCCGAGCCGCCAAACGTTAGCTATCGGGAGGAAAACTGGTGCTGCCGGACAGGATTGAACTGTCGGCCTCTCCCTTACCAAGGGAGTGCTCTACCACTGAGCTACGGCAGCATATCGCGGGGGTGCAGTGCGGGACTGCCGCGGCGACGGGGGCTCCTTTGCCATAGTGCCTCCCTCGACGCAAGACCAAAAAAAGCCTATCAACCGCCGCGATGGAATCGACGGGCCAAAGCATGGGCAAATCGGAGCAAAACCAGTTGCGCGAGCAAAGATTGGCCGCAAAGCTGCGTGAGAACCTGAAGCGCCGCAAGGATCAGGCTCGGGCGCGTTCGGCAAGCGACGCCGCCCAACCCGACCCTGTGGTCCCCGAAACGGACGCGGACAAGAAACCGTAAACCATTTTCGGGCGATTCTGTTTCGCATCACTTTCTGAGAACGGCTGGTCTGGCCTACGTGGCAACGAAGACCTCGCCTACCTCCCCCAGGTAGCAGGCCCCAAGGGCCAGTTTTGAGGACTTCTTATGGATCGTATTCGTTTGGTCGGTGGCAACGAGCTGCGGGGCGAAATCCCCATTTCGGGCGCCAAGAACGCTGCCCTGCCGCTGATGATCGCCTCGCTCTTGAGCGCTGAGCCGCTGGTTCTGAACAATGTGCCGCGCCTTGCCGACGTCAAGCAGCTCGAGCGCATTCTCGAGAATCACGGCGTCGATATTGCCGTGCATGGCCGCCGTCGCGGCGAGGACGAAGGCGTTGGCCAGCGCATGACCTTCCATGCCGCCGACATCGTCGACACCACCGCCCCCTATGACCTCGTGTCCAAGATGCGCGCCAGCTTCTGGGTCATCGGGCCCTTGCTGGCCCGTTGCCACGAGGCCCGCGTGTCGCTGCCCGGCGGCTGCGCCATCGGCACCCGTCCGGTCGATCTCTTCCTTTACGGTCTCAAGGCCTTGGGCGCCGAAATCGACATCGATGATGGCTATGTCGTCGCCAAGGCCCCCAAGGGCGGGCTGGTGGGCACCACGATCAGCTTCCCGAAGGTCTCGGTCGGCGCCACCCACACCATCCTGATGGCCGCTACCCTGGCCCGCGGCACCACCGTGCTGGAAAATGCCGCGCAGGAACCGGAAATCACCAATGTCGCCGAATGCCTCGTGGCCATGGGCGCCAAGATTTCCGGCATCGGCACCCGCACCTTGACCATCGAGGGCGTCGAAAAGCTCCATGGCGCCACCGTCGACGTGATCCCCGATCGCATCGAAACCGGCACTTTCGCCATGGCCGCTGCCATGACCGGGGGCGATGTGCTGCTCAAGGGCGCGCGCCCCGAACACCTGCAGTCGGCGCTCGATATTCTCGCCCAGACCGGCGTCGAGCTTACGCCTGAGGCCGGCGGCCTGCGCGTGCGCCGCAATGGCAATGGCATTCGCCCGGTCGATGTGGAAACTGAGCCCTTTCCCGGTTTCCCCACCGATCTCCAGGCCCAGTTCATGGCCCTGATGACCATGAGCAACGGCGTCAGCCAGATCCGCGAGACGATCTTCGAGAACCGTTACATGCACGTCGCCGAACTCGCCCGTTTCGGCGCCGACATCGCCGTCAATGGCCAGGTCGCCACCATCACCGGCAAGCCTCAGCTGCGGGGCGCCCAGGTCATGGCGACCGACCTGCGTGCCTCGGTGTCGCTGGTGATCGCCGGCCTTGCCGCACGGGGCGAAACCGTCGTCAACCGCATCTACCACCTCGATCGCGGTTTTGAGCGGCTGGAAGACAAGCTCTCGCGCTGCGGCGCCGAGATTGAAAGGGTGGCTGGCTAGGCCCCGTGCCGAAGGCAAAATCGCGCCAGTGGCGCGATTTTAGGGGACTAAGCCCGAAGAGCTATGCTCGCAGGGCCGGTAGCCGCCTCTTTCCTCCCCCGTTTACGGGGGAGGGGGACCATGCGTAGCATGGTGGGGGGGGGTGCAACAGGCGGGAACGAGCGGAGCTCGCGCAAGCGGCTTCCCTCTCCACCGCCTGACGGCAGTCCCCCTCTCCCGCAAGCGGAAGAAGACTACCGGAGGCTCCTATGACAACTCCCCACGGCACCTTCGTCTGGAATGACCTGCTGACCACCGACGTCGAGAAGGCAAAAGCCTTCTTCGCCCGCACATTGGGCTGGACCTACGAGGATTTCTCGCTCGAAGGCCAGCCCTATTTCGTCATCAAGTCTGGTGCGGAAATGGTCGGTGGCCTCGGCGCCATCGAGCATGGCGATGTCGAAACCACTTCTTCCTATTGGATCGGCTTCATTGAAGTGGAGGGGATCGACGAGCGTTTTGCGACCGCCCTCGAGGCTGGCGCCGTCGCCATCCGCCCGCCCCACGACGTCGAAGGCATCGGCCGGGTCTGCGTCCTTCGCGATCCCACCGGGGCCGCCGTGGGCTGGATGCAGTCGGCCTGACCGTTTCTCTCACCCAACGCATTGCCCCTCTGCGCGCAAACTTGTAGATCGGAGGCGTCGTGACCAGATAGGGTCATCGCCACCCCATAGGGCCTTTCTCATGACCGATCTCAAGCTGATTGCGCTTGATACCGAAGACCTCGAAATCATCTCCGCCCATGCTCAGGATGCCATCATCCGCACCGCCGACATGGGCTATGCCAAGGGCGACAAGCGCTTTGCGCTGCTCATGAACCGCTTTGACTGGGAAAGCGACAAGCCGCGGGGCAAGGGCCTGCGCAAGCGCTCGGCGCTTTATTTCAACGGCGTCACCCATGCCGCCTTTGCCGGCTTCGATCCAGCTGCTCCCGAAGGCGTGGTCGAGCTCCTCGCCATTGTCTTCGAGCCGACCGACGCGCCCTCGGGCATCATCGAGCTGCGGCTTGCCGGCGGCGGCACGGTGCGCCTCACCGTCGAGTATATCGAAGCTCGCCTCGCCGATCTCGGCGCCGCCTGGGCCGCCGCCGCCAAGCCGTCTCACCGCCTCGACTGAGCCAACCCTTTGCCCGCTGCCGCGTTGCCCTCCTCAGATCAAACAGGAGAGATGCGATGCGGATCGGAGTTTTGGGCAGCGGCGAGGTTGGCGGCCATATTGCCAAAAAGCTGGCGGCGCTCGGCCATGAGGTCATGCTGGGTTCGCCCCATGCGAAGGACAAGGCTGACGAGTTTCCGGGCATAGCCCTCGGCACGGCGCCGGAGGCGGCGCAACACGGGGAGTGGGTGGTCAACGCCATGGAAGGCGCAACCGCCCTTCGAGTGCTGAAGGATTGTGACCTCGACGGGAAGATTCTCGTCGATATCGGCAATATCGAAAGCTCGATCGATGGGCCGCTCGAAACGCCGCTTGGCCAGCAGATCCAGGAAAACCATCCCACGGCGCGTGTGGTCAAGACCCTCAACAGCACCAGTGCCCATCTGATGGTCGATCCCGGCCAGTTGCCAGCGCGGCACACGGTCTTCGTTGCCTCCAACGACGACAAGGCAAAAAGCGAGGTCGTTTCGCTGCTCGAGGATTTCGGCTGGCAGGACATTGTCGACCTTGGCGACCTGTCCGCCTGCCGCGGCATGGAATACCTGGCCGCAGCCTGGATCCCGATCAACAAGGCACTGGGCACGACCGATTTCGCGCTCTCGCTGGTGCGCAAGGAGAGTTGAACTCGGCTGCCTCCCCCTTGCCCCATCCGCCTCCATGGGGATAGATCGCGCCACATGTTTCCACCTGTGGACGATTGATGCCCCTTAGACTCGATAGCGCCCAGCCCGATTTCGAACAGCGTTTCGTCGACCTGCTTGGCGCCAAGCGCGAATCCAGCAAGGACGTCAACGATGTTGTTGCCGGCATCATTGCCGATGTGCGAGCGCGCGGCGATGAGGCGGTGGTCGAACTGACCAACAAATTCGATCGCACCAGTTTCACCACTGCCGACATCGCTTTCACCGCTGAGGAAATCGCCGCCGCCGCGGCCGAAGTTCCCGCCCACGTGCGTGCCGCCCTCCAGACCGCGCATGACCGCATCAAGTCCCATCACGAAAAGCAGAAGCCGCAGGATCACGTTTATACCGACGCGCTTGGGGTTACCCTCGGCTCGCGCTGGACTGCTGTCGATGCTGTAGGCATTTACGTGCCGGGGGGCCTCGCCTCCTATCCGTCCTCGGTGCTGATGAATGCGGTGCCTGCCCGCGTGGCAGGTGTGTCGCGCATTGCCATGGCCGTGCCCACGCCCGATGGCGAGATCAACCCGACTGTGCTGGCCGCCGCGCAGATTGCCGGCATCACCGAGATTTACCGGATCGGCGGCGCGCAGGCCGTTGCGGCTCTGGCCTATGGCACGGCGACCATTCCCCGCGTCGACAAGGTCACGGGCCCCGGCAATGCCTATGTCGCCACGGCCAAGCGTCAGGTTTTCGGTCAGGTCGGGATCGACATGATTGCCGGCCCGTCGGAAGTGCTGGTCATTGCCGACAGTTCGGCCAACCCAGCCTGGGTGGCCGCGGACCTCATTGCCCAGGCCGAGCATGGGGCAGGGGCTCAGTCCATTCTCGTCACCACCGACCCGCGCCTTGCCGATGCGGTCGAAGCCGAAATGGATCGCCAGCTCTCGCTTCTGCCCAAGCAGGCGATAGCCCGCCAGGGCTGGAACGAGCTGGGTGCCATCATCACCGTCACCTCGCTCGACCAGGCGGCCGACCTCGCCAACCGCATTGCCTCGGAACACGTGGAAATCGCCACCGACGACCCCCAGGCGCTGGTTCCCAAAATCCGCCATGCCGGCGCGATCTTTCTCGGCCACCACACGCCCGAGGCGATCGGCGACTATGTCGGCGGGTCCAACCACGTTCTGCCCACGGCCCGGTCGGCGCGCTTCGCTTCGGGCCTCGGCGTGCTCGATTTCATGAAGCGCACCTCGATCCTGGGTTGCACCCCGTTCTCCCTTGCCGCCTTGGCTGAACCCGCCGTGACCATTGCCGGCGTCGAGGACCTCGATGGCCATGGGCGGTCCATTTCCATCCGGCTCAACCGTTGAGCATCACCATGGGCACAGAGCCGACGGCGACCGACCAGGACAGGCTGGTCACCGTCACGCTCGATCCCAATACCATCACCTCGATCAATCCCGACGAGGTGCATGAATGGCGCATCGCCATCTACGACCTGCTCGAGGACAACAGCTTCAAGCCCGCCCGCGTCAGCGCCGAAGGTCCCTATGCCCTGCACATGTCGATCATCGGCAACTACATCCTGCTCGACGTGCGCAATCCCGAGACCTTTCAGCCCATCGCCGCCCACTATCTCTCGCTCACCCCGTTTCGCCGGCTGATCCGCGACTATTTCCGCATTCGCGACGCCTATTACGAAGCCATCCGCTCGGCCCAGCCCTTCCAGATCGAAACCGTCGACATGGCGCGGCGCGGCATGCACAACGAGGCGGCCGAACTCCTGCGCACGCGGCTCGACAACAAGATCATCCTCGATCTCAATACCGCCCGGCGCCTTTTCACCCTCATCTGCGCCGTCCAGCCTTATGCCAGCCGCATCGACGAGGCGACCAGCGAACTGCCCACAGTGCTGTTCGTCTGTTCCATGAATTCGGTGCGCTCGCCCATTGCCGCTGCGCTCGCCCGTCAGGCCTTTCCCGGCCGCGTCATTGCCCGCTCGGTGGGCGTCAATGGCGGCAAGGCCGATCAGTTTGTGCACGAAGTCATGGAAGAGGTCGGCATTGATATGAGCGTGCATACGCCCCATATTCTCGATGAGCTGGTTGCCAATCATTTCGATCTCGTCATTACCCTGTCCGACGACGCCCCCGAGGCGGTGCGCCGCAAGGGGCTCGAAATGGGCGCGCTCGAAGAGTGGCAGGTCGCCGATCCCTCGCTGGTCGAAGGCAACAGGGCCCTGGTGCTCGACGCCTATCGCGACCTGCGCGACAGCCTACGCAAGCGGGTCAAGACGCGGCTCGAAACACTGGTCATTTGACCGGATACATCTGTGCCTCCCGACCATCGTCACTGACCGGCTCGACCGGGCAATCCATCCAACGGCAGGGCAGCTGGCTTGCCCTTGAACGTCACTCGAACCCTCAGGAAGTCGGCGGCTTTTGTCCCGATATCCTTCTTTGTGACACCACTCCGGCCAGGTGGTTCACAAATCCATTGATTTGCAGTAGGTAGAGGCCACTTTCCGACCCGTGGCCGGCAAGCAATGCCCCTATGGGTCCATCAGGAGACAGTATGGCGAAGGAAGAAGTGCTCGAATTTCCGGGCGTCGTCACCGAATTGCTTCCCAACGCGACATTCCGCGTGAAGCTCGAAAACGATCATGAGATCATAGCTCACACCGCTGGGCGCATGCGCAAGAACCGCATCCGCGTTCTCGCCGGCGACAAGGTGCTGTGCGAAATGACCCCCTACGACCTCACCAAGGGTCGCATCACTTACCGCTTCAAGTAGGTTTGGCGCGACCACCGCAGCTGGTCAAAACGATCCGGTGGATCGTTTTGAGCGACGAACGCCCTGAGCCAAGCGAAGGGCCGTCCTTTTTCAACGGAGCTCGATTGCTGCCATGGCCGGACGTCCCGACCTGATTCTGGCTTCCGCCTCGCCGCGCCGGCTGGCGCTGCTCAACCAGATCGGCATCGAGCCCGAGCATCTGGTGCCGGCCCATGTCGATGAGACCCCCGAAAAGGGCGAGCTGCCGCGCAAGCTGGCGCAGCGCCTGGCCGACCTCAAGGCCCTGACCGCCCAGCACAAGGCGCGGGTGGCCGGTTTCGGCACCAATTCGCTGGTGCTGGCCGCCGATACGGTCGTCGCCGTGGGCCGTCGCGTCCTGCCCAAGGCCGAGACCATGGAAGAGGCATCCGATTGCCTCCGCCTGCTCTCGGGCCGTGCACACCGCGTTTATACCGGCATGACGCTGATCACGCCCTCCGGCGCCCGCCGTCATCGGCTGGTCGAAACCCGCATCCGCTTCAAGCGCCTCTCCGCCAAGGAGATGGAAGCCTATCTCGCCAGCGCCGAATGGCGCGACAAGGCGGGCGGCTATGCCATCCAGGGCATTGCCGGCTCCTTCGTGGTCAAGCTCGTCGGCTCCTATTCGGCCGTGGTCGGTCTGCCCCTGCACGAAACCGCCCAGCTCCTCGCGGGCGAAGGCTATCCGGTGCATTTCAACTGGCTCAATCAGTCGAGCCTTTCGGGCGTCTGATGCCTGCAACGACACAAAAGAAATGCCCCATCTGCGGCAAGCCGGCCGTGGAAGAGTTCAAGCCCTTTTGCTCGAAGCGCTGCGCCGACGTGGACCTCAACCGCTGGCTCACGGGCAACTACGTCATCCCCGCCAGGGACGACGAACCCCTCCCGGACATCGACGACGAGAACTAGGCGGTGTACCTCTCTTTTCACCTCTCCCTCCGGGGGAGAGGTCGGCGCATAGCGCCGGGTGAGGGGGCCTTCGGGCCGTTCCGCAGCCCCGTGGTGACGCGGTTTGGGAAGTGAAAGCCACCAGAATTAAGTTCGAATGGCAGGATGCGCCACACCGGGCCTTCGCCTCCTTCGTCGCCTCCCCCTGGACGGGGGAGGTAGCGCCGCTCGGCCCATCAGGGCCGTAGCAGAGCTAGGTGGGGGTGGTGTCGGGCATCGACTCCATCCCGTCGGACCGCCCCACCAAAACCCTTTATCCACACCAGCTTTTTCCCGCTTGCGCGGCAAAAACCGTTCCCCTATAAGGCCCGTGGCTCGCAGCTGATGTTGCAAAAGCCCGATGCCCAGATAGCTCAGTTGGTAGAGCAGCGGATTGAAAATCCGCGTGTCGCTGGTTCGATTCCGGCTCTGGGCACCACTCCTCTTCAGACATCAAGCGATATCCTCGATAAGCCTCATCGGCTTGCCGGGTGTCCTCGTCCGTTCGCGACCCCCGACAGCAAAAAGCGGCCGGGTTGCCCCAGCCGCCGTGCATGTCGTCACCCTGATCCGATGGCTCACCCCGCCGGGTGCCGCGCCTTGCCGGTCTTGTCGAAGATGATCCCGGCATTGGCGTCGAATGCCAGCGCAAAGCTCTGGCCGATCGCAAGGCGGTGGTCGCCGTCGAGCACGGCCAGCCAGGAGCTGCCCGAGGGCAGGGCGATGTTGACGATGGTTTCGTTGCCCAGCCGCTCCACCAGCATCACCTGGCCCACAATGGAGCCCGTGCTGGCATTGCTCAGTTCATGCGGCCGGATGCCCAGCGTCACCGTATCGCCCACGCTGATGCCGCTGGCATCGGCGGGAATGGCCACCGGCGAAATGTCCTTGCCCACGATGGTCACCGTGCCGGCGTCGATCGATTGCACCGTGACATCGATGAAGTTCATTTTCGGCGAACCGATGAAGCCGGCGACAAAGAGATTGGCCGGCTTCTTGTAGAGTTCGATCGGCGAGCCCACCTGCTGCACCACGCCGGCATTGAGCACGACGATCTTGTCGGCCAGGGTCATGGCCTCGACCTGGTCATGCGTCACATAGATCATGGTGGCGCCCAGATCGTTGTGGAGCTTTGAGAGTTCCATGCGCATGTCGACGCGCAGGGCCGCATCGAGATTGCTGAGAGGTTCGTCGAAGAGGAAGACTTCCGGCTGCCGCACGATGGCCCGGCCGATGGCGACACGCTGCCTTTGTCCGCCCGAAAGCTGGCTGGGCTTGCGATCGAGCAGGTGTTCCATCTGCAGGATCCGCGCCGCGTCGCGGATCTTCTTGTCCCGCACATCCTTCGGCGTCTTGGCCAGCTTCAGCCCGAACCCGACATTGTCATAGACCGTCATATGCGGGTAGAGCGCATAGCTCTGGAACACCATGGCAATGCCGCGATCGCGCGGCTCGACATGGTTCACCACCCGGTCGCCGATCCTGAGTTCGCCCCCGGTAATGTCCTCGAGGCCAGCGATCATGCGCAGCAGGGTGGACTTGCCGCAGCCCGAGGGCCCGACAAACACCACGAACTCGCCATGCTCGATTGAGAGGTCGACGCCCTTGATGACTTCCACGCCGCCATAGTTCTTGCGCAGAGATTTCAGTTCCAGTCCGGCCATAGTGGTTACCCCTTGACGGCGCCAGCGGTCATGCCTGCCACGATCTGTCGATTGAAGAACATGAAGACGATCAGCGGCGGAATGGTGATGAGCAGAATATTGGTGAACAGCAGGTTGTAGGCGGTGTTGAACTGGCTCTGGAAATTATAGAGCGTGAGCTGCACCGTCGCGTTCTGGTTGCCCGGCAGGTAGTAGAGCGGGTTGGTGAAGTCGTTGAAGATGCCCACCGACTGGACCACGATATTGGTCACGGTCACCGGCCAGAGCAGCGGCAGGATTACCCGGAAGAACACGTCCAGCGGCCGTGCCCCGTCGATAACAGCCGCCTCGTCCAGCTCGCGCGGAATGGTGGCGATGAAGGCGCGGTAGAGGATGATCGAGAAGGGCAGGTTATAGGCCACCTGGATCAGCACCATGCCGTGCAGCGTGCCGAAGAGTTTCAACCCCTGCAGTAGCCAGATGGTCGGCACCACGGCGGGCGGGATCATGAGGCCGGCAAGGATCAGGAATTCGATGAGCCCATTGTAGCGCGTCTTGCGCCGCGCCAGGACGAAGCCGACCATGGCCGCCAGCACGATCAGCAGCGTCACGCTGGCCACGGTGATCAGGGTGGAATTGATGAAGGCGGTGACCATCATCCAGTTCCGTGTCTGCACCACCTGCACCACATTGTCCCAGAGGTGGAAGCCATTGGGCCAGGAGAAATCGCGCAACGCCGATTGCTGGCGATCCTTGAACGCCATCAGGATGATGAACAGGAACGGGATGACGAAGACCACGAAGGTCGCGGCAATGGCAGCCACGCCGCCGATGACAGAGGCCCGGGACTTCATTCGTGACCCTGCTTGCGATTGAGGAACATGGTCAGCGGCACGACCAGCACGGCGATGAGGATGAAGAGCACCACATTGCCCGCCGTGGAGAGGCCATAAAAGCCCGCCTGATACTGCTTGTAGATCACCGAGGCGACCGTGTCGGAGGCAAAGCCCGGCCCGCCCTTGGTCATTGCCCAGATAAGATCAAAGGTCCTGAGCCCGCCGATGAAGCTCAGCGTGATAACGGTCGCCGTCGCCGGCCGGCAGAGCGGCAGCGTCACGTAGAAGAAGTTCTGCAGCGGAGTTGCCCCATCAATGCGGGCGGCTTCGTAATAGTCGCGCGGGATGGCGACGAGGCCGGCAATATAGATAACCGTGGCAAGGCCCACGCCCTTCCACACATCCACCAGCGCCACCGAATAAAGCGCCAGTTTCGGGTCCACCAGCCAGCCTGGCCCCTTGATGCCGATCAGCGCCAGGCCCTGGTTGATGGCGCCGGCAGTGGGATGCATCAGCACGGTAAAGGTAATGCCGACGCCGACGGTCGAGACCAGCACCGGAAAGAAGATGACCGAGCGCAGGTAGCCCCGCGCCATGATCTGGCTGGTCAGCATGACCGCCAGCAGCATGCCGATCACCACCTTGAGGCTCGATGTCACAACGGCATAGATCACCGTGTTGACGAGGCCCTGCACGAGGAACGGCTCGCGGAAGAACTGCACGAAGTTGTCGAGCCCGATAAAGGTCGAGTCAAACAGCGTCCAGCGCGTCAGGCTGAAATAGAGCGAGGCGAAGGTCGGCGCCAGAAACAGCACCGAATAGATGATGGCCGCAGGCAGGAAGAACCAGCCCGGATAAGGCGAGCGCGAGCGCATGGGCCGGTTGGCGGCGGCTACGTCGGATACGCCGGCAATGCTGGACACAGCCATCGCCTACTCCTCGGAAAAGAGATTGGCCCGGGGTGCCGCTTGAGCATCCCGGGCCGCATCATGACAGGTGGTTACCAGCCGGCAAGGCCGAGCTGCTGGGCCTGCTTCTTGACGTCCTCGTCATAGAGCGCGGCGCCATCGGCGGCCGGACGGATGCCCGAGCCGACTTCGACCGTGATCTGCTCGAGGGCAGGGCCCTTGACCGGCGACAGGAATTCGAGCGCCGGAGCGTTCTGGCCGCCTTCCTGGAAGTAGGGCAGCATGTCGGCGAGTGCCGGCGGCACGTCGTCGGGTAGGGTGCAGCCTTCGATCATGTAGGGACCGGTGGCGCCCACGGCTTCGTTGCGGATGTCGCAGCCTTCGGGCGAGCCGATGAAGCCGACAAATGCCTTGGCGAGGTCCGGATTGGCCGTGGTCTTGGCGATATAGATCGAGTCCGGCATCCAGGTAGTGAGGCCGTTGCTCTCGGCGCTGTCACCCGGCTGGGCGAAGAAGCCTACGTCCTGGAGGTTGTCCGGCAGGGTTTCGGCGATGGCGCCGATGCCGAAGGTCAGCATCGGATAGTGCGCGCCTTCGCCGGTGGCGACCATGCGCAGGCCATCGGGATAGGTGGCAGCGCCGAAGTCGGCATTGAGATAGCCGGCTTCATAGACTTCCTGCAGCTTTTCAAAGCCGCGCAGCGCCGCCGGGGAGGTGGCGAACTTGGCTTCGTTGGCAGTGAACTTCTCGGCAAAGTCCGGCTCGGCGGCCAGGACGTTGAAGAAATCGGCCAGCACGAAGAGCTGGCTGGTCCAGGTTTCGCCATAGGTCTGGATCACGGCCGTCTTGCCGGCAGCCTTGATCTTCTCGTTGTTGGCCATGAACTCGTCCCAGGTCTTGGGAATTTCGAGGCCGAGTTCTTCATAGATCGGGCGGTTGTAGAAGATGCCGCCGCCCATGGCCGGGGCAAATGGGGTGCCATAGACTTCGCCGCCGGCCGAAACGACCGACTTGAAGCTCTCCTGGATACCGGCCTGCCAGGGTTCGTTGGTCACCGGCAAGAGGTTCTGGGTCGGGTTGATGGCCTGGAACAGCGAGCCCGAATTATAGAAGAACACGTCGGCCATGGCGCCGGTGGCGAGGCGGGTCTTGACGATGTTATCGCCTTCACCGCCGCCGGGGCGCACTTCGATGTCGATGGTCACATCGGGGTTCTGCTCGGTATAGGCGGCGACCCAGGCTTCGGCCACGGCTACCGACTGCGGGCCGTTGTCGATCAGGAATGTCAGATTGCCCGACTGCTGCGCGCTGACGGCGCTGGCCGACAGCATAAGCCCCAGCGTGCTGGCGCCCATCAGGGCAATGAGTTTGGTCTTGGTCATGGTTGGTCTTCCTCCCTGTAGAACCCGCCTGTGCGGGCTGTTGGTAGTCTTGGATACGCGCCGTTACGGCGTGTTGGTGCTCGCCGGCGACTTCTGGCGCTCGCTGCGCTTTGGCGCGGTGTAGTTGAAGGTGACGACATGCTTGCCTTCCGCGAGGGCCGCCTCGCTGCCGCTGACCGCGGCGCCGTCGAGCGTGGCGTCGCGATAGGTCGGGGCGAGTTTCAGCACGCCCTTCGAGCCGGCTGGCACCTCGATCTCGTAGCGCACCGCCTCGCCGGTGATCGTCCACGCGGCGCGGATCGTGCCGGCCGGGCTCTCATGCTCGGCTTTGACCGGCGACAGGTCGGGCAGGATCAGTGGCTCGAAGATCACCGTCTTGAACGCCGGGTCCTTCTCGTCCGGACGGAAACCGGCAACCCCTTCCAGCAGCCACTGGCACACCGCGCCATAGGCATAGTGGTTGTAGGAATTCATCTGCGGATTGTAGATCGTGCCATCGGCCTGGATCGCGTCCCAGCGCTCCCAGATGGTCGTGGCGCCCATCTTCACCTGGTAAAGCCAGCCCGGCACTTCTTCCTGGAGGAAGACTTCGCTGGCCAGACCCCACTCGCCGATCTTGATCAGTGCCGGCAACAGGGCAGGGGTGCCGATGAAGCCAGTGCCGATGCGCCCGTCGGCGCGGGCAATGGTATTCTTGAAATAGCCCTTGGCCGCTTCATATTTGTCAGCGGGGATCAGGTCATGGACGATGGCCAAGGCATAAGAGGTCTGGTCGTCATAGGCCAGGCGCCCCGACGCGGTGATGAATTCGCGCTGGAAGGCCGCCTTCACCTCTTCGGCCATATGCGCGAGGCGCTGCGCCGTCTTGGCGTCGCCGGCGATGCCTGCAATGTCGCTGACCTGCTTGGCGGCGATATGGAGATAGATGGTCGCCGCAGCATCGTCGCCGATGGTCGGCAGCGGCTTGGCGCTCGGGCCCTTGGGCTGCAGCCAGTCGCCGAACGAGAAACCGCGGGCGCCCCACGCGCGTGGCGGCGAAACGATCGGGCCGTCACTGATCGACCACACGAAGTCGACCCACTTGACCATGTTGGGCAGCACTTCCTTGAGGAAGGCGGTGTCGCCATAGTGCAGGTAAACCTGCCATGGCACCTGCCAGATGGCGTCGCCCCAGCCGGTCGAGCCATAAAAGCCGGGATAATGCTCGGGCTGCATGCGGGTCGGGTCGGGACAGACATGGGGCACGGCGCCGTCTTCGCGCTGGTCCACCATCAGGTCGCGCACCCACTTGTGGAAGAAGCCGTGCACGTCGCCGAGATAGGCAGCCGTGCCGGCAAACACCTGCGCATCGCCGGTCCAGCCCAGGCGCTCGTCGCGCTGCGGGCAGTCGGTCGGCACTTCGATGAAATTGCCGCGCTGGCTCCAGAGCGTATTGAGGAACAGCCGGTTGACCAGCTTATTGCCCGAGGTGAACGTCGCCTTCTGCTCGGTCACCGAGCTGATCGGGATCGCCTTGATGTCGTCGAACTTGGCGTCGCCTTCAATGGTCACGCGGGCATAGCGGAAGCCCTGGAAGGTGAAGTGTGGACGATAATGCTCGGTGCCATTGCCCGAGAGCGTATAGGTAATGGTCGCTTCGGCGGTGCGGTAATTGACGTTGTAGAAATTGCCGTCCTTGTCGAGCACTTCGGCATGCTCGACCTTAACCGTGGCGCCGGCCTTGCCGGTTACCGCGATGGCGACATAGCCGCCGATATTCTGCGCAAAGTCGAAAACCGTGCGGCCATCGGCATCGGTCCAGGTCTTGGCGGCGACCAGCGCTTCGAGCTCGCGCACCGGCGTCGTTTCATGGGCGACGAGCCGATCGGTGTTGAAATCGACCGCTGCCGTGCCGGCCGAAACTGTCGGCTCGATCCGCGCGTCAAAGGTTTCGCCGAAATAGATGCCAGACTTGCGGATCGGCAATTCGCCGCTTTCCCACGAGGCATCGGTGACGAGCACAGGCTCGGCATCGCCCGCCTGACCGCGCAGTTCTGCCATGGCCGCGATCTCGCTGCCCCAGACATTGTAGATCGGAAACTTGCCCCACATCATCTGCGAGCGCATCCAGCCGTCGCCCAGCCAGATTTCAATGCGGTTCTCGCCTTCTCTCAGCAGCGAGCCGACCGCATAGGTCTGATAGCTGAGGCGCGCGTCATAGGCGGTCCAGCCCGGCGTCAGCACATCCTTGCCCACGCGCTGTCCGTTGATGAAGCAGACATAGAGCCCGAGCGCGGTGATATCGAGCACTTCGCTGCCCGAAACTGTGCTGAGCGTGAAAGTCTTGACGACAAAGCTGGCCGGCGTGCCGACGCCCTGATCGGCAAGTGGGCGGACCATCTTGGCCACCCAGTTGCGCGAAGCGGTTCGCGAGCTCGATGCCAGCTCGGGCGCAGTTTCATTCAGCAAGGCGTAGTCTCCTCGAACCGCTTGAGCGGGTATTGTAAACTGTTCTACGTGTAGCGTTCTACAAAACTGCGACCTTTGCAATAGTGAAAGTGAGCGGCTATGGCGTGCTGTGGAGGAAAACGCGCATGAATGAGCCGAAAAGCAGCAAGCGCCAAGGTCGGGTCACCATTCGGGAAGTGGCCGAGGACGCCGGCGTCTCCGTCGCTGCCGTGTCCAAGGTGCTGCGCGACGCCTATGGCGTCAGCGATACGCTGCGCGACAAGGTACGTGCCTCCATGGGCAAGCTCAACTACCGCCCCCTGGCCTCGGCCCGCGGCTTGCGCGGCCGCACTTATACGCTGGGGCTGATCTTCCCCGATCTGCGCAATCCGTTTTTCGGCGACGTCTTTGCCGGCGTGAACACGGCGCTCGAACGCACCCAGTACCAGGTCATGCAGGGCATCGGCACGACGATCGGCGCCCTGGCTGAAGCCATGATCGATCGCCAGATGGACGGCATTCTGCTCGTCGGCCCCAACGAGGCGCCGGCCTATCTGAGCGAACTCGCTCTGCGCAAGCCCATCGTCGCCATCGGCCATCACGACGACCTGACGCCCATGCCCTTCGACACCGTCAACAACGATGACCAGCTCGGCGCCCGCCTCGTCGTCCGTCACCTCATCGCCAATGGTCACCGCAAGATCGCCATGCTCAGCCTCCTGCAGGAGCCGTCCACGGTCGTGCGCCAGCGCGAGCTCGGGTATCGCCTCGAAATGATGGACCAGGGTCTTGGCGCCAACATCAATGTCGGCCGCGCCACGCAGGTGGCCCGCGACGTGCAACTCAGCGTCAAGCGCATGCTCGAAAGCGCCGACCGCCCCGACGCCATCTTCTGCTGGACAGACCTCATGGCCTTCGAGGCCATCAGTGTCGTCACCGAAATGGGCCTCTCCATCCCCGACGATGTCGCCATCGTCGGCTATGACAACACCATGTATTGCGACTTCGCGCAGAACCGCCTGACCAGCGTCGATCAATCCGGCGAACTCCTCGGCCTCCAGGCCGCCCGCCTCCTAATCGAACGCATCGAAGGCCGCACCGAAGCCGAACACTTCGTCGTCACCCCCCGCATCGTCGCCCGCGCCAGCTCACGGAAGCGGGGATAGGCCCCTTCTTTTCTTCTCGCCCTCGGGGAGAAGGTGGCGCACAGCGCCGGATGAGGGGGATATCTGTGCGAACTCATGCCCATGAAAAATCCCCAGCAGCAAACCCTCCGTTCACCGTCACCACCCGGCTTGACCGGTTGGTCCATGTCCTTGCGCATTGGATTGCCCGGTCAAGCCGGGTAATGACGAAGGGTTGACGATGAATACCAAAGCCTAAGCCTGCGCCTCCCTCCCCTTGAGGGGGAGGGAATGAGGGTGGGGTGATGCAACGCACGAAGAAGCTTTGGAAGCCCCCACTACTTCTTCCGCACCCTAATCGCCAGATACGGCTTTACTGGCAGCTTCACCGCAAAAGCCGCATCCGGTTCCGTCTTGAGCACCACCGCTCCATGTCGCACCGGGTGGTTTTCCGGTGCCGGCACGCGTTCGGCCGGCGTCACTGTCATCGCCCAAGTGTCGATCACGTCCACCTGGTAGCCGCCATCGTCCTTGGGCAATCCATAGGGCCAGATTTCCGGCTGATGCTCGCCGAGATAGATGATGGTCGTATCGCCATCCCGCGCCGCCGACACACGCCCGGCAAAGCGCATGCCCGTTTCGATGGGCTCGAAGCCGTTCCGCGCATCTTCTTCCAGCAGGTCGCGCATGAAGCCGATGCGTTTCCACGCTTCACCGCGCAATTCGCCACCCTTGGCCCACCAGATGAGATCATCGGGGTGCCGGAACGTCTCGCCATGGCCGGCATAGCCACCACGCAGCGTGGTGGTCCAGAAGCGGTTGACCAGTTCCTCGGCCGAGATATTGCCCCAGGCCTCGGTGATATTGCCCTCATATTCGGGCTCGTCATTGACCACCGGCTTGCCATAAGCCGCGCGCCATTCCAGCGTCCGCTTCACGTCCCAATGCTGGATGCAGACATGGCTCACCCAGGCCTTGCGGTGATCGTAATTGGCCTTGGGGTCGCCATTGTGGATCGAGCGCAGATGCCCATAGGGGTCGTTCTCCTCGATGATGTGGAAATATCGATCCCATTGCCGCATCGGCTTGGTGTCGAGCATGAAGTCATATTCATTGGCCAGCGCCCACCACACATTGTGGTACGCCGCCAGCCGCGCCGTTGCGTAAGCGAAATAGCGATAGTCCTGTTCTTCGCTCATCCCCGAATAGCCCCAGCGGTCATAGGGATGGAGCATGATGATATCGGCCTGGATGCCGAGTTCCCCCAGCGCCGCTACCTGGCTTTCGAAATGCCGGAACGCCTCCGGGTTGGGCCGATCGAAATCGAGTTCCCCATCCGCCCCGCGCTGGTAGATATCATGCAGCGGCTCGTTGACGTTGTACGGATAGTCCTTGGGAAAGATGCCCATGCGGATCTTGTTGAATCGCGCCTTCTTGAGCGTCCCCAGCGTCTTCTGCTGCTCGCTCAGTGGCTGATGCGTCCAGGCATAACAGGTGGTTCCGAAGCTCAAGAACGGCGTGCCGTCGGCATGGGCGAAGTGGAAGCGATTGGCCACCTGCACCGGGCCATGATTGCCCGCGCGCGGCGCGGTCACCTCAACCGTGCCGGTCTGCCCGTCCAGCCCGGCAATGTTCGACCGGGTCACGAAACTCCAGGCCCCGGGATTGTCGGGCATGAAGCGGACCTTGTAGACGCCCGCGCCATCATAGAACCCCGGCACGCGCACCACGCGCCCACCCTGCCGGAACTCCGCCGCCAGCGTCACATCGACAAAGGGATTGCCCTCGCTCGGCCCCGTGAGCTCGACTTCGAACATGTCCCACTGGGCGATGGTCTTGGTCATTGATTTCCCCTGTTAGTTTGCCCATCCACGAGGTCATTCCGGCGAAGGCCAGAATCCAGATCCGTGGGCGGCCACGTACATCCAGCTTCAGGACGTGTCACGCGCATGGATTCCGGCCTCCGCCGGAATGACATCGCAATCGTCTCCTCGACGTCCGCAATCTCTGGTTCCGTCGTCACCACCGGGCTTGTCCCGGTGGTCCATCTCGCACCGCACTGGATTGCCCGGTCAAGCCGGGCAATGACGCGAGAGCTGGGTGCTAGGGTGCCCCCATAAAGACAAAAAAGGCCGGGCTTTGTAGCCCGGCCCCTGTCCGTCGGGGAGGACGGTTAGTCAGCCAGGGCGAAGGTCTCGAGGCTGCCCGCATTGCTCGCATCGATGAGCACGCAGTCCATGGAGATCTTTTCGTCTTCGCCGGTCGAACCTTCCTTGAGGTACTTGTCGGCCAGTTCCACGGCCCACTGAGCCTGGCGGTAGGCCGGCTGCAGCACGGTGGCGTGGATCTTGCCGGCATTGATGGCGTCGCGCACGTCGTTCGAACCGTCAAAGCCCACCACGATCACGTCGGTGCGGCCGGCGGCTTCCAGCGCGGCGAGCGCACCCATGGCCATGGTGTCATTGCCGGCGATCACGCCCTTGATGTCCGGATTGGCCTGGAGGATCGATTCCATCTTGGTAAAGGCTTCGGTCTGGCTCCAGTTGGCCGACTGCTGGGCAACCATCACCATGTCGGGATACTGGTCGATCACGTCATGATAGCCCGAGGAGCGGATACCGGCATTGGTGTCGGATTCCTTGCCCGTCAACTCGACATAATTGCCGGCTTCGCCCATAGCTTCCACGAAGGCCTCGGCGCCCAGCGTCGCGCCCTGATAGTTGTTGGACACGATCTGCGCCACGGCCACGCCGGTGGCATTGATCTCGCGGTCGATCAGGAAGCTCGGAATGCCCGCATCCTTGGCCTTCTGCACGGCGGCTACCGAAGCGTCGGCGCCGGCATTGTCGAGGATGATGGCCTTGGCCCCGGCAGCGATGGCCGAGTCGATCAGCTCGTTCTGCTTGTTGGCGTCGTCGTCATGCGAATAGACCTGGGTGGTGTAGCCCAGCTCTTCCGCCTTGGCCTTGGCGCCGTCGGCTTCCGCCTTGAAGAACGGATTGTCGTGGCTGGGCGTGATAATCACGATCAGGTCCTGCGCTGCGGCGGGCATGGCCATGGCAACGCCGGCCATGGCGGCCAGGGCGAGCGACGCGAGTGTATTGGTCAGTTTCATTCTTGGTCCTCCGATGACCCTCTCCCGGGTCGGTTTCGCAAACGTTGCCTTTTCGGCTACTTCGTATTTTTTGCGTTTGTTGATGGTTACAAATCAAACGAGAGAGAGTCAATGTGATCCGCAACGCTCGCGCGCAAAATCGCAAGCACTGTCACCGTGTCAGTCAGACATGCGGTGTCATCCCGGCGAAAGCCGGGATTCATCCTGAGATCTCAAGATGGGCCCCGGCCTGCGCCGGGGCGACAATGGTGGTTGAAGGGAGCGTTTCGAACGCCGCCTACCTGGCGACGATGACCTCGATCCCGCGCCGCTCGAATTCGGCCCGGTCAGAGTCGGAAATGCCCTCGTCGGTGATGAATCCGCCGATGAGGTCGATCGGCCCCAGCGAGGAGAACGAGGTCCGCCCGATCTTGGAGCTGTCGGCCACGAGATAGACCTTCGAGGCCGCCTTGATCATCGCCCGCTTCACATAGAGGTCCGCCATGGCCGGAAAGGTCAGCCCGGCCTCGAACGACACGGCAGCAGTGGCCAGGAACAGTTTTTCGGCAAAGATCCCGGTGAAGAAATCACCCGATTTCTCGCCCGTCACCGACAGGGTCGGCGCCTTGAACAGCCCGCCGGAGAGATGCACCGACATCGAGGGCAGGGCGCCCAGGGTCAGCGCGATATTGATGGCATTGGTGATGACATTGAGGTTCTGGTGCCCGACGAGCGCATTGGCGATCTCGGTCGTGGTCGATCCGGAGTCGAGAATGATCGTGTCGCCATTGCCCACCATGGCAGCGGCGGCCCGGCCGATGCGCTTCTTGGCGTCCATATTGGTCAGGTGCTGCAGCGACATCGACTGCACCTGCTGCGGCACCGATTTCAGATACGCCCCGCCATGCTCACGCACCACATAGCCGTCATTGTCGAGCCGCTCGAGATCCTGCCTGATTGTGGCTTCCGACACTGCAAAGGCCACGCTGAGGTCGCGCACCCTTGCGCTGCCTTCCTCCTGCAGCCATTCGAGGATTTTCATCCGGCGCGGCTCGGCCAGGAGGTTCTGACGCGTCGTCTCCGCCGCTGCCTTGCGACCGCGTTTTGCAGGCATGTCGCTGCTCGCCCTGGAATCGGCCAATGATCGCTCCCCGAAAGCCCTGCCGCTTGGTCTAGCCTTGGCGCGAATTGGCGGCAAGCCTCCGCTGCAACTGGTCCAGCACCACGGCCGCGATGATCACGAGCCCCTTGATCACCATCTGCCAGAATTCCGACACGCCCATCATCACGAGGCCATCGCTGAGCACGCCGATGACGAAGGCGCCGATAATCGTCCCGCCGATGAGCCCGCGCCCGCCGGAAAGCGACGTCCCGCCCAAGACGGCCGCCGCAATGGCGTTGAGCTCAAAGGTCTCGCCGCTCGCCGGGTGGCTGGCCACGAGCTGCGAGGAAACGATCAGCCCCACCACGGCGGCGCAGAACCCCGAAATCATGTAGACGGCGATCTTGATGCGATCGACGCGCACGCCCGAAAGGGCGGCGGCCCGCTCATTGCCGCCCACGGCATAGACCTTGCGGCCAAACGGCGTGCGCTGCGCCACATAGGCGGCGACCAGCGCCAAGACGATCAGGATCAGCACCGAAACCGGAATGCCCAGCACATTGCCCGAGCCGATGATCGGATAGCCCTGGTTGCCCAGCTCCTCCTTGCCCACGAGGTTGGAAAAGGTCGAGCCGCCCGACAGCAGCAAGGCCGCGCCGCGCGCCACATAGAGCGTGCCCAGCGTGGCGATGAAGGGCGCCACCCCTAATTTGGTCACCAATAGTCCGTTTATCGCCCCGATCGCCGTGCCCACCAGAAGGGCAATGCAGATCACCTCGAGCACATTGGGATAAATGATGATCCCGAGCATCGGCAGTTGCAGCCCGTGGGCCAAGAGGCCACCCGCCACCATGCCGGTCAGCCCCACGATCGAGCCCACCGAAAGGTCGATGCCCCCGGTTAGGATCACATAGGTCATGCCGATGGCGAGGATCGCGTTGATCGCCACGTGCTTGGAAATGATGATGGCATTGGCCACCGAAACGAAGTTCGGTGCCATTAGCGCAAAGAACAGCGTCACCGCGATCAGCGCGATGAAGGTGCGGAGTTTGAGGACCAGCAGCAGGGCCGATTGATTGCCATTGGCGCCGGATTTCGCAGATACGGTTGCAGCGGACATGTGTGGCACCTCAGGCGGCTGATTGTTCGAGTTTGTAGGTGGAGGCGCGCACCAGCGCCTCGTCGGTCGCCTCGTCGGCGCGCAGGTCGGCAGTGATCCGGCCATAGGCCATCACCAGGATGCGGTCGGCCACGGCATGGGTCTCCTTGAGGTCCGAGGTCGTATAGACGACGCAGAGCCCCTGGTCGGCCAGGTCGCGCATGGTCGAGAACACCTCGGCCTTGGCGCCGATATCGATGCCGCGGCTGGGTTCGTCGAGCAGCAGCACCCGCGGCTCGGTGAGCAGCGATTTGCCGATCACGACCTTCTGCTGGTTGCCGCCCGAGAGCGAGGTGATCGGCGCATCCGGCCCGGCCGTCTTGATGCGCAACTGGTCGATCACCTGTTTCAGGAGCGGCGCTTCCTCGGCCTTGGAAATCGAGAAGAATTTGGTGAAGCGGCGGAGGCTGGCGATCCCCAGATTGCCGCCCACCGACAGGTTCTGCAGCAAGCCGTCACGCTGCCGGTCCTCGGGCACCAGCAACAGGCCCGCCTTCATGCGACTGGTGATCGAATGCCCGCCCAGCTCGGCCCCGTCGAGCCGCACCGAGCCCTTGGCATTGCGCCTGAGGCCATAAAGGCTCTCGAACAGTTCCGTGCGCCCGGCGCCGAGCAGTCCGTAGATGGCGGTGATTTCCCCGGTCCGGAACGACACCGAGACATCATCCAGTGCCAGCCCATGGCCGCGTCCGGGGAGCGACAGATTGTCGACCGTCAGAATGGCAGCGCCCGCCGCGATGGCCGGCGGCCGCTTGGCCACGACTTCGCCGGCGCCCAGCATCTTCTCGATGATCCAGGGGATGGTGACGTCCGCCCTGGGTGCGGTGGCGGCAAGCTTGCCGTCGCGCAGCACGGTAAAATAGTCGCCGATGCGGATCAGCTCTTCCAGCCGGTGCGAAATGTAGATGATCGCGACGCCCGAGCGCTTGAGCTCCCCGATCACCTTGAACAGCACTTCCACTTCCGAGGCCGAAAGGGCCGAAGTCGGCTCGTCCATGATCAGGATGCGCGCATCCTCGGCCAGCGCCTTGGCGATTTCGACGATCTGCTGTTCGCCGATCATCAGGTCGCCCACCAGCGCATCGGGGTCGATATCATGCTCCAGCCGCCCGATCAGTTCGGCCGCCCGCGCCCGTTGCGCCGCCCGGTCGATATGGAAGCCGGCTCTGGTAATGTCGCGCCCGAGGAAGATGTTCTCGGTGACGCTGAGATTGGGGCAGAGATTGAGCTCTTGGAAGACGATGCCGATGCCGTGTTTGCCGGCATCGCGGATCGAGCCGAAGCTGACTGTCTCGCCAGCCATGGTCATGGTGCCCAGGGTCGGCTGTTCCACCCCGGCCAGGATCTTCATCAGCGTCGATTTGCCCGCGCCATTCTCCCCGATCAGCACATTGACCGCACCGGCATGGACGTCGAAATCCACCTCGTTGAGCGCAAGCGTGCCCGGAAAAGCCTTGGTCATGCCGCGCGCCGAAAGGACCACCTCGCTCATGGCGCGGTCTTTTCCAGCACGACCGGGGTCACCTGCAGCCGGTCCGAGGCATTGGCCATGCTGATTGCGCCGGTGAATACAACGGTATCGCCCACCGCGATGGCTTCGGAGATGGGCGCGGTTGCGGCCAGCGCAATCGCCGTCAGTGCCTTGCCCGCATCGGCGAATTCGAGCTGGTTGGTAAAATCCTGGAACGACACGAAGGGCAGGGCGTCACGCACCGCATTGCCGCGAATGACCGGTCCGATCTGCAGCACCACCGGATCAGGGAGACCCTCGACCGTTACCTCCATCGTCCCCGCCCGCGACTCGGTATTCTTGGCCGCCACCACGCCCGTGCCAGTAACCACAAAGCTCCAGGGCGAGCCCTCGCCGGGGCGATAGCCGAATTCCGCCCCCGCCGACGGCAGGTCCCCGACGATGGCCGGCAACACCTCCGCCACCGGCCGCGCCGTTTCCGTAAAATGCGGAAGCGCTTGCTCGATCCACAGCCCTTCGGCATAGGCCGTGGCGTTGAACCCGGCGGGCGCGGCGGCTTCCTGGTCGGCGATCTGCACGATCTTGCAGCCCGCCAGGGCAGGCAGGAAAAGGGCCAGGGCCACCGGGGCCAGCCACCGTTTTCTCATTCCGGCACTCCTCGTTCGCAACGTGCGACATTGCGATTATTTTCGTTTTGTCCATGACCATCATGTCAAAACCGCCCTGTCAATGCGGGCGGGGGTCACAAAGGATCGCCGAAACTCCGCTAGAACGCTGATTTGAAACGGCAAAATCAGAAACGCAAAAAATCACAAATTTTCTCGTTGCCAGCATGCTTGGCCGGGCGGTACGTTTGCCGCACGTGTCAGACCGGCCATGGTGCCGCGACAGGAAAGTTTCTCGTGACCTCAACTGCCCCCGATCTTCGCAACGACCAGGTTGCCGCCATTGCCGACAAGGCGCTGTGGATTCGCCGCCGCAGCTTCCAGATGGTCTACGAGGCCCAGCAAGGCCATCCGGGCGGCGATTTCAGTGCCACCGACATCCTGGCCACGCTCTATTTCGGCGTCCTGCGCTACGATCCGAAAAAGCCGCGCGATCCCGATCGCGACCGCTTCGTCATGAGCAAGGGCCACTGCACCGGCGCCTTTTATTCGGTGCTCGCCGCAGCCGGCTATTTCCCGGAGGCGGACCTGTCGACCTATATGGAGCCGCTCTCCATGCTCAACGGTCACCCCAACCGCAATTACCTGCCCGGTGTCGAAACCAATACAGGTCCCCTCGGCCATGGCCTGCCGGTTGCCACAGGCATCGCCATTGCCGGCCAGATCGACAACGCCGATTTCCGCACCTTCGTGCTGACCGGCGATGGCGAATTGCAGGAAGGCAGCAATTGGGAGGCGGCGCTCACCTGCGCCCATCGCAAGCTCGAAAACCTGACCCTGATCATCGATCGCAACCGCCTGCAGCAGGGGGCCCGCACCGAGGACACCGCCTCGCTCGATCCGCTCGACGACAAGTGGCGCGCCTTCGGCTGGCATGTCGAAATGGTCGATGGTCACGATCATGCCCAGTTGCTGGACGTGCTCTCTGCCTCCCCCAAGGGTCGCGGCAAGCCGCTCTGCGTCATCGCCAATACCTTCAAGGGCAAGGGCGTCAGCTATATGCATGACAATGTCGCCTGGCATCACGGCGTGCCCAACAAGGAACAATACGAACAAGCCATGCGGGAACTTGTCTGATGAGCGCTGCTGCCCCCTCCAAAAGCGGTTTCTTCGATTGCCGCGACAGCTTTGCCGCCACCATCGAGGCCCTGGCCGAAGCCGATCCGCGCATCGTCACCGTGGTCAGCGACAGCGTCGGTTCGTCCAAGCTCGGTAACTTCCGCAAGAAATTCCCCGATCGCATGGTCAATGTCGGCATTGCCGAGCAGACGCTCGTCGCGGTCGGCGCCGGCCTTGCCAATGGCGGCAAGGTGCCCTTTGTCTCGGCCGCATCGTGCTTCATCACGGGCCGCGCCCTCGAACAGGTCAAGGCCGACATTGCCTATTCCAATGTCAACGTGAAGCTGATCGGCCAATCCTCCGGCGTCGCCTATGGCGAGCTGGGCCCGACCCATCACTCCATCGAAGACCTCGCCTGGCTGCGTCTCTTCAACAATATGAAGCTGATCGTCCCGGCCGACCCGTGGCAGACAGCAGAAGCCATCAAGGCCGCTGCGGCCCATGACGGCCCGGTCTTCGTCCGCGTCAGCCGCATGGCCGTCCCGGCACTCGAACGGCCTGAAGGGGCAAAGTTCGAAATCGGCAAGGCCGAGACGCTGGTCGAAGGCACCGACGCCACCATCATCGCCAATGGCACCATGGTCCACCGCGCCGTCGCCGCTGCGAAAACCCTTGCCGCCGAAGGCATCTCTGCCCGCGTCGTCAACATGGCGACGGTCAATCCGCTGGACGAGGCCGTCATTGCCTCTGCCGCCGAAACCGGGGCCATTGTCACCGTCGAAGAGCATTCCGTGCGCGGTGGCCTCGGCGGAGCCGTCGCCGAAGTCGTCGCCACCACCAATCCCGTGCCCATGCGCATTCTCGGCTTCCCCGGCTTTGTGCCCACCGGCTCGGCCGAGTGGCTGTTCGACCATTTCGGCCTCAATGAAGCTGGCATCGCCGACGCCGTTCGCCAGACCATCGCGCGGAAAAAATGACCTCCGGGCTGATCCTCGCCATCGATCAGGGCACCACCAACACCAAGGCGCTGCTGGTGGATGCCACCGGTAGCGTGCATCATCAGGCTTCGGTGCCCAACGTGGTCACCTATCCCCAGCCCGGCTGGGCCGAGCAATCGGCCTCCGCGCTGGTCGATGGCGTGAAACAGGTTATCTCGGAAGTCGTCGCCAAGGCCGGCACCGCCGAAATCCAGGGCATCGGCATCTCCAATCAGCGCGAATCCATCGTGGTCTGGGATGCCGCGACGGGTCAGCCCATCGGCCCCTGCATCATCTGGCAGTGCCGCCGCTCCGCGCCCAAATGCGACGCCCTCCGCGCCGCCGGCTATGCCGACGCCATCGAAGCCAAGACTGGCCTCGCGCTCGATCCGCTCTTCCCCGCCGCCAAGATCGCCTGGCTGCTCGACAATGTCCCCGGCGCCCGCCAGCGCGCCGAAGCTGGCGAACTCCGCGTCGGCACGGTCGATGCCTGGCTGCTCTGGACCCTTACCGGCGGCGCCGTTCACGCCACCGATCATTCCAACGCCTCCCGCACCCAGCTCTTCAATACCGAAACGCTGAGCTGGGATGCTGACCTCTGCGCTCTCTTCGATGTGCCGCCGAAAATGCTGCCCGAAGTGCGCTCCTCCGATTCCGAGTTTGGCCGTGTCGCCGCCGGGGTCTGTGCCCTGCCTCCTGGTACACCGGTACGTGCCATGATCGGGGATTCCCACGCAGCCCTCTTCGGTCATGGCGTTCGCGCGCCGGGCACGGTCAAAGCCACCTATGGCACCGGCACGTCGCTGATGGCGCTGACGCCGCAGCGCGTGCGTTCGCGCCATGGTATATCGAGCACTATCGCCTGGAGCCAGAACGGGGTCGTGCAGCACGCGCTCGAGGGCAATATCTCTGTGTCCGGACAGACGGCCGCCTTTGCCGCCGAACTCCTGGGCCTTGCCGATGCCGCCGCCCTCTCGGCCCTCGCCCAAACCGTCCCAGACAGCAATGGCGTCGCCTTCGTCCCGGCGCTGGTTGGCCTCGGAGCGCCCTATTGGCGGGCCGATGCGCGCGGCACCATCACCGGCATGACGCTGGGCACCAAGCCCGCGCACCTCGCCCGCGCCGCCCTGGAAGCCATCGCCTTCCAGGTCGCCGATGTCTATGCCGCCATGGAGGCCGACATGGGCTCTCCCTTGGGCGAACTTCGGGCCGATGGCGGCGCCTCGCGCAATCCGCTGGTCATGCAGTTCCAGTCCGACATCCTCGGCCGGCCCGTGGCCGCTGCCGCCGCGCCCGAAGTCAGCGCCCTCGGCGCCGCGGCCCTGGCCTTTGCCTCCCTCGGCATTTCCATGCCCGGCGTCCCCGCTGCCGGTCACTTCGCCCCGCAGATGGACGAGACTTCCCGATCCACACACCGCCAGCGCTGGCTCACTGCCGTGGCGCAGACGCTCGCTACCAATGATAAGCAGACTTCCGGAGGAAACCCATGACCACACCACGCTTCGGCGCCGGCATCTGGCATTTCGCCACCTATCTCGATCGCTACGCCACCGACGGCTACGGCACGCCCCGCACCATCATCGACGCCATCGACCTCGCCGGCCAGGTCAAGGACCTCTCGGTCGTCGATCTCAACTGGCCCTATTTTGGCGGCGAGTTTTCGAACGAGCAGATCAAGACCGCGCTTGATCGCAACAATCTTTCGGTCATTGGCATCACGCCCGAAATCTACACCCGCGATTTCGTCAAGGGCGCCTTCACCAACCCCGACGCCGGCATCCGCCGCAAGGCCCACGAACTCGTCACCGCCGCCTGCGACGTCGTCCGCTTCCATAAGGCGGATTACGTAAAGCTCTGGCCCGGCCAGGACGGCTGGGACTACCCCTTCCAGGTCGATTATTCGACCCAGTGGCAGCGCTCGCTCGACGGCGTCGGCCAGCTCGCTTCCGAAAACCCCGACCTCAAATTCGTCATCGAATACAAGCCGCGCGAACCGCGCGTGCGCATGAGTTTCGGTTCGGTCGCCCGCACCATTCTCGGTATCGAAAAGATCGGCCTCCCGAACGTCGGCATCCTCTTGGATTTCGGCCACGCCATCATGGGCGGTGAATCGGCCGCTGACTCGGCCCAGCTCGCCATCGATCACGGCCGCCTCTTCGGCATGGACGTCAACGACAACTACCGCTCCTGGGACGACGATCTCGTCGCCGGCAGCCTCCACCCAATCGAGCTCTTCGAGTTTTTCTACGTCCTCAAGAAGAACAAGTGGGAAGGCGTCTGGCAGCTCGATCAGTTCCCGTTCCGCGAGGACTCGGTCGCGACGGCCACTCACGCCATCGATTTCCTCAAGGCCGCAGCCAAGGGTCTCGATGCCCTTGACGTCGATGCGCTCGAGGAAGCCCAGAGCCGCCACGATGCCATCGGTGCATTGAAGATCGCCCAGAAGGCCCTGTTCGGCGCCATGTGATCGGAAAATGAAAAGGCCCGGATCTCGTTGGAGGGATCCGGGCCTTTGGCTCTGGCGCCAGCGCTGCGGGTCGCCGGGGGAGGGAGACCGCGCCCCGCATGCGGGTTTCGCCGAGCTTTGGGACGCGCGCCGGGGGGAGGCGCTGCGCCCTTGCAGCTTTAGATAAGTGCAGCGGCGACGGTTTCAAGGGACAGCCCAGCCGCCTACACAAGACATCCCCCAAACGCGGCTGTCACCCCGGCGAAGGCCGGGGCCCATCCTGAGATCTCAAGATGGATCCCGGCCTTCGCCGGGATGACACTGTGAATGTATTGGCCCACGTGCGTCAGCGCCAAAATCGACGCATCAACCGCCCTAGATCAGATTTGTAAGAAGCGTCGCCGCCACTGCCACCATGCCGAAGGCGCTGAGACCAGCCGCCAGCAGCATGACCCGCGCCTGCTGCGCATGGGCGCTGCGGCGCACGGCGCGCCGGACGCTGTCCATATCGGTGAGATGTTCGCTGTCGAGATTGGCCATGCTTCCGCCCCGCTTGCCGGCGTTTCGTCAACGCCGTTCCTCTGCTGGGCAGCCGCCTTGCTGAGCTGTTTCTCACCCTCGGTGCCGACGATACGCCCGCCCCGGGCGCCAGCGAACCGCAGCCTCGAAACGCGGTTAATTTGTTTCAAACACCATGTAATCGCATCTTGTATGGTAGATATTGAAACCGCCGGGCGAACATGGCAAAACCGCTGCCATGACCCAGCCAAGCCATCTCCATCCCGATCGTCTCTTCCCCGCGTCCGAGCCCGCGCAATCCATCGCGCGCGATCTTTATCCGGCGGTGAAGGACCTGCCCATCGTCAGCCCCCACGGCCACACCGATCCGTCCTGGTTCGCCCAGAACGGCCGCTTCGCCAGCCCGACGGCGCTGTTTTTGACGCCCGATCATTACGTGCTGCGCATGCTCAAGAGCCGCGGCATTTCCTATGACGCGCTGGGCATTCCCCGCAAGGATGGCAAGCCCGTCGAGGCCGACGGACGCAAGGCCTGGCGGCTCTTTGCCGACAACTATTATCTCTTTGCCGGCACGCCCTCTAAGACCTGGATCGATCATTCGCTCCACGCCGTCTTCGGCATCACCGAGGAACTGTCCGGCGCCACCGCCGACAGCATCTATGACGCCATCGACGCCAAGCTGTCCTCGCCCGATCTCCTGCCGCGCGCAATTCTCGACAACTTCAAGGTCGAGGTCATCGCCACCACCGAGTTCGCGCTCGATCCCCTGACCCATCACCAGTCCATGCTGGAGCAGGGCCTTATCGGCCAGGTGCGCACCACCTACCGTCCTGATGACGTCTGCGACCCCAGCCGCGCCGCCATCGTCGAAAACCTGCAGAAGTTCGGCGAACTGACCGGCGAGAATGTTTCCACCTGGTCTGGCCTCATCAATGCCCACCGAAATAGGCGCGAATATTTCCGCCGCTTCGGCGCCGTGGCCACCGACCATGGCGTGCCCACCGCCAACACCGCCGATCTTTCGGCGCCCGAAAAGCAGGCGCTGCTCGACAAGGTCCTGGCCGGCAAGCACGACGCCAATGACGCCGAGCTCTTCCGCGCCCAGATGATGACTGAAATGGCGTTGCTCTCCGTCGAGGACGGCATGGTCATGCAACTCCATGCCGGCTCTCGCCGCAATACCGATCCGCTGCTCTTCGGCGAACGTGGTGCCGATCTGGGCGCCGACATTCCCGGCCCCACCGACTATGTCGGCGGTCTCCGTGCGCTGCTCGGCCGCTGCGGCAACGAGCCGAACCTCAAGCTCATCATGTTCGTCCTCGACGAAACCACCTATGCCCGCGAACTGGCGCCCATGGCCGGCTACTGGCCCAGCCTGCTGATCGGGCCGCCCTGGTGGTTCCACGACAGCCCGCAGGGCATCCGTCGCTATCTCGACCAGGTCGTCGAAACCGCCGGCTTTTACAACCTGGCCGGCTTCAACGACGACACCCGCGCGCTGCTCTCGATTCCCGCCCGCCACGACGTCTGGCGCCGCGAAGTCTGCGGCTTCCTCGGGCGCTGGGTCGGCGAAAATCGCATCAGCAAGTCCACCGCCCAGGACATCGCCGTCCACCTGAGCTACCAGGCCGCCAAGGACGCCTACAAGATCGGGTAGTTCGAGGGCTGCGGGTGTTGATGCCAGTGTTCATCGTCACCCTCCCCCTCAAGGGGAGGGAGGCGCAGGCCTGATTGCCGGGGTTCATCGTCACCCTCCCCCTTGAGGGGAGGGTAGCAAAGCTAGGCCGGAAGGCCGTAGCGGCGCTGGGGAGGGGTGTCGGCGTCTCCCGAACTCCACCCCCGCCTCACTTTCATCACCTTCTCGCGCGACCTGCACAGTGCCGTCGAATCGCTCGCCCGCTTCTGCTCTAATGGCGCCATGATGAATCAGTCTCCCGTCGAAACGGCGCTCAGCCGCGCTTTGATCCGCTGGTCGCTGACCAAGTCCACGCCGGTGGCCGAAACGCCGCGTAGCTGGATTTTCCGCGTCGAGCAGAATGGCCGCAACCACGCCGCCCTCAAAATCCTCAAGCCCGTTGTGGCCGAGGAAGAGGGCAGGGGCTCCCGTCTCCTGCAATGGTATGCCGGCGATGGCGCCGCGACTGTCTTCGACATTCACGGCAATACCATCTTCATGGAATGGCTCGATGGCGGCACCCTGGGCGATGCCGCCCGCGCCGGCCGCGACGACGAGGCCACCATCGCCATTGCCACCCTCGTCGGCCAATTGCATCGCCCGCGCGATGGCGACCTGCCGGAACTGCAGCCATTGCGTGAGCGCTTCGAGCCTCTGTTCAAGTCCGACGTGCGGACCTGGCCACATACCGCGCGCGACCTTTATGCGCGGTCCAGCGGCATTGCCCTGCGGCTCTTTGATCGCCCGACCGCGCTGGTGCCGCTTCATGGCGACCTCCATCACGACAATATCCTGTCCTCAGGACGTGGCTGGCTCGCCATTGACCCCAAGGGTGTCCTGGGCGATCCGGCCTACGAACTCGCCAATGTCTTCATCAATCCCATCAATGCCGACAACATGGCGGCCGATCCGCAGCGCATCGCTGCCCGTGCCGACATCCTCTCCCAGCGCCTCGGCTATCCGCGCAAGCGCATCCTGGGTTGGGCCTGCGCCCACGCGGCTCTGTCCGCGTCCTGGGACCTGGCCGAGGGGCAGCCGATCACCGGCATTTTGGCATGCCTCCCAAATCTTCTCAGCGCATACGATCAGGCCTGACACCCATGCCCAACCTTTCCCGCCGCGCCGTCATTATCCTGGGCACGGCTTCGCTGGTCTCGGCCTGTGCCGCCACCATTCCACCGCTGCCGGCAAAGGTGTCCGACCGCCCCGAGGACCTGACGCGCGAGCAGATCGTCGCCACCATCAACCAGGTGCGTCGCGCCAATGGCGCCGGCCCCTGGACCTATAATCCGTCGCTGGAAACCGCCGCCCGCTCGCAGGCCCGGCTGATGGCCAGCCAGGACAAATTGAGCCACGATCTCGGCGTCACCCTGCGCCAGCGCGTTACCGAGGCGGGATATCTGCTCGCCGTGGGCGAAAATGTCGCCAAGGGCTACAAGACCCTCCCGGCCACCATCGAAGGATGGCTGGCGTCGTCAGGCCATCGCAACACACTGCTCTCCACCCGCTTCACCGAATTCGGCCTCGCCTTCGCTCGCACCAATTCCGGCAAGATGTACTGGGCCCTGATTGCTGGCGGACCATACGAAGCTTGGAAGGTCTGAGGATAGCATCCGTTAGCGCACGTCGCCGGTGTTCATCGTCTCCCTCCCCCCTGTGGGGAGGGATCAAGGGTGGGGGAGGGATCAAGGGTGGGGGTGCGATACGAGGGGGACCTTTCATCGAGTTCCAGCAAGATTTTGGTCATGACGCCTTCGAGGTTGCGCATGACATCAGAATTCAGCACGCGGACGACGCGAAAGCCGTCCGCTGCAATCCTGGCATCGCGCGCCGCATCCCTCATTTCAGCCCCGGCGACAAAATGGGTTTCACCATCGACCTCAATGACCAGCTTTGAACGGTGGCAGGCGAAATCGGCATAGTAGGGTCCAATCGGCACCTGCCGACGAACGTGGTGACCCAGCGCACGCAACTGCCTCAACGCAGCCCAAAGCCTCGCTTCCGGCGCGCTCATCGCCTTGCGCAACTGCCGTGCCCGCTGGACGCTCATACCCCCACCCTCGATCCCTCCCCACAAGGGGGAGGGAGGCGTGGTTGATATCCCTCAGCAAACTGACCTATCGAATGCCTGGATGCAATTGTTCATCCCTCCCTCCCCTTTGTGGGGAGGGTATCGTAGCTAGGCCGGAGGCCGTAGCAAAGATGGGTGGGGGTGTTGGCGCTAGGGCGAACGCTAGCGCCCAAACACCAGCACCGTCTCCACATTCCCGTCGCCCCCGGCAATCGGCGACGTCACACGGGTCCGCAGCGCAAAGCCCGCGCTTTCGACAAAAGCCAAGACCTCGCCCAGCGCCCGCTCGCTTGCCGCGGCATCCCGCACGATCCCGCCGCTCCCGACAAAATCGCGCCCCACTTCGAACTGCGGCTTGAACAGGATGACCGCTATCGCCGCCGGCCCGCACAGTCCCAGCGGCGCCGCCAGCACCTTGGTCACCGAGACAAAGCTGACATCGGATACCAGGAGGTCGATCACATCGGGGATGGTCTCGCGAGCCAGTTCCCGCGCGTTGAGACCCTCGAGGCTCACCACCCGCGCATCGCCCCTGAGGCTTTCATGCAGTTGGTCATGCCCCACATCTACGGCAAACACCTTTGCCGCCCCGCGCTCCAGCAGCACCTGAGTAAAGCCGCCGGTGGACGAACCCACATCAAGGCAGGTGCGGCCCGCGACATCGATCCCGCCCGCATCGAGCCCGGCAATCAGCTTCAGCGCCGCGCGCGAAACATAGCCGGCAGCGGGATCGTCCACGGTCAAAACATCGCCGTCATCGACCATCTGGTTGGGCTTTTTCGCCGCCGCGCCATTCACCGACACGGTGCCGCGCAGGATTGCATCGCGCGCCCTGGCCCGGCTGGGCATCAGCCCGCGCTCTTCGAGTGCCAGGTCGAGCCGGGTCCGGCTCACCTCTTGACGAGCCGTTCGATCTTGGCCAGCGCCGTATCGCTCGCCTCTTCATAGGCAATGGTGCCCTCGAACGTGCCGTCGTCGTCGATCAGGAAGGTCAGCGCGGTGTGGTCGACGAGATAAAACTCGCTTTCCACGTCGCCCGACTTTTCCGAGAATACGCCAAAGGCCGCCTTGGCCTTCTCGGTTTCCTCGGTATTGCCGACGAGCCCGATGACACTGGGGTCAAAGCCCTCGACATAGTCCCGAACCATCTCCGCCGTGTCGCGCTCCGGGTCGACGGTTACGAAGATGATCCTGAGGTCCTCCTCGGTCAGCCCCAGTTGCGCGCGCCAGGCGGTGGTTTCGGCCAGCGTCGTCGGGCACACATCCGGGCAGAACGTGTAGCCGAAGAAGATAAGGCTCGGCGTACCGCGCAGGTCATCCTGGGTGAATGTGCCACCCTTGGTCGAGGCCAGGGCGAACTGCTGGCCCGTCACGCCCAGCGGACGCTCGGGCGGCCGAAACATGTAAAGCGCCGTCGCGCCGATGGCCGCCACGGCCACCAGCACCCACAGCACGATGCGGAAGTTGCGCAGGGTATTGTTCGTGGTCATGGATCAGTTCGCGTCGAGCGGCTCGGTACCCACGGCCTTGCCGTCGCGGTTGAGCGTGATCTTTTCGATCCGCGCCTCGGCAGTCTTGAGCAGGGTTTCGCAATGCGCCTTGAGCGCTTCGCCGCGCTCATAGATGGCGATGGATTCGGCCAGCGGCGCGCGGCCGCTTTCGAGCTTCTGGACGATCTGCTCGAGCTGTTCCAGCGCCGCTTCGAAGCTTAGCGATTTCACATCGTCATATGCAGTGTCGACCATTCGTTCCGCCCGTTCAGAATACATTCACTTTAGCGACCCTGGAGGGTGGCCAGGTGTTGGCGCACGCCCCCGGCGAGGCCCTTGAGGTCATAGCCACCTTCGAGCAGCGACACAATCCGGTTGCCGCAGCGTCGTCCGGCGACCTCCATCAACTTTCCCGTGACCCAGCGGAAATCCTCGTCCACCCATTCGAGCTGCGCCAGCGGATCGCGGATATGGGCGTCGAATCCGGCGGAGATCAGGAGGAGGTCCGGCGCGAAATTATCAAGCGCCGGCAGGATGATACGGTCATAGGCCTCGCGCATGGCCTCCCCGCCCGAATGGCTCGGCAGCGCCGCGTTGACGATATTGCCGACCCCGGTGTCGTGCGGGTGACCCGTTCCGGGATAGAGCGGCATCTGGTGGCTCGAGGCATAAAAGACGCTCGGATCGTCCTTGAAGATGTCCTGCGTGCCATTGCCGTGATGCACGTCGAAATCGACGATCGCCACCCGCTCCGCCCCATATTTCCGCTGCGCTTCCCGCGCCGCGATGGCCACCGTATTGATGAGGCAAAACCCCATGGGCGTTGAGATTTCCGCGTGGTGACCCGGCGGCCTGATGGCGCAGAAGGCGTTCTCCACCTCGCCCAGCAGCACCGCATCGAGCCCCATCAGCGCACCACCCAGCCCGGTGGCGATGGCATCCATCGACCCGTCCGAAATATAGGTATCGGCATCGAGCTGGCCGATCCCCTCGGCCGGCCGCGCATCGCGCAGCCGCCCGAGATAGGCGCCGTCATGCACGAGTTCGGCCAGCATCAGATCGGCATAGGGTGCGTTGCGGCGTAGCAATCCGGCAAATTCCGGACCGGCCAGCGCCTCCTCGACCGCGCGGATGCGATCGGCCCGCTCCGGGTGACCCTGCGGGGTGGCGTGATCGGCAAAATTGGGCTGGCTGACCAGAAGCGTCGTCACGAGGGCTCTCCATACGGCACCGCGCCAGGCGTCCTCCCGTCTTGACGCGGGCAGGGCCTCTTGTCAAACACCGCCCCATGACCGAGCCCGACCCCAAAGCCATTGCCGAAGCCGCAGCGCTGCTGCGCGCGGGAAAGCTTTGCGCGTTTCCCACCGAGACCGTCTATGGTCTCGGTGCCGATGCCACCAATGCCGATGCGGTGCTTTCGATTTACGAAACCAAGGGCCGCCCGCGTTTCAATCCGCTGATCGTCCACTGCGCGGACCTGGCGATGGCCGAGCGCTATGCGCTGTTCTCGCCGCTGGCCCGGCAACTGGCCGAGGCATTCTGGCCCGGTCCCCTGAGCCTCGTCCTGCCGCTGCGGGCCGGGCATGGCCTCTCTGACATCGTCACCGCAGGCCTCGACACGGTAGCGCTGCGCGTGCCGGATCACCCCGTGGCTCTCGCGCTGCTGCGCGCCGCCGATCGGCCACTGGCCGCGCCATCGGCCAACCCGTCCGGAAAGCTTTCGCCCACCAGCGCCGAGCAGGTGCGCAAGGGCTTTGCCGGTCGCGTGACGGTCCTTGATGGCGGGCCCAGCCAGCGCGGCGTCGAATCCACAATTCTTGCGGTCGACGGCGAGCGGCTGATCCAGTTGCGCGCCGGTGCCCTGGCATTGGACGAAATCGAGCAGCGCCTCGGCCGCCCGGTCGAGCGCGCGAAAAAGGGCGCGGCAATTTCCGCGCCCGGCATGATGCTGAGCCATTATGCGCCCGACGCTGCCCTGCGCCTCGATGCGATGCCGCAGCCGGGCGAGGCTTTCCTCGCCTTCGGCCCGACCCCGCTTTTCTCTGGCACCATGCGCAATCTCTCGCCTACCGGCGATCTCCACGAAGCCGCGTGCAATCTCTTCGCCATGCTGCACGAACTCGATGCGTCAGGCGCTACCGCCATCGCCGTCGCGCCCATCCCGCAAACGGGTTTGGGCGAAGCCATCAACGACCGCCTGCAACGCGCCGCCGCGCCGCGAAGCTAAAAGGTCTGCGCCAGCATGAAGGCCAGCGCCCAGAGATAGACCCCAATCGCAACCCAGCCTGTCGCTTCCAGCCATCCTGCCTCGGGCCGCAGCCACTGCCGCAGCCATACGGCCAGCGGCAGAGCCGGCGGCACGACCATGGTCATCCAGATCGCCATAGGCCAGGCCCGGTCGCCCTCGATGAGGCTCCCCTGCGGCAGGCCGCGGAGCGCCTCGGCAACCGGCGCGGTGACCAGCGCGTAGATTGCGCCCGGCAGGCCCAGCAGGGCCATGCCGCCGACGATCAGGATCACCGCGACGATCACGGATACCCAGAAGGCGCGACCCATCAGCAGCGCTCCATCTGGCCGTCAGTCCCTGACCGTATAGGGCTTCTGGTCGCGCATGAAGCGGGCCAGCGCCTCGAGGTCGGCATCGCCGCCCGGCGGCAGCACGACGCGGATGTTCACGTAGAGATCGCCCTCGCCATAAAGGCCCTTGCCCTTGAGGCGCAGCGCCTTGGACGTGTCGACGCCCGGCGGCAGGGTCAGCTCCACCGATCCATCCAGCGTCGGCACGCGCACCTTGGCGCCCAGCACCGCTTCATAAAGCGTCACCGGCACGTCTGTGCGGACGTCATTGCCGTCCTTGCGGAAAGTCTTGGACTTCTCGAACTTCACCGTCACCAGCGCGTCGCCCGGCTCGCCATAGGGGCTGGGCGAACCCTGGCCCTTGAGGCGGATCTGCTGACCCTCCTCGACCTTCTCGGGAAGCTTGACCGACAGCACCTTGCCCGAGGGCATGCGCACCGGCACCGAGGCCGCCTTGTGCGCGTCCTCGAGCGAAATGGCGACATTGACGACAATGTCGTCGCCCTTCATGCGGGCTCCGGCGCCGCCACCGGCTGCCGCGCCGGCAAAGGGGTCCCACTGGGCGCCCCCGGTTGGTCCGCGTGCGCCCGCGCCGCCGCGCGGCTGGCCGCCGAAGCCGCTCATGAATTCCTTGAGAATATCCTCTGCCGAAAAGCCGCCCGCGCCGGCGCCAGGCCGTGCACCGGGGCGCGCGCTGCCAAAGCCGCCATTGCCGAAGCCGGCAAAGCGGGGATTGCCCTCGGCGTCGATTTCGCCGCGGTCGAACTGGCCGCGCTTTTCGGCGTCGTTGAGCAGGTCATAGGCATGGGTCGCCTCGGCGAATTTGCCGTGGGCGGAAGGGTCATCAGGGTTCTGGTCGGGATGATACTTCTTGGCCAGCTTGCGATAGGCGGACTTGATGTCCTTCTCGCTTGCGGACCGCGACACCCCAAGGACGGTGTAAGGATCGCGCATTCAGGTCCAATCTTTGACATGGGACATTGTTTGTCCCGCAATTGCAGTCCTATATGGCGACGCCCCCCGCCCTTGTCCAGTTGCGGCGCGGCTCCCGCGCAGGAAATATCACTATGCTGCAGACGCTCACCGAACGCCTCTTCGACGACAGCGACCGCTCCCAGCTCGATCCTTTTGCCCTCTTCGAAGAGTGGTTTGCCCTCGCCCAGGAGAGTGAACCGAACGATCCCCATGCCATGGCCCTGGCGACATCGGATGCGTCGGGTCTGCCCGATGTCCGCATGGTGCTGCTCAATCGGCGCGACGAGCGCGGCTTCTGCTTCTTTACCAATTTCGAAAGCGCCAAGGGCCAGCAGCTCCTTGCCAATCCGCAGGCGGCCATGGTCATGCACTGGAAGAGCCTGCGCCGCCAGGTGCGCATGCGCGGTCCCGTCGAGCAGGTGACGGCCCACGAGGCCGACGCCTATTTCGCCTCCCGCGCCAAGGGCAGCCGCATTGCCTCGGCCACGTCCAAGCAATCCCGGCCGCTCCAGAGCCGCCAGCAGATGATGGACGAGGTGGCCACGCTCACGGCCATGGTGGGCGATAGCGACATGGCCCGCCCCGATCACTGGTCCGGCTTCCGCCTCGTGCCCACGGCCATCGAATTCTGGAAGGATGGCGAGTTCCGCCTCCACGACCGCGTCCGCTTCTCCCGCGAGAGCGAAACCGCCCCGTGGTCGAGCGACCGGCTCTACCCGTGAGCGGCAATCCCTGTTCATCGTCACCACCCGGTTTATCCGGGTGGTCCACCTCCCCGCGCACTGGATTGCGCGGACAAGCCGGGCAATGACGAAGAACAGCCGTAGTCCCTTCGGAAGATTTTATTCAAACTAGCGCAACACCTTGCCGCTATTCTCTGCCCGGTTTGGGGAATTTGTCTTCGTGCGCATACTGATCAGAACCTCGAAATGGGCCACAGTGGCGCGTCGGCTGGGTTGGCTGGCCGTGCCGCTCACCCTGGTGCCCGTCATCATGCATCACGGCGGCTTTCTCGATTCGCGCACCTTCCTTTCGGTTGCCGCCTTTGCCTGCCTGGTGGCTGCGCTGGCCGTGCTGACGGCCCTCATCGCGCTGGCGCGGCTCTGGCAAACCGGTGACCAGGGCTGGGGCCGGGCGCTGGCGGGTCTGTTCCTCGGCCTTGTCTGCCTCGCGCCCTTCGCCTGGTATGGCTCGCTTGCCCTGCGCAATCCTGTCGTGACCGACATTTCCACCGTGCCGCGCGGTGAACTGCCGCTGATTTTCGAGCCCGACACGGCGCTCATGCCGCCCTCGCAAATGCTCACGCCCGAAGAGCAGCAGTTCTACTTCCCCAATGCCACGACGCGCACCTACCCGCTCGACGCCCTCCAGCTCTTCGCCATTGTCGAGCATCTGGCCGAAGAACAGGGCTGGGATATCCGTCAGCGCAACGAGCCGGGCGCCGATGGCGAGCCGGGCCGCATCAATGCCCGTATCGTCACGCTCCCCGGCTGGCGCGAGGAGGCCGTGCTGCGCGTCATGCCCACGCCCGGAGGCGGCGCTGTCGACATGCGCTCCGCCTCTATCGGCGCGCCACATGATCTGGGCTCCAACGGCGAACGCATCAGCAGTTTCCTTGTCGCTCTCGACGACGAGGTCACCGCCTTCCTACGCGACAATCCAAACATCAATCAGCCCGTGGCGCCCGAGCCCGAGGAACCGGCCCCCGAGGTCGAAACCGGCGGTTGAGGCCCTGAACTCCCCAGCGAGCTGCGATGTCATCCGCGGGTGCTTTACTGCATCTGCGAAGTCAGCGTCCGGCGCACTGCGTCGTCCCAACCGGCAATCTTAGCCTTGCGCGTCTCTGCATCCATCTGCGGTTCGAACCGTTCGTCGCGCGCCCAGCTTTCGGCGAATTCCGCCATGCCGGGCCACACGCCTGCCTTCATGCCGGCCAGCCACGCCGCGCCCAGCGCCGTGGTTTCGAGAATGGTCGGCCGATCCACCGGTGCATCGAGAATGTCGGCCAGGAACTGCATGGTCCAGTTCGAGGCGACCATGCCGCCATCGACGCGCAGCACCGTGTCACCATCGCCCTGCCAGTCCTTGCGCATCGCCTCGAGCAGGTCGCGCGTCTGGTAGCTCACCGCCTCTAGCGCCGCTTTGGCGATTTCGGCGGGCCCAGTATTGCGGGTGATGCCGAAAATAGCGCCACGCGCCTCGGCATCCCACCAGGGGGCGCCCAGCCCGACAAAGGCCGGAACCATATAAACGTTCTGGCTCGGGTCCGCCGTCCGCGCCAAGGGGCCGGTTTCGCTCGCATGCTTGACCAGTTTCAACCCGTCGCGAATCCATTGCACCGCCGCCCCGGCAATGAAGATCGAGCCTTCGAGGGCATAGGTGGTCTTGCCGTCCAGCCGATATGCGATCGTCGTCAGCAGCCGGTTCTTGGAAGGCACCCGGTCGGTCCCGGTATTGAGCAGCGCGAAACATCCCGTGCCATAGGTCGATTTCAGCATGCCCGGCTCGAAACAGGCCTGCCCGATCGTCGCCGCATGCTGGTCGCCGGCGACGCCCAGGATGGGAATCGCGGCGCCGAAAAGGCCAGCATCCGCCACGCCGAAATCGTCGGCGCAATCCTTGACCGCCGGCAGCAGCGCCACGGGGACGTCGAGCAGCGCACAGAGCGAGTCATCCCACTGGTTGGTGCCGATATTATAGAGCAGCGTCCGCGACGCATTGGTGGCGTCGGTGGCATGCACCTTGCCGCCGGTCAGCCGCCAGATCAGGAAAGTGTCCACTGTGCCAAAGGCCAGTTCCCCCTTTTCGGCCCGCGCCCTTGCGCCCTCGACATGGTCGAGCAGCCACTTGACCTTGGTGCCCGAAAAATACGGGTCGAGCAGCAGGCCCGTGCGCTCGGTCACATCGGGCTCATGCCCGTCTTTCTTGAGCTCGGCGCAATAGCCCGCGGTCCGTCGGTCCTGCCAGACAATGGCATTGTGGATCGGCTTGCCGGTCGCACGGTCCCAGATCACCACCGTTTCGCGCTGGTTGGTGATGCCGATTGCCGCGATGTCGCCCGCGCCGGCTCTGGCCTTGTCCAGCGCCGTCTTGATCGACCAGGTGACGCTTTCCCAGATCTCTTCCGGGTCATGCTCTACCCAACCATCCTGCGGAAAATGCTGGGTAAATTCCTTCTGGCCCACCCCGGCGATCTTCCGCTCGCCATCGAACACAATGGCCCGGCTCGAGGTGGTGCCCTGGTCAATGGCGAGAATGTACTTTTGCATGTTCCGCTCCCCGGGGAATTCGCTTCCCGCTCGATTTTCTGTTCTCGTCACCACTCGGCTTGACCGGGTGGTCCATGCATTCGCGCACTGGATTGCCCGGTCAAGCCGGGCAATGACGAGGATCGCGCCTACTTCCGCGCCCGCAAGAACGCCTCCAGTCGCGCCGCATCCTCCGCGCCGACCTTCAACCCCAACTTGGTCCGACGCCACAGCACGTCATCGGCCGTTCGCGCCCATTCGTGCTCAGCAAGATACACGACTTCTACGGCGTGGAGGTCGGCACCGAAATTCTGTCCAAGGTCATCCACGCTTTTCGCGTCGCCCAAAAGCATTCGCGCCCGCGTGCCGTAGAGCCGCATCAAGCGCTTGAGCAAGCTCGTTGGCATATCGGGGTAGTCGAGACCCAGCCGGCGCACTTCCGCGTCAAAGCTCTTGGGTCCGAAATCGCCGCCGGGCAGGGTGCTTTCCCGCGTCCAGGCCTGGCCCTTCTTGCCCAGCACGTCCTCGATCTTTTCGAGCACCGACTCCGCCAGCCGCCGCGAGGTGGTGAGCTTGCCGCCGAAGACGTTGACCACCGCACCATTGCTCGCGTCGCCGTCGACCTTGAGCACATAGTCGCGCGTTGCCTCCTGCGCGGCGCTGGCGCCGTCGTCATAGAGCGGGCGCACGCCTGAATAGCTCCAGACGATGTCGTCACGTGTCACCGTGCGGGCAAAATACTCGTTCGCCGCCCTTATGAGGTAATCCGTCTCCTCCGCGGTGATGACAACGTCCTTGGGGTCGCCCTGATAATCGCGGTCGGTGGTGCCGATCAGCGTGAACTCGTCCTCATAGGGGATGGCAAAGAAGATGCGCCCATCGCTGTTCTGGAAGAAATAGCAGCGGTCGTGATCATAGAGCTTCTTGACCACGATATGGCTGCCCTGGACCAGCCGCACATTGTGCGCGCCGGTCTTGCCCAGGGTATCGCTGATCACCTGGTCCACCCAGGGCCCCGAGGCATTGACCAGCATCCTGGCCCGAACCTCGCGCCTGCCGCCTTCGCCATCGAGCGATACCGTCCAGGCGCCATCCTCGCGCCGCGCCGAAACCACCTTGGTGCGCACATGCACCTCGGCGCCGCGGTCCGCCGCGTCGCGGGCATTGAGCACCACGAAACGCGCATCGTTCACCCAGCAGTCCGAATACTCGAAGGCAAGGCCATAGCCGGGCTTCAGCGGCTTGCCTGCTGCGTCGTGCTTGAGGTCCAGCGTCTTGGTCGGCGGCAACAGGCGCCGCCCGCCCATATAGTCATACATGGCGAGCCCGGCGCGCAGCACTACGGCCGGCCGCAATCCCTTGTGATGGGGCAGCACGAAGCGCAGCGGCCAGATGATATGCGGCGCTGCCGCCCACAGCACTTCGCGCTCTGCCAGCGCCTCGTGCACCAGCCGGAATTCGTAGTGTTCGAGATAGCGCAAACCGCCATGGATCAGCTTGGTCGCGGCTGAACTCGTGCCCGAGGCAAGGTCATTCATTTCCGCCAGCGCGACGGTATAGCCGCGGCCTACAGCATCGCGAGCCACGCTCGCTCCGTTGATGCCGCCACCGATCACGAAAATATCCAGCATTGCGCCGCCCTGTTGCCTCGATGGTTCGTTTGTACGACATTTTGTTTCGTTTGTAGAGGTGCAATATTTCGTTTAATCTACCATACAAGTTGGTCATTGACCCGCGGCCCGACGCGGTCTACGGCTGGCATATCGCTCTGACGGGCCCGGATCGCTGGCCGATGCTCTCCATTCTCGCTGTTATCGCGCCCATCTTCGCGCTTATCGCGCTGGGCTACCTGGCCGTGCGCTTTCGCCTTTATCCGGCTGAAGGCGTCAAGGCGCTGATCGCCTTCGTCAATAATTTCGCCACGCCCTGCCTGCTGTTCTATTCCATCGGCACCAGCGATTTCCGCTCCGCCTTCAATATCGGCATCATCGCGCCTTTTTATATCGGCGCGACCCTCTGCTTCGTCCTTGGCATCGCCGTGGCGCGACGTTTCTTCGCCAACCGGCCGGGTGAGAGCGTCGCCGTCGGCTTCGCCGGCACCTTCACCAATACCGTGCTGGTCGGCCTGCCCATCA
Organism: Devosia sediminis; assembly: GCF_016411825.1. Classification (GTDB taxonomy): domain Bacteria; phylum Pseudomonadota; class Alphaproteobacteria; order Rhizobiales; family Devosiaceae; genus Devosia; species Devosia sediminis. Next base: position 254,981 of record NZ_JAEKMH010000002.1, read on the forward strand.
TGAGCCGCGCCTATGGCGACGGCGCCCTGCCGGTCACGCTCTCCATCATCGGCCTGCACGGGGCCATCCTGCTGACCCTCGGCATGGTCACCATGGAACTGACGCGCCGCGACGGCCAGCCTCTGGGGCGAACGCTGGTGGTTGCCACCAAGCGTGTCGGCTCCAATCCGCTCATCTGGGGCATTCTGGGCGGCATCGCCCTGTCCCTCTCTGGCATCACCCTCGCCGAGCCGGTCGCGGCCTTCTTTTCCATGCTGGGCCAGGCCGTGGTCCCCGCCGCGCTGTTCGGCATCGGCGGTGCGCTCAACGAGTTCAAGCTCTCGGACAACTGGAAGCAGGCCCTGGTCGCCTCGCTGATCAAGCTCGTGGTTCACCCGGCGCTTGCCTATGCGATGATGATCTGGGTGTTCCACGTGCCCATGGACATTGCCCGCTACGGCATCCTGCTCGCCTCCATGCCGGCGGGCATCAATATCTACGTCTATGCCACCTTCTATGATCGCGGCGTCAGCGTCGCCGCCAACACCATCCTGATCTCCACCGTCCTCTCGGCCGTGACGATATCGGGCTGGCTGTTCGTGCTGAGCTTATAGAACAATCCCCAACTCCGATGTCACCCCGACCCTGAGCCGGGGCCTATCCTGAGATCTCAAGATGGGTCCCGGCTTTCGCCGGGATGACAGTCAACGGGTGGGTGGGCCTGCAAGCTCAGAAGAAGTTGTAGCTCTCCGAGAGGGCGTCGGTCACCTGGTTGTTGCGGGCGATGAAGTCCTCGAGGAATTCATGCAGGCCGCGCGCGAAGATGGCGTCCATGCTCGTCTCGTTGACCATGGCCATCAGGCTTGCCGCCGCTTCGTGGCATTTTTCCTGCCGGCCATAGATCTTGGCCAGGCTGTCGAGGTTCTGCTGCACGAAGCTCGCGCAATAGACCAGGCTCCTCGGCATTTCCGGCCGAAGGATCAGGAAGTCGGCGATGTTCTGCGCCTTGTAGCGGTCGTGGTAGACGTGCCGGTAGGCCCGGTGCGCCGAGGCGGCGCGCAGGATCAGCGTCCATTGCTGGATGTCGAGATCGCCCCCCACCTGCGTCGCCTGTGGCAGCAGCACGTAGTATTTCATGTCGAGAATGCGCGCCGTGTTGTCGGCCCGCTCGACGAAATTGCCCGCCTGCAGGAAGTTGAACCCGTCATCGCGCAGAATGGTCCCGAGCAGCGCCCCCCGGAATTCGTGGCTGCGCTGCTTGACCCATTGCAGCAGTTCGAGGAGCTTGGCGCCGCGCACGTCCCGCGGCCTGATCTGCGCATATTCGAGCCAGGCGCCGTTCATGCTCTCCCACATGTCGGTGGTGATCGCGGTGCGCACCGAACGCGCATTGGTTCGAGCGGCCCTGAGACAGGAATAGACCGAGGAGGGGTTGTCCGGGTCGAACATCATGTAGTGGGCGACCGTATCGACATCGGCGATCGTATGCTTGGCATCGAAGCCTTCATCGACCTCGGCCGCCTGCATCATCGAGATCAGATGCTCGCTGGCCCCGCCTTCACGATGGCTGGTCAGCGACATGCGATAGCCGACCTCGAGCAGCCGCGCCATGTTCTCCGCCCGCTCCACATAGCGGGAAAGCCAGAACAGGTTCTGCGCTGTGCGTCCGAGCATCCTCATGCGTCTGAACCCCCACCCTCAATCCCTCCCCACAAGGGGGAGGGAGACGATGACCAGTGGCGCTTCGGTCCTTCGCCTCCCTCCCCTTGAGGGGGAGGGAATGAGGGTGGGGTGGGGCCCCGCGCTCGATTGAAATGTGTGTCTGGATCAAAAGGGAGAAAAATCACTCTTCCAGCACCCACGTATCTTTCGTCCCGCCGCCCTGCGACGAGTTCACCACCAGCGAACCTTGCTTCAGCGCCACGCGGGTCAGCCCGCCGGGCGTGATCCGCACTTCGTCTCCGACCAGCACATAGGGTCGCAGATCCACATGGCGCGGCGCGACATTGCCATCGATATGCGTGGGGCAGGTGGAAAGGTCGAGCGTCGGCTGCACAATGTAATTGTCCGGTCGCGCGATGATCTTCTGTCGGAATTCCTCGTGCTGCGCCTCGGTGGCCGTCGGGCCTACCATCATGCCGTAGCCGCCCGATCCGTGCACTTCCTTGACCACGAGGTCGGCGATGTTCTCCAGCACCCAGGCGCGCTGCTTCTCGTCGGTGCAGTTATAGGTCGGCACATTGGCCAGCAGAGCCTTTTCCCCGAGATAGAAGTCGATGATCTCAGGGACATAGGTATAGACCGCCTTGTCGTCGGCAATGCCGGTGCCCGGCGCGTTGACCAGCGTCACATTGCCGGCGCGATAGGCGTCGAAGACGCCGGGGACGCCGAGCATGGAGTCGGGCCGGAAGGTCAGGGGGTCGAGATAATCGTCGTCGATGCGGCGGTAGATCACGTCCACCTGCTCGGGGCCGGTGGTTGTCCGCATATAGACCTTGCCGTCCTCGACAAAGAGATCGGGGCCCTCGCAGAGCTGCGCGCCCATCTGGTCGGCGAGGAACGAATGCTCGAAATAGGCCGAGTTGTAGATGCCGGGCGTCAACACCGCGATATTTGGGTTTCTGCCCCTGAACCCTTCGGGCGCCACGCTTTCGAGTGTCCGCCGCAGGTTTTCCGGATAGGTCTCGACCGGCGCCACCTTGGAGCGGTGGAAGAGGTCCGGCGCCAGCAGCATCATCGCCTCGCGGTCTTCCAGCATGTAGCTGACGCCCGACGGAGTGCGCAGATTGTCTTCGAGCACGAAGAACTCGTCGGGGCCCACGCGAACGATGTCGACGCCGATAATGTGGGCATAGACGCCCTTGGCCGGGTTGATCCCCATCATCTGCGGGCAGAAGGCCGCGTTCTTGAGGATCAGCTTTTCGGGAACAAGCCCCGCCTTGAGAATCTCCTGGTCATGGTAGACGTCATAAAGAAAGGCGTTGAGCGCCTTCACCCGCTGCTCGATCCCCTGGGAGAGCTTGCGCCATTCATTGGCGGCAATGATGCGGGGGATGACGTCGAAGGGGATCACCTTCTCCGTGCCTTCTTCCGATCCATAGACCGCAAAGGTGATGCCCAGCTTGCGGAAGATGGCTTCCGCATCGGCCTGCATCAGCGCCAGAGCCTTGTCCGGTTGTTCGCTGAGCCATCCGGCCAGCGCCCGATAGGGTTCGCGGACGGACCCGTCCGGATTGTACATTTCGTCAAACGGCGTCTTGTCGCCCATACGTCTCCGCTCGGGTGATACGGCATTCCCATCGCCATGCCATTGCTACACATTTGTTTTCTGCCGTCCAGACACTCAAATCCGGCACGTGCCGCATTTTGATGCAGGTCTGGCTTGCCACGCGCGTCTGGTCCGCTAAGCTTCGCGCGCAATCAGCGAACCCGATCCCACCCATCATCGTCATTGCCCGGCTCGACCGGACAATCCATGCGATGCCCACCCAAGGGCGCAGTTCTCCATGACCATCGAAATCCTCCAGACCCATCCGCTCCTGAAATCCTGCGAGGAGGCGCTGGCCGCCCGCTACACCGTGCACAAGCTGCACGAGCAGGCCGACAAGGACGGTTGGCTCAGGGAAAACGGCGCCCGCATCCGCGCCCATGCCGGTTCGGGCATACAGGCCGACCTCATGGACAAGCTGCCGAGCCTCGAGATTATCGCCAGTTTCGGCGTCGGCTACGACAACATCGACACCGCAGCCGCCAAGCAGCGCAATATCCGCGTCACCAATACGCCAGATGTGCTCAACGATGCCGTCGCCGAACTGACCATTGGCCTCATGGTTTCACTGGCCCGCCGCATCCCCCAGTCCGACCAATACGTGCGCCAGGGTAAATGGCCCAATGGCAATTTCGGCCTCTTTTCCGAATTGACCGGCAAGACCGTCGGCATTCTTGGCCTCGGCCGCATCGGCAAGGAAATCGCTACCCGCGCCCAGGCCATGAAGATGCGCGTCGTCTATCATGGCCGCCACCAGCAGACCTCCGTGCCCTACATCTTTTACGACGATCTCGAAGACATGGCCCGCGACAGCGACTGGCTCGTCGTCATCGCCCCCGGCGGCAAGGGCACCGAGGGTATTGTCAGCCGCAAAGTGCTCGATGCCCTCGGCCCTAAGGGGCGTATCGTCAACGTCGCGCGCGGCACGCTGATCGACGAAAAAGCCATGGTGGAGCTGCTGGTCAATGGCGGTCTCGGCGGCGCCGCGCTCGACGTCTTCGAAAAGGAGCCCTCCGTTCCGGCCGAGCTTCTCACCCTCGACAATGTCGTGCTTTCCCCCCACCAGGGCAGCGCCACCCACCAGACCCGCGACGCCATGGGCGCCCTGCTGGTCGCCAATCTCGAAAAACACTTCGCCGGCGAACCGCTGATCTCGGCGGTGGTTTAGCCGCGAAGCGGCACCCTCCCCCTTGCGGGGAGGGAAGCGAGATAGGACTTAGCTCTTGCTAAGTCCGTCATCGAGCAGGGTGGGGGACCGGTTGGGCCTCCCACGCCCGATCATCTCTTCACTCCGCCAGGAACGCCCTGGCAAATTCCGTCACCACATCCGTCTCTTTGAGCATGACGTCGTAATGCGTCGTGCCGGGAATGATCGCCAAGCGGTTCGGCGTCGGCCGCAGTGCCCCGTCCACGCCGGCATCACGCGTACCGCCCCCAAACAGGCCGTAGATCTCCGCGATATGGGCCGGATACATCATCTCTGCATCGGCATAGACCAGCAGGGTCGGCGCCGTGACCGCGGCAACGTCGTCGGACCAGTCATAGGGTCCTTGGTTCATCAGGCCGGTCTTGCGCATCATCGCTTCCCAATTCACGTCCGGATACATCCCTGCCAGCGGCGACTTTTCCAGATATCCGGCAATGGTCGGTGCATGGGCCGGCATCTCGTCGAACTGCTGCTGCACTTCAGGGAAGTTGCCATCCGCCTTGACGTTCATGCCGATCACCACGAGCTTGCCGACGCGCTCGGGGTGCCGGATCGCCATTTGCAGCGCCACCCCGCCACCAAGCGACCAGCCCATCACGTCGATCTGGTCGATCCCGATCTCCCCCAATAGGGCATCGACGTCGTCGGCCATCTGTTCGTAGCTCCAGTTCGCCTCGGCGTCCGAGCTCAGTCCATGGCCGCGCAGATGAATGGCATAGACCTTGTGCGTTTTGGCCATCGCGGCGAGCGGCGCGCCGAACATGTCCGACGGATTGACGCCGCCATGCAGCATCACCAACGGTTCACCCTCGCCGCGAACCTCGTAGTAGAGCTCGACGCCGTTGACGGCGACGCGATCATTGGACGTGGCATTGCTCATCGAAGTGTCTCCTTGGGTCTGGGATGCGGCGGGCAGAGTGCCGGCCAACAGGGCCGCTATGGTCAGGCTTGCGAACAGGCGTCTCAACACCTCAACCTCCTTGCATAACTGAATGGCTATGTAGGTACATAACCAAACGGATATGGTCAAGAGGATATTGCGAGCCGTTACTCCAGATTGACCTGCACCATGGTGCCCGCATCATGGACGCAGAAGATGACCAGCCGGCCGTCACCGATATTGGTGAACTTGTGCGGCGTGTCTGGCGGCGCAGTGCCGATATCGCCCGGACCGGCCTCGTAGACCTCATCACCGATCTGCACCCGCGCGCGCCCTTCCTGCACGAACCAGGTTTCGGCATAGGGATGAGTATGGAGCGGGGGACCCTGGCCGGGATCGTTGTCGACCGCGAAAAACGAAATGCCCGTTCCATGGGTGTGACCCTCGAAGCGGACGGTGCGGCTCTTGCTCGGCGGGCGTTGTGTTGCAGGCAGGAATGGCATTTCGAGCTCCTCGTTTCTGCCTCGACGACGATCCGTCACGGCGGCCTTCGACAGCGTCTCCCGTCAGGTCTGTGCGTAGATGCGGTGCGGCTCTCCCTCGAGGTCGATCGCCTCGACCAGCGCCCAGCCTTCGTTTTGGAACAGGGCGTCCGCATGCGCGGTGAGCGCGTAGACGCGCGCAAACCCGAGGCGCCTGGCCTCGTCCAGGGATCGTGCCAGCAGAGCCGCAGCGACCCCGCGCCGCCGGAATGCCGGATCGACCAGCAGGCCGCCGATCCATGGCGATCGTTCGGTCACGAGCCCGCCCGAGGTCACTGTCAGCGCTGCTGTCCCGGCAGCCACCTCGCCGTCGAAGGCCACGATCCCGAGCGGCAGCCCGTCCCGGACCAGCCGTTCTTCGAGATCGGCCCGCGCCGACGCCCCCTGCGGATGGTACCAATCCGGCCATTCGCGTTCCATCACCGCAGCCAGTTCCGACACCGCATCGGAATGGTCGATCAGCAGTCCTGTGACTATCATTTGCGCAATCCTCGCCTGCATCGCCCCCGGTTAACAGCCGCGGCGGAAATCTGTAGCTTCATATGCGAATCCGGCCCGGAAGTATCGAGGCCGCAAGGAGCATAGCGAATGACCGAATGGTGGCGTGGCGGAGTAATCTATCAGGTTTATCCGCGCTCGTTTCAGGACAGCAATGGTGATGGCGTGGGCGATCTGCCCGGCATCATCGATCGGCTCGACCATATTGCCAGCCTTGGCGTCGACTGTATCTGGCTTTCTCCCCTGACCCGCTCGCCTCAGGCCGATATGGGTTATGACGTCTCGGACTATATGAGCGTCGATCCGCTTTTCGGCTCGCTGCAGGATTTCGATCAGTTGATCGAAAAGGCCCACGCGCTGGGCCTCAAGGTCATCATGGATCAGGTGGTCAGCCATACGTCCGACCAGCATCCCTGGTTCGGCGAATCTGCCTTCTCGCGCGATAATGCCAAGGCCGACTGGTATGTCTGGGCCGATGCCAAGCCCGATGGCTCGCCGCCCAACAACTGGCTCTCGGTCTTCGGCGGTTCGGCCTGGGAATGGCATACCGCCCGCAAGCAGTACTACCTCCATAATTTCCTCACCTCGCAGCCCGATCTCAACTTCCACAATCCGGCGGTGCAGGATGCGGTGCTCGAAGTCATGCGCTTCTGGCTCGATCGCGGGCTCGACGGCTTCCGTCTCGACACGGTCAATTACTATTTCCACGACGCGCAATTGCGCTCAAACCCGCCGCTCAAGTCGCTCAAGGGTGTGCCCGCCACCAACCCCTATGACATGCAGAGCCACAAATATTCCAAGAGCCAGCCGGAAAACGTCGACTGGCTCAAGAAGGTGCGCAAGATGCTCGACCAGTATCCCGGCGCCACCAGCGTCGGCGAGGTCGGCGACGACGAGCGCGGCCTGGAGCTGATGAAGGCCTACACATCGGGCAAGTCCTTGCTGCACATGTGCTATTCCTTCGATTTCCTGGGGCCGAAATTCACTGCCAAGCACTTCCGCTCCAAGGTGGAGGCCTTCTTTTCCGGCGGCGAGACCGGCTGGCCCTGCTGGAGCTTTTCCAACCACGACGTCATCCGCCCGATGACCCGCTGGGCGCCCTACAGCACCACCCCGTCCGATCTGGCGCGCCAGTCGGCCGCCCTGGGGCTTACGCTCAAGGGCTCGGTCGGCCTTTACCAGGGCGAGGAACTTGGCCTGCCCGAGGCCGATATTCTCTACGAGGAACTGACCGATCCGCGCGGCATCCGCTTCTGGCCCGGCGACAAGGGTCGCGACGGCTGCCGCACGCCCATGCCCTGGCAGCACGAACTGGCCTATGCCGGCTTCAGCACGGCAAAGCCCTGGCTGCCGGTCAAGCCGGCCCATGTCGCGCTCAGCGTCGACCAGCAGAATGCCGATCCCAACTCGATCCTCAATTTTTACCGGACCCTGCTCGCCTGGCGCAAAAGCCATCCGCAGCTGGTCACCGGCGACATCACCTTCTTCAATACATCGGAGCCGGTGCTCGCCTATCGCCGCTCCGCCGGCAACAAGGACTTGATCTGCGTCTTCAACCTCTCGGCCGAACCGTTGACGGTCAAGTTGTCCAAGGTCGAGCTGGAGCTCGAGCCGGTGAGCCACAACGCCACGCTCGAAGGGTCGAGCCTGGCCCTCGGCCCCAACGGCTTCGCCATCCTGCCGGCCCCCGCGGGCGAGGGGAAGGTATCTTACAAGCCGGTTTGACGGCCCCTTCTTCACCCTCCCCCTTGAGGGGAGGGTAGCGGCGCTCGGTCCGCAAGGACAGCAGCAGAGCTAGGGAGGGGGTGGCGGCGTTTCGACCGCCGCCCGCTTTTCTGCCCATCGTATCAGCACCACCGCCGCCGGTATGGCAAAGCTCAGCATCAGCAGCCGGATGACATGGTGCGCGGCGATAAAGGCGGTGTCATACCCCAGTGCGATGCCCAGTGCCCCCATGCCTTCGAGCGCCCCTGGGGACAGGCCCAGCCAGATCTGGCCAAACGGCATGTCGACGAGTTGTGCCACGCCCATCGCCATCACCGTGACGATGCTCACGGTCATGGCCGTCGCGATCAGCCCGCCCTTGGCCGCCGCCATGAATTCGGCGCGGGTAATGCCCACGAAGCGAGAGCCGATCAGCGCCCCGGTCAGGATAAAGGTGCCGACCACCAGGGGGACCGGCATGGCCTCGGCATAGAGCCCGCCAAGCTTTGCCGCCGTCGCCGCCGCCATGGCGCCCAGCACCATGCCCGCCGGCACCTTGAGCCAGATGAAGACGAGGCCAGCCACCACGCATCCGACGGCCAGCAGCACCAGTTGGATCGGGCCGAGGAAATCCTCCGTCACCGGCGGCGCGAAATGGTCGATGGGCAGGAATACCGCGCCAACAGGCACGGCAATGGTCAGCATCAGGATGCGGATCACCTGGATGATGACGATCTGTCGCGAATTGCCGACGCCCGTTGCGGCAATGCCCATGACAAAGCTCAGATGCCCCGGAAACGAGCTGAGATAGGCAGTGCCGGCATCGAGCTTGAACACCTTCGTCAGCATCCAGCCGGTGGCGGCGACGATGATCACCAGTTCGATGGCCAGCGCCGCCAGCGAAATGGGCCAACTGGTCAGAAGGCTCAAACTATCCGGTGCCACGCTGGCGCCCATGGACATGCCGATCAGCACGAAGGCCACATTGCGCAGCCCGTCCGGCATGCGCACCGGTGCGCCCATCATCGCCGCGACCGTCACCGCCAGCGCCCCACCCATCAGCCACCCGGCCGGCAGGCCGATCAACGTGGCAAGGCCTCCGCCGGCGGCAGCGATGGCAAGCGTCAGAAGCACGGGAAGAATATCGGAGCGGGAAATCAGGGCAGGCATTATGCCGTGACCCTTAGCCCAAGCTTCGCCCGGACGGAAGGTTGATCGGAAGGATCAATGCTTCGCGCGGCGCCCCAGGAGTGACGGGAAGAGAGGGGCGTCAGGGCCAGCCGAAAAGGTGGGATTCCGAGAACCGGCGCGCAGCGTACATGCGTACGTGAGCACCGGAAGCGCAGGAATCCCAGCTTTGCAGGCGGCCATCACGCGCCTATCGACCCGTCACCGGCAATGCCTTTTCCACCAGGCCCACCCAATAGCTCACTCCCACCGGAATGGCTTCGTCGTTGAAGTCGTAGGTGTCGGTGTGGAGTTCGGTCGAGTCGCCATTGCCGATGAAGATATAGGCGCCCGGCCGCTGGTTGAGCATGAAGGAGAAGTCTTCCCCACCCATGGATGGCGCCGTGTCGTCGTCGACATTGCCGGCGCCCACCACGTCGCGCGCCACCTCGGCGGCAAACCGCGTCTGTGCCTCGGCATTGACCGTCACCGGGTAGCCGCGGGCATAACGTATGCTGGCCTCGGCCCCGAAGCTCACGGCGAATTGCGGGACGAATTCGGCCAGCCGCTCCTCGATGAAATCCTGCACCGCGCCATCCAGCGTACGCACCGTGCCGGTGATCTTGGCCGTGCGCGAAATCACATTGTCCGCCTCGCCGGCCTCTACCATGGTGACGCTCAGCACCGCGCTGTCGAGCGGGTCGAGATTGCGCGAAACGATGGTCTGCAGCGCCGTCACCATCTGCGCTGCGACAATGATCGGGTCCACCGTCTGCTGCGGCCGCGCCGCGTGTCCGCCCTTGCCGGTAATGTCGATATAGAACCGGTCGGTCGCCGCCATGATGCCACCGGCGCGGATGCCGAAATGGCCCACCGGCATGCCCGGCCAGTTGTGCATGCCATAGATTTCGGTAATGTCGAATTTTTCGAACAGCCCGTCTTCCAGCATCACGCGGCCGCCGCCGCCACCCTCTTCGGCCGGCTGGAAGATCAGCGCCACCTGACCATCGAAATTGCGTGTCTCAGCGAGATACTTTGCCGCGCCCAGCAGCATGGCCGTGTGCCCGTCATGGCCGCAGGCATGCATCTTGCCCGGCGTGGTCGATGCATGCGGCAGGCCGGTCTTTTCGGTCATCGGCAGGGCGTCCATGTCGGCCCGGAGGCCAATAGTCCGGGTGCCAGCGCCGCGACCCTTGATAATGCCGACAACGCCGGTGCGTCCAAGCCCGGTCACCACTTCGTCACAGCCGAATTCGCGCAGCTTTTCCGCCACCACGCCGGCCGTCCGGTGCACGTCGAACAGCACCTCCGGATGGGCATGGAGATCGCGCCTCCAGGCGGCGATCTCGGGCTGGAATTCGGCAACGCGGTTAAGAACAGGCATGGGAAACCAAAGCAGGACAGAGAAAGCGGCAATGTCTCCGTGCCGGCCTGCGGCGTCAACTCCGAAGTCGGTCGGCGTAGCCGATGAAAGGCTCCGGCGTCTCTACTATTGCGGCGCCGGCGAGCACGGCGAATAGGCCAGGGGATCGTCGGCCGGTGGAACGGCCGGAGCGGCAACCGAGCAGGGCGACTCCGCCATCGGGTCCACCACCGCAGGCGCCGCAGGAGCCGCCGGTGCTACAGAGGCAGGGGCGGAATTGAGCTGCACCGCGGCCACTGCCGCAACGGCGCCTGCCGCCAGTGCTGCGCCAAAAAGAAGCGTTCTGCGGGTCGTCATGGTCTGGGCTCTCGCTAGTCGTGTCGTCTCTGCCCGGTGCTGCGCCGTGCCCGTCGAACGAAGGGCTTGGATACGCCCGCACCCAGGCGCGCACATCATAGCCCGCCCAACCGTCCGTTTCGAATCTATATAATTCTTATAGACTAGATATACTTTTTAATCCGTCCGCTAAATTGAGGATGCTGAACCTCGCAAGCCCTCGCCGCTTCTGCGAGCCTGAGGGCAGAAAATACTGTTTGAGGTCAACATGTTGAAGCGGCGCTCCGTCCTGGCTCTAGGTCTCTCCTTGGCTGCCGCGATTGGGGCGGCCCAGGCCCAGGAGGCTGCCGAGGCCGTTGCCGTCGCCTATGAATCCCTCGATCAATTGAAGGCCATTGCCGAAAACGGTCCGGCCATTCTCTATTTCCACGCGGAGTGGTGCCCCACCTGTCGGGCCACCATGGTGTCCTTTCGCGGCCGCTGGCCCGAAGTGCAACCGGGCATCACCTTGGTCATCGCCGATTACGACGCCGAGCCCGATCTCAAGGCCCGCTACGGCGTCACCTACCAGAACACCTATGTGCAGGTCGGCCGTGACGGCGAAAAGCTGCAGATCTGGAATGGCGGCGGCATCGACGCTCTGAACACCAGGCCGATTTTCCAATAATGGATATTTCCATCCTCATCGCCTTCGCGGCCGGTGTCGTCACCGTGGCCTCGCCCTGCGTACTGCCGCTGCTGCCGGTTATTCTCGCCTCGTCGGCGCAGTCGGGACGGTTGCGGCCCTGGGGCGTGCTGACGGGTTTCGTCCTCACCTTCTCGGCGGTCACCCTGGCCTTGGCCAGTGTGGTCAACGCGCTGGGCATCAGCCCCGATATCGTGCGCACCATCAGCGCCGTGCTGCTCATCGCCTGCGGCGTCGTCCTGCTCGTGCCAAAGGCGAGCAGCCTTTTCGAGCGCTCCACCGGGGGCCTCGCCAATGCCACGGCGCGCCTGCCTCAGGGCGATGGCTTCGGTGGCGGCTTCGTCATCGGCGCTGGTCTCGGCCTCGCCTGGACCCCATGCGTCGGCCCCGTCATGGCCTCGGTGCTGACCCTCGCGATGAACCAGCAGGTCACGGTGTCGGCCGTCTTCGTGACGCTGGCTTTTTCCCTCGGTACGGCGCTGCCCATGGTCGCCGTCATCTTCGGCGGCCGCGCCGTGCTCCAGCGCTTCTCGTTCCTGCAGGCCAATGGAGACCGCATAAAGAAGGTCTTCGGCGTCCTGCTCATCCTGGTCGGCGCCTTCCTCCTCACCGGCTTCGACCGCACCATCCAGCTCTGGCTCTACGACCTCTTCCCTACCTGGGAAGAGACCCTGACCGGCTGGGAATATTCCTTCGTCAACTGATCCATCTGCAAAGGAGATTTTCCATGACACTCAAGACTTTCGCCGTCCTGGCCGCCCTGGCCTCCGGCCTTGCTCTCTCGACCTCTGCCTATGCACTGCCTGCCGTGCTGCAGCAGGGCCAGGGCCTCGGCGCCTATATCGATCTCGACCAGCTCAAGGCTTTGGGCGACGATGTCGTGCTGGTCGATATCCGCACCGCCGATCGCTATGCTGCCGGCCACATTCCCGGCGCCATCAACATTCCGCGTGAATTCATCGAGACCCCCGATGTCGGCGGCGTCATCGGCGAAACCAAGACCTATGAGGAACTCGAGCCCATCCTCGCCTCCTACGGCCTCTCCTACGACCAAACCATCTTCGTCTATGGCGAATTCGAGGAGAATCCGCTGTCCCCGGATTCCGGCCGCTTCCCGGGCAAGATCTATGTCTCGCTCGATCAGGCCGGCTTCCCCAATGTCCACATCCTCAGCGGCGGCGTGAACATCTGGGATGGCGAACTCTCGACCGAAGCGAGCGTCCTGCCGCCTTCCGATCTCAAGCTCACCAACACCAAGCCCTACATCGTGCAGAAGGACTATGTGGTCGAAGCGCTGACAAAGGACGACACCTATGTACTCGACGCCCGCGGCACCACCGGCTTCGACAAGGCGCATATCCCCGGTTCGATCAATGTGCCGATCGGTCTCTTCTCCAACGCTAATCAGCTCCACGACGATATCGATGGCCTGATCGCCAGGCTCGACGAGCTCGGCATCGACAAGGACGACGAGATCATCACCACCTGCGGCTGGGGCTGGGCTGCTTCCGACCTGCTCGCCGTGCTGAAGGACCTGGGTTACACCAATCTCAAGCTCTACGACGGCTCGTGGACCGAATGGGTCCAGGACCCCGACCTCCCCAAGGCCGGCACCGACTTCGCGACGAGCTGAGGCCTGACCAACATCACCCCACCCTCAATCCCTCCCCATCAAGGGGAGGGAGGCGAAGGGGAAGGCGCCCGTGCTCATCGTCTCCCTCCCCCTTGTGGGGAGGGATCAAGGGTGGGGGTGTCGGCGCCCGCCGAAAGCTCGTTAGTCATGTTCATCCCACCCTCCCCCTTGCGGGCAGGGTAGCGCCGCTAGGCCGACAGGCCGTAGCAGAGCTAGGGAGGGAGACCGGCGACCCCGTCACCCTTGCCTCGCCCCTCACACCGCGCTAGGCCTGCCTCGTCCAACCGAGACCGCACCATGAGCGAAGCCACCGACCGCGCGGATGAGGAAATCCGCTTCTGCGAAGCCATCCTGGCCAAGAGCGGCACCAACGTGCTGCTCGAAACTCTGCGCGATGCGCCCGATGTCGCCGCCTGGTCGCATTATCCCGAGGGCGATGTCTTCGACCCGGCGAGCGGCGCGCAGTGGTACTATCATTGCCATTCGCCCTCCACCGACGAGGCCGAGCACGGCCATTTCCACTGTTTCGTCCGGCCCCAGGGCAAGGACGGCCCTGTCCACCACCTCGCCGCCATCGGCGTCACGCCCTATGGCCAGCTCCACCGCATTTTCACCGTCAATCACTGGGTGGTGGGCGATGACTGGCTGGATGCGGAGGCGACCGTGCCACTGCTCCAGCGCTTCGACATGCAGATGGCCCGCCCGTCCTATCTCGTGAACCGCTGGCTGACTGCGATCTTGGTGCGTTACGAGACCGAGATTGCCGACCTCATCAGCGAACGCGACCGGATCATCGCCGCTCACGCCGCGGGCGATCTGCCGGCCAATCGCGAGGATCGCACCCTGGAAGTCACCTCGGAGTTTCGCCCGGCCCGGGGCTAGGCGCATCGGTCGCAGTCCTTTTATCGGTCCGCACCTACACGTGGGCACCATCCATCCCTATATCGGCCACAGAGTTTTCTTGAGGGGGCCGATCCATGTTTGCCGCGCGCAGTTTTCGCTTCACCAGTCTCATCGCCTGTCTCGTTGTCGCCTTTTCCTTTATCTCGGTCGGCGACGCCGAGGCTCGCAAGGGTGGCAGCTTTGGCAGCCGTGGCATGAACACGTTCAACAGTCCGGCCCCCACGCAGACGGCGCCGGCACCGGTTGCTCCGGTCCAGCGCACCATGACCCCGAACCAGCAGCAGAACACGCCTTCGCCATCGGCGCAGTCGGCCCAGCCGCGCGGCGGCTTCATGAACGGTTTTGGCGGCTCGCTGGTGCGCGGCCTCTTTATCGGCGGCCTCTTCGGCTTGTTCCTCGGCGCCGGCTTTGGCGGCATCGGCGGTGTCTTCGCCATGCTGGTGCAGATCGCCATGATCGGCGGCCTGATCTGGCTGGCCCTGCGCTTCTTCCGTCCGCGCACGGCAACTGCTGGTGGTCCGGACGTGGCGGCCTATGAGCGCCGGCCGGCGGCCAAGCCCGATTTCAGCGGCATGTTTGGCAGCGGTGGCAGCGCTGCTCGTCCTGCGGCACACAAAGCCAATCCCAACCAGCTCAACATCGGCATGGAAGACCTCGAAAAGTTCGAGAGCATGCTGACCCGTGTGCAGGCCGCCTTTGCCGGCGAGAATTACGCGGCTCTCCGCACCCTGACCACGCCCGAAGTCATGGGTTACCTCTCCGAGGAACTGGCGACCAACGCCACTAATGGCGTCAAGAACCAGGTGTCCGACGTCAAGCTGCTGCAGGGCGACTTGTCCGAAAGCTGGCGCGAAGGGCAGGTGGAATATGCCACCGTCGCCATGCGGTATTCGGCCGTGGACTACATGGTCGATCGCCAGACCGGTGCCGTGGTCGAAGGCGATGCCGATACTCCCGGCGAGTCCACCGAAATCTGGACCTTCATCCGCAATCGCGGCGACGGCGACTGGCGCCTCTCCGCTATTCAGGAAGCTTCGAACTGAGCCGAAGGCAAGATCGCTCCTGTGGAGCAATCTTAAGTGAGAAGGCCGCGAGACCTATGGTCGAGTGGCGGCTCGAACGGCGGGGTCGTCCGTCCCCCTTGCGACCTCCGCTCCATCGTCACCACCCGGCTTGACCGGGTGGTCCACGCCTCAGCAAACTGGATTGCCCGGTCAAGCCGGGCAATGACGGAAGAACGTGGTCCGTACCAAACTTTCTACTTTCCCATTTCGAACTAGACCGAATTTCCCCCGTTCCGCCTTGCCCGCTCGATCCCTTTTTGCGATTGAAGCCCCAACTTGACGGAGCTGCTCATGAAAATCCTCGTCGCGGTCAAGCGCGTGGTTGATCACAACGTCCGCATCCGGGTCCGCCCTGATGGCTCGGGCGTCGAGACCAATGGCGTGCGCATGTCGATGAACCCCTTCTGCAAGCACGCCGTCGAAGCTGCCGTGCAATTGGCCGAGGCGGGACAGGCGAGCGAGATTGTCGTCGTCTCCATCGGCCCCAAGGCCAGCAACGACGTCATCCTCACCGCCCTCGCCATGGGCGCCCATCGCGGCATCCTGATCGAGACCGACGCCGCCCTCGAAACATTGGCCATTGCCAAGCTGCTGGCCAAGGTCGTCGATGAGGAAAAGCCCGAGCTGGTGTTGCTGGGCAAGCAGGCCGTCGATGATGACAGCAACCATGTCGGCCAGATGCTCGCCGCCCTCACCGATCGTCCGCAGGCGACCTTTGCCTCAGAGATCAAGCTCAGCGGCGACCAGTTGGAAGTCACCCGCGAAGTCGATTATGGCCGCGAGACCGTGGCTCTCCCGCTTCCGGCCATCGTCACGGCGGACCTGCGTCTCAACACGCCCCGCAACGCCGCCCTGCCCATGGTGATGAAGGCGCGCTCCAAGCCGCTCGCCGTTCGTCCGGCCGCCGAGTTCGGCGTCGACCTCACGCCCCGCCTCAAGGTCGAGAAGGTGTCCCCGCCACCCGAACGTGTCGCCGGCAGGACCGTCGGCTCCGTGCCCGAACTCGTCGCCATTATTGCCGCCGACGTCAACGCGATGGAGGCGATCTGATGAGCGTCCTGGTTCTTGCCGAAGTCGACAACGGAATTCTCTCGCCCGCCACTGCTCGCGTGGTCGCCGCGGCGTCCCAGCTCGGCCCGGTCGATGTGCTGGTCGTCGGCCCACAGTCCGCGGCCGATGCCGCCGCATCCATCGCCGGCGTCGCCAAGGTTCTGGTGAGCGATGGCAGCCTCCTCGCGGATTCTCTCACCAGGTTGCTGCTCGCGCTAACAGTCCGCTATCAAATTGTCGCCTCGGCCGCCTCCACTTTGGGCAAGGACGTCATGCCGCGCCTTGCCGCCAAGCTCGACATCCAGCCGGTCACCGACATCGTCGCCATCGCAGCGCCCAACCGTTTCGTCCGGCCCATCTATGCTGGCAATGCCCTTGAAACTGTTGAGGATTCTCAGGCCAAGCACGTCCTGACCTTCCGCGCCTCAGCCTTTAGCCCGGCTGCTCATGGAAATGCTGCCCCGGTGGAAGTGCTTGAAACGCCAGCACATTCTGCCGCAAAGTTCATCGCCGCTCACCGCACCGAAAGCGACATTCCCGACCTCGCCACGGCCCAGATCGTCGTCGGCGGCGGTGTCTCGGTCGGCTCCGCCGAAGGCTTTCAACTCATTGAGAAGCTTGGCAAAACCCTCGGCGCTGCCGTAGGGGCCACCCGTGCCGCTGTCGATGCCGGCTACGCGCCCAATGACTGGCAGGTCGGCCAGACCGGCAAGATCATCGCCCCCGACCTCTACATCGCCATCGGCATTTCAGGCGCCCTGCAGCACCTGGCCGGCATCCAGGGCGCCAAGAAGATCATCGCCATCAATTCCGATCCCGAAGCGCCCATCGTCAAGATTTCAGATGTCGCGCTGATAGGCGATCTCTTTGAAATTGTTCCACAATTGACGGCTGAACTCGAGAAGCTGGGCCTCAAACGCTGAGGCCGCTTACCTCTCCCTCTGGGGGAGAGGTCGGCGCGTAGCGCCGGGTGAGGGGGCCTTCTCCAATCATCAATCACCGCCTATAACACCACCGCCTTCCCACCGGACCTCCCGCAAATGTTCGAAACCCTGACCAAGGCCCCCGGCGACAAGATTCTTGCGCTCATGGGCGAGTATGCTGCCGACTCCCGTCCCACCAAGATCGACCTCGGTGTTGGTGTCTACAAGGATGAAAAGGGCGTGACCCCGGTCATGACTTCGGTCCGGAAGGCCGAAGAGCGAATTCTTTCGAACGAAAAAACAAAGACTTACCTCGGCATTGCCGGCAACAAGGGCTATGGCAATGCGGTGCTTGACCTGGTGCTGGCCAATTCGGTCGACCGCGCCCGCGTCCGCATCGCCCAGGCCCCCGGCGGCACCGGTTCGCTCTGGGTGCTGATGCAGCTCATCAACCGTGCCCGTCCCGGCGCGACGGTTTATGTGTCCGACCCGACCTGGGCGAACCACAATCCCATCGCCCTCAATTCCGGCCTCCAGGTCGCGACCTATCCCTATTTCGATGCCGAAACCCGCGGCGTGAAGTTCGAGCAAATGCTTGCGGCGCTTGATAAGTTGAGCGCCGGCGATGTCGTGCTGATGCATGGATGCTGCCACAACCCGACCGGCGCCAACCTCAGCAATGAGCAGTGGGATCAGGTCGCAGCCTCGCTCGCCCGATCAGGCGCATTGCCCTTCATCGACCTCGCATACCTCGGCTTCGGCGACGGCATCGAGCCGGACGCCTATGGTACGCGCAAGATCCTCTCTGCGGTCCCCGAAGCGCTGATCGCCTTCTCGGGTTCGAAGAATTTCGGTCTCTATCGCGAACGCGTCGGCGCCGCCATCCTTGTCGCCCGTAACGGCGACGAGGCGGAAGTCACCAATTCCCAGCTCCTCAACATCATCCGCGGTGCCTATTCGCAGCCGCCCGATCACGGTGCCGAGATCATCCGCACCATCCTCGAGGATGCCGCACTGCGTTCCGAATGGGAGACCGAGCTGGCCGCTATGCGCAACCGCATGATTTCGCTGCGCAAGAAGCTTGCCGACGCGATCCGCGAACGCTCCAATTCCACCGATTTCGACTTCGTCGCCGATCACCGTGGCATGTTCTCGCTGTTGGGGCTCAGCAACGACGCTGTGGAACATCTCAAGGCCGCAAACGGGGTCTATATGACTGGGGACAGTCGCATCAATGTCGCCGGCATTCCGGAAGATAAGGTGGGCGATCTGGCGGACGCGTTTTTGGGCGCCATTCGCTGATCCCATCGCTTGCGGCGGGGCGCCGCCATGGCTACATCTGGATCAACGGTCCGGACCAATAAGTTACTAGGAGGGAACGATGAAGTTCTTCGTCGACACTGCAGATACCGCCGCCATCAAGGAGCTCAACGACGCCGGGCTCATCAATGGCGTGACCACCAATCCGTCGCTGATTGCCAAGTCCGGCCGTGACTTCAAGGAAGTCATCAAGGAAATCTGCGGCATCACGCCCGATCCGGTCTCCGCCGAAGTCGCCAGCCTCGAATATGACGGCATGGTTGCCGAAGGCGAACATCTCGCCAAGATCGCGTCCAACGTCGTTATCAAGCTGCCGCTGACGCTAAATGGCCTCAAGGCCACCAAGTACTTCAAGGACAAGGGTATCGCGACCAACGTCACCCTGTGCTTCTCGGCCAATCAGGCTCTTCTGGCTGCCAAGGCCGGCGCGACCTATATCTCGCCTTTCATCGGCCGCCTCGACGACATCAATCTCGATGGCATGGAGCTGATCGAGAACATCCGCACCATCTATGACAACTACCAGTTCGAGACCCAGATCCTGGCCGCCTCGATCCGCTCGCCCAACCACGTCACCGAGGCTGCTCTTGCTGGCGCCGACGTTGCCACCATCCCGCCCGACGTGATCAAGAAGCTGGCCAGCCATCCGCTGACCGACAAGGGCATCGAAGGCTTTCTCAAGGATTGGGCCGGCACCGGCCAGAGCATTCTCTAGCACTCGATATTTCCACAAGCGCGATGTCACCCCGGTGCAGGCCGGGGTCCATCCTGAGATGCGTGCGTGGGAATGGATCTCAGAATGGATGCCGGCCTGCGCCGGCATGACACCGGATTTGTGGCGCTCTCGGCGCTCAACCAAGCCATCATGGCCGATACCGATCTCGCAGCCCAGATAAAGGCCGCCCTTGCCGATGTGGAAATTCCCGGCGGCGGCGATCTTGCGACGTATGGCGGCCTGTCGGAAATCATCGTCACGCCTGGCGCCATCGCCTTCGCGATAGCTGTAGCGCCTGGCATGGAAGCTGCCTTTGGGCCGGCCCGCGACGCGGCGCATAAGGCCGCCCAGGCTCTGGGCGGCAGCCGCAAGACCATGGTCTCGCTGACGGCGGAAAAATCGAATAGTCCAAAATTCGGCCATGGCGGCGTCCAGCCCCAGGGCAAGACGCGCGTCAATGGCGTCAGGAGAATCATTGCCGTGGGCTCGGGCAAGGGCGGCGTCGGCAAGTCCACCACCGCCGTCAATATCGCCCTGTCTCTGGCGGTAGAGGGCCTGAAAGTCGGGATTCTTGACGCCGATCTCTACGGCCCGTCGGTCCCCAAACTGCTCGGCATCGAGGGCAGGCCGGCCATCCGCGACGACGGCATTTTCACGCCCCACGAGGCCTTCGGTTTGAAGGCCATGTCGATCGGCTCCATGCTGGTGCCCGGGCAGGCCGTGGTCTGGCGCGGTCCCATGGCCACGTCGGGCCTCCGCCAACTGCTGCGTGAGACCGATTGGGGCGGGCTCGACGTCCTCATCATCGACCTGCCGCCGGGCACCGGTGACATCCATATCGCGCTCTTCCAGCAGACCGTGGTCGACGGCGTGGTCATCGTCTCGACTCCGCAGGACCTGGCGCTGATCGACGCGCAGAAGGCCATCGACATGCTGCGCCGCATGTCTGTGCCGGTGCTGGGCCTCGTCGAAAACATGAGTTACTTCATCGCCCCCGATACCGGCCACCGCTATGACATCTTTGGCACCGGCGGCGCCGAGAAGGCCGCCGAACGGCTCGACATTCCCTTCCTCGGTCCCATCCCGCTGGTCATGTCCATCCGCGAAGGGTCTGATGCTGGCACACCGCCGGTTTCCTCTCAACCCGATGGCCCGGAAGCTGCCGCCTATCGGATGATCGCCCGCCGGTTGATCTCGGCAATTCCCTGACTTCCCTGCACGCCAAAGCCACTTATCCCCGCCCCATCACCTTGCCCATACTCTCCCTCATCAGCCGGGTGGAGATGGGGTTGCAACGATCAACCGTCCGGCGACAGTCGGGAGCACCCTGAATCGTTACGGGGTGTGGGTCCGGGGTTGGGAAATTCCGGTGAGAGCCGTCCCTAGTGAACCCCCCTGCCAGAAATCCCGACGCCCCGAGACGTCTTGCGTCTCACTAAATTTAAACTCAGAGGTGAAAGGCGTCTCGGGGCTTCCATCACTTGGCTTAAGGGAGTCCGCCAATTTGACGCACGTACGCCATTTAAATCGATTGCTGAAATCGATTGCATAACATTTCCCGCCTTGTTATCCGGCTTGTCCGTTTCGGCGTCAGGCCGGGCTTGGAGGGGAAATGTTCTCGTTTGACCGCCGGGATTTCGGTCCCGACTTTACCTTTGGCGTCGCCACGGCCGCCTACCAGATCGAAGGCGGCCAGGGTGATGGCCGCGGCTCGTGCATCTGGGACACGTTCTCGGCCACGCCGGGCAATGTCCACAATGGCGATACGGGCATCAATGCCTGCAATCACTATGAGCTCTGGCCGCAGGACCTGGATCTCATTCGCGATGGCGGCTTCGACGCCTATCGCTTTTCCTTCGCCTGGCCGCGCCTCATTCCTGATGGTACCGGCCCCGTCAACCAGGCCGGCGTCGACTTCTACGATCGCCTGATCGACGGCATGCTCGAGCGCGGCATCAAGCCATATGCCACGCTTTATCATTGGGATCTGCCATCCACCCTGCAGGATCGCGGCGGCTGGATGAACCGCGACATCGCCAACTGGTTTGCCGACTATGCAGCCCTTGTCGCCAACAAGTTCGGCGACCGGCTGGAAGCCACGGCCACAATCAACGAACCCTGGTGCGTCGCCTTCCTGAGCCACTTCCTCGGCGTCCACGCGCCCGGTTATCGCGACCTTCGCGCCGCCGCCCGCGCCATGCACCATGTGCTGTTCGCCCATGGCACGGCCATCGATGCTCTGCGTGCCAACGGCGCAAAGAATCTCGGCATCGTGCTCAACCTCGAAAAGTCCGAACCGGCGACCGACAGCGAAGCCGACCGGCAAGCCTGCGATTTCGGCGACGCGCTGTTCAACCGCTGGTATCTGGGTGGCGTCTTCAAGGGCGAATACCCCGAAATCCTGACCAAGTGGCTCGAACCCTACCTGCCGGCCAACTACCAGGCCGATATGGAGGTGGTGTCCCGCCCACTCGATTGGCTCGGCATCAACTACTACACCCGCGGCCTCTACAAGGCGTCGAGCGAGCCCGGCCGGCCTGTCGAACAGGTCAAGGGCGACCTTGAGCGCACCGATATCGGTTGGGAAATCTACCCCAAGGGTCTCAGCGACCTCCTGGTGCGTGTGTCCAACGAATATACCAAGAAGCCGATCTACGTGACCGAGAACGGCATGGCCGAGGTCGAAGGCAACGACGATCCGCGCCGCGTGAAATATTACGAAGATCACCTCATGGCCGTGCTCGCCGCCAAGGCCGCGGGCGCCGATGTGCGGGGCTATTTCGCGTGGTCGCTGCTCGACAATTACGAATGGGCCGAAGGTTACAACAAGCGCTTTGGTCTCGTGCATGTCGACTACGAGACGCAGAAGCGCACGCCCAAGGCCAGCTTCCGCGCGTTCCAGGGCATGTTGCACAACAGCCGCTGATCGGGTGTAAGGTCGGGCTTTGCCACACGCGAGCCCGACCGCCATGTCCTCAGATTTCAGCGAACTCCCCGAATCCCTGCTGCGCCTCGACGACGTGTTGGCCGAGGCCGGCGACGAGGCCATGCTGCTGACCGAGCTCGATGGCTTTCTTTGCGCCATCGCCGTCAGCCCGACGCCGGTCGCCAAGGACGAATATTGGCCCTTCGACTGGGCCGCCGACGAGCGCGGCGTCCTCCGGCCAGGCTTCGACGAGCTCGAGGCGCTGGTCGATGCGCGGCTGGCCGATATTGAGCGCGAACTGGCCGCGGGCGAATATGGTCCCCTCTATGAAGTCGACGACGATACCGACGAAATCGTCTGGCAGGCCTGGATATCGGGCTTCCAGGAGGCCATGTTGCTTCGCTTCGATGCCTGGGACGAACTGCTGCGCGACACCGGCGACGATCCGCGGGGCGAGGCGGCAATGGGTCTTGCTACCGGCCTCATGCTGGCGGACCCCGCCAATCACCCCGATGACACTGCCAGCGATGAGGACTGGGCCCAGTATGATGAGGCCATGGAGGCCATGCCGGAGATCCTGGCCCAGGTCGCCGTGCTGCTCTACCGGTTGCACCGGCAAGAGTGACTGTCAGGGCGGTTGTCCCATCTCTCCACCACCTGTAGCGTCTTGCCGGGGCCGGCACGAACCGGCCCTGGCGCCCAAGCGCACCATTTGGAGGAGAACATTGTCATGAAGCTTGCTTTCGCATTGCCTGTCTTCGCCGCCCTGTTGTCTGTGTCGGCACCGGTTGTCGCGCAATCCGATTTTCCCACCAAGCCCATCAATCTCGTCGTGCCCTTCGCCGCTGGTGGGTCCACCGACCTCGTTGGCCGTATCGTGGCCGAGGCCATGTCCAAGGAGCTGGGGCAGAACGTTCTCGTGGTCAACCAGGCCGGCGCTGGTGGCGTCGTCGGCGCCACCGCAGTCGCCGATGCGGCGCCTGATGGCTACACCATCCTCATGGGTACCATCGCGACGCATGCGCTGAGTGCCTCGCTCTATGCCTCCCCTCCTTTTGATCCCTCCGCCGATTTCGAGCCGATCTCCCTCCTCGTCACCGTGCCCAACGTGCTGCTGGTCAATCCCGAATTCCCCGCCAACAGCGTCGAGGAACTGATTGCCAAGCTCAAGGCCGAGCCGGAGCAGCACGCCTATGCCTCTTCGGGCAATGGCACGCCGCTGCATCTGTCCGGTGAACTCTTCAAATCGATGACTGAGACCGACATGGTCCACGTGCCGTATCAGGGCTCCGGGCCGGCGCTGGTCGATGCTCTGTCCGGCGCCGTTCCGATCATCTTCGACAATCTGCCTTCGGCCAGCGAACACATGAAGGCCGGCACTTTGAAGCCCCTGGCGGTCACCACGCTCGAGCGCAGCGCCAGCTTCCCCGACGTGCCCACCATGGATGAGGCCGGCGTCCCCGGCTATGAGACCAATACCTGGAACGCGCTGTTCGCCCCGGCCGGCACGCCGCCGGAGGTCATCGCCAAGCTCAATGAGGCAGCCGTTGCTGCCGTCAGCGATCCGGCGGTGCAGCAGCGCCTGGCCGAAGCCGGTGCGGTTGTCGTCGGCTCAACCCCGGAAGAGCTGGCCGACCATGTGACCACCGAAGTCGAGCGTTGGGCTCCGGTGATCGAAGCCGCCGGCGTGGCGATCCAGTAAGCTCAAGCGACATCCGGCAGGCGCGCCAGCATTAGCGCCTGCGTCAATGAGTGCTGCGGTCGGGCGAACAATTCGTCCGGCCGTCCTTCTTCGACGATCCGTCCTGCCTCCATCACCAGCACCCGGTCGGCCATGGCGGCGACCATGTCGAGGTCGTGACTGATGATGAGGTAGCTGAGCCCATGCTCGGCCCTGAGCCGCGCCAAGAGGTTGAGCACGTCACCGCGCAGCGACACGTCAAGCGCTGAAACCGGCTCATCAAGCACCACGACGCGGGGCCGCGTCACCAGCGCCCGCGCGATGGCGAGCCGCTGCCGTTGTCCGCCGGAAAACTCGTGCGGGTAGCGGGTGAGCATGGAAGCGTCGAGCCCCACCGCCTCGACCGCCTCCCTGAGGCGCGCGTCACGCTCTTCCCTGCTCATCACGCCCAACAGATGAAGGGGTTCGGCGAGCGAGGTGCCAACGCTCATCCGCGGATCGAAGCTGCTGAACGGATCCTGGAACACCAGCGACATGGCAGCGCGCGAGCCGGGCGGCAAGTCGCGCCCCCGATAAGGCACACCATCGAGCAGCATCCGCCCCTCGCTGGCGCTGTCGAGGCCGACGATCATCCGCGCCAGCGTGGTCTTGCCACACCCCGATGGTCCGACCAGCGCCACGCATTCACCCGCGCCGATGGTCAAATCGACCCTGTCCACGGCGCGCAGCGGGGGATCGCGCCATGGCCACAGCCCGCCCTGGGCATAGACGCGGCTGACGCCCATCACGGCCAGCAGGTCCTGCTCCTCCACGCTCGCCACCGGGGCAGGGCGACGGTCCATGCGGCTCGCGGCCAGCAGCTTTTGTGTGTAGGCCGCCTGCGGGCTTTTCAACACGTCGGCAACCGCACCCTGTTCGACCATGCGCCCGGCCTGCATCACGCCCACGCGCGAACAGAGTGTCGCGACGGCCCGGATGTCGTGGCTGATGAACAACAGCGTCATCTGCCGGCGCTTGCAGATCTCGGCAATGAGGTCGAGCACCACGCGCTGGGTGATGACATCGAGTGCCGAAGTCGGTTCGTCGGCGATCATCAGCTCCGGCCGGCTGGCCAGCGCCATCGCGATCATGGCGCGCTGCCGTTGCCCGCCCGAGAGCTGATGCGGGTAGCGCCCGACATGGCTGGGCGACAGGCCGACCTCGTCGAGCAGGTCCGGCACCACCAGGTTCGCCACATCGGGGACCTCCGAAAGCACGATGGCCTCTTCGATCTGCTCGCCGATGGTCATCAGCGGATTGAGCGCCGTCATCGGCTCCTGGAAGACCATGCCGATGCGCTTGCCCCGCAGTCGGGCCAGAACCCGCTCGTCCTCGGGTAGCGGGGCGCCATCGAAACGAACTGCGCCCGCTACGGTGGAGCTGTCCGGCAATAGTCCGGCAATGGCCAACGCCGTCAGCGACTTGCCCGATCCGCTCTCTCCAATAATGCCGTAGCGGTCGCCACGGTCTATGCGCAGTGTCAGCCCGGCCACCGCCGGTCGGCCGGAAAAGGCAATCGTGAGGTCGTCGATCTCAACCAGCGCCATGGGCCAGTCCTTGATGTCTCAATCGCGGGTCCATGGCATCGCGGAGGCCGTCGCCGGCAAGGTTGAGCGCAATGACGATGAAGACGATGGTGAGCCCCGGCACGACGCTGAGCCAGGGATGGATCAGGAACAGGCTCTGCGCGTCGCGCAGCATCAGCCCGAGGCTGGTGGCGGGCGGCTGCGTACCGAGGCCGATGTAGCTGAGGCCGGCTTCCGCCAGGATGCCTAGCGAAAGCTGGATCGTCCCCTGAACGATGAGGAGGCTCATGATATTGGGCAACAGATGCCGCCAGGCGATTGAGACATTGCCGTGTCCGGCCAGGCGCGCGGCCGCGACATAGTCCTGCGTCGCCACCGCCAGCGCGCCCCCGCGCGCCACGCGGGCAAAGACCGGCACATTGAATACGCCTATGGCAATGATGGCATTGGTTTCGCCCGGTCCTGCCAGTGCCGTGATGAGGATCGCCACGATCACTGCGGGGAAGGCGAAGGTGAGATCCGAGATTCTGAGCACCAGCCATTCCACAGCGCCGCCCCAGGCGCCCGCGGCGAGCCCCATGGGCACGCCGACCGCCACGCCGATGAGGACGCCGAGCGCGGCGACGACGAAACTCGTCAGCGTGCCGCTCATGATCAGGGAGAGCATGTCGCGCCCCAGGTGATCGGTGCCCAGCCAGTGCGCGGGCGAGGGACCCTGGAAACGCTGGGCGATCGCCACCTGCTCGATCGGATAGGGCGTCCACCAGATCGATACGACGCCCAGAAGCGCAAAGGCCAGTGTCGCCACAAGGCCAATGAGCAGGCTCGGATTGTGCCGCAGCGCCTGCCAGTTCATGCGCCGCGTCCCCGGAGGCGGGGATCGACCAGGGCGTAGCAGAGGTCGACGATCAGCATGGTCACCGTGGTCGCCAGCACCAGCACAATGGTCGCGCCGCCGACAAGCACGAGGTCGCGCTCTGAAATCGCGGTGAAGATCAACCGCCCGAGCCCCGGCAGGTAGAAGACATTTTCGACGATGATGGTGCCGGCGATGAGATAGGCGAATTGCAGGCCCAGTATGGTGAGGATCGGCAGCATGGCGTTGCGCACGCCGTGGCGCCAAACGGCCTCCGCCTTGGTCAGTCCTTTGGCCCGCGCCGTGCGGATGAAATCCTGTTCGGTGACGTCGACAAGGGCGGTGCGCATCACCCGGGCGAGGATCGAGGCCTGCGGCAAAGCCAAGGCCAGCCCCGGCAGAATAAGGCTTCTCAGAGCCGCGACGGGGTCCTCGTGCCAGGGCACGAAACCACCCGTGGGCAGCCAGTGGAGCGTGACCGAAAACAGCAGCGTCAGCAGCATGCCGAACCAGAAATTGGGAATGGCGACGCCGATTTGTACCAATATCATCAAGGCTGTATCGGTCGCCTTGCCGCGCCGCATGGCGGCCAGAATGCCGACCGGCAGGCCGACGGCGACCGACACGATCATGGCGAAAATCGAGAGCGGCAGCGTCACCGCCATGCGCTCGGCGATGAGCTGCGCGACCGGCAATCCTTGCGTGTGGGAAAGACCGAAATCGCCCCGGACCATGTCCAGGACCCACTGGATGAATCGTTGATGAACGGGCGCGTCGAGACCCATCTGGGCGCGCAACGCCGCCACCGCCTCGGGGGTCGCATTGATGCCCAGGATGAACCGCGCCGGGTCTCCAGGCAGCAGGTCGAGCAGGAAGAAGATGACCAAAGCCGCCACGAACATCGTGACCACGAACCCGGCAAAGCGGCGGAGGAGGTAGAGGGTCATGGGGCAAGGGACCCCCACCCTTGATCCCTCCCCACAAGGGGGAGGGAGACGATGAACACTAGAGCCTCGGTCCTGCGCCTCCCTCCCCTCGATGGGGAGGGATTGAGGGTGGGGTGAGGCAAGAGGCGCTGCACTATTGGGCCGTGGTGAGCAGGAGCCTCACTCCACCCAGTGGATGTCGCGCAGCACCACGCCTTCGACTGGAGCGTTCTGCCACATGCCGTCGAGCTTGCCGTTCCAGACGCCGGTCTGGGCCAGCTCGAAGAGATAGCCGTTGACCGCGTCCTGGGTGATGATGGTCTGGATCTGCTGGGCCAGCGCCAGGCGCTCGGCCTCGTCGGTCGTGGCGTTGAGCTGATCATTGAGCGACTGCACTTCGGCATTGTCATAGCCAAAGTAGTAGTCGGGGTTGGCATAGATGCCAATATCGAACGGCTCGACATGGCTGATGATGGTGAGGTCGAAGTCCTTGTTGGCAAAGACGTCTTCCAGCCACTGCGCCCATTCCATGTTGATGAGTTCGAGCTCGATGCCTGCCTCGGCGAACTGGCTGGCGATGATCTGGCCGGAAAGGCGGGCATAGGCCACCGGCGGCAGCTTCAGCGTGGCCGAGAAGCCATCGGGATAGCCAGCTTCGGCGAGCAGTGCCTTGGCCTTCTCGACGTCGTGCGGGTAAGTCGAGGTGAGGTCGAGGTAATAGGGATGATGCGGCGCGAAATGCGTGCCGATCGGAACGCCATAGCCATAGGTCGCGCCATCGATGACCTCCTGCCGATCGAGCGCATGGGCCATGGCCTGGCGCACCAGAAGATTGTCGAATGGGGCCTTGGCATTGTTGGTCGAAAGAATGGTCTCGCCTTCGGTCGACCCCACCAGCACCTTGAACTGCGGATTGCCCTCGAACACCGCCAGCGCCTCGGGCGCGAAATTGTTGGTGCCGTCGACATCGCCGGCGAGGAGCGCATTGGTCATGGTGGCGGTATCGCCGATGAAGAGGTAAGTCGCCTTGGTGAGCGCCGGCTTGTCGCCCCAATAGGGGCCGAACTGTTCGAGCACGACACGGCTGCCGCGATCCCATTGCACAAAGGCGAAGGGGCCCGTGCCGATGGGTTCGGCGCCATTGTTGTCGGCGCTTTCCGGTGCCACGATCACCGCATCGCCGCGGCCGAGGTTGAAGAGGAACAGCCCATCGGGCCGTGACAGGGTGAATTCCACCGTCGTCGGATCGACAACCGTCACATCGGAGATAGGCTCGTAAAGCGCCTTCTGGGCATTGACGCTGCCTTCGGCGAGAAGTCGGTCGAAGGTGAATTTCACGTCCTCGGCATCAAAGCTGGTGCCGTCATGGAAAGTGACGCCCTCGTGGAGGGTGAACGTATAAGTGAGGCCATCCTGGGAAATGGTCCAGCTTTCGGCAAGGCCGGGCTGCACTGCGCCGGTCTGATCGATGCGCACGAGGCCCTCGAAAATATTCTGGTAGACCACCACGTCGATGGCTTCCGCCGCGCCTGCCGTCGGATCGAGCGCCGGCGGTTCGAGCGCCACGCCGATGCGGATTTCGGTCGGCTGCGCCAACGCCGAGGCCGTGGCCAGCATCAGGCCGGCGAGGGCAAGGGTGAGGGACTTGCGGGGATGCATCATGATTCCTCCAGCGGAGCACCGATATGTCACGATCTTATATAGAGAATTTCGCTGCAAGTGCAGCAGCGATCAGTCGGCTTCCTGCGCGCTCGAGCGCTCATCGACGAGGTCGGCAGGAATGCGCAGCGTGAACAGCAGGCCTTCCGCCCCGGCCGGATCGACTGCCAGCGACACCGCGTTGACGGCCAGCAGCGAGCGGGTCAACGCGAGGCCGACGCTGGATCGAACCGGCGCCAGCATACGCCCGTCGCTGCCGACGCCATCGCGGAACACCACGAAGCGCTCGGCCATATCAACGGCATGAGCCGAACTGTCGCGGACCTGGATGGCGATGGAGCCATCGTCATGGCGCTGTGCCGAAATCACCACAGCTCCGCCCACCGGGGTCTGGTCGATGGCGCTGGCCAAGAGGTTCAGCACCGCCTGTGCCAGCGAGGCCCGGTCGGCCGTGACCCGCGGCAGCCGTTCGGAAATGGCATTGCGGACGATGACCCGGGCGGCATTGGCCTGGAGACGGATGCGCAGCACGCATTGTTCGAGCAGGTCGGTCAGGTCAAGACTCGCGCGCTGCGGCAGGTAGCGGCCATCGCGCAGACGCGCATAATCGTCCAGTTCGTCGACCAGGGCGGCGATTTCTTGACCCGCCTGGGCGATATCGTCGGCATAGGCGGCGTAGCGCTCGTTGTCGAGCGCGCCGAAGGCCTTCGAGCGGATGATGTCGGAAAAGCCGATGACCGTGTTGAGTGGCCGGCGGACGCCACGACTGATCCGTCCGAGGAGAGCTGGGTCAACTTCCGGCCCGCTGATCCGGGCAGGCGCCGTCTGGCGTGCATTGACGAGGCCGAAATAGCCCGAGACCACGCCGGCCTGCCCGAGGGCGAAGAGTTGCAGGTCAGCCTTGCCGTCAGCGGCGCGCAGCGTGAGGCAGGGGCGGGCGGTTTCGGCGAAGCGCGCTGGCCGCTCGAGGAAAGCGCGCAGGGCGACGCCATCATCCTCGCCTACGAGCGAGGCCAGCGACCGTCCGACAATGGACTTGCCGCCGCCGATCAGCGTCAGGGCCGGGGCATTGGCCGCGCTGACCATGCCATTACGGCTGGCTTCGAGGAAACCATCGCCGCGAATGTCGGCAAAGGTCTGGGCAAAGGCCTTGACCGCGTCCTCGTGCCCGGTACGCACCTCGGTGGTGCTGGCCGAAAGCATGAGGGCCGGGCGGCCATGCCAGGAAATGGATTGGAGGCGCGCCGTCACCGGAACCAGGGTGCCATCGCGCTGCACCAGGTGATTGACCGGACCTGCGTCCTGTCCGTCTTCGCCCATGATCGGGAAAATCGCGGCAAGGCCCGCCTGCCGCAGGCTTTCCACCGATTCATAGCCGACCATTTCGGTAATGGCCCGATTGGCGAACAAAACCTGCTGGTCGCGGAACACCATGATGCCGAGCGGCAAGCGGTTGAGCACCAGCGTCTCACCGCCCAGATTGATCAGTGCGCCCGATGGCGCCCCTGATGGCACCGGCACCTGGTCGGTTCCGCCCGCAGTCTGGGCGGATGGTCGCCGGTCGCCGACGCGATCGTTGAGAATGCGCGACAGCTCGTCGAAATTGTAACGTGAGACGCGCTCGACCGCTTCGGCATCTGGAGAGCTGTCGGGTGGGGTCGGCTCGTCAATTGTCGCCGCCGGCTCACTTGGTTCCTCGCGATGCTCGCGGAAGCCGCGCCCGGTGACCTTGTAGAAGGCACCGACCATCGCTTCGGTCTGCTGATCGGGGTCGGTTGCGGGGACATCGGGGGCGGGAGGCGGCAGGTCGTCGGCCTCGTTGAGCGGCGCGAACAGGGCCTCGTCCGCAGCCAGCCGGTCCACCAGCGTGCTGAGGCGGCGCGACGCGGATTCGATTTCCTCGTCCGTGCTCTCGGCCGGTAGCAAGGCATCGGCGGCTTCCGTTGAGGTCGGGCCAGACTCTATGATTGGCTCGTCGGCGGGCGGTTCGGCCGTATCCGGGGCACCCACGGGCGCATCGCCGAGCGCTTCCACCCAGGCGGATGGATGATCGCTATCGGTGGTGGGGACATGCGGCTCGGCCGGCGCATAGGCCGTCTCGGCATCGACGTCGCGCCAAATATTGAGCTCGGCGGCATAGGCGCCATCGTCGGCGATCGCGTCCACCGCGACGCCGTCCAGCTCGCTGTCGCTTTCGTCTGCAGCCTCGGGTGGTGCATCAGCGAGGTGGGTGCCATCCGGCAGGAGGCTGGCGTTCAGAGCATCAGGGGATTGCTCTTCGGGCTGCTCCAAGGCGCGCTGTGCGTCGTCGGGCGGGGCATCGGTGAGCAGGGCATCGTCAGCGCCACGTGCGGCATCGAGCACATCCGGGGCGATTGCATCCACGCCGACGATCAGCAGCACGGCTTCCCCATCCGCACGCAGGAGCGGCGTCGTGGCGCAGGTGGCAGAGACCGGCTTTTCGCCGGCCAGGAACTGGATGCGCGCCAGGCTGGTGCGGCCGGTCGAGCCGAGGCGAATGGTGCGGGAAACCTGGCCCTTGATGGGAACGGCAGGCTCGGCCAGCTTCAGTCCATGCTTCTTGAGCTTGGCGCCAAACAGCGCGGCGGCCGCATTGGACCAGATCAGCGTCTGCCCGTCCTGCGACCACAGCCATGCCGGGCGTGAATCGTCCTCATGCTGCTGCACGCGGCGCGCATCCGGCAAAATGTTCCAGCGGTCATCCATGGACTGCCTTTGTCTCGTCGTGACTGCGTTTGCCTGTGCCATTTCGGCACAAGCGTCCGAAGTTCCTTAAGTGTTCTTCAATATAGTGCGGCGTCGGGCGAATCCAGCCCGGCCACCGCCCGGACCGGCAGCTTTGCGCCTGATGGTTAAACGCGCTTTCCTAAAGATTGGTCACGCGCCCGCCTGAAATTGTCCGGTGGCCGGGACCAAAACCGGCTCTGTCCACAGCCAAAAATCGGTGCTTGTCATATCGAGCATCTCGACCTATGTTCCGCCCGCTTTCGGAAGCCGGCCCAGCGCCGCGCCCGAATGCGGTTCCTGCCGCCTTAGCTCAGTTGGTTAGAGCGCTAGATTGTGGATCTAGAGGTCCTCCGTTCAATCCGGAGAGGCGGTACCACCCACCCATCCCCAGCTTACTGTGTCAGTCGCAGCGATGAGATGTTGCGTGCGATCTGATCGAATGCAGCCGACAGGCTGGCGGCGTTGGATGCGAGATAGGCGTGGCTGGGCGTGCTGGCACAATAGTTCAGCACATTCGCAGCCGCGCTGCCTGCTGTGATGCCGAAACCTACCGTGTAGACCACGATGTCCGCCGCCCTCATGCCGTCGCAATAGTCGCGCGCCTGTTTGTAGGGTTCGCCATTAGGCGCGTTGCAATTGATCCGGTCCCAGCCTCCCGCGGAGTCGGCGGAAACGGCGCCATTGCAGTGGACGGTGTTGAATTCGCCGTCGGTCATGATGATGGCGGCCTTGAGCAGGTTGGCCTTTCCGTAGGGCGCAGGCCGGCTGATCTCGGGCCAGACATAGCCGAAATTGGGGGATAGCATGTACCAGGCCCAGAGAATGCCGAGACTGCCGGCCGTATTGCCCGTGGCCGGCAGGTTGTCGATCGTATCGTGCAGCGTATCGCGGTCATCGGTCAGCGGCACGATCTGGGTATTGGGGCAAATGCCGCTCGGAACATAGTTGCGCCCGACGAATGTCGTGCTCGGCGCCCGGTCGTTGATGGGCGTGACACGGTCGGTTACGCAATCAGTGATCGGGTAGGTGTAAGTGCCCCACAGGCCCTGATAGCGGAAATAGGTGCAGCCCTCGCTGGCATTCTGCCAGGTGCAATGCAGCTTGCCGCTATTGGCCGTGTAGATGGCGGTATGGTTGGTGCTATAGCCGCTCAATTGCAGCGTATTGGTGGTAGCGTTCGTCACGCGGTAATCTGTGTTGTTGATGCCATTTCCCAGTTGCCAGGTGGCGACATCGGTCACGCGCACCCAGTCGTTATTGGAGTAGCCGTGATTGTTGGAAGTGAAGACGGTCGCGCAATTGGCGACGTGGCATTTCACGAACTTGCCCTTGGTGAAGTTGCCGTAATTGCGCCCATCGACGTTTCTGAGCGTGAATCGACTGGCATTGACCTTGTCGATCTGGAAGGCACGATTGTTGATTTGGGTCATGCCTTCGACCTCGAAGACATAAACCCAGTCGTTGGAAGCAAGGCCGTGATTGCTCGACGACCTGATTTCCACCGGGCTGGCCTTGGTGGCGGCTGTTATCGTCATGGTCGAGCCTGATGCCCAACTCATCGAACTGATGGTCTTGGCATCGCGCACCGGGCCCCGCAGGGCTGCAGCATAGCCGCCCGCATTGACAGCCTGAGAATAGGGGACCAGGGCGACCTTGGAGTAGGTCGGTTCCTGCTGGTCCTGGACGATGACGTCCACGAGGTCGCCGACAGCAGCCTTGAGCGCGGCAATGCGCGCGCCGCCCATCGAGCCGGTGACGTCGAGCGCCACGGCCACTTCGATATCCACCGAGCCGCGCACCGCTTCGGCCGAAAAGCTCGAGCCGAGCTGCGTCACGCCTACAAGGCTCACAAACATGGTGGGCATGGTGAAGTCACCGCCCAGGAACAAGCGTCCGGTCTCGAAATCCATGGTGATCCGGTCGACCTGTGCGTTGATGATGCCGGGCTTGCCGATCCGCTCCAGCACCAGATCCTGGGCGCTCCGGAGGATATACTCCCGGATCTCGGCTTCGGTCATGTCTTCAGCATACATGTCCGGCTGCAGCGCCAGAACGGCAGCGTCCAGCGCCACCTGCGCACGCTGACGCGCCTGTTCCAAGCTCACAAAGTCCACGGTGGCGCCGCCCAGCGCGACAAGCACGATGGCCATCAGCCCGAATATCACGGCAAAGACGCCGCTTTCGTCGCTGCCAAACCGCCTGAGGAGCGGCCTCAACTGGAACATGGAGGTCCTCCGTGCTGCGCCGGTCGCGGCCGAACCGCCGGGACTGTCGCGCAAACTCCTTAGGAAAGCACAACCACCTTTGCGTTCATTTGTACGCGTTCGTAGAGGTCGATTACGTCCTCGTTGACCATGCGGATGCAGCCCGAGGAGACGTTCTGGCCGATGGTCCAGGGTTCCACAGTGCCGTGGATGCGATAGAGCGTGGACCCGAGATAAAGCGCGCGGGCGCCCATGGGATTGCCCGGTCCGCCCGGCATGAAAGTGGGCAGGCCCGGCTGGCGGCGGCGCATCTCGGCCGGCGGCGTCCAGCTCGGCCATTCGGCCTTGCGGGTGATCCGGTGCGTGCCGCTCCACTCGAAGCCGTCGCGGGCGACGCCGATGCCGTAGCGCAGCGCCCGGCCATTGCCGAGCACGAGATAAAGGAAATGCTGCCGCGTATCGACCACGATGGTGCCGGTGCGCTCGGAGGTCGTGTAGTCCACCTCCCGGCGCAGGTAGATGGACGACACCTGGGCCGGGGCGGGAACGGCCAGCGCATGACGCGGCGCCGCCTGCTGCACGCTCACGGCGCGCGGCCGGGTTTCGAGCACGTTGACGCCTTCGGGCGGGCCGAAGCGCCAGGCCGGACGGTCGGAGCTCCAGAACGGCGCCGCCTGGGCGGGCAGGGCGGTGGGCAGGAGCGCTGCGATGGTCGTGGCAGCCACCAGCGCGCGGACGGTTCGGATCGTCATGGCCTAAAAGTCCCCAAATTCGGTTCTGCGTATTGTCCCGCAGAAGCGCAAAAGAGAGGTCAAGCCACGTGGTTAAGCTCCGGTGGCGGCGAAGGCTTAACAAAGGTTTTACGCGCAGCGCTCAGAGCAGCACCAGTTCGTCCCGCTTGCCTCCCGCCAGCACCCGCCCCAGGGCCACGCCGAGGTCGGCGCTGGTGAAGGGCTTGGGCAGCACCGCGCTGACCCCCAGCTCCCGCGCCCGGTCGCAGTTCTCGACGGAGGGATAGGCGGTCATGAGGATGACCGGGGTGGCGGATGCCGGACCGAACCGGCGGTCGCGCAGCACCTGCATCACTCCGGCACCGCTGATATCGGGCATGTACCAGTCCAGGATCACGAGGCCGAATGGCGCCGACATCAGCCTCAGGATGGCCTCGGCCCCCGTCGCCGCCTCTTCGGCTTCACCAATGCCCAGCTTGCGCAGGTGCATGAGGCAGATGGCGCGCGCATGAGCGTTGTCGTCGATCACCAGCGCCCGCAACCGCTCCGCACCGACCATGCCGCCCTCCTTACCGTCACGATACTGCAGAGGGCGTGCCGTGCTGGCAATCTGGGGCGACTACGTGCTGCGGCATTTCCAGTGTGGTGACAGTGACATGGATGCAACAGGTCGGGCGAAGTGCGACACGCTGCCACATCTTGGGGTTGCGGCTCACGACTCCGTGAGTTATCCAGCCACCGTTCGCAACTGCCATCCGAGGGAGGCGTCTAATGATAGCAATCACCGTTCGCCACTCGGGGCCAAAACTCCATCATCTCGTCCGAATCTGATTTCGGACCGCTGATGCCTCCGGCCGTCTCTGGCCGCGAACATTAACCCCCAACCTGAAAATCTGAACCGGCCCGTATTGCGTCCGGATTCCGTTTTTCTCCCTTCCTATCGTCATAGAGGCCGGCGGAGCTGTCCGCCGGATATTGCAATGTCTTCGAACGTGCTCGATGAGCGCAGCGTCGTGCTGCGCCTTGAATTCTCGATCGCCGATGCCGTGCATCAGCGGGGCCTGCGCTCCGTTCTGGTGAGCGCCATCAGCGCCTGGTGGGCGCAGCGGCCGGTCCGCTATTCCCCCGTGCCTGACTACCTGCGCAAGGACGTCGGACTGCCCGAAGCAGACGACCCCTTTCGATGGGCTGGTGTTGATCTCCACGCCTATCGGCTGCACGCCCCCGAGCGGAGCGGCCCGTGATTGAGAAAGGCAGCCGGGGACCTCCCCGGCTGCCTGCCATCCGCCATTGTTTCCGCGGCCTTGATCGTCTAACAACGGGCCGACTTTCTTGGGGCCTCAAATGACCGAAAAGACCAAGCTCATCACGCCCCGCCTGCCGCGCGGTTTCGAGGATCGCACGCCCGGCGAGATCGCCGCCGTCGGCGCCATGATCAGCAAGATCAAGGCAGTCTATGAGAAGTACGGCTTCGATCCCGTCGAAACGCCGCTGTTCGAATATACCGAGACGCTCGGAAAATTCCTGCCCGATACCGACCGGCCCAATGCCGGCGTGTTCTCGTTGCAGGACGACGACGAGCAGTGGATGAGCCTGCGCTACGATCTGACCGCGCCGCTCGCCCGCTTCTTCGCCGAGAAATTCGAGACCCTGCCAAAACCCTACCGGTCGTACCGGCAGGGCTACGTGTTCCGCAATGAAAAGCCGGGGCCCGGCCGCTTCCGCCAGTTCATGCAGTTCGACGCCGATACGGTCGGCGCGCCCGGTCCGGAAGCGGACGCCGAAATGTGCATGATGATGGCCGACGTCATGGATGCCTTGGGATTGCAGGGCAAATACGTCGTCCGCGTCAACAACCGCAAGGTGCTGGACGGCGTGCTGGAAGCCGCCGGCGTCACCAGCGACGAACAGAAGCTCACCGTGCTCCGCGCCGTCGACAAACTCGACAAGTTCGGCCCCGAAGGCGTGAAGCTTCTGCTCGGCGCCGGCCGCAAGGACGAGAGCGGCGACTTCACCAAGGGTGCCGGCCTGTCGGACGCCCAGGCGGCCGTGGTGCTGGACTATGTCTCGGGCAAGCCGCCTGCCGACAATGAGGGTGTTGCCGAACTCAACGCCATGCAAGCGCTTTTCGACGCTGCCGGCTATGGCGCGGAAAAGATCAAGATCGACCCATCAGTCGTTCGCGGCCTCGAATATTATACCGGCCCGGTCTTCGAAATCGAACTGACCTTCAAGGTGCAGAACGAAAAGGGCCAGGATGTGGTCTTCGGCTCGGTCGGTGGCGGTGGCCGCTATGACGGTCTCGTTTCCCGCTTCCGCCGCGAACCCGTTCCGGCCACCGGGTTTTCCATCGGCGTCTCGCGCCTCGCCAATGCGCTCAAACTCACCGGTAATCTCGGCGCCACGGAACCGGCCGGCCCCGTCGTGGTCCTCGTCATGGACAAGGACCAGACTGCCCGCTACCAGGCCATGGTTTCGGAGCTTCGCCAGGCCGGCATCCGCGCCGAAATGTTTCTGGGCTCCACCAAGAATTTCGGCAAGCAGGTCGCCTATGCCGACAAGCGCAATTCGCCCGTGGTCATCATCGAGGGATCGCAGGAGCGCGAGCAGGGCATCTTGCAGATCAAGGACCTGATCGCGGGCAAAGAGGCCGCCCAGGCGATTAGCGACAATGCCGAATGGAAAGCCGCCCGCCCCGGCCAGTTCGAAATTAGGCGCGAAGAGCTGGTGAGTGCGGTGAAGAAGCTGCTGAGTGAGCAGGGCTGATGGTGCTGCTCTGCCCCCTCAACAACTACGATGTCACCCCGGCGAAGGCCGGGGCCCATCTTGAGATCTCAGGATGGATCCCGGCCTTCGCCGGGATGACAGTCGGTGTGTTTGAGGTTGAAAGGGGCGGAACACCATGACCAATGCCGCCATGCGCCGCGCCCAGCTCGAGGCGCTTGTGGAAGCCCAGGGTGGGTGCCGCGCCACCCCGCCACTGCTGCTCGATGCCGATCCGTATTTTGATCTCGCGGGCGAGGAATTCGGTCGGCGCCTGTTGCTGACCACTGATCTGACCGGCGCCGAATACTGTCTCCGGCCCGATTTCACCCTGCCCATCGTTGCCGACTATATTGCCCAGGGCGCGGGGGAACCGGCCGCCTTTTCCTATCTCGGGCCGATCTTCCGCCAGCGCAGCAATGGCCCGGCCGAATTCGACCAGGCCGGTATTGAATTGCTGGCCCAGCCCGATGGCGATATCGCCCTCGACCAGGTGCTGACCTTCGCTCGCGCCGCGCTCTCGCTTTATGGCGTCACGCCGCAGGTGAAGCTTGGCGGCGTCGGCATGTTCGAAACCCTGCTGCAGCAGGCCGACATGCCCGATGCCTGGCGCTCGCGCATCCGTCACCGCTTCGGCCATACCGAGGCCATGGACCGGCTCCTGTCGCGCCTCGAACAGGCGCCGGACCTGAAGCGCAGCGAACAGCCCTCGCGCGACGACCTGATCGAGGATGTCACCGCCCGCATGGTCTCGGCCGGTCTCAGCCTCTCGGACAGCCGCACCCCGGACGAGATTGCCGATCGTTACCTCGAACAGCAGGCCCTCGACGACGCCCATGTCCCGGCAGCCACGCTGAAGCTGCTGCGCGACTATCTCTCGATCAAGGGCGATGCGCTCTCGGCTCTGCGGCAGGCGGAGGCCCTGGCCGAAAAGCACCGTCTCTTCCTCGGTCCGCCGATGAAGGCCATTCGCCGTCATCTCGATGGCCTGGGCGAAGCGCGCGTCAGCTTCGACGCCAGCTTCTCGCCGCGCCTCGACTATTATACCGGCATCGTCTTCGAGATGCGCGGTCAGGGCGGCACCGTGCTCGTGTCCGGCGGCCAGTACGATCGCCTCCTCGAACGCCTTGGCGCCAAGGCGCCGATCGCCGCCTCCGGCTGCGCCCTCTGGGTCGATCGCCTCGAAGCGGAGTGGCCGAAATGACCATCACCCTCGCCGTACCCTCCAAGGGCCGCCTGGAAGAGCTGACGCGCGACTGGTTCGCCCAGCGAGGCCTGACCATTACCCGTCCGGGCGGTGCGCGCTCCTATCTCGGGGCCATCGAAGGCCTGCCCGAGATCACGGTGCGGTTCTTCCCGGCTTCGGAAATCGCCCGCGAGCTCATTCGCGGCAGCATCGATCTCGGCGTCACCGGCCGCGACCTGATCCACGAGACCAGCGAATCCGGGCCCGCTTCGGTGAGCTTTGCCCGCGATCTGCAGTTCGGCCATGCCGATGTGGTCATTGCCGTGCCCGAGGCGTGGATCGATGTCACGCATATGCACGACCTGGCCGATGTGGCGTCGGATTTCCGCTCGCGCCACGGCCGCTGGCTGCGCGTTGCCACCAAATACATCACCATTACCCGCCAGCACTTCGCCAATGCCGGGATCGCCGAATACCGCATCGTCGAAAGCCTGGGCGCCACCGAGGCAGCCCCGGCCTCTGGCGTGGCCGATATCGTCGTCGACATCACCTCGACCGGCTCGACCCTGGCCGCCAATGGCCTGCGCGTGCTCGAGGACGGTGTGATGCTGAAAAGCGAGGCCAACCTCATCGTCTCGAAAACCGCTGACTGGTCGCCGGCGCGCCAGGCGCAGCTCGATGATCTCCTGGGCCGGCTAGGGAGCTAGCCATGGAACTGGCTTTTGTCCTGCTGTTCGTCCTCCTCGGTACCGGCGCCATCGTTTATGCCGGCATGGCGAAACGCAGGCGCAAGTCCGACAAGGGTTCGGGCGGCGACGGCGCGGTGATGGCCGGGGACAGCGACCGCCATACCGATACCGACGGCAGCGGTGATGCCGGCGGCAGTGACGGTGGCGGCGGCGGTGGCGACTGACGGGCCGGGCCTATTGCTTCCAGGGGGCAAGCCATTGCCTCCCGAGGCCAAATCACGGCACATGAACCCTGTTATGCGGCGAGGGGCGTCGTGGCCGAAGACCTTGAACTGACCATTCTCATGCCCTGCCTCAACGAGGCGGAGACGCTGGCCCTATGCGTCGAGAAGGCTCGCGGTTTCCTCGCCCGGACGGGCATTGCCGGCGAAGTGCTGATTGCCGACAACGGCTCCACGGATGGGTCCCAGGCCATTGCCGAGGCGCACGGCGCCCGCGTCGTCAACGCCACGCAGCGCGGCTATGGTGCGGCGCTGGCCACCGGCATTGCCGACGCCCGCGGCCATTTTGTCATCATGGGCGATGCTGACGACAGCTATGATTTCGCCAATCTCGACGCCTTTGTCGCGGCCCTGCGCGACGGTGCCGACCTGGTCATGGGCAATCGCTTTGCCGGCGGCATCGCGCCGGGCGCCATGCCCTGGCATCACCGCTATATCGGCAATCCGGTGCTGAGCTTTCTCGGGCGGCTGTTCTTCAAGACGCCAATCCGCGACTTCCATTGTGGGCTGCGCGGCTTCCGGCGCGACGCCATCCGCAATCTCAACCTGCGCACCACCGGCATGGAATTCGCCTCGGAAATGGTGGTCAAGGCAACGCTTGGCCAGCTCGACGTGCGCGAAGTGCCCACCACGCTCAAGCCCGACGGCCGCTCCCGCGCACCGCATCTGCGCTCCTTCCGCGACGGGTGGCGACACCTGCGTTTCCTCTTGCTGTTTTCGCCGCGCTGGCTTTTCCTCTATCCCGGCGTGGCCCTGCTCTGGATCGGCCTTGCCGTGGGCAGCCAGTTGCTGCGCGGTCCGGTGCAGGTCGGAGGCATAACCTTCGGGGTCCATACGCTGCTCGTGGCCGCGCTTTGCGTGATCACCGGCACCCAGGCCATCGCCTTTGCGATTATCGGCCGGCGCTTTGCCTCCCGCTACGGCTTCATTCCCCGCTCCGGCACCTATGACCGGTTGCTGGAGAGCCTGACCCTGGAACGGGTGCTGCTGGTCGCCCTGCTGCTGATGCTGGGCGGTTTCGTGGCCATGTTCTGGGGGCTATGGGAATGGGCGCGGCGCGATTTCGGCCCGCTCGATTCCACCGCGACGCTGCGTGCGGTGATCCTCGCCATGACGGCACTGGTCACCGGCTTCCAGTTGATGATGAGCGCCTTCATGTCCTCCATGATCAACATTCCCATCTACGAGCGGCGGCTGGCCGATCAGCCGGTGCCTGACGACCAGTTCCGCCGCCGGAACACCGATGCCTAGGTCCCCGATATGCTCGACCCCCTGATCCTGCTCGCCCTCATGGCCGTCGGCATGTTTGCCGGCTTCGTCGACGCCATTGCCGGGGGCGGGGGCATGATCACAGTGCCTGCTCTGCTCTCGGCCGGCCTGCCGCCGGTCGCGGCGTTGGGCACCAACAAGATGCAATCCATCGTCGGCACCGGCATGGCGGTGCTCACCTATTGGCGACGTGGCTATGTCGATCTGCCGCGGCTGGTTCCGGCGATTGCGCTGACTTTTGCCGGCAGCTTCCTTGGCGCCCTGACGGTCAGCAAGCTCGACACCAGCCTCCTCACCGTGGCGGTGCCGGTGGCGCTGATCGCCATCGCACTCTACTTCCTGTTCGCGCCGAAACTTTCCGATGCCGACCGCGCGGCGCGGCTGCCTTTTGCGCCTTTCGTGCCGGTCATGGGCTTCGTCATCGGCTTTTACGACGGCATTTTCGGGCCCGGCACCGGCTCCTTCTTCACCATCGGCTTCGTGCTGCTGTTCGGCCTGGGGCTGACGCGGGCCACGGGGTCGACCAAGGCGCTCAACTTCGTGTCCAACCTGGCGGCGCTCGCCATTTTCATCCCCCAGGGTGCCGTCGTCTGGCCCGTGGCCATCGTCATGGCGCTGGGCCAGGTGATCGGCGGCTATGTCGGCGCCCGCACCGGCATCCGCTATGGCGCCAAGGTCATCCGCCCGCTGGTCGTGATGGTCTCGATCGCGCTGGCGATCAAACTGCTGTTCTTCCCCTAGGCCGGGTCCAGCCCGGCCGCGGCTCGCAGGGCGGCGTTGATCCGGTCCTGCCAGCCGGGGCCGTCGTCCTGGAAATGCTCGAGCACAGCGCGGTCGAGCCGCAGGGACACCATCTCCTTGCCCTCGGGCGGCGTCGCCGCCTTCGCCGCCGGGGCGGGAACGGGCTTGCTGGTGGCGGCCTTGAAGGCGGCCTCGGCCTGGTCGATTGCGCTGCCGCGCCGGGGAGTTCGCATCGTGTCCTCGTAAATTGCTGGCGTCATTCTACGCGCCGGCAACGAAAAAGCCCCGGTGTTTCCACCGGGGCTTCCACAAAGATCGTGACTGGGAAGAAACGACCCTTGAAGCTTTTTGCTCTTTCAGGCGGCAAGGCCGCCCGGCAGGCGTCTGCCGCGCCCGCGCAGGGCCAGCAATTGGTCCAGCGCGGATTTAGCGCGTCGGGCCAATTGCGATGCGGCCCGTGAGCGAGAAGGACCTAAGGCGTCAGCCTTAGAAGTCCATGCCACCCATGCCGCCCATGCCGCCGCCGCCCGGCATTGCCGGTGCGTCAGCCTTCGGGGCTTCCACGATGGTGGCCTCGGTGGTGATCAGCAGCGAAGCAACCGAAGCGGCGTCTTCGAGCGCGGTGCGGACGACCTTGACCGGGTCGATGACGCCGGTGGCAACCAGGTCGCCATATTCACCGGTGGCGGCATTGTAGCCGAACGACGAGGCCGAGTTCTCGAGGATCTTGCCCACGACGACGGAGCCTTCGGCTCCGGCATTGTTGGCAATGGTGCGCACCGGCTCCTGGAGGGCGCGGCGCACGATGGCGATGCCGGCTTCCTGGTCGGCATTGGCGCCCTTGGCCTTGATGTTGGCGGAAGCGCGGAGCAGGGCAACGCCACCACCCGGCACGATGCCTTCTTCAACGGCAGCGCGGGTCGCGTTGAGCGCGTCGTCGACGCGGTCCTTGCGTTCCTTGACTTCCACTTCGGTCGAACCGCCGACCTTGATCACGGCAACGCCACCGGCGAGCTTGGCAAGGCGTTCCTGCAGCTTCTCGCGGTCGTAGTCCGAAGAGGTTTCTTCGATCTGGGCCTTGATCTGGCCGACGCGGGCCTGGATCTCGTCCTGGGTGCCGGCGCCATCGACGATGGTGGTGTTTTCCTTGGTGATTTCGACGCGCTTGGCAGTGCCGAGCATGTCGAGGGTCACGTTCTCGAGCTTGATGCCGAGGTCTTCCGAGATCACCTGGCCGCCAGTGAGGACGGCGATGTCTTCCAGCATGGCCTTGCGGCGGTCACCGAAGCCCGGAGCCTTGACGGCAGCGACCTTGAGGCCGGCGCGCAGGCGGTTGACCACCAGGGTCGGCAGTGCTTCGCCATCGACGTCTTCGGCGATGATCAGCAGCGGGCGCTGCGACTGCACGACGGCTTCGAGGATCGGCAGGATGGCCTGCAGGTTCGACAGCTTCTTTTCGTGCAGCAGGATGTACGGATCCTCGAGGGTCGCCGTCATCTTTTCAGCATTGGTGACGAAGTAGGGCGAGAGGTAGCCGCGGTCGAACTGCATGCCTTCGACGACGTCGAGTTCGGTCTCGGCGGTCTTGGCTTCCTCGACGGTGATAACACCCTCGTTGCCTACCTTCTGCATCGCTTCGGCGATCATGTCGCCGATCGAGGTTTCGCCATTGGCCGAAATGGTGCCGACCTGGGCAACTTCGGAGGACGAGGTGATCTTCTTGGACGAGGCCTTGAGGCTCTCGATCACGTCGGCGACGGCCAGGTCGATACCGCGCTTGAGATCCATCGGGTTGAAGCCGGCGGCGACGGCCTTGACGCCTTCGACGACGATTGCCTGACCCAGAACGGTCGCGGTGGTGGTGCCGTCACCGGCAACGTCGTTGGTCTTGGAAGCGACCGAACGGAGGAGCTGCGCGCCCAGGTTTTCGAACTTGTCTTCGAGTTCGATTTCCTTGGCGACCGAAACACCGTCCTTGGTGATGCGCGGGGCGCCGAAGGACTTTTCGATGACGACGTTACGACCCTTGGGGCCGAGGGTGACCTTCACCGCATTGGCGAGGATGTTGACGCCGCGCAGCATCTTTTCGCGGGCGTCGGTCGAGAATTTTACTTCTTTGGCAGCCATGTGAGGCGCTCCTTAAGAGGGGTTGGACGACAGGCAGGGGTTACGAAGCTCAGGCTTCGATCACGCCCATGATGTCGCTTTCCTTCATGATGATCAGGTCTTCGCCGTTGAGCTTGACCTCGGTGCCGCTCCACTTGCCGAAGAGCACGCGATCGCCGGCCTTGACGTCGAGCGCGGCAACCTTGCCGTTCTCGTCGCGGGCGCCGGGGCCAACCGAAACGATCACGCCCTCGGAGGGCTTTTCCTTGGCGGTGTCGGGGATGATGATCCCGCCTTTGGTCTTTTCTTCACTGTCGACGCGACGGACGACCACGCGGTCATGCAGGGGACGGAAGCCCATGATAAGTTCCTCTTGGCATCATCTCTGAATGCAATTTCGGACTTGTTAGCACTCGATGATCGTGAGTGCCAACAAGCTGACGGGGATATAGGGAGCCCCGACGAGGGGAGTCAAGGCGCGTGAACCTAAGTTTTTTCTCATGCGTTAAAGACAGAACGATGATCGCGCCCAAGGAGCCGCTCAATGGCCGAAACCGCCACCGTCATGCCCGTCAACGGCCGGGTCCACATCTATTTCGACGATGCCGAAATCGCCAGCTCGGTCAAGGCATTGTGCCTGGAACGGCCGGGTTCGGAACCCCGGATCTTCCTGCCGCTCGATGATGTGCATCCGCAGATCCTCGAAGCGTCGGATACCAAGCGCAAGGATGATGGC
Organism: Devosia sediminis; assembly: GCF_016411825.1. Lineage (GTDB taxonomy): Bacteria > Pseudomonadota > Alphaproteobacteria > Rhizobiales > Devosiaceae > Devosia > Devosia sediminis. Next base: position 299,285 of record NZ_JAEKMH010000002.1, read on the forward strand.
CTGGGCGAGGCGCATTTCTATACGATCAAGACTCTCACCGCCGATGGCGCCGACGAGGCATGGTACTATCCCTATGCCGACGGCCTCTACGAACCTGTCCGCGACCTTCTGACCTTTGGCGGAGATCGGGTGAAGATCAGCGTGACCGAGGTTTAGCCCGCTCCGCGGAATACCTCTTTTCCTTCCAGCCACTCTGAGCCATAAGCACCACCATGAGCGAAAAATCGAACTACGAAATCAAGCTGACCCGCAAGGGTGGCGTTGGAGCCAACACCAACTGGCACTGGGTGATCCAGGATGCCGAAGGCAAGGCGGTCAAGACGGGTAGCGCCGTGGGCGAAGAGCACAAGGCCTTCGCCACGGCGCGTATCGCCCGCGAAAAGCTGGAAGCGTCCGGCAAGTAGAGCTTGAACGACGGGGCCGCCAGCCGGCCCCGGGACAGGACAAGACGTGACCGCGCCTGCCGCTGCGCCTGAAACGAACCCCGCCGCCAGGCTGCCTGGCGGCCCGCTTCGTGGCATCGCCCTCAAGGTCTCCTCGGTCGTCTGCTTCGTCATCATGGCCACGATGCTCAAGGCCACCCAGACCATCCCCTCTGGGGAGATGGTGTTTTTCCGCTCCTTCTTCGCCATGCTGCCGGTGCTGGCTTTCCTTGCCTGGCGCGGCAACCTGCGTTTTGCCTTCGCCACCAAGCGCCCTTTCGGCCATGTCGTGCGCGGCCTTGTCGGCGTCACCTCGATGAGCCTGAGCTTTTTTGCGCTCACGCGGCTACCCCTCCCCGATGCCACGGCCATCGGGTATGCATCGCCGCTGATCATCGTCATCCTTTCGGCAGTGCTGCTGCAGGAGCGGGTCTACATTTTCCGCTGGACCACGGTCCTTGTCGGCCTTGTGGGCGTCATGATCGTGCTCTGGCCGCGTCTCACCGTGTTCTCCGGCGCGGGTGGTCCTGATAATACCGAATTCGTGGGCGCGATCGCCGCGCTGCTCGCCGCCATTCTCTCCGCCTTCGCCATGCTGCAGGTGCGTAAGCTGGTGCAGACCGAGCGCAGCGAGGCCATCGTCACCTATTTCTTCATCAGCGCCTGTGTCCTCAGCCTTCTCACCCTGCCGCTGGGCTGGGTCTGGCCCACGCCCGAACAGGCGGCGTTGCTAGTGGGGGCAGGGTTCTTCGGCGGCATCGGCCAGTTGCTGCTCACCAATTGCTATCGCTACGCCGACATGTCGGTGATCGCGCCGTTCGAATATGTGTCGCTGCTACTCACCATCGGCATCGGCATGGCCATTTTCGGCGACGTGCCGACGCTCTCGATGATCGTAGGCGCCATCATCATCGTTGGCTCGGGCATTGCCGTCATCCTGCGGGAGCGCTGGCTCGGACTCGACCGTGCCAAGGCCCGCGAGGCGAATACGCCCTGAGGGCATTCACGGGTTTGAAAGGGACAGTTTGCTCTTCCCGTTCTGCGTCCCCCACCAGCCGTCACCCTCGGGCTTGACCCGAGGGCTTTGCACTTGTCGAGGACTGTAGGGAAACGTCGCCCTCGGTAATGGCACGGTTAAAGTTAAACGCCCTCGGCTCAAGGCCGAGAGTGACGGTCGGTGGGTGTGGGCGCTTCCGATCTGAAGCATCAGCCCAGGACAGGATTCGATCAACGCTAGCGCTTGACGCGGTAGAGCGATTGCACGAGGCCGGATGGGAAGGCCTTGGTGTCCACGTGCTCCAGCATCAGGTCAGCATCGAGCGGCCCGAACAACGAAATGCCTTCGCCGATCAGCACCGGGATGCGGCTGATGACCAGATCCTCGATCAGGCCGGCCCGCAGGAACGACTGGATGACCGAGCCGCCATCGACATAGGCGGCCTTCCAGCCCCGTTCGCCGAGGGTGCGCATGGCCTCTTCAGGCGTGGCCTTCATCACCTCGACCTTGTCGGCGATTTCCTCGGGTATGTCGGCCTGGGTGAGCGACGTGCTCAGCACCACGACTGGCTTGGAATAATACCAGGGCCGCATGTGCTTGATGACCTCATAGGTCCCCCGGCCCATGACGACCCCGTCGACCCGCGCCATATGCGCATTGAACCCATGGTCCTCGCCCAGCGTCGGATAATCGGCCAGCCAGGCGATATCGTCGTTCTTGCGCGCGATGAAGCCATCGAGGCTGGTGCCGATGAAGACGTGGCCGGTGGTCATGGAAAATACTCCTTGCATGGGAGCGATCTGATCGCCGCGCGGCGCGTCAGCTTCTGGCAGCAGCTTGACGCTCCGCACATTGCACCCGATCTGTGGATGAGCAGGGGGCCCCAATGGCAGCAATAGCCGCAATCGTCTTCACCATTCTCATGGCCGGATTGGCGGTCTTCCAATTGGCTCTGGCGCTGGGCGCGCCGCTGGGCCATTTCGCCTGGGGCGGGCAGCATCGTGTCCTGCCGCGCGGCCTGCGCATGGGCAGCCTCGTGGCCATCCCGCTCTATGGGCTGTTCTCGGCCATCATGCTGATGCGCGCGGGGGTGATGGCGGCCTGGCCGGATGCGGGCTGGATAGGCCCGGCGGCCTGGGCAGTGGTCGCTTATATGGGCCTTGGCGTGCTGGTCAACGGCATCTCGCGCAGCCTGCCCGAGCGGTTCACCATGACGCCGCTGGCCGGCATCCTCTTTGCCCTGGCGCTGACAGTCGTGCTCGGTTAACCGGCCGCGACCATTTCCGACCAGCTCTGGCGCTTGCGGTAGATGGTGGACGGACTGATTTCGAGCGCCGCCGCGGCCATCGAAATATTGCCGCCAAAGGTGGCGATCGCGTCCTCGATGATACGCTGCTCCTGCTGCCACATGGGCAGGATGTTGCGGCGGTCGGCGCGCGGGGCCTCCACCGGCACCGAGACCGGGGCAGGGGTCGCGACCCGCGATTCGATATCGGCCGCGTCGATCATGGCGGAGGTGATTTCGCCGCCGTCGAACATGACGACCAGCCGGCGCATCAGGTTCTGCAACTGCCGCACATTGCCCGGCCAGTCCGAGGCGGTCAGATGCTGTGCTGCTTCCTGGGAAATGCCCGAAAAGCTCTTGTGCTCCTCACGCGCATAGCGGGCGAGGAAATGCCGGGTCAGCACCATGATGTCGCTGGGGCGCTGGCGCAGCGGAGGCAGGTGAATAGGCAGGACATGCAGGCGATAGAACAGGTCTTCGCGGAACTGCCGGTCGGCGATCATCTGCATCGGGTTGCGGTTGGTGGCGCAAATGACGCGGACGTCGATCTTGCGCGGCGCCGTCTCGCCCACCCGCGAAATCGTGCCGGTCTGCAGGAAGCGCAGCAGTTTCGATTGCAGCGAGAGATCCATCTCGCCTACTTCATCGAGAAACAGCGTGCCGCCATCGGCCAGCTCTGCGGCGCCCTTGCGGTCCTCGTGAGCGCCGGTAAAGGCGCCGCGCACCACGCCGAACAGTTCGCTTTCCATCAGGTCGCGCGGAATGGCCGCGCAGTTGATGGCCACGAACCGGTTCGCGGCGCGCGGGCCCTTGGCATGCAGCGCCTCGGCGCAGACATCCTTGCCGGTGCCGCTTTCGCCGGTGATGAAGACCGGAGCCGACGAGGTCGCGACGCGCCCGATCTGTTCATAGAGAAACTGCATCGCGCTCGAGGCGCCGACAAAGCCGGCAAAATCGGCGACGACCTGTTCGGGTTCGGCTTCGGCGCCGAGCGAGCGCGGGCGGCCATGGCGCTGCGCCAGTTCACCCAGGCGACCGGCAAGGGTCGCGCCGTTCACCGGCTTGGCGATGTAATCATGGGCTCCGGCGCGCATGGCGCCCAGCGCCGAGCTGACCGAGCCGCTATCGGCCACGGCGAGGATCAGCGCGCCTTCTGCCAATCGCACCAGCCGGTTCATCGCGTCTTCGATGCCAGCAGCGAGGTCGGCAAGGCTGTCGAGATCGGCGATGATGACGTCGAAACGGGTCTTGCGCAGCAGCTCGACGGCGGCACGGCCGTTCTGCGCATGGGTGATTTCGGGCGCGACAAGCAGGGTTTCGCCCAGAATCTTGCCGGTTTGGCGGGCGCAGGCAACATCGGCATCGATCAGCAAGAGCCGACCGCACAGCGCATTGTCGCTACCGCTCGTCATCGTCATTGCGCAGTTTACCCTGGTTTCGTCCGCAGCCGGACCGTTCTTGTCGTTGAGCTGACTGTTGCGGATTAGGGTAAATATTCCGTTCTTGCGCCCGCCGCCGAAACCACGTTTATCTCTCTCGCCATGCGGAATGACCCAGACGAGGATGTGTTCGAGCCGATTGTGCGCGGCATCACCCAGACGGGTGTGCGGCTGGCGAACGAGCGCGCCGTCCTCAGCCTGATCGCCGGTGTGCCCGGCGTGTCCAACGCCGATATCGCGCGGCGTTCGGGCCTGGGGCCGCAGACGACGGCGCGAATCCTGAGCGATCTCGAAACGCGCGATCTCGTCATCCGCGGCGAAGTGCTGCGCGGGCGCCGCGGCCAGCCGGCAACCCCCTATCGGCTCAATCCCGATGGCGCCTGTTCGATCGGCGTAGAGATCGGCTGGCAACATTTCGAAGTGCTGCTGCAGAACATTGCCGGCGAGCCCATTGCCATCACCCGGCGCAGCTATGCCTATCCCGACCCGCGGACGATCTTTGGCGCCATCGCCGCCGATGTCGAGACGCTGCTGGCCGGTCTCTCCCCGGACCGGCGGCGGCGCCTCGCGGGGATCGGAGTGACCTCGCCGGGCCGTTTCGGCCCGCTGCTGGACCAGCTCGGCGCCCCTGACGGCACAGCGGCCGCCTGGGCGACCATCGACATCGCGGCCCGGGTGTCGCGCGAGACCGGCCTTGACGCCATGTGGGTCAATGATGGCAGCGCGACGGCCTGGCGCGAGATCACCGTGCAGCCCATTCCGCGCCCGAAAGGGGTGGCCGTGTTTTTCGTCGGCACCTTCGTGAGCGGCGGCGTCGTGTCGGTTGGCGACCTGCTCGAGGGTCCATACGGCAATGCCGCCGATGTCGGCTCGATCATGGTGCATCAGCGGCCGGACCGGCTCTCCTATCTGCACCTGGTCGGCTCGCTGCATGCTCTGGCGCGGCGCGTGGCCGCGGCCGGCGGTCCGTTGCTGCAGGGGGCGCCCCGCCGCTGGGACTGGGCCGCGATCGAGGCCGAGGTGGCGCCCTGGCTCGACGATGCCGGGCATGCGCTGGCCCAGGCCGTGCTCACCACGACAGCCATGGTCGAGATCGACATCGCCACCATCAATGGCGACCTGCCCGAATCGATCCTCGGACGCCTGCTCGAGAGCACACGCCGCCACCTCGACGCCACGCCGGTGCTGCTGGCGCAGCGGCCGCGTGTGTCCCAGGGCCTGGCCGGCCCCTCGGCGGCCGTATTCGGCGCGGCACAACTGCTGCTGTTCCGGCGTTACTTCTCGCGCGACTGGGACTTATTTGAAGCGGAGCCCGCCAAATAGGGCGGGAGAGAGCGCCCGCGGCGCTTTTGCCGCTGGTGTGAGGGTGCTAAGTAAAATTTGTCGAATCCCGGCGCCGACGACAGAGGATTCAGGTCCCCCGTGCAGGCCATTGTCTATTCACTGATCGCCCTATCCGCAGCCGGCCTCGGCGCGCTGGCCTATTTCGGCCTGACCTTCACCCCCGCCAACGCGATTCTCGTAGCCGTGGTTTTCGCCTGCGCCTGCGTGGTGCTGATGGAACGCGTGCTGCGCCAGCGCGCCGAAAATAGACTCGAACGCGCCATCGAGGATCTGTCGCGCCTGCTCGCCACCGACGCCCAGGCCGGCGCCGTGCTGGGACAGCGCATCAATGCCCTGGCCGACATCAATGCCGGGCAGCGGCTCGAAACCGTCGAGGCCGATATTTCCGTGCTCGGCACGGTGATCCGCCAGGTCGCCGAGGCGGTGGCCGAAGTCGAGGACAAGGTGGCGCGCAACGCGCCCTCGCGCTCCTCGGCCGAACGCGCCGATTCCCGCATGATCGCCGCGCCGCCGCCCCCGCCGGCGCCGGTCATCATCCCGGAAACCGAACCGGTCATTCCGCTTGAAATGTTGCGTCAGGCGCTCGACGAGCACCGCCTCGTCCACCATGTGCAGCCGGTGGTACGCCTGCCGCAGCGCAGGGCCGTGGGCTACGATCTGGTGCCGCGGCTGACGCTGGAAGATGGCGAGCTGGCGGATGGCCCCGACTTCCTGCCGCGCCGGGGCGGCAAGGATGCATTGCGCCTCATCGAAGGCACGGGCGTGGTGGAAGCCATCGCCATCGCCCGCCGCTCGCGCACCGGCGGCCAGCCGGCCATGCTCCACATTCCGCTGACCCGCGCCTCGCTGGGCGACGAAGTGGCGGCCGAGCAGCTCCTCGTGACGCTAGACGCCAACCGCGCCATCGCCGGGGCGCTGACCTTCCTCGTGCCCGAGGCCGACTGGCTGTCGCTGACCACCCAGGAACGGGCGGTGGTCGAGCAGATGGTGCGCAAGGGCGCCGGCTTCTCGATTGCCGCCATTACCTCGCTGCGCGTCGATGTCGCCGACATGGCGGCCATGGGCGTGCGTTCGCTGCGCGTCGATGCCGGCCGCTTCATCGAGCGGCCCGAAGCCTTCACCGATTTCCACGTCACCGACATCGCCAACTACCTGGCGCGGTTCGAGGTGACGCTGCTGGCGACCGGCATCGCCAATGAACGCCAGATCGTCGAGCTGCTCGACAGCGACATCGTCCATGTGCAGGGCGACTACATCGCCGCCGCCGGCCCGGTGCGGTCCGACCTGACCCTGGATTCGAGCCGCACGGTCACCGCGCAGCTCCGTCGCGCCGAATAGCTCTTACCGTCGACCCAGACCGCCCACGGCCCGCTTGAGGCCGTTGAGCAGGCCGCGGGCGCCGGTCTCCGCCGGCTCCTCGACAACAGTGGCCGGCCCGCCCAGGGTAAAGGTGCCGATCACCCGGTCGAGCTCGGCGGCCTGGGCCTCGGTCTGTTCGATGGCGGCATTGGTTTCTTCCACCAGCGCCGCATTGTGCTGGGTCATTTCGTCCAGCGTGCGCACGGCGACATTGACCTCCTCGATCGAGGCGGCCTGTTCGCGGCTGGCCTTGGCCATGCCGGCCAGGAGGGTGGCGTTGGCGCTGATCCCGGCCTGCACCGCCAGTAGCCGCTCGGCCGCTTCCGCCACGAGCTTGCTGCCGCCGGTCACCTCGGTGGCACTCTGCTCGACCAGTGCCTTGACGTCGGCCGAGGCCTGCGCCGCCGATTGCGCCAGGCGCCGCACTTCCACGGCGACCACGGCAAAACCCTTGCCCGCTTCACCGGCCCGCGCGGCTTCCACCGATGCGTTGAGGGCAAGAAGGTTGGTCTGGAAGGCGATATCGTCGATGAGCCCGATGATGTTGGAAATCTTGGCCGAGGACTGGGTGATCCGCTCCATGGCCTCGGTGGCCCTCGACATCACCGCGCCACTGGCTTCCGCTTCGGCCGAAACAGTACGGGCCTTGCCGCTGGCGGTTTCGGCCTGGCCGGCATTCTCGGTGACGGTATTGCGCAGCATTTCCATGGCCGCCGAGGTTTCCTCGATGGTCGCGGCCTGTCGGGTGGTGCGTTCGCTGAGATCGTTGGCACCGGCCAGGATTTCGCCCGTGGCGGTCCGGAGCGAACCCGAGGTGTGCCGCAACTGCACGATCACCTGGCCGAGCTGTTCGGCCACGCCATTGGTGTCGGCCTTGAGGCGCGCGAAGGCGCCCTTGTAGCTGCCATTGACGCGCTGCGAGAGATCGGACCGGGCGAGGGCCGAAAGGACGTCCCCGGTTTCGCCAATGCCGCGTTCCACCGTCGCCAGCAGTTCGTTGACGTTCTCGGCCAGGCGCTTGAGCTCGGGATTGTCGAGCGTGGTGTCGGCCCGCAGCGAGAAGTCGCCATCGATGGCGGCGCCGACGACGCGGTCGATATCCTGCTGCAGCGCCTCGACCTGCTGCACCTGGGCGGCGCGCTCGGCATTCATGCTGTCTTCGGTGGCGCGCAGCTCGGCGATGCGCAGCCCGTTCTGGCGGAACACTTCCACCGCCTCGGCCATGGCGCCCAGTTCGTCCTTGCGCGCAAGGCCCGGCACTTCGGCGTCGAGCTGGTTGCCGGCAATGCCGGTCATGGCCGTGGTCAGGCGGCCGACGGGCCGGGTGATGGTCCGCGCGATCAGCACGCTGCCCAGCGCCGACAGCGCCATCAGCACCGCGCCGATCAGCAACATGGTGTTCCGCAGCATATGCGAGGGCGCGAGGATTTCCTCGACGCTTTCCAGCGCCACCACGGCCCAGTCCGAACCGCCGAATGAAAGGGGATTGGCCACGGCCACTTCCCGGCGGCCGGCATGCTCGATCAGGCCCATGCTGGCAGTGCCGGCCAAGGCACTGGCAATGGCGTCGCCGGCAAAACTGGCGCTGAGCGCGTCATCGCCTTCGGTCTTTGCCGAGTCATTGCGAGCCAGACCATCCTGGCCGACGAGGAAGACGTCGCCGCTCTCGCCCAGGCCCTTGGTGCGCCCCAGCACTTCGCTGATCCGGCCCAGCGGCATCTGGTAGGCGAGCACGCCCGCCTGCAGGCCCTGGTCATAGACCGGCGCGGCGATGAAGCTGGCCGGCGCGTTGCCGCTCGGCCCATAGGGCGCAAAGTCGGTGAGGAACACCTCGCCCGGCTGGCCCGCCATGGCGGATCGCACCACCTTGCCGAGGTCGCTATCGGCCCACTGGCCGCCGCCTTCGGCAAAGCTGGTGCCGAAATCGGCTTCCTTCTGCACCGAATAGACATTGTTGCCCTGGAGGTCGAACAGGAAGACGTCATAGTAGCCGCGCGTCTGGAGGAGACTGCGGAATTCGTCATGCTGCTGGCGGTGGATCTGGTCGTAGACCGAAAGCTTTTCCGACGTGTCGAGCAATAGGCGCTCGCCGGCCGGATGCGGGTTCTGCGCAACGAATGCATCCTGCAGCAGCGCACCGGGATCGCCCTGTCCCTTGAGCGAGTGGAAGGCGCCCGAGAACGAATAGAGCGCCGCCGCCACGTCGCTGCGATTGGCAAAGAGCGTCAGGTCCTGCCGGACCTCGGTGAGATAGGCGTCGAGTGCCGCCGTCGCATTGTCGGCTGCCGCATTGAGGCGCTGCTCGGCCTGCTCGGTGACAACGCGATCGCTGGTGAAATAGGCGGCCAAGCCAAGGCTGGCGCCTGTGGCAAGCGCGATCCCCACCACCATGATCGGCAGGCGGAGCGACAGTTTCATCTGGCTGAACATGGAAGGAGAGTACCCCGTCAGTGGCATTGCGTCCGATATCTGTCGGGCTGCGGCTCCTCCTTCCGCGTCCCGGCTTTGGCCGAACCATAGGAAGCGAGTGGTTAACGAAGCGAGTCTGCCGCCGTCATGGCGGTGTCACAGCAGCTTTTCTCTTGATCCGCGACGGCAAACTGCCACATAGGGTCCAGGCCCCACTTCACGCCAAGGCATGTCATGACGTCGCCCCTGCCCACCATTTCCGGCCTCTCCGATCTGTCCGGCCGCTACGATGCGGTGCTGAGCGATGTCTGGGGCGTCATCCACAATGGCGTCGCCGCCTTTCCCGAGGCCGTCGAGGCGCTGCGCGAATTCCGCAAGGCCGGGGGCAGGGCGGTGCTGATCACCAATGCTCCGCGTCCCTCCGCGCCGATCGTCGCCATGCTCGACCGGCTCGGCGTACCGCGCGACGCCTATGACGCCATCGTCTCCTCGGGCGATGCGACCCGCGCCATGATCGAGAAATATCGCGGCAAGGCCATCCACCATGTCGGCCCGCCGACCGAGGACGACGCGCTTTACGAGGGTCTGGACCTCCGCCGCACCGGCGCCGAAGAGGCCGAAGTGGTGGTCGTGACCGATCTCGACACCGATGACGACACGCCCGAAATGTACCGCGAGCGCGCAAAACTCTGGCTCAGCCGCAAGCTGCCGATGATCTGCGCCAACCCCGATCGCGTGGTCGAGCATGGCGACAAGATCATCTATTGCGGCGGCGCGCTCGGCGATCTCTATTCCGCCATGGGCGGCATGGTGCACATGGCGGGCAAGCCCTATCCGCCGATCTACGAGATGGCCTACGCCATGGCCGAACAGGCGGCCGGCAAGCCGATCGAAAAGTCGCGGGTGCTGGCCATCGGCGACAGCGTGCGCACCGACGCCACCGGCGCTGCCCAGTTCGGCATCGACATCCTTTTCATCACCGGCTCGATCCATGCGGCCGAGCTCGACGCCTTCGGAAAGCCCGACCCGCAGGCCATTGCCGACCTCATCGCCCCCAGCCGCGCCCATGTCGCCGGCTACCTGCCGCGTCTGAGCTGGTAACACCATGACCGACTTCGTCCGCTTGTCCGGCCTGGCTGACCTGCCTTTCAACCTGCGCGGTGCCTTTGTTGCGATCGGCAATTTCGATGGCCTTCATCGTGGCCACCAGACGGTGGTGGCCGCTTTGCTCGAGCGGGCCCGCGCGGCCGGCGTACCGGCGCTGATGCTGACCTTCGAGCCGCACCCGCGCGACGTCTTTGCGCCCGCCCCCTTCATGTTCCGGCTGACGCATGGCGATGCCAAGGCGCGCTTGGCCGAGGCCATGGGGCTCGACGGCATCATCATCCTGCCCTTCGACAAGGCCTTTTCGCAGAACGAGGCCGAGGTTTTCGTCGAGACCATGCTGGTCGAGCAACTGGGCGTGCGCGGCGTCATCGTCGGCTCCGATTTCCACTTCGGGCGCCAGCGCCGGGGGACCCCCGCCTTTCTCCGCGCCGCCGGCGAGCGCCTCGGCTTCGAGGTGGAAACGCTCGACCTGATGGATGAGGGCGAGGAAGTCATTTCCTCTTCCCGCATCCGGGCGGCGCTGTCGGAAGGCGCCGTCACTGCCGCCAACCGGCTCCTGGGCTATCACTGGTTTTTCGACGGTTGCGTGGTGAAGGGCGACCAGCGCGGCCGCGAGCTGGGCTTTCCCACCGCCAATACGCATACGCCCACCGGCTTCCAGCTCGCCCAGGGCGTCTATGCCGTGCGGGCGCGGCTGGGCAACCGGCTGTTCGATGGTGTGGCTGCCCATGGCAAGCCGATGTTCGACAATCAGTTGCCGCCTTTCGAGACGCATCTCTTCGACTTCGACGAAGACATTTACGGCCAGACGCTGGGCGTTGCGCTGATCGGGCATATCAGGGGGCAAGAAGTGTTTTCCGGCCTCGACGAGCTCATCGCCGCCATGGATCGCGATCGCAACAAGGCCCGCGAGATGATCGCCGCCGCCCGGCCGATCAGCGACCTCGACGCGCGCCTGGGCTTTTTCGCCTAGCTCAGCTCTCGACCATCAAGAGGCGGACCAGCTCGGTCTGCCGGCGCACGCCAGTCTTGTCGAAAATGCTGGTCAGTTGCGAGCGGGCCGTGGTGTCCGACACGCCGCGCGCCAGCGCCGCGGCCTTGCGGCTGCCCTTCTCCACCACGGCGATGGCCAGTTCCGCCTCGGCGCGGGTGAGGCCGTAAAGCCGGGTCAGGGTCGCCAGTCTCTGGCGCAGCCTGTGTCCTGGGTCGGCGATCATGACCATGGCGACCGGCCGCTGCGGCACCGGATAGGTCATGTCGGGAGGGAAGGGGACGCATTGCACTGAAAGCGGGCCATCAGGCCCCGTGATCTGCGTGCGGCCGATGCCGTGATCGAGCTGGGAGAGACACCGCGCGATGATCCGGGCGAGGTTCTGCGTGCTCTGCGTGTCGGCGCTGCCGAGCTGCCCGTCGCGGATCTGGAGGCGCCCGTCGCCCAACATGGCCTGGGCCGTCTGATTGCCGTCGATCACCCTTCCGGCGCGGTCCAGCATCAGCGCCGCCTGCCCGGAGAGGTCGAGCGCATCCAGCGTCATCCGATTGGCGAGGCGCAGTTGCGCCAGCCAGCTCCAGCGCTCCACGGCATTGCTGAGATCGGGCGCCAGGGTCCGCACCAGCTCGATCTGATCGGTCGTCACTTCCTCGGCGGTATTGATGACCAGCGTCCCGGCCCAGCCGGTGCTGGTGGCGAGATTGAGCGCCACGGCGTGGTTGAACCGCTGCGGCACGCACCAGAGATTGTAGAAGTCGCTGCGCCGGAAGCCCTCGTTTTCCGGCAGCGTGTCGGTCACCGTGATCGCACCAGGGCCCTGCCGGGCAACCGCCCGCATGATCACGTTCTGCTGGTGGAAGATGTCGTGATAGACCTGCACCTGCCCGAGGTCGGTCCGCGGCGCGAACATTTCGAGCTGACCGCTGCGCTGCCCGCCGCCGAGTGTGGCTTCGGTCGCGCCGATGAGATCGGCCAGCCGCAGCAGAAGTTCGGGCCATGCAGCGTCCGAAACGGCCGTTGCCTGCAACTCACCCCTCAGCCGCTCGTGCAGATCCATGCGAGATTCATGCCGTTAAGCATGACCCCAGTCCTCGAACATTCGTCCGATGTAGCAGGTTTTCGCGCCCCCTAGGTTGAAATGGTCAACAAAAGGTTAAGACCGAACCGCGTGTAACCACGGCCCTGGCCGCGGAGCGGATCGGGGAGAGCCCTCGCAACCACGCCTGCGTTGACCGGCGCCCGCCGCCGAACCCAGTTGTTCAGAAGGTGTTGTACTATGCTCTTTGACAAGAAGCCGGCGTCGCGGCTGCGCCTCTACGGTGCCGTTGCGGCGGTCACCATGGCGGGCCAGATCAGCCCCGTCATGGCCCTCACGCCCAAACTCGAATCCGAGATCCGGTTCCAGATGGAGTGCTTCGCGCTCATCTTCACCGATCCCGATGCGCATGTCGAAATCTGCAATCCGCAGCCCTATTCCAGCTCGACGGGGGTCCCGGTGACCTCGAGGGGCGGCGTGGTCGCGCCGCCGCCACCGCCGCCACCACCGCCCCCTGCGCCCGCACCGCCGACGCCACCGCCACCTCCGCCTCCGCCACCACCACCTCCACCACCGCCACCTCCGCCGGAACCGGAACCTGAGCCGGAGGAATGCCAGCCGCCACAGACACCCAATCCGTGCGGCGGCTGCTACAACCCGGCCTGACATGGGCAAGCGCATCCTGCTCGCCTGGGAAGGTGGGGCAGGCCGCGGCCACGTCATGACCCTCAAGGTCATGGCGGAGGCACTTGGCCCGTCCCACCTCTACGAAGCCGCTCTCTGCCGCATGGACCATGCGGCGGAGATCGCGCCCCTCTGCGAACTGGTCTATCCCTGCGCGGGCCTCTATCTCCATCCCGGCCCGCGAAAGGCCCTGGGTTGGCCGCGCGCCGCCACTTGGTCGGACTTTCTGGGCGACCTGTGCTTCGCCTTTCCCGAGCGGCTGAAGCTCCAGTTCGACTGGTGGCTTGACGTGCTGCGAACGCGCCGGATCGATCTGGTCATCGGCGATTTCGCCCCCGTCAGCCTGCTGGCCGCCCGGGTGCTCGGCATTCCCTCGGTCTGCGTCGGGACCGGCTATTCCGCGCCGCCACCGGGCATGAAGCAGTTTCCCATCCTGCTGACGCAATACACGACCCTCGTGCATGACGAGGCGGCGCTCCTGGCCAATGTCAACGCCCTGCTGTCCGCTGCCGGTACGGCGCCACTCGAATGCTTTGCCGACATCTACGATGCATCGGTGTCGATGCCGCGCACCATAAGGCAGCTCGATCCCTATCACGGGCGGCGCACCGAAGCGCTGCTGCCGCCGCTCAACGAAGCCCTGCCGCGCGCCAGCACCGCCGGCGATGAAGTGTTCCTCTATTTCTCCACCGCCGAGACCGCCTATGCGCCGCTGGTCGACGCGCTTTGCGCCCTCGACCTGCCGGTGCGGGCCTATCTGCCCGGTGTCGACGCCGCCATTGCAGCCCGGCTCGCCGGTTCGGGCGTGATGATCGAACGGGCAGCGGTGCCGGTCGAGCAGATCGCCGCGCGCAGCCGGATGACCCTCAATGCCGGCCAGCATGGCTCGATCTGCATGGCGCTGGGCCTGGGCCTGCCGCAACTGGCCTTCCCGCAACACCTGGAGCAGGAATACCACGCCCGGCGGGCCGCCGATCTCGGGGCGCTCGACATCGTGCCCTACCAGGCCTGGACCGCAGCGCAGATCGTGGATGCCGTCCATGCGCTCTACCACGACACGGCGCGCGGCGCGCTGGCCCGCGACCTTTCGCAGGCGCTTTACCCCGATCTCTTCGGCGATATTCATCGGCTGGTGCGGGCGCGAGTCGCGCCGCTGCTGGGCTGAGCGCGGCAAATCAGCCTTTGCCCCCGCCGCCCTGCCTTGCTAAAAGGCGCGCGAATTCTTCCAAACCGATTGCCGATCCATGAACGACACCGCCAACAGCGCGACCGAAACCGACTATTCGGCCACGCTTTTCCTGCCGGAAACCGAATTCCCCATGCGCGCCGGTCTCCCCGACCGCGAGCCAGGCTGGCTCAAGCGCTGGGAAGACATGGACATTTACGCCCTGCAGCGCGAGCAGGCCAAGGATCGGCCGCTCTTCACCCTGCATGACGGCCCGCCCTATGCCAATGGCAACATCCATATCGGCCACGCGCTCAACAAGACGCTGAAGGACCTGGTCTCCCGGTCCATGCAGATGCTGGGGCACAACTCGGCCTATATCCCCGGCTGGGACTGCCACGGCCTGCCCATCGAATGGAAGATCGAGGAGCAGTACCGCGCCAAGGGCAAGGACAAGAACGAGGTTCCGGTGGTGGAATTCCGCCAGGAATGCCGCAGCTTTGCCGAGCAGTGGGTGGATGTTCAGCGCCAGGAATTCAAGCGCCTCGGCATCCTGGGTGAATGGGACAATCCCTATCTCACCATGAGCTTCGACGCCGAAGCGCAGATCGCGCGCGAGCTGATGAAGGTCTCCATGTCCGGCCAGCTCTATCGCGGGTCCAAGCCCGTAATGTGGTCGGTGGTCGAGCGCACCGCGCTGGCCGAAGCCGAGATCGAATACCAGGACTACGAGAGCGACGCGATCTGGGTGAAGTTCCCGGTGGCATCAGGCCCGGTCGAGACCATGAATGGACTTGTGAACGCCTCAGTCGTCATCTGGACGACTACGCCCTGGACCATCCCAGCTAACCGCGCCATCTCCTTCTCGTCCAAGATCGAGTACGGTCTTTACGAAGTGACCGAGGCGCCAGCCGAGAACTGGGCCAAGGTAGGCGAAAAGTACATCCTGGCCGACAAGCTGGCAGCCGAGGTGTTCGCCAAGGCCAAGGTGACCGGCTTTGAGAAGCGTGCTCCGGTCTCGGCCGAAGAACTGCGCGCGATCACCACTGCCCATCCGCTGCGCGGCTTCGCGGGTGCCTACACGTTCGACGTGCCGCTGCTCGATGGCGAGCACGTGACCGACGACGCCGGTACGGGTTTCGTCCACACCGCGCCTGGCCATGGCCTCGACGACTTCGGCATCTGGATGGAATCGACGCGCCTGCTGAAGGATCGCGGCATCGATCCCGCCATCCCCTATGTGGTGGGCGACGACGGTTTCTACACGCCCGAGGCCCCTGGCCTCGAAGGCGCCCGCGTCATCGACGACAATGGCAAGAAGGGTGACGCCAACCAGCGCGTCATCACGGCTCTGGCCGAGCATGGCAACATCATCGCCCGCGGCCGCGTCAAGCACCAGTACCCGCATTCCTGGCGCTCCAAGAAGCCGGTGATCTTCCGCAATACGCCGCAATGGTTCGTCTATATGGACCGCGATATCGAGGGCGAGGCCGGCGATACGCTGCGCGCCCGCGCGCTCCGCGCCATCGATGCGACGAAGTTCTACCCGGCCGCCGGGCAGAATCGCCTGCGCGCCATGATCGCCGACCGCCCCGACTGGGTGCTGAGCCGCCAGCGCGCCTGGGGCGTGCCGATCACCGTTTTCGTGCACAAGGAAACGGCCGAAATCCTCCGCGACGAGGCGGTCAATCACCGCATCGCCCAGAGTTTCGAGGAAGAAGGCGCCGACGCCTGGTACAAGGACGGGGCAGCCCAGCGCTATCTCGGATCGGACTACGCAGCCTCCGACTACGAGATGGTCAAGGACGTGCTCGACGTGTGGTTCGACAGTGGCTCGACCCATGCCTTCGTGCTGCGCAACAAGCAGAAGTGGCCGCATCTGAAGTTCCCGGCCTCGATGTATCTCGAAGGCTCGGACCAGCATCGCGGCTGGTTCCATTCGTCCTTGCTCGAATCGTGCGCCACCAATGGCCACGCACCCTATGACAGCGTGCTCACCCATGGTTTCACCATGGATGGTGAAGGCAAGAAGATGAGCAAGTCGCTGGGCAATACCGTTGCCCCGCAGGACATCATCAAGCAGTTCGGCGCCGATATCCTTCGCCTCTGGGTGGCCTCGTCCGACTATTCGGAAGACCTGCGCCTCGGCAAGGAAATCATCCAGACCACGGTCGACGCCTATCGCAAGCTCCGCAACACGCTGCGCTGGCTCCTCGGCAACCTTGCCCACTTCAAGGCCGAGGACGTGGTCGATCCCAAGGACATGCCCGAACTCGAACGGTTGATGCTGCATCGACTGGCCCAGCTCGACCAGGGCGTGCGCGCTGCCTACAAGGAATACGACTACCGCAAGGTCGTGACCCTCTTGTCGAACTTCATGAATATCGAGCTCTCGGCATTCTATTTCGACATCCGCAAGGACACGCTCTATTGCGATCCGATCAGCTCGATCAAGCGCCGCTCGGCCCTGACCGTGCTCGATCACCTGTTCAACGCGATCACCGCCTGGCTCGCGCCCATCCTGGTCTTCACCATGGAGGAATGCTGGCTGGAACGTCATCCCGAAGAAGGGTCGTCGGTCCACCTCCGGCTCTTCCCGGAAATCCCGGCCGACTGGATCAACGATGACCTGGCCGCCAAGTGGCAGTTGATCCGCGCGGTGCGCCGCGTGGTCACCGGCGCACTGGAAATCGAGCGTCGCGAAAAGCGCATCGGTTCGTCGCTGGAAGCGGCGCCGCAGGTTTATGTGGCCGATACCCGCTATGTGGTGGCGCTCGAAGGTCAGGACCTGGCCGAAATCGCCATCACCTCGGCCATCTTGGTCAAGCAGAACGAAGGACCGCTCGAGGCCTTCCGGCTCGACGACGTGCCGGGTGTCTCCGTGGTCCCGGCTCTGGCCGAAGGCAAGCGCTGCGCCCGTTCGTGGAAGGTGCTGCCCGAAGTCGGCTCCGATCCGGACTATCCCGACGTCACCCCCCGTGATGCCCAGGCATTGCGCGAGCGCGCTGCCCTTGGCATCTAGATAGCAGTGGCTCCTTCCCGCCCTCCCCCTTGAGGGGAGGGTAGCGCCGCTAGGCCGTAAGGCCGTAGCAGAGCTGGGGAGGGGGTCGGGTGATTGACCGAGGGACCCCCTCCCCAGCCCTCCCCTCAAGGGGGAGGGGGCGCCAACGGAGTTTCCTGTGACAAGCACATCCCATTCCCTGCGCAATCCCTCCATCCTCGCTTCGCTGATGGCGGCGATCATCGCTTTCGGCCTCGATCGGGCGCAGAAGGGCTTTCACATCGCATCCGAATGCGTCGAGATCGGCAAGGCGCTCTGTGTCAGCGTGCCCTATTTCTTCGAGCCCATTG
This sequence comes from Devosia sediminis, assembly GCF_016411825.1. Classification (GTDB taxonomy): domain Bacteria; phylum Pseudomonadota; class Alphaproteobacteria; order Rhizobiales; family Devosiaceae; genus Devosia; species Devosia sediminis. The sequence continues at coordinate 316,874 of NZ_JAEKMH010000002.1, forward strand.
CCATGACCGGCTGGCGTGGCGGCGAGATGATCACCGTGACGCCGTTCTTCGACTATGTGCTGGTCTGGAATACCGGCATTTCCTACGGCCTCTTCGACAGCCTGCCGGTATGGGCGCTGGGCCTGGTCATGCTGGTCGCCATGGTGGCGCTGTCGATCTGGTGGTGGCGCTCCGACGACTTCCTTGTGCGGCTCGGCCTGGCGCTGTGCCTGGGCGGCGCCCTCTCCAATGCCATCGACCGTCTGATCTATGGGGCAGTGGCCGACTTTTTCCACTTCCACTGGGGAACGTGGTCCTTCTACATCTTCAATCTCGCCGACGTCGCCATTACCTTCGGCGTTATCCTGCTCTTCGTCGACCTGCTCGGCTTCAGCCGCCGCAAGCCGAAGAAGTCGGCCTGAGGGCAAAACAATCACCTTGCTGCCAGAATCTGGCCTTAGCCATGGGAATGCGCTATAAGCGCCGCCGATATCGTAAGGGAACTTGGATGCGCATTGCATTGACCGGGCAGATCGCTGCCTTTCAGACCGTCGCCAGGACCGGCCTCGCCGCCCTCGGCCTGATGGCTACCCTGGCGCTGGCTGCCTGCACCACGGTCGAGGGCACCAATGCCATGACCGACCTCGGCACGTTCGAGCGCGAAGTCATGAGCTCGACCGCCCGCGGCATGGGCCTGATCCCGGGCGAGGCGCCCAAGGAAGACCTGACCGTGGCCCGCGCCCCGCTGGTTCTGCCCAAGAGCGATGCCAGCCTGCCGGCACCGACCACCCAGGTGGCCTCGGCACAGTTGCCCGCCAACAGCGACACCGTGCAGATCGATACCACCAATCTCAGCGAGAACGACATCCGCCTGCTGCGCGACGCGCGCGTGGTGGACATGCGCACCCTCGGCGGCCGTCCACTGACGCCCGAGGAAGCGCGCCAGCTCACCGCCCGCATGCAGCAGGCGAACATGTCCGTTACCGCGAACAATGATCGCCCGCTCTACCTGCCGCCGGCCGAGTACTTCACCCGCGTCGGTGACGCGCAGCTCGTCTGCCGCGCCGCCTCGGGCGAGCTGGTGCCGCTGCAGGATGCGCGCTGCCCCGAGGATGTCCGCAAGGCGCTGCGCAGCCAGGCTGCCAGCAGCTCGAGCAGCACCACGCAGAATGCGCGCCTCACCTCCAGCGAGACGAAGCTGAACAACTAATCGGGGTCCATCCCGTTTACCAGAATAGGGCGGCCGGATCGATCCGGCCGCTTTGCTTGTTTTACCGCGCCGCCCGCCGCTGCACTCCCGCAGAAGGCATAAGGGTCCCGCATGTCAGAAAGTGCTCCAATGAGCGACACCCCAAAACAGCCTGAAGCCGACCGCCTCGCCAAGGTCATTGCCCGCGCCGGCCTCTGCTCCCGCCGCGATGCGGAAGGTTGGATTGCCGATGGCCGCGTATCGGTCAACGGCAAGAAGGTTATCACTCCCGCCTTCAACGTCACCAGCAAGGACAAGATCGAGGTCGACGGCCTGCCGCTGGCAGCCCGCCAGGGCACCCGCGTCTGGCTCTACCACAAGCCCGCAGGCCTCGTGGTCACCGAGAAGGACCCCGAAGGCCGCCCGACCATTTTCGAAGAACTGGGCCGCAAGGGTCTGCCGCGCGTCCTGACCGTAGGTCGCCTCGATATCAACACCGAAGGTCTGCTGTTGCTGACCAATGACGGTGGCCTGAAGCGCGTGCTCGAATTGCCCGCCACCGGCTGGCTGCGCCGCTATCGCGTGCGCGCCTTCGGTTCGGTCACCCAGGCCCAGCTCGACAGCCTCAAGCATGGTATCACCGTCGATGGCGTGCAGTATGGCCCGATCACCGCCACGCTCGAACGCGAGCAGGGCAGCAATGTCTGGATGGTGCTCGGCCTGCGCGAAGGCAAGAACCGCGAGGTCAAGAATGTCCTGGGGTCCCTCGGTCTCGAGGTGAACCGCCTGATCCGCATTTCCTATGGTCCCTTCCAACTCGGCGACCTCGCCGAGGGAGCGGTGGAAATGGTCAAGTCGCGCATGCTGCGCGACCAGCTCGGCAAGAAGCTCGCTGAATCCGCCGGCGTCGATTTCGAAAGCGAAGCCCCCGATATGGCGCAGTCGGCGCCGCGTGACAACCGGCCCGTGCGCTCGCCGCGCGACCGCGCGCCACTGCGACCGCGTCCGGCCGGGCGCGATGCCGGCCCGCGCGGCTTTGGCGAAGATCGGCCCATCCGCGCCCGCCGCGTGCATTTCGATGACGATGGAAGGGCGCCCGAGGCCTATGAGCCCAAGGGTCCCGGCCGCCAGCGCCCCGATCGCGACGACCAGCCCGCCCGCAGCTTCGGCAAGCCCGCGGCGCGCCCCGAGCGCGGTGATCGCCCCGAGGGCCGCAGGGATTTCGGCGACCGCCCCAAGCGCGATTTTTCCGATCGTCCGGAGCGCGAATTCGGCGACAAGCCGGCGCGTCCCTTCAGCGATCGCACCGCCCGTGGTCCGCGCCCCCCTGAGCGCGGCGCGCGCCCTGAAGGCCGCTTCGAGGATCGGCCCAAGCGCAGCTTTGGCGACAAGCCGGCACGCGGTGGCTTCTCGGACCGTCCCAAGCGTGACTTCGGCGACCGTCCGAAGCGAGACTTTGCCGATCGTCCCAAGCGCGATTTTGGTGATCGTCCGGCGCGCGGTCAGCGTCCCGAAGGCGGTTTCGAGGGCCGTCCGCAGCGTCGTGACGGCGGCCCGGCCGGCAAATCCTTTGGCGATCGCAAGCCCTATGCCGGCAAGCGCGACGACCGTCCGCAAAGCGGACGCCCCCAGGGCGACCGCGCCGGTCGTCCCCAGGGCGACCGTTCTGGTCGTCCCGCCGGCCGGCCCTTTGGTGATCGTCCCCAGGGTGACCGTTCTGGCCGTCCCCAGGGCAAACCGTTCGCGGGCAAGCCTGGTGGCCGTCCATCCGGTCCCCGTCCCACCGGTGGCCGTCCCGATGGCGGCCGCCCGACCGGCCCGCGCAAGCCGCGCGGCTAGCCCATGCGCATCGTTGCCGGCAAATTCCGGGGCAAGCAGCTCACCTCGCCGTCGGACGACAGCATTCGCCCGACATCGGATCGCGCCCGCGAGTCCATGTTCAACATCCTGGGCTCGCGGCTGGGCCCGGTGCTGACAGGCAAGCGCGTGCTCGATCTCTTTGCCGGTACCGGCGCGCTGGGCCTTGAAGCGCTTTCACGCGGCGCCGACCACGTCACCTTCGTCGATACCGGCGCGGAGGCGCGGGGCATTATCCGCGACCATATCGAGGCCTTCGGCGCCGGCGGCGTTACCAAGCTTCTTCGCCGCGACGCTACGGCGCTGGGCACCCCCGGCACGTTCGGCCAGTTCGATCTGATCTTCCTCGATCCGCCCTACAACAAGGTGCTGGGTGAGAAGGCGCTGGCCGAACTTGCCGCCAATGGCTGGATCGCGCCGGGCGCCACCATTGTCTGGGAGGAGGCCGTCGAAGCGGAGGTGACCATTCCCTCAGGCTTTGAACTCGAAGATACGAGGGAATACGGCGCCGCCGCGGTGCGCTTCCTCGTCTGGCTCGGCGCGTAGACAAATCAGCGCGCCAACCGATCCGTCACCACCCGGCTTGTCCGGGTGGTCCATGTCGCTGCTGATGAATTGCCCGGACAAGCCGGGCAATGACGTTGGCGTGGGCACTGAACCTTCCCGACGCATCCGTGTTCTCCCCTCAAGGAGAACATCATGGCCGAGACGATCCGAACCGGCGGCTGCCTCTGCGGCAATCTGCGTTATGAAGTGCGCGGCGAACCCTTCAAGGGCGGGCTGTGTCATTGCACCGACTGCCGGAAGGTCACCGGCACGTCCTTCCTGCACTACGCCGACTGGCGCCCGCACCAGTTCACCCAGACCGGTCCGTTCGAGACCTATGATGGGCGCTCGTTCTGCCCGCGCTGCGGCTCGCACTGTTTCAACATTTCAGACGACCAGATCGAGATCCATCTCGGCACGCTCGACGACGCGCCCAATGACATCAAGCCCCTGGTGGAAGGATGGGCCAAGCGCCGCGAGCCCTGGCTGCCCACCATCCCTGGCATTCCGATGTTCCCGGAGGATCCCTAGGCGGCCGCCTTGAGGCACTCGGCGCAACGGCCGCGGATTTCCATGGTGGTGCGCTCGGTCTTGAAGCCGGTGGCCTTGGCCCAGCCGCCGAGGCGTTCCTCGATCACGGCATCGGCGAATTCGTCCACCTTGCCGCAACCCTCGCAGATGGCGAAGGCGATCAACCCCTTACGGTGGCAATGCTCGTCGGCACAGGCGACGAAGGCATTGAGCGATTCCAGCCGGTGCGCGAGGCCGCGCTCCACCAGCTTGTCCAGCGCCCGATAGACCTGCAGCGGTGCCCGCAGGCCTTCGCTGCGCAGCTTGTCGAGAATGTCATAGGCCGAAAGCGGGGCAGGGGCGTGGTTGAGCGTGCCCAACACCAGTTCCTGGTTGCGGGTCAGATCCGCCGGCATCGCATGATCATGCGCCATTGTGTTCTCTCCTGCCAAACAGCCGCGACGTCGGCACCGCCAGCGATACGAGGAAGATGGCCAGTGCCATCACCACGATGCTCGGTCCCGAAGCGGTATCCCAGGTGCGCGACCCGAACAAGCCGCCCACCACGGAAAGCACACCGAGTCCGGCGGCGACCACAGCCATCATTTCCGGCGTGGCGCTGAGCCGTCGCGCCGTCGCGGCCGGAATGATCAACAAGGATGTGATCAGCAGCACGCCCACCAGCTTCATGGCGATGGCGATGACCGACGCCATCAGCAGCATAAGGATGATGCGGCTGACTTCCGGCCGCAGCCCCTCGGCCTCGGCCAGTTCCGGGCTGACCGTCGCCGCCAACAGCGGCCTCCAGTTGAGCACCAGGATGGCGAGGATCGCGACGCCGCCGCCATAGATGATGGCGATGTCCTCCACCGAGACGGCAAGGATGTCGCCGAAGAGGAAACCCATGAGGTCGATGCGCACCTGCGTCAGGAAGCCGACAATGACGAGGCCCACGGCAAGGCTCGAATGGCTGAGGATGCCCAGCAGCGCATCGGTGGAGAGCGTATTCTGCCGTTGCAGCAGCAGCAGGGCGCCGGCCACCAGCGCCGCGACGGCAAACACGCCCAGCGTCACATTGACCGAGAGCAGGATGGAGAGCGCTACGCCCAGAAGCGCCGAATGCGCCATCGTATCCCCGAAATAGGCCATGCGCCGCCACACCACGAAACAGCCCAGCGGCCCGGTGACGGCGGCAAGGCCGACCCCTGCAACCAGAGCGCGTGAGAAGAAATCACCGAACATGGTCGTCACCCGGAGTGTTCGACATCCCCACCCTAGCCCTCCCCTCAAGGGGGAGGGGATCTGCCGGCGTGCCTGGCAAGATCGAGTTGAGTGCACCGGCCCAAAGCCCCTCCCCCTTGAGGGGAGGGGTTGGGGTGGGGGTGTCGGAAGTTGGTTCCCACTCAATGCGCATGCTTGTGCCCCTCATGCCCGTGATGGTGGTCATGTTCATGCTCGCCATGTGTCCCGACAACACAGCCATCGTCATGGTGCTCGTGGTCATGGTGGTGTTCGTAGAGCGCCAGGGCCGAACCGGCCCGGTCACCAAAGAGGCGGAGATATTCCGGGCTGGTCTTGACGGCATTGGGCGTGCCCCGGCAGCAGACATGGCCGTTAAGGCAGATCACCGTGTCGGTCTCGGCCATCACCACGTGGAGGTCATGCGAGATCATCAATATGCCCGCCTCGGTGGTGTCGCGGATTTGCCGGATCAACTGGTAGAGCGCCACTTCGCCCGAAAAGTCGACGCCCTGCACCGGTTCGTCCAGCACCAGCAGGTCCGGCTTGCGGATCATCGCGCGGGCAAACAGCACGCGCTGGAATTCGCCGCCCGAAAGCTCCTGCACTGCGGCCTTGAGCAGGCGCGCGGCGCCCACCGCATCGAGGGCGGCCATGATCGCCTCGGGCGCGTGCCGGCCCGTCAGGGTCATCAACCGCTCGACCGTCAGCGGCAGGGTCCAGTCGATGGACAGCTTCTGCGGCACATAGCCGATGGTGAGCCCCGCCTTGCGGTTGACCGTGCCCATGCTGGGCTTGAGCACGCCCGTCACCATCTTGGCCGTGGTCGACTTGCCCGAGCCATTGGGCCCGATCAGGGTGACGATCTCGCCGCGGCGGATGGCCAGATCGACGCCCTCCACCAGCACGCGTCCACCGCTGCGCACACCGGCGCCGGCAAGCGTGATCAGGGTTTCCTTGGGGGTCAGTGCATTCATGATTCTTCCTGCGGGCCGTCGGCGAGAATTTTCCACAACCCGTCTTGACGCTCTTCAATACGTTATAGCATAACACCGCCGCAAGCGTAATAACATAACATATCACGAGGTCGTGCCATGCCCAGAACCGCTCTCCCGCTCGCCCTGTTGGCGTCACTGCTGGCAACAAGTACGGCCTTTGCCGCGCCATCGGTCGTGGCTTCCACCAAGCCGGTGCACGCGCTGGTTTCCGCCGTCATGGGCGACGTCGGCACGCCCGCCCTGATCGTCAAGGGCGCCGCTTCGCCCCATACCTATTCGCTCCGCCCCTCTGATGCCGCAGCGCTTGAAAGCGCCGACGTGGTGTTCTGGACTGGCCACAGCATGGAGCTGTTCCTGGGCGAGGCGCTCGAAAGCCTCTCCACCGGTGCCGAAGTGGTCGAACTGGCCGAGGCCCCGGGCATTGAACTCCTGCCCCTCCGTGAAGGCGGGGCGTTCGAAGCCCATTCGCATGGGGACGAAGGGCACGATCACGATCACGACCATGGCGAGGACGGTCACGACCACGCCCATGAGCATGGCGAGGGCGACATGCACTTCTGGCTCGATCCGCAAAATGCCAGGCTGATGGTCACCCAGATATCAGCCACGCTCGCGGCCGCCGACCCCGACAATGCCGCGACCTATGCCGCCAATGCCGAGGCGGAGCTGGCTCGCCTCGATGCCTTGACCACCGAGCTGACCGCCACCCTGTCGCCGGTGGCCGACAAGCCGTTCATCGTCTTCCACGACGCCTATCAGTATTTCGAGACCCGCTTCGGCCTCACGGTCGCTGGCACCGTCACCGTGTCGCCCGACGTCATGCCCGGCGCTGCCCGGATCGACGAGCTGCGCGCCAAGGTCGGCGAGCTGGGGGCCACCTGCGTCTTCGCCGAACCCAATTTCGAGCCGGCCATCATCAACACCATTGTCGAGGGCACAGAGGCGCAGGCCGGCACACTCGACCCGGAAGGCTCGGCGCTGACCGAGGGTCCCGACCTCTACCACCAGCTTCTCCGCGACCTGGCTGCCGGGCTGGTAGACTGCCTGGGCTAGTCTGCCCGTCGCTTTCTCTATGCCCGCGTCATCACCCCACCCTCAGTCCCTCCCCATCAAGGGGAGGGAGGCGCTGGGTGCAGCGCCTGTGTTCATCGTCTCCCTCCCGCTTGTGGGGAGGGACCAAGGGTGGGGGTGCGGAGCATCCCTGGCCCCTACAGCCAGCATCCAGCTTCTGCCACCCAACAACGTAATGTGCTAACATACCGGAGGTAATATGCACAAAACTCTCGCTCTTGCCCTGCTCGCCGCTACGGCGCTCAGCGTTCCCGCCTTTGCCGATGAGGCCAGTGCCTGGCGCCTCTTCGTCGGCGATCACACCGCCCCTGAGGTCACCGCCCTCGATCTCGAAACCGGCAATGCCATCACCACCTTCCCGCTGGCCGCCCCTGCCAGCCTCTACACCGTCGATGGCGCAGTCTTCGCGGTGCAGGGTGCCGGCAACCAGGTCTCGGCGATCGATTCCGGTATCGCCATCGACGACCATGGCGATCACGGCGACATCGACATCACCGATCCCACCCTGGTGGACGCCGTGCTGAGCGGTGAAAAGCCCGCGCATTTCGTCGAGCACGATGGCAAGGTTGCCCTGTTCTTCGACGGCTCGGGTCTCGTCAGCCTCTTCAGCGCTGATGCCTGGGCCCATGATGGTGTGCTGGAAATCGAAGAGCTCGACAGCGGCACGCCGCATCACGGTCTTGCCGTGCCGTGGGGCGACTACACCTTGGTCTCCGTGGCCGATGCCGATGACGAAAAGAAGCCACGCCTCGGCCTCAACGTGCTGGACGCGGACGGCAATGTGGTGGGTGAGACCCATGCCTGCCCGGACCTGCATGGTGAAGCCGCATCCGGCAACATGCTGGCCGTCGGCTGCGGCGATGGCCTGCTCATCGTCTCCGGCTCTGGCGAACCCAGTGTCGAGAAGATCGACTATGCCGGATTGCCCGAAGGCAAGGTGACGACGCTGATCGGCGGGCAGGGGCTACAGTATTTCCTAGGCAATTATGGAGCCGACAAGGTGGTCATCGTCGATCCGGCCGAGGCCGAGCCCTATCGCCTCATCGACCTGCCGACCCGCCGCGTGCATTTCGTGACCGATCCGGTCCGGCCGAAATTCGCCTATGTCTTCACCGAGGACGGCCAGTTGCGCCAGCTCGATGTGGTGGCGGGTGAGTTCACCCAGGCGGTGACCGTCACCGAGCCCTATTCCATGGATGGCGAGTGGAGCCTGCCGCGGCCGCGCATCGCGGTGGCTGGCGATGTCATCGCGGTGACCGATCCCAATGAAGGCAAGGTGCATCTGATCGACGCTGAGAGCTTCACGATCACCGGCGACATCGCCGTGGAAGGCCTGCCCTACACCATCGTCGCTGTCGGCGGTTCGGGCACGGTCCACTGATCCTGCACGCTCTACCCATCCTTCGTCACCACCGGGCTTGTCCCGGTGGTCCACGCCTCCGCCGCATGGATGGCCGGGACAAGCCCGGCCATGACGACAGACGATAGATCTACTTCAGCGGCCCTTTGAAGATGAAAAACGCGCCCAGTCCGATGAAGCCGAAGCCAATAGCGTGGTTCCAAGTCAGCTTCTCGCCCAGATAGAGCACCGCGAACAGCGCGAAGACGCTGAGCGAAATGACCTCCTGGATGGTCTTCAGTTCCGCCGCCGAATAGACCTCGTGCCCGATCCGGTTGGCGGGAATGGCCAGCCAGTATTCGAAAAAGGCGATGCCCCAACTGATTAGTACCACGGCCCACAGCGCAAAACTGTGGAATTTGAGGTGCCAGTACCAGGCAAAGGTCATGAAGATATTCGACGCGACCAGAAGCCCGATCGGGGCCAGCGTGGGAAAGTTGAAGCCCAATTTGTCACCAGAAGAGGAGCGAATCGGCCCGCCTTGCGGCCGCCTTCACTTCTCTTCCGTCGCCGCCCCGCGCTTGGCAAGCGCCCTCAGCGCAAGTGCTTGGTCGGTTGCTCGAGGCCGAAGATTTCGTCGCTGACCTCGTCCATCGTCTTGCGCACCAGCGTCTGCGCGTCATAGAGGCCGCGATTATAGAAATAGGCGCCCATTTTCTCAGCGAAGAACTGCATCAGCATTTCCGCCGGAATGGCGCCGATGGTCTGGTCCAGCTCCAGCCGGAAATAGTCCTGGATTTCCCCCACGATGGCCTTGGTCTCTTCGCGGCTGAACGTAATGGGCTTCATCTCGGTCTCCTGTCTTCAGGCCCCGTTCATATCGCGAGTCGCTTCTTGTCGGGCGTCACAAGCTGCGCCAATCTGGCGCGTCCCGAGGAGACCCGATCGATGCCCGCCCGCCTGCTGCTTGCCGCACTCGTCCTGCCTCTCGCCCTTTCCCCTGTTGCCGCCAAGGAAAAGCCGCCGCGCGAGGAGGTCGCCTGCGAGGGTGCCTTCGCCATCGACAGTTCCGAGGCGCGCCTCATCGAGATCTATGGCGCGGAAAATGTCTGGACCGGCACCGTGCCTGGCCCCGAGGGCACCGAAATGCTGGGCACCCGCGTCTTCCCCGACGATCCCGAGCGCATGCTCGAATTCTCCTGGTGGGACGAGGAGAAGCGCGAGGGCCTGGGCAATGTCGACCTGCCGCCCAACCTTGCCGCTCCGGGTGGGGTGCGCCAGGGCATGACCGTCGCCGAAGTAGCCGAAATCAACGGCGAACCCTTTGCGCTCAATGGCTTCGGCTGGGACTACGGCGGTTATGCCGGCTTCAAGAGTGGCGCTCTGTCCGACCTGCCCGGCGGCTGCTACCTGTCGCTGCGTTTCAGCCCGGGCGACGAACCGGTCAAGGTCAATACCGACGCCATCTATGGCGACCGCGAGCTGCAATCCACCGAGCCGCTACTCGAAACGGTCGGCGCCTATGTCTATGGCGTGTCGCTGGGCTATCCGCATCCCGATTTCCGCGATTGACCCGATCCCTCCCGCAGGCGTAATCCTGATCCTCGCAAAGGTTCCCCGCGCGCCAGAGGCGCATGGGGATTAATAGGGAACACGGTGCGGCGTACCCATCAGGGACCAAATCCGTGGCTGCCCCCGCAACTGTTAGCGGTGGGCGCTCTCAATTATGCCACTCGGCACCAGGGGTGTCGGGGAAGGCGAGGGCGCTGTATTCACCGTGAGCCAGGAGACCTGCCCTTGCCCTGAGCGATCAGGAAGAGCCGGGCTATGAGGCCCGTTCCTATTCCGTGCACGGAGGGTGCCATATGAATACGTCTGCCGTTTCCACCGGTGTTTCTTCCATATCCCTGTCCCAGCGTCTCGTCGCTGGTGCTCTGGCGCTGTTGTTGGGCCTGACCCTGCTCGTGGGCACTGGCTTTGCCGGCGATTTCCGCCTGCACAATGGTGCGCATGACACCCGCCACGCCATGGGCTTCCCCTGCCACTGAGGCGGGGCCCGGCGCCGCATGGGCGCCTTTTGGGGAATGAGGAAAAATGTTCCGTAATCTGTTTCTTGCTGCGCTGGTCGCAGCCCTTTGTGCTGGCCTTGTTACGTCCGCCTTCCAGGCCTGGCGCGTCACGCCGCTGATCTTTGCCGCCGAAAGTTTCGAGGGCTCGGGCGAGACCCATGTCCACGCCGAAGGCGAAGCGCCTGCGCATGACGAGGCCACCGCTGCCACCGCGCACGACCATGGCGAAGACGAGTGGATGCCGCAGGATGGCTTCGAGCGCACGGCCTATACCGTGCTGGCCAATGTGCTGATGGCCGCCGGCTATGCGCTGATCATCGGCGCCGTGTCCGTCGTCTTCAATCTGCCGGTCACCTTCGCCAATGGGCTCTACTGGGGCTTTGCCGGCTTTGCCGCTTTCACCCTGGCGCCCGCGCTCGGCCTGCCGCCGGGCATGCCCGGCATGCCGGTGGCCGATACGCTGGCCCGGCAGATCTGGTGGTTCACCGCGGCCATTTCGACCGGCGCTGCCTTCATCATCGTCGCAAAGTTCCGCGCGCCCTGGGCGCTGGCCCTGGCCGTTGCGCTGATCCTCCTGCCGCACCTCATCGCCGCACCGCAGGCGCCCGATGATCCGACGGGCGTGCCGCCGCGCATGACTGCCGAATTCGTGTCGGCCGTGCTCTACAATGGCGCCATCTTCTGGGTGGTGCTCGGCCTCGCCTTTGGCCGAATGGCCGATTATCTGGCCGCTCGCCCGGCCGCTATCCCCTCCGGAGCCCGCGCATGACGGCAAAAATCCCCACCACGGTCATCACCGGCTTCCTCGGCGCCGGCAAGACCACTCTCGTGCGCCACATGCTGGCGCACGCTCCCAAGGGCAAGCGCATTGCCCTCATCATCAACGAGTTCGGCGATCTGGGCGTCGACAAGGATATCCTTGCCGGCTGCGGCGACGAGACCTGCCGCGAAGAGGACATGGTCGAGCTCTCCAATGGCTGCATCTGCTGCACCGTGGCCGACGAGTTCATCCCGACCATGCAGGCGCTGCTGGCCCGCGAGGACAAGTTCGATCACATCGTCATCGAAACCTCGGGCCTGGCCTTGCCGCAGCCACTGATCCGCGCCTTCAACTGGCCCGAGATCAAGGCGCAGGTGACCATCGACGGCGTCGTCACCGTCGCCGACGCGGCTGCGCTCTCCGAGGGCCGCTTTGCCAGCGACGAGGCCGCCGTCGATGCCCAGCGCCGGCAGGACGAAATGCTCGACCACGAGACGCCCCTGGGCGAGCTCTTCGAGGACCAGCTCTCGGCCGCCGACATGGTCATCATCAACAAGACCGATCTCGTCGACGCAGCGACGCTCGAAAAGGTCGAGCAGAACATCCGCGCCGAGCTCCGTCCCGGCGTCGGCATCGTCCGCGCCGCCAATGGCCATGTCGATATCGCGGCGCTGCTCGGTCTCGGCATGTCCTCGGAAGACGACATCGCCAACCGCCCCAGCCATCATGAGCTGGAGCATGGCGGCGAAACCCACGAGCATGACGACTTCGACAGCTTTTCGCTCACCCTCGATAGCATCCGGGGCAAGGATCACCTGCTCGCCACCATCGAAGAGGCAATCCGCTCGCATGACGTGCTGCGGCTGAAGGGCTTTGCCGCCGTGCCCGGCGCTGCCGCCCGCCTCGCCATTCAGGCCGTGGGGCCCAGGGTGACGGCCTATTTCGACCGGCCCTGGAAGCCTGGCGAAGCCAAGGTCACCTCGCTGGTGGTGATCGGCGAAAGCCCGCTCGATCGCGCCGCCATTACCCAGAGCCTCCGGCAGGCCGCCGCATGACCGACACCCCCGCCAGCGTTCCCCGTCCCGGAAAAGGCCGCCTCGCGGCCATCGTCCTGCTCGGCCCGCTGGTGGGGGCCTTTGCGCTCGTCGCCCCGCAATTCATCCTCGATACGCCCTCGGTCTATCCGGAAGAATATGCCGGTGTGGCTGCGTTCCTGGTGACCTTCAGCTACCTGCTCGGTTTCGTTCCGGCCGTGCTTGCCGCCATCGTCTACTGGCTTGCGTACCCCCGTATCCACAGCATGCCCTGGCCGCTCTTCCTCCTCGCCTGCCTCCTGATCGGAGCCCTCTGTGGCGCTCTTGGCGTCACCCTCACCACCTCGGCATTCGAGCGGCAGGTCATCTTCGCCTTCCCCATTGTGGCCATGGGTGCCCTCGTGGGCGCTGTGGCCCTGGCAGTCACCGCCATGCCGTTCCGGCCGAGGCCGGCCTGATGCATCTGCTCTCGGCCCAGGCCGGCGCCATCCAGCAGGAGGGCGAGGCCATCGATCTTGCCCAGAAACCGGGCGACATCGTCTTTGCCTCTTCCGCCGACAGCGAACTGGCGCTGCTCGCCGGTGCTGCCGACCGGGCAGGGGAGGAGGGCCTCCGCCTCGCCAACACGCTGCGGCTGTCCAATAATCTCTCGGTCGACATGTGGCTGGAGAAAACCGTCGTCCATGCGAAACTCGTCGTCCTGCGCCTCATCGGCGGCGCGGCCTATTTCCAGTATGGCGTCGACGAACTGACCGCCCTCTGCGCCAACAAGGGCCTCCCGCTGGTGCTCCTTCCCGGCGACGCCAATCCCGACCCGATCCTGCAGTCGCGCTCGACCATCCACCCCGATGACTGGACCGCGCTCCACCGTCTCTTCGTCGCCGGAGGCCCCGATAATGCCGACGCGATCCTGAGGGCATTCGCAAAACTAACCGCTCCATTCCCTTCTCCCCTTGAGGGAGAAGGTGCCCGAAGGGCGGATGAGGGGTCTCTTTCTTCTTGGGAAATAAAACCCTTCCCCCGCTTCGGCCTCTGGCACCCGAAGTCAGGCATGACCGACGAGACGGGTCTGCGGGGGCTTCATTCAACACTGTCGTTTCTTTCGTCATTGCCCGGCTTGACCGGGCAATCCATGGACCACCCGGTCGTGCCGGGTGATGACGACGAACAGAAACCGTTCGGACGCCCCTACATCCCCATCCTCTTCTACCGCGCCGCCCTCGAAGGCGCCGGCACCGCCACCCTCGAGGCACTGATCGCCGAACTCGAATCCCGAGGCCTCGCCCCGGTGCCGCTTTTGGTCTCCTCGCTCAAGGAGGCGCCCTGCATCCGCTTCGTGCAGAACGCCCTCGCCGCCTTCCCGCCCGCGGCCATATTCAATCTGACCGCCTTCGCGCTCGGCATCGCCGATCTCGACGAAAAATCGAACCCCTTCGCCGCCACCGATGCGCCGGTGATCCAGCTCATCCAGTCCGGTCGCTCCCTGGCACAATGGCAGGCCGATCCGCAGGGGCTTTCGTCGAAAGACATGGCCATGTACCTGGTCATGCCCGAAGTGGATGGCCGCATCGGCGGACTCCTGGTGGGTCACAAGGCCGATGCCGTCTGGCATGACCGCTGCCAGGTGCCGCTTGCCGCCTATGCTCCCGACCGCGATGGCATTCGCCGCGCTGTAGACCTGGCGCAAAACTGGGCCCGCCTGCGCATGACGCCGCGCGCCGACCGCCGCGTCGCCATGGTCCTCGCCAACTATCCCATCCGCGACGGCCGCCTCGCCAACGGCGTCGGCTACGACGCTCCGGAATCGACGGTGCGAATGCTGATGGCGCTGGAGCAAGCAGGGTATGACCTGTCGACTCCATCGCTCCCCTCCTCCTTGAGGGGAGGGGACGGGGGTGTCGAAAGCTCCACATATCCAAGGTCAAGCCCCGACCTTATCGCCCTCCTCCAATCTGGCCCGACCAATGCCGCTCCCGGGCGCGGACGGTCCGATGCCGTGCTCCCGCTCTCCCGCTACGCCGCCCTTTTCGCCGCCCTGCCGGAGGAAATCCGCAGCGCCGTCACTGCCCGCTGGGGTGATCCAGTGACAGATCCTTTCGTCCGCGAAGATGCCTTCCATCTGCCGGCGCATCGTTTCGGCAATGTGGTCATCCTGCTCCAGCCGGCGCGCGGCTGGCAGCTCGACGAGACCGCGAGTTACCACGATCCGTATCTCGTGCCGCCCCATGCCTACCTGGCCGCCTATCTCTGGCTGCGGCACGAATTCGGTGCCCATGCCCTCATCCACAATGGCAAGCATGGCACGCTCGAATGGCTGCCCGGCAAGTCCGCGGCGCTCGATGCCGATTGCTACCCCGACGCCCTTTGGGGGCAACTGCCGCACCTTTATCCCTTCATCGTCAACGATCCGGGCGAAGGCACGCAGGCGAAGCGCCGGACCGGCGCGGTCATCATCGACCACCTCGTGCCGCCGCTCACCCGCGCCGAGACCTATGGGCCGTTGAAAGATCTCGAGGCGCTGCTCGACGAATACTATGCCGCGTCAGGCATGGATCGCCGCCGCCTCGCCGATCTTCGCCGCCGCATCCTCGATTTCACCCGCGACAGCCGCCTCGATCAGGACATCGGCCTGCCCGAAAGCGAGACCGAGGCCCTGATCAAGATCGACAACTTCCTCTGTGACTTGAAGGAAGCGCAGATACGCGACGGGTTGCATGTCTTCGGTTCGTCGCCAGAGGGCGGGATGGCGCGAGACCTTGCCGTCGCATTGGCCAGAGTGCCACGCGGGGAAGGCGCCGGTGATAACTCGCTGATCCGCGCCCTTGCCGATGATCTGAAGCTTGGCTTCGATCCGCTGACGGCCAGGCTCGGCGAGCCGTGGATGGGGCCACAACCCCGATCAAGCTCCTTCCCCCTTGTGGCGGAGGCTGGGTGGGGGAGCGGGCGCCCTGATGCCAGAACAGTGGGCGACATGGTCGAACACCTCGAACACCTCGCCGCCGACTTGGTCTCCGGCACGTTTGCTTGCCCCGAAAGTTGGTCCGCGACCTCTGCCGTTCTCGCCACGGTGGACACGCTGATAAAACCCCGCCTTGCCGCCTCCGGCCCGGCGGAAATGGCCGCTTTCCTCGCTGCGCTCGACGGCAAGTTCATTGCCCCCGGCCCGTCCGGTGCGCCCTCGCGCGGGCGGCTCGACGTCCTGCCGACGGGGCGCAATTTCTATTCCGTCGATGCCCGCGCCGTGCCCACGCCCAGCGCCTGGGAACTGGGTCGGAAATCGGCGGAAAACCTCGTCCTCAGGCACCTCCAGGATCATGGCCACCACCTGCGCAGCGCCGCACTTTCCGTCTGGGGCACGGCCAATATGCGCACCGGCGGCGATGATATCGCCCAGGCGCTGGCGCTGATCGGCGCCAGGCCCACCTGGGACCCCGGTTCGCTCCGCGTCTCCGGCTACGAGATCGTGCCGCTTGCCAAACTCGGCCGCCCGCGCGTCGACGTCACGCTCAGGATTTCCGGCTTTTTCCGCGACGCTTTCCCGGCCCAGATCGCCCTTTTCGATCGCGCCGTGCGTGCCATTGGCGCACTGGACGAACCCGAGGACGACAATCCCATCGCCGCCCGCATGCGGTCCGAAGCCCTGGGTCTGATGGCCCGGGGAAAATCCGAGACGGAGGCGGCGCTCGAAGCCGGCGCCCGCATTTTCGGCTCCAAACCCGGCACCTATGGCGCTGGCCTCGGCCAGTTGATCGATAGCGGCAACTGGTCGGGCAAGTCCGACCTCGCGCAACAGGTCCTCGCCTGGGGCCAATATGGCTATGGCGCAAACACTCATGGCGCGCCGCTGCAGGACCGCTTCCGCGCCCGCCTCGGCGCCATCGAAGCCGTGATCCACAATCAGGACAATCGCGAGCACGACCTGCTCGACAGTGACAATTACTACCAGTTCGAGGGCGGGCTATCGGTCGCCGCCGAAACCCTCTCGGGTCAGAAGCCCGCCGCCTATCACAACGATCATTCCCGCCCCGACAATCCGCGCATTCGCACGCTCGACGAGGAGATCAGCCACGTCATGCGCTCGCGCGTGGTCAATCCAAAATGGATTGAGGGCATGATGCGCCACGGCTATCGCGGCGCCTTCGAGATCGTGGCCACGGTCGATTTCATGTTCGCCTTCGCGGCGACCACGGGGGCGGTGAAGACCCACCACTTCGACCTCGCCTTCGAGACTTTCGTCGAGGACGATGCCGTGCGCCAGTGGCTGCAATCGGTCAATGCCCATGGCTATGACGAACTGATCGCCAAATTCCTTGAGGCGCGACAACGAGGCCTGTGGTCTCCGCGCTCCAATTCCGTCTTTGCCTTTCTGGAGGACACGCCGTGACCGACACGCCCGAAAAAGCGCTCAAGAAAACCGACCTCATGACTGAGGCCGAGCGCGATGCCTACCATGCCGAAAAGATGAAAAAGAAGAAGGCGGCGCGCGACAAGATCCTCTCCACCAAGACCGCGGAAAAGGGCCTGCTCGTCGTACATACCGGCAAGGGCAAGGGCAAGTCGACGGCGGCCTTCGGCATGGTCTTCCGCGCCCTGGGCAATGGCATGCGCGTCGGTGTCGTGCAGTTCGTCAAGGGCGTCTGGAACACCGGGGAGCGCACCGTGCTCGATAAGTTCCCCGAGCAGGTGACCATCAACGCCATGGGCGAGGGCTTTACCTGGGACGTCGCAGACCGCCAGCGCGATCTCGCCGCCGCCGCCAAGGCCTGGGAGCAGGCCAAGGCGCTGATATCAGATCCCAGCTATGACATGGTCTTGCTCGACGAGTTAAATATCTGCCTGCGTTACGACTACCTGCCGATCGCCGAGGTGGTCGAGGTGCTCCGCAACAAACCGGCGGACAAGCATGTCATCGTCACCGGACGCAATGCCAAGGACGAACTCATCGAGATCGCCGATCTCGTGACCGAAATGACCGAGATCAAGCACCATTTCCGCGCCGGCGTGAAGGCGCAGAAAGGCATCGAGTTCTAGGCAGCGCCTGGGACGCACGGCTATTGTTTCCGGCCCGGATTTGCGCGACGCTTCCTCATTGCTGAGGGAGGCTCACATGACCATGTTCATCACGCTTCTTGGCGGCCTGTCGCTGGTCTGCGGCGCCATGGTGCTGCTCTATGGTCTCGGCGCCTTTGGCCTCGTGCCATCGGGCATGGTGCTGGCGCTGACCCTGGTGGGCCTTGCGCTGATGATCGTCGGCTTTGCCGGCGTCTGGCTGTCGCGCCGGGCCAGCAGCTAGCAGTCGCTGGCCGCGAGCGACCGGTTGAGGCCATCGATGACCGCGTCGGTGGCGGCCAGGTCGCGGACATTATATTCCAGCGCATAGCCCGCATAACTCGCCCCGTCGCACAATGCGATCATGCGCTGGTAGAGAACGCGATGGTCCCGCTGACCCGAAAACACGGCCCATTGCGGTGTCGACGCCTGATAGCTGATGCCCCAGTTGTCCTGGCTGGCCCGGTCCTGGCGCTGCGCCGCTTCGGCTTCAAAACCCTCGAGCAGGTGCCCGCCCCACACTGTCAGTTGCTGCTCGGCCTCGAGCCGGTAGAACACCTGCCCATCGCCATTGTCGCTCTCGCCACTCCCCTCGAAGCCGGGCGGCACATCGATCTCATAGCCGAAACGCTCATTGGCATAGTGGCCCCAATACTGCGCAAGGGCAGGGGAGGCGAAGAAGACGGCGATCACGAGGGCGAAAATGCGCATGGCTCGAATCTGCCGTGATCCGCGCTGCGCCGCAAGCGGCCTACAGCACCACGATCCCGGCGTGCTTGGCCTTGTCCTCGGGCTCGACATGGATGTTGATCTGCACATCCTCGACCGCCTCGCGCAGCTTGGCCTCGATCCCGTCGCAGATGGCATGGGCCACCTCGACCGTCATCGTGCCGGGCACGACGAGGTGAAAATCGATGAAGGTCATCTTGCCCGCCTGCCGCGTTCGGATGTCATGGGCCTCCAGCGCCCCGTCGGCATTGGCGGAGATCACTTCGCGAATGGTCCGCTGCGTTTCGGGCGGCACGGCCACGTCCATCAGCCCGCCGACGCTGTCGCGGATCACGCCCCAGCCCGACCAGAGAATGTTGAGTGCCACCAACGCCGCCAGCACGGCATCGAGCTGGGCGATGCCGGTGGCAAAGACCAGCACCAACCCGACCAGCACGCCGCCGGTGGAAACGACGTCGGTCATCAGATGCTTGCCATCGGCTGATATGGCCGGCGAGCGTGCCTTGCGCCCTTCGCGGATCAGCACGGCGGCCCAGACGAGGTTGATGACGGTCGCAATCCCGCTCACCGCCAGACCCTGCACCGGGGCATCGGGCAGTTCAGGCGCGAGGAAGCCGAAAAACGCCTCGCGCAGGATCAGAATGGCCGCAACGATGATCATGACGCCGACCAGCACGGCCGAGAAATATTCGGCCTTGTGATAGCCATAGGGCAGGGTGGCGTCGGCCGGCCGCTGCGCCAGTCGCACCGCAATCAGTGCGCCGATGGCGGTCACCACATTGACGATGGATTCGAGGGCATCCGAATAAAGCGCTATCGAGCCGGTCAGCCACCATGCCAGCCCCTTGAGGCCGAGCACGATCAGCCCGATGAGGATGCTGGTCATGGCGATGGCAAGGGTCTTGTTGGCGGCCATGCTGCCTCCGGGCGTTGCGTCAGGAGGCCATAGCGGAGCCGGGTCGACACGACAAGTGCTTGTATTTGCAAACGATTTTCAGAAGCATTTCCATCTGTCGCAACCGCGGCGCAAGCCCTTGATTGACCACGGGCTTTGCCACGCCTAAAGCTTCTGCAGCGCAGCGTTCCCCCGATGGAACTGAAGAGAGTCCGGTGCGGTCGACCCAATTGCGGGACCAAGTCCGGGGCTGTTCCGGTTTTTGAGCGAACCTGCCTCGCATGACGAGGCGATGATGATTGAACCTTTCGGCGGCCCCGCCGCCCACCGAGCTTTGCACCGTCCCGGGCTAGTCGCCGGCATCGGGCTTCGTGCCGCCGCAACCACTGCTGAACTCCTCGACCTGCTCGATGCCTGCCTCGCCGTCGCGAGCCATCGCCGCCACGATCTCGTCGCGCTCGCAACGCTCAGTGCCCGCGCCGGGCACCCGGCGCTGCTGGCCCTGGCCGAGCAGCTTGCCGTGCCCGTCCTGTCGCTGGCGCGCGACGATCTGGCCTCCGGCGTGCCCAATCCGTCTCCGCGCGTCGCCGCGCTGATCGATGTGCCCGCCGTGGCGGAAGCGGCGGCCCTGGCCTTTGGTCCGCTCATCGTCGAAAAGCGGCGCAGCGCCAATGGCACCTGCGCGCTGTCGGCTTACATGCCGGGCAGGTCCAGTGCCTCGATCGCGGCATCGACGCTGCCCACTTCCAGCGCCGGTCCATAATGGGGCCGCGCCAGCATGATCACCACCACGCCCAGTTGCCGCGCCGCCTCCAGCTTGGCCTCCGTCTGCCCTCCGCCCGAATTCTTCGTGACCAGATGGGTGATGCCATGACGGCGCATCAGCGCCTTTTCGTCCTCCAATCCGTAGGGCGGACGGCTGATGACGAGATCAACGTGGTCGGGCAGGTCCATGTGCGGCGCCTCGATCACCCGCACATGCAGGTGACAGTCGCTGCGCTCGAGAAAGGTTTCGAGCCCGCCATGGCCCGTGGTCAGCAATACGTCAGCGCCGGGCGGCAAGGCGTCCGCCGCCTCCTGCGCCGAGCCCACATGCACCCAATCGGCCTGCGGCTCCCATGCCGGGCGCATGTAGCGCACGAGCCGCACCCCGGTCGCCTCGGCCGCCGCCACGGCGTTGATCGAAATCAGCCCGGCATAGGGATGGGTGGCATCTACCAGCCGCTCGATGCCTGCCGCCCGCATATAGGCGCAGAGGCCGGGAATGCCCCCGAACGGCCCCATGCGCAGCCCGCCTTCGGGCAGGATCGGTTCCTGCGTGCGCCCGGCCAGCGAGGTGATGACATCGTGGCCCATCCCGACCAGTCGGTTAGCCAACTGCCGCGCTTCGGCCGTGCCGCCCAGGATCAGGATTTTCATGAAACCGTAGTCTCCGCGCCCCCGGAGCCGCCCTCGGGTTTGACCCGAGGCCACTCGCAACCGCACTGGAAGCTGGTATTGGCCCTCGGGTCAAGCCCGAGCGCGGCCCGGTGATGGAGGGAAGCCCAGGTGTCTGACGCTCACCTCACCCAGCTCGCCACCGCCGATTTTCCGCCGTTCCGTCCCGGCTCCGTCTGGCTGGTCGGGGCCGGGCCCGGCGGACCGGGCCTGCTGACGCTGCTCGCCTTTCATGCCCTGGGGCAGGCTGACGTCATTGTCCATGATGCGCTGGTGTCATCCGAAATCCTGGCGCTGGCTCCGGCGCATATCGAGCGCATTCCCGCCGGCAAAAGAGGCGGCAAGCCGTCGCCCAAGCAGGCTGATATCAGCATCCGCCTCATCGAGCTCGCACGCCAGGGCAAGCGCGTGCTTCGGCTCAAGGGCGGCGACCCCTTCATGTTCGGCCGTGGCGGCGAGGAAGCGGGGGAACTGGTGCGCGCCGGCATCCCCTTCCGCATTGTCCCCGGCATTTCCTCCGGCCTCGGCGGTCTCGCTTATGCCGGCCTGCCGATCACCCACCGCGATACCAACCAGACCGTGCTGTTTCTCACCGGTCACGACGAGACCGGCGCCGTCCCCAGCGCCATCGACTGGCATTCGGTCGCGCGAGCGGCGCCGGTGATCGTCATGTTCATGGCCGTCAAGCATCTGCCCACCATCGCCGCGCAATTGCTGGCTGCGGGGCGCGAGCAGGCCGAGGAACTCACCGTGGTGTCCAACACGGCCCAGCCCATCCAATCCGTCCACGAAACCACCCTCGGCGCCGCCATCGAGCCCCTGGAGCTGCCGACCCCCGCCATCGTCGTGCTCGGCCCCGTCGCCCGCTATCGCGGCCGGCTCGACTGGTATGTCGAAGAGGCGAGACGACATGTCTTCGGATAGTACATCCACCACGTCTACACCCACGGATGTCACCCCGGCGAAGGCCGGGGCCCATCCTGAGATATCAAGATGGATCCCGGCTCAAGGCCGGGATGACAGTCGAGCGGGGTTTGAGAAATGAGCGATCCTTGCGGCCTCATCATCGCCGCCCCGCGTTCCGGCTCGGGCAAGACCACGATCACCCTTGGCCTCCTTGCGGCCCTGCGCCGCCGTGGCCTCGTGCTGGCGCCCGCCAAGACCGGCCCTGATTATATCGATCCGGCCTTTCTGGGCCGGGCGACCGGGCGCGAGGCCATCAATCTCGACCCCTGGGCCATGCCGCCGGAGCAGATCCGCGCCCTTGCCACTCAGCACGCCACCGGCGCCGATGCCCTCGTCGTCGAAGGCGTCATGGGCCTTTTCGATGCCGCCGCCGACGGGCAGGGCTCCACCGCCGACCTCGCCGAAATGCTCGGCCTGCCGGTGATCTTCGTCGTCGATGCCGATCGGCAGAGCCAGTCGGTGGCGGCGCTGGTTCATGGCTTTGCGCATTGGCGCCCCGGCGTACGCATCGCCGGGCTGGTCCTCAATCGCGTGGCCAGCGCCCGCCATGAGCGTATGCTGGTTGCCGCGCTCAGGCCCACCGGCATTCCGCTTCTCGGTGCCATCCCGCGCCGCGACGAGTTCGTCCTGCCCGAGCGTCATCTCGGCCTCGTCCTGCCCGGCGAGGTCGGCGGCTTCGAGACCTTTCTCGACACGGCCGCCGAAGCGGTGGCCGACTTCATCGACCTCGAAGCGCTGCTGTCCCTCGCTGCTCCGGTCGTCGCCGAACAGGCCCTGCCAAAGACCCTGTCGCCACTGGGCCAGCGCATGTCCATCGCACGCGACGCCGCCTTCGCCTTTCTTTATCCGCATCTCCTGGATGGCTGGCGTGCCCAAGGCGCTGAACTGAGCTTTTTCTCGCCCCTCGCCGACGAGGCGCCAGCGGCCGACGCCGATGCGGTTTTCCTGCCCGGCGGCTATCCCGAACTTCACGGCGCAGCCCTGGCCGCCGCCACCGTCTTCCACGCCGGCCTCCGTGCGGCCCGTGACCGCGACGCGCTGATCTATGGCGAATGCGGGGGCTTCATGGTGCTCGGCGAGGCGCTGGTCGACAAATCAGGCATCAGCCACGCCATGGCGGGCCTGCTGCCGGTGACCACCCGCATCGACCGCCCCAAGCGCGTCCTCGGCTATCGCCGACTGCTGCACGACAGCGCGCTGCCCTGGCCCGCCGCCCTTCACGGCCACGAATTCCACTACTCCTCGGCAAAGCAAACGGGCCTGCCCCCGCTCTTCGAAGCCCTCGACGCCGAAGGCATCCGCCAACAGCCCATGGGCGGACAACTCGGCCGCGTCATGGGCTCTTATGCCCATGTCATTGCTGCGCCATAGCACATCTGCTTGACTGGAAACGGAAAGTCGCCCCCTTCGTAACCACCGGGCTTGTCGCGGTGGTCCATGCGATGGTGCGGGGGCCTGGATTGCCCGGACAAGCCGGGCAATGACGATGAACTGAAGCGCTGGCGTGCCAAGGACCGAATGACCAAAGCCATCATGTTCATGGGCTTCGTGCCGTCCCGCAGGGCCAATCGCGCCAGTGGCGCGATTGGAGGCAAGAAGGCCATGAGCGCTATGCGCGAATGGCGGGGTCTTCCATGAAAGCCATCATGTTCATGGGCATCGGCTCCGATGTCGGCAAGTCGCTGATCGTCGCCGGTCTCTGCCGCGCCCTCAGCAATCGCGGTCTTCGCGTCGCCCCGTTCAAGCCGCAGAATATGAGCAACAATGCTGCCGTGACCGTGGATGGCGGCGAAATCGGCCGCGCCCAGGCGCTGCAGGCGCGCGCGGCGCGGCGTGACCCCGTTACGGCAATGAACCCGGTGCTCCTGAAGCCCGAAGGCGAAACCGGCTCGCAGGTGGTCGTCCGCGGTCAGCGCCGCGCCAGCCTCTCCGCTCGCCAGTATTGGGCCGATCGGGCCCAGCTCCTACCCGAAGTGCTCGGCGCCTTCCATGAACTCGCGGCCACCGCCGATGTCGTCCTCGTCGAAGGTGCCGGCAGCGCTTCCGAGGTCAATTTGCGGCCCGGCGACATCGCCAATTTCGGCTTTGCCCGCGCCGCCAATGTGCCCGTCGTGCTGATCGGCGACATCCATCGTGGCGGCGTCATCGCTTCTCTCGTCGGCACGCTCGATGTCATCGACCCCGCCGATGCGGCCCTGGTCCGCGCGACGCTCGTCAACCGCTTCTTCGGCGATCCGGCTTTGTTCGAAAGCGGCAAGGCCTTCCTCGAGACCCGCATGGGCTTGCCCAGTTTCGGCCCTGTCCCCCATTTTGCCGATGCGGCGAAACTCCCCGCCGAAGACGCACTGGCGCTCGAGCATCTGACTACGGGGCAGGGCGCCTTCCACATCGCGGTCCTGCGCCTCCCGCGCATTGCCAATTTCGATGATCTCGACCCGCTCCGCGCCGAGCCGGGCGTACGCCTGACGCTGGTACAGCCGGGCGAGGCTGTTCCGCGCGACGCCGATCTCGTCCTGCTGCCGGGCTCGAAGGCCACCCGCGCCGACCTCGCGGCTCTCCGCGCCAATGGCTGGGATATCGATCTCCTCGCCCATCACCGCGCCGGTGGCCGCATCCTCGGCATCTGTGGCGGCTATCAAATGCTGGGCCAGACCATTGCCGACCCTGACGGCATCGAAGGCCCGCCCGGCACCAGCGAAGGCCTTGGCCTCCTCGATGTCGAGACCGTGCTCGCGCCCAGCAAGCAGCTTCGCCTCGAAACCGCGACCCATCTCGCGTCCGGCGAACCGCTCTCGGGCTATCACATGCATATGGGCGTCACTTCGGGTCCCGACACGGCCCGCCCCTTTGCCCGGGTCGGCGCCGCGCCCGAGGGCGCCATCAGCGCCGATGGCCGGGTTATGGGCACATATCTCCACGGCCTCTTTTCCGCCGACCCGTTCCGCCGCGCCTTTCTCGGCAATGCCGCCAGCCCCGACCTTGCTTTCGAGGCGGAAATCGAACTTGCGCTCGATGGCTTGGCGAACCATCTCGAAACCCATATCGATATCGACCGCTTGCTCGGCCTCGCTCAAACGCTGGAGACCTGATCCTTGGATCCGCTGATTTCCCCCCTGGCGCTCGCCCTCGAACGCCAGGTCGGTTACCCGCCAAGGCTGGTCGATACGATCGGCCACCCGGTCATGTGGTTCGGCAGGCTGATCAGCTTTTGCGAAACCCGTCTCAACACGCCCGATCGCAGCGCCGACCAGCGCCGGCTCGCCGGCATCGTGGCGCTCGGCCTGCTGCTGCTCTCGGTGCTGATCGTCACCGTGGGCATCCGCACCGTTTTGTCGTGGATTCCGCTCGGCTGGCTGGTGGAAATGCTGGTGGCCACCGCATTTCTCGCGCAGAAGGAACTTGGCCGCGCCGTTGGCGCCGTGGCCGAGGGTCTGCGGGCCTCGCTCGCTGCCGGCCGCGAGGCGGTGAGCCATGTCGTCGGCCGCGATCCCGAAACCCTCGACGAAGCCGGCGTCGCCCGCGCGGCCATCGAGACATTGGCCGAATCGACCTCTGACGGCGTCGTCGCGCCGTGGTTCTTCCTGCTGCTTTTCGGCCTGCCGGGCATCGCCCTCTACAAGGCCGTCAACACCGCCGACAGCATGATCGGCCACCGCAATGACCGCTACCGCGACTATGGCTGGGCGGCGGCCAAGCTGGACGACGTGCTCAACTGGATCCCGGCCCGCCTCAGTGCCGTGCTCATCACCGCTGCGTGCTTTTTCGTACCCGGCGCCAGCCCCGGCAAGGCCTGGGCCATCGCCCGCAGCGATGCCCCCCGGCACGATTCGCCCAATGCCGGCTGGCCCGAAGCCGCCTTTGCCGGCGCGCTCGGCTTCCAGCTCGGCGGCCCACGCGCCTATGCCGGCGAGATGGTCGACCTGCCCGCCTTCGGCGACGGGAAAGCCAGCCTTACGCCAAGCGACATCATGCTGGCGCTGCTGCTTTATCGGCGCACGCTCGACGTGTTGCTCGGTGTGAGTGCCTTCGTCGCGCTGATCATGCTGGTCAGCTAGGCATCTGCGGCGCGTCGCCCTTCATGGTCAGCGGCAGGCCGGCGGCGACGAAGTAAACGTCGTCGCAGATTTCGCCCAGCCGCTGATGCGCCGAGCCGGCCAGGTCGCGGAAGGTGCGGGCCATGGCATTGTCGGGCACGATGCCGAGACCAACCTCGTTGCTCACCAGAATCACCTTGGCCGCCTTGAATTCGGTCAGCGTGGCGCAGAGTTCGCTCACCGCCGTCGCCACATCCTCGCTGGCAATCAGCAGGTTGGTGATCCACAGCGTCAGACAATCGACCAGGATCACGTCATGAGTGGCTCCGGCCTTGATGATCATGTGCGAGAGCTCCACCGGCTCCTCGATGGTGGTGAACCGCTCTCCGCGCCCGGCCTGGTGGCTGCGCACACGGTCGCGCATTTCGTCGTCCAGCATGTTGGCGGTGGCGAGATAGGCCGGCCGCGATCCGGCGCGCAGTGCCAGGCGTTCGGCAAAGCTCGTTTTGCCCGAGCGCGCGCCGCCCAGAACCAGGCAATGTCGTGTCATCATCCGTTCCTTTTTCGGGTGCCGCCGGAGCGGCCGGGTGCGCCGCCAGTGTGGTTTCAACGGGGGCGATCGGCAAGCCGTTCCAGCGTGCCGGCTCCCAGCGGCTGCAATCGATGCAGATGCGATGGGCGAAGCCTGCATTTTCTTGGCTCTACTACTTTCGTCTTAGCGCCTTTCGCATTATGGTCCGCGCCGAAATGACCCCCTAGTGTGATGCGCGCAGCAAGGTCCCTTGCCTGTCCCCATCCATTCCATTGACGGAGTTGCCCTTCGTGCCGCGATATTACCTTGGCGTTGATGGCGGTGGCACCAATTGCCGCGTGCGACTGGCCAACGAACATCTCGAGACGCTGGCGGAGGTCAAGAACGGCCGCTCCAACCTGCAGATCGATGGCGGTGACCCCGCCTACAAGGCGATCACCGATGGCGCCCGCGATGTGTTCGAGGCTGCCGGCATCGACTTTGCCGAGGCCGCCAACACCTATGCCTGTTTCGGCATGGCCGGCGGGCGCATGGATTCGGCCCGCGCCGAGTTCGCCGCGCGGCCCTGGCCCTTTGCCGGGGTGAAAGTCTATGACGACATCGACATCGCCCATGCCGGCGCCCTGGGTGGCGGCGAAGGCGGCGTGGTCATCATCGGCACCGGCTCTGCCGCCATGTCCATCGTCAACGGCACGCGCTACCAGGCCGGCGGCTGGGGCTTTCATATCGGCGACCAGATGAGCGGCGCCATTCTCGGCCGCGCGCTGGTGCGCTACGCGGTCGAGGCAAATGACGGCATGGTCGAGGCCTCGCCGCTGACGAGCGCGGTAACCGCGGCCCTCGGCGGCGACAATCAGGCGATCATGACCTGGTCCTTTGCCACCGAGATGGATCTCAAGCTTTTCAGCGATGACGGCTCGGAAGGGTGCGACGACGCCCTGATCGGCCGCGCGCCCGGCGAATTCGGCAAGCTCATGCCGCTCTGGTTCGACTATCTCGAACAGAACGATCCGGTGGCGCTGAAACTGCTCGATACCCAGCTCGGCTATATCGACGCCTATGTGCGCTGGTTCAAATCCCACGGCGCCGAGGTCATGGCCATTGTCGGCGGCCTCGGGCAGCGGCTCTATCCGCGCCTCCAGCAGCACTATGGCACCTTCGTCGCCCTGCCCAAATTCGAACCCCTGCACGGCGCGGTCATCCTCGCCCGGCAGAACTTCGCGTCCAACTAGGGACTTATCCTCGTGTCCAGCCGTATTATCCCCGTCCAGCCTTTTGACTATGTGGTGTTCGGCGCCACCGGCGACCTGACCAAGCGCAAGCTGATCCCGGCGCTCTATCATCGCTTCAAGGACGGCCAGTTCGACGAGCAGAGCCGCATTATCGGTGCCTCGCGTTCCAAGCTCAGCGAAGCCGATTTCCAGAAGGCGGTGCGCGAGGCGATACAGCAGTTCGTGGAGAAGCCGTACCAGGACGATAGCGTCATCGAGCGTTTCGTCGCCATCTGCACCTATGTGCCGGTCGATGCCAGCAAGCCCGACGAATCGGGCGATCTGGGCAAGGCCCTGCGCGACGATCCCAAGGTGGTGCGCGCCTTCTATCTGGCGGTGGCACCAGACCTCTTCGAGCCCATCGCTGAATATCTCGAAGCCAAGAAGCTCTATCGCCGCGACGCCCGCGTCGTCATCGAAAAGCCGCTGGGCCACGACCTCGGCTCGTCCATCGAGATCAATGACGGCGTCGCCAAGATCTTCAAGGAAGATCAGGTCTACCGCATCGATCACTATCTGGGCAAAGAGACGGTGCAGAACCTCTTGGCCCTGCGCTTCGCCAATACCCTGTTCGAGCCGATCTGGAACTCTGCCCATATCGACCACGTGCAGCTCACCGTGGCCGAAAGCGTCGGCGCCGGCACGCGCGGCTATTACGACGAGAGCGGCGCCCTGCGGGACATGATCCAGAACCACATGCTGCAGTTGCTCTGCCTTGTGGCCATGGAGCCGCCCGCCAGCGACGACGCCAATGCCCTGCGCGACGAAAAGCTCAAGGTGCTCCGCGCCCTGCGCCCCATCGTCAATGGCGAAGTCGCCAAGGAAACCGTCCGCGGCCAGTATCGCGGCGTCAAGTCGGAAACCGCTGCGGTCGCCTCCTACCAGGACGAATTGCCCGACGACAAGAAGGGCAGCCGCACCGAGACCTTCGTGGCCCTCAAGGCCCATATCGACAACTGGCGCTGGGCCGGCGTGCCCTTCTATCTGCGCACCGGCAAGCGCATGGCCGAGCGCGTCTCGGAAATCTGCATCCAGTTCAAGCCCATTCCGCATTCCATTTTCGACCATGCCGAAGGCGCACCCAAGGCCAATAAGCTCATCATCCGCCTGCAGCCCGACGAGGGCGTCAAGCTCATGATGATGATCAAGGATCCGGGTCCCGGTGGCATGCGCCTGCGCGAAGTGCCGCTTAACCTCAGCTTTGCGGAAACCTTCACCGAGCGCACGCCGGAAGCCTATGAACGCCTGCTGATGGACGTGATCCGCGGCAGCCAGACCCTCTTCATGCGCCGCGACGAACTCGAGGCCGCCTGGATGTGGGTCGATCCCATCCGCGAAGCCTGGGACCGCTCCAGCGAACCGCCGCAGGTCTACACTGCCGGCACCTGGGGCCCCAGCGGCGCCGTGGCCCTGATCGAGCGCGACGGCCGCACCTGGTACGAGGGCAACAACGCGTGATGCTTGCTTTAGCCTCGGATGGTTGGGTTTCGCCCACCCTCCCCCTTGAGGGGAGGGCAGCGCAGCTTGGCCGGGGCCTAGCGAAGCTGGGGAGGGGGTGGTCTTGTGGCTTACGGACGGACCCCCACCCTCAGTCCCTCCCCTCAGGGGGAGGGAGGCGAAGGGCCAGCCCGCCTTCGCGTGCCAAAGGAATAAAAATATGACCCTCACCCGCCGCAGCTTTGCCGATAAGTCCACGCTGGCCAAGGAACTGGCCGAAGCCGTGGCGGAGCGCATCAACGCCGCCATCGCCGAGCGCGGCACGGCGTCGATTGCCGTCAGCGGCGGCTCGACACCCGGAAAATTCTTTGCCGCCCTGGGCAAGACCCGGAGCATCGACTGGGACAAGGTGGTCGTGACCCTGGTCGACGAGCGCTGGGTCGACGAGACCAACGATCGATCCAACGCGCTGCTGGTCAACGAGAAGATGCTGCAGGGCCCGGCCGCCGTGGCTCGGTTTTTCCCGCTCTATTCGGGCGGCGACGAGCCGACCGATGCCGCCGTCGCCCAGACCAACGCCCTCATGGCCGAACTGCCCAAGCCCTTTGCCGCGGTGATCCTGGGCATGGGCAATGACGGTCACACGGCCTCGTTCTTCCCCGGTGGCGACACGCTCGACGCCGCGCTTACTGGCGCCGGCCCGACCCTTGCCATCCGCGCCCCCGGCGCCGGTGAGCCGCGCATCACCTTCACCCTGCCGCGCCTGCTCGAAACCGATGGGCTTTATCTGCACATCGAAGGCGAGGAAAAGGCTGCAGTGCTGGAAAAGGCCCTGGCCGATGGTCCGGTCGAGGACATGCCTATCCGTGCCGTGCTGCGCTCGGGCGCGCCGGTCACAGTTTACTGGTCCCCCTGAAGCTCCTGGGGCGGTCCCCAATCGACCGCCCTGGCCGCCACGGGTGCCAGTCATCATAGCGAGGCCTATCCGCGCCAGCGGCCCCCCTTTGGCGCGTCCTCGCGCTACTATTGGAGACTGCCAATGACCGTCCGCCAGGCCATCCAGGACGTGACCGACCGCATTGCCGCGCGCAGCCGCGACAGTCGCCGCGACTATCTCAACCGCCTCGATGCTGCCAAGGAACAGGGCGTCTATCGGGCCGCGCTCTCCTGCGGCAACCTGGCCCACGGCTTCGCCGCCTGTTCCCCGGCCGAAAAGGCCGCCATTGCCGGCAACAAGGCGCTGAACCTCGGGATCGTCACCAGCTACAACGACATGCTGAGCGCCCATCAGCCCTATCAGTTCTACCCTGACATCATCAAGGAAGCGGCCCGCGAGATCGGCGCCACGGCGCAGGTGGCGGGCGGCGTCCCGGCCATGTGCGACGGCGTCACCCAGGGTCAGCCGGGCATGGATCTCTCGCTGTTCAGCCGCGACGTCATCGCCATGTCGACGGCCATCGCCCTGTCGCACAATATGTTCGATGCCGCCGTCTATCTCGGCATCTGCGACAAGATCGTGCCCGGCCTTGTCATCGGCGCGCTGGCCTTTGGCCACCTGCCGGCGGTGTTCATCCCGGCCGGCCCCATGCCCTCGGGCATCCCGAATGACGAAAAGAGCAAGGTCCGCCAGCTCTATGCCGAGGGCAAGGTGGGCCGGGCGGAACTGCTCGAAGCCGAGAGCAAGTCCTACCATTCGCCCGGCACCTGCACCTTCTACGGCACCGCCAACTCCAACCAGATGCTCATGGAAATCATGGGCCTGCACCTGCCCGGCGCCAGCTTCGTCAATCCCGGCACGCCGCTGCGCGATGCGCTGACCCGCGAGGCGACCAAGCGCGCTTTGTCGCTCACGAGCCTTGGAAACAACTATACGCCCATCGGCCACATCCTGGATGAAAAGGCCTTCGTCAACGGCCTCGTCGGCCTCCATGCCACGGGCGGTTCGACCAACCACACCATGCACCTGATCGCCATGGCGGCGGCCGCCGGCATCCAGATCACCTGGGACGACATGAGCGATCTCTCGGACGCGACGCCGCTTCTGGCCCGCGTCTATCCCAACGGCGTGGCCGACGTGAACCACTTCCACGCCGCCGGCGGCATGGGTTTCCTCATCAAGGAACTCCTCGCGGGCGGTTACCTCCATGAGGACGTCAAGACCGTCTGGGGCACGGGCCTCTCCGGCTACACGGTGGAAGCCAAGCTCGGCGAAGCGGGCGGCCTCGCCTTCGAGCCGTCGCCCGAAGAAAGCGCGCTGCCCAAGGTGCTCACCGGCGTCAGGGAACCCTTCCAGCAGACCGGCGGCCTCAAGCTTCTCTCGGGCAATCTCGGCCGATCCGTCATAAAAGTCTCGGCCGTCAAGGACGAGCATCGCGTCATCGAGGCCCGTGCCCGCGTCTTCCACGGCCAGGAAGGGCTGCAGCGCGCCTTCAAGGCCGGCGAGCTCGATGGCGACATGATCGCCGTGGTGCGCTTCTCCGGCCCCAAGGCGCTCGGCATGCCCGAGCTGCACAACCTCACTCCGCCGCTGAGCGTCCTGCAGGGTCGCGGCTTCAAGGTGGCCTTGGTGACCGACGGGCGCATGTCCGGCGCCTCGGGCAAGGTGCCCGCCGCCATCCACATGACCCCGGAAGCGGTCGATGGCGGCCCGATCAGCAAGATCCGCGATGGCGACCTGATCCGCCTTGACGCCAACGAGGGCACGCTGACCTTCCTTGGCGACGAGAAGGAATTCTTCTCCCGCACCCCGGCCACCGAAGACCTCCGCTCCCAGCATTTTGGCATGGGCCGCGAACTCTTTGCCGGCTTCCGCGCCATGGTCGGCCTGGCCGACAAGGGCGCAAGCGTGTTCGGTTAGAAGGCAGTTCGACGCTCTGCTCCGGGCCGGACGCACACCTTAACCGGCCATGCAACCGGTCGGTGCGGGCCGCGGATTGTGCGGATGCGGTTCCGGCACCCAGATATCGATCCTGGGCTCCTTGGATTCGATCCCCGGATGCGGCGGTCGTCCGGTCCCGGCTGTGCGGATATCGAGACAGTCCGGCACCAGGGCCAGGGGGTGGTAGAGGGCGATATCCCCGCTACTGCTCTCCTGATCGGCCGGTCCGATGGCCGTCCGATGCTCGGCCAAGACAGGGGCGGAAGAACAGAAAATGCAGGCAAGCCCGACGAGCCATTGACGCATGGCAAAGTCCCCCTCTGATGAAAATTCTGATCTGGTCATGGGGCCGCGGTCATCGATCCGCAGCCCAGTCCAGTAGTCTAGCTGCCCAGGCAGGTTGCGGGCGCCGGCTGCGGGTCGCGCGGATCGATTTCGACCTGCCATTTGTCGAGATTGTAGGCGAGGGTCTCGACCTCGTCCGTCGAGAGGCGGGCAGCCGCCACATCGGCGGCCGCGACGGCATCCACGCATCCCGCATCGGCAGCCATCTGGTAGTGAAAAGCCGAGAGAACCAGGTGATGCGGGGCCTCCACGAAATCCGCATAGAGCTGGCCCAGCACGGCATGCGCCTCGCGCTGGCCCAATTGCGCCGCGCGTCTCAAGTCAGCCAGGGCAAGGTCGAAGGCAGCGCCGTCCCCGGCCCGTGACAGGCGATCCAGTCCTACGGTGAACAAGGCATCCGGATTGTCCAGCTCGGCGGCCCAGGTGAGCAGCCGCCACCCTTCCTCGGCATCGGCGGGCACGCCGCGTCCGGCCAGCGTCAGCACGGCAAGGTTGTGGATGGCCGGCGCATAACCCTGCTGCGCCGCCAGCGTGAACCAATGCACGGCCTTCTGCGAATCCATCGCAACCCCGCGCCCCTCGAGGTAGTGGTGCGCCATGGCGGCCTGCGCCGTCGGCGCGCCTTGCGCGACGCTCTTTTCGAGCCAGCGGACCGCTGCCGCGTCGTCCACTGCCACGCCATAGCCATTTCTATAGGCGGCATAAAGGATTTCCTGCGCCCCGAGGTCGCCTGCATCGGCCAGCGGCGTCAGCAAGGCAATCGGCTCCTCGTAGCGCCCTGCATCGAACAGCAGCAGCGCCTTGAGCCAGTCATCGGCCAGCGTAGGAAGACAAGAAAACACAAGAAAGGCAAACCCCAACAGCCATTGACGCATGGCAAGTTCCTACTTTGTTCATGAGGAACATTGCATGAACAAATCGAAGAGTCGATAGGGGTTTGTTAACCTTTTTGACTTGCCTCTATTTGGACCAGCGACCGATCCCCCTATCGGGTCGGCTCTGTGCCTACATACCTTGCCCGCGGCCGGATCAGCGTGCCCGTCTCGATCTGCTCCAGCGCATGGGCCAGCCAGCCGACCGATCGCGCCAGCGCAAAAATCTGCAATGGCGCATCGGCTGGTAGGTCGTAAGCCCCCACCAAGGCGGCGAGCGCAAAGTCGATATTGGGTTTTTCGCCGCTGAGACGCTCTCCCGCCTCGGCCAATTCCGCAAATACCGGCGGCAGGGTGAACGCAGCCATCAGCGCCCCGGCGCGCACGTCGCCATCGGGATAGAGCTTGTGCCCGAAGCAGGGCAGGGCGTTGCCCTGTCGCAGATGCGCGCCGATCGCCAGCGTCGCCCCCTGCCGCCGGGCTGCCTCGACCAGGCCCGCCATGCTCTGGCTTGCCGTCCCATGCAGTGGTCCGCTGAGCGCAGCGAGGCCGGCCAGCACCGCCGCCGAGAGAGGCGCGCCGGTCGACGCCGTGACCCGGGCGGCAAAGGTCGAGGCGTTGAGCTCGTGTTCCGCCAGCAGCACCAGCGCGCGGCGGAGCGGATCGGCGGCCTCGGGTCGCCCCCATTGCTGCGCCAGGCGATGATGCGCCGGCATGGTGCCGGGTGCGGCGAGGGCGCCTGCCAGAAACGAAACCGTCCGAGCCGCGTCGGCCAGCAATACCGCGCGATTGCGGCCGGCGGCCGGCATGTCGGTGGCCGCCAGTTCCGCCACGGCCTGGTAAGCGGCCGTCATGCCCGGCGAGCGAGCCCGCGCGCGCCCGGCAAAGTCCACCTCCGTCGCCGAGCCCCAGAGCAGGCGCGCCACCGCGCCCAGGGTCGCCGTTTCCGCCAGCGTCACCGCGTCCTGGCCGCGATAAAGCAGGCGCCCGTCGGCCACCGTGGCAATGCTGGTTTCCAGCACCGGCTCGCCCCAGGCAATGCTTTCTGCCGCCACCGTTCGCGCCGGCCGCCGCCCCTGCGGCCGGTTGGCCAGCCGCTCCACATCGTCCTGCCGATAAAGGCTCTTGCGCGGATCGTCGGGATCGGGACGCGCCGTGATCCGCCCGCGGCTGACATTGGCATAAAGCGTCTGCGGCTTGGTACCCAGTCGCGCCAGCGCCTCTTCTGCCGTCAGCCAGTTCATCGCCGCCTCGCATTGATCTTTGGCGTCAAGATTGACGTCAATCTTGATTGGCTGGAACCTTAGAGCGTTTCCAGCAGAAGTGGCAACGGTTTTGCGGTCTGCGCCGCGACGAAAGCAGTCAAAATACCAAGGAGAAGCAACATGTCCGGCCTCGATGACGTCATAGCCGCCGAAACCCGCCTCAGCGAAGTCGATGGCGCCAATGGGCTTCTGGTGATCTGCGGCCATAGCCTCGACAGCCTTGCGGGGCAGGTGGGCTATGAGGACGTGCTGGCTTTGCTGCTGCCCGAACTGCTTTTCCCCAGCGCCGAGGCCATTCGTGCCGAGCTGGGTCAGGCCCGCATGCTGGCCTTCCAGCAGACGGCCCATATCGACGGCGGCCTCCTGCGCCTTTCGGTCACCGAGGCCCTGCGCGCGCTGATGGCGCGCCTGCCCGATGGCGAGGATCGCTCTGCCGCCCTGCTGCAGATCGCGGCGCCCGCCGTCTTTGTCCCGGCGCTGGTCCGCGCCCGCGCTGGCAAGGCCCCCGTGCCACCCCATGCCGGTCGCGGCCATGCCGAGGACATGCTGGCCATGTTGACCGGCGCCCAGCCCGCGCCCGAGGCGGTCAGGGCGCTCGATACCTATCTCGTCACCGTGTCCGACCATGGCCTCAATGCCTCGACCTTCACCGCCCGCGTCGTCGCGTCCACCCGCGCCGGCTATGCGTCTGCCGTGCTCGCGGCCCTCGGCGCGCTCAAGGGACCGCTGCATGGCGGGGCGCCCGGGCCAGTGCTCGACATGCTCGATGCCATCGGCACGCCCGCCAATGCCGCGCGTTGGATCGAGGCGGCGCTGGGCCGCGGCGAGCGGCTGATGGGCTTCGGTCACCGCATCTATCGCGTGCGCGATCCGCGCGCCGATGCGCTCAAGAGCGCCCTCGGCCGCCTCGGCGCCGCCGGCGGCATGGATGCCGCTCGGCTGGCGCTGGCCGAGGCCATCGAGCGCGATGCGCTCACGGCCCTGCGCGCGGCCAAGCCCGACCGGGTTCTCGAAACCAATGTCGAATACTTCACGGCTCTCTTGCTCGAGGCCCTAGGTTTTCCGCGCGACGCCTTTACCGGCGTCTTTGCTGCCGGCCGCGTCGGCGGCTGGGTCGCCCATGCCCACGAGCAGATCGAAACCGGCCGCCTGATCCGTCCGCAGTCGCGCTATGTCGGGCCGAAGGCGGCTTAGGCGGTCGACAACCCTAGTGGTTGATCCAGCCCCCTATCATTGCCGCATCCGAGTCAGTCAATTCGTGCCCGCCCGTCACCCGCTCGACAGTGACCTCGGCCCCGGCTTCCCGCAAGACGTCCGCCAGCCTTTCGCCCGCTAGGCGGAAGGCGTCCGTCTCTCCCAGTAGGATCAGCACGGCAGTGCCTGAAAGGTCCAGGCCCGGCGCTTCGTCGAGCACCATGGCCGGCCGCAGCAACACTGCCCGCCGCACGATGCCGGGCTGCAGCAGCATGGCGGCACCTAGGAGATTGGCGCCGTTGGAATAACCCAGCCCCGCCAGGTGCGTCGCGTCGATCCCATAGGCGCCGCGCGCCTCCTCGAAAAAGGCGGCCAGCGCCCCGGCCTCGAAGCGGATGTCCTTCTGGTCGAAAATGGCCGGTCCGAAGCTGCGGAACCAGCGGCGCGTGCCGCTTTCCGTGCTGCGGCCCCTGATGCCCAGCAGGGTCGCCCGCGGCGCCGCCTTGTGCGCCAGCGGCATCAGGTCCATTTCGTCGCCGCCCGTGCCGTGCAGCAGCGCCAGCGTGGTCCCGTCAGGCCTGTCCGGCGTGAAGAAGCGGTGGTCGTAGATCAGGTCGCGATAAACGACGCGCTCTTCGCCCGGCAGGCTGAACTGCGGCAGCATCACCTTGAGCGCCTCCGCGTCCGGCGTGTTGGGCGGCATGAACAGGGTCGTGCCCAGTGTGTCCACAGTCTCGTCCAGCGTGAAGCCCGGCCCGTCGCTGGCCATTTCGATCAGCGTGCCGCCCGGCTCGCGCACATAGAGCGACGTGAAATAGTTGCGGTCGTGAAGGTTGGTGAGGCTCGAATTGCGCTGTCGCAGCGCCGCCTCGACGCGCTTCACCTCATCGGCATCCACCGCCCGCAGCGCCACATGATCCGCCGTGCCGGTGCCCGGCGCGCCGGGCCAAAAGCCGCCGGCATCCCTTATGTCCAGCACATCGCCGCTGTCGGACCGGAGCCGCCTTATCGGGCCCTCGCTCCGGGCCTCCACATAGCCGAAATAGCGGGTGACGAAATCCACCGTCTCCTCCGGCACTTCCGAGAGCAGCGTCACGCCGCGAATGCGCCGGATCCGATGCTCGGCCGGGATATCGCTCCCGGGCATGGCAAGGGCGGGCACATCGGCGCTGACCAACTTGACCACAACCCCATCCGGGTCGCGCAGCCGCAAGACCGTCTCGCCGAATTCCTGCCCGGTCCCCTCGACCCTGGCCTGATGCGTCAGCGCCCGTTCCAGCCAATAGCCCACCGAGCCCGGCGCCACGGCCAGCGCCACTTCGCTGACCTGTCCGGCCCCGGCCTGGCCCGACGAGCCGCCTTGCCAGACGAGAAAGGTGATCAGCGAACCCGGTGTCGCGTCATGGTCGCCATAAAACAGATGTAACTGCCGCGCATCTTCATAGCCGCCGGTGCGCTTGACCAGCCGCAGCCCCAGAAAGCCGACATAGAAATCGACATTGGCCTGCACGTCCTTGGTGATCAGGGTGACGTGGTGAATGCCTGAGGTCATAATGTCTTCTCCACAGTGGCGGCGGTCGCTGTGCCTTCCATTCCTTCGTCATTGCCCGGCTTGACCGGGCAATCCACGCTTCCGCGCCCGCGACGGCATGGATCACCCGGTCAAGCCGGGTGATGACGAAGGTGCGACAGGTCGTTCCTGGTCAGCTTCGAATTCACCGGCTCCGTCCGAACAGGCGCTCGATATCGCCCTTCTTGAGCTCCACATAGGTCGGCCGCCCATGGATGCACTGGCCCGAATGGGGCGTTGCCTCCATGTCGCGGAGCAGCGCGTTCATTTCGTCCACCCGGAGCCGCCGCCCCGAGCGCACCGAACCGTGGCAGGCCATGCGGCCGATGATCGCTTCCATCCGGTCGGTCAGCGCCGCAGCGCTGTCCCATTCCGCAAGGCCATCGGCCAGGTCGCGCACCAGGCCCGAAATATCGCTATTGCCCAGAAGGGCAGGGGTTTCGCGCACGGCGATGGCGCGCGGCCCGAAGCGATCGAGATAAAGCCCGAAGCGCTCCAGTTCCGGCGCCGCCTCTTCGAGTCGGGAGCAGTCCTCCTCCGGCAACTCGATGATGACGGGAATGAGCTGCGCCTGGCTGGGGACCGGCCCCGAGGCCAGTTGCGCCTTGAACCGCTCATAGACCAGCCGTTCATGCGCCGCATGCTGGTCCACCAGCAGCAATCCGTCGCCATTCTGGGCGATGATGTAATTGTCGAACATCTGCGCCCGCGCCGTGCCCAGCGGATAGTCGGCGACTTCTGCAGTTGGTTCGAACCGCTCCACTCGGGCGCTGGGTTCGGTAAAGCCGGCGAGGCGTCCTGGAGACCGGTCGAAACTCAGCGGCGCGCGCTCGTTGGCAAAGCTCAGGCGCTGCGGCTGGTATCCGCCCCCCGCCGGCGCCAGGGGGGCAGGGGCTGCCGGTTCGGCCAGTTCCGGCGCGGTGAAGGCGCCCAGAATATCCTCGGCCACGCTGGTCGATGCCTTGAACCCGGCGGCCGCCAGCGCCATGCCGATGGCGCGGATGACGGCTCCGCGCACCGCCCCCTGGTCGCGGAAACGCAGCTCCGCCTTGGCCGGGTGCACGTTGACGTCCACCTCGGCCGGGTCGATGGCGATGTAGAGCGAGACGACCGGAAAGCGGTCGCGGAAAGTATAGTCGGCATAGGCCGCGCGCACCGCCCCCACCAGCACCTTGTCGCGCACCGAGCGGCCGTTGACGAAGTAGAACTGGCTGAGTGAATTGGCCCGCGTATAGGTCGGCAGCCCGGCCATGCCGGCGACCACGATGCCGTGCCGCGCGGTGGCGAGGGTCACGGCATTATCGATGAAATCGCCGCCCATCACCTGGCCCAGCCGCGCCGCCAGTGCGCCTTCGCCGCTCACCGCGGGCCAGTTCGACGCGGTGCGGTCGGTGCCTTCGAGCACAAAGTGGATTTCCGGATTGGCCATGGCCAGGCGCTTCATCACATCGGTGATGGCGGCGGTTTCCGCCCGCGCGCTCTTCAGGAATTTCCGCCGCGCCGGCACCTGCGCAAAGAGGTCCTTCACCTCGATGACGGTGCCGCGGTTCATCGCCTGCGGCACCGGGCCGGTGCGCCTTCCATTGTCGACCACGATGACGAGCCCGCTTTCGGCATCGGCCGGGCGCGATGCCACGGAAAGCCGCGCCACCGAGCCGATCGATGCCAGTGCCTCGCCGCGAAAACCGAGCGTCCGGATATCGTCGAGATCGTCGGCACTGAGCTTGCTGGTCGCGTGCCGCTCCACGCTCA
Organism: Devosia sediminis; assembly: GCF_016411825.1. Taxonomy (GTDB): domain Bacteria; phylum Pseudomonadota; class Alphaproteobacteria; order Rhizobiales; family Devosiaceae; genus Devosia; species Devosia sediminis. The sequence goes on from NZ_JAEKMH010000002.1 coordinate 355,691, forward strand.
GCAGCAGGTCCTCCCGGTCCATGCCGTGCCCGTCATCGGCGATACGGATCAGGTCCATGCCGCCATTGGCCGTGCTCACGGTAATGCGCCGTGCCCCGGCATCGATGGAATTTTCCACCAGTTCCTTGACCACGCTGGCAGGCCGCTCCACCACCTCGCCGGCGGCAATGCGGTTGATCAGGTCTTCGGGCAGTTGGCGGATGGGCAAGGGCGATTCTCCTGCCTGCAATATAGGGCAGGGGAGACGCGTTGCCGACCCGCCGGGACAATTGTGCCCAGCCAGCTTTCTGCGACACCGGCGAAATGGATTGCCCGGTCAAGCCGGGCAATGACGCTTGGGGGGAGCCTTTGTGCCTCCCCCTTCGTCACCAACCGGCTTGACCGGGTGGTCCATCTTCCTGGGCAATCGACATAGCATCCTCCATCAATCGCATCGCCCAACCCATTGACCATCCACCCTCGCAGCGGCACCCTCTCTGCATGACCAACATCCCCTCGCCAGATCAGCTTCGTTGGAGCCGTTGGGGCAATGCCGTCTGGGATAGCGTGGCCTATCACCTCTCCCCGCCGGGTCTGCTGGTCGGGTCGATCTTCTTTGCCCTGTCGCTGACCCCCTCGCTGCTGCCGCGCACCGAACTGGTGCAGGGCGTGCTCTCGGGCTGCTGCTTTGCGGTCGGTTACGGCCTGGGCAACCTGGTCCACTGGCTATGGACCTATCTCGGCCTCAAGGTGCCGCCGGGACGCGTCACCCGTCTGCTCGGCGTGCTGGCGGCCCTGGTCTGCCTCGGGCTCGTGGTGGTGGCGCTCTGGTATTCCAATTCCTGGCAGAATTCGGTCCGGTCGGTCATGGGCATGGCGCCGGTGGACCAGAGCCAGCCGCTGCTGATAGCCGCCATGGCCTTTCCCGTGGCTGCGGGCCTCATTTTCCTCGGTTATCTGCTGGTGGTGCTGGTCCGGTTGGTCTGGGCCTGGTTGACGCCGCACATGCCGCGCCGCGCCGCCTTCGTGCTGGCCACGACGCTGGTGGTCCTCGTGGTCAGCATTCTCGTCAACAATCTCTTCCTACGCGCCGCCCTGCGCTCGGCCGACAATTTCTACCAGCGGCTCGATGCGCTCGTCTCCACCGAGGCAGCCCCGCCCGCCCGCCCGGACCAGACCGGCAGTGCGCAATCGTTGATCGACTGGGATACGATCGGCCGGGATTCGCGCATCTATGTACAGTCCGGTCCTGACGCTGCCGCCATCACCGCCATGACCGGCCAGCCGGCCATGGATCCGCTGCGGACCTATGTCGGCCTCCGCTCGGCCGCCAGCCCGAAGGAGCGGGCGGAACTGGCTCTGGCCGAAATGGTGCGCATCGGCGCCTTTGATCGGTCGGCCCTGGTTCTCATCTCTCCGGTCGGGACCGGCTGGGTCGACCGGGCTGCCGTCGACACACTCGAATATCTGCACCACGGCGATGTCGCGAGCGTCGCCGTGCAATATTCCTATCTCACCAGCGTGCTTTCGCTCTGGATCGAACCCGAACTCGGCACCGAAACGGCGCGCGCGCTGTTCAACACCGTCTATGCCTATTGGACACAATTGCCCCATGATGCCAGGCCGCGGCTCTACCTCTATGGCCTCAGCCTCGGCGCGCTGGCCTCGCAGAATTCCACCACCGTCTACGATGTCTTGGCCGATCCGTTTCACGGCGCGCTCTGGGCCGGTCCGCCCTTTTCCAGCCAGGTCTGGGCCCGCATGACCGAAGCCCGCCAGCCGGGCACGCCCTATTGGCTGCCGCGCTTTGGCAACTCCTCATCGGTGCGCTTCATGAACCAGTCCGGCGCGGAAGGCTGGGAAGGACTTGCCTGGGGCCCCATGCGCATCGTCTTCCTGCAATATGCCAGCGACCCCATCGTGTTCTTCTCCTTCGAGGCCGATCTCACCCGGCCCGAATGGCTGCGCTCCCCGCGCGGGCCGGACGTATCCCCGGCGCTCTACTGGTATCCCGTCATCACCTTCCTGCAACTGGCGCTCGACGCGGCGCTGGCGCAGACCCCGCCGGTGGGCTACGGACATGTCTATGCCCCGGAAGACTATATCGATGCCTGGGTGGAGGTGACCCAGCCCCCCGGCTGGACCCCGGAGACGCTCGCAGCCCTCAAGGGCGCCATTGATGCCGATGACTATGCCCCATGATCTGAACGCGACGACCGACAAGCCCATGGACCTGGCGCTGGCGCTTGCCGAAGCGGCTGCCGCCATGGGCGAGGCGCCCGTCGGGGCTGTGATCATGGAGGGCAATCGCGTGCTGGCCGCTGAGGGCAATCGCATGCAGTCGCTGCGCGATCCCACCGCCCATGCCGAGCTTCTGGCCATGCGCAAGGCGCTCGACGTGCGCGGCACCGGCCGGCTCGATGGTTGCGATCTCTATGTCACGCTCGAACCGTGCGCCATGTGCGCCGGGGCTATCGCCCATACCCGTCTCCGGCGCGTCTATTTCGCTGCCGAGGATACCAAGGCTGGCGCCGTCGAAAACGGCATCCGCCTCTTCGAGCAGCCCACCTGCCACCACCGCCCCGAAGTCATTTCCGGCCTCTCCGCCGCCCGGGCCGAGGCCATGCTCGTCGACTTCTTCCGCAAGCTCAGGGACTGAGCGTCTCCAGCCACCCACCCACCTACCCACAATGCCGTCCTCGGGCTTGACCCGAGAACCAGTCTCCACGTCCCGCGAGCAGGGCGGACCTCAGCCTGCCCCACGCTCCATTGTCCTCCCAACCAACACTGGCTCCTCGGACCTGACCCCAGCCAGCCCCCCAATGCATACATACCCGCACCCGACAGCTTCCGTCCGCGCCTCCTGCCTGCCCGCCGTTCGATCTATCGAACATCATGTAAAACATTATTGACATAACGTTAGAAATGATCGATATGAAGTCGATCAGATTTTCTACCGAGTGCGCCCATGACCATGCGTGAAAAAGTGGCCTGGATTTCCACCCTGACCTCCCTGGTCATTTTCGGCTGGTATTTCCTCAGCGTCTGGGCCGACTTCGCTGCCAATAGGCTCGATGGCGACGTGCTGTTCTGGCGCTTCATCTGGTGCACCGGCATCGCCTTGGCCATTATGCTGCCGGCATCCCTCCTGGCGGCCCGGCTCGGCCGGCAGGAATTCGATCCGGTCCCCGACGAACTGGAACGCGGCGTCGAGCGCGGCGCCTATCGCATCGGCCTCGTCTGCCTCGAACTGTCGCTGGTCGGCATTGTGCTGGTCAGCCGCTGGGTGACCGATATGGCCCGTGCCGATTATCCCGCCGATCCAGCCGGCGCCACGGCAGTCATGCTGGTCAATCTCGTGCTGTTCGTAATGGCGGCATCGGCCCTTGCCCGGGAAATCGCCGTCATCGTCCAGTTCCGGCGGTATGCCTGATGCCCCCGCCGCCACCCATCACCAACACCATCCGCCGCCTGCGCTTCGACCATGGCGAGATGACCCAGCAGCAATTGGCCGACCGCATCGGCATGACGCGGCAGACAGTTGCTGCCATCGAGCAGAACAAATATTCGCCCTCCCTCGAAGCCGCCTTCCGCATTGCCGAAGTGTTCGGCGTCGAGATCGGCGAAGTCTTCCAGTGGAAGGCCGAGCAAACGCCCGGTTCCTGACCGGCAAGGAGCAAGCGCCATGAAAGCCTGGTTTGCCCGCCACTATGGCGGACCTGAAGTCCTGCGCCTCGAAGAGATCCCGATGCCCGCGCCAAAACCCGGCGAGGTCCTGGTGCGAATCCATGCCACCACGGTCAATTCCGGCGATGTCAGGATTCGCGGCTGCAATTTACCGCCCGGCATGAAGCTGCTCGGTCGCCTGGCCCTGGGTTGGAACGGCCCGCGCCAGCCTGTACTCGGCACCGAGTTTTCGGGTGTGGTCGAGGCGGTGGGGCAGGGGGTCACCCGCTTCGGCAAGGGCGACGCCGTCTATGCCTTTGCCGGCATGCGCCAGGGCGCCCATGCCCAATTTGCCACAAGCCCGGAAAGCGGCGCCATCGCCCACCTGCCCGAGGGGCTCGATTTCCACACAGCCGCCGCACTGTCCTTCGGGGGCACCACGGCGCTCCACTATCTGCGCAAGGCCGCCCTCCAGCGCGGCGAGACCATGCTCGTCCTCGGCGGCTCCGGCGCCGTCGGCGTTGCCATGGTGCAGCTCGCCACCCATCGCGGCGCCACCGTGACCGCGACCACCAGCACCGGCAATGTCCCTCTCGTTGCCGCCCTCGGCGCCGCCGTCATCGATTACACGCAGATCGATGTCGCCACGCTGCCCGATCGCTATGACATCGTTGCCGATACCGTTGGCGCCCTCGACTTCGCCCGCGCCCAGCCACTCCTCAAGTCCAATGGCCGCTACCTCGCCATTTCAGGCGCCATGAAGGAAATGCTGCAGAGCCTGCGGCCCGGCCCAGACGGCAAGCGGATGATTGCCGGTCCGGCCTCGGAGCGGGCCGATGATGTCATGGAACTGGGCCGCCTCGCCGCGGCGGGGCATTTTCGCCCCTATATCGACCGCGTCTTCGCCTTTGTCGATCTGCCTGCCGCCCACGCCCATGTCGACACCGGCCGCAAGCGCGGCAGCGTCGTCATCGCGGTGGCGGAGTGATGAAGTGGTCTGGTGGCTCGGCCGACCCCCACCCTTGATCCCTCCCCACAAGGGGGAGGGAGACGATGAACACCGTCGACTGCAACCTTCGCCTCCCTCCCCCTTGTGGGGAGGGAATGAGGGTGGGGGACTACGGTGGAACTTGATATTCACCCCGGATTGCTCTCGACCACCGGGATGCGGTTCTGGATATAGGCCTCGATCTTGCTCTCCAGCATCCACTTGAAGCGGTCCTTCTCGCTTTCCACATGCGAAAGGATTTCGCGCACCCGCCAATATTCGTGCGCCCCGAAGCGCGCCACATGCGGCCGCACATAGACGTCGGGCGGGTAGGCGGCCAGTTGGTGGGCGATCAGCGAATGCATCATGATCTGGGCCGAGCCGAACCAGATGTCGAGCGGCCGGTGATCGGTCTTGTGCAGGCTTTCGGAGGGATCGCCATTGACGTCGATGCCGATCAGGAAGTCGGTGCCGATATCGGCCTGGTCGAGCGGCAGCGGATTGACCACGCTTCCATCCACCAGCACGTGATTGGCATAGGCCACCGGCCGGAACAGCGTGGGGATGGCGATGGAAGCGGCGATGGCCGGGCGTAGCGGGCCGGAATTGAACACCGTCTGGTGCCAGGACTGGAAATCGGTCGCCACTACATAGAGCGGGATTCTCAGGTCCTTGAACTCATGTGGAAAGCTGTGCGGCGTAAAGGCATCGACGACACTGGCGGGATCGAGCTGCATGTTGATGCCGCCGCGCAGCAGGCCACCCAGCCCGCGCACCTGGTGGGCCCAGAGCTTGCCGGCAATGGTCCTCAGCGTGCCTAGCACCTCGAACGAGTGCTCGCGCAATTCCTTGCCGGTCATGCCGGCGGCCCAGCCGGAGCCGATCAGCGCGCCGATCGAGGTGCCTGAAATCACCGAGGGTTTGAGGCCAAGTTCGTCCATGGCCTCGATATAGGGAATATGCGTCAGCCCCCTCGCCGAGCCGCCGCCCAGTGCCACGCCGATCCGCGGTCCGCTGGTCGTGTTCATCATGCCACGCTCCGCACCCTTCATGCGCAGCTTGTCCGCCAGCGCCAGGCCGCGCTTCTGGAGAGGCGTCGGCTCGCGTTGCGGCGGGGCCGCATCAAAGACGGTTCGAAGGGAGCTTAGCGTAGCAAGATTGAAGAATGGTTCAGGTTTCGCGGGCGACTTCCCGCCACCCGATATCCCGTCGGGCAAAGCCTTCTGGCCAAACAATTGCGTCCACGCCTGCGTAAGCACGCTTCTGTGCCTCTTTTACTGATGCCCCGAGCGCGGTCACGTTGAGCACGCGTCCGCCATTGGCCAGTAAACGGTTGCCATCGCGCTTCGTTCCGGCGTGGAACACGGTCAGGTGATCATCGTCGAGCGCGTCCGCGCCCTCGACTTCGCTGCCCTTGCCATAGTCTCCGGGATAGCCCTTGGTGGCCATGATGACGGTCAGCGCAAAGTCGTCCGTCCAGGTCACCGCGTGCCCCGCCAGTGTGCCCGTCGCAACCGCGTGCAGCAGCGGGACCAGGTCGCTCTCCATTCGCAGCATCATCACCTGGCATTCCGGATCGCCGAAGCGGGCATTGTATTCCACCAGCTTCGGGCCATCCTCGGTCAGCATCAGCCCGGCAAACAGCACGCCCGCATAGGGCGTCCCGCGCGCCGCCATGCCGCGAATGGTTGGCTCGACGATGCGCGCCATGGTCTCGTCGAACAGCGCGCGGGTCAGCACTGGCGCCGGCGAATAGGCGCCCATGCCGCCCGTATTGGGCCCCTGGTCGCCGTCGAAGACGCGCTTGTGGTCCTGCGCCGTGGTCAGCGGCAAAATGGCCTGGCCATCGCTCAAGACGAAGAGGCTGACCTCCTCACCCTCCATGAATTCCTCGATCACCACGGCGGCGCCCGACGCGCCGAAGGCACCCGAGAAACAGTCGATGATCGCCTCCTCTGCTTCCTCGACGCTCATGGCCACCGTCACGCCCTTGCCGGCGGCGAGGCCATCGGCCTTGACCACGATCGGCGCGCCCTGCGTGTAGAGATAAGCGAGTGCCGAGGCTTCGTCCTCGAACCGTCCATAGGCGGCAGTGGGAATGTCGAATTCGTCGCACAGCGCCTTGGTAAAGCTCTTCGATCCCTCGAGCTGTCCAGCCGCCTTACTCGGGCAGAAGCAGGTGATTCCCGCCGCCCGCACATCGTCGCCCAGCCCGGCCACGACCTGCGCGTCGGGGCCGACCACTACGAAGTCGATCTGATGTTCCCTGGCGGCCGCGATCACCGCGTCATGGTCGGTAATATCAACGGCCAGATTGGTCGCGACCTTTTCGCTTCCGCCATTGCCCGGCGCCACGAACAGCGCGCTCACCAGCGGCGACTGCGCGATCTTCCAGGCCAGCGCATGCTCGCGTCCACCCGACCCGATGACCAAAACGCGCATGTCCCGCCTCCGTGCTCCGATGCGCGGGTGATGCAGGAAAGTGATGGGAGAGGCAAGGGATTCTGTGGAACTGCGAAGCCATCCCCTCATCCGGCGCTACCCGCCACCTTCTCCCCAATGGGGAGAAGAACGGCACCGCGTGGGCCTCCTATTGCTCTCCCCATCGGGGAGAGGTGGCTCGGCGCAGCCGAGTCGGTGAGGGGGAGGGCAGTCGTGTGCCAAGACTTCCCCCCAACCACGAAGTCATCCCGGCGAAGGCCGGGATCCATGCTCGGGACGACAGACGGGCCGTTGGCTGGGGAGAGTGACAGACATGGACCCCGGCCTTCGCCGGGGTGACATTTGTCTTTGGGAATGGGCTAACGTTGGAAAAGTAGCCCGCTAAATCTCCGCCTCGGCGAAAATCGGCAGCACGCTCTGGCCCCATTCGCCGTGGAATTTTGCCAGCCAGCGCTGGGCCGGGGTCTTGCCGGATCGGATCGTCTCCTCGAGCGGTGCGAGGTAGATGGTTTCGTCCTGGCCCTTGGCATTGCGGCGATTGCGGCGCACAAGGCCCGCTTCGGCAATGCCCACGGCCTGGGCCGCCACGTCGAAGATGGACGAACGGTCGAAGGGCGTGTCGAGCCCCAGCCGCGGCACTTCCCGGCGCAGGTGCTCGCGCTCCTCGTGGGTCCAGTTCTTCACCAGCTCCCAGGCGGATTCGAGCGAGATCTCGTCATAGAGCAGACCGGTCCAGAAGGCCGAAAGCGCCACGACATGCGCGGCATCGCCCATGTCGGCGCCCCGCATTTCGAGGAACTGCTTCAGGCGCACTTCCGGGAACAGGGTAGACAGGTGGTCTTCCCAATCCTTGATCGTCGGCTTTTCGCCGGGCAGTTGCGGCAGGCGCCCCTCGAGGAAATCGCGGAAGCTGGCGCCGGCGACATTGATGTATTTCTTGTCGCGAATGACGAAATACATCGGCACGTCGAGCGCATGGTCGGCATAGCGCTCGAAGCCGAAACCATCGTCGAAGACGAAGGGCAGCATGCCGGTGCGCGCATCGTCGGTATTGCGCCAGATTTCGCTGCGGAAGCTGAGATAACCGGTGTCGCGGCCATTGGCGAAGGGCGAATTGGCGAACAAAGCCGTGGCCACGGGCTGCAGCGCCAGCGACACGCGCAGCTTCTTGACCATGTCGGCTTCGCTGGAAAAATCGAGATTGGTTTGCACTGTCGCCGAGCGATACATCATCGACGTGCCCAGCGTGCCGACCCGGCCCATATACTCGGTCATGATGCCATAGCGCGACTTGGGCATGGCCTCGATCTCTTCCACCGCCCAGAGCGGGGTGACGCCGAGGCCGAGGAAATGGATGTCGAGCGGTGCCGCGACCTTTTTGGCCACGCGCAGATGCTCGGCCAGTTCGTCGGCCGTGCCATGCAGGTCCGCCATCGGCGCGCCCGACAGCTCGAACTGCCCCCCGGGCTCCAGCGAAATGCCGCCGATCGTGTCATTGCGCAGGCCGATCGGGTTTTCCCCGTCATAGAACGGGTGCCAGCCGGTTTCCTTCTCGATGCCGGCCAGCAGCGCGCGGATACCCTGTTCGCCCTCATAGGCGACCGGGCGCAGCGGATCGGTGTGGAAGACGTGCTTTTCGTGCTCGGTGCCGATGCGCCATTGCTCGGCCGGCTTGCATCCGCGGGCCATGGCCTCGATCAGGTCTGCCCGCGATTCGATCAGGGGCGAAGGGGTGTCGGGGCCGGCCATGAAGTCCTCTTGGCTGAGGTATACAGATTGGGCGGGCAACATAGCGAGCGCAAGACGGAAAGCAATCGCCTTTTATCGCCAATCACCGATGATCGCCTGAATGACCGCCAATCCCGCCACCGCCGCGGTATCGGCGCGCAGGATTCTCGGCCCCAGGCTGATGGGCACAACGAAGGGGAGGGCATGGAGTTTCCTCCGCTCCTCATCGGAAAAGCCGCCTTCGGGGCCGATAAGCAGGCCAAGGCGCTGGCCGCGCAATTGCTCCAGCGCCACAACCGGCGAGGACGACGCGGCGCCCTCGTCGGCAAAAATCAGTTTTCGGTCGCCATGAGCGTCCTGCCACCCATCCAGCAAATGTCCAAGCGCGATCTCCGGGGCGATCAGGGGCACGCTGAGCACTTCGCACTGTTCCGCCGCCTCCACGGCATTGGCGCTGAGCCGCTCGGTCTTGAGCCGATGCACCTGGGTGAACTGGGTCATGACCGGCTGGATCGTCCCCACGCCCATCTCCACCGCCTTCTGGATCACATAATCCAGCCGCTCGCTCTTCAAGGGCGCAAAACCATACCAGAGGTCGCTCGGCTTGGTCTGCTCGGCCACGAGCTCGACCACGGCCAGCGTCACCGACTTCTTCGAATCGCCGGTCAGCCGGCAGAGCCAGGCCCCGTCCCGCCCGTTGAACAGCACCACCTCATCGCCCACCCCCTTGCGCAGCACCGCCGCCAGATAAAGCGACTGGTCCTTCCCCAGCGTCAGAATGCCACCGGCGCCAAGGTCGGCTTCGACAAAGAGACGCGGGAGGTGGGAATGACTGCGGGGCATGGACGACCTTTGTTGATGTCGCCGCCAACATAGTGGCTGGCCAATCGCTCGCAACCCCCACCCTTGGTCCCTCCCCACAGGGGGGAGGGAGACGATGAACTCTGCCGCCGCGCCCCTGCGCCTCCCTCCCCTTGATGGGGAGGGACCGAGGGTGGGGTGGTGCAGCGAGAAGGAGGCCGGTATGACTGGCGCGAAGTCAGTGAAGGCCGATCGAACTTATGAACACCCCCATTCCCACCGGTACCGTCGCCGACGCCACCAGAGGCAACTGGCTCGATCGCTATGCACCGGAAAAAGTAAAACCCTATGGCCGTCTCGCGCGCTGGGATCGGCCTATCGGTTTTTACCTGCTGTTCTGGCCCTGCGCCTGGGGCATTGGCCTCGCCGCCGTGGCGCAGCCCGATTTCGGTTTCGGCTGGTGGGCGGCGATCCTGATGTTTTTCGGCGCCATCCTGATGCGCGGCGCCGGCTGCACCTTCAACGACATTGTCGATCGCGACATCGACATGCAGGTCGCCCGCACCCGCTCGCGCCCCATTCCCTCGGGCCAGGTCACGGCCAAGGAGGCGACGGTCTTCATGGTGGCCCAGGCGCTGCTCGCCTCGGCCATCCTTTTCCAGTTCAACCGCTTCACCGTCTGGGCCTGCGTGGCCTCGCTGGTGCTGGTGGCCATCTACCCGTTCATGAAGCGCATTACCTGGTGGCCGCAGCTTTTCCTCGGCCTCGCCTTTTCCTATGGCGCGCTGGTGGGCTGGTCGAGCCAGACCGGCGGTCTCTCCTGGGCGCCGGTCGTGCTCTATGCCGGCACCATCCTTTGGGTCATCGGCTACGACACCATCTACGCCCTCCAGGATATCGAGGACGATGCCCTGGTCGGCGTCAAATCCACCGCCCGACTGTTTGGCGACAATGTCCGTCCCGCCGTAGCCGTGCTCTATGCCGGCGCCTTCGTCCTCTGGAACATTGCCAACCTGATGGCAGGTGGCGGCGCCATCTTTGCCGCGCTGTCGCTGGTCGCCGCCGGCCTCATGGCCTGGCAGCTCTGGACCCTCGATGCCGAGGTGCCGCGCAACCCCTTCGTGCGCTTTTACAACAATCACTATGTCGGCGTTACCCTCACCCTCGCGCTATTGGCCGAGTGGGTCTGGTAATGCTGACAGTCTGCTAGCAAATTACCCAAAAGCGAAAGGGCCAACCGCACCACCGGTTGACCCTTTTCGCTTGCTTTGGAGGCAGCAGGAATTAGTTGGCCATGTCCTGGCCGGGCTTGCGCCGGTTGAGGAAACGCGGGCGGCGCGAGGCATCGGCGGCCAGTTTCCGGCGCGGGGCAGGGCTGCCGAGCATGACGCCGTCGACCTGCTGGCTATAGGGGAGATAGGCGCCGTCGCCGGCCTTGATGAACAGCGGCAGGCGGAGCTTCTTCCCCCAGTTCTGCCATTCGGCCACCACGTTGTGGTTGCCCTCTTCCTCGAACACCTTGTAGTTCAGCTCGGCGTCGGAATGGACCAGCTCGATCGAGCTCGTCAGGATGCCGTCCTCGGAGATCGACGTCGCCACCGCGACACCGATGAATTCGGTCACCGGGACCTTGATCTTGACCGCCACGCCGCTCTGCTCGAGCTGCTTGCGGACCGTCACGGTCTTCACCGGATCCTTGGGGCCATTGTCGTTGGCCGCCGTGAAGCGGCGCTCGGCTACGGCCGGGCGGCCAAAGGCCAAGACGACCGAAGAGCCTTCCATCGCAACGCCATGAACCATTTTTGATGCCTTCCTGTAACTTCGAGAGCTGTTTTTTGCGCTCCGTTTGTGAGGCCAATCTAGCGCACCCCCTTACCCGCCCCCTTAATCGGTTCGGTTAAGTTTATGTTGTTTTCCCGGAGGGTTAGCAGGGTATTGCACCCAGTCAGACCCGGTTAACTGCGCTGCTTGCCCTCCCGTTTACCCTGCCATATTTGCCAGCCTCCGGCCCGCACTTGTCCAAATCCCGTGCGGAGCCTAAAAGGCCCGCACAATGCCGGCTTTCGCCCCACCCTATAGTGATGATCTCGAACTGCTCCGCTCCACTGCGGTCGCGGCCGGCATCATCGCGTCGAGCTATTTCCGGCGCGACATCAAGAGCTGGACCAAGGAAAATGCCTCTCCGGTCAGCGAGGCCGATATCGTCGTCGACCGCTTTCTCGCCGCCAACCTGCTGCAGGCGCGGCCCGACTATGGCTGGCTCAGCGAGGAAACCGTCGACAATCCCAGCCGCCTAGATTGCGACCGCGTTTTTGTCGTCGATCCCATCGATGGCACGCGCGCTTTCCTGCGCGGCGAGGACTACTGGACCGTGTCGCTGGCGGTGGTCGAAAACGGCGTGCCGGTGGCCGGCGTCGTTTATGCCCCGGTGCGCGACGAGATGTACGACGCCCATAAGGGGGGCGGCGCGCGCTTCAACGGGCAGCCGCTGACTCGCACGAGGCGGGCCGGGGCGCCGCCGCTGATCCCGGCGCCCGGCGCCGTGCACCAGGAGTTGCAGGCCGCCGGCCTCGATTATACGCGCGGCCCTGCCTATCCCTCGCTCGCCTATCGCCTGGTGCAGGTCGCCACCGGCAGGCTCGACGCTGCGGTGGCAAGGCGCGGCGCGCAGGATTGGGACATTGCCGGCGCGGCGGTGATCCTCGCAGAGAGCGGCTTAGACTTCGCCGATGTCTGCACCGGCTTCCCCGTTTTGAACAAACGAGATGTGCGCCACGGGGCGCTTGCGGCGCTGGGCGACATGAGCCTAAAACCCCTCGTGCACGCGGCCCTGCTCAAGGTCTACGGCTGCCCGCCGACCGAAGACGCCGCCGTGCCGGATACGACATTGAATCAAACGCGGGACTGACCGATGGCTGACAAGACCGAAAAACAACTGCTGCACCTGGTGATCGGCGGCGAACTCTCGAGCCTCGACGGGGTCACCTTCGCCGATCTCGACCAGGTCGATATCGTCGGCGTCTATCCCAACTACGCCGCGGCCGAAAAGGTCTGGCGCGCCAAGGCCCAGCAGACCGTCGACAGCGCCCAGACGCGCTATTTCATCGTCCACCTGCATCGCCTGCTCGATCCGGAAGCGGCCGGCCAGTAAATCAGGTCCCTGCCTCGAAAGAGGTCAGGCCCGCGCTTCCAGCCCCAGCGCCGACAGAATGGCGCTGAGGGCCCCCGGGCCACCAATCCGCTCGCGACCGATTGCGCCCAGCCGCGCTCGTTCGGCGCCGTCCTTGAGCAGGTCGTCGAGCGCCACCGCGACATTGCCGATCTCGGCATCCACCACGACCCGCGCCGCCCCGAACAGCTTCTGCTCGTCCTCGAAGCGCGACCGCCGGTCCCGCGGATTGACAAAGGTTATGACGGGTTTGCCCAGGCCGAGCGCCTGGATGCTGGCCGTCCCCGCCTGGCTCAGCACCACGTCCGACTGATCGAGCAAATTGCCCATGGCCCGGCCCCGCGCCAGGTGCACGGCGATGCCCTCGCCGCTCAGCGTACCAAGATCATCCGGTTCGCTGCTGAGCAGCGGCACCCGCGCAAGTCCGCCGGCCCGCGCCAGATCCTCGACATTGACGCTGCCCGCGACCGCCAGAAAGACATCGGGCCGGCGTTCGGCCGGAATGCGCCGCAGTGCCCCAATCTGGAGGGCAAAGCTTTCCCCGGTCAGAGCCCGGCTGCCGGGCAGCAGGGTAACCGCCAGCGGCTGCGTGCGCCGTGATGCGGCGTCGTAGTCGCCGCGCGGGATCGTATCCATCATCAGGTTGCCGGCGGCGCGCGCATCGATGCCCGACTGGCGCAGCAGCGCCGCGAGGTTCTCGGCGCGGCAGAACACCAGCGCGCAGGCATGGCGGATCGCCCGCCGTTCCATGTTAGAATAAAGCCGCGCCGCGCCGGTCTTGTAGACATCGATATAGACGAGATCGCGATTGCCGGTGGCAAGGCAAGCGAGAACGCCGACCATGTCCCCCACCACGATGATGCGGTTATACCGGCCGCGTACTGCGCGCAGGAATTTCAGCGCCGGCGGAATGGTCATGAGGCCGCCATTGACGATATCGCGGCGCAGCGAGCCCTTGACGTTGCGCCAGCCCTCCGAGGCCAAAGTGGCGCGCGGTCCGACGATGCGGCAGATGCCGTCATACGCCTTGCCGCTGCCGATCACGGGATAGGCCTCGGCGGTGATGCTGTCCGGAAGCCGGGCGATGAACTGGGCTGCGATGGCGTCTTCGCCGTGCCCGTTGGAGATGACCAGGAAGCGCTGACGCGGCGCCGCCTCGGCCATTCTCAGGCGCCCCGGCCGAAACGTTCGAAGGCCGTATGGGCGGTTACCGCATCGGCATAGGGTTCCTGCCGGTCGACGCTCCAGTAGAAGAGTTCATCGAGCGGGATCGGCTTGCCCGAAATGGCGCAGCGCACGAATGTCCCGGGCTTGAGCACGACATAGTCGCCGTCGAGATAGCGCAGGGTGGCTTCCGCCGGGGAAAATCCCTTGTCAAAGATGTTCATGCCGTCGTTCCTTGCTGACCCAGCCCATATAGGGGCGGCCGCCGCCCATCAAAAGAGACTTTCCTGTGAACCGTCATCCGGTCCCGATCGTGCCGGCTTGCGCCGTGCAACGGGGGCACCGGCCACAGTGACGCCGACATCGCCATCCGCGAAGGTCAGCTTCAGCGCATCGCCCGGCCGCGCATCGGCCTGGCTCGTGACCACTGCCCCGGCCTCGTCCTGCACCAATGCATAGCCGCGCGCCAAGATACTGCGATAGCTCAAGGTTTCCAGAAGCTTTCGCAACTGCTCCAATTGCTGTCGGCGCCCCGTGGTCATCTGACCCCCGGCCTGGTCGAAACGCCGGGCGAGGGGCAGGAGCCGGCTCTGCGCATGCCGCAGCTCGGCGCGCAGCGGCTTGTCGGAGAGCCGCGGCAGCACCCGTCCCAGAGCGGATTGTTTGCGCTCGAGCGCGGTCGCTACTGCCGAGGGCAATTGTTTGGAGCATGGGTCGAGCCGCAGGCGGGCCCGCTCCACCGTCTTGACGAGCCCGCTCCGGCCGTGGCGCTCGAGATTGGCGAGGCGCTCGGCCAGTTCGGCATGGCGCTGGCGCACCAATCGTGGTTGCAGCGGTGCCGCAAGACGCGAAAAGGCCAGGCGCCGCTGGCTGACCGAGTCGCGCAAGGCGCCGGTCAGCTGGCTGGCCGCCATGTCGAGCCGCTGCCGCTGCGTCGCCACGAGGTTGCCCGGGCGCGGCAGTCCGGCGCTGGCCGCCCGCAACCTGTCCCTGAGGCTGGCGAGGCTTCGCCGCGCCGATTGCCTCTGGCGCGCGCCCTGGTCTTCCACATAGGCGATGAGCTCGGCCCGCACCGGCACGGCCGCCTCGGCCGCGGCTGTCGGGGTCGGCGCCCGCATGTCGGAGGCGTAGTCGACCAGTGTCGTGTCCGTCTCGTGCCCCACGGCCGAGATCAACGGGATGCCGGAAGCCGCGACGGCCCGCACCACGGCTTCTTCATTGAACCCCCAGAGATCCTCGATCGAGCCGCCGCCGCGCGCCACGATCAGCAGGTCCGGCCGCGGAATCGGCCCATCGGGCAGGAAGGCGTTGAACCCCTCGATGGCATTGACCACTTCGGGCGCGCAGGTCTCGCCCTGAACGCGCACCGGCCAGACCAGCACATGGCTGGGGAAACGATCGTCGAGGCGATGGAGGATATCGCGGATCACCGCACCGGTGGGCGAGGTGATGACGCCAATGACCCGTGGCAGATAGGGCAGGGCCCGCTTGCGCTCGCGCGCGAACAGCCCCTCGGCCAGCAGCTTCTTGCGCCGCTCCTCCAGCAGCGCCATCAGCGCCCCGGCGCCGGCCGGCTCGATATTCTCGATGACGATCTGGTATTTTGATGAGCGCGGGAAGGTGGTCAGTCGCCCGGTGGCGATGACTTCGAGCCCTTCCTCGGGCTTGAAGGTCAGCCGCCCATAACTGCCCTTCCAGACCACGGCATCGATCGAGGCCGCGTCGTCCTTGAGGGTAAAATAGGCGTGGCCGGACGAGTGCTGCCCGCGAAAGCCCGAGATTTCGCCACGCACCCGGACATGGCCGAACTCGTCCTCGACCGTCCGTTTGACCGCCTGGGCGATCTCGGACACGGTGAATTCGGCGGCATTGGTCAGAACCTGGGACATGTGTCTCTGGTGCGACAAACCCAGC
Source organism: Devosia sediminis (assembly GCF_016411825.1). GTDB lineage: Bacteria > Pseudomonadota > Alphaproteobacteria > Rhizobiales > Devosiaceae > Devosia > Devosia sediminis. The sequence goes on from NZ_JAEKMH010000002.1 coordinate 371,542, forward strand.
CGAGGGTCAAGCCGCTACTCGGCGGCCTCGGTCTGGGGAGGCAGAGTCGGAATTTGGCTTACATCGACATTTCGCTCGGCGTGCCAAGTGTCGAATGCCACCTGCATGCCGATCCACAACCGGGGTCCGTTGCCGAAAAGCTTTCCCAGACGCACCGCCATCTCTGGCGATACAGGCTTCCTCTCCGACAAAATGTCGTGCAGGTGCTGGCGAGAAATGCCCAGCAGCCGAGCAATCTCTGCCTTGCTCTTGCCAGTTGCGGGAATGACATCCTCGGCCAACAATTCGCCGGGGTGAGGAGGGCACCAATCACCGCGTTCGGCGCGAATGGACTCAGTGATACTGTTCGAAGTCGACATCGGTCGCGTCCTTATCTTCAAACGAAAAGGTAATGCACCATGGCCCGTTGACGTGAACGGTGTACCGCACCGGCACCGGTCCGCGCAGGGCGTGAAGGTTGAAGCCCGGGACGTTGAGATCGTCAGGAGCAGCTGCGACGTCCAGCGCTTGTAGCCGCCGTTTGATCCGGGTCAGCAGCTTCTGGTCAAGCTTGGCCGAGCGGCCGCTTGTCCAGAGTTCGGCCAGGCCCTTGTGGCGAAAACTGCGGATCATGCAGATGTGTAAGCTAATGACTTACACATGTCAACAACCTGCTGACGCTACTCGGCGGCCTCGGCGCGTGGCTGTTCGAGATTGCCCATCGACTGCACGATATGATTGGCCAGGGCATCATAGATGCCGCCATAGGCATGGCTCGAGCGCATCAGGGCGATCTGGGCATCGGCGAGGCGGGGCAGGCCATACTCTTCGCCGATGACGCGCATGCCGGGCTGCAGTGCGCTCTCGGGCAGGAAGCCGATGGCGAGGTCCGATAGCACCGCCGAGGAAATGGCCGTGGCGTTCGATGACGTATAGGCCACGCGGTAGTCGAGGCCGGTGCGCTCGAGCTGGTCCATGGCATCCTTGCGCCAGATGCAGAGATTGGGGCCGCAGGCGATGGCCAGCGGCTGCGCCGCCAGGGCCCGGCCGCCATGGCTCGACACCCAGAACATCTTCTCGGTGCGGAACAACTCCCCGAAATTGTGGTCGGTCCCCTGGGTGAAGACGATGAGATCGTATCGCCCGGCCTTCATGCCTTCGAGCAATTGCTCGGATGCCATGCAGGACACGTCCACGGCGATCTTGGGATGGGTCCGCTGGAAGCTCGAAAGGATCACCGGCAGCAGGCGCACCGCATAGTCGTCGGGCACCCCGAAGCGGATCGAGCCGGCCAGATCGCCGTCGTTGAAGTGGTCGAGGATCTCGGCATTGGTGCGCAGCATCTTGCGCGCCCGTTCATAAAGAACTTCGCCATGATGGGTGAGAGTGACGCTGCGCCCGTCCCTTGAGAACAGCGCATGGCCCAGGCGCTCTTCCAGCCGTTTGATCTGCATCGAAACGGCGGACTGCGTCTTGTTCACCCGGCGCGCCGCCTCGGTGAAGCTGCCGCAGTCGGCGATGGCGCAAAAACTCTGCAACTGGTCGAGGTCGAGCGGGGCGGTCATTCGCATCACCCAAATTGATCGTCGGGATGAAATCTATTTGTTGGACGAATGGAAGTCCAGCGGCGTATTGCTTGCACCATCGATACAGTGCTGTGTCGACCCCACGCCGCCGGGCTCCCTTCCGGCGGTTTCCTTGTGACCTCGGAGACTTGAAATGGCTCTCTCGCTTCCCGGCGAGCGGTCAGTCGCGGCTGGCTCGCACGTCAATCCTGCTCGTGCCCTCTTTGCCTGGTTCACCCGGGCCAAAGCCAATCGCACCCGTCGCGCCGCGCTCACGAGCCTGCTCGACCTTGACGCCGCGCACCTGCGCGATCTGGGCATTACGCGCCAGGATGTGGCCGAAGCCCTGCTCGCCCGCGATGGCCGCACGCCCGGCATGGTCCTCAACGCCGCCCGTTCGCGGAATGCGCGCTGATTGAATTCGCGGCCGGCTGGTCCGGCTGCACCCTTGTTGGGACGAACACTTTTGCCGGTGCGCGTCCCATCTCCAGGACCGGCCCTTGGCCGGTCTCCCCCGAGCCGGTTTTGCCGCCGGTTCCGTTTCCTGACGACTTACCGGACCGTGCCCTGCACGCGTCCGGTTTTTTTATGCGGGAATGAACTGCACGCCCAGTTCGGTCTCGGTGCGCCAGGTGACTTCACAGGCAAAGTGCCGTCCGTCGTCCATGGCAAGCTCGAATCGGTTCGGGATCGCCAGCGAACTGGTGACGATGAGCTTGGTGCCGGCATCCGACAGGTTGCGGATGGTGCAGTCGAAGGTCGAATGCCCGTTATTGATGACGATCCGGCCGCCCTTGAGGGTGCGACGGCGGGGAACCTTGCGGCGCTCCTCGGTCATGGACGTCTCCCGAGGCGATCAGGGCAGGGCGGCAAAGCCTTCGGCAAAGCCGTCGAGTGACACGGGAATGCCCACGCCTTCCTCGGGTGTCTTGAACACCACGAAAATGGCGCTGGTGCCTTCGGAGAGCACCTTGATGATCTCGTCATCCAGCTCGACCTCGGCAATGCAGCCATTGGGCAGGCAACGCACGAAGGCGACGCGCCCGAGATCGGTGCCGTCGACATTGAGTCCGAGGCCATTGGGCAGCAGCACGCCCAGCGGCGCCAGCACGCGCAAAAGGCGGGCCTCGCGGTCGGCGGTGCGCAGCACGATCACCGACAGGCCGACATTGGGCTGGTCTTCGGCAAGCACGTTCTGGATGATGGCGCATTGCTCGAAGCTGGCGCCGGGCGGCGTGTCGCAGCTCATCTGCCAATCGCCGTGCTCGGAGCGTACCGTGCCCTGCGCCATGGCTGATCCCATGAGAAGGGTCACGCCCATTGCGCCAAGCACACCAATCCGCTTTGCCCAGACCATCACTTCTATCACTGCTCCTGCCGAATCGGCGCCATGCGCGTGGGTTCGGTCTGTTTCCGATACGGACCCGGACCTGTCAACCAAAGCCCGGATTTCCGGCAGGTTTTCGGGGCAAACTGCGGCGCGGATGAGGCAACGTTGCCCCTTATGGGCACCAATTTGCCGCACTCAGCCCCGCCAAGCCTACAATAGACTCGGCCCATGCAATGTGATTTAGGTCAAAGACGAGTTTTGCGCTCCGAAGTTGAGTCGGGGCGGCGTTAGCTATGCCGCTATTTCACCCCGCCCGTCTTCGGTGCAAGCCGCCAGAACATGTCGATAGGGGGTATATGGTGACCGGGCAGTTCTTTAGGAAGATGGGCGCCGTTTCGGCGGCCGCACTGGCGCTGATGCCGGCATTGGCGTCGGCCCAGGAGATCGGCGCGGTCGGTCGTGGCCATCCTGAGCCGGGTCAGTTCCATTTGCAGGAATCGGTGACCCCGATCATGGACTCCATCGTGGCCTTCCACGACGGCATCCTGATGTGGACCATTACCGGCATCGTGCTGCTGGTGCTGGTGCTCCTCGTCATCATCATGGTGCGCTTCAATGCCAAGGCCAACCCGGTCCCGGCGCGCTTCACCCACAATACGCTGATCGAGGTGATCTGGACGGTTGTGCCGATCCTGATCCTGGTGGTAATCGCCATTCCGTCCTTCGGCGTGCTGTCCGACCAGATGACCGTCCCCGATGGTGAGCGCAAATATCTCGGCGCCAACATCTTCTCGCTGGGCGAAGTCGAGGTTCCCGCTGCGACCGTCACCGTCAAGGCCTCGGGTGAGCAGTGGTATTGGAACTACGAATATGTGGATCAGGGCCTGGCCTTCGATTCCAACATTCTCTCCGAAGCCGAAATCGCCGAACTCAAGCCCGGCCAGCCGCGTCTCCTGGCGGTCAACAACGAGCTGGTCGTTCCGGTCAACACCACCGTGCGCATGCAGGTCACGGCTAGCCCGACCGGCGTCATCCACGCCTTTGCCGTGCCCTCCTTCGGCATCAAGGTCGACGCTGTTCCGGGCCGTCTCAACGAGACCTGGTTCAACGCACGCGAGACCGGCATCTACTACGGCCAGTGTTCCGAGCTCTGCGGCAAGGATCATGCCTACATGCCGATCGGTGTTCGCGTCGTGACGGTCGAGGAATACGAGGCCTTCATCGCGGCCTTCGAAGAAAGCCGTGACTACGCGACGGCCGCCGCCACGCTGCCGGCGCTATAAGACAAGGGTCAGAGGAAACCAAAAATGGCAAATACTGCAAACCTCGAAGCCCACGCCACCGGGCACGATCACGCCAGCCACGATCACCACACCCCGACCGGCTGGCGCCGCTGGGTCTATTCGACCAACCACAAGGACATCGGGATCATGTATCTCGTGTTCTCCATCGTGGCCGGCGTCATCGGCGGCCTGCTTTCGGGCGCCATGCGCCTCGAGCTGCAGGAACCCGGCATCCAGATTTTCCACGGCCTCGCTGCCATGGCTTACGGTCTCGAGGGCGATAGCGCCATCGACGCCGGCAAGCACATGTTCAACGTGTTCGTCTCCGCCCACGCCCTGATCATGGTGTTCTTCACCGTGATGCCGGCGACCATGGGTGGCTTTGCCAACTACTTTGCCCCGCTGATGGTGGGTGCGCCCGATACCGCCTTCCCGCGCATCAACAACGTCGCCTTCTGGCTCCTGCCGCCGGCGCTGCTGCTGACCGTGCTCTCGATGTTCTTTGAAGGCCCCGCAGGCGCCCTCGGCTTCGGCGGCGGCTGGACGGCTTATCCGCCGCTCTCGACCACCGGTCATCCGGGTCCGGCCACCGATTTCGTGATCTTCTCGCTCCACGTCGCCGGCGTCAGCTCGATCCTCGGCGCGATCAACCTGATCACCACCATCCTCAACATGCGTGCCCCGGGCATGACGCTGCACAAGATGCCGCTGTTTGCCTGGTCGGTGCTGGTCACAGCCTTCCTGCTGCTGCTGGCTCTCCCGGTCCTCGCCGGCGCCATCACCATGATGCTGACCGATCGCAACTTCGGCACAACCTTCTTCTCTCCTGAAGGCGGCGGCGACCCGGTGCTCTACCAGCACCTGTTCTGGTTCTTCGGCCATCCCGAAGTGTACATCATGATCCTGCCGGGCTTCGGCATCGTCAGCCACATTGTGGCGACCTTCAGCCGCAAGCCGGTGTTCGGCTACATGGCCATGGCTTATGCCATGGTGGCCATTGGCTTCGTCGGCTTCGTCGTGTGGGCTCACCACATGTACACCACCGGCCTCAGCCTCGACGTGCAGCGCTACTTCGTGGCCGCCACCATGGTCATCGCGGTGCCCACGGGCGTGAAGATCTTCTCTTGGATCGCCACCATGTGGGGCGGCTCCATCACCTTCCGCATTCCCATGCTCTGGGCCATCGGCTTCATCTTCCTGTTCACCGTCGGCGGTGTAACCGGTGTGGTGCTGGCCAATGCGGGTGCCGACCGTGCCCTCCATGACACCTATTACGTGGTGGCGCACTTCCACTACGTGCTCTCGCTGGGCGCCGTGTTCTCGATCTTCGCGGGCTGGTACTACTGGTACCCCAAGATGTTCGGCTACATGTACTCCGAGTTCCTCGGCAAGCTGCACTTCTGGGTCATGTTCGTCGGCGTGAACCTGATCTTCTTCCCGCAGCACTTCCTCGGTCTAGCCGGCATGCCGCGTCGCTACATCGACTACCCCGATGCCTTCGCGCTGTGGAACCGTGTCTCGTCTATCGGCTACTACGTGACCTTCGTCGCCATGCTGATCTTCTTCTACGCGACCTGGGAAGCCAGCCGTAAGAAGCGCCCGGCCGGTGACAATCCGTGGGGCGAGGGTGCGACGACGCTGGAATGGACCCTGAGCTCGCCTCCGCCGTTCCACCAGTTCTCGACCCTGCCCAAGATCGACTCCAAGGATGCGCACTAAGCGCACCTGACAAGACCAGCGGATCGCGCAGCGTCAGCGCGGTCCGCACCCTGAAAGGAAAGACCATTGGCCCTTGTTGACGACAGCAGCGAAGTTTCCGCCTTCACCGGCGGTGCGCGGGTAGAAGACTACCTGGCGCTGCTCAAGCCGCGCGTCATGTCGCTGGTCGTTTTCGTGGCGCTGGTGGGCATGCTGGTGGCCCCGGGCGGCATCAACCCTTTCATCGGGCTCATCGCCATTGCCTGCATCGCCATCGGGGCAGGGGCGTCGGGCGCGCTCAACATGTGGTACGATAGCGATATCGACGCCATCATGAGCCGCACCCAGAACCGTCCGATCCCGGCGGGCCGCATGACCCGCGGCGAAGCTCTCGCCTTCGGCCTCATCCTTTCGGTCTTCTCGGTGACGCTGCTGGGCCTCGCCACCAACTGGCTGGCTGGCGGTTTCCTCGCCTTCACCATCTTCTTTTATGTCGTCGTCTATACGATGTGGCTCAAGCGCTCGACGCCGCAGAACATCGTCATCGGTGGCGCGGCCGGCGCCTTTCCGCCCATGGTGGGCTGGGCCGCCGTCACCGGCTCGCTGAGCTGGGAAAGCTTCGCGCTCTTCCTCATCATCTTCCTCTGGACCCCGCCGCATTTCTGGGCGCTGGCGCTTTACAAGCAGGGCGATTATGGCGCTGCCGGCGTGCCGATGATGCCCAATGTGGCTGGCGAACAGTCCACCAAGTGGCAGATTTTCGGCTACTCCATCCTCCTGGCCGTCGCGAGCCTCCTGCCGAACTGGCTGGGCTTCTCCGACTGGATTTACGGCGCCGTCGCCGCCGTGACCGGCATCAGCTTTGTCTGGCTGTGCCTGCGCCTCCTGCGCGCCCCGGACTCCGTGTCCATGCGCCGCACCGCGCGGACGGTGTTCACCTATTCCCTGAGCTATCTGTTCGTGCTGTTCCTGGCGCTGCTTACCGACTTCATCGCCCTGCGCCTGGGAGTAATCTGACCATGGCTGAAATCACTGGTGCCAAGCTGGCCCCCAATGGCATGACCGCCGAACAGGAAGCTGCCTTCCGCAAGCAGCGCCGCCGCCGCTCGATCGCCCTCGCCGCCGCCCTGGCGCTCTTTGCCATCACCTTCTACGTGCTGACCCTCGTCAAGATGGGTCCGGCTCTGTTCGACCGGGCAATGTGATGGCCGACGCGACCGCCCCCTTCCAGCCGGCCGATCCGGGCCACCGCAACAAGCGGGTCGGGGTCATCCTGGCCGGCGTTGCGGCAGGCATGGTGGGCCTCGCTTTTGCCTCCGTGCCGCTCTACCAGCTCTTCTGCCAGGTGACCGGCTATGGCGGCACCACCCAGGTCGCCAGCGACAATCCCAAGGGCGTCATCGCCCGCGAGATGAAGGTGCGCTTCGACGTCAACATCGATCCGGCGCTGGATTGGACCGTTGTTCCGGCCGCGCCGATCACCGACCGCATCGGCAATGTCGATACCGTCAACTACATCGCCACCAATCATTCCGACAAACCGGTAACCGGCCAGGCGATCTTCAACGTCGTGCCCGACAAGGCCGGCGTCTATTTCAACAAGATCGAGTGCTTCTGCTTTACTGAGCAGACGCTGCAGCCCGGCGAGACGGTGGAAATGCCCATCGTTTTCTTCGTCGATCCCGATCTCGACGAGAACCGCGAACTCGACACCATCAAAGAGATCACGCTCTCTTATACCTTCTACGCTTCAGACAATGAGGGAAGCTGAACATGTCCGCCGCCATTGAAAAGAACCACGACTACCACATGGTGGAACCGAGCCCCTGGCCGTTCTGGATGTCGGTTGCCGTGCTGGTCATGATGATCGGCGCTGTGGCCTGGATGCGGGACTGGACTCCGTTCCCGTTCTTCATCGGTCTGGCCGGCGTGCTCTACGTCTTCTACGCCTGGTGGGCGGATGTGGTGAAGGAAGCCGAGGACGGCGTCAGCCACACCCCGGTGGTGCAGATGCACCATCGCTACGGCATGATGCTGTTCATCGCCTCAGAAGTGATGTTCTTTGTGGCCTGGTTCTGGGCCTATTTCGATGGCTTCTTCCGCTATGACGACGTCGAGCAGGTGGCCCGCGTCGCCTTCACCGGAGGTCACTGGCCTCCGGCCGGCATCGAGCTGTTCGATCCCTTCCACCTGCCGCTGTTCAACACCCTGATCCTCTTGACCTCGGGCACGACGGTCACTTGGGCCCACCACGCGCTGCTCGAAGGGGACCGCGAAGGCCTCAAGTATGGCCTTTGGCTGACCATCGCGCTGGGCGTGCTGTTCTCCATCGTTCAGGTCATCGAATACACCCATGCCGGTTTCTCGTTCTCGGGCAACCTCTATGGCGCGACCTTCTTCATGGCGACCGGCTTCCACGGCTTCCACGTGTTCATCGGCACGGTCTTCCTCATTGTCTGCCTGGCGCGTGCCTATGCCGGTCACTTCACCCCCGAGCGTCACCTGGGCTTCGAATTCGCCGCCTGGTACTGGCACTTCGTCGACGTGGTGTGGCTGTTCCTCTTCGCCTCGGTCTATGTCTGGGGTAGCTGGGGCGTGGCGCTGAACCACTAGGTTCGGCAGCATCGTGAATGGGGGGCGCGGCCAGGCTGCGCCCCTTTTCTTTGGAGACCCGCATGACCAAGGACGAAACTGCACCCCGACGCGGTTTGCGCTGGACCGACTGGCTGTTCATCGCCCTGATGCTGGCGCTGGTCGTCACCTGCGTGTTCCTCGGAAACTGGCAGATGGCGCGCCTTGGGGAAAAGGAAGCCCTGATGGCGGCGGTCGATGACCGCCTCAATGCGGAACCGGTTCCGGCCCCCTCTGCCGACCAGTGGCAGGGTCTCGACATTAACCTCTGGAATTTCCAGCCCGTAACCCTGACGGGCACCTATCGCTACACCCAGACGGTGACGGTCTTCACCAGCCTCTCTGACGCGCGCGGCCGCTTCTCGGGCCCCGGCTACTGGGTAGTGACGCCCTTCGAGCTCGACGCCGGCGGCACCGTCTTCGTCAATCGCGGTTTCGTGCCGCAGGAGATGCAGGAGCAGGCGGCCCTGGGCGACCTTCATGGCGACGATCCCGGCAGCGTCACGGTGATCGGCCTGTTCCGGCCGGGCGAAAAGGCCGGCATGATGGTGCCCGAGGCCAATATGTCGGACCGCATCGAATGGGTGCGCGATCCCGCGCGCCTCGCCGCCATGGTCGATCCGGAACTCGCCCCGATTGCCCCCTTCTATGTCGACCTCTTGGCCGGTGGCGAAGGCGACCTGCCCCAGGGCGGGGAAACGGCGCTGACCTTCACCAACAACCACCTGGGCTATGCCATCACCTGGTATGGCTTTGCCATTATCGCCCTAGCCATGCTCGGCGTCTGGGTGGCGCGCCAGTATCGCAAGCCGAACCGGACGGATGGGTGAGCGCAAACCTTGCGGCCAAAGCCCGCTTTGACTAGGTTGCAACAATTCTAAAAGGGCTTCTCCCCTCGATGCAGTTTGTCTCTACGCGCGGCCAGGCGCCGGCGCTTGGCTTCTCCGATGCAGTTCTGGCAGGTCTGGCCACCGATGGCGGCCTCTATGTCCCCGCCTCCTGGCCCGAGGTCGGCGCTTCCGAGATTGCCGGCTTTGCCGGCAAGCCCTATGCCGATGTCGCCTATGCCATCATCTCGCGCTTCACCGATGGCGAAATTCCCGCCGACAAGCTCAAGGCCATCATCGACGAGGCCTATGCCACCTTCCGTCACCCCTCGGTAACGCCGCTGGTGGAGCTGGAGCCGGGCCATTTCGTGCTCGAACTGTTCCACGGGCCCACCCTGGCCTTCAAGGACGTGGCCATGCAGTTCCTGAGCCGCGTCATGGACCATATCCTGGCCGGGCGGGGCCTCAGGGCGACCATAGTCGGCGCCACCTCGGGCGATACCGGCTCGGCTGCTATCGAGGCCTTCCGTGGTCGCGACACCACCGACATCTTCATCCTGCATCCGCGCGGGCGCACCTCTGAAGTGCAGCGCCGGCAGATGACCACCGTGCTCGACGACAATGTGCACAACATCGCGCTCGAAGGCACGTTCGACGATTGCCAGGACGCGGTGAAGGCCATGTTCAACAATCATGCCTTCCGCGATCGGGTGCGCCTCTCGGGCGTCAACTCGATCAACTGGGGCCGCATCGTCGCGCAGATCGTCTACTACTTCACCGCCGCGGTGTCGCTGGGCGCGCCGCATCGCAAGGTGAGCTTCACCGTGCCAACCGGCAATTTCGGCGATATCTTCGCCGGCTACTGCGCCAAGATGATGGGTCTGCCCATCGACAAGCTGGTCATTGCCACCAATGCCAACGACATCCTCAAGCGCACGCTCGATACCGGTCGCTACGAGATGACCGGCGTGGCGCCGACCATCAGCCCCTCCATGGACATCCAGATTTCGTCCAATTTCGAGCGCCTGCTGTTCGAGAGCGCCGGCCGCGATGCCGGTGCGGTCAACCGCATGATGGCCGGCCTCAAGCAGTCGCGCGGCTTCGAGCTGCCCGAAAATTCCATCGCTGCCATCCGCCGCGATTTTGCCGCCGGCACCACCGACGAGGCCGCGACCAGCCGCGTGATCGCCGAGACGCAGAAGGCCTCGTCCTACCTGCTCGATCCACACACCGCCGTGGGCGTCGGGGTAGCCCGCACTATCGAACATGACGGCATTCCCATGGTGACGCTGGCAACGGCCCACCCGGCCAAGTTCCCGGCCGCCGTGGCTGCCGCTTCGGGCATCGAGCCGGCGCTGCCGGCCTGGTTGGCCGACCTTTATCAACGACCCGAACGGGTCACGGTGCTGGACAATGACCAGCGCCAGATTGAAGACTTCATCGCGGCCCGCAGCCGCGCCTGAACGACACGTGAGAACCGCGGTCGATCAGGCCGCAGGTTCAGGAGGACTGTGTGAGCGTAAGATCGACAACCCTGGAAAACGGCATGGTCGTCCTCACCGACGACATGCCGCATCTCGAAAGCGCCTCGCTGGGCGTCTGGGTGAAGGCAGGGGCACGCTCCGAACGCAAGGCCGAGCACGGCATTTCGCACCTGCTCGAGCACATGGCCTTCAAGGGCACAAAGTCGCGCACGGCGCTGCAGATCGCCGAGGCCATCGAGAATGTCGGCGGCGATCTTAATGCCGCGACCTCCATCGAACATACCGGCTATTTCGCCCGCGTGCTCAAGGATGACGTGGTGCTGGCGGCCGATATCCTCGCCGATATCCTCCAGAACTCGACCTTCGACGAGGACGAGCTGGCGCGCGAAAAGCAGGTGATCGTGCAGGAGATCGGCGCAGCCCGCGACAATCCCGACGACCACGTTTTCGACTTGTTCCAGGAAGCCGCTTTCCCCACCCAGCCCATCGGCCGCACCATTTTGGGTACGGTGGATTCGGTGCGCGAATTCACGCCCGAAACGGTGCGCAAATACATGCGCCGCAACTATGTGGGCGACCACATGGTCGTCGCCGCGGCCGGCAATGTCGATCATGACGGCCTCGTCGACGTAGCGCGCGAGCGCTATGCCGATCTGGTGCCCAATGGTGCGCCGGCGCCGCAGCGCGCCGAATACCGGGGCGGCCAGGAGCGATTGATTTCCGACCACGAACAGGCTCACATCGTGCTCGGGTTTGAGGGCCGTGCCTACAATTCCGACGGCTTTTACGCCGCCCAGGTCCTGGCCTCGATCCTTGGTGGCGGCATGAGTTCGCGCCTGTTCCAGGAAGTGCGCGAAAAGCGCGGCCTCTGCTACTCGGTTTATTCCTTCCACTGGGCCTTTGCCGATAGCGGCGTGTTCGGTGTTGCCGCCGCGACGGGCGAAGACGAGGTTGCCGAACTGGTGCCGGTGGTGCTCGACGAGCTGCGCCGCGCCACCGAGACCATTTCCGACGAGGAAGTTGTCCGCGTCCGCAACCAGATCCGGGCCGGCCTCCTGATGTCGCTCGAAAGCCCCTCGGCCCGCGCCGGTCAGTTGGCGCGCCAGCAGATCCTTTGGGGCCGTCCCATCCAGATGGCCGAAACGGTGGAGCGCATCAATCGCATCACTGCCCAGCGGGTGCGCGACGTGGCCGAGCAGATCTTCACCGCCGGCAATCCCACCCTGGCCGGCATCGGCCCCATCAGCCGCCTCGCCGATGTCGAAAGCATCGGTGAAACGCTCAAGCGCTGATCATCATGTTCTGGCCCTGGTCCTCTCCGGCGCCACTGGTCACCCTGCGCGGGTCCCGCGTCACGCTGCGCCTGCCGCAGATGCGCGACTACGAGTCCTGGTATCGCCTGCGCCGCGACAGCCAGGACTTTCTGCGGCCCTTTGAGCCGCGCTGGACCGAGCTCGATCTCAGCCGCCGGGTCTTCTCCATGCGGGTGCGCCGCGCCCGGCAAGAGGCGGAGGAGGGGTCCGACTACACCTTCTTCATCTTCATCGAAAACGGCCGCCAGCAGCAACTGGTGGGCGGCGTCACCCTTTCCAACATTCGCCGGCGCGCCGCTCAGTTCGTCAATCTCGGCTACTGGATGGGCCAGCCCTATGCCGGCAAGGGCCTGATGACCGAGGCCGTGGGCGTGGTGCTGCCCTTCATCTTCGAGGCCCTGGACCTGCACCGCGTCCATGCCGCATTCCTGCCCACCAACATGGCCTCGCGCCGCGTGCTCGAGAAGAACGGCTTTGTCGAGGAGGGCTATGCCGAGCGCTACCTCCAGATCAACGGTCGCTGGGAGGACCATGTGCTCATGGGCCTGACCGAGGAAACCTGGGCGCTGCAGAAACTGGCCCGTCGCTCCCGCGTCGCCTGAGGCCGAAATCCTTGTGTGTTGCGCTGCTGCAACAGCCATGGACGCTTGTCGCAAGCGTCAATCTCCCTTACCAAGTTAGCGCTCCGCTGGAGGATCAAGAAGACAAAGGCTTGTCGGGGCTTCGCGCTTTTTCCCGGACTGCCGCCATAATGAAGCCTAGCGCAGGATTTAACTGCTCCCGATGCGTCATCTCATAGCATTCGCGATCTGCCTCGCGCTCGCGCTGTCCGGCCTTGTGTCGGCCAATGCCTTCGAAGTCATTTCCGTCCCCGAAGACGTCAATGCCGTGAACCTCTCCGAAGTCGTGGAGGTTGTCCCTGGCCAGGGTGGGCGCGTGCAATTGTCCACCGCGCCCGATGCCGATGGCATCATTCGCCGCATCGAGGTGCTGGCGACCGATCCCGAAACCAATCCGGCCTTCGCGCTGATTGCGCTGCGCAATGACAGCGACCAACAGATTCAGCGCCTGCTCGTTGCGCCGTTCTTCCGCCTGCCCGGTTCCGGCGTGTTCCAGCCCGATCTCGGGGAAAACCGCATCAATGCGGTCACCCCCAGCGCCGGCATCCGGCCGGAAAGGCTGAGCGATCCCGAGGCCGACGTGTTCGAGGTCACCCTCGACCCCGGCGCCACCATGACGGTCATCGCCGAACTCTCGAGCAGCGGCCTCCCCGAACTCTACCTTTGGGAGCCGAGCGCCTACCGCGACTACGTCAACTCCTTCACCCTGTTCCGCGGGGTGGTGCTGGGCGTCGCCTCGCTGGCGGCGGTGTTTCTCACCATCATGTTCGTGGTCAAGGGGCGCGGCGTCTTTCCCGCGACCGCCGCCTTCGCCTGGGCGGTGCTGGCCTATCTGCTCATCGATTTCGGCCTCCTGGGGCGCATTCTCGGGCTTCCGGCCAGCGGCATGCAGCCGTGGCGTGCCGCGGCCGAGGCTGGCATCGCCACGACCCTTGCCGGCTTTCTCTTCATCTATCTCAACCTCCATCGCTGGCACCTGCGCTTCATCCACCTGGCGCTTGGCCTCGCCGCGCTGTTTCTGGCGTTGTTCCTCTTTGCCTTCTTCCAGCCCGCGATCGCCGCCACCATTGCCCGCCTCGTGCTGGCGCTGCTCGGCGTTTCCGGCTTCTTCCTGATCCTGCTGCTGGCCCTGCGCGGGTACGACCGCGCCGTGCTGCTGGTGCCGACCTGGATCATCTTCATCGCCTGGCTGTTCTATTCCTGGCTGGTGATTTCGGGGCAGGTAACCAATGACGTGGCCCAGCCGGCCGTCGGCGGTGGCCTCGTGCTCATCGTCATGCTGCTCGGCTTCACCGCGGTGCAGCATGCCTTCTCCGAGGGCCAGGTTTCCATCGGCACTCTCAGCGAAGTCGAGCGCCGTGCTTTGGCGCTGACCGGCTCGGGCGATTTCGTCTTCGACTGGAATATCGAGCGCGACCGCGTCACCGTGAGCGACGAGCTGGCGACACGCTTGGGTGAAAAGCGCGGTGCCCTGCGCGGCGCCATCAAGCGCTGGCTCGATCGCGTCCATCCCGACGATCGCGATCGCTTCCGCACCGCCTTCGATACCTTGGTCGAGCTGCGGCGCGGCAAGGTTTCCGCCGATATCCGCGTGGCCGGGCACGACGGCAATTTCCGCACCTTCCGCATGCGCGTAAAGCCGGTTCTGGGTGGCGATGGCCAGGTCAACCGTATCGTCGGCACCCTGCAGGACGTCACCGATGATCGGGCCTCGCGCGAACGCCTCTTGCACGATGCCGTCCACGACAGCCTCACCGGCCTGCCCAATCGTCAGCTCTTCCTCGACCGTCTCGAACGCGCCCTGGTGCGCGCCCGCACGCCCGGCGGCACCAAGCCGGCCGTGTTCCTGATCGACATCGACCGCTTCATGGAGCTCGAGGAACGCATCGGCCACTCCGCCGCCGACTCCGTGCTGCTGGCGATTTCCCGCCGCATCTCGCGCATCATGCGCCCGCTCGATACCGTTGCCCGCATTGCCGGCGACCAGTTCGCGGTGATCCTCTCGTCCGAACAGGCGGCCGCCAAGATCGCCGAGACCGCCGAGCAGATTCGCAAGGCGCTCAAGGCCCCGTTCAATTTCGGCGACCGCGACCTCATTCTCACCGCCTCGATCGGCGTCACCATCTATGACAGCAATCCCTCGACGGCCGGCGATGTGCTGCGCGATGCCGAGCTGGCCATGTATTACGCCAAGCGCCTGGGCGGCGACCGCATCGAGGCCTATCGCGCCTCGGCCCGCTCGATCGCCTCCTACAACAAGGCCAGCGAGGAAGATCTGGAGCGTGGACTGAAGCAAGGTGAACTGCAGGTGCAGTTCCAACCAATCATGGATATCCAGACCGGGCAGATCGCCGGGGCCGAGGCGCTGATGCGCTGGAACCACCCGACGCGCGGCATGGTCACCCCCGACGAATTCGTGCCACTGGCCGAGCGCTCGGGGCAGATCGAAAAGCTCGGTCGCCTCGCCTTCGAACAGTCCGCCGCCCAGGCGCGCGACTGGATGGCGACCATCGGCCTGCCGGAAGCCTTCTTCATCTCGGTCAATCTATCGCCCAGCCAGCTGGCGTCCGAAACGCTTCTGGCCGACATGCGCAGCCTCGTGGCGCAGGACAACGAGCTGACCTCCCACCTCAAGCTCGAGATCACCGAGAGCCAGGTGATGACCAATCCCGAACACTCCGCCTATATGCTCGAAGCGCTGCGCAATATGGGCCTGGGGCTGGCCCTCGACGATTTCGGCACCGGCCACTCATCGCTGAGCTACCTGCACCGCTTCCCCTTCGACACCATCAAGATCCCGGCGCCCTTCGTGCGCCTCGGCACCGAAACCGGCATCGCCCATACCCAGGCGCCGATCATCCGGGCCATCGTGGCGCTGGCCAACGATCTCGATCTGATGGTGGTCGCCGAAGGGGTGGAGAGCCTCGACGAGATCGAGCGCCTGCGCCAGCTCAACTGCCGCTATGCCCAGGGCTTTGCCTTCGGTGCCGCCATGGTCGGGGCGGAACTGGGCAAGAAACTCGCCGCACAACTGGGGAAGTAGCGGCGTCGTAGTCGGCCATTGCTCAATCACACCGGCTGTCATCCCGGCGAAGGCCGGGATCCATCTCGAGATCCCAGGATGGGCCCCGGCTTTCGCCGGGGTGACACTCGTGTTTAAGGGTACATCCTACCCGTGCCCGGCCTCGCTGCTGAGGCTTGCTCGGGTGATGTGCAGGCTCTCCAGCGCCCGGTCGTATCGCTCTTCCACCGGGACATCGAACAGCAGTTCGCGGCTGAACGGGATGGTGAGCCAGCCATTGGCGCCGATTTCGTTTTCGAGCTGGCCGGGCGACCAGCCGCAGCAGCCCAGGGCAAACAGGGCCGATCGCGGTGCCGGACCGAAGGCCATGGCCTTGAGGATGTCGAGCGTCGCGGTCAGCCCAATGTCCTCGGTAACCGTGTAGGTGTTGCCGCTGTGATAGTCTCCCGAATGCAGCACGAAGCCGCGCCCCTTTTCCACAGGGCCGCCGCGCATCACTGCGCGTTCCCTGATGCTGTCGGGCAGGCGGATAATGGCGTCGGGGTCGCCGAGGTCAAGCTCGTCCAGGATGTCGGCAAAGCGCAGATTGGCCAGTTCGTGGTTGACCACGAGGCCCATGGCGCCTTCCGCCCCATGACCGACCACGAGGATGACGCTCTCGACGAAGCGCTCGTCCGCCATGTCGGGCATGGCGACGAGAAATTGGCCTTCAAGACTGTTCATGGGCCCCGATTGTAGGCCCCACCTGCTGCCCTGCCAAGCGCGCGAGCCGATCCAATCTTCACGAAGGCCTGAAGCGGCGCTATCTGGCTGTTCATCTCTTGCTGCGCTAATGCCTTTCCATGCGTCTCTTTCCTGCTCTCGCCCTTGCCGTTGTCCTGCCAGTCCTGTCCGCCGCGGCGGGTGAAACCCCGTGGCAGGAAGTGGCTCCCGGCGTCTCCGTCCGGCTCATCAGCGCTGGCGCGCCCGACGCCGATGGGCGCGCCTGGGTAGCGCTCGAAATCGACATGCCTGACAACACCAAGACCTATTGGAAAGTGCCCGGCGAGAGCGGCCTGCCGGCGCAGCTCGATTTCTCCGGCATTGCCGGTCATGAAGTGCACTGGCCCTATCCCATCCGCGACGAGCTCGACGGCCTGGTCGACTATGTCTATTTCGGCCACACCGTCCTCCCCATTGCGCTCGATGTCGGCAGCGAGGCTGTCACCATTTCGCTCGAGGCGACGCTCGGCATCTGCTCGGACATCTGCGTGCCCGCCCAGGCAGCGCTGACCCTGCCGGCACGCGGCGAGGCCAGCGACGAGGCCAATGCCCTGCGCATCCGTCAGGCCCTCGCCAATGTGCCCATCGAATGGGAGGAGGGGCCCGAACCGGCCGGCGCCATCCACCTGGCCGATGACGGCTCGGGCATTCTGGTCGAAATCGACAGCGCCGTGATCGATCCTGCCTCTGTTATCGTGGCCGGAGACCTCGACGATCCGGTCTTCGGCGCGCCGCAAAAAAGCCCTCAACCAAACCTAGTGCTGCTTCCCATCGTGGGCAAAACCGACAATAGTGCGCTCGATGGCCTGGAGGTCGAGCTGTCTTTCATGACACCGACGGGCGCCTATGAGGTAAGCCGGACGATTGAATCCGGCACCGATGCGAATGTGGATGCTCTGGCTCAATAAGCCAACTGGCCTTGTGCCTTTGTAAAAAGCCGCATATCGCAGGAGTATAGTTTTGGAGTAGGGCGGCCTGGCCGCCGAGCATGGGGCTGTTCCACCAATGATCGAGCGCGGCAATCCGGTCCCGTCTGTCGGGATCAAGCTGGTGACTGCGGCCGGTGTCGAGGACACGACGAGCGACGCGGCACTGGGCCAGGGTACGGTTGTGTTGTTTTCCGTTCCGGGCGCCTTTACTCCCACCTGTCACGTCAATCACCTTCCGGGCTTCGTCGCCAATGCGGCAAAGCTGCGCGAAGCGGGCGTCGACCGCATCGTCTGCGCCGCCGCCAACGACCACCATGTGATGAAGGCCTGGGCCGAGGCGTCCAACGCGCTGTCGGACGTGGATTTCCTGGCCGACGGCAATGCCGCTCTGGCCAAGGCGCTCGGCCTCGACAAGGATTTCTCCGCCAATGGCATGGGTACGCGCTATGCCCGGGCCGCCGCCATCATCCGCAATGGCGTGTTCGAAGCCGTTTTCGTCGAAGATGCCCCCGGCGTCACCGCCAGTGGCGCTCCCGCCATCCTCATGGCCCTCCAAGCCACCGCCTGATCGCCAGGAGCAAAGCACACCATGACCCTGACCCTGACGTCTTCCCTCCGCCCTGCCGCCACCGGCGCCCTTGCCGTGCTGCTGGCCGGCTGTTCCATGGGCTCTATGTTCGGCGGTGGCGGTTCGGCTGCCAATGCCAACCTGCAGAACGCCACAGCCACGCCGCAGGCGGTTGCCCAGGCCCAGACCAGCGCGCTGCCGGTCATCGCCACCGAATGTCCGCCCATCAAGGTGCGCGCTGGCGGCGAGGCCATGTACTTCTATGGCAATGGCCGCGTCGGCGACGCCAAGGCCCTGCAGTATCAGGGCGTGATCGACGAAACCTCGCGCAATTGCGTCGTGTCCAACGGTCAGATCACCGTCAATATGGGCGTCACCGGCCGCGTGCTTCTGGGCCCTGCCGGCAGCCAGGCCAGCGTCAATGCCCCGATCCGCTTCGCCGTCGAGCGCGATGGCCAGGCCATCTTCTCGGAAAAATACACGCTTCCCGTCGCCCTGACGCCCCCGAGCCAGACCGCCGAATTCGTCAAGGTCGTCGAAAACGTCACCATCCCTTATCTGGGCGGCGAAAACATCACCATCTGGGTCGGCTTCGACACCAGGGGCTGACACATGATTCCGGGAGCCGTCATGGCGATCTTCTACATCCGCATCCGCAACGCCTGAGGCGGTGTCGGTCCATGATTGACCGCCGGTGGCCGTGCGCCGCCGGGCGATGACGCATGCGGGGTTCCTGCCGAAGGGCTGTGGGCCTGATCTCCGAAACGGCGCCGTCTCATCTCGAACAGCTATCGAGATTTTGAGACACATCATGAAAACCAGAAAGAACCTTCTTCGTGCCCGCTCGCAGAGCTGGGACTCCGTTGCCCATTGGTATGCCGGCTGGGCCGGGCACAATGGCAGCCACTATCACCGCAGCCTTGCCGTGCCGCTCGTGCTGGAACTGCTTGGTCTGAGGAGTGGCGAGCGGTTGGCCGATCTCGGCTGCGGCCACGGCATTCTGGCGCCGCCCATTGCTGCGCTAGGCGCCCGCTATGTCGGCATAGACCTGTCGCCGCGGCTCATCGCCCAGGCACGACGGGTTCATTCGCGTCATGGCCGCTTCGTCGTTGGTGATGTCACGGCTTTGCCGGAGGGCAAGCTCATCGCCAATTCTGGCTTCGATGCGACCAGCTTCCTGCTCTCGATCCAGGACATCAACCCGCTCGACGACGCGATTGCGACGGCGGCGCGGCTGTTGCGGCCGGGTGGGCGTCTGGCCATGGTCATGTTGCATCCCTGCTTTCGGGTGCCCCGTCAGAGCGGCTGGGGCTGGGATGAGCAGCGTGGGCTCAAGTACCGGCGGCTCGATTCCTACTCTCGCCCCTGGCCGTTCCCATGCAGGAGCACGGGGAGGGCGTCACCCGCAGCTATCACCGGCCGCTGGAAGACTATGTGACCGCGCTCGCTGAAACCGGGCTCGGGGTGACCGCCATCCGGGAGGTGGCGGACCTGCCCGGCGCCGAAGAGCGGCGCGCGGACCGGCGAGCCGCCCGCGAATTCCCGCTCTTTCTGGGGCTCAGGGCAGTCAAGTTGAGCTAAAACAAGAAGGCCCGGATCGCTCCGGGCCTTTTTTACTCCGCAGCCTTGGGCAGGTCCGCCGGACGCTCCCACCGCAGGATGGGCTGGCGGGCGGCGCGGGTCTCATCGAGGCGACGGCGCGGCGCCTTCATCGGCGCGGCGGTGAACCGTTCCGAATTGCCGGCCTTGGCCTCGGTCGCCAGTTCCGCCATCACGTCGCAGAACCGGTCCAGCGTCTGCTTGCTCTCGCTTTCGGTGGGCTCGATCAGCATGGCGCCATGCACGACCAGCGGGAAATACATGGTCATGGGGTGGAAACCCTCGTCGATCAGCGCCTTGGCGAAATCGAGCGTGGTGACGCCGGTCTCCTTGAGGAAGCTGTCGTCGAACAGTGCCTCATGCATGGTCGGATAATCGGGGAACGGCACCGAGAACAGGTGCTCGAGCCGCGCCTTGATATAGTTGGCGTTGAGCACCGCATCCTGCGCCGCCTGCGCCAGGCCGTCGGCGCCATGGCTCAGCATATAGGTCAGGGCGCGCACATACATGCCCATCTGGCCGTGGAAGGCGGTGACGCGCCCGAGGGCCTCGCCTTCGATATGCTCGACCATCTCCAGCCCAGCGGAACCCTGCCGCACGAAGGGCACGGGCGCGAAGGGCGACAGCGCTTCTGACAGCACGACCGGCCCCGCACCCGGCCCGCCGCCGCCATGTGGCGTCGAAAAAGTCTTGTGCAGGTTGATATGCATGGCGTCGATGCCGAGATCACCCGGCCGCACCACGCCCATGATGGCGTTGAAATTGGCGCCGTCGCAGTAGAAGAAGGCGCCCGCATCGTGAACCGCCTGGGCGATCTCGATGACCTGCGGCTCGAAGAGGCCGCAGGTATTGGGGTTGGTCAGCATGATCGCCGCGACTTCGGGCGACAGGGCCGCCTTGACCGCCTCGACATCCACCGTGCCATCGTCACGGGCTGGCACCGGCTTGACCGTATAGCCGAGGAAGGCGGCCGTGGCCGGATTGGTGCCATGGGCGCTCTCGGGCACCAGCACGATCGTGCGATGCGCCTCGCCCTTGGCCTCCTGCGCGGCCTTGATGGCCATCATGCCCAGGAGCTCGCCATGCGCGCCGGCCTTGGGCGACAGCGCCACGGCGGCGGTGTTGGTCAGCGTCATCAGCCAGTGGCTGAGCTGGTTCATCATTTCCAGCGCGCCTTGCACGGTGGAGACCGGCTGCAGCGGATGGATGTCGGAAAAGCCCGGCAGGCGCGCCATTTTTTCGTTGAGACGCGGATTGTGCTTCATCGTGCACGAGCCGAGCGGATACATGCCACTGTCGATCGAGTGGTTGAGGCGGCTGAGGCGCACATAGTGGCGCATCGCCTCGGGCTCGGTGAGGCCGGCCAGGTCCAGCTTGCTCTTGCGGGCAAAGCCGCCGAGGCGGTTATTGCCCAGGTCCACCTCGGGTAGGTCGACGCCGGAATGCTCGGTATCGCCGATTTCGAACAGCAGCGGTTCATCCGGGATCAGCGCCGAGCCCGATGCCGAGGTACCGACAGTGCCCACGCCGGTGGGGCGGCCTTGCGTATTCATGCTCATGCCAGTTCCTCCGTCAGGGCCGCGCAGAGCGCAGCGATGTCGGCCGTGGTGGTCAATTCGGTTGCGGCGAGGATGATCAGGTTCTCCACTTCGGGATCCTCGGGCAGCAGGCGGCTGGCGGGGACGCCGGCCAGAATACCGCGCTGGGCAAGCCGTTCGATCAGCTCGGCTGCCGGCTGGCCGGTGCGGATGGTCATCTCGTTGAAGAACGTGCTGTTGAGCACGGTCACGCCCGGCACGGCTGCCAGTGCATCGGCCAGATGCACGGCATTGGCGTGGTTGAGCCGCGCCAGCCGCACGAAGCCGGCCTCGCCCAGGAGGGCCATGTGGATCGAGAAGGCGAGGGCGCAGAGGCCCGAATTGGTGCAGATATTCGATGTCGCCTTTTCGCGGCGGATATGCTGCTCGCGCGTGGACAGCGTCAGCACGAAGCCCCGGTTGCCATCGGCATCGACGGTTTCGCCGCAGAGCCGACCCGGCATCTGGCGGATGAATTCCTTCCGCGTGGCCATGAGGCCCAGATACGGCCCGCCGAAATTGAGGGCATTGCCGATTCCCTGGCCCTCGGCCACGACGATGTCCGCGCCCAGCGCACCCGGCGCTTCGAGCAGGCCCAGCGACACCACTTCGGTGATGACGACGATCAGCAGCGCACCCTGGGCATGGGCCGCGTCGGCGGCACCCTTGAGGTCGCGCAAATGGCCGTAGAAGTCCGGGGTCTGGATGACGATAGCGGCGGTGTCGCCGTCAATATGGTCAAGAATGTCGCCCTGCCCCTCGGGTGAGGGCGACAGGCAGACAAGGTTCGGATCGTCCTTGAGATAGGCTTTTACCACGTCGCGATAGTGCGGGTGGAGCCCGCCCGAGAGCACGATCTTGTTGCGGCGCGTCAGGCGGCGGGCCATCAGCACCGCTTCGGCCGTGCCGGTTGAGCCGTCATAGAGCGAGGCATTGGCCACATCCATGCCGGTGATCTTGGCCACCTGGGTCTGGAACTCGAACAGCATCTGCAGCGTGCCCTGCGAGATTTCCGGCTGGTACGGCGTGTAGGCCGTGAGCCATTCAGAGCGCTGGATCAGGTGGTCCACCGTCGCGGGGATGTGGTGGCGATAAGCGCCGGCGCCGACGAAGAACGGGCCGTCGCCGGCCGCATGGTTCTTGCCGGCCAGCGCCCGCATATGGGCTTCGACCAGGAATTCCGGGCTGTGGGCCGGCAGGTCCAGGGTGAAGTTCTTGAGCGCGGCCTTAGGGACGGCGGAGAACAGCGCGTCGATATCGGTCGCGCCGATCACGCCGAGCATATCGGCGCGCTCGTGGTCGGAATGGGGAAGATAACGCATGGATATCAGGGCCTTAGAGGGTCAGCTCGGCATAGCCGTCGGCATCGAGCAGGGTGTCGATTTCGCCCGCATCCTTGATGGCGATCTTGAACATCCAGCCGCCGTTTTCCGGGTCGGAGTTCACGAGCCCCGGTTCATTTGTTAGCAGACTGTTAACCTCAACCACCTCACCTGAGACAGGCGCATAGATCTCCGAGGCGGCCTTGACCGACTCGACCACGGCGGCCTCGTCGCCCTTCTTCAAAACCTTGCCGACGCTGGGCAGTTCGACGAAGACGATGTCCCCGAGCTGCTCCTGCGCATAGTTGGTGATGCCGACAATGCCGGTGGAGCCGTCGACGCGGATATATTCGTGATCGGGGGTGAACTTGGTGGTCATGGCGGGGCCTCAGGCTGATTTGCGGAAATAGCGGTGGGGGACGAAAGGCGTGGGCACGACTTCGGCCGGCTGGGCGCGACCGCGCACAGAGACCTGCAGCTTCGTGCCAATGGCGGTGTGGTCGGGCGGGACGAAGCCCAGTGCAATCGCCTTGCCCAGGGAGGGCGCAAAGCCGCCACTGGTGACCACACCAATGGCTGTGCCGGAGGCGTCGAGGATTTCGGCGCCCTCACGGGCCGGCGCGCCCTCGACCAGGAGGCCGACGCGCTTGCGGCTGAGCTTGCCCTCGCGCTCGGCAAGGATTCTGGCTGCGCCGGGGAAATCACCAGCCTCGCGGCGGCGCTTGGAGACGGCAAAGCCCAGATCCGCCTCGATGGGGGAGACAGTGCTGTCGAGGTCGTGGCCGTAAAGCGGCAGGCCGGCTTCGAGCCGCAGGCTGTCGCGGGCCCCAAGGCCGATCGGCTTGACGCGGGTATCGGCGAGAAGCGCATCCCACAAGGCGACGGCCTCATGGCGGTTGACGAGGATTTCGAAGCCGTCCTCGCCGGTATAGCCGGAGCGGGCCACGAACACCTTGTCCTTGCCCCAGGAAAAGGCGCCATAGTTCATGAAGCCGAGATCGGTGGCCTCGGGGATTTCCGAAGCCATGACATTGACCGCCTCGGGACCCTGGAGGGCGAGAAGGGCATAGTCGCCATCGGCGCGGATAAGCGTCGCCTTGTCGCCCGCTGCGGCCTCGATCAGGGCAAAGTCATTGTCCTTGGTGCCTGCATTGACGACGATATAGAGCCCGCCCGGCGTGATTGGCGAGCGCGCCACCATCAGATCGTCAATGGCGCCGCCATCCTGGTTCAGCAGCAGGCTGTAGCGGATCTGCCCCGGCTTGAGGTTGGCAATGTCACCGCAGATCAGCGGCTCGATAATGGCGGCAATCGCCTTGTGATCGGCCTCGGCTTCGCCGCTGGGATTGTTGAGCATGAGGAAGCTCGGACCCATATGGCTGACATCGAAGAGTCCGGCCTGTTCGCGCGTCCATTTATGCTCGGCCATGATGCCGGTGGGATATTGCACGGGCAGGGCATAGCCGCCGAACGGCACGATGCGGCCGCCGGCCACGACATGGCGTTCATAAAGCGGGGTCTGCTTGAGGTCTTCGGCTGAGGCTTCGGCCATGGGCTCTCTCTGGCTGGACGGCGACACGACAAGGCTCCGCCGCGTGGCGGAAAATGCGTGCCCCCTCTGTCCTTGCCCTGAGAGATTTCCCGGCTGAGCGCCGGTTGCTCCTTCGGAGAGGCCTTGCGGCCTGCTTTCCAGAGTTTCTGACCTGACTGCGGTCCGTTTGCCTGAGAGTTTCCGGGGCGGTTGCTCCTTCGGCGCTGGCTCGGGGCCAGTCTCTCCCGCAGTCCGGGGCACCATGGTGGAGAATCCGCAGGAGGTCAACGAGACTCTCTGCTTGTCCTCACAAACGGGCTCACCGCTGTAACGTCATTGCCCGGCTCGTCCGGGCAATCCATTGCGCGACTGCATGGACCACCGGGACAAGCCCGGTGGTGACGATGATCACGAGATTGCGCTCGGTGATTGGCCCTGGGGTCGAGCTTGGCGCGGCGCAGTGGGTGTGATGAGGAAGTCTAGCCACTGGGCACCCTCAGCTTGACCCGCATGGGGTCTAGCGAAGCTAGGGAGGGGGCGGTCGGCCGTCACGGCACCTAAGCTCAGCTTGCCCCCGCCCCCTCAAGGGGGAGGGTGTGCAGGCGCCGATTGCTTCGCGAGCGACAAAAACAAAAAGGCGGGCATCGCTGCCCGCCTTGATCTTGGTGTGACGCGTTTCGCTTAGTTCAGGCGGCCGGCCACGTCGGCGATGGCGGCGTCGATGACCTTGCCGCCATTCCGGTTCATTTCGTCGGCGAGAACAACGCGGGCGGCCTCGATGGCGATGTCCGCGGAACGGGCACGCACTTCGGCAACGGCCTGGGCTTCGGCCTGGGCGATCTTGTCTTCCACCGCAGCGGTGCGGCGGGTGACGAGGTCGGTCAGCGAGGCCTGGGCCTCGGCGGTCAGGCGCTCTGCCTCTTCCTTGGCGGCGGCGACGATGCCTTCGGCTTCGCGTTCCGCGGCGACGCGCTTCTGCTCATATTCCACGAGCAGGGCGGCAGCCTCGTTGCGCAGACGCTTGGCCTCGGCAATGTCGGTCTCGATCTGCTTGATCTTGGCGTCGAGCATCTTGGCGATGATCTTGGGGACGCCGAAATACAGCATCAGACCCAGGAAGATGACCAGGGCCAGCGTTGCAAAGAAGCTGTTATCCAACCATTCGGGCATCGGACTTACCCCTTAACCTTGGCCACGGCAGCGCGAACGCTGTCGGGCGAGACGTCACCGACGATCTGGCCGACTACGGCCTGGGCCGTTTCAGCAGCGATTTCGTCGACATGGGTGAGGGCCTGCGCCTTGGTCTCGGCGATGCGGGCTTCCGCGGCGCTGACTTTGGCACTGAGATCGGCTTCGGCGGCGGAACGCTTGGCCGAAAGATCGGCCTGGATGGCCTCACGGGTCTGGTTGGCGATGCCCTGAGCCTTGGACCGGGCTTCCGCCAGGGCCTTTTCATAGGCTGCGATGGCAGCGTCGGTCTTCTGGCGGTCCGCGTCGGCAGCCGCCAGATCGGTGTCGATCAGCGTCTTGCGGTTTTCCAGAATGCCGCCGATGCGGGGCAGGGCCAGCTTGCTCATCAGCAGATAGAGCGCTGCAAAGGTGATGGCGAGCCACAGCAACTGGCTGGGGAACGTCGCGGGGTCGAAGGGCGGGAAGACGTCCGAATGGCCGTCGGCATGCGCTTCGGTGGTTGCGTGCGTGTCGTGGGTCGGATTGTCGTGACCCGTCGCGCCGGGAACCGGCTCACCGTGGGTGGCGTCAACGGCCTGATCGAGGTTTTCCTCGGTCGGCGTTTCCGCTTCTTGTGCGTAAACTTGCGTTACCATCTGGTCGAGGTCCCGTTAGATCCGGTCATCCAGCCAGGATTGGCCGGAGAAGGGCGCGCAGCCGAACCTCGGGTCCGGCTGCGGCAATTCTGTGCAGTCGTGCCTTAGGCGACGAACAGCAGGATCAGGGCAACCAGGAACGAGAAGATGCCCAGAGCTTCGGTCACGGCGAAACCGAAAATCAGGTTACCGAACTGGCTCGGGGCAGCCGACGGGTTGCGCAGGGCACCCGAGAGGAAGTTGCCGAAGATGTTGGCCACGCCCAGGGCGGCACCAGCCATACCGAAGGTGGCAATACCGGCACCGATGAACTTTGCGGCTTCAGCTTCCATTTTAATGTCCTTTCAAGCGACAATTTGGTTCCGGCGGGTCATCCACCGGGAAGGGGTGGTTAGTGGGACGGGTGGATCGCGTCGTTGAGATACATGCAGGTCAGGACCGCGAAGACATAGGCCTGAACCGCACCGACGAGAAACTCGAGGCCCGTAAGGGCGATTGCCATCAGCATGGGCAGGATTGCGGCCGCCCAGCCGACAGCGCCAAGGCCCGCAATCATCATGACCGCAAAGCCGGTGAAGACCTTGAGGGTGATGTGACCGGCAAGGATGTTGCCGAACAGACGGACCGAGAGGCTTATGGGACGCGAGAGGAAGGAAATGACCTCGATCGGCGTCACGATGGGAAGGATGTAGCCCGGCACGCCGGCGGGAACGAAGAGCTTGAGGAACTTCGGACCGTTCTTGACGAAGCCGTAGATGATGACGGTGAGGAACACCATCATCGAAAGGGCGAAGGTGACGATGATGTGGCTGGTGACGGTGAAGAAGTACGGCACCATGCCAAACATGTTGGCGAACAGGATAAAAGTGAAGAGGCTGAACACCAGCGGGAAGAACTTCATGCCGGCGGTGCCGGCGGAGCTTCGGACCATTCCCGCCACGAACTCGTAGAGCAATTCCGCCGTCAATTGGGCGCGGGTGGGCACGAGCTTGCGGCCCGAGGTCGAGAGCAGCAGGTAAAGCGTGATGGCCGCCACGGTCAGCACCATGAACAGGGCCGAGTTGGTGAAGGCGAAGGTGGTGCCCGACCCTTCGGTGCCGTCACCGCCAACGGTGAACAGCTCGAAGATGTCATAGATGACAAACTGGTGGATCGGGTCAGTACCGGCCATGGAGCCCTCTAAGCGTCATCAATATTCAGGTTCGCTCTTCGTCTTCCACGTCGGGCCCGAGATCGGACCCCGGCGGGGCAGGCGAGGCGGCATTCATTTCCGCCACCACTCGGATGACGTTCAGGATTCCAGCGGCAAAGCCCATCATCAGCAGGATGAGCAAGCCCCAGGGGCTGGTTCCCAGGCCAAGGTCGATGAGATAGCCGATACCGGCACCCACCAGAACCGCGGCGATGAACTCGGTACCGATGCGCATGCCGCGCGCCAGACCACTCATCTCCGGGGAAGCATCCCGGGCGGATCTGTTGTCCTCCCGCTCGCGCTCCCGCTTGGCGGAGGCGATGCGCGATGCAAGATCGTGCGTCACCCCCCTGGCGCTTTCTGACGGGCCCTGGTCGTCCGGCGAATTGATCATCCGCTGCTCCCCTTGGCCAGCCATTTCCCTCAAGCGAGGGGCGCCTTTTTAAGTCGCGCGCAACATAGTGGTGGCCCCAAAACGTGTCAAGGCGCGCTGCTGTCACGTAAGTGGTTGTTTGGTAACGGATATTTCGGTCCGCTCAGGGGTGCGGCATGCTGTCCACATGTCGATAGTGGCGGATAGGGGGCAGGGCGCGGGGATTCTGCCTGTCCGAGCGTGCGCGGGCCGGGCGCGTCAACAGCGCCAGTTGTGCTGCCGGGCAGTTTCGGGCAAGCCATGGGTAAAGCAGTTTGCGAAGGAGTGTGCAGTCATGACCCTGGCCGAAATCGAGCGTCTTGCCGGAGAATTGCTGGCTACGGGCGAGATGAATGCCGACACTGCGGCCGACCTCGATCGCATCGTCGCCGAAGCCCGGGCAGGAACATCCTACCCCGATGATCTCGATTACCTCGCCGCGCTGCATGCCCGCCTGCTTTCGCCCAACCGGGTGGTCGAGGATGTGACCGCGTCCTCCC
The DNA here is from genome assembly GCF_016411825.1 of Devosia sediminis. GTDB lineage: Bacteria > Pseudomonadota > Alphaproteobacteria > Rhizobiales > Devosiaceae > Devosia > Devosia sediminis. The sequence continues at coordinate 399,512 of NZ_JAEKMH010000002.1, forward strand.
CCGATGTCGAGGCGGACCTGCGCGGACAGATCAGCCAGCTCCAGGCCGAGCTCGCCGATGCCCGCCAGACGATTGCCGAGTTGCAGGAGCGCCTGGCCTCGGGGGCGTAAGGGCTTCCCATCTGAGTGTCACCCCGGGCTTGCCCCGGGGCCTGAGATCTCAAGATAGGCCCCGGCTTTCGCCGGGGTGACAATCGAGTACTCAGTCGAGGAGCTGGAGCGACGGTTAAACCGCCTCGCGGAAACTCTCGGCTGTCGTCAGGTCCACAGACACGAGTTGCGAAACCCCGCGTTCGGCCATGGTAACGCCGAACAGGCGATCGACGCGGCTCATGGTGATCGGGTTGTGGGTGATCACCATGAAGCGCGTATTGGTGCGCTGGCGCATCGAGTCGAGCAGGTTGCAGAAGCGCTCGACATTGGCATCGTCGAGCGGCGCATCCACTTCGTCGAGCACGCAGATCGGCGCCGGGTTGGTCAGGAACACCGCAAAGATCAGCGACATGGCGGTCAGCGCCTGTTCGCCGCCCGAGAGCAGCGTCATGGTCTGCGGCTTCTTGCCGGGCGGACGGGCGATGATCTCGAGCCCGGCTTCCAGCGGATCGTCGCTTTCGACAAAGGTGAGCTCGGCCGTGCCGCCCCCGAACAGGGTCGTGAACAGCTCCTGGAAATGCGCATTGACCTTGCCGAAGGCCTCGTTGAGACGGGCGCGGCCCTCGCGGTTGAGCGCGGCAATACCGCCCCGGAGCTTGGCAATGGCTTCGATGATGTCGTCGCGGTCGCGCACCATCGTGTCGAGCTTTTCCTGAACCTCCGCGGCTTCCTTTTCGGCCGAAAGATTGACCCCGCCCAGCCGCTCGCGCTCGGACTTGAGCCGGTCCACCTTCTGTTCGATGGACTGCTCGGAGGGGAGCGCCTCCTCGGGGCGGATGCCGGAGGCTTCGAGCGTCTTCTGCGCCGGAATGCCGAGGGATTCTTCGGTCTGCCGCTCCACCTGCTGGCGCTGGGCAATGGCGCCCTTGAGACGCTCCTCGATGCGGCCGAGATCGATGCGGACGGCGTTGAGCGCGTCACCGGCGGATTTGAGGGCCCGGTCCGCCTCGCGCCAGGCGGTCTGCGCCGCATTGAGCCGGTCGCCCGACGTCTGGTGGTCGGCGCGGGCGACCTCGATCTGGTCGTCGAGCTGCGCCTTGCGACTGGCAAAACCGTCAGGCGCCTCGGCAAGGCTGGTGAGCTGGGCCTCAACTTCCGCCATGCGCTGGTCCAGCGTCGCCAACTGGCTTTCGGCGCCATCCCGGCGGCGCTGCCAGCTGGCGCTGTCGCGGGCAAGCTGGTCGAGCCTTGCGGCACGCATGCGGCCGGCCGATTCCACGGTGCTAAGTTTGAGCCGCGCCTGGTCGGCCCGGTCGCGCAATCCGGTCAGGCGCTGCTGCGCCGCGGCGGCGGCATTGGCGAGAAGGGATTCGTCGCCGGTCTGGGTGAGGCGGGCTGCGGCATCGGCCTGCGCGCTGTCGGCTTCGACAAGGCTGGCGCCGAGGCGGGTCTGCGCATCGTCGAGGGTGGAGCGGCGGGTTGCCAGGTCGCCCATGGCGCGCTGCGCCGTGTCGAGCGCGGCCTGCGCCGCGCCGATGGCATGCTGGGCCCGGCGCCAGTCCTCGCGGCGGGCGCGTTCATCCTGCCGGGCGGCATCGAGCGTTGTCGCGAGCGCATCGACCTCGCGCTTGCGCGCATTGCGCTCGCCCTTGGCGCGCAGGATTTCCTCGTCGAGTTCGCTGAGGCGATTGCGCTGGGCGAGCCGCTGCGCAGCGGCGCTGGGCGCATCGGCGGCGGCGACAAAGCCGTCCCAGCGCCAGAGCGCGCCCTCCAGCGTCACCAGCCGCTGGCCGGGCTTGAGGGCCTTCATCAGTGCGGGGCCATCGACCGCATCGACGAGACCGATCTGGTCGAGCCGGCGCTTCAAGAGCGGCGTGCCCTTGACGTGGCGGCTCAGCGGCTCGGCGGCCTGCGGCAAAGCGGGGTCGTCGCGGCCATCGAGCGCCACCGACCAGTGGATCGGCGCGCCGGCGTCGGAGGAGGCGTCGAGATCGTCGCCGAGAGCAGCGCCCAGCGCCGTTTCGTAGCCCGGTTCCACAGTGAGTTCGTCCACCACGGAGGGCCAGAGGCCGGCACCGGTATTGAGCATCTTCGCCAGCGTCGAGGCTTCCGCCTCCAGCCGGGTGACCAGCGCATCGAGTTCGGCGAGCCGCGGACGGGCGGCATCGAGTTCCGCCTGCGCCTGGCGCGCGGCCTCTTCACTGGCAAGTGCCGCGGTTTCGGCTGCTGTCGTGCTGGCCTGCGCCCTTTCCAGTGCCGCACGCCGGGCCGTCACTGTTTCATCGGCGTCGAGTTTCGCGATCACCCCGGCGCGCTCGCGCTCGATGTCGTCCGCCTGCTGGATGAGGCGGGCCCGCCGGGCTTCCGCCTCGGCGAGATTGCGCTGCGCCTGCACCCGCTGGGCGCGGATGTCGGCCAATGCTTCGGCTGCCTTGCGGGCCGCCTCGTCCGCTGCGGCCACGGCGGCGCGGGCGGCTTCGGCCTCAAGTCGGGCGGCGTCGAAATCGGCCTGCGCGGCCTGCTGCTCGGCCGCCAGATGGGCCTGTTCCTCGCCATAGGCGGCCAGCGTCGCCTCGGCCTCGCTGACCAGCTCGCGCTCGCGCGTGCCATCCGCGGCGATCTGGCGGAGCCGATCCTCGAGTTCGGTGCGGCGCTGGCTGATGCGGCGAGCTTCCTCGGCCAGTTGTTCGGCAAGGATCGTGTAGCGCTGCAGCACGGCGCCGGTGACGGCTTCGCGTTCGCGCAGCGGCGTCAATGCCGCCTCGGCCGCTTCGGATGCCTTCTGCGCGGTCAGCTCGGCATGGGTGGCGTCGGCAAGCTGCCGGATCAAGACGGCCTGCGCCGCCTCGGTTTCCTTTTCGGCCACGCGCGCAGCAACCCAGCGGATATGGTAGAGCGTCGCCTCGGCGCGGCGGATATCGCCGGAAAGGCCGCGATAGCGGATGGCCAGGCGCGCTTGGCGCTTGAGCGTTTCGAGCTGCGTCTCGACCTGGGCGATGACATCGTCGACGCGTTCGAGATTGGCCTCGGCGGCGCGCAGCCGCAGTTCCGCCTCGTGGCGGCGCGAGTGGAGGCCCGAAATGCCGGCGGCCTCCTCGAGCAGGGCACGCCGGGCCGTGGGCTTGGCCGCGATCAGTTCGCCGATCTGCCCCTGCCGCACCATGGCCGGCGAATGGGCGCCGGTCGAGGCATCGGCAAACAGCAATTGCACGTCGCGGGCGCGCACTTCCTTGCCGTTGACCCGATAGACCGACCCGGCCTCGCGCTCTATGCGGCGGGTGACCTCAAGCACATCGGCGGTATTGAGCGCGGCCGGCGCGGTGCGGTCGCTATTGTCAAGAACCAGGGTGACTTCGGCGGTATTGCGCGCGGGCCGGTTGCCGGAACCGGAAAAGATGACGTCGTCCATGCCCGAGGCGCGCATGGCCCTGTACGAGCTTTCGCCCATGACCCAGCGCATGGCCTCGACGAGGTTGGACTTGCCGCAGCCATTGGGGCCGACAATGCCGGTGAGGCCGGGCTCCATGACGAGCACAGTCTCATCGGAGAACGATTTGAAGCCATGCAGCTTGAGGCGGGAGAATTTCATGGTCGCCCTCCACCCCTCTCCCCTATTGGGGAAAGGTGCGCGGAGGGTCGCCGAATTCGCGGATGCGAATTTCGGTTGGGATAGGGGGTGTTTCGCAACAGTGCGCACCCCTCATCCGGCGCTGCGCGCCACCTTCTCCCACATGGGGAGAAGGTAAGGTCGATCTGCTTACTGCGCAGGGGCGACTTCGTTTGCCGGTGCCATGGTATTGGCAGGCGCCATCGTGTCGACCGGGGTCGTGGCATTGTTGGCCGGAGCGGTGGTGGCGTCAGCGGCCGGCGCTGCCGGAGTGGTAGCGGCCGGGGCCTCGGCAGGAGCTTCAGTGGGGACGAAATCGGCAGGCACGAGCGGATCGATGACAGCGCCAAGCTGTTCGATATCGTAACCGGTCGTGACCTTGTTGCCGTTGACAAAGAAGCTCGGCGTCCCGGTGACATCAAATTCGTCCATGGCCTGGGTGCGCAAGGCTTCCATACCCGCGAGCAGCTCCTGATTCGTCAAGGCGGCGTCGAAGGTTTCCTGGGTAAAGCCGAGCTGCTGGGCAATCCGGAAGATTTCCGTAGCCGGCGCGGCCATCCAGGTATTCTGGGTCGCGAAATAGGTGGAAAGGACTTCCTCGTAGCGCTCGGCGCCAGCGGCCTCGGCCAGCATGAACACGGCAGCGTCCACCTCGTTGCGCAGGAACGGGCGCACGATGAACTTGATCTTGCCGGTGTCGATATATTCGCTCTTGAGCTGCGGATAGGTCGTGTTGTGGAACGACGCGCAATGCGGACAGGTGGGCGACGCATATTCGATGACGGTGACCGGAGCATCGACATTGCCTTCGACCTTGTCGACAATGCCGCCGGCGGGCGACATGATCGGCTGGTCTGCCTGCGCCGTGGCTGCCGAAACCTCTCCCGAATTGAGCAGGGTATAGGCGCCACCGCCGGCTGCGACAACGGCAACAGCGGCTCCGGCGATGATGAAATTGCGGCGGTTCGTGGTCAATTTGGTCTCCTGGACGCTTTCGGGGCGACACTACACATGAAGTTGTGGCGGGCAAGTGCCCACTGAGTTCACTTGGGGGTGAACAGTCTATTTCCCGTTGCGGGACGATCTGCGCGAGAGCGCCAGCCCAAGGGCCTGCAACGCTTCCCGCAGATCATCGTCCTCGACCTGTTCGGTCGCTTTGCCGACCTTCGCGATCTCGCTCTGGCTCGGTTGCCGGGGTTCTTGCACCCGCCGGCCTGAACCCGAGCTGAACGGCTCTGCCGACAAACGGACATCATTGACCAGAAGATAGCCGAAATACCGGTTGACCGCAGCCGCAATCGCCGGCGCCTCGTGCTGCGCGAACAGCGCCTGGCCGGGAGCGCAGCGCAGGTACAGCGTTGCCCCCTCGGCGCTGCGTTCGCCGCGCGGCCAGGCCAGCTTGTCGGGCAGGGTGGTCTCGTCGAACGGCTTGGGCGCGATCTGGCGCCAGTGGGTGATGATGTCCCGCCCGGCAAAGCCGCGCTTTTTCAGCACCGGATCGAGCGCGCCACTGAGCGCATCAGCCACGCTGAGCGTCTTGTTGCGGCGTTTCGGTTCGGGCAGTTCATCCTTGGCCATCGCTCAGATATCGCCTGCCGGGCCGCGAGCACAAGGGCCGGATCGACATGTCGAATTGCGGCTTGCTCCTTCGTCGTCCCGATAATCAGCAAGGAGGATCCCATGGCCACGCTCACTTCCAAGGACGGCAGCACCATCGGCTACGACACGACCGGCAGCGGTCCCGTCATCATTCTGGTGGCTGGCGCTACGCAATATCGCGCTGTCGACAACACCACGCCAAGGCTCATCGAGATGCTGTCCGCACGCTTCACGGTCGTCAACTACGACCGCCGCGGGCGTGGCGAATCCACGGAAGTCGCGCCCTATGCAGTGGCGCGCGAAATCGAGGATATCGAAGCGCTGATCGATGCGCATGGTGGCCGGGCCGGGCTCTATGGCATGTCCTCGGGCGCCGTGCTGGCGCTCGAGGCCGGCGTCGCGCTGCCGGGCAAGGTCACGGGCGTGCTGCTTTATGAGCCGCCGGTCAGCGTCGAGCAGTCGTCCGCGGACTATTGGAAACAACATGCCGAAGTGGCGGCCATGGCCGAACGCGGCGATGCCGATGGCATGATGAGCCATTTCATGGGTGCCTTCATGTCGCCCGAGGAACTGGCGGGTTTCAAGCAGTCCCCGGCCTGGCCGCCGTTTGCCGCGGTGGGCCTCACCATCGAGCACGATTATCGCGTCATGGCCGAAGCCAAGGACGGCGACCGCCATCCCGCGCGCTGGCAGGCCATCGCCGTGCCGGTGCTGGTGGTCAATGGCGACAGCAGCTTCCCCTTTATCGACGCCGGTGCGGCTTGGGTGGCTGCCGGAGTGCCCAGGGCCCAGCGGCGCGTGCTGGCCGGCCAGGGGCATGACGTCAGTCCCGAGGCGCTGGCGCCAGTGATGACGGAATTTTTTGGCGCATTCTGACCACGCGACAGGATATGAGGGGCCATGCCCCTCAGCCATCCGCATCCGATAGATTCTCCCGCCGTGCTCGCCTGGTATGATCGCCATGCACGCGACCTGCCATGGCGGGTGTCGCCAGGGGACAGGCGCGCCGGGATTAACCCTGATCCCTATCGGGTGTGGCTGAGCGAAGTCATGCTGCAGCAGACCACCGTTGCGGCCGTGAAAAGCTATTTCCTGCGCTTCACCAGTCTTTGGCCGACTGTGCGGGACCTGGCGGCCGCGCCGCTCGACGCCGTACTGCGCGAATGGGCCGGGCTCGGCTACTACGCAAGGGCTCGCAATCTCCACGCTTGCGCCGAGGCTGTGGTGCGCGATCACGGTGGAGTCTTTCCCGATACGGCGGCAGGGTTGCAGAGCCTGCCGGGCATTGGCGCCTATACCAGCGCGGCCATAGCGGCGATCTGCTTCGATGAGCGCGTGGCCGTGCTCGATGGCAATCTCGATCGGGTGCTGGCGCGCTATTATGCGCTCGAGGTGCCGGTGCGCGAGGCCAAGGATGAATTGCGCGGTGCGCTGCAACTGGCCGTGCCCGAAAGATCAGGCGACTTCGCCCAGGCCATGATGGATCTGGGCGCGACCATCTGCGCGCCGCGCGCAGCCATGTGCCTGGTCTGCCCTCTGCACGACGGCTGCGAGGCGCGCGCCGAGGGCGACCCGCTCCGCTATCCAGTCAAGCCGGTCAAGGCCGAGCGGCCGGTGCGCCGCGGGCACGCCTATGTCATGCGCGACGCGGCCGGCGACGTCTATCTCCAGACCCGCCCAGCAAAAGGCCTACTGGCTAGCATGACCGAAGTTCCGACGTCGGATTGGGCGGCGGACCTCCCCGAGCCGCACTATCCCGCCGAAGGCAACTGGCGGTGGCACGGACAGGTGGTTCACATCTTCACCCATTTCCGGCTGGAACTCGATGTGTGGTCTGCCGTGGTGGCACCGGAAGGCCTCGACGCGGGGTGGTGGGCTGCGCCCGGGACGCTCGCAGGCGAAGCCCTGCCGACACTGTTCCGGAAAGTCCTGGCGGAGGCCGGTCTCAGTTGAACAGCAGGCCCATGGTGAGAATGTCCTGATACTCGCCGCCCCGCAGTATGGCCCGCCGGCGCCGGCCTTCATGGACAAAGCCGACCTTCTCATAAAGCCGGATGGCGGGAAGATTGCTGCTGTACACGTCGAGCTCCACCCGCTCGAAACCCGAAGCCGCGGCAACAAGGGTCTCGGTAATGAGCTGGTGGCCGATGCCACGACCGCGGTGACTGGCCACCAGGCCCATGCCCAGCGAGCCGCAGTGCTCGGAACCGCTTTCGTCGCTGCGGCAGATATCGCACCAGCCCACGATCCGACCCTCATCGACCGCCACCCATTGCGGATTGCCCTTCTCGATATTGGCGGCGATGAACTCGCGCGACGCCTCGACCGGCGGTGCCTCGGTCAACCGCAGGTAGCGGTTTTCGCGCGCGACACTGTCGAGCGCGGCGTGGAAGCCCTCTGCGTCGGCCTCGGTGATGGGGCGAATAGTGATCGTCATGGACCATGCAGGTTGTGAACTGCATCAGCCTACAACGGCGGGGCAACAAACAAAAAGGCCGCCGGGGGACCGGCGGCCAGTGAGTTGGGCCTGAGAGTGATTGGAGGTCAGATCAGGCGGAAAGCAATTCCAGTTTCTGACGGATATCGTTCCGAAGCACGTCGATCGGCTCGATACGTCCAGATTGTTCGTGGTGCCAGAACGTCCACCCGTTGCATGACTCGGCTCCTTGAACCAGCGCACCGACCTTGTGGATCGATCCCTGGTGTGGACCCGAGACGAGCGAGCCGTCTGCACGAACCATGGCAGAGTAACGTTTCGTTAAGTCGAAAAGTTGCGTCCCGACATCGAGCAATCCCTGCTCGACCAGCGAGCCGAAGGGAATGCGCGTCTCCTTGCGCTTCGGGGTCACCGACTGCAGCGCCTCGAACACGCCCGGACGGATGGTGGCGATGCGCTGGCGGGCGCCGGCAATATAGCTTGCCTCGCGTTCGATGCCGATGAAATGCCGCCCCAGCTTGCGGGCCACCGCGCCCGTCGTGCCGGTGCCGAAGAACGGGTCGAGCACGATGTCGCCCGGCTTGGTCGTCGCATTGAGGATGCGGAACAGCAGTGCTTCGGGCTTCTGCGTCGGATGCAGCTTGCCGTCGTCTTCGCCTTTCAGCCGCTCGGCGCCGGTGCAGATCGGGAACAGCCAGTCCGAGCGCATCTGCGTATCGTCATTGGCCAGCTTCATGGCCTCGTAATTGAAGGTGACGCGGCTCTTCTGGCTCTTGGCGGCCCAGATCAGCGTCTCGTGCGCATTGGTGAACCGTGTGCCGCGGAAGTTGGGCATCGGGTTGGCCTTGCGCCAGACCACGTCGTTGAGCATCCAGAAACCCAGGTCCTGGAGCGCCGTGCCGACGCGGAAGATGTTGTGGTAGGAGCCGATGACCCACATGGCGCCATCGGGCTTGAGCAGGCGCCGGGCGGCCGTCATCCACGCCTTGGTGAACGCGTCGTAATGGGCAAAGCTGTCGAACTTGTCCCAGTCGTCGTCCACCGCATCGACCTTGGATTGGTCGGGGCGGGTGAGCCCCTGTTCCAGTTGCAGGTTATAGGGGGGATCAGCGAAAATGAGATCGATAGAGCCGGCCGGCAGACTATTCATGTGCTCGATGCAATCGCCCACAAGGATAGTATCGATCGGAAGGCGTGTGCCCTCCCTTTCCGCATCGGCCATACGGGCCGTACGCGCGGTACGCAACATGCACTTAACCCTAACGCAGTACTAACAAGACCGTTATAGGGCCACGAGGTTAATGGAGCGTTCGCAAGGGGTTAGCGAGGGGTTAACCGGTGATTTCCACCACGGTGGCGCGCACCAGAAGGGCCGCTACCGGCGCAAATTCCGCGCGGTGATGGCGGCAGGGGCCGTGCGTGTCGAGCGCCGCCAGATGCGCCGCGGTGGAATAGCCCTTGTGGCCCGAGAAGCCGAAATGCGGGGCGTCGCAATCCATGATCGCACACATGCGGTCGCGCGTGACCTTGGCGACGATCGAAGCCGCCGCGATGGAGACGCTGCGCCCGTCGCCGCCGATCAGGGCCAGGCCCGGACAGGGGAGACCCGGCGGCACGTCGCGGCCATCCACCAGCACGCGGTCGACGGCACGGGGCAGGGCCCGCACGGCCCGCGCCATGGCCGCCAGCGTCGCGCCGCGGATGTTGAGCGTTAGGATGTCGCTGGGCGGCGCCGAGACGATCGCGACCTCCGCCGTCGCCATGATGATGTCGAAGAGTTCCTCACGCCGCTCGGCGGTCAGTTTCTTGGAATCGTTGAGGCCCTCGGGAATGCGATCCGGATCGAGCCGCACGGCGGCGACCACGACCGGCCCGGCCAGCGGCCCGCGTCCCGCTTCATCGACACCGGCCACCAGCCTGGCGCCACGCGAGAGCAGCATCTGCTCGTGGCTGAAATCGGGATATCCCGTTTCGCCGGCGAAAAGCTCGCTGCTGGTCTCGATGGTGACGGTCCGCTTCGCCATCGTTAGCCCTTCCGTCCCAGCGCCGCGGCCAACGCCACCTCGTCGCCCACGAACAGATGGTGGCCGATACGATTGGTCTCGCCCACGAAGTCGCGCAGCGCCTTACTCGCCTCGGTGTGGCGGGAAATGTCGCCCACAATGGCCAGGCGCATCTGGTAGTTCTGCAGCTTCTGGAAAAAGTGGCCGGCTTCCTTGCTGGAAAGGTCGAAGAAGCTGGGCGCGAAGCGGCTGGCGGGGACGGCGATCATGTCCGTCTCTGTGCCATAGGTTTCACCCAGCAGGTCAAGCGCGTCCTGTTCACTTTTGAGCGCAGGTCCCTCGGCGGCAACAAAAAACACGACCGTGTCATTGAAGGATTTCGTGTTCATGCCAATCTCGGTCTGCCGAAGGTCCGCCCATTGGTGGCCACTTTTCGCGTCCACGCTCCTGCTGATACAAGAGTCTGGCCGGGGGGCAAAGGCGAGAGAGACTTTGATGCGTAAAGCAAGCGGCCTTGTGGCATTCCTGCTGCTATCCGTCCCGGCGGCAGCGGAACCCTTCCACCACCCCTTCGGCGAGTGGCGCGAATATCACCGGGACTGGCTTGCCGCCTGCCCCGATAACATCGTCGAAGGTTCCCCCGACTTCTACGGCTATTCGTGCTTCGCCTCGACCGGCAGCCAGGAGGTCAACGGCGCCAACCTGCCGGCCTATAAGCTGACGCTGATCCGCAACCGCCTTGATGGCACGCTCGACCTCGCCATTACCGTGGCTCCCGACAAGGGCGAATACGATGCGTCCCGCCCCATCACCCTGCAGTTTTCCGGCCAGCAGCCGGTGGCTTTGGCGATGGGGACTGATATCGAAACCCGCTTCAACACGGTCAACCAGTTCTTCATTGTCGATCCCGATCGGCTCGCTGGCCTGATCGACACGATGACCGAGCGCAATGCGGTGACCCTCTCCGTGCCGCTGGTCGGGCAAGAGCAGCCGGTCAGCACCTGGCTCTCGCTGCGCGGCGTTCTGGCCTCGCTCGATTTCATGGATACCTATTCTCGCCGGGTCGCGCAGTACTAGCGGCGGGCCATGGCCCAGGGCACGACCTCTTCGAGCATGGCGGCAACGCTGGCGCCGTCCTCATGCTCGACGGCGATCTCCCAGAGCCGATGGATGTCGGCCAGCAAGAGCACCCGCTCGCGATCGATGCTGCGGCCGCTGTGGCGTTCATAGGATGCGATGATGCGGCCGGTCAGGTCCACATCGATCAGCATCGAATAGACGAATTCCCGGTGCACCGGTCCGAAGCCGGAATCGCCGAAGTCGAACACGCCGGCCAGCCGCCCGCTGCGCATGTCGAAGGCCATGTTCCAGCCATGCGCATCGAAATGGCCATAGGTCTCGCCATGCGGGTCGGGCGGCAGCTCCGCCCAGGCCATGAGAGCGCGATCAGCCCATGACCTGATGGGGTCGGGCAGGTGACGCCAGGCGTTCCGGCGAATGGTGTCGGCATCGAGCCAGGGGTCGCAGTCGCCTATGCCCAAAGCCCGGACATGGCCCAGGTCGATGGCATGCAACTGGGCGAAGAACCGCCCCAATGCCTCGCCCGCGGCGGTGCGTCAGGGTGGCGTAGAGCGCCGGCAGCAGCGACACGCCGGGGATCTTGGCATGCATGGAATGCAGTACCGGCGCCTCGAACAGCGCTATGGCCGCCACCGGCATTTCCACCGCTCCGCGCACCACATCGAGCACCGCGGCTTCGCGGCGCAGGCCTTCCACGCCCAGTTGGTGGCGTGGAAACTTGAGGATCCAGCGGTCATCCACGTCGAGGGCGACGCTGTCCCAGCCATCGGCGAGAATGCTGAAACGGGCGCCCTCCAGTTCGGGATGGGCCTCGATCGCCCACTGCGTCAGCCGGGCCAGGGTCATGTCGGGCGGCAGGTCTGGCATGCTCGTCGGATGGTTGACGCTCGCGCGTGTTTGGTGTGGTTTGCCGCTCCCTTATGGACGGAAACTCCTATGCCCCTCAAGCCTGGCGCCGCACTGCTGTTCGATATCGACGGCACGCTGGTGGAAAGCGATCCCCTGCACCTCGAGGCGTTCAACATTGTCTTCGAGCCCTATGGCCATGTCTTCGACAAGGAGCGCTTCGGGCGCGAATTGCAGGGACTGGCCAATGTGGCCATCGGCGCGCGCTTCCTGCCCGATCTGACGCCGGAGCGGCAATGGGATGTCATGATGGGCAAGGAAGCCAAGTTCCGCGAGCTGGCCGCAGCGGGCATCGAGCCGGTGCCGGGCCTTTTCGATCTGCTCGACTGGGCCGATGCGCATGAGGTGCCCATGGTCGCCGTCACCAACGCGCCGCGGCCCAATGCCGAACTGCTGCTCGACGCGATCGGCGTTCGTGCCCGGTTCCGCCACCTCGTCATCGGCGATGAGCTGGCCCATGGCAAGCCGCATCCGCTGCCCTATCTGGAGGGCCTGCGGTTGCTCGGGGCAGAGCCTGTGCATAGCGTCGCCTTCGAGGATTCGCGTACCGGCATCGCCTCGGCCACGGCCGCCGGTATTGCCACGGTCGGCATGGCGACGGGGCTGGCGCCCGACCAGTTGGTCGAAGCCGGCGCGACCATCGCCGCCCACGACTATCGGGACGCAGCGCTGCTGGACCTCGTCAAGACACGCCTCCTGGCCGATCTCGCACCCGCTTGACTCACCGCGCCGGCGGCGCGGTAATGCGCTGGCTGCGCGGAGGCTGCCATGGCTGTTGCCACACGGATCGTGCGTTTCCTTGTCCTGCTTCTGGGGCTGGCGTCACCAGCCCTGGCCCAGGACGAGCAGGACCTGCTGCACTACCAATATGATCCGCCGCTCGACACGGACATCGTCCATGCCTTCGAGATCGTCAGCACGGTGATCGTGGGGGAGATCGAGCATGTCGAGCGCTGGACGCATGACGTGGTCATTCGTCTCGACGAGAAGGACGGCGAGGAATTCACTGGCACCTTTGAACTGCGCAATGTCGTCAATCTCGAAAATGCCGAGGAAGATTTTCAGTACCTGGTGGCCCGGTCGCTGGAAGGCGAGCCTTTCGCGCTGCGCATGCTCGATCTTGGCCTCGCCTCGGAAGTCGATTGGCCTGCCATCGAGGCGCGGTTGGAGGAGCGCATTCCCGAACTGATCGAGCCCGCCAAGGCCGATATTGTGCTCGCGTCGCTGGATTTGATTCCCGACAAGACCAAGGTGGTCCTCCGGCCCATCGATGCGATCGGCCAGGCCTATGTTTTCCCTTTCAGGAAGGACGGCGAACTGCACCGGCTGGAGAATGCGGGGAAGCTCACCTACCTGGCGCTCGATCCTGCCGTCATCGAAATCGGCGGCGGCTTTGACCAGGAGCCACAGGCCTATATTCTCGATTGGCTGGTCACGCCCCAATCCGACCTGGCGCTGGAGGCGCTGGAAGCGGAACTACAAAGGCTCGCCAATACGCTGGGCAGCCAGCTCGACGGCGACAGCACGTCAATCATCGATCAGGCCGTTGCCGAAGGCATCAACGCGGCCGAGGACGGCTATGCCATATACGACCTCGACCGTGGCCTCGTGCAGGAAGCCACCATCACGGCTTTGATCGGCTCCGACGCCGTCGCCTATGGCACGCGGATCAAGATGACGCTTACGTCGCCCTAGAACAGGCTCATCTGCGGGCTGTCCACCTTGGGGGGCTGGAACAGGTCGATGCGCAGGGGCGGCAGCTTGGCTTCGAGGCCATAACGCTCGCGGGCCTTGTCGAAGCGCTGGCGCAACAGCGTGGCATAGGGGCCTTCGCCGGTCATGCGCGTGCCCCAACGGGCGTCGTAATCCTTGCCCCCGCGCGTGTCGCGGACCAGTGACAGCACATGGCGCACCCGATCCGGGAAATGCCGCAGCAGCCACTCCCGGAAGACGTCGCGCACCTCGCCCGGTAGCCGCAGGAGGATCATCGACGCACTGACCGCGCCCTGCGCCTTGCCGGCATCGAGAATGCGCTCGAGTTCCATGTCGTTGATGGCAGGGATCATCGGTGAGGCGAAGATGGCAGTGGGAATGCCCGCTTCGCTCAGCAGCCTTATGGCCTCCAGCCGCCGTGCCGGAGAGGACGCGCGAGGCTCCATCTTGCGGCTGAGCTTGTGGTCCATCGAGGTCACCGACAGCGCAACCTTGACGAGACCGAGCTTGGCGAGCTCGGTGAGAATGTCGAGGTCCCGGGTGATCAGCGCCGACTTGGTGGTGATCATCACCGGGTGCCTGGTTTCCAGCATGACTTCGAGAATGCCGCGCGTCAGCTTGTGACGGCGCTCGGCGGGCTGGTAGGGATCGGTATTGGTGCCCATGGCGATGGGCTTGGGCCGATAGTTCTTCGCGGAGAGCTCAGCCCGCAGGGCCTCGACGGCATTGGTCTTCACATAGATGTCGCGCTCGAACTCGATCCCGGCAGAATGCCCGAGATAGGCGTGGGTCGGCCGCGCGAAGCAGTACGAGCAGCCATGCTCGCAGCCGCGATAGGCATTGATAGAGCGCTCAAAGCCGATATCCGGACTGTCATTGGTGGTGATGATGGTCTTGGCGCGCTCGGCATGCTCCACCGTCTCGAACAGCGGCAGCGGTTCGACCGTGCCCCAGCCGTCGTCGAAACCATCGCGCTGATGCGTCTCGAACCGGCCCGAGCGATTGCTCTGCGCCCCACGCCCGCGAATGCGGTCGGGCTGCATCAGTTCGCGCCGCGCCAAGTCGGCGTCGCGGCTGCGGCTCAGGCGCTCGAGGGCTTCGAAAGAGGGGGCCTGATAGGGGGCCATGGTCCTGTCTCCTGACTAGGCGAGAAAGGAATCGCCTCCCTTTCAACGCATGAACAGGCTATCAGGTTAATGAGAACGAAACAAGAACACAAGTATGGGCGGAGAGCACCGTTGCGCCACATATCGGCATGGTCGCCATGCATTACAAGACTTTACGCCAAGGGCCTGCGGGCGTAGAGAACCGCTCCCGCCGGCTCTGTCAGCCGTCTGGAGGCGAAGGGCTTCCAGTTCACTATAACGACCTCCGAGGTAGTTGAGGCCTTCGGTGGTTTGCTGTTGCTGACAGGCGCTGTCGCAAATTTTTGCTTGCTTTGTCGAAAGCCATCCGACCGCGCCGTCGTAGGGCTGGAACACGATCTCGAAAGGGTCCCGAGATGACACTCGACGCCACCATGGATGCCGTGCCGCAAAGTGCGCCGCACCACCCTGACAACGCCGCGCGCAATCGGTTGGTCATTGCCATCCTGCTTGTGTCCACCTTCGTGGTGTTTCTCAACGAAACCATCATGAGCGTGGCCATTCCGCACCTGATGGCGGATCTGGGCATTGCCGCCAGCACGGCGCAGTGGTTAACCACGGCCTTTCTGCTGACCATGGCCGTCGTGATCCCGATCACCGGCTTTCTGCTGCAGCGCATCAACACGAGGCCGATCTTTCTCCTCGCCATCTCCATCTTCTCGGTGGGCACGCTGGTCTGCGCGCTCTCGCCCGGCATCGAGCTGCTGATTGCCGGCCGCGTCGTCCAGGCCGTGGGCACGGCCATCATGATGCCTCTCCTCATGACCACGGTCATGACGCTGGTGGCGCCCGAAGCGCGCGGCAAGACCATGGGTAACATCTCCATCGTCATGTCGGTGGCCCCGGCCATCGGCCCGACCATTGGCGGCTTCATCCTGGCGCACTACGACTGGCGCTTCATGTTCTATTTCACCCTGCCCATCGCCCTCGGCGCGCTGGTCCTCGGTGCCTTGCGGATCCGCAATGTGTCGACCCCGCGCTATGCGCCGCTCGACTACCTCTCGGTGGTCTTGTCGGCACTGGCCTTTGGCGGCCTGGTCTATGGCCTCTCGAGCCTGGGCGAAGGCGCCGGCCACCCATCCGCCATCCCGGCCTGGGTGCCCGTCGCCGTCGGCCTTGCGGCCATGGCCGTCTTCGTCTGGCGGCAGACCCGGCTGCAGGACAAGGCCCTGCTCGACCTGCGCACCCTTCAGCACAAGAACTATTCCTTTGCGCTGATCGTCATGGCCATCGCCATGGTGGCGCTGCTGGGCAGCTCCATCCTCCTGCCGATCTATACCCAGAACGTGCTCGGCCTCGACACGCTGCAGACCGGCATGATCCTGCTGCCGGGCGGCCTGCTGATGGGCTTCATGGGCCCGATCGTCGGCCGTCTTTACGACCGCGTCGGTCCGCGTCCGCTGCTGGTGCCGGGTGTGATCCTGGTGTCGCTGGTCATGTGGGCATTGACCATGGTTAGCCAGTACACGCCGATCTGGGCCGTGGTCGCGGGCCACATGACGCTGAGCTTCGGCCTGGCGCTGGCCTTCACGCCGCTGTTCACCGCCTCGATGGGTTCGGTGCCCATGCCGCTCTACTCGCATGCCAGCGCCATCCTGGGTTCGGTGCAGCAGGTGGCAGGCGCTGCCGGCATCGCGCTCTTCGTGGCTGTGATGAGCCTGCGGACCGCATCGGCCGCAGCCGAGGGGCTGACCGGGGTGGACGCTCTGGCCGCCGGCATCCGCTCGGGCTTCCTCTGCGGCGCCATCGTGTCAGTGCTGATGGTGATTGCGGCCTTCTTCGTGAAGAAGCCGGAAGGCGGCGGACCGGGCATGCCTGCGGGTCACTGAAACCCGTTCATCCAAAAGGTCCAGGAGGGGTGCCGGGTAAACCGGCGCCCCTCTTTTTTTACCGTTCGTCGAGCCGCGGCATCAGCTCGACGAAGTTGCAGGGCTTGTGCCGATAGTCGAGCTGGTGGGTCAGAATGCCCTCCCAGCCATCGCGACAGGCGCCGCGCGAGCCCGGCAGGCAGAACACGAATGTAGTGCCGATCAGCCCCGCCGTGGCCCGCGACTGCAGCGATGAAGTGCCGACAGTTGTTGCAGAATATTGGTGAAAGAGCACCGAGAACCCCTCCATCCGCTTGTCGAACAGCGGCTCGATGGCCTCCGGCGTCACGTCGCGACCGGAAAAGCCGGTACCGCCGGTGGTGAGGATCACGTCGACCTCGGGCTCCGCCACATAGGCCTGCACCGCGGCGCGGATGAGCTGGATGTCGTCCCGCACGATCCTACGCTCGAAACACCTGTGACCATCGGCCTCGAGCAGAGATTTCAGCAGCGCCCCACCAGTATCGGTCTCGAGCGTCCGCGTATCGGAAACGGCGATGACGGCAATGGAGAGCGGCTTGAACGCCCGATCCTCAAACCGGCTTGTCTTGAACATTCTGGTCGCGCTCCGCTGTCTCTATCAGTTCATCGGGCACGCTCTGCTCGCGATGCACCGGGAATTCGTCGTCGTCACTATCAGCGCGCGGATCGAGCACAAAGCTCTCCGGCGTCGCCTGCTTGTCGCTCACCGGCTGGAACGGCGTACGGCCCGCGACATCGACGCTCTTGCGCACACGCATGCGCAGATAGGCCGTGCCAGCCAGCGCGCCATGGAAGGTTGCGGTGACGACGAACAGACCCACCGGGTGCCAGGCGCCCATGATCATGGAAGCGACGGCCGGACCGATGGCGAGGCCCAGGCCCATGATGAGCAGCATGCCTCCGGCGATCTTGGCAAAATCGCCATCGCGGGCAAAGTCATTGGCGTGAGCCACGGCCACCGCATAGATCGGGTTGGCGGCAAAGCCATAGGCTGCGAACAACACATACATGCCCCAGCCAGCCTCGGGATTGATGATGGCGGTGAGCGCCCCCACCACGGCTGCAAAGCCGGAAAGGCCGATCATCACCAGCCGGCGATCGATGCGGTCGGAGAGGCGGCCGAAGGGGACCTGAGCGATGGCGCCCAGAATGGCGGCGATCGCAAAAAGCAGCGCGATGCCGCTGGCATCCAAGCCCTGCTCATAGCCATAGACCGGCGCCAGCGTGCCGAAGGCACCATTGGCCATGCCGCAGGAAAAGGCGGCGATCACCGCGACCGGCGAGGTCTTGTAGAGCAGCTTGAGGTCGAGCTTTGCCGATTGTAGCGGCCGCGGCTGCGGGCTCGATGTGAGGGCGGTGGGGAGCACGGCGCAGATGAAGCTGATGGCGCCGATGACGAAGGGGACATAGCCGGCCGTACCGGTGATCGACATGGCGATCTGCCCCAGCGTCGAGGCGGCCATATTGATGGTCACATAGATCGAAAAGATGGTGCCGCGACTCTTGTTGTCGGCAACCTCGTTGAGCCAGCTCTCGACGATCATGGCGGCGCCGGCAAAGCAGAAGCCGCTGAGGGCACGCAGCACGATCCAGCTCACGTCGTTGATCCAGAGGAGGTTGAGCAGGATGGTGATCGTGCCGATGGCCGCCATGACCGAGAACGCCCTTATATGGCCGGCCTTGCGCACGATCAGCGGCACGAACAGCGAGCCGGCGACGAAGCCGACCGACCACCCGGTGCCGATGAGACCGAGGGCGAGCAGGGAGAAGTTCTCCTCGGCGCCGCGCACCGAGAGGAGCAGGCCCTGCAGGCCGCCGCCGAACATCAGCAGCGCAGAACCAAGGAAAAGGGCATAGATTTTGATGACGGAAGCCATGACGCTATCGGCCTTCGTTGCGGGTCGGATGGGTGCAAATCACTCAACACGACCATAGCGCGTGCGGTTGCGCTGGCCAGCCGGAAATTACCCTCAGCCGATGCCCATTTCGTCCATCCTGCGCCGGAAGCTCAGGAGGTCGCGCCAGGCCTGCTGCTTGGCGGGCGGATTGCGCAGGAGATAGGCCGGATGGAGCGTGGGCAGGGCGGCGACCTGGTGCGCGCCGATGGCAATGTCCTGCCACTGGCCGCGCATCTTGATGATGCCGGCAGTGGTCTTGAACACCGTCTGCATGGCCGGGCCACCCAGCGTCAGCACGAGCCTGGGCGCCACCAATTCCACCTGTCGGAGCAGGAAGGGAAGGCAGAGCTCCATTTCCTCGGGCGTCGGCGTGCGATTGCCGGGCGGGCGCCAGGGCACGGTGTTGACGATATAGACGGAGGTGCGGTCCAGCCCGATGGCGCCCAGCATGCGGTCGAGCAACTGGCCCGAGCGTCCGACAAAGGGCTTGCCCTGTCGATCTTCCTCGGCGCCGGGCGCCTCGCCGATCAGCATCACTTTCGCGTCCGGATTGCCATCGGCAAACACCAGTTGGGTGGCGCGGAACTTGAGGCCGCAACCGTCATAGGCGTCCAGAATGCCGCGCAGTTCGTCGAGCGATTGCGCCTTGGCAGCCAGTTGCCGCGCCTCGGCCGGGTCGCCGCCGATGGGGCCTTGCGACGGGATGGCGGCCGCCGGCGCTGAGGCAGGCTGCGCGGCGGCGCGCGGGGGCATGGTCACTGCGGCGGGCGGCTTCTGCGCGAAGCGGTCGACCGGTTCGTCGACCACGGCCAGATCCACTCCGGCCGCCCGATACCAGTCGAGCACCGAGAGCAGTTCGGCATTGTTGAGCGGTCGATCTTGAGACATCGGCCCCGTTATGTCACACCCCGTCCGAGGCGACCAGTCGCCAATCCCTGCGCCTTCGCCCCAAAGGTGATTTGTCCATGGCTGAAGCCGGCAATCGTGAAACGCTGACGACCGATGTGCTGATCGTAGGAGCCGGCCCTTCGGGCCTGGCTGCTGCCATCCGGCTCAAGCAGCGTCATCCCGACATTGCCGTGACTGTGGTGGAAAAGGCTGCCGAAATCGGTGGCCACATCCTCTCCGGCGCCGTCATGGATCCGGTGGGGCTCGATGCCCTCATCCCAGACTGGCGGCTCAAGGGCGCACCGGTCGGCCCCAATGTCACCGAGGACACCTACCATTTCCTGACCCGGACCGGCGATTTCGCCTTTCCCCATGCGCTCGTGCCGCCGCAGATGCGCACCGCCGATGGCATCATCGTCAGCCTCGGCGACCTCGTGCGCTGGCTCGGCGAGCAAGCGGCCGAACTCGGCGTTGATATCTTTCCGATGACCGCGGCCGTCGATGTGCTGCGCAGTGGCGATGGCCCGGTGCGCGGCATCATCACCGGCGATCTTGGTCGCGATGCCCAGGGCAATCCCAAGCCCGGCTTTGCCGAGGGTATTGCGCTCGAGGCCAAATATACGCTGATCGCCGAAGGCGCGCGTGGATCGCTGGCCAAGGGGCTCATCGCCGATTTCGACCTGACCCGGAATGCCAGCCCGCAGAAATATGGTCTCGGCATCAAGGAAGTCTGGGAACTGCCGGCAGATCGCCACGAGGAAGGCCGCGTCGACCATTATCTCGGCTTCCCGCTCGACAACGCGACCGGCGGCGGCGGCTTTGCCTACCATGCGCAGGACCGGAAGCTTTATCTCGGCCTCGTCGTGCACCTCGACTACGCCGATCCGACCCTTTCGCCCTTTGACGAGTTCCAGCGCTTCAAGACCCATAAGTCGATTGCTCGCCTGCTCGAAGGCGCAACCCGTATCAGTTACGGCGCGCGCGCCATCACGGCGGGCGGCTGGCAGGCCATTCCTGACCTGGCCTTTGCAGGGGGCGCACTGATCGGCTGCGCGGCCGGCTTCATGAATGCCCCGCGATTGAAGGCCATCCACAATGCCATCCTCTCGGGCATCGGCGCTGCTGACGCTGTGGGCGAGGCGGTTGCCGCGGGACGCCAGCATGATCGCATCGACGATCTCGCACACCATGTTCTCTCCACCGGCATCGAAAAGGAACTGCGCGGGGTGCGCAACCTGAAGCCGCTCTGGAGCCGCTTCGGCACGCTGGCCGGCGCCTTCCTTGGCGGGTTCGACATGTGGTGTCAGACCGTGCTGCGTTTCTCGCCTTTCGGGACGCAAACCTGGTCGACGCCGGATGCAGGAAAACTCAAGCTGAGGAAAGACGTGGCACCGCGCCAGTACGACCGGCCAGACGGCAAGACCACGTTCGACCGGACATCCTCGGTGTTCCTCGCCAATCTGGCGCATGACGAGGACCAACCGGTGCATTTGCGGCTTGCCGACCCGGCCGTGCCGGTGCGGGACAACCTGCCGCTCTATGGCGAGCCGGCGCCGCTTTATTGCCCGGCCGGGGTCTATGAAATGGCCGAGGAGGGTGGCGCGCCGGTGTTCCGCATTCATGCCGCCAATTGCGTGCACTGCAAGACCTGCGACATCAAGGATCCGGCCGGCAACATCACCTGGGTGCCGCCGGAAGGTGGCAGCGGCCCGAACTACAACGGAATGTGACTGCGCAAGGGGCAGCGGCCTTGCGTGCAGTCGCAAAACGGACAATCTTTGCGCCCATCGCAGCCGTTATCGGCAACGGGAGTATCTGAGCACGTGACCCTGCTTTCCAATCGACCTGTGCAGCGCCTGGCCATCGTGGCGCTGCTGGCCCTGTTTGCCACCCCGCTGGCGGCGCAGACAGGCGCGAGCCTATCGGTACAGCAGGCCGCGCAGGACATCCTCAATCTGTTCCGGCCCAGCGCGACCGGCGCCTATATGGCAGGCCAGCAGGCGCTCAAGGACCTGCGCACCGACGAAGCCGCGCGGTATTTCTCCGATGCGGCGCAGGCGGATTGGGACAATCCCGTTCTGGTGGAGCGCGCCTTCGTAGCGCTGGCGACCGACGGACAGATCGGTCGTTCCGCCTCGACCGCCCGCCACATGCTCGAACTCGATGCCGAAAACGAACTGGCTGAACTCGTGGTGGCGACCGAAGCGCTCAAGGAGCGTCGCTATGCCTCCGCAGCCCGTCAGTTGTCGGAGATTTCACAGGACAGTTTCAGTGGCATCACCGCGGGTATCCTGCGCGCCTGGGCGCTGGTCGGCGACAACAGGGGTGCCGAGGCACAGGCCCTGATGGAAGAACTCGGCGCGACGGCTCTCGAGGACTTCCTGGTCTTCCACCGCGCGCTCATGGCCGAGGCCGCCGGTGACACGGAACTGGCGCTCGAATTGGCCGAGAGGGCCTTCAATGCCGAGCCGTTCGTGGCGCGCATGGCCGAGGTCTATGCCCGCATGCTGGCCAATTCAGGTGATTTCCAAGCTGCCAAGGACGTCATCGACGCGTTCGAAGCCGATGGCCTCACCCATCCCATCATCGACCTCGTGAGCGATGCCGTCGACGAGGGTCGTCGTCCGGGCGTCTTCGCAGCCAATGTCCAGGTGGGGGCGGCCGAGATGTTCCACGGCATCGGCGTGGCCCTGGCACGCGACGGCAGCGCGGACCTGGCACTGGTCTTCC
Organism: Devosia sediminis; assembly: GCF_016411825.1. Taxonomy (GTDB): domain Bacteria; phylum Pseudomonadota; class Alphaproteobacteria; order Rhizobiales; family Devosiaceae; genus Devosia; species Devosia sediminis. The sequence continues at coordinate 421,460 of NZ_JAEKMH010000002.1, forward strand.
TCCGCCTCGGCGTCTACCTCGATCCCGGCGCCGACGTGATTTCGCTGGCGCTGGGCCAGTTGCTGGACGAATCCGGCCAGCACGACGCGGCCAATGCCATCTACGATGCCATTTCCGCCAATTCCCCGCTCAAGCCCATGGCCGTGGTGCGCGTGGCGCAGAACCTCGATGCCGTCGGCGATCGCGACGAGGCCATTCGCCGCCTCAAGAATATCGTGGCGACCCGTCCGAACGATCTCGATGCGGTATCCGTGCTGGGCGACCTGCTGCGCTATGACGAGGATTATCTTGCGGCGGCCGACGCTTACGGCAAGGCCCTGGAGATTTCGGGTGGCGAAGCGCCCAGCGACTGGCGCTTCTATTATGTGCGCGGCATCGCCTATGAACGGGCCAAGGAGTGGGAAAAGGCCGAGGCCGATTTCCTCCAGGCGCTGGAGCTCAATCCCGACCAGCCGCAGGTGCTGAACTACCTCGGTTATAGCTGGATCGACCAGGACATGCATTTCGAACGGGCGCTCGAGATGATCGAGAAGGCCGTCGAGGCGCAGCCCCAGGACGGGTACATCATCGATTCGCTCGGCTGGGCCTTCTACAAGCTCGACCGCATGGAGGAAGCCGTCGAGACGCTGGAACGCGCCGTCATGCTGTTGCCCAACGACCCCGAGATCAACGACCATCTCGGCGACGCCTATTGGAAGGCCGGGCGAAAGCTGGAAGCCCGCTTCCAGTGGAATATCGCCCGCTCGGTCGACAGCGTCGGCAATGTGGCCGAGCGCGTCGCGCCCAAGCTCGCCGATGGCCTGACGCCCGCGACCGAGACCGAATAAGTCGTTGATGGGCGAAGCCGCGTTCGAGGCAGCGCCAGCCAAGATCAACCTGGCGCTGCACGTGACGCGCCGGCGCGAGGACGGCTATCACGATCTCGAAAGCCTGATCGTCTTTGCCGATATCGGCGATGACCTGACAGCCGAGGCGGCTGATGCGGACAGCCTGGCCATTTCCGGTCCCTTTGCGGAGGGACTGGGGGCAGGGCCGACAAATTTGGTATTGCGCGCCGTGGCCGCCTTTCGCGCCCGCTGGCCCGAACTGTCCCCGCCGGGTCTCAAACTGCATCTGGTCAAGAACCTGCCGGTGGCCTCCGGTATCGGCGGCGGCTCCGCCGATGCGGCCGCCGCCTTGCGCATCATGGTGGCGTTGTCGTCGGGGCCTGTGCCTGTCCCTGAACTGCTCGACCTTGCGGCCGGGCTCGGCGCCGATGTGCCGGCTTGCCTGCTGTCGCGGCCGCTGGTGGCGCGCGGCGTAGGCGAAATCCTCTCGCCGCTGGCGCAGTTTCCGCAGCTCTACATCACCCTCGTCAATCCCAAGGTCCCGGTCTCGACACCCGATGTGTTCCGCCGGCTGCGGGCGCATGACAACTATCCGCTGCCGGCGCTGCCCGAGCCGCTGACCAGGCCGGCACAATTGGGGCTCTGGCTCAACGAAACGCGCAACGACCTCCAGCCGCCCGCTATCAAGCTGGTGCCCGAAATCGGCGTCATCGTCGATGAGCTGGCCGAGGCGCCCGGTGTCATGCTCTCGCGCATGTCCGGCTCCGGCGCGACCGTGTTCGGCCTCTTCGGTTCGGAAGGTCAGGCGCACGACGCCGCCAGCCAGATGCGCAAACTGCATCCGGATTACTGGGTAGGCACAGCACCGGTATTGGGCGTGAGCTAGCGCAGCGTGTGTCGGAAAATCGTGAGTCGCACGGCCGATCAGCTCGCGCGGCTGACCGAATGGAGCACGACGTCGGCCAGGATCGACTTCATCTCGCTCTCCGGCAGGGGCGAAAGAGCGGCGATGGCGGCGCGGGCGTGGGCCTGCGCTTTTTCAAGCGTCTGGCCCAGCGTGTCATAGCGGTTGAAGATCGCCACCACCTGGTGCACTTCGAGGTCAGTCGCCTCCGCCTTGCCCAGCGCCGAGGCGATGATGGCGCGTTCGCTTTCGGTCCCGGCCTTGAGGGCGAGGATGACAGGCAAGGTCATCTTGCCCTCGCGCAGATCGTCGCCGACATTCTTCCCCAGCGTGCCGGACTGGCCGCCATAGTCGAGCGCATCGTCGACGAGCTGGAAGGCATTGCCCAGTTCGAGACCATAGAGTGCCAGGGCCTTGCGGCCGGCCTCGTCGGCGCCGCCCGACATCGCGCCCACTTCGCAGGCCGCCTCGAACAACACCGCCGTCTTGGCGCGGATCACTTCGGCATAATCCTCGGGCGTAGTATCGAGATCGCCGGTCTTGGCGAGCTGGAATACTTCGCCCTCGGCCATCACGGCGGAGGCCGCAGAGAGCACGCCCAGCGCGTCGACATTGCGGGTCTCGACCATCATCATGAAGGCCTGGCCCAGCAGGAAATCGCCCACCAGGATCGACGCCTTGTTGCCCCAGACCATGCGGGCCGCCGGCTTGCCGCGGCGCATGTCGCTCTCATCCACGACATCGTCGTGGAGCAGGGTGGCATTGTGCATGAATTCGACGGCGGCGGCGAAATTGATGGCGCTGCCATTGCCCTTGGCAAACAGGAGGGCGGCGGCGACGGTGAGCATCGGACGCAGGCGCTTGCCGCCACTGTCGATGAGGTAGCGCGCCAGTTCGGGCACCATGTCGACATGGCTTCTGGCGCGATCGAGGATCAGCGCATTGACGCGCGCCATGTCGTCCGCCGTGGCGGCCATCAGCCGCTCGACCGGGTTCATCGCTGGCGCTTCCTTGATCTGGGGCAGAACTGACACCGCCATAAAGTCCTTGTTGCCTTGCCTGGCAAATCGGGTTGAGACCGTCACGCGAGGCCATGTAAGGTCGCACGAAACCAGCCATCCGGGTGCGATGTCCCTAGACCAGCCAACCGAGTTTGTAAAACACCAAACCGTCACGCGCGATGCCTTTTTGGGTGGTCGCCTCACTCTGTCACAGCCCCGCAACGGTTTTCGCGCCGGCATGGACAGCGTGCTGCTTGGCGCGGCGGTGGCGGAAGGCTGTGAAAGCCTGCTCGATCTCGGCGCGGGCGTCGGTACGGCCGCCATGGTGGCGCTGGCTATGGGCCGGGCGGGGCACGCGGACCTCGTGGAGCGCGACCTGGCCACGGCGGAGCTGGCCCGAACCAACCTCGCCGACAATGGATTTGCCGATCGTGGAAATGTCCTCGCTGTGGATATCCAAGCCAGGGCCGCCGCACGCCGGGAGGCCGGGTTGCGGGACAATGCCTATGACGTGGTGATCGCCAACCCGCCGTTTTTCGACGCGGGGAAGGGGACACCAGCGCCGCAGGCAACGCGCGCCGAGGCCCGTCATATGGGCAGCGCGGCGCTGGACACCTGGATTCGGTGCGCCGCCGGCAGCGCCAGGGCGGACGGCTCGGCAATCGTCATCTATCCGGCCCAGGGGCTGACCGCGCTGCTGGCGACCTTCGAACAGCGCTTTGGGTCCATCACTGTGCTGCCGCTGGCACCCCGGCCGGGCGAATCCGCGACCCGCATCCTGGTGCGGGGCATAAAAGGGTCGCGCGCGCCGTTGCGGCTGCTCTCGACCCGCCCCCTGCATGGGCCGGAAGGCCATGGCTTTGCCCCGGAATTCGACGCCATATTTCGCGGACGCGCGGCGCTCGACTGGTAATCGCCGGCGACGGTTCCTAAATGCTGAGCAATCCGAATGGAGGGGACATGTCCGAGACGCCAGCCAAGCGCAACTGGATGAGCCGTATGCTGCACCGCCCGACGACTGTGCCGGTGGTGCGGCTCCATGGCGTCATCGCGGCCGAGCAGCGCCAGGGCCGGCTCAACATTGCCTCGGTCGGGCCGCTGCTCGACAAGGCTTTCGGCATGAAATCGGCGCCGGCCGTGGCCATCGTCATCAATTCCCCGGGCGGATCGCCGGTTCAGAGCCGGCTGATTTCCAAACGCATCCGCGACCTTGCCGACGAGCATGGCAAGCCGGTGCTGGTCTTTGTCGAGGATGCGGCGGCTTCGGGCGGCTATTTCATCGCCGTGGCCGGCGACGAGATCTTCGTCGATCCCTCGTCCATCGTCGGCTCCATCGGCGTCATCATGGCGACTTTCGGCTTTGTCGGCGCGCTCGACAAGCTCGGCATCGAGCGGCGCGTGCATACGGCGGGCCGCAACAAGTCGACACTCGACCCGTTCCTGCCCGAAAAGGCCGAGGACGTTGAACGCATCGAGCGCTTCGAACTCGAAATCCACGAGGTCTTCATCGACCACGTCAAGGCTGGCCGGCGCGGCCGCCTCAAGGCCGACGACGACACCCTGTTCACCGGCGAGTGGTGGACTGGCCTTCGCAGCGTGGACCTTGGCCTCGTCGATGCGGTGGGCGATCTCCATGCCGTCATGCGCGAGCGCTATGGGCCCGACGTGGTGCTCAAGCCCATTGCGCCAAAGCGCCCATTCTTCGGTCTGCCGCGGCTGGGATTTTCCGCACAAGGCGTGGTAGAGGACGTCACCAGTTCACTTGAGGAGCGCGTCTGGTGGGCGCGCCTGGGTCTCTAGGTCTTCGATGCTGCTGCGCATTCTGCTTTTCGTCGGCCTCGCCATCTTTGTCTATTTCGGCGTCCGCCGCATCTGGAAGGATTGGTCGAACAAGTTCAACCATGATGCCGAGGAGGCCAAGCGCCTTGCCCGCGAGCGCGACAAGCTCGAGCGCCAGCGCACCGACGTGATCGATCTCAAGCGCGGCGACGACGGCACCTACCGGCCCAAGGATGGGAGCGATGCCGACAAGCGGCATTGACCGCTTGGGCCTGCCAAACTAGAGGTTTGTCCCGCATATTGCAGGACAAAACCGATGACCGACCGCCCCGCGCACATGGACCCCAAGAATTCCTTCCAGGGTCTGATCCTGACGCTCCAGCAGTTCTGGGCCGAGCAGGGTTGCGTGGTTCTGCAGCCCTATGACATGCAGATGGGTGCCGGCACTTTCCACACCGCGACGACCTTGCGCGCGCTGGGCCCGAAACCCTGGAAGGCCGCCTATGTGCAGCCCTCGCGCCGGCCCAAGGACGGGCGCTATGGCGAGAACCCCAACCGGCTCCAGCACTATTACCAGTTCCAGGTGATCCTGAAGCCGTCGCCGGACAATATCCAGCAGCTCTATCTCGACTCGCTGGCCGCGATCGGCCTCGACCAGTCGGTGCACGACATCCGTTTCGTCGAGGACGATTGGGAAAGCCCGACCCTAGGCGCCTGGGGCCTTGGCTGGGAATGCTGGTGCGATGGCATGGAAGTCAGCCAGTTCACCTATTTCCAGCAGGTCGCGGGTTTTGAGTGCTCCCCCGTGCCGGGCGAAATCACCTACGGTCTCGAGCGCCTCGCCATGTATGTGCAGGGCGTGGAGAACGTCTACGACCTCAATTTCAACGGCCGCGAAGGCGCCGAAAAGGTGACCTATGGCGACGTCTTCCTGCAGAACGAGCAGGAATCCTCGAAGTACAATTTCGAAGCTGCCGATACCGACATGCTGTTCCGCCACTTCGAGGACGCGGAAAAGGAATGCCGCGCCATCCTCGCCAAGGGCGCCGAAGCCAATCGCCAGACCATGGCCATCCCGGCCTATGAGCAGGTCGTGAAAGCCTCGCACAATTTCAACATGCTCGACGCGCGCGGTGTGATCTCGGTCACCGAGCGGCAGAGTTATATCCTGCGTATCCGCGAACTGGCCAAGGCCTGCGGCGAGGCGTGGCTGCAGACGGCGGGCGGCGGCGCGGAGTAACGCGATTATCTGCCGCGGACGCCGCACCCCCACCGAGTCGCCCTCAGGCTTGACCCGAGAGCCGCCATTGACGTTCAAGCCCGAGGGCGGCGTAGTGGTTTTGACACGATCACAGATGGTACCGCCATCATCCTCAAGCGTTACGCCAGAACCGGCGCCTCGACGCTGAGAATAGTCAGCTTGTGCCGCTTGTCGGCCCGGTCGCGCCAGGTGATCGACTGGCCGGCCTTGAGGCCGACCAGCGCCACGCCGATGGGTGTCATCACAGAGATCCGGCCCTGCTCGATATCGGCGTCGACCGGATAGACCAGCGTCACCGTCTGTTCAGTGCCGGAATTGGTTTGATATGCGACGCGCGAGCCCATGCGGACGACGCCCTCGGGGAGCTTGTCGTCGGCGACCACCTTGGCGCGGTCGAGCTCGGTAAGCAGGGTTTCCGCCAGGTCAGGAGTACGGTCGAGGCCGGCTTCGCCCAGCGCGTAAAGCTTGGCATGGTCCGACTTGCCCAGGGTGAGGGCAGGGGTGAGGTCGCGCCTGATTTCAGTCATTTCTTGTTGTCCTTGTAGATAAGCGCAGCGGCGCGACGGATCGCGCTCGCAGAAAAGAATTGTGGGAGTGAACTGCGCCGGAGATCGGGTTGCGACCTGCCTTGAGCCCTAAACAGGCTCCGGCGTGAGCGTGCCTAGGGCATCTATCCTTCGAGGATGATGGTGCAGCGATGGGCAATGCGCGTGTTCATGCTGTAAAAGCTAGGCATTGGCGCCCTGAAGGTCAAGCCCGGCACGTCAGTGCCGTTGCAAAGCCCCGGCCAAACTGCCAGTGTCCGGCCACATTGCTTGACGGAGCGCACAATGTTCGGATGGGTCATTCTTGCCCTGGTCGTCGGCGTCGTCGGCTATGCCATCGTCATCTATAACGGCCTTGTTTCCAACCGGCAGATGGTGCGCGAAGGCTGGTCAGGCATCGACGTGCAATTGAAGCGCCGCACCGACCTCATCCCCAACCTGATGGAAACGGTAAAGGGCTACATGGCCCATGAGCGCGAGACGCTCGACGCCGTAGTCAATGCCCGCGCCAAGGCCACCAGCGCGGCCGCATCAGGCCCGGCCGCTCGCGCCCAGGCCGAAGGGGAACTCTCAGCCGCCCTCGGCCGGCTGATTGCGGTGGCCGAGGCCTATCCGGACCTCAAGGCCAACACCACATTCCTCGAATTCCAGACCGCCCTGCAGGGCGTGGAAGACGAAATCCAGATGGCCCGCCGCTACTACAACGGCGCCGTGCGCAACCTCAACATCCAGGTGGAAAGCTTCCCCTCGAACCTCGTCGCCAATGCTTTCAAGTTCGAGCAGGCCGAGTATTTCGAGCTCGAGAACGAGGCCGAACGCGCCGTGCCCCAGGTGAAGTTCTAGGCCTGCTCCCCACACTCGGGGTCATTCCCGCGAAAGCGGGAACCCCTGTTCGCGGTGTTGCAAAGAAACGGAGGTTCCCGCTTTCGCGGGAATGACGCGGATGAAGGTGCTCGTATCCGTCCTTGCTCGGATTGGGGTGATGTTGATCACTCTTGCCACCCTCGCCGTGCCCACCGTGGCGCGCGAGCAAATCCGGGCATTCGGCAGCGACGTTCAACTGCGCACCGACGGCTCGGTGGATGTGGTCGAAACCGTCGACATCAATGCCGAAGGCGTGGAGATCCGCCGCGGCATCTATCGCGATATCCCGGTGACCATGCTGGGCGCGAGCGGCAACAAGATCCGCATCGATCTCGATGTCACCGCCGTGACCCGCAAGGGCAAGCCGGAAATGTTCCGGGTCGAGCGCATGGGCGATTTCCAGCGCATCTGGATCGGCGATCCCGATGTCATGCTGCCCTATGGCGAGCACCGCTATACCATCTCCTACACGATGGAGCGCATGGTCCGCCCCACCGCCGACAACGCGGGCGACGAGCTCTACTGGAATGCCACGGGCAATTACTGGGCCTTCCCAATCCTTTCCGCCGTGGCGCGGGTGCGGCTGCCCGATGGCGCCGTGATCGAAGACCTCGCTGGCTATACCGGCCGCGCCGGATCCACCGAACAGGCTGTCACCATCACGCGCGAAAGCGATACTAGTGCCATTTTCCGCAGTCAGCGCCCCCTGGGCGCGGGCGAAGGCATGACGGTTGCCGTGTCGTTCCAGAAGGGGATCGTCGCCTATCCCGAAGGCGCCGATGCGTTGCTGCAGAGCATCTCGGACCTGCGCGACGTGTGGCTGCCGATCTTGGCGGTCATCCTGCTGCTGGTCTACTATCTCACCACCTGGTCGCGGGTCGGTCGCGATCCGCCCAAGGGCACGATCATCCCGCTGTTTCACCCGCCCAAGGGCTTCTCCCCGGCGCTGACGCATTTCGTGCACAAATGGGGTTTTGCCAATTCCGGCTGGACGGCGATGACGGCGGCGATCTTCGATCTCGGGGTCAAGGGTCTCATTACCATCAAGAACCCGACCCAGACGCTGACGGTGGAGGTAACCGGCAAGCAGCCGGAAACGAAACTGCCTGTGGGCGAGCAGGTGCTGTTCTCCTATTTCGAGGGTCACCGCTCCGTGACCTTCAACAAGGCCAACGGCAAGGACCTCGGTACCAAGCGCGGCGAATTCACCGCTGCCATCGAAAGCGAGAATCGCAAGCGCTGGTTCAACAACAACTGGGGCTATGCCATAGGCGGCTTCGTCATCGCCGCGGTGATGATCGGGCTGATGGCTGTGTTCGGTGTTATCGACCCGGTCTGGCTGGTGGTTGCGGTCTTCGGTGGCATCATCCTCGGCATTCTCGGTGGTGCCGCCTATTCGATGCTGAGTTCTGGAGGCTGGTTGCAGAAGGCGTTCCTGGCGCTGTGGGCCGGCATATTCGTCTTCAATTTCGGCGGCGGCCTGCTGGATACCTTTACCGGCTTTTCGATCAACACCGCGGTCATCGCCGCCGGCTCGATGGTGATGATCTGCGTGATCTTCACTGTGCTGATGCGCGCGCCGACCATCCAGGGCCGCAAGGTCATGGACGAGATCGAGGGCTTCAAGCTCTATCTCGAAACCGCCGAGCGCAACCGGCTCAATATCGTCAACGAACCGCCGATGACTGTGGAGCGCTTCGAACGCATCCTGCCCTATGCCATCGCCCTCGAGGTGGAAAAGCCCTGGTCCGAGCACTTCGAGGCCGAGCTGGCGCGCAATGCCGTGTCCGACGGCCGCGATCGCTATTCACCCGCCTGGTATTCGGGCAGCCGGAATTTCGACTCCGGCAACCTGTCGCGCGCCATCAGCACTGCCTCGGCCGGGATGGCGGCCGCCATGGTCGCGGCCCAGCCGGTGCAGGCCAGCTCGTCCGGATCGGGCGGCGGCGGCTTTTCGGGCGGTGGTGGCGGCGGTGGCGGCGGCGGCGGGTGGTAACCAGCCGGTCGAATGGGCGATAGCCCATCGACAACCCTGGCCCCCCGCGCTAATCACGCACACGCCTGAAAAGAACCGGTTATCCGCCATGCCCGAACTCCTGCTCGAACTCTTCTCTGAGGAAATTCCCGCCCGCTTCCAGCGCCGCGCGGCCGAGGATCTCAAGAAAGCCGTCACCAATGCATTGGTGGATGCGGGCCTGGTCTATGAAGGCGCCAAGGCCTTCGTGACGCCGCGCCGCCTGGCGCTGTCGGTCTCTGGCCTGCCGGCTCGCTCGCCCGATACTCGCGAGGAAAAGAAGGGCCCCAAGGTCGGGGCGCCGCAGCCGGCCATCGACGGCTTCCTGCGTTCGGCGGGGCTCAATTCTCTCGACCAAGCCAAGGTCGAAAGCGACCCCAAGAAGGGCGATTTCTACGTGGCGCTGATCGAAAAGCCGGGCGCCGACGCCGTCCATCTGCTGTCGACAATCCTCCCCAGGGTAATGACCGATTTCGGTTGGGCCAAGTCCATGCGCTGGGGCTCGGGCAGCTTCAACTGGGTGCGCCCGCTGCGTGCCATCACCGCGACCTTCGGCACCGAAAACGACGAGCCCGTGGTCGTGCCCTTCGCCGCCGCGGGCCTCAGCTCCGGCCAGACCACGTTCGGGCACCGGTTCCTGTCGCCGGACGCCATCCGCGTCAAGCGCTTCGAGGATTACCAGGCGGCGCTTGAACGCGCCAAGGTCGTGCTCGACATCGACCGTCGCAAGGACATCATCCGCACCGACGCCGATAATCTCGCTTTCGCGCAAGGCCTCTCCGTCATCCATGATGAAGGCCTCCTTGAGGAAGTCGCCGGCCTCGTCGAATGGCCCAATGTGATGATGGGATCGTTCGATGCCGAATTCCTCAAGCTCCCCGAGGAAGTCATCATCGCCACCATCCGCGCCAACCAGAAATGCTTCTGCCTGCGCGACGCTCAGGGCAAGCTCGCGCCCAATTTCATCATCACCGCCAATACCATTCCGGCCGATGGCGGCGCGGTGGTTATTGCCGGCAATGAGCGCGTCATCCGCGCCCGTCTCTCGGATGCGGCCTTCTTCTACCAGGGCGACCTGGCCATTCCGCTCGAGCATGGACTGCCCAAGCTCGAGGACATGGTGTTCCACGCCAAGCTGGGCTCGCAATTCGCCATGGTCGAGCGCCTCGTTCACCTCGCAGCTGAGATCGCCCCCAAGGTCGGCGCCGATGTCGAGCAGACCAAGCGCGCCGCCATGCTCGCCAAGGCCGATCTCGTCACCGGCATGGTTGGCGAATTCCCCGAACTGCAGGGCCTGATGGGCCGCTATTACGCGACCGCCCAGAATGAGCCGGCCGCCATCGCGACCGCTCTCGAAATGCACTACAAGCCGCTCGGCCCCTCCGACCGCGTGCCGACCGAGCCGATCTCCATCGCCGTGGCCCTGGCCGACAAGCTCAACGTGCTCTCCGGCTTCTGGTCGATCGACGAGAAGCCGACCGGCTCGCGCGACCCCTTCGCGCTGCGCCGCGCCGCCCTAGGCGTCATCCGCATCGTCACCGAGAACAACCTGAAATTCCCGCTCGATGTGGAGCCGGATCTCCTGGCCTTCTTCCACGATCGCCTGAAAGTCACGCTGCGCGATGCCGGTGCTCGTCACGACCTCGTGGACGCGGTCATTGCCGCCGACAGCAACGATATCCTCCAGATCACCCAGCGCGCTGAGGCCCTTTCCTCGCTGCTCTCGACCGACGATGGCGCCAACCTCCTCGCCGGCTACAAGCGCGCCGCCAATATCCTCGCCGCCGAGGAAAAGAAGGACGGCAAGTCCTATGCCGGCACGGTCGACCAGGCGGCGCTGAAGCTGCCTGAGGAGGAAGCGCTGGCCTTCGCGGTCGACGGCGTCCATGCCGCCGTGTCCGACCATGTGGCCCGGGACGACTACAAGGGCGCCATGACCGAACTCGCGACGCTGCGTGCGCCAGTCGACGCCTTCTTCACCGCCGTGCTGGTCAACGATGCCGATCCGGCCGTCCGCGCCAATCGTCTGAACCTCCTGGCGCGCCTCCGCGACACCATGCATCTGGTGGCCGATTTCGGGAAAGTCGCTGGATAAACAGGGAACCGCGCAGCCCCTGCGCGGTTTCCGATTGCACCACTCCCGGAGCTTGCCATGTCTGTCGGTCTGATCGCGCTGCTCGATGACGTGGTGAGCCTCGCCAAGGTGGCGGCGGCCTCGCTGGACGACGTTGCTGGGCAGGCCGCCAAAGCCAGCGTCAAGGCGGCGGGCGCCGTCATCGACGATGCGGCGGTGACCCCAAGCTACGTGTCTGGCTTCGATGCCAATCGCGAATTGCCCATCATCGGGCGCATCGCCTGGGGTTCGGTCAAGAACAAGATCCTCTTCCTCTTGCCGGCGGCGCTGATCCTGTCGCTATTCGCGCCCTGGCTGATCACCCCGCTCTTGATGATCGGCGGCGCCTATCTCTGCTACGAGGGCGCCGAAAAGGTTTTCCACCTTTTTGCCCCGCATCAAGCCGAGCACCATGAGGCAGCGATCGAGCACACGGCGGTCGATCCCGTTTCGCTGGAGGAGCAGAAAGTCGCGGGCGCCATCAAGACCGATTTCATTCTCTCCGCCGAGATCATGACGATCATCCTCGCGGCCATCGATGTCGATGATTTCTGGACCCGCGCCGCCATCCTGGCGCTGGCCGGCATCGGCATCACGGCCGCAGTCTACGGCGCCGTGGCTGTCATCGTGAAGGCGGACGATATCGGCCTGTGGTTCGCCAAGACCGGCCGCACCGGCGCCGGTCGCGCCTTCGGCCGCGGCGTCGTGCGCTTCATGCCCTGGTTCATGCAGGGGTTGAGCCTCGTCGGCACCGCTGCCATGACCTGGGTGGGCGGCAGCATCATCGCGCACGGCCTCTACGAATTCGGCTTCACCGGCCCTGAACACGTCATCGAAGCCGCTGCCCATTGGGCCGAGCACACCTTCCCCGCCATTGCTGGTGTCGCCGGCTGGATCGCCACGGCGCTGGTGGATTTCGTCATAGGCCTCGTGCTCGGCGCGCTGCTGATCCCCGTGGCAAGCCACGTCATCAGCCCGGCCTGGGCGGCGATCAAGGGAATGTTGCCGAGGCGGGCTTAGGGCCTTCTACACCTCTCCCTCTGGGGGAGAGGTAAAGATCAAACCGGCGGCGTCAGCGCCGCGGCGCGCTTGGGCTTATATGGCGCCATGCCTTCGCGGGCGAGTTCGTCGGCGCGTTCGTTGAGTTCGTCCCCGGCGTGACCCTTGACCCAGTGCCACTTGATCTCGTGGCGCTTGGTGGCTTCGTCTAGCGCCTGCCAGAGTTCGACATTCTTGACCGGCTTCTTGTCCGCGGTGCGCCAGCCATTGCGCTTCCAGCCGTGGATCCAGCTCTGCACGCCATTCTTCACATATTGGCTGTCAGTGTGGAGGTCGACGGTGCAGGAGCGGGTGAGGGCATTCAGCGCCTCGATGGCCGCCGTAAGCTCCATCTTGTTATTGGTGGTCAGCGCTTCGCCGCCCTTCAATTCCTTGCGGTGCGGCCCGAATTGCAGGATTGCCCCCCAGCCGCCCGGGCCGGGATTGCCCGAACAAGCGCCGTCGGTGTGGATGATGACGCTGTCAGCCACGCCCGCCTGCCACTTCCAGGTTGCGCAGCACGCGCGGGATATTGAAGGCGATATTCTCTTCGGCGGTGGTCTTGGTCTCGACCTTGACGTCATAGCGCGCCGCAAAGGCGTCGATCACCTCTTCGACGAGGCTCTCCGGCGCCGAAGCACCAGCGCTGACGCCGAGTGAAGTGAGATCGCCATAGAGCGACCAGTCGATCTCGCTGGCGCGGTCGACCAGCGTCGCGATCTTGCAGCCCGAGCGCAGGGCGACTTCGACGAGCCGCTGCGAATTGGACGAATGGGGCGAGCCCACCACGATCATGGCATCGACCAGCGGCGCCACGGCCTTGATCGATTCCTGCCGGTTGGTCGTGGCGTAGCAGATATCTTCCTTGTGCGGCCCGTTGATCGCCGGGAAGCGCGCCTTGAGCGCGGCCACGATCTCGCGCGTGTCGTCGACGCTGAGCGTAGTCTGCGTCACGAAGGCAAGCGTCTCGGGGTTCTTCGGCGTGAAGGCATTGGCATCAGCGACGGTCTCGATGAGCGTCACGGCGCCATCGGGAAGCTGGCCCATGGTGCCGATCACTTCGGGGTGACCGGCATGGCCGATCAGCACGATTTCGTGCCCTTCCTCGAAATGCCGCGAGGCTTCCACATGCACCTTGCTCACCAGCGGGCAGGTCGCATCGAGAAAGAACATGTTGCGGCTCTTGGCATCCGCCGGCACGCTCTTGGGCACGCCATGGGCCGAAAACACCACGGGGGCCTCGGTCTCGGGGATTTCGTCGAGCTCCTCGACAAACACGGCACCCTTGGCCTTGAGGCCTTCCACCACATATTTGTTATGCACGATGGCATGCCGCACATAGACCGGCGCACCGTATTTCTGGAGCGCCAGCTCCACGATCTGGATCGCGCGGTCCACGCCGGCGCAGAATCCGCGCGGGGCGCAGAGCAGAATATCGAGATGCGGCCTTTTTTCCATGCCAGATCAGATGCTTTCAGTGCCTTCGCAAGTCAAGTGCTGTTGCAGCCGGGGCGGGGCATGGGCAATATGCAACTGGTAGTATGACCCAAGGCGGTTTCAGGTGAGTTTGGCGCAGGAAATGTTTGCGATTGCCCCGGCAACGGGGAAGGCGAACCTGAGCGCTGGCCAGTTGAAGCTCCTTTCGGGCAAGGCGCGCTGGATTTTCCGCGTCGGTGAAGCCGGCTTTCCCACCGTCCCCACCATCGCCATCACCCGCGCCGCCTGGGAAGAACTGCAGGCCGAGCGGGGTCGGCGCGACACGCGCCTGCGCACGCACTGGGTGGCATGTCTCTTCAAGCTGGTGTCGAAGGACGGCACGCCGCCGCTCCTCGTGGTGCGCACGTCTGCGGCCACACACAATAGCGGCCTTGCGCCGGCCAAGCTCGGCATCGCCGCGCCCGCGGCCCCTGAGGACGCAGTCGATCCCGCCCGGCCACTGGCCAAAGCCATCAAGCAGGCCTTTGAGAGCTACGGATTTTTCGGTCGCGGCTGGACAGGCTTGCGCCACGAAGACGATCGGGCCCGCCAGATCGTCCTGGTACAGGCGGTCGGCCACGGCTCCGTCGAGCAGTTCCTGACGCGCAATGCCATGACCGGCCAGTTGGGGCCCGCGCCGCTCGATGGCACGCCGCTGCCGCGCCTGCCGGCGGACGTTCACAAGCTGATCGACCTGCTCGACGCCAAGGCCGGGCGGCACATGGCCTGCCTGGTCTCCATCGACGGCGGCCGCGTGACCTTTCTCTCCGCACGACCGGTTCAGGCCAGCGCCGGCGCCGAGCTCGAGGCGGCGGTGGATCGCGTCGAGCGCAAGGTCTGGACGCCGCAGGGCGCCGTGACCCGGGTCGATCCCAGTCGCCTGGCGCTGATGCTGCATCCCCGCCTCAAATCGCCTGAAGAAGCCACGCCGATCGCCCGTGGGCTCGGCGTATCTCCTGGTGCCGCCAGCGGCATTATCACATTTAATCCCGACGACGCGGCGCGCCTCCGCGCCCGCGGCAAGCACTGCATTCTCGTCGTCAACGAAACCGGCCCGGCCGATATCGAAGGCATGAAGGCGGCAACGGGCATTCTCACCGCGCGCGGTGGCATGTCGAGCCATGCGGGCGTCATTGCCCGCATCACCGGCAAGCCCTGCGTTGCCGGCGTGCGCAGCCTCAGCGTCGATGCCGGGGAAATGGTTTGCCGCATCGGCGACCGCGAATTCCGCCCCGGCGATCGTCTCACCATCGATGGCACCGATGGCTCGGTCTATCTCGGCACACTCCCGCTGGCACAGCCGCAGATTGGCGGCGCCATCGGCAAGCTGCTGGGCTGGTCCGATGCCAGCCGCACGGTGGCCGTGCGCACCAATGTGGAAACGGTCGAGTCTGCGCAGACGGCGCTGACCTTCGGCGCCGAAGGCATCGGCCTCGCGCGCTCGGAACACATGTTCTTCTCGCCCGAACGCATGGTGGCACTGCGCCGCATGATCCTCAGCGAAGACGAGGATCAGCGCGCCAGGGCCCTGGCCGGTCTCGTCGACTATCAGACCGGCGACTATTCCGCGCTGTTCTCGGCGATGAAGGGGCTTCCTGTCACGGTGCGTCTCTTCGACCCGCCGCTGCACGAATTCCTGCCGCGAACCGACGAGGAAATCGAGGAGACGGCGGCCTCGCTCGGCGTTGCAGTGCGCGCCCTGCGCCTGCGGCTCGAGCGCATCTCCGAGATCACGCCGATGCTGGGCCATCGCGGCGTGCGCCTCGCCATCACCTATCCCGAAATCCTGCAGATGCAGATGCAGGCGGTGCTGGCCGGTGCCCGCGCCGCCAGCGAGCGGCAGGCCGAACCCGTCATCGTCGAGGTGATGGTGCCGTTTGTCTCCACCGCAACCGAAGTGGCGTGGATCCGCGAGCGGGCCTTGGGGATGGTGGAAAATTCGGGACTTGCCCGATCGGACCGCGTCAGGTTTTCCTTCGGCACCATGATCGAATTGCCGCGCGCCTGCCTTAGGGCGGGGGACATTGCCGGCATGGTCGATTTCATTTCCTTCGGCACCAATGACCTGACCCAGACCACGTTCGGCATTTCGCGCGACGATGCGCCGGTCTTCCTTGCGGCCTATCAGCGCAAAGGCGTTTATGAACGTGACCCATTCGTCACCATCGACGAGAAGGGTGTGGGCGAGATGATCGCCATCGCCATTGCCCGCGGCAAGGCGGCCAATCCGGACCTCAAGATCGGCATCTGCGGCGAACATGCGGGCGACCCGGCCTCGCTCCAGTTCTTTGCCGGCCTGGGTGTGGATTACGTCAGTTGCTCACCCTATCGTGTACCGGTTGCCCGGCTGACCTTGGCGCAGGCTTCGGCTTAAATAGCGGCCATTGCATTCCTATATGGAGTGGGTGACACGGTCGTCCGGCTCGGACGGCATATTGAAAGGGCAGGGTGTTCTTGAAGAGTCTGGTTCTGGGTCTGATCGTTCCCCTGTTCATCGCTGTTCCCCTGCCGGCTATGGCGCAAACCGGGGCGCAGTGCGCGGCCATTGGCGATGATGGCGAGCGGCTCGCCTGCTACGATGGCGTATTTCGTAGCGGTGCGACCTCGCCGGATGCAGTCAGCGTCACCCTCGAATCCGAGCAGCTCATTCCGGCCCGCCCGACTGGCCGCGCGCCGGCAACCATCACCGTGTCCTGCGAGGCCGATGTGTTGCAAATTGCATTCGGCTTTGCCGGCAACACCATGTCCTCGCTGGGGCGGGACGCGGGTATCACCCTGCAATATGACCTGGCGCGCGCTCGCTCCTCGACCCTGCCGGTCAATGCGGACAATACCGCCATCCTCATCGACAACTCTGCCGATGCGCGGGCTTTCCTTGACGGCCTCAATGGCGCGACCAACCTCACGGTCCGCGTGACGCCGACCAGCACGCGTTCACTGTCGGTGCGTTTCCGCGTCGATGCATTTGCGCAGGAAGTCGCAGCAGTCGAAGCGGCTTGTGGCCAATAGGCCACAAAGCCAATTTGCCGCACCGAAATGATGGAACCGCCCTACGTGTGCCACATCTGCGCCCCGTGAGCGCCCCAACGGACATTTACTCAGCGCTAACCTTAATAACCGATCATCACGATCAGCGGCATTTGAGCGTCACAATTGCCGAGCGTAGTTCGTGTTGCGTAACGTTGAGTAAAATTAATGGCACTTTCCCACCGGCCAGTGGCGCTCGCGCGCCCGGTCAGAGCGGTTAGCGGAGGCGCACGCCTCACCAAGACGTTGGCAATGGCGTTCGTCGCTCCTGTCGCCTACATCTGCCTGGCCGGCTCTGCCGTCGGCCCCGCCTCGTTCGATCTCGGCGATGCCGGCCTGCCCAACCAGGATCAGGCCGTCGCCATAGCCGTCGCCAAGGCAAGCCTTACCTATTCCGGCGTCGATCCGGTCATCACCGGCTCCGTCAATCATCTCTTCGAAAGCAGCAGCTTCACCGGTCCAAACCGCGCCGAGAAGACCGATCGTGTTCGCCCGGCGGCCGATGCCGTGGCGATTGCCCAGAGCTTCCAGCAGGCGCGCATGCAGATTGCTGCCCTGCGCGGCCCGGCCGATCCGGCCGCCCTTTCGCAAACCAGTATCGCCGATGCCGGCGCCGATGAAACGGCTGACGCGGGTCCGCGCATGTCGGTGGCCTCGCTCGCTCCCGCCGGGGCACCCACGGCCCCCGGTCAGTCGGCCGAGACTGACGGCGTGACCGGTCCCCGCATGTCCACTGCCTCGATGTATGCGCCAGCGTCCGCCGCACCGGCCGAGGCCGAAGAAGCCCAAACCCGCGTGGACGTGGCCGCGGTGCATCCCAATGCCGCTTCCGCGCTCGATGCCATTGCCCGCATCGCGCCCAAGGCCGACGGCGAGACCCTGACCGATGTGACCATGCCGGTCAGCGTCCCAGAACAGCTCGCCTATGCCCGCGCCAATACGCCCGCCACCGAGGATCTGATGACGGGCGGCATGGCCACTGGCGAGACCATGAACGTTTCAGACAAGGAACTCTGGTGCCTTGCTACCGCAATCTATTTCGAAGCGCGCGGCGAGACTTATCGCGGCCAGGTGGCCGTTGCCCAGGTCGTGCTCAACCGCGTCAAGGACCACCGCTATCCCGATACGATCTGCGGCGTGGTCTTCCAGAACCAGAACAAGCGCAATGCCTGCCAGTTCTCCTTCGCCTGTGACGGCATTCCGGAAACCGTGACCGAGCGCCGCCCGTGGGAACAGGCCGAGGACATTGCCGCCAAGATCACCAAGGGCGAGATCTATCTCACCGAAGTGGGCGATGCGACGCACTACCACGCCACTTATGTGCGCCCCGCCTGGGCCCCGCGCATGACCAAGGTGACGCAGGTCGGCCTGCACGTTTTCTACAAGTTCAAGCGCGGCTGGCTGTTCGGCTGATCGCCCTGCCATCCGTCATGCAATCAGGCCTCCATGAGATAATCATGGGGGCCTTTTTGCTGCGCTTAATAGGGCGACGCGCCGCTGAGACGGATGATGGAATGGCCGGCCCGGCTGGCAAATGTGTACCAGTTGCCATTGGTCCAGTAGCGGACCCAGTTCGCGCGGTTCGGCGTCACTTCGGTGACGTCGATACCGGGATACTGGACGTGCCTTGAGGTCAGGCCATCGGTGGAATAGGTGCCGGTGGCAGTCGTGGTGATGCTGACGTAAGTGACCTTGCCTGCTTCGATTTTCTTGACCGTCGCGCTGGAAACCGGATCGGTCAAGACCCAGGGGGCATACTCGACCTCGTAGTCGCGGCCATCGAACTTCACCAGCTTGTCAGTGTCGAAGCCGGCGGGCATTTCGTCGGCCATGACATCAAGAACGTAGCCCGGGCCAAGGGCCGCGAGGGCCGTGGCGCAGATGGCGCCCAGGGTCATTCCAAGGAGCATATGACGGGTCGGCAGGTTCATGGCGGGCATCCCGTTCTGTTCCAAATCGGCACACATGCCTTAACGGATCAGTAACCATGAAGTGCCATGCGGGGAACGTTAATCTTCACTTAAGGTTAACGCGAGCGTGGCCGGGTCAGGAACCAGTTCTGGTTGCGCTAATGCCTTCAAATGCTTCGATAAATCGCTCATGCGCCTGCTGCGTAGGCCAGGGTCGGATGAGCCGCTCGAAGTCGTCGACGTCGAAGGCCGACTGGCCGGGCACGCCGAAGAGCTTGCGGGCCTCCGGCGGATCGAACCCGGCCAGGTGCGTGGCCTCGAAGAAGGCGGCTTCCTGGTCGGCTTTCTTGACCAGCTTGCTCACCGCGGAAGGCATGGTCGCGGGTAGTGAGAATCGGAGGTAAATGGCCGCCAGCAAACCTTTTTCCACCTCCTTGTAGCTGCCGCCGATCACCGCCTTGAAAGGCGAGATGATGTCGCCGACCACATATTCGGGCGCATCGTGGAGCAGGCACTGCAACTGCGCCTTGGGCTCCATGTCGGGATTGGCGGAGCGGAAGAGTTCCAGCACCAGCACGGAGTGCTGAGCGACGGAAAAGGGATAGTCGCCAATGGTTTGGCCGTTCCAGCGGGCCACGCGCGCAAGGCCGTGGGCGATGTCGGACAGCTCCACATCGACCGGGGATGGATCGAGAATATCGAGGCGGCGACCCGACAGCATGCGCTGCCAGGCACGGGAACTTGGGCGGGACATGACGCTCGAATTTGCTAACGGACTGTTAGCACCAACACTAGCAGATCGACCCGATTCGAGAATGTCGCGTCATTCTGCGTCTTCGGTGACCGCTTCTCCGAACCGATAGGTCGCCCAGGCGGGCAGATCGAGCTGCACAGGTTTGCCGTCCACGGTTACGGCAGCCGGATCGGAGATACGGTCGAGCCGCAAAATGGCGACGGCATTGCCCTCGGCCACCTGGCCGATGGTGCCGGCCTCGCGACCATTGGCGACCACGGCGCTGCCAGCGGGTGCCTCGATGCCGGAGACGATGACCGGACGGCGGCGGGCGGTGCCGCGATGCTTCATGCGGCTGACCACTTCCTGGCCGACATAACAGCCCTTGGCGAAGTCGATGCCCTCCAACTGATCCATGCCGATATCGTGGGCAAAGGTGTCGTTGGCGGGGAAATCGTTGCCCAGGTGCAGCACGCCTTGGGCGATGCGGGCCAGGTGATAGGGAGTTTCATCGCTCGACCAGTCGGCCGTGGCCTCGACCGGCGCAATGATGCGGTAGCCGAGGTCGACCGGGCCGAGGCGATCCTTGTGCGCAATGCCGGACGCTTCGGTCGAGAAGCCGACGCGGTGCGTGTCGCGCAGGTCGTCGATCTCCACCTTGGCGCGTAGCCGGTACATGCGCATGCGCTTGAAGAAGTCATCCGCGACGCTTTGGTGCACGTCGAGCCAGAGTGCATCATCGGCAAATCCGGAAAGGCCTTCGGCGAGGATCTTTCCTTGCGGAGAAAGCAGGGCCCAAAGGCTTGCCGTCTCGTTCGGACCGCTGGGGATGATGCCGGTAATGACATCATTGAGCAGCCGGTGGGCATCCGGACCGGAGAAACGGAAGACGACGCGGTCGGCACGTAGGACAGTGGCCATCAGGCACTCCAGAAAACTGAGCTTCCCGCTTTCGCGGGATGACCCGGAGGTGGGATGGACAGGCGGACCCGCTCGCTTTTAGAACCGGGTGCGACAAACCCCACCGGAGACCGCAGACATGGCGCAGTACGACACGATTTTCAAGAACGCGACCGTGGTCAACCAGGACGGCGAGGGCCTCTTCGACATTGCGGTCAAGAATGGCCGGATCGTTGCGCTCGGTACCATCGAGGGCAGCGCGGCCGAAGTGGTGGATTGCAAGGGTCTCCATATCCTGCCGGGCGTCATCGACACGCAGGTGCATTTCCGCGAGCCGGGGCTGACGCATAAGGAAGATCTGGAATCGGGTTCGCTCGGCGCGGTCATGGGCGGGGTGACGGGCGTCTTCGAGATGCCCAATACCAATCCGCTGACCACGACCCGCGAGACTTTTGAAGCCAAGATCGCCGCCGGCACCAACCGCATGCACTGCGACTTCGCCTTCTATATCGGCGGCACGCATGAAAATGTCGGCGAGCTGGCCGTGCTGGAAAGGCTGCCCGGTTGCGCCGGCGTAAAAGTGTTCATGGGCTCGTCCACCGGCTCGCTGCTGGTGCAGGACGATGCCGGCGTGGAGGCGATCCTGCGCGCCATCTCCCGCCGCGCCGCCTTCCATTCGGAAGACGAATACATGCTGGAGGAACGCAAGCACCTGCGCGTGCCGGGCGATCCTTCGAGCCACCCGGTCTGGCGCTCGCCCGAAGTGGCGATGAGCTGCACGACCCGGCTCGTCAACCTTGCCCGCAAGACCGGCAAGCGCATCCATGTGCTGCATATCTCGACCAAGGAGGAAATCGTCTACCTGGCCGACCACAAGGATGTGGCCTCGGTGGAAGTAACGCCGCATCACCTGACGCTGGACGAGACGGCCTATACCCGCCTCGGCACCTACGCACAGATGAACCCGCCGGTGCGCGACAAGGCGCATCGCGAGGGCATCTGGAAGGGTGTCGAGAACGGCGTCGCCGATATCCTGGGCTCGGACCACGCGCCGCATACGCGCGAGGAAAAGGACCATGCCTATCCCGCCAGCCATTCGGGCATGACCGGCGTGCAGACGCTGGTTCCGACCATGCTGGACCATGTGAACAATGGAAAGCTCAGCCTGCCGCGCTTCGTCGACATGACCAGCCATGGCCCCAACCGGCTGTTCGGCATTGCCAACAAGGGCCGCATCGCCGTGGGCTACGACGCTGACCTGACCATTGTCGATCTCAAGCGCCGCGAAACTATCACCAATGACTGGATCAAGTCGCGCGTCGGCTGGACGCCTTATGACGGAGTAACCGTCACCGGTTGGCCGGTCGGCACCATCGTGCGTGGCAATACCGTAATGTGGCAGGGCGAACTGGTGACGCCGAGCAAGGGCCAGCCAATGCGGTTCCTGGAGGCGCTATAGGGTTCGGCAGGTTTAACCCTGTCGATCACAAGTTTTAACGAAACCTTACCTGTCATTGCGTGCGGCCCTGCTTTGCCCTAGCAAAGTAAACGTGGGTGGGGGCTTATCGTGTTTGCGTACAAGCTTTTTCTGTCGAGTACTGCGCTTTGCGGATGCCTTCTGGGACTGATGAACAGCGCCTCTGCGCAAAGTCCCATCATCGGCGTCGACACCGCCACCTTCACGGGGCCGGGCCAGACAGTCAGTGATGACTTCGGCTTTGCCGAAATATTCACCGCCGGGTTCGACGGAACCTATTCGGGTACCTTGACGCAGGGGATCTACAAATACGATGCCGGCAGGCTGCTTCTGACCGGTTCACTGGACTTCCCACACAATCGGTTTGATCGTGAGGTCGTCGTCATCGGGGGGACATTGGCGGCGTCGGGCGACGTCTGGGGCAATCACGGCATTCAGCTGGCTAATGACGGGATTCTGGAAATCACCGACGGCCTGTTTACTTCTGAAGTGAACGGCTACGACTTCGGTTTTGGTGACAAGGACCGCGGCGTGCTGGTGACCGGGGTCGTCACGATCGACTCTGTCAGGGGTGCCACGCCGTTTTATGGCGCCATCCGGCTTCGGAACGGCGCCGATCTCATGGTGCTCAGCCCCCGATTTACGTTCGACTCCGAACGCTTCGACATCGATGGCACCTCGACCCTGCGGTTGGCTAGCCAAGGCAGCCTGATCCCCGTCCTGGTGGCGGATGGCGCGACACTGCACGCTGACGTCGATACGGGCGCCAACGAGGTCACCGGTGGCGTATAGAACAAGAATGGCACCGCACGACTGACACTTTGGGGGCCGGGTGACGTGGTGTCCAACGGCGTGAATGTCAACGCGGGTACCCTCGTAGCGTCCTACAGAACCCTGCCCTTATCCGCATACGTTGCGGCCGGCACGACCGTCGACATGGGCAACCCGAATTCAGGCTATGGTCATGCAGACGACGGCAGTTACGCCGGCACCATCAGCGGCGCGGGTGCGCTCATCAAATCAGGGTCGGGCGTTCTGACCTTGACGGGCGATCATGCCTTTACCGGCGGCACCACGATTACCGGTGGCACGTTGCGCCTTGGCGAGGGCGGTTCGAGCGGAATGATCGCCGGCAATGTCGTCAACAACGGCACTTTAATATTCGAGCGCAGCGACGACGTCCGCTTTGCCGGCGCAATCTCCGGCAGTGGCGCGGTCGTCAAGGCCGGGGATGGCGTGTTGACGCTCACCGGCGAGCATACTTTTACCGGTGGCACCAGCATTACCGGCGGTTCGCTGCGTATTGGCGGTGGTGGCACCAGCGGCATGATCCACGGCGACATCAACAACGACGTCTATCTGACTTTCGACCGCTCCGATAACGCCCGCTATTCCGGATCGATTTCGGGCAGCGGCTCCGTGTGGAAAGCGGGCGCAGGACAACTGGAGCTGACCGGCATCAGCACCCATACCGGCCAAACCATCGTCCAGGCGGGGAGCGTGATCATCAATGGTCGGCTCACCGACTCCTACATGTTCGTCGAGGCCGGAGCGCGCCTCGGCGGAGGCGGTTCGGTGAATGGCTTCACCATCGAATCGGGCGGTCGAGTAGCGCCCGGCAATTCGGTCGGTACGCTGACGGTCCTGGGCGATGTCCAGTTCGATCCGGGGTCCTTCTTCGATGTCGAAATCGAGGGCGATCGCAGTGATCTCCTGCGCGTCGCCGGGGCGGCCGGGATTGACGGCGGCACGATCAATGTCCTGGGTGCGGCCGGCGGCGCCAGCAGCGGACGCTACACCGTCCTGACGGCCGGCAGCGGCGTTACCGGCCGGTTCACAGCGGTTGCCGACGACCTTCCCGATATCGATTTTGTCGATGTCTACGATGGCAGCAGCGTGCAACTGGTGGCGCGGGCGACGGCGAACACGTCGACCCTCTCCGCTAAATCCAACGGGGTGGCCGCGACAGCTGGCGTCATCGAGACGGTGTCGATGTTCACCAGCATGTTGGGCGGCAGGATGTCGGGTGGGCCACAGCCATCGGCGACCACAGCGCCGCTCGCCTATGTCAGCGCCGGGCGTGGCGAGGCCGCAGCGGCCATCGATCAGGCTGTGGCGCCCCTTCATGCCGAGCCGTCCGGCCTATCCGTCTTCGTGCAGGGCATGGGCGGGACGGAGTCCGTTGCCGGGCAGGGCGCCGCCAGTGGCCTCGACGCATCGATGGGCGGCGTGCTCGGAGGGATCGAATACGCCAATCTGGTCAGCAACACCGTCTTCGGCGTGGCCGGCGGGTATAGCGCGTCCGGCGTTCGGGTCACCGACGGCAGCGCCAGGCTGGGCACCGCCCATCTCGGTCTTTATGGCAGCCAGGGCCTGGGCGACCTCACGCTCAGCGGGGCGCTTGGCTATCATTGGGGCACGATCGACCTGTCGCGCAATATTGGTTTTGGCGGCGGTGGCGGAACCACGGCGACCGGGTCGGCCTCCATGCATGCCGTGACGGGTTCGCTCGAAGCCTTCTACGATGTGGGCAGCCAGGTCGGCGCGGGCTGGAGCATCGGCCCGGTCGCGAGCCTCCATGCCGTCAATGCCTATCGAGGCGCCTATGGCGAAACCGGCGCCGGCATCCTCAACCTGCAGGTGGGCGCCGATGCGGTGACGCGCATCGACGGCAATATCGGCCTGCGCATCGGCGGCGAGTTCGATTTTGGCGGCTTCATTCTCACGCCACAGACGGAGCTGCGCTACGAACGGCAGTTGATCAACACCGCCGGTAGCGGGCAGGCGACAATCGCCCAGGCCGGCGCGTCGTTTGCGCCGCAGGTGTCGACCGGCGCGCAGGACCAGCTCGGCATCGGGCTGGCGCTCGGCGTCGAGTTTGCGGACAATTTCAGTGTAGCGGCCAGCTATGACGGCTCGTTTGGCCAGGGCACGCAGTCCCATCGCGGGCTGGCGACGATGTCGCTCAAGTTCTAGACGGGACAGATGGCGGCATGAGCGATTGGCATGCCTACCACCAGACTTCGGCACAATTGCCCCCCAGGGAGCTTTTGCTCAAGGCGCTTGAGGTCGCCAACGGACCGGCCCGGGCCACGGACATCGGCTGCGGGTCGGGCCGGGATACGCTGCATCTCGTGGCCGAAGGCTGGGAGGTCGAAGCGCTGGACTCAAGCGCCGAGGCGCTGGCCCTCTTGGCCGCAAAAACGCCCCCAGCCGCGCGCGGAAGACTGACGCTCACCCAAGCCACGATGGAGGACGCCACGTTGCGTCCGGCCCGGCTGGTCTATGCGGCGATGTCGCTGCCTTTCTGCGCACCCTCGGAGGCGCCAGCCCTGTGGAGCCGGATCGCGGCCGCGGTCGAACCGGGCGGTGTGTTTGCCGGTCATTTCTTCGGCCCGCGCGATGCCTGGGCGGCCAACGGGCTGTGGACGCTGTCGCGCCTCGATCTCGACACCATGCTGTCGGGCTGGTCCGTTCTCCACCTGACCGAGTTCGAAGGCATGCGGACCACAGCTACCGGGCACGAGAAGTGGTCGCATATCTTCGAGGTGGTGGCGCGGCGCTAGCCCTCCACCCGCCGCAGCACCAGCGCCAGGTTCGGCTTGGGCTGGATGAACAAGAGGTCGCCGCGGGTGACACGCTCCGCAACCGGCGTTTCGGTCATGTCCCAGGTGTCGAGCACGGCGGCGCTGTAGAACTGGTCGGGCGGGGTGGGCACGACCACTTCGCGCGGCTGCCGCTGGCCGAAATAGGCGAGGTAATATTCGCCCGGGACATGGGCGATGGGATAGGGGAAGCGGATTTTCGGCCAATCCTCCTCGCCCTTGGCGGGCTTGGACATTTCGGGCCCGGTGACGTTGTCGGCACCATATTTCATGATGCGGTGATTGCGATTGTCCAGCATGGGTTCGAGCGCGGCATCCGGCGCTGCCTCGAGGATCTCGCGTAGAAAGGCAATGCGCGCGACGCTGTCGCCAATCAACTTGCCGCCCTTGGCCCACCAGAGGATTTCGGCGTCGTTGTAGTAGGTCTCGCCATGGGTGACATGGCCGCCATTGACCACGCCCAGCCAGAACTTATGCACCAGGTCGCGGCCGCTGATATTGCCCCACTGCTCGGCAATGTCGCCCTCGTAGCAGCATTCGTCGACCGAGACCGGCTTGCCGAAGCGCTCGCGCCAAAGCAGCGAATGCTCGGTCTCAGGGCGCTGGATGCTGACATGGGTGAGCCGCTTGTCGGTCCAGTCATAGAGCGGGAAGGCATTGTGGATGGAGAGCAGGTGGCCGAACGGATCAGCGTCGGCGACGACGCCGATCATCCGGTCCCAGTCGGCCAGCGACTTGTTTTCCATGAAGTCATATTCATTGGCCATCGACCACCAGACATTGGGGAAGGCGGCGAGGCGCGCCACGATGTAGCGCAGGTAGCGGTCGTCCTGCTCCGCCGACATGCGCGAAAAGCCCCAGCGGTCATAGGGGTGCAGGAGGATCAGGTCGGCTTCGACGCCGATGTCGCCGAGCTGGCGGATGCGCTTTTCGAGGTGCTGGAAATAGGCCGGATTGGGCCGGTCGAGATCGAACTCCCAACCGGCGTCCTCGACCTTGCCCGGCCAGGTGCTGGAGCCCTGCTTGATTAGCGCAAAGGGGTAATGCGGCGGCTCGTTCTGGTTGTAGCGATAGTGCTTGGGAAAGACGCACATGCGGATCTTGGTGAAGGGCGCCTCGGCGAGAGTTGCAAGGGTCTCCTCCTCCAGCGCGTCGCCCTGGTGGTTCCAGGCATAGGCCGTGGTGCCGATATTGAGATAGCGGGTGCCGTCAGCGTAGCGGAAGTCGAACGTGTCGGCGACGCGGACCGGGCCATGATCGCCTGGTTTCGCGGGCCCCACGTCAAGCGTGGCGGCAAGGCCATCGAGGCCGGGCGCATTGCTCGTCGTGCGGCACTGCCAGGGGCCCTGCTGGTCGGGCAGGAAGCGGATGCGGTAGATGCCCTCGCCATCGTAGAAGCCGGGAACTTCGATCGAGCGGGTACCCCGGGTGAAGGTCGCGGACAGGGTGACGTCGAGAAAGGGATTGCCACTGGCGGGACCGCGCAGGGTCAGTTCATGAGGGGCCCAGAGTGTGGGCCCGGCTTCGGGGAAGGCGATGTCCTGCATGGTGCGGCCGTTCGGTCAATTGGTCGGAAATGGAGCCGGCACGGGGAGTGTGCCGGCTCCGTCGACGTGGCGGGGAGGTCGCCGCCAGCCGGTGTCAGGCCCGTGCCAGAATGGCGTTGGAATCCTCGACATAGATGCGGCCGGCTTCCGTGGTGTCGATCTGTCCGAACGAGACCTGCTGGCTGAGTTCGCGGAACTTGGTTTCCACCTCCGAGGCGCCACGCGGAGGCGGTGGCGGGATGGGGGTGGCGACCGGGGTCACGGCGGCCACGAAATCAAGCGACTGGCGGGTGATGTCGTCGAGCTCGGGCGCCAGGATCGCCTGCATCGAGGGGGATGAGGGCACGCCGCGCTCCACGCCCAGGATCTTCACCCCGGTGGGGTTCATGACCAGGAAATTGGCGAGGCTGACTGCGTCGGACTTGTGCTGCGAAC
The DNA here is from genome assembly GCF_016411825.1 of Devosia sediminis. Taxonomy (GTDB): domain Bacteria; phylum Pseudomonadota; class Alphaproteobacteria; order Rhizobiales; family Devosiaceae; genus Devosia; species Devosia sediminis. The sequence goes on from NZ_JAEKMH010000002.1 coordinate 448,916, forward strand.
CAGACCAGATCGACAGGTGCTGCGAGGGGCGGATGAACTGGCCCATCGTATCGCCGGCGCCCTGCGGATACATGGCCATGCCGAGCGGCTTGGGGGTCGCGCTCTGCAGCGCCACGACCTGGTTGGAATGGCCGAAATTGGTGCCGGCACGACCCTGGATGAGCAGGTTCTCGGCAATGGATTCGATGTCGAGGGCGGCCACGTCGGCCGGTGGAATGGCGCCGCGCTCGCGCGCCGCGGCCCACATGTCGAACCATTCGGTGACGACTTCCTGACCAACCCCGACGGCCTGGCCGTCATAGAGCTGGAAGCCCTTCTGGCGGACATAGTTTTCGAAGACCAGCGCATTGCCGCTGCCATCGCTCATGCCGAAGAAGCTGCCGTCGCCGGCCTTGGTCACGGCCTCGGCCATGTCGAACCACTGGTCCCAGGTCGAGTCGATCGCGATGTCTGCGAAGCCGGCGGCCGCGTAGGCATCCTTGTCATAGTACATGGTGGTCGTGTTGTTGCCGAGGTTGATGCCGTAGAGCTTGCCATCGACGCGCAGGGAATCGACCGACGAGGCCGGCCAGTCGCTGATGTCGAGCTCGTTGCCGACATAGTCGTCGAGCGGCTCGAGTACGCCGCGCTGGGCATATTCGGCAATCTGGCTGTAACCCAGCTGCATGATGTCGGGCGCGCCGCCACCGGCGATCTTGGTGGTGAGGCTGACGAAATAGTCGGCCGTCGAGCCCAGCGACTCCGCCTGGACATCGAGGCCCGGCTGCGTGGCCACGAATTCGTCGATGGCCTTGAGCGTGCGCTCCATGCGGTTCTGACCGCCCCACCACATCATGCTGATCTGGCGCTGTTCCTGCGCCCAGGCGGGCAGGGCGGTCATGGCCGCGGCGGCCCCACCCAGTTGCAGCAGTGTTCTGCGATTGATTGACCGACCCATCATTTCCTCCTCAGGGCGATGTCCAAAGGCACGGCGCCCCGCCTCATTCTCCGGAGGCTCTGGTCACCCTGTCTTGTATGGAAGATTGCGCATTATTTTTAGCTTGTCACCAGAAAATGCAGATATAGCGCGAAAAACCGCAGTTAAACGCATAATGCGCGAGCAAATGACATGCGTTTTATGTGATTTGGCCGCTACTTGGCGGTCCGGTCGTCCAGGCGCAGATGGGTTTGCGCAACATGGTCGCGAAACGCCTTATGGCGCTCGTCGCCCATGTTCTCGTACGTGGTGAGCAGCCTGCGGACGTGTTCCGACCCGTCATGGCGACCGCGACGATACTCGGCGTGAAAGGGGCTCACGGAATTGCTCGCCTCGACGAGGCGCATGCGGGCGGCAGAACCGGCCCCCGGCCATGCCCGATCCAGGGCCTCGGCCATGATGTCCACGACGGTGTCCTGGTCCGGCATGCCAGACATGTAGACGACGGCAACCGCGTGAGTGGTTAGCACTTCCAGGAAACCCACGACATAGGGGTCGGTGAAGACCTGCCGGGGCAGGGGACCACCCAGTTTTTCCTCAAAGCCGAAGAACATGGATCCGATATAGAGGCCGGCTTGCTCGACTGCAGCGGGTCGCTTGTCCTCGAAGCCGAACATCGTTTCCTCCGTGGTCCGGGCCGATATCCGTGTAACGCGCCGCCGGGGCGCAGGCCCCGCTCCATCGAAGATCGTCTGCCAGTCTACGGGCCCGCGTTTCAGTCCCCGGCGACGAACGCCGTCCATTCGCCGTCCTCGGCGATGTAGACGCGCCACCAGAACCAGCCGCCAAAGGCGCCCATGTCGTCGAACTCCGCCTCGGTGACGAGACGGTAGGCATCGACGGTCTGTTCCGGCGTCAACGCCGCAAGGTCCACCACGGCCAGATAGGGCCATACATAGCTGTCATTGCCATCTTCAGAGGGCAGGATCGCATAGGGCATTTCGAGGAGGTTGCGCAGCAGGGCCAAGGTCGGCCGACCCGCGGGGTCGTCATTCTGCTCGCGCAGATAGGCCACAGGATCGTCCGGGCCGCCATAGCTGACCGTTGGCGGGAACTCCTGGGCCTCCATGATCGGCCGCAGGCTTTCGATGTCGCCGGTCCGGGTTGCCGCGATCAGCTTGTCGCGCATGGCTTTGACCGGCTTGGGCAGGGCGGAGAAATCATCGCTGATGGCGACATTGGCGTAGGGATCGAATGCTTCGTCCTGCGCTTGGACGGGCGCTGCGAGAACAGTCAGCATCAACAGGAGGGCGGGACGGCGCATGATGGGTCTCCTCGCGGGGATCATCGGATCATGAGGGCAAGAGAGCAAGTCCCGAGGTCGTCCGACCAGAGGAATCGTGATGGAGCATTCTGCCGATGCTGACGTTGGCCGGTCTCTAAAACAGGAGACAGCCATGACGACCGCAAGGGACATTTACATCACTGGCCTCAAGAATGCCCATGCCATGGAGAACCAGGCGCTGGCGATCATGAAGCCGCAATTGCAGCGCATCGAAAGCTACCCTGACGTGGCCGAGCGGCTCAGCCAGCACATTGCCGAGACCGAGGGCCAGATCGAGCGTCTGGACCAGTTGCTGGACCGCGCCGGCACGGACCGCTCGGGGCTCAAGGATACGGCGATGAGCATTGCCGGAACCATGGCCGCGCTGGGCCACACCATCGCGCCGGACGAAATCGTCAAGAACAGCTTTGCCAACTATGCCTTCGAGAACTTCGAAATCGCCGCCTACAAGTCGCTGCTGGCTCTTGCCGACGAAGCCGGCGACGAGGAGGCCATCGCGCTGCTCGAAACCAATCTAGAGGAGGAAATCGCCATGGCAGAGTGGCTCGACGAGAATATCGAGCCGCTGACCCTGCGGTTTGCGTCGCTGGCCAGCATGGGCGCCGACGCCAAGCGGTGACGGCAGCGACAATCACTGGGCCCGCAAGGGCCTGGTGACTTATTGCAGGATGCGCTCGAGATTGTATTCGCCGTTGCGGATGCGCTCGGGCAATTGCTCGATGAGGTCGGCGGCGGCCTCGTCGCCATGCATCTTCACAAAGGTGGCAAGGGCGGCGAACAGCGAGGCATGGGCGAGCGAAGCCGGCTCCAGCCCATCTTCTTCCGCGCTGTTCCAGGCTTCCGCCAGATATTCGAGCGCGAGCTGACGCTCCGATTGGGCAGGGTCGAACGGACCTGTGCCGGAAGCGGGCGAAAAGATAGTTTTGGGCGTGCTCATGGGTCCGGGCATATCACGACCCGATGGGCCTCGCGTGCAGGAAGTAAGCCGAAGGTTAACGGCGGGTAGGCAATTGCACCAAGTGACCGGCCCCGTCTATTCGGCAAATCGCGTATGGATATCGCGGGCCAGCCGCTGTGCTTCGGTAAGGAGGCGCTTCAGCGCTTCCTCGGAAGCTGGTGTGCATTGGCGATGAAAACGCGAAAAGGCCGTGTAGCCCGTGTTGAACGCGCCGGCGAGACGCTGCCGGCGATCCTCGTCCGGCTCGTCCAGTTCGATGAGTTCAGCCGCCTGGGCGCGCCAGTCCTCGTCACCGGCATTGCAGAGCGGCTGCAGGAAATAAAGGCTGCCCATGATTTCCGACAAGCGCTCCATCTGACGTTGGTACGGCGGGTCGATGGCGAAGGCGGGGGTGGCGAGGAGGAGGGTGAGAAATGCAAGAAGGCCCCCACCCTTGATCCCTCCCCACAAGGGGGAGGTAGACGATGAACTCTGGCGCCGCGCCCTTGCGCCTCCCTCCCCTCGATGGGGAGGGACTGAGGGTGGGGTGAGGCCACACACCGGAAGGGATGAGTTCAACGCGTTCATTGCCGCCTTCTACCAGCTTTGTCCCAGGACGCGGAAACATTCTCTGATGACATCGTCGAGACGGGAGGTGGTGCGCAGGGCCAGCAGCATGCCCGGGTCGGCCCATTTGTAGTCGACCACCTCGTCGGATGGCCGGACCTGGCCGACATAGTCGGTGGTGGTAAAGACGGCGAGCCGATAGGTGCCGTCGCGGCCGAGCGACTGCGTCATGGCGTGCCTGGGATTGCGGATGGTGAGGCCCAGTTCCTCCTGCACTTCGCGGATGGCGCATTGCTCGATGGTTTCATTCGCCTCCAGCCGGCCGCCCGGAAAGGTCCAGAGGTTCTGGTAAGGCGCCAGGGCGCGCTTGATCAGCAGGATCTTGCCATGCTTGACGATGCCGACGCTGGCGGCATTGGGGAGGTCGGTCATATCGGGGGCAATCGGGCGGTTTGCGATTCGTATCCCGAGAGACTACCTCTCTTGGGTAAAGGAGACACGCCATGTGTGGTCGCTACGCCTCGACCCTGCCGCCGGAAATGATGGTGGAGCTGTTCAAGCTGCTCAAGAGCATCGACATGGTGCCGCGCTTCAATATTGCGCCCACCCAGCCCATCGTCGCCATCTGGGAAGCGGAAGGCCGTCGCGAGCCGCATTTCGCGCGTTGGGGTTTCGTGCCCGGCTGGGTCAAGGATCCGCGCGAGTTTCCGTTGCTGGTCAATGCCCGGGCCGAGAGCATGGCCGAAAAGCCCGCCTTCCGCGACCGGGTGAAGCACGGCCGCTGCATCGTGCCGGCCAGCGGCTATTACGAATGGCATACCGGCCCGGACAAGAAGAAGCAGCCCTATTACATCACGCGCGCCGATGGCCAGCCCATGGCGCTGGCGGGGCTGTATTCCACCTGGATCGGGCCCAATGGAGAGGAAGTCGACTCCGTCGCCACCATCACCGTTGCCGCCAATCCGCAGCTCTCGGTGATCCACGACCGCATGCCGGCAATCATGCTCGACGCGGACCAGCAGGATACCTGGCTGAATGTCCGTGAGGTGCGCGCGCAGGAAGCGGTGCAGATGGCGCTACCGCTCGAGGACGGTGTGCTGAAATTCCATCCGGTCTCGACGCGGGTCAATTCGGCGCGCGACGACGATCCGGGCCTGATCGAGCCGGTATCGCTGGAAATGGTGGAGGCTGAACGGCCCAGGCCCAGGGCAAAAAAAGCCGCCGGTGGCGGCGGGCAAATGGACCTGTTCTGAGATGGACCTGTTCTGAGAAAGAGGCTGCATCCGCCCCAAAGGAGCGGATGCAAGCGGCAAGTTACTTGGTGGTCGTGGGGGCGTTGACGGTCGCGCCGGCATCGTCACCCTGGGGCGAAGTCTCGGCCGGGCTCGTCGCATCGGTCGCACCGCCTTCAGCGCTGACGACGAAACCACCGGCACGGCAGGCTTCGATGTCGACCGTGGTCAGGTCGAGCGTGGCGAAATCAACCGGCGTTTCGCTCTCGGCACTGTCTTCATCCGAGAAGCCCGGATCAGAATCGTCGGAAGTCGAGTCGTCGCTGGCCGAGTCGTCAACGGGTTCTGCGGCGAACAGCGCGTCGCAATGGGCCTGGATATTGGCGACCTGGTCTTCTGGCACGTCGGTACCGTTGAGCGTGTAGCTCTGGGCGAAGGCCGGAGCGGCGAGGCTGAGGCTCAGGGCCGCCACGGAAGCGGCAAGCTGGAACTTGGTCATCTGTGTCTCCTATGGGTTGATACCCTGGACCACAAACGACCTGCGCCGACACAGGTTCCGACAAGATGACGCTTTCCGACGCGCGGCGCCTACATGATCTCGAAGTAACCCAGTGCGTCGCCGATGGCATCTTCCTCATAATTGAGGTGGCTGAGCAGCACCTTTTCGAGGGCGCGATAGACGGTCACGGCATCGTCGAAATGGCCTGCGCCGGGCTCGTCAGCGAGCTTGATCAAGGCGTCGATGAGCCGTTCGAGCAGGGTGTGCACCACCACATGCTCGGCCTGCAGCCGATCGGCAATGGCCTTGAAGGCCGGCCCCTGCGCGGCGATCGAGGGGAACAGCGCCCGGTCCTCAATGGAATGGTGACCGTGGACGAACTGGCAATATTGCCCGCACAGCGTGCCGAAGCGGCGATAGTTGGTGACCATGACGAGGTCCGCCGTCTCCGCCTTGACCTCCTCGGCACTGGCTTCGCCCTTGGAGGCGCGCTCGATCAGCCGTCCGAGCACCTGCATGTTTTCGCGCAGGTGATCGTGGATCTGCTTGAGGTGTTCACCCGGATGCTTCTGTGCCTCGGTAAGGCCGGGCAGCGCGGGAATGGGCGGACGCGTGGCGTCGTCGAGAAACTGGATGTCTTTGAGCAGCATGGCGCAGAGATGGGACGATGCCAGACGCCGTGCAAGAAGGCACAGGGGAGTGACTGGGGAACATGGGGCGAGTACGCCGGGGTGAGCGCTAACCACCGCCTGTCATCCCGGTCATGAGCCGGGATCCATCTTGAGGTCTCAGGATGGGCCCCTGCCTGCGCCGGGGTGACAGTCAATGTTTGTTGGGGCCCTTGGCCTAGCCGAGCATCTTCCCCGGATTGAGGATTCCGTTCGGATCGAGCGCCAGCTTGATGGCTCGCATCATTTCCAGCGCCACCGGGTCCTTCACCCGCTGCAGGAGCTCGGTTTTGAGCTGGCCGATACCATGTTCGGCCGAGACCGAACCGCCTAGATCAAGCACCACCTCGTAGATGGCCTCATGCAGGACTTCGTCAAATTGGGCCATGAAGGCTTTGGCATCGGCCCCGACCGGCATCGAGAAATTGAAATGGATATTCCCGTCGCCAATATGCCCGAACGGCACGGGGCGAATGCCGGGGACCAGTTTTTCGGCGGCCGCGGTGCCCCTGGTGATCAAAGCCGGCACGGCGGCAATGGGCACCGAGACGTCATGCTTGATCGAGGGGCCCTCGCGCGACTGGCATTCGCTCATCTGCTCGCGAAAGGCCCACATGCGGGTGCGATCGGCGAGGCTCTCGGCGACCACCGCATCGGAAATCAGCGCAGCCTCGAAGGCCGCTTCCAGCGCCGCCTGCAACGCGCCGGCCGCGGTGCCCGCCATGCGGGTCAATTCGATCAGCGCATACCAGGGCGAGGCGCTGGCGGTCGGGTCGGCATCGAGCATACCGTGGCGCATCTGGATGTCGAGGCCGATCCAGGGAATGAGTTCGAAGGCATTGAGCCGGGAGCCGGCACGCTGGCGCATCAACTGGAAAAGATCGAGCGCCGCCTCGGGCGAGGCGATGTTGACGATGGCCGTCTCATAGTCCTCGGGCAGGGGATAGAGCTTGAGGCTGGCCGCCGTGATGATGCCGAGCGTGCCTTCCGCGCCCACCAGCAGGTCCTTGAGATCGTAGCCGGTATTGTCCTTTTTGAGGGCATTGAGGCCCTGGTAGAGCCGTCCATCGGCCAGCACTGCCTCGACGCCCATGGTCAGTTCGCGGGCATTGCCATAGGCCAGCACATTGACGCCCCCGGCATTGGACGAGAGCACGCCGCCGATGCGCGCCGATCCCTGCGAAGCCAGCCAGAGCGGGAACATCATGCCGCCGGCTTCGGCGGCACGATGGGCATTTTCAAGGATGACGCCGGCCTCGGCAGTCATCACCCCGGCGGCCGTGTCCACCGAGCGAATGCGGTCGAGCCTGGCGAGGCTGAGGATGACTTCGGTGCCATGGAGCGGCACCTGCGCCCCGACAAGGCCAGTATTGCCGCCCTGCGGGATGATGCCGACCCCGGCGTCATTGGCCCAGCGCAGCACCGCCTGCACCGCCGCGACATCGGGCGGCGTGACCACGGCGACCGCAGTCTTGTGAAAGCGCTTGCGCGGCTCGTTGAGGAAGGCGCCCATCTTGGCGGTATCGCTCACCACATTGTCACCACCCGCGATTGCAGCAAGCGCGGCGGAAATGTCGGCGGCGGAAAGGGTCATGGCGGGCATCCGAAACAGATGAGCTTTGAAGGCGTTGCGCTTGCTCGGCGCTCCCACCATGTGCCACAAGCAGAGACACGACTCCAGACTTACAAAGGCCGTGCCCTGCCGGCGCGGAAAACACCATGACTGCCCCTGACTGGCCGGATTTCTACTTCGCACGCCACGGCGAGACCGACTGGAACCGCGAACAGCGCTACCAGGGCAGCAAGGATATCCCGCTCAATCGCACCGGGCAGTTGCAGGCCAATTCCAATGGCGTGCTGCTCCGGCAATTGCTTGAGCGCGACGGCGTCGACCCCGCTTCGCTCAACTGGTTCGCCTCGCCCCTGAGCCGGGCCAGCGAGACCATGGACCGTATGCGGGCTGCCTTCGATATCGAACTGCCGCCCGTCATCCACGATCCGCGCCTCATCGAAATCTCCTTCGGCCAGTTCGAAGGGCGGCTCCATGCCGAGATCGCCCGCGAACATGCGGCGCTGGCGCCGGGCGAGCGCGACGAAAGCTACTGGAATTTCCGTCCGCAGGACGGCGAGAATTATGACGACGTGGCCGGGCGCCTGCTCGATTTTGCCCGCGAGCTGACCCACCATGCCGTCGTCGTCGCCCATGGCGGCGTGCTGCGCGTGCTCTGGCACCTGGTAGAAGGCGCCCCGCGCAAGGCCGTCATGAACTGGCATCCGCCACAGGGCGTCATCGCCCACTTCACCGGCGGGCGCATGGTGCTGCATTCGGCCGAGAATATCTGGGGCGATGTCGTCGACTGAGGGCGGCGCAAAGCGGTTGCCAGCCTTGCGCCAAACGCTCTAGAAAGCCCGCATAACCGGGACCGCGCCATGTCATTCAATACGTTCGGGCATCTTTTCCGCTTTACCACCTGGGGCGAAAGCCATGGGCCGGCGCTTGGCGTCGTGGTGGATGGCTGCCCCCCGGGCCTGACCCTGACCCCGGAAATGATCCAGGGCGATCTCGACCGCCGCAAGCCGGGTCAATCGAAGTTCACCACCCAGCGGCGCGAGCCCGACGAGGTGAAAATCCTCTCCGGCGTCTTCGAGGACGAGCGGACCGACGGCCCGCGCACCACCGGCACGCCGATTTCGCTGCTGATCGAGAATACCGACCAGCGCTCCAAGGACTATGGCGACATCCGCGACAAGTATCGTCCGGGCCATGCCGATTTCACCTATGACCAGAAATACGGCATCCGCGACTATCGTGGCGGAGGCCGCACCTCGGCCCGCGAAACGGCGGCGCGCGTTGCGGCCGGTGCGGTGGCGCGGCAGGTGCTTGCGGGCGTCACCATCCGCGCCAGCCTCGTCCAGATGGGCCCGCACAAGATTGACTACGCCAATTTCGACTGGGACCAGGTCGACCAGAACCCGTTCTTCTGCGCCGATCCCAAGGCCGCCGAACTCTGGGCTGATTATCTCGACGGGCTGCGCAAGGATGGCAATTCCGCTGGCGCCGTCATCGAGGTGGTGGCCGAAGGCGTGCCGGCCGGCTGGGGCGCGCCGGTTTATGGCAAGCTGAGCGCCGACCTCGCTTCGGCCATGATGAGCATCAATGCGGTCAAGGCCGTGGAAATCGGCGACGGCTTCGATGCGGCCGCGCTGACCGGCGTCGAGAATGCCGACCAGATGCGGGCGGGCGAAGGCAAACCCTATTTCCTCTCCAACCATGCGGGTGGCATCCTGGGCGGCATTTCCAATGGCGATCCGATCGTTTGCCGCTTCGCCGTCAAGCCGACCTCTTCGATCCTGACGGCGCGCCAGACCGTGACCACAGCCAACGAAGATACCGACATCATCACCAAGGGCCGTCACGACCCCTGCGTCGGCATTCGCGCCGTGCCGGTGGGCGAAGCCATGATGGCGCTGGTGCTGGCCGATCATATGCTGCGCCATCGTGGCCAGACCGGCCGCGAGGGTGCGGTGGGCTTCGAGGCGCGATAAATTGCTCCAGTAGAGCAATTTTAGCTGAGAAGGCCACGAGAGCGACGCTCGAATGGCGGGCGGAACTAGCCGCTGGCTTCCTCGATGCTGGTATCCGCCGCATTGTGGCTGCGGGCCGTTTGCGCGCCGATGAAATAGCCTGCGAACAGCCCGATGAAGGCGACGACCGCGAGGATGGCGGCGATGGCGAGGGAGCGATTGTTCATGTCAGGTCCTTTCGTCTCATCAGCCTAACGTGGCCGGCGGCGCCGGCGATCAGCCGGGCAGGGCCAGCCGCGTGCCGAAAATCCCGTGTTTCACGCGCAACTGCCCCAGCTCCTCCAGATATTCCACATGCGCCATCATGGTCATCCGCGCCGCCATCCGGACCTTGATCGGCTGGCGCGGATAGATGCCGTCGACGACAGCCGTCACCGTCCGGGCGCCGCCGCGCACCGCCTCGAGCACTTGCGCATTGCGCATCTTGCGGTGGTTCTTGAGCGCCCTGGCATGGGCGCGCCCATCGGCGATCTCGCCCCCGTGAGCCGGCAGGTAGCGCCGGTAGGGCAGGGCGATGACCTTGTCGAGCGACCTCAGGTAGTCGGCCATGGACCCGTCCGGCACCGAGACCAGGGTGGAATTCCAGCCCATGACATGGTCGCCCGACAGCAGGTCATCCGTACCCAATACGCCAAAGGCCAGGTGATTGGCGCAATGGCCGGGCGTGGCAAGCACCGAAAGGCGCATGTCACCGGCCTCGATCTCTTCGCCATCCGCGAGGATCCGATCCGGCACGAGGTCCCAGTCGCAGGATTTGCGGATCGGATTGATTTCGAATCGCCGCAGCGGTCGGGACAGCCGGTGCGGTCCGCCGAACCATAGCGGCGCTCCCAGCGTCTCCGAGAACCGCTTTGCCGCTGCGCTGTGGTCGCGATGGGTATGCGTGAGCAGGATGGCGGTTACCGGCCGTCCGGCAATGGCCGACATCAGGGCGGCCTCGTGCGCGGCATCGACGGGACCCGGATCGACCAGCGCAAGCCGATGATGGCCAAGGAGAAATGTATTGGTGCCGGTGAAGGTATAGGCCGATGCATTGGGGGCAGTGACGCGCACAATGCCCTCGTCGACGGGCACGGCCAGCCCGGTTTCGGGATCAAACTCAGTGCTGTAGCGGGGTGCGGAAGAAGAGCTGGCCATTGCGCGCGCGGTAACGAAACCGTAATAGACTGATGTCCGGACCAGACCGCCCCGGGAGGGGGTTGGTCCAAATCACTTACGGAAGGTATGAAATGGCTGTGACTTTGACCACGCCCAACACGCTGCTCGGTGCATTCCAGCCCAAGGGCAGTGTCGCCAAGCTGGCAACCAACGCCGCGATCGTGCTGCTCGGCACCATGCTCATCACCGCTGCCGCCAAGGTCAATGTCCCGGTCTGGCCGGTTCCGGTGACCCTGCAGAGCTTCGCCATTGCCGCCCTTGCGGCCGCCTTCGGCCTGCGCATCGGCGTGGCCACCGTTGCCGCCTACCTCCTCGAAGGCGCCCTTGGCCTGCCGGTCTTCGCCGCCGGCGGTGGCATGGCCTATCTCGTCGGCCCGACCGGCGGTTTCCTCGTGGGCTTCCTGGCCCAGGCCGCGATCATCGGCTACGCCGCCGACCGCGGCGCTTCGAGCCGCCCCTTCACCCTGTTCGGCGCCATGCTGGTGGCAACCGTCGTGCTCTATGCCTTCGGCTTTGCCTGGCTCGTAGCCATGGCCGGCCAGGCTGCCTGGGTCGACCAGACCAATGTCGTCGCCTCGGCCTTTGACAAGGCCGTGCAGCCCTTCCTCGTCTGGGACACGCTCAAGATGGCCTTCGCCGCCCTGACCGTCACCGGCCTCTGGGGCCTTTTCGGCCGCAAGCGCTGATCGCACCCGACGCAATCAAGAAGGGCCGGTGGAAACACCGGCCCTTTGCTTTTGTGCTTCGCGCGCCATTCGCGTTGCTCATGGATTCTCGTCCTCCGCGTGCCTTCGTTCCGCCGTGTGGCGACATGGGGCACGCCTCCCAGCCTCAAATGACGCGATGGACGCCGTTGATGGTCAGTCTGGTGACCTTGTCGAGGTAATCGAGAAGCAGCTCCGCATTTTTCGCCGCAGCGTCAGCGTCGCCGTCGGCAATACCTCTCAGCACCGCGCAATGAAACGTCGCGGCATCGGCGAAATCTTCGGACGCGGTGATGAATGAGTACCAGAAGCGTCGCGACAGCGAGTGGACCTGTCCGACCGACCGCGCCAGCATGGCATTCTTGGTTGCCGCCGCCTCGATCTCATGGGTGGAGCGGTTGATCCCGAAATATCGGTCGCGATCATTCTGCCGCACGGCCGTTTCAAGTTCGTCGGCCAGCTCGCGCATGCGCTGACGCTGCGTCGGATCCGCACGCTGTGCCGCCAGCCGCACCATGGTGATTTCAAGCGGCCGCCGGACTTCGAGCAGTTCGAGTTGCTGGCGAACGTCTATAGTGGTTACCAAGACGCCGCGCCGGGGATGGATTTCCACGAAGCCTTCGAGTTTGAGCCGCTGCAATGCTTCCCGGATGGGGGTTCGCCCACAGGCAAGTTCCTCGCGCAGTTCATTTTCCGAGATCATGGCGCCGCCCCGGAGCTGGCCGGTGACGATCATGTTCTGGATCGCAACGTAAGCCGTTTCGGAAATCAAATCCCCTTGTTGCACGTCCGGCATTGGCGCTCCTCGTCTGCGGATCAGGCGTACATGATAGCGTTTGACAATCTGCGATTCAATTGGTAGGCAACTGATCAATTACTGATATGTCAGTTGCATATGAGTGAGCGGGGAGATGATGGGACAGGGACTGCTGCATGATGTGCGGCCGGTAATCCGCCTCGATGCGGATGTGCTGGTGGTGGGTGGCGGCGCCGCTGGCCTCGCGACCGCCGTTACTGCGGCGCGCAATGGGCTGCAGGTCATCGTGCTGGAGCGCTACGGCTTTTGCGGCGGTGGTGCGGTGGCCGGACTCTCCGGCACCGTCTGCGGTCTCTACTCTGCCACCGAAAACAACAATGGCCCCGAACAGGTGGTGTTTGGCTTCGCCGACGAATTCGTGCGTCGCCTTGAGGGCGCGGGCGGGCTTGCCGGACCCGTGCGTTACGGCAAGACACTCACCCGCGTGCATGATCCCATCATGTGGCGCGAAACGGCCGATGCCATGCTCGTCGAAGCCGGGGTCGAGGTGCTTTATCACACCGTGGCGACGCGCGTTCTCATGGATGGCGATCGCGTCGAAGGCGTGCAGGCCTGGAGCAAGCAGGGGCCGCTCGATATCCGCGCCAGGATAGTCGTGGACGCATCGGGCGATGCCGATGTGGTTGCAATGGCAGGCCTCCCCAGCTTCGTGGGCGATAATGGGAGGGTGCAGAACCCCACCATGATCTTTCGTCTCGGTGGGGTGGATGTTGAAGCGTTCACCGCCGTTTATGGCGAGGACACCATCATGCCGGCACAGGTGAGCGCCATGATTGCCGATGCGAACGCATCGGGCCGATTTACCCTGCCGCGGTCCAAGATCTGGCTTTTCGCCACCACCCATGCCGGCGAGCTGTTGTGCAATTGCACCCGGATTACCGGCGCCGATGGGCGCGAGCTGAATACTCTTTTTTACAAGGACTTCGCGGAAGCGGAGGTCCGAGGCCGCCAGCAAATGCGCGAGTATGCCCGCTTCTTCCGGGAAAACCTCGCCGGCTGCGGACGGGCCTTTGTCATTGATACCGGGGTACAGGTCGGCGTGCGCCAGACGCGACAGGTCGAGGGCGTGAAAAAGCTGGGCAACAACGACGTTGTGCAGGGCACCAAATTCACCGACGGGATTGCCCGCTCGCCCTGGCCGATCGAGCTTCACTCCGGCAGCAAGCCGCGCGTCGAATGGCTGCTCGATGATGTCTATGAAATTCCCTATGGCTGCTTCGTTCCCCGGCAAGGGGAGAACCTGCTGGTGGCAGGCCGCTGCCTGTCGGCCGAGCACGAAGCGGTCGCCTCGGCCCGTGTCACGGCTCAATGCTTTTCCTATGGACATGCCGTGGGGCATGCAGCCTCGATCGCCGTGCGTGACAATATTGCGCCGCGCGACATCAGCGGCCGGGAACTCCGGGATGTCCTTAATCGCGACGGCGCGAGGCTGGACGCATGAGCACCACCGCACATGTCGGCATAGAAGCTTTGGGGCGGGTCCGTCTTTTGACGATCATGCGACCGGAGCGCCGCAACGCGCTCGGTACGCAAACCATGGTCGAACTCGACCGGGCGATACAGTCCGCGGCTGACGATGGCTTCGGCGCTGTCGTCCTGACGGGCGCTGAGCCCGCTTTCTGCGCGGGCAGTGATCTCAAGGAGCTGGCCGGTATGTCGCCCGCAGAAATGCGGGATCATGAGCGTCGGACCGGCGATATCGCCGCCGGTTTCAGTGCGGTGAATGTGCCGGTCATTGCGGCCGTCGAAGGCTATGCGCTGGGCGGCGGCATGATCCTGGCGGCGAGCTGCGATCTCGTCGTCACGGCCGATGATGTGCGCTGGAACATGCCGGAGGTTCGCAATGGCTGGCTGCCTCCCTGGGGGCTGGGGGCCTTGGTAGGGCGGGTCGGCCCGCAGCGGGCCCTGGGGCTGACGCTCGGGGCTTCGCCCTGCGACGGCACGCAGGCACACCATATTGGCCTCGCGGATCATGTCTGCGCACCTGGCGCTGCATTGCGCGAAGCTTTGGCGCTTGCCGAAACCATCGCCGCCCTTCCGGCCCATGCCGTCCAGTCCACCAAGAGGTTCTACCAGCGCTTCCGCCAGCATGTGGCGATGGATGCGGACAGTGCCGCCCAGTTCGAAACCGATGCCTCCCATCCTGCAGCGCAGGCTCTGTTATCCCGATTTGCGAAGAAGCCATGACCAAGATTGTGAGTGCCCGCGAGGCGGTCGAATTCATTCCTGACAACGCGACCGTCGCCAGCGCCGGCGTGATTGGTTGGGTCACGCCCGACGCTGTCCTGCGCGCTCTTGGAGAACGTTTCGCCGAAACGCAGGGGCCGAGCGACCTCACCTTCTACTTCCCATGTGGAACGGGCGACGCCATGGGCATCAAGGGCATGGACCATGTGGCCCGGGAAGGTCTGATGAAGCGGATCGTCTCCGGTTCCTTCATCAACCCCGTCGATCCGGCGACCGGCAAGCGCCCCGAACTCATGCGCCTGGTGCGGGAAAATCGGATCGAAGCTTATTCCTGGCCCATTGGCGCCAGCATGCACTGGCTGCGCGAAGTGGCGCGAAAAAGTCCGGGCTACATTACCAAAGTCGGGTTGGGCACCTATGCCGACCCTCTGAATGGCGGCGGACGGTTTACCGAAAAGGCGGAGCAAGACCTGATTCGCAGGATTTCGCTCGATGGGGAGGACTATCTCTTTTACCCCACCTGGCCGATCGATGTAGCGATCATCCGGGCCTCCAGTGCCGACGAGCAGGGAAATCTGTCCTGGGAAGACGAGCCGCTGACGACGGCAAACCTGGCCCTGGCCATTGCAGCAAAGGCGAGCGGTGGTCGCGTTATCGCTCAGGTTCGCCGCATTGTCGGCAAGCGGGCAGCAAGCCAGGTGCGGCTTCCCGGGATTTTCGTCGACAGGATCGTTGTCGATCCCGAGATGATGATGACGACCGATACGCCTTACGAGTCGGCCTATTTCTCCGGTACACGGCTGGCTCTGCACAATCTGCCCGCGCCGCCCATGTCGCTGGACAAGATCATTGCCCGGCGGGTTGCCGCCGAAGTCCGGCGCGGGGAATTGGCGATCTATGGTTTCGGCGCGGCGACCGATGTGCCGCTGGTCATGGCCGAGCAGGGGCTTTTCGACGGCGAGGAGATGCTCGACTACCCCGCGACGACCGAGCATGGCGCCTATGGCGGCATCGTCATGCCGGGGTGGCAGTTTTCGGCCAATATCAACCCCGATGCGATTGTCGACGGGTTGACCCAATTCGATGTGATCGATGGCGGGCTTTGCCGCTTCGCTGCGCTGTCCTTCGCGCAATTCGACTCCCGGGGCATCGTCAACGTCTCCAAGTTCGGCGCGGCAAATCCGGGCGCTGGCGGTTTCATCGACATCGCGCATAACACACAGCGACTGGTTTTTGCTGGCACCTTCACCACGGCGGGCCTGGATGCGGCCTATGGGCCGGAAGGGCTGACCGTCCGCCGCGAGGGCAAGGTGCGCAAATTCGTGCCAGAGGCGGATTCGATCACCTACAACGTGCTTGAAGGCGTGAGGGACAGAGGGCAAAGCGCCCGGATCATCACCGAGCGCGCGGTTTTCGACGTCGAGGCTGATGGGCTGGCGCTGGTGGAAGTTGCCCCTGGCATCGATGTCCGGCGCGACGTGCTCGAGCAGATGGATTTTGCACCCGCCCGGATCGCGGAGCCGTTGCAGAAAATGAGTATCGAGCTGTTTCAATCGGCGTCCGCGCCCGCCAAAGTTGCCGTCTAGGAGGGCACAGAATGTTCAGACGGATTTCAGATCTTCCCCATCCAACACTGTCAGCCTTGCGGATGGGTTGTGTACTGCCAGCGCACCCGCTGGTGCTGGACCAGAACCGCGCGCTTGATCCCCGGCGCCAGCGCGCCATCACACGCTACTATGCCGATGCAGGCGCTGGAGGCGTTGCCGTCGGCGTGCACACCACGCAGTTCGCGATCCGCGAAAAGGGCCTTTACGAGCCGGTGCTGCGTCTCGCCGCGGAAACTATGCGGGAATGGGGCGGCCCGGAACGGGTCCTTGTGGCCGGTGTCACGGGAAAGACCGAACAGGCATTGCGCGAGGTCGATACGGCCCGAGGTCTCGGCTATCACGCGGCCCTGCTCAATCTGGCGCGCCTCAAAGGCCTGAGCGAGGACGAAATCCTGGAGCATTGCCAGCGTGTGGCTGAGGAGATGCCGGTCATCGGCTTTGCCCTCTTGCCGGAAGTGGGCGGCTTTCACCTGTCCTATGACTTCTGGCTGCGCTTCGCCCGGATCGATAATGTCCTGGCCATCAAGATGGCGCCCTTCGACCGCTATCGGACGCTCGACATCATCAGGGCCGTCTATGATGCGGGTGCGGACGATCGCATCACGCTTTACACCGGCAATGATGATCACATCGGCCTCGACCTGATGGTGCCTTTCGTCGTGCGCTCGGCGGACGGAAAAACGGAAAAGCGCGCCCGCATCCGTGGCGGTCTGCTCGGACACTGGAGCGTCTGGGTCAAGCCGGCGGTGGACATGCTGGCAAGAATCCACGCCATCGCCGACGATCAGCCCATGCCGGTCGATGTGCTGGCCCTCGATTCCATCGTCACCGATTGCAATGGCGCCATTTACGACGCCCATCACGATCTCAAGGGCTGCATTCCCGGTTGCCTCGAAGTGCTGCGCCGGCAGGGGCTGGTCGAGGGCACATGGTGCCTCGATCCGAACGAGGTGCTGAGCCCAGGCCAATCCGAGCAGATCGATCGCGTCTACCGCCAATACCCCGAAATGAACGACGACGCTTTCGTCGCCAACAATCTCGAGCGCTGGCTGTCCGATGATGGACAGCGCCTGCCGCTCGTCGCCTGACAAGAAGAATTTGAGGAGATTCTCATGAGCCGCCCAGCCGTCCCCGAAGTCCTGACCGCTGCTGACCTTCCCGATCATTTCGTCGATGTGGATCACCTCGAAGACTTCATGTCGGTGCCCACCCAGGGCGTGATCGACGATCTCAACGCGCTGGATGGCGACCTCATGATCCTGGGTGTCGGGGGCAAGATCGGCGTCACCATGGCCCGCATGGCCAAGAAGGCCGTTCCGCATAAGCGCGTCATCGGGGTTTCGCGCTTTTCGGAAGAGGGCCTCGAGGCGCGGCTCAATTCCTGGGGCATCGAGACGATCCGCTGCGACCTGTTGGACCGGGACGCCGTCAACGCCCTGCCCAAGGTGGCCAACATCATCTACATGGCCGGGCTGAAGTTCGACTATCGCGGACGCGAGGACTTCCTCTGGGCGATGAACACCATCGCCCCCCAGATCACCGCCGAAGCCTTCCGCGACTCCCGCATCGTTTCGTTCTCGACCATCCATGTCTATCCCTGGTCCAATCCGCTGCATGGCGGCGTGACCGAGCGCGAACTGCCGATGGCGCGCCCAGGCGAATATGCCAATTCGGTGGTCGGCCGCGAACGCACGTTCGAGCACTTCTCCAAGAAGCACGGCACGCCTGGCCGCATCATGCGCTTCGTCTATGCCATCGATCCCCGTTATGGCGTGATGCAGGAGGTCGCTTCCTGGGTGTTTGCCGGCAAGCCTGTGCCGCTGGCGACCAGCCACGCCAATGTCATGTGGCAGGGCGATGCCAATGCGCAATTCCTGCGCATGCTGGGTCAGTGCGAGGCGCCCGCGACGCCAATCAATGTCGGCGGGCCGGAAGCCCTCAGCATCCGCTACCTCGCCAATCGCTTCGGTGAGGCCTTCGGCAAGGAGCCCACATTCGCCAATGAGGAGGCCGAGACCTGCCTTCTGGTCAATTGCGACAAGGCGAACGGCATTTTCGGCAATCCCGTCGTCTCCATCGATCCGATGATCCGCTGGGTCGCCGAATGGGTGAAATCCGGCAAGCCTACCCTTGGCAAGCCCTCGAAATTCGAAGTCCGCTCGGGCGAATTCTAGGAGTTCACAGGCAATGCCCAGATTCCTGCATGGCTATCTCTACGCCATCCTGGCGCATATCGGCTTCGTCGTTCTCTGGCAGGTCGCGGTCAGCGTTGGACGCATTCCGTCCTATATTTTGCCCGGCCCCATCGAGACAATCGCCGCCCTGGCCGAGCCGTCCTACAACTGGTTCCGGCATATCTGGGTGACGACGGCCGAGATCTTCGGGGGCTATGCCATAGCCACCGTCGTGGGCGTCGCGCTGGCCGTCCTGTTCGTCTGGGTGCCGCCGCTCAACGCGGCCCTG
The DNA here is from genome assembly GCF_016411825.1 of Devosia sediminis. Classification (GTDB taxonomy): domain Bacteria; phylum Pseudomonadota; class Alphaproteobacteria; order Rhizobiales; family Devosiaceae; genus Devosia; species Devosia sediminis. The sequence continues at coordinate 467,601 of NZ_JAEKMH010000002.1, forward strand.
ATGCCGCTGCTGATCACGCTCAACATGGTGCCAAAGGTCGCCATGGCGCCTCTGTTCATCATCTGGTTCAGCTACGGCATCGTGCCCAATATGCTGATCGCCTTCACGATCTGCTTCTTCCCCATCGTCCTGACCACCTATCGCGGCCTCATCGAGGTCGAGCCCGACCTGCTGAACCTCGTCAAATCCCTCAAGGGCAATCGCTGGCAGATTTTCACCAAGATCCAATTGCCCGGCTCGCTGCCTTTCCTGTTTTCGGGAATGAAGGTCGCGGCTGTATTAGCGGTCGCGGGGGCGGTTGTGGGTGAGTTCATCGCCTCCGATAGCGGGCTCGGTTACTTCCTGCTGGTTCAGCAGAACGCGCTCAATACCTCCGCCATGATGATGGCCCTGATCCTGATCACCGGCATCGGCGTGGTGCTCTATGGGCTGGTGGCGCTGCTGGAATATGTCTTCGTCACGCGGAAGGGGATTTCGGCATGATCGGATCTGCCACAAACCAGCCCTTCATCCGCCTGGAAGGCGTCCGTAAGGTCTACCGTTTTGGCGGCAAGGAATTCCTTGCCGTGTCGGACGTGACCATGGACATCAACGAGGGTGAGCTCGTTTCCCTCGTCGGCCCGTCCGGCTGCGGCAAGTCCACCTTGCTCAAGATCCTTGCCGGGCTGCATGGCCATGACGGCGGCACGGTCGAGATCGGCAATCCGGAAACGCCGTTCACACCCGGGCGGGATATCGGCATGGTGTTCCAGCAGGCTCTGTTGCTCAAGTGGCGGACCATTCTCGACAACGTGCTCTTGCCGGCAGAAATCCTCGGCCTGCCACGCGCCGCCAGCCGGGAGCGCGCCAGGGACTTGCTGGCGATGGTGGGGCTCGAGAATTTCGCCGATGCCTATCCTTCGCAGTTGTCCGGCGGCATGCAGCAACGCGCCTCGATTGCTCGATCGTTGGTGCATGATCCAAAGCTGATCCTGATGGACGAACCCTTTGGCGCTCTCGATGCGCTGACACGGGAGCGTATGAATCTCGAGCTGATGCGCATCTGGAAAGAGAGTGGAAAGACGATCCTCTTCGTCACCCACGGTATCCAGGAGGCCGTTTTCCTGGGCTCGCAGGTCGCGGTGCTGACCGCAGGCCCGGCGCGCATGGCAGCGCATCTCGACATCGATCTTCCCGAACCGCGCAGCCTGTCAGTCAAGACCAGCGAGCAGTTCGGCAATTACACCAAGCAGATCTACGCCTTGCTCGGCATGGAGTGACCCGGCCAAGGCAAACATTCATGGGAGGAGAAATCATGAAGAAACTGACGATAGCCGCGCTGGCCATGAGCATGATGACCGGCACCGCCTTTGCCGAGCCGTTGAGCCTGATGCTCAACTGGAAGGCCGGCGGCGATCACGCCCCGCTTTACTACGCCCAGCAGGAGGGCTGGTTTACCGAGGCAGGGGTCGACCTCGAAATCATCCAGGGCAATGGTTCGGGCGCCGCGGCCACGGCGCTGAGTGTCGGCCAGGTGGACATGGCCATTGTCGATATGCCCACGGCGCTGCAGTTCAAGGGCGAAGGAAGCGACATCGTCGGCGTTTTCGTCGCCTATAACGACTCGGCCAACGGCATTTACTGGAAGAAGAGCTCGGGCATCGAAACCGTTGCCGATCTGGCCGGCCGCAAGCTCGGAGCGCCGGCGTCCGATGCGGCCCGCCAGTTCTGGGGTCCGATTGCCAAGGCAATCAACGTAGATCCCGATTCCGTCGAATGGGTGAATATCCAGCCCACGGCGAAGGTTGCGGCGCTCCAGTCCGGCGCCATCGAAGCGACAACGCACATGTACAGTGTTCATTTCGTCTACGAAGACGTCTTCGGGGACGATCTCGGCTTCGCGCTGCTGCGCGACAATGGCCTGAACCCCTATGGCCTCACCTATTTTGCCAATGCTGGCGCCATCGCGAACAAGCACGACACGATCAAATCCATGGTTCAGGTGACCCAGCGTGCCTTTGCCTTCTGTCTTGAGACGCCCGAGCCTTGCAGCCAGGCGCTCTCGAGCGCCGTCAGCATGAAGGCTGAAGATGCGGCGCGCGAACTGGAATATGCCTCACTGGTCATTCCGGGGCAGGGCAATACTCTGCCGGTAGGGGCCTTCAGCGCCGAACGCGTTGCCGCGGACTATGCTCTGGTCTCCGAGGCCTTCGAAATCACGGCCTTCGATCCGAACTCCGCCTTCACCAACGAGTTCATCGATGAGGGCATCAGCTACCCGACCCCCTGACGAGGCGGCCTGCCCAATATTGCTAGATTAGAACTGCCGCCCGCCACAACACGCGGGCGGCAGCGTTTATGCGCCGGGGACTAGCTCGCCGCCGCCTCGATGGCGGTGACCACCACGCCAGGTCCGCTCCCGGTCACGAAGCCATCCAGGATGAACCCCTTGCGCGCCGCCGGGGTTCGGTCGGTATTGTTGGAGAATTCGATCGATCCTGCGCCGCCGGCGCTGTCGATGAAGGTGGTATTGCCGTTCATGGCGATGAACCGCACCCGCTGGCCATTCTGGATGCCCGGCAGATTGGTCACGTCGGTCGCCGTATCATGCGTCACCCGTACCGAACGGTATCCGGCCACATTGATGCTCGGCGCCGCCGACGTTTCCAGCACGTCATAGCCCGGTGCCCGCATGACGAGGTTCCTGCGGGTTCCGGAGGAGCCGTCCGTCACCAGCCCCGATGTTGGCAGCGCCAGGGTCGTCACGGCATCCACCCGACAGAAGTTAGAGGCTGCCGAGAAGCGGGCGGCAACCGCATAGGTGCCGTCGCACACCACCGAATCTACCGCACCGCCTTCCGTGTTGTTGAAATTGACCGCCTGCTGATAGGTCCCGTCGCAATAGACGAGGGGTACAATAGTGCCGGAGCTGGAAATCATGTCGACTGCCCGCTCGAAGACACCGTTCATCCTGACCGGGCCGCCGCTCGACTTGGGACTGTTGTGCACCACGAGCCCGCGCAATGTCGGGTCATTGAGCTCTTCGGCGCCGAAACCCTCGATGGCGACCAGCTCTGGCAATTGCGCGCGCGGGCTGTCGATATTGTAGATCAGGTAATGGTTGGCGTCCGGCCAGATGCCAGTATGCCCGACCACCTCCATGCGGCCATATTGAGGGGCGGCATATTTGCGGATCTGCACCATCCGGCCCGAGCAACCAATGAATGTCGTGTCGCCGATCAGGCTGGATCGCGTTGAGTCGAGGAATGCGTCGTCCACCGTTCCGAAATTGACGACTGCGCTGTTCCAGCCGCCATCCGCATTGCAGCCGACCAGGATGGCCCGGCCGTAGCCGTTCCGCGTGCCGCCGCCGGCCCGGGCCCGGTTCTGGATGGCAGCGAGCGACCAACCCTCCGCATAGACATATTCGACGAAGTTATTGTTGGCCGGCCCGGTATAGTAGAGCGCGTGACGTCCAACCGTCAGCGTGTTCTTGGCGATCAGTCGCTCAAGGCGCAGTCCGCTGCCCGATGTCGTGATGCCATAGGAGCCCGGCTCCGCCCGGGCGTCCCCGGCCTCGTATACCTCCAATGTTCCGCCCATGACGTTTTCAGCCCAGGAGATCTGCAGGCCAACACAAAGGCCTTGGGTCATGACATCGTCGATCCATGTCCCCTCGGCATTCCAGAGCGTATTGGCGATCGAGGTCAGATCGGGCTCGAGGCCGATAATGAAACATCTGTTGCCGTCGTCACCGTCGAAGATGTGAGGGCCGATGACCTGGAAGCCGACGAAGTGTGTTCCTGTCGTGCCCGTGAGCACGCCGATATGGAATTCCATTGAAGTATCGCACATGAGGAAGGAGCTTCGCGAACCCGCGCCGACGATCCCGCCGCCCTCCAGACTCGTATGCAGCAAGCCGGTATAGCGGAAGGCGCCTGCCGGAACCACGGCCTTGCCGAGCGCCAGCGCGGTGTTGATCGCCAGAGTACTGTCCGTGCCGGTCACCACATGGGTTGTGGGATTGTATGTGGCGTCGGCAACGGCACCGAATGACCGTATGTCGTATCCGCTGGGCCCCGGCAAAACTTCGAACCAGCTACCGTCCGCAGACTGGAACTTGCCGATATGAGAAGGTTCCGCACTCACCTTTTTATAGAGCGTGGCGCAGACATCTCCGCCGGTGTCGAACCGATCGATGACGACAATATCGACAGTCGACAGATCCAGAAGAGCGGCGGCTGCCCGGCTCTCTGCTCTTACGCGAAAGGGGCAATCGAGACTGCATGCCGGGTCTTCGGCGCCAGTGTTTTCCTGTGCGCCGGCCTGGTGGGTCGTGGCAAGTACAGCTGCGGTCGCTGTCCCCACGAGCATGTTTCTGCGTGATATCATCTCCAAAGCATCCTCCTCCTGCTATGTTGATTGAGTGGACCAGACTGTATCAACTAGAGTCAATACTTGATCATTAATCAACATATCCGTGAAGTGGTGTTCAGGCAGGGAGAATGGCTGACAGGGTTGCCAGATCGTCGAGGACTGCTTCTGTGAGGTCGCTGGGAGAAAATTCGATCATCGCATATCGCGGCCAGCCGCGATCCGGGGCCTGTCCCGCCATGGCCAGCAGTGCGGCCCAATAGTCCCGATGCTCGTGGAGCGGCAGGCGGACGCGCTCCTTGGTCCAGCAAAAGACGTGGAGGTGGCTCAAAACTGGCAGCATCGCCTGCAAAGAGGCCTTGGCCTCGTCGAGGGGTTGCCCGTAATCCGGTTGCCAGTGCGACAACAAGGTGTTGCGTCCTACGCGATCCACCAGTTGCAGCGCCGCAGTTGCCGAATGGGCAAAGGTGCCCGGATGAAATTCCAGCGACACGGTGCGGCCGGCGGATTCCGCCTGGTCGCAGAAGACGGCAAGGTCTGAGACTACGCGATCCAGCATTTCGTCAAATCCTGCTTGGTTCTCCAGCCCAATCGTTCGGTGCGTCCAGACGCGCAGGAAGGGTGCGTCGAGAAGCTCTGCGGCCGCGAGGCAGCCGGCGAACTCCTGGCGCGCACCAGCGGCCCCGGCGGTGACGTAGGTGCCGTAACTCGGAATACACAATCCGGCTGCCCGGGACAGCCGCGCTGCTGTTCGGGCGCTGGCAAGATTGCCCGATGGAACGTGCCGCCGTGCCTCCCATTCTATGCCGCTGGCACCGCCGGCGACGGCACAGTCCACCACCGCCTGCAGATCGAGATGTCTCAGGGCTGCGGAACAAAGGCCGAGTGCGAGGGTCATCCGGATTTCCATGCGTTGGGGAGGGGTGTGCCGTCAGGCCAAGCGATCGAGCTGATCGAACGAGACTTGGCCGGGGACTGGTCGGCCTTCGAGGAAGGCTTCGATACTGTCGATGACCGCCACGCCGAAACGGCGTATTTCCAAGGAGGTCGCGCCGGCGATGTGTGGCGTCAGCAACAGGTTCGGTAATGTCCAGAGCGGACTATTTGCCTCGGGGACTTCCGGCCAAGTTGTATCGATAATGGCGTATATTTGCTCGCGTTGCAGCGCGGCGATCAAAGCCTCTTCGTCGACCAATGCGCCTCTGGCTGTGTTTATGAGGGTCGCGCCCGGCTTCATCGCGTCGATCAATGACGCATTGATCATATGGCGCGTATCCGGCAGCAGCGGGGCATGCAGCGAGACCGTGTCGGCGTTCTCGAACAGGTGGGCGAGGGTAACTTTCGTCACGCCCATCTCTGCGGCATCCGCTTCGGACAGATAGGGGTCGGCCACGATCACTTCGAGGTCGAAGGGCCGCAACATGTCTGCCACCAGCCGGCCGATGGTCGAAGCCCCCACAAGCCCCACTGTGCGCCGGTAATTGCCGAGTGCCTGCGAATTGGCGAGCACCGCTTTTCGGCCCTGCCGCATCTCACGGTAGGTCAGGCCCAAAGCGAGGATACGCTTGTTGGCAAGCAGGATCGCGGCCAGTGCATACTCGGCCACCGGGATCGCATTCTGGGCCACGCAATTGGTAACGATCAGCCCGGCCGGAAATCCTTCGGCGGGCATGATCGGCTTGATCGAGCCCGCGGCGTGGGTAACAAGGCCGAGCTGCGGCATGGCGGCCAATATTTCAGGTATCAGCCGGGGCGTAGGCCAGCCCGTCAGCATGATCCGTGCCGCGCCGGGCAGCGGGGCTGCCGAAACGCGGAGATCGATGGAGACGGGTGTCACCAGGCGCGCGAGCCGTGCCTCTTCCTCGGGCCCGAATATCTGGCGGCGGTAGTCATCGCCAAAGGCCAGCAGGGCCACGGGGCGTTTGCTCGGGTCGGGATCAGGCTTCATCGAAGGCCACCGTCGTGCATTTGGTGCGCAGATAAGCATCGAGGCCGCGCAGGCCCTTTTCCCGCCCGAAGCCGCTGTTCTTTACCCCGCCCACCGGCGTTTCCACTCCGCCTGAGAGGTAGCGGTTGACGAAAACCTGCCCCACCTCGGCAGCGCGCGCAAAAGCCAGCGCCCGATCGATGTTTCGGCTGTATATGCCCGCGACAAGGCCATAGCGGGAATCGTTGGCAACGCGCAGGGCATGGGCGGGGTCGTCCACTTCGAGAACCGCCAGGACGGGACCGAAGACCTCCTCCTGAGCAAGCGGGCTGCTGGGTGTCGTGGAAAGGACTGCCGGGTTCACGAAATAGCCGGCCCGGTCGGGCCTCTCGCCTCCCCAGAGGATGTGGTCGCCGTGGGCCACAGCATGTCCGACTGCTCCAAGCACGCGGCGGTGCTGGATCTCCGACGCCAGCGGTCCGATATCGGGGTCCTCAAGGCCATGACCAAGCGACAGGGTTCCGATCCGGGCAACCACGCGGTCGATCAATGCGCTGGCTACCCGACGATCAACGATAAGGCGGGACCCTGCGGCGCAGACCTGTCCCGCATTGGTGGTGATGCCGCGCACCACGCCTTCGGCCGCGGCGTCGAGATCGGCATCGTCCAGTACCACCACAGGCGACTTGCCGCCCAGTTCCAGTGTTACCGACGCGAGGTGCGTGGCGGCTGCCGCCATCACCGCCTTGCCGGTTGCCACTGATCCGGTAAAGGTGATGTGGTTGATCCCGGGATGTGCCGCGAGGGCCGCGCCGGTCGTGCCCGGCCCCAGCACGACGTTCACAACCCCAGGCGGCAGCCCCACTTCGGTGAGAAGATCGGCCAGCATCACTGCCGTCAGCGGCGTCGTTTCGGCAGGCTTGACGACAGCGGTGCACCCGGCGGCGAGCGCAGGCGCCAACCCTCGCGCCAACATGCCGAGCGGGCCATTCCACGGCACGATCTGTGCGGTCACGCCCACCGGCTCGCGCTCGGTCCATGCCATCATGCCCGGGCCGAGCGGGATGGTCTCGCCCTGTAGTTTGTCGGCCATGCCCGCGTAATATTCGAAGAACCGGACCGCGCCGCTGACGTCGCCGCGTGCCTGGCGCAGCGGCTTGCCCATGTTGAGCGTCTCCACCATGGCGAACCGGTCCTGCTCCTCAAGCAGTCGCTTGGCGACGGCCGACAGAAGCCGGCCACGATCAACGGGTTTCATCCGTCTCCATGGGCCGGCAAGGGCCGAACGAGCCGCCGCGACGGCCGCTTCGACGTCCGCCACAGCAGCATCGGGCGCTTCTGCAAAAGGCTCGGCCCGGCGGGGATCGATCAGGACACGTGTGGCCGGAGCGGGTAGGGCCTCGCCACCGATGCGGTGCGTCAGCGCGACAGCACGGGCTGCCACGAGCGCCTGTTCGAGTATCATGTGAACCTCTTGAAAAGGCCGTGCCATGCGGGCAGGACAGCGCAGGTGGGGTAACGTCCTAGCTTCGGAGACGCCCCCCGTTCGGAGCTAGGTAATTTTGCCTCTCGTGATTGATCTAAAATCACGTTGCTTGCAATTCAGTCAATACTTGATTAGAAATCAATGAAGGTCCCGGCCCATGCCTTGGGCGCAATGGAGAGACGATGTCTGGTTCAATGCAAGGTGGTCGTGCTGCTGGCGCTCTGCTCACGGCCACGGAAGTGGCGGCACGACTGGGAGTGAAGAAGGACACCGTTTATGCCTATGTGTCCCGTGGGCTGTTGTCGAAGCATGGCAGTACCGACAGTGCCGAAAGCCTTTACGATCCGTCTGAAGTAGAGGCTCTCGCGCGGCGCGGCCGAAAAGCCCCGGCTGCGCAGGCCGTATCCCCCACGTTCAAATCCTCCATTACCGCCATTGTCGGCGGTGAGCCCTATTATCGGGGCCTGCCAGCTTGCGAATTGGCAGTGCAGCGAAGCTTTGAAGAAGTGGTCTTCTTGCTGTGGCACGGCGATTTTGACGGCGCGGGCAAAGCTGCTTTCCCCGTGGCGGTGGCAGAGCCTGCACTTGGCGCCGTGGCCGCGATGATGAGCCGCAGCGCCTTGCCGCTCGAACGTTTCGGGTGCCTGGTGCCCTTTGCTGCCGCAGAAGATGCCCTCCGTCACGATACCAGTTCCGAGCAGGTGACGCGCAAGGCTGCACGGCTCATGGTGCGACTGCTGTCGGCGATGGACCAGTTGTCTCCGCCGGCCGATGCGAGTCTCGCTGCGTTGCTCTGGAGCCGGACCTCACCGCGACCTGCCACGCCTGGTCTGCTGGCTGCGCTCAATGCGATTCTGGTGCTCGTCGCCGACCATGATCTGGGTGCGCCGTCCACTGCGGCAGTGCGTCTGGCTGCGGCGGGTCGGGCCGATATCTATTCGATCATCACTGTCGGTCTCGCCAGCTTTGGCGGCGCGGTACAAGGCGCCTCGACGCTTTCCATCGAACGCGATCTCTTCGGCCTGAACGCTCGTCCGGATGTCGGGCAACTGGTTGGTGACAAGCTGCGCGACGGACGTGAAATGCAGGGCTTCGGACATCGCGCCTATCCAGATGGCGATCCGCGCGCGCGCCTTATCCTGCAACTGTTGCGCGACAGCCGGGAAGCAGTTGCCGAGGTCCGCCTGCTGGACGAGATCATCGACATACAGAACCAGCGGGGCAGGGAGCCGCCCAATATCGGCTTCTCCATCGCGGCGCTGGCGCATTGCGCGGGAATGCAGCACGGCTCGGGCGAGCTGATTTTCAACTATGCGCGCATGGCGGGCTGGGTGGGCCATGCCATGGAAGAATATGATGCGCCCAAGACCATGCCGCGCCTCAAATCGATCTATGTCGGCCCGCCGCCAATGTCGGAAGGAGCCTAGCTTGAGCACGGCCCATTCCCCAATCCCGGACCGATCGTCACATGTCTGATACCAGTTCCGCTGCTGCGCTGCCGAGCTTCAAGCCTGTTGCCATGCCGCGCCTCTACGTCGCGGTCGCGCGCGAGATAGCCAACTACATCCAGAACACGCCTCTCGAGCCCGGGGCTCGTCTGCCGGCCGAGCGCGACCTGACAAAGCAGTTTCAGGTGAGCCGCACCACTGTGCGTGAGGCGATGATTGCGCTCGAGACCATGGGCATCATCGAGGTGCTGGTTGGCGATGGCACCTATGTCCGCGCACGGATTGCCCCGGGCTCGCTGCCCTGGGAACGGGACGGCGATCCCGGTCCTGGCCCGCATGAGCAGTTCCGAATGCGGATGCTGGTGGAATGCGCCGCCGCCGAGGATGCCGCCCGCTATATCGAGGAGGAGGAACTGGCCAGGTTGCGCGACCTGATCGCCGCGATGGACGCTGATGTTGATGGAAAGGGCGCGGAACTGCACCGACAGGCCTTTCACGACGTCATCGCCGTCGCGTCTCGCAACAGCATTTTCGTCGATACCATCCGCGATCTTTGGCGGCTCCGAAGCGGCGCCATGTGGCGGACAGTCGCCACGCGCGTCGTTCAGCCCCAGCATCACATCCTGGCGCTGGCTGATCGCAAGGAAATTCTCGCCGCTTTGGAAAAACGCGATTCAGCAGCAGCGGCGGCAGCCATGGGTCGGCTGCTGGACCGAATCCGGCAGCGCTACTTCGACAATATCTCGGAATAAGTGACACTTTCGTCGTATGGCGCGTCCATTGACGTCATTCTGCATAGGTGCAATGGTCCAACCATTGTACGTATGGAGGAGGATGGCAAATGGCCCAACGTCTCAATCAGGTGGACTACGATGTCGTCGTCCTTGGCGGCGGCGCCGCCGGCACCGCCGCGGCTGTGGCCGCTGCACGCAATGGCGCTCGAACCCTTCTGGTAGAAGCCGGTCCGATGATCGGGGGCGAGATGCTGAGCGGGCTGCCGATTGATGGCTGCATTTCCACCCGCGGCGAGTGGGTGATCGGCGGCGTTCCGCAGGAGATTTTCGAGGAAGCCCAGCGCCTCGGAGGATATGTGGGTCATTTCTACGACTGGCGGACCATCTGGGTGGTCTGCGTCGATCCGGAAATCATGAAGATCGCCGTGATGAACGTGGTTCGTCGCAACAAGGTGGACCTGCTGCTCTATACATTCGCCGAGGATGTCATCGTTCAGAACGGCACTGTGACCGGCATCGTCGTGCTCAACAAGAACCAGCGCACCCTGGTGCGCGCCAAGGTGTTCATCGATGCTTCCGGCGATGGCGATCTCGCCGTCATGGCGGGCGCCAGCTACGAGAAAGGCGCGAAGGACGGTACCGAATTCCAGCCCGTGAGCCTCGTGTTCCGCATGGCCGGCGTCGACGTCGATCGGCTGCTCAACTTCGTCGCCGAACATCCCGAAAACGTCGCCGCTGCTGAAAACCCCTACTATGCCGATATCCCGCGCGACGAGCAGATCCGTCGCTTGGTGGCGCAGGGCTTTCCCAAGGTGTTCTTCGTCGCCAATGGGCCGCTGATCCAGGGCGGCATCGCCAAGGGATTGCTGCATGAGACAGCCCTGATTGGCATCGGGCCGGTGTCGATGGCGCGGCGGGAAATCTACTGCAACACAACGCGCATCGCCAATGTCGATGCTACCCGCACCGACCAATTGTCCAAGGCGCTGCCTGACCTGATGGACCAGGTGTGGGTGAGTGCGGGGTTCCTGCGTTCCGAAGTGCCCGGCTTCGAGAGTGCCGTCTATTCGGGCATCGCGCCGCGGGTCGGCATCCGCGAAACCCGCCGTATCATTGGCGACGAGGTGCTGACCGCCGAGGATGTCCTGTCGGCCCGTAAGCGGGACGATGGCGTGGCCAAAGGGTGCCATCATATTGATGTGCATGGCGCTGGCCGCGACCAGTTGCGCAAACCGATCCCCAATGGTGGCTCTTACGACATTCCGTTCGGAGCGCTCGTGGCCAGGGATCTGGACAATGTGATGATGGCCGGCCGCTGCTTTTCCGCGACCCGCGAGGCGCATGGGTCGGCACGCGTCATGGGGACCTGCATGGCCATGGGGCAGGCGACCGGCACGGCCGCCGCGCTGGCGAGTTCGGCGCAGGCCGGCAAGGTGCGCGATCTGCCCATCGCCGACCTGCGCGACCGTCTCCGGTCTCAGGGAGCCGTCCTTGACGGCACGTACTAGCCCATCAAAGGGTCAAGTTGATTAGCAATCAAGTATTGACTGACTAGATTACGATATGGTCTGTTCAATCAACCAATAGGGAGGAAACTATGGTATCGATCACTCGCAGGCAGTTGCTTATCGGCACCGCCGCCTCGGCCATCCTGGCCGCTGCCGCCCTTCCGGCGGTCGCACAGGAAACGGTGAAGCGCGGTGGCACCATCGTGCGCGCGGACGTGCTCGCGCTTGATAGCCTCGACCCGCATCTGGCCGGCGCGCGCGCAGGCGGTACCTCGCTGATCTTTGACTCGCTTTTCAGCTATCGCGTGAAAGAGGGCAGTACCAGTGAGTTTGAACTCGGCTATGCCCTGGCCACGGGCTACGAGGAGACCGGGGAAACAACTGCTCGTCTCACCCTGCGTGAGGGCGTCACCTTTCATGACGGCTCCGCGCTGACCGCCGACGTGGTGAAATGGAACCTGGAGCGCGCTCGCGACCACGAAAAGTCCGCGGTAAAGACGGCCGTCTCGCAGCTCACCAATGTCACAGTGGTCGACGAGCACACGCTCGATCTCGAATTCGAGGCGCCCCAGGCGCTCTTTACCCTCACCATGACGCCGGGCAATGCCACCAACGTCTTCATCGTTTCCCAACAGGCCGTCGAGGCGATGGGTGATGATGCCTTCGCGCGCAAGCCCGTCGGCAGCGGCCCCTACATGGTCGAGAACTGGCTTGTCGACGATCGGGTTGAGTTGGTTGCCTTCGCCGATCACTGGGAGCTTGGCGACGACGGGGCGCCATTGCCCTATGCCGACCGCTTCGTTGTGCGCCAACTGCCGGACTCGTCAGTCGCCGGGCTAGAGCTTCGCGCCGGGAACGTGCACATCATCAACCCGCTCGAGCAGGATCTCGACAGTCTGGACGCCGCCGGCATTCAGACGTGGTCCGTGCCGGCCACATTTACCGGCCAGCCCAGCTTCTACATCAGCTCACGCCCGGACTCGACGACGCCATTCGCGACCGATGTCCGACTGCGCCAGGCCTTGCAGCACGCCATCGATCGCGAGGCTATGGCTGCTGCTCTGGGGTTCGGTCGCGGCGAAGCCCAATACTATTGGGGCTGGTATCCCGGCGTTCCCGGCTACGACGAAAGCCTGCCGCGCTATCGCTACGATCCCGAAAAGTCCCGACAGCTCCTCGCCGAAGCAGGCTATGCCGATGGCGTGTCGCTCACCGTCAAGGTCATCAACCGGCCCAAGGATCTGCAGCCGCTCGAGATCATGCAGGCCATGCTCGGCGAGGTCGGCATCAATCTGATCATCGAAACCATGGACCGCACGCCGTGGGTGGACGCGGGCCGCAACGGGAACTTCGAGGCGCTGTCGCATGGCAATACCGCCTTGCCCGACCCGCTGTTCCGGCGAGAGACGATGACCGGCTCGGAATCCAACTGGGCGGGTTATTCCAACCCCAAGGTGGATGCTCTTTGGGAGGAAGCCTCCCGGACCAGCGACGTCAGCGCGCGGGCCGACATCTACAAAACCATCCAGACCACGCTCTACGAAGACGCCTATCACTTTATCGGCTTCCGTGCGCCTCTGATGCTGGCCATGGCGCCCAATGTTCGGGGCGTCGATACCGGGTACAACCTGCGTTACGCTTGGCTTGCTTAGACTTGACGTAGAACTGCCCCTGCCAGCGTGCAGGGGCGGCCCACCTGTTTTCGCTGCAGTGAACTGCAGTTCAGTTTAGGTCTTTCTATGGTCGGTTATTTTACACGCCGCCTGGCCGCCGCCGCTGTCGTTGTCGTGCTGGTCAGTATCATAGCCTTTGCGATCGTCTCCGTTCTTCCCGGTGATACCGCCGCTGCCCTGCTGGGCGAAGAAGGGGCGCGGGACAGCCAGCGCTACGAGGCCCTGCGCGTTGAACTGGGCCTCGATCAGCCATTGGTGGTCCGCTACGCCAATTGGGTCGCCAATGCTGCGACCGGGGATTTTGGCCGCTCCCTGAGGACCGGCGAGGACATTGGCGCGGCCATTCTCTCGCGCGCGGTGCCCACCGTGCAACTCGCCCTCATGGCCCTCGCGATCGCGATCATCATCGCCATCCCGGTCGGGGTCATGTCCGCCGTCTACTACCGGCGCTGGCCCGACAATCTGGGCACGCTGTTCGCGCTAACCGCTTTGGCGACGCCAGGCTTCTGGTTCGGCATCATGCTCATTCTCCTCTTCAGCGTCACGCTGCGCTGGTTGCCACCATCGGGCTACATACCCTTCTTCGTCGACCCCTTGGGCTCGCTGAAGCTGATGATCATGCCGTCTCTTGCATTGGCGACAGGCTTTACCGGCGTGCTGATCCGGCAGGTTCGCTCATCGGTGCTGGAAGTGCTGAACGAGGACTACATCACCACCGCCCGCAGCAAGGGGCTGTCGCGTTCCACCGTTCTGTTCGGCCATGCCCTGCGCAATGCCCTCTTGCCCGTGGTGACGCTGGTCGGCCTGCAACTCGGCGGCCTCTTCGGGGGCGCCGCCACGGTTGAAACGGTGTTCTCCATTCCCGGTCTCGGGCGGCTCGCGGTCGATTCAATCTTCTATCGGGACTTCACCATGATCCAGGCGCTGATGCTGGTCCTGGCGCTCAGCGTGCTGGTCGCGAGCCTGCTTACTGATCTCATCTACTCGCGCATCGACCCGAGGATTCGTCGTGGCTAGTGCAATCACCCAATCGCCTGCGCGTTCCAAAATCTACGTCAACGGCCTGGCCGTGCTGGGGTTCGGACTTCTGGCGCTGCTCGGCATCTGTGCCCTGTTTGCGCCGTGGATCGCGCCTTTCGATCCCAATGCGCAGGATTATCGCGCCATCCTCCAGGGCCCGTCCGCGGCTCACTGGCTGGGCACGGACCATACGGGCCGGGACATGCTGTCCCGCCTCATCTATGGCAGCCGCGTTGCGCTCAGCATCGGGTTCACGGCGGTAGGCGCAGCGGTGTTGATCGGCGGCATCTTTGGTCTCGTCGCCGGCTATGCGCGCGGCATTGTCGACGAAGCCATCATGCGCGTGATGGATGCTCTGCTTGCCTTTCCCTCGGTGCTTCTCGCATTGGGCATCATGGCTGCTCTCGGGCCGGGCATTACCACGATCATCATCGCCATCGCCGTGGCCGAAGTGCCTATGTTCGCCCGCATTACCCGCTCACAGGTGCTCAGCGTGCGTGAGCGGGACTTCGTCGTGGCGACCCAGGCGATTGGCGCGGGACCCCTGCGCATCATCTTCCGCCACATCGTGCCGCATATCACCAGCCCGGTGGTGGTCATGGCCACTATCGCGGTGGGCCACGCGATCCTCACCGAAGCGGCGCTCTCCTTTCTCGGCCTGGGCATACAGCCGCCCACGGCGAGCTGGGGCGCCATGATGCGGAATGGTTTCGCCTACATGGACCGCGCGCCCTGGCTCTCCGCATTCACCGGTCTGTTCATTCTGCTGACCGTGCTGGCGCTCAACCTGGCAGGCGACACCCTGCGTGACCGGCTCGATCCGCGCGGCATCTCCAGCCGCTAAGTTTAGGAATCCATTGCATGAAAATTACCGATATCCGCACGCAGACGTTTGAATATCCGATCAAGCGGCGTCGCGGTGACGCACACGATCCGGCCGGGCGAACCCATCAGAACGGCGCCCTGGTTGAAATACTGACTGACACGGACCATCGCGGCATCGCCATCGGCTCGGTCAACTCGGTCTATGCGATCGGCCGCCTCAAGCGCGTCCTCATCGGCGCCGACCCGCGCCAGAATACCGGTCTCTGGCAGGCCATGGTCGGCGTCATTTTCAAGGGCGGCAATAATGGCCTCATGTCGGAAGGACTGTCGGCTCTCGACATGGCGCTGTGGGACCTCAAGGCCAAGAGTTATGGCGAGCCGTTGTGGCGATTGCTCGGCGCACGGACAAACCGTGTGCTCGGCTATGCCAGTGGCGGCGACATGCCGCTCGACGACGCCCAGCTCGCCGCCTTTTACGGTCATATGGCGAGCCTCGGCTTCCGTGCCGCCAAGCTCAAGGTCGGCCTCGATATCGAGGAGGATGCCCATCGCCTGGCGCTGGTTCGAGACGTCATGACGGTCAACGGCAAGCCGCCCGCGCTGATGATCGATGCCAGCGAATATTGGAGCGCCAAGCAGGCTGTCCGCCGCATTGCCAGGCTCGAGCAGGACTTCGATCTTACCTGGGTCGAAGAGCCGGTGCAGCGCGCCGACTATCGCGGCCTCGCCAAGGTTTCGAGCCATATCAAGGCCCCGGTCTGCGCCGGCGAGAACCTCAAGAATGTCCTCGAATTCCAGTCCTACATCGAGCACGGCTCGGCCGACATCGTCCAGGTCGGCAGGATGATGGGCGGCTTTACCGGTGCCATGCAGGTCGGCAACCTCGCTTACGCAAATGGCTTGCCCTGTGCTGGCTCGGACTCCGAGGGCAAGGTGTTTGCCCACGTCGCGGCGGCACTGCCCAATCACATGATCCTTGAAGTGCATGACGATGAGGTCGAGGAACCAATGCTCAAGGCCGACAACTGGATTGAAGACGGACATGTCGTGCTGGGTGACAGCCCGGGACTCGGCCTCAGCGTGGATTACGACCTGCTCAAGCAATATGCCGTCGAAGCCGTGCGACCAGTCCGGTCCGGCTACGGATGGGCGGGGCGGCGCCCCGGAGCGGGTCTGATGGAAGTCCCGGCCACCGATGAAGAGCGCCGGATTGCCGCTCTCCCAGCGGGCGGGGACGCATGATGACCCATAATTCAAGAGTGTCCGACGAAGTTCTTGCCGAGATCGGCAAGCTTGGGGCTGCGACGGTATTCTATCTCCTGCATATGCGCGGTGTCGGCCGCAAATATGGGTCGGGCCCGATCGTCATGCAGAACGTCGCGCCGCTTGCACCCGGCCGCAAGCTGGTGGGGCGGGCCGTCACCCTGCGCTATCTGCCCACGCGTGAGGATCTGCAGGCAGAAATCGCGACCAGTTCGGGAGCCGACGGCATGAACGCCACGCCGAGATGGCGGGTGATCGAGGCCTGCGGTCCAGGGGACGTCCTCGTTTCTGACGCAATGGGCCAGAGTGGCACTTCAACCGGTGGCGAGATCGTCTATGGCCGTCTGTTTCAGCGCGGTGCCGCCGGCATCGTCACCGACGGCGCCATCCGCGATGCGCAGCCTACTGTCGATCTCGGCTGGCCCGTCTATGCAGGCGGGCGCGCCACGATGATCGGCGAAACCAAGATGCTGCCCTACGAATTCAACGTCCCGATCCAGTGTGGCGGCGTCCTGGTCCGTCCCGGCGACATCATCCTGGGCGACGATGATGGGGTGGTTGTGCTGGCCGCAGGTTTTGCTGAGGAGGTAGCGCGGGCCGGCAAGGAGCATGAGGCCATCGAGCGGTCGATCCTCGCAAATATGGGCGAGGAGAACGTCTCTCCTGCCCATTACTACCCCTTCAACGAGGGCACGCTGGCCATGCATCGCGCGCGGCAGGCATCAGGCAAGGGGGCTCAAGAGTGAGCGCCGCCCTGCTCGAAGTCTCCGAGCTGGAGGTTGCCTTCGATACGCGCCGGGGTCGGGTCAAGGCGGTCGATGGCTTGTCTTTCCGCCTGGGCAAAGGCGAGATCATCGCGCTGGTCGGGGAATCCGGCTGTGGCAAGTCTGTCGCCGTGAAATCGGTCCTGAAGCTGCTGCCGGAACAGACCGCACGCTATGAGGCCGGCTCAATAACGCTGGACGGCCGCGATCTGCTCGGTCTTGACGAGAAAGCCATGGAGGCCGTTCGCGGGCGGGAGATTGCGCTGATCTTTCAGGATCCGATGTCCAGCCTCAATCCTGTGCTGACCATTGGAAAGCAGATCGGCGAGGCCATCAAGCGCCATCAGGGCGGCAGCCGTCAGGAGATTGCGCACCGCACCGTCGACCTGCTGCGACGCGTCGGCATTCCGGCGCCGGAAACGCGCCTCAATGCCTATCCGCACGAATTTTCGGGCGGCATGCGGCAGCGCGTGATGATCGCGATGGCGCTCTCATGCGGCCCGCGCGTGATCCTGGCTGACGAGATCACCACGGCGCTCGACGTGACCATCCAGGCGCAGATCATCGATCTGCTCAAGTCGCTGGTAGCCGATGCCGGCGCCGCAGTGGTGATGATCACGCACGACATGGGTGTCGTCGCCGGTGCGGCCGAACGCGTCTACGTCATGTATGCTGGCGCCGTTGTCGAGACGGCGACCACCGAAGACCTCTTCTCGCGTCCGGCCATGCCCTACACATGGGGCCTGCTGCGCTCCATTCCCTCACTGGACCGACCCGTCCATGAACCTCTGGTTCCCATCGAGGGGCTTCCGCCCAATGTGGCACTGCTCGATGGCGGCTGCCGTTTCCGGCCCCGTTGCCCTTACCGGCGAGACATCTGCGCCGAGGCGGAGCCGCCACTTGCCCCGGCGCCAGACGGCGCCGAGGGGCATCTGGCGCGGTGCTGGGGCCTCGATCCTGTGCGTGGGTGGCTACGCGACACAGACTGGAAGACGGATCTGGGCGATCCCGCTGCCAGGGCGCAGATCAGCGCCGACGCTGCCAAAATCAAGGGTGGCAAGCCATGACCGACGCAATTCTCGATATCCGAAATCTCACGGTCCGGTTCGGCTCGATCGCGGCGGTGAATGATGTCAGCCTGACGCTGCGCCGGGGTGAAACGCTGGGCCTCGTGGGCGAAAGCGGCTCCGGCAAATCCACCGCCAGCCGGGCCATCCTCCAGATAAACCGCGCCAGCTCGGGCGAAGTACATTTCGATGGCGAAGAACTGGTGGGGGCCAAGGGCGCGCGGCTGAAGGCGCTCCGTCGTCGGATGCAGATGGTGTTCCAGGACCCACGATCCTCGCTGGACCCCCGCATGACGGTTGGTGCTCTTTTGGAAGAGCCCCAGGTGATTTTCGGCATCGGCACTCGCGTTTCACGCAAGGCCAGGGTCGCCGAAATGCTGCATCTTGTTGGCCTCGATCCAGCAGTCGCCAATCGCTTTCCGCACGAGTTCTCGGGCGGTCAGGCGCAGCGCATCGCCATTGCGCGGGCTCTGATCCTCGAGCCCGAACTGATCATTGCCGACGAACCGGTATCGGCCCTCGATGTCTCGATCCAGGCTCAGATCATCAATCTCCTGGTCAAGCTGCGCAGCCAACTCAATCTCTCCTTGCTGTTCATCGCGCACGATCTCGCCGTGGTTCGCCACATCTCCGATCGCGTAGCGGTGATGTATCTGGGCCGCGTGGTGGAGCTTGCGGATCGGGACCTGCTCTATGGCGCACCCGCGCATCCTTATACGCGCGCCCTCTTGTCGGCCGTTCCCGTGCCCGATCCTCACATCGAGCGCCAGCGCCAGCGCGAAATCCTGAAAGGCGAATTGCCTAGTCCCGCAAATCTTCCGTCCGGCTGCGCCTTTCGGAGCCGCTGCCCGCTCTATGCGGCACTGGGGAAGCCCGAGATTTGTTCAGAAAAACTGCCTCCCCTGGCGAAGGTGGTGCCGGGTCAATCGGCAGCATGTCACTTTGCCGGCGAGACCGACAAAGTGGCAGGCCCGAGCGCCTAGATGTCCTTTAGCTTTGGTGTTTAGAGTTTAGACACAACCGAATAGGGCTTGGACCAACACCGTGCCCCTTGGTCTATGGCGCCAGGACCCGGACGTCCTGAAAGGGGCGCTGAAACGACACCATTCACAGAGAGATCAAACTTGATCCTTGGACTGCCATCGTTTCATCTTCGCCGCATTGGCGGCGATGATCCAGACGAAGCCGGAAAGGCCGAGCAGGGCTGCATTGACGAGCAGACCGAAGTCTTCCGACTGCAAGAGAACGTCGCTCAACAGTCCGACCACGATCGGGCCTGCCACGAAGCCGAAATCTGCGGCAGTGCGCTGGATGCCCATCGCGGCAGGCAGCAGCCTGGGCTCGGTGAGTTCGATCAGGGCCGTCGAGGTGGCCGGCCCGATAAGGCCGCCAAAAATGCCAGCCAGAGCGATGCCAAACCAGAACAGCCACTCGGCCTGACCAAAGGCGACGAGTGCCAGGGAGGCGGCATAGCCAAAGCTGGCCAAAGCCGGCAATAGACGCCAGCCGAAACGGTCGACCAGCCAGCCCGAGATCGGGAGGATGACCACATTGGCCAAGGATGTCACGGTGACGGCAATACCGATCTTGTCAAAACCCATGGCAAACCGCGTGGTCGCCAGGAGCGGAATCAACTGCCAGAGCGCCGCCGTGCGGACAAAGCCGGAGACGAAGGACACCAGCAGGTTTGCCCGCAGCACGCCATTGGCCAG
Organism: Devosia sediminis; assembly: GCF_016411825.1. Classification (GTDB taxonomy): domain Bacteria; phylum Pseudomonadota; class Alphaproteobacteria; order Rhizobiales; family Devosiaceae; genus Devosia; species Devosia sediminis. Next base: position 487,381 of record NZ_JAEKMH010000002.1, read on the forward strand.
CGCCGGGGGCAAGCCATCGGCCTCGGGGGGGAGCGCTTGGGTAGGAGGGTCCTTCTGGACCGTAAGGGACACGACCATCGCCAGGGCCGACACGAGGGCATAAGCCCAGAAGGGTGCCGAAAGACCAAAGCCCTGGGCTATGAAGCCGCCGACGGCCGGACCGATACCGGCGCCGATGAAGATGGCAGCCTGGTAGAGCGCCATGAAGCGGCCACGGGAACCGCTTCGCGACTGACGCGCAACCACAACGCCCATCGCCGTCAGGAAAATGCCCGATCCGAATCCCTGAACCAGCCGGCAGAATAGGAGAAAGTAGAGATCCCAGGCCAAGGCAGCGCCCACCGCGCCAAGGAACAGAAGTCCGTTTCCAAAGCCCATCAGCACGCCCGCCCCAACCCGGCCATAAACGAGGCCGGTTGGGTAGTTGGCCAAGAGGCGCGCCACACCAAAAATGGTGATCAGCATGCCCACGAGCGTGGCAGAAGACGAGAAGCTCTCGCCGTAGATCGGCAGGATGGGAACAATCAGGCCATTGCCGGCCATGACGAACGCCACCAGCACGAGCAGGATCCAGATGCGGATAGACATGAGCAAGCCCGGAAGAGCCCCAAGCCCTACGAGACAGCTTGGGGCGGCCGAAGAAATCAGGCGGCGGATGCGGTAGCCAGATCGGCCGTGCTGATCCATTTCACGCCAGCAGCAGCGAGCTTGGCATTGTTGGCTTCAACATCGCGGTCGCCAGCGCTTGCCTCGGTGACGATGAAAGTCTCGAACCCATCCTTGGCGGCCCCTAGCGCCGACTGCATCACGCAGCCATAACGGGCCAAACCGGCGCAGAAGACGCGCTCGAAGCCGCGGGCCTTGAGATAGGCGCCCAGCCCCGTCTCGGTACCGTCATTTTCATAGAACGCCCCAAAGGAATCGACGCCACTTCGATAGCCCTTACGGAAGGTCAATTCGGCCTTTGTGAGCTCGAGGCCGGGGTCAAGCTCAGCGCCTGGCGTGCCCTGTTGGCAATGGGAATTGAACACACCCTGCTCCCCATAGGAGACCGCCACGCGGTCCATGTGCTTGGTGCCGGGATGGTTGGCGGTGAAGGATACGTGGTCTGCCGGGTGCCAATCCGTCACCACCACCACATGCTCGAATTTCTCGGCTGTCTCATTAATAGGCATGATGATTTTTTGAGCATCGGGAATGGCCATGGTGCCACTTACGAAGTCAACCTGGACATCAATGACAATGAAAACGTCCTTGGAATTCACTTGCATGATTTAGCTCCCTTTCCCTGAAAAGCCTTCGAAAATCCGCCCAACTGGCTGCGGTTTTGGATAACGTCCCTTCAATGGCATGGAAGTTGCTTCCATTCAATCAGTTTTGAATGACATTCAAAAAGGAGCTTGGGATGCATCTGATCTTTAATGCGGTTGCGGCGGGCGTGGCGGCCCTCCTGCTATCGGCGCCAGCACAGGCGCAGGGGACACTGCGAGTGGCCATCACGGCCAGCGACGTACCGACCACGACCGGCGTGCCGACCCAGGGTCTCGAGGCCTGGAGCTATGCAGGCTACCCGATCTTCGAACCGCTGGTTATGTGGGATTTGCGCGTAACAGATACGCCTCCACCGGTGATCCCGTGGCTCGCGACCGAATGGGCCGTCGACGCGGAAGACCACACCAAGTGGGTCTTCAAGCTGCGCGACGGTGTCACTTTCCACGATGGCAGCGCATTTGATGCCGATGCTGTGGTCTGGAACCTCGACCGCTTCTACAAGGAAGACGCGCCTCAATTCGAAGCCTCGACCTCGGCTTCGACCAAGGGTCGTGTTCCGGTGCTGAAGTCCTACGAAAAGATCGATGACTCGACCGTCGCGATCTATACGACCGTGCCCGTCACCTACTTCCCCGAGGTCATGACCTCGATCCTCTTTGTCAGCCCGGCAAAGTGGGAAGAAGTGGGCAGCTGGGAAGCCTTCGCCGGCCAGCCGTCGGGCACGGGCGCCTTCACCCTGGCAGCCGTCGACCGCACTTCGCTGACCCTGGCCAAGAACCCCAGTTACTGGAACACGGAACGCGCCGCCAAACTCGACAGTGTCGTCGTCTATCCCATGGCGGAAGCCACCACGCGCCTCGCCGCGCTGCGCTCCGGCCAGGTCGACTGGATCAACGTGCCGCCGCCCGATGGCATTCCCAGCCTGCGTGACGCCGGCTTCACCGTGGCCACCTCGCCCATGCCGCATGTCTGGCCGTACTGGCTGCAGACCGCCGAAGGCAGCGTGTTCCACGATGTTAAGGTACGCCAGGCCTTCAACTACGCCCTCGACCGCGAAGGGCTGGTGACGCTGCTCAACGGCGCCGCCGAGCCGGCAAAGGGCTTCTGGAAACCCGGCGACCCGCGCTTCGGCACGCCGGAAAACGACTATACCTATGATCCGGAGAAGGCCCGGGCGCTTTTGACCGAAGCCGGGTTCGGGCCGGGCGAGATGGTGCCGGTCAAAATCCTCATCTCGACGTCGGGTTCCGGCCAGATGGTGCCGCTGCCGATGAACGAACTGCTCCAGCAAAGCGCCCGCGCTGCTGGCTTCGAACTCGAATTCTCAGTGGTGGACTGGGGCCAGATGGCGGCCATTCGATCCAACCCGGATTCCCCGGAAATGCAGAATGTTGTGGCGGTCAATTCGAGCTTCACCACGGCTGACCTCACCTGGTTCTTCTTCTCGTTCTATCCGACCAATTGGCCCAACTTCGACCATCCCGAAACCACAGCGATGATGGACCAGTATCGTACCGACTTCGATATGTCGGACGAGGACCGCGTGGCGCTTATGGCCAATATCCACGCCAACCTGGTGGACCAGGCGCCGTGGGCCTGGATCGTGCATGACGTGAACCCCAAGGCGTTTGCACCGGCGGTGCAGGGCTATACTCCAGCTCAGGCTTGGTACACCGACCTCACCACCGTCTACATGCAACCCTGACCTTGCGCGCCGCCCGTGCAGGGCGGCGCTTCTCCTTGCCCCACTGGAGAGCAATCGTGCTGCAATTCGTCTTTCGACGCATCACCCAGGTCATACCCATTCTCTTGGGCGTCACCCTCGTCACCTTCGCGCTGGTCCAGATCATGCCCGGCTCCATAGCCGACATGCTGGTGCCGCCAAGCGCCCCGCAAAGCCTCAAGGATGAGATAAACCGCATCTATGGCCTCGATCGGTCCCTGTTCGAGCAATACTTTCTCTGGCTCGGGCAATTGCTGACCGGCAATCTCGGCGTGTCGCTGGTCTCGAGTCGCCCCGTCGCTGGTGAACTCTTCGCAGCCATGCTCAACACGCTGCAGATCACCCTGATTTCCGCCGTGATCGGCTTTGGCCTCGGCATCCTCTTCGGCGCCATCTCGGCGCTCAATGCTGGCAAGTGGCCCGACCGGCTGTTCACCTTCGTGTCGATCGCCGGCGTTTCGGTGCCGCATTACTGGCTGGCCATCCTGATGGTGACCATCTTTTCGGTGCAGTTCAACCTGCTGCCGGCGCAGGGCATGGGCCCGGCGGGTTTCCCCACCACCTGGGAACAATGGCGGCCAATGATCATGCCGATCTTTACCCTGTCGCTCATTCCGATGGGCGTCGTCGGTCGCCTGGTGCGTGCTTCAGTGCTCGAAGTGCTGAGCCAGGAATTCGTCCAGGCCTTGGGCGCAAAGGGCCTGCGTGACCGCCAAGTGCGCATGCATGTGGCCAAGAACGCGGCACCGGCCGTGCTGGCCGTCATGGGCCTGCAATTCGGTTACCTGCTGGGCGGCTCTATCCTTGTCGAAACGGTTTTCAACTGGCCCGGCACCGGCAAACTGCTGAACCAGGCCATTTTTACCAATGACATGCCGATCATCCAGGCCACGGTGCTCGTGCTGTCCATCATGTTTGTGCTCGTCAACCTAGCGGTCGACGTCGCCCAGGCCGCCATTGACCCGAGGATGCGCCGATGAACGAACTCAGCCCCATCCAGGTCGAGGAGGTCGTTCGAACCCCGCGGCCCAGCCAGCGCATGTGGCGTCGCCTCAAGCGCGACAAAGTCAGCCTCGGCGCCATGGTTGTGCTAGGCCTCATCGTGTTCATGGCCATGTTCGCCCCCTGGATCGCGCCCGATCCCTATACGGGCAGCGCGCTGGCCCGCCTCAAGCCGATCGGCACGCCCGACCATTGGCTCGGCACCGACGAAATCGGTCGCGACATGTGGGCGCGCCTGGCCCACGGCGCCCGCCTATCCCTGATTTCGGGCACCTTGCCGGTGGCAGTGGCCCTGCTGATCGGGGGCGGGCTTGGGGTTCTGGCCGGCTATCGCGGCGGCCTGGTCAACACACTGATCATGCGCACCATGGACGTGTTTTACGCTTTCCCGGCGGTGTTGCTGGCGATCGCCGTCTGCGCCGTGATCGGCACCGGGATCACCTCGACCCTGATTGCTCTCACCATCGTCTTCATTCCCTCGCTGGTGCGCGTCACCGAAACGGTCACCACGCGCGTTCGCAACATGGACTATATCGAGGCGGCTCGTGCGAGCGGCGTTTCCGACTTCGAGATCATCATCCATCAAGTCCTGCCCAATATCGTTGGCACCGTGCTCGTCTACGCAGCGGGCCTGGCGTCGCTTTCCATCATCCTGGCGGCAGGCCTGAGCTTTTTGGGTCTGGGCATGCCGCCGCCGAATGCCGAATGGGGCCAGATGCTCAACTCGCTGCGCCAATCCATCTATATCCAGCCCTGGCTGGCCGCCTTGCCCGGCCTGATGATCTTCATCACCTCGGTCTGTTTCAACCTCATCAGCGACGGACTCAGGAGCGCGATCGATGTCAAAGACAATGGCTAATCCCGCTGCCTTGCCCAGGGACCGTGGCGGGCCCTTGCAGCCTCTCCTGATCGTCGATGGCCTGACCAAGCATTTCACCATCCGCTCGGGCATTGCCGGCCGGGCCACGGGCAAGGTGCATGCAGTCGATGGCGTTTCCTTTTCCGTGGGCAAGGGCGAAGTATTGGGTGTCGTGGGTGAATCGGGATGTGGCAAGTCCACGACGGCGCGCCTGTTGATGCATCTCATCGAGCCCGACAGCGGTGAGCTGGTCTTCGACGGCGACGTTGTCGGCGGGCCAGGCATGAGTGTCGGGCAGTTGCGGCGTCACATGCAGATGGTTTTCCAGGACAGCCATGCTTCGCTCAACCCGCGCATGACCATTGCCGACTGCATCGGTTTTGCTCCCCGCATGCATGGCATGAAGGCGAGCGAGGTTACGGCCAAGGTCAACGAGTTGCTCGACCTTGTGGGGCTCGATGCGCGGCTCTTTGCCAATCGCTATCCGCATGAACTCTCGGGCGGCCAGCGCCAGCGCGTCAACATCGCCAGGGCACTGGCGCTGGAGCCGCGCCTGCTGATCCTCGATGAATCCGTTTCGGCGCTGGACAAATCGGTGGAGGCTCAGATCCTCAACCTGCTGCAGTCTCTCAAGCAGAAGCTGAACCTCACCTACATCTTCATCAGTCACGATCTCAACGTCATCGAATATGTCTCGGACCGGATCATGGTGATGTATCTGGGCGAGGTGGTCGAAAGCGGCCCCGTCGAGCAGGTCTATGGCGCGCCGCGTCACCCCTATACGCGGGCCTTGCTCTCCTCCAAGCCGAGCCTTGACCCGCGCAAGCGCACGTTGGAGCCGCCGATTACAGGTGATCCACCCAATCCGATCAACCCGCCATCGGGCTGTCGGTTTCGCACGCGTTGCGCTTTTGCAGAAGGCGTCTGCGCCGAACAGCACCCCGTGCTGGCCGCGGACGACACATCGCCGGATCACCTCGCCGCCTGCCTGATGCATCAACCCTCATCTGGTCATTCGAAAGCGACGCCATGACTGACTTTTCAAACACGCCCGTAGTCGACGTCGAAGACCTCAGCGTCACCTTTCAGCGCGAGGGCAATTCCATTCGCGCCGTCAACGGCATCAGCTTCTCCCTCAGGCGCGGGGAGGTGCTGACCGTCATCGGCGAGAGCGGCTCGGGCAAGTCGGTCATGTTGCGCACCGTGCTGGGGCTGATCCCGAGTTACGCGCGGATCGGTGGCAAGGTCCAGGTCAAGGGTGTCGATATAGCGGGCCTCAATGCCGAGCAGCGATCAGCCATGCGTGGGCGGGACGTGTCGATGATTTTTCAGGAGCCGGCGACGGCCTTCGACCCGGTCTATACGGTGGGCGAGCAGATCGCCGAGACCATCGTGCGGCACGAGGGAACGTCGCAGATCACCGCCATGGCACGGGCCAAGGACCTGCTCGACCTGGTGGCTATCCCCTCGGCAGAGCGTCGTCTCAAGAATTTCCCGCATGAGATGAGCGGCGGCATGCGCCAGCGCGCTATGATCGCCTTGGCCCTGGCCTGCAATCCCAGTGTGCTGCTGGCCGACGAACCGACCACGGCTCTCGATGCGACCGTGCAGATCCAGCTGCTGGTGCTGCTGCGCAAGCTGCAGCGGGAGCTGGATATGGCCCTGATCTTCGTCACCCACGACATGGGCGTTGCCGCCGAAATCTCCGACCGCGTCGCGGTCATGTATGCCGGTCGCTTCGTCGAAACCGGCACCGTCGAAGATGTTTTGCTGGCGCCGACGCACCCCTATACACGTGGACTCTTGAGTTCGACTGTCCATGCCGGTATGCGAGGACAGACTTTGCAGACCATCACCGGAAGCCCACCGGATCTACGCCGACTGCCAAAAGGGTGTTCTTTCGCACCGCGATGCACCCAGGCAATGGACGCCTGCCGACTGGACAGTCCGATGGCGCGACAGGTTGGCGGCAACCATATGGCGGCTTGCCTCCGCGTGGGGGAACTGGCGACGGCCTGACGAACGGGAGGAAGACCATGGATGGGGAATCGCTGTCGATCCCGGAAAGCGCCAAGGCCGCCGTTCAGGAAGAAACGGAAAAGACCTTTGCCCTGATTGGGCAACAGATCCGCAAGACGCGCCAGCGGCGGCGCATAACCATCCAGCAACTGGCGGATGCATCGGGGATCAGCGCCTCGATGCTGAGCCTGGTCGAGCGAGGGATGACATCGCCGTCGCTGCTTTCGCTGACGGCCATCGGCAGAAACCTCGGCTTGACCCTGGCCGAGATGATGTCGGGAGAGCTGCAGGAGCCTCCCGAGGAGGCTGTCACTCGCGTCCAGAACATGCCGCTCATCAAAACACCCGACGGCATTTTGCGCCGCATCCTGCGCCAGGATCGCAAGCGTGGCGTGACCATCACTTATAACGAATATGGCTCAGGTATCGGCAATTCACCTGTCGGCATTACCCATACCGGCTTTGAATATGGTTTGGTTATCGAGGGCGAATTGACCATCGAGATCGATGGCATCCAGACCGTGCTGCACAGTGGCGACGTTGTCAGCCTCCGCTCGACAAGGGTGCATAAGATCTGGAATTACAGTGCGTCCAAGGCAACCACGGTCTGGTTCAACTTGGACGAGGCGGAGAGCTAAGCCATGCCAGGGCGAGCTCCCGAGTGACCGGAGCCCGCCTCCTTGGGGTAACAAGAACTCGCGTCGGAACGACCGAATAGGTCGCAGGATCCGTTGACCGACCCGCCAAACCCTGCGGTATGAAAAACCCCGACGTCCTGAGACGCCGGGGTTGATTGGTCGGAGTAGAGTGATTCGAACACTCGACCCCCTGCTCCCGAAGCAGGTGCGCTACCAGGCTGCGCTATACTCCGTCAGGGCACGCGACATTTCGGGAAATGCGGGGCAGACCGGTGTCGACCCCGTCGCGATGTGGCGGCTTTATAGCTGCGCTCCCGGCAGTGTTCAAGCGGTTCCCACAACCTTTTATCGCCCCCGAGATCAAGTTGCACGGCGCCGTCGAACCGTGTAGGAACCGCCCCAAGTTGGGGTGTCGCCAAGTGGTAAGGCAGCGGTTTTTGGTACCGCCATTCCTAGGTTCGAATCCTAGCACCCCAGCCAAATCCAACATCCCTGCAGTCACGTGCCCCGGATCAGTTCCGGGCGGCGAGCACGGCTAGTTTTGCGGGCACCGAGAGCACGTCGCGGATGGTCTGGATGCGCTCGGGAGTATAGTGCCCGGCGACGTCGAGCAGGTTCATGCAACCCACCAGCTCGTCCTTGATGATGATCGGCACGTTCACCACCGACTGGCAGCCCAGCGAGTTGATCAGTTCGTGGTCGAACAGCACCTTGGCGATGTCCTCGATGGTGTTGGCGATGAAATATTCGCGCTTGCCATGAACGATGTCGAACCAGGGGCCGTAGTTGAGCGGCTTGGTGGCCGAGGTCGGGTAGCTGACCGGATCGCTGGTATAGGCGCGGCGCGACAGCTCGGCCTCCATGTCCACCAACATGATGGTGAAAAGCTTGGCGCCGACCGTGGCGCGGGCAAGGTCCTGCAGCGCGGTGAAGGCCGCCTCGGCCGTCTTGGCCTTGGCAATGTCGGCGTCGAAGGCGAGCAGGGCAGGGGTGTGATCGGTCATGGGTGATCCTTGGGTCTATTTGAGGTGGCGGCCGCAGACGATCAGCCCGCGGTGGCCGCCAGCAATTCCTGGGAATAGGGCTCGCTGAGCCTGCCGGCCTTGAGCTGGGCGACGTCGGCTACCTCCACGATGCGGCCCTGGCGCATGACGGCAAGCCGGTCGCAGAGGAAGCTCACTACCGGCAGGTTGTGGGTCACGAGCAGGAAGGTGAGGTTCTGCTCGCGCCGGAGGCGCTTGAGCAGGTTGAGGATTTCCGCCTGCACCGAGACGTCGAGGGCCGAGGTCGGCTCGTCGAGCAGCAGCACCTTGGGTTCGAGCATCAGGGCGCGGGCAATGGCGACGCGCTGGCGCTGCCCGCCGGAAAGCTGGTGCGGAAAACGGAAGCGGAAGCGCTGGTCGAGGCCGACCTGGCGCAGCACGGCCTCGACTCGCTCGCCGCGATTGCCGATGCCGTGGATGGCCAGCGGTTCGCTCAGCGTCGCGTCGATGGTCTTGCGCGGATGGAGGGACCCATAGGGGTCCTGGAACACCATCTGCACCTGGCGCGACACGGCGCGGTCGACATGATGGCTGCGCTTCTGGCCGAGCACTGAAATCGAGCCGGTCCAGTCGGGTGCCAGCCCCGCAATGGCGCGGAGGATGGTGGATTTGCCCGAGCCGGATTCGCCCACGAGGGCAAAGCTTTCGCCCTCGGCAATGGCGAGGTCGACACCGTGGACGACCTTGGTGTCGCCATAGGAAATATCGAGGTTTTTGAGGTCGATCGCGGTCATGTGCCGGCCCATTGCGTGCGGTCGAGCACGGGAAGTTCGTCACGGGTCTCGTCGATGACGGGCATGGCGGCCAGAAGGCCCCGCGTATAGGGATGCTGCGCCTGCTCGAGTTGGCCGGCGGCACATTCCTCGACCACGCGGCCCGCATTCATGACGAGGATGCGGTCGCAATAGCGGCTGACCAGCGCCAGATCATGGCTGATGAGAATGAGGCCCATGCCCTTGCGGGTGACGAGATCGTCGATGATGTCGAGCACCTGCGCCTGCACCGACACATCGAGCGCCGAGGTCGGTTCGTCGGCGATCAATAGCTCCGGCTCCGGTATAAGCATCATGGCGATCATGATGCGCTGCCCCATGCCGCCCGAAACCTCGTGCGGATAAAGCTTGGCCACGCGCTCCGGATCGTTGATGCGGACGGCATGCAGCATGTCCAGAATGCGCTGCTGCACCTCGCGGCGTCCCAGCTTCTGATGCGTCACCAGCGCCTCGGCGATCTGCTCGCCCACGGTCATCACCGGGTTGAGCGAGAATTTAGGGTCCTGCATGACCATGGAAATGCGGGCGCCGCGGACGGCGCGCATCTGCTTTTCGCTCTGGTCGAGAATGTCGATACCATCGAAGCGCAGCGTATCGGCAGTGACCTCGCCCGGCTTGCGAATGAGCTTGAGGATCGAGCGCCCGGTCATCGACTTGCCCGAGCCCGATTCCCCGACAATGCCGAGGCGTTCGCGGCCGAGGGTAAAGGAAAGGCCTTTCACCACCTCGACCCGGCCGGAATGGGTGGGGAAGGAGACGCGGAGATTTTCGACTTCGAGCAGGGGAGAGGTCATTCCTGGATACCCCCCACAACCGCTGCGCCGCCCTCGGACTTGATCCGAGGGCCACTCGCAATCCAGCACACGCTTGGGGAGGTCCACGGGTCAAGCCCGAGGACGGCATTGCGGGCTAGGAGAGGCTGGTGACTGGTCATGAACATCAGCTCTTGCCCTCGTTCTTGGGGTCGAGCACGTCGCGCAGCCCGTCGCCGAGGAAGCAGAAGCCCAGCGAGACGACGATGATGGCAATGCCCGGCATAGTGGCGACCCACCACTGGTCGAGGATGAAGGTGCGGCCGCGCGAGATCATGGCGCCCCATTCGGGCAGCGGCGGCTGGGCGCCGAGACCGATGAAGCCGAGGCCCGCGGCGGTGAGGATGACGCCGGCCATGTCGAGGGTGACGCGCACGATCATCGACGAAGTGCAGAGCGGTAGGATGTGCTGGACAATGATGCGGATCGGCCCGCCGCCGGCCAGTTGCACGGCGGAGATATATTCGGCATTGCGGATGGTCAGCGTCTCGGCGCGGGCGATGCGCGCATAGGCCGGCCAGGACGTGATGGCGATGGCGATGATGGCATTGTTGATGCCGGGGCCGAGGGCGGCGACGAAGGCCAGGGCCAGGATCAGCTTTGGCAGCGACAGGAAAATGTCGGTAAAGCCCATCAGCACCCGGTCCACCCAGCCACCGAAATAGCCCGAAATGGCGCCGATGAGCAGCCCCAGCGGCGCCGAGATCAGCGCCACCAGCAGGACGATGGTGAGGGTGATCTGCGACCCCCAGATGACGCGCGAGAAGATATCGCGGCCAAGCTCGTCCGTGCCCATCCAGTGCTCGCCCGAGGGCGGCAGGAGACGGGCGCCCAGATTCTGCCCGGTGGGCGAATAGGGCGCGATCCAGGGCGCGAAGGCGGCGGTCAGCAGCAGCGTGAGAATGATGATCCCGCCCACCACCGACAGCGGGTTGCGGAGCAGGGCGGTGAACACCCGATAGGCGCGGCCCGCATTGGCCTGCCAGCGGGAGGTGGGACTATCGGCGAGGAGCCAGTCGCGGGCGGTCATGCGGTGGCTCCTTGCTTGTACACGCCTGAAACGTTGAGGTTCCTACCCTCCCTCCCCCTTGAGGGGAGGGTAGCGCCGCTTGGCCGAAGGCCTAGCAAAGCTGGGGTGGGGGTGGGGTGGTGGTCCAATGACGGACCCCCACCCTCAATCCCTCCCACGGGGGAGGGAAGCGCAGGAGGTGCGATATAGGAGGCGTACAAAAACATGGCCATCACCGCGCCCTCGGGTCCAGCACGCGGTAGAGCACGTCCGAGACCTTGTTGATGACGATGAAGACAGCGCCGATGACGAGGGTGGCGCCGAGCACGGCGTTCATGTCGGCATTGAGCAGGGCGGTGGTGAGATAACTGCCGAGGCCAGGCCAGGAGAATACCGTCTCGATCATCACCGACCCCTCGAGCAGGCCCGCATAGGAGAGGCCGATGACCGTGATCAGCGGCACGCGGATCGGGTTGAAGGCGTGGCGCCAGATGACGATTCGCTCCGGGACGCCCTTGACCCGCGCCGTGGTCACGAATTCCTGGCTGAGCTGGTCGAGCATGAAGCTTCGGGTCATGCGGGCAATGTAGGCGAGGCTGAAAAAGCCCAGCACCGATGCCGGCAGAATGATGTGGCTGACCGCGTTCCAGAAGATGTCGGTTTCGCCGCGGATCAGCGCATCGATGAGGATCATGCCGGTGACGGGTTCGACGAGCCCATCGTAGAAGATGTCGAGCCGCCCCGGCCCGCCCACCCATTGTAACCGCGCGTAGAAGATGGCGAGGCCAACGAGCCCCAGCCAGAAGGCGGGCACGGAATAGCCGAGGAGGCCCACGACGCGGATGGCCTGGTCGAGCCAGCTTCCTTGCCGAGCCGCCGCAGTCACGCCGAGCGGTACGCCCAGGGCGACGCCGATGATGATGCCCAAGGTCGCCATTTCGAACGTGGCCGGAAAGAAGCGGGCGAGGTCCTCGGCCACCGGCCGGCCGGTCGATATCGAGCGCCCGAGATCACCCGTAAGTACATTTCCCACATAGGAGATGAACTGCTGCCACAGGGGCTGGTCGAGCCCCATGGCGATCTTGGCAGCGTCATATTGCGCCTGCGTGGCGCGGTCGCCGACCACCGAGAGGACGGGGTCGATGGGAATGACGCGGCCGATAAAGAAGGTGATGGCCATGAGGCCCAGAAAAGTGAGGCAGAGGGTGACGATGAAGCTGCCGAGATCGACGGCCACGCGCTGCATGCGCCGGCTGGGAAAGCCGGGCGCCAGGGGCGGCGGGGCAGATTGCTGGTCGATCGCCACTCGGAAAACCTCTTTGGAAAACAATATTCTAGCGCCGCCGGCATAGTCCACTGGCGGGTCGCAGAAGCTTCATATTTCGCTTCCACCATACAAGAAACTTTGCTTATATCAAAAAAATTTTGGTAGGAGCAGTCCATGGCGGGAGCGCTGGCGAGCAAGGAGGAGGGGCATCCCAAGGTGGGTGCGCTGATCCGTGCACGCCGCCGCCAGCAGCATATGACGCTGATGGAGCTAGGGGAGGCCGCCGAGGTCTCGGTGGGGTATCTGAGCCAGGTCGAACGCGATCACGCGACCCCCTCGCTGGGCACGCTGGCGCAGATCGCCAGGGCGCTTGGCGTGTCCATCGACTACTTCGTTGCCGCCCCGGCTACCCACAATGCGCTGACCCGCAACGGCGAACGCAACCGCTTTTCCATCGACGGCTCCTCGATCGTCTATGAGCGGCTGGGCGCCGATTTTCCCGGCAACCAGCTCTCGAGCTTCCTGATGACCGTGCCGCCCGGCTACCGCTCGGAGACGGTGGCGCATGAGGGCGAGGAAATTCTCTTCGTGCTCGAAGGGGCCATCACCCAGCGGCTCGATGGCGAGGAAATGCTGATGGAGGCAGGCGACAGCCTGCATTTCCGCGGCAATCGTCCCCATTCCTGGTCCAACCATACCGACAAGCCGGCCCGGCTGCTCTGGACCGGCACGCTCGCCCTCTTTCGCTCGACGGCCCAACCACGGTCGGCCCTGGGCACACCGAAAACCGGCGCCAACAAGCCGGTCCGCAAGAAAGTCACCTCAAAGGAGAAACGCAAATGAAGCTCTTCCGCGCTGCCCTTCTGGCATCCGCGCTCGCCCTGCCGCTGGCAGGCACCGCCGCCTATGCCGCGACCCCCGCAGATGCGCTGGTCATTGCCCAGAACATCGACGACATCGTCGCGCTCGATCCGGCCCAAGCCTATGAATTCTCGGCTGGCGAGATCAACGCCAACCTCTATGACAAGCTGGTCCAGTATGCCGCCGAGGACACCACCGTCCTGGCGCCGGGCCTTGCTTCCGAATGGGTCGCCGACGAAGAAGCCAAGACCCTGACCTTTACCATGCGCGACGGCGCCACCTTCGCCTCGGGCAATCCGGTGCGCGCCGAGGACGTGCTGTTCTCGTTCAAGCGCGTCGTGACGCTGAACCTGACCCCGGCCTTCATCCTGACCCAGCTCGGCTGGACCCCGGAAAACATCGACGAAATGGTGACCGTTGATGGCAACACCGTCACCGTCAAGTGGACCGGCGACTTCGCCTCGGCCTTCGTGCTCAACGTGCTGGCCGCCCGTCCCGGCGCCATTGTCGACGAAGTTCTGGTCATGCAGAACGAAGTCGATGGCGACTGGGGCAATGCCTGGCTCAACACCAATTCGGCCGGCTCCGGCCCGTTCGTCCTGACCGACTACCGCCCGGCCGAGCTCGTGCGCCTCACCGCCAACGAGACCTACTGGAACGGCGCTCCGGCTATGAAGCAGGTGCTGATCCGCCACGTCGCCGAAGCCGCCACCCAGCAGTTGCTGCTGACCTCGGGCGACGTCGACATGGCCAAGAACCTGACCCCGGACCAGATCGCCGGCCTCGGCGACACCATCAAGGTCGAAGCCTTCCCGCAGGCTGCCGTGCACTTCCTCTCGTTCAACCAGAAGACCGAGGAACTGACCCCGCCGGCCGTCTGGGAAGCCGCGCGTTACCTCGTCGATTATGACGGCATGACCGAGACCATCCTCAAGGGGCAGATGGAAAAGCACCAGGCCTTCTGGCCCAAGGGTTTCCCCGGCTCCTATGACGAGACCCCGTTCACCTATGACGTCGAAAAGGCCAAGCAGATCCTGGCCGATGCCGGCGTGACTACTCCGATCAACGTCACCCTCGACGTGATCAATTCCGCGCCGTTCACCGATATCGCCCAGTCGCTGCAGGCCGGCTTTGCCGAGGCCGGCATCAACTTCGAGATCCTGCCCGGCACCGGTGCCCAGGTGATCACCAAGTATCGTGAGCGCACCCACGAAGCCATGCTGCTCTATTGGGGCCCGGACTTCATGGATCCGCACTCCAACGCCAAGGCGTTCGCCTACAATTCCAACAATGCCGACGACAACTACACGGCCACGACCACTTGGCGGAATGCCTGGGCCGTGCCGCAGGAAATGAATGACGCGGTCAATGCCGCCCTGGCGGAGGCCGACCAGAACGTCCGCAACGAGATGTATATCGAGCTGCAGAAGCAGGTTCAGGCCGAAAGCCCGATCGTCATCATGTTCCAGGCCCAACTCCAGATCGCCATGGGCGCCAATGTCGAAGGCTATGTGAACGGGTCCAACTCGGACTTCGTCTACTACAACCTCGTGACCAAGAACTAAGTCGCGGGCAAGTTTGCGGTGGCCCTGTCCCTCGGGCCGCCGCATCGCATGGTCCGGGCCATCAGCACCGATGGTCCGACACCGATCATGCCTTGGCGAGCCGGGTACTTCCTCCCGCCCGGCTCGCCTTTCCTTTACGAGAGCGCCGAGCCGGGTACTTCCTCCCGCCCGGCTCGCCTTCCCATCTTTGAGGATCGAGCCCCCGATGAATTCCCTTCTTGCCGCCCGCATGGAAAACCTGCGCGCCCGCATGGCGCAGACCGCGACCGACCTCCTGGTCATCGGGCCATCAAGCCACATGCGCTATCTCGCCGATCTCTCGCCGCATGGCGACGAGCGGCCGGTCATGCTCGTCGTGAGCCAGAGCTTCGCCGGCTTCCTGATGCCGGCGCTCAACGTGAATTCATCCCGCCAGCATACCGACCTGCCGTTTTTCCCCTGGACCGACGCGGAAGGGCCGGGCGCGGCTCTCGAACAACTGCTCGCCGCCACGGGCATCGACCGCAGCGCACCCTCCATTGTGCTCGACGAAACCATGCGCGCCGATTTCGCGCTGCTGGTGCTCGATGCCCTGCCGGGCGCCAAGCGCCGCTTCACCGGCGATACGGTCGGCTACCTCCGCTCGCGCAAGGACGAGGACGAGTACCGGCGCCTCAAGGCCGCGCACCTGCTCAACGACCGCGCCGTGGAAGCCGCCTTTGCCGCGCTGCAAGTCGGCATCACTGAAACGGAAGTGGCTGAACTGATCGGCGAATTCTACAAGGCCAATGGCGCGACGACTGTGTTCTGCTCGGTCTGTTTCGGGCCCAACGGCGCCTTCCCGCATCATCATACCGGATCGACCCAGCTCAAATCCGGCGATGCCGTGTTGATCGATACCGGCTGCCGGCTCGATGGCTATCCGTCGGACATGACGCGCATGGGCTATTTCGGCTCTAAGCCCGAAGGCTATGACGAGATTCACGCCGTGGTCGATGCTGCTGTCGAGGCGGGCCTTGCCGCTGCCGTTACCGGCGCGAAGGCTTCCGATGTCGACAAGGCAGCCCGGGACGTCATCACCGCCGCCGGTTATGGCCCGAATTTTCTCCATCGCACGGGGCATGGGCTCGGCATCGACATCCACGAGCCGCCCTATATCACCGCCACCAGCGAGACCGTTCTCGATGAAGGCATGGTGTTTTCCATCGAGCCCGGCATTTACCTGCAAGGCCGCTTCGGCCTGCGGCTCGAGGAAATCGTCATCATCCGCAATGGCAAGCCGGAAATTCTCTCCGGCATGCCGCGAGAAGCTGTCGAAGGCGGGGTCTGAGGTTCACCCCCACCCGGTGTCACCCCGGCGAAAGCCGGGGCCCATCCTGATATCTCGAGATGGATCCCGGCTTTCGCCGGGATGACAGTCGGTGGGTGTGGGGGTGTGCGTACGCGCCGCCGCGCCTAGACCTTCAGCACCTGCTTTTGCCGGAAATAGTTCGGCCAGGGCTTGCTCCGGGCCCGCTCGGCCGCTTCGGCCAATGAAAAGCCGTTGGCCTTCTTGAGACTGGGGACCTCGTCCCATTCCACCGGCACGGCCACAGGCGCGCCCTCGCGCGAACGCACTGACCAGGGGCTGATGGCGGTGGAGCCACGCTCATTGCGCAGGTAGTCGATGAACAGCCGCCCCTTGCGCCTGGCCTTGGAAAGGTTGGCGGTGAAGCGATCCGGCTCCTCGTCGGCCATGGCTTGCGCAAAGTCCTTGCAGAAGGCCTTCACTTCCGGCCATTCCGCCTTGGGCTTGAGCGGCACGATGACGTGGATGCCCTTGCCGCCCGAGACCATGGGGAAACTCGTATAGCCCAGGTCCTTGAGCCGATCGCGAATGTCCTGCGCGGCGCTGATGATATGTGAGAAGTCGAGACCCTCGTCGGGGTCGATGTCGAACACCAGCCGGTCTGGCTTTTCGACATCGTCGAAGCGCGATCCCCAGATATGCCATTCGAGCACGTTCATCTGCACGCCGGCCACCAACCCAGGCAGGTCGTCGACGAAGAAATAGTCTTCCTTCTCGCCGTCCTTCTCGATGATGGTGCCGGAGTGGATCTGGTCGGGGAAGCCGCCCGTGTCATGCTTCTGGAAGAAGCAATGGCCCTTGGGTCCCTGTGGACAGCGCACGAGGCTCAATGGCCGGTTCTCGATATGCGGCAGCATGGCCTTGGCGACGTCTTCGTAATAGGCGACGAGCTGCGACTTGGTGATGCCCTGTCCGGCATAGACGACGCGGTCCGGTGAGGTCAGCCTGACGCCGAGCTTTTCGGCAACGGCTTCGCCATCGTCCTCGATGGGCTGGAGCTTCTCCATTTTCACCTCCCTGGCCGGCTTGTCGCCGCGCAACCCGATGAAGCTCGGATGCCGCAGAATGTCGTCGCTGGTCATTTCGGTGTAAGCGATCTCGGCCACGAGGGTCGGTTCCACCCATTTTACCCCGCGGACGCGATCGCGCGGCACGGCCTCGAACGGTGAGGCCTTGGTCGCGAGCTTCGCCAGTTTCGCGTCGAGCTCCAGCAGGGTGTCGTGGTTGAAGCCGGTGCCGACGCGACCGCGATAAAGCAGCTTGCCGTTTTCCCAAGTGCCCAGCAGCAGCGAGGCAAAGCCGCGGCGCTTGGTCGAAGGGGACCAGCCGCCGATGACGAATTCCTGCCGCTTTAGGCACTTGATCTTGAGCCAGGATTTGGTGCGGTCGCCGCGATAGGGTGCGTTGGCGCTCTTGGCGATCACCCCTTCATGGCCCTCGCGGCAAAGCGCGTCGAGCACCTTCTGGCCATGGCCGGCGACATGCGAAGAATACTGGATCGGGCTGTTCTTGATCGACCTCCCAAGAATGGTCTGCAGCCGCTCCTTGCGCTCGATCAGCGGCAGCTTGGTCAGGTCCTTGCCATCGGCTTCCAGGAGATCGAAGGCGAAGAATTCGAGCCGCCCTCCGTTCGAGAGCACGTCCTGCAGGGTCGAAAAATCGGTCCTGCCCTTGCCGTCAAAGGCGCAGACTTCGCCGTCGATCAGCGCCGAGCCGATCTTCAGCTTCTGCAGGGGCTCCACCAGCGCGCCGAACTTGTCGGTCCAGTCGAGGCCCGAGCGAGTGTAGAGCCGCACGCTGTCGCCCTCCACGGCTGCGAGACACCGGTAGCCGTCATATTTCATCTCGAACAGCCAGTCGTCCCCGGCAGGGACGCTGTCCACGAGGGTCGCCAGTTGCACCGGGCGGAAGGCCGGCGCCTTGCCCTTGCTCGCCTTGGCGAGAATGCGGGTGGTCTGGTCGGCCTTTTCAGCCTCGTCCCCGTCCGAGTGCCAGACGGCATCGGGCTTGACCTTGCTCGCCTTGACCGGCTTGGCGCCGCTGGCGATCTGCTTGAGGTCACGGCCGGTATCGACCGAGCGGGTGAACCGCGTGGTCAGCGTATCCTTGTCGCGGGCATAGCTGTCGCGGTGCTTGATGAGGAGCCAGTTCTCGCGCGGCGGGCCGGAGCGGCGCTTGGTGTCGCGGCCCTTCATATGCACCAGCACCCACTCGCCCTTGAGGCGCTCGCCATAAAGCCGGAATTTTAGGTCGCCGCTGTCGAGGCCCTCATGCAGGTCGCCCACCGGCTCCCAGGTGCCGCGATCCCACAGCATGACGGTGCCGCCGCCATATTCGCCCTCAGGAATGGTGCCTTCAAAGCCCCCATATTCGAGCGGGTGATCCTCGACATGCACGGCAAGACGCTTGTCGGCGGGGTTGTTGGATGGCCCCTTGGTCACGGCCCAGCTCTTGAGCACGCCGTCGAGTTC
The DNA here is from genome assembly GCF_016411825.1 of Devosia sediminis. Taxonomy (GTDB): domain Bacteria; phylum Pseudomonadota; class Alphaproteobacteria; order Rhizobiales; family Devosiaceae; genus Devosia; species Devosia sediminis. The sequence goes on from NZ_JAEKMH010000002.1 coordinate 506,022, forward strand.
GAGGCGGAAGTCGTAATGGAGACGCGTGGCATCGTGCTTCTGGACCACGAAGGTTCCGCGTCCTTCCTTCGCCTTGGGCGCGGCGCCTGATGGCTCCTGCGTCTTGGCGAAGTTGCGCTTGGCCTTGTATTCCTTCAGCAGATCCTGCGCCTTGCTGGCCATGGCTTAGCTGGCCTTTTTGCGTGTCGAGGTCGAGGAAGATTTCGAGCGCGACGCGGTGGTCTTGGCCGTGCCGGTCTTGGCGGCGGGCTTGCGGGCCGTGCTGGCCTTGGCCGCCGGCTTCTTGGCGCTGCCGCCCTCAAGGCTCTGCTTCAGGGCCGCCATCAGGTCGACCACATTGGAGCCGCTCGGGCGCGCCGGTTCGTCGTCGTCATCGGCGGTGATCTTGCGGCCCTTGTTCTTCATCTTGCGCTTGATGAGATCGTGCAGCGCGTCCTGGTAGTGGTCTGTGAAGGCGCTGGCGTTGAATTCCTTGGTCTTCTTCTCGATCAGCGCCGTCGCCACTTCGAGCAGGTCCGGCTCGGCCTCCTTGTTGGAGATTTCCGAGAAATAGGGGTCGGCCTTGCGCAGCTCGTCCTGGTAGTGGAGCGTCTCGAGCATCAGGCCCTTGCCGCTGGGCTTGACCACGGCAAGATATTCCTTGCCGCGCATTGCGAGCTGGCCGAGCCCGACCTTCTTGGTCTGGCGGAGCGCGTCGCGGATCACCCGGAACGCATCCTCTGCAAGCTCGTCGGTCGGTACCACGAAATAGGATTTGTCGTAGTAGATCGGGTCGATCTCGTCGGCGTCGACGAACTGCGTCAGCTCCATCGTCTTACGCGTTTCGAGCTTCACCGCGTCGATCTCGTCATCGGTGAGCAGGACGAAGTCACCCTTCTCGTATTCGAACCCTTTGACGATCTCGTCCTTGTCCACGGGCCCCACACCCGCCACCACCTTTTCGTAATGGATGGGCTTGCCGGTGGGCTCATGGATCTGCCGGAAGCTCGGCTTGGCATCGGAGCGTGCGGCGGTGAACAATTCCACCGGGATGGACACCAGCGACAGGCGGAGCTGGCCTTTCCAGATCGGGCGGGTTGCGGGCATTTGAGGACTCCTGACTCAACTCGCCGACTCAACGCCGCTTCCCCATCCGCGTTCCGTTCACCTTTGCGGGCGTCGGGAACGCCTCGGCTGGCCCGATCATTAAGGGCCCATCACGAGGCGATACCGATGAAACTGGCAAGGATAGTGCTCGACCGGATGCGCGCCGATGAAATCGGCCCCGCGCCCACGCTCGCCTTTTCCTCCGACGAGGAACCCGGCTGGCGCCGGCGGCGCAGCGGCACCGGCTTTTCCTATCGCGCTGACGACGGTGGCCGGCCTGATGCCAGCGAACTCGCGCGCATCCGGGCCCTCGCCATTCCCCCGGCCTGGACCGATGTGTGGATCTGCCGCGATGCCTGCGGCCATATCCAGGCGACCGGCCGCGACGAGAAGGGTCGCAAGCAATACCGCTACCATGCTGGCTGGACCGAGCATCGCAGCACCACTAAGTTCGAAACGCTGGGGGCCTTCGCCAGGGTCCTTCCCGGCCTGCGCGAGCAGGTGGAGCGCGACCTGCGGCGCCGCAGCCTCTGCTACGAACGCGTCATCGCTTCGGTGGTCTGGCTGCTCGACAACAGCCTTATCCGCATCGGCAATCCGGCCTATGCGCGCGAGAACAAGAGCTTTGGCCTCACCACGCTGCGCCGCAAGCATGTCGAGGTCACCGGCCATCGGCTGCAGTTCCAGTTCAAGGGCAAGTCCGGCAAGGAATGGCGCCTGCAGATGGCGGACCGGCGGATCGCCAATATCCTCAAATCGCTGCAGGACATGCCTGGCCAGCATCTGTTCAAATACGAAAACGAAGGCCAGTATTGCTCGATCTCGTCCCGCGACGTGAACGACTATCTCGCCGCTTTCGCAGGGCCCGAATTCACCGCAAAGCATTTCCGCACCTGGGCGGGCACCGTGCGCTCCTTCGGCCTCTTTGCCGATACCGAAGTGCCGGAAACCAAGACCGCCCAGGCCCGCACCATGAATGCGGTCATCGACCAGGTCGCGGCGCAACTGGGCAATACACGCACCGTTTGCCGCCAGTCCTATGTGCATCCCGCCATCCCCGAACACTGGCAGGAGGGTCGGCTCCGCCGCAGCGGCCGCCTCAAGCCGGTTGCTGGTCTCGACCCGGATGAGGTTGAAACCGCTGCATTTCTGAGGCGCCTGGCATGACAGGTTAAAGTCCGGGCGGCGGCGGAACTGTGTCAGCATTGAGGCGTTCCCTCCAGATCAACTGACTGGAGGCATGGATGACTGGAGAGCTCTCACCGCACGCACGGCGCAGAGGAATTGGCTATTGGTGGACGATGTTCGTCGCGCTGGTTCTGCTGGTCTTCGGCCTCCCGATTGCCGCTGGTGGGCTCTGGCTCATCACCCTGGGCGGCTCGTGGTATTACCTCCCGGCCGGCATCGGTCTCATCCTCACCGCCTGGTTCCTGTTCCGAACCGACATCACGGCGCTCTGGATCTATCTGATCACCTATGCCGCCACAGTGGTCTGGGCGCTCTGGGAAGCCGGTTTCAACGGCTGGGCCCAGGTGCCGCGCCTCGTGGCGCCTACGGTCGTCCTGCTGCTGATCCTCACAACGCTGCCGGTCCTGCGCGGCTCCATCCGCCGCTTCGGCACCGCGGCTGCTGCTGCCATGGTCACCATGGCCGGGGCGGTCGGCACGATCGGCGTGGTCCAGCATGGCGTTGGTCCCTCGATCGCCCAGGAAGCCGGTGACCCGGCGGCCCAGCCCGAAGCACCGGTCGCCCCACCTGCGACTGAAACGCCGGGAGAACCGATAAGCGAACCGGCCGGGCAGACCCCTGCCGCCCCTGCCGCAACTCCCGCTCCGGCTGGAGCCGAAGTCGCCGAGGCGCCGGCCGAAACCGGCCCCACCTATGTCGCGCTGGAAGTCGGCGCCGACTGGCCGGCCTATGGCGGCACCCACGCGGCTTTGCGCTATTCTCCGCTCGACGCGATCAACAAGGACAATGTCGGCGGGCTCGAAAAGCTCTGGGAATTCCGCACCGGCGATCTGCCGGAAAATGACGAGCCTTTCGGCAACCAGAACACGCCGGTCAAGGTGGGCGACCGCCTGTTCATCTGCTCGGCGCTGAACAAGATCTTTGCGCTCGACGCGGCGACCGGGACCCAGTTCTGGACCTTCGACCCCGAGGTCTCGCCCGATGCGGTGGGCTACAACGCCTCCTGCCGCGGTCTCGTCTACTTCGAAAACCCGGCCGCCGTTGAAGGCGAGCTCTGCGCCACCCGCGTCGTCAACCTTACCCATGACGCCCGCATGATCGCGCTCGATACCGAGACCGGCCAGCTCTGCCCGGACTTCGGCAATGGCGGCATGGTCAATCTTATGGAAGGCATTGGCGACGCGGCGCCCGGCTTCTACGCCCCAACTTCGCCGCCCACCCTGGTGCGCGACGTGCTCGTCGTCGGCAGCCAGGTTTCGGACAACCAGGAGCGCAGCGCGCCCTCCGGCGTCATCCGTGGCTTCAATGCCGTCACCGGCGAACTCGACTGGGCCTGGGACATGGGCCGTCCGGGCGAAAATGGCCTGCCCCCCGATGGCGAGATCTACACCGAAGGCACGCCCAACATGTGGACCATCGCCTCGGGCGATGACGAGCTGGGCATGGTCTACCTGCCCATGGGCAATTCGGCCGTCGACTATTGGGGCGGTGACCGCTCCGAGGCCGAGAACACCTATTCAACCGCCATCGTCGCGCTCGACGTGGAAACCGGCGAAGTCGCCTGGCACTACCAGACCGTCCACTACGACATCTGGGACTATGATCTGGGCGGGCAGGGGACCTTGGTGGATTTCCCGACCGATGCCGGTCCCGTCCCGGCCATCATCATGCCGTCCAAGCAGGCACAGTTCTATATCCTCAACCGCGAAACCGGCGAGCCACTGGTGACCATCGAGGAACGTCCCGCCCCCCAGGGCGGCGTCGAGCCCGATCGCCTCTCGCCCACCCAGCCCTATGTGACCGACTTCCCGAACCTGCTGAAGCCCGTGCTGACGGAGCAGCAGATGTGGGGCGCGACGCCGCTCGACCAGCTCTGGTGCCGCATCCAGTTCCGCCAGGCGTCCTATGAAGGCGTTTATACGCCGCCGACCGTGGATACGCCCTGGATCCAGTTCCCCGGCTATAATGGCGGATCGGACTGGGGTGGCATTGCCGTCGATCCGGTCAACGGCCTCCTGATCGCCAACTACAACAACATGCCAAACTTCAACCAGCTCATCCCGCGCGAGGAAGTGGATGAGATGGGTGTCGTGTCGCTCAACAACCCCTCCTACAATCCCGACGCCGGCTCGGGCTCGCATGGCTCGATCAGCCCGCAGGCGGAATCGCCCTATGGCATCCGCGTCAATGCCGGCTGGCGAGTTCCCTTCACCGGGCTGCTCTGCAAGGAACCGCCCTATGGCGGGATCGCGGCAATCGATCTCGAAACGCGCCAGACCCTGTGGGACAAGCCCTTCGGCTCGGCCCGCAAGAACGGCCCCTTCGGCATCCCGTCCATGCTTCCGGTCGATATCGGCACGCCGAACAATGGCGGTGGCGTGATCACCGCGTCCGGCCTGTTCTTCATCGGCGCCGCCACCGACGATCTCTTCCGCGCCATCGATGTCGATACGGGCGAGACCATCTGGCAGGTCGATCTGCCGGCTGGTGGCCAGGCGACACCGATGACCTATCAGGCGGGCGGCAGGCAGATCGTGGTGATCAATGCGGGCGGCCACGATTTCATGGGAACGCCCATCGGCGACTATTTCATCGCCTATGCCCTGCCTGAATAAGGGCAGGGCCGCTCGAGGTCAGGGCAGCTTTGCCCTGACCATGCGCTTGATGACCCGCTTGTTGAGCACCAGCTCCTCGAACAGCGCGCCACCCAGATGCAGCAAGATCGCGGGGATCAGTACCAACCGGCCGAGTTCGTGCATGACGCCCGCCAGCTCGATACCGGTGAACCAGGCCAGTGCGCCGGTTATTGGCATGAAGAACAGAAAACCATAAAGCAGCAGATGCGTGGCATGGCTCAGCATGTTGATGAGCGGGTGATTGTCATGCGGCGCCGGCACGCCGCGCGTCGTGCGGATCGATAGCCGGATCAGCGCCAGCACCAGGATAAGGATGCCGATGGCAGCGTGAAATATGGCGCCGGTATTTTCAGGCAGGGTTCCGCTGCTCAGGCGCTGTGCAAAGGCCCGCTGCATATCGGTATTTATAGTGAGCTGCACCAGCAGCAGCGCCGCGATGATCCAGTGCAAGGCAATCTGGACGCCGGAATAGGCGCGGGGCTGGGGCATGGTTTTCTCCTGAATTTTCTTTTTGTGGAACTCACTTAGCGCCATTGCGTTCCACATCGAGCGAATTTGCGGGGGTGCATGGGCAAGGGGCGATGGTGGCTGGGTATTTTGCGGTGCGGGGCCTTGTTGGCGACCGTGCCGCTTCTGTCTGCCTGCGTTTCCGAACAGAGCATGCTCCATCCTGCCGGCGAGGACGCCGCCGCCGTCGCCAACCTGTTCTGGGTCATGGCCGCGGGCACGGTTGTCATCTGGCTCATCGTGATGGGCATCACGGTCTATGCCGTCCTGGGCAAGGAGCGGCCCAAGACCGAGCGCTTCGCTGACCGCTTCATTCTCATCGGCGGCGTCGCCTTCCCGTCCATCACTTTGGCTGCCCTGCTGATCTTCGGACTGGCGCTCCTGCCCGATTGGGTGCGCACGGAAGGCGCCGATCTGCGCGTGCATGTCACGGCCGAACAATACTGGTGGCGCATCGCCTATGAGCTGCCCGACGGCTCCGTCGTCCAATCGGCAAACGAACTGCATCTGCCGGTCGGGCAGACGGCAGAATTCGTGCTCAATTCCACCGACGTCATCCATTCCTTCTGGATCCCCAATCTGGGCGGCAAGATCGACGTCATTCCCGGCCGCACCAATCTGTGGCGCTTGAAGCCTACTGAGCCGGGCGTCTTCCGCGGCGTCTGCGCCGAATTCTGTGGCCCCTCGCACGCACTGATGGCTTTTCCGGTCGTCGTGCACGAACCGGCGGATTTCGCGGCCTTTCTCGAGGGCGAAGCGACCCCGGTCGATGCACCGCCGAACCACGATCTCTTCATCGCGTCCGGCTGTGGCGCCTGCCATGCCGTGCGCGGCACCAGCGCCGGCGGCGCGGTCGGGCCCGATCTCACCCATTTTGCCAGCCGCCGCACCATGGCAGCCGGCACCTTGCCGATCACGGCCGAAAATCTCGCGAGCTGGCTGCTCGACCCCAAGCATATCAAGCCCGACGTGCGCATGCCCGGCTATGACAGCCTTCCCGACGCCGAACGCGCGGCCCTCGTTTCCTACCTGCTGGATCTGCAATGACCGACAAGAGCGCCGAGACCGAACAACTGGCGAAGGTCTGGGAAAACCCCGGCGGCTGGCGCACCCTGTCCGACGTCAACAATTCGGTGGTCGGGCTCTGGTACTTCGCCGCTGCCTTCGCCTTCATGTTGTTCGGCGGGGCGCTGGCTCTGATCATCCGCATGCAGCTCTTCGTGCCCGAAAGCACGCTGGTCACTTCCGAATTCTACAGCCAGGTCTTCACCTTGCACGGCACGGTGATGATGTTCCTGTTCGCCGTGCCGATCTTCGAGGCGGTGGCCATCCTCATCCTGCCCGGCATGCTGGGCGCGCGAGACCTGCCATTTCCCCGCCTCTCGGCCTTCGGCTTCTGGTGCTATCTCATCGGCGGCGTCTTCGTCTGCGGCTCGATCTTCTTCAATTCCGCCCCCGATGCCGGCTGGTTCATGTATCCGCCGCTGTCGACCGAGCAATCAGGCATCGGCGCCGATATCTGGCTGCTGGGCCTGAGCTTCATCGAAGTCGCCTCCATCGCCGCGGCCGTCGAACTGATCGTCGGCGTGCTCAAGTGCCGCGCGCCGGGCATGCATATCAACCTCACCCCGCTCTATGGCTGGTATGTGCTGGTCGTGGGCGGCATGATCCTCTTTGCCTTCCCACCCTTGATTGCCGGCGACATCCTCTTCGAGCTCGAACGCCTGCTCGACTGGCCGTTCTTCGACGTGACGCGTGGTGGCGACCCGATCCTCTGGCAGCACCTGTTCTGGATTTTCGGCCATCCCGAAGTCTACATCATCTTCCTGCCGGCCATTGCGCTGCTCGCCATGATCGTCCCGACCTTCGCGCAGCGCGAGATCACGGGCTATTCCTGGATCGTGCTCTCGGCGCTGGGAACTGGTTTCCTCAGCTTCGGCCTCTGGGTGCACCACATGTTCACCACCGGCCTGCCGTCGGTGTCGCTGGGCTTTTTCTCGGCCGCCTCGGAAGCCGTGGCCATCCCCACCGGCATCCAGATCTTTGCCTTCATCGCCACGGTGATGCTGGGCACGGTGGTGCGCTCGGTGCCTATGCTGTTCTGCCTCGGCGCGCTGGCCATCTTCATCATCGGCGGGCTGACCGGCGTCATGGTCGCCGTCGCGCCCTTCGATTTCCAGGTTCACGACAGCTATTTCATCGTCGCCCACCTGCATTACACGCTGATCGGCGGCATGCTGTTCCCGGTCATGGCCGGCGTCTACTATTACTACCCGCTGGTCATGGGTAAGCAGCTCTCGCGCAAGCTCGGCATCTGGGCGTTCTGGCTGATGATGATCGGCTTCAACACCGCCTTCCTGCCCATGCACCTCACCGGCATGCTGGGCATGCCGCGCCGTGTCTACACCTATGGCGCCGAGCGCGGCTGGACCGAACTCAACATGATCTCCTCGGTCGGCGCCTTCATCTTCGCCGCCGGTTTCCTGCTGCTCGTGTGGGATTGTGTCCGCCCCAAGAAGGACCAGCCCCAGGTCAAGCGTAACGTCTGGAATGCCGGCACGCTCGAATGGGCCGCCCGCTTCGGCGATAGCTGGGGCATGCGCTCCATTCCGCGCATCAATTCCCGCTACCCCCTGTGGGACGACAAGGACCTCCTGCGCAAGATCGACGAGGGCGAAGGTCTCCTCGCGGACGCAAAGGAAGGCCGCCGCGAGACCCTGGTGACATCAGTGCTCGACGCCCAGCCCATCCAGGTCCTGCGCGTCGGCGGGCCGGGCTGGCTGCCGATGATCGCCGCCATCGGTCTTGGCATGGTCTTTATCTTCATGACCTTCAAGTGGTGGCTGCTCACGGCGCTTGGCGGCGTCGTTTTCCTGGTCGCGGTGCTGCGCTGGCTCTGGACCGGCACGGCCGAAATTCCCGAAAAGCAGACGAAGGATATTGGCGGCGGCGAGCGCCTGCCGCTCTATGTGTCGGGCTACAAGTCCACCGGCTGGTGGGCCATGTTCATCACCATGACGGGCGACCTCACCGCCTTCCTCGCGCTGCTCTTCGGCTACTTCTTCTTCTGGACCATCCATCCCAATTTCCCGCCCGAAGGCGTGGACGGGCCCGGCTGGTTCTGGCCCATGGTAGCCGGCCTCCTGGTGCTGCTCACCTGGGGCTTGACCCTGGGCGCCCGCATCATCAACGGCAAGGGCCAGTCGGGCATGGCTCAGCTCCTGCTAGGCGCCAGCCTCGTCGCCACCATTGCATCAGGCTTCGCGCTGGCCGCAGGCCCCTGGACGACCGGGCTCGACCCGACGACCAATTCTTATCCGGCCATTGTCTGGTGCCTGGTCCTTTGGGTTTTGGGACACCTCATCGCTGGCTTCATCATGCAAGCCTATGGCCTCGCGCGCCTCGTCTACCGCAAGGCGACGCCGACACATGATGCCGATCTGTGGAACATCGCGCTCTACTGGCACTTTACAGCCTTCAGCGGCGTGCTGACCGCGCTGGTCATCGGAGGCTTTCCATACCTGACATGAGCGAGCAGGACCACGTCACCAAGGAAGTGAGGCGCGAGACCGGATCCGGCACGGATCTGTGGAGCGTCATCATCTCGCCCACCATCTGGGCGCTGCATTTCCTTGCCTGCTACGTTGCTGCCGCCATCTATTGCGAAAAGCTGGGCCGCGACGCGCCGCTCGGCGACATCCGCACGCTGGTTATTGTGGTCACAGTGCTCGCGCTGGGCGGCATCTTCTGGTCCAGCATCCGGCTCTGGCGCGTGCACGATCGCAGCCTCACCGACGACGATTTCGAATATGAGCACAACACCCCCGAGGAGCGGCACCGCTTCCTGAGCCACGTGGCGCTAATGCTCTGCGTTCTCTCGGCAGTAGCGGTGATCTACGTTACCATTCCCATGCTCTATCTCGAGACCTGCCGATGAGCCCGCGCGTTCTTATCGGGCTCGGCGTCGTCCTATTGATCGCCGCCTGGGCCGGTCCCTTGCCCCGCCTCGTTCCGGAGAGTTTCGCCGCCCATATGGCGCTGCATATGGGCGTTGTCGGCATTGCCGTGCCCATCCTGGCTGCGGGCCTCGCCCCTCTTGTCGCCGATCATCCTCTCTTCCGCTCGCAACTGGCCCTGCCCATCGCCGTCAGCCTCTTCGATCTCGTCATTGTCTGGGGCTGGCACACGCCGGCCTTGCACCACGCCTCGCGCACCTCCGGCTGGATGCTCACCTACGAGCAGGCCTCATTCGCCATAGCCTCCCTGCTGGTCTGGGTGCTGGCCCTCGCCGCACCCGCCGGCCGCCGGGAAAGCGCCGCCCTTGCCGGGGCGCTGACGCTGTTCTTCACCTCCATGCATATGACCCTGCTCGGCGCGCTGATCGGCCTCGCGCCGCGCCCGATCTATCCCGGCCATGCGCATCATAGTCCCTTCGGGCTGTCCCAAATGGCCGACCAGCAGGTGGGCGGCGTCATCATGCTGGCCATCGGCGGCATCATCTATCTGCTCGGCGGCCTGACGCTGGTGGCACGGGCCCTGAGGCGGCCGGCACTCTCATGAAGCGCATCCCCCTCGTTCTCGCCAGTGCCGCCGCCGGCGCCTTCTTCATCCTGGCCCTGCCGCTCAGCGGGCTCATCGACCACAGCGCTCGGCCGGGCAGCAACGCCATTGTCGACTGGTACAGCCAGACCGCCGCGCGCCAGTCCATCGCCCTGCGCTCGGCCATGACCGGCGTGCCCGATCTCGACGATCCCGCCAGCATCCGGCGCGGGGCAGGGCATTTCCAGCTCGTCTGCGCCGCCTGTCATGGCAGTCCGGAAGCGCCGGCTGCACGCTTTGCCGAGGACATGTCGCCACGCCCGCCGGCACTGACCGCCTGGCGGCCCGAGGCCCGGCTGTTCCAGACCATCAAATACGGCATCCGCCATTCCGCCATGCCCGCCTGGCCAAGCCTCATGCGCGACGACGAGGTCTGGGACATGGTCGCCTTCGTGCGGCGCCTTCCGACCATGAATGCCATCGAATACGCTGCCCTGGCCCATGGCGATGCCGATCCCGGCACCTGCGCCTCCTGCCATGGAGAAACCGGGGAGGGGCGCGACAATGCCTTCCCGCGCCTTGATATCCAGAGCCCGCAATATCTCGCCGACGCCCTCGCCGCCTTCCGCGACGGCAGCCGCCAGAGCGGCACGATGATGGCGGCCGCCCGGCAATTGACCGACGCCCAGATCGCTGAATTGTCCCAGACCTTCGGCCAGCGCCTGCCCGTCGGGCCGGCGGCCGATAACGAACTGGGCGCCCGCATCGCCCGCGAGGGCATCGTCTCGCGCGACGTGCCAGCCTGCGACACCTGCCATGGTCCCACCGGCCGCGTCGACTTCCCACGCCTCGCCGGCCAGCCTGTCGATTACCTGCGCCTGCAGCTCGAACTGTTCCAGAAGCACGGCGCCGAGCGCGGCGGCCGCCATGCCGAGGTGATGGCCAAGGTGGTCGAGGACGCGCTGGAGGAAGGGCCGCACCGGCTCGAGCCGGAGGAAATCGAGGCCGTGGCCGAGCATTACGGCCAGTAGCACGCGCCCGTCAGGTCTCGCCCCACCCATTCTGTGGTGGACACAGGCCCACGATAGCCGTAACCTTCCGGGTACAAGTCTTCTACAACATAAGGCGTGGCTTAACGCGCCGGTCTCCAGGGTTTGAACAGTCGTTCGAGGAGATTACAAGTTGATTAGATTACTGCTGTCTCTTGTCGCCTACCTGATCGCCAATGCCGTGGGCCTGCTTGCTGCAGTTCTGCTGCTGCCGGGCTTCCAGATCGACTTCCAGGGCTTCATCCTGGCGGTGCTGATATTCTCCGCCTTCCAGACGCTCGCCGGTCCCCTTGTCACCAAGATCTCGCTCCGGCAGATACCGCAACTCGTCGGTGGCATCGCCCTGGTCACGATTTTCTTCGGCCTCATCGTCACCGATGCGCTGCTGGTCCGCATGGATGTGGGCGGCGTTGCCAACCTCCTGGCAGCGACGCTGCTGGTCTGGCTCGGTAGCCTGATCGCCGCCATCCTGCTCCCGCTTTACGTGTTCAAGCAGTTGCGCGACCCCAAGGACAGGGAGCGCGACGACGCAGCCACCAGTGCCAGCAAGGCAGCAGCGGCCGCCGAACGGGCCGCCAGAGCGGCCGAGGCGGCGCAAGCGGCCCACGCCAGCCCGGCACCGGCTCCGCAGCCCGCGCCACAACCGGCGCCGCATTCCGCCGCGACGATCGGAAATCCGCCGCCGAACTTCACCCCTCCGGGCTGACGGCCGGGTCGCAGGTCTCGCCGATCCGCCACCGCGCTTCGCGGCGGACGAGCCGACGCGGCCGCGCACTCCGCTGGCCTTCCGCGGCAACTGCCGCCGATCCCGGCACTATCTATCGTGCAAAGGCAGGAGGCCGAACTGATCGACAAGGCGTCATCCGCGGAGCCGGCCGGTATCGACCTGCATCAGACGTCCTGGCTGACCAGGGTCATCAAGGAGATTTCCAAACCCGGCATCGTTGTCGGCCTCCTCTTGTTTTCCATGTCGCTGACCCCGTCGCTCCTGCCGCGTGCCTATCTCGTGCAGGGCGTCGTGTCCGGCGTCAGCTTCGCCGCCGGCTATGCCATCGGCGCTGTCATCCAGTGGATATGGGAATATCTGGGCCTGCGCTGGCCTGCCGGGAAAACGGGACGCTGGCTGGGTTGGGGTATCGGCATCGTCACCGCTGCCATAACCCTGTTCTCGCTCTACCAGACGACGGGCTGGCAGAATGCCGTGCGCGCCGCGATGAACCAGCCGCCGGCCGACAATACCGATCCGTTTCTCGTCGTGCTGGTCGCGCTGGTACCGGCTCTTATGCTCGTTGCGGTGGGCACTGTGCTCGTGCTCAGCGTTCGGTTCGTTTCGCGAAAGCTGTTTGGCCGCCTGCCGCGACGGGTGTCGTTTCTGCTCAGCCTTGTCGCCGTTGGCGTCACGGCGGCCGTCCTCTTCAACGGCGTGCTGCTGCAGGGTGGCCTGCGCGCGGCGGACGCCTTCTTCCAGCAGCTCGACGCCATCGCCACCGACGGTACCGCACCGCCGGCCAATCCCAACAGCTCGGGCAGCGCGCAGTCACTGGTCGCCTGGGAGACGATCGGCCGCGATGGCCGTACCTATGTGGAAACCGGGCCAACCCAAGCCGATATCGAAGCGATGACGGGGCGCCCCGCCATGGAGCCATTGCGCACCTATGTCAGCATGCGCTCGGCCCCCACCGTTGAGGGGCGCGCCCAGATGGCATTGGAGGAAATGCTGCGCATCGGCTCGTTCGATCGTTCCATCCTGGTCATCGCCACGCCCGTCGGCACCGGCTGGGTCGACCCGGCCAGCATGGATTCGGTGGAATATCTGTGGGATGGCGACATTGCGAGCGTGGCCCTGCAATATTCCTACCTCATCAGTCCGCTCTCGCTGGTGGTCGAGCCCGACTACGGCCGCGAAGCCGCGCAGGCGCTGTTCAACGCGGTTTACGGATACTGGCGGACGCTGCCGCCCGACGACCGCCCGGAACTCTGGCTCAGCGGCTTGAGCCTTGGTGCGCACAATTCGCAGGCGTCCACCAACCTTTATTCCATCGTCGGCGACCCGATCAACGGCGCCCTCTGGGCCGGCCCGCCCTTTACCAGCCGTGTCTGGCGTGATGCCACGTCGGCCCGCGAGCCCGGTTCGCCGGAATGGCGCCCCGTGCTGGGCGACAGCACCACGGTGCGGTTCGGCAATAATGGCCAGGAATTGCTGGATGAAGGCGGCGAATGGGGTCCGATCCGCGTCGCCTTCATCCAGTATCCGAGCGATCCCATCGTGTTCTTCAGCTTTGCCTCGCTCGTCCAGACTCCGGCCTGGATGATCGGCGAGCGCGGTCCGGGCGTCACCCCGGAACTGCACTGGTACCCGGTTGCGACCCTGCTGCAGCTCGGCATGGACATGGCCTTGGGCCTCTCTGCCCCGGTGGGCTATGGCCACAAATATTCGGCGTCCCACTACACCGACACCTGGCTGGCGCTGACCGAGCCGCCCGGCTGGGACGAAGCGCGTCTGGCTGCGCTCAAGCAGCGCCTCTCGGACGAGGAAAATGCCCGCTGGGGTGACTAGCTGTTGGCCCAGCCGGCATCGACCAGGAACTGCTGCGCCGTGATCATGGCGCTATCTTGGGCAGCGAGGAACAGCGCCATGCGGGCAATGTCGTCGGGATAGAGCCGGCCGGGCAAGGCCTGGCTCTGGGCGATGAGGGCTGCGGCGCGGTCGTCCACCCATTCGCTGAGCTGGCGTTCCGTCATCACCCAGCCGGGCACCAGCGTGTTGACGCGGATGCCGTGCTGGCCCAGGTCGCTCGCCATGGACCGGGTGAGGCCATGCATGGCCGCCTTGGCCGTCTCGTAGATCGGGAGGCGCGGCACCATTATCATCCAACTGATCGAGCCCATGTTGATGATCGAGCCGCGCCCGGCCCGGATCATGCCCGGCGCCACTGCCTGCATGGCGAAAAAGCCGTGCTTGAGATTGGTGGCCATGCGCTCGTCCCAATAATCGGGCGTGACATCGGCCCAGTCGTGCCGGTCGTCATGGGCGGCATTGTTGACCAGCACCAGCGCATCGCCATGCCGTTCGGCGAGGCCCGCTATGGCCGCCTGGTAGGCAGCGATATCCCTGATGTCGCAGGCGGAAAAGGCGACGGTCTGGCCGCTGGCGGTCAATTCCGCGGCAAGGCGCGCGCCGGCCTCTGCCTGGATGTCGACAAAGCCGACCCGGGCGCCCTGGGCGGCGAAGTTGCGCACCAGCGCTTCACCAATACCGGAGGCGCCGCCGGAAATGACCACCGGCACGTCGGCAAGGCTGGGATATCGGGCGTAATCGGTCATGGGGCTAGACGAACAGGCTGGAATGCTTGGTTTCGAGGGCGGGCAGGTGGTCGAGGATGCTGCCCAGATGGGTCGCCATGGCAGCCTTGGCGGCCTCCACGTCGCGCGCATCGATGGCGGCCATGATGGCGCGGTGCTCGCGCACGCGACGGGCCATGTCGGCCTCGCTTTGCAGCGTCAGGTTGCAGACCCGGTCCATATGCGACTTCATGTCGGCAATGGCTATCCAAGCTATTCCCACGCCGGCGCCCTTGGCGATGGCGATGTGAAACGCCTCGTCATGCTCGCGGAAGCCGGCATGATCGAGCTTTGATGCATCGATCTCCTGCTCGTCCATAAGCGTCTCGATCCGCTTGCGCTGCCAGGGGTCAAAATTCTGCGCGGCGCGCTCCACCACCGAGATTTCCACCGATTGCCGCACGAACAAGGCCTCGGTCATTTCGCGCGCCGAAATCCGCGCCACCACCGTGCCCCGATGCGGGCGGATTTCGATCAGCCGCGAATTGGCGAGCCGGATCATTGCTTCGCGTACGGGCTGCCGCGACACACCGAGTCGGGTCGCGATGTCCTGCTCGGAAAGGCGCGTACCGGGAAGCATGTCGAGTTCGACAATGGCCCGCCGCAGGTCTTTTTCGATCGACGCAGCAGCGCTTTCAGCCGTTTCCGAGACCGCGATATCGAGGGTCATATGACAACACACTCCGCCCATTGACATCCTGCGTCGAGGAGCCATACGGTACCATACAATTCCATACCGGTTACGCAAGGGCGGGCCGGATCGACGAGGAGGGGTGGGTCCGAACCCACCGAAGCAATGACCATAATGCCGCGCTTCCAGGACAATTTCGTTGTGCCGAACCTTAGTGATCCGCGGCTTGCTGATCAACGCACCTATCGCATGCTGATCGACGGAAAGTCCCGCGATGCCCTTTCGGGCGAAACCATTGAGCGCCGCAGCCCCGGCCATCGCCAGAGCGTCATCGCCAATTGGCCCGCCGGCTCCACCGCCGATGCCGACCTCGCCATCGCTGCGGCGCGCAAGGCCTTCGACAATGGTCCCTGGCCGCGCATGAGTGGCGGCGAACGCTCCAATATCATGCACGCCGTGGCGGCGGGCATCCTCGCCAACCTCGAAGAGCTGGCGCTGGCCGAGTGCCTCGAAACCGGCAAGCCGATCGGGCAGGCCCGCGGTGAGATCGATTATTGCGCCGACATGTGGCGCTATGCGGCGGGCCAGGCCCGTGGCCTCGAAGGCGACACTCACAATGCCATCGGCGACAACCGCCTTGGCCTCGTCCTGCGCGAACCGGCGGGTGTCGTCGGCATCATCACGCCGTGGAATTTCCCGTTCATCATCGTCTCCGAGCGCGTGCCATGGGCGCTGGGCGCCGGTTGCACCGTTGTCGTCAAGCCCAGCGAATTCACCTCCGGGACCACTGTGCGCCTGGCTGAAATCGCGCTGGAGGCCGGCGTGCCGCCGGGCGTCTTCAACGTCATCACCGGCACTGGCCCGGCGGTGGGCCAAATCCTTGCAGAAGACCCGCGCGTCGATGTCCTGGCCTTTACCGGTTCGGTCCGCGTCGGCACGCAGCTCGCGGGCATTGCCGCCGCCAATATCAAGCGCGTCGGCCTCGAGCTGGGCGGCAAGGGGCCGCAGATCGTCTTTGCCGATGCCGATATCGAGGCCGCCGCCGACGGCATCGCCTATGGCGTCTATCACAATGCTGGCCAGTGCTGCATTTCGGGCAGCCGCCTCATTGTTCACAATAGCATCCGTCCGGCGCTGCTTGACCGGCTGGTGAGCCTGTCTCAGCGTCTGCCCTTCGGCGACCCACTCGGAGCCACCACGCGCTACGGCGCCATGGTCTCGGACCAGCATATCGACAAGGTCGCATCCTATGTCGACAAGGGCGTCGCCGAAGGCGCCGAGCTGCTGCTCGGCGGCGGCAAGGTCGGTGCGGACGCGGGCAATTTCTTCGCCCCCACCGTTTTCGACAAGGTGCGCCCGGACATGACCATCGCCCAGGAGGAAATCTTCGGGCCGGTACTCGCCACCATCGGTTTCGATACGCCGGAAGAGGCTGTCGCGCTCGCCAACGGCACACTGTTCGGGCTTTCGGCCAGCGTCTGGTCGCGCGATCTCGAAACCGCCATCCAGACCACGCGCCGCATTCGTGCCGGCCGCTGCTGGATCAACTCCGTCATCGACGGAACGCCGGAAATGCCGATCGGCGGCTACAAGAAAAGCGGCGTTGGCCGCGAACTCGGCCGCTACGGTTTCGACGAATACAGCCAGTTCAAGGGTCTGCACATGACCCTCGGGCGGCCACAGCCGTGGTTCCAGAGCTAGAGGAACTCGGGAACCACGCAGAGGGATTGGGCGGTGCGCTTCTTTGGTCGGAAGCACCGTCCGACGCGGGGTCTGAGGAGACCCGCATTCGATCCAAGGGAGGATTAAGCGATGCATTTGACCAAGTCAAAGACGGCACTTCTGGCCGGCTGCGCCCTGTTCCTGAGCGCCGGGGCCGTCATGGCCCAGGATCAGGAGCCGGTTTCGGCCACCATGATCATCTATCTCGACCCGTCCGTGCAGTTCTTCAACCCGGTGGTGAAGGGCGCGCAGGACGCCGCGGCCGCCTTCAACGTTGATCTCGACGTGCAGTACGCCAATAATGATCCGGTCCGCCAGAACGACCTGATCGACAGCGCCGTGGCGACTGGCGTCGATGGCATTGCCGTGGCCATTTCCAGCTCCGACGCCTTCGACGACAGCATCTGCGCTGCGGTCGATGCCGGTATCATCGTCATCGGCTTCAACAATGACGACCTCGAAGGCGCGGACGGCAATTGCCGCCAGGCCTATGTGGGCATGGACGAGGAAGCCTCGGGCTATGAGCTGGGCAAGCGCATGATCGAGGAATTCGGCCTCAAGGAAGGCGACGTGGTGTTCAACCCGCGCGAAATCCCGGAAGCCAGCTTCGCCGTTGCCCGTGGCGGCGGCATCGAGCGCGCCATGAGCGAAGCCGGGATCACGGTGGAAACCGTGCGCGCCGGTCTCGATCCGGCTGAAGCCCAGAACATCATGGCCCAGGCCCTGATCGCCAACCCCGACATCAAGGCCGTGTTCGGCACCGGCTCTGTCACCTCGACCGTGGGCGCCGGCGCCATTCGCGACGCGGGCGTCGATGTGCCGTTCGGCGGTTTCGACCTGGCGGTGGAAATTGCCGACGCCGTGGAATCGGGCGCCATGTTCGCCACCATGGACCAGCAGCCCTACCTCCAGGGTTACTACCCCATCGCCATGATCGCCCTGGCAGCCCGCTACGGCCTCACCCCGACCGACGTCGATACCGGCCAGGGTGCCTTCCTCGACCAGGGCCGCATCGGTGCGGTCAAACCGCTCATCGGAACCTACCGCTGATCTCCCAAAAGGTCCCGCGGTCTGGGGGCTGCCGGCAGCAACATTCCCGTTGCCGGCAGCCACTTCCAACCCGGTCGACACTTTGCATTTCTGGACTTGGATATGACCGTGACCGAACTTCACTCCGTTCGTGCCGGAACACCCCGGCGATCCGCGGCCGCATGGCTGCACCAGATCCTGAGCATGCCGGCCGGCGCCATTCTCCTGGTGTTCCTGGTCGTTCAACTGGCCTGCATCATTGCCGGCCTCGCATTCCCCGATGACTTCCGCTACCTCTCGCCGCAGAACATGGGCATCCTGATGCGCTCCGTGCCCGTGTTGGGCTGCCTCGCTCTGGGTGCCGGCATCCTGATGATCGCGGGCGAGTTCGACCTCTCCATCGGTTCGGTCTACACCCTCACCGCCGTCATCATGGCCATGCTGGTCGGCAATGGCATCGACGCCTTCATCGCGGCTCCCATCGGCCTCATGGTCGGCGCCGTCATCGGCCTCGGCAACGGCTTTCTCACCCTAAGGTTCAACCTGCCCAGCTTCATCGTCACCTTGGGTGGTCTCCTGTTCTGGCGCGGCGCCGTGCTGCTCATCAATGGCGCGGTGCAGGTACGCTTCGATCCCAATCCGGTGTTCAACGCCATGTTCGGCGGCACCGTTCTCGGCATCAACGCCGCCTTCATCTGGTTCATCCTGCTTTGCCTCGCCTTCTGGGCGCTGCTGCACCGCCACAAGTTGGGCAACCACATCTTCGCCACCGGCGGCAATCGCGCGGCGGCCACCGCCATCGGCGTCAATACCAGCCGCATCAAGATGATCGCCTTCGCCATTGCCGGCTTCATGGCGGCCTTTGCCGGCATTCTCGCCACCACCCGCGTTGGCTCGGTGCAGCCGGGGCAGGGTGCCGGCCTCGAGCTTCAGGCGATCGCTGCCTGCGTCATTGGCGGGCTGTCGCTGCGCGGCGGACGCGGCTCGATCCTCGGCGTCTTCCTCGGCGTCATGCTGATCTTCACCATTACCGACGTGCTGCTGCTGATGCGCGCGCCCGGGTTCTATCTCGACATGTTCATCGCCACGCTGATCGTGGTGGCCTCGATCTTCAATCACGGCCTCGACCGAAGGGGAGGGGCGCTATGAGCCTGCTCGCGCTACACAACGTCAACAAGCACTTCGGACCCCTCAAGGCGCTCAGCGATCTCAGTTTCGAGATCAACGAGAACGAAGTGGTGGGCCTCCTCGGTGACAATGGCGCCGGCAAGTCGACCACGGTCAACATGATCTCGGGCATCCACCAGCCGACCTCCGGCCATATCTCGGTAGATGGCAAGAAGCAGGTCTTCACCTGCCGCCGCGACAGCGCCGAGGCCGGCGTGGAAACCATCTACCAGAACACGGCGCTGGTGGATTCGCTCTCCATCTCGCGCAACATCTTCCTCGGGCGGGAGCTGACCAACCGCTTCGGCTTCATGGACCTGAAACGCATGCGCGAAATTTCCATGCAGGTGCTGGAAAGCGCGGTGCACATTTCGGGCATCGACAGTCCCGACAAGCTGGTGGGCGACCTTTCGGGCGGGCAGAAACAGGCCGTGGCCATCGCCAGGGCGGTGTTCTTCAAGCGGCGCGTGCTGCTGCTCGACGAGCCGACCTCGGCGCTCTCCGTCCGCGAAACCGAGGCCCTGCTCAACCAGGTCCTGAAACTCAAGGCCGAGGGCGTTTCGAGCGTGCTGGTGACGCACAATCTCTACCATGCCTACCAGGTCTGCGACCGCTTCGTGATCATGAGCCACGGCACCAAGGTGCTCGACGTCGACAAGGCCAATACGACCATCGAGGAACTGACTCAGCACGTCGTGCTGACCTGAGAGAAGGAATGGCGGCGCCGCGGGGCGCCGCCATCCGCCTTACGGCATCGGCACGAAGTCGCGGCCGGAAATGTGCGAGATGATCATGTAGGTCAGCGCACCCAGCGCATAGAACGAGGCCGAGGAGGCTTCCTCACGCGGGATGACCAGGAGCTGGTTTTCCCGGCAGGCATGGAGATACTCGCAATAGCCGGGCAGGGCCTCTTCGAGCGCGGCCACCGCGTCGGCCGGGGTCTGCAGCGTATCGGTGCGGTAGGTGGCGAAGACGAAATCGGCATCGAATTCGGGCAGTCTCTCGGCGCTGAATTCGGCGCTCTGGCTCTCGGGGATTTCCTCGACCAGAGCCGGGAAGGTGAACCCGGCATCCCGCAGGACTTTACCCAGCGTGCCATAGGTGTGCTCGATATAGAGCTTGCCCTCATTGGCCTGGATGACGCTGACGCTGATCGAATCCGTGTCGATCAGGCGCTTGATCTGGGCGATCTGGCCCTCGTAGCGGGTCTTGAGGACGGCAAGCCGATCTTCCGTGCCGGTGAGTTCGGCCAGAACATCGAACGTGCCGAACGCCCCGCGGACGCTGTCGTCAAGCACCACCGTCGGAGCAATGGCCTGCAACTGTTCGACCGGCGCCGTCTGCCACGGCGTGGTGAGGATCAGGTCCGGCTCCAGCGCCGCCACCGCTTCCACGTCGGCGGGCAGGTTGCCCACGAACTGGATGTCGGAATTGTCGAAATCGACACCGGTGAGCACCTTGCTCGAGCGGATGAAGGGCGTGTTCTCCGCAGTGGTACGGCCATGGCTGCCAATCGGCATGACCCCGAGCTCGATCATCGGCACGGTAATCGAGAGATCGTGCAGCGCCACGATGCGCAGCGGCTCGACCGGGATGTCGACCGTGCGGCCGAGATCGTCGGTAAAGGAACGGGTCTCCTGCGCGAAGGCAGGTGCAGTCAGCAGCACAGCCGCCGCGACGGCAACGGAAAGTAGGCGGATCATGTCAGTCTCCAGGGTAACGAATTCAGGTGGGGCCTGAAGATCGCGTTCATCTCGGCTGTTCCGCGGTGACGTCGTCGAGCAGCCAGCGCAGCATGTCCTGCCCGCCGCCCTCGGCGACGGTCGAGCAATTGCCCTGCACGAAGAAATTCTGCGCATGGAGGCGAATGGAGAGGCGGTTGCCGGCGACATCGGCGCCCAGCGTCAGGCTCATGCCCTCGGTCGCATCCTCCGGAATGTCGCCATGAAGCGGAATGTCGGCGAGCTTGATGCCGCGCTCGTCCGCCCAGCGCAGGGCCGCCAGTTCCGCGACCTGCGCCGGCTCGGGACGGTCAGCCCGGCCTTTGTAGGCCGGCAGGTAGACTTCGCCGCGTTCGAGTGCGGCGAGGAAGGCAGGGGCGAGGCCTGCGGTCATGCGGCCATAGCGCTGGCGCTGCGGCATGACGACCAATGAAGCGGCGAAGCGGCAGCCGCCGATATGGGTGGCCTGCACGATATTGAAGCGGCTGGCATCGGCAATGGCCACCAGCGCCTTGTAGGTCGAAAAGCCGTGGCGCGCGCAACAGGCATCACGGCGGCTGTCGGTGCAACAGATGATCGTGGTGCGCGTGTCCGGCGAGCCCTCGAACATCCGTCCATCCAGATAGTTGCGAATGGCCTCGGTCAGCAGGGCCTCGTCGGAAAAGTCGGCAAAGACATTTTCCGGCAGGGCATGGAGCGTCGGCAGCGTGCCTTCCGCCTCGACCTTGTCGACCAGCGCCACATGCAGGCCCGCATGCGCCGCGTCATGCAGCGTTTGGCTGAGCTCGGGCGACATGTCGACCGATTCCCAGCGCGGCGTGCGCCACTTGCCGCGCGGCCAGGCCAGCATGAGGAAGCGCTCGGGCGCGTCCCCAGTGCCGTCCAGCGGCTCGCCCCGTTCGTGGCAGAGATCGGTGCAGAAGACGTGCTTGCCCATTATTCCGCTTCGTCGAACGGCGTGAACGGGCGCGCAGCGATATGGCTCTCGATCAGCTCGAGGGCGAGATCGAGACCGGCCATGGTCGGCCCGAAAGTCGGCCCGGGCAGCAGCAGGAACTGGCCGTTCTGGCAGGCGGTGAGGGCCTGGCACCAGCCGGGTGCGAAGGTTTCATAGGCGGCGCGGACCGTGGCCGGCGTGGCGTCGGGCTGCTGGCGGTAGAAGCCGAAGACGAAATCGGCGTCTAGATCCTGGATCAGCTCGCGGCTGTAATTGGTCTCGTTGTCCGGCAGGGCGGCCACCGCGGCCGGTTCCTTGAAGCCGAGATCGCGGACGACCTGGGCGATGGCGCCCAGATTGCCGGTATGCTTGTAGACCCACATTTCCTCGCCGGCCGGAAACACGAAGGTCATGGCCACCGAAATGTCTTCCGGGGTTTCGAGCCATTCGCTCGTGCGTTCGACATTGGCCTGGTAGCGAGCAAGGCGCGCTTCGAAATTGCCCGTCTTGCCGGTGATGTCGGCAAAGGCGCGCATCGTCTCGATAATGCCCAGCTCGTTATTGTTGATGATCAACGTCGGGGCCACGCTCTGGAGCTGTTCGGCCACTGCCGCATCGGTATAGGGCCCGCCGATGATGAGGTCGGGGTCGAGCGCGGCAATGGCTTCGACGTCCAGCGCATTGAAGCCGCCGATGAACTTGATGTCGGTATTGGCGTAGTCGATGCCCAGGGTGTCCATGCCACCGCGCATGAAATGGTTGCCATCGGCATCGGTGCGGCCTGCGGCGCCGACCACCGGTGCGCCCAGTTCATAGAGCGGCAGGGCGACGATCTGGTCGTTGAGGGCGACGATGCGCTGCGGCGCGACCGGAATGTCGAACGTGCCGTTGGCGGCAGTGTAGGAGCGGGTTTCCTGCGCCAGGGCCGGAGCCGCGAGGGACAGAGCCAGCGCCAGTGCGCCGATCTTGAAGAGGTTCATGGGAGCGTTCCTGTGTTAAAAGGTCATTCGCCGGCCGGAAAGCGCCCCTGCGTCAGCAGCAGCAGGCCATCGGCAGCGGTTTCGAGTGATTTGAAGGTGTAGCCGACCCAGACGTCGCGCTCGTACCAGTAGTGGTTGCCGGCCTCGACGCCTTCGAGATTGCGCCAGAACGGGGCGAGCTGGTCCCATTGTTCGACAAAGAACGGGATGGTCTGCCCGAAGCGCGGCGCATAGCTCGAGATCAGGATGTCGCCATCGAATTCAGGGAGCATTTCGAAGCTGATGTCACTGCGCGACTCTGCCTCGCTTTGCACCGCTGGCCGGGAGAACCCTATATCCGTGATGACCTGATCGACGGCACCCCAATTGGGATAGTACCAGAGGCCGCCCTCGGCCATATCGAACCGCGACACGGTAATCGCGGATGGGTCGCCCAGCTGCGCCTGGATGCGTTCGATCTTCGCCCGGTAGCCTGCAAGGCGCTGGTCATAGACGCCGCTCAGACCCGTCGCGTCGGCCAGCATGGCCAGGTGATCGAGGAAAGGCAGGTTGTCGTTGAGAACGATGGTCGGGGCGATCATCGCCGTCTTCTCGCTGAGGTCGAGCTGCCAGGCGGGCAGGATGATCAGATCCGGCTCTAGCGCCGCAATGGCTTCCATGTCCGGTCCGTTCTGGTCGCCGATCGGCTGGACACCAGATGCCGCGACGAAATCGGCGCCAAAAATGTCCGATGCGCCGCGGAGGAAGCTTTCACCCTGCTCGGAACTGAAGCCGGCGCCGACCAGCGGCGCGCCGATATCGAGCAGCGGTGTGGCGATGGAGTCGCCGCGCGCTGCGACGATGCGCTGCGGCTGTTCGGGAATGCAGGTTTCCCCGCCCAGATGGGTGAAGGCGCGGAAACCGGCTTCACAGTCGAGCGCCAGGGCAGGGGTGGCGGAAAGGGCGGCAACGGCCGCGACGGCGAGGACAAGGGTTCTGGTCATGTTTGCGGCTCCGGTTATTGCTGCAGATCGCCGTCGACGGCGGTCGCGGCGTCGGCATCGGCAGCGGCTTCGAGCAGCGGCACGAGGTAGTCGACGGTGACGGGAATGGAGAGCAGCTCCTGCCGCGCAAAAGCGGCAATGTGCTCGTCGGTGAGGAAGATTTCCCCGCCATTTTCGGTTGTCGGCAGGAAGGGTCGCGCAGGGTAGTCGAGCGACATCTGCAGCTCTTGCGAGCCGCCATACCAGACGAGGACATCGGCCGTGATAGGCTCGATGATCTCGGCCGAGAGGCGGTTGTAGAAGGAGTCTCCGGTGATGGCGTCGAGCGCCCGTGGCGTCACGAAGCCCAGTTCGGCCATGAATTTGGCGCGGATGTCCTGGTGGTTATAGGCGCTGAATTCGCCTTCCACGACGCGACCGACGACTGCGGTCTTGCCCTGCCATTCCGGATGGCTGTCCCGGATCTCGGCGAAGCGGGCATGGATGGCGTCGATCTGCCGCTGTGCTTCGGCTTCCTCGCCGAGGGCCCGGGCGGCGATCAGGGCGCGCTGGTCCCAGGACAGTTCATAGTCGCCAATGCCATCGGGAATGGCGACGACCGGCGCGATCAGGCTGAGCTTGGCATACATGTCTTCGTCGATGCCGGAGGCGAGCGCGATGATCACATCGGGGTGGGTGGATGCCACCAGTTCCGGATCGATATCGCCGTCAAAGACCACCGGTTCGGTGGTCAGCAGGGACCGGCCATAAGGCGGCGTGGTGAAGGGGAAATTGTCCCGCCACTCGCGGACCAGGTACGGGCTCACGCCGATCGCAAGAAGGTTGCCGATGCCGCCATGGTCGACACTGGCGACTCGCTCGGGCTTGGCCTCGATGACGGTGGTGCCGAATTTGTGCTCGATGGTGACGGGAAATTCCTGCGCCAGGGTCGGCACGGCGAGCAGCAGGCACGCCGCGCTGGCAAACAGCAGGGCACGTGTCGGAATATTGGACATTTGACGCTCCAATCAGTGAGAAACGGTGGCGCGGCTGCGCATCAGAAGCAGCACGAAAACGGGCACGCCGATCAGCGAGGTCAGGATGCCGGCGGGGATCTGGATGGGCGCAAAGGCGGCGCGACCGAGGAGGTCGGCGGCGCCCACGAGGAGGGCCCCGAGGAGCGCGGTCAGCACGAGATGCAGGCCCATGCCCGCCGGGGCGAGGCGCCTGGCGGCATGTGGCGCGATCAGTCCGACAAAGCCGAGCGGCCCGACCACCGAGGTGGCAATGGCGGCGAGGCCGACTGCTATGGCCAATTGCAGGTTTCGCACCGTGGCGACGGGTGCGCCCAGCCCGGTGGCTGCCGCTTCGCCAAAACGCATGGCGCTCATCGAGCGGCTGAGCAGCAGCAGCGCCGGGAACAGAACGGCGCTCCAGCCGAGCAGGGTCCAGACGTCACCCCAGCTCGCGGCATTGATCGAGCCCGCCAGCCAGGCCAAAGCCGCCATGGCGCGATCGATCTCGCCATAGGTGAGCAGGATCGAGGTCAGTGACGAGATGAAGGCGGAAAGGCCGATGCCCATGAGGATGAAGCGGATGGTGCTGGCGCCCTGGCGCGTGTGAGACAGCGCCCGAATGGCCATGGCGACGAGCACCGAGCCGAAAAAGGCGATCCACGGACGGAAGCCGGAATTGAGCTCGGGGAACATCACGGTAAGGGTGACGACGGCCAGCGCGGCACCCTGGCTGATGCCGACCAGCGAGGGATCGGCCAGACTGTTGCGGGTGGCATTCTGCAGCACGCCGCCCGACAGCGCCATCATCGCACCCACCAGGGCAGCGCAGATGGTGCGCGGGAAGCGAAACTCCCAGACGACATTGTCGATGGCGCGGCTGATGGTAACGCCGCGCAGTGTTTCCCAAACTTCGTTGAGCGCCACGCCATAACTGCCGGTGGCGAGGCTGATGCAGCTCACCACGACAATTCCCAGGAGCAGGATGGCGGCGACGGCGACACCGCGCACAGGCAGGCGCAGGGCGATGGCTTCGCGCGGGCTGCGGATGACGAACTGGCGCGGCGGGCTGGCTGTGGTCATCAGCGGGTCCTCCGGCGCACCAGGTGGACAAAGAGCGGCGCGCCGACCAAGGCGGTGATGATGCCGGTGGAGATCTCGCGCGGCGGAATGGCGACACGGGCAACGATGTCGACCGAGACCAGATAGATCGCGCCCACCAGTGCGGCATAGGGCACGATCCAGCGATAGTCCGAGCCGACATAGAGCCGGACGACATGCGGGATGACGAGGCCGATAAAGCCGAGCGGACCGGCCAGCGCCACGGCGCCTGCGGTGAGCACCACGACTACAGCCAGCAACTGGGCCTTCAGCACGCCCGTCTTGACGCCAAGGCCCTGCGCCACCTCGTCGCCCATGGCGAGGACGGTGACGCGTGGCGCGAGGAGAATGCCGCCGATCAGCGCCAGCAGCATGGGCGGCCCGATATACCAGAGCAAGGTGATGTCGCGCCCGGCCAGCGCCCCGGTCAGCCACACGCGCAGGTTCTCGAACGTGTCCTGATTGAGCAGGTGAATGAGCGATATGACGGTGCCGAGAAAGGCGCTGACCGCGGCACCGGCCAGGGTCATGCTGAGCGGCGTCGCGCCGCCCGGCACCATGCGGGAAATGAAGAAGACCAGCACGGCCGCGCCCAGGGCTCCGGCCATGGCGATCCACGGCGTTGCGGCCATCGCCGTGAAGCCAAAGGTCGAATGGGCAAGCACCACGGCAAAGGCCGCGCCGGTGGTGAGGCCGAGCAGGCCCGGATCGGCCAGTGGATTGCGGGTGACGCCCTGCATCAGCGCTCCGGCCAGCGACAGGCTCGCGCCCACCACCACGGCCAGCACCGCGCGCGGCAGGCGCAGGTTCTGCACGATAACATGGTCGAAAACGTCAGGGTTGAAGCTGGTCAGCGCCTCGATCACCGTACCGATGGGCAGCGGCTTGGCACCGACGGCGATATGGAGCAGGAAGACCCCCACCAGCGCGGCGAGCAGCGCCGGCAATCCGCTCCAGGCCCGGATCGGATGCTGGACGGCAACGGGTTCGGTCGCGACGCTCACTGGGCAGCCTCGGTGAGGCGCCGCCGCGCGCCGAAGGGCACGCAGACGAGGCGGCCGCTGGCCGGGTCGCGCAGCACATTGGCGTCGAGGCCGAACACCTGCTTCAGGCGATCGGCGGTGAAGATGTCGTCGGGTGTCCCAGAGGCGACGATCCGCCCTTCCTTCATCATCACCAGGTGATCAGCATAGGCGGCCGCAAGGCTCAGTTCATGCAGAACGATGACCAGGGTGCGTCCGCGCTCATGCGCGAGGCCGGTCAGCAGGTCCATGAGGTCGACCTGCACCTTGAGGTCGAGAAAGGTCGTCGGCTCGTCGAGAAGGATCAGGTCGGTTTCCTGCGCCAGCACCATGGCGACCCAGCAGCGCTGCCGCTGGCCACCCGAAAGCGTATCGACCGCCCGGTCGGCAAACTCGGTGATGCCGGCCGTGGACATGGCGCTGTTGACCGCGTCCTCGTCCTTCTGCGTCCACTGTCGCAACAGCGACTGGTGCGGAAAACGGCCTTGGGCCACGAGTTCGCGCACCGTCAGCCCCTCGGGCGCAATCGGCCCCTGCGGCAGGAGCCCCAGGCTCGCGGCCACGGCCTTGGTGTTGAGCGTGTGGATATCCTTGCCATCGAGCAGCACATTGCCGCGCGTCGGCGCGAGAATGCGGGCCATGGTCTTGAGCAGGGTCGACTTGCCGCAACCATTGGGGCCGATGAGAATGGTCACCTGCCCATCGGGCGGACTGAGATCGACGGCGTTGAGCACCCGGGTACCGGCATAACCGGCCTCGATGGCGACGGCTTCTAGCCGGTGCGACCGATCGTCCGATCCGCGTGCCATTGCGCCCCCAATTCTGACTGGCTCGTTCAGGATTGGGGTCTATTCGGTCAAATTAAGCTGACTGTCAACATCATATTAACACAGGCTAAGCGCCGCGGGCGTCCAGCAGCGCCCGCGCCATCTCCACGAAACCCAGTCCCGCCGGGCTCGCGGTGATCCAGCGCGGCTTCCGTGGCAGGTCATCGAGAATTGGCGCGATATTGGCGACGCCGAAGGATTTGTCGACGAAGCTGAACATCGGCCCGTCATTGCGGGAATCCCCCACAAAGCCGACCGTGCCGGCCACATCGCCGACGCCCAGCGCGTGCAGCACACGCGCGCTCATCGCCTGTTTGTCATAGTCGCCGCGCCAGGTGTTGATATGCACCGAGCTGATGGCGACGGCCGCGCCCAGCGCCCGGATCCGATCCGCCAGCGCATCCACCTCGGTTCGGTCATGCCCGACGATGTCGATCGCGACATCGGCCACCCGCAGCCGCTGGTCATGCGCGAGGTGAAACCGGTCGCCCAGCAGCGGCAGGATGGCGGCCAAATGCTGCTGCTGCCGCTCGCGTTGCCGCGCCTCGTCGTCCCAGAATTGGAAACTGGCGCGATTGCCGCTCGCTTTCATGACGAAAGCACCGCTTTCTCCGATCGCTGCCGCCACCGGCCAGGCCCGCACGATGTGTTCGCACCAACCGGCCGAACCGCCGGTCACCGGCACAATGCGGATCCCCGCTTCGGCCAAGTCCCACAGCGCCTGGTAGGTCTGGGGCAGCAGCCGTCCCTCGGTGGTCAGCGTGTCGTCGATATCGGTGAACAGGTAGTCCACCCCGGCGAGCTCGCCCGGCGCTGGTGCGGTCCCCTGGAACATCAGGCGGTTTCCAGGTCGCACAGCACGATTTCGGTGCCGGCCTCGGCCAGTGCCGCCGCCGCGACGCCATCGCCGGGCAGGCGGTCCGTAAACAGCGTGGAAATGCGCTCGAACGGCACGACGCGCACCGAAGCGTCGCGCGTCCACTTGCTGACATCGGCGGCCAGGAACTGGACGCGCGAATTGGCGATCAGCGTCGAGGTGGTCTGGGCCTCCGAATAGCTGAAGTCGAGCACGCCCTTTTGCGGATCCAGCGCCCCAGCGCCCACCACCGCATAGGAGGCATAGAACTTCTCGAAGAACTGCAGCGAGTCCGAGCCGACGACGTCGCGGTCATTGTGGCGGAGGAGACCGCCTGTCATGTGCACCTCGACATGCGGCGCCTCGCACAGCATCAGCGCCACGTCGATATTGTTGGTGACGACGCGCAGCCCCTGGTGCCCGCGCAAAGCTTCGGCCACGAACTGCACCGTGCTGCCGATGCCCATGAACACGGTCGAGCCCGGCTCGATGGCGGCCGCGATCCTGGTGGCGATGCGGCGCTTGGCGGCGCTGTTGAGGGCGGCGCGGGCATTGATGGAAATGTTGCGGCTTTCCACCGGCGCGTCGACGCCGCCATGGAAGCGCCGTGCATAGCCTTGGTCGCACAGCGCGTTGATGTCGCGCCGAATGGTCTGCGTGGTCACCTGATAGCGGCCGGCGAGCTGCTCGATATATTGAGCGCCCTCGGCCTCGATCAGGGCCAGGATATCGCGTTGCCGGCTCGACAGCATGTCTTGCCCCATGATGCCCCCACTATCCGAGGAAGACCTTCGGATCGTCGGTGATGACGCCGGTCAGGCCCGCGCCCCAGAAGGAGACGAGCTGGACCGGGTCGTTGCAGGTCCAGGCCCGCACCTTGATGCCGCGCCTGGTGGTCTCCTCCAGCATGCCGATGCTGAGGGCCTTGAAATGCATGTGGATCGTGGTCGCCGGAATGGCGGCGAGCTGTTCGGCCCAGTCTTCCGGCGGCCGGCCCCAGAGCATGGCCATCTCCAGCCCCGGCTCGAGCTGGTGCATGGCCTTGAGCGCTTCGGGGTCGAAGCTTGAGATCATGATGTCGGTCTTGGCCGACCGTCTGCCGATATCGGCCTGCACGGTATGGACGAGCTGGTCGAGCGACTTGTGGTGCTTGTGCTGCTTGATTTCGACATTGGCGCTGAGGCCGAGTTCGCCCAGGGCGGCGATGGTCTCGGCCAGTGTGGGAATGCGTTCGCCGGTAAAGCGCGCGTCGAACCAGGCGCCGCCATCGAAACCGCTGATTTGCGCAGCGGTGAGATCGCCCAGCGAGCCGGTGCCCGAGCTCGTGCGGTCGACGCTATCATCGTGGATCACCACCAGCGTACCATCGGCGCTGAGCGCTACGTCGAGCTCCACCCATTTGGCACCGGCTTCGGCCGCGGCGCGGAAGGCGGCAATGGTGTTTTCCGGAGCAATGGCCGAGGCCCCGCGATGGGCCTGGACTTCGTGGCGGGCTGGACCGATGGAGGATTGAACTGTCATGACGCGTCTTTGTGTGAGGGTGGCAGGCCCTTAGGCCGATTGTGCTACAGATTTGCGACAGTTTCGTCCGTGCGGCGGCCAGTCTGCGCATTGTAGGGATGGATGTCCGCGAGACGGGCGTGAAGTGTCACCGCTGACCCCTCCGCAATATCGGGGCGCCCCGGAACACTCAGCACCACGGACTGGCCGGAACTGTCGAGCCGCACGTGCAGATGGCTCTCGCCGCCGATCGGTTCGAGCAGTTCGACCTTGCCAGCCAGAGCTATGGCGTCGCCGCCCTGCGGGTCCAGAAACAGCGCGTCGGGCCGGATGCCGATGATGTCGGTATTCCTGGGCAAGGCAGCGGGCGCGCCGGAAAGGCTCGAAACCGGGATGAGGTTCATCGGTGGCGAGCCGATGAACCCGGCCACGAAGACGGTCGCCGGACGGTCATAAACTTCAGTCGGTGTGCCGATCTGCTCGACAAGGCCGCCATTCATCACCACCAGCCGGTCGGCCAGGGTCATGGCTTCGAGCTGATCATGCGTCACGTAGAGGCTGGTGGTCTTGAGCCGGCGCTGCAGCTTGCGGATTTCCACCCGCATCTGCACGCGCAACTTGGCATCCAGATTGCTCAGCGGTTCGTCGAACAGGAAAGCCGCCGGTTCACGCACGATGGCGCGACCCATGGCAACGCGTTGGCGCTGACCGCCCGAAAGTTGTCGCGGCTTGCGATCGAGAAGGGCGCCGATCTCGAGGATGTCCGCCGCCTCTTGCACGCGCCGGTCGATCTCGGCGCGCGGCGTGCCCCGGTTCTTGAGGCCATATTCGAGGTTTCCGCGCACGGTCATGTGTGGATAGAGCGCGTAGTTCTGGAACACCATGGCGATATCGCGCTCGGCAGGCTCGGCCTTGACCACGTCACGCCCGCCGATCTCGATACGGCCTTCCGACACGGTTTCGAGGCCCGCCACCATGCGCAGCAGCGTGGACTTGCCGCAGCCCGAGGGGCCGACCAGCACGATGAGTTCGCCATCGGCCACCCGGAGGTTGACGCCTTTGACGGCCGGCACATTGCCGTAGTTCTTCTTGAGGTCGATGAGGTCGATCGTGGCCATGGTTTATTTCTCCGTATCCACGAGGCCTTTGACGAACAGGCGCTGCATGAAGATGACAACAAGGACAGGGGGCAGCATGGCCAGGATCACCGAGGCCATGACGAGGTTCCAGAGCGGTTCGGCGTCGGCCGTGGCGGCCAGCCGTTTGATACCCATGACCACGGTGTAATAGCGGCTGTCGGTGGTGACGAGCAGCGGCCAGAGATACTGCACCCAGCCATAGATGAAGAGGATCACGAACAGCGCCGCGATATTGGTGCGGCTCAGCGGCAAGAGGATGTCGCGGAAGAACTTCATCGGTCCGGCCCCGTCGACGCGGGCGGCTTCCATCAGCTCATCCGGCACGGTGAGGAAGAACTGGCGAAAGAGGAAGGTGGCCGTCGCCGAGGCGATCAGCGGCAGGGTTAGGCCGACATAGGAGTTGAGCAGCCCCAGATTGGCCACCACGGCAAAGGTGGGGATGATGCGCACTTCGACGGGCAACATCAGGGTGATGAAGATGATCCAGAAAGCGAGCATCCGGAACGGGAACTTGAAGAACACGATCGCATAGGCCGAGAGCAGCGAGATGGCGATCTTGCCCACGGCGATGATGATGGCGATGGCCAGCGAGTTCATCAGCATTATCCACAGCGGCGGCGCGCCAGCCGTGGAAATGCCCTCGGTGAGCATTCGCCCGTAATTCTCCACCAGGTGCGGACCGGGCAGCAGTGGCACGAGCCCGCGCATGAAGTCGCCGCTGCCATGCGTCGAGGCGACAAAGGCCAGATAGACCGGAAACACCACGACGACGACGCCGGCAATCAGGACCAGGTGGGTGAGAAAGCTGAGCCAAGGGCGATTTTCGACCATTTGTCCGGGCTCCTAGTACTGCACGCGCCGCTCGATATAGCGGAACTGGATGGCGGTGAGGGCGATGACGATCAGCATCAGCACGACCGACTGGGCAGCCGAGGAACCGATGTTCAATCCGAGGAAGCCGTCGGCATAAACCTTGTAGACGAGGATGTTGGTCGCCTGGTTCGGGCCGCCATTGGTGGTGGCGTCGATAAGGCCGAAGGTGTCGAACATCGAGTAGTTGATGTTGACGATCAGCAGGAAGAACGTCGTCGGCGAGAGGAGCGGGAAGACGATGGTCCAGAACCGCTTGAAGGGCCCGGCGCCGTCGATGGCGGCGGCCTCGGTCAGCGATTGCGGCACCGATTGCAGTCCGGCCACGAAGAACAGGAAATTGTACGAAATCTGCTTCCAGCTTGCGGCAATCACCACGAGGATCATGGCCTGGTTGCCGTCAATCCGATGGTTCCAACTGATGCCCAGGCCGCGCAGTATATAGGGAGCGATGCCGATGGTGGGGTTGAACATGAACCACCAGAGGATGCCGACCACGACCGGCGCCACCGCATAGGGCCAGACCAACAGCGTCGTATAGGCGCGGTTGGAGCGGATGACCCGGGTGACTGCCACGGCCAGCAGCAGCGATAGGCTCATGGAGAGCAGGGTGACCGACACGGAAAAGATCGCCGTCTTCTGCAGCGAGTTCACATAGCCCGGATCGGCAAACAGCCGCGCATAGTTCTCGAACCAGATGAACGTGGTGCGGAAGCCGAACGGATCCTCGCGCTCGAACGACGATTTGACGGCCTGGAAGGCCGGCCAGATGAAGAAGACCAGTGTCACCGCGAGCTGTGGCGCCAGTAGCGCATAGGGCAGCAGCTTGTTGGGAAAAATGGTGCGTTTGGTTTGCATGGGCCGGCTACTCCCCCAGCGTCAGGTCCAGTGAGCCGGGGGCCCTAAGGCCACCCGGCAGGATCACCCCGAAAAGGGGTGATCCGGGGAGGTTCAGCTATTGGCGGCTTCGAAGTCGCGCAGTATCTGGTTGCCGCGTTCGACAGCGGCATCCAGCGCTTCCTGGGCGGATTTGCTGCCCGAAAGCATGGCTTCGAACTCCTCATCCACCACCGTGCGGACCTGGGTCAGGTTGCCGAAGCGGACACCCTTGGAATTGGCGGTCGGTTCGCCGCGGGTGATCTGGTTGATGGCGATGTCCGAACCCGGATTGGCTTCGTAATAGCCCTGTTCCTGGCCCAGCTCGTAGGCGGCATTGGTGATCGGCAGATAACCGGTATCCTGGTGCCACTGAGCCTGGACTTCCGGGCTCGAGAGGTAGGTGAAGAACTTGGCGACGCCCGTATAGACTTCCGGAGCCTTGCCGTTCAGCGCCCAGAGCGTGGCGCCGCCGATGATCGAGTTTTTCGGCTCGGTGGTCACGTCGTCATAATAGGGCAGGGGCGCGAAGCCGACTTCGAACTCCTTGGCATTGTTGATGACACCGGCGCGGGACGCCGAGGAGTTCATGTAGATGGCGCATTCCTGGGCATAGAATTTCGGCGGAGCATCGGCGCCGCCGACCGGCCCGCCATATTGGAACAGGCCTTCGTCGGACCACTTCTTGAGATTGTCCCAGTGCTTGACCTGTACCGGGCCGTTGAACTGGAATTCCGTCCCGAGACCGCCGAAGCCGTTCTCGAGCGTGCCATAGGGCTGGTCGTGGATGGCCGACAGATTCTCGGTCTGGATCCAGCTCACCCAGCCGGTGGTGAAGCCGCAGGGCGCCGCGCCAGACTCCACGATCTGCCGGGTCATGGTCTCGAGCTCGGCCCAGGTCTTGGGCGGGGTTTCGGGGTCGAGCCCGGCTTTCTCGAACACGTCCTTGTTGTAGTACATGATCGGCGTGGACGAGTTGAACGGCATGCTGAGGATGTTGCCGTTGGTGTCCGAGTAATAGCCGGTCACCGGGGCGAGGAACCCGCTCGGGTCCCATGGCTCGCCGGCATCGGCCATCAACTGGTAGACGGGGTTCACGGCGCCGGTGGCGGCCATCATCGTGCCGGTACCGACTTCGAACACCTGCACGATGGCCGGCTGTTCATTGGCGCGGAAGGCGGCAATCGCGGCTGTCAGCGTTTCCGGGTAGGTGCCCTTGTAGCTCGGCACGACGACATATTCGTCCTGGCTGTCGTTGAAGCCCTGGGCGATCGCCTCCAGCTTCTGGCCCAGTTCGGCGTCCATGGCGTGCCACCAGGCGATCTCCGTCTGGGCCATGGCCGGGCTTGCCGACAACATGGCGGCCAACCCAACGGACAGACACAAAGTGTTCTTGGACATGCTCACTCCCTTGTTTTTATGCCGGAGCCTCCCCGCCCCGGCCTGGGGCAAACGGTAGCATCGGGCCGCATCAATGCAACAGGAAAATGTTCATATGAACATTGAGGGGAGGCGCTGAGGCTGGGTTGGCTGAGCGTAGACCGCTGGAATTGTGCGAAAGTACGGGTTTATGCGAGGTGTCGTCGGTATTAACCCGTGTGCATTGCACCTTCAGTGCTCATGTGAACATCATAGCGATCTGTTCGACTCTGAAGGCCGGGAGGCCCATGTATTTCATCATCGTCCAGTTGGTGGCCGCCATCGTCCTGCTGCTCTGGGCGGTGCGCATGGTGCGGACTGCCGTGGAGCGCGCCTATGCTGCCGAGCTCAAGCGCACTCTGGCCCGCGCCGAGCGCAGCCGCTTCAGCGCGGCCCTTATCGGCATGGCGCTGGCCGTGGCGCTGCAGAGTTCGACCGCGGTCGCGGCGCTGGCCTCCAGCTTTGCCGGCGGCGGCCTCCTCGCCGTCGCCACCGGCCTGGCCCTGATGCTGGGCGCCTATCTGGGCTCGGCCCTCGTGGCGAGCATCCTTTCCTTCGATCTGTCGCTGCTGACTGCCCCGCTGATCATCATCGGCGGCCTGCTGTTCCTGCGCGGCGCCGAGCGGCGCACCAAGCAGGTGGGCCGCATGGTGTTGGGCATTGCCTTCGTGCTGCTGTCGCTCGAAATGGTTTCGGAAGCCACCGCGCCCTGGCGCGACAGCGACGTCCTTGGCGCCGTCGTCACCTATCTCAGCGGCGATCCGTGGACGAGTTTCGTGGTTGCCGCCCTCGTCACCTGGGCATCCTACTCCTCGGTGGCCAGCGTCCTGGTCATCATCACCTTCGGCTCGGCCGGGCTTATCCCCATCGAGGTCGCCGCCGCCTTCCTGCTCGGCGCCAATCTCGGCGGCACCCTGATTGCCCTCGGCATGACCCGCGGCGCCGACGTGCGGGCGCGGCGGATCGCAGTCGGCGCCGTGCTGCTGCGCGGTGGGGCGGCCATCCTCTGCCTGGTGGCGCTCCAGGTCGTTCATCAAGGGACTCCAGGACCCCTGCCGGGTAACGTCGGCCAGCAGGCGAGCCTCCTGCACATCCTCTTCAACCTCGGCGTCCTCATCCTCGGCCTGCCCCTCGTGGGCCTTGTCGAGCGCCTCGCCAACCGCCTCATCAAGGACGCGCCACCCGTCGGGCCAGCCGATATTTCGCGCCTCCGACGCACCGCTCTGGTCGAGGATCCCAACGGGAATATCGACGCTTCGCTCGCCAGCGCCACCAGAGAATTGTTGCGCATGAGTGAGTTAGTCGAGGTCATGTTGCAGCCGATCATGGACATCGTCCAGGGCGGCGACAAGGCGGCGATCCGGCGCGTCAAGGAACTGGAGCCCGAAGTCGATGCCGCCAACCGGGCGATAAAGCTGTTCCTCACACGGCTCGACTGGGCCTCCATGGACACCGCCCAGGCCCGCCGCGCCTCCGATCTCAGCGTCTTCGCCGTCAGCCTCGAGCAAGCCGGCGACATCGTCGCCCGCGAACTTCTCCGCGTCGCCGACCAGCGGTTGGACCGACGCATTGCCTTTTCGCACCAGGGCTGGCAGGAGCTTTCCGACCTGCATGCGCGCGTCCTGGCCAACATGCAGCTCGCCCTCAATGTCCTCGTCTCCGAAGATGCCGAGTCCGCTCGCCAGTTGGTGACGGAAAAGGACGAAGTCGGCCTCATGGAGCGCCGGAGCATGGAGCGGCATTTCCTGCGCCTGCGCTCCGGCGATCCCAATAGTTTCGAGACCAGCGAACTGCATCTCGAGACCATGCATGCCCTCCGGCGCATCAATTCGTTGTTCACTGGCATCGCCTATTCGATCCTCAGCGAGCAGGGCGAATTGCTGCCCACGCGGCTGGTTGGAGATCGGACCTGAGCCTGCGGCTGCGCCTAAAAACTGCAAAAAATCACAAAATGCACAGCGTAAAACATTGCTGTTGCAAGCTTTCGTTATTTTGCGTCACGCCCGCTTGACACCGCCGTGCAATCGATTTCATGATTTGTGGGATCGGTCCCATAAGAGACCGGCAGGGAGGACGGGAACGGTATGGCTACCATTACCGACGTGTCAAAACGCGCGGGCGTATCACGCTCCACCGTTTCACGGGTGGTGGCCGGCAATGGCTATGTTTCTGAAGCCAACCGCAAGGCGATCGAGGCGGCCATCGCCGAACTGGGCTACCGCCCCAACACCATCGCGCGGGCCCTGCGGTCCAACCGGTCCAACGTCATCGGCGCCGTGGTCGTCGACATCGGCACGCCGTACTTCGCCAATATCGTCTACGGCGTGCAGCGCGCCATTCGCCCGGCCGGAAAATCTCTGATGGTGAGCTCCGGCTATGCCGACCAGGACCAGGAAGCTCGCGCCGTCATGGAAATGGTCGACCGGTCCTGCGACGGGATCGTGCTCTATCTCGAGCGCCCGATGCGATCCGATGTCGTCGAGATCATCCGGAAATCCGGTATTCCGGTCGTCTCCATCGGTCATGATCATTGCCCGCTATCGGGGGGCAGGGTGGCGCTGGACAATTTCGACGGCGCCCGTCACGCGATGCGCTACCTGCTGGAGCAGGGCCACCGCAACATCGTCTATCTCTCCGGCGATCCGAAAATCGGCGACGCAATCGACCGCCTGGCCGGAGTCGAGGCGGCGCTGGCCGAATTCGGCATGGGCCTCGGCGACATCGAAGTCCTGGCCGGGCTTTTCCATGAGAATTTCGGACACGATGCCGGGCGTGCTTTGCTGCACCGTCGTCGCGACTTCACGGCCGTCTTTGCCGGTGCCGACGTGATTGCGGCCGGCTTCTACCTGGCGCTTGGCGAGGCCGGGTTGCGCGTGCCGGAGGACGTTTCCGTCATCGGCTTCGATGACGGCTACCACGCCAAATTCATGTCGCCGCCTCTGACGACGATCCGGCAGGAACCGGACGTTCTGGGCGAGCGCGCGGCAGGACATCTTCTGAGTTTGCTGGCGGATCCCTCTGCGGCACCGCTGCAATCGCTGGTCGGCACCACCATCGTGGTGCGCTCCAGCGTGGCTCTGCATCACTCCGTATCGGAGGTTGCGTAGCCCAGTGGCTGTCGGCCTGTTGGGGGCCGAAACATTTCAACGACTGTTCTCGAGGAGGAGAACCAAGTGGGAGGAAAGACAATGAAATCAGTCAGACATCTGGCCATGATGACGGCCGGACTGGCGACGCTGGCGCTGAGCATGCCGGCCATGGCCCAGGACGAACGCGTGGTGCTGACGCTGCACCCGATCGACAGCGACGCCCTGGTCGAGAACTTCAACCCGAACAATCCGACCGGTCCGCAGCAATATGTGCGCGACTTCGCCTATGAGCCTCTGTGGATCGACAATATCTGGCATCCGGAAAACGACTTTCCAGCCCTCGCTACGGCCTATGAGATCGCTGATGACCTGATGTCGATCACCTATACGCTGCGCGAAGGCGTGAAGTGGACCGATGGCGAGGATTTCAACGCCGACGACGTGGTCTTCACCTTCGAATATGCCAAGGCCCACCAGGACTATCCGATGGGTATCGACGTCTACATGGAAGAGACCGATACGGGCACCGTGGTCAGCGCCGAAAAGATCGACGACTACACGGTCAAGTTCAACCTCAAGGAGCCCGACGCCCTGGCCCGTTTCGCGCTCGGTGGCATCTATCCGCTGCCCGAGCACATCTGGTCCTCGGTCGAAGACCCCAAGAACTTCGCCAATACCGACATCGTTGCCACGGGCCCGTGGACGGAGGTCGAGAATTTCTCGCGCTCCTCATTCGAGCTCTGCCGCAACGAAACCAGCCGCTACAATGCGGATAACGCCATCGACTGCCTGCGTTTCCCGCAGCTCAACGGCAACGAGCAGATCATCGCCGCCATGTCGGCCGGCGAAGTGGACTGGCTCGGAACGGGTCTTACCGACCCGGAAATCACCTTCACCCCGCAGAGCGAGTTCAACAACTACTGGCTGCCGCCTGGCGGCGACGTGAACCTGCAGATCAACACCACCAAGGCCCCGTTCAACGACCTCGAGTTCCGCAAGGCGCTCTCGGTGGCCATTGATCGCGACACCATCGTCGATATCTCGACCTTTGGTCTGACTACCCACACCCGCTTCCCGGTGGGCACGGGCGAGGCCTATGCAACCTGGCTCGATGAAGCGGCGCTCGAACCCTATACCTGGCTGATGCAGTATGATCCCGACCGGGCCATCGAACTGCTCGAGGCCGCCGGCTTCGTCGATGCCAACAATGACGGCTGGCGCGACAATCCCGATGGGTCTCCGATCGAGTTCGAGATCAACATCCCGAACGGCTGGACCGACTGGATCAACACCGGACAGACGATCTCGGAAAACCTGCAGGACGTGGGCATCAACGCCGTCGTGCGGACCATGGATCAGGGTGCCTGGAACGACAAGGCCCGTACCGGCGACTTCGACAGCTACATCATGTGGACCAATGGCGGCGCGACGCCGTACAACACCTACAACCCCATGTTCAATCCGCGGAACATGGAAGAAGGTCGCGTCGACTACCAGGCCATGCACCAGATGCGCCTGCCTGAAGTCGAGGAAGCGCTGCAGGCTTTCCGCAGCACCGCCGATCGCGATGCGCAGCAGGCAGAGATGACCAAGGTCCACATCGCCGTGGCCGAAAACCTGCCGGTCATCGGGCTCTTCGCCAACCCGACCTGGTACGAATACTCGACGCGTAACTTCGAAGGCTGGGTCACTGAGGAAAATCCCTTCGTGCGTCCCGTGCTGTTCGAGGGCACTCGTGAGCGCGTGATCCACGCCCTTGCACTCAAGCCGATCAGTCGGTGAGCCTTGCCGGTCGTCGCCCCAGCGGGGCGGCGGCCGGGCTGCTGAATTGTCCGGTGGCTACGGCCTCCGGACAATGTCGAGCTGTGGCGTGGCCCGTACTCCCAGGGCCCGCCCAGCCAGCCAAGGATTGGATAGATGATTTACATCCTGCGACGCATGGCCTTCTATGTGGCCGCCTTTTTCGTGGCGGTGACGCTCAATTTCTTCATCCCGCGCATCATGCCCGGCGACCCGTCCGCACGCATCATCGCGTCGTTCCAGGGGCGCCTGAGCGACGCCCAGGTCGAAGCCATCCGTGCCTCCTATGGCACGACGGGCTCTCTCTGGGAGCAGTATCTCGGCTATGTCGGCCAGGTGCTGCGGATGGATTTCGGCATATCAACGGTCCAGTTTCCCGAGCCGACCTCGTCGCTGCTGTTCTACGGCGCGACCTGGACGCTGGTGCTGGTTGGCATTTCCATCACCCTCGCCTTTCTGATCGGCACGATGATGGGCATCCACGCCGCCTGGAACCGGGGCGGGTTCTTCGACAGCGTCTTCACGCCGCTCAACGTCATGCTCAATGCCTTCACCCCGGCTGTCGTGGCGCTGCTCCTGTTTTACGCCTTTTCGCTTCAGTTACAGTGGTTTCCGCTGGGGCGGGCCCACGCGATGGGACTGGCGCCGTCGTTCGATCTGCACTTCATCGGCAACGTGCTTTATCACGCCACACTCCCGGTGCTCTCCATCCTGATCGTCAGTTTCGGCGGCTGGCACTTGGGCATGCGCAACGTCATGATCAACCTCCTCAACGAAGATTTCGTGATCCTGGCGCGCGCTAAGGGCCTGAGTGACCGGCGCGTGCGCTACCGATATGTC
The DNA here is from genome assembly GCF_016411825.1 of Devosia sediminis. Taxonomy (GTDB): domain Bacteria; phylum Pseudomonadota; class Alphaproteobacteria; order Rhizobiales; family Devosiaceae; genus Devosia; species Devosia sediminis. The sequence continues at coordinate 545,870 of NZ_JAEKMH010000002.1, forward strand.
GCGCGTAACGCCATCATGCCCCAGATCACCTCGCTGGCACTGTCCGTCGGCTTTCTCCTCGGCGGTGCGCTCGTGACCGAGCAGGTCTTCAACTATCCGGGCCTGGGCAAGTTCACCGTCACCGCCATCGAGAGCCGCGACTATTCCTTCATCCAGGCGCAGTTGCTGCTGCTGACCATGTCTGTGCTGGTCGCAAACCTCTTGTCCGACATCGCCAATGTCATCCTTGATCCGCGATTGAGAAAGGGCTGACCATGACTGACGTCACCCAAATCCGCTCCGCTTCCCTGCTCGATCGCCTCGATGAGGCCGCGATTGCCAGCGCTGCCCCGAGCCAGGCCGAGCTCATGACCGAGTTGCGCATCAAGGGTCGCCCCGGCTGGACCAGCCGCCTGCCGCCCTCGCTTGCTGCCTTCGTAACCAATCCCAAAGGCATGGCGGGTGTGACCATCCTGCTTGCGATGATCCTGTTCTCGATCTTCGCGCCCATGTTCAGCGAGTACAATCCGCACCGGCGGGCCGGCAAGCCGCATGTCATGCCGGGCTACGAACATGTTCTGGGCACGACACGCATGGGCAAGGACGTTTTCACCCAGGTGGCCTATGGGGGCCGCATCAGCCTTGCCGTCGGCTTCGGCGCCGGTATCGCGGCTGCGGTGATCGGCCTCGGCATCGGCATCGCCGCCGGCTATTTCGGCGGCAAGATCGATGACATTCTGACCTTCTTCGTCAATGTGGTGCTGGTGCTGCCAGGACTGCCCTTGATCATCGTCATCGCCAGTCTCGTGGATAGTGCAGGGCCGCTGGTCATCGGCATCGTGCTGGCCCTCACCGGCTGGGGGTGGCCGGCCAGGACGATCCGAACGCAGACGCTGTCTCTCCGCACCCGCGAATTCGTTCTCTCTGCCGAGCTCATGGGCGAAAAGAAGTGGCGGATCATCTTCAAAGAAATTTTCCCCAATATGCTGAGCTTCTTCATGGGCGGGCTCGTGCTCGGCACGATTTCGGCGATCCTGGCGGAGGCGGCCCTCAGCTTCATCGGCCTGGGCGACCCCAACGCCGTCACCTGGGGCACCATGCTCTACTGGGCCCAGAACAACATGGCCCTGCAGGTCGGCGCCTGGTGGGAGATCTGGCCGCCGGCCATCGCCATCATGCTGACCGGCGCCGCGCTGGTGCTGGTCAACTTTGCCGTGGACGAAATCACCAATCCGCAGCTCAAGGCCTCTCGCAAGATCGGCCGCATCAAGAGATTCCTCAAACGCCGGGGGAGAAGCGCCGATGTCTTCTGATCGTGCCCTCATCGAGGTCAGAAACCTCACCGTGGACTATGTGGGCGATCATTCCATCGCCCGCGCCGTCAACGGCATCGACTTCGATATCCGCGAGGGCGAAGCCTTCGGCCTTGCAGGAGAAAGTGGCTGCGGCAAATCTACCGTCGCGTTTGCCCTAGCGCGCCTCACGCGGCTCCCGGGGCTGGTTTCCGGTGGCCAGGTTCGGCTCAATGGCGAGGACGTGCTCAAGTTCGACAAGGCCCGTCTCAAGGCCTATCGCTGGAACGAGGTGAGCTTCGTCTTCCAGTCGGCCATGAATGCGCTCAACCCGGTGATCTCGGTTTCCGAGCAGATCATGGATGTGATCGAGACGCATGAGCCGGAGCTGGGTCAGGAAGGCGCCCGCGCCCGCGCGGTCGAACTGTTCGAGCTGGTGGGCATTCCGCCAAAGCGTCTCGACGATTTCCCGCACCAGTTTTCGGGCGGCATGCGGCAGCGCATCTGCATCGCCATTGCGCTGGCGCTGAAACCCAAGCTGATCATCATGGATGAGCCGACAACCGCGCTTGACGTTGTGGTGCAGCGCGACATCATCGAGCAGATCGTCGACCTCAAGAAGCGCCTCGGCTTCTCGGTGCTGTTCATCACCCATGACTTGGGGCTGATGATCGAATTCTGCGACCGCATCGGCGTGATGTATTCGGGCGAACTGGTGGAAGTGGCGCCGGCCGAGGCCATCCTCACCGCGCCGCAGCATCCCTATACCCGCGCCCTGGGCAACAGCTTTCCGCCGCTCACGGGCCCGCGCGTCCGCATGGAGGGCATTGCCGGCACGCCACCGGATCTACGCGCGCTGCCACAGGGCTGCCGCTTCGCGCCACGCTGTCCGCTGGCGATGGACATCTGTCGCGTCGATGCCCCCGAACTACGCTTCTACCCTGAACATCGGAGCCAGGCCGCATGTCACTTGTTGAACTAGATCGCGTCGGCTCCACGACCGTCGCCGAGGCGCCGATCCTCGAAATGGACAATATCGACAAGGAATTCGTCCTTGGCGGCGCCTTTCTCAATCAGACTTTCCTCAAGGCACTGTCCGGCGTCTCCCTGCAACTGACGCGGGGCAGGGCGCTGGCGCTGGTCGGGGAATCCGGATCGGGCAAATCCACCTGCGCCCGCATGCTGGCCGGCGCCTATCAGCCGACCGCGGGAGCCATCCGCTACCGTGGCGAGAACATCACGGGTTTCCATGGCGCGCGGATGCAGCGATATCGCGCCCAGGTGCAGATGGTGTTCCAGGATCCGTTCGGATCGCTCAATCCGACGCAGTCCATCGGCTATCACCTTGAACGGCCCATTCGCCTCCACCGCCCCGACCTCAACGGCAAGGCGGTCGAGGCAGAGATGCTGGCGCTGCTGGAGCGCGTGGGTCTCCGGCCTGCGGCAGACTATCTGAAGCGCCGCCCGCATGAACTTTCGGGCGGACAGCGCCAGCGCGTCGCCATTGCAAGGGCCCTGTCGGTGCAGCCTGACGTCCTGCTGGCCGATGAGCCCACGTCCATGCTCGACGTCTCGGTCCGTCTCGGCATCCTCAACCTGCTGGAAGACCTCAAGCGCGATCGTCACCTGGCCGCGCTCTACATCACGCATGACATCGCCACCGCGCGCTATTTCGCAGAGGAAACGGCCGTGATGTATGCCGGGCATCTGGTGGAGCAGGGGCCGAGCCAGGAAATCACCGACAACCCGCGGCACCCCTATACCCAGTTGCTGATCGAATCCGTGCCCAATCCGGCCCGCAAGATCGAGACCGGTCGGGCACGCCGGGCTGCCGATATACCGCTATGGACCCGCGACAGTCGCGGCTGCCCTTTCGTATCGCGCTGCCCGCGCGCAACTGCGATCTGCAAGGAAACCATGCCGGGTCCGACGGTAGTGGGCCCGGGGCATATGGTGCGGTGTCATAACCTTTACGGATGATCGGAGAGCGAGCAGGCCGACAGATTGTCCTCGATGAGCACGTTATCCGGTGTCGTCAGTAGCCCCACCATGACGCAGATCGCGGCAAAAGTCGTGGTCAGCGTCAGAATGCCGAACATCGCATTGGTCAACCCCATGACGAAGAAGCCGGCGACAAGGGTGACGGTAAGGACAATGGTGAAGGACCTGTGGGCCGATGGTGGCGCACGCAGCGCTTCGACGATCGGCGCCAGCAGCAGAAGTCCATAGGCAACGAGGCCAAAAATCCCGGCGCTTGCGGCCATGTCGACGATATCGTTGTGCAGGTGTGGCGTGCCGGAAAATGCTCCATTAGCGAGCGCACTCGCGACATTCGTGAAATCAATGGGGCCATGGCCGAAGATCGGGGCTGCCAAGAACGCCTGGAAGCCCGCGGCGTACATCTGCATGCGAAGATCGGTGGAAGCACCAGTGGGCAGGCCGTTGAGCATCGCTGCCGCGAAATCCGACGTGATCCGCGAGATGGCTGACAACTGACCGGCGCCCAAGACCACCGCCACTACCCCAACCAAGCCAAGAGCTATGACACTCAGTGCCAGAACACGGCGGGGAACCAGACGGACACATGCCGCTGTCACGAGTGCCACGATGATCATGGCGGCATAGGCGACGACCGCCCCCCTCGTGCCGGACAGGACTACCGCAATGGCCGCCATAAGGGGCGCCACGACGAAGATGAACCGTTGGTGTGAACTGATTGTAGCCGCGCCCACGAGAGCAACCATGCCCACAAGCAGGGCAACGTCGGCGAAATGAATTGGATTGGCGACCATTTCCCCCGCCCTTGTCGTGCCGGTGGCCTGCACCTCGATGATGGCCATGATGGCAGCGCCCGTAGCGCCTCCGAGCGCCGATACGCCGATGAGGGATACATGGGTCGAGGCGCTTCCCGCCCCTAGCCAGCCGAGCAGAGGCAGCACGGCAAGCATGGGTGCGAAATAGAGAACGCCTACCAGGCCATCGAAACCGGCAGCCGCAAGGTATGCAACAGCGAGCAGGCCGAGGGCGAAAAGAGGCATCCAGACGATGGGGCGCCGAACATGCTGCGTGGAGCCTGGCCAGGCCAGCAGAAGGCCAAGCGCTCCGACTATGAGAAAGATCGTGTTGCCCGCCTCCGGTGCGACAGGGGACATGGCAAACACGGCGATCAAGGCGAGCGCCGGAAGGATGGACTTGTAGCTGGTCATGACCCTCTAGTAGTGACCGGTCCGGGTCGCGGCAAGAGCGCGGCATCGAGCGTGCTGAAATCAGCACAGTGTGGTTCATAAGCCGGGAGGGACAGGAAGGTTTGTACATTCTTCATTGCCCACCTCTAGATTGAACGGTAATTTACCGTTGCGGGCGTTCGGCTTCGGACGGCGTTTTGGTTTTCTGAAGTCAACGTGTGTGGTCATGCCGAGCCGATGTTCCGGAGCAAAGAGCGCGAGAGGGACCTGGCGATGAAGGCCAGTATACGCTCGCACCTGCTGCGAGGCGCAGTTCTTGCCGTTATCACCGCCGCCACACTCGCGCCTGTCAGCGCGCAGGGCCTGCTTCCTCAGGATTTCTTCAACGCCCCCATCGATCCGTCTGCACCGACCGCCATCGAGGCGGACGAACTGGTTTTCGATTCTATTCAGAATGTCATCCGCGCGCGCGGGGACGTGGTCCTTCGGGTCAGTGGCTACACCCTTACCGGCCGGGAGCTGATCTACCGCCGGAACGAAGGCGCGATGGAGCTGATCGGCGACGCCACCGTCACCGATCCTTCCGGCAATGTGTCGCGCAGCGAGACGCTGAATCTGACGGGTGGGCTGAAACGGGCCGTGCTGGACAGCATGACGCTGACCGCGCATGACGGCTCCCGCATCACGGCTGACAGCGCCGAGTACGACCAGGTTCTCAACTCGATCCTCACCGATGCGCAGTATGCGCCCTGCGGCGACTGCGTGGGTCCCCAAGGCCAGCGCATTGGTTGGTCGATCAGCGCGGCGCGCATCGTCCAGAATGCCGAGGACAATTCGATCACGCTGGAGCAACCCTCGATTGCCCTGCTCGGTATTCCAGTGGCCTGGCTGCCCTATCTCTGGCTGCCCGATCTGAGCAACGAGGCGCTCGAAAGCATTCCGCGGCCCAGCCTGGGGTATACGGACAAGATCGGTGTCAAGGTCGAGGTGCCGTTTACCGTCTATTCGACCCGCCACACCAGCATCATCCTCAGCCCGACATTGCTGACCGGGCAAGGCTTTCTCATGGGGGCCGAGTGGCTTCAGCGCTTCGATCGCGGCTCCTTCAGCATCAAGGCGTCGGGCCTCTACCAGTACAACAAGATGGCCTTCACCTTCGCCGATGCACAGCGCGACTGGCGCGGCGCCATCCAGGCATCGGGCGAGTTCAAACCAGTCGAGGATTGGACTGTCGGCGCAGCATATTCGGTGTTCACTGACAGCGCCTATTTCGGAGATTACCTCCTCGACCCGAGACGATCCGCCATAAACGAAGTCTATGCAACTCACCTGACGGACGACACTTACATCGACGCCCGTATCCAGGAGTTCAACCTTCTCGGCGACAACACTCGGCAGACGCGCGACCAGCAGGGCATAGCGCTGCCCAATGTCCAAGTGGCGCGCACCTTCACATTGCCGGACAACGGCGGCCGGATCGAGGTTGAGGGGCGTCTCCTGGCCATGTCGCGCAAAGCGGACTCGACCGCGACGATCAATGGCATTCCCTATGACTATGGCTATGCTGGCAATCGCGTGCACGGCATGGCGCTGGCCAGTTGGCAGAACCAGTGGATTGCCGGCGGCGCCGTTTTCACGCCCTTCGTCGGCCTACGCCTCGATGCCGCCGCCTATGACGGCAACAGCGCCTTGGCTTCCGCGCCGCCCGAACAGACCTTGCTTAGTGCCACCCCGATCGTCGCGCTCGACATGCGCTATCCGTTGGTGGCCTACGGCTCCGGCGTCACCCACCTGATCGAGCCGATCGCTCAGATTGTCTTTCGCGGTGCCTCAACCACGGAGCCGGGCATTACCAACGAGGACTCCCAGAGCCTCGTCTTCGACGACACCAATGTGTTCAGTTACAACCGCTTCAGCGGGATCGACAGGCAGGAAACGGGTCTGCGCGCCAATATCGGCGGACGCTACTTGGCCACGCTCGGTGAAGGCAGTTACGTCGAGCTCGTTGCCGGGCAATCGTTCCAACTTGCCGATGTGAACGCCTTTGCCATACCCAACCGGCAACAAGTCGGTGTCGGATCGGGCCTGGAAAATGCTGCATCCTATACCGTCCTCGGCGCCTATGGGATGATCGCGGATACGCTCAAGGCGGGCGCCAAGATCCAGGTGGACACAGGCGCGCTGGCAGTAAGCCGGGCTAGCCTGGGCGTCAGCTATAGCCAGGACGGCTGGTCAGGCGCGCTGAACTACGGATATGCGCGCGCCACCCCCCAGGCCGGCAATGTCCGCGACATGCATGAAATCGGCGCCGAAGTGTCGGTTCCGATCACGGAATACTGGACGATTTCGGGCAATGCCTATTGGGACATCAATGCCGGCAGTTACCTGCAGGTCGGCGGAGGCCTGGGCTATAACGATGGTTACCTGGCCTTCGGCGCTGGGGTGTCGCGCACGGGTCCGACGCATTCCTCCCCCAACGACCTGCGGGCGACTGCCTCGTTCCGGCTGATGGCTCCTGCGGGTTTCGAGGCCGGCTACACGGGCTCGGTGCCGGTTGGCGCCCTGAGATAGGAGAGAAGCCATGATCTCGCGACTTCTCATGACAGGCCTCGCCGCTGGTCTTGTGACGACTGTGCTGACCGGATGCGCCAGTTTCGCGCCGGTCTATGGCGGCCATGCCGGTGGCGGAGCGCATAGTGTCCGTTTCAATTTCGCGTCGCCGGATAGCCGGCTTGAGCAGATTATCTTCGATCGGCTTAAAGTGGCTTTCCCCGGTCCGGCGTTGCCGGGCGATCCGGTGCTTGACCTTGTGGTGACCCGGTCCACACCTGCGGGGTCCAATTCAGACGCTTATGCAGTCGCGCGGCCAGTCAATGTGCGCATTGAAGCAACGGTGACTATCGCCCGGGACGGAGAACCCGTCTTTGAAGCCAAGCGTTTCGCCGATACGGCCTATCAGGGCGGGAAACTGGCGTCTACAAACGCGATTTCAAACCTTGAAGCCGAAAGGACCGCCGCCGAGGGCGTCGCGGAATCCCTGCGCCTGGCACTGCTCGCATTCTCCGCCAACGGAAATCCAATCTGAGTTCGTCATATTGCCAAAGTCCGAAACGTGTCGTTCTGGTGGCGGCCCGTAAGCGTTCGGCCAATCTGGCAACTTTGACAATCGGCCGCGCAAATCCAGCCGTCTTCAGCGATACTGCTCCCGTGGTCAGCTATCTAAACCGTCGTGGACATATGTGGAGAATGTGGATATCGGCGTGTAGGGATGCGCTTATCGTGCTAATGGCCGATAACGCACTTTGCTTGCAGTCGGCCAGTTTTGGACTTCACGTGCGCAATGTAAGGCAGATAGGCCACGTCATCAGCGCTGGTCCCATGGGCGCCAAACAAGAATAATCATCTTATGCTCTCTCAGTTGCTGCGAACTATTAGCGGTCTTCCGCGATCAACCAAGAGGTTGGTGACCGTCCTTTTCGACGTCGTGATCCTGTGTCTGTCGTTATGGGCCAGCTTTTCGCTGCGATACGACACCTGGAACCCTCCTGGAACGGTCGATGATTTGGTGCTGATCGCACTGGCTCCAGCAGTGTCGATCCCAATCTTTGCCAGGCTGGGCCTTTATCGCGCTGTTATTCGCTATCTCCCCGAACGCGCCATGTGGACGATTGTCCAGGCGACCACGTTGGCCGTCCTGTTCTGGGTGGCCGCGGTGTTCTTGCTGGAATTCATCGGTCGCGGTGCCTTGCCCCGCTCTGTGCCTCTTCTCTACTGGGCGATCTCGACGGTTCTGATTGCGGGCAGCAGGTATCTGGCAAAAAGGGTGTTGGTGGCAGGGGCTGGACAAAGTCAGCTTCTTCGACCGGCGCTGGTCTACGGAGCCGGAGAAGCCGGGATACACCTGGTCAACGCCTTTCGCCTCGCGGGTGGGCGCCAGATAGTTGGGTTCATTGACGACAATTCCGCGATCCAGGGTCGGGATGTTGCTGGCGTCAGGGTCTATTCTCCGACGCGGCTCGAGGGATTGATAGAGCGGTTCGGCGTCACCGAGCTTATTATCTCCATTCCATCGCTCAGTGCGCGCCGTCGACAGGAAATACTGGAGCGTGTCGCCGGGCGCGGGGTTGCAATCCGATCTATTCCAGCAATTTCCGATCTCATCGACGGAAAGCTTATTGTCGGGCAGATTCGCGAGGTAGATATCGACGAACTGCTTGGCCGTTCCGCCGTTGCTGCCAACACTGAATTGCTGCAGGACATGATCGAGGGGAAGATCGTCCTGGTGACCGGCGCCGGCGGTTCGATCGGGTCCGAACTATGCCGGCTTGTGTCGCGATGGCGCCCCCAACGATTGGTGCTCCTGGAAGCAAACGAATTCGCGCTGTACAGGATCGACAAAGAACTCGCGCAACTGCCCGATGTTTCCGTTGTTCCCATTCTTGCATCGGTCGCCGACCAAGATGCCGTGGCGCGTGCGCTCAAGCTTCACAGGGTGCAGGTCGTCTTCCATGCCGCAGCGCACAAGCATGTGCCTTTAGTGGAAGCGAACGCCATCGAGGGCATGCGTAACAATATTCTGGGGACCAAGGTCATCTCTGACCTTGCCTTTGAGGCTGGAGTCGAAAGCTTCGTCCTAATCTCGTCTGACAAAGCGGTCCGACCGACCAACGTCATGGGTGCTACCAAACGCTGGGCAGAACTGATCGTACGGGACAAGGCCGAGCTTGCGCGGGAACGCGGCACAGGCCAGCGGTTCTGTGCCGTTCGTTTTGGCAATGTCCTGGGTTCGAACGGGTCTGTTGTGCCGCTCTTCAAGGAGCAGATCGCTCGGGGAGGCCCGGTGACATTAACGGACGTCGGGATGACCCGGTACTTCATGTCCATTCATGAAGCCGCGGAATTGATCGTCCAAGCAAGCGCGCTATCCCAAGGGGGAGACATTTTTCTGCTCGATATGGGAGAGCCCATCCTGATCAGAGACTTGGCGGAAAACATGATCAGGCTGGCCGGTTTTACAGTTCGTGACGAGCACCACGTCAATGGCGACATCGAAATCGTAGTGACGGGGAAGAGGCCCGGCGAGAAGATGTACGAGGAACTCTTCTACGATGATGACAGTGCCCTCCAAACCAGCCACGCCAAGATCATGCGTGCTGAGTCCATGGGTACGGAACCGAACCTCGACGATGCCTTGTCCAAGTTGATCGCTGCCATGGACCAGGGGGACGAACCACTCGCTCGCTCCATCCTCTTCGACTTCATCACGGAACGATAGCGCCTTGGCTATTCCAGGACGTTGCGGCCCAGGCGACACGCCATTTCCGGACGATTAATGCTAGAGACCATATTCGCACGCGTCCGCAAGGACGCTGCTCTACCTTTCAGCGGCCGTTCACATGAAGTAGTCGGATGCATCCTCAGCGAGTTGTGACAGTTGATTTTGCTCGAGGGCTCCTGGCCATCGGCGTTCTTTTTTATCACGTGTTGGCTTATCAAGGACACACGCCGCTCGTCCAAATCGGCCGCTTTGGGGTCTATGCCTTCTTCGTAATCAGCGGCTTTGCGCTGTATCTGAACTACCGCAATCTCGTCTTTTCCGGAGTGGCGCTTCAGACCTATTTCATCGCACGCTTCAGTCGCATCGCGCCGCTTTACTATCTCGCCACTGGACTGTCGCTGGTCGCCTATGGTCTATCGGACTTCTCGTTCCGAAAGCTGTTTCTCAACCTGACATTCATCTTCGGTGTTGCCAACCCAGGCGAGGCGTCGATGGTCACCGGAGGCTGGTCAATTGGGATCGAGATGGCATTCTATGCGATCTTCCCGGTCATCATTGTCCTGTGCGGTGGAAATTTGCGCCGACTGATTGCGCTATGTCTCGTCTCTGTGTTCACGCAGCTTGTGTTCGTGAATGACATACTGACGGGAGTGAGCTTTGGCGATGCCTGGGTCGAGTACACGCAACCGGTCGCTTTCTTCGGGTATTTTGCCAGCGGGTGCCTGCTGGGCGAAATCCTGCTCCGGCGGGCTAGCAGGAAGGGGCGCCCCGGTGCCTACATAATTGTCGCCATTTGTATTCTTCCGTTCTTGTTCGTTCCTCTTCAAGATTCAACGATTCTTACGGGCTGGATCGGCCTATTGCTTTGCATGGCGACGATCTTTGGCATCACGGCCGTCGCCTTTCTGCCGGAGCCGCGCGGTCCTTTCCGGCTTGTTGCCGAGTGGGTCGGAAGGATGAGTTACCCAGTGTATCTTCTCCATCCTGTGGTCTATTTCTATGTCGCGAAGCTTCCGGAAGCGGGATTTCATCTCCCCCTGACCATAGCCGCCACATTCGTCCTATCGGAAGTGGTTCATCGGTTCATCGAACGTCCGTCGATCCGCTTTTTGCGTTCGCGCTTGGGCAGTTCGGCGCGCGGGCAACATGCAGCGGCATAGTGGTCAGCCTGGCTTGCTTTGTTCGCCCTGAGCGCGCCGCAACAGCGATGGATTGCTTATCGCTGCTTGGCCCATTGACGTGGGTCGAGGACACTTTCTTCCGACCTGTTTGATCGCGCAATAGCGGCCAGTTCGTCCACCAGATCCAACGATACGGCACCTGTGTAAGATGCAAGGAGCTCGTCGAGTTCCTCCCTCTTGGAAAGGCCACAGACGAGGCCCCGTGCTCCGGGCATAGACATGACCCAGGCCATACATAATTGCTGGCGTGTGGCGCTATGGCGGGAAGCCAAGTCGTCTAAAGCGGAAAGCAGAGGAGCAAGGCTTTCGAAGGTCGTAGGAAGCTGTCGCCGGTCCGCTAGTAGAAGACCCTGCAGGAACACAGACCGATAGTGGATATCGATCCCTGCGCGGTGGAGCGCGCGTGCAGTACCATCGTTGAGCAGACGCGTATCGGCTATACTTGCGGGAAGCTGTACCACGTCGGGTGTAAAGACGGCCAACGTCCGTTCCACATCACTTGTGTCATATAGCGATGCCCCAATTCGGCTCACGCGGCCAAGCTCCACTTGCTCATGCAGAGCCCCCACGGCCTCCAACGCCCGCTGCCGATCTTCGAAGATCGAGGGAGTATGAAAAAGCACCACGTCAAGCCGATCACGACGCAAGAGCCGAAGACTTTGGGTGATCTCGTCAGCAATGGCTTTTGCGTCGATTCCGTCGATCTTTGTTACGACTGAAAACGGCTGAGCCGAGTCACGGCCGAGGCGGGCCAGAGCATCACCGTACTTGATGGAGCTGTCCAGCCACCGTAGCTGGCCCTGCGCACTTCCTAGGATCGCGTCGAGCACCTCGTCACTGACCCGACCCTCGCGGTTAGTGATACCGTAGTCGAGCCCGAACTGGGCGGTTCCCAAAATCAGATCAACATTGTGTGGCATAGTCGGGCTGAATTTCCTATTGGAACAATGGCCGCAAGCACAATTCAAGTCCCGGGCCAAAGGTCATTGCGGTCGGCATGTCGCTGGGCTACGACCGAAGCGAGCGCGCATCGGCCGGGCCGATCACGCATTGTTTGGGACAAGGCGCATGAGCAATAACCGCATACCCTACGGGCGTCAGGACATCAACGAGGACGATATCGCGGCCGTAGTAGCGGCCCTGAAATCGGACTTCCTTACTCAAGGGCCCGAAGTGCCGCGGTTCGAGCAAGCCGTGTCGCAATATTGCGGCGCCGCACATGCTGTTGCCGTTAACAGCGCAACTTCCGCACTGCACATTGCTTGTCTGGCTTTGGGCCTCAAGGCGGGCGACTTGCTTTGGACGACGCCTATCACCTTCGTGGCGTCGGCAAATTGTGCGCGCTACTGCGGCGCTGATGTCGACTTCGTGGACATCGATCCGGTCACCAGCAATCTCTCTCCGGCGGCATTGTCCAAAAAGCTGGAAACCGCCAAAAAGGCCGGCAGGCTGCCCAAGATTCTGGTTGCCGTACATCTGTCCGGCGAGCCCTGCGACATGCAGAAACTTGCCGCTCTCTGCGCAGAGTATGACGTCAAGATCATCGAGGACGCCTCACACGCCATCGGTGGACGCTACGGAGCGGGCAGCATCGGCAACTGCGCGCACTCCGCGATAACCATTTTCAGCTTCCATCCCGTCAAGATCGTGACCAGTGCCGAGGGAGGCATGGCGGTGACGAATGATCTTGAACTGGCTGAGGCGATGCGACTACTGCGCAGCCATGGGATTACGCGCGATCCTGCCAAGATGCTCAATGTGCCGCATGGCCCGTGGTATTACGAACAGCTCATCCTCGGCTTCAACTACAGGATGACCGACATTCAGGCGGCACTTGGCACCAGCCAGATGACCCGTCTCGATCAGTTCATGCGCCGTCGTCACGAACTCGCCGACCGTTATGATGAACTGCTCGCAGATTTCCCGGTGGTGACACCGCACCGGAACAAGGAAAACTACTCTGGCCTGCACCTTTATGTCATTCGCGTACCGGACCGCGCCGGCAAGCCTGGACGTGACGATGTGTTCGCTCGTCTGCAGGCAGCCGGGATCGGAGTGAACCTGCACTACATGCCGGTGCACCTGCAGCCTTATTACCGCGATCATGGCCAAGGAAATAAAAGCTTCCCCGAGGCCGAAGCATACTATCGCGAGGCTATCACGCTGCCACTGTATCCAGGCTTGAGCGATGCCGACCAAGATCGGGTGGTTGCTGCTTTGGATGCGGCACTCGCATAGGCGAAGTAAATGCAGATTGTATTTCGGGCCGATGCCGGCATTGAAATGGGCACGGGGCACGTCATGCGTTGCCTGACCGTGGCAGATCGCCTCGCACAGAACGGTCATCACTGCCATTTCATCACCCGCGATCGCCCGGGGCACATGGGGGCTCAGATCACCGCGCGCGGCCATGGCGTAAGCCTGCTGCCGACTGCCGACATGAAAATGGGTTGGCTCGGTGTCAGCGAGGAGGCCGATGCCGCTGCGACCCTCGCCACCTTGGGCGACCCACCCGTCGATTGGATCGTCACCGACAATTATGGGATTGGCGCAACATGGGAACGAAGGGCCCGGCAAGGGGCGCGTCGTATTCTTGCCATTGATGACCTGGTCGATCGCAAGCATGATTGCGACCTCTTGCTCGACCAGACCTTGGGAAGGGTGGCCGCAGACTATGCCGGACTCGTGCCCGACGGCGCTACATGCCTGGTAGGTGCTGGCATGGCGCTCTTGCGGCCAAGGTTTGCGCAATTGCGCGAGACATTGCCGCGCCGCCGACCAGGGTTGGTCCGGCGACTGCTGGTCAGCCTGGGTGGCTCTGATGCGACCAACCTTACTTCCGATGTCATTGAGGCTATTGACCGCAGCTCATGGCCCGGGGGCATATCCGCTCAAATCGTACTGGGCGGCTCAAATCCCTGGATAGACGTCGTCAGTGAGCGGGTCGCACAGTCGCCTTGGCCTATGGAGGTGATAGTCGACACGCCTGACATGGCCGACCTGATGGCGGGAGCCGATCTCGCCATAGGAACCGCCGGAACGACGTCATGGGAGAGATGCTGCCTTGGATTGCCGACAATCGTTCTTGTAGCGGCCGAGAACCAACGGCAGATTGCCGCCGCGCTCGTGGCGGCGGGGGCTGCCATTTCCCTTGAAATTTCGGACAATCTGCCCGAAGACCTTGCAACGGGGCTGTCAGCGCTGACTGGCGATGTAGCTGCGCTGTCAGCCATGTCGCAACGTGCCTCCGCACTTGTGGACGGATTGGGATGTGAGCAGGTGGTCCTCGCCATGGAGAACATGTCTTGAAGATCACAGTGCTTTGCTCTTCGTCACAGCACCCGATATTTCCTCGCCTTGCTGCGTGGCAAAATGCGATGGCGGACCAGCATGAGGTAGAGCTTGTCAACAGGCGTGCGGACTTGTCAGGTGGCGACCTGCTTCTCCTGATTTCAGCCAGTGAAATCATTGCTAGCGACGACCGGGCGAAATACCGGAAGAGTCTCGTGATACACGCCAGTGATCTCCCACAGGGCAGGGGGTGGAGTCCTCACATATGGCAAATCCTGGAGGGTCGAACCCGAATCGTGGTGACCCTGCTGGAAGCCCAAGACCGCGTTGACAGCGGCGACATATGGCATCAGGTTCACTGCGATATTCCAGACTATGCGCTTTTCGACGAGATCAACGACTCGATATTCGATGCCGAGCTCGAATTGATGGATTTTGCGGTCGACAATTTTGAGACAGTTGTGCCGCGTGCTCAGGACACCTCGATCGAGCCGAGCTACTATCCTCGCCGCACGCCATCTGACAGCCAGATCGATCCTCATCGCACCATAGCCGAACAGTTCGATCTGTTGCGCGTGACCGACCCGATCAGGTTTCCCGCCTTTTTCGAATACCGAAACCACACCTACAAGATACAGATCGTACGAGACGATGATGAGCACAATTGAAATCGACGGCCGCGCTATTGGCGCTGGCAATTCGCCCTATGTCATCGCCGAGTTGTCGGCCAATCATAACGGCAACATCGACACTGCATTCCGCATCATTGAAACGTCCAAAGCGGCCGGTGCCGACGCCGTCAAGATGCAGACCTATCGTCCAGACACCATCACTTTGAAGTCGGACAAGGAAGACTTCCAGATTCGTGATGGCTTGTGGAAGGGCCGTACGCTCTATGAGCTCTACGAATGGGCGCATACACCGTGGGACTGGCACAAGCCCCTATTCGAAAAAGCCAGGCAAACTGGCATTACGCTGTTCAGTTCGCCTTTTGATACGACTGCCATCGACATGCTCGAGGACCTCGGCGCGCCTGCCTACAAGATCGCTTCGTTCGAGGCAGTCGACCTGAGTCTGATCAAATACGCCGCCAGTACCGGCAAGCCGATGATCATCTCCACCGGGATGGCCGATCGCGATGAAATTGACGAAGCAGTCCAGGCCGCCCGCGACGGAGGCTGCTCCCAGTTTTGCCTCTTGCTCTGCGTGAGCGGATATCCTGCTCCCGCTAGCGACTACAATCTGGCAACGATTTCCGACATGGCTAAGCGATATGGCGTCCCGATCGGACTGTCAGATCATACGTTGGACAATACCACGGCTATTGCCAGCGTCGCTTTAGGCGCCGCCGTCATTGAGAAGCATGTGACACTGGATCGCTCCGGTGGGGGCCCCGACGACAGCTTTTCCCTCGAACCCTCTGAACTCGAACATCTCTGCCGGTCGTCCAAGACGGCTTGGGAAGCCCTCGGGGGCGTCGACTACGGGCGGAAGTCAAGCGAGCAGGGCAACGTCATGTTTCGTCGTTCGCTCTATTTCGTACGCGACCTCAAGGCGGGCGACGTCATAGGGGAAGGGGATGTGCGCAGTGTCAGGCCGGGATTCGGCCTCGCGCCCAAGCACATCGATGCCGTGTTGGGGCGCAAGATCGCGGCCGATGTAAGTGCACCGGCGGCAGTGCGCTGGGAAGATCTGGTCTGATCCTCAATGCCGTAGGTTCGGCCCTGAGAGGGCCGAACCTTGGATGAACTGCCTAGTTGAGCCGTTTGAAGCCCGCATGGGCAACAGGTCCGTCCAGCAATTCCGATACCGGTTTGCCCGCCTCGCAACTAGCGATCAGGTCGAACACGGGCGCCAGGTTCTCGAAGAACCCGTCCAGAATGGCCGGCGTGTGCGCCAGCGAGGCATAGAGGCTGTTACCGGCCAAGTAGCCTTTCTTCAACATCTCCTGGGTGATCAGGGTCTTGTAAGCCAATGCGTTATCGCTGTTGACCGTGAAGCCACACAATGCCGGGAGTCCCCAATGAGTGATGGAAATCCCTGATGTGTCGGCTAGCCCTTGCCACCGCTTTCGGACGCTGTTCCCGATCTCGGTGATTTTCTCCCAACTGCGCTCGCGCTCCATGACTTCCAGGGTCTTGACGCCAGCGGCCGAGCCGATGCGTTCAGTCCAGAAGGTGGACGAGATGAATGTCGTCTGCGCCGCTTCCATGATCTCGCGTCTGCCGATGATGGCCGCGACTGCATAGCCATTGCCGAGCGTCTTTCCGAACGTGGCCATATCCGGTTCCACGCCGTAGAGCTTGTGCAATCCGCCATAGGTCTGGCGGAAGCCGGAAGTGCATTCGTCGAAAACCAGCACGATGTTGCGCTCGCTGGCACGGCGTCGGACTTCCTCCAGGAAGCCGGGATTTGGCCCCGCATTCCGTGAGACTTCCATGAAGATAACGCCCACTTCCGGGTCGCTGATCGCCGTCTCAAATTCCACCAAATCATTGTACTGGAACGGGCGGATCGAGCCATAGAGCTCCTGCGGAACCCCTTTGGGTTCGAGGCCCGGCAGCAGGTGCCCGGCGAGCGTGTTGCCATTGCCAAGATTGGCGGCGAGATACCAGTCGTGCCAGCCGTGATAGCCACAGAACGCTACCTTGTCCCGTCCACTGGCCGCGCGTGCGATGCGGATAGCTACGGCATTTGCCTCCCCACCCGAGCGTGTGAAGCGGGCCATGTCCGCCCAGGGATGAAGCGCGATGAGCCGCTCGGCCAGATAGACCTCTTCAGGCGCGTTGAACGTCGACAGGTTGCCGCTGGCAACCACCTGCATGACTGCCTCGTCGACCTCGGGATGGCTGTAACCCAGAGTGTTTGTTCCTACGCCCATGAGGAACGTGTCGATATAGGCATTGCCGTCCAGATCCCAGACCGTCGCTCCGCTCGTCTTACTGAAATAGGCGGGCCAGTGCTCTGGCAGCATCATCTCCGCACGTTTGGAAAGCAGCATATTGCCGCCGGGGATGACGTTCTTGGCACGCTTCCAGAGTTTTTGACCCGACCCCATAGTTGCCCCCTCGTTTCTCTTTATGTGCAGGTTGCTCGCGAAGACGCTTTCCTGCGTATTGTTGAGCGCCAGAACATCCCGCCAGCTGAAATGAATATCCGGCGCCTTTGCAGCGAATACGGCGCGCACGACTTCGAGGTCAACCGGCTCGTCCACTGTCCAACGCAGGTGGGACAGATCAACGTCGTTGGTAATGCACACGCGCCGATACCCAGGTGCAGTGCGCAAGTAAGGCGTCACATGCTCATGATCATAAGGTTTGTCCGTCTCGCGCGCTGCCCTTTCCAGTGCCTCGAGCGTGAAGACTTCCACGTCCAAGCCGTCCGGAAAGGTGGCAGGTTCGATATTGCTGGCATAATCGTGCGGGCTGGCTTCAAAGGCCTCTACCACCTGATCGACCAACTCCGGATCAACCAGCGGACAGTCGCCAGTAATTCTGACTACGACATCCGCATCGTAGTTACGCGCAGCGCCCAGGAACCGCTCCAGCACGTCGGTTTCACTGCCGCGCCAAGTCGATATTCCCAGCGTAGCGGCATACTCGACCAGCGGGTCGTTCGCCGCGTCCTCCGATGTGGCAATGACGATTTGGTCGATCCGCCGCGCCGGGCTGAGGCGTTCGACAAGGCGACCGATCAGCGGCATACCATGCAGATCGCGCATTACCTTGCCAGGCAGTCGGGTTGAACCCATCCTTGCCTGGATGATTGCTACCGTCTTGCCCATTCCTGCTTACTTCCCCGTTGCATCCGTGTTCGGTGAGCGCACCTGCTCGGATTGCACGTGGTCTCCTTGTCCCTTGCCCAAAACGGTCGAGATCATGATCCGGATATCCCCGATGAAGGACGCATTGTCGACGTATCTCTGATCGACAGTGGCGAGCCGGACCGGATCGGACATGTCTATATCTTGGATCTGGGCCAATCCGGTGATGCCAGGTCTAACAGCGAATACGCCTCGCGCCCTCCGCTGCTCGACGAGCTCAGTTTGCTGTGGCAAGCAGGGGCGGGGGCCAACGAAACTCATTTCGCCACGCAGCACATTGATGAGCTGGGGTAGTTCATCAAGCTTGCTGCGACGAAGGAAAGCGCCGATCGGTGTCACACTGGCCGACGATACTTGATGCGTCGGCAGATTTGCGGTGGAGGATTGCATGGTGCGGAGCTTGTAGCACGTGAATGGCACCTCACCCCGGCCTACACGGGTCTGCCGGAATATTGCAGGCCCGGGCGAGCCTTTGCGGACCAGGAACATGCAGAAGACGATGACAGGCGATAGGATTACCAGCAGGGCTGCGGCGAGCAGGGTGTCGAACGCAAACTTGATCATGAGAAGTTCCGGTTGCTTCCGTAAGTAGGACGGGCCGCCCAGTGGAAGCTGATAGACCAAAGACTTTAGTGATCCAAGCCATTTTGTCAGGCGGTGCGGCCAGAATTGGGTGGTCTGGAAATTGTGAATGTGCGATCAGTGCCGCCACGTCCGGAGCGGGCAAGCCGACTAGCGAGCCATCGATATAATGCGAATTCTGATTATCTTTGGCACGCGCCCTGAAGCCATCAAAATGGCGCCGGTTGTACGGGCGCTCAAGGCTGATCCCGATTTTGAGTGCTTCGTCTGTGTTACCGGCCAGCACCGTGAAATGTTGGATCAGGTTCTGAAGCTCTTTGAGCTAGATGCCGACTACGATCTGGACATTATGCGACCCGGTCAGGACCTTTTTTCAATTACCACCAGAATTCTGGAGGGCGTCGGCGATGTCGTTCGCAAGGTACGACCTGATAGAATACTCGTGCATGGTGATACCACTACGACCTTGGCTGCGAGCCTGGCGGCGTATTACGAGAGAGTGCCCATTGGTCATGTCGAGGCGGGACTACGCACCGGCGACATTTATTCCCCGTGGCCTGAGGAAGTGAATCGAAAGGTCACGACTGCCATTGCAGACCTGCACCTTGCGCCGACTGCCGCCGCTCGCCAAAACTTGCTGGCTGAATCCGTGCCCGAAAACCGGATTGTGGTAACCGGCAATACAGTCATAGATGCGCTGCAGTGGGTGGTGAAAAGGCTAGACGTTGACAAGGACCTGCAGGACCAGGTGAATTCCGAACTGCCGGCGCTCGATCCGACGCGACGGCTCATTCTTGTCACGGGGCATCGTCGCGAAAGCTTCGGCAGCAAGTTTGAGGCAATCTGCTTGGCGCTTGCTGAACTGGCAAAGCGCGATGACGTGGAAATTGTTTATCCCGTCCATCTCAATCCCAATGTTCAGGAGCCGGTGCGTCGTCTGCTCGGGGAAGTGACCAAAATCCACCTTGTTGCCCCGTTGGACTACCTTCCATTCGTCGCATTGATGAAGCGGTCCTATATGATCTTGACCGACTCCGGCGGTATCCAGGAAGAAGGCCCTTCGCTCGGCAAACCCGTGCTAGTGATGCGCGATACCACTGAGCGGCCTGAGGCGGTTGCCGCGGGCACAGTGCGGCTTACCGGCACGGACACAGCGGCGATTGTCGCCAATGTCACCGAACTGCTCGACAGCACGGTGGCCTATGAAAAGATGAGCCTTTCCCAAGGTCCATACGGTGATGGGACGGCGGCATCGCGAATTGTCGAGGCATTGAGGACCCTATGAGTTTTGAGAAGATTAGCGTCATCGGCCTGGGATACATCGGCCTGCCGACGGCCGCGGTGTTGGCCGCACACGGGCACACGGTTATCGGCGTCGACGTCAATGCTCATGCCGTCGCCACCATCAACTCCGGCAAGGCCCACATTACGGAGCCAGATCTCGATGTGACAGTGCAATCAGCTGTCGCTAGCGGCCGTCTGCGTGCTGTCACCGCGGCGGAACCGGCGGATGCTTTCATCATAGCGGTCCCGACGCCGTTCAAGGATGGCTACGAACCGGATGTCTCCTTCGTCCGCGCGGCGGCGCTGTCAATTGCTCCCGCCCTGCGCCCGGGTAACCTTGTTATCCTGGAATCGACCTCTCCTGTCGGTACAACCTCGGCCTTGTCGGAGTGGCTTGCTGAGGCGCGTCCGGATCTGACGATGCCGTCACGAGCCGGCGAACAGAGCGACATCCATATCGCTTATTGTCCCGAACGTGTGCTTCCAGGAAAGGTTATTCGGGAGCTGGTCGAGAACGATCGCATTATCGGTGGCCTCAGTGATCGATCGACTGACAAGGCGGCGGAATTGTATGCGCTTTTCGTGAAGGGCCTGGCCCTGAAGACCAATGCTCGTACCGCCGAGATGTGCAAGCTCGTGGAAAACTCCTTCCGCGACGTCAATATCGCCTTCGCCAATGAACTATCGATCGTCTGTGCGGGCCTGGGTATCAATGTGTGGGAGCTGATCAAGCTCGCCAACCACCATCCTCGCGTCAATATTCTGCAACCAGGCCCAGGCGTAGGGGGGCATTGCATTGCTGTTGACCCGTGGTTCATCGTTCATTCTTCGCCCGAGCACGCTCGCCTGATCCGCACAGCCCGCGAGGTCAATGACAGCAAGCCCGACTTCGTCATGGCGGAGATCAAGTCTCTGGCCAATCGTTTCAAGGCTCCGCGCATCGCCTGCCTGGGCCTGTCCTTCAAGCCCGATATCGACGATCTCAGGGAGAGCCCGGCCGTCGAGATCGTCAAACAACTCGCACTCGATGCTGTTGGCGAACTGCTAGTCGTTGAGCCGCATGTCAACGCGCTGCCTAAAGAGTTGGCGACGTTGCCGGGCATTCGGCTCACCAGCCTTGCCGAGGCCGTCGAACATGCTGACATCGTGGTCATGCTGGTCAATCATCGAGACTTCAAGGCACTCGACATCCGTCTTCTCACAAACAAGCTGCTAGTTGACACGCGAGGGGAGTGGGCCTCTCGCTGAGCGGAATGTCGACCCGTTGCGACACGATGTGTGAACTCGGCGTCGCTGGCTGTATATATGTAGGCAGGCACCGACGACTAATCGGCAGTCTCAAACAAGCGGATACTAAGCGATGACGGCCGTTCTCTTGCGCGTGGCGCTTTTTGCCGCCTTCCTCATTCCTGTGGCGGTCGGCGATTTCAGCGTCAACTATTCCTTTGTGCTGTACGCTTTGTTCCTCGCCCTGCAAGCAAAGCACCTCGAAAGACCAACCAACCTCATACTCTGGGCAATCGCGGCCTACGGCGCAATTTATCTGGTTGGGCTGGGATTTGATGTTTTCGCACCCGACGGCCTGCTGCTCCGTAGAGGGGTGAGTTTCGCAATCTTCATGACGATGTTTGCATTTGCGCTCGTGCGGTTCGGCGAACTCGAGGTGCGCGCTTTCAAAATCGCCATCGTCGCGGTGTCATTCGGTTTTTCACTTTACGCTATCGCGCGCTTCTACAGCGTGGGGGGCAACGAATATGGTTTCGCCCTTAAGGATGTAACCGGTTCGCAGCGGTACGGGTTCGTCTATCTGCTTGCCATATTCTGCCTGATGTCCGCTTCGGAAGCCGGTCGCTCTTTTCAAGTCTTGCGTTCAGTCTCCCTCTTTGTGGTGCTGGCCGGCCTATTGCTCACTTTCTCGCGCTCGTCAGTGGTGGCCTTTGGCTGCGTTTTGCCGCTCTTTCTGTTGTCCCCACTGGCAATGAGAGGCCGCCAGATGAGCGCCAAACTCGCGATCGTGGGCAGGAGGACGGGCATCGCCGCGCTGTACACGGCTGTATTGCTGGTTGTGTTCCCCGTGGTCTTCCAGTTTTACGGCGACCTCATCCTGTCGCGCTACACGCCGCTGATCGGTGAAAGCCTGGTTGAGGTTGAATCCATGATCAGGCCGGAGCAAATGACCGGCGAGCGCCCTGCGTCGGAAGCTGCAGATGGCGCGTTGCTCGCCGAGGGCTCGGAGGGCACCCGCATCCTGATTTGGAAGTCAATTGTCAACAACACGCTCAACCAACCCCTGACCGGCACAAGTTATCTGGGCGCCTGGGTTCTCGAAAGCGTTCATACCGGTTCGTCCCATAGCCAGTATTTCGACGTCCTGTTGCGAACGGGATTTGTCGGTTGGCTGCTCTATCTTGCCATCATTGTCCAGGTTCTGTTTTTTCTCTGGCGGAAGGAGCCGGGGCTATTCTGGGGCACATTGGCAATGTTGGTTTTTGGTATATTTCACGAGACCTTCAAGGAATCCCAGGGCGCATTCATTCTCGCCTGCCTCATCGGCATGTATGTGTCGCACTGGCGTAAAAGTGCGGGACATGTGCGCACAACACCTGCGGTTTTGCGTGCCTGAGGCCCCAAAGACCTGTCGCGTGTTTCATGGCCAAATCGCAGTGGCTCAGTTGAGAAAGGAACTCGTGTGACAGCAAGGGTAGGTGGCGGCAGCCTCGCCGTGCCGGCATTGGTGTTTCTTTTTGCCAACATCACGATCAAGGCAGGCTATGCGTGCAGTCTCCTGCTATTGGCCTCGATATTGTCGGTCGATGAATATGCTGGATACGGCTTGCTCTACGCCTTGCAGACAGCGGCCACCACGTTGTCGATGACGGGATTGATCGAGATTACCGCAGGTCGACTCCGCCACTACACGCACGAAAGCCGACCTGACCTCTTTCAGCGGGTCACGGGCCTGTTTGTGTTCACCGCGTCGGCAACATTCGTAGTCTTCCTGCCGATCATCCTGTTTATATTCTGGCCCAGGGACCTCGGCGTTGCGGCCCTTTCAGCGACCGCGCTCGGTCTGATTATGGGTCTGGGTTCGCTGCAGGCAAGTTTCCATCGCATTGACGAGCGGCACATGGTGTCCCTGGTCTCGAGCGCAGGTTTGCCGCTGGCCAGTCTTCTCGGGGTCCTGATTGCCGCGTTTTGGCTGCCGCAACTGTGGGTCATCTTCTCATTGGCAGCAGTGTTGGGTTTGCTCGTTGTGAGTGGCCTGTTTGTGACTGGCAAGGTGCCGTCACCAAACCTGCCCACGCGCAGCGAGCTGCCGCATTCGCTGCGTGAAATTTCCCCCTTCGGTGTCGTCAGCGTATTCAGCTGGCTTGGGGGATATGGAATGAGCTTCGTAATCGAATGGCGCTTCGCTCCGATCGCAGTGGCCAGTTACACTTTCCTGTATACGGTGGCCGCCTTAGGGCAGGTTGTCGCCAATTCAATGAACATGGTTTGGTCGCCGCGGTTCTACCGCCTGTTCAACGCTGGTGAACGCGTTCAGGCCGAAACCCAAAGTCGCCGGTTCTTTGCTGTCGAGGCCGCTCTTCTGGGGCTTGCAGGCTCTGTGGCTGTCGCAGCTTTGCCAGTAGTTTGTGATCTCATCGGCGGCAATTTGCAGGCATATGGTCAGAACCGTTGGGAGTTGGCGATGCTGCTGGCGTCCTACGTGATCTCGATACCGGCCTGGCACGCTCAAAACTACTATATGGTTTCGGGCGCAGGACGTGAGTTGATGGTAGTGTCCGTCTGGGCCGCTATCATCGGCTTTGCTTTATGGATAGTCAGTATTCTGCTGTTCGGCGAATCCGCTATTTACTTCGGCTTTGCGCTTCAAGCCGCCGTACGCTCAGGGGTTTTGTGGTCCACGGCGCGTTTGCGGTGGACTTTAACTGCGCCGTGGGTGGCCATCGTGCTCGCTAGTGCTGTGCCATTCATCGCGCTGGCACTGCCCGGTTAGTGGCTTGAGCGTTTGTTGGTCGGGCGATGGCATGGGCCAGTTTGATGGCGCAATGGTATGAAGCCTATGGCATTTTAGAGCTTTGAGATGCTCTGGAGGGACGCTTCGTCTCACAGGGGTGAGTTGGCAGGTGGAAGAATTAGATGGAACGGATCGGTATCCTCAGAATGCCCTTGGGCAATCTTCAATCCGTGTGGAATGCTCTCTATACCTCTGGATTCGATCCCGAGTTCGTGGACGAGCACTCCAATTTCGACGACTTTAGCCACCTCATCATACCCGGCGTAGGTCACTTCAAGGCCGTGATGGATCATTTGCACGACAAGGATTTGCCCAAACGAATCCTGGATTTCGCAGCAAGCGGCAGGCCGACCTTAGGCATCTGTGTAGGAATGCAACTACTGGGCTTATCGAGTACCGAAGGCGATGTGGAGACTCAAGGATTGGGGCTCGTCAACGGCATGGTCACGCGCCTTCCGACCGAGGGGCAAGTCTTGCCGCATGTGGGATGGAGCACCGTGGAGTTCAAAAGGAGCCATCCGGTAACGGAGCAGCTGAAGCAGGGGCGAGACTATTATTTCGTGCACTCCTACGCCATGACGGCAGAAATTGAGGATCCGGTGATCGGTGTCAGCTCCTATGGACGCGACTTCGTTTCCATCGTTGGCCAGGACAATGTCGTGGGCTTTCAGTTTCACCCGGAAAAGAGCCAGGCCAATGGACTGCAATTGCTGACAAACTTCGCATACTGGGACGGAAAATGCTGAAAAAGCGGATCATTCCGATCCAACTGCTTAATGGGGGCAGGCTGGTCAAGTCGATAGAGTTCGGTGGCTTCAGGGATGTTGGTGACCCCGTAAAGAGCTCCTCCGTCTACAATTCTCAGTTTGCCGACGAATTGATCCTCTTGAATGTCGCGCGCGAGCCAAGATCGATTGCCAGTCTGCTGGACGTCGTCGTCGAGGTGTCAAAGGTGAGCTTCATGCCACTGGCCATCGGGGGAGGGATTGCATCGAGTCATGACGCTGCAGCCTTGATCCGCAATGGCGCTGACAAAGTAGTCATGAACACGGTGGCTTATCGCAATCTCAATGTGATCACGGAGACCGCTAACCGTTTTGGTTCGCAGGCCGTCATTGTCAGTATCGACGTCCGGTGGGACCCTTCCATGAATGACTACGTGCTCTATAGCAATTGCGGAATGACTACCGAGCACGTCACACTTGAACAGCATATCGGTCGCGTTATCGGTGCCGGCGCTGGCGAGATCATGGTGCAGTCCATTGATCGTGACGGCAGCATGAGTGGCTTTGATACGAAGCTGATAAATCGCGCAATGGCGGTGTCGCCGGCCCCCGTAATCGGC
The DNA here is from genome assembly GCF_016411825.1 of Devosia sediminis. Classification (GTDB taxonomy): domain Bacteria; phylum Pseudomonadota; class Alphaproteobacteria; order Rhizobiales; family Devosiaceae; genus Devosia; species Devosia sediminis. The sequence continues at coordinate 571,131 of NZ_JAEKMH010000002.1, forward strand.
GCCGGGGGATCGGGCAACTACGACCAGTTGAGAGAGGCTTTTCTTGAGACCGGGGTGAGCGCCCTTGCCTGCGGCAGCCTGTTCAATTTCTCCGATTCAAACCCGCTTCGCGCCAAAGCCTTCCTTGCCAATTACGGACTTCCCTTCAAGAAGGTGTAAAAGTGATCATTAGAACAGAGCGCTTGGAACTGCGCCGCTTGCAGGTGGAAGACATCACGCCAGCCTATGTGGGTTGGCTGTCTGATCCCGAGGTTACTCGGTATCTTGAGACGCGGCATTCGGCGCAGACGGAAGAGAGTGTCCGGCAGTTTGTCGCAAGGATGGCACAAGCTGATGACGAGTTTCTTTTTGGCATCTTCCTGCCGGAAGGCCGTCATATCGGGAACATCAAAGTCGGGCCGATACGGCGCTATCACCGGCTAGCAGATGTGAGTTTGCTGATAGGCGAGGCGGACTGCCGCGGACGCGGCTACGCCGCCGAAGCTATCGCCGGTGTCAGCCGGTTCGCTTTCGCGGAACTGCCGGTGGAAAAACTGAGTGCAAGCATGTATGCCCCCAACCAGGCCTCAGCCAAAGCGTTCATCCGCGCAGGCTTCAGGCAGGAGGGGTTACGGATTGGACACTACGATCTAGATGGGAAAAGGTGCGACCTCATCGAACTTGGAGCGCTGCCCGAAGACTTGTCCCGCGCTGAAAAGGGCGCCGCTTAGTGGCAGCGCCCTGGACATCCCTTCTCCGGACGAGTCGACGTTGGTGACATGACCGACGTTTAGAGATTCGGCCTGATTCCGCGACTGTCTTCGTCCTCGCGGAACCAGTTGTCAAAGTCCCAGGTCTTCGGCGCCCACTCGTTTTTATTGAAGTCGGGTTGGTGGGGTGCCACCACCGTTTGGGTCACGACATCATTGAATTCAGCTTCGGTGAGCCCGACGTATTCGAGGAAAAGCTCGAGAGAAGGCGGCTTGCGGCCTTCATACTGATCGACGAGTTCCTGCCCACGCTCTTTCGAAATGCGGCCGTTGCGAAGGTCGAGCGCGACCATCTGGCTGACGCGGCTGTAGCCTCGCTTGAGGTACTTGATATAGTCGCGCGTGCCCTGCATGAAGCACTCGATCTTCTCGTAAGGATACTCTTCCCAGGGCATGCCTTCCACTTGCTCGCCCTTCCAGCCAAGCTCCCGCTGGATCAGCTCGACGTTTTTCTTGACGTCCCACGGAATGTAAGATCCCAGGCAGACAGACTGGTAGCGGATACGGTTGAGATCACGGGCGGCCGGATAGGTATAGGGCTTGAGATCGCGAGGATCTAACGCGAAATCTCCGCTTATCATCCCCTCCATGTCTTCTGCGGTGATCCCAAGATTGACGAATTTGTTGAAGCGCGTCTCATCCACGCGCTCGATCTCGTCGTCCGCATAGTCGTAGTACTGGGTGTATTCCGATGAAGGTTCACCCCAGAAGACCAGCGGGACCTCAAACTTGATGGCTATGTGCATCGGGTAGGAGAAAATGCCGGTATGGCAGTGCCAGCAGAAATCGCCCTTGCGCTTAAGAGATTCCAGCATCAGCCGCTTCACCACGCGCCAGTTGGGGGTGAAGTTGAGCACGTCGACGCCAAGCTTCTTGAATGTGCGCGTGTTATTTTCAATCAGGGTGTCGCGCATGAAACCGTGGTCAAAGCGCACAACCAAGGGCTTAATCTTGTACTCGCGCATGAGGTAAAGCAGCGTGTACGTGGAGTCTTTGCCGCCCGAAAACGGGATAATGCAGTCGTAGTCGTGCTTGCCGCGATGACGCTCGATCAATTCGTCGAGTTGCTTTTTCCGGCTCGTCCAGTCGATCTTCTCGTCGCGGACCTCTTTGTTCCGACAGACATTGCAGACGCCAGCCTTGTCGAACTCAATGGTCTCGTAGGTTTCCGGAAGCAGGCAACTTCCGCACTTCTTAAGCTCCAGCATGGCAGCTCCAATCAAGATTGTCTGGTAGTGTCGAGCGCAACCCGATCAGGGTCGCGCTCCGGGGTGTTCAGGCGTCTGTCGAACTTCCTGCTATGCAGGAGAAGTATCCCACCAATGGCCAGCATGAAAGCCCACGCAATCGACATGGAAGTGGCTTCTCCTGGGCCGCCGACAGGAATCGCCGATACAGTTTCAGTTTGAAGCTTGCGTACCCATTCCTCCGCCTCCGGGGACGCCGTCGTCCCCTGGGCCCCCACACTTGCCTTGGCAATGTCTTCGAGCGTGGTGCGGGCGGCAGTCAATCGGTCGCGAGTCTCTTCGAGGGTTGGCCCAGTCAGCATCAGGAACTGGTTGGCATGAGCGTCGGAAACTCTTTCGATGTCGGCCGGCAATGCATCAACGGCCTCTCTGAATCCCGCAACCTCTTCAGTCGGCATGTAGATGTAGGTCCACCCACGCGCCAGCGGGGGATTGAAGTGTGACGCGATAGGATATGCCACGACACCAGCCAGAGCGGCGGCGACAAGCGGGACAAACCACCAGCGCATGATCGCACCGGACCATTCTCGCTTGAGCGTTTCAGTGTCGATATGCACTACCGTATATTCCCTTGATGAGGGCCGCCATCGTCCGCCGGTTCGTGCGATGGATACCGTCCGTATACAAGGTTGATGAAATCCGTCACAGGGTCTTTCAGTTCGCTGATGTCAGGTTTGCCGGTGCGTCCTGTCTGAACCCGGAGGTCCGCCAAAGCCTTTTCGTCTCGGTCGAGGTCAGCATTGAACTGCACTGCAGGATAGCTGAGCAATGGCTCATAGTAGGGCAGGTCGACAGGGATACGATGGCTGTCCAAGATGAGAATCTTTTTCTGAAGAATGACCGCGATATAGAGCAGCGATGACGACGTGCCGCAGATAAGTTCTGACGTTATGAGCCCGCCTACGCCCCCAGCAGTATCAATCTCGATATTGAGGTCCGCACACATGAATTGCGTGAACTCGTCGGGTTCTCCGGGATGTGGACGATAGATCAGGCTATCATAGCCCGCGGCAAGGACGAGATCGCGCAGCTTCTGGACCATATCCTTGTAGATGCTCGCCAGTGGCTCCTCAAAGTACTCGGTATAGGGGCTGGAGACAAAATAGGCGATCCGCTGCGAAGAAGGAGCTAGGTCAGGATTGCTTTGCAGGTGAGACGTAAGTTTCGCGACATCGAGCGTGCCTGAGGTGACAAAGCGCGAGCCGTCAACAATACGCCCATAGTTCTTGTGATAGTGGTCAGTCAGGCTCGCATCGTAGATGATCAGCGTATCAATCGCCCGGGCGTAGTAATCCTGAGTGGCGGCCGCAGGCTTCCATTGCCAATAGAAGTAGTTGCCGATCAGTGCGCGATATGTGGCAATCGCGGTCCGAAGGTCGGCGGACACCACGCCCTCGCGGCGGAACGCAAAATGAAAGCGCCAGAAAAAATTCGTGTAGTAAGCGACGCGCGGCAGCTTGAAAAATAATCTCCGCAGCTTTGCGACAAAGCCTGTCGGTGTGTCGGTGACCGGGGGCGCGTCGCGAAGGAAGAAGATGCCGTGCGGAATGAAGTAGCTGGGCACCTTTCGATGCTTTGCGTAGATCAGTGCGGTCCGATCTTCGATGTGATGCAGCGAAGTGACTAGCAGGGCGTCGGGCTTGATGCGGTCAAAAAGGGTCTTGAAATCATAGTCGAAATCCGAAAAGTCGCGAACCCAGTCCAGTGCTGGATATTTGACCTTGAAGTCCTGGTATTCTCGCGCCGGTGCGCCTGTTTGCATCGATGACGTATGAACAAAGATCAAATTTATCGAGGGGTCTCGACTCACGATATCTTTGACATAGGTGAAACCCGGCAGCCAACAGTCGAACGCCAAGATCGTCTTCATTTCAGATACATATTCCAAAGTTACGCAGCCACCTGTCTGTCGCCGAGGCGGTGTAGCGATAAATCCAATGCCGAGGTTGGGAACTGGCTTATCCGATGGCCTGATTGCATGCTAGTCAAGCGGTTCGGGCGGCCACTGCCCTTCGATCACGAGGCCAGAATGAGCGTAGTCGCATCCGACACCTATCGAGTAGCTTCTTCCGGGGTGGCTCATCGCAACAACTTCAATCTGATCCGTCTGCTTGCCGCCATCCAGGTCATGGTCGTACATACGCTCAATCATTTTGAGGTCACCGGTTACGCGGTCGACGCCCTCAAGATTGTCCCTGGTGTTCCCGTATTCTTCTTCATCAGCGGCTATCTCATCGGCGGTAGTTACATCCGTACCCATGGACGGGGGCTGAGTGCATACGCCGCCAATCGCGCGCTGCGGATATTCCCCGCACTTTGGGTCTGCGTCGTGTTGTCCACGCTCAGCGTATTCGCGATGGGATACATGGCTTGCATAAGCGTCAATCCCTTTCAACTGCTCGTCTGGGTGGCCGGGCAAGCCTCGTTCCTGCAGTTTTACAATCCTGAATTCATGCGAGGCTATGGTGCCGGCGTGTTGAATGGGGCGCTCTGGACCATCTCCGTCGAATTGCAGTTCTATATCCTGGCGCCCCTGATCTTTCTGGCGTTCATGCGAGTGAAGATATTGGCTGCGGCAGTGTTTGTTGTTTCGATCGTCGCGAATATCTATTTCCGCGAGTTCGCCAACTGGGACAGCTTTGTCAACAAGATCGTCTACGTGACGTTTCTGCCCTGGGTTTACATGTTCATGGTCGGGTTTGCCGTCGCCTATTGGCGACCGATCCAGGCTTGGCTGTTGAAAGTGCCCTATGTCGTTCTGATTCTAGCCTATGTTGCCTCGATGTTCTTGATCGGCAACTACACGATCAATGCCCAGAACTCAATCAATCCCCTGTCATTCCTGCTGATCGCCGCCCTGATCTTCAAGCTAGGCTATGCCCGCATCCCGCTGGCTGACGATGTGAATGATTTTGTGCGTAGGAACGACTTTTCCTACGGTATCTATCTCTTTCATATGCCGGTCATAAATGCGTTTCTGTATGCCGGAGCCGGGCTATGGTCGATTTGGGCTATCATGGCAGTGACCATCCTCCTGGGTGTCGCATCCTGGTATCTGGTCGAGCGGCCTGCTTTGTCATTCAAGCGCTAAGGCCCCCGCCTCGAAATATCCAGTCCCGGCGCATGGAAAATCGGCAGCCAATCCGCTCGTCGGTAGAGGTTGTGCAGACCAAGCGGCCTAATGTATGAACCGGTCTAGAGTGCGGCGCATGCTCCGTGCGGCACGAAGACCCTTTTACTGCTCAAGCGGAATCCATGAACACCAGGCCCTACCAGATCTGCACCAATTGCGTCATGGACACGACGGACTCGGCGATTTCATTCGACGAGCATGGGGTTTGCGATCACTGCCGAACCTTCCGTTCCGAGACATTGCCGAACTGGAAGACTGGCGAGGCCGGGCTCGCCGAAATTCAAGCGGTGGTCGAAAAGATCAAACTGGCCGGCAAGGGTAAGGACTTCGACTGCATCATTGGTATGAGCGGCGGTATCGACAGTTCCTACCTCACTTACATCGCCAAGGAACAATTTGGCTTGCGGCCTCTCGTGTTTCATGTCGATGCCGGCTGGAATTCCCAGATCGCGGTCAACAACATCGAGCGACTGGTCGATGGCCTTGGCCTCGATCTGTACACCGAGGTAATCGACTGGCCGGAGATGCGCGACCTGCAATTGGCATTCTTCAAGTCGGGCGTCCCCCACATCGATACTCCGCAGGATAACGCCTTCTTCGCCACGATGTACAAGTTCGCCGAGCAATACGGGGTCAAGTACATCCTGACGGGAGCAAACCTGTCGACCGAGTGTGTGCGCAATCCTGTCGAGTGGATGTATTACCAGTCCGACGCCATCCAACTACGCGACATTCACGGCCAATTCGGCACGCGGCCGCTGAAGAAGTATCCGGTAACATCCATTCTCTGGCACAAGCTGGTGCTGCCGTATCTCAAAGGCATCAAGGTTGTTCGTCCGCTCAACTTCGTGCCCTATCACAAGCAGGATGCCATCGACCTGCTGACCAGCCGTTTTGGCTGGCAGCCCTATCCGCAAAAGCACTTCGAGTCGCGCTTTACCCGCTTTTATGAGAGCTACTGGCTGCCTGAACGCTTTGGCTACGATGTGCGTCGCGTGCAGTATTCGAGCCTCATTCTCACCGGTCAGATGACGCGAGAGGAGGCAATCGAGAAGCTCAAGTCGTCTCCCTACGACCCTCAGACCATCGGCAATGATAAAGAATTCGTCGCGAGCAAGCTCGGCATCAGCGTGGCTGAACTTGATGGATTCATGGCACTGCCGAAGAAGACGTACAAAGATTACAAGTCTCAGAGCCAAATCTACAATATCGGCGCCAGCGTCATGAAGGCAGTCGGACTGGAGGTCGGCGGCAAGCGATGATCCGAATTGTAAAGTACGGTTTGGGGAATGTCGCGGCCTTCGCCAATATCTATCGGCAGCTCAACATAGAATGTTCTACAGCTGAAACGGCAGAAGAACTGGAGAGCGCCAGCAAGATAATTCTCCCCGGGGTTGGCGCTTTCGATTGGGCCATGCATTTGCTGGACCAATCGGGTATGCGCAATTGCCTGGACGACATGGTGCTCAATCGTAAGGTTCCGGTTCTTGGCGTCTGCGTCGGTATGCAGATGATGGCCAATTCCAGCGAAGAAGGCTCACTGCCGGGACTGCGCTGGATCGATGCCGATGTCCGGCGATTTGACGAAAGCCAGTTCACTGACCGGACGCACCTGCCGCATATGGGGTGGAGTACGGCCCACCCGAGCGATGAAAAGACCCTGTTTCGCGATATGCCTGATCCGCGCTTCTATTTCTTACATTCCTACCTGTTTGCGCCGCATCGTCCGCAGGACACCTTGGCACATACCGACTACGGCACGCGTTTTGCGTCAGCTGTGCAGGTGGACAATATCTTCGGAGTGCAATTCCACCCCGAGAAGAGCCATCAATGGGGCATCAAGCTCCTGCAAAATTTCGCGGAGCTATAAGTGGTCCAGCCTCGCATCATTCCCTGCCTGCTCGTCCATGAAGGCGGGCTGGTGAAGACGACACGTTTCGCCGATCCCAAATACGTGGGTGACCCGATCAATGCGGTGCGCATCTTCAATGAAAAGGAAGTCGACGAACTGATCGTCGTCGATATCGATGCAACTCGCGAGGGCCGCGAACCCAACTACCAGATGATCGCTGATCTGGCTAACGAATGCCGTATGCCACTCTGCTACGGTGGTGGTGTGAAGACTGCGGAGCAGGTGCAGCGCATCATTGGCTTTGGTGTTGAAAAGGTTGCCCTGAGCGCGGCCGCTGTTGCTCGGCCAGAACTGGTCACCGAGGCGGCGCGCCAAGTGGGCAGTCAAAGTCTCGTCGTCGTCCTGGACGTGGCCCGCACCGGCCTTTTGCGCCGCTACGAGGTCATGACTCACAATGGCACGGTCAAGACTGGGCTTGATCCCGTCAATTGGGCCAAGCGTCTCGAGCAGCTGGGCGCTGGCGAAGTCGTCGTCAATTCCATAGATCGCGACGGCCTTATGCAGGGGTATGACCTTGAACTGGCCAGCCGCATCCGGGAGGCAATCACATTGCCTATGACGCTTCTTGGCGGCGCGGGCTCGCTGGCCGATATCGAAGATTTGGTTTGTACGCACCGCGTCATAGGTGCTGCCGCAGGTAGCCTGTTCGTCTTCAAGGGAAAGTACCGCGCCGTGCTGATCAACTATCCCAATCGTTCCGAAAAGAATGCCCTTTTCGAGCGTGCTCTTGGATTGGCCGAGGTGAAGGCATGAAACAGGTCCTCCAATCGCTGCGTACGGGGACCACCGAAGTGGCCGACGTGCCCGCCCCGGGCCCTCGCGCCGGTCACCTTCTCGTCGAGACCTCTTGCACGCTGGTGTCCGCCGGTACTGAGCGCATGCTTGTGGACTTCGGCAAGGCAGGCCTGCTCGCCAAGGCGCGCCAGCAGCCGGAGCGTGTTCGTGACGTGCTCAACAAAATGCGTACCGATGGCGTCATGCCCACGCTGGAAGCAGTATTCAACAAACTCGACGAACCTCTGCCGCTTGGCTACTGCAATGTCGGTCGCGTGCTGGCCGGTGATGTTGCGGGCGATCTCAAGGTCGAAACTGGCGCGCGCGTGATATCCAATGGCAAGCATGCCGGTGTCGTCAGCGTGCCGTCGAACCTTTGTGCGCTGGTCCCCGACACGGTCACGGACGAGGAAGCCTCGTTCACCGTTCTCGCGGCCATTGCCCTGCAGGGAATAAGGTTGATTGCCCCGACCCTGGGTGAAACGGTTGTCGTGTCAGGCCTGGGGCTGATCGGACTGGTGGCGGTGCAACTTCTGCGCGCACACGGATGCCGCGTACTTGGCATCGATTTTGATCCGCAACGACTAGCCATGGCCCGGCAGTTCGGCGCCGAAACCGTCAATCTGGCTGCTGGCGAGGACGCGGTGGCGGCGGCTCAAGCTTTCTCTCGCGGCCGTGGCGTGGATGCCGTCTTGATCACCGCTTCGACCAAGAGCAGCGAGCCGGTTCATCAGGCGGCCCTCATGAGCCGCCAACGCGGGCGTATCGTTCTTGTCGGCGTGACCGGCCTCGAACTGTCGCGTGCAGATTTCTACGAAAAGGAGCTGACGTTCCAAGTCTCGTGCTCCTATGGGCCTGGGAGGTACGATCCCACCTACGAGGAGAAGGGTAACGACTATCCAGTCGGCTTTGTCCGGTGGACCGAGCAGCGGAACTTCGAGGCCGTACTCGACATGATGGCGACGGGCCAGATCGACGTAAAGCAGTTGATCTCGCATCGGTTTGCCATTGCCGAGGCCGAGGCGGCATATGACGTTGTGTCCGGCAGCGAGCCTTCCTTAGGTATTCTCCTCTCTTATCCGGCTCATGCGGTGAGTGCGGAGAGAACCGTCCAGCTGACGCCGACACAGGCCGAAGCCGGACCGGCAACAGTCAGCTTCATTGGCGCCGGCAAATATTCGACGGCAGTTCTGATCCCCGCCTTCAAGGCTGCCGGTGCCGAACTACGTTCTATTGCATCCAATGCCGGTGTCACGGGACTGCACGCCGGCAGGAAGTTCGGCTTCTCCGAGACGACGACTGACACGGACGCGTTGCTGGCCGACAAGCAGACCGAGGCTGTGGTCGTGACCACCAGGCACGACAGCCATGCCCGCTTCGTCAACCAGGCGCTGCGCGCCGGTAAGCACGTTTTTGTCGAAAAGCCACTCTGCCTGACCGGACCGGAGCTCGACGATATCGTAGCCTCGCGTTCCGCTGGCAAGTCTATTGTCATGGTTGGGTTCAATCGGCGCTTTGCGCCGCATGTCAGGAAGATCAAGGACCTGCTGGCGTCAGTCGGCACTCCGAAGTCGTTCGTCATGACGGTCAATGCCGGCTCTATCCCCAGCGAACACTGGACCCAGGATGCCACCATTGGTGGAGGCCGGATCCTGGGTGAGGCTTGCCACTTCATCGATCTTTTGCGTTTTCTGGCGGGTCACCCCATCGTCGATGCACAGCGTGTCGATATGGATAGCACGAATGGCGATACGGTCACCTTGACCATGCGGTTCGCCGATGGATCGCTCGGTACAGTTCATTATTTTGCCAATGGGAACAAAGCCTTTCCCAAGGAACGGTTGGAGGTATTTGCCGCCGGTCGCATCCTGCAGCTTGACAACTTTCGGAAGTTGACCGGCTTCGGTTGGCCGGGTTTCAAGAGTTGGCGGCTATGGCGTCAGGACAAGGGGCAGCGGGCCTGCGCCGAGGCGTTTGTAGGCGCGATCCGAAATGGCGGAGAATCACCGATCCCCTTCGACGAAATCGTGGAAGTAAGTCGCGTCACGATCGACCTCGCCCAAGCTGGGAAATAACAGCGCCGCTCACGGCGGGCTGCTGATCGTGTCGGCTAGGGCGGCATCGACACCCAGTGGCGGCGTCCAGTCGAGCAGGGCCCGCGTGCCTGCGCTGTCCACTTGAAACGAGCTCAGTAGCCGATCGGCGATCCCCTTGCGCCCCATCAGTGCCAAAGCCGATATCAGTATGCTCGCCGGCACACTCAGTAGGCGCACGGGCGCCCCCTGCAGGCGGGCCAGCCGGGCAATCAGTTCCGAGGTTGAAATATCCTCGCCATCCGAAGCCATCAGGATACGCCCTGCGGCTTTATCGTGATCCATCGCGAGAGCGATGAGATCAGCAAGGTTGTCCACCGCGATCATGCTCCGGCGATTGTGGACACCGCCCAACGGCAGCGGCAGACCTTTCGCTGACAGCTTGATCAGTTGCCGAAAGTTGCCAGCGACTCCCGGCCCGTAGACTAGCGGCGGTCGGATAATGACGGTTTCAAGTGAGGTGCCGACAGCGGTCGAGACAAGACTCTGTTCGGCCTGCAGTTTGCTCAGTCCATAGTCATCGAGAGGGGCGGCTGGGTCGTCCGCACGAAAAGCAGTGCCGGGCGCGGTTGTCTCACCATTCACTTTGGCCGAGCTGAGAAGCACGAAGCGTTTTACGCCAGCGACCACGGCTTCTCGAGCCAGTGCAGCGGTGCCGCCCACATTGACCGCGAACAAATGCTGCCTTTCCGCCTCGGTCATGTTGGTTTTGCTCTGCGTAATCGCAGCGCAGTGGATAAGAATGTCCACGCCGCTCAGGTCGACGCCGGCTTCTCCGGCCGCCAGGCTTGCAAGGTTAGGCAGGTCGCGATGCGACGCAGTGTTTCCCGGTATGGGTGACCTGACCAGAGGCACGACCTCATGCTGGCCCTGTGCCAGGCGTTTCACTAAAGCGCGGCCAACAAAGCCCCCAGCCCCTGTAATTGCCACTACGCTCACGATGGGACTCCTAGGGTTGGTTGGCGATGGCGAGGATGTCGGCAGCTAGCCCGTCCATGATCGTGGTACGAGCATAAGCTTGCTTGAATGCAGATCGGTCGCCGTCCCAGGGATTGGCAGCCAGAGTCTCGAATGCCGCCACCATGCCGTTTACGTCGCATGGCTCGAAGACGGCACTACCTTCGATCTGGGCATTGATGAACTGGGCGGCATAACCGCCCACACCAGCCAGGATTGGTTTGCCCGTCGCGCCATACTCAAAGATCTTGGACGGCAGTACTTTGAGAAAGGCGGGATGGTCATTGAGGTGCAGGAAAAGGATATCTGCGGCGCGATAGCGCGCAAATAATTGGTTTCGTGGCACAGGCGCTTCCAGCGTGACGTTGCTCACTCCAGCGTCCGCAAGCGCCTGCTCGAGTGCCACCCGCCGACCGCCATCGCCGATGATCGTGAAGTGAGCTTTGCCGGCAAGCGCCTTGGCTGCGGCCGGTAGCACCAAATGCAGGCCTTGGCCTTCACCGATATTACCGGCATAGAGCACCTGCAACGGCTCCGTAGAGGCGCGAGTAGGCTTGTCGAAATCCGTTTCCAGAAATTCCGGGTCGATGCCGTTGGTAAAGGTGCGATAGCTCTGGCTTGGCGCTATGGCACGCGCGTGATCGAGGAATCCCTCAGAGACCAGATTTATCCTTTGGGCTGCGCGGAATGTATGCCGCTCGATCAGGCGGAAGGGCCAAAGGAGATGGCGCGTGAGCGACCCGCCCATCACATCGTTCATCGTGTCGGTGAACAAGTCTCGAATATCGAGGTAGAGCTTTGCTTTGGACCTTTTGGCAACCACCGATCCCAGTGCCGCGGTCATCAATCTTGAAGAGGTTGCATAGACCAATGGCCACCGCCGGCCCCGGGTATGCGTCAGCACCTGGCGGGCAAAGTCGATGAACACGCGCGACTGGTCGAGCATGCCACTCTTGTGCATTTTCAGTGGGAGGCGTGTGACGGTGACACCGGGAATGTCCTCGAAATCGCCCGCGCCTTGGGAATGGCTGTGATAGCGGTTCGGGACCGTGGTGATAACGTCGATCTCGATATCCGGGCGTGCCCTACGGAGGGCATCGACTAGGGCTCGTGTCCGGAATGAACCGGCGCTGAGATCGGGCGGAAAATAGAACGAGAGGATCAGCAGTCTCACGACGGCTCCCAAGCAAGTGTCATCGTATGTTCGAACGGCAGCGTATGGCGTCCATGGATGCGAAGGGACTGGCTTTCCAGGCTGACGCCGAACCGCGGATGCCAGCTCGACGCCATGATGTCGAGCTGATCAGGAAGGCTCGACACCGCCCGTGCGACGACAGAATTATCCAAGCGCTTGTACAACATGACCGTGCCATCATCACTTCGCAGCGCCTGTATGTCGGGAGAAAGGTGAAAGAAGATGTCGATGCAATGTTCGCCCTCCCACATCACCCTGTCGAACACCGCAAGGCCATTGTCGGTTAGTGTCCAGCGACGCGAATGCATTGGTTTGCCGCCTAAACGGGCATATCCGTCATGCTCCGCCTCGACACGAATGCGGTCGCTCTCCGCCGTTGCCTCACACCGGACAATTCGGCTGCGTCGCGCCACGCGAAAACCGCTCCAGACCTCGGACGAGTTGTTTCCGTCCAGCATGAGCGTGGAGTGACTTGCCGTACCACGCTGACGTAGTCGCTCTGGACCGGTGCCATACTCGGACGTGCCACCATTGACCACGACCCGGCATGTATCCAGTGACAGTTCGAACGAGAGCGTGTCGGCATGAGCATGAGCGGGCAGATAATCAGGGCCGACATTGGCGACATCGGCAATAACGCAGGCGCCGTTTCGCTGCATGCGCATATAACCGCTTTCCGTGAGACGCGTGAGCTCCGCCTGGTCTGTACGGTCCAATCGAATGCCGAGTTCCGCAGCATAGCCCCGCAATTGAGTAAGGGTGGCGGACACACCGAATGCCGCATCGTTAAAAAGGCTGATCTGTCCGTCCGGATGCGTCATCGCTTCTGCCCAACCGAACATTTTGCGCACTACATCCAGCCAATCTGAGGGGCAGGAGCGGCCGAACGCCGCGTGAATGGCGATAAGATCGAGCATATCGGCGAGGATGATGTGATGGTACATCGGGCTCAGCTCGAAGTGGCCCCCATCGGCCAGGATTTGTTCGGCGAGTTCACGCTTCAGCAAGGCGATGCCCAGCCGGTACCATTCGTCGGCCTCCTTGCCATCAAAGAACAGCCCCCCAAAGACTAAAGCCTTGGCATTGGCGAAGAGGTGGTTGCCTAAGATATGATGCTCGAGCCGGCGAGACAGATAGCGTGTCTGCACCGCAAGCGACTGAATTATGGTCTCCGTTGCGATGCCGTCTGTCCGGCAAAGCCAGATGATCCAGTTCACTATGCGCAGCGAACTTGGATAAGGCGCCCAGCCAATACCGCTTCCCGGCGGATTTTCTGCGATCCACCTGCCAACAAGCTCGATATGCCACGACCGCCGGTCGACAGCGTCTCGGGCCAGGAGGTCGTCAAAGTAGTGTGCGTTGTAGAGCCAGAGCGCACTGCGTTGAGGATCGCGCCAGTCAGATGGCGTAGCTAGCGCGGCCGTGGTGCCCAGGAAACGCGCGATCTGCGGCTCGATGAGACTGGGCTCGCGCCATTCGTGATAGTGAATTGGCCGAACGACCGTTGCACGGCGCGGATGTGGGCTGACATCGGGCTTCGGGCGCGATAGTCGAAACGCAATACGGCCAAAGATCTGAACCGGACGCAGGTAGCGTAGCGTGTTCCAGTAGAGTCTGATCCGCTTCATCGCTTCCTGAACAAATGTCTATAGCTGGGTTGACGCCCTTTTAGTGGCTGTGCAAACCGAGGGCAATCATCCCAGCGGCCAAGCTTTGCGCAAGTCTGATCTTGCCGCGCTCCTGCTAGGCCACTATGAGAGTCGCAATTATTTCCGCTCGGGCGGCACAATTCGGTAGGTCTATGTTTTCTGGAAGTTCTATCCTCGTTACCGGCGCCACGGGCTCGTTTGGGCGCGCGTTCGTTCGTACAATTCTGGAACGCTATCCTGACATCCGTCGTCTGGTGATCTTCTCCCGCGATGAACTCAAGCAGTTCGAAATGCAGCAGGAATTTTCCGACGAGAAGTATCCTTGCCTGCGCTACTTCTTGGGCGACGTGCGCGACCGGGGCCGCATAGAGCGAGCACTGGAAGGCGTTGACATCGTCGTGCACGCTGCCGCTCTGAAACAGGTCGTGGCAGCCGAATACAATCCGTTTGAATACATCAACACCAATGTCATTGGTGCTCAGAACGTCATTGACGCTGCCCTGGCCAATGGCGTTAAGCGCATTGTCGCTCTTTCGACAGACAAAGCTGCAGCTCCGGTCAACCTCTACGGCGCGACCAAGCTTTGCTCGGACAAGCTTTTTGTCGCCGCCAACAATATCCGTGGCTCGCGCGACGCGCGCTTCAGCGTCGTCCGGTATGGCAATGTCATGGGTAGCCGCGGGTCGGTTATTCCCTTTTTCCAGAAGCTGCGATCTTCGGGGACTTTGCCGATCACCGATCCACGCATGACACGGTTCAATATTACTTTGGACGAAGGTGTGGCGATGGTGCTCTGGGCGATCGAGAACGCCTGGGGCGGCGAGATATTGGTTCCCAAGATACCCTCGTATCGGATCCTCGACGTGGCCGAGGCCATCGGTCCGGAATGCGAGAAGCCGGTTGTCGGAGTTCGTCCCGGCGAGAAGATCCATGAGGAGATGATCACCTCAAGCGATGCGCCAAACACTTTGGACATTGGCACATACTACGCGATCCTCCCCCCCAGCGATCCGGCACTGTTCGAACGATATATCCAGGAACGTGGCGCAAAGACTGTGGACGCGGATTTCAGCTACAGCAGCGGAAGCAATGAAGATTTCCTCACTGTGGATCAGTTGCGTCAGCTGATTTCGGTAGAGGCCTGATAGACTTAGCCCTCGCGGGACAGAGGGTGTAATCCTCTCCCGCGACTTTTGGGCAGGCCTTGGTCCAAGAGGATCAATAGCTAGTCGGAACAGCCTTCCCGGCCTCTAAACCGCCGCTGATATCCCGCGTCGTAAAGCGCGCTTTCGCGGAAATTTTCAGCGTTGAGGGCCTTGCCGACGAAGATGATCGCGGTGCGCTCGATGGCGGGATCGAACTTGCCTTCAATGTCGTTCAGCGTGCTGCGGATGATGGTTTCCTGAGGCCAGCTGGCATGGGCAACGATGGCCACCGGGCAGTCCTCGCCGTAGATGGGGCGCAGTTCGGCGACCACGCGGTCGAGGGAATGGATGGCCAGGTGAATGGCCAAGGTCGCTCCCGTCGCGCCGAATGCGGCGAGTGTTTCGCCCTCGGGCATGGGTGAAGCGCGACCGTCCACGCGGGTCAGAACCAGAGACTGGTTGACCGAGGGGATGGTCAGTTCGCGGCCGAGCGCCGCTGCGGCAGCAGCGAAGGCGGGGACACCCGGCGTCAGCGTGTAGGCGATGCCGAGCCGATCAAGCCGGCGCATCTGCTCGGCGACGGCGCTCCAGATCGAGAGGTCACCCGAGTGGAGACGGGCGACATCCTCGCCTGCCGCTTCGGCCCGCACATATTCGGCTTCGATCTCGTCCAGCGAGAGCGGTGCGGTGTCGACGAGCCGCGCATCGGTCCGGCACCAGGAGAGCATTTCGCGTGGCACGATCGAGCCGGCATAAAGGCAAACGGGGCACGCAGCCAACAGGTCGCGGCCGCGCACGGTGATGAGGTCGGCAGCGCCAGGCCCGGCACCGATGAAGTGAACTGTCATGGCTTGGTCCACCGCCATTGGGTGATCGGCAGGGCAGGGCGCCAGCCAGTCATGCCGCCGAGCGGCGCCGCCTGTGCCACGGCGAGGCGGATGAGGTCGCCGCCATTCTGGTCATGCAGCGCCAGCAGCACCTGCTCCATTTCGAGGCTCACCGCATTGGCCACCAGCCTGCCGCCCGGGCGAAGCGCCGTCATGGCAGCGTCCATGACGCCCAGGTCGGTGCCGCCACCGCCGACGAAAATGGCATTGGGCGGCTCGAGACCGGCCAACGCCTCGGGCGCCGTGCCTGTCACGACCCGCAGGTCCGGTACCCCAAAATTGCGGGCATTGCGTAGAATGCGCTCGGCGCGGTCGGCATCCGCCTCTATGGCAACAGCCTTCAGGCTGGGGTCGGCCAGCATCCATTCGATGCCGATGGAGCCCGATCCCGCGCCGATGTCCCACAGCAGCTCACGCGGGCTCGGCGACAGCGCCGAAAGGGTCACCGCCCGGATATCGCGCTTGGTGATCTGCCCGTCATGCTCGTAGAGCGCGTCGTCCAGGCCCGGCGTCAGCGGCAGTAGCCGGGCACCGGGCAGTGGGACAACGGTGATCGCGCAGATATTGAGCGGATCGAGGTCGGTGAACGTGAACCCGTCGGCAATCTGCGAGCGGATGCTTTCGCGCGGACCGCCCAGAGCTTCGAGCACCGTGATGATCGAGCGGCCGAAACCTGCTTCCACGAGCAGCGCTGCGAGGGCACCGGGGCCCCGCTCATCGGAGGTCAGCGTCAGGATGCGCGAGCCGACGTGCAGATGAGGGCGGATAAGATCGATCGGGCGTCCGTGAAGGGAAAGGGTCATCACATCCTGCAATGCCCAGCCCAGCCTAGCAGCGGCAAGGCTGAAAGCCGAAGGGTGGGGTATGACCAGCATTTGCGCCGCATCCACATGGCGCGATAGGGTTGCCCCGACGCCGTAGTGAAACGGGTCGCCGGAAGCGAGGACGCAGACCCGGCGCCCACGCAGGGCCAGGACATCGGCAACCGAGTCGGAAAACGGTGACAGCCAGGGCCGCTGCTCGCCCTTGATCGCCGGCGCGGCCAGCTCCAGGTGGCGTGCACCGCCGAAGACGAATTCGGCGCCGGTCATGGCGGCGCGCGCAGCCGGGGATAGGCCGTAGAGACCGTCCTCGCCAATACCGACAATGGTCAGCCATGGTGTGCTCATCAGCCGGACCCGCGTGGGGAGTAGACCAGTGGATCCATGCCGGGCCGCTCGATGACGCGTGTATCGGCCGAGCCGATGATGACGCAGGTGGCCATGTCGGCGCTGTGATGCTCGGCTTCGCCCAAGGGGACGACGATGAAGTGCTCATCGGGGCGCCCGACTGCGCGGCCCAGGACCACAGGCGTGGTGACCGGGAGCACCTCGCGCAGGATTTTGTAGGCCGTTGGCAGTTGCCAGGGGCGGGCCCGGGAAATCGGATTGTAGAGGGCGATGACGAGGCCCGCCTCGGCGACAGCGCGCAGGCGGCGCTCGATCAGCTCCCAGGGTTTCAGATTGTCCGAAAGCGAGATGGCGCAGAAGTCATGGCCAAGCGGGGCGCCAGCACGGGCGGCGACGGCGAGCATGGCGGTGACCCCGGGCAGGATTTCGATGTCGAGACGCCGCCAGGTTTCCGGGCCATGCTCGACCGCCTCGCAGATGGCGGCCGCCATGGCAAAGACACCCGGATCGCCACCTGACACGACGCAGACTGCCGCGCCCTTGGATGCCGCATCGAGGGCGGCCCGAGCCCGGTCGATTTCCTCACGATTGTCCGAGGCCATGCGTACCTGGTCTGGCCGCAGGGTGAGCCGGTCGAGATAGGGTCCATAGCCGAAGAACACGTCGCTCGCCGCGATGGCGCCGAGCGCCTGCTGCGTGACCTGGCCAGGGTTGCCCGGCCCCGTGCCGACAATGGTCAACTTGCCGGTCATGGTCGCGCGCTCCACCCCGGCACCAGGACCAGCGAGAAATATGGGGCCGCGTCATCGACCTTGCGGCTGAGTGCCATGGTGCTGGCATTGTTCATGGTGCCACGCTCGACATAGAGCGCACCGTCGAGGCGCCCGGCATTCGCGAGTGCGGCACGAACCTTGGGCAGATTGCGTCCGAGCTTCATGATGACCGCGCCCTGCGTGTCGGCAAGGCGGCGCGTCAGTTCGGGCTCGTCGAGTGTCCCGGGCAGGATGGTGAGCACGTCATCGCCCTGCACCAGCGGCAGTCCCGCCGCCGACCAGCACCCGGACATGGCCGATATGCCCGGGATCACCTCGGTCTCGAACCGGGGTGCCAGGCGCACGTGCAGATGCATATAGCTGCCATAGAGTAGCGGATCGCCCTCGCTCAAGACGGCGACAGTTCGCCCGGCCCCCAGATGCGCGGCCAGCCGTTCGGCGGCCTCGTCATAAAAGGCCTGTATCTGCGTCTTGTAATCCCCGGCGTGGCGATGAATCTCGGTGGTCACCGGGTAATCCAGCGCCTCCTCGATCTGGCCCGGGCGAAGATGCTGTGCGACGATGGCCCGGGCATTGCTCGGGTTGCCGCGCTTTGCAAAGCAGGCAACCACATCGGCCCCGGTGATGGCGCGCACGGCCTTGAGGGTGAGCAGCTCCGGGTCACCCGGTCCGGTGCCGACACCGATCAGTTTGCCGCTCACAGGCCCGGCCTCGCCAGGGCATTGAGACAGGCCGAGGTGATGGCGCTGCCGCCCAGGCGCCCACGCACCACTGCATAGGGCACGCCATAGGAGTTTTCGGCCAGCGCATCCTTGGATTCCGCGGCGCCTACAAAGCCCACCGGCATGCCAAGAATGGCGGCGGGCTTGGGTGCGCCATCGCGCAACATCTCGAGCAGATGGAAGAGGGCTGTGGGCGCGTTGCCGATCGCCACCACGGCGCCCTCGAGATGCTTGTCCCAAAGGTGCAGCGCGGCGGCGGAGCGCGTATTGCCGATGGCGGCGGCGAGATCGGGGGTGCGCGGGTCGCGCAGCGTGCAGATGACTTCGTTGTTGGCAGGCAGTCGCGACGCAGTGACACCGCGCGCCACCATTTCGGCGTCGCAGAGGATAGGCGCACCGGCCATCAGGGCGCGGCGGGCGGCCGTTACAAAGCCCGGTCCGAAGTCGAAATGCTCGGCCGCCTCGACCAGCCCAGCCGCGTGGATCATGCGAACTGCGAGCTCTGCTTCCTCATCGGAGAAGTGCGACAGGTCGGCCTCGCTGCGGATGATGGCGAAGGACTGGCGATAGATGCTGTCGCCATCCTTGATATAGTCATATTGCGTCATCGGGCACCTGAAGGTGGACCAGCACGTCGGTCAGACCGGCTTCGTCCAGTATCTTGTGTGGCGTATCGCCTGCCCGTCCGCCGATGACAAGGCCAATCCCGTCTGGGCGGCCGACCACGGTCACTGCCGCCGGTCGTGGATGGGCGCATCCCTTGCTGCAGCCGGACACATGCAAGTGTCGCGGCCCGACGTGACCTGCCAGTTTCTCCGCCACGGCGCGGGCCGCGATGAAGCCCGATGAACATCCTTCCATGCCGATGCAGGCGCTGACACGCCGGCGTGGATCGTCTGCAGATATGATGAAGCCGAGCGTAGCGGCGCGGGCAATCAGTTCCGCCGGCGCATTGTCCATGAGGAGCACATGGTCGGGCGCGAGCCGGAACGTGGTGACGCCGAAGATCTCGGCTGCCTCCGCCAAGGCCAAGAGGTCCTTGCTCCGGGCCGATCCGAAAGGGAGGGCGAGTGCGGTAGTGTGCCCGCCAGCCACATCGTAGTGGTCACCATCCCGATGTTTTGTGGCGGCGTGCGGCTCGTGACTATTCTGCGGGAAAAGGTCGGTCGCGCGGCACTCCGGACCGATTGCAGCGAGCGCGCCGAGTACGGCGAGGGTCGCCGCCACGGCCGCGTCAGCATCCATCAATTGCGGCTTGCCACCCCCAAACTGAACGGCCCAGTGCCGCATTCGGGTGGCAGCCAGACGGATGTCGGCCTTGAGTGCGGCCAGCGAAATTTGTCCGCATCCATCGACCACCACACTGACCTTTGGCCCCAGCTTATCCTCGAAAGCTCTGGCCCCCGCCGCAATGGCGCTGGCGATCGGACGCGGGTCGCACAGTTCCTTGGGGTCGATGCCGGTAATTGGCGAAATGTCGATGACGAGGCCGGTCTCTATGGAGATGAGCTTTTCTACGGCCGCAGCAAAGGTTGAATTCGTGTCCGGACGGAGCCCGCGCACCTGGACATTGCCGCGCGCGGTGATTTCAACGAGCCCATTGCCGTATTGGGCAGCCAGCCTTGCCAGTTCCAAAACCTGCCTGGGCGTCAGCGCACGTCCAGCGACCCTTATGCGTGCAAGCAGGCCATCACCGGTCGGCATTGGCTCGGCCAGCGTTGGGCAGGCGCCACGCCGGGCAGAGCGGGTGGCGATGGCGGCAATGGTGCTGGCCGGGGCGCTGGTCAGGGCGGACGTCATGCCCGAACAGTAGCAGTCGTCTCGTGCCAGCACTACTGCGGCTTGCGGAGCAGGTAGGTATCCATGATCCAGCCATGCTCCTCCCTGGCCACCTGCCGCGTCGTGGCGATGCGGTCGGCAACGTCGCCCAGGCGCCCGGCGATAAGAAGCTCATCGGGCGTGCCGAGATAGGCGCCCCAATAGATGTCGAGGTCCGGATCTGCGTCCAGGAAAGCCATCCGACCGTCCAGCATGACCACGGTATCGACTTCCACAGTCCCGAGCTGTCTGCCGGTGGTGATCACCACAGGCTGGCCGATGCGGTTGAGGGCGATGCCATGCGCGGCGGTCAGCGCCTGGACGGCTGTGATGCCGGGGATGACCTCGACCGTTATCGATTGGGGAACCAGCTCGAGGATGCGCAGGGTGGAATCGTAAAGGCCCGGATCGCCCCAGACCAGAAAGGCACCTGTGCCTCCTTCGGGAACATCGGCGACAAGCAGGGCAAAGATGTCGGAGAGGGCCTGGTGCCATTCCGCAACGCCCTGTTCGTATTCGGGGTTTTTGGCGTCCCGGCGCGGCACCGCATAGCCGATGATGCGTGGGTCTTCGCGACGAACGAAGCGCTCGATAATGGCACGCCGCACATTTGCAAGCCCCGCTTTGCTCACCCCCTTCTCGGGCACGAACAGCACGTCTGCCCGGTTGAGGGCGTCGATGGCGGCGACGGTCAGGTGTTCCGGGCTGCCGGTGCCTATGCCGACGACGAGGATGGTTCTCATGGCTGTTTCATGCACCGGAAGCTATTCGACATCATCCTTGACGGCCTCCATCGAGACATGTGTCGAGGTATGCGCCACATGCGGCAGGGCGGAGAGCTTTTCGCCCAAAACCTCGCGATAGGCGGCGATGTCCTTGGTGCGCACCTTCAGCAGGTAGTCGAAGCTCGAGGCGATCATATGCGCTTGTTCGACTTCCGGTAGCGCGCGCACCGCCTTGTTGAAGGCCTCCAGCGCCGCCTTGCGGGTATCGCTGAGCCGGACCTCGACAAAGGCCACATGCGGAAGACCAAGACGCGTGGGATCGATCACCGCCCGATAGCCCAGAATGTATCCCGCCTTTTCGAGCCGCTTGATCCGCGCCTGGCATGGTGTCTTGCTCAGGTTCACCCGACGGCTGAGTTCCGCAACGCTTAACCTTCCGTCGCGAGCCAGTTCGTCGAGGATGCGCCGATCGATCTGGTCCAAAGGGCTGTCAGCGGATGACATGATAGGCGATTGTCCTGATTTGTCAGGCCAAATTGTATATCCGAAGGCTTGCACGCCGCAAGATAGGACGAAACGCCTGTCACGCCTCTGGCAAGATGCGCCAAAGTCACCTGAGGCCCCGATGTCCGACGCACAAACCGCCGCCCGTGCTGCCCTGCGCAACCAGAACTATGCTGATGAGGCAGAGTCGGTCACCAGACTCATTGCCCGCACGGGGCTCGATGAACAGGGGCGAGGCCGAATTTCGGCTGAGGCGGTCGGCCTCGTCAACGCGGTACGGTCCGGCACCAAGCTGGGCCTGATGGAAAGTTTCCTCGCTGAATATGGCCTCGACAGCGATGAGGGTCTGGCCCTGATGTCGTTGGCGGAGGCGCTGCTGCGGGTGCCTGATAGCGAGACCATCGATGCACTGATCCATGACAAGGTCGGTGGAGCAGACTGGGCCAGCCATTTCGGCGGTTCGCCCAGCCCCCTGGTGAACTTTTCGTCCTGGGCGCTGAGTCTCACGGCCGATGTGCTAGGGGAGCCGGAAGTCGGGCCGAAATCGGCGCTACATAGGGCGGTGGCGCGGCTCGGTGAGCCAGTGATCCGGACAGCGGTCGGCCAAGCCATGCGGCTCATGGGAAGCCAGTTCGTCTTCGGCAGGACCATCGACGAGGCAATTGCCCATGCCAGAAAGCCCGAGGCCCAGGGCCTGCGCTATTCCTACGATATGCTGGGCGAAGCGGCGCGGACGCAGGCGGATGCCGAGCGCTATTTCCAAGCCTATCTCAATGCCATTAATGCCTTGGCGCCGCATTGCGTCCATGGTGCCGTACGCGACAATCCCGGCATATCGGTCAAGCTCAGCGCTCTGCATCCGCGCTACGAAGTGGCGCAGCGTGACCGGGTCATGGCGGAACTCGTTGAATCCACGCGCAAACTGGCGCTGGTCGCAGCCAAGGCCAATATGGGTTTCAACATCGATGCCGAGGAAGCAGACCGGCTCGACCTGTCGCTCGATGTCATCGAAGCGGTGCTGGCGACGCCGGAACTGGCCGGGTGGCACGGGTTTGGCGTGGTGGTGCAGGCCTATGGCAAACGGGTGTTGCCGCTGATCGACTGGCTCGACGCCACCGCCGAAAAGCTCGATCGCACCATCATGGTCCGCCTGGTCAAGGGCGCCTATTGGGATGCGGAAATCAAGCGGGCGCAGACACTTGGGCTTCCCGGCTATCCCGTTTACACCCGTAAGGCGGCAACCGATGTGAGCTATATCGCAGCGGTTAGGCGGCTGTTCGAGACCAGCCGCATCTATCCGCAGTTTGCCAGCCACAATGCCCATACGGCTGCGGCCGTGCTGCATCTGGCCGAGGCGGCCGGACGCGACAAGGGCAGCTTCGAATTCCAGCGTCTCCATGGCATGGGCGAACAGCTTCATGTCGCCTTGCGCAAGAATCATGGAACAACGACAAGGATTTATGCTCCGGTCGGCGCCCACAAGGACCTCCTGGCCTACCTCGTTCGCCGCCTGCTGGAAAACGGCGCCAATGGCTCTTTCGTCTATCAGATTGCCGACGAGGACATTCCCGCCGCGCAGGTCGCCGAGGACCCCATCGGCAAGCTGCTTGCCCTGGGTCAGAACCTGCCCAATCCGGCCATTCCCGCGCCAGCAGAAATTTTCGGAAAGCGAATAAATTCCCGAGGGTTGGACCTTTCTGACAGCGTCGCCCTCGGCGTGGTTGCCGAGGGCCGGGAAGACTTTCGAGACCACCGATGGGAGTTTGGCCCCGGCACTGCCGTGATCAATCCGGCTAATCACGACGACGCGGTAGGTACTGTGGCCGAGGCGACAAAAGCCGAGGTGGACCAGGCCTTTGCGTCAGCCTCGGCATCCGGTTGGGGACGTTATCCAGTAGGCGAACGGGCCGATATTCTGCGCCGGGCTGCCGATCTCTACGAAGCCAACCAGGCCGAGTTCTTTGCCCTCCTGGCCCGCGAGGCCGGAAAGACCTGGGGCGATGCGGTCGCTGAACTGCGCGAAGCCGTTGATTTTCTTCGCTATTACGCCGAACAGGCGGAAGGGCTGATCGACGCACCGCGCGGTCCGTTTGTCTGCATTTCGCCTTGGAATTTTCCCCTGGCGATCTTCACCGGACAGGTGGCGGCCGCGTTGGTGGCGGGTAATCCTGTGCTGGCCAAGCCGGCGCCGCAAACGCCTTTGACTGCCGCGCGGGCGGTGGCGTTGCTGCATGAGGCGGGCGTGCCGACCGATGCGCTGCAATTGCTGATCGGCGGGCAATTTGTTGGCGGACTGTTAACGTCAAGCACCGCACTTGCGGGTGTCGCGTTCACCGGCTCGCTGAAAACCGCCAGAGCCATCGAAAAAGCGATGGCGGCCAACGCATCGCCGCACGCGCCTCTCATTGCCGAAACCGGTGGCCTCAATGCCATGGTGGTGGATTCGACGGCGCTGACAGAGCAGGTGGTGCGCGATGTCCTCGCCTCGGCGTTTCAGTCGGCCGGGCAGCGCTGTTCGGCGCTCCGTATCCTCTATGTGCAGGAGGACGTGGCTGAGCACACGCTCCACATGCTCAAGGGGGCCATGGACGAACTGCGCTTGGGCGATCCGTGGGACCTCTCCACCGATATCGGACCGATTATCGACGGCGCGGCGCGCGACAAGATCGCTGCCTATGTTGCCGAGCGGCAGGACAGGGTGGTGCATCAGTTGCAAGCTCCGGAGCAGGGGACGTTCTTCCCGCCCACCGTTCTGCGGGTTTCGGGTATCGAGGACATGCCGGAGGAAATCTTCGGGCCGGTCCTGCATGTCGCGACTTTCCACGGCGAGGAGATCGACAAGGTCATCGCCGCCATTAATTCCTCGAACTATGGACTGACCTTCGGCATGCATACCCGCATCGCCTCGCGGGTGCGGCGGCTGGCCCGGCAGGTCCATGCGGGCAATATCTATGTCAACCGCAACCAGATCGGTGCCGTGGTGGGCAGCCAGCCCTTTGGCGGCGAAGGTCTTTCCGGCACCGGCCCAAAGGCCGGCGGTCCACACTATCTGTCGCGCTTCACCCAGGCTGGATCGGCCCTGCAGACCGGAGCACTCGACCTGCCCGGCCCAACCGGCGAGAGCAACCAGCTCCATGTCGCGCCGCGCGGTACGCTGCTTTGCCTGGGACCAACGCCGGACGACGTGGCGGCGCAGCAGGAGATGGCGATGGCGGCGGGCTGCGGGGCGCTGGCCAGCGAGTTGGATTTCGACCGGCTACGGACAGGGCAGGGCTTTGCAGCGATCGCCTGGTTCGGGGATGACGGAGAGCTGCGCGGCATTCGCATGGCGCTCGCGGAACGGGACGGCGCACTGTTGCCGATCCTGACCTCGACGGACGATATCGGCAGGCTGCAACTGGAGCGACATGTCTGCATCGACACGACGGCAGCCGGCGGCAATGCCTCGCTGATGGCAGCCGCGCTCTGAGGCGACGAAAGGTGGGCCTATGCACCTGCTCCGCCCAGCACTGTTCCGCCCTCGGGCTTGACCCGAGGGCCAATCGCAACTTTCGCGAGCGTTAGCAGTGGTCCTCGGGTCGAGCCCGAGGACGGCTCGGTGGGTGGGGTTAAACCGTGCCAATCAATGCTTGACTCGTATTCAACCAGGTAGTATTCAACAAAACAGTTGAATATAGATTGGCTGAACGATGACCGACGCTCTGAGCACCACACTCGCCGCCCTGGCCGACCCGACGCGCCGCGCCATCCTTGCACGGTTGGCGACGGGCGAGGCGAGCGTTAATGAACTGGCCGAACCTTTCGACATGACCCTGGCGGCCGTCTCCAAGCACATCAAGGTGCTGGAATCGGCAGGCCTCGTGACGCGCGGCAGGCAGGCGCAATACCGCCCCTGCAAGCTGGAGGCCGCGCCCATGCGCGAGGTGGCCTCCCTAGTCGAATTCTACCGCAAGTTCTGGGAACAGAATCTCGATCAGCTCGATACCTACCTCAAGCATTTGCAGACCCCCAAATCCGACACGACGAACTGAGGAGACGTGCCATGAACGACCAGAGTTTTCCCAACCCGTTCAAAACCGAACTGCCCGACGATCAGCCGCTGATCATCATGTCCCGCACCTTTGACGCGCCGCTGGCGCTGGTATGGAAAG
The DNA here is from genome assembly GCF_016411825.1 of Devosia sediminis. GTDB lineage: Bacteria > Pseudomonadota > Alphaproteobacteria > Rhizobiales > Devosiaceae > Devosia > Devosia sediminis. Next base: position 596,734 of record NZ_JAEKMH010000002.1, read on the forward strand.
TGTGGACCGAAATGGAGCACGTCGGCCAATGGTGGGGCTTCGGCAATAATACAGTGATCGAATATGACGTGCGCCCCCGCGGCAAGTGGCGGATCGACAGTCTGTCACCGGATGGCACCAAATGGACCATGTTCGGCACTTATCTCGCCGTCGAGCCTAAAAGCCTGATCCGGAACACCTTCGTGGTGGACGGCATGGCCCCGGAAGACGAGCGCTATTACGAGGAGCACCAGTTCGAGGAGCGAGACGGCAAGACCTTTTACCGCTCGATTTCGAACTTCCCCGATATCGCAATGCGCAATGGTGTCGTGGATACCGGCATGGAATGGGGCGCCAATGTCTCCATGGTCCAGTTCGACGCCATCCTGGAACGGCTGAAGGCGGAATAAGGAAAAAGCGCCCTCCCGGAGAGGGGAGGGCGCTTCGAACATTCTCTAGTTGATGGGCGCTTCGGGTCCCGGGCGCTCATACTGGCCGACGATCTCGCCGGCGGCGAGAACATGGCCTTCCATAGCGGCCAGCACATCTTCGCGCTTCGCGCCCGGCTGCACCGGAAGCTCTGCGATATCGAGGGCGAAGACCTGGAAGTGATAGTTGTGGGCCGGATCGCCCAGCGGCGGGCGCGGGCCCACATAGCCGATCTGGCCCCGGCTGTTGACGCCCTGCTTGGCACCCTCGGGCTCCTGCAGCACGGGATCGCTCGGCAGGCCTTCGCGGATGCCGGTGGCATCGCCCGGCACGTCGAACAGCACCCAATGGACGAAGGGTTTTGGCTCGGCGGCATCAGGATCATCGACGATGACGACGAAGGACTGCGCACCTTCGGGTGCATCACCCCATTCGAGGGCCGGCGAGGCATTGTCGCCTTGTGCCGCATGAGCGAGGGGGATCAGGTCGCCATCGGCAAAGGTGCGCGCCGTCACGGAGAGGTCAGCTTCGGCGTCCACGAGGTTGATGGCGATGTCCGAAGGCGCCGGCTTTTCGGTGACATCAGGTGGGGTCGCCATCTCGGCCGCTTCCGTCGCGGCTTGGCCATCGGCCGTGATGCGGAACAGGATGCCGTTAAAAGTCGTCGGCCACCAGCAGGTCGCCATCGCTTGTCTGGGTGATGCCGGCCAAGCGGCTGAGGAAGCCATAGCCCCCATCCTCGCCTTCGATCAAAAAGCCTTCGGCAAAGTGGTCCCAGGTGACCGGCTCGCCTTCTGCGTTGAAGTCGATGCGAGAGATTTCGTAGCCGCTGGGCGGTCGCCGGTTCCACGAGCCGCGCATGGCAACGAAGGCGTCGCCCCGATACTCTTCGGGGAAGGCGTCGCCGGTATAGAAGGTCATCTGCATCGGCGCGGCATGGGCGGTATAGCCGAGCGCCGGCTCCTCGCTCATTTCGGCCCACTGTTCGAGGGTGATGCCCTCGGGCGGATTGTCCTGCGGGTTGAGGCGCGAGAAGTCGTAGACATAGGGCCAGCCATATTGCTTGCCTTGCTCGACGAGATTGAACTCTTCCTGCTGTTCATTATCACCCAGCCAGTCGATGCCGTGATCGGCGCCATAGAGGCGGCCGGTGTTCGGCTCCCAGCCGAAGCCGATGGTGTTGCGCAGGCCGGTGGCGAAGATCGTGCGGCTCGAGCCATCCGGCTTGGCACGCAGCATGGTGGCGCTTTCCGGATTGGTCTCGGCGCAGGCATTGCAGGTGGAGCCGGCGGAAATATAGAGCATGCCATCGGGGCCGATGGCGAGGGTGCGGTTCGGGTGCTGGCCGCCATCGGGCAGGTCGTCGATAATGCGGGTCAGCTCGCCAAACGTGCCGTCGGCGGCGATGGGCGCGGTATAGACCTCGTTGACGGTGGCCAGATAGACCGTGTCCTCATGGATGGCGATACCGTGCATGCCGGGGCGGGCGGCCACGACGGTGAAACCTTCGTAAGTCCCGTCGCCGTCCTCGTCATCGAAACGGATGACATCGGCTTCGGTGCGGCGGGTGGCGTAGACATGGTCGCCATGGGTGGCGAGCATGCGGATATTGCCCATTTCACGGCCGGCCACGGCGACCGAAAACCCTTCGGGCACACGGATCAGCCCGGCGAGTTCGGCATCGTCCGACACGGCGATCGGTTCGGGTTCGAGAATGGCACCTTCAATGGTCACGTCGGAGTAAAGACCGACATTACCCTGCGGCTGGGCAAAGGCGGCGGCCGGCAGCAGGCAGATCGCCGTGGCGGCAAGGCGGGAGGGCAGGCGGGTCATGGATCGTCCTTTCTGGGCGCTCGATGACCATGCATCAGCGCTTTCGCGGACACTCTTGTGTCTGGGCGCGCAACGGTGCGGGGTGGCCAGGGTTGCAGGCGGCTGATGCAGATTGATCCGATTGCGGGGCGGACCGGCGAAGGGGCGAAAATCGCTTGACCTTGCCATTTGGGAGGGCCGCAGAAGGGGATGTCGCTTCAAGGAGGTCCCGATGCGCGTCACTCTTCTGGCTCTGGCCATTGCTGCTTTTTCCCTTCCGGCTTTCGCCCAGGATCACACTGGCCACGGCGCCGCGTCCGCGGGGGAAAGCGTGGCGACGATCGGGTATCGCGAAGCCAATGCGAAAATGCATACCGACATGGACATCGCCTATTCAGGCAATGCCGATGCCGATTTCATTCGCGGCATGATCCCGCACCATCAGGGCGCGATCGACATGGCGAGGGTCGTGCTGGAGCATGGTTCCGACCCGGAGGTGCGCAAGCTGGCCGAGGAGGTGATTGCGGCGCAGGAGGCCGAGATTGCGTGGATGCGGGAGTGGCTGGCGCGGAACGGGCTTTAGCCATTGAGTTGTGCGCGCGCGGTGGTTCGGTGACCTATCTGCCGTCGTCACCACCCGGCTTGTCCGGGTGGTCCATACGTCCGCAAGATGGATTGCCCGGACAAGCCGGGCAATGACGGTGTTTGGAGATCGTGCGTTCCCAGGCATCACGCCGCCCTCGGGCATGACCCTTCGCCATTCGGCACGCGCTGTAAGTGGTCGTCGGGTCAGGCCCGAGGACGGTATCGTGGGTGGGGGAGCTCTGAAACCGGGGGTTCCCGCTTTCGCGGGAATGACGCGGTGGAGGAGACGATTCTCGAAGCGCATTGCGCCGGCGCTTAACCCCGTTCCGGCCGGGACACTGAATTGCGCACGATCAGCTCAGAACGCAGCAGCACTTCGCGGGATTTTGGCTGTTCCCCGGCCAGCAGTGTGAGCAGCAGTTCCATGGCGGCCTCGCCCATGCGATGGCGGGGCTGCTTCATCGTAGTCAGCGAGGGCGTGAGGAAGCTGGCGAAGGAAATGTCGTCAAATCCCATGATCGAAAACTGCCGCGGCAGGTCGTAGCGGCGGGCATTGAGGGCGATCATCACGCCCATGGCGCTGGCATCGTTGACGCAGAAGAAGGCGGTGGGCAGGGAATCGCGCACGAACATCAGCTCGGCAGCAGCGCGCCCGCTCTCCGTCGTGCCCTCGCCATCGATGACAAGGCGGGGATCGACGGCAATGCCGGCGCCGGCCAGGGCAGCGCGATAGCCGCCTTCGCGCAGCCGGGCAATCTCGCGATTGGGCGCGCGCCCGACAAAGGCGATGCGCCGATGGCCTTGGGAGACAAGGTGCTCGGTGGCGATACGGGCGCCCTCGAAATTGTCGACGCCGACAAAGGGCACGTCGCTTCCGATCACCGGCTCGTTGACCGCAACCATGGGCGGCAGGCGGGCCTCGTCGGGGCTTTGCCCCAGGCCATAGGGCAGGTGGCCGGTAAAGAGGATGAGCCCGTCAGCCTGGTTGGAACTGATGAAGCGCAGATAATCGGTCTCGCGACTGGGATCGTTCTGCGTATTGCCGATCAGCACGCCATAGCCGCGCTTGCTGGCCTCGGTTTCGAGCCCGACGAGAATATTGGAGAAGTTGGGATCGCCCACATCGGGGGCGAGGATGAGGATCATGTTCGACCGCCGCATGCGCAGCGAGCGGGCCATGGCATTGGTGGTGTAGCCGGTGCGGGCAACGGCATCGGCAACGCGGCGGCGGGTGGCGTCGGCCACCTTGGTCGGTTCGTTGATGGCCCGGCTCACCGTGGCAATGGAGACCCCGGCCATGGCCGCGACGTCTTCAATGGTGGCCAGCTTTTGCTGCTGCACTTGGCGCTCCGCCCTCCACGCCGGATTCCCGAAAGTCCAGCGCGCCCTTGCCCTTAGCAGATGCTGCTGGCGCCGCCAGCGTGATCCACAGGGTTCTCCTCATTGCCAACACTGTAAACCTTTACATCATTCATGAAAACCTTTACATCATGGCTTGAGCAAAAGAGTTTCGCATCAAGCGGGCCAGGCTCGGGGGAGGGGTGAGGATGGTCGAAGCACAGGCAAGGACTGCGCAGCCGATTCTGTCGGCCAACCGCATCTCCAAGTCGTTCGGCGAAATCCCGGTGCTGTTCAGCATCGACTTCGACGTCGCCCCAGGCGAGGTCCACGCCATCATCGGCGAGAACGGCGCGGGGAAGTCGACCCTCATCAAAATCCTGTCCGGCATCGAACAGCCCACTTCGGGCTCCATTGCCTATGACGGCCAAACGGTCGTGCTGCCGCCGGACGGCAAGGCCGAGGCCATGGGCATCGTGCTGATCCACCAGGAACTGAACCTGGCCGAGCACCTGACGGTCGCCGATTCCATCTTCCTCGGGCGCGAACTCAAGCGCGGCCCCTTCCTTGATGTCGGCGAGATGCGCCGCCAGGCCGCCGCGACCATGGAAACGCTCCATGTGCATGTCGACCCCGACGCGCGGATTTCGAGCCTGTCGGTGGCCGACAAGCAGATGGTGGAGATCGCCAAGGCCATCAGCCGCGACGCGCGGGTACTGATCATGGACGAGCCGACGGCGGTCCTGTCCGTCGGCGAAACGCAGACGCTGTTCGAGCAGATCCGGCGCCTGACTGCGCGCGGCGTGGCTGTGGTGTTCATTTCGCACAAGCTCGACGAGATCATGGAGCTGGCGAACCGGGTGACCGTGTTGCGTGACGGGCAGTTGATCGCCACTGTTGGCACCGAGGCGCTGACGCCGGACTCGATTGCCCAGATGATGGTGGGCCGCGAGCTATCCAATCTTTACCCGCCCAAGCACGAGCCTGATGTCGACGCGCCGGTGCTGCTGAGCGTGCGCAACCTGTCGACCAAGTCGGTGTCCAATATTTCCTTCGACTTGCGCAAGGGCGAAATCCTTGGGTTTGCCGGCCTCATCGGCTCGGGCCGCACGGCTGTGGCCGAAGCGGTGGTCGGCCTCACCCACAAGACCGGCGGCGACATCACGCTCAATGGCGCATCGGTGGATTTTTCCCGCGTTGCCCAATCGGTCCATGCGGGGGTCGCCTATATGACCAAAGACCGCAAGGGCAAGGGTCTGCTGCTCAACATGGGCCTGCGAGACAACCTGACGCTGCTGACGCTCGAAAAGCACATGCGCATGGGCTTTATCGACACGGCAAGTGAGGATCGCGCCCTGGACCGGGCGGTACGGCGCTTCGATATCCGCGCCCGCGACGCCGCCGTGGCAGTGGGACGCCTGTCGGGCGGCAACCAGCAGAAACTGATGCTGGGCAAGACCATGGAGAGCGAACCGGACATCATCATCATGGATGAGCCGACACGCGGCATCGATGTCGGCACCAAGCAGCAGATCTACCACATCATTGCGGCGCTGGCCGCCGAGGGGAAGGCGGTCATCGTCATCTCCTCCGAATTGCAGGAAGTGATCGGGCTCAGCCATCGGGTCGTGGTGATGCGCACCGGGCGCATCGCCGGCGTGCTCGAAGGCGCCGAGATCACCGAAGAAGAAATCATGCGGTACGCCGCGGGCATCAAGCAGAGTGGGAACGATGAGCGTATCAGCGCCTGAAGTGGCACCCAAGGCCCGGAGCGGCTTCAGGTGGGATCTCAAGACCGTGGGGCCCTTGTTGGCACTGGCGCTGCTGGTGCTGCTGGGCATCACGCTCAACGAGAATTTCCTCTCCTACAACAACATCACCAACGTGCTGGCGCGCTCGAGCTTCATCGGCATCATTGCCATTGGCGCGACCTTCGTGATCACCGCCGGCGGCCTCGACCTCTCGGTCGGCTCCATGGCAGCCGTCATTGCCGGTGTGATGATCATGGTGATGAACTGGCTGATCCCCGTCATGGGCGTGGGCTGGGGCGTGATCCTGGCTGGCATGGCAGCGGGCATCCTGCTTGGTGGCGTGGCCGGTGTCGGCAATGGCCTGATGATCACCCGCGGCCGCATCGAAGCTTTTATTGTGACGCTGGGCACGATGGGTATCTTCCGCTCCCTCGTCACCTTCCTGGCCGACGGCGGCACGCTGTCGCTCAATTTCCAGGTCGCCGACGTCTATCGCCCGGTCTATTACGACGGTCTCCTCGGCATTCCCTATCCGATCCTGGTCTTTGCCCTCGTGGCCATCGGCGGCGAGATCGTCATGCGCCGCACCTCGTTCGGCCGCCACTGCGCCGCTATCGGCAGCAATGAGCAGGTGGCCCGCTATTCCTCGATCAGTGTCGATAATGTCCGGCTGATCACCTACATCCTGCAGGGCCTCCTCGTGGCCGTCGCCGTGCTGCTCTACGTACCCCGCCTCGGCTCGGCTTCGAGCACGACGGGCGTGTTGTGGGAGCTTGAGGCGATTGCGGCGGTGATCATCGGCGGCACGACGCTCAAGGGTGGCTATGGCCGCGTCTGGGGCACGGTGGTGGGCGTGGTTATCCTCGGACTCATCGGAAATATCCTGAACCTGCAAAGCTTTATCAGCCCGTATCTGAACGGGGCTTTCCAGGGCGTCATCATCATTCTGGCCGTGCTGCTGCAACGTCCGCGGCGGGCCAGCTAACCGGACCGGGTCCTGGACCCGCCGGATGAACGAGTTTCACATCGCCCGCAAAAGGGCATTTTGGGAGGACTGCAAATGAAACTGGCAACAACCCTGATGGCATCGGTGGTGATCGCCGCCGGCCTGGGCGGCACCGCCCTGGCGCAGGACGACACCATCACCATCGGCGTCTCGGTTCCGGCCGCGACCCATGGCTGGACCGGCGGCGTCAACTACTTCGCCCAGCAGGCCATCGAACGCCTCAGCGCCACCTATCCGAACGTGGAATATGTCTTCGCCTCATCGCCCGACTCGCCCAAGCAGATCGCCGACATCGAAGACATGGTCTCCACCCGCGACATCGACGCGCTGGTGATCCTGCCCGGTGACCCGGACGCCATGACCTCGGCCATCAAGCAGGTCAAGGATGCCGGCAAGTTCGTGACCGTGGTCGATCGCCAGCTCTCGATCGACGGCGTGGAAAACCTCTACGTCGCCGGTGACAATCCGGGCCTCGGCGCCAATGCCGCCGAGTACATCAAGAGCGCGCTGCCCGACGGCGGCAATGTGGTGATCCTGCGCGGCATGCCGATCCCGATCGACCAGCAGCGTTTCGACGGCTTCATGGCCGGCGTCGAAGGCTCCAACATCATGGTGCTCGAGAACGAATTCGCCAACTGGAACCGTGACGACGGCTTCCGCGTGATGCAGGACTTCCTTACCCGCTTCCCGGAAATCGACGCCGTCTGGACCCAGGACGACGACATCTCGCTGGGCGCCATCGAGGCGATCAAGCAGGCCGGCCGCGAAGACGAGATGTTCGTCGTCGGCGGTGCCGGCATGCAGCAGATCCTGCAGGCCGTGAAGGCCGGCGATCCGCTGACCCCGATCGACGTCAGCTACAGCCCGGCCATGATCGCCACGGCCATCGAACTGACGACCTCGCACTTCACCGGCGGCATCCAGGTTGCCGGTCGCTACATCCTCGACTCGACCGTCATCACCCAGGACAATGTCGATCAGTTCATCGACGAAGAAAGCCCGTTCTGATCCTTCCAGGAACGGACACGAGAGGGGCGCCCCAGCGGGCGCCCCTTTTTGCTTGCGGCTGAAGGGCTTGGTGCGTCGTCACGCTGACATGAGAATCCGGGTATTTCTGCGCCCGAGTTCCGGGCGATGCCCGCCTGCCTTGGCGTCGCGGGGGCTCACCAGATTTGTGCGTTCTCGCCGTGCGTGTTGCGCGATCCATACTGCGGGCAGGTGCACGGGCTTCCTGGCCGCCGCACCCCCACCCTTGGTCCTTCTCACCTCTGGTCTCTCCGCCGGAGAGACCAGACCTGCGGGACGGGTCGAAGCCCACAAGGGGGAGGGTGGCAGTCGCGGCTGGGCGGTGTGGTGCTTAGACGCCGCCTCGTCCCCGGACGGATTTTTTTCAGTGCTGACAACATGTCGCAGGAACGTCAGGCGGGCTGACGCATTGTCTGTGCGAGCTCCGGGCGACGCCCGCCTAGTCTTTGGTGCCGCTGGAGCTCACCAATCCCACAATTTTGGTTCGTCCCGCGCGTCCGGTTTGCGGGGAAACTGAGGTTCCCGCTTTCGCGGGAATGACTCGGTGGAGGGATGCGTGCTTGTTTGCTGGCAACGTTCGCAGAGTCATGCACGACCCAGGCGTGTCACCCCGGCGAATGCCGGGCCCAACTTGGGATCTCAGGATGGATCCCGGCTTTCGCCGGGATGACAGCCGGTGGGTGACCAGATTCCCCGTCCATCGTCACCACCCGGCTTGACCGGGTGGTCCAGGCTCGTAGAAGGCTGGATCGCCCGGTCAAGCCGGGCAATGACGATGAATATGGGGTCTTGGAGCGGAACCTACACTGTTTCGGGCGTGTAGCCGGCGTCGCGGATGGCTTGGGCGCCCTTGGCGCGGTCACCGGTGAAGCTGACCTTGCGCGCGGCCAAATCGACGGTGACGCTGGTGCCGGGCAGCGCCTTTTCGAGGGCGCCGCGCACCGTGCCGGCGCAATGGCTGCAATCCATGTCGCGTACGGCGAATGTCGAAGTCTGAGGCATAGAAAACTCCTTTGTTATCTGGTCGCGTTCCCGAACCGCAAAACGGTATCCACTCTTGCCGGGAACGCTTAGTGGGCCGGCTTGCCGGCCAGGTCGTCGAGAATGGGGCAATCCGGGCGGTTGTCGCCGGCGCAGCAATGGACAAGATGCTTGAGCGTTTTCACCATGCCCTGCAACTCGTCAATCTTGGTCTCCAACGCCGCGATGTGGCTGCTGGCAATGTCGCGGACCTCGCCGCTGGCGCGCGAACGATCCTGCCAGAGGCCGAGCAGGGTCGCGGTCTCCTCGACCGAGAAGCCCAGGGTGCGCGCCCGCTTGATGAAGCGCAGGACATGCACTTCGTCGGGACCATAGACCCGGTAATTGCTGTCGGTGCGCAGGGGCGGCGTGATGAGGCCGATCTGCTCGTAGTAGCGGATCATCTTGGCCGAAACGCCCGACTTTTCCGAAGCCTGTCCGATATTCATGACCGTACTCCCCGGATGGCGCGCAGGCGCTGGGCATTGCCCACGACAAAGACCGAGCTCAAAGCCATGGCGCCGGCCCCGAGCATGGGCGAGAGCAGAATGCCGAAGGCGGGATAGAGCACGCCCATGGCGACAGGGATCAGCAAGGCATTGTAGCCGAAGGCCCAGAACAGGTTTTCGTGGATATTGCGCATGGTGGCGCGGCTGACCGTGATGGCATCGAGCACGCCTTGCAGATTGCCGCCGAGGAGGACCACATCGGCGCTTTCGATGGCCGCATCGGTGCCCGAGCCGACGGCGATGCCGATATCGGCTTCGGCAAGAGCCGGGGCATCGTTGATGCCGTCGCCGACATAGGCGACCACACCATGGGCAGTGCGCAGCGACTTTATGGCCTCGACCTTGTCGGCCGGCAGGACCTCGGCGCGCACTTCGTCGATGCCGAGTTGCGCGGCGATGGAGTTCGCGGTGCGCGCATTGTCGCCCGAGATCATAGCGGTCTTAAGGCCCTTTCTGTGAAGCGCATCGATGACCGCTTTGCTGGTCGGCTTGATCGTGTCGGCGACGACGATGGCCGCGGCGAGCTTGTCATCGATGGCGGCAAAGACGGGGGTCTTGCCCTCGGCCGCGAGCCGATCGATCGTCTCCGAGAAATTGGAAAAATCGAGATGGCCCATGTGGCGCTGCGAGCCGACGGCGACCAGGCGCCCGTCGACGCGGGCGGTGACGCCGGTGCCGGCATTCGAGGCAAATTCGCTGACCGCCCCGAGCGGCAGATCGGCCTTTTTCGCAGCCGCGACAATGGCTGACGCGATGGGATGCTCGGAGCGGCTTTCGACCGCTGCGACCAGGGCCAACACTTCGTCATGGGCGAAATCATCGTCGAGGATGAGATCGGTGAGGGCCGGCTTGCCCTCGGTCAGGGTGCCGGTCTTGTCGAAGGCAACAATGGCTGATTTCTGCAATTGCTGCAGCGCCTCGCCCTTGCGGAACAGCACGCCGAGCTGTGCGGCACGGCCCGTGCCGACCATGATGGACATGGGTGTGGCGAGGCCCATGGCACAGGGGCAGGCAATGATGAGGACACCCACGGCATTGACCAGCGCGTAGGTGAGGGACGGCTCGGGTCCCCAGAGATACCAGGCGAAGGCAGTCAGGAGCGCAAGGCCGATGACCACGGGGACAAAGACCGCGGTGATGCGATCGACCACGGCCTGGATCGGCAACTTGCCGGCCTGTGCGTCTTCGACCATGCGGATGATGTGGGCCAGCAAGGTATCGGCCCCAACCTTGGTGGCGCGGAAGCTGAAACTGCCCGAGGTGTTGAGCGTGCCGCCGACGACCGTGGCGCCCGAGGTCTTGGAGACGGGCAAGGGCTCGCCGGAAATCATGGATTCATCGACATGGCTCTCGCCATCGACCACCACGCCATCGACGGCGATCTTTTCGCCGGGGCGGACGAGGACCACGTCGCCGACGCGCACCTCGTCCACCGCGACCTCGACGGGCGTGCCATCGCGCAACACGCGGGCGGTCCTGGCCTGTTGCTGCACGAGACGGCTGATGGCCTCGCCGGTGCGGCCCTTGGCCAGGGCTTCCAGCCAACGGCCGACCAGGATCAGCGTGACGATGACGGCGGCGGCCTCGAAATAGACGTAGCCGGTGCCAGGCGGGACGAAGCCCGGCCAGAAGGTGACCAGCGTCGAATAGGCCCAGGCGGCACCGGCGCCGAGCGCCACCAACGAATTCATCTCGGGCGCGCCGCGCAGCAGGGCGGGGATGCCGACCTTGAAGAAACGCAGGCCGGGCACGAACAGCACGAAACTGGCGAGCAGGAAATAGGCGACATAGAGCACGTCCATCGAGACGACCGACATCACCCACATGTGGAAGGGCATGTAGAGGTGGCCGAGCATCTCGACGGCGAAGAGCGGAATGGTGGGAATGGCGGCGATGATGACGTCGCGCCGGAGCACGGTCGCATCCTCGTCGTGATGGTGCATATGGTCATGCGCCGGGGCATCGGCTTGGCGGACGCTGCCCTTGTAGCCGACCTTTTCGACCGCCTGCAGCAGGGCAGCGATATCGCCCCCCGAAACGGTGGCGCGCTCGGTGGCGAGATTGACCGACGCCGTCTCGACGCCAGGGACTTTCAGCAGTGCCTTCTCCACGCGATTGACGCAGGAGGCGCAGCTCATGCCCTCGATATCGAGGGCGATGGAAGGGGTATGGCGGTGTGCGTGTTCATTCATGGGACTTACCTCGTCCGCATATAGGTAGACCTTCCCATAATGGTAAGGTCAAGGGCTGCGAGACAGGATTCTTAGACCCGCCATCCGGGCGGTCCTCGGGGCAGATCGATAGGTGCGCGAGCGTGGCCACCCCCACCCTCATTCCCTCCCCACAAGGGGGAGGGAAACGATGCACAATGGCTCCTCGATCTGCACATCCCTCTTTGCGAGGCGGCGTGTCGGTTCTCTCTGCACGGGAGTTCGGCCGGTGCGTGACAGTCCAATGCGACCTCTTGGCACAGCGACAGTCTGGCGACTTATTTCGGCGCGGTGGCGGACCTATTTCTTGCGGTGTCAGGAGCTTGACCATGCAAACGGTACGCAGTGACACGAGACACCACGATCTGCCGGCGCCATGCCAGAATTGCGCGGCGCGGCATCTTGGAATTTGCGGGGTGCTGACCGCCGATCAACTGTCCGAACTGACCAAGACCACGCGGCATGTCCGCCGCCCGGCCGGCGAAGAATTGCTGGCGGACGCCATGCCCATCGCGTCATACGCCAATGTTCTGGCCGGTGTGGTCAAACTCAGCAAGGTGCTGGAAGACGGACGCCAGCAACTGGTCGGGTTGCAATTCGCGCCGGACCTGCTGGGCAGGCCGTTCGCGACGCAGAGCCGGGTCAGCGCCGAAGCCGCCTCGGATGTCGATCTCTGCATCATTCCCAAGCCGGCGCTGGAAAACCTGCTGCGCGAAAGCGCCGCGCTGGAGCACCGGCTGATGATGCAGGCGCTGCGCGAACTGGACGAGGCGCGCGACTGGATGGTGACACTGGGCCGCAAGAGCGCCGCCGAGAAGGTGGCGAGCTTCCTCTACCTGATCGCCACCCATCTCGGGCCCAGCGAGGGCGAGCCGGAAACCACTTTCGACCTGCCGCTCAGCCGCGCCGATATTGGCGACTTCCTGGGGCTGACGGTGGAAACAGTCAGCCGGCAGATGAGCCGGCTGCGGGTGGAAGGCGTGATCGAGATCGAGAACTTCCGCCATGTCACCGTGCCGGACCTGGCCCGGCTGCGGCTGCGGTGTGGGTGAGGGGTTCGCGTCCAGTTTATTGTCACTGCCTGATGGTCATCGCCACCACAGGGCTTGTCCCGGTAGTCCATGCCTGTGGAGAGATGGATTGCCCGGACAAGCCGGGCAATGACGAAGGCGGATAGAGTCGCGCATAGGCGACGCTAGCCCAGCACGCCATTCTCCAGCACCAGCATCCGATCCACCGTGCCCGGGGGCAGGGCGGCGTGGGTGACGAGGATGACGGTACGGCCGGCGGTGCCTGATGCGATGACGCGGAAGAAGGCTTCCTCGGTATCGCGGTCGAGCGCGTTGGTGGGCTCGTCGAGCAAGAGGACCGGGGCGTTGGAGAGCAGCGCGCGGGCCAGGCACAGGCGCCGGGCCTGGCCGGCGGACAGGGTGCGGCCGGCTTCGCCCACGATGGTGTCGAGACCTTTTGGCAGCGCGCGGACGTGATCATCGAGCTGGGCGCGCCCGAGCGCATCCCAGAGTTCGGCCTCGCCGGCATCGGCGCGACCGATAAGAAGGTTGTTGCAGATCGTGTCGATGAAGACCGGGCTGTCCTGGCTCAGCAAGGCCATGTGGGCATGGATATCGTGGCTCGCCAGGGTGGTGAGGTCGATGCCGCCAATGCTGACCTGGCCCGATTGCGGATCGGCAAGGCGCAGCAGGAGCCGCAGCAGCGTCGACTTGCCATTGCCGCTGGCGCCGGTAATGGCGACCCGCTCGCCCGGCGCCACACGGAGCGACAAGCCATCGAGAATGGCGGGCAGGCCGGGATAGGCGAAGCGGATGGTGTCGAGGGCGATGGCGCCGCCGGCGGGGAGGGGCGCCGGATGGACGGGCTCGATCACCGGCGGTGGCATGTCGTCGAGGGCGACGAGGCGCTCGGCGGCAGCCATGGCCTGGGTGGCCTTTGCCGTGCTGCGCACGATGAGGCTGGTGACCTCGAAACTGCCGAGCACGCCCAAGAGCAGGGCGGCCATGACCGGCCCGTCAATGCTCCCCGCATCGAGGGCCACGAGGCCGGCCCAGAGCGTGCCGGCGAGGGCAAGGGCGGCTAGCACCTGCACGGCGAGGCCACCCATGGTGGTGACGAGGCCGAGGCGACGGCGCAGCGCGGCACTGTGGTCATTGGCTTGAGCGAAGTCGTGCGCGGTCCGGCCCAGGGCGCCGAGCAGCACGAGATCGGCATGGCCGGTGACCCCGTCGAGCACATGCATGCGTAGGTCGGCCTGGGCGGCGACGCTGTCGCGCCCGGCGCGGCGGCCGATCAGCACCATGGCGACAGGCACGCCTAGGCCCGCCAGAGCCAGCGCGAGCCCATAGGGCAGCGCGGCGGCGGGCAGGAAAACGCCGAGGATCGTGGTCATGGCGCCGCCGACCAGGATCGCGGCGGCCAGCGGGCCGATGGCGACGAGAAAGGCGGTGTCCAGCGCATCCACATCGGCGGTGAGGCGCGAGACGAGGTCGCCATGCCGCAGCGAGCGATCCGGTAGCGGCAGGCGCGGAAAGAGGCGGGCGAAGAGCCAGCCGCGCAGGTCGGACAAGAGCTTCAGCGTCGCATTGTGCCCGACGAGGCGCTCGCCATAGCGCGCGAGGATGCGCACGAAGGAGAGGCCGCGCACCATGGCCGAGGGCACGAAGATGTTGAAGCCGAGGCCCAGCGTGGTGAGCGCGGTGGCGGTGATGAACCAGCCGGAAGTGCCGAGCAGCGCCACGCCCGAAGCGAGAGTGATGAGCGAGAGCAGCAGGGCCAGGGCAAGCGCGCCACTGCGCTGGCGGAACAGCGGCAGAAAGGTGAGGAGAGCCTTCATGCGACGCCTCGCTTGCCGGAGGGAATGGGGGTCTGGACGAGGCTCGTGCCGGCAATGCGCCAGGCCTTGTCCAGGCGACCGGCCACGGCAAGCGAATGGGTGGCGACGATCAGCGTGCGGCCGCGGGCATAGTCGCGGATGACGGAGATGATCTCGTCTTCCAGCGCCGCATCGAGATGGGCGGTGGGTTCGTCGAGGAGGATCAGCCCCGCATCGCGGAGGAACAGACGGGCCAGGGCGACCCGCTGGGCCTGGCCGCCGGAAAGGCCGATGCCATCCTCGCCGATGACGGTATCGAGCCCGTCGGGGAGAGCGGCGGCGAAGCCGGCGACGCGGGCGCGCTCGGCGGCCTTCTCAATGTCGCGGCGGGTCGCGCCGGGACGGGCGAGGCCTATATTGGCGGCGATGCTGGCATGGATGAGCCGCGGCTTCTGGGCGAGGAGGAAGCTGCGGGCGCGCAGTTCGTCCTCTGGCCAATCGGCGAGCGGACGGCCATCGAGGGTGATCTGACCCTCGGCGGTGCGGAGACCGGCCAGCGCTTCGAGCAGGGTCGACTTGCCCGAGCCGCTGGGGCCAACCAGGGCCACATGCTGGCCGGCGGGAATGGCGAGCGCGGCATCGAGCAGCACGGCGCGCTGCTGGTCGGGGGTGCGGAGGGTGAGGCCGGCGAGATTGACTGATACGGCCGGGCCGGGGCGCGGGGCGATGTCGGCATGGGCAACCGGCTCCGCGGGCAGGGCGCCGAGCTGGCGCTCGATCTCCTCGAGGCCCGCCTTGGCGGTGGCGCGGTCATGATAATGCGCGGCGAGCAGGCGCAGGGGATTGTAGATTTCCGGCGCCATCAGCAGCAGGAAGAGGCCGAGCTGCAGGGTGAGCGGGCTCGCGCGCAGGTGGAGGTAGTCGATGAAGGTGAGGCCGACATAAAGCGCAATGCCGGCGACGCCGAGCGCGGCGAAGAATTCGAGCACAGCCGAAGACAGGAAGGCGATGCGCAGGACCTTGAGGGTGCGCAGCCGCAGGGCCTCGCTGGCCTCGACGATGCCGGCGGTCTCGGCAGCCTCGCGGCCAAAGAGTTTGAGCGTCAGCAGGCCGCGCAGGCGGTCGGCAAAGCGCCCCGAAAGGTGGGTGAGGGCGCGGGCCTGGCGGTCGGTGGCCACCTGGGCGCCCCAGCCGACCAGCGCCATGAAGAGCGGGATCAGCGGCGCGGTGACGAGGAACAGCACGCCAGCCACCCAGTCGAGCGGCAGGATGATGGCGCCAAAGATCAACGGCAGCAGGGCGGCCTGCAAGGCGGCGGGCAGGTAGCGCGCAAAATAGCCGTCCAGCGCCTCGACCTGGTCGACAATGGCGGAGGCGGCAGCGCCCGATGGCGGCGCATCTGCGGCACGGGGGGAGCGGGCCAGAAGCTGGGTGAAAAGCGCCTGGCGCAGGTGGCGCTTGATGGCTTCGGCCGCCACGATGCCGGACTGCTCGCCCAGCGCGCCGAGCGCGGCGCGGATGACCAGCAGCGCGAGAATGAGGCCGACGGCTGGAAGGAGCGCACCGGCTGCCTCGCCACCCTCGATGGCGCGGCCGAGGACATCGGACAGCGTCCAGGCCTGCCATACCAGGAGCGCGCCGCCAAGGAAGGGAGCGGCCATGGCAAGCACCAGGGAGGGACCGCCCTTGCGGTGGAGGCGCGTGAGCGCCTGGGCGCTACTGTTCGGCTGGGTGGTCACGACTGCTCGAATGGTTGGGGCCGGGGGTCTGGCTGTTCTTCTAGACTATGCGGCGCGCGATTCAGACACCTTGATCTGAATCAAGGCGACGATCACTGTCCTGGCGCAAAGAAGGGTAACAGGCGGCCCCGACTCTGGCCGTCGCAACCAGAGAGCAAGAACGTCCATGATCGACATGCTCGTCGTCGACCTCTCGCGATGGCAATTCGCCGCTACCGCGATGTACCACTTCATCTTCGTGCCGCTGACCCTCGGCCTCTCCTTCATGATGGCGATCATGGAGAGCGTCTATGTGATGACCGGGCGCGACATCTGGCGCAAGGCCACCCTGTTCTGGGGCACGCTGTTCGGCGTCAACTTCGCCATGGGTGTCGCCACCGGCATCGTCATGGAATTCCAGTTCGGCATGAACTGGAGCTATTACAGCCACTATGTGGGCGACGTGTTCGGTGCGCCGCTGGCCATCGAGGGCCTGATGGCCTTCTTCCTCGAAGCCACCTTCGTGGGTCTGTTCTTCTTTGGCTGGGATCGCATGAGCAAGGTGGGGCACCTGGTGGTGACCTGGCTCGTGGCCTTCGGCGCCAACTTCTCGGCGCTCTGGATCCTCATCGCCAATGGCTGGATGCAGAACCCCGTCGGCGCAAAGTTCAACCCCGACACCATGCGCATGGAAATCACCGACTTCATGGCGGTGATCTTCAACTCGGTGGCGCAGGCCAAGTTCGTCCACACGGTCAGCGCCGGCTATGTCTGCGGCGCCATTTTCGTGCTGTCGATTTCGGCCCTGTTCCTGGTCAAGGGCAAGCATGTCGAAATGGCCAAGCGCTCCGCCGTCGTGGCGGCCAGCTTCGGCCTTGCGGCGGCTCTGTCTGTGGTCGTGCTGGGTGACGAAAGCGGCTATGTGGCGACCGAGCACCAGAAGATGAAGGTCGCGGCTATCGAGGCCTCGTTCCACACCGAACCGGCGCCCGCGCCCTGGACAATCATCGCCTTCCCCGGCGCCGATGGTGAAACGGCCTGGTCGATATCGGTGCCGTGGCTGGGCGGGCTCATCACCACCCGCTCGCTCGACGAGGAGCTGGAAGGCATCAACGAGCTGGTCGATCGGGCGCAGGACCGCATCCGCTCGGGCATGATCGCCTATGAGGCGCTGCAGGAAATCCGTGCCGATGGTACCAATACCGAGGCCCGCCTGGTGTTCGAAGAGCACTGGCAGGACCTGGGTTATGGCCTCTTGCTCAAGCGCTACCGCGTCGACGTGGAGAATGCCACGCCCGAGGAAATCGCCATGGCGGCGGAGGACACCGTGCCCGATGTGTGGCCGCTGTTCTGGACCTTCCGCATCATGATGGGTCTGGGCTTCTTCTTCATTGCCTTCTTCGGCCTCTGGTTCTATCGCGCCTCGCGCGGCTGGATCGACACCAACAAGCCGCTGCTCTGGGTCACGGTGTTCCTGCTGCCGACGCCCTGGATCGCCATCGAAAGCGGCTGGTTCATCGCCGAATTCGGCCGACAACCCTGGGTCGTGGAAGGGGTGTTGCCAACCTTCTATGCGGCATCGAGCCTGACGGCGCTCGACCTCATCCTGTCGCTGAGCTTCTTCGTGCTGCTCTACACGGTTCTGCTGATCATCATGGTCATCCTGATGGTGCGCATCGTGAAGGCTGGCCCCAAGGAGAAGCTCTTCACCCACACCGATGACGAGGACGACTTCGTCATCACCACCCTGCCGGTAACGCCCGCAACCAAGGAGCTCGGATCGTGAGCAGCATTCCACTCGACTACGAAACGCTGCGGCTGATCTGGTGGCTGCTGCTGGGTGTGCTGCTGATCGGCTTCGCCATCATGGGCGGGCGCGATCTTGGCGTGGGAACCCTCTTGCCCTTCGTGGCGCGAACCGACGACGAGCGGCGCGTGCTGCTCAACCTCGTGGGGCCCACCTGGGAAGGCAACCAGGTGTGGCTGGTGCTGGGCGGCGGGGCAATCTTCGCTGCCTTTCCGCCGCTCTATGCAGTGAGCTTTTCGGGCTTCTACCTCGCCATGATCGTGATCCTCCTGGCGCTGATCCTGCGGCCTGTCGGCTTCAAATTCCGCGGCAAGGTCAGCGACACGCGCTGGCGGGCGACCTGGGACTGGGCCCTGTTCATTGGTGGGTTCGTGCCATCGCTGATCATGGGCGTGGCCGTGGGCAATGTGCTGCTGGGTGCGCCGTTCCACATCGATGACACGATGCGCATCTTCTACACGGGCAACTTCTTCCAGTTGCTCATGCCGTTCGCGCTGCTGGCCGGCCTTGTGAGCCTGGGCATGATCGTGACGCAGGGCGCCACCGTCATTGCCGGGCGCACCGAAGGGCCGATTGCCGCGCGGGCGCGGACCTACGGGATCTGGGCGGGGCTCGTGACCATCGTGCTCTTCGCGCTGGCCGGCGTCTGGGTCGCGGCGCTCAATGGCCATGTCGTGACCAGCGTGATCGACCCCAATGCGCCGATCAACCCGCTGGCCAAGACGGTTGACCTGGTGCCGGGCGGTTGGCTCAGCAACTATGCGACCTATCCCTGGATGATGGCGGCGCCGATCATCGCCTTTGCCGGGCTCCTGGTGGCGGTCATTTCGCTGCGCGGCGGGCTGAAGCTCGTGGCCCTCCTCGGGTCGAGCGCCGGCATATTCGGGATCGTCTCGACGGCGGGCCTGTCTATCTACCCGTTCTTCCTGCCGTCCTCGACCATGCCCAATGCAGGGCTGACGCTTTGGGACGCCTCATCAAGCCATCTGACGCTGTTTATCATGCTGCTGGCGACGGCGTTCTTCCTGCCCATCATCGTTCTTTATACGGGCTTCGTCTTCCGGGTCATGCGTGGGCCGGTGACATCGGACAGCCTCGGCAAGAACCCCAACGCCTATTAGGAGGGCACCATGTGGTATTTTTCCTGGATCCTGGGACTGAGCCTGGCCTGCACCTTCGGCATTCTCAACGCCATGTGGTTCGAGATGCGCGAAGACCGGCGCGTGGCGCGCGAAGGCAGGGACAAGCCCTTGCCCTGACGCATGGCTCCTGACCAATCGGTCAAAAATCAGAAAAGCCGGATTCGAGCGCACTCGGGTCCGGCTTTTTAGTGGATGATTAAGGGTTTAAGTCGTGTGGCCGAAAGCAGGCCGCGAACTCCACCCAGTCTGCGTCTGCGTCTGAATGATGACGGCGCTGCCTCTTTCGTTTGCACAGAATGCATAACGGATGTGCAGCAAGGCCATCTACTAATCACTACTGAAGCGATCTAGATATTGGTCATCAAACGAAGGGGAACCGAAATGAACATCGCCAAGAAGATCGCCGACTACGCCAAGTACCAGCGCACCCTGCGTGAGCTGAACGCTCTGGACAACCGCCAGCTCCACGACCTGGGCATCACCAAGGGTGATATCAAGGCCATCGCACGCGGCACCTACGTCGCCTAAGTTTTAGGCGCGACAAGCTGCTCCGGCAGCATTGACCGCAAGGTCATCCGATGAAGGCGTCCATCAGGGCGCCTTTTGTCGTTTTGGGGGTGATGACCGGCCGCGTTTGCGGGCGATCGCTCCGGTGGAGCGATCGAAGGGAAGAACGCCCGAAGCGCTATGCGCGCAGGGCCGGATTTGCAACAGGCATCCCATCACCCCCACCGAGCTCTGCTACGGCCCTTTGGGCCGAGCGCCGCTACCTCCCCCTTCAGAGGGGGAGGTGTGCTGAACACTGCCGGCGGCGGTTGGCTACAACGCCCGTCTACTACACGGTGCCGCCCTCAGGCCTGTCGATACCGCGCTGATGTTCGATGCGGTCCTCGGGTCGAGCCCGAGGACGGGCTGGTGGGTGTGGATAGTTCCACTCACCCCACCCTCATTCCTTCTAACCTCAGATCGCTCCACTGGAGATCTGCCCTTCGGGACAGGTCGAAGCCCATCGAGGGGAGGGGAGGCGCAGGGCCGAACCGCCAGTGTTTATCGTCTCCCTCCCCCTTGTGGGGAGGGGTCAAGGGTGGGGGTGTGTTGTGGGCAATGTGCATCCCCATCACCCCCACCGAGCTCTGCTACGGCCCTTTAGGCCGAGCGTCGCTACCTCCCCCTTCGGAAGGGGAGGTGTGCTGAACAATGCTATTCCGTGATGGTGAGCGTCATCGAGCCATAGGCCGGGACCTGGACACGCTTGTAGCCTTCGACGCCGGCCCATTCGCCACCGCCGACATCCCAGCAACCGGCCGAGACGGTGAAGCTGCGGGCGCCGCCCTGCGGGATGTAGTCGCCGGTTTCGAGGCGGTTGAAGCCATAGCTCATTGCGCTGCATTCCGACATGACGATCGCATCGAGATTGCCATAGGTGGCATTGACGATGGTCAGCGTGCCCGTGGTCGTGCCCGGCCGGACCAAGTCGCCGCCCGTGAGCGTGTCGCAGCCCGCAAGCGTCATCGTGGCGAGCGCCATGGCCGCCGATCCAATATATTTCATGTAATCCCCCAAGCCCCTGCGGGCGAGAGGATAATACAGGCTGCCGCAGGACTGGCAATGACCCGTTCAGGCTATGGCGGTAACTTGTGGTTCGGTATATCCGCGAAGTAATCCGACCGACTTCAACGCACCAGGTCGGCGACGACGCAATCGAGCGCCGTGACGAGGTCGGCGGGCCGGATGCGGATCTGGAGGCCGCGCTGGCCACCATTGAGGAAGATTTCGTCGTAGAGCGTGGCCAGTTCGTCGAGCGCCATCGGCACCGGCTTGCGCTGGCCCAATGGGCTGATGCCACCGACCTTGTAGCCGGTGAGCCGCTCGGCATCGGCGGGTTTCATCATGTGGGCAGACTTGCCGCCAAGGGCGGCGGCGAGCTTTTTCATGTTCACTTCCTCGTCCGACGGGACGATGGCGCAGATGGGCTTGCCGTCGAGCTCGGCCATCAGCGTCTTGAACACTTGTGCCGGTGAAACTCCCATGGCCTCGGCCGCCTGCAACCCCACACGCTCGGCGCTGGGGTCGTAGTCGTAGTGGGCGAGGGTGTAGGGGAGGCCGGCCTTGGCGAGGGCCTGGGTGGCGGGAGTGGTCTTGGACATGAGGGGCGTGCGTGGATTCAGGGATCATGGGCACCCTGACATGAATCCCCACACGCCCCAAGCCCCCCGCCATGCAGGCGTCAGCGCTCGAGATCGAACCGGCGGACCCAGCGCGGGTCGTCGGACGGATTGTGGAAGTCGGCAAGGCCCGCATCCTCGAGCAGATGCGGCGAGAGGTGGAGGGCGCTCACCTGGCGCCGCCGGCGGGTGGCAGTGGCTTCGTTCCGCAAGGCGGGCAGGGGCAGAAGAAGGGCGAGAAAGCTGGGCAGAGTGAACATGGCGACATTCACTGGCCTTATGGTCAGTGTCCTCGTTTGGTGCGATGATCAGACAATGCGCCAACCGTGCGAGGCTTTCCAACAAAAGACCGCCTGGTGAGCATAAGGAGGATTTATCCATGGCACTGCCGCCCATGACCGCCGTGCGCGCCTTCGAGGCGGTGGCCAGGCATCTCAGTTTCACCCGCGCGGCGGAGGAACTGGGCATGACTCAGGCGGCGGTGAGCTACCAGATCAAGATACTTGAGGAGCGGGTCGGCACGCCACTGTTCCTGCGCAAACCGCGCCAGATCGTGCTCAGCGAAGCCGGGGCGCGGCTGGCTCCGGATGTGGGCCAGGCCTTTGATTTGCTGCGCAATGCCTTTGCCGATACGCGCGGCGCGGTGGACAATCAGCTTTCGATCACCACTGTGCCCACCTTTGCCATCCAGTGGCTGGCGCTCAATGTCGGGCAGTTCCAGCTCGCCCACCCGCAGATTGCCGTACGCGTCGACAGCAGCGGCGACCTGGTCGACCTGCTGCATGACGACTTCGACATCGGCATCAGGACGCTGCCCGGGCCGCAGGGTGGCGGCCTGGCGACGCATCTCCTGGTCAAGGCGGATTTCACGCCGCTGCTGAGCCCGGCCCTGGCCGAGAGCGTGGGCGGCATCAGGGAACCGGCCGACCTCATGAAGCTGCCCTTTCTCGATCCGCAGGACGAATGGTGGGCCATGTGGTTCGCCGCAGCTGGCGTACCCGGCTTTTCGAGCGAGGGGCGGCCGCGCAACGTGCTGAACCATCAGAGCCTGCTCGCCGTGGCCGCCATGGCCGGGCAGGGGGTGACTATGCTGACCCCGGCGCTGTTCCGCGACGACATCGCGGCCGGACGATTGATCCAGCCGTTTCCGCTGCTGGCCGAGGCCGGGCGCGGCTATTACCTCGCCTATCCCGAGAGCCGCCGCAACCAGCCCAAGATCCGTATGTTCCGCGACTGGATGCTGTCGGCGACGGAGTATATGCGCGCGCCGTCCTGACATTTCCTGTCGCTGCGCACGGCTATCCCCAAGTCAAACAAAGGGGTGCGCATGACCGCCGCAGAACTGACCGCCATCATCGTCCGGGCCAAGGCCGCCAGCTATGTCGGGGGCGGCGACCGGACGCGACCGACCCGGCCCGGCTCGCATGACCTGAGCTGGAGCGAAGGCGAGTGGCGCTATCTCGACAGCTATTTCGGCGGCACCGACTTTCTCGGCCAGGAAGTGCTGTGGCGGGCGCATGAGCCGGTCTGGGCGATGAGCTATTACGGGCAGGTGCTGCGGCCCGACCTGATCGATGGCGAACGCGCGGGCGCCACCATCAAGGCGGCGCTGGCGGCCATGTATGGCGAGGGGCGGTTTCTCGGTGGTTTCGACTGGCAGGGGCCGTTCGGCCACTATGTGGACCGCAGCCAAGGCAATGTCGCGAGCTTCAAGGGACGCGAGATGATCGAGGTGGAGGGCGTGGAAGCCTATGCGCTGGATTATTTCGGCGGGCTGGTGAAGCCCTAGCAAAAGGCCCGGCACTTGCGCACCGGGCCTTTCTTTTTCCTTGGCGGGGAGGTGCCTTGGAAAACTGGGGTTGAAATCACACGATGCCGCTGGAGCCGGCCGCGATTTCGGGGCGGATTTCGGCGACCTTGGCGCGATAGCCCGAGGCGCGGTAGGTGCCGAGGAGGTCGATGGCGCCGCCCTGTTCCATGCGGGCCATGGCGAGGATCGGCTCGACATCAGTGCGATAGGCCTGGCGCAGCGCCTGGGTGGCGGCGAGGGCGTCATTGCCCTCCTGCGCGGCCTTGAGGGCAGCACGGTCGACCAAGAGGGCCTGGGCATAGGCGCGCTGCACGTCGGCGGCCGACAGCATCAGCGACTCGATCGGGTCGGTGACATTGTGCGACTGGTCGAGCATGTGGGCCGGGTGGAAATCGGTGTAGCGCGCTTCGGCATCGACCAGTTCGTTGAAGACCAGGAACAGGCGGTAGGGGTCGACCGCACCGGCATCGAGGTCGTCGTCGCCATACTTGCTGTCATTGAAATGGAAGCCGCCGAGCTTGCCGAACTGGGCAAGGCGGGCGACGATCATCTCGATATTGACGTTGGGGGCGTGGTGGCCGAGGTCGACGAGGCAGAAGGCCTTGTCGCCCAGTTCCTTGGCGATGAGATAGTTGGTGCCCCAATCCTGCACGACGGTCGAATAGAAGGCCGGCTCGTACATCTTGTGTTCGGTGTAGAGGCGCCAGTCGTCGGGCAGGGCGGCATAGATGGACTTCACCGAGTCGAGATAGTGCTCGAACTGGGTGGTGAAGTTGACCTGGCCGGGGAAGTTGGAGCCGTCGCCGATCCAGACGGTGAGGGCCTTCGAGCCGATGGTCTTGCCGATCTCGATGCATTCGAGATTGTGCTCGATGGCCTGGTCGCGGGTGGCCTTGTCGGACGCGGAGAGCGAGCCGAACTTGTAGCTCTGGAGCTGCCCCTTGGCATCGGCAAAGGTGTTGGAGTTCATGGCATCGAAGCCGAGATTGAAGCGGCTGGCAGCCTGCTTCAGGCGGTTCGGATCGGCCTTGTCCCAAGGAATATGCAGCGAAACGGTCCTGGTCGCCTGTGTGAGCTGGGCGATGACGGCGCAGTCTTCGATCTTGTCAAAAATGTCGCGCGGCTCGCCCTTGCCGGGGAAACGGGCAAAGCGCGTGCCGCCGGTGCCGACGCCCCAGGAGGGGACGGCCACGGAGAAGGCCGCGACCTGCTCCTTGACGGCATCGATATTGATGCCGCGACGGTCGAGACGCTCGCCAAGGGTGTCGTAGTCGACGTGAAGGTCAGCGGCGCGCTTGGCGTTTTCGGCCTCGACGACGGATGGGTCGATGATGTGTTCGGTCATGTTTTTGCTCCTCCTCCCACACCCACCTCTGTCATCCCGGCCCTTGAGCCGGGATCCATCTTGATATCTCAGGATGGGCCCCGGCCTACGCCGGGGTGACATTCAGTGGGTGGGCCAGGACAATGCCAATTAACGCGGGAACGACTGGGCGTTGCCGGCGTCGACGTTGATGATGTTGCCGGTGGACTTGGCCGAGGCTTCCGAGGCGAAGAAGTAGATGGCTTCGGCAATGTCCTCGGGGAATACGGAACGCTTCAGCATCGAGCGCTGGCGATACATTTCCTCAAGGCCGTCCTTGTCGGTCTTGTAGGTGGATGCACGCTGCTCGAGCCATTCACCGGCCCAGATTTTCGAGCCACGCAGCACGGCGTCGGGGTTGACGACGTTGACGCGGATCTGTGCTTCCGCGCCTTCAAGGGCGAGGCAGCGGGCCAGGTGGATTTCAGCTGCCTTGGCAGTGCAGTAAGCGGCGGCGTTGGGCGAAGCGGCAAGGCCGTTCTTGGAGGCGACGAAGACGACGTTGCCGCCGATCTTCTGCTGGCGGAACAGGCGGAAGGCTTCGCGCGAAACCAGGAAGTAGCCCGTGGACAGGATGTCCATGTTCTTGTTCCAGAGCTCGAGCGAGGTGTCCTCGATCGGCGCCGAGGAGGCGAGGCCGGCATTGCTGACGAGGATGTCGAGGCCACCGAATTCGACCACGGCATGGGCGAAGCCGGCGAGGACCTGCTCTTCCTTGGTGACGTTGATATTGACCGGACGGACGAAGTCGGCGCCGAAAACACCGGAGAGTTCGGCAGTCGCGGCATCAAGCGCGGTCTGGTCGATATCGGCGAGGACGACGCAGGCGCCTTCACGCAGGAGACGGGCGGCCGTCGCCTTGCCGATACCGCCGGCGCCGCCGGTGACGAGGGCAATCTTGCCGGCCAGGGACTTGGGCTTGGGCATACGGGAGAGCTTGGCTTCTTCAAGCAGCCAGTATTCGATGTCGAAGGCTTCCTGCTCGGGCAGGCCCTGATATTCCGAAACGGTCGAGGCGCCGCGCATCACGTTGATGGCGTTGACATAGAACTCGCCGGAAATGCGGGCGGTTGCCTTGTCCTTGGCGAAGGTGATCATGCCCACGCCCGGGATCAGATAAACGACGGCATTCGGATCGCGGACGGCCGGCGAGTTGTCATGCTTGCAGCGGTCGTAATAGGCCTGATAGTCGACGCGATAGGCGGCGATCTGGTCAGCAAGGCCAGCGATGACGGCGTCGACATCCGGATTGGCCGGGTTGAAGTCGATGACCAGCGGGCGGATCTTGGTGCGCAGGAAGTGGTCGGGGCAGGAAGTGCCGAGAGCCGCCAGCGGACGCAGGTTGTTGGAGTTGACGAATTCCAGCACCGCGGCCGAGTCGTCGAAATGGCCGAGCTTGTGGCTGTCTTCGGAAATGAAGCCGCGGATCTTGGGCATCAGGCGGGCAGCAACGGCGCGTCGGGCATCGGCGTCGAGCGACTGAGTCGCGGCGCCACCGAAGATGGTCTTGCCTTCGGTCTGCTCTTCGAACCAGGCAATGGCCTGGTTGATGATGGCAATGGTGGTCTCGTAGCATTCCTTGGGCGTGTCGCCCCAGGTGAACAGACCGTGGCTCTCAAGGACAACGCCCTTGGCATTGGGGTTCTCGAGGCAGAACTTTTCGAGCCACAGGCCGAGCTCGAAACCCGGCTTCTTCCAGGGCAGCCAGCCGATGGTGTCACCAAAGATCTGCCGGGTCAGTTCTTTCGAGTTCTTCGACGCGGCGATGGCGATGATCGCGTCCGGATGCATGTGATCGACATAGGGCCGGTTCACATAGGCATGGAGCGGGGTATCGATCGAGGAGGCGCGCGGATTGAGATTGAAAGTGGCGTGGGGGAGGTAGCCCACCATTTCGTCTTCGAACTCGACGCCGCGATAAAGGCCCTTCAGGGCGCGCAGCTTGTCCATATAGAGGGTGGCAAAGCCATCGAGCTTGATCGAGGCATTGTCGCCGCCCGAACCCTTGACCCACAGCACTTCGACGTCCTGGCCGGTCAGCGGATCCTTCTGCCAGATCTTGGACGAGGTGTTGCCGCCACCGTAATTGGTGACGCGCTTGTCGGAGCCGAGCAGGTTCGAGCGGTAAACCAGACGCTCGGGTTCGGTCATGGACGCGGCCTTGGCATCATCCCAGAGATTAGCAAGGCGCTTGGGCGCGGTGGACATCGGAATTCCTCCAAATAAGTTCCGTTACGCCTGTTGGAGCGCGGTGCCGATCCGACCGGCGAGTCATTCCGGCGAAGGCCGGAATCCATGCACGAGAGCCGAACATGGACCCCGGCCTGCGCCGGGGTGACGTCGTGGAGGTGGAGGGCGCGTGCTCCTCAGGCTTTGAAGCTGGCCCGGACATGCGCATAGAACGGTTCACAGTGTCAATCAGAAACAATCAGATATCGTCATGTTTGCGCGAGTATGACGGAAATTTGCGGATTGCTGATTGACTCTGCCCGGAATTGATGGAAGCAGTGCGTTCAGGGAGTATCAGCCTTGCACGAAACGGAACGCCATCGCGTCATTCTCGCCGCCGCACAGTCCCACCCCGTGGTGACTGTGGCGGAGCTTTGCGAGGTTACGGGCTCATCCGAAGCCACGATCCGCCGCGATATTGCAGCGCTCGACGAGCAGGGAAGGCTGCGCCGCGTGCGCGGCGGTGCCGAGGCTATCAACCCACCGGCCCAGGGCGGGCTGATGGGGCGTCCCTTTTCCGTCAATGAAATGATCAACATTGCGCAAAAACGCGCCATTGCGCGCGCCGCCGCCGACATGTGCCGCGATGGGGAGCCGATCATCATCAATGGCGGCACCACCACCTACCAGATGGTGCATTACCTGACGGGGCGGCGCACCAGCGTCTTCACCAACAGCTTCGCCATCGCCGAATTCCTCATTCACAACTCGCGCAATTCCGTCGTCATTCCCGGCGGCACGGTCTATCGCGAGCAGAACGTCATCCTCTCGCCCTTCGGCGGCGTGGTGGCGAGCCATTTTTACGCCAAGCGCATGTTCATCGGCTGCCAGGGCATCGGCGCCCACGGCCTGATGGAAGCCGACCCCATGGTGGTGCAGTCGGAGCTGGCGCTGATCGGGCAGGCGGACGAGCTGATCGTGCTCGCCGACTCCTCCAAGTTTTCGGGACGCTCGAGCCTCATCCTGTGTGGCCTCGACCGAATTGCCGCCGTCATCACCGACAGCGGCATCCGCGACGAAGACCGACAAATGCTGGAAACGGCAGGTGTCAAACTCATCGTGGCGGACACGACTGCTCAGGCTGAAACGACCGCTGCCTGAGATCAACTGCCAACCTCAAGAGCTGAACTCCCTGGGAGGGACCAAAATGAAACTCTGGAAACTGCTCGCTGCCACGGCTACCGCCGCTGTGCTGCTCGCCACCCCGGCCATGGCGCAGACCCGCATCGCGCTGGTCGTGAAGTCGCTGGGCAACGGCTTCTTCGACGCCGCCAACAAGGGCGCTCAGGAAGCTGCCGCCGAACTGGGTGACGTCGAAGTCATCTATACCGGCCCGACCGCTGCCACTGCCGAAGCCCAGATCGAAGTCGTCAACTCGCTGATCGCCCAGCAGGTCGACGCCATCGCCATCTCGGCCAATGACCCGGACGCCCTGGTGCCCGTGCTGCAGCGCGCCATGGAACGCGGCATCAAGGTGATCTCGTGGGACTCGGGCGTTGCTCCCGAAGGCCGCCAGATCCACCTCAATCCGTCTGACGTGAACCTGATCGGCGAAACCATCCTGAAGCTGGCCGCCGATTACCTGCCGGAAGGTGGCGACGTTGCCATTCTTTCGGCCGCCTCGACCGCGACCAACCAGAATGCCTGGATCGAAGCCGCCAAGGCCGTGCAGCCCGAGAAGTTCCCCAACATCAACATTGTGGCCACCGTCTATGGCGATGACGACTCGGTGAAGTCGACCGAAGAAGCCCGCGGCCTGATCGCTGCCTATCCGGACCTCAAGGCCATCATCGCCCCGACCACCGTCGGCGTCGTTGCCGCGGCCCAGGTCGTGACCGACCAGGACCTGATCGGCAAGATCAACGTCACCGGTCTCGCCCTGCCGTCCGAGTTCAAGCAGTTCATCGACAATGGTGCTTCGCAGGCTGTGGCTCTGTGGAACCCGATCGATCTCGGCTACTCGGCCGTGATGCTTGCTGACCAGCTCGTGGACGGCAAGGAAGCTGCTCCGGGCGCAACCTTCTCCATCGGCAAGGTGGGCGAAGTGACGCTCGACGACACCAACTCGGCCGCCATGGCCGCACCCTTCCAGTTCGACGCGTCGAACATCGAAGAGTTCTCGAAGATCTACTGAGGCGTTCTTCACCTCTCCCTTGGGGGAGAGGTCGACGCGAAGCGGCGGGTGAGGGGGCCTTGGTGAATAACCAAAAGGCCCCCTCACCCTAACCCTCTCCCCCAAAGGGAGAGGGGACTCTATCGAGCGCGCGGCCAAGTCGGCGCCCGACCTAAGGAATCGCAATGACAGACCCCATCCTGACCCTGACGGGCATATCCAAGAGCTTTCCCGGTGTGCGGGCGCTGCATCAGGTGGCGCTTGAGCTTTATCCGGGCGAAGTTACCG
Organism: Devosia sediminis; assembly: GCF_016411825.1. Classification (GTDB taxonomy): domain Bacteria; phylum Pseudomonadota; class Alphaproteobacteria; order Rhizobiales; family Devosiaceae; genus Devosia; species Devosia sediminis. The sequence continues at coordinate 625,861 of NZ_JAEKMH010000002.1, forward strand.
CCCTGATCGGCGAGAATGGCGCGGGCAAGTCGACGCTGGTCAAGACCATGACCGGCATCTACCAGCCAGATGAAGGTGAAATCAGGGTTAATGGCAAGCAGGTGACGCTGCCCACGGCGCATTCGGCGTCCGATGTGGGCATTACCGCTATCCACCAGGAAACGGTGCTGTTCGACGAGCTGAGCGTCGCCGAAAACATCTATCTCGGGCACGCGCCCAGGAACCGCTTCGGCCTGATCGACTGGGGCCGGATGCGCCGCGAGGCGCAGGAGACGCTGGACTCGATGGCGGCGGGGATCGACGCGTCGATGCCATTGAAGGAACTGGGCATTGCCAAGAAGCACCTGGTGGCCGTGGCGCGGGCGCTCTCCGTCGACGCGCAGGTCGTCATCATGGACGAGCCGACCGCGGCGCTGAGCCAGAAGGAAATCGAGGAACTCTACGTCCTCGTGGAACTCCTGAAGAAGGATGGAAAAGCCATCCTTTTCATCTCCCACAAATTCGATGAAATCTATCGCATTGCCGACCGCTACACCGTGTTCCGCGATGGCGAGCAGGTGGGCAAGGGCTTCATCAAGGATACGCCGCAGGGCGAGATCGTCCGCATGATGGTGGGCCGCTCGGTGGACCAGATTTTTCCGGCCCGATCAGCCGCGATCGGCGAGACGGTGCTGGAGGTTTCGGGCCTCAGCCACCCGACCGAATTCGACAATGTTTCGTTCAGCGTGCGCAAGGGCGAGATCCTGGGATTTTATGGCCTCGTGGGCGCCGGCCGCTCGGAGGTGATGCAGGCCGTGTTCGGCATGACCAAGCCGTCGGGCGGCAGCATGGTGCTGGAAGGCAAGGCCGTGGCGCCGCGCTCGCCGGCCGACGCGGTGGAAGCCGGCATCGTCTATGTGCCTGAAGAGCGCGGCAAGCAGGGCGTCATCACCGGCGAACCCATCGTCAAGAATGTGTCGCTGCCGAGCCTCAAGAAGACCAGCAAGTCAGGCTTCCTGCGCATGGCCGAGGAATACAAGCTGGCGCGGACCTATACTGAGCGGCTGGACCTGCGCGCCTCCTCGCTCAGCCAGAATGCCTCGACCCTGTCGGGCGGCAACCAGCAGAAGGTCGTGATCGCCAAATGGCTGGCGACGCTGCCGAAAGTCATCATTCTCGATGAACCCACCAAGGGCATCGATATCGGCTCGAAGGCGGCCGTGCACGAGTTCATGGGTGAACTCGTGGCGCAGGGCCTTTCGGTCATCATGGTGTCCTCCGAACTGCCCGAAGTGCTCGGCATGAGCGACCGCATCGTCGTCATGCGCGAGGGGCTGGTGGTCGACACGCTCGAAAACAAGGATCTGCAACCCGAAACGCTGGTGCGTCTGGCTGCAGGCATTGCCGAGGAGAAGGCCGCATGAACCGGCTCCTGAAATCCCGTGAACTCTGGCTGGCCATGGCGATCCTCGCCGTGCTGGTGCTGGTGACCCTCCGCTTCCCGCGTTTTGCCACGCCCGGCAACCTTCTTACTATTTTCAATGACACTTCGATCCTGATGATGCTGGCGCTGGGGCAGATGGCGGTCATCCTCACGCGCTCCATCGACCTTTCGGTGGCCTCGAACCTGGCGCTGACCGGCATGCTGGTGGCGCTGACCAATGCCGCCTTCCCGATGATCCCCGTGCCGCTGCTGATTGCCGGCTGCGTCTTGGTCGGGGCGACGCTCGGCGCCTTCAACGGCATCCTGGTGTGGAAGCTCAATATTCCACCCATCGTCGTGACGCTGGGCACGCTGACCATTTTCCGCGGTCTCGCCTTCGTCGCGTCGGGCGGCACCTGGGTCAACGCGGCGCAGATGAGCCCGGACTTCATCCAGCTCCAGCGCGGCGTGTTCCTCGGCCTGCCGGTGCTGAGCTGGTTCGCCATTGTCGTGGCCGTGCTGGTCTATATCCTCATGACCCGCACGCCCTGGGGCCGCGCCTTTTACGCCATCGGCGTCAACCCGACCGCAGCGGTCTATACCGGCATCAATGTGGGGCGGACCAAGTTCCTGGCCTTCGTGCTCTCGGGCGCACTGGCTGGATTGGCCGGGTATCTCTACGTCTCGAAATACGTGATCGCCTCGACCGAGAGCGCCGGCGGTTATGAGCTGACCGTGATCGCGGCCTGCGTCATCGGCGGCGTCTCCATTGCCGGCGGCATCGGCACGGTGGGCGGGGCGCTGTTGGGGGCGCTGTTCCTCGGCCTCGTCAACAATGCCCTGCCGGTCATCGGCGTCTCGCCCTTCTGGCAGATGGCCATATCGGGCGTCGCCATTCTCCTGGCCGTGGTGCTCAATGCCACGAGCGAACGCAGCAAGGGCCGCATTATTCTCAAGAAAGCCGAGGTGGCCGCATGAGCGACATCACCGCAACCGGCCGTCGACTTCCCGACCGCCTCGACAATCCTGTGAAATCGGCGGTGATGAGCTGGGAAAGCCTGCTCGTCCTCGTGGCATTGGCGATCTTCCTCGCCAACAGCTTTGCCTCCCCGTATTTCCTCAACGCGTGGAGCCTGTCGGATCTCACCTTCAACTTCACCGAGAAGGGCCTGATCGCGCTGGCCATGGCGCTGGTGATCATCACCGGCGAGATCGACCTCTCGGTCGCCTCGATCATCGCGCTGGCCTCGACGCTGATGGGCCTCGCCCTGCAATATGGCGCCGATACCCCGACACTGGTCGCGGTCGGCGTCGGCGTCGGCGTGCTCTGCGGCGCCTTCAATGGCTTCCTCGTGACCGGGCTCAAGCTGCCCTCCATCGTCGTCACCATCGGTACGATGAGTCTTTTCCGCGGCATCGCCTACATCATCCTCGGCGACCAGAGCTTCAAGGGCTATCCGCCCAGCTTTTCCTGGTTCGGCCAAGGCTATGTCTGGTGGGTGATCTCGTTCGAACTGGTGCTGTTCCTCGTGGCGGCGGTAGTGTTCTACGTGCTGCTGCACCACACCAATTTCGGCCGCCGCGTCTTTGCCATCGGCAACAATGCCACGGCCGCACAGTTCTCGGGCGTGCGCGTCGACCGTATCAAGTTCGTTCTGTTCTGCCTCACCGGCCTGATGAGTGGCATTGCCGCCGTGCTGCTGACGGCGCGTCTCGGCTCGACCCGTCCATCCATCGCCGAGGGCTTTGAGCTCGACGTGGTGACCATGGTGGTGCTGGGCGGGGTCTCGATCCTGGGCGGCGCCGGCTCGATCATCGGCGTCGTCATCGCCGCCTTCATCATCGGGCTCGTGACCTTCGGCCTCGGGCTGCTCAATGTGCCGGGCATCGTCATGACGATCTTCACCGGGTCGCTGCTGATCGTGGTGATCGCCCTGCCGATCCTGTGGAAGATGTGGAAGGAGCGCCGCGCATGATCACGGATGCTGGCTACGAGAAGCACGCCTTCAAGATGAAGCTCAATCCGGGCATGAAGGCCGAATACAAAAAGCGCCACGACGAGATCTTCCCCGAACTCGTCGACCTGCTGCACGAGGCGGGCGTGAAGGACTATTCCATCCATCTCGATGAAGAGACCAACACGCTGTTCGGCGTGCTGTGGCGGCGGGTGGATCACACCATGGGCGATCTGCCGAACACCGAGGTGATGAAGCGCTGGTGGGCGCACATGGCCGACATCATGGCCACCAACGAGAAGAACGAGCCGGTCTCTTTGGACCTGACGCCGGTCTTCTGGATGAAGTAGCGGTAGGGCTGTCTACAGCATCCTATCTTCGTCATCGCCGGGCTTGTTCCGGCGATCCAGTTTTTGGCGACATGGATTGCCCGGACAAGCCGGGCAATGACGATGGTGGCGGTTAGGTGCCTGTCGCCGCGAGCGTCACAGCCTGGCGCACCGCCAGCGCATCGCCAACCGCGAATATCGTAGGTGCCGACAGCGGAAACTGCTCCACAGCCGCCACCGCTTCGCCGATGGTCCCGCGCCAGATCTGCTCCTCGGGGCGGCCGAGGCTGCCGGCGATGATGGCGGGCGTTTCCATGCTCATGCCCTTTGCCGAAAGCTCTGCGACAATGCCGGGCAGGGTGCGGCGCGACATGTAGTAGACCGAGGTCGTTGCCGGGTCGGCGAGCGCGGCCCAGTTGAGCGTCTCGGGCAGGACGCCCTTTCTCGAATGGCCGGTGACGAAGCGCACCGACTGCGCATGGTCGCGATGGGTGAGCGAGACGCCGAGGCGGCTGGCCAGAGCGAGGCCCGCGGAAATGCCGGGCACGACGGAGACGGCAATGCCGTGGCTTTCCAGCATTTCGATCTCTTCGCCGGCGCGGCCAAAGATCATCGGGTCGCCGGACTTGAGGCGGACCACGTGCTTGCCCTGGCGGGCGAGGCTCAACATCATGTCATTGATCTCGTCCTGGGCGCAGCTTTCGCGCTGGGCCCGCTTGCCCACCAGCATGCGCTTGGCTTCGCGGCGGGCCAGTTCGAGCACTTCGGACGAGACGAGGTCATCGAAGAGGATGACATCTGCCGACTGAAGGGCGCGGACGGCCTTGATGGTGAGAAGTTCGGCATCGCCCGGTCCGGCGCCAACCAGGGTGACGCGGCCAGTCTGGGGTGAGGCGGCGAAGGTGACATCGGCGTCGCGGAACGTGGGGGCACGGTCACCGAAAGCGTGTTCGGCAAGGCGCTCCCAGAAGGCGCGCCGCTGTGGGCCGGCTTCGAGTTTTTCCATGACAGTGTCGCGGAGTTTCGCGGCAAGCTCCGCCCACTGGGTCAGGGTCTGCGGCAAGAGGGTTTCGATGCGACGGCGCACGGCCTGGCCGAGGATCGGCGCGGCGCCTGCGGTGGAAATGCCGACCACGACCGGCGAGCGATTGACGATGGCGCCGAACTGGAACTGGCAGAATTCGGGGCGGTCGATGACGTTATAGGGGACGGCATGGGACCTGGCCGCGGCGATAAAGGCCTGGGCTTCCGTGTCGTCGGCGAGGTCGGCAATAGCAAGGGCGACGCCGGCGAGGTCGGATGGGGTCCAGGGGCGGGGGTGGAGGGTGATGGAGCCGCTGGATTTTGCCTGTTGGTCCCCCCTCCCAACCTCCCCCGCAAGGGGGGAGGTGCTGCATCCAGCTTGGGGCTGGCTGTTAGTGACAGACACCGGCGCGGCACCCTCCCCCTTGCGGGGAGGGTTGGGGAGGGGGGCGGCAGGCAACAGAGCCACCAGTTCCTCACACAGCTTCTCCGCATACACATCAACCTGCGCACCTGCTGCAGCCAGCAGTTCGATCTTCCAGGCCGCCGGTTCGTCGCCGCCGATGACGACGGCGCGCTTGCCGCGGAGGTCAAAGAAAACCGGGAGGACGGCGAGCTCTGAAATGCGCTTACTCGGCTGCGACGAGACGGTTTGCATCGACAATCCCCCTGATTTCGGCGCGGCAGGAGCCGCAATTGGTGCCGGCGCGGGTGAGGGCACCGACGGCTTCGACTGTGGTGCAGCCGTTACGGGTCACGGCCTGGATGATGGTATTGATGCCGACGCCCATGCAGGCGCAGACCACGGCGCCGCCATCCGGTCGATCGGCGCCGGGGCGGCCGGCCAGGACAATGGAGGCGGTGAGATCGGGTTCGGCGAGGAGGCCCGCGGCCCATTGGCGCGAGACCAGGACCGGATCGGGCGCGGTATAGAGGGCCGCGACGAGCTTTCCGTTCTCGATGAGCACGAAGGCGCGGCGGCCGGAGCGCTCATCGCGGATGGACTGAAAAGGTGTGTCGATGCGGAAGGTGCGCCCGAGAAACAGGGGCCAGTCCCTGGGCTCCTCGAACATGGCGATCTCGGCGCGCCAGCCGGCGGTGGCCGGCGCAAGGGCCCAGTAGTCGGTGGTGAGGGTGGGCTTTGCGGCGGCAACGAGGAAGCCGTAGAGGCGGACGGCTACGGGTTCGGCATGGACCTGCGCCATCTTGAGCGCCGGCTGGCCCGAGACCGGGTCGGTCTTTCCCGGCACCAGCGCGTCGACGCGGCCATTGCTGGCGAACTGGTCGGTCCAGTGCATGGGCACGAAAAGATGGCCGCGCTGTTGCCGATCGGTGATGAGGGCCCGGACCATGGCGGTGCCGTGCTGATTGGAGAGGCGGACGAGGCTGGCGCGATGAATGCCGCGCAAATTGGCATCGGCCGGATGGATTTCCACAAAAGGCTCCGCCAGATGGGCGGCGAGGCGCGCAGCCTTTCCGGTGCGCGTCATGGTGTGCCAGTGGTCGCGCACTCGGCCGGTATTGAGAATGAATGTCCCGGGTGCCGGGGCAAAGGGCGGCGGGGGCTGGATCGGCAGGAAGCGGGCTTTGCCGTCGGGCGTGAAGAACTTGCCGTCGCCGAACATGCGGGCGGTTGGCCTGGCGCGCACAGGCCACTGCACGGGAACCAGGGTCTCGTAGTCGGCGTCCATGAGCGCGGAAAGATCGAAATCGCGGCTGCCGCCATTTTCAAAGGCGGAGAGGGCGACGTGCTCGGCAAAGATTTCGGCAGGGCTCTCGTAACCGAAGGCGTGGCCGTGGCCGAGGCGTTTTGCGACTTCGCGGATGATCCACCAATCGGGGCGGGCCTCGCCGGGCAGGGCGAGGAACGGGCGCTGGCGCGAGATGCGACGCTCGGAATTGGTGACAGTACCGTTCTTCTCGCCCCAACCGGCGGCCGGGAAGCGGATGTGGGCCAGGTCCATGGTGTCGGTATGCCTGTTCATGTCGGACACGACGACCAGCGGGCAGGCCTTGAGGGCGGCTCGGATGGCGTCGGCTTCGGGCAGGGAATCCACCGGATTGGTGGCCATGATCCAGACAGCCTTGATTTCGCCCCGCGCCATGGCGGCGAACAGGTCAACCGCTTTGAGGCCCGGGCCCTGGGCGACGTTGGCGCTGCCCCAGAAGCGCCCGACGCGGTCCACGGCTTCAGGCGTGAAATCCATATGGGCGGCCAGCATGTTGGCGAGACCGCCGGCCTCGCGGCCACCCATGGCATTTGGCTGGCCGGTGACCGAGAATGGCCCCATGCCCGGCCGGCCGATGCGCCCGGTGGCGAGGTGGCAGTTGATGATGGCGTTGACCTTGTCCGTCCCGGCCGCGGACTGATTGACACCCTGCGAATAGACCGTGACGACTTTTCGCGTCCGGGCGAACAGGTCGTAGAAGCGGGTGATGGCGGAGGGTGCGAGCCCGGTGGCCACGGCGACGCGCTCGACGGACCAGTCCTCGGCGGTGAGCAGAGCGGCCTCGAACCCATTGGTATAGGCCGAGATATAGTCGCTGTCGGTGACCCCGGCATGATCGAGATGGGCAAGGAGCCCGACAAAGAGGGCACTGTCGCCGTCGGGCGAGACGGGGAGGTGCAGGTCGGCGATGTCGGCCGAGACGGTGCGGCGCGGATCGATGAGCACGACCTTCATGTCGGGGCGCGCGGCGCGGGCGGCCACAATGCGCTGGTAGAGCACCGGATGGCACCAGCCGAGGTTCGAGCCGACCAGCACGATGAGATCGGCCTGTTCGAGATCCTCGTAGTTGCCGGGCACGGTATCGGAGCCGAAAGCGCGCTTGTGGCCGGCCACGGACGAGGCCATGCAGAGGCGCGAATTGGTGTCGATATTGGCGGCGCCGATAAAGCCCTTCATCAGCTTGTTGGCGAGGTAGTAATCCTCGGTCAGAAGCTGGCCGGAGCCGTAAATGGCGACCGATTGTGGGCCAAAGGTGTTGATGGCGGACATGAAGCCGTTGGCGACATGGTCGAGGGCTTCATCCCAAGTGACTCTGCGGTCAGCAATTTCCGGATGGAGCAGGCGCCCGTCGAGCGACAGGGTCTCGCCCAGCGCCGAGCCTTTCGAGCAGAGCCGGCCGAAGTTGGCGGGGTGATCCGGATCGCCGGCAATGGTGACGCTGCCATCGCGCTGGGGCGTGGCAAGGACGCCGCAGCCGACCCCGCAATAGGGGCAGGTCGTCTTGACGGTGCTCGCTGTGAGGGCCTGGTTCATCGCGCGTCCAAAACAAAAAGCCGCCAACCGGGAATGACAGCGAAACTGCTGTCGGTCCGGGTTGGCGGCTGTGCCGTTGATCGCCCACCGCTGGACGACAATTGAAACTAGCGCGATTGCAGACACCAGGCAAAGAAAAACGCGCAAAATCGCGGCAAAGTTCACGGCTGAACAAATTGTGTGCAATTAGCTCACGCGGAGAACAGCAGAATGCACAGGACGAGGCAGATAGAGGCGAGGAGGGCGCTTACCGCCTGCCAGAAGCGGACCGGGTCGCGCTGGGACAGAGGCAGGTGGTCTGTCGAAAGCAGGCTCGGATTGGGATGTCTGAGATCGTAGAGGAATTCACTGATGACGGCATAACGGCGTGCGGGATCCGGGTGTACGGCCTGGCGCAGGGCGCTGTCGACCCAGGCCGGAATTTCCGGGCGCCCGGAGAGAGCGGGGCGGTACGTGAGGCGCTTGCCCTGCGCCACCGCCGCGCCATAGGGCAGTTCGCCGGTGACAAGTTCATAGGCAATGGCGCCGAGCGAGTAGATGTCGGACTGCTCGGTGCCGCGCTGGCCGGCAAAATATTCGGGGGCTGCATATTGGTGCGTGCCGAGAATGTCGTCGGTCTCGCTGCGCGGCAGGGCCTCGACCACGCCGGCAACGCGCACGGCGCCGAAATCGATGATACGCGCCGTGCCATCCATGTCGAGCATGACGTTTTCGGGGCGCAGATCCTGATGAATCATGTCCTTGCGATGGAAGGCCTGGAGACCGGCGCCGATCTGCTCGATGAGGCTGCGGACGGTTTCGAGCGAGGGCTTGGGATTGTCCGCCATCCACTGCCGCAGCGTCTGGCCCTCGAGATAATCGGTGACCGTATAGAGCGTGCGGCGGCCGGTCGGCACCGGCGCGGCGGCCAGGACATGGGGCGAATGGATGCGGCGGGCGATCCACTCCTCGGCGGCAAAGCGCCGGAGATAGGCGTCGTCGTCGCGCAGGTCGGCCGATGGGAATTTCATGGCAACGCGTCGGCCGGTGGCGACGTCCGTGGCGAGATAGACATGGCTGCGGCTCGAAGCATGGAGTTCGCGCTGGATGCGATAGCCATCGAGCAGAGCAGGCAGCATGGGCAAGGGGGCCGGTGGCAGGAGCTGGCCGTCGTCGAGGTCGCCCTGCTGCGCCTGATCGGGCAGGGCATCGACGCGAAGGACCTGAACGGTGAGGTTGTCATCGCTGCCGGCGGCGAGGGCGGCGTCGACGAGGGTACGGGCGGCAGTATCGAGATCCGGCGCAGCAAGGATGCGGGCCGCCATGTCGCGCGGGCCCAGGACGCCATGCACACCATCGGTCGAGAGCACGAAGATGTCGCCCGGCGCCAGGGCAAGGGTGCGGTAGTCGATCTCGATCGAGGGTTCGAGGCCCAGGGCGCGGGTAAGATAACCCTGGCCGCGGTGGTCCTGGGTCAGCGGTTCGAGACTGTCGCCGGAAAGCCGCCAGATGCGGCTGTCCCCGATATGGAGAATATGGGCGGTGCTGCCCTTGAGCACGAGCGTGCTGAAGGTGGTGACATAGGCATGGTCGCGCTCGGCAATGGCGGCGCCCTGGGCGGCGAGCCAGCTATTGGTGGCGCCGATCACGCGGCTGGCGGCCGTCTTCACCGTCCAGGCCTCGGACGTGCAGTAATAGTCGGTGAGAAAGCTCTTCACCGCCGTCTCTGCGGCAATGTGGCTGACCGGGCTGGGCGAAATGCCGTCGGCAATCGCGACGACGATGCCCTTATGCGTGAGCGCGGCGCCCTCGGGAACGAGAGCGCCGTGAAAGTCCTGATTAAACTCTTTGCGGCCCGCGGTTGAATACTGGCCGATCGAGACGGCAAGGGTCGCGGGCAAGGGTCGATGCAGCATGGGGAATGGGGCGGCGCGGAGCCGTCCCCGTGTCCTATTCGGCCGGCCGGACGGTGACCTGACCCTCGCGCTGGACCGGCGCGCGGCTGGGGGAGGTCTTGTAGTGGGTGGAGTAGATCATGGCGCCGACAAAGGTGAGCCCGCCCACCAGATTGCCAAGCACGGTGGGGATTTCGTTCCAGATCAGGTAGTCGCCCCAGGTGAACTGGCCGCCGAGCAAGAGGCCCGAGGGGAAGAGGTACATGTTGACGATGGAATGCTCGAAGCCGAGGTAGAAGAAGATCATGATCGGCATCCACATGCCCAGCACCTTGCCCGGCACGGTGGTGGACATCATGGCGGCGACGACGCCGGTGGACACCATCCAGTTGCACATGACGGCCCGGATGAAGAGGGTCAGCATGCCGGCTGCGCCGGCTTCGGCATAGCCCAATGTGCGGGCCTCGCCGATATGACCGATGCGTTCGCCCACGGCATCGGGCGCGTGGGTGAAGCCGGTGGTGAAGATGATGGCCATGAAGATGGCCGTGGTGAAGGCGCCGGCGAAATTGCCGACGAAGACCAGGCCCCAATTGCGCAGGACGCCCTGCAGGGTGACGCCGGGACGCTTGGCGATCAGCGCCAGCGGCGCGAGGGTGAAGACGCCGGTGAGCAGATCAAAGCCGAGCAGGTAAAGGATGCAGAAGCCCGCGGGGAAAAGGAGCGCCCCGATCAGCGGCTGCCCGGTATTGACGGTGATGGTGACGGCAAAGGCTGCGCCCAGCGCCAGGATGGCACCGGCCATATACGAGCGGATCAGCGTATCCTTGGTGGACATGAAGATCTTGGCTTCACCGGCCTCGATCATCTTGGTGGCGAGCTCCTTGGGAGCGATATAGGACATCGGAAAATCTCCAGAAGGGATGCGGCCGCTACTCGGCGGCCATGGCGATGAGGACGTCGGGGGCGATGAAGATGAGGCCGTTCTCGACCTTGACCGGGTAGGTGCGCACGGAGCCTTCGTCAGCGCCCTGGGCCTCGCCCGTCGCGAGGTCGAAGACCCAGTTGTGCAGCGGGCAGGTGACGGAGGTGCCGTGGACGATGCCCTCGGCCAGCGGGCCGCCCTTGTGCGGGCAGCGGTTGTCGATGGCAAAGACCTGGTTCTCCGCCGTGCGGAAGACGGCGATCTTGCCCGAGGGTGTGTTGACGCAACGCGCGCCGCGCAGGGGGACGGCGGTGACTGCGCCGAGTTCGATCCATTCGGTCATATTTGTGATCCCTTAGGGAAAAGAGGTCCCCTCATCCGCCCTTCGGGCACCTTCTCCCACGAGGGGAGAAGGGGGGCGGAGAGCGTTGGCGCACACAGGGTTACCCCTCTCCCCTTGTGGGAGAGGGTGGATCGGCCGAAGGCCGAGACGGGTGAGGGGGATTGCATCGTCATCATTCTCACTCCGCAGCCACCGGGAGCCCGAATTCGGCCATGGCGGCGAATTCGTGGGCGTCCTTGCCGTTGACGCGTTCCTCCCAGGGATCGACCTGGGCGAATTGCTGGGAATAAACGAAGCGGTCGTAGAGCTGGCGGCGCTTGGCCAGATCGTCGATGACCGCGGCCTTGATGCTGTCATTGCCGACGCGCTTGGCCCATTTGTAGATGCGCTCGAGATAGTAGCCCTGCTCGCGATAGAGCTGGGTCAGGGCAACGATGATCTCGAGGGCCTCGTCTTCGCTATTGGCGTGGCCGAGCAGTTCGGTGCCCTTGATGTCGAGGCCGGCGGCCCCGGCAAAGTGGATGTCGTAGCCGCTATCAACGCAGATGACGCCGATATCCTTGCAAGTGGCTTCGGCGCAATTGCGCGGGCAGCCTGAGACGGCGAGCTTGAGCTTTGCGGGTGTCCAGGACCCCCACATGAACTTTTCGATGCGTACGCCGAGGCCGGTGGAATCCTGGGTGCCGAAGCGGCACCAGTCGGAGCCGACGCAGGTTTTGACGGTGCGCAGGCCCTTGGCATAGGCGGCGCCCGAAACCATGCCGGCGGCATTGAGATCGGCCCAGACGCCCGGCAGGTCCTCCTTCTTGACGCCGAGGAGGTCGATGCGCTGGCCGCCCGTGACTTTTACGGTCGGGATGGCGAACTTGTCGGCGACATCGGCGATGGCGCGCAATTCGTTGGGCGTGGTGATGCCACCCCACATGCGCGGCACGACCGAATAGGTGCCGTCCTTCTGGATATTGGCGTGGACGCGCTCGTTGATGAAGCGCGACTGGCCATCATCCTCGTATTCGCCCGGCCACTCGGAAACGAGATAGTAGTTCAGCGCTGGGCGGCACTTGGCGCAGCCACAGGAGGTCTTCCATTCGAGCTCCTGCATGACTTCGGGGATCGAGCGCAGGCCCTTGGCGACGATCAGGCGGCGGATCGTGCCGTGGTCATGCTCGGTGCAGGGGCACATAGGCTTGACGGCGGTCGGGTTGTAACTGTCGCCCAGGGTGATGGCCATCAGCTTTTCGACCAGATGCGTGCACGAGCCGCACGAGGCAGAGGCCTTGGTGTGGGCGCGGACGCCATCGAGGTCGGTCAGGCCTTTTGCAACGATCGTGCCGGTGATCTTGCTCTTGCAGACGCCGTTGCAGCCGCAGATTTCTGCATCATCCGGCAAGGCTGCAACGGCCGCCATAGGGTCCAGTGCGGCACCCCCCTGGTAGGCCTGGCCAAAGATCAGGGTATCGCGCATGTCTCGGGTGTCGGTGCCCTTGCGGATCATGTCGAAGAACCACGGACCGTCGCCGGTTTCGCCGTAAAGCACGGCGCCGATGACCTTGTCCTGCTTGAGCACGAGGCGCTTGTAGATGCCCGACTGGGCGTCGCGCAGCACGATCTCCTCGCGATCCTCGGCATCGGCGAAGTCGCCGGCCGAATAAACGGCGACGCCTGTGACCTTGAGCTGGGTCGCGGTCTGCACCGGGCGGAAGGCGGCATCGACTTTGGCGAGGGTTTTCGCCAGCACCTTGGCCTGGTCGTAGAGTGGGGCGACGAGTCCGTAGACGATCTTCTCGTGTTCGACGCATTCGCCCAGGGCCAGCACGTCGGGGTCGGAAGTGACCATCTGGTCGGTGACGACGATGCCGCGCTCGACATGGAGGCCGGCGGCGGTGGCGATGCGGGTTTCCGGGCGGATACCGACGGCCATGACGACTATATCGGCGCCATAAACGGTGCCGTCTTCGAGCGCCACGGCCTCGACCTGGGTCTCGCCCAGAATGGCTTTGGTCTGGGCCTTGCAGTGCACCTTGATGCCGCGCGCCTCGAGATCGCGCTGCAGCAGGAAGCCGGCGGCCGGATCGAGCTGGCGCTCCATGACGTGGCCCATGAGGTGGAGCACGACCACTTCCATGCCACGGGCGCGGAGAGCGGCGGCCGCTTCAAGGCCGAGCAGACCCCCGCCGATGACGACCGCTTTGGCGCCGGGACGCCTGGACACATCGACCATGCGATTGACGTCGTCGAGATCGCGGAAGGCCATGACGCCGGGCAGGTCCTTGCCCGGCAGCGGGATGATGAAGGGGGCCGAGCCCGTGGCGATGATCAGCTTGTCGTAGGGCGTCTCGCCGTCCTTGGAGACCACCACCTTGCGCTGGCGATCGATTGCGGTGACGGTTTCGCCGAAGCGGGTATGGACGCCATGCGCCTCGTACCAAGCCGCATCGTGGGTGATGATCTGTTCGTATTCCTTCTCGCCAGCCAGGACCGGCGAGAGCATTAGGCGGTTATAGTTGCCGCGCGGCTCGGCGCCGAACAGGGTGATGTCGAACCGGCCAGGGGCTTCTTCGAAGATGTGCTCAAGGGCGCGGCCAGAGGCCATGCCTGCACCAACGACGACCAGTTTTTCCATTGTGCGAATACTCCAGGGAGAGGGATCAGGCCGGCCGGGCGACGAGCTGACGCTCGCGGCGGCGGACGGCGGAGTGCATGAGCCCCAGCGAGACGACGATCAGGACAAAGAGCGCCGCAAAGCAGCTCGTCCAGATGCCGGTGAGGTCGTTGAGGAAACCGAAGAGCAGGGGCAGCACGAAGCCGCCGAGACCGCCGATCATGCCGACCAGGCCACCCACGGCGCCGACATTGTCGGGATAATAGGCCGGGATGTGCTTGTAGACGGCTGCCTTGCCGAGGCTCATGAAGAAGCCGAGGACGAAGACCAGGGCGATAAAGGCCCAGGGCGCCAGGGCGTAGTGGAAGCTGACCGGGCCGTTGATGCCGGTCACCACATAGTCCGCCGTGGGCAGGGCCAGCAGCAGCGTGCAGAGGGCGGAGACACCGAACGTCCAGTAGAGCACGGTGCGCGCGCCGATGCGGTCGCTGAGCGTGCCGCCATAGGCCCGGAAGATGCTGCCCGGGATGGAATAGGCGGCGGCCACGGCGCCGGCAGTGGCGATGTCGAAGCCATAGACCCCGATCAGGTAGCGCGGCAGCCAGAGGGTGAGAGCGACGAAGGCACCGAAGGCGAAGAAATAGTAGAGGGCAAAGCGCCAGACCTGTGGATTGCGCAGCGGCGCGAATTCGCTGGCAAGGCTGCGCGGCGTATAGCCCTCGGCGCGGCGGCGGATGATCACCGGATCGTCCGTGGTGTTGAACCAGAATACCGCAGCCATGACCACCAGTGCCGCCGCCCAGATCATGGCGACCGACTGCCAACCCCAGGCCAGCATGACGAAGGGTGCGAGGAACTTGGTCACCGCTGCGCCGACATTGCCGACGCCGAAAATGCCCAGTGCCGTGCCTTGCCGGTTGGCGGGATAGAAACGCGAGACATAGGCGACGCCCACTGCAAAGGAGCCACCGGCAAGCCCGACGCCGAGCGCCGCGAGCAGCAATTGCTCATAGGTCTGCGCGAAACCGAGGAGGAAGGTGGCGACGGCGGCGCCGAGCATGGTCAGCGTGAAGACGAGGCGCCCGCCGTGGCGGTCCGTCCAGATGCCGAGGACGATGCGGACCAGTGATCCGGTGAGGACTGGTGTGCCCACGAGGAGGCCGAACTGGGTCTCGTTGAGGCCGAGCTGGTCCTTGAGCGAAATGCCGATGATGGAAAAGATCGTCCACACGGCAAAGCAGACGGTGAAGGCGACGGTAGAAAGGCCGAGCGCCCTGTTGGGTTCGGCAGCGGCAAGTCCAGTAGTGCGATCCTGTGTCATCGGGCACGGCTCCGGGGGTCAGACTGGAAAAACAAAAAGCCGCCAATCGACACGTCACCGGTCGAATGACCGATGCGAACCGATTGGCGGCTTTGCCTTTTGACGCCCAGCTCTGGACGTCGACAGTAAAGAGCGTCTTGGGAGGAGCTCCTGCCCACGATATTGCAGGAAGCGTGCCAAGTGAGGATTGGCGGATTTAGTCGATTGATGACAGCCACTTGGCCAATTTCGTTCAGCACAAGCGGGAGATAGGCCTCGTGCCGGAAGCGATTAGCGGATCAGCAATTCGCTCAAATTTTGGGCGGACATTGTCATGCGGCGCGAAAATAGACACATGCCCGAGGCTCCCTTGCTAGCTTCGCTAGTCGCGGCGGGACAAGCTTCGCTAACCTCTCCTGAAGGGGGAGGATAGGTTGGGGCGTGAGCTACCTGGACGACTGGCCTGCGATGTAGTCGTCGAGCCTCGCCGGATCGAAGACGGCGCCGTCGAAGAAGCGGTTGGGGCCGAGTTCGACTGTCCCGTTTGTGGCCGGCACGGCGTGGCGCTGGGCCTGGTCGCCGGAGGAACGAAAGTCCTCGGCGGGGAGGGCGATGCCCTTGCCGGCCAGGGCGGCGCGGTAGAGGTCGGGCCGGAAGGTTGCAGCAGCGCGATCGGCATTGGCCGGGCTTGCCTCCGCTTCCCCCCAGCGGACCATCTGGCTGTAATACCAGAGGGCATGGCTCTTCCAGGGGAAGTTGGCGGCGCCGGCATGGGGCGTGAAGAAGTCAGGAATTGCGGTGACGTGGGCGCCGTCATCGATCTGGCCCGTGAGGGCGCGGGTGACGATGTCGACGGGCAGGTCGAGATAGGCCGGGCGGGCCATGATTTCGGCAGCCTGCTGGCGGTGCACATCCCTCTGGCACCACTCACCGGCACGGTAGATGGCGCGAATGATGCCGGCGACCCAGTCGGGGTGGCGGTCGGCCCAGTCGCTGCGCATGCCGATGGCCTTGTCGGGGCTCGACTGCCAGATGGAGGACTTGGTGGTGGCGATGCGGGCGCCGTGATTGGCGACGCCGACGCTATTCCATGGCTCGCCCACGCAATAGCCGTCGAGGCTGCCGCTGCCCAAGGCTTCGGGCAGGAGCGGCGGGGGCAGGACGACGATCTCGACATCGAGATCGGGGCGGATGCCGCTGGAGGCGAGCCAGTAGCGCAATTCGTAATTGTGCGAGGAGGTCTGGTGGACGACGCCGAAGCGCAGCTTCTTGCCGCCCGTGCGTACGACGCGGGCGAGGGCAGCGCCGGCCGGCCCCGCAGCCAGGTCACCCGGCGCACCGGCATCTGCCATGGCCTTCCAGAGGTTGGCGCTGACGGTGATGGCATTGTTGCCGAGGCCCGTCATGACAGGCGCGATCATCGGCGTGGCGATGGGGGTGAGGCCGAGGCTCGAGGCGATCGGCATCGGCGCCAGCATCAGCGAGATATCGAAATGCCCAAGCGCGGTGCGGTCGCGGATATTGGCCCAGGAGCTTTCGCGGGTGAGCCCCAGGGTAAAGCCCTCTGCTTCGGCAAAGCCCATTTCGTGGGCGAGCACCAGGAGGGCGCTGTCGAGCAGGGGCAGAAAGCCGGCGGTGATGTGGGGACGGGACATGGCTGTTCCTATGGCCCGAGCAAGCTGGCTGCGGTGACGAGGCTCTGGGCGATATCCACCATGCGCCGGTTCTGGTTCATGGCGGTCTTGCGCAGGAGGGCGTAGGCGTCGGGTTCGCTGAGGCCCCTGGTCTTCATCAGGATGCCCTTGGCCTGATCGATGATCTTGCGCTCTTCGAGGGCGCTGCGGGCCTCTTCCAGCTCGCGCGTCAGGCGCGAAAAGGCGTTGAAGCGCGATACGGCCATGTCGAGGATCGGCTTGACGCGCTCCTTCTTTAGGCCATCCACCACATAGGCGGATACCCCGGCCTCGACGGCCTTCTCGATGGTGGCGCCGTCGGAGCGGTCCACGAACATGGCGATGGGGCGCTGAATGGCCCGGCTCAGCGAGAAGAAGTGCTCGAGCGTGTCGCGCTTGGGATTTTCGAGATCGATGACGATCACGTCGGGCGCGGTCTCGGCAATGGTGCGGCCGACCTCGTTGACGTCGTGGATGACGGCGACACGCGCGTGACCCGCCTCGCGCAGGCCCTCCTCGATAATCGAGGCGCGGATGCGGTTCTCGTCGATGATGAGGATGGACAAGTCGGGGCTGGGCATTTGCCGGCACTTATGCCGTTGCACAGAAAAAGCGCAAGTGCAGAAAATGCACGTTTGCGATGCAAAATCGACTTGCCGGGCGGAGGAGATGGATGAACCCAAACTGAACCCACCTATCAGGGTGGGTTCAAAGCCGCATGGATACGGTAAGTCATTGTCCATCAGTCCAAGGACCGATCCAATGAACAAGGCTCAGGAAAAGGTGCTGGTTGCAGCCCTGTGCGGCCTCATTGTGACCACTGCTGCAGGCTTTGCCGTGCAGCCCGCAGTCGCCGCCGGCTATCTTGTCGATACACTGGCCCAGGTTACCGGTATTCCCCAGTGGGACCGACTCAATGTCCGCAAGTGGCCCGCCAGCTATTCGCAGAAGGTGGGCTCGTTCGAACCAGGCGTGCATGTCTGGGTCGAGCGCTGCATCGAGGTCCAGAACAGTTCGGACTGGTGCCTTGTGGATCGCAACGACACCAAGGGTTGGGTCAATTCCCGTTTCCTGACCCCGGTCGAAGACTGGGATATCTGACGGCGTGTTGCGCCGGCAATGGCGGAGATCTGGGGCATGGCGCTACCGCCGCAAAGCGCCAGGCTTCGGGTCTCCACCCTTTCCGGCGCAGGCCGCGACCGGCTTGGTACCGTGTACCCTTCTCTCCCATGCATGTTGACTTTCTCCGGTGCTCTTGCTGTTCGTGGTGACAGCAGGAGCCCCGGAGATCTTTCATGGACGCCAACCCCATTCTGGCCGAAGTCGTGCGCGGCAACTGGGTGGAGAACCGCCATCGCGGCGCGTTCATCGTGGTTGATGCCGAGGGCGCGGTGATCGCTTCGGGCGGGGATGTCGAGCGGCCGGTTTTCCCACGCTCGGCGATAAAATCCATGCAGGCGCTGGCGATTTTCGACCGGCATGCCCTCGATCGATTCCACCATAGTGCGGAGGAACTGGCGCTGGCCTGCGCCTCGCATCATGGCGAGGACGAGCATGTGTCCGGCGTTGCGCAGTTTCTCGACCGCATGGGCCTCTCGGTCGCTGATCTCGAATGCGGCGCGCACATGCCCACCAATGGCAAGGCACGCGAAGCGCTGCGGGCCGTCGGCGCTGACCCAAGCGCGCTCCACAACAATTGTTCGGGCAAGCATTCGGGCATGCTGAGCGTGGCGCTCGCCATGGGCGTGCCCACTGCGGGCTATGTCACCCGCGAGCACGATGTGCAGAAGGCGGTGCGCGCAGCGGTTGAATATGTGATCGGCGAAGACCTGACCGAGGATCGGTGTGGCACCGATGGCTGCTCGATTCCCACCTGGGCCGCGCCTTTGCGGACCTGGGCCCTGGGCTTTGCCCGCATGGCCACGGGCAGGGGGCTCGATGCCGGCCATGCGGCGGGGGCGCAAAAGCTGTTCGACGCGGCCACCAGCCATCCGCACCTCGTGGCCGGGACCGGGCATCTCGACACGCTGGTCATGGAAGCCTTCAAGGGCAGGGTGATGCAGAAGGGCGGCGCCGAGGGCGTGCAATGCGGCGCCATCCGCGACAAGGGCTGGGGCTATGCGCTCAAATGCGACGACGGCAACATGGCGGCAAGCCACGCCATGGTCGCGGCGCTGCTGACGAAATATGCCGACCCTGACGACGCGCAGAAGGCTGTGCTGGAGCAGTTTGCCCGGCAGGCGACGAAGAATGTGCGAGGGGCCGTGGTGGGGGAGTTGCGGGCGGTGGGGGTTTAGTCCCACTCGGCCCATTTTCTTCCATTCCACGGAGCCGCCCTCGGGCTTGACCCGAGGGCCAGTCAACACGGGCCAGTGCATGTTGGAACTGGTCCTCGGGTCAAGCCCGAGGACGGCACCGATTGAGTGATGGCTGAGGAGCTCCCCAACCAATGCCGGCCGTCATCCCGGCCTTGTGCCGGGATCCATCCTGCTATCTCAAGATGGGCCCCGGCTTCCACCGGGGTGACATCGAGATCACTAAGGGCCTCGTGAGCCCTAAAGCCCGAAGATCGCGCCGGTGCGGCAGTTGCGGATGCGGTCGACCTTTGTGCCGTCCCAGTGGAAGTCGAAGTGGTCGGCTTGCACCGGGGGGGGAATGAGGTCGGGCCAGAAGATGCCGGCGCAGTCGCCGCCTGGGCAGCGGACGCTGCGATAGAGCACGCCATTGCTGCCCGCGCGGCGCAGGTCGCGGCCGAGAGCCTGCGCAGGGGCGTAGTTGTCGGGGTCGTGGATGGCGTCCTGGCCGCGCCCGTCATGCAAGTCGAGATCGAGCCGGTTGACCAGCATGCGGAATTGCGAGGTCCAGCCCGGCGCTTCGGCGCTGGCGCGCATGGCGCGGGCATGGTGGTGGGCAACCTCGCGGATGGCGACTTCTTCGCTGTTGCCGGCGCTGTAGACGCCATAGCTGCCATCGGTGAAACGGCCGGGGCGATCGCGGCTGACATGCACGAAGGGCGCCATCAGATAGCTGGCGCCCGGACCACTGACACGCCGATCAGGCGGCACCAGATCGAGCCGGCCAAGATGCTCCCAGAGCCGCGGATTGGTCTTCGATTCGGCAGAGGCCAGAGCCTCCCAATCGCGTGGATCGGCGATGTCCTCAAAGAGATCGATCGGCGGATGGATGGAGCGGATGAGGCGAAAGGCCTTTGGCCAGACGACCCGGACGACGGGAAGGGCCGTCACCAGCCGCCGCGCTCCGCATCGAGGTAGTGCCGCATCCGCGCCAGGGCGAAGATGCTGCCCTCGCTCATCAGGTCGACTGGCGTGCGGCCGCCCAAATCGGCATTGGGCTTTTTTACCCAGGAGTAGCCGCGCTCGGGTTCGGTGAAGAGATAGCGCAGGCCCTTGTGGATACCCATGAGCAGCGACAGGCGCGTGGCGAGGTCGCGGTCGATGCGACCGGTCTCGCCGGCCTTCCAACGGGCAAAGGTGCGGGCGGCAAGGCCACCCAGAATCTGGCGCGCCTCGGCGTCGCTCACCTGCCAGTGCTCGAACAACCTGATTACGGCGCGGGCCATTGCCGCCGCCTCGGCTTCGGTCAGCGCGGCCGTCTCGGGTATGGCTTCGGTGCGCGGCAATTCGTGCAGCACGGCAACTCTCCTTTTGGCAACAAATAGGACATTTTGTGCCAAATGGCAAGTGACGTGCCGGTATGGGTGGTTCAGTTTGCTTGTTCGGGAAGCGGGGCGCTGGCTATAAGAGACGCAAGTAGACCAACAGGCGGTGCGATATGCTCGTAGACGGCAAGATCTTTCTGGGTGCGAGCGACCGGCCGGAATACCTCAACCTCAAATATGCCAATCGCCACGGACTGATCACTGGCGCCACGGGTACTGGCAAGACGGTGAGCCTGCAGGTGCTCGCGGAAGGCTTCTCGGCGGCCGGCGTGCCGGTCTTTGCCGCCGACATCAAGGGCGACCTGTCGGGCGTGTCGAAGCTGGGCAAGGCTCAGGACTGGCAGACCAAGAGGGCCGAGGATATCGGCTTTGCCGATTACGCCGACGACGTCTTCCCGGTGATTTTCTGGGACCTGTTCGGCAAGCAGGGGCATCCGGTGCGGGCCACCATTTCCGAAATGGGGCCGGTGCTGCTGAGCCGCATTCTCGATCTCAACGACACCCAGGAGGGCGTGCTCAACATTGCCTTCCGCGTCGCCGACGAGGAAGGCCTCCTGCTGCTCGACCTCAAGGATCTGCGGGCACTGCTGGTCGATATCCAGGAGCGCGCCAAGGAAATCTCGGCGCGCTACGGCAATGTCACGACGGCCTCGATCGGCGCCATCCAGCGGGCGCTGCTGGTGCTCGACCAGCAGGGCGCAGATAACTTCTTCGGCGAGCGCGCGCTCGAGATTGCCGACCTGATGCGTACGGACAGCGACGGGCGCGGGGTGGTCTCGATCCTCGCGGCGGACCAGTTGATGCAGTCGCCGCGGCTCTACGCGACCTTCCTGCTCTGGCTGCTATCGGAATTGTTCGAAGTGCTGCCCGAGGTGGGCGATCCGGACAAGCCCAAACTAGTCTTCTTCTTCGACGAAGCGCATCTGCTGTTCGAC
The DNA here is from genome assembly GCF_016411825.1 of Devosia sediminis. Taxonomy (GTDB): domain Bacteria; phylum Pseudomonadota; class Alphaproteobacteria; order Rhizobiales; family Devosiaceae; genus Devosia; species Devosia sediminis. The sequence goes on from NZ_JAEKMH010000002.1 coordinate 647,164, forward strand.
GACGCGCCCAAGGCGCTGATCGACAAGGTCGAGCAGGTGGTGAAGCTGATCCGCTCCAAGGGCGTCGGCGTTTATTTCGTCACCCAGAACCCCATCGACATTCCCGAAAGCGTGCTGGCCCAGCTCTCCAATCGCGTCCAGCACGCGCTGCGCGCCTATACCCCACGCGAGCAGAAGGCAGTGCGGGTAGCGGCGGAGACGTTCCGGCCGAACCCGGCCTTTTCGACCGAAGAGGTGATCACCCAGCTCGGCATCGGCGAGGCGCTGGTCTCGGTGCTCGAGGACAAGGGCGTTCCTTCAATGGTCGGGCGCACCTTCATCCGTCCGCCCTCGGCTCAGGTGGGCCCAATCTCGCCGGCTGAGCGCGATGCGACGCTGGCCAATTCGCCGGTCGGCGGCCTCTACGACATCGTTCAGGACCGCGAGTCGGCCTATGAAATCCTGCAAAAGCGGGCGCGCGACAAGCAGCTCGCCGACGAACGGGCGCAGTATGAAAGCCTGCGCCAGGAAGAGGCCGACCGCCTCGCCAAGGAGCGGGAACGCGCCGATCGTGCGGCCGCCCCGCGCCGCAGCAGCCGGCAAACCCCGGCCGAGGCAGCCATCAATTCCATGGCCCGGACCTTTGGTCGCGAACTGGTGCGTGGCATTCTCGGCAGTCTCACAGGGAAACGCCGCTGATGGCCGCTCTTACGCAGGCAGTACCGACCGTCGCCATCTTCGCCTCGGACAAGGGGCCGGGCGATCCCGAACGCGCCAGCCTCATGGGTGAGGTCGGGCGGGTGTTCGCGCGCAAGGGCGCGCGCATGTTGTGCCTTGCCGAACAGGGCGTCATTCCGGTGCCGCTGGTGACCGCGGCACGCACCGCCGGGGGCCAGGTGGAAGTGGTTGCCGATGCCAGCATCGTCTTGCCGCAGGCCCTGAGCGAAGTGCCGATCACGGTGCTGCCCGAAGCTGCGGCGCGGCACGCATATCTCGCCGAGATGAGTGCCGCCTATGTGGCACTGCCCGGCTCGCTGGCCTCGGCCAATGCGCTGTTCGGCGCCTGGTCGACCGGCGCCGGCCGGCCGGTGGTGATGCTCAACCGGCACAAGGCTTTCGACGTGCTGCGCGGCTTCGCCGTCGATGTGTTGGCTGCCTCGGTGCCCAATTATGACCGCAACATCCAGTTCGCCGAGACGGTTGAGGATCTCTGGAACAAGGTCGTTTGGGTCAGCGAGCAGAGGCGGTAGGAGCGGACCATTCCCCCACCCTAGCTTCGCTACGGCCTGCGGCCAGCTCCGCTACCCTCCCCACAAGGGGGAGGGAGACGATGAACACTGGAGCTTTCACCTGCGCCTCCCTCCCCTTGATGGGGAGGGAATGAGGGTGGGGTGATTTCGCTGAGCCTTGCTAATTCAGCGGTCCCATGTCCGGGCGGCTGGCGCGGCGGTCGGGGAAGAGGGGCACGACGTTGTCGGTGTAGCGGCGGGCAGGATGCGGCTCGGGCTTGCGGGTCGGGACGCGGTTGCGCCGCTCCGGGCCGCGATAGCCGAAACCGAGGGCGCCCACGACGCTGCGATTGAGCAGGCGCGCCTGGACCCGTTGCAGCAGGTGGCGCGGCGACATGGGCTTGACCACGACTTCGTCGATACCGGCGCTGATGGCCTGCTGGCGCATGGGCGGGGTGATGGCGCGGGTGAGCGCAATCACCGGCAGGTCGCGTGACACAAGGCGGGGGTCGAGGCGAATGGCCTCGACCATTTCATAAGCGGGGCGGCCATCGCGGTCGAAATCCACCACCAGCATGTCGAGTGGGGCGATGCGCATATAGGCGAAGAGTTCGGCTTCGCTGTCGAAGGGGCGGACACGCAGGCGCGAATCGCCGGCCAGGACCATGCTCAGCAGAGCGCTGAGGGCCGGATTGGCGGCCAATATGGCGATGGTCTTGCCCGGAATGCTCACGAGTCACCCTTCTTGTCGTTAACGCTTCGTTAACACGCCTCAACGGGGGATTGAAGCGGGCGGTTCCGGTTCTCGAGGGAGAACGAGAAGAAAGTAAACCGGGTGGTCGGCGCCGCGTCACCGTGCCCGTTGCGCCGGGAGGCGGCACCTGCTTGATTGGCGCCATTCGAAGTGACGAAAGCGGGACCGTTGAGACCCCTCTACCTGATCCTTGGCCTCGCCTCGACCGCTGTCGGGATTGCCGGCGCCTTCCTGCCCCTGGTGCCGACGACGCCGCTGCTGATCCTGGCGACCTGGTTCTTCGCCAGGTCGTCGCCACGGCTGGAGCGCTGGCTGGTCGAGCATCCTAAATTCGGCCCGTTGCTGCGCGCCTGGCGCGAAGAGGGCGCCATTCCACGTCGCGCCAAGATTGCCGCACTGTGCGGCATCGCCGTGGGCGTGGTGTTCTTCTGGATCGGCGCCAAGCCCGGCTACTGGCTGTGGCTGGCTGGGGCGGCGGTGCTGGGCGGCAGTGCGGGCTATATCCTGTCGCGGCCGGATGGCTCGGGCCGGCAGGCGGCGGAGTAAAAGAAAACGGCGGGATTGCTCCCGCCGTTGTCGTTTCCAAGGGTCAGAGGCCGATCAGGCCGAGGCTTCATCGAACATGTGCTCGACATGTTCCCAGTTCACCAGGTTGTCGAACCAGGCTTCGAGATACTTGGGACGGGCATTGCGGTAGTCGATGTAATAGGAGTGCTCCCACACGTCGACGCCGAGCAGCGGATGGCCGCCATAGACCAGCGGCGACTCGCCATTGGCGGTCTTGGTGACTTCGAGCTTGCCGGTCTTCTGATTGAGCGACAGCCAGGCCCAGCCCGAACCGAACTGGGTGGTGCCGGCCTGGATGAAGTCGGCGCGGAACTTGTCGAAGCCGCCCAGATCCTCGTCGACCTTGGCCGCCAGCTTGCCCGGCAGCGACTTGCCGCCGCCATTGGGCTTCATCCAGTTCCAGAAGTGGACGTGGTTGTAGTGCTGGCCGGCATTGTTGAAGAGGCCCGCATTCTTGCCGAAGGCTTCCTTGACGATGTCTTCGAGCGGCAGGATTTCGAGGCCCGAGCCTTCAAGCAGCTTTTCGCCGTTGGTGACATAGGCCTGGTGATGCTTGTCGTGGTGGAATTCCAGCGTTTCGGCGGACATGTAGGGGCCGAGGGCATCATAGGCGTAGGGCAGGGGCGGCAGGGTGAACTTGGTGGACATGGTAGCCTCCGTTTCTGGAACTGTTTGACGCTGCGTCAAAATCGGAACTGGGGTGAAGGTATAGGCAAATTGCTGTGTCGCAACAATGTCGCCGGGGGAACTAACCGTCCAATCCGACTGACTTTATTGCAAAAGCATAGCACTGGGCGGTTTCCTTGAGGCGGTCGAAGCGGCCCGAGGCGCCGCCATGGCCCGCGCTCATATTGGTCTTGAGGTACAATGGGGCATCGCCGGCCTTGGTTGCCCGGAGCCTGGCCACCCACTTGGCCGGTTCCCAATAGGTGACGCGCGGATCGGTGAGGCCGGCAAGGGCGAAAATCGGCGGATAGGCCTGATCGCTGACCGCCTCGTAAGGGGCGTAGGCCGCGATGCGGGCATAGTCCTCGGGCGAGGTGATGGGATTGCCCCATTCGGGCCATTCGGGCGGGGTGAGCGGCAGGGTATCGTCGAGCATGGTGTTGAGCACGTCGACAAAAGGCACCTGGGCGACAATGCCGCCCCAGAGGTCCGGTCGGAGATTGGCAATGGCGCCCATCAGCATGCCGCCGGCCGACCCGCCCTGGGCGACGATCCTGCCGGGTTGGGTGTAGCCCTCGGCGATCAGCATTTCGGCGGCGGCGATGAAGTCGGTAAAGGTGTTGGCCTTGTGCTCGCGCCGGCCCTGCTTGTACCAGCGATAGCCCTTTTCCATGCCGCCGCGGATATGGGCGATGGCATAGACAAAGCCGCGGTCGACCAGCGACAGCACCGAGACCGAGAAGGCCGCGGGCATCGACATGCCATAGGCGCCGTAGCCATAGAGCAGGGTCGGGTTGGCGCCGTCGAGGGCGAGGCCCTTGCGGTAGAGCAGGGTGACCGGCACCTGCTCGCCATCCGCGGCGGTGGCAAAGAGGCGGCGGGTCTCGTAGTCGGCCGGGTCGTGGCCCGAGGGCACGTCCTGGGTCTTGAGCAGGGTGCGCTTGCCGGTACCGAGGTCGAAGTCGAACAGTTGCTGCGGCGTGGTCGGCGAGGAATAGGTGAGGCGGAATACCGCGGTGTCGAACTCGTAGCCGGTCGACATGCCCAGCGAGTAGGCTTCCTCGGCGAAGTTGACGGTCTCTTCCTGGCCGGTGCGCAGGTCGCGGGCGACGATGCGCGGCAGGCCGTCCTCGCGTTCGAGGCGGAGCATGTGGTTGGCGAGGAGAGACACGTCGAGGACGAGGACGCCCTCGCGGTGCGGCACGAGATCGACCCAGTTTTCGGCGCCGGGCGCGTCCGCGGCGACCGTGACGATCTTGTAGTCCTCGGCGCCATCGGCATTGGTGCGGATAAAGAGCTGCCCGCCGCGCTCATCGACTTCGTATTCACGGTCCACGAGGCGCGGAGCGACGAGACGCGGCTCGCCGCCCTTGTCGGCGTCGATCAGCCAGACTTCGCTGGTCTGGTGGTCATGCGCATCGATGATGATGAACTTGTCGGACAGCGTCTTGCCGACGCCGACGAAGAAGCCCGGGTCTTTTTCCTCGTAGATGATCGGGTCGCTGGCCTGGTCGGTGCCGAGGTCATGCCGCCGGATACGGTAAGGGCGGTGGTTGTCGTCGTATTCGGTGTAGTAGAGGGCGCTGGAGTCATTGGACCAGACATAGGAGCCGGCGGTCTCGCGGATGACGTCGTCGCTGTCCTTGCCGGTGGCAAGGTCGCGCAGGACGATGTCGTAATATTCCGAGCCGGCGCGGTCAGCGGCCCAGGCGAGGGTCCGGTGCGATGGATCGTGGCTGGCGCCGGCAAAGCCGAAATAGGTCTCGCCCGCTTCGACATTGCAATCGAGCAGCACGGTCTCCGCGCCACCATTGCGCGGGGTGCGAACGATCAGGGGATACTGCTTCCCCTCGAGCATGCGCGTATTGTAGGCCCAGTCGCCGTCGGGCAGGGGGACGCCGCTGTCGTCTTCCTTGATGCGGCCGCGAATCTCCTTGTAGATCGCGTCCTGAAGCTTGGCGGTCGGTTGGCCAAATTCGGCCTCGTAATAGTCGTTCTCGGCCTCGAGATAGACGCGGATATCGGCGGCCAGCGTCTCGGGCTTCTGCATCACCTCCTGCCAGTTGTCGGCGCGCAGCCACGCATAGGGATCCTCGCGGGTCACGTTGTGATGCGTGTAGCTGTGAGGGACGCGCTTGGCGACGGGCGGGGTGGACTTGGACATGATCTCTCCGCGGGAGGGGCGGCGGCAGCCGCCAAAGCAGGGTGCTAGAGCACATAGGCCGCCCGCCGCAGCATTGCCAGCCCCGGAAATGGTTGAAAACGCATGATAGTCACCGAACGCCCGGGCGGATGCCCTTGTCGCGGGGGGCTCAACGGGTAAGGTCCCCTATCCGTTTTGAATCGCCGACAGAGCGAGAGAGGAGTGGCAGGTTTGGGGCCGTCCCTTGACGCAGGTATAGGTCTTGCCGCGCTGGCGCCGTTTCTGGCCGCCATGCTGGCGCCTTTCATCCATCGCCTGGCCGGAGGCTTTGCCGGCTGGATCCTGGCCCTGGTGCCGGCGAGCATTTTCGTCCTACTGCTCGGATATGTCCCCACGGTGGTGGGCGGCGAAGTCATTGCCAGCGCCATCCCGTGGGTCCCGGCCTATGGCATCAACCTGTCTTTCCTGGTCGATGGGCTCAGCCTCATCTTCGCCTTGACCATTTCGGGCGTCGGCACGCTCATCATGCTCTATTCCGGCGCCTATCTCGCCGGGCATCCGCAGCAGGGCCGATTCCTCGCTTTCATGCTCGCCTTCATGGGGGCCATGCTCGGCCTGGTGCTGGCGGACAGCCTCGTCGTGCTGTTCGTGTTCTGGGAACTGACTTCGGTCACCTCCTTCCTGCTGATCGGGTTCGACCACACGCGGCAGGCGGCTCGGCGCGGGGCGATCCAGGCGTTGGTGATCACCAATATCGGCGGCATGTTCCTGCTGGCCGGCGCCATTCTCGTGCAGCAGTTGAGCGGCAGCTGGGAGATGAGCGCGGCGCGGGCCATGGGCGATGTGCTGCGCGAGAGCGGATTGTACCTGGTCGTGCTGATCTGCTTCCTTGGTGCCGCCTTCACCAAGTCGGCGCAGTTTCCGCTCCATTTCTGGCTGCCCAATGCCATGGAAGCGCCGACCCCAGTCTCGGCTTTCCTCCATTCGGCGACCATGGTGCAGGCGGGGGTCTACCTCCTCGCGCGCATGACCCCGTCGCTGGGGGGCACCGAAATCTGGACCAATGTGCTGGTCCTCTTCGGCGGCGTGACGCTGATCTGGGGTGCCCTCGGGGCGCTGAAGCAGACCGACCTCAAGCAGATCCTGGCGCAGACCACCATCGCCTCACTGGGTCTGCTGGTGCTGCTGATCGGGCTGGGAAGCGATGCCGCCATCGCGGCGATGGTGCTCTATTTCGTCGCCCATGCCTTCTACAAGGCGGGCCTCTTCATGGTCGCGGGGGCAATCGACCACGAGGCGGGCACGCGCGAAATCACCGTGCTGGGGGGCCTTGCGGACAAGATGCCGGTGACCTTTATCGGCGCCGCGCTGGCCGCTCTGTCGATGATCGGCCTACCGCTGACGGTTGGCTATTTCGCCAAGGAAGAAATGTATCTCGCCCTCTTCGGCGGCGAGTGGACCGCCTGGCTGGTGCTGGCCATCCTGGTAGCCGGCAATGCCATGCTGGCGGGCGTCGCCCTCATGGTGATGATCCGGCCCTTCCTCGGCGAAGCGAGGCCAACGCCCAAGAGCCCGCATGAGGCGCCAATCGCCATGCTGGCGGGCCCGATCCTCCTGGGTGCGGCCGGTGTGGTCGCGGGTATCCTGCCGGACTGGCTGGGGCACGATGTGCTTGTGCCGGGGGCTGGGGCGATCCTCGGGCGCGGGGTGGAAAGCCACCTGACTTTGGCCCTCGACCTTACTTCCCCGCTGCTCTGGCTTTCGGCGCTGACCTGGGCCCTGGCTATCCTCGTCTACCGGCAGGTCGACGCCATCCGCACGGTGCTGCGGCGCTTCGATACGGCTTTGGGCTGGACGGCCGACACCGTGTTCGATGCCGTCATGTTCGGGCTCATTCGCTTCTCGGGCGCCGTGACCCGTTTCCTTCACCACGGGCAGCTCGAATTCTATCTCGTCCTCGTGTTTGCGGCGCTTGCGCTGGCGCTGTTCGGGCCGATGCTAGCCTGGGGTGGGCTCGACTGGATCATGCCGACGGCCGAACTGGGCGATTGGAGCCAGCGCTTCAGCCTGCCGGCGCTCCAGTTCTACGAGTGGGGCATCATTGCGCTCGCGGTGCTCGGGCTGATTGCCGTGCTCGTCGCGCCGACGCGATTGGTGGCCATCTTGTCGCTGGGTGTGCAAGGAACGGCCGTAGCGTTGATCTTCCTGATGTTCGGGGCGCCGGACCTCGCCTTCACCCAGCTCATGGTGGAAATCCTCTCCGTCGTCATCCTGACCTTCGTGATGACGCGCCTGCGCCTCGACCAGCGCGACCACCGGCGCTTCGAGGATTGGGCCCGGGACGGGACGCTGGCGATCATCTGCGGCCTTGGCGTCAGCCTGATGCTGATGCTGGTGCTGAACGGGACCCTCGACACGCGCCTTTCCGAATTCTTCACCGCCACGAGCGTGCCGATCGCGCATGGGCACAACATCGTCAACGTCATCCTGGTCGACTATCGCGGCTTCGATACTTTGGGTGAGATTGCCGTGGTGATGGGCGCCGGCATGGCCGTCGTTACGCTGCTGCGCCGGCCCAAAAAGCCGCCCATGCCCGTCGCGCCCCCGGCGCCGCCGGTGCGCGTGCGCAGGCCCAGGAAGGTCGCGTCATGAACACGGTGATCTTCCGCACCCTAGCGCCGCTGATCGTCGCCATCATGCTGGTCTTCTCGATCTATGTCTGCCTGCGCGGCCATAACGAGCCGGGTGGCGGCTTCATCGGTGGGCTGATCGCCGCGGCGGCCATCGGCGTGTTCGGCATGGCCGAGGGCGTCGACAAGGTCCGTCGCGCATTGCGCGCCGATCCCCTGGCGATTGCCGGCTCCGGCCTTCTGCTGGCCGGGTTCTCGGGGCTGCTGAGCCTGTTCACGCAATCTCCCTTCATGACCAGCATCTGGCTCTATGTGCCATTGGGGGAGAGCGAGGTTCCGCTGTCGACGCCGCTCTTCTTCGACCTCGGCGTCTATCTCGTGGTCTTCGGTACGCTATCGGCCATCGCCCTCTCGCTCGAGAGCGACCGCGAGGAGGATCTCTGATGGACTATGTTCTGGCAGCCCTGGTTGGCCTCTTCATCGCCATTGGTGTCTACCTGCTGCTGTCGCGCTCGGTCATCCGCATGCTGATCGGCATGACCATTTTCGGCAATGGCGTGAACCTGCTTATTTTCACGGCCGGACGCGTGACGCAGGAAATCGCGCCCATCGTGCCGGCCGGACTGGACACACCCGATGGTCCGATCGCCAATCCGCTGCCGCAGGCGCTGATCCTGACGGCCATCGTCATCGGCTTTTCGATGTTTGCCTTCCTTCTGGTCCTGGCGTTCCGCGCTTATCAGAGCCTAGACGCCGACAATACAGACACCATGCGCCTGGCCGAGCCCGAAGGCTCGCCGCGGCCGCCGCTGAGCTACTGAGCCATGGAGGCAACTTCCACAGTGACCGACCTGTCGCAGGCCATGCTCGACTCGATGACCCAGGTGGCCGATTGGGTCATCGTCCTGCCCATCGTGCTGGCGCTGATGGGTGCGGCGGCCCTGCTGACCTTCCGGCGCAGCAATGGCGTGCCGTTGGTCGGCGCCATCATCGTCGTGCTCGGCATCATTGCCTGCGAAATCGTCCTGCTGCTCGATGTCATCGTCAACGGTCCGGCCAGCATGACCATCGGCAAATGGCTGCCGCCCTTCGGCATCAGCCTGACGGCCGACCTTTTCGGCGCGGCCTTTGCGCTTGCCGCGTCTGTAGTGACACTGTTCGTGCTGATCTATGCCGAAATCGACCGCGCCGGTGCCGATCGCAACGACGCGTTCCACGCCATGGTGCTGCTGCTGCTGGCCGGTGTTACAGGGGCCTTCCTCACCGGCGACCTCTTCAACCTCTATGTCTGGTTCGAAGTGATGCTGATCGCCTCGTTCGGGCTGATCGTGCAGGGTGGACGGCCGGTGCAGATCGACGGCGCCATCAAGTATGGCTTCCTCAATTTTCTCGCCACGACGCTGTTCCTGCTGTCCCTTGGGCTGCTTTACGGCCTGCTCGGTACGCTCAACATGGCCGACATCATGCGCGCCGCGCCCCTGGCCAACCCGACGGCCATGGCCGGTGTCGCGGCCTTGCTGCTGCTCGCCTTCGGGATGAAGGCCGCGGCCTTTCCGGTCAACGCCTGGCTGCCGGCCTCCTATCATACCCCGCCGGCGGCGGTGTCGGCCTTGTTCGCGGGCCTGCTGACCAAGGTGGGCGCCTATGCACTTTTGCGGGCGCTGGTCGCCCTTCTCCCGGCGAGCCGTGACCTGCTCGAGCCGGCCCTGGCGGTGATCGCCATGGCGACGCTGGTCATCGCCCCGCTGGGTGCCATTGCGGAAACAAACCTCCGGCGTTCCATTGGCTTCCTGGTGATCGGCGGCATCGGTGCGGTCATGGCCGGGCTCGCCACCCCATCGCTCAACGGCATTGCGGGCGCGGGTCTCTATATCTTCCACGCCATTCTGACCATGACGGCGCTCTACATGGTGGCCGGGCTGATCGAGAAACGGACCGGCTTTACCGACACGCGAATGATGGGCGGGCTTTATGCCGCCAGTGCGCCGATCTCGATCGTGTTCCTGGTGCTGATCCTCGCTGCCGCCGGCGTGCCGCCCTTCCTCGGTTTCTGGCCCAAGCTGCTGCTGCTCGAGGCCGGGCTGGCGGATGGTGCCGCCGGCTGGATGGGGACGGCCATTGTCGTCGCCCTGCTGATCAACGCCGTGCTGACGCTGATCGCCGGCACGCGTCTCTGGGCCCATATGTTCTGGCGGGCCGGGCCCATCGGGGAAGGGACCGGGCACATTGCCGCGACCCTCGTGGCGCTTGACGGGCGCGGGCGGTTGGCCTTCACCGTGACTGCGGCGCTGGTCGTCGGCATCGTGGCCATCGGGCTCTGGCCGGGCCCGCTCATGGATGGCATTGCCGTCGGCGCGGCCGACATTGCCGACCCGGCGCGCTACGTCGCCGCGACCGGGCTGGCGGGAGGTTCGCCATGAATCCGGTTTTTCTGATCATCGTGCTGGCCCTGATCTGGGCCGCCATTTCGGGCAATTTCTCCGGCCTCAATCTGCTGCTGGGCGCGCTGATCGGCGGCGTTGCGATCTGGCTGCTGCGAGACGCCTGGGCAGGGCCGCGGTCGACGCGCAAGATTCGGCGCGTCCTTTCCCTGGCGGCCCTGTTTTTGTACGAGCTTATGGCAAGCGCCGTCCGCGTCGCCATCGTCGTCATGCGGCCGGACCTCAAGTCGGCTTTGCGCCCTGCCATTATCGCGGTGCCGATCGCGCTCAAGTCGGACGCCGAGGTCACGCTCCTGGCCAACCTCATCACCCTCACGCCCGGCACGCTTACGGTCGATGTCTCCGCTGATCGCAGCGTGCTTTATGTGCATGTGCTGGACATGGGCGACCGTGAGGCCGTGATCTCCGACATCGCCAACGGTTTCGAGAAAAAGGTCAGGGAGGTCTTCGAATGACCGCCGAACTCTTCATCGACTGGGCCACTCTGATCGCCCTGGTGCTGCTCGGCCTGGCACTCGTGGCATCCATGGTGCGCATCGTCATTGGCCCGAGCCTCTCGGACCGGGTGCTGGCTCTCGATCTGCTGACGGTGGTGGCCATGGGCTTTATCGGTGCCATCGCGGTGCGGACCGGGCTCTGGCTGTATTTGGATATCGCCATTGCGCTGGCCCTGCTGGGTTTCCTCGCGACGGTCGCGCTGGCGCGCTATGTGCTGCTGCGAGGCCATGCCGATGGGGAGGTGGGCTGATGCTGACGGGCCTCGAATTGTATCTTGGAGGCGTGGTGCTGGTGCTGGGCGCCGCTTTCACGCTGCTGGCGGCTATCGGCGTCGTCCGTCTGCCTGACCTCTACACCCGCATGCATGCCGCGTCCAAGGCGGGTGCGGTGGGCGGCGGGCTGATTCTCGTCGCCGTAGCGGTGGTAAGCCAAGATGCCGCAGTCGCGACTCGAGCGATTATTGGCGTGGCATTTCTGTTGCTGACCACACCTGTTTCTGCACATCTATTGGCGCGGGCCAGTTATCTGTCCCGCTACAAGCCCGGCAGTCAAACTTTAATTGATGAACTCGCATCAAAGAACGGACAAAATCCTGCCACAGAGTGATTGCCTCCGCTGCATGTTGAGCTGCGGTGTCGGGGTTGCGTGCACCAATAAACGATCCTAATAACACGCAACGGCCACAACGGCCCCTGTTGCGGCCCAATAATAAAATGGAAGGTTGAAAAATGAACGACGATACCGGCGCGTTCGTAACTGCTGAGTCCGATCTTATCGAACTGAGCACCGAGATTGTCTCTGCTTACGTGAGCCACAATGCCGTCAGCCCGGGCGACCTGCCCAAGCTGATCGCCGAAGTGCATGGCGCGCTGCGTGCCCTGCAGACCAATGAAGTGCCCGCGCCCGTCGAAGAGCTGAAGCCCGCCGTGCCCGTGAAGAAGTCGGTGGCGAACGACTACATCATCTGTCTCGAAGACGGAAAGAAGTTCAAGTCGCTCAAGCGTCACCTGCGCACGCACTACAACCTGTCCCCCGAGGAATACCGCGAGAAGTGGGGCCTGCCGGCCGACTACCCGATGGTGGCCCCGAGCTACTCAGCCACGCGCTCCAAGCTGGCCAAGGACAATGGCCTGGGCCGTAAGGCCGACTAGCCTCCATCGCCGAGCGATACCGCAATGGCCGCCCCCGGGCGGCCATTTTTGTTGATCGCTGCTTATGCGCGAACACACTTATCCCCGTCGCTAGCTTTCCACCGAAAATAGGAATATCATCCTATTTGAGGTGGAGAGTTCCATGCATATGAAGTGCCAAAGGGTCCTCGAACCGGCGCACACGGCGGTCTTCCGGCCTACTACTGGCGACATTCATCGTGTCGTCGCTATGGTGTCGAGGCACAGTAAAGTACCACAGCCGTTGATTTTCAGCCGCTCGCGCTGCCGTATCGGTACGGCGCGGGCCCGCCAGCTCGCCATGTATCTTTCCCACGTCATCCTGGGCGAAACGCTGACCGCTATCGGCATCGCGTTTGGGCGCGATAGGACAACAGTCTCCTATGCCTGTGCTTTGATCGAGGACATGCGCGACGATCCGGACTTCGACGCGGAAGTGAGCGCCATCGAACTGGCGCTGCAGGGGGCGGGAGACTGACCATGGCGACGCCGTTGCCAGATGCCGTACGCCGCCTCGATGGCTTCCTGGCGCCCCACCACATCGAGGCCGCTAGCCGGCTCCTGAACCTTTTCGAACGCGCGAGCCTGCGTCAGCGCGTTACCATGAGCTACGATCCGGGGCGGGTGGGCGCGGCGCGCGGCAACGCGCAGGGCGAGCTTGCCGACAGCGCGGCGGACGCCCGCCGGCGCCTAGCGGGCCTCGCGAGTCGGCTTCCCGCCGACTGTTGGGGTCTATTGGCCGATATCTGCCTCTACGACAAAGGCCTGCAGCAGATCGAAGCCGAACGGGGTTGGCCGCGCCGAGCCGCCAAGCTGGTTCTGCGCATCGGCCTCGAGCAGAGCGCGATGCTCTTCGGGCTCGCTCCGGCGGCCGCCGGACGGGAGCGGGGTGCGGTGCAATCGTGGTTGCCCGAGCGCGTCCCGATGTTTGCAGCGACCGAGCAAAATTAACGATGTCGGCATTGGTAATGAACAGGCGCCGCGCTTCGGTGTTATGGAGACGTCCTAAGTTCCATGGTGCGGCCATGTCGTCCAAGATCAACGCCATCCAATCGCTCAGGGCCGGTGCCGCCATCCTGGTGCTGGTTTCGCACGCCCTGCTTTACCCACTGGTCGAGCAGTCACTGGCCTTTGGCCGACTGGGATGGCTGGGCGTTATCCTGTTCTTCGTGGTGTCTGGTTTCATCATGGTCGCGGTGACCGGCGAGGGGCGGTTCGAGGCGCGTAGTTTCCTCAGGCGCCGGCTGCTGCGGGTGGTGCCGCTCTACTGGGCCTTCACCCTGCTTGCGGCGCTGCTGGCGCTGCTGCTGCCGCACGTCTTCAAGACGACGGTATTCGACGGCCAGCAATTGCTGCTGTCGCTGGCTTTCATTCCCTTCTACAACCCGGCCAGCCACGGCCTGCACCCGCTCTACAAGCTGGGCTGGACGCTGAACTACGAGATGTTCTTCTATGTCAGCTTCGCACTGCTGGCCGTGCTCACGGCCCGCCGTCGCGTCATGGTACTGACATTGGCCTATTCGGCGCTCAGCCTTGCGGGGCTGCTGCTGCATCCCGAAAGCCCGATCCCGGCCTTTTACACAAGCTTCATGCCGCTGGCCTTCGTGGCGGGCGCCTGGCTGGGACTGGCCCATATCGAGGGACGGCTGCAGCGCCTCGCGACTTGGCCGGTGCTGCTGCTCGCCACCATCGGACTGGCGGGGCTCATCGAAGGCTTCTGGCTCGATCGCGGCGTTGTCGAGGACGCCAGCGCTTTCCTGGGGTTCCTCGCCTTTGCCTGCGCCGCAGTGGCCCTGTTCGTGGGGCTGGAACATCGCCTGCCGCGGGTTCGCCTGCTCGAGCAACTGGGTGACGCCTCGTATTCGATCTACCTTGTCCACATCTTCGCAGTGGGCGCCGTGGCCGGCGTGTTGCTCCGGCTGGTCGATGACGGCAACGGACTCGTGGTCGGCGGGGCAGTCGCCCTGGCAATTGCCGGCGGCCTCGTCCTGGGCTGGATGCTCTATACGCTGGTGGAAAAGCCGCTGATGTCGCGACTGCGGCGCTTCGCTTAAGCCAAGGCCGCCCGCGCCTCGTTACGGATGCGGTTGACCATGGCCACCAGGCCATTGGAGCGCTGCATGCCCAGATGCTCGCTGAGGCCGAGCTTGCGGAACCACTCTATGGCATCGGTCTCGGCGATCTCGGCAGCGGGACGGCCGGAATAAAGCGCGATCAGCACCGCCACCAGCCCTTTGGTGATGATGGCGTCGGATTGGCCACGGAAGGTCAGCACGGCGGGCCCGGCCGAGCGGTCGACACCCGATACCAGCCAGACATTGGACACGCAGCCCCGGACCTTGTTGTCGTCGGTCTTGTCGGCGTCGGCCATGGGTGGCAGCGCCTGGCCGAGCTCGATGAGGTAATTCAGGCGGTCCTCCCAATCATCCAGATAGGAAAGGTTGTCGGCAATGTCCTGGAAGGGCTGGTTCTGGCTCATGCGCCCTATCTAGGAGATCGGCGGCGGCATTGCCAGTACCCGGTGTGGCGCAAAAGAAAGCCGCAGATGCGGGGCAGCGCATCTGCGGCAGGGGCCAGGGGTCTATGGAGTAGCGTCGCTTGGGGAAGTGACACACCCCTGGAGTAAAATCTCGGGCGCCGGGGCCGGCGCCCGTCAGCCCGCGCGGTCCGGCCGAGGTCTGGGTAGCGGGACCTCTGTTGGCGCCGGCTCGACATGCATGGGGAGGCCGGCGTGCGGGGTGGCGTTGAGTGCTGCGGTGGCAAGCGCCTTGCCGCCCAGGCACTGAATGTCGGTACACTCGATGGCTTCAATCTGCTGGGCCACGAACTGGCTGCCGCGCGCCATGGCCTCGCGGGAGAGGTCGGCCGCCGAATCGCTCATGTCCGCGCCAACGCCCGGCCGGATGACCAGGAAGGCAAGAGTGAGCCAGAATGCGGAACGCAGCAGAAACATCATAAATCGGGTCCATCGCGGCGGGACTTTTCCCGTCCGATGTTGTGAGCCTAGAAGCCCCGGATTAAGCGGGGTTGGGGCATTTCGGTAAAATTTGAAACAAAAGCGGCGCGCCTCATCAAGGTCTGCAACCCCTTGTTTACGCTAACTCCCAAAACCCGCCCGTACCACCCGTTCAAGGGGGGCGGGGAGGGGCCGACTTAAGGTGGTCTTAGCTGTTGCTGGCCGAGGTTTAAGTCAACAAGGACCCGGATCCATCCGGGCCGGGCGGCTCGGGGAAGGGCCGCCATCCTGGCCCGACCGGCCGGAAACCGCAGGCGTCGTTGAGTGAGTTTTTTGTGCATGCGTAGCTTCAAGGTTTTCGGAACCAGCAAGGCAGGCGAAGCCGTTCCCGCGATTGCCGGGAACCGCCCCGAACTGCTGCGCCGCAAGACCACCGCCAACAATGCCCGCATTCTCGTCGCCGCGGCCGCGCTTGCCATGGTGCCTGCCATCTATCTTCTCGTCACTGGAGCCCCGCTACTCTTCCTCCTCGCCTCGATGACCCTGGCTGGCGGCATGGTGAGCCTCGCCATGCATCAGCGCGGGCAGAACGAGCTCGCCGTGTCGGCCCAGGTCGCGACGCTAATGGCAGTGGGCTTGGTGCTGACCCTGGCCGATCCACGCCTCGGCGATGCGGGCCTGGCCATTGCCGTCATGGGCACTGTGCTGGCGGCGCTGGTCGGACGCCCGGTCCTGCGGCGCACGAGCTGGCTGACGCTGATCCCGATCGGACTCCTCGGCATCGTCATGTCGATAATGGGCCTGCCCGCTGCGCCGGTGGCCGAACCCACCATGCTGTTCGCCTCGGCCATCGGCTTCCTCATCGCCTTCGCCGTGGTCGCCCACAGCGCCCATCGCATCAACACCGCCTATGAAGTGCACGACAAGGCGCAGGTCAGCGCCTACCGGCACCTGATCGAGCATGTGCAGGACGCCGTGTTGCGCTTTTCGCCCGATGGCGCCGTGCTGCTGGCCTCGCGCTCGTCCGAGGTGCTGTTCGGTTGCCCGCGCTACCAGATCGCCGGCGACAAGCTCAGCGAGCGGCTGCATGTGATGGATCGCCCCGCCTTTCTCACCGCTTTCGCCGACGCGGCCCAGGATGGCCGCAGCCGGACGATCGAGCTGCGCATCCGCCAGGACGATCCGCGCGCCCGCACCAATGTGCCGCGCTTCGTCTGGGCCGAAATGCAGCTTTCTCCCATTCTCGACGAGGATGGCGGCAGCGACCGCCACGAGGTGATTGCACTGGTACGCGACATCTCTGCCCGCAAGGATGCCGAATCGGCCATGGCCGAGGCACGCCGCGTCGCCGAAGATGCCTCGCAGGCCAAGTCGCGCTTCCTTGCCACCATCGGCCATGAACTGCGCACCCCGCTCAATGCCGTGGTCGGATTTTCTGAGATGATGACGAGTGGCATCGGGGGCGAGCTGTCGCCGACGCACAAGGAATATGCCGGCCTGATCCAGCACAGCGGCAAGCACCTGCTCGAAGTGGTCTCCATGCTGCTCGACATGTCGCGAATCGAGGCGGGTAAGTTCGAGATACAGGCCGAGCCGCTCGACCCGGCCGATATCGTGCCTGCCTGCCTCTCCATGGTGGATGCGCTGGCCCAGGAGCGCGGTATCCGGCTGGTTTCCGAGATCGAGCCGGACCTGCCGCTGATGACGGCCGACGAGCGCGTCTGCCGCCAGATCATGATCAACCTGCTCTCCAACGCCATCAAGTTCAGCCATGACGGTGGGGTAGTGACGACCACGGTCAAGCGCCAGGGCCAGTCGATCAACCTGTCGGTGCGCGACCGAGGCATCGGCATGGCGCCTGCTGCCATGGCGCGCATCGGCGAGCCCTTCTTCCAGGTGCAGGATGGCCTCAGCCGCAAGTATGAAGGCACCGGCCTGGGGCTCTCCATCGTCAAGGGCCTGGTCGAACTGCATGGCGGCACCCTGCGGGCCATGTCGGAGATCGGGGCGGGGACAACCATCACCGTTTTGCTTCCCATAAACGGTCCGGCAACCAAACCCGGCGAAACTGCCGACATTCTGACCCTTCACCGTGATCCCGCTTCCGTAGCCCCCACTTCATGGCCAAACGAAAAAAGAAAAGCGCAATGACGGCTTCGACCCTCACCCAGCTGCCGCTTCTGGCCGGCAGCGCCCTGCTCGGCACGATGGGCCGCGCAGGGCTTTGGACTGTTTCGCGCTACATGCGCGCGCCCCTGGCATCCACCGGCCTTCTGGCCATGGTGACGATGACAGCGCTGGCCGGCAGCAATGCGCTGTTCTTCCAGACGGCAGAACACCCTTCGCCGTTCTTCGCGCCCGCGCGCGCCGAAATCGCGGCCCTGCCGACGCCCTCCGTCGATCGCCCCGAAACCGCGAGCACGCCTGTCGAAACCAGCGCCGTCCAGCCCCTGCCGGCGGTCGCGGCACCTGCCGTGAGCACGGAGACGACAGGGACGGTTGCGCCGGCGCCGGTCGTACCGGATGTGCCAGTGGGCAATGAGCAGATGTTCGCCGTGCAGAAGAAGCTCTTCGAGCTCAATCTCTTCACCGGCAAGGTGGACGGCTATTACGGACCCAAGACCGCCGAAGCAATTCGTGCCTTCGAAATCCGCAACGGCATGACGCCGACCGGCGCCAATGACCCATCCGTGTTCGAGGTGATCCTCCGCTCCGATGCGGAAGGCCGTGCCACCGTGCAGCCCCAGGCCGCGGCGCCAGCGCCGGCGCCGGTGCTGGAAAGCCAGCCCGTCCAGCAGGTCGCCTTAGCCTCGACCCAGCCTGTCGCACCGGTTGTGCCGCAGCCGCTGGCAGCCTCGCAGCAGACCCTGTCGCCGGCCGAGGAAGCCTTCGACGACGTCGCCGAGACCGCCGCCAGCACCATCGATTCCATCATCGCGGCAGTGGACGGCTCGCGCGGGTCCGCGCCGGTCAGCAGCAATCCGCCAACGCCCAGCGCCTCCCTGCCCAGCGTGACGCCAGACGTCGTGGCCCAGCCCATGCCGGCCCCGGTGCAGCCCGCGGTGGCCGCGCCCGTCCAGCAGGCCCCCACCGTGCAGGTGGCGAGCGCAGAGCCTGTCGCCGCGCCCGTCAGCGTGCCCCCCGCCACTGACAGCGTGCTGGTGACGCAGATCCAGAGTGGCCTTGCGAGCCTCGGCTTCTTCCGTGGCCCGATCGATGGCAAGCCGGGTCCGGAAACGGCCCGCGCCATTCGCGAGTTCGAGAACTTCCACCGCTACAAGATGACCGGCCAGGTGCAGCCTGACCTGGTCGAGCTCCTGCTCAAGGCAGGCGCGACGATCTAGAGTGGCAAGCCTGCGCAGCGACCTGTGGTGCATGGCCTTTGTGCGGCGGCACAATGACCTGGGCGACATGTGCGTGGTGGTCCGGCGTGGTGATCCTATTGCCGGCCAGGTGTTCATCGAGGTCGATCACCTGGATGGGACGCGCTCGCTGTTCACGCCGGCGCCGGTTGTCAGCAGGGGCGATAGCGCCGGCCCAGTGTTCCAGCGTCGTTTTTTCCGGGTATCGCCGGACAAGGTGCGTGAGCGCATCGCCCAGGAAATCGACTTCGATCCCGATCTCTGGGTGTTGAGCATCGACCGGCGCGGCGACGATCTCGATATCGACGTGGCGCGCGAGCAGAACTAATCCCCGGAGCACGCCCGGGGGTTAAATTGTGACATACTGACAATCAGCCGGCGCGGCGGACACCGATCTTGGCGAGGGCCTCGATGGCCTGCTCCACGACGGGATTGTGCGCGGGGCTCATGGCCGTGCGCTTGCTCGGCTGGGTGAACGGCTGGTGCTGCGGCTTCGAAAGCTCGAGCAGGTTCACTTCACCACGCCAGGCGCTCATCAGGTAGGCCATGGATTCAGGCGATACAGCGCCGAACAGGGTAGCGAAATCGGCAAGGGCGCGGGAGCGCTCGCTGTCGTGGCTGGTGGCGTAAATCAGAACCTTGAGCCCGTCATAGGCAGTGGCGCCGAACGCACGCAGGATGACAAAGAGCGAGGCGCCGGTGACGTCGTGGGCGATCTGGCCGCAACGCACTTCGTCGAGGCCGGTGATCTGGGCGAGGAGGCGCGTGACCTCCGGGCGGCGGTTCTCGGAAAAAAGCTTCATCAGCGCCTTGGTCAATTCGCCGCTGGCGACCGAAAGCTGTTCGATGGTGCGCGAGATCGGCGCGGCCGGCGTGGTGCGGTTGGCGAAAGCCTGGATGACCTTGACGCGATGGGCGTCGGACAGGTCGAAGAAAGCGGGGGCCAGCAGGGCGGCGTCGAAGTCGTCGCGACGGCCCAGAGCCTCGGCAACGAGGTGATCCATCTGTGCCGAACGGGCGAGGGCGCTGAGATAGGCGCCGCGCGGGGTGATGAGCGTATTGGCGGCAAGGGCACGATAGACCTTGCGCGAATTCATCTGGAAGAGCTTGGCCAGTACCACATTGGAGAGGTCGGCGCGGGTGGCCAGCGTGGCGCAGGCCATGACGTCATAGCGCGCGATAATATCGAGCATGGTCTGGTCGGACAGCTCGGTCGCCCCTTCGAGGAAGGGGATGAGGTCTTCGCCGATATTGTCGACGACCAGACGCTCGAGGGCAGGGGACAGCACTTCCGCGCGCCCGAGAATGGCGGCGCCCTTGGCACGGGCCTGCGGGCCGGCCGTGGGGAAGAGGCGGGCAGCGAGGACTTCGAACTGTTCCATTTCGGGAACCGTCGGCTTGCCGCGCCGCGCATAGGCGTCGCAGGCCGCGATCAGCAGCGTGTTGGTGCGATCGACACCACCCGTTTCGATCAGCAACTGAAAGGTCTCGTAAGGCTGAAATCCAAGCATTTCGGGCGGAACCATCGACTCGCATTGCATCGAATTTGATGCGAGTTCGACTCTTGCCGCCAATTCGTTAGCAGACTGTTAACCTTGACGATCTCTTAATGGTGAAACAGCGCGAGGGGCGTCGCGCCGGGACAAAAACGACTCAACTCGCTGCCCCCACTAGGGACGGGGGAGCTGCGCGTCATGGAGGTTTGCTTGGGTAAGCTTTTGAAGTTCGAGGGTCGGACACGATCCGCCAATGCTGGGCAGCAAAGGTCCGGCGACGCCCAGATCCTGATATTCACCGGGGTGCGTTATGAACGCGGGACGCCGCCGCCACCAAACAATCACAGCGACGCCAGGCGCAAGCGCAAGCGTGGCTAATCCTTCCGGGTCGCTGCTGCGATCCTTCGCCTTGATTCTCCTGGCCAGCATGGCCGTCGGCTGCGTCGCGCGGCCGGTGGGTGATTTCGGCCGGGCGCAGCCCAGCGTCGTGCATGACAGGATCATGCCCGCGATGGGAGAGGTCGCCGCCACGAGCCGCGGCGAGCCCGTCAGCAACCTCAACCAGACCGACCAGGAACGCGAGATGCACGACCGCACCTGGCGCTTCCTGATTGCTTCCCACAGCCGCGACTGGATGTTCGATTCCTCGGTCGAATTGCAGCGCACAAGGATCGGGGCGGCACGCGACTTCCGCTTCGGCATTGATCGCTACTACACCTGGCTGCGGACCACGGAATACCAATCCTCCACCACTCGCTACCGGACGGTCGGGCGGCATATCCTGGCCGATCTCGACACGGTGCCCACGACCTTCGCGTCGATTTGTGCGGTCGAGGAAATCGACCGGCAGCGGGCGGTGGCGTTGGCCGAGCTCGGTGGGATCGAACAGAGCGTGGCCGCCAATGTCTCGGCAAGGCGGGTCGAGAACCAGTGGCATATCGACTGGTTCGTGCGGGCGCTGAACTATCGCTATGAGAGCTATGCCTATGCGCTCGACCACTTGCTGGTCGAAACGCCGCATGAGCAGTCCATGGCCGTGGACGAGGACCTGCGGCGGCTGCGGCCCTGGGTGGACCGGGCCAATCGCCGCGACTTCTGTTCCGGGACGGGCGCAGGCGGCGGCCATGGCGGTGTCACCATACCGTCACGCTTCCAGACCATGGTCTACGACCAAGAAGTGATCCCGCAGAAATAGGCGGGAACTGGGGGAATGTTGCCCGTCGATTCTGCTGCCCCCCGGGGAACGCCCGGTGAGGTGTTTCTCGCTTTCCTCAAACTGGGGCTCACCAGTTTTGGCGGGCCGATCGCTCATCTGGGCTATTTCCGCGAAGAGCTGGTGACACGCCGGCGCTGGATCGACGAGGCCGGCTATGCCGACCTCGTGGCGCTCGGACAGTTCCTGCCGGGGCCGGCTTCCAGCCAGGTCGGCTTCGCCCTCGGGTTGATGCGAGCCGGTCCGCTGGGAGCCCTGGCGGCCTGGGCCGGGTTCACGCTGCCATCGGCACTGCTGCTTGTCGCCTTTGCCCTGGGTGCGGCAGCCTTTGACGGCGCCATGGCGCAGGGCGCCCTGCATGGATTGAAACTGGTCGCCGTGGCGATTGTCGCGCAGGCCGTTCTGGGCATGGCCAGGAGCCTGACGCCGGACCGGGAGCGGGCGGCAATTGCCGTGCTTGCCGTGTTGGTCCTGGTGCTGGCCGGCGGCGTGCTGGGACAGGTGGGTGCCATCGTCTTCGGTGCACTCGCTGGCCTCGCGGTGTGCCGCAATGGTGCTGCCGCTGTCGTCGAGCATACCTTCCCCGGTTCGCGCCGCGTGGGCTCTGGGCTTGTCCTGCTTTTTGCAGTGCTGCTGGTCGGCCTGCCGCTGCTTGCGGGGCTGGGGCAGGGCTTTGCCCTGTTCGACGGCTTTTATCGCGCCGGGGCGCTCGTCTTTGGCGGCGGTCATGTCGTGCTGCCGTTGCTGGAGGCTGAAACCGTGGCGCGCGGATGGGTGACCGAGGACCAATTTCTGGCCGGCTATGGGGCGACCCAAGCTGTGCCCGGCCCGCTCTTCACCTTTGCCGCCTATCTCGGCACCATTGCCGGATCGCCGCCCATGGGTCTCATGGGCGCAGCAATTGCTCTCGTGGCCATCTTCCTGCCTGGCCTCTTGCTGATGGCCGGCGCACTGCCGTTCTGGAACCAGTTGCGACATTGGCCGCAGGCGCAGGCGGCTATGCGCGGCGCCAATGCCGCAGTCGTCGGCATCCTCGGCGCCGCGCTCTATGATCCGGTCTTCGTGACGGCGGTGCTGACCCCGCTGGACTTCGCCTTGGCGCTTGCCGGTTTCGTGGCGCTGGTCTCATGGAAGTGTCCGCCATGGGTGGTGGTGCTTGCGCTCGGCGCTATCGGGGCCGTGCTGGGGACGCTCTAAAACCGCGCCGCCTCTGGAAATTTGTCACTCCGATGGCCATGTCCAACAGGCAGCGTGCTGCTGTGGGAGGAATTTCATGGACATTGTGCTGGGCGCGACCCTGCATGACCCGGTGGGGCGGACCGCCGAGGCGATCGGGCGCATGGCGCCACGGCTGCATCAGGTCTTTCCGGCCATCTGCCTCAATGTTTCCGATGCCACCCGGCCGGAGGTCGTGGAAGCCGTGGCGGCGCTGGGCGCAAGGACCATGTTCCACGCTGCCAGCGAGTCCAATATCGGCCGCTTTCGCCGTGACGCTGTGACAATGGCCGCTGATGGCCGGCACGTGCTCTATGCCGACTTCGACCATCTTCTGCGCTGGATGGAATTCGGATTCGAGGACCTGCAACGCGTGCTCGCGGCAGAGCATGAAGCAGACCTGCTGGTGATTGGCCGCTCGGACCGGTCGTTCGCGGCCGAGCCCCGACGGTTGCGCGAGAGCGAAGAACTCGTCAATCACACCCATGCCCTGCTGACCGGCGACCACTGGGACCTGATGTTCGCCATCAGGCGCCTGTCGCCGGCCGCCGTCGAACTCATCGCCAGGGAAAGCCAGGTCGACAGCCTCGCCAATGACGTGGAATGGCCGCTGCTGGCGCGTGCCGCGAGTCTTCGGCTTGGCTACGCGCAGTCCGATGCGCTTTTCTACCGGACCATTGAAGGCTTTGGCGCTGATGCAGACGAGGGCGATCGGGACCCGCTGCAATGGGTCCGCCGGATCGAGTTCGCGGCGCAACATGCCAGCGTGATGCGGCGGTTTCTGGGGTAGGGGGCAAGATGGATTGCTGGGACAGGCCCGGCAATGACGATGGGTGGGATGATCCTGATGACCCAACACCCAAAGTCCGCCCTCGGGCTGACCCGAGGGCCACGCGAAGCATGCACCAGGGTCGAGCTTGTGGCGGCTGGTCCTCGGGTCAAGCCCGAGGACGGCACGGTGGTGGGTTTATGATCGAGGGCTATCCAGGCGCTTCAACGCCCTTCAATCGCTCAAGCACCTTTGGCGCGAATTCGCCGAGGCGGGAGACGTCTTGCCACTGGGCGGCATGGACTTCCTCGAGCTGGGCGATGAGCGGCAGGGCCGGATCGGCGATAAAGAGATATTGCAGGTCGTGATGGACATGCGGCGGCTCGTGGCGCGCGGGCTTGCCGGGGACGTCATGACTGTCGATGACGAAGGGCAGGTCGCCATCGCGGTGCCAGGGATGCAGCCGCAGACCCTGGACGCCAGTTTCCTCCTCGGCCTCGCGCCGGGCCGAGACGTGGAAGAAGTCGGCCGGTTCGTAGTGGCCGCCGGGCTGCAGCCAGCGGCCGATAGTGACGTGGTCGATGAGGAGGGTCTGCCGGTGGTCGGGCGAGAGGATGACTGCGCTGGTCGTGAGGTGACCGGGGAAAGTCGTGCGCTCGTCCAACCGATGCCCCTGATCGATCTGCCAGCGCAGCAGCGACAGGTGCTCGCGCGGCCCGGCAACGTCGTCGAGATAATGCTGCACGATGGCGGCGAGGGTAGCGTCGAACCCGGTCACGACGGACGTGGCCCGCAACCGATCTTGGCGAGCTCTTCTTCGAAGCGGGCGCGCATGGCCTCGTGCGGAGGCGAGAGGCGCACCAGGGCAAAAAGATTGTCGGTCCGCGATTCCACGACCAGCAGCCCCTCGGCGATATCGATCTGCTGCTGGGCGAGAAGGCGCGTCTGCGCCGCATTGAAGATGCCGAGCTCGACCGTCTGGCCGATGCCATCGCGATTGGTGGTCGAATAGGTGACGACGCCGGCCTCGTTGAAGAGGGCCACCGACCAATAGGCATCGGGGAGGACGCCGCTGAGATAGGCGGGACCTTCGCCTAGGTCGATCTGGCAGACGCCATAGCTCAGCTCGGGATCGAGCTGCAGCGGATTGGGCTGACCCGCCTCAATGGGGGGCAGCACGGTCATGCGGTTTTGCGCCTCGAGGGCTTCGATGCGCGACCAGGTGGTCTCTTCGGCCAGGAGCGGCAGAGTGAGAATGGTGACGATATGTATGATGCCGCCGAGCAGTACGCCGCCGATCAGCCAAAGCAGGGTGCGGATCATGCGCATTCCTCCCTGACGATGGAGGGCATGGAGATGTCGGAGGAAAAGCTCGACAGCGCCGTGGTGTCATAAAGGGTGAGCACCAGGCTGAAGGCACCGCTGCCGGCGAGTTCCAGCCAGGTGCCGGGCACGAGCCGGGTCCCGACCAGGATGCTGAGCGAGCCATCCGGGCTGCGGATGACTTCGCTCGAGCGCAGGGCCGCGTCGGTCTCGGGAGCCGCCAGATTGATCCAGTCGTCGTCGATCGCCGCCAAGGTCCAGAAGGTCGAGACCGGGACATGGCCCTCGAGGCGATAGGTGCAGTTCAGGTCAAGCGGCGCATTTGCGCTATCAGTCGTGGCAACGAAGCGCAGGCCTTCGCTCCGCCCCAGTTGCAGGGCCGCCTCGCGGGCAATGTGGCCATTGGTATAGGGATTGGGGCTGGGCGCGCCGATATCGGGCCAGGCCGTCCAGGGTCCGATGGTAGCGGCGCCGAAAAGACGCCCGTCGGTCAGCGCGTAGTAACTCAGCCCGAACCCCACAGCGAGGGCGACGGCAATGCTCATCAGCAGGCGGAGGACGAAGCGCACGGATCAGCGTCTCAACATTTGCGGCATGAACGGCTGGGCCGGCGAATTTGACATGCTCATCGCTATAGCAATGGCAGCGAAAGGGCGGAAGCGGAATGTCTCGGCGCTTCCATTATGTCAGCCTGCACAGGCGCTTGCATACGCTCAAGGGGGCAGGCACAAATGGGCGAGGACCCACGGGAGCCAAACATGCCCAACCATGTCACAGTCTTCGCCATCCTAGCGGCCGCGCTGGTGTTCACTGATGCCGCCGAGGGCAAGAGCGCATCCCGGCTCGACCTGTCCGAATGGGTCGGCGAATGGTCGGCCAGCGACGAACAGATGCTGACCGTGTCCCTTCCCGAAAAGAAGACCCTGCTGTTTGAAGGCTATGCCACGTATGGCGCCAACGATCCGGACCGCGTCGCCAGTGGTGGGGTCAACATGGGTGAATTCTCGGTGCGCGTGCCCAGCAGTTGGATCACGGACGACAACGAAATCGCCTTCGCCGTTGGCAGCGAGGGCGAAGCCATCCCGGTCGACGAGGCGGAGGAATACGACTGCGTCATCGAAATGCGACTCGACTGGAACATCAACTGGATCGACGTGGTCGATAACCGCATGTGCGGCGGGCTCAATGTGAGTTTCACGGGTCAGTATGAATGGGTGGTGGAGTAGCGACGCCTAGCGGCAGGGTGCTCCGACCGTCTGAAGTGCCGGTGAGACGAAATACCATGTTCACCGTCATTGCCGGGCTTGTCCCGGCAATCCAACTTGCCGTGAGGTGGACCACCGGGACGAGCCCGGTGGTGACGGTGTTAAGAAATCGAGCGATTGAACAGGCTACAGGAATCAGAGTTCCGCCGTGCCGGTGGCCGGGGCCTGGGCGGTGTCGCGCGGCGTGTTGAGGTCTATCGTGGCTTCCAGGCGATCTGCCAGGTCGAGGAGCTTGCGGGCGGCGGCCGGCTTGAGGCTGGGCGGGCGCTCGATGATCTCTTCGACATTCTCGGGATCGGCATCGGCGATGATCTGTTCGGGCATCTGGAAGTCGATGCCGAAGACCGGCTTGACCTCCACATTGGTGTGCGCATAGGCCATGAATTTCTGCCACGCTATGGTGGGCAGGGTGCCGCCGGTGAGATTGTTGGTGGTCCGGTAGTCGTCGTTGCCGAACCAGACGGCGGCGACGAAATTTCCGGTAAAGCCGCAGAACCAGGCATCGCGATAGGATGTCGTGGTGCCCGTCTTGCCCAAAGTGGGCACGCCCTCGATGCGGGCGCGGGTGCCGGTGCCGCTCTGGGTCACGGCGTACATCATCTCGTTCATATAGGCCACGGTCTGTTCGGAGAGCACGCGTTCGCGCGGCGCTTCGGGATCGAGCTCCCAGACGAGCTGGTCGTTGAGCGTGGTCATCCGGGTAAGGCCATAGGCCTGGGTCTTGTAGCCATGATTGGCAAAGACCGCGTAGGACGAGGTCATGTCGATCACCGAGACCGAGGCCACGCCGAGCGCCAGGGAGCGGGTGACGGGGTACTCCTGACGGAGGCCCATGCGATGGCTGAGGGCGGCGATGGTGTCGCGCCCGGTCTTGATCGAGAGGGTGACCGGAATGGTGTTGATCGAGGCGGCGAAGGCGCTGATCAGCGTGGTCTGGCCGCGATAGGAACGGCCATAGTTCTGCGGGCACCAGTCGCCGATGCAGACCGGGTGATCGGAAACTGTATCAGTGGGCGTGAGGCCCAACTGCTCGAAGGCCTCGGCATAAACGAAGGGCTTGAACGAGGAGCCCGGCTGCCGGTTGGACACGATGGCGCGGTTGAACTGGCTCTTGGCATAGTCGGTGCCCCCGACCATGGCGCGGATGGCGCCCTGGGTATCGGTGACGACCATGGCGCCCTGCTCGACGCGATATTGCTCGCCCTGTTCGCGGATCACGGAGGTGATGGCTTCCTCGGCATAGGCCTGGAGGGTGGTGTCGATCGTGGTGCGCACGACGAAATTGTTGCCCGGCGCGTTGTTGGCCTCGATCAGCGTCTTGGCCTCCTCGAAGGCCCAGTCGAGGAAATAGTTCGGGGAGTTGATGTCCTGCGAACGGTCGATGGCGGCGGCCGGGTGACGGCGGGCGGCGGTGACCTGCCCCTCGGTGAGGAAGCCGGAAGCCACGAGATTGGTGAGCACCAGGTTGGCGCGGCCACGCGCAGCGGCAAGGTCCACATGGGGCGCATAATTGCCCGGCGCCTTGAACATACCGGCCAGCATGGCGGCCTCGGCGAGATTGATGTCCTGCACGCGCTTGCCGAAATAGAATTCGGACGCGGCGGTCACCCCGTAATTGCCGCCGCCCATATAGGCGCGGTCGAAATAGAGCTTGAGAATCTGGTCCTTGGAGTAGTTCCACTCGAGCCAGACCGACAGGAATGCCTCGACGATCTTGCGCTCGATGGTACGCTCGGACGACAGGAACAGGTTCTTGGCCAACTGCTGGGTGATGGACGAACCACCCTGGGTGCCGCGCTCGCCCTGGGCATTGCTGGCAAGGGCGCGTAGGGTACCGACCACGTCGATGCCGAAATGCTCGTAGAAGCGCCGATCCTCCGTGGCCAAGGTGGCCTTGATGAGGAAGTCCGGCATCTGGTCGAGCGCCACGCTGTCGTCGGATCGGATGCCGCGGCGGCCGATCTCAGTGCCGAAGCGATCAAGGAAGACGACGGAATAATCCTCGGCCTTGTTGAAGGCGCCGCGATCGATGATGTCGAAGGCAGGGAGGGCGAGGGCGGTCATCAGCACACAGCCGATGGCGCCGAAGGTGAAGGCGTCAGACAGGATCTCGACGAAGAAACGCTTGATGCCCGACACGTGGAAGCGGGACATGAAATCCTGGTAGCGCGTATAGGCGCGCCCCAGGGCCTGCCAGAATTCATACAGCGAGGAATCGAGCCAGGCGTCAGCCGCGAGCATGCTGCCCTTGGGGCGCTGCTTTTTTTCCTTGGTGTAGAACGGATCCTGCACGGTGATCCCCGAGTGCCCTGATGTCGCCAGAGTTGTCCGCAATTGCGAGCAAGGCAACACAATCGCTGGAATATGATTGCAATGCCCCGCCCGCAAGCGCAAACCCACAACACAATGCACGGCAAACGGTAAAGATGGCCTTCTGGGAAGAAAAAACGCTCGAGCAGATGTCCCCCAGCGAGTGGGAAGCACTCTGTGACGGGTGTGGCCGCTGCTGCCTGATCAAGCTCGAGGACGAGGACAGCGGCGTGCTGATCACCTCGGACGTGCGCTGCAAGCTGCTGGATGGCGATAGCTGCGCCTGCACGGACTATCCCAACCGCAAGAAGATCGTGCCCGACTGCATAAAACTGTCCCCGGACAATGTGCGCGAGATACCCTGGATCCCAACAACCTGTGCCTACCGGCGGATTGCCGAGGGCAAAGGCCTGGCCTGGTGGCATCCGCTGGTTTCGGGCGATCCGCAGACGGTGATTGATGTCGGCGTGTCGGTGAGCGGCCGGACGGTGCTGGAAACCGAGGTCGATCCGGATGAATGGGAAGAGCATGCGGTGGACTGGCCGGAATGGGAGCCGCCGGAAAGTCTTTGAGGCGAGGTAGTTACTTCGTGTTAACCATAGTTGTGCCTTGATAACCCCGATCCGGACTTGGCCCAGGACAGGCTCGATGAATAAAGTGACCACAAGCGGCAATGACGGCCTCTGGGCGCGCATTCGCGCGGCGCTGGGACGCACTGATGCTGCTGTGCCCGCTTACGGCCAGGCCGCCATCGCCAAGAATCCGCACAAGAAATCCCGCCCGGCCCAGCGTATCGACGAAGAACTGCGCCGGAGCTGGGCGCACGCCGCCGAACGCAACGTCTCGCTGTGCGTGCTGGCGCTGGAAATGGACAACTACGCCGAATATTTCGCCGCCTATGGCCGCGAGGCGGTGGATGAGAGCATCGAAGCGCTGGACAGCGCCATCTCGGCGCTGCTGCCGCGCGAGACCGACCGCTGCCTGCGCCATGGTCGCGCCGGCTTCGTCCTGGTGCTGCCCGACATGCCTGCGCTGATGGCGCGTGACCTCGCCAGCCGCATTGCCGTGGCCATCCGTCACGCGGGCCTCGCCAATCGCGCAAGCCATGCAGGGCAGGTCACCATGAGCATGGGCCTGGCCGTCGCCAATCCGCAAGGCGGACTTGACCGCGCCGTGCTGGAAGCCGCCCATCAGGCGGTGAAGAAGGCACAGCGCCGCGGCCTCGCCCGGCTCGAGGTCGTCGACCTGCGCGGCCGCGAAGAACGGCAGCGCCGCGCCGCCTGACGGTTTACTTGGCCGCGCATAATCCCTAAGAGAGCCGTCCCCGCGCCCATGGCGCGCTTTCATCCATATGTGGACGGCTCCCATGACACAGTTTTGTGGCCTCGATTTCGGCACGTCCAACTCCACGCTGGGCCGCGTGGACGCGGAGGGGCACCCGCAACTCGTGGCGCTCGAAAACGGCCAGAAAACTATTCCCAGCGTGCTGTTTTTCGGTTTCGAGGACGACGACGTGCATTTCGGTCGCGAGGCGGTGGCCGAATATGTCACGGGTGCCGACGGACGGCTGATGCGCTCGCTCAAGAGCGTGCTGGGCACGGCGCTTTATGCCGACACGACGCGCGTCAAGGCGCGACGGCTGGGCTTTGGCGAGATCATCGGCCTCTTCGTGGGCGAAATGAAGCGTCGTGCCGAGGCGGAACTGGGTCACGAACTGACGCAGGTGGTGATGGGCCGACCGGTGCATTTCGTCGATGACGACGAGGACGCGGACAGGCAGGCCCAGCATCAGCTCGAAGCGGCAGTGCGGGCGCAGGGGTTCAGAGATATCCAGTTCCAGTTCGAGCCGATCGCCGCGGCGCTGGACTACGAGCGGCAGGCGGGATCGGAAAAGCTGGCGCTGATCGTCGACCTCGGCGGCGGCACTTCGGACTTTTCGCTGGTGCGCGTTTCGCCTGATCGGGCAGGGCACCCGGACCGCAGCCAGGATATCTTGGCCACGGCGGGCGTCCATATCGGCGGCACCGATTTTGACCGGCTGCTGGCCATGAGCCGGGTCATGCCCAAACTGGGGCTCGGCTCGCGCACGCTTGATGGCAAGCGGCACCTGCCGGTGGCGCCCTATTTCGACCTGTCGACCTGGCACCGCATCAACCGGCTCTATGACGCCAAGGCCATTCGCGACCTGCGTTCCACCATGCGCGAGGCACGCGAGGCCGAGCGGGTGGAAACTTTTGTCATGCTGGTCGAGGAACGCCTGGGCCACCGGCTGATCGGCGCCGTGGAAGACGCCAAGATCGCTCTTTCAGACCGGGAATCGCTGGCTTTCACTTTTCCCGTGCGCGATCGGGCGATCGAGACGGACATGACCGTGGCGCAACTGGGCGAGGCGCTGGCCGCGTCCATCGAGCGGCTGGAAATGACGATCGGCGAAACGCTGCTTCAGGCGGGCGTGGTAGCAGGCGCGGTGGACAGCCTGATTCTGACCGGCGGCTCGACCCTGGTGCCGGCGGTGGCGGGACGGCTGCAGGCGCTGTTCCCGGAGGCCGAAGTGGTGCGCACCGATGTGCTGGGCAGCGTGGGGCTCGGCCTGGCGCTGGAGGCCAAGCGGGTCTTTGGGTGAGCGGGTGGGTCGCTGAAGCGCACGCGATGCGGCACCCTCCCCTTGACGGGGAGGGTTGGGGAGGGGTGCTCGCACCCTCGATCTTGCTTGTGAGCACCCCCACCGAGCTTCGCTAGGCCTTTGGCCAAGCTTCGCTACCTCCCCCGTCAAGGGGGAGGTGTCGGACCGAGTTTGCCTCGCGGTCTGAGCCGGAGCCGATCCAGACTCTCAAGGGAGGTCGGGTGGGGTGCCGTAACGCTGTACTCTCGAAAAGCTCGGTACCGTCCTCGGGCTTGACCCGAGGACCTGCCGAGACGACCGCGAAGGTTGGGAGTGGCCCTCGGGTCAAGCCCGAGGGCGGGCTGGTGGGTTGTGAGATTTCGGTCTTTTGCGGGCAATTCGCAGAGCCGTGCCAAAAGTTATCCCCGCGTGACGGTGGTGTTCTATAGTTCAGGCATAGTCGCGAAATTGGGTCAGGAAGCCGAGCGGATGGACTGCCAGCGGCGGTTGCGCTGTTCGGATGGGCTGGCGAGGCGGCAGGGGTAGTGGTCCTTGATGACTGTGTTGAAGTAACGCCCCATGGACTCGGCGCGGACCAGGCCGTCATAGACCGGCCGCGGGACGAGCGAATATTTGTAGCATTTGAGGTCGGACCCGAACCACAGCGTCAACTCGCTGCGGGCTTCGTCATAGTCGTACTGGCTGATGACACCGGACATTGCATGTCTCCCCGGTTGCACGCCAAGGGGGAATCCCCGGCGGAGTCGATAGTTCCAGCCGGGCAATCGGAATCGAGATGACCAATGGACGACGCTCCGGCAGCGAAGGGCGAACGGAGGCCGGATTGGACTGCCATTCGCTCAGAATATGAGAGCCGGCAGTTCCTGCCCGCTATGATCTGCAAGCGCCACGGCATCACCCCGGCGCAACTTCGCTATCGGCGGGAACAGGAAGACTGGCCGCTTCTGCGGGCCCGACGGCCACGCCGTACGGAGCTGGTGACGCAGATGCTGCGGGTGCTTGCGGCACAAATCCAAGAACTGGAAAAGGCGACGGACATGCCAATCGAAAAAAGGGCCAAGCTGCTGGCCGAGCACGCCAGGACCATGGACAGGCTCATCGAACGGGGGGCGGCCAAGCGCAATGTCGAGCCGCCGACGCGCAAGGATATGACAGACCTCCGGGCCAAGCTGGTCAAGCGCCTTGATCAATTCAAAGCCCGCTAGTTCGACGGATGAAGTCGCCGCCTTGACCGACAAGGAGGCGGAAGACCTTTTCTTCAACTGGCGGAAATGGGCGCTTGCCAAGCAATTGCCCCCGGCCGGCGACTGGACGACCTGGCTGCTGATGGGCGGGCGCGGCTCGGGCAAGACCAGGGCAGGTGCGGAATGGGTAAGACAATTGGCGCGTGATGGGGTGAGCCCGATTGCACTGGTGGGCGAGACCATGACGGAGGCGCTGGACATCATGGTGAGGGGCGAAAGCGGCATTATGGCAGTGCACCGCGATGATGAGCGGCCGGTCTTGCGGGGCAAAAATCATCTGAGCTGGCCCAATGGTGTCGCGGCGACAATATTGACGGCGAGCGATCCCGAGCGGTTTCGAGGGCCCCAGGGCGACGCGGATTTCGCAGGAGTCGCTGCCCATTCCGGCCGTGCTGCATATGGCGCTGTTTCATCCGCTGGACGACCACTATGGCATGGCGCCTCTGGAGGCCGCGCAGACCAGCCTCGACATCCATAATGCGAGCGCGCAGTGGAACAAGGCGCTGCTCGACAATGCGGCGCGGCCATCCGGGGCGCTGGTCTATTCGGCGGCCGCGGGGAGCCTCACCGACGAGCAGTTCAGCCGCCTCAAGGAGGAGATGGAAACGCAGTTTTCCGGCGCGGCCAATGCCGGGCGCCCGATGGTGCTCGATGGCGGGCTGGACTGGAAGGCGATTGCCCTCAGCCCCAAGGACATGGATTTCATCGAAGCTAGGCACGCGGCGGCGCGCGACATTGCCCTGGCCTTCGGCGTGCCGCCCAAGTGTTGACCGTGGCGCTGGAGTCGGGCCCGGCGCTGCCGCTGAGGCCGGTGCATGTGCGGGCCGCGCGGCATGCCGATGGCTCGATCCTGCTCTCATGGACCCGGCGCAGCCGGGCCGATGCCGATGGTTGGGGTGTCGCCGAACCGGCCCTCGAACATGTGCCCGAGGCCTGGCAGCTGCAGATTTTCAACGGCAGCACGCTCAAACGGACCATCGGGTCGGCCAGCGCGGCGGCGGTTTATGGGACGGCCGAACAGAGTGCAGATTTCGGCGGACCGGCGACCAACTTCAACTTTTCGGTGCGGCAGGTCAGCCCGGTCCTCGGTGCTGGTCATGCAACCATGGGGACATTCAATGGCTGATGGGCGGTTTGAAACCTGTCTCGCCCATGTGCTGCGGCACGAGGGCGGCTATATCGACCATCCCGCTGATCCGGGCGGGGCGACCAATATGGGGATCACCCACAAGACCCTGGCGCGCTGGCGGCAGGTGTCGCCCTGGTGGAACCTGCCGAAATCCGCGATCAAGACGCTGAGCCATGGCGAGGCGGGTCTGATCTACCGGGCGCTCTACTGGAACAGTTGCCGCGCCGGCGACCTGCCGCCGGGAATGGACCTGGCCGTCTTCGACTTCGCCGTCAATTCTGGCCCGGATCGGGCCATCAGGGCATTGCAGGGGCAACTCGGGGTCGTGGTCGATGGGCAAGTTGGCCCGCTCACCCTGGCATCTGCGACCAAGGCGGATGTGCCCAGGGTCATCAACGGCATCTGCGACCGGCGCCTCGGGTTTCTCCGGGCGCTCGCGACCTTCCCGACCTTCGGGCGTGGCTGGACCAGCCGCGTCACTGCCGTACGGGCGGCGGCACTGGCCGCAGCGCCTGCCACACATTCGACCTCAAGAGGAGACAGACCAATGGACGTCCTTGCCGGATACAAGACCTATATCGTCGCCGCCTTCATGCTGCTGGCCGGCCTCGCGCAGATCGCAGGCGTGGACCTGCCGGCGCTCGAGGGTGGCGCGGCAGGCAATCTCGTGCTCGAAGCGCTGGCCATTCTGTTCCTGCGCAGGGGGCTCAAGGGGGATATCGGGAAAGCCTGAGCGCAATATTGTGTATTGCGGGCAGAACCTGCCTCATTCATGTCCCATTCAGTTAGCAGGCGCTATTGATCGGGACATGAAACAGAACGCTCCAAAACCTTCGGCTGCCGTAGCCCTTGCCTTGGCCCTCGCGCTTTCCTTTGCCGGCACTGGAAGCGCCCAGGCTCAGGCCTGCCTCGACAAGCGGCAAATCCAGGAAGCAGTGTCTTCCGGGCAGATCCTGTCGCTCGATGCGGTGCTGGCCCAGGCCGGGGTCGATCCGAATGCCGAAATTCTCAACGTTCAGGTCTGTGACGAAGGCGGCGCGCTGGTATATGTTATCGGCGTGCTCAGCACGGATGGTCAGGCGCAGAACCTGACCCTGAGCGCACAGTAGCGGCGGATCGGCGGGGGCGTCCATGCGTGTTCTGGTTGTTGAAGACGATACCAATCTCAATCGGCAGCTCAAGGACGCGCTGACCGAGGCCGGCTATGCGGTCGACGTGGCCTTCGATGGCGAGGAGGGACACTTCCTCGGCGACACCGAGCCCTATGATACCATCATCCTCGATATCGGCCTGCCGCAGATGGATGGCCTCTCTGTCCTGGAAGAATGGCGCCGCGCCGGCAAGACAACCCCGGTGCTGCTGCTGACGGCGCGCGACCGCTGGAGCGACAAGGTGCAGGGCATCGATGCCGGCGCCGACGACTACGTGGCCAAGCCCTTCCACATGGAAGAAGTGCTGGCCCGGGTGCGTGCCTTGGTGCGCCGGGCAGCCGGCCATGCCAGCAACGAAATCGTCTGCGGGCCGGTGCGGCTCGATGCCCGATCGGGCAAGGTGACGGTGGATGGCCAGTCGGTGAAACTGACGAGCCACGAATTGCGACTTTTGAGCTACCTGATGCACCATAAAGGCAAGGTGATCTCGCGCACCGAATTGACCGAGCATCTCTACGACCAGGATTTCGACCGCGACAGCAATACGATCGAAGTGTTCGTCGGGCGCCTCCGCAAGAAGCTGCCGGAAGACTGTATCCAGACCGTGCGCGGGCTGGGTTATCAGATCGTCGGCGACTGACCGGCTTGTTGGCTGACCTGAAAGGCCCCTGACATGCTGCGCAAGGGCTCCATCGCGGCATCGATGTTCTGGCTGTCCGCCGCCTGGCTGGTGCTGGCGCTGGTAACGACGGGCGTGCTGCTCACCGACCTCTATTCGCGCGCCCTCGACACGACGCTGACCGAGACCCTGGACTTTCACGTCGAAAGCCTGACCGGGGCGCTGCTCGAGACCGGTGATCCGCAATCCCCCGACATCACTCTCGCCGATCCGCGCTTCGAGCGTCCCCGCTCGGGCTGGTACTGGATCATCCACGATTCCGATGGCGCGCTTATCAACCTCTCTACGTCCGTCGTGGGCCTCGACCTGCCGCAACTGGACATGGACGACGATGCCTTCGGGCGCAGCTCCGGCATCGTCGCTGATCCCTTCGGCACGCAGTTGCGGGTGGTGCAGCGGACTGTGACGCTTGATGGGCAGGGGTATCGCATCGCCGTTTCGGGCAACCTCACCGAAATGCTGAAGCTGGTGTCCGACTTCCGCGGCCAGGCCTTTATCGTGCTCGGCGCGGTCGGGATCATGCTGGCGGCGATGAGCGCCTTCGTGGCCCGCATCGCCTTGCGGCCGATCGCGCGCCTCAGCGAGGCCGTGGAAGCAGTGCGCGAGGGCGACAGCGCCGAGGTATCGGGCACGTATCCCACCGAGATCGCGCCGCTGGCCGAGGAGGTCAACGAGCTGCTGCGCTCCAATGCCCAGATCATTGAGCGAGCGCGAAACCAGGTGGGCAACCTGGCGCATGGCCTCAAGACGCCCATCGCGGTGCTGCGCAACGAGGCGGCGGCGAAAAAGGGCGCCCTGGCCGACGTGGTGTCTTCCGAGACCGAGAAGATGAGCAACATGGTCTCGACCTATCTGGAGCGGGCGCGGCTGGCGGCGCGCACCTCGGTGGTGGGCAAGAAGGCCGACGCGACCATGATCATGCTTCGGATGACCCGGGTCATGCGCAAGATCCACCCCAATGTCACCATTGCCTTCCAGCGCCCCGACGCATCGCTGCCCTGGTTCCGGGGCGACGAGGCGGATCTCGAGGAAATGGCTGGCAACCTGCTCGACAATGCCTGCAAATGGTCGAGCGGGCAGGTGGGCGTGCGGCTTTCGGCGGAGCGCGGTGACAAGGGCACGCAATTGCTGGTGCGGATCGACGACAATGGACCTGGCCTCAGCGAGGCCGATGCACAAAAAGTGTTGCGCCGCGGTGTCAGGTTGGACGAGAAAACGCCGGGCACAGGCCTGGGGCTGGATATCGTCAAGGAACTTGTCGATGTCTATGGCGGCAGCCTGGAGCTCAAACGCTCGCAACTGGGCGGCCTGCTGGTGGAGTTGCGGCTTCCAACGGCACGGCTTGGGGGTCTCGTCCGGCCCCAGGGGAACTGACGCACTTTCGCCGCATTACGACCACAAGAACCGACTGACTGCATCAGAGGCCAACACTCCATGACTCGCTCTTCGCTCATTGCCCTTCCGCTCTTCGCCATTCTGCTGGCCGGCTGTTCGAGCACCGGAACAAGTCAGGTGGCCCAGGCGCCGGTGGTGACGCAGCCGGTGATTGCCCAGCCGATGGTGCCCACCTCGGCTCAGACGGTGCAGACGGCCAAGCTGACCACCAGCATTGCCAACGGGTTCGTCGATCCGGCCGCCTTGACGCTGATGACGGCCAAGGATTCCAACGAAGCCAACAGCGCCCAGTTCTACGCGCTGCAGTTCGGCCGCCCGGGCGCCCCGCGCCAGTGGGCCGGCGACAAGGGCACGACCGGCTCCGTGGCCGTGGGCCCCTATGTGCGCGTCAACAATCTCGACTGTCGCGACTTCACCCATACCGTCAAGGTCGGCGGTACGGACTATGTGAAGAAGGGTACGGCCTGCCGCGAGCAGAACGGCAACTGGAACGTCGTCCAGGGCGCCGCCTAAGCATCGCTTCGGGCGCGGGGAAAAGGATTGTTTACCCGCGCCCTATAGGGTCGGGGACAAAGACTATCCTGGCCCGAAGAGTATATGAACAAGCCCGCAACCAGCTCCGAAGCTGCCGCGCCCCAGCCGGCGCGGCCCGCTGCCCGTGGCGCCACGGCCGTCCGCCGGCCGTTTTGCGGCCTGATCGACCCCATTCTCGTCAATGAACCGGTACTGTTCGCGCTGTCCGGATCGGTCAGCGTCGAAGCGGCCCAGGCCGCCTGGACCTGGGTGGTGCGCGACCTCTGCCCCAGCCTGATCTCCGCCGATGGCGTGGCCAATGGCAATTTCCGCGCCGCCGATCTCGAACCTCTGATGGGCGAGGTGCTTGCCCGCATGAAGGTGGCGCTGGAAAAGGTCGACAGCGACACCGAAACCATGCGCCGCTGGCGGGCCCAGTTCGGCCGAGACAATGCCCGCGAGGAGGTCGGCGTGGTGATGGCGGCGCTGCGCGCGCGTGCCCTGCTGCCCAAAGCGCAGGGTTTCGGCAAGGCGGTCAACACCATCACCGATGACACCGCGCTGGGCACGGCGCTGCAGGCCATGCCGCTGCAGGACCCGCAGCTTGCGGCCCTGATGTTCCAGGCCGCAGTGGGGCAAATGGCCAATCCGTCGCGCCTGGTGGCCACGGTCGTCAAGCTGTCCGGCAATGCCAGCGAGGCAGCGATCACCCGCAACGGCTTCGCGCCGCTGATCGACGCCATTCTGGGACAGGCGCAGAACCAGCTCCGGCATCTCCAGCTCACCGGCCCCTTCGCCGATATCGACATGGTCTGCCGCAGCCTCGACCGGTTCCACCGGCTGGTGCGCTCGCTGAGCGGCTATATCGAATTTGCCCGAGGCAGCCGCACGACGCAGGTGCTGTCTGCGATCACCAAGGCCGTGTCGGATCGGGTCGAGCCGCGCCTCAAGGAAGTGGTCACCGACCTCAACCAGGCCATGCGCCGGCCGCGCGAAGGCGCGGACCGCATCGACAACGATCGGCTGCTCGGCGCCATCAACGGCGTCTATCTGCTTTCGGCGGTGCGGGATTGCCGCGATTCGCTGGCGCTCAACGCTGTCTTCGACCAGGCCTGGAGCCAGGCGGGTCAGGCGCTCGAACTGCATATCCAGCGCAATCTCGACCTGCTGCGGCAGAACCCGGCCGATGCCATGACCGGCGCGCGGCTCGATGCCGCCATCAAGATGGCCGAAATCCGCTTTAACGCCGACTATGCCGAAACACTCAAGCGCGCCCGCGCCGCGGCGGAACGCCGGGGCTAAAGCGGCTGGATCCGTGCCTGCGCGCTGCCCTTGTCGCGAATAGTGACGGGCAGGTCGGCGCTGGCCAGTTGTGCGGCCACGAGGCCAAATGTGCCCTCCGCAGTCTGATGCAGCACTACGCCCACGGCGTCGCGCGGGTGGCGGGCATCGGGACTGCGATAGATGAGGGCGCCCGGCGCAAAGCTGCGGGCCTCCTGCGGCACCAGGCGAACCACCTGCGCACCCCTGCCATAGCGCCCGCGCAACCAGGCTGGAACCTCAGGCCAGGCCGGCGGGGCATCCGGCTCGGCGGCCGGCAGTTCCCGATGCTGCGCCAACGGCACCAGGGCCACGCGCTCCTGCGCGACAATGCCCGCGGCGGCCTGGGGGATCAGTCCAAGATCGACACCCGCCGCCACGTCGCAGACGGCCAGCGGCTGGGGCGCCTCGGAGAGGACGAGCAGACCGCTCATTTGCAGGCGCCGGGCCGCGAACCACCTGCGGCGCGG
The DNA here is from genome assembly GCF_016411825.1 of Devosia sediminis. Lineage (GTDB taxonomy): Bacteria > Pseudomonadota > Alphaproteobacteria > Rhizobiales > Devosiaceae > Devosia > Devosia sediminis. The sequence goes on from NZ_JAEKMH010000002.1 coordinate 685,673, forward strand.
CGGGGCCGGTCGCTGCAGCATGGCCGTACCACCATCAAGGAAGCAGGGCGGCGCATCCGGTCGCGGTTCGGCGATGGTGGCGGGTGCATCCGGCGATTCATAAAGCGGATCGATCAGCGGATCGTCGACGCCCTTGCGGGGCCGGACGAGCAACTGGTCCACGGCATCGGCGCCGCTCTGGATGCAGCCGCGACGGGTCTGGTATCCCGCCGCGCTGCCCGCGAGCACGATATTGTCCTGCGTGCCGGTGGCTTCGAGGCGGGCATGGCCGGGATGCCAGCGGCTGTTGCCGCCCGCCACGTGCCAAAGCGTCAGATCGGGCTGCCAGCCGCCGCAGACCAGGATCCGTTCGGTTCGCAGGGGCTCGGCATCGGCAGAGTCTACCGTCAGCGACAAGCTGCCGCCGGCCCGGGCAATGCCGACCTCGACAGGCGCGGTGCCCGGCGACTGGACGATGCCATAGGCGCGCGAGAATTCGATGAAGCGCGATGCCGGTCGGGGGCGACTGTCGTAGATGCGGCCGATGGTGATGCCGGCATCGCTCGCCAGCATGGCCAGCCGATAGGCTGGGCTCGACGAGGTGGCGACCAGCGCCGATTGTCCTGCCCAGACACCGTAGCGGGTCGCCAGCTCATAGGCATCGAGCGTGCCGATGACCCCCGGCAACCGGTTGCCGGCAAAGATCGGCAGGCGCTCGATGGCGCCGGTGGCGAGGACGATTCGCGGCGCTTCGATGTCGATGACGCGACCCTGCGCCGTTCCCGACTGCATGTCGACCTGATGCGCACGCGCGAGGCCCTGCCGGAGCGAGAAGACCCGCGTCGCCGTGAGCATTGTAATGGCAGGATTGGCGGCGACGTCGGCAGCCAGCCGGGCCATGCTGTCTTCGGCGCGATCCTCGCCTTCCTGAGCGCCGAAAAGGCCGGAATGGCCTCCCACATGCGGATTGGATTCGGCGAGGACGACCGAGAGGCCGGCCCGCGCGCCGGCCAGCGCCGCAGCCATGCCGGCGACCCCGGCGCCGATGACCAGCAGGTCGGCCTTCGGACCCGGAATGCCGGGCACCGTCCGCCAGGGCAGGTCCAGCACGCGTTGATCGTCGACCACGAGGCCAAGCGTGCGGCCGGGCTGGAACAGCCGGGCGAGGGCGCCGGGACGGTTACCGCCCAGGGTGACGTAATCGGCGCCATCCTGGGCCAGAGTCCGGGCCATGGGCAGCGCCCGCTGCTTGTCATTGGCGAGGCTTGCATGGCTGATGGCCGGCGTGGCGCGCGGGGTGAGGCCGATCGGGCTGTCGCGAAACAGACCCAACGTATCGATCCCCGATGCCAGCGCGGCGCTGAGCACGGTGTCACCGACAAACCCGGCCACCAGCCGTCCGTCGAGGCGGAAGCGGATCGGCCTACTGCGGTCGATGAGCGAACCCGCCATGCCCTTGGGGCTATCCGCCGGCAGGCGATTGATCTGCGGCCTCATGCCGTCACCCATCCATGCCCTGGCGCATATTCGGCCACGGGTTGGGATTTCGCGGACCTGTTGACCAGATGCGCGCCGAACCACGCGGCCTCTTCGGGGCTGGCACTGCTCGCGAGCCAGCGCGCATAGGCCGGCGCCAGGAAGGCCCCGGCGCATCCGAGGGCTGCGGCGACGTCGGCGCCCACCCCGGCTACGCGACCGAAAGCCGGCGCGCCATCAAGCGATTGCAGCGCCTGGAACCCCGTTTGCCCGGCCAGTTCAACCGGCCGGTTCTGCCCCAGCAGGGCCTGCACGGCGTCGGCAAAGTCCGAAAGCCCGCCCGGTCCGAACGCGGCTATGCCGCCCTCGGCCTGCTGTGTCAGCACGATGCCGGAATTGAATTGCAGCATGATGCCGGCGGCCAGCGGCTGCGTCGGGGTGGTGAGGATGCTGGTCAGGTGCTGGCGCCGAAGCAGGGCGGGCCACTGCCGAAGCGGCAGCCACGCCATCACCGCATCGTCGTCGGCCAGCACCGTCTGCTTCGCCACGACGGCCGCTCCCTCCGCGATAATTTCCGCCTGGCCATCGGAAGCGATGCTCACCTTCTGCGCCTGCAGCCGCGTGACCCCGGCGCGCTCGAGCCATTTGCCGAGGCCCGCCTCCAGCGCCGGCCGGTTGATGCGGACGGCGTCACGCAGCATGATGCCCTGCCGGCCTTCGCCCAGCAGCGATTGCGACACCGGCTCGACGGCGATGCCGAACCCCTGGGCCATGTGCTGGACATGCGACAGCGCCATGGCGTGGTGCCAGCCCTCGGCGAAAAAGATCGGGTTGACGCGGCTGAGGGCACCGCGGCCACCAATGCGCGACACGAGGCGGGTCACTTCGGGCAGCGCCTGGGTCAGCATGGCCCAGCTTTCCGGCCGGGTAATGGGCGCCACTGACAGGTCGATGCCGCGTACCAGACGATAGCCGGCCTGACCTTCCCCCACCAGCACGACCCGGCGGCCATGAACGCTCGCGAGGAGCCCCGCCAGCAACTGGGCGAGCGGCGTGGCGCCGAAAACTGCGAAATCGTACGGGGTGTCGCTCATGCGGCAAATAAGCCCGCGACGACCGGCCCCTGTGGCAATGCGTCCCTGCCCACACGATCAGTTTTGGTGGTTTTTCGCCGCATTCGGATTATAGAGGTCCATGCCTTGCCGCGTCTGGCAGACAAGCGTTTGGGGCCCATGATTTTCTGGTCGATCGCCATTGCAGTTACCGCCGTCGCCTGCGCCGCACTGTTTTATGCGGCTGCGGGTCGCACGGTCAACGCGGCCGGGCCGGAAATGATTGATCCCGATGAGCATTTCCGCCTTCTCCTCGCTGGAATCGAAGCCGATGAACACTCGGGCAAGCTGGACACCGCTCAGGCGCTGGCGGCACGCGGCGAACTGGCGCGCGAACTGCTGCGCAGCAAGTCCGAATCGACCGCGCGCCAGCCCGATACTCTGGGCCGGGCGCCCCTGCTGATCGGCATCGGCGCCGTCGCGGCGCTGAGTCTGGGGATCTATGCGGCGCTGGGCAGCCCCAGCCTGCCGAGCCTGCCATTGGCTGAACGCCCTGAAATCGCTGCGCAAAATATCGATCTCGAAGACGCTGTTGCGCGCATCGAAGCGCGGCTCGCCACCACGCCGGACGATGTGCGCGGCTGGCAGGTGCTGGCCCCGACCTATATCGAACTCGGCCGCTATACCGAGGCGGTCAATGCCTATCGCCAGGTGCTGGCGCTGACCCCGCCCACGGCCGAGCTGCGGACCGATCTGGCCGAGGCTCTGCTGCTGGAGGCGGGCGGCGCTGGGTCGGACGAGGCCATGGCCTTGCTGGCAGAAGCTGCCGCCAGCGATACCGCCAATATCCGCTCCCGGCTCTATCTCGCCGCCGAACTGATGCGCACCGCCAGCTATGAGGATGCAGCGGTCTATTGGCAGGAGGCGATCAACCTCGCCAATGGCGACGAGCCGTGGCTCGAAGCGGCCAACCAGGGCCTGGCCGTGGCGCTCAACGACGGCGTCGATACGGCCGCTCAGGATCAGATGGAGATGATCCAGGGAATGGTCGGGGGGCTTTCGGAGCGCCTTTACGCCGATGGCGGCACGGTCGAGGAGTGGATGCAGCTCGTGCGCTCCCACCTCGTGCTCAACGATCGCGAGAATGCCCAGCGGGCCTATGATGCCGCCATTGCCGCCTATCCCGCCGCTTTTGACCGCGGCGAACTCGATACGCTCGCGCTGTCCGCGGGCCTGACGCTCAATGGAGACACTCCATGACCATGCCGGCCAACACTCGTCGCAAGGGCATGACCCGCAAGCAGAAGCGCCTGGCCGTCATTGCCGGCCTCGCCGTGGTGCTGGCCATTGCCACGACCCTGGTGTTGACCGCGCTGCGCGACCAGATCGTGTTCTTCTATTCGCCCAGCGACGTAGCCGCCCGCGAGGTCGCTGCCGGCCAGCCGATCCGCCTGGGTGGCCTCGTCAAGGACGGCAGCTGGACCCGCGAAGGGCAGGACAATACCTTCGTCATCACCGATGGCGGCCAGGAGATCGTGACCCACTATGCCGGCATCCTGCCGGACCTGTTCCGCGAAGGGCAGGGCGTCGTGGCGGAAGGCAGCCTTGGTCAGGACGGACGCTTCGAAGCCAAGACGGTGCTGGCCAAGCACGACGAGAACTACGTCCCCAAGGAAGTCGTCGAGGCTCTCAAGGCCCAGGGCGAATGGCGGCCGGAGACGGGGCAGTGATGCAGTCACAGCGTTTGCCAAACCCCCACCCTTGGTCCCTCCCCACAAGGGGGAGGGAGACGATGAACCCCGGCGCCGCGGCCCTGCGCTTCCCTCCCCTTGATGGGGAGGGAGTGAGGGTGGGGTGGAGCCACGCACTCGGGGACGGGCGCTACACGGCATGAGCATCGAACTCGGACATTTCGCGCTGATCCTGGCTTTTGCCATGGCCTGTGTCTCGGCATTGGGCGGGCTGCTGCTGTGGCGGCGCGGCGACCGGCTGGCTGCGGTCCTCGCGCAGGCATCCATCCTGCAATTCGTGCTGGTCGGCGTCGCCTTTCTCGCCGTGGTGCAGGCCTTTGTCAGCTCCGATTTCAGCCTGGCGCTCGCCGCCAACCATTCGCATTCGCTCAAGCCCCTGATCTTCAAGATTTCCGGCGTCTGGGGCAATCACGAAGGCTCGATGCTGCTTTGGGTGTTGATCCTGGTGCTGTTCGGCGCATTGGTCGCCGCCTTCGGCCGCCGGCTGCCATCGGATCTCAGCAATCTGGTGCTCGGGACCCAGAGCCTGCTGACCGCTGCCTTTGCCGGCTTTACCCTGTTCACCTCCAACCCGTTCGAGCGCATGGTGCAGGCGCCGCTCGAGGGCAGTGACCTCAATCCCATCCTCCAGGATGTCGGCCTCGCCATCCATCCGCCGCTGCTTTATGCCGGCTATGTCGGCTTTTCGATCTGCTTCTCCTTTGCCATCGCGGCGCTGGTGTCGGGTCGCATCGACCAGGCCTGGGCGCGCTGGGTGCGGCCGTGGACCATGCTGAGCTGGACCTTTCTGACCTTGGGCATCGCCATGGGCTCCTACTGGGCCTATTACGAGCTCGGTTGGGGTGGCTGGTGGTTCTGGGACCCGGTGGAAAATGCCAGCTTCATGCCCTGGCTCGCCGGCACCGCCCTGCTGCATTCGGCGCTGGTGATGGAAAAGCGCAACGCGCTCAAGATATGGACGATCTTCCTCGCCATCATCACCTTTTCGCTCTCGCTGCTGGGCACCTTTCTCGTCCGCTCGGGCATCCTCACCTCGGTCCATACCTTTGCCAGCGATCCGACGCGCGGCCTCGTCATCCTGACCATGTTGGCCGTGCTGATCGGCGGTGCCTTCGCGCTCTTTGCCATCCGCTCGCCCGCGCTGCGCCAGGGGGGCCTCTTCGCGCCGATCAGCCGCGAAGGCGCGCTGATCCTCAACAACCTCTTCCTCGCCACCGCCGTCGGCGCGGTCCTGGTCGGCACGCTCTATCCGCTGCTGCTCGACGCGCTGACCGGCACGACCATTTCGGTGGGCGCGCCCTTCTTCAATTTCACCTTTGGCGCGCTGATGGCCCCGCTGCTGCTGGTGCTGCCCTTCGGTCCGCTCCTGGCCTGGAAGCGCGCGGATCTCGTCGCCGCCGGGCAGCGACTGATGGGCTTTGCGGCCCTGGCCGTGTTCCTCGCCATTCTGATCTCAGCGCTCGGTGGCGTGTCCATTTCCATGGTGCCGCTTGGCCTCCTGCTCGGCTTCTGGGTCACGCTGGGGTCGATTGCCGAACTCATCGAACGCTGCCGCCTCGGCCGCATCCCGCTGGGCGACAGCATGCGGCGCCTCGTCGGCCTGCCGCGCTCGATCTGGTCGACTGCTCTGGGCCATATGGGTCTCGGCCTCACCGTGCTGGGCATTGTCGCCGTCTCGGCCTGGGAAACCGAACTGGTGACCACGCTCAATCCCGGCGAGACTGCCCAGCTCTCGGGCTATCAGATCGCCTTTGACAGTTTCGAGCAGGTGCCGGGCGCCAACTACATCGCCGATACCGGCAATTTCACCGTTACCTCGCCGGGGGGCGGCACCGCCACGCTCCACGCGGAGCGCCGCACCTATGTCGCCAGCGGCACGCCCACCACCGAGGCCGCCATCCAGACCTACGGCTTTTCGCAGTTCTACCTGCAACTGGGCGAGCCGCTCGATGACACCCATGTCATCCGCGTCTGGTACAAGCCCTATATCCTCTTGATCTGGATCGGGACCCTGGTCATGGCCGGGGCAGGGGTGCTGTCGCTGACCGATCGGCGGCTGCGCGTCGGCGCCCCGCAGCGCGCCCGCAAGGTCGTGGCGGAGGCTGCGCGATGAAACTGCGCGCGGCGCTGCTGGCCATCCTGCTGCTCGTCTCCCCGGTGGCCCTGGCGGTCAGCCCGGACGAAATCCTGCCCGATGCAGCGCTGGAGCAACGCGCGCGCGACATTTCTGCCGGTTTGCGGTGCCTCGTCTGCCAGAACCAGTCCATCGACGACAGCGACGCAGACCTTGCGCGTGACCTGCGCGTGCTGGTGCGAGAGCGCCTCGTGGCCGGCGACACCGACCAGCAGGTCGAGCAGTATGTTGTCGATCGCTACGGTGAATATGTGCTGCTCAACCCGCGGCTCGGTCTGCACACGATCCTGCTCTGGGCGGCGGCGCCGATCCTGCTCATCGCGGGTCTCGCGACCCTGCTGGTGGCGCGCCGCCGCGCGGCGGTGCCAGCGGGAGACGAAAGCCTCTCTCCGGAGGAACAGGCCGCTCTCGACGGGCTGCGCAAGGAACGCTGAGAGGATTGTTTCCCGGCCTCGGGCCCGGCTTTGAGGCGCCGCCAAGGCAGTCCTGCGCCACAATCCCGCCAGCAACATTGCCAAAGCTTAATGTTGGCGCAACTTCAAAGAAAGGCGCGCCGTTCCATATGTATCCCACAAGCTGTTGAGAGCTTTTCGAAGGAGATACGTTCCCATGCGTTCGACTGTTCTTTCGCGCACCAGTCGCTGGTTGGGCGCTTCCGCCCTTGCCCTGCTGGTCGGCATCGGTGGCGTTTCCACCGCTTTTGTCATGTCCGGCCAAGCCGCCAATGCGCAGGTCCAGAATGCCGCCCAGATCGTGGTGCCGCAGGCCACCGTGCAGCAGGGTTTTGCCGACCTGGTCGAGGCCGTCAAGCCGGCCGTGGTGTCCATCCTTGTCGAAGCCGAAGCGCCGGGCCGCCAGATTCAGGGCGGTGGCCGCGACTTCAACTTCGAGTTCAATTTCCCCGACCTTCCCGAAGACCATCCGTTCCGTGACTTCTTCGACCAGTTCGGTCCCAATGGCCCCGGCGGTCAGGGCGGACCGGGCGGCGGCGCCGAGCGTCCGCGCCAGTTCATGGCCGCGGGTTCGGGCTTCATCATCTCCGCTGACGGCTATGTCGTCACCAACAACCACGTCGTCCAGGACGCCACCAAGGTGACCGTCGTGTTCGAGGACGGCTCCGAGCAGGTTGCCGAAATCGTCGGTACCGACGAGCGCACCGACCTTGCCGTGCTCAAGATCGAGGGCGAGGACCTGCCCTTCGTGACCTTCGAGGACGAAGCGAGCCGCGTGGGTGACTGGGTCGTTGCCGTGGGCAATCCCTTCGGTCTTGGCGGCACCGTGACGGTGGGCGTCATTTCCGGCGCTGGCCGCGATATCGGCGGCTCCAGCTATGGCGACTTCCTGCAGATCGACGCTGCCGTCAACACCGGCAATTCCGGCGGCCCGGCCTTCAACGTCAATGGTGAAGTGGTTGGCGTCAACACCGCCATCTATTCGCCCACCGGCGGCAATGTCGGCATCGCCTTTGCCATCCCGGCTCACACGGTCAAGAATATCGTCGACCAGCTGGTCAGCGACGGCACGGTGACCCGCGGTTATCTCGGCGTGTCCATCCAGGACGTCAGCCGCGATATCGCCGACAGCGTCGGCCTGCCCGACGCCAAGGGTGCCATCGTCCGCGAGCCGACCGAAGATGGTCCGGCCGGTGCTGCCGGCGTGCAGTCGGGTGACATCATCACCCAGGTCGATGGCGAGCAGATCGACGACGCGCTCGATCTCAGCCGCACCATTGCCAGCAAGTCGCCCGACTCCACCGTCGAGCTGACCGTCTGGCGCGATGGCGCCGAGACCACCATTTCGGTCCAGCTCCAGCAGCTTGACGAAGCCGCCCAGGCAGAGACCCCGGCGCAGCCGACCCCGCCGGAAGCCGTTCCGGAAGCCACCACCAGCCTCGGCATGGCCCTTGTGTCCAATGGTGACGGCACCGGCGGCCTCTTGATCCAGAGCGTCGAGCCCGACAGCCAGGCTGCCCAGCGCGGCCTCGACACCGGCGACGTGATCCTCGAAGTCGACAACACGCCGGTCGCGACCGTTGCCGAATTCGACGCCGCTGTTGCGGCCGTCCAGGATCGGGGCTTGAATACGGCCCTGGTCAAGGTTGCCCGTGATGGTGAGGCCCGTTTCATCGGCCTGCCGCTCGCCCAGACCGAGTAATGACTACCGGCCTCGGGGTTCGCTCCGGGGCCGTCTTCCATCGGGAGCGTCAGACGTGAAGATCCTGCTCATCGAAGATGACCGCGAAGCGGCGAGCTACCTGATCCAGGCGCTCGATGAGGCCGGCCACGTCACCCACCACGCTGCCGATGGCGAAACCGGTTATGCCATGGCCTCGGGCATGGATTACGACGTACTGATCGTCGACCGCATGCTGCCGCGCCGCGATGGCCTTTCCATCGTCGAAAGCCTGCGCGCCGAGGACGACAAGACGCCGGTGCTGATCCTCTCCGCCCTGGGCGAGGTCGACGACCGCGTCACCGGCCTGCGCGCCGGCGGCGACGACTACCTCACCAAGCCCTATGCCTTCACCGAACTCCTCGCCCGCGTCGAGGTGCTGGCCCGCCGCTCCAGCCCCGCAGAGGCCGCGACCAACTATACGGTCGGCGGACTGTCGCTGGATCGCCTCAGCCGCAAGGTCGAGCGCGATGGCGATAATATCCTGCTTCAGCCGCGCGAATTTCGCCTGCTAGAATACCTCATGAAAAATGCCGGCAAGGTGGTGACCCGCACCATGCTGCTCGAAAATGTCTGGGACTATCACTTCGATCCGCAGACCAATGTCATCGACGTGCACATGTCCCGCCTGCGCTCGAAGATCGACAAGGGCCATGCCAACCCGCTGCTGCATACCGTGCGCGGCGCCGGCTACATGATCCGGGAGTAGGCCGTGAGCCGCTTCGCCCAAGTCTGGCGAACCTCCACCGTCCGCCTCACCGCCACCTTCATCGCCATTTTCGGCATCTTCGCCATCCTGCTCATGGCCTTTATCGGCTGGCAGTCGAGCGTGCAGATCCAGCGCCAGCAGACCGACGACATCAATCGCGAAATTCGGCAGTTCGAGCGCATCGAGGCGCTGCAGGGCGTACGGGCGCTGGCCTTTGCCTTCAATCGCGTCTCCTCGCAGCCGGGGCCGGGCATTTACTACCTGGCCGATGCCACAGGGCAGTACCTGCTCGGCAATGTCACCGATGTGCCAGTGGAAGTGGTGATCAACCCGGGCGTGTATAGCTTCGAGTATGAGCGTCCCAATCCCCTCGGCGACAGTGCGGATGCCGAGGACCCCCGCCCGCCGCGCCAGCGCGAAGGCGTGGCCGTGGTGCGCTCGATCGAGCTCGACAACGGCATGCGCCTCGTGGTGGGTCGCGATGTGGTCGAGCGGCGCGGCTATTCGGCCATCATCCTCCAGAGCTTTCTGGTCGGCGTCATCGGCATCATCCTGTTCTCGCTGATTGCCGGCGGCATCACCGCGCGCCGCGTGCTCAAGCGCATCGACACCATTCAGCAGACCTCGACCAAGATCATGTCGGGCAATCTCTCCGAACGCGTGCCGGTGACGCGGCGCAATGACGAATTCGACGCGCTGGCCGCCAATCTCAACGCCATGCTCGACCGCATCGAGCAGCTCCTGCAAGGCCTTAAGGAAGTCACCGACAACGTCGCGCACGATCTCAAGACCCCGCTGACCCGCCTGCGTAGCCAGGCCGAAGCCGCTCTGCGCGACACGGCCAGCCCCGAAACGCGCGAAAAGGCGCTCGAAACGGTGATCGGCGAAAGCGACCGCTTGATCCGGACCTTCAACGCCCTCCTGATGATTGCCCGCGTCGAGGCCGGCGCCCCGTCTGGCGCCCTGGCCGATATCGATGTCAGCGCCATCGTTGCCGACATGGCCGAGCTTTACGGTCCGGTAGCCGAGGATGAGGGCATCGCCATCGAGGCCCGCATCGAGCCGGGCGTGACGCTCAAGGCAAATCGCGAGCTGATCGGCCAGGCCATGGTCAACCTGCTCGAAAATGCCGTCAAATATGCGAAGCCCGAAACCGGTGACGGCGGCCGGGTGGAGGTCGAGCTCAAGCGCGTCTCCGGTAAGGTGCGGATCGTCGTGGCCGACAATGGGCCCGGCATTCCCGAAGCCGACCGCAAGCGCGTTCTGGAACGGTTCGTGCGCCTCGAAAAGAGCCGGTCCGAGCCGGGATCCGGCCTTGGCCTGTCGCTGGTCAATGCCGTGGCGCGCCTCCATGGCGGCACGCTGACCATCGAGGACAATGCGCCCGGCGTCAGGGCCGTCATCGAGCTGCCGGCGAGCTGATCCCTTCGCCTTGCGGGGGCCTTATCCGCGCGCTATGCCTCGAAAATGAGCACCATTCTCGCGCCCCTTCCGCCAGTCGATCACCCGCGCTTCGACGCCCTGCTTGCCGAGCTGCCGGACGCCGGTGCAGCGCTCCGTGGCCATGCCGGGCTCCTGGGGCCATTGCTCGAAGCGGCGCCCTATCTGCTCGACTTGACGCACGACCATGCCGGCTGGCTCGTCGCGGCGCTGGAGCAGGGGCCCGATACGGCCTTTGCAGCGCTACTGGCCGAGGTCGACGAGGCCGGCAAGACGGCGGACGAGGCTGAAGTCGGCTTCATGCTGCGACGGGCCAAAGGCCGCACCGCGCTCTTGGCCGCCGTTGCCGAAACCGGCGGGGCCTGGACCACGGCCCGCGCCACCGAAGCGCTCTCCGACCTCGCCGATGCGGCGCTCGAGGCCGCCATGGACCTCCTGATGCGCCAGGCCTTCGAAAAGGGCCAGTTGGTCCTGCCCGCCGAGCAAGCGACTGCCGCCAATTCCGGCCTCGCCATCTTCGCCCTCGGCAAGCATGGCGGCCGCGAGCTCAACTATTCCTCCGACATCGACATCGTCGCCTTCTTCGATCCGCAAAAGCCGGTTCTGGTTGATCCGTCCGAGGCGACGAAAATCTATTCGCGCATGGTGCAGAAGCTGGTCGGCCTCATGGAGGATCGCCAGGTGGGCGGCTATGTTTTCCGCACTGACCTGCGGCTGCGCCCCGACCCCGGTTCCACCCCGGTGGCCATCTCCTTCGATGCGGCGCTGGCCTATTACGAAGTGCGCGGGCAGAACTGGGAGCGCGCCGCCTGGATCAAGTCGCGCCCCTGCGCCGGCGACAAGCGGGTCGGCGAGGCCTTCCTCAAGGAATTGGCGCCCTATGTCTGGCGCAAGCATCTCGATTTCGCGACAATTGCCGATATTCAGGCGATGAAGCGCCAGATCAATGTTTCCAAGAAGGTCGGCGACATCCGAGTCGAGGGTCACAACGTCAAGCTCGGACGCGGCGGCATCCGCGAGATCGAGTTTTTCGCCCAGACCCAGCAGCTCATCGCCGGCGGCCGCGACAAGGCCCTGCGCGTGCGCCCGACCTCGCAGGCGCTTGCGGCGCTGGCCGAGGCAAGCTGGATCAGCGACAAGGCAGCCCGCGAACTGACCGAGACCTACTGGTTCCTCCGCGCCGTGGAAAACCGGCTGCAGATGCTGCGCGACGAGCAGACCCACACCATGCCGGACAGACCCGAGGATGTCGCCGTCATCGGCCGGCTGATGGGCGAGGCGGACCTTCCCACTTTCGAGAAGGCCTATCGCGCGGCTCTGGAGCGCGTGGCGCGCTACTACGCAGAGCTCTTCACCGAGGGCGAGACGCTGGGCTCCGGCGAAGGCAACCTCGTATTCACCGGCAGCGACGATGATCCGGGCACGCTCGAAACTCTCACGGCCATGGGTTTCGCCGATGCCTCGAAGGCCATCGAGACGGTGCGCAAGTGGCACTATGGCTCCTATGCCGCCACCCGCACTGCCGTTGCCCGGGCCCATCTCACCGAACTGCTGCCCGCCTTGCTGCTGACCTTTGGCCGCGCCGGCAATGCGGATGCCGCCATGGCCCATTTCGACGATTTTCTCTCGCGCCTGCCGGGCGGCGTGCAGCTCTTCGCGCTGCTGCGCAACCACGAACAGTTGCGTACTCTGCTGGTGCAATTCATGGCCTCGGCCCCCCGTATGTCCGAGGCCGTCATCCATCGCGCCCATGTCATGGATGGGCTGATCGACCCAGCCTTTGCCAATGACGTCACCCATCGTGACGTGCTCATTGCCAAGGTCGACGCCTTCCTCGCCGATGCGCGCTCCTATGAGGAGCTGATCGATCGCGCCCGCATCATCGGGCAGGAGCAGAAGTTCCTCGTCGCGGCCGGCCTCCTATCCGGCACGGTCAGCGCCCAGGGGGCAGGGGAGCAATTCACGGCCCTGGCCGAAACCCTGCTGCACCGCCTCTTCGACAAGGTGCAGGACGAGTTCGCGACCCGCCACGGCCGCATTCCCGGCGCCGACGTTGCGCTGCTGGCCTTCGGCAAGATGGCGAGCGGCGAGATGACCTACACGTCCGATCTCGATTTCATCCTGCTCTACGACGCGCCCGATATCGAATCCGACGGCGAACGGTCGCTGGCCACGCCGCACTATTTTGCCCGCCTCACCCAGCGCCTTGTTGCGGCCGTGTCGGCTCCCACGGCCGAAGGCGTGCTCTACGAAGCCGACATGCGGCTGCGTCCCTCGGGCAATTCGGGTCCCTTGGCCACCAGCATCAATGGCTTCCGCGCCTATCACAAGGACAATGCCTGGACCTGGGAGCATCTGGCCCTCAGCCGTGCCCGCGTCATTGCCGCCACCGGCGACCTGGGCGCGCGGGTCGATGCTGCTATCGCCGAAGTCATGGATCGTCCGCGCGACGCGACCAAGACCATCGAGGATGTCGTCTCAATGCGCGCACTCATGGCCCGGGAGCGAAAGCCGCGCCACGCATTCGATCTGAAACTGGCTGCCGGCGGCCTTGTCGATCTCGAATTCATCGCCCAGTCGGCGCAACTCGTGGCCGGAAAAGCGATTGACCTGCCGCAGGCGCCCACCGCCCGTGTCCTCGCGCGGCTGGGCGAAGTGGGACTGGTCCCCACCGGCCAGCGCCTGGCGGAAATCCACGGCGTCTATTCGACGGCCCTGCAGGTGATGAGTTCGGCGCTAGTAAGTCCGTTCAAGGAAGAGGCCTGGACACCCGCCTTCAAGGAACTGCTGGCGCATCTGGCCAACTATCCTGATTTCGGCCGGCTCGAACTCGATATCGCGCAGATGCAGCGCGAAGTGCAGGATGCGGCCGAGGCCTGGTATGCGAGGGCGGTGACGCTCTGAGCTAGGCCGCGGCGAGCTCTGCCGCTGCCGGCTCGATTGGCAGCGTGATGGCGACAGTCGTGCCCAGGGCCGGGCTCGAATCCACGGCAATGCGGCCGCCGCTCAGCTCGGCAATGGCGCGGGCGATGGAAATCCCCAGCCCCGGTCCGCGGCCTTCGCGGGTAAAGGTCGCGTCGCCCAGCGCAAAGGGCTGGCTGAGGCTGGCAAGGCGCTCCTCGTCCATGCCGATGCCGGTATCGCTGATCTCGATCACCACGCCATCCTCGGCGGCAAAGCCTGCCAGCGTGACGCGGCCGCCGGCACGGGTGAAGCGCATGGCATTGTCCATGATATTGCCGGCCATGCGGATGAGGGCGAGGCGGTCGCCGCGCAGCACCGCGCCGGTGGGGGCGCCGATATCGAGCCGGATGCCGGCGCGCTGTGCCTGCGGGCTGAACCGTTGCGCCACGATACCCAGCACTTCGTCGAGCAGCACCGGGTCCTGGCGCAGTGCTTTGCTGCCGTTTTCGAGCTCGGCAAGGTCGAGGATGGTGCCGAAGGACGACAGCAGATGCTCGCCCGACTCCTTGATTGTCCTGATATATTCGGCGTAGCGCTCGTCGCCCAGCGGCCCATAGGTCTGGTGCTCCATCAGGTCGGCAAAGCCGATGATGTGGTTGAGCGGCGTGCGGATGTCGTGGCTGAGATGCGCGAGGAAATTGGTCTTGGCGCGGCTCGCGGCCTCGGCCTTCAGCTTTTCCTCGTGGTAGCGGCGTGCCAGCAGACGCTGCTCGTCGCGAATGGCATGCAGCAGGGCATCGGTGCGGCGGGTCTCGGTGATGTCGGAGACCAGCGTCATGAAGGCGCCGTCGCCCAGCGGACGCTCGTCGATCTGCAGCACAGTCCCATCCTGGCAATGCAGTTCGAGCAGGCGCATCTGGTTGTCTTCACGCACCAGCTTCATATAGCCCCCGGCAATCAGTCGCGTGACCGCCTGGTGGTAGGTGAGCCTGGTATCCTCGAGGTTCAGCCGGTTTCGATATTGCTGGTTGCAGACGATGAGCTGGCCGGTGCCGGTCCAGCAGGCGAGGCCCATGGGAATGGCCGCGGCGAACTGCATGTAGCTGTCCCGCTCCTGCCCATCGGGCATGTCGCCGCGCCGCCGGCGGGCGGAGGCGAGGGTCAGGAGGCCGGCCAGGGCAAAGGCCGCCGCGCCGCGTCCGGCAATGTCGGCGAGCGCGGGCCGCGGCGCGGCGGAAAGGGTAAGAGCGCCATGAGTGCCGGCCGGAACGGTCATGGCGAGTGGGGTGAAATGCTCTGCTTCGCTGCCGGAAAGGCTGGCCAGCGCGATTTCGCCCAGCATGGGGCTGGCATTTGCCAGCGCTTGTTCCGCACCCTCGGGCGTGCGCAGCGAAAGCTCCTGCGCGAGACTTTGCCCAATGATCGCAAGCTCTTGGCGGATTCCGCCAAAGGTGTGCGCCACGTCATAGGCAACGAACAGGCTGGCGGAGAGAAATGCCGTGGCCGCGACGACGGCCGAAGTGCGGGAAAATCGCCAGACGGTGGCGGCTGGTTTCAACCGGTTTTCGTTCTTCCTTGAGCCGGCGCGGAATCCAAGTGCGCCGGCGCCGGAAATCTCCGACGACCGCATGAAATTCTCCATCCTCGTAAAGACTTAGCCCCGAGCCGAACCGCTCTTAACAAGGTATGAATCAGGTCGCCCCTGCTTGTCCAGAGCGCCTTTGGAGGCCAAAACCGCCGAACCGGAAAAAGCGGAGTCGGCTGAATCACTTAGCGCGAAGAAAAAATTCTTCCAAAGTTGCGCAGGCAATTTGCTGGCAGACTGTCAGCGGTAATCGTCACCTGGTGACAAAAAGGGGCCGCCTCGGCGACCCCATGGTTTTGGTCTCTCAACCGGCCAGGATGCGGTCGAGGATTTCCCCGACATTGCGGCTCAGCGTGTGCTGCTCGCGCAGCGCCTTGAGCGCTTCGATGCCCGCCTCGCGGCGACCGGCTTCGAGCGTGGGCAGGATGCGGAAGCCGGTGAGGATGCGCGAGGCCACCTGTGGGTTGACCTTGTCGATGCTGGCGACGGCCTCGGTGATGAAGCGGAAGCCGAGGCCATCGGTGCGTGTGAACTGCACCGGGTTGGACATCACGAAACTGCCCAGCAGCGAGCGGAGGCGGTTGGGATTGGTCCGCGGGAAGTCCGGGGCGGCCAGCGTTGCGCGCATCCGCTCGATGACGCCGGCATCGGGCGCCTGGGCCGAGGCGGTGAGCCACTTGTCGAACACCAGCGGATCGCCCGCAAAGCGGGTGCGGAAGTCGCCAAGCAGGGCAGGGGCGCCCTCGGTCCAGTTGCGCGCCGAAATGGCCATGGCCGCATAGCGGTCGGTCATGTTGGTGGCATTGTTGTACTGGCGCGTGGCGAGGTCGGCCCCAAGGTCGGAGCCGGTGGCGAGGAGGCTGAGGAGCCCGTTGCGCAGCGAACGACGCCCGGCCTGGCCGGCATCGGGGCTGTAGGGGTCGGTGACCTCCAGGCTGCGATAGAGATCGGCGAGCTTGTCGGCGATGGGGCCGACCAGGGCCTTGACCAGGTCCTTGCGCGCTGCGGCCACGGCATCGGGGTCGACATCCTTGCCGATATGACGCCCGACCACAGTTTCCGCCGGGATGTCGATGGCTTGCGCCTTGAAGGCATCATCGAGGTCTGGGTTGTCCAGCGTGTCGACCAGCGCCTGGCGCAGCGCATCCACCTCGCCGTCGGTCCAGCTCTTGCCCTGAGCGGCATTGGCGATCAGCGTGGTCGAGGCAGTCTGCAGCGCATCCCAGCGGTTGAACGGATCGCTGTCGTGGCGGGCGAGGAACAGGAGGTCCTCCTGCCCGAGGCTGGAGGTGACCTTTACCGGCGCCGAGAAGCCGCGGAACAGCGACGGCACGGGCTTGTTGGCAACGCCGGTGAAGGAGATTGTCGTCGTCTCGCTGTCGAGGAGGATCAGGTCGCCCTCCACCGTCCCGCCGGACACCGCGTTCCAGCCCATCGGGCTGCCATTGGGGCCGATGAGGCCAAAGCGCACCGGGATCAGCAGCGGCTTCTTGGTGGGTTCGCCCGGGGTCGGGTCGACCTTCTGGGTGAGGGTCAGCGTATAGGTCTGGCTCTGCGCATCGTAGCTGTCGGAAACGCCGATCTGCGGCGTGCCGGCCTGCAGATACCAGGTGGCGAACTGGCTGAGGTCGCGGCCGCTCGCATCCTCGAATACCTTGATGAAGGCCTCGATCGTCGTGGCCTCGCCGTCATGGCGCTCGAAATAGAGGTCCATGGCCTTGCGGAAGCCGGCTTCGCCCAGGAGCGTGGCCAGCATGCGGACGATTTCGGCGCCCTTTTCGTAGACCGTGGTCGTGTAGAAGTTGTTGATCTCGCGGAAGCTGTCCGGGCGCGGCGGATGGGCGAGGGGGCCGCCATCCTCGGGGAATTGCGACGTGCGCAGGTTCTGCACGTCGTGGATACGTTGCACCGGGCGGCTGCGCTCGTCGGAGGTGAATTCCTGGTCGCGGAAGACGGTCAGGCCTTCCTTCAAACAGAGCTGGAACCAGTCGCGGCAGGTGATGCGGTTGCCGGTCCAGTTATGGAAATATTCGTGGGCGATGACCCGCTCGATACTGTGGTAATTCGCATCGGTCGCGGTCTCCGGCCGGGCGAAGACCAGCTTGTCGTTGAAGATGTTGAGTCCCTTGTTCTCCATCGCGCCGAAGTTGAAATCGGAGACGGCGACGATGTTGAAGACGTCGAGATCGTATTCGCGGCCGAAGCGGCGTTCGTCCCAGGCCATGGAGCGCTTGAGGCTGTCCATGGCATAGAGGCATTCGCTTTCCTTGCCGTGGGTGCAGTAAATGCCCAGCGCCACCTGCCGGCCGCTCATGGTGGTGAAGCTGTCTGATATCGAGCCGAGATCGCCCGCCACCAGCGCAAAGAGATAGGCGGGCTTGAGGAACGGGTCTTCCCAGACGGCAAAGTGCATGCCGTCGCCGAGGTCGCCCTGATCGACGAGATTGCCATTGGCGAGCAATACCGGGGCGAGGGCGAGCGGCGCGCTCATGCGCACCTTGAAGGGGGCGAGCACGTCCGGCCGGTCGAGGTAATAGGTGATGCGGCGGAAGCCTTCGGGCTCGCACTGGGTGCACCAGGTGCCGCTGGAGCGATAAAGGCCCATGAGCTTGGTATTGGCCGCCGGGTCGAGCGTCACTTCGGTTTCCAGCACGAAGCGGCGATGCGGCGGCTCCACCAGGGTCAGCGAATTGGCATCGCTGGCATAGGCCGAGAGCACCAGAGGCGCGCCGTCGAGTGCGACGGAATTGAGCTTGAGCTCATCACCGTCGAGCACCAGCGGCGTGCCCGGCGCGGTCCCTTCGCGCGGCTCGATCGTCAGTTGCGCGCGGACCCGCGTATTGTCCTCGAGGATCTTGAAGTCGAGCTCCACTGACACGATCCGGTATGGCGTGGGAGCATAGTCCTTGAGGTAGATCGTCTGTTCGGTCTCGGTGCGCATTCCGCGGTCCAGTTGTTCTTGGGTCTCGTCCGGTGTGCCACTTCCGGCCCACCATGTCATTCCCGCGCCGGCGGGAAACCCCGGTTATTCGGAAACGGAAGGGCCCGGATATGCGGGGGCCGGCTCCGTGAAGGAATTGAGATGAAGGAAGTTTCTTCATCTGTGTCTGTCTGGTCACAGCAGACTCGTCGCTCTCGTGTAACCTATGCGGCTCTCGGCTGCATAGCATGACTCTTTACCGGCCTTCGGTCGGTATCGGGAGGAGGCACTATGAAGCTGTCTGCACGATGCTCCTCTGCGCCCTAGACGGTCGGCACGAGCGTTGGTTCCAAAATTTCCGCACGGCACCGCCCGTCGGCCATCAAAGCCATCATTCCGCCGACAGGGCGGCCGACTGGTTTTGGCCCACAAGCGAGCTGCTGTCTGACTGAGTGAGGTCTCTGCAATGATGCGCTGGTTTGAAACTCGCCTCGATCCCTATCCCCAGGGCGATCCTGTCGAACCGCCCAAGGGGCTGCTTGCCTTCTGCCTGCATTATAGCCACGGCGCCAAGAAGTGGCTGGCGCTGATGGCGGTTGCCGCGGCGCTGGTGGCGATCGGCGAAATCATCGTCTTCGGCTTCATCGGCGATGTCGTGAACTGGCTTGCCGCGGCCGATCCCGACACCTTCCTCGAGACCGATGGCTGGAAGCTGGCGCTGATGGGGGCGATGATCGTCTTCATCGTGCCCGGCATAGCTCTGATCTCGACGCTGACCATGCACCAGACGCTGCTGGGCAATTTCCCGCAGCGCATCCGCTGGATGGCGCATCGCTACCTGATCCGGCAGTCGATGAGCTACTTCCAGGACGAGTTCGCCGGCCGCATCGGCGCCAAGCTGATGCAGACATCGCTCGCCGTGCGCGAAGTGGTGATGAAGCTCCTGGACATGCTGGTCTATGTGACGGTGTATTTCACCGGCGCGGTGATCCTGGCCGCCTCGGCCGACTGGCGCCTTGCCATTCCGTTCCTGGTCTGGCTGGCCGCCTACATTGCGCTGATGATCTATTTCATTCCGCGCATGGGCAAGATTTCGCAGGCCCAGGCCGATGCCCGCTCGATGATGACCGGCCGCATCGTCGACAGCTATACCAATATCGCCACGGTCAAGCTCTTCAGCCATTCCAACCGCGAAGAGACCTATGCCAAGGAGGCCATGGATGGCTTCCTCGATACCGTCTATCGGCAGATGCGCCTGTTCACCGTGCTCAACATGCTGGTGCTGTGGTCCAATGCGCTGCTGCTGTTCTCGGTCGGCGCCATGGGCATCTGGCTGTGGATGGGCGGCGCCATGACCCCCGGCACGCTGGCCGTGTCGCTGGGCCTCGTCATGCGCTTCCAGGGCATGAGCCAGTGGGTGATGTGGGAAATGTCGTCGCTGTTCGAGAATATCGGCACGGTCAAGGATGGCATCAATTCCATCTCGTTGCCGCGCGTCGTCTCCGACAAGACCGATGCCGAGACCCTGCCGGTGGTCAATGGCGACATCAAATTCGACAAGATCTCCTTCCACTACGGCAAGAAGTCGGGCGTCATCGAGGACCTCAACCTGCATATTCGCCCGGGCGAGAAGATCGGCCTTGTCGGCCGCTCCGGCGCGGGCAAGTCGACCATCGTCAACCTGCTGCTCCGCTTTTATGACCGTGCCGACGGGCGCGTGCTGATCGACGGGCACGACATCGCCCATGTCACTCAGGACAGCCTGCGCGCCAATATCGGCGTCGTCACGCAGGACACTTCGCTGCTGCATCGCTCGGTACGCGAGAACATCCTCTATGGCCGGCCCGACGCGACCGAGGAAATGATGCGTGCCGCCGCCGAGCAGGCCGAGGCCGCCGATTTCATCGAAACGCTGACCGACCCGCAGGGCCGCAAGGGCTATGACGCCCATGTGGGCGAGCGGGGCGTGAAGCTCTCGGGCGGCCAGCGCCAGCGTATCGCCATTGCCCGCGTGCTGCTGAAAAACGCACCGATCCTGGTGCTGGACGAGGCGACCTCGGCGCTGGACTCCGAGGTCGAAGCGGCCATCCAGGGTCAATTGCAGATGCTGATGCAGGGCAAGACGGTGATCGCCATCGCCCACCGCCTCTCGACCATCGCCATGATGGACAGGCTGGTGGTGCTC
Source organism: Devosia sediminis (assembly GCF_016411825.1). Classification (GTDB taxonomy): domain Bacteria; phylum Pseudomonadota; class Alphaproteobacteria; order Rhizobiales; family Devosiaceae; genus Devosia; species Devosia sediminis. The sequence continues at coordinate 705,980 of NZ_JAEKMH010000002.1, forward strand.
GACAAGGGCAAGGTGGTCGAAACCGGCACCCATGCCCAGCTTGTCGGCAGCGGCGGCATCTACAGCCAGCTCTGGGCCCGCCAGTCCGGCGGCTTCCTCGAGATCGACGAGCCGGAGGAAGCGGCGCAGTAGGTTCCTTCAGCCCCTCTCCCCTTGCGGGAGAGGGATAGCAATTCTGCGTTCAGCAGAATTGCAGGGTGAGGGGTTCTCTCCACGCACTAAGTGCAGGTGGAAAGATCGCCCACCCCTCATCCGCCCTTCGGGCACCTTCTCCCTCAAGGGGAGAAGGGGATCCGGTGGGTGGGTCAGCATTCAGTGGCCGTAAAAGCCGCTGTTCATCGTCTCCCTCCCCTCGAGGGGGAGGGGCCAAGGGTGAGGTGGGGCCACGGGCTCGATCTCACGACTGAACCAACAACCAAGAGGAGTACCCCAATGGGTGACATCATCATGATCCGAAATATCAGCCATCCCGCTGTGCGTATGACCGCCAACACGCAAGCCAAATCGGATCGATACCGAACCTGATCGCGACCACGCAGTCTGCATCAGGCGCGGCTCAAAAAAGAGCAGAACAAATGTTCAACCGCGTCGTCGACTACTTCGACAATCTCTATTCGCCCACCGCCCTGGCCAAGAACCGCCAGCCGCCGATGGGTCTAAAACCCTTTGTGGGCTATTTTATCGGCCAGTTCCGGGGCGCCTTCGTCCTCCGCATCATCCTCGTCTCCATCGGCTCGATCGCCGATGCGCTGATGCCGGTGTTCGTCGGGCTGGTCGTGGGCATGCTGGCCACCACCAATCCCGGCGAAATCTTCGATCTTCACACCCAGACGCTGCTCTGGATGGTGTTTGTCGTCGTGCTGGTACGCCCGCTGGCCTTCCTCCTGGACACGCTGATCCGCAACCACGGCATCGTGCCCAATCTCGTGGATCTGATCCGCTGGCAGAGCCACTGGCATGTCATCCGGCAGAGCTGGACCTTCTTCCAGAACGACTTTGCCGGTCGCATCGCCAACAAGATCATCCAGGCCGGTGAAGCCATCGAGATCGGGGTGAACCTCACCATCGACGCTGCCTGGTACGCGCTGGTCTTCGTGGTCGTGGCCATTGTCGTGTTGGCCCAGCTCGATCCGGTCCTGCTGGTGCCGATCGGCGTATGGCTGCTGCTCTACGCGATCCTCTTCACCATCACCATGCCGCTCATCGCCCGATATTCCGAGACGCTCTCGGAAGCCAAGTCGGTGATGACGGGCCGGATCGTCGACAGCTACACCAATATCCAGACGCTCAAGACCTTCGCCACCGGCGGGCATGAGGACAAGTATGTGTCCGACAGCGTCATGGACCACGTGATCGAGTTCCGCAAACTCATGCGGGTCTTCACATACATGTGGTCCATCCTGTTCATGCTGAACGCGGCGCTGGTCGTGTCGGTGACCTGGCTGGCCCTGGCGGGCTGGAACAATGGCACGCTGAGTGCGGCGGCGGTGGCGACAGCCATCCCCTTCGCCCTGCAGATCATGAACATGAGCGGCTGGATCCTCGAAATCGGCTCCAACATCTTCCGCCAGGTGGGCACGACCCGGGACTCGATGGATACCATCGCGCAGCCCCTGACCATGCTTGATGCGCCGGAAGCCAAGCCGCTCGCGGTGACCGCTGGCGGGCTCGACTATGACAAGGTCCACTTCAACTACTGGCGCGGCAAGGAGGGCTCGGTCATCGACGACTTCAGCCTCTCCATCGCACCGGGCGAGAAGATCGGCCTTGTCGGACGCTCGGGTTCGGGCAAGTCGACGCTGGTGAACCTGGCCCTGCGCATGTTCGACGTGCAGGAGGGCACCATCCGCATCGACGGACAGGACGTGCGCGATGTCACCCAGGAAAGCCTCAGGGCCGCCATCGGCCTCGTCAGCCAGGATACGTCGCTGCTGCATCGCTCGGTGCGGGAGAACCTCAAATATGGCCGTCACGAAGCGACGGACGAGGAGATGATCCGGGCCGCCGAGCAGGCCAATGTCCATGACGTCATCATGGGTCTCGTCGATCCGCAGGGCCGCCGGGGCTACGACGCCCATGTCGGCGAGCGGGGCGTCAAGCTTTCGGGTGGACAACGCCAGCGCGTCGCCATAGCCCGGGTGCTCCTGAAGAATGCCCCGATCCTGGTGCTCGACGAAGCCACCTCGGCGCTGGATTCCGAAGTCGAGGCAGCGATCCAGGAGCAGTTGACCATGCTGATGGCCGGCAAGACGGTGATCGCCATTGCCCACCGCCTCTCCACCATCGCCGCCATGGATCGCCTGGTAGTGCTGGAAAAGGGACGCATCGTGGAAGAGGGCACCCACGCCCAGCTTCTGGCCTCGGGCGGGCACTATGCCATGCTCTGGGAACGCCAGTCGGGTGGTTTTCTCGACTTGGATGCTGCTCCGGCGGCTTGATACAAGAAGGGCGGGGAAAACTCCGCCCTTTGCCTTAGCTCGCAGCGCGGCCTTCGAGACGCTTGAGGCCGCGCTCGCGCTTGAGGTAATCGGCCACCTGATCGGCCGTCATGGGGCGGCCGAACAGATAGCCCTGCATCACCGAACCGCCCAGCGCCACCAGTGCCCGCAACTGCTCCTCGGTCTCGATGCCCTCGAAGACGCAGGAAATGCCCAGGTTTCGGCAGAGGTCGATCATGGTCTTGACGATGGCGCGGCTGGCCGGATCGTTGTTGACCTCGGCCACGAAGCTGCGGTCGATCTTGATGCGATGCAGCGGCAGTTTCTGCACATGGGTGAGGCTCGAATGGCCGGTGCCGAAATCGTCCAGCGCGATGCGGGCGCCAAGGCCCAGCAGCACCAGCAGCGATTGGTTTGCCTGCTTGAGATCGCGCATGACCGCCGTTTCGGTGATCTCGAAATCGATCCGGGTGGGTGTCGGGCTGGCCCCGACAATGGCGACGATCTTCTCGATGGCCGAGGTCGAGCCGATGTCATTGGCCGACAGATTGACCGATAGGCGGATGCTGCGCGGCAATTGCGCGCCGACGGCGATGGCCTTGCGCAGCACGGCCTGGGTCACCCGGTTCACCTGCCCGGTGCGCTCGGCCATGGGAATGAAGTCCACCGGCGAAACCTCGCCGAGGATCGGGCTGCGCCAGCGCGCCAGCACTTCGAAACCGGTGGTCTCGCCCAACGAGACGTCGAACTGCGGCTGCAGCAGGATGTAGATTTCCTCGTCCAGATCGGCGGTGTGCAGCAGGTGCTCCATATGCCGGGTCTTGCGCAGGTCCTTGAGGTGGCTGTCGTCGAACTCGATGCAGCCGCCGCGTGTGTCGCGCTTGGCGATCCAGGTGGCATAGTCGGCATGGTCGAACAGCGACTCGGCCGTATCGCCGGGGCGGGACGCGGCCATGCCCATCGAGGCGGTGATGCGGACCACCCCGAGCGGCAGGTCGAAGGACGGTCGCAGCGCATCGGTGATAACCTGCGCGCAACGCGGATAGCCGGTCTTGTCGTAGCGCACCTCGGACATGATCAGCGCGAAATTGTCGCCATCGAGCCGAGCGAGGAACGAGCTCCCGCGCTTGACCACGGCGAGGCGCCTGGCCAACTCGGCCAGCACCAGGTCGCCCGTGATCTGGCCGTAGACCTCGTTGACCGAGCGGAAGTTGTCGATGTCGATGCGGGCCACGGTGATCGACTGGCCCTGGGCCTGTGCGGCCTCCAGCCGGGCCACCAGTTCGCGTTCGAAGCTGCGCCGGTTGGGAATGCCGGTCAGGCTGTCGATATTGGCCAGGCGATGGTTTTCCTCGAGCAGGCGCTGCGTTTCCGCCTGACGCTGGGCCATTTCCCCGCGCGAGGCAACGAGGTCCGCGAAGTCCCGGTTATTGCCGAGCAATATGATCAGCAGCGCCGCCACGGCGAGCGCCATGTTGATGGCGATAGCGATCAGCGTGTCCTGTCCCGAGGCCACGAAAAAGGCGGTGAACGGCACTAGCACGCACATGCCTACGGCCAATGCGGCGGTTCGCACATGCATCAGACAGAACATGCAGCCAATGGTGGTAATGCCCATGTAGAAGGCGATCTGCGACTTGAGATAGGCGTCGCCAAAGGGGAAAAGCGCAAAGCTCCAGGCCGTGAAGCCAAGCGCGAGGGCTGCGCCCACCCAGATCATGGATCGCAGGTTCGCGCGCGCCTGATCGGCAGTGGGCAGCCGGTGCCGCTTGATCCACCACAGAGTGGTGCGCAGGATGCTGAGGGCGACCAGCACCGCCGGGACGTATAGGGTAAGTTCGACCGGGGCCACGCCATAATGCGTCCAGGCCAGGATCAGCGAGTTGGAGACCAGCATCGCGTACATCAGCGGCACTTGCCGGCTGAGTGCGCTCCATTGCGCCAACGCCAGTTCGTCTGCGTTGGGTGGTTCGGAGAATATTCCAGTGATGCGTCGCAACACGGACATAAGATAGTCACCTCGTCGCGCAAACCTATTCGCACAAGTCCTAATATTGTGGAAAAGAACCTCTCCGAAATATTGGAGAACGGCTAATGCCGGCCGGATTTCATAGGTCTTGCCGGTCCCCACGCCAGGCAGAGGCACCTCGCCTAAAATCCATTGTAACGTTGCATTGAAATCGATTGCAGGGGCTGGTATTGCCCAGACCGGATCGGCCAGAGCCGATGCCGGAGGAGAGTCGCATGACCGTGGTTGCCCGCAATTCCGCCCTCGACCTGGGTGGCCAGTTTTCCCTGTCGGCGCCGGCGCGCGACATCGCCACCAACATCACCCTGCCGGGCGATGTGCACCATGCCCTCCTCGCCGCCGACCTGATCCCCGATCCCTATTTCGGAGAGAACGAGAAGGTGGTGATGTGGGTCAACGAGACCGCCTGGTCGGTGGAGCGCCGGTTCGATGCCTCCGCATCCGACATCGACGGCTACCTGACGCTGACCCTTGCCGAAGTGGACTGCATCGCCACCATCTTCCTCAATGGCGAAGTGGTGGGCCGCACCGACAACAGCTTCCTGCGCAACGACATCGACGTGACCGGCAAGGTGCGCGACGGCGAGAACACGCTGCGCATCGATTTCGACATTGCCCCTGATGTCGCCAAGGCCCGGGCCGACGCCCATCCGTTCCCCATCCCCTTCACCTACAACTACCAGACCAATGGGTTGAAGGGCATCCACATGAACTTCATCCGCAAGGCCGCCTGCCATGCGGGTTGGGACTGGGGCATCTGCCTCATGCCCATCGGGGTCTATGGCACGATGAGCCTGCGCAAGTCGCGCCTCGCGCGCCAGGAGAGCGTGCAGGTCGACCAGGTTCATGGTGAGACTTCGGTCGAACTCTCGATAAAGACTTGGCTTTTTGCCTTCGCTCACGGCGAGGTTGAACTCGAGCACACGATCGACGGCCAGGTCGTCACCGACAAGGTTTCGGTGCAGAAGGGCGATAACGTCTTCACCCACAACATCACTATCCACAATCCGCGCATCTGGTGGCCGTCGGGGCAGGGCGCCCAGCCGCTCTACGAGCTGGTCACCAATCTCGAAGGCGAAATCACCACCCGCAAGATCGGCCTTCGCGATCTGCAATGGATCATCGAGAGGGACGAGATCGACCACTCCTTCAAGTGCCGGGTCAATGGCCGCGACATCACCATGATGGGCGCCAACTGGATCCCGGCCGATGCCATCCCGACGCGCGTCACCCCTGAAGTCATCCGCGACCTGCTGGAAAGCGCCAGGGCGGCCAACATGAACATGCTGCGCATCTGGGGCGGCGGTCAGTACGAGCCGGACTGGTTCTACGACCTTTGCGACGAGCTTGGCATCCTTATCTGGCACGACTTCATGTTCTCCTGCATGAGCTATCCGTCGGACCGGAAATTTCTCGCCTCGGTGGAAGCCGAAATCACCCAGCAGGTGCGCCGCCTCAGCCACCACGCCTCGATCGCCCTCTGGTGCGGCGACAACGAGGTCATCGGTTCGCTCAACTGGTATCCTGAGACCAAGGCCGATCCGGGTCGGTACCTCGCCAACTACGACCGCCTCAATTCGCTGCTGCACCGCATCGTCGAGGACGAGGACCCTGTCCGCCGCTTCTGGCCGTCTTCGCCGTCGCTCGGCTATCTCGATTTTTCCGATGGCTGGCATTCGGACACCCGCGGCGACCTCCACTATTGGGACGTGTGGCACTCGGCCAAGAGCTTTGACGCCTACCGCTCGATCAATCCGCGCTTTGCCTCGGAGTTCGGCTTCCAGAGCTTCACCTCGATGAATGTCATCGAGACATTCTCCGAGCCCAAGGACCGCAACCCGTCCTCGCCGGTGATGGAAAATCACCAGCGCAACAATGGCGGCAATGCGCGCATCATCGAGACGATGAACCGCTACTTCCGCTTCCCGCGAGATTTCGACCAGATGGTCTTCCTGAGCCAGATCCAGCAGGGCCTCGCCATCAAGACGGCCATCGAATACTGGCGCTCCACCAAGCCGCGCTGCATGGGCACGCTTTATTGGCAGATCAACGACATCTGGCCGGTCGCCTCGTGGTCGAGCCTCGACTATGGCGGGCAGTGGAAGCTGATGCACTACATGGCGCGCCGCTTCTACAATCTCGTCAATCTCGTGGCCGTCCCCAACAAGGACAATACAGAGATCGCCCTCCGCGCCATCAACGACACCGGCAAGCCTGTGTCGGTCGCGCTGGAGGTCCTCGCCGTCAAGGTGACGGGTGAGAGCCGCGTGGTCTTCTCGGGCAACAGCGCCGTTGGCGCCGATGCTGCCATCACCGTCCATACGCTGCCTGTGTCGGGTCTGGAAGCAGACGAGTTCCTGTACTTCACCTGGAAGGATGCTCAGGGCAACGTCTTGGGCGCCAACGACTATTTCCCCAAACCCTACAAGGCTTACGAGCTGCCCGGCGCGTCTATCAACGCCACCTGGAGCGATCGCGACGGCTCGGCCGTGCTGACGCTCGAAAGCAGCACCCCCGCCTTCTTCGCCACCGCCACGGTCGATCTGCCCGGCTATTTTTCCGACAACGCCGTGACCCTGCTACCGGGCAAGCCGGTTGAGCTGACGTTCATTCCCCGTCACGGTGCGGCTGTGACGTCGGAGGACCTGGCGGGGTCACTCAAGGTGAGGCACCTGGCTGAGACGTTTTGATCCTTTTCCTCTCCCCATTGGGAAGAGGGTGGATCGGCCGAAGGCCGAGACGGGTGAGGGGAGGGGTGCAGCTACCCAAGGCCGCCTTCAGATCGCCGCTCTGGCTCCCCCCTCATCCGGCGCTGCGCGCCACCTTCTCCCCGATGCGGAGAAGAAAGACCCCCTCCCTTGATCCCTCCCCACAAGGGGGAGGGAGACGATGAACACAGGCGCAGCAGCCAGCGCCTCCCTCCCCTTGATGGGGAGGGACTGAGGGTGGGGTGGCGACACACGCAGGTGTTCGCACCCATCCCTTCCATACATGCCCGGTTGACTTACCCACCCCGGTCCGTCATCGGTGAACCAGCCGCGTCTTCTGCGGCCGGAAGTGTTCATGACCACCGTCTCCCCCATCGAAAGCCGCGCCAATCTGGGCATCATGCTGGTGCTGGCGTCGCAACTGGTGCTGCTTGTGCTCGATATTTCGGCCAAGTGGCTGTCGGTGGAAGGCCTGCCGACCAGCGAAATCGTCTTCGTTCGCTACGGCATGCATCTGGTGCTTCTGCTGCTGCTGTTCCTGCCGGTCAGCGGCCAGGACTTGTTCCGCACCAACAATCTGAAGCTCGAAATCCTGCGCGGCGCCTGCCTGCTGATCACGACGGGCCTCAATTTCCTCGCCATGAAATTCCTGCCGCTGACCGTCACCAGCGCCATCCAGTTCACCTCGCCGCTGATGATCTGCGCCATGTCCGGGCCGCTCCTCGGCGAAAAGGTCGGCTGGCGGCGCTGGCTGGCCATCGGCGTGGGCTTCTGCGGCATCCTGGTCATCGTGCGGCCGGGCACGGAGGCCTTCCAGCCGGCAGCGCTGCTGAGCCTGGGCTGTGCCTTCTTCCTCGCGCTGTTCTCGATCCTGACGCGAAAGCTGGCTGGCGTCGACACGGCCCAGACCCAGCAATTCTATGCCGGCGCCACCCCGGTCATCCTGCTCCTGCCCATTGCTTTTACCGATTGGACCTGGCCCAGCCTGCCCATTTCCTGGGTGGCCTTCTTCATCATGGGCGCCGCGGGTCTGGGTGGCCACTATCTCAATTCAGTCGCGCATCGCTTCGCGAGCCCCGCGACCCTGGCGCCGTTCAGCTATCTCAGCCTCATTTATCTTTCGATCGCGAGCTGGCTGATCTTCAACCAGCCGCCCGACCAGTGGTTCATCCTTGGTGTCTGCATCATCGTCGCCAGCGGCCTCTATATCTGGCTGCGCGAACGCATGCTGGCCAAGGCCAACACGGCGGTTGAGGTCATCGAGCGCTAAGACTGACGCCGGCAGGCGTTGGAAAGCTGATGGTCCCCCCATCGTCACCACCCGACTTGATCGGGTGGTCCATGCCATTGCGAGATGGATTGCCCGGTCAAGCCGGGCAATGATGAAGGGGAGGGGTTCCAGCCACGATGGCTAGTTATCGTTCACCTCTTCCAGCGGCCGCGTTTTCGTCGCGTCGCCATGGGTGATGAGGCGGGAGCTGCGCTGGCCGGTGAGGTAGATCCAGAGCCAGCTCATGGTGATGAAGATGCGCGTCCGGGTTTCCACCAGGAAATAGATATGGGCGAGGCCCCACACCCACCAGGCGAACCAGCCCTTGAGCTTGATCCATCCAAAGTCGATCACTGCCGAGCTCTTGCCGATGGTCGCGAGATCCCCGTCATGCTTGTAGGCGAAGGGGAGGGGTGTGGTATCGCCACCGATCCGGCGCTGGATGAGGCGGGCGACATGCCGGCCCATCTGCTTGGCAGCGGGCGCGACGCCGGGCACCGGCTTGCCATTGTCCCTGACAGCGCTGGCGGCGTCGCCGATCACGAAGACATCGGGCAATCCGGGCGCCGATAGGTCCGGCTCCACCTTGATGCGTCCGGCGCGGTCGCCTTCGATTCCCAGCCACTTCGCCACCGGGGAAGCTGCGACACCCGCCGCCCAGATGACGGTGCGCGTCGCGACATGTCGATCGCCATAGGTGACGCCTTCCGCGTCCACGGCGCTGACCGGCTTGCCCAGCTCCACACCGACCCCCATACGCTTGAGCGCATCCAGCGTATAAGCCGAGAGTTCGGAATAGAAATTGGGCAGCACCCGCTTGCCGCCTTCGATCAGCACGACGCGCAGGTCATCGGGCGAGAGCGTGTTGAACTGGCCGCGAATGCTGGCGCGGCCGAGTTCGACAATGGCGCCGGCCATTTCAACGCCGGTCGGGCCGCCGCCGATAATGGCAAAGGTCAGCAGCGCCCGCCGCCGCTCGGCATCGGTCTCGCGTTCGGCAGCCTCGAGCGCCAGCAGCAGCTTGCGGCGGATGGCCGTCGCGTCCTCCACGGTCTTGAGGCCGGGGGCATGTTCTTCCCATTCGTCATGGCCGAAATAGGCGTGCTGCGCGCCCGTGGCGAGGACCAGCGTATCGTAGGGCTGGCGCGCGCCGTCTTCCAGCAGCACCGCCCTGGCCGCCTTGTCCACGCCCACCACCGTGCCCATCAGCACGCGCACATTGGCCTGTCGGCGCAAGAGGTGGCGGATCGGCCAGGCGACTTCGGACGGCGACAGGGCGGCAGTTGCCACCTGGTAGAGCAGGGGCTGGAACAGGTGATGGTTGCGCCGGTCGATCAGCGTGATTTCGACATCGGCGCGGGCCAGCGCCTTGGCAGTCGCGAGACCGCCAAAACCCCCTCCGATGATGACGACGCGATGCTTGTGCAATGCCATGGCGATCTCCTGTGGGCGACCGCCGTGCCGGACCTGGGTCAGCCTGCCGTGCGCTGCCGCCACCGCTCGACATAGGTGTCGAAACCGCTGGCGGTCAGGGGCGATAGTGCATGGCTGCCAGCCGCTTGCGCAAGACTGCCGCCGAAAAGCAGGCTCGCGCCGAGGCTGGTGCCGGTGGCATCGCCAGACGCAAAGACCGGCACGCCGCTCAGCGCCGCCAGCGCCTCGCCGAACAGCCGGTTGCGGGCGAGCGGACCCTCGAGCGTAATGGACTTGCCCAGCCCGCAAAGATCGAGGCAGGCCCGCGCCATCAGCGCCAGGTAAAGCGAAGCGGCGGCGGTGCGCTGGCCGGGCGTCAGCGTGAATTCATCTACGGTCCAACGGCCCTTCTGTCCGCCGAACGGGCCGACGCCGGGCGCGAAGCTGGGCAGCGCCTGCACGTCATTGGCGATCACATGGGCAATGTCGGCGGGGGTCGGCTCGGCGATCTCGGGCACCAGCGTGTCGAATTCGCGCCCGCCCATGAAGCGCGCCGTCGGCACCGGCCGGCCATGGGCATCGACATTGGCGAGGCTGTCGCGTTCCGCGTCGAGCGCGCCCGTATGCCCGCCCACCGTCATCAGGATCGACCAGGTGCCGGTCGAGATGATGGTGAACGGCGCTTCCAGCGCGCCCAGATGCGGCAAGAGCGAGGCGTTGGAATCGTGGATGCCGGTGGTGACCGGCGTCGTCACCGGCAAGCCGGTAGCCTCCGCAACCGCAGGCAGCAGCGTGCCGATCACCGAGGCGGCGGGCTTTACCGGCGGGAACAGCTTGCGCCAGTTCTGGCCATCGACGAGACTCGAAAAGTCGCCTTTGTCCGGGGCCCAGAGATCGGTGTGGCAGCCGAGCGAGGTGACTTCGCTGGCCAGGACGCCGGTGAGCCGCCAGGCCCAGTATTGCGCATAGGCGACGATGGCGCTGACCTGCGCGAAATCCTCAGGAAAAGCGCGCGATTGCCAGAACACCTGCGCACCCCAGTTGAGTCCGTTGGGCAGCCGCGGCGACAGGGTTTCGGCAAATGGCGGGCGAACACGGGCATAGGCCTCGTCGGCCGCATCCGGCGCATCGCTTTCATAGTCGAGAACGGGCAGGACCAGGCCCTGGTCCGACAGCAACGCGCCGGTCGCGCCATGCGTGGTGATGGAAATGCCCTCGATGCCATGCTCGGCATGGATGTCGCGCAGTGCAGCGGTGATGAAATCCCAGAGCATGTCGACATCGGCATGCGGGTAGGGGCCGTCGTGGCGCACCTTGTTTGGCGTGGTCCGCACCGCCACCTGCCCCCGCGTCGTGCTGTCGATCAGCACCACCTTGGCATTGGTCTTGCCGATGTCGATGACGGCTATTCTGCGGGGCGGCGTCGGGGTCATGCTGGGCTCTGGTGCAGGGAAGTCACGGGCGTGTAGCCCATTTTCCCGCCCTGCGCCAGAACTGACATGTTAGTCTATTTCACCACCAGCACCGGGACCTGCGCATGCGCCAGCACTTCCGAGGCCTGGCTACCCAGCAGCAGGCGCCCGAGTCCCCTGCGGCCGTGCGAGCCCATGACCACGAGATTGGCGCCAATCTCGGTGGCGGCCTTGAGTATGCCTTCGGCGGCGGGGCTGTTGGTCACATGCATGCCGCGAATGGCGATGCCGGAGGCCTCGGCCACGGCGGTGGCTTCCGCCAGGATGCCCTTGGCGCTCTCGGCCTTGGCGGCATCGAGGTCGGTGATGAGCGAAGTCGTGTCGACCATCATCATTTCCGACCCCGGCGCGAGCACGACGGAGGTTTCCGTGACGGTGACGGCGGTGATGCGGCTGCCGGTCTTGACCGCCAGTTCGACGGCATAGCGAAGCGCCTTGATGCTGAGCTCAGACCCATCGATGGCGCAGATGATGTTGGAAAACATGGCGAACTCCTTTGACGCTTGAATTGTTTGCCACTCTGGGACAACGCGCTGCCGCGCGCTTTGATCCAGATCAGACTTCCGTGTGGTGGCCCACATGGCCTTCCTCGCGCCCTCGTTCCGGTTTATTGCAAGCGCATCACACGCTGGAGCAGACGAGTTTGACGCAGGCCGAGATCCACGACGCGACACCACTGGAGCGCGCGCGCCGCTTTTCGGTGGCGCCGATGATCGACTGGACGGATCGGCATTGTCGCACGCTGCACCGGCTGCTGACGCGCAATGCGCTGTTGTTCACCGAGATGATCACCACGGGCGCCATCATCCATGGCGGCGCCGAACGCCATCTCGCCTTTGGCGCGCATGAGGGCCTCGTGGCGCTGCAGCTCGGCGGGTCTGACCCGAGCGAATTGGCCGAGGCCATCCGTATCGCCGAGCCCTATGGCTATGCCGAGTTCAACCTCAATGTCGGCTGCCCGTCGGATCGGGTCCAGTCCGGCCGCTTCGGCGCCTGCCTGATGGCCGAGCCCGATCTGGTCGCCGATTGCGTGCGCGCCATGCGCGATGCCACCGATCGTCCTGTGACCGTCAAATGCCGCATCGGCATCGACGATCAGGACACCGAGCAAAGCCTCGACCGCTTCGCCGACGCCATGGTCGGGGCCGGGGTCGATGCGCTCTATGTGCACGCCCGCAAGGCGTGGCTGCAGGGGCTGTCCCCCAAGGAAAACCGCACCATACCGCCGCTCGACTATCCGCGCGTGCATCGCCTCGCCAGGCACCTCGCGCCGCTGCCGACCATGATCAATGGCGGCATCGAGACGCTTGAGCAGGCCGAAGGCCATCTCGAGCACATGAAGGGGGTCATGCTCGGCCGCGCCGCCTATCACAATCCCATGCTGCTGGCCGAAGTCGATGCGCGCATCTTCGGCGACGTTCACGCGGTTCCGGACCTGTCCGAGGTCATGCAGGCCATGGCCGGCTATGCCGAGGCCGAACGCGGACGGGGAACAAAGCTCAACAATATCGCCCGCCACATGCTGGGCCTCTGCAATGGCCGTCCCGGCGCCCGGCAGTTCCGCCAGATCATGAGCGTCGACGCCTGCCGCCCCGGCGCCGGTCCGGAAGTGTTCATGCGGGCCCTGGCGGCGGTGGAACAGCGGGCCATGGCCGAGGCCGACTGAGCTTGCCGGGCGGGCAATCGCCCGACCTTGGCCCTTGGCTGAGCACTTGCCATCCACACCGCTGTGCCGCTCCCGGACTTGATCCGAGAGCCATTCGCAACTGTCGCGACCGCAGGGAGTGGTCCTGGGGTCAAGGCCGATGGCGGAACCACGAACGAGCGCGACAGGCGGTTGCCCGGAACCAGCCTCTCACCCACGAGTTTCGCTTCCCCAAAAACTTGTTTCGTTTGGCTTCGCTTTTGTTTCGTTCATCGGTATAGTGCGATGGCGATTGACCGTCAGACAGAGCAAACGAACGGTCTTTGGGGAGCATTTGACATGATCAAGAACGCGCGCCTGTTCCATCTGGGATGGGTGATTATCCTTGTCGGCGCCTTGCTGGCGCATTTCATCCAGACATCGGGCGGCGTTTCGATCCGCGACATCCGCTTCAACGGCACCAATGGGCAGGTGCTGAGCGGTCTGCTCTATGTGCCGCCGGAGGTGACGGCCGAAAACAAGGCGCCGGCGATTCTCGCCGTGCATGGCTATATCAACAGCCGAGAAACCCAGGCTGGCTTCGCCATCGAATATGCCCGCCGCGGCTATGTGGTGCTGGCGCTCGACCAGTCGGGCCACGGCTATTCGGATGCGCCGGCCTTTGCCAATGGTTTTGGCGGCCCGGCCGCGCTGGCCTATCTGCGCAGCCTCGATCTCGTCGATGTCGACAATATCGGTCTCGAAGGCCATTCCATGGGCGGCTGGACCGTTCTGGCCGCTGCCGCCACCATGCCCGACGCCTACAAGGCCGTGGTGCTGGAAGGCTCGAGCACCGGCGCACCCTTTGCGCAGGAAGGCTCGACCGAATGGCCGCGCAACCTCGCGGTGGTGTTTTCCAAGTACGACGAATTCTCGCAGTTGATGTGGGGTGTAGATCGGGCCCAGGACACGCCCTCGAGCCCCAAACTGCAGTCCGTGTTCGGCGCGACGGAGGCAGTGGTGCCCGGCCAGGTCTATGGCGACATCGCCGCTGGCACGGCCCGTGTGCTGCAGATGCCCAATACGACTCATCCGGGCGACCATATCTCGCCCGAAGCCATCGGCTATTCCATCGACTGGTTCGCCCAGACGCTGGACGGCGCCGAGCCCATCCCTTCCAGCGACCAGATATGGCTGTGGAAGGAAATCGGCACGCTGATCGCCCTGGTCGGTTTCGTGGTTCTGCTGGCCGGCACGTTTGAGCTGCTTCTTGGGACCCAGGCTTTTGCGCGGCTGCGCAAGGCGCCATCGGGGGCCGCCTACGCCGCGCGCAACGGCAAATGGTGGCTGACCTTTGCCATCAGCGCCTTCGTACCGGTCCTTACGTACTTCCTGTTCCTTGGCTGGGGTGCCCAGCTGCTGCCCGGCTCGGCGCTGCTGCCCCAGACCATTACCAGCCAGATCGCCTTCTGGGCGGTGCTGAACGGCCTCATCGTCTTCGCCCTGGGCTTCGTGCTGCGGGGTCAGAGGGTAGAGGCGCGGGGCGACGTGCTCGGTTCGCTGCTGATTGCGCTGGCCACCGTGGGCATCGGCTATCTCTTCGTCCTTGCGGCGGCGTTCCTCTTCACCGTGGATTTCCGCTTCTGGGTCGTGGCGCTGAAACCGCTGAGCCTGGTGCAGGCCAAGATCGCCCTTGTCTATCTGGTGCCCTTCACCCTGTTCTTCGTGCTGGCCCTGCGTGGCCTTCACACCGGATTGTCGGTGGCGGGGGACAGCCGCTTCACGCAGTATCTCAGCAATATCGCTGCGCTGGCGCTGGGTTTCCTGGTGTTCCTCGTCATCGAGTACGGCAACCTGCTCATCGCGGGACACCTCTTCATGTTCAGCGATCCGCTGATGACGGTGGTGGCGATCCAGTTCCTGCCGCTCATGGCCATTATCGCGTTCCTCTCCACCTTCACCTACCGGCGGACAGGCAGCTACCTGCCCGGCGCATTCATCAATGCGCTGTTCGTCACCTGGTACATCGTGGCAGGGCAGGCAACGCAGTTCCCGGTCAGCTGATTTCCGGTGCTCGAAACATCAGGGCCGGTCGAAAGACCGGCCCTTCTGCTTAATCCACCAGTTCCAGCGAATTGGCGGTGACGCTGTAGCGCGTCAGCGTTTCGAGAAAAGTCATGCCCAAGAGGCTCTGGTCCAGCGCTTCGGCTTCCGTGACGAAGGCGGTGAGGTTGCGGCGGACGATGCCGCCCACTTCGATGGAATCGAGCCGGGTACGGGCGGCAAGACCCTGGCCATTGGCGGTGGCGACCGGCACCGTGTAGCGCAGGCCTGCGACATCGATGCCCGCCTCGCGCGCGTCGGCTACGGTCAGCACCACGGCGCTGGCCCCGGTGTCGAAGATCATCGGCGTCGTATGGCCGTTGATGGTGGCGTTGACCTCGAAATGCCCGTTGGCCCCGCGCCGGAACGTTGCCGTGCCGGCCTCGCCGTCGACCACTGCTACCCCCGGCTGGAATTCGCCGGCCACCCGGCTGACGACGCCGAGCAACTCGTCCCGATAGGCATAGGTCACCATGGCCGCGGCGAACAGCCCGCCCCAGAGAAACAGGCCGCCGATCAGCTCGGACGCTTTGTGCCGCCGGGTGAAAAGACCGCCGGCAAAGATGATGAGCAGGATCAGCATCGGCACCAGTTGCGCCGTCTGCATCTGGGTCAAGCCGAGGAGGCTCCCGGCATCGGCGCTGATCAGCAGCACCAGGCCCGCAGCGATGAGAAGCGCAATGCCGATGAAAATCATGGTGTTGTCGTCCGCTTGCCCATGCTTGGGATTAAGGAAGTCGCGGCGGCTATTTCAAGGCCGTTACGCAAAGATCAGGAGGACGGTGAGGGCGGCAATCTCGCCCAGACCCGCCGCCGCGCCAATCAGATCGCCGGTCTGTCCGCCGACCAGCCGGCGGCACAGCGCCGTCCAGCCCAGGGCGACGAGGGCCACGGCGACCAGCGCGAAAATGACGCCGAAAAGGCTCGATGCGGGCGCGCCGATGACAAAGACCAGCAGGGTGGCAAAAACGGCGCCGACCGCAAATTGCGATACCGGCAGCGTGCCGGCGCTGGCGGAGGCGCCGTCGGCGCGGGCAGGGGGCAGGGCCACCGCAACCCAGAGCGCCCCCGAACGTCCGGCAATATTCGCCGCCAGCCAAAGCCCGGCTGCCGCCAGCGGATTGGCCAGCGCCACGCTCCCGAGCGCCGTCACGCGCAGGACCAGAAGCAGACACAGCGCCGCGACCCCATAGGTGCCGTGGCGGCTATCCCTGAGGATTTCGAGCCGCCGCTCGGGCGTCGTGCCGCCGAAGAGGCCATCGCCCGCATCGGCAAGGCTGTCCTCCATCATGCCGCCGCCCACCAGCACCATGGCGGCGACGCTGAGCGCCGCCGCGAAATAGGCCGGCAGCCCGAGCCAGACACCGCCGAGCAGCAGCAGCAGGGGCAGTACGCCCATGATCACCGCCGCCAGCGGCAGGGCCATGGCGATGCGTCCGAGGTCCGGGCGTTCATGCGGCGCGTCGCCGGCAGGCAACCGCGAGAAAAAGCGCAGCGCCATGACGAGGTCGTCCTTGAGACCTAGCCCGGAACGCCGCGGATCGGGGCGATAGCTGTCGCGGCTCTCGGCTTCGATCGTGTCGTCTGGCCGGCTCTCGCGTGCCCCGTCCGTCAATTGCTTTTCGCTCCGTAATGGGCAACAAGGTCGCGCCCCTCCCTACCATAGCATGTCGGATTTGCCATGCCTGCCTTGAACCCTGCCTATGCCGATATTGTCGAACTTCTGGTCGCCGTGCCCGAGGGGGATGACGCCGCCGTCGCGGCCGTACGCCAGCGCGATGCGCAATTGACCAAGCCGCCCGGCTCGCTGGGCAAGCTCGAGGAACTGGTGGAGTTTCTGGCCCGCTGGCAGCACCGCGCCAAGCCGCGCCTTGCCAACCCCATGGTCACCATCTTTGCCGGCAACCATGGCGTCACCGCGCAGGGCGTCTCGAGCTTCCCGCAGGAGGTGACAGCGCAGATGGTCGCCAACTTTACCAATGGCGGGGCTGCCATCTCGCAGATCTGCGCGCTGCATGAAATCAACCTGCGCGTGTTCGAACTGGCGCTGGAATTGCCCACCGGCGACATCACCCGGGAAGCGGCTTTGGACGACCAGATGTGCGCCGCGACCATCGCCTATGGCATGGAAGCCGTGGCCGGGAAGCCCGACCTCATCTGCCTGGGGGAAATGGGCATCGGCAACACCACGGTCGCCGCCGCCATCAATGCCGCGCTCTATGGCGGCACCGGCGCCGACTGGGTCGGCCGTGGCACCGGGGTCGATGATGCGGGCCTTGCGCGCAAGGCCGATGCGGTGGATCGTGCGCTGGCACTCCATGCCGGCGCGCTCGATCATCCGCTGTCCATCCTCGCCCGCCTCGGCGGCCGCGAGATCTGTGCCATGCTCGGCGCCCTGGTGGCCGCGCGCCACCAGAAGGTCCCCGTCATCATCGATGGCTATGTGGCGACGACCGCAGCCGCCATTGCCCACGCCATCAATCCGGCCTCCATCAATCATTGCCTTTTCGGCCACGTCTCCGCAGAGACCGCCCATGGCAAGGCGCTGGCAAAGATGGGGCAGGTGGGCCTGCTCGATCTCGGTCTGCGGCTGGGCGAAGGCAGCGGCGCGGCGCTGGCCGCCGTCATGGCCAAGACGGCCCTTCACCTCCACGACAACATGGCGACCTTCGACAGCGCCGGCGTCAGCGGCAAGGCGGACTGAGCGCCGATATCAGTCGCCGGCCGCCGGCGCAGGGGTCGGGGTCGGAGCCTGGGGCGGGGGCGCGCTGCGGCCACCAAAGCCATTCGGCCCGGGCACCACGGCCAGGAGATCGACCTTCATGTTCTGCCGGAAGCGCAGGATGGCCGAGGCCGAGAGCTTGTTGAGCGCATCGACATCGCGCTGCGCCACGGCCGTATTGAGCGCGGCGTGCTCGACCAGAAAATCGAGGATATAGCCCTCGGCCATTTCCTGCCGCTGCTGGTCGCTGAGCTTGTGAAAGCTGGGCTCGCTGGCAAAGGCGATGCGCAACTGGCGCTGCACCGGCGCGGAATCGATCTGCGCCGTATAGGCGCCATTGGCCGCCACCCAGTTGAGGATCCAGTAGGCGGTGAGGGCGTCGACCACGTTGTTGGCTTCGAGGCCATCCTTGGCCACGAGCTCGAGCCAAATCTCCACCGGTGGCCGCTCGGCAAAGGCATCGGCGAGGCTGTCGCGTGCCGCCGCACCGGCTGACCAACGAATGCGATCGAGGAATTCGCGCTGCACCCGCGCCGAGATCGACGGCGACGGCCGATAGCTGGTGTCGAAGTTTTCCTGGGCCGGCGTGGGGACGGGGGCCGTCTGGCTCGGTGCCGGGGCCGGAGCGGCCTCCTGGGCGCTGATGGCCGGCGGTGCAGTCAAAAGGGCAAGGACGACGAGGACGGCTTTATTGGTCATGGCGACTCCAGTGCGCCGATCCTCGTCTATAAAGAGGCCAAATTTCGGCGTGATGCGATCAGCCGGCTTCCGAATAGATTTCGAGACGGTTGCGCTTTTCCACCACCGGCGCCAGCGCATCCATGACGCGGGCGCGCGGGAAAGTGGCGATGACTTCGGTGCCGAAGCGCAACTTGGAGAAGAGATCGAAGCGGCCCTGATGCAGGTCCATGATCTTCTGCACGATCGGCAGGCCGAGGCCTGCGCCTTGTTCGGCCGTCTTCTGCGCCAGCGAGCCCTGGCCGAAGGACGAGAGCACCGTCTCGATTTCGTTTTCGGGAATGCCCGGACCGTTGTCCTTGACCGAAATGAGCTGTCCGCCATCGGCGCTGCGCTGCACCACCAGCACGACCTTGCCCTGCTGCGGCGTGAACTTGATGGCGTTGGAGAGAAGGTTCAGCACCACCTGGCGGATGGCACGCTCGTCGCCCCAGAGGCGCGGAAGGTTGTCGCCGACGCTGAACACCAGGTCGATGCCCTTGGACTTGGCGCGCAACTCCATCATGCGGCGACAGTCGGCGGCGATGTCGACCAGCGACACCACTTCCTCGTTGAGTTCGTACTTGCCGGCCTCGATGCGGCTGAGATCAAGCAGCTCGTTGATGAGGTTCAAGAGGTGCTGGCCGCTCGAATGGATGTCCCCGGCATATTCCTTGTATTGCGGCACCTGGTGCGGACCGAGCAGTTCCGATTTCAGCACTTCGGAAAAGCCGATAATGGCGTTGAGCGGCGTACGCAGCTCGTGGCTCATCGTGGCGAGGAACTGCGATTTGGCGATATTGGCCTGCTCGGCATGGCGGCGGGCCTCGTCGGACATGTTGCGCGCTTCCTCGAGCTCATAGATCAGCGTGTCCTTCTCGGCCTGGTGCGAGATGGTTTCGAGCTCGGAGGAATGAAGCTGACGGGCCAGGAACAGGAAGAAGATTTCGCCGCAGACGGCCACGGCGGCCAGGGTGAAGTTCAGCGTGCCGCCCAGCGCCACCAGCGCGATCGACACGGTGATCGTCACCGGCAGCGTGCTCATCAGCGTTGCCGGGGGCAGGGTATGGGTCGCCACTGCGTTGGCGGCGATGGTCACCAGCACCATGGCGAACATGACGGGCGCCAGGGCTTCCGGGTCGGTGACCAAGGTGAAGAGGGCCAGCAGCGACAGCGCCAGGCCGCCAACGCTTTCAGCGGCGACAAAGCGCGTGGTCCAGCGGGCGGCGTTGAACTTTGCCGGGTCTGCAGCCTTGAAGCGTCGCGCGGTCAACACCACGATCAACAGGCTGGCGATGACGAGGCCGGCCCAGAGTGCGGTGACCATGATCGGCACCCAGAGCGCGGCGACTGATGCGAGAATGCAGACGATGGCCGCCATGGGCAGGGCCGCGCCGATGCGGCTATCAGCATAGTCATGCATGAGTTCGAAGTCGAAATCGGCGCGCGTGCCCGAGCTGGACGTCAGCCGCTGGCGGGCCTCGAGCACGGTCTTCTGCGCTGCGCGCTTGCCGTCGCGCGGACGGGTATCGGCATCGGGAACCGGCATGGACGACACTTACTCATTACACAAGGACGCAAGCATAAAACGCGCTCGCCACAACAGGGATCGACCCTAAGGCGGGCGTGGTTAACAGCCGGTGAAATCCGACCGGGCGGAAGAGGCCCGACGAGGACGTAGGGGCTGGCGGCGCGGGCCCGGCATGGTTAAGATTGACTTGCGGCGGGACGCAAATTCTCGTGAGCAATTTTATTGCGTAACTTTGGACGATATGGCACTGCTGCTGTCGTCGGGCGCGCCGAAATGCGCCCAAGTTAAAATCTGATTTCATCCGACTTCATGAGACCGCAATGGCGCTGGACAAGATCGACCGCAAGATTCTGACGCTCCTGCAAAAGGATGCGACCATGCCGGTGGCCGAAATCGGCCGCAAGGTGGGCCTCAGCACCACGCCCTGCTGGCGGCGCATCCAGAAGATGGAAGAGGATGGGGTGATCCAGCGCCGCGTTGCCGTGCTCGATCCGGCCAAGGTCAATGTCGGCGTCACCGTCTTCGTCTCGGTCAAGACCAACGAGCACAACGATGCCTGGATGCGCAAATTCGCCGGCGTGGTGGACGAGTTTCCCGAAGTGGTGGAATTCTACCGCATGAGCGGTGATGTCGATTACCTGATGCGCGTCGTCGTGCCCGATATCGGAGCCTATGACGCTTTCTACAAACGGCTGATCGGCAAGATCAACCTGACCGATGTCAGCTCGGCCTTTGCCATGGGCCAGATCAAGTACACAACGGCGCTGCCGCTCGATTTTGCGATCGTCGTCGACGACGACAAATAGGCCCGCGAAAGCCGGGGAGGGTTCTCGGATGCTGCTCGGGTTCGAACATGTGGGGATGACGGTGCGCGACATGGATCGCGCCATCGGCTTTTATTGCGGCCTGCTCGGCCTGCGCCTCGCGCTGCGCAAGTCCTCTGCCGGCGGTGAAATGGGTTTTTTCGATGCCGGTGGCGGCATGCTGGAAGTGTCCGCCCCGGTGCCCCCGGCGACCGAACGCTCCCGCGATGTGCCGCGTGGCGAGGCCGGCATGCGGCACCTGACCTTCGCCTTCGACGATGTCGACGGCATGATCGAGACGCTGGAGGCCGCCGGTGTCGAGATCGTCGAGCGCCCGCGCAATGCCATCCACCGCGAAATGATCCGCCGGGTTGCCTTTGTGCGCGATCCCGACGGCATTCTCGTGGAGCTGATCGAACGGGCGCCGGGCCGCTAGCGCTGCGTCGTGCCGATCGACGGACCGCCCAGGCTGTCGCCCGGCCGCGCGCTGTTTTCCTCGAGCCACTGGGCAATGTGGGCGGCCACTTCCTCCCAGCCCGGCTCCCCGCAGATATAGTGGCTGCGACCCGGGAACGCGCGATGGCTCACCATGCCGACGCTGTCTTCATAAGCCTCGGCATTCTTCTCGACCAGATGCGCCGGGATGATCTGGTCTTCCTCTGCGCCGATCAGCAACAGCGGCCCATGCTCGCGGTCTAAGTCGACATGGCCATCCGGCCCGAGGCAACTGCGCAGCACATTGCGGCTGTCATGGGTGGCGAACTGCTCGAAGGCGGCAGCCGCTTCGGCCTCGCTCAGTGTATTGGCAAAGGCCGCGTGGAAGGTCTTGGCGTCAATCTCCACCGGTTCATTGCCCTTGAGCGGGTTGGCGATCGTGGCGCTGTTCTTGATGAAGCCCCAGTCGAGATCGACCATGGCATTGGGTGCCACCGGGCTGATCGCAACGGCACTGCCGGCAAGGCCGCGATTGAGCATGATCTGGGCGACCAGCCCGCCCACCGAATGGCCGATGACGACAGGAGCGTCGAGGCCGAGCAGCACCTGCTCGACGCTGGCGAGAACGCCCTTGAGATCCAGTTCACCCAGCCCATCAGGCGGATTGGCCCGCAGCGCCGCCGGTTCGCCCTCGTGGAGCGGCCAGGCCGGCGCGAGGCACTCATAGCCACGCTCCTCGAAATAAGAGAGCCACTTTCCCCAGCTCTTGGGGTTCTGAAACATGCCATGCACGAAAACGATCTGTCGCATTGTCCGGACTTTCTATTGATGTCCGGGTGGCAACGGCTGCGGAATCGGCGCGTTCCTTCACGCTTTTGCGGCAAGCCTGATGTCGGCGCACCGTTGCACAGTCCAGCGCATCATATCCCCGTCCCCGTCACGCATCGCGTCGTGGAGGGTCTGGAGCCCGATCCGCAACTGATAGGTCAGCAGCGTATCACGCTCCCTCAGCCGCTCCGGTTGGTGGATCTCGAAATAACGGCATTGCTGCTCCATGCAGTCGAGCCAAGGGCGCCAGAACAACAGGTTGGCGAGGTCATAGAGCGGGTCGCCCAACATCGCCTCGGACCAGTCGATCACCCCGGTGACGCGCCCGTCACCGACCAGCACGTTGTTGGAGCCGAAATCGCCGTGCACGAGCTGCCTCCGGTCGGGCAGCGCGTGCGCCATGCGCTCGGCGTCAGATACGACCTGCGCGGCAAATGCCTGGTCTGCTTCGGCCAGTCCCTCCCAGGTCCACCGGCTGACATCGGCGATGAAATCCGGCCAGGTCGAAAAGCATCCGTTCCCGTCGGCGCCCAACGGTCCTGCGCCCGTGCCGTTCACGGGAGTCGCCGCCATTGCGTCCATGACCCCGCCCAACGCCTCGCCATAGGCAAAAGCGCCGCCACGCGGCAGTGCTTGCAATGTCATTCCGGGGAGGCGCGCGGAAACGCAAAGCCACGCCTCGGTGCCGAGACGGGCTATCTGGACCACCTCGGGCACCGGCACGGCCGAACTGAAAAACTGCGCGAAAGCCAGACGGTCCTTCTCGAACCCCGCGGCCGAGGCATTGATCCGGACCACGTAGCCGGTATTCCCCGCCTGGAAAGCGAAGGCACGGGAGTCTTCACCCTCGTTCAGCGCTTCGAGCGGTGACATGTCTGGGAAGGTGGCGCGCAACAGCGCCCACAGGGCCGTCGGGTCGACCGGCGGCTTAGCCACCCGTGACGCTCATATGCCGCGCCACCGCCGGAGTGGTGTGTGTCCGGTCGAGAATGAAGTCGTGCCCCTTGGGCTTGATGCGCATGGCGTGGTCGAGCGCCGCGTCGAGCCCTTCGGCGCCGCCGTCGCGCCACGCGTCGCGCAGGTTGACCTGGTCGTCCTGCCCCAGGCACAGGAACAACTGGCCGGTCGCGGTCAGCCGCACGCGATTGCAGCTTTCGCAGAAATTGTGGCTCATCGGGGTGATGAAGCCCAGCGTGCCACCGGTTTCGGCCACATGTACATAGCGGGCAGGGCCGCCGGTCCGCTTGTCGAGCGGTGTGAAGCTGTAGCGTCGCGACAGCTTTTCGTGCAGTTCGCGCAGCGGCAGGTAACTGTCGACCCGGTCCATGCCGACCTCGCCCAGTGGCATGCCCTCGATCAGGGTCAGGCCCATGCCCTGGGCGTGGGCCCAGTCCATCATCGGCTCGATCTCGTCGTCATTGACGCCGCGCATCGCCACCATGTTGATCTTGATGGCAAGGCCCGCCGCCTGCGCCGCCGCGATGCCTGACAGCACCTGGTCCAGCCTGCCGCGCCGGGTGATCTCGGCAAAGCGGCCGGCATCGAGCGTATCGAGCGACACATTGATCCGCCGCACGCCGGCAGCATGGAGGCCCTCG
Source organism: Devosia sediminis (assembly GCF_016411825.1). Lineage (GTDB taxonomy): Bacteria > Pseudomonadota > Alphaproteobacteria > Rhizobiales > Devosiaceae > Devosia > Devosia sediminis. The sequence continues at coordinate 729,671 of NZ_JAEKMH010000002.1, forward strand.
GCATATTTGCCCAACTGGCTGCCATTGGTGGTGATGGTCAGTTCATCCAGCCCGTTGCCGATGCGGCGCCCCAGGCTTTCCACCAGCCTCATTATGTCCCGCCGCACCAGCGGCTCGCCGCCGGTCAGCCGGATCTTGGTCGTGCCACGGGCGATGAAGGCGCCGGCAATGGCCTCCACTTCCTCAAAGCTCAGGACATCCTTCTTGGGAAGGAAGGTCATGTCCTCGGCCATGCAATAGACGCAGCGGAAGTCGCAGCGGTCGGTCACCGAAATGCGCAGGTAGGACACGCGCCGGCCGAAGCCGTCGATCAGGTGGCGCTGGGGAGAGGTCGAACCAGTCATGGGCGTAATCTAGTCGTCAAACAGCCCAGCGAAAAGCGCCGGAAATGAAAAGGGCCGCCAAATCGGCGACCCATGTTCACGCTAGGACCAAGTCTGTCAGGTCAGGCTGAGCCGAAAATGGCTGGCTTCGAGAACCGGACCGGAGCGTACATCCGTACGTGAGGACCGGAAGCTGGCCGTTTGCAGGCCAGCATCACCTGACAGGCGAAGGTCTTAGTGGTTGACGATGATCCGGGCGCCGACCTGGACGCGTTCGTAGAGGTCGGTGATGTCGTCATTGGTCAGGCGGATACAGCCCGAGGAGACGGCCTGGCCGATGGACCAAGGCTCGGACGTGCCGTGCACGCGGTAAAGGGTCGAGCCGATGTAAAGGGCACGGGCGCCGAGCGGATTGTCCGGGCCGCCGGGCATGTAGGCCGGCAGGTCGGGCACGCGCTTGCGCATGGCCGGGGGTGGGGTCCAGCCGGGCCACTCGGCCTTGCGGGTGATGCGATGGGTGCCGGACCAGGTGAAGCCGTCACGGCCGACGCCGATGCCATACTTCAGGGCCTTGCCGTCTTCGAGCACCAGGTACAGGCGACGCTCGCCGGTCTCGATGATGATGGTGCCGGGACGCTGGTCGGTTTCATAGTCGACGACCTGCTTCTTGATCGGGCTGCCACCGCGGTTCACGGCGGAGGCGCGTTCTTCGAACTGATTGGTATCGGGATTATACCAGATTGCGGCGCTCGCCGGCGCGACTACACTTGCCGCGAGCAGGATCGACAGGGCGATCGCAAATGCAGTCTTGATGATGCTCATCTTCACTTGGCCTCTGAATGCGCCGGCAATTGATTCGTGCCCGCGACGTTGCGCTCTTTACTTGGAATGCGAAAAGTCAGGAAGTGCCGCGCCTTCTTTCCGCCCCAACTGCCGTATCATCGCCTTATTGTGTTGCCAGCCGGTTACACTTGCGAGTCACCAAACCGTGAACAGGGCGGCGTCATCGGCTTGACGCGGCGTTTTGCGCCTGCCACACCCCGGCAACGTCAAGAGGAGCAGAGCCATGAGTGAGGCGCTCAAGCGCGAGGCCGCCGCCCGGGCCGTTGCCGAGATCACCTCGGGCATGAAGGTCGGGCTGGGCACGGGTTCGACCGCCCGGCATTTCGTGGAGCTGTTGGGCGAGCGTGTCGCTGCCGGCCTCGACATTGTCGGCGTGCCCACTTCGGAAGTCACGGCCCGCCAGGCGCGCGAATGCGGCATACCGCTTTCCGATCTCGACACGCTCGAGCGGCTGGACATCACCGTCGATGGTGCCGACGAGCTCGATGCCGATCTCAATCTCATCAAGGGTGGCGGCGGTGCACTGCTGCGCGAAAAGATCGTCGCTGCGGCCTCCGGCGCCATGATCGTCATTGCCGATGGCTCCAAGGTCGTCGACACGCTGGGCCGTTTCCCGCTGCCCATCGAGGTCAATCGCTTCGGTCTCGGGGCCACCCGGCGCGCCATTGCCGATATCATGGCAGCCCATTCCGCCGAAGGCGCGCTGAAGCTGCGCGAGGCGGCGGCCGGCGAGGCCTTCCAGACCGATGGCGGGCATCTCATCCTCGATGCTTTTTTTGGCCGCATTTCGCGGCCAGAAGCGCTGTCGGCTGAGCTTTTGGACATTCCTGGCGTCGTCCAGCATGGACTGTTCCTCAAAATGTGCCGCAAGGCTTATGTGGCGACGCCAAATGGCGTAGAAACTCTTCTCAAGGGCAACTGATCAGGTTGGAACGGGACACGATGGCTAACTGGAATATTCGTAACTTCGCGCGCAGCCTTGGTTTTGCAGCGCTTGCGGCCATGGTGGCCGTTGCTCCTGCGGCTGCGCAGGAAGTCGCGCCCGAGCAGCTGGCCATGGCCCGCAAGTATATCGACCTGACGGACCGTGGCGCCATCTTCGAGACCACCGTGGTCGAGCTGGGCATCGACACCATGCGCCAGATCGTCACCCAAAATCCGGAAATCCAGGACCAGACCAACACCGCCATCGGCGAGGTCATCAAGGAATATAACGGCCGCAAGGGCGAGCTGCTCGACCAGTTCGCGCGCGTCTACGCCATCTATTTCACGCTCGAAGAGCTGACCGAGATCGTCGCCTTCTATGAATCGCCCACCGGCCAGAAGCTGGCCCAGGCCAATTCCGATCTCAATGCCGATATCCGGCGCGTGCTGCAGGTCTACACCAACAACCTGCGCACCGAGTTCTTCGCCAAGGTGCGCGCCGAACTGCGCGAGCAGGGTATCGAACTCTGATCCGTTTGGACTGACGACCATTGACCCCGCCTTGTGCGGGGTCTTTTTTTGGTGCTAAGCCGACACCATATTCATCGGCATTAGACGATGAATACGATGCAATGCCTGGGGGCTCAGATGGACTTCGACTATGACCTGATCGTCATTGGTGCCGGTTCGGGGGGCGTGCGCGCCGCGCGCATGGCTGCGACCTATGGCGCCAAGGTCGCCGTTGTCGAGGAATTCCGCGTCGGCGGCACCTGTGTCATCCGCGGCTGCGTGCCCAAGAAGCTCTATGTTTATGCCGCCCGCTTCAAGGACCAGTTCGACATTGCCGAGAGCTTCGGCTGGCAGGTCGATGCCAGCTTCGACTGGCCGACCCTGGTCGCCGCCAAGGAAAAGGAAATCACCCGGCTCGAGCATGCCTATACCAGCAATCTCGAAAAGCCCGGCGTCGAGATCATCCGCGACCGCGCGGTGGTCACCGGCCCCAATGGCGTGAAACTGCTCAAGGACGGGCGCGACCTGTCCGCCAAATGTATCCTCGTGGCGACAGGCGCCCATCCCTTCATTCCCGATATTCCGGGCAAGGAACTGGCCATCACCTCTAACGAGGCCTTTGACCTGCCGGCTCTGCCGCATTCCATCCTGATCGAGGGCGGCGGCTATATTGCCGTGGAATTCGCCACCATCTTCGCGGGCCTCGGCGTCAACACCACGATCATCTATCGCGGTCACTGCATCCTGCGCGAATTCGACATGGACATGCGCCAGGGCCTCGAGGCCGGCCTGATCGATCGCGGCATTCGCATCATCTACCAGACCACCATCAAGTCGCTGGCCAAGACCGGGGACGACATCACCGCGACCTTCAGCGACGGCGTCTCGGCACCCTTCGGCGCGGTCATGTTCGCAACCGGCCGGCGTGCCAATATCGAAGGTCTTGGGCTCGAATCGGCCGGGGTCAAACTTACCGACAGCGGCAATATCCTGGTCGACGAATATTCGCAGACCTCGACGCCCTCCATCTATGCGGTGGGTGACGTCACTGGCCGCGCCCAGCTCACGCCGGTGGCCATCCGCGAAGGCTGGTATTTTGCCGAGACCCTGTTCAACAACAAGCCGATGAAGGTCGATCACTCGCTGATCCCGACGGCGGTCTTCTCCGAGCCCGAGATCGGCGTCATCGGCCTCACCGAAGGGGAGGCGGCCACCCATGGCGACATCGACGTCTATCTCGCCAAGTTCCGGCCGATGCAGAGCACGCTCTCGTCCCGCACCGAGCGCATGGTTTTGAAGCTCATCACCGAAAAGGACGAGGGCAGGGTGCTGGGCGTCCATATCCTCGGACCCGGCGCCGCCGAGATGATCCAGCTCGTCGCCATTGCCGTCAGCATGGGCGCCACCAAGGCCGATTTCGACCGCACCATGGCGCTCCACCCCTCTGCCGCCGAAGAACTCGTGACCTTCAAGGCCCCGACTTATGTCTATCGCGGAGGCGAACGGGTTTAGCCCTTTCGCCCTTGTCCGGGCCTGCGGGCCTTGGTATTCCGCCCTCGCTGAACTTCGCCTGCGCAAGGAACTGCCGATATGACCACCTGGACCCCCAGCTCCTGGCGTGACAAGCCGATCCGGCAGGTGCCGGCCTATCCCGATCCGGCGGCACTGGCCGATGCCGAGCGCCAGCTCGCCAGCTTCCCGCCGCTGGTCTTTGCCGGCGAGGCGCGCGAGCTAAAGACCCGCCTGGCTGCCGTTGCGCGCGGCGAGGCCTTCCTGCTGCAGGGCGGCGATTGCGCCGAAAGCTTTGCCGAACATGGCGCGGACCATATCCGCGACTTCTTCCGCGTCTTCCTGCAGATGGCCGTGGTGCTGACCCACGGCGCCAGCAAGCCCGTGGTCAAGGTCGGCCGCGTCGCCGGTCAGTTCGCCAAGCCGCGCTCGGCCGATACCGAGGTCATCGACGGTGTCGAACTGCCGTCCTATCGTGGCGACATCATCAACGACATCGCCTTCACAGAAGCCGCCCGCGTTCCCAATCCCGATCGCCTGCTGCAGGCCTATCGCCAGTCGGCCGCGACGCTCAACCTGCTGCGCGCCTTCTCCATGGGCGGCTATGCCGAGCTCACCCGCATCCATGAATGGACCATGGGCTTCATGAAGGGCTCGAGCTGGGACACCCGTTTCGAGGAAGTGGCGCGCCGCATCGACGACGCCATCACCTTCATGGGCGCGCTCGGTCTCAATCCGGAAAACACCCCGGCGCTCAAGCAGACCAGCTTCTACACCAGTCACGAAGCGCTGCTGCTCGGCTACGAAGAGTCGCTGACGCGCCGGGATTCCATCTCCAATAACTGGTACGCTACCTCGGGCCACATGCTCTGGATCGGCGACCGCACCCGCAATCCCGACGAGGCGCATGTCGAGTATTTTGCCGGCATCCACAATCCCATCGGCATCAAGTGCGGCCCAAGCCTCGCCAATGACGACCTGCTGCGCCTGCTCGACCGGCTGAACCCAACCGACGAGGCTGGCCGCATCACGCTGATTTCGCGCTTCGGCGTCGACAAGGTACATGAGCACCTGCCGCGCCTGATCGAGACCGTGCAAAAGGCCGGCCGCACCGTTGTCTGGTGCTGCGATCCGATGCATGGCAACACCGTCAAGGCCTCCACCGGCTTCAAGACCCGCCCGTTTGACCGCGTGCTGGGCGAGGTGAAGAACTTCTTCGACGTGCACCGCGACATGGGCACCTATGCCGGCGGCGTGCATATCGAGATGACCGGCGACGACGTTACCGAATGCGTCGGCGGCGTGTCGGCCGTCACCGAGGCCACCCTGTCGGACCGCTACAACACCTATTGCGACCCGCGCCTCAATGCCAGCCAGGCGCTGGAGCTGGCCTTCCTCGTCGCCGAGGAAGTGCATGCCCAGAAGCCGCAGCGGCAACAGCGCGCCGCGGGCGAATAATCCGCCGCTCAAAGTGAACCAGACGCCAGGTCTCTACGTTATGAGGCTTGGCGTGTGGTCTCTCTTGTCGGCAGAGCCGCCCTTCCTGTTCGCGTCCGACGAGTAGCCCATGCCCAAGACGTTGTTTCCCAACGCCGATCCCGAAACCAGGGCGCGGCTCGAACAGGACCCGACGGTCAAGCTGTTCAACTCTCACGACTGGTCATCCAGTTCGCTCGGTCCCATCCCCGGCTGGTCGGAAAGCCTCAAGGGCGCCGTCCGGACCATGATCGTGGCCTCGACGCCCATGGTCATGCTGGTGGGGGAAGAAGGAAACCTTCTCTACAACGACGCCTATGCGCGTTTTGCCGGCAATCGGCATCCCCACATTTTCGGCATGCCGGCTCTGGAGGCCTGGCCGGAGATCGCCGACTTCAATCGCCAGAACATCGCGCGCGGCCTCAATGGCGAGTCATGGGATTTCCGCAATCAGGAACTGGTTCTCAATCGGCACGGCCAGATGGAGTCGGGCTGGATGGACCTCCACTACAGCCCCATTGTGGGCGACGATGGCCGGTCCATGGGCACGCTCTGCATCGTTCACGAAATCACTGACCGCGTCCTGACCGAGCAGGCCCTCGCGCGCAGCGAAGAGCGCCTGTCGCTCGCGCTCAATGGCACCACTCTCGTTGGAACCTGGGACTGGAACGTCACCGAAAATATCGTCACCTCCGACGATCGCTTCGCCGCCATGTACAACCTCGATCCCCTGCAGGCCGGCCTTGGCGTCCCAATCGAGCAATTCCTCTCCGCAATCCACCCCGATGATCTGGCGCGGGTGCAACAGCAGATCGAAACGGCCCTCGCCGACGGATCGGCGCTCAACAGCGAATACCGGCTCGTGGCGCGCGATGGCGCCGTCCGCTGGGTCATGGCTTCAGGCCGGCCGCGCATGGATGGCGAGGGCAGGGCGGTCCGCTTCCCCGGCGTCGTGGTCGATATCACCGAGCAGCGCGTAATCGCCGAGGCCCTGGCGAAAAGCGAACTGCAGTTCCGCACGCTGGCCGACACCATGCCGCAAATGGTGTGGTCGACGCTGCCCGACGGCTACCACGACTATTACAATGCCCGCTGGTACGAGTTCACCGGCGTGCCGGCCGGTTCTACCGATGGCGCGGGTTGGAACAACATGTTCCATCCCGATGACCAGGAGCGGGCATGGGCGGCCTGGCGCCTGTCGCTGGAGACGGGCGAACCCTACCAGATCGAATATCGCCTGCGGCACCATTCCGGCCAATACCGCTGGACGCTGGGTCGCGCCCTGCCGATCCGTGACGCCGAGGGCCAGATCGTGCGCTGGATCGGTACCTGCACCGACATCCACGAGACCCGTCTCGCCGCCGAAGAGCGCGAGCTTGTGGCCCAGGAACTGAGCCACCGGATCAAGAACATCTTCGCCGTGCTCACCGGCATTATCGGCCTCTCCGCCCGGAACCGTCCGGAAGCCAAAGACTTCGCCGACCAGTTGCGCAAGCGCATCTACGCCCTCGGCGAGGCGCACGATTTCGTTCGTCCCCACAGCCACTTTTCGGCCCCGCAATCGGGTCAGGGGCTGATCTCGGCCTTCCTGGCCCGGCTGATGCGCCCCTATAACGACGTCAGCGGCGAAGTGGACAGGGTGCGGTTCCTGGGCGAGGACTTTGCCATCGACGATGCGGCGGCCACGCCCCTGGCGCTATTGTTCCATGAACTCGCTACCAATGCCGCCAAGTATGGCGCGCTGTCGCGGCCCGAGGGCCGTGTGGAAGTCACGGGCGAAAGCCGCGGCGACCAGTACCAGATCGTCTGGCGCGAAATCGGCGGGCCCGAGGTGGTCGAGCCGGGCGAACTCGCCGGCTTCGGCACCCGCCTGGTCGGCATGTCGGTGGAAGGGCAGATGCGAGGGACGCTGTCGCGCGCCTGGAACGCCGGCGGGCTCGAGGTGACTATTCTCGTCCCCAAGGACGCGTTGGCCCGATCGTCACGGCTGCAAAGCGTGGCCACGCACTAACTGGCGAAACTGCTGTCGTCGCCCCAGTTGAACAGCGTCATGCGGCGAGGCGGGGTGGCCTCGGCCGCCACGCGTCGCGCGACTGCGAATTCGATCGCTTCGCGGATGTCACGCTCGGTCGCCGGCTTGGGCAAAACGCCGACGGTGCCGGGCACGCCTTCGCCGAGTTGCGATGGATTTGCGGTAATGAAGACGACGGTCGCGCCATGGGTCTGGGCAAGGATCTTGCCGATGCCGATGCCGGTGGGGCCGTCGCGCAGGTTGAGATCGACCAGGGCAATATCGGTCTGGCTGGCCAGCGCGAGCGCAGACCGCTGGTCACCGGCAATGCCGAGTGGGATGTAGCCCATATCGGCCACTACATCCTCAATCTCCGCAGCGACGATGTATTCGTCTTCTACTATCAGGATTCGATACGTCATAAGCAAGCTAGGCGGTTCATTACGAGCATTATCGTGCATTAACTTTTGCAACGCAGGAGGGGTTGCGAAGATTCTAACTGAGAAAACAACTTGTGATCAAAGTGACATCGATCCGTTACCAAACCCGCGCGGCCTTGGCCAGCGGCTTGCCCTCGTTTGGGTGAGCGGCTAAGTCTGGCGCGCAACCGGCCGCCCGGCCTTGCATTGTCTCCTCATCCGCAGATCAGGCCAGCTTCCGTGACCGACCAGCTCCGCATCGCGCTCGCCCAGCTCAATCCCAAGGTTGGCGACCTCTCAGGCAATCTGGCCCTCGCCCGCAAGGCCCTCGATGAGGCCAGGCAGGCCGGCGCCGATATCCTGATGTTCTCCGAGCTGTTCCTCACCGGCTATTTTCCCGATGACCTGCTGTTCAAGCCGCAATTCATAGCCGATGCCGTGGCCGCTGCGCAGGAGCTGGCGCGCGACACGGATCGCACCGATGTCGTGGTGATCCTCCCCACCATCTGGCAGGACAGCAACGGGCTCCACAACGCCGTCGTCGTCGCCGAGAATGGCGAAATCACCGCGGTGCGCCTCAAGCGCGAACTCCCCAATAACGACGTCTTCTACGAAAAGCGCTATTTTTCGGCCGGGCCCATGGCCGAACCGGTCACGATCAAGGGCGTCTCCATCGGCATCCCGATCTGCGAAGACATCTGGCATCAGTCGGTCTGCGAGCACCTCGCCATGCGCGGCGCGGAAATCCTGCTTTGCCCCAATGGCTCGCCCTACTGGCGCAACAAGCAGCACGTGCGCAAGAACCTGGTTCGCGCCCGCACGGCCGAAGACGACATTCCAATGCTCTATCTCAACCAGGTCGGCGGGCAGGACGAGCTGGTCTATGATGGCGCCTCCTTCGGCATGGAGCCGGGCGACAGGCTGGTGTTCCAGGGCAAGTCCTTCGAGACCGATTTCATTGTCTCGGACTGGCAGCGCGGCGACAATGGCTGGACCTGCAGCAAGGGCGAGATCACCGAGCTGACCTCGGTCGACGAGGCGCCCTGGCGCGCCTGTGTGCTGGGCCTTCGCGACTATGTGCACAAGAACGGCTTCAGCCACGTCGTGCTCGGCCTGTCCGGCGGCATCGACAGCGCCGTCGTCGCGGCCATGGCGGTGGACGCTTTCGGAGCCGACAAGGTGCACTGCATCATGCTGCCCTATCGCTATACCTCGGAAGCCAGCATCAAGGATGCGCGCGAATGCGCCGAACTGCTCGGTGTCCGCTACGACGTCATTCCTATTGGCGAGCCGGTCGATCGCGCCCTGACCGAGCTGGCCCCGGTCTTTGGCGATCGCCCTGCCGATCTGGCCGAGGAAAACATCCAGTCGCGCATGCGTGGCGTGGTGCTCATGGCCGTCAGCAACAAGCTCGGCTCCATGCTGCTGACCACTGGCAACAAGAGCGAAATGGCCGTGGGCTACGCCACCATCTATGGCGACATGAATGGCGGCTATAATCCGCTCAAGGACATGCTCAAGGTGGAGGTCTATCGCCTGGCCGCCTGGCGCAATGCCCATGTGCCCGGCGACAGCCTTGGTCCGTCCGGCGTCGTCATCCCGCAGAACATCATCGACAAGGCGCCCAGCGCCGAGCTGCGCCCCGACCAGAAGGACCAGGACAGCCTGCCGCCCTATCCAGTGCTCGATGCGCTCATCACCGCGCTGGTCGAGGAAGAGCGGTCGGTGGCCGACATCGTCGCCGACGGCTTCGACAGCGATCTCGTGCTGCGCATCCAGAAGCTGATCAACATTGCCGAATACAAGCGCCGCCAGGCGCCTCCGGGACCCAAGATCACCGCCAAGGCCTTTGGGCTCGGGCGCAAATATCCCATCACCAATGGCTACCGGGATACGGTGGTCGGATGAGCGTCACCGTTCGCTGGGCCCCGTCGCCCACTGGCCGCATCCACCTCGGCAATGCCCGCCCGGCGCTGCTCAACTGGTTCTTCGCCCTTCGCCATGGCGGCCGCTACGTGCTGCGCATGGACGATACCGACCTGGCGCGGTCCACCCGCGAATTCGCCGATGGCATCGAGGCCGACCTGGAGTGGCTTGGCGTCCGTCCCGATCTCCTGGCCCGCCAGTCCGATCGCACTGAGCTTTATGATGCTGCGCGCGACCGGCTGATCGCTGCCGGGCGGCTCTATCCCTGCTACGAAACCGAGGACGAGCTCGACCGCAAGCGCGCTCGCGCCCGGCTCCTCGGCAAGCCGCCGATCTATGACCGCGCCGCGCTTGATCTCACCGCCGAAGACCGTGCGCGGCTCGAGGCTGAGGGTCGTGCCCCGCATTGGCGTTTCCGGCTCGATGGCCGCCCGGTGCAGTTCAACGATCTCATCAAGGGGCCGCAGACCGTCAACACCGCCTCGATGTCCGATCCGGTGCTGATCCGCGCCGACGGGTCTTATCTCTACACTCTGCCTTCCGTGGTCGATGACATCGACCTGGGCATCACCCATGTGATCCGCGGCGAGGACCACGTCTCCAATACCGGCACGCAGATCGAGATCTTCGAAGCGCTTGGTGGCACCGTCCCGACCTTTGGCCACCACAATCTCCTGACCGACGCGCAGGGCCAGGGCTTTTCCAAGCGCCTCGGTAGCCAGTCCATCAGCGATTTCCGCGACGAGTGTTATGAGCCGCTGGCCATTGCCATTGTCGCCACGCTGACCGGCACCAGCCTGTCGGTTGAGCCCTATGACAGCCTCGACGCCATTGCCGAAAAGCTCGACTTTTCTATGATCTCGCATGGCTCGGCCCGCTTCGATCCGACCGAACTCGACACGCTCAATGCCCGCCTGCTCCACGCCATGCCCTATGCCGAAGCCGCGCCGCGGCTGTCGTCCATGGGACTCGAAGGCGAGGCCATGTGGCTGCTGCTGCGCGAGAACCTGGTGAAATTTCCCGATATTGCTGAATGGTCAAAACTGGTGACGGGTCCGGTCGAGCCGGTGGTTGCCGACGAGGATCGCGATTTCCTGGCTCTCGCCAAGGCTCTGCTGCCGCCCGAGCCGTGGGACGAGGCGACCTGGAGCCACTGGACCGATACGCTCAAGACCACGACCGGCCGCAAGGGCAAGGCGCTGTTCCTGCCGCTCCGCATGGCGCTGACGGGCCGTCACGACGGCCCGGAGCTCAAGTCCCTGCTTGTCCTGCTTGGGCGTAAGGCGTGTCTGGACCGACTACCCTGACGGCTTTTTCACCGAAGTGAACGATCCGCAGCTCCGGCTCGGCCGGGGCTGTGGGCGTGCGCGCCACCTGGCCGGGTCCGGCGGGCCGCGGGCGGGGCAGGGGCACGCTCACCAGGTCAACGCTGGCGACCTGTTCCACCGGCGCCGCCTGCACCGGCACGACGCCGCGTGGGTCACGCACGGGCATGGGAATGCGCAGGCCGTTGATATCGAGAATGGTGCGGTTGCTGCCATCCTCGCTGGCCACCACCGACACCGAACCGTCGGCGACCGGCGCCGCCTGGCAGGTCGCGGTCTTGTCGAAGGCGTCGCGATAGGCAAAGGCTGTCGGCAGAGCGCTATAGAGCGAGCCGCCCATATTGCGCATCTGCTCGGGTTCTTCGCCCGGATTGGCGTAATAATAGAGGTCGACAGCCGTGTTCGGACACATCTGTTGGCAGGTCATGGCGTCGTTGCCGACATAGTCGGGCAGGGTGGCGTAGCTGATGGGCCAGAAATACCCGTCGCTCAGCCGTACGCAGACGGTGCGAACCGTGTTGTAGCCCTGGTAGCCCCAATAGTCGCCGCCATCGATGAAATCGCCATTGGTGAAGTCGCCCTCGGACGTGGTGCCGAAGATGCGGTCGAAGATCGTCTGCCGGTCCTGGGTGAAGGTCGCGCTCGATCCGGCATTGCAGCCGAAGCGTGCCATTTCCTGGAGGATGGCCTCGCGCTGCTGGGCAACGGCATTGGCGGTCTCGACCTGCTGGCTCACCTGACCATACTGGTCGCGCAGGTCCAGCACGTCGCGGGCGATCAACTGGCAGCTCCGCGACAACTGCCGGCCGGCCCGGGCATCGTCATTGCAACCTTCGCGGATATAACGGCTTTCTGCCTGCTGAACCTGCCGGCGCAACTGTTCGGCAGCATTGGAGCCGCCCCCCATTTGCCGAAAATCGCTGTTGCTGTCGAATTGCGCCAGGGCGCCCTGCAACTGCGCGCATTGCGCTGCCTGGGCATACGCTGTCTGGACGTCGAGCGTCAGCGTGACAAGCGCCAATGCTAGCAGGACAAGGGGCCGAAACCCGGACAAAGTGAATTTCACGCCAATATTCCGCAACCACTGGGCCCCCGGTCCTTAAGATATCGCTAGGGCTCGTGGCAACATTATAGCGCGTGATTTGCCGGGGGTATCGCCTCACGGCAACACGGCATCAAAGGAGACCCCCGCATGAAACTCGCCACCCTGCGCACGACCCGCCCGGATGGCCAGCTTGTCGTGGTCTCGGCAGACCTGACGCGCTGCGTCTCGGCCGGACGCATCGCGCCATCCCTGCAATCGGCGCTGGACGACTGGGAAACGGCGGCTCCGGCGCTCGGCGAGCTCGCCCGCCAGCTCGATGCCGGCGAAATCACTGGCCAGCCCTTCGAGCCGCGCTCGGTCGCCGCGCCCCTGCCGCGCGCCTTCCAGTGGATCGACGGCTCGGCCTATATGAGCCATCTCGAACGCGTTCGCGCCCTCAAGGGCAGCCTCGACGAAGGCCTCCAGTCGGTCCGTCCGCTGCTCTACCAGGGCGCCTCCGATTCGCTGTCCTCCGCCACCGCGCCCATCACCGTGCCGGGCGACGACCTGGCCCTCGATTTCGAGGCCGAAGTCGGCGTCATCATCGGTCCTGTGCCCATGGGCGCCGCCTATTGGCAGGCGGCGGAGGCGATTCGCCTCGTCACCATCCTCAACGACGTGTCGCTCCGTCGCCTCGTGGCCGATGACCTTCAGCACGGTTTCGGCTTTTTCCATTCAAAGCCCTCCACCAGCTTCGCGCCGGTGGTCGTGACGCCGGAAAGCCTGGGCAAGGCCTGGTCCGGCAATCGCCTGCACCTGCCCTTGCGCGTCGAGGTCAACGGCGCGCTTTATGGCCAGCCCAATGCGGGGGTCGGCATGCACTTCGATTTCGCCGACCTCATCGTCGAGGCGGCCCGCACCCGCAACCTGGCAGCCGGCACCATTATCGGCGGCGGCACCGTGTCCAATCCGCACGACCAGACACTGCCCATCAGGGCCGACGGCATCGGTTTCGGCTGCATCGCCGAAGCCCGCACCGCCGAAAAAGCCAAGTTCGGCCGGTCCCGCACGCCCTTTCTCAAGCCCGGCGACAAGGTGCGCATCCGGGCCATGGATGGCGCCGGGAAGTCGACTTTCGGAGACATCGAGCAGGTCGTCGCACTTGCGTCCAATTGATGGATAACATTCGCGTGTGCCCGTTGGGCTCGTCATGAACCCATGTCAGGCTCCCTCATCGGAAGAGGGGCCGTTGCGTCAAACAAGTTGAGGGAATTCTCTATGCATATCCGCAAGGCCTCCACCATGGCCCTGGCCTCCATCCTGCTGGCCGGCGTCGTTGGTGTCTTCGCCCAGGAAGCATTCACCCCGCCGGCCACGCCCGAAGAGGCCGTGACGATGCGCAAGGCGCTGATGCGGGAAGACGGCGGCATCCTCCGCTCGGCCGGCAATCTCACCGGCGCTGAGGCGGTGGCGGCCATGACCACCCTGCGCGACAACTATAGCCACATCCCCGAACTCTTCCCCGAAGGCTCCATCGTCGGCGACAGCGAAGCGCTGCCGGCCATCTGGGAGAACTGGGAAGCCTTCACCGCCATCGTCGATACCGGCGTTGCCGCCGCCGAAGCCGGCATTGTGGCCGCCGAAGCTGGTGATGCCGCCGGCTATGCCGCGGCGCTGCAGACGCTCCAGGGCACTTGCGGCCAGTGCCATCAGCAGTTCCGCTCCTGAATTCTCATCGCCTCCAAAGCGATTGGGGCGGCCTCCGGGCCGCCTCTTTTTTTGCCCGGCCAAGGGCAGGGGGCTTGATTTCCGGCCGCCGCGCGGCCAATCTCCGCGCCATGAAGACCACGTGCACCATTACCTGCTGCATTATTACCTGCTAACCCAAGCGTTGGCGGAGCGGTCTTCTTCATCCAAAACTCTCGGAAGATAGGGCTCCCGCCAGCGGAGCGTTGTCAGGAAAAGTGGCCACCACTTTTCCGGTTCGACAGCGCGACCATCAAAAGACGCATAGTGTCTGGCCCACAGGACCCCTCGATGACCACGGCAAAGCCGCAGCTTTCGCTCTACAATACGCTGACCCGCACCAAGGCGCCCTTTGCGCCCATGGATGCGGATAATGTGCGCATGTATGTCTGCGGCCCGACGGTCTACGACTTCGCCCATATCGGCAATGCCCGTCCGGTCATCGTCTTTGACCTGCTGTTCCGGCTGCTGCGCCATGTCTATGGCGCCGATCACGTCACCTATGTGCGCAACATCACCGACGTCGACGACAAGATCAACGCGCGGGCTCTCCGCGATTTCCCCGATCTGCCGCTCAACGAGGCCATCCGCAAGGTCACGGAAAAGACCGAGGACCAGTTCCTGGCCGACGTGAAGGCGCTCGGTACGCTCCAGCCGACGCACCAGCCGCGCGCCACCGAGAACATCACCGAGATGCAGACGCTGATCTCGGCGCTGCTCGAAAAGAACCACGCCTACAATGCCGGCGGCGAAGTGCTGTTCCGCACCCGCTCGATGGACGATTACGGCCAGCTTTCAGGCCGCAATCTCGAGGACAATCTCGCCGGCGCCCGCGTTGCCGTCGACGAACACAAGGAAGATCCGGCCGATTTCGTGCTTTGGAAGCTTTCATCCGAGACCGAGCCCGGCTGGGACAGCCCCTGGGGTCGCGGTCGCCCCGGCTGGCATATCGAATGCTCGGCCATGTCGGAGCGTTATCTCGGGCAAACCTTCGACATCCATGGCGGCGGGCTCGATCTGATCTTCCCGCACCACGAAAACGAGATCGCCCAGTCCCGCTGCGCCCATGGCACCCATGCCATGGCCAATGTCTGGATGCACAACGGCTTCCTGCAGGTGGAAGGGCAGAAAATGTCCAAGAGCCTGGGCAATTTTGTCACCATCAACGAACTGCTCGAGACCGGCACCATGGGTGGCCGCGCCTGGATCGGCGACGTGCTGCGCCTTGCCATGCTGATGACCCATTATCGCGAGCCTATCGACCTCACCGTCAAGCGCCTCGCGGAGGCCGAAGCCAAGCTGCGCGACTGGCAGCGCGCCGCCCGCGGCGCCGAGCTGGCGGAAGGCGACGAACCCGATGCTTCGGTAGTCAACGAACTGGCCGACGACCTCAACTTCCACCGCGCCAGCGTCGCGCTCGACTTCATTGCGCGAAAGGCCAACCGCGACGAGGGCAATGCCAAGCACTGCCTCGCCGCAACCCTGCGCTTCCTCGGTTTCAGCCTCGATAGCCTCATCGATTCCGACGACGGCTGGGAAGCTCCGCCCCACATCGCCAACGCCATCGCCGCCCGCCTGGACGCCCTAAACGCCAAGGACTTCGCCAAGGCCGACACCATCCGCAACGAGTTGGCCGAACAGGGCATCGTGCTGATGGACTACAAGGACGAAGCCGGCCAGCGCGCGACGAAATGGGAGGTGAAGCGGTAAATGTCTGCGCAAGCGGATAAAACCCCTCACCCGTCTCGGCCTTTGGCCGATCCACCCTCTCCCTCAAGGGGAGAGGGGGACCCCGTGTTCGCCAATGCCCCGGTGCCCCCTTCTCCCCTTGAGGGAGAAGGTGCCCGAAGGGCGGATGAGGGGTCTGCGAATGAGCGGCGCGCTCGAAAGGATTGGCGAACCGAAAAGACGCCGGTCCTGCGTGCTTTTGCGCGGCGGATGCGCCACGAGCCGACTGAGGCCGAACATCGACTCTGGACACTGCTTCGGAACCGTCGCTTCGCGCAGTATAAGTTTCGGCGACAGCTTCCGGTTGGCGACTACATCGTCGATTTTGTTTGTCTGTCAGAAAATCTCATGATCGAAGCTGACGGCTCGCAGCACGCCCAAAACCCGCGCGACCCTATTCGCGATACCTACCTCCAGGCCCAGGGCTTTCGTCTCCTCCGTCTCTGGAACAACGACATCATTGGCCGCCCAGCCCAAACCGCCGACCTGATCTGGGCGACGCTCCATGGCGAGGTCCTTCAATGATCCTGCCATCCCCTGACACCCGACTCGCGCCCCATCGCCGCTCCTTCAACCGGAGTCTTCCCCATGCTTGATCATGTCAGTTTTTCCGTCGCCGACTACGACCGCTCGATTGCCTTTTACACCGCCACCCTCGCGGCGCTCGGCGTGATGCCGATGATGAGTTTCGACAATGACGGCGGCAAGATCACCGGCTTTGGCGCGAACAATAATCCCTTCTTCTGGGTGGGCGATGGCGGGGCGCTGACCGGTGGCCGCATGCATGTGGCTTTCGCCGCAAAGAGCCGCGCCGATGTGGATGCGTTCTATGCCGCGGCCATGGCCCATGGCGGCAAGGACAACGGCGCTCCGGGCCTGCGCGAGCATTACCACCCAACCTATTACGGCGCCTTTGTTTTCGATCCCGATGGTCACAACATAGAAGCGGTCTGTCATGCCCCAGGCTGAATCCCATACCGGTGGTTGCCAGTGTGGCGCGGTGCGATTCCGCGTCACCCGGCTCGGCCGCCCCTCCATCTGCCACTGCCGCATGTGCCAGAAAGCCTTTGGCGGCTTTTTCGGCCCTCTGGTCACCGCGCATAACGCCGCCTGGACCCGCGGCGAGCCGAAATGGTTCCAGAGCTCCAATGCTGCCCGGCGCGCCTTTTGCGGCGAGTGCGGCACCCCGCTGGCCTACGAAACCCGCTTCGGGCTCGAACTGGCCATCGGCGCCTTTGACGAACCCACGGTCGCGGCGCCGGAAATCCAGGTCAACCTCCACGACAAGCAGCCCTTCTTCGATGGCTTGACCAGCCTCCCCGAGCGGCACGAAGTCAGCGACGAATGGCGCGACTTCATGGCCGGCATCCATTCCAACCAGCATCCCGACCACGACACGGCCGACTGGCCGCCCCGGAGCGAATGATGTCGGGAGCAGGCGACGACCTGGCCTGGCGCCGGGAGCAGGATGGCGAGACGGTCCGCATCACCGGCGGCTGTCAGTGCGGCGCCGTGCGCTATGCGCTGCATCGCCGCCCCAAGCGCCCCTGCATTTGCCATTGCCGCATATGCCAGAAAGCCTCCGGCAACCTCTTCGGCAGCTTTGCCGGGGTTGGCGCCGAACATATCGAGCTGACCCGCGGCGCCTTCGCTGTGTTCCGCAGTTCCGACGAGGGCGAGCGGTGCTTCTGCGCCGCCTGCGGTACGCCGCTGGCCTGGCGCACGCCGGAGCACAACTGGGTGTCGATCACCATCGGCTCGCTCGACCTGCCCGAAGCGATGAAACCCACGCATTTTTACGGCGAAGAGGGTCGTCTGCCCTGGACCGGTGAAGTCGCCGCCCATATCGCCACCATGACCGGGCAGGGCGATATCCTGGTCGACGCCGTGCGGCGCAGCAATCACCAGCACCCGGATCACGATACCGACACCTGGCCACCCCGGGAGGAGACTTGATGGACCGCTACCCGATGGAAGTCAGCGGCGGCTGCCAATGCGGCGCCGTGCGCTATCACGCCACCGAAATGTTCGACAATTCGCACATCTGCCATTGCCGCATGTGCCAGAAGGCGGTCGGCAACATCTTTGCCGCCCTGGTCGCCGCCCCGCGCGAGGCCATCACCTGGACGCGCGGCACCCCGGCGCGTTTCCGCAGTTCCGAGCATGTTGATCGCGGCTTCTGCGCCCAATGCGGCACGCCGCTCTTTTACGATGGCACGACGGGCAACCGGGTCAACTTCACCATCGGCTCGCTCGATCACCCCGAGCTTTTCCCGCCCGGCGCAAATACCGGCCAGGAGGGGCAGGTGCCCTGGTTCACCACGCTGTTGAGCATCGAGGATGGCGGCCCGACCGAGGCCCCCGATCTCAAGGACTGGTGGAGCGCCATCAAGGCCAGCAACAACCAGCATCCCGACCACGATACCGATACCTGGCCCCCCAAGCAGTAATCCGAGTTAGGCCCAAAATGTCCCGCGACCGCCTTTATCTCTTCGACACCACCCTCCGCGACGGCGCCCAGACCGCCGGCATCGAGTTCTCGCTCGAGGACAAGATCGCCATTGCGCGCATGCTTGAAGAGATCGGCGTCGACTATGTCGAAGGCGGCTATCCCGGCGCCAACCCGGTGGACACCGCCTTCTTCGAGGAAAATCGGACGAAGAAGGCGACCTTCACCGCCTTCGGCATGACCAAGAGGGCAGGGCGCTCCGCTGCCAATGATCCCGGCGTCCAGGGTCTCGTCAATTCGGCCGCTGCCGCCACCTGCTTCGTGTGCAAGGCCTGGGACTATCAGGTGGAACTGGCCCTGGGGATTTCCACCGAGGAAAATCTCGAGGCACTGGCCGATACGGTGCGCACCGCTGCTGCATCCGGCAAGGAAGTGCTGATCGATCTCGAGCACTTCTTCGATGGCTACAAGGCCAACCCAACCTATGCGCTGGCCTGCGTCACGACGGCGCTGGAGGCCGGCGCCCGCTGGGTCGTGCTCTGCGATACCAATGGCGGTACCATGCCCTCGGAAGTCCGCGACGTCGTGGGCGAAGTCACCAGACACGCGCCCGGCGAAAAGCTCGGCATCCACCCCCATGACGATACCGGTCAGGCCGTCGCCAATGCCCTAGCCGCTGTGGAGGCCGGCGTGCGCCAGATCCAGGGCACGCTCAATGGCCTGGGCGAACGCTGCGGCAATGCCAACCTGGTGACACTGATCCCGACGCTGGTGCTGAAGCCCTTCTATGCCGGGCGCTTCGAAACCGGCGTCACGCCGGAGAATCTCGAACGCCTAACACATATTTCCCGCGCCTTTGACGATCGGCTCAATCGTGCGCCCGCGCGGCAGGCGCCCTATGTCGGCGCTTCGGCTTTTGCAACCAAGGCCGGTATCCACGCTTCGGCCCTGCTCAAGGATTTTTCCACCTATGAGCATGTGCCGCCCGAAAGCGTGGGCAATGAGCGCGCCATCATGGTCAGTCAGCAGGCCGGCAAGTCCAACCTGCTCACGGCGCTCGCCCGCCACGGCATCGCCCTCGAAAAGGACGATCCGCGTCTCGAAAAGCTCCTCGCCACGGTCAAGGAGCGCGAGTCGCGCGGCTATTCCTATGATGGCGCCGACGCGTCGTTCGCCGTGCTCGCCCGCCGCGTGCTCGGCACCTTGCCGGACTTTTTCCAGGTCGAGCACTATCGCGCCATGGTCGAGCAGCGTCACAACGCTCAGGGCGACGTGGTCACCGTCACCGAGGCAGTGGTCAAGATCCGCATCGATGGCGAACTGCTGATGTCGGTGGCTGAGGGCAATGGCCCGGTCAACGCCCTCGACTCCGCTCTGCGCAAGGATCTGGGCAAGTATTCGTCCCAAATCGAGGACCTCGAACTGGCCGATTTCAAGGTGCGTATCCTGGACGGCGGCACGGGCGCGGTCACCCGTGTACTGGTCGAAAGCCGCGATGGCAGCGGCGAGCGCTGGAGCACCATTGGCGTCTCGTCCAACATCATTGATGCCTCGTTTGAAGCTCTGTATGAATCAATCACATACAAGCTGTTGAAGACTGTCGTGGCGCAGGATTCGGCGGCAGGGGGAAATACTGGCCGGGCGAGAGTCATCGCCGGCTGAGAGCACTTACCGGGAGGGCAAACTGGCCGAAACCGCTCCGAAACGACCTCTGGCTCTGACAATCGGGGCAGCGGCAGTCACTCTTCTCGTCATTCTCGGCGTCCTTACTGGTCCGTCCATCGTCTCCTGCTTCAACAGCGCCGATGGCATGGGCCAGTGTCTGCGCGGCAAGATGACCGAGGTCGGCCTGATCCCGGCCGCGCCCGCGCCTGCCGTCGCCGAGGTCGAAGAGACCGCGCCGGAAACCGTCGCCGTTGTCGATGAGGCCGTTCCCGACGAGCCGGCGCTCGACGTCACCCCGCCGGCCGACGTTGCCGTGGATACGGCCGCCGTTGATGTCGACGGCGTCGTCGGTGCCACCTTCGGCCTGCTGCGCGCCGAGCCCGATGGCTCGGTGGTCATTGCCGGTTCCGGCACCCCCGGCAGCAAGGTCGTGGTCTATGCCAATGGCGAGCCGCTCGGCACCGTCGAGGTCGAAGCCAGTGGCGACTGGGTCTTCGTGCCCGACGCGCCGCTGCAGACCGGCGGCCTCGAAATCACGCTCGGCGAAGAAGGCAAGGACGGCACCGCCGCCGACAGCTTCATTGTCGTCATCAACGAAGACAAGACCAGCCAGCCGCTCGTCGTCGCCAGCAAGCCCGGCGAGGCCAGCGAAGTGCTGCAGGGCCTGACCCAGCCGACCCAGGTTGCTGCCGCGCCCGAAGCCGCCGCGACGCCGGCCACGACTCCGGCCGCCCCGGCAACCACGCCGCCGGTTGCCGAGCCGGCCGTCCCGTCCACCCAGCCGCCGCTCGAAACGGCTGCCGCCCCGGCAGCGCCCGCTGCCACCCCGGCAGCACCGAGTGCGCCAACCACCGAACCGGCCGCAACCCCCGCTGAAGCAACCGCAACCCCGGCGGAGCCGGCGGCCACTCCGTCCGAGCCCGCAGTGGCATCCGCCGATGCCACGGTTCCGGCCGCCGAGCCTGCCGCAACACCCAGCGAGCCTGAAGCGAGCCCCGCAGAACCCACCGCCGTGGCTTTCGCTCCTGAAACGACACCTGCGACGGAGACTCCAGCCGAGCCCGCACCAGCCGCTCTGGCCGACATTCCGCCCAGCATCGACGCCATCGAGATCGAGACCGACCGCACCTTCTTCGCCGGCGCCGGCCCCGAAGGCGGCGTCATCCGTCTCTATGTGGACGACGAGTTCATCGCCGATGCCACGATCGAAGGCGGCCGCTGGCTGGTCGAGGCCGGTCCGGTCCTCGATGAGCCAAACCAGCGCGTCCGCGCCGACCTGCTGCAGGCCGGCGCTGCCGAAGTGATCGGCCGCGCCGAGGTGGATTTCGTGGTCGACGTGCCCGAGGTCGAACCCTCGGTCGACGTCGCCCAGGCGCCGGAGACGACGACGCCGGCGGAAACCGCGCCGGCAACGACATCAGTGGCTCCGGCTGAACCGGCACCCGCCCAGCCTGCGGCCGCAGCGCCTTCGGCAACCTCCGAAGCCGCTCCTGCGGACGAGCCTGCCGCACCTGCCACTGCAATGCCCGAAGCCGCTCCCGCAACAGAGCCCGCTGCGACGCCTGCCGTAACTCCCGACACCGCGCCTGCGGCAACGGCCGATTCCGCGCCAGCCGTCGAACCCGCCCCTGAAGCGGTCGCTGCCGTTCCCGACGCTCCCGCCGTTCCCACCATGGTGGCTGTCTCGGTCGGCGACCCGGATGCGCAGCGCTTCGTATCGGGCAAGGCCATCATCCGTCGGGGCGACAATCTCTGGACCATCGCTCGCCGCGTCTATGGCGAGGGGCTCAAGTACACGACGATCTACGAGGCCAATACCGGCCAGATCCGCGATCCCGACCGCATCTATCCGGGTCAGGTCTTCGCCCTGCCCGAGGGCGCTGCACAGTAGCCAACCAAGGAACGGCGCCTCCGGGCGCCGTTTCTCTTCGGGCCGGCTGGCCCTCGGGACAGCCCCATGAAGGCCAGTCCCGAATACGTGCATCTCCCGCGCGATGGGGATTGACCTTGTCCCCATTCGTCACCATGTTCATCGCAATTCACCGATCATTCGGCACGCCCCATGCACGACGACGACATAGCCAATATCATGCGCGCCCTCGGCCATCCGGTGCGTCTCGAAATCCTTCGCATCATGGCGACCCAGCAGCAGGGTCAGTGCTGCTGCGGCGACGTGACCGAGAGCCTGCCGCTGGCCCAGTCCACCGTCAGCCAGCACATCAAGGTGCTGCATGATGCGGGCCTGATCGAGCGCAAGCCGCATGGCACGCGCAATCGCTACTGCATTCGCCAGGACCGGCTGGCCGAGCTCAGTTCGGCCTTTGGCGGTCTCCTCAAGGGGCTGGCGCCCAGTGCCGCCGGCAAGGAAACGGAACTGGCCTGATGGCACAGAACAGCGCAGGCAAGAAGCCGTCCGTCAGCGCGGACGAAGGATCGGTATTCTCTACCATTCGCAATCTCTGGTCCTATATGTGGCCGGAAAACCGCCCCGATCTGCGGCTCAAAGTCGTGCTCGCGCTCGGCGCCCTGCTGATCAGCAAAGTCGCCACGACGCTCGTGCCCTTCGCCTATAAGGGCATCATCGACAGCCTCGACGGCACCAGCCCGGATTCGACCCTGATCCTCGGGCTGGCGGTGCCCATCGTCCTCGTCATCGCCTATGTGCTGGGCAATGTCATCGATGCCGGCTTCCAGCAGTTGCGCGACGTGCTCTTTGCCAGCGTCGGGCAGCACGCGGTGCGCAAGTTGGCGCTCGAAACCTTCCACCATATGCATCGCCTGTCGCTCCGCTTCCACCTGCAGCGGCGCACGGGCGGCCTGTCGCGCGTCATCGAGCGCGGCACCAAGGGCATCGAGACGGTTGTCCGTTTCGCCATGCTCAATATCGCGCCGACCATTGTCGAGTTCGTCGTCGTCGCGATCATTTTCGTCTGGCTGTTCGGGATCAGCTATCTCGGCGTGCTGGTGGTGATGATCTGGGCCTATCTCTATTTCACCATCAAGGCCTCCAACTGGCGCATCGCCATCCGTCGCGACATGAACGACAGCGACACCGACGCCAATGGCAAGGCCATCGACAGCCTGCTCAATTTCGAGACGGTGAAATACTTTGCTAACGAGGAGATGGAGGCAAAGCGCTACGACGCCTCCATGGCCGGCTACGAGCGCTCGGCCATCCGCATCTGGACTTCGCTGGGTTGGCTCAATTTCGGCCAGGCCGTCATCTTCTACGGCGGCTTTCTCATCATCTCGATCATGGCCATCGTGGGCGTCATGAACCGCACGCTGACGCTGGGCGATTTCGTCCTGCTCAACACCTTCCTGCTTCAGATCTACCGGCCGCTCAACTTCATCGGCTTCGTTTATCGCGAGCTGCGCCAGGGCCTCACCGACATCGAAGAAATGTTCAAGCTGCTCGACCAGAACCCTGAGATCGAGGACCGCGCAGATGCAAAGCCGCTAGCGGTTACCGGCCCTGTGATCCGCTTCGAGGACGTGTCGTTCCACTACGATGCCGACCGGCCGATCCTAAAGGGCGTCAGCTTCGACGTGCCCGCCGGCAAGACCGTGGCCATTGTCGGCCCGACGGGCGCCGGCAAGTCGACCATTTCGCGCCTCCTGTTCCGCTTCTACGATGTTACCGGCGGTCGCATCACCATCGACGGGCAGGACCTGCGCGACGTCACCCAGGCGAGCTTGCGTTCGACCATCGGCATGGTCCCGCAGGATACGGTACTGTTCAACGACACCATCGGCTACAACATCGAATATGGCCGCCCCGGCGCCTCCCAGGACGAGGTGCGCGAGGCCGCGCGCATGGCCCAGGTCGGCAGTTTCATCGATGCGCTGCCGCGGGGCTACGAAACGCCGGTGGGCGAGAGGGGCCTCAAACTCTCCGGCGGCGAAAAGCAGCGCGTCGCCATTGCCCGCACCATCCTCAAGTCGCCCTCGATCCTCATTCTCGACGAGGCCACCTCGGCGCTCGATACCAAGACCGAGCGCGACATCCAGCAGGCGCTGGACGAGGTGTCACGCAACCGCACCACCGTGGTCATCGCCCACCGCCTCTCCACCGTCGTCAATGCGGACGAAATCCTCGTCCTGCGCGACGGGCAGGTGGCCGAGCGCGGCAACCACTGGAGCCTGCTGCAGCAGGAGGGGCTCTACGCCCAGATGTGGAACCGCCAGCGCGAAGCCAGCGAAGCCGCCGAACGCCTGGCCCGCACCCAGGACGACCCCGACGGCTTCGTTAAACGCGGCGCTCCCGCGGCGGAATAATTCTCGCGCTTCCTGAGGTGATACGCCCGCATACTTGACTGTCACCCCGGCGAAAGCCGGGGCCGATCCTGAGATCTCAAGGTGGACCCCGGGTCAGGCGCGGGGTGACAAGCTGAGTTTGGCAGGCAATTCACCTATGTCGTGCAGCCTCATCTGCGATCTCCGCATCCGCCGCTCCTACCACCGCCTCCGGCCCCACCCCCATGGCCCGCAACGCCCGCACGGCGCTGCCATGACCCATCTCCGCCACGACCTTCATCACCTGCGCGCCATCCAGCGGACCAGTCACGCCGCGCTGCCGCAAACGAGCCAGCTCCTGCACCACGACCTGTCCTGACGGCGCAGCCTCGTAGAGGCCCGAGGCCAGGGGGAGGGGCGTGCCCTTACCAAGCGCCTGCTCTACCACCACCCCATCGACGCCCACCGCGCGCAAGGCTTCGCGTTCCTGCTCGCTCAGCGCAGCGCTGAAACCGGCGCCATCGAGGCCAAGCCGTGCAAACACCCGCTTGGCCGCGCCATCGGGCAGGGCGAGCGCCGCTTCGACAAAATGCTCCGCCGCAGGAGCACTCAGTCCCTCCTGGCGCGCTATCGCCTCCGCACTTTCGCACAAGGTCCTCAACGTGCCCGCATCGCGGGCGGCCTGCTTCATCTGCTTGAACATCGCGATCTCACTTCTCTCGATGGGCCATCAGGCCCGAAAGTCTCTTGTGGGCAGCTTGCTTGCTCACGCCCAAAGCATTGGCAATCTGCGTCCAGCTCCAGCCGCGCCTGAGTGCCTCGGTCACGGCCTGTTGCTCGAGCTGGTCCGCCATGCGCCGCAAGGCGACGACACTGGCCAGGGCCTGCTCCGGATCGTTTTTCGGGTCGATTGTCTTGGGTGTATCTGTCATGCCGTCAACATTAGTTGACGATGGCACCGGCGTCAACATGTATTGACGCTGGTGCCGATGGAAAACCTGATCTAGGTTCGCCGTATGACGCAGCCCCTCATCACGCTCCGCCCCGCCACCCCGGCCGACAAATCCACGATCGCCAATCTCATCCAGCTCTACCTCTACGACCTGACCGAGTTCATGCCGTTTCCGGTGGGGCCGGGCGGGCGCTTCGAATACGGGTTTCTCGACCGCTTCTGGCGGCACCCCTACTTCATCATGCAGGGCAACGAGATTGCCGGCTTCGCGCTGGTGGTCGACGAATGCCTGCTAACCGGCCGGGCGCCGTGCTGGTTCATGGCCGAATTCTTCGTGCTGAAAGCCTAACGCAAACAGGGCGTTGGGCACGCGGCGCTCGACCTCGCCCTGGCAGCACATCCCGGCACCTGGCACATCGCCATCCCCCACGCCAACCGCGCCGCACAGGCCTTCTGGAGCAAAGTCCTCACCGATAGGGCAGGGCGTCCCCGCGACACCCATTTCGACGGCGATGACTGGTCGCTCTATGCGTTTTTCGCAGGTGAGTTCAGTGGCTGAGCGGCACCGTATTCTGCCTTAGCCAATTTTCCAGTACATCCTTGCGAAACGTGCCGGCTTCCAGGTTAGCGTAAATGAACCGCTCAATCTGGTCATTGTCTGCAGCAATATCGAAACCGTTGAGCTGCAGGAACAGTTCGAGACAGGCGTAAGCCACGCGTTTGTTGCCATCCACAAAGCCATGATTCATGGCGAGACTTTCCCAAAGGGCCGCCGCTTCTTCGACCAGGTCGGAATAATACCCTGTCTGGGGACGGAGCAGCGCGGCCTCAATCAGGCCAAGGTCCCTTACACCTGTTGCGCCGCCGAAGGCATCGATGAGGATTTCATGGATCCGAAGTGCTTCGTTGAGCGTGAGATAGCTGGAGGCCATCAAGGCTACTTGGCTAGAGCTTCATACAGCGATTTGCGGCGTTCCACGCTACGAGCCATCAGTTCGTCAATTGCAGGACGTACTTTGGTCTGTGCACGAGAGGCTTCCCAGGCGGCGAACTGCTCTCCGGACAACACGACAGCGACGTCGCGGCCATTTTTTTGAATACGGACTGGTTCGGCCTGGGCCATTTCCAGAACCTGTCCGAACTTGTTCTTGGCATCGGTAGCCGAAATCGCGGCCATTTCGCACCTATAGCTAAATTAGCTAATCCTCATATGAGCCATTATAGCCAAAAAAACAAGGCCCGCATCGCTGCGGGCCTTTCAACGTCGACGGGCGGTTCGATCCTACTCCGCCGCATCTCTCCGGCTCACCACGGTCACGCCATTGGCTTCCTTTTCCTGGAGGCCGGCGTCCTTGGAGACGATGTAGCGCCTGGAGCTGTCTTCGCCTTCCGGCACTTCCACGGCCATGCCGTCGAAGCCCGCCGGAGCGGCGACCTGCTTGCGGCGGAACGGGCTGGTGATCCAGCCGCCCAGCGCCGCAAAGCCGCCGCCGACCCACTTGATCTGGCTCCACATCACGGTCGGCGCGGTGATCATGACCGGCACCATGATGAGGGTGAGGAGGGTCGAGAAGAAGAGGCCCGACACCAGTGCTGCCGAGAGGTGGATGAACCACGAACCGGCCAGGCCCCCGACCACGATCTCGCGGCGGATGAAGTCGAACTCGACATTCGCCCACATCGGGATCACGCCCAGCGCCGTCAGGAACGCGGTCAGCAGCACCGGACGCACGCGCTGGCTCACGGTCAGCAGCATCGCCTTCACGGCTTCCACGTTCTGGTGGCGGTGGTAGTCGTTATAAGTGTCGATCAGCACGATGCCGTTCTTCACCACGATACCCGCCAGCGCCACGATGCCGAGACCGGTCATGATGGCCGAGAAGGTCATCCCGGTAATGAGCATGCCGAGCAGCACGCCCGCCACCGACATCACCACCGTCGTGAGCGTCACCAGCACCTGGTAGAAGCTGTTATATTCGAGCAGCAGCACGAAGAAGATGATCGCCATGGCCATCATCAGCGCCTGGCCGATAAAGGCATTGGCGTCGCCCATCTGCTCCTCGGCACCGCCGAACTCCACCGACACGGTCTCCGGGAAGGGCTGCTCGGCGATCCAGGTCTGCAGTTCCGCAACCTTGTCGGCGGGGTAGACGCCTTCAGGCAGGTTGGTGAGACCGGCGGCGACAGGCATCGTATAGACCTGGTTGCGGCGCTGGATATTGGCCACCTTCGGCACGGCGGTGCGTTCGATGAAGTTGCTGACCGGCACCAGGCCCTGGGCCGTGGCGATGCGCATGGAGTCGAGCGCGTCGAACGTGCGCTCGTCCTCCGGCAGGCGGACGCGGATGTCCAGTTCGTCGCCGGTTTCCGCGTCGCGATAGGTGCCCAGCTTCACGCCCGAGGTCACGAGCTGCACATAGGGCGCCAGCTCGCGCACGCCGATGCCATACTTGCCCGCTTCCGTACGATCGATGGTGATTTCCCAGTCGATGCCCGGCGACGGGCGGCCGTCTTCCGCGTCCACGACTTCGGGCCAGGTGGCGAGATGGTCGCGGATGGCGGTTACGACGGGCACCAGGTCGTCGTAATTGGTGCTTTCGACGCGCAGATTGATGTCCTTGCCCGCCGGCGGACCGTTTTCGGCCGCCAGGAGCTGGATATCGAGGCCGGCAAAGCCCGATACGCGTTCACGGATTTCGGCAAAAATCTGCGACGCCGGAACGCGGTGGTTCCAGTTGGTCAACTGAAGCTGGAAATTGCCGATCGTGTCGGGCGGCGTGGTCGAGAAGGCGCCGGTCGAGCCGAACTGCATGATCACGTCCTGGACACCCTGGACCTGGATCAGTTCGTCCTCGATCTCCATGAGCATGTCGCGCACTTCTTCAGGCGAATAGTTGCCCTTGCCGACCACGGCCACGGTGGCGAATTCCGGTTCCGACGCCGGGAAAGCTTCCGAGCCGGTCGGGTTCATCGCATAGGCCACGAAGATGGTGACGATGACGCCGAACCCGACGGCCAGCGTCGGCAGCGGCCAGTGCATCAGCTTTTCCATCATCCGCACATAAAGCCCGGTTATTCCGCCCACCTTCCTGGTGTCGAACTTGTCCGGATACATGACGATGTCGGCCTTGGCCTTTTCCACCGGGTCGACATGGGTCGAGGCGATGATCGAGCCGATGACCGGCATGAAGATCAGCGCCGAGATGAACGAGGCGACCATCACGATGATCACGATCATCGGCAGGTAGCTCATGAACTTGCCGATAATGCCGGGCCAGAACAGCAGCGGGATGAAGGCGCCTAGCGTGGTCGCCGTGGCGCCCACGACCGGCACGAACATCTTGCGCATGGCCATGATGAAGGCTTCCTTCTTGGGAATACCTTCCATCAGCTTTCGCTCGGCATATTCGACCACCACGACGGGGTCGTCGACGAGCACGCCCACGGCGATCACGAGGCCGAACATCACCATCATGTTGATGGTCATGCCCAGGCCCTGCGCCACGAGGAACGCCATCATGAACGAGAGCGGGATCGACATGCCGATCATGATCGCGGGCCGCACGCCGAGCGTCGCCACGCAGGTGATCAGCACCAGCGCCACGGCGGTCAGCACCGCCGCCTCGAGCGAGCGGAACAGCGCCGTGGTCGTCTCTGCCTGGTCGAGGAAGAACGAGTAGCTGACGCCGGCCGGCCAGTCCTTGGCCGTTTCTTCCGTCACCGCGCGCACCTTGTCGGACACGTCGATGATGTTGGTGCCGAGCTTCTTGGAAATGCCCAGGATCAGGGCAGGGGAGCCGTTGACCTGGGTATATTCGGTCGCGTCGGCCAGGGTGCGGGTAATGGTGGCGACATCGCCGAAGGTGACCACGGTATTGCCGTCGGTCTTGATCGGCAGGCTATAGACGTCCTCGGCCGTGGTGATCAGGCCCGGAACTTCGATGTTGAACGAGCCCTGGCCGCTATTGAGCGTACCGCCGGGCACCACAATGTTGTTGCGCGACAATGCGTCGAAGAGCTGGTTGGCGGTGAGGCCATAGGCTTCGAGGCGCAAGAGGTCGATGCGCACTTCGAGCTGTTCCTTGCGGGCGCCCGAAAGAGTGGCTTCACGCACTTCCGGAATGGCTTCCAGCGCGTCCTGCAGCAGTTCGGCGCGGCGCACCAGTTCCTTTTCGGGAGCCGAACCATAGACGGCGACCGAGATGATCGGCATGCCGACGAGGTCGATTTCGCTCACCGACGGGTCGGTGGCGTCATCGGGCAGCTTGGCCTTGACCGCGTCCATGCGGGCGCGGGTATCGGCAAGGGCCTGGTCCTTGTCGGTGTTGATGTCGAATTCGAGGAACACCGAGGCGTGGCCGGTGGTCGAGGTCGAGCTGATATTGCTCAGGCCCGGCAGGTTGGCCAGTTCTTCTTCGGCCGGCTTGGCCAGGAGGTTTTCCGCGTCGCGCGGCGACACGCCGGTCTGGCTGATCGAGACGTAGAGGTAGGGGACGTCGATCGCCGGAAAGCTTTCCTTCGGCATCGACGTATAGGCGGCGACGCCCGCCGCGAGCACGATGACCATGATCGTCAGGACGACGCGCGGCATCCTGAGGATCTTTTCGATGAAATCGAGCATGGCTGGCGTCCTTAGCTGGCGGTCGTTTCGGCGGCGGCTTCAGTCGACGGGCTGGCTTCCACGGCCTGTCCGGCAGTCACGTTTTCCTGGCCCACGGTGATCACCTCGGCGATCGCCGGCAGTCCGGTGACCCACACACCCTCGCGCGTATCGCTGACGATGGTGACCGGGTAGAAGGCGACCACACCGTCTTCCACGGTGCGCACGCCCAGCACGCCATCGTCGTCCAGCGTCAGGACAGACTGCGGCAGCAGGTGGCCCGGCGCGGTGCCGAGGCTGACCACGGCTTCCGCCGTCACGCCGTCACGGATGGCGAAGTCTTCGTTCGGAATTTCGATCTCGGCGGGGAAGGAGCGCGTCGCATTGTCGGCCACCGCCGAAATATAGGTCACCTTGCCGTCCACTGTCTGGCCGGTCACCGTGGTGATCTTGGCGTCGAGGCCAGTGCGCGCCAGGCCGATATGGACTTCCGGCACCGAGCCGATGAAGACGATCGGGTTGAGCTGGACGATGGTGGCGCAGGGCGAACCGGGGTTCAGCATCGAACCCTGCGTGGCCAGCGGATCCTGCACCAGGCCCGCCACCTTGGCGACGAT
This sequence comes from Devosia sediminis, assembly GCF_016411825.1. Classification (GTDB taxonomy): domain Bacteria; phylum Pseudomonadota; class Alphaproteobacteria; order Rhizobiales; family Devosiaceae; genus Devosia; species Devosia sediminis. Next base: position 759,954 of record NZ_JAEKMH010000002.1, read on the forward strand.
CTCGGTGCGGTCGAGCTCGGCCTTGGCATTGTCGAGCGCGGCCTGCGCCTGGGTGACGCCGGCCTGCGCCTGCGCCAACCCGACTTCTGCGGTATTGGCGGTGTTGGCGGCGGCCAGGCCCCGATCGCGCAGATCGGCATTGGTGTCGAAATTGAGCTGTGCCTGGGCAAGGGCCGCTTCGGCCTGCTTGATGCCGGCTTCGGCCTGAGCCACGGCAGCGGTACGGGTCCCCTGGTCGAGCGTGCAGAGGGCATCGCCGACATCCACGCGCTGGCCCTTGGTGACATGCACCGTGTCGACCGCGCCGGCGGTTTCGGCGACTGCGGTGATGGTGGCGCGGGCCTGGGTGCGGCCGCGCAGCGGCACGTCGAGCGGCATGGCCTGGGCCGTGTAGTTCTGGGTGCGTACGGCCTGCAGCGGCGCGCCGGCGCCGGTGGTTTCCTCATTGCGCTGGGCAATGGTCAGGGCCGGATCGATTTCCGGAGCGTGGTGCTCGGCGAGCAGGCCTGCATCCCCGAGCGCAGTGGCGATGGGACCATGCTCTTCGCCTTCGATCACCGAGATGATTGGCTTTTCGCCATTGCCCGGGCCCTGGCCGCCCTGGACCAGGGTGCCCGACGCCAGCCAACCGCCTGCCAAGAGCAGGATCAGGAAGGCCAGACCATAGGAGAACAGTGCACGCATTGAGAAGTCTCGCCCCTTATTCGGCCGCATCCTTGTGCGGCTCGGCTCGCGCCATTGTGATCAGTTCGTGCATATGGGTGCGGAAGTGTTTTTCCGCAACCTCCAATACTGCACGTCCGTAGTTGATGACCCAGAGGTCTGCTGCATTGCAGGCATGCTCATTGGGCGCCTGCTCGAGTTGCTTGCGGCCCTCGACAGAGCGCTCCAGGAATTCATTGCAGCGCGCCTCCACTAGCTCGCGCGGCAGGATGTGGGCAAAGCGGGCAAACAGCAGGAACGGGCTGCGGAACATGTCCTCGCCCAACGGGCCGCTCAGCTCCTCGGCAAAGGCAGCGCGCCCGGCAGCGGTAATCGTATAGACCTTACGGGCCGGCTTGCCGTCCTGCTGCTCGGTACGGCTGGTGACGAGACCGTCATCCTCGAGCCGCGACAGCGCAGGATAGATCGAGCCATAGCTGGCCTCCACGAAATAGGCGAAATTGCCTTCCGTGCACATCCTGCGGATATCGTAGCCGCTCGCTTCGCCGTCATAGAGAATGGAGAGGCACAGGGTCCTGACGTTCATGGTTCTCCGGTTCCGTACCATATTCTGGTTCGATATATGCCGGGCGTATATATCTACGCAGGCCCTGCTGCAAGCTTAACGAGGGCGAGCGTCGCGCAGATCAGTCAGGCGCTTCGTGCATGTCACCGCATGCGGACGCGGGTCAGGCGAGCAGCCGCTGCATCTCAGCAGCACCCGATTCGGCCAGGGCCGGGGTTGCGGCTGCGACGAAATACGGGTTGAGAAATGCCAGCTCGCCCTTGCCGTAGCGCATCGGCGCGCCGTCCAGCGTCACCACGACGCCGCCCGCTGCTTCAAGCACGGCCTGTCCGGCGGCGGTATCCCATTCGCAAGTCGGGGTAAAGCGCGGGTAAAGCTGGGCATCGCCGCGCGCCAGAAGGCAGAATTTCAGCGACGAGCCGACCGAGACGTCACTCTCCACATCCAGCGTCCGGCAGAGCTGTTCGAGGGCCGCGTGGCCATGGCTGCGACTGGCCACGATCCGCGGTCGCGGCAGGAGGCTGGTGTGGATCGCCCGCCGCTCGGTCGCTTGGCCGTCGACGACCCGGCCGGTCCAGGCGCCGCCCGCGTCCCCGGCGAAAATCTCGCCGCTGACCGGCGCCAGCACCACGCCCATTGTGGGGCACCCGTGCTCGACCAGCGCAATGTTGACGGTGAATTCGCCGTTGCGCTTGATGAATTCCTTGGTCCCGTCGAGCGGATCGACCACCCAGTAGCGGTCCCCCAGCGCCGGAATGATCCCCGCCGCTACGCTTTCCTCGCCCAGCACGGGCAACCCGCTGGTCTTGAGATGCGCAATGATCACCGCCTCTGCCGCCGCATCGGCCTCGGTCACCGGCGAGCCGTCATCCTTGGTCACCACATGGATCGGGCGCTGATAGACGTCGAGGATCACCTGCGCTGCGGCAATGGCGGCGGCGACGGCCAGGTCGGTGAGCGCGAGGGCAGGGGTATCGTTCACGATGCGCCACCGATCACCACGTCGAGCCCCAGGTCGAGCGGCTTGGCGCCCATGGTGATCTGGCTGGTGGAAATATAGTCGACCCCGGTTTCGGCAATCGAGCGGACCCGGTCGAGCTTGACCCCGCCCGAGGCTTCGAGCTTGGCTCGCCCGGCGTTGATCGCCACCGCCTGCCGCAGCAGGTCATTGTCCATGTTGTCCAGCATGATCACGCGCGCGCCGGCCCCGAGCGCTTCCTCGAGCTCGGCCAGCGTCGTCACCTCGATCTCGATGGCGACAAGGTGCCCGGCAAAGGCTTCGGCCGCCTTGTAGGCGGCCCCGACGCCACCGGCCACGGCGATGTGGTTGTCCTTGATGAGAATGGCGTCATCGAGCGCGAAGCGATGGTTGGCTCCGCCGCCGCAGCGCACCGCGAATTTCTCAAAGGCGCGCAGACCCGGCGTGGTCTTGCGGGTGTCGCAGATCTGCGCCCCCGTGCCGGCAATGGCGTCGGCATAGGTCCGGGTCAGCGTAGCGATACCCGACAGGTGGTTGAGGAAGTTGAGCGCCACCCGCTCGGCCGACATCACCAGCCGCGCCGGCCCCACGACTTCCGCGACAACGCCCCCGGCCTCGACCCGGTCGCCATCCTGCAGCCGCCGCCGGAAGCTCACGCCATCGCCGACCAGGCGGAAGGTCGCTTCCGCCAGGTCCAACCCGGCGACGATGCCGACTTCGCGCGCCGCGATCAGCGCCCGCGCTTCCGCCCGGGGCGCCAGTGTCGCCTGGCTGGTGAGGTCACCGGCCAGGCCGAGGTCCTCCTCCAGCGCGGCCAGGACGGCGCGTTCGACGAGATGGCGCGGCAGTTGTGCGGGCAGGGCGGACATGAAAGCTCACCGAAACGGGTTCAGCGGTGCTTTACGACGCAAGTCCCGGCCTGACAACAGCGCCGGAGGGTATGCTTTTGTCCGCCTGCGGCCTAGCGCAGCAAACTCTGCCCGCCGTCGATCCAGACGGGTGTCCCGGTAATGTGTCGGGAGGCGTCCGAAACGAGGAAGGCGATGAGGTCGGCCACGTCTTCCGCCTTGCCCGGCTTGCCGCCAGTGAGCGGAATGTCGCCCTCCGGAAATTCCACCGGCACCTCGGCCTCGTCCTTGTCCCGCTGCTGGGTATTGTCGTCGATCTCGCTCTCGATCGCCCCGGGGCAGACGGCATTGATGCGGATCTTGTGGCGCCCCAGTTCCAGCGCCAGTTGCTGCACCATGGCCACCTGTCCGGCCTTGGTCGCCGAATAGGCGCTGGCTCCGGGCGTGGTGAAGGTGCGTGTGCCGTTGATCGACGAAATCACCACGATGGCCCCGCCGCCCGCCTTTTCCAGCTCCGGCACGGTGTGATGGATGGTGAGGTAAGTGCCCTTGAGGTTGACGGTGATGGTCTTGTCCCACTCGTCGGGCTTGATCTTTTCGATCGGCGCCCACACCCCGTTGATGCCGGCATTGGCAATGACGATGTCGAGCCGGCCGAATTGCTGGACCGCCTGCTCCACGATGGCTTTCATGCCCGCGTCGTCGGTCGTGTCGCCGACAATAGCCAGCGCCTTGCCACCGGCCTCATTGATCTCGCGGGCGGTAGCGTCGATCTCGTCCTTGGTGCGGCTCATCACCACAACGGCAGCGCCTTCGCGTCCCAGTTTCAGGGCCGCCGCCTTGCCGATCCCCGATCCTGCGCCCGTCACCAGCGCCACCTTGCCAGCCAGAAAATCCATGCCCGTCCTCCTTGTTGCGTGGGGGCAACGCAGAGAACGGGCAATGGTTGTCGTCAAAAATCTGCGAAATCAGAGGCGTTTGGGGTGGTCGGTATCGATGATCGCATGGGTCAGACTGCCGGTTGCCGGGTAAAGCGGGATCAGGCAGGCCTGCAGCGCGTGATAAAGATCGGGCTTGCCGACGAACAGGCGTGAAGTCGGCACCAGGTGTTCGGTCAGCTCGCTGTGCCAGCCGCCGCGCTCGTGATCGATCAGGTGGTTCTCGGCAAAATCCCAGAGCCTGCGATACCAGATCTGGAAATAGTCGTCGTGGTCATGCGCGCCGATATAGGCCGCCGCGCCGATGGCCTCGGCAATCGGCCACCACAGCTTTTCGCGCATGATCGGCTGGTTGTTCCAGTCCAGCGTGTAGAAAAAGCCGCCATGCTGCTTGTCCCAGCCCAGCTCCACCGCCTGGTGGAAGAGGTTGCGGGCGCCTTCGGTCATCCAGCTATGCTCCTTGCGGCAGAGCACGAAGAGATGGAACAGCAGGCGTGACCATTCCAGCGCATGGCCCGGAGTTGTACCCGAGGGGCGGAACATCTCCGAGCCGAGATACTCCTTGTCGAGGCTCCAGTCCTCGTGGAAATGCTCGGCCACGCGATAGTCAAGCCGGGAGGCATTGCGGTTGATGATGAGGTCGGAAATCCGCGTCGCCTTGTCTAGATAGCTTTTCTCGCCGGTCGCCTCATAGGCGGCCATCAGCGCCTCGGTGAGGTGCATGTTGGAATTCTGCCCGCGATAGGTGCTGATCTGCCGCCAGTCATTGCCGAATTCCTCGCGCACGGCGCCGGCCTTCTTGTCCCAGAAGCGCTGCTCGATCACCTCGGAAATGTCGGCGATGACGGTATTGGCCAGCGGATGCCCGAGGAGCTTGGCGCTCGACGCGGCGAGCAGCACGAAGGCATGGCCATAGGCCTGCTTGCTGTCGTCGACCGTGCCATTGTCGTCCAGTGACCAGACATAGCCGCCATGGCGCTGGTCGCGGTGCTTTTCCCAGAGATAGGTCATGCCGTGGTCGACGATTTCGTCCGATCCCGGCCGGCCGATCAGGCTGCCGATCGTGGCGCAGTGGATCATGCGCGTCGTGACGTGGATTTGCCGCAGCCCGTTGTCCGGCGACAGCGGCATGCCCTCGTCGGAAAGTTCGAAGAACCCGCCCTTGGGATTGATCGACGCCGCCTCGAAGAAGTCGAACAGGCGGCTCGCCTGCGTCATCAGGTACTGGCGGTGGAACGGGCGCTCCTGCCAGGGACCCCGGTTGGTGGCGGGCAGGTGATCGGCGGAATGGCTCATGCTGGCTCCCATCCGGCGCTAAACCCACGCCGGCTCATGTCGGCACGGGTTTTAGCGAAAGCATGAGAACGTTGCAAACGCGGGTTCTATTCTTCTCCCCATCGGGGAGAAGGTGGCGCGCAGCGCTGGATGAGGGTGTGGCGTTCATAAAGTCACCCCACCCTCAATCCCTCCCCATCAAGGGGAGGGAGGCGCAGGCATCCGTCGCCAGTGTTCATCGTCTCCCTCCCCCTTGTGGGGAGGGTAGCGTCGCTTAGGCCCGAAGGGCCGTAGCAGAGCTAGGGTGGGGGTTGCTTTACGCCCTCGCGTACCAAGCCTCCACCCGCCGCACTTCCTCCGCAGAACCCAGAATCACCGGCACTCGCTGGTGGATCCCCGTCGGCTCGACATCGAGTATTCCCTTGCGCCCCGTCGTGGACTTGCCGCCGGCGCCTTCCACCAGCCAGGCCATGGGATTGGCCTCGTAAAGCAGTCGCAGCCGGCCGCCCTTGCTCACCGTCTCGCTGTCGAGCGGATAAAGGAAGATGCCACCGCGCATCAGGATGCGGTGGATATCGGCCACCATGGATCCCACCCAGCGCATATTGTAGCGTTTTCCGGCCGGCCCTGTTTCACCGGCGACGCTCTCTTTCACATAGCCTGTCGTCGCCGCATCCCAGAAGCGCTCGCGCGCCGTGTTGATGGCAAATTCCCCGCTCGCTTCCGGCACCTTTGCCGCAACGACCGTCTGCACCCAGCGGCCCCCGGCATCGAGCGTGAATACGCTCGTATCGCCCATGACGCGCAGCACGAGGCTCGTCGCCGGGCCATAGGCGACATAGCCGGCCGCCAGTTGCGCCGTGCCCTTCTGCAGAAGCCCGCCTGCCGCATCGAGGACGGAAAAAATCGTGCCCACCGTGACGTTTACGTCGAGGTTTGAAGACCCGTCGAGCGGATCGGTGGCGATGTTGAAGCGGCCTTGAATCGAAAGATCAACCGCTTCATCCAGCTCTTCCGACACCAGAATCGAAATTGCCGGATTTTTGCGCAAGTGATTCAAAACTATGTCGTTTGAGATCACGTCGAGCGCCTTCTGCGCCTCGCCCTGCACGTTGTCTGACCCCGCCAGCCCGGTCTGCCCGGCAATCGGCGCCTCGCGCAGGACGGCGCCGATCTCGACCCCCGCCGCAGCCATGGACAGGATCGCCCCCGCGAGCTCCCGGTCATCAGTCTGCGTCGCCAGCCATTCAACAAGATCGGTCATGCGGAGGTCTCCATTGCTGGCGTCCACAATCCCCAATCAGGAAGGTGAGACAAGGCCGACTTTCGGGTGAGGTAGTCAGGTTCCCGTCCACCCTCCCCCTTGAGGGGAGGGTAGTGAAGCTTGGTGCGCAGCACCTAGCGCAACTAGGGAGGGGGTGCGACCGTTGCCGTCACCCCACCCTCATTCCCTCCCCATCAAGGGAAGGGAGGCGCAGGCATCAGTCACCAGTGTTCATCGTCTCCCTCCCCCTTGTGGGGAGGGATCAAGGGTGGGGGTGATCGTGAGGCTCCTGCTACTCCCGCGCCAGATCCGCCAGCAGACCCGCCGCCACGCTCAGCCGCGACACCGTGATTGCCCCCTCGGTCAGGTCTTTCACCGCATCCACGGCCCGCGCCACCGCCACCGAGCGGCCCAGCACGAAATCCTCGACCGATCCGGCCGCCAGCACATCGGCGGTGAGGTCGCGCAGGGCCCGCATCAGATTGGCCAGCGCCCTGTCCAGCGCCATGCGATCGAACCGGTCGCCCAGGACAATGGCGCGCCCCTGCTCGATGATGCGGAACAGGTCGAACAGCCCCGCCACGCCGAAGAAGGCCCGCGCCGCATCGATGACATCCACACCGGCCCGTTCCGACACCAGCACGATGTCGCTGGCATGGCTGAGGAAGGGCAGCTCGCCGATCCGCTGCGCCAGCTCCGCCGGCACGCCATGCGCCGTGAGCGCACCGGCCCGCTCGGCCACCTCGAGGCGCTGCGTCTCCGGCAGCAGCCCCTTGGTCTCCGCCAGCAACACGACGCCGGCGCGGTGCCGCTCCACCAGCGCCGCCAGCCCGTCGGTCACCGCGCCATTGCGCAGGAACCACAGGACTTCCTGCCGCAGCAGCGCTTCCACCTGCGCATAAAGCGCCAGTTGCACTGCGCCCGGCACCGTGCCGTCGAGCCGGTCGATGGCGGTGTTGAGAGCAGTGAGCCCATAGGTGTCGCGCACCGCCGCATAGGCCAGCGCCACTTCCCCGGCGCTGGACGACGTTGCCGCCGTCAGTTCCGACACGAAGGCCGGCCCGCCGCGATTGATCATCGCATTGGCCAGCACGGTGGCGATCACCTCGCGCTTGAGGCGATGGCCCTCCACTGCCGCCGGATAGGTCTGGTGCAGCTTTTCCGGGAAATAACGGAAAAGTTCGCCTGAGAGATACGGGTCGTCGATGGCCGTGCCGGCCAACAGGTCATGGTTGAGGGTCAGCTTGGCATAGGCGAGGATGACAGCCAGTTCCGGCCGCGTCAGCCCCTTGCCCTCGGCAGCGCGGGCCTCCAGCACCGCGTCGCTGGGCAGGAATTCCACCGCCCGGTCGAGCAAGCCGCGCTCCTCCAGCCCCTCGATCAGCACCCGGTGATCGGGCAGTTCGGCGACGCCAGACCGTTCGGCCAGCGAAAGCGCCAGCGTCTGCAGGTAATTGTTCCTCAGGCACAGCGCCGCCACTTCCTCGGTCATCGACGCGAGAAAGGCGTTCCGCCGCTCCATGTCGAGCTGGCCCGAAGCCACGAGCGGCGCCAGCGCGATCTTGATATTGACTTCGAGGTCAGAGGAGTTGACGCCGGCCGAATTGTCGATGGCGTCGGTATTGATCCGCCCACCCTGGCGCGCATAGGCGATGCGGCCGCGCTGGGTGACGCCGAGATTTGCGCCTTCGCCCACCACTTTGGCGCGCACCTGCTCGGCCGTGACGCGGATGGCGTCATTGGCGCGGTCGCCGACCTTGGCATCCTCCTCGTCGGCCGCCTTGATATACGTGCCGATGCCGCCAAACCAGAGGAGGTCCACCTCGGCGCCGAGGATGGCTTTCATCACCTCGTTCGGTGTCGCTGCATCCTTGGCGAGACCGAGCAGAGCCTGCATTTCGGGGCTCAGCGGAATGGCTTTGAGCGAGCGCGAAAACACCCCGCCGCCCGGCGAGATCAGGCCCTTTTCATAATCCTGCCAGCTAGAGCGCGGCAATTCGAACAGCCTTTGCCGCTCGGCATGGCTGGCCCCGGCATCCGGATCGGGGTCGATGAAGATGTCGCGATGGTCAAAGGCCGCCACCAGCCGGATTTCCGGCGACAGCAGCATGCCATTGCCGAACACGTCGCCGCTCATGTCGCCCACGCCGGCCACCGTGAACGGCTCGCGCTGGATATCGCGATCCATCTCGCGGAAATGCCGCTTCACCGCTTCCCAGCCGCCGCGTGCGGTAATACCCATTTTCTTGTGGTCATAGCCGGCCGAACCGCCCGAAGCGAAGGCATCGCCCAGCCAGAAGCCACGCGCGGTCGCGATGGAATTGGCGAGGTCCGAAAAGCTCGCCGTTCCCTTGTCCGCTGCGACCACCAGATAGGGGTCGTCGCCATCGCGCCGCACCACCCTGGCGGGCGGCACCACGGCGCCATCCACGAGGTTGTCGGTCACGTCGAGCAGCGTGCCGATGAAGATGCGGTAGCTCTCAGTGCCTTCCGCCATGAAGGCGTCACGCGCCATGCCCGGCGCCAGCCGTTTCGGCACAAAACCGCCCTTGGCGCCGACCGGCACGATCACCGCATTCTTCACCTGCTGCGCCTTGACCAGCCCCAGCACCTCGGTGCGGAAATCCTCCGGCCGGTCCGACCAGCGGATGCCGCCACGGGCAATGGCGCCGAAGCGCAGGTGCACACCCTCGACGCGCGGTGAATAGACCGAGATTTCGCGATAGGGCCGGGGGGCCGCCATGCCCTCGACCTTGCTGCTGTCGAATTTGATCGCCAGCGCCGGCCGCCGCTGCCCCTCGGGGTCACGCTGCCAGGCATTGGTGCGCAGCGAGGCGTCGATCAGGTTCTGGAACCGCCGCACAATCGTGTCCTCGTCCAGCGACGAGATCGTCTCCAGTTCCGCCGCGATGGCGTCCCGCGCCCGCGTGGCGGCGCCGGCATGGTCGGCCTCGTCCGGGTCATGCAGCGCCGCGAACAGCGCCACTAGCGCCTCGGCCGCGGCGCTCTGGCTCACCAGCACCTGCGCGATATAGCGCTGCGAATAGGAAGTCCCGACCTGCCGCAGATACCGCGACAGTGCCCGCAACAGTGCCACCTGGCTCCAGTCGAGCCCCGCCAGCGTCACCAGCGCATTGAGCTGGTCGCTTTCCGCAGTGCCGGCCCAGACGGCGAGCAGGCCCGCCTCGATGGCCTCGGCCCGTGCCATCACATCGACGCCGGCCTCGTCGCCCAGCTCCAGCACCATGTCGTGCAGGTAGCGCTCGACCCCGTCGCGCGGCACCACCGTGTAAGTCCGCTCGTCAATCACCCGGAAGCCGAAATGCTCCAGCATCGGCACGCGGTCCGAAAGCGGGATCGCCGTGCCTTCGTGATAGAATTTGAGCCCCAGCGTCCCGTCGGTGCCGTTGCGGCTCACCAGCCTGATGGCAATGCCGTCTTCCCCGAGGCCCTGGAACACGCCGATATCGCGTAGCGCATCCTCGGCGCTGTTGCGGCTCTGGTAGGCGCCGGAAAAGGCATTCTTCCAGGCGCTGACCGCGCCCGGTTCGGCCGCCGCCGCCAGCAGCATGTCGGAAAAATCATGCGTCAGCGCCTCGACGCCGGCCTCCAGCGTCCTGCGCTCCGGCCGCGGCGTCGGCCCGCCATTGCGCCCGATGATGACATGCAGCCGCACCAGCTCCCCTTCCGGGAAATGCGGGTAATAGGCCGAGATGCGCCCGTCATAGGCCTGCGCCAAATATTGCGTGATCCGCGCCCGAACAGTGCCGTCATAGCGGTCGCGCGGGACATAGACGAGAATGGAGACGAAATTGTCGAACCGGTCGATGCGCGGCAAGACGCGCACCCTCGGCCGGTCATAGAGCCCGGCAATGGCCTCGGCGAATTCGGCCAGTTGCCTGGTGTCGATCTGGAACAGTTCGTCGCGCGGATAGCTGTCCAGCGCGCCCAGCAGCGTGCGCCCGGCATGGCCCAGCGGATCGACGCCCGACTGCTGCATCACCTGGGCGATCTTGCGCCGGATCAGCGGCACGTCCGTATGCGGCGTCGCCAGCGCCTGCGCCGTATAAAGCCCCACCACCCGCAATTCGCCGCTGGCCTTGCCCTTGGCGTCGAACAGCTTGATGCCCACATAGTCCATATGCGCGCGCCGATGCACCCGCGCCCGCACATTGGCCTTGGTCACCAGTACCGGGTCCGGCCCCTCGACAAAGGCCACCAGTTCGCCCGTGCTTTCCACATATTCCGGCCCGCTGCGCAGCACCTTGAGGTTCGGGTCGCGCAAAATGCCGAGGCCACTGCCTTCCACCGGCACCAATTCACCGCCCTCGAGCCGGTATTCCCGAGCGCCCAGGAACGTGAAGTTGTGTTCCGTCAGCCAAGTGACGAAGCGATCGCCCTCGTCGCGCTGGGCCGGCTTCAGCGCATCGAGGCCCGCTGCCGCGCGCCGCACGCGTTCCAGCATGGGCTGCCAGTCGGCCACCGCCAGGGCCACGTCCCGCAATGTCGCCTCGAGTTCAGCCACGAGTCCTTCGACATCGGCCACTGGGTCGGACTGGATATGAAGCATGCTGACCGCCGCGCCGCCCTCGGTCACGACTTGCCCGCGCGAGACCAGGAGGACCGGATGCGCGAACAGTCGGATCACCCCGCCCATGGCCCGGAGCGCGGCAAGCGCGCTGTCGACGATGAACGGCATGTCAGGAGAAATGACGTCGAGCAGCAGGGGGCCGCCGGCAGCCGCGGGCCGCGTGGCCAGCACGCGCGTCGCCTCGACCGGCCCGCGGACGAGCCGTGCGTGGCTGGAGGTAAGTGCGTCGATCAGCCGGTCCGGGTCCTGCCGCGCCAGGTCATCGGGGTCGATGGCGGCAATTGCCGTCTCCAGGAACAGCCGGAGGCTTTCATCGCCTTCCGTCCCGGCGCGTGCCCGCTCCAGAAACTGCGCTTCAACTGCGTTGGACATGCCGTGCTCCCCGTGACTCGCTCCATCACCTTAGGCGGTGCGGATGACACTGTCTGCCCTTCGGATTTTTGCGCCGTCGCCCGCATCGGGCAGGGGAGAGGCGCGGCACGCCATTCCACATTGTGGTCACATCTGGGCAAAGCGTTTCTTCCGGTCGCGGCCAATTGAAAGGTTTACGACTTGTTAAACCCTATCGAACTGGTAGTCTTAGCGCCGGATCGAACAAGGTGGCCCCATGCCCAAGCTGTCGCATTACGTGTCCTATGCCGCGCTGGCTGCAGCGCTGATGCTGGGCTTCGCCGTCACCGTCCTGGCCGGCTTCCAGTTCTAAAAGCGGACCAGACGAGCCCCATGCGAAAAAGCGACCTTAGCGGTCGCTTTTTTCGTATCTATCAACGGGACTTATCGGAGGCTGCGGATTCAATGTATCGTGGCCGGGTCGATAGGGGTGCCTGAACCATCGCCGATTTCCGGTCCGGCCCAGAACACGACGTAGAGCAGGTCCTCGCCGGTGGCATCGGTAATTTCGATCGAGCGCGGCTCGTCCATTTCCCCGCCTTCGCCGGCAATCTTTTCGATGATCGCGCGGCCCATTTCGGCGGCCGACTGCTCGGCGGCCTCCAGGTTCGGATGCTCGCTGCCCGCTTCGTCGCGGATCAGGGCGGACTCGGTGCGGTAGTGGAAATAGTAGCGCGGCACGAAACTCTCCCGTTGCTCCGGGTCAACGCGTCGGCACCCGATCTGTTGCAGGCGCCTCGATCACCCAAACTCTGGCATTCCGGCGGGCGTCAGTCGACCCCGTTGAGATCACGGTAGCCATGCCGGTGCCACATGAGCGGGCTGAGGCGGGAATCGGTTTCCGCCTCGATGATGGCGCCGGCGAACAGCACATGCGTGCCGGTCTCCATCGCGCCGATGACCTCGCAGTCCAGCGCCGTCACTGCACCGCGCAGATGCGGCTGGCCGGACGGCCATTCGCCCCAGTTCCCACGGCCGAACCGCAGCTCTGCCGGCACTTTGCCGGCAAAGGCATCGGCCATCTCGCTTTGGTCGCTGGCCAGCATGGCGAGTGAAAAGCCACCGGTCCGCGCGATCAGGTCGGCAAGGCGGCTGACGATGTCGATGGAAACCAGGATCGCCGGCGGCTGCGCCGAAAGCGACAGCACCGATGTGGCGGTACGGCCGATCCGTTCGTCGCCGCGCCGGGCCGTCACCACATGCACGCTCGATGCCAGTCCCGACATGGCGGCGCGGAATTCCGCATCGCTGACGGTCGGGCGGCGGAGCGGCCGCAAGGCCATGCTGTCGGGAAGATCGAAGTCGGGCATAAGGATAGTCATAGTGGTTGTAACTCGAGGGAGCAAACGATGCTCAGGCGAACACCGGCCGAACTCCTCCCCCTTGACGGGGGAGGATGGGTGGGGGTGTGCAACGCAATGGTGGCATCAAGCGGGTATCCTGCTCGTCGGCCCCCCACCCTTGGTCCCTCCCCACAAGGGGGAGGGAGCCGCATAGAGTACTTAGCGAGCCTCAGCCCAGGTTGGATTCCGCAAACTCGTAGTTCGCCAGCTTATCGAGGAAGTTGCTCACATAGTCCGGGCGGCGATTGCGGAAATCGACATAGTAGGAGTGCTCCCACACATCGAGCCCGAGCAGCACCTTGCCCTCGCCGGTCGCCAGCGGGTTCGAGCCATTCGGGGTCTTGGTGGTCTTGAGCTTGCCATCCTGGCCCAGCACCAGCCAGGCCCAGCCGGAGCCGAACTGCGTCGTCGCAGCGGTCTTGAAGCTTTCCTTGAAGGCGTCGACCGAACCGAAATCCTCGACAATTTTGGCTTCGAGCTTCCCGCCCAATTTGCCGCCATTGGGCGAAAGGGCGTTCCAGAAGTGGATGTGGTTCCAGTGCTGGCCGGCATTGTTGAACACCGGCGCCAGGTCGGCTTTGCCATTGGCGAAGGCGACGATCTCCTCGAGTGACTTGCCCTGCAGGTCCGGGTTCTTCTCGACGAAGCCGTTGAGCGCCGTCACATAGGCCTGGTGATGCTTGCCATGGTGCAACTCGAGCGTTTCCTGGCTCATGCCGCGTTCGGCAAGGGCAGCGGGAGAGTAGGGCAGGGCGGGGAGCGAGAAGGTCATTTCGGGAGGTCCTTTCGGCACCGGCTTGCATGTTTTTGCTGGCCGGGTTAATTTCCAAGCAATGGCTTTGAAAACCCTTTCCGCAGATATGTCAAGCTCGGGCTTGGAAAACACCGCCTGGTCGCCGCGCAGTCCCGGCGAGCGTATTCTCATGGCCCTCAAGATGCATGGATCGCTGTCCGCCTCGGCCATTGGCGCGCGGCTGGGCACCACCAGCGAGGCCGCTCGCCAGCAATTGCTGCGCCTGGCCGAAGAGGGCCTGGTCGAGGCGCGCAGCCTTTCCGCCGGCGTCGGCCGTCCGACCCAGCTCTGGGCCCTCACGCCCGCTGCCCAATCGCGGTTTCCCGACACCCATGCGGCGCTGACCGTCCAGTTGCTCGACATCATCAGCAATCACCTGGGCGATGCGGCGCTCGACGCCATCATCTCCGTGCGCGAGGCCGACACGCGCGCCGGCTACCACGCCGCCATGGAGGACGCGCCGGATCTGAAATCCCGCGTCGCCGCGCTGGCCGAGCTGCGCAGTCGCGAAGGCTACATGGCCGCCTGGAGCGAGGAGCCCGACGGCTCCCTGCTGCTGGTCGAAAACCACTGCCCCATCTGCGCCGCCGCGACCGCCTGCCAGGGCTTTTGCCGCGCCGAACTCGACGTCTTCCGCTCCGTCCTCGGCGATGGGGTCAGCGTCGAGCGAACCGAACACATCGTTTCGGGCGGCCGGCGCTGCTCCTACACCATCAAGGCCATATCCAATGCCATCGCCTGATCGCCCGCCCGTGGGCACCCAGCTTCATCGCATCGGCTGGGAAGTGCCCGAAGGCCTCGACGAGGCCATGATCCGCTCCGTGGTCGACGAATTCTACGCCCGTGCTCGCCGCGACGATGTCATCGGCCCGGTCTTCAATTCGGTCATCCCCGATGCGGAATGGCCCGAGCATCTGAGCAAGATCGCCGATTTCTGGAGCTCCATGCTCCTGGGCTCCGGCCGCTACAATGGTCGCCCCATGCCCAAGCACATGGCCATTCCCGAGCTGGGCGATGCCCATTTCATGCGTTGGCTGCGTCTCTTCCGCGAAACCGTCACCGAACTCTGCCCGCCCCAGGTCGCCGCGCTCTTCATCGAGCGTTCCGAACGCATCGGCAACTCCTTCCGCATGAACATCTCCATGCGCCGCGGCGACGACATCACCCAGATGGGCCCGCTCAAACGCGAAGCCGCCCCGAGCTGGAAGCCGGAATAGGGCTCAGAGGTTCGGCGCCATGACGAAGTCGAGGCTCTGAACTTCGCCACCGCTGATCGTCAGGAAAACAGTGGTGGCGCGCAGGGCCGAACTCCCATCCCGCACGGTGACCTTGATCTGTGCGTGGCAGGTAATCTTGTCCCCGTTTTCGGTGCCCGGCCGCATCTGGCCCACGAGGCTGAGGCTCACGCCCTCCGCCAGTGGGTCCCCATTGCCCAGTCGGGCGCGGCTGATCTCGGTGCGGAAATAATCATTGACGCCGGGATCGGTACAATCCGGTTGGAAGTCATTGGCGCTGGCGCCTGAAACGGTCAGGGCGGTCATGCACGCGGCAAGGCCGGCCAAAGCCCGGAGCTTGAAACGCATTGTGTCTCTCCTGATGATTATCGTGCCAATTGCATCAGCTCTTCGAAGCTGGTGCGCTCAGCCGAAAGCACAAAGGGAACCTGGCGCCGGCGGCTGAGGCCAAGCGGATCACCGGTGGCGCGCTCGGTGACATTGCGCGCCCAGCCCTCCGCCGCGCGGCAAGCCCAGTTGCCGCCCATCTCGCCGGTGGATGGATTGTAGGTATTGGCGCCGTAGCGGAAACACAGCACCGGCCTGCCGCCGCGCCAGTGAAACTCGAAATCGCCGCGCAGCACCACCCGATTGCCCGGATAGAACAGATAGGAGTGTCGGTCCTCTCCCATGAAGTAGACCTGGGTGCCATGACCCTCATCGAAGGAAATAAGGGTCTTGCCGACAAAGAAGTCTTCCCACTTTGCCTGCTCCTCCGCCTGGCTGGAGGATTGCGCGAGCACGGGCTGCATGAAAACCAGCATGGCGGCAAGGAAGACGAAAACGGAACGCTGCAGCAAACATGCCCCCGAAATATTGATTGCGCTACCGGTCTTCAGTCTAGATCTTCAAACGACAATCAAACGTCGGAGCGCTGCCGTCGGTTGCTGTGGCCATCAATTGAGGCTCGCCCTGTGGGGCGCGTCGCGCGGGGAACCTTCTTGCGCCTTCCTGCTTGCCTCAGCAGGGAAGGAGAATGCTCATGGCAACCATCGTCCGTCTCTCTCAGGAACAGATCACCCAACTGCTGGACGAAGCCGACAGCATGGAGAATGCGCTCAAGGAACTGCATGCCGAGCTGGTCGATATCGGCACGCCCAAGGAAACCGTGGCCCGCTTTGCCCGGGTGCATGATCGCTTCACCGCGGTCATGACGTTCCTGCGGCGGCAGCGCGAACTTGGCGCCTAGCCGTTCCCGCCCGGAACCATTGGCGCCGGGCGGGGGAGCTGCGATCAATCCGTGAGGTTTTCGTCGGCCGCTTCCACCGAAGCCGTCAGCTTGTCGAGTTCGCTCGCATAGGCGCCGTAGGTACGGATCCAGTAGGCGGGCCATTCGCCCACTTGGCCGGCCGCCACTGCCTTGATCGTCTGCCAGGTCGGCTGCTCTTCGGCATGCGCGAGCACGGAGGCGGAACGATTGTCGACGATCACCAGGTCGGGCTGGTACTTGTCGGCATTTTCCCAGGCCAGGATTTCCCAGTATTCGCCTTCCGGGTCCGTCGGCGTGATGACGTTGAGGCCCCAATTGACGAAGTCGTTGAGTTCGGACGCCATGGCAGGCACCGCAACTTCCAGGTCCTCGACACCGGCCCATACGGCCATCACGGTCAGGTTCGGCTTGGCCGCGGCCGCTGCCTTGAAGGCTTCCAGCGCGGTTTCGAACCGCGCCTTTTCCGCCGCGACGGGTTCGGCGGCGAGATCGGCGCCGAGGCTCCCCGCCAGCACTTCATATTCCTCGATCATGGTCAGGATCGAGGGCGCCTGCACGATGCCGGCCACCGGCGCGATTTGCAGCAGCACCGAATCCGCCTCGTTGAGCGGCTTGCCGCCCCAGTAGGTTTTGCTGACCGGCCAATATTCCGAGATGATCAGGTCCGGCTCCAGCGCCGCCACCTTCTCGATGTCGATCTCGCCCCAGGCCTGCCCGACGATCTCGATGCCGGTCAGGTCCAGGCCCTGCAGCGACTTGTTTTCCTCGACCGGCGTCTCCGAGAAGATCGCGACCGGCCGGATGCCGAACGACATCAGGGCCGCGGCCGGAATGGCATGCGCCACGATCCGCGTCGGGGTCTCGTCGAGGCTGACGGTCTTTCCCGACCCATCCACGAAACTCCACGGCTCCGCCAGAACGGGCGTCGCGGAAAGGGCCAAGAGGGCCGAAAAGGCCGCAGTCTTCAATAGGTTCATCGCGCTACTCCAAAGCTGGAACAGCGCTACCCGAGTGAAACTTGTCTCGTCAACTCCAGTTTTATCGGCGGCTGGCAGTCTAGCCCAGCAGTCCCACGCCCTCCGGCACATCGCGATCCATCACCAGCACCCCGTCGACCACGGTCAGTCGCGCCTGGTGGATTGCGGTGCGCCGCGCCGCAACGTCGGGCGGGCCATCGGCCTGGCTGCGCTCGTCCCAATCAGGGTGAGTGAAATAGAACATCGCCGCGTGGTCCCTGAAGGCTACGACATCGGCATGGCGGACGAATTTGCGGTCCGCTTCGTGCTGTCCCGGCTCGTTGCCGATAATGCCCTGCCGGCGCCAGAGGCGCGTATCGTCGGAGCGGAAGACGCCCTGGCCATGCCATTCGTCGACGATCAGCCAGTAATAGCCGCCCAGCGCGAAGACGTTCGGCCCTTCATGCGGATCGCCATAGGGCGAGCCGGCCAGCACCCGCCCCTCCACCTGCCAATTGAACAGGTCCTTGCTCGACGCCGCCCAAGTGCTGGAGCCTGCATTCTCATCCTTGTACCACATGCGCCAGAGCCCGTCGGGGCAACGGAACACGCAGGCATCGATCACTCGCTGGCTCGAGAGCCGGATCGGCCCGACGCGCTGCCAGTTCGCGAGGTCCTTGCTGACGAAATGCGTGATGGTGCGCGGCACCCCGCGCCAGTCGTCCGGCACCCCGGTGATATAGCTGAGGAACATGTGATATTGCCCCTCGGCATAGATCACCTCCGGCGCCCAGTGCGTATTGCCCCCGGGCTCATCGGCTGGATCATCGAGGCCCGCCACCGTGCCGCGATAGTGCCAGCTCGCGCCGCCATCGAGGCTCATGGCAACTCCGATGGGCGAGCCGTGAATCCAGGTGAATTTCGGCCCCGCTGCCCCGGCCCGCCGATCGGTGTAAAACATCCACCACTCGTCAGACCCTTCGCGGCGAACCACCACCGGGTCCGCCGCGCCATCCTCGACCGGATCACGAAATATCGGTGCGCTCATGCTCTTAACAATCGCCGGTGCCCACCCTCCCCCTTGAGGGAGGGGAGCGAGATAGGACCTAGCGTTTGCTAAGTCCGTTGAATCGAGCAGGGTGGGGGTGTCGGTCCCGCCGTGTTCACACAGACTCATAAACCCGGACGCTGCGCCCGTCAGCCCTGTCGATGAGCCGTCCGGCCTGTCCAACACTGCCATTGGCCAGCCGCAGCATGTCCGGATCGGTGCCGAGCTTCCCCGCCCCCGCATCGTCGGTCGAGAGCACTGAGGCCTTCAGCAGCCGCGAATAGGCGTGTTCCGGATTGTCGAGCACCGTCCGCGCATCGCCCATTTCCACGATCCGTCCCCGCTGCATGATGATCAGCCGGTTGGAAATGTAATAGGCCGTCGCGAGGTCATGCGTAATGTAGATCACCGACACCCCGAGATCGTCCCGCAGGCTCTTCAAGAGGTTGACGATGCTCATGCGCAGCGACGCATCCACCATCGACACCGGCTCGTCAGCCACCAGCAGCGGCGGATTGGGGATCAGTGCCCGCGCAATGGCGCAGCGCTGCAACTGCCCGCCGCTCATTTCATGCGGAAAGCGCCCGCGCACTTCCCTAAGGCTGAGGCCCACCTTCTGCAGCGCCTCGTCCATGGCCCGGTCGATTGCCGCCTTGTCCGACGTATGGAGAAACCGTCTTGCCGTCGATTCCAGATACCGCTCGATCTTCTTCAGCGGATTGAACGCCTCGAACGGGTTCTGGAACACGGGCTGCACATTGCTCATGAATTCGAGCCGCTTGGCGCGGCCGGCATGCCGGTCAACCTTCTGCCCGCGAAACAGGATTTCCCCGCGCGACGGGTCTTCGAGCCCCAGGATCATCCGCGCCAGCGTCGTCTTGCCCGATCCGCTCTCGCCGATAATGGTGAAAATCTCCGGCTTTTCCGCGGAGAGCGAAAAGCTCGCATCCATCACCGCGTCCACCTGCTTGCGGCCGAACAGGCCCCCCATGGTGAAGCGCTTGGAAACGTCGCGCACGTCGAGAAGCGTCGTCATGCCATCACTCCCGCGGGTTGGGTCGCATGCACCAGCGGCGCCACGTCGCGCCAGCGCCAGCAGGCGGTGCGGTGGTCCGGCCCGATGGTTTCGAGCGGCGGCACCTCTTTCCGACAGATGTCGATCGCCAGCGGACAGCGCGGGTGGAAGCGGCAGCCCTGCGGCGGATCCGCCAGGTTCGGCGGCCGCCCCTCGAGGGCCGGGCGCTGCTGCGTGTCGCCGATGCGCGGCAGGCTGGCCACGAGATGGGCGGTATAGGGGTGCTTGGGCGCAAAGAACATCTCGCGCGTCGGCCCTTCCTCGACCAGGCGCCCGGCATAGATGATGCCCACCCGGTCGGCGACATTGGCATGCACGCTCATGTCGTGGGTCACGAACACCACCGAGGCGCCCATCTCTTTCTGGATGTCGCGGATGAGGTTCAGCACTTCCTTCTGCACCACCACGTCAAGCGCCGTGGTCGGCTCGTCGGCGATGATGAATTCGGGATGGCACACGGTGGCCAAGCCAATGGTCACGCGCTGACGCATGCCGCCCGAAAGCTCATGCGGATAGGCGCGAAGCACGTCAGGCGGCAGCTTCAGCCGGTCGAGATGGGCAACGACCCGGTCCTCGAATGCCTTGCCCTTCAGCCCCAGCGGCCGCGCCGCGAAATCGTGAAAGGTCTTGCCGATCCGGCGCACCGGATTGAGCACGCTCATCGACCCCTGCATGATATACGAGAGGTGCTTCCAGCGCACCGCCTCGACCTCATCCGGCGTCGCATGGGCCACGTCGATCGCCCCGCTGGAAAAGCTGTACTTGGCCGTCCCGCTCACCACCCGCAGCGGTGGCCTGATCGCCGCCGCCAGCACCTTGATGAAGCTGGTCTTGCCCGACGAGCTTTCCCCGGCAATGCCATAGACCTCGTTCTTGCGCATTGTGACGGTAATGTCGTCCACCGCCCGAACCTCCCGGCTCACGCCGAAATAGTTCATCTGGTAATAGGCCTTGAGGTTCTCGACCTTGAGGATTTCCGGATTGTTTTCCAGGGTCATTCTTCTGCCCCTCCACGCGCTATGGCACGGAGGCCAAAATCAAACTCTGCGGTGGTGACCAACGCGGAAAAGTTCATACCTTCATCCCGCGCAGGGCTGAGCGGGTCCTTGGCACCCTCCCCCTTGAGGGGAGGGCCGGGGAGGGGGTGGTTGAGTGGCCCACTGATGGACCCCCACCCCCAGCCCCTCCCCTCAAGGGGGAGGGGAGCAGCATCGAGAAAAATCCTCATGCCCCCATCCTCCGCAGCCGGCTGCGCGGGTCGATATATTCATTCATGCTCACCGCCAGCAGGAACAGCCCGAGGAAGGTCATGACGATCAGGATCACCGGGATCACGATCCACCACCACACGCCCACCACCATGGCCGAGTGCGAATTGGCCCAGTAGAGCACTGTGCCCACGGTCGGTGTGTTGATATTGGTGAGGCCCAGCACGGCCAGCGTCACTTCGAGGCCGATCGACCACAGCATATTGTTCATGAAGGTCGCGAAGACGATGGGCATGACATAGGGCAGGTGCTCTTCGAGCAGCACTTTTCGCGTGCTCATGCCCGCAAACACGGCGTGGCGAGTGAATTCACGATGCTTCAATCCCAGCGCCACCGAGCGGATCAGCCGCGCGTCGTAGGGCCAGCCGAAACAGGCCATGATCAGCGCCAGCGTCATCGCGTCCATATTGCTGCGCAGCACGAAATAGAACAGCACCAGCACCGGGAAGATCGGCACGGCCACGAAGATGTCGTTGATGAACATCAGCACCCGATCGACCCAGCCGCCGATATAGCCCGACAGCAACCCGACGGTGATCGAGATGATGCGGCTCAGCACCGCCACGGTGAAGCCGAAGATCAGGCTGTTCTTGAAGGCGGTGGAAAGCTGCCAGAACATGTCCTGTCCGCGCGAATTGGTGCCGAACCAGTACTGCGTCGAAGGCGGCATGTCCGGCATGGTCATGTAGATCAGCGTCGTGTCGACCGGCGAGAAGAAGCTGAGCGATGCGAAGATGACGACGATGGTCACCAGCACCAGGCCGATGGCGAATTCCAGATTGTAGCGGATGAGGTCGCGGAAAACGGCAAACATGGCTCTACTCCGCCCGCACGCGAGGATCGAGCAGCGGATACATGAGGTCGACGATAAAGATCGCCAGCGCCACCGCCGTCACCGAAACTGTCGCCACTGCCAGCACCAGCGAATAATCGCCGCCGCCCACCGCATCGATCATCAGCGACCCCAGACCCGGATAGTTGAACACCTGCTCGGTGATGATCGTGCCCGAAAACACGCCGCCCAGCGTCATGGCCAGCGCCGTCAACTGCGGCACCAGCGCATTGCGGATCACGTAACCGCCCACGATCGTGTTGCGGTTGACGCCGGCGAGTTCCGCATAGGTCACGTAGTCCTCGGTCACCACATTGGAGACCAGCGCCCGCATGCCCAGGAACCAGCCGCCGAACCCGACAAGCACCAGCGAGGTGGCGGGCAGGATCGCATGGGTCAGCACCGAGGCGATGAAGTTCCAGTTCCAGCCCGGCGTCACCGTCATCGAGAAGCCGCCGGAGATCGGCAAAACCGGCCAGACGAAGCCGAAAATGATGAGCAGGATGAAGGCGACGATATAGTAAGGGATCGGCTGGATGCCGATGGCGACGATGCCGAAAGCCTTGAGAAACTTGCTGTTCTGGTAGTAGCCGGCAAGACCGCCGAGGATATTGCCGACGATCCAGGTGATCAGCGTCGAGGTGACCAGCAGCCCCACGGTCCAGGGCAGGGCCCGCATCACCAGGTCCATGGCCGGCGTCGGGAAGGCGATCAGCGAGGGCCCAAGGTCACCCTGCAAGAGCCGCACCCAGAAATTCCAGTATTGCACCAGGAGCGGCTCGTTGACGCCATACATGTCGGTCAGCGCCTCGCGCATGGCGACGATGGCCTCGGGCGAGAAATTCGACCGCGCCGTCATGCGCCCCAGCGACGCCTCGACCGGGCTGACCGGTGACAGGTGGGTGACGAGAAACGTGGCGGAGACGCCGAAGAAGACCACAGCAAAAAGCTGCAGCAGGCGTTTGCCGACGAAAATTAAGTAGCCTTGCATGGGACCTCTCAACGTCCACTTTCTGCCCGACTGCACGGGCTCTCCTCCACCGCTTGCGGGGGGAGGGGGACCGCCCTTAGGGCGGTGGAGGGGGGTGCAACGAGCGCAAAGCCGGTGAACGTCCCCGCGTTGCTCCCTCTCCACCACGCTCCGCGTGGTCCCCCTTTCCCGCAGGCGGGAGAGGAACCAATACGAAAGGGGCACGCCGGAGGGCATGCCCCTCTGAGGAACCCGACCAAAGCCGGGTCCCCCGGGAGGTCCTTAGCTGGCCCCTTCGACCGGCGTGATCTGCGTGAAGATATACTTGCCGTTCGACCAGTTGGTGACCGGGTTGGCATAGGGCGCGTCCGCATTCGGCCAGCCGGTCCAGTACCGGTTCGACTGAATGGAGAAGACGTTGTAGGCCATGATCGGAATGTTCGGCATGTCGTCGAGGTGCAGCTTGACGAATTCGTGGCCGTATTCCGTACCCTTCGGGTCGTTGAAGTCGATGGCGCGGATATTCTCGATGATGGTGTCGAGCCCCGGATTCTTCCAGCGCATCCAGTTACGGGCAGGCTGGGTTGCGCCCGGCTCGGCCACATATTCCGAATGGTAGCTGTCGAGGAAGAAGCTGAGGTCGGGGTGACCGCCCCATGTTTCCACGGCCCAGCCGATTTCCACCGCATAGTCGCCGGCGCCGGTCCGGTCCCAGATATCAGGCGAGACTTCGGCCGAGGCCTGCACGCCGTTCTGCGCCCAGGTCTGGGCGATGATCACGCCCAGGCGGTTGACCACGCCTTCGCTCGGCACCAGCACGCTGAACTGGAACGGCTGGCCTTCTGGCGTCATCCACTGGTTGCCATTCTTGGTGAAGCCGGCCGCGGTGAGCAGTTCCTCGGCCGCCGCGATATCCTGCTTCCACCAGCCATAGCCAAAGGCATTGCGGATGGCGTCTTCATCGGTCGGCACGGCATCGCCGAACTGCGGACGCACCATTTCGGCGATCTGGGTGCCGATATTGGGGTCGTAGGGCTTGATCTTGCGAGTACCGGTATCGAGCTCGTAGTTGACCAGATAATCCTGCAGCGGTCCGTGATAGTCGCGCGGATGCGTGCCGGTCGGCGGCACCGAGATCGCCGAGAGCGTCGCCGCACCGCGATAGGACGCCATGGACATGGCGCGGGCATCGAGCATCAGGGTCAGGGCCCAGCGCACGCGCTTGTCCGCAAAGAGCGGGTTCTGGTGGTTGAACACCGCCATGACCAGCGTCGGATCGGGATGGGCATAGGGGAAGCCCGGGAACCAGCCCTGCACCTGCGGGTCCTGGTCCATGATCGAGAATGTGCCTTCCGGCGACAGGTCGTGGATCATGTCGAGATTGCCGTTGCGCATCTCGATCAGGCGATTGTCGGTGGAGATATTGTTGCGGTAGATGATGTATTTGGGCTTGGGCTCGCCCACCAGCGCCATCGTGGTCTTGTCCCAGTCCGCGCGCTTTTCCCAGATATACCAAGTGCCGTTCGGATCGAACGAGTGCAGCGTGTAGGGCCCGAGGCTGAGCGGCGGGTTGTAGTCGTAGCTGAGCACGTCCTCGACGCCTTCGAACACATGCTTGGGCATGATCCAGGCGGCGTTCCAGCGCACCGAGAATACGGTGTGGAAGCGCGAATTAGGGGCCTTGAGCTTGAAGTGGACAGTATACTTGTCCGGCGCGGTGACTTCGGCCACCTGGGTGGACATGGCGCCGCTCCAGGTCATGCCGGGCGTATCGCGCTGTTTCTCGACCGTGAACACAACGTCATCGGCGGTGAATTCCACGCCGTCGCTCCAGAAGATGCCTTCGCGCAGCTTGACGGTCATTTCCGAGAAGTCGTCATTATATTCCCACGGGCCCGAGGCCAGGGAATAATAGATGGCGTTCTCGCTCTTTTCCGGCACGCCGGCATCGGGATCGATGAACCACAGCGTGTCCATGGTGAGCTGGTGCAGGCCATTGGACCAGCCGCCGCCGCCATTGACCCAGATATTGAACCAGCTCGGATTGCGGATCACCCCTTCGGGGTTGTGAACGATGACCGTCTCGTTGCGCGGGAACTGCGCCAGGTCCGGGGCGGTGCCCTCGGCTTCCTGTCCCCAGGCGAGGTTGTTGCCGGCAACCATCAGCGCGCCAATGGCCGTGGAGCCGATCAGAAATCTGCGTCTATCCATCGATGTCCTCCCTTGCGGGGCGCCGCTCGGCGTCCCCTTCTCGGGCGCCACTTGGCGTCCCTTCCCGGGGCTCCTCAACCCCGCGATAAGTCATACTTAACTAGGGGTTTTCTGCTGTCAATGGACTTTCTGATGTAAATCCAAAACCATGATATTGAATGCAAAAGGGCGCCTCGTTGCCGATGCGCCCTCTCACTTCTCACTTGCGTTATGCTTCGCGCTAACAGTCCGCTAGCAAATTGTCGCCTGCGCGGGACTGGATCAGATTTTGACCCGCACCATCTGGTAGGAATAGGGCGGCAGGGTGACCGTCAGCCTGCCATCCGCCGCCTTGGCGCCCGATCCCTTCTGCGGCTTCACCTCGTCCTGCGCCTTGGCCGTATTGACCGCCTTGAGGTCCCGATGCGTCATCACCTGATGGTCGATAACCTCTGCCTTTTCAAACCCTTGCAACTCCACCTCGGACTCGATGCTTTCGCTCGTATGGCGGTTGACGAAGAAGAAGGTCAGCGTGCCGTCCTCTTCGTTATGCACGCCCGACACGTCCACATAGGCCGTGTTCTTGGCATGCGTGGTCTCGTAGCCCGGCGAGTTCGTCACCAGTTGCAGCGCCGTGCCGCGACCAAAAACCGAAGCGAAATAATAGGGATAGTAGATGGTCTGGGCCCAGGCCGGCCCACCCTTTTCGGTCATGATCGGCGCGATCACGTTCACGAGCTGGGCGATGCAGGCGATTTTCACCACATCGGAGCGGCGAATGAAGGTGTTGAGGATCAACCCCACCATCAGCACGTCTTCGAAATTGTAGATGTCCTCGAGCAGGCCAGGCGCATGCGGCCAGCCGCCATTGCCCTCCAGGATCTCGCGATCCTTCTTGTTGGAATGGTACCAGACATTCCACTCGTCGAAAGAGATGTAGACGTCCTTCTTGCTCTTCTTCTTGGCTTTGACCTGCTTGATGGTCGAGGCCACCGTCTCGATATAGGTGTCGAGTTTTTCGCTCAGTCCCAGATAGTTAGGTGTATTGTCTTCGCGATTGGCGAAATACATGTGCAGCGAAATATGGTCGACATGCTCGTAGGTATGCTCGAGCACGATGCGCTCCCAATCGGGGTAGCTCGCCATGTCCGAATTGGATGAGCCGCAGACGATCAGCTCCAGCGACTTGTCGAACATGCGCATGGCGCGGGCCGTGTTGGCGGCCAGTTTTCCGTACTCATCGGCATCCTTGTGGCCGACCTGCCAGGGGCCATCCATCTCGTTGCCGAGACACCACATTTTGACGTTCCACGGCTCCTTGCGCCCGTTCTTGATGCGCAGGTCGCTCCAGTAGGAGCCGCCGGGATGATTGACATATTCGAGGAAGTTGCGCGCCTCGTCGACGCCGCGCGACCCTAGATTGACAGCCAGCATCATCTCGGTGCCGACAGTGGCGCACCAGTCGGCGAATTCGTGGATGCCGACGGCATTGCTCTCGGACGTATGCCAGGCAAGATCGAGGCGGGTGGGGCGCTGCTCGCGCGGGCCGATGCCGTCTTCCCAGTTATAGGCCGAAACGAAATTGCCGCCGGGATATCGGACAACCGGGACGTTCAGGTCCTTCACCAGCTTGGCGACGTCGCCGCGCATCCCGTCCTTGTCCGCTGTCGGATGGTCGGGCTCGTAGATACCCTCATAGATGGCGCGACCCAGATGCTCGAGAAAGGCCCCATAGACACGATCGTCGATTTTCGAGATCGTATAGTCCTTGTTCGCGATAACAGACGCCTTCACTCGCCCCTCCACTAATTCCGATATTCTGATTTATATCATTGATACCGGTTTTAGCGACGGCTCCAGATAGGCGCAAGGGCCTTTTGTATGATTTTTGGCCCGTGAGAATTATCGCGCAGGTCGGAGAGAGGGGGTAAGTTACGGCGCGGTATGCAGGCGCAGGATGATGTCCTGGTCGTAATTGCCGAAGCCGCGGCCGAAAATATTGATGCCGCCGGGGTGCTTGGCGTCGGGCTTCACCGCGATCCGCAACCGGATCGAATGGTGGTTGGCAAGGTCCAGGTCGAGCAGCGACACCGGCGAGATCTTCATTCCGTCGACATAGGTGCCGTCCTTGGTCACCCGCCAGCTCTTGAGCTTGCCGTACTGGCTGCCCTTGAGCTTCCACCAACTGGGCGTATAGACGCCGCGCTTGTCGCCGAAATCGCCGGTCGAGAGCCAGGTGCCGATTTCCGTGCCATTGACCGAAAGCGTGATGTCGCTGGGCCAGTCAGCCGAAGTGCCTGGCACTTCCGAGCTCAGCTCCAGCACAAATTCCATAGCATCGATCGTATGTTGCGCGAGCTTGGCATTGTTGGGGAACTGGTATTCCAGGAACCCGCGCGTGAACCAGATCAGCCCGGCCTTCATGCGATCCGGGTCGAGGAATGTGTCGGGCACGTCCAGCAAGCCGACGATACCCTCGGTCGAACACAGCCCACACGGGGCCGACACTTCGCAACTCGTGTAGAGGCCCAGCGGCATCGACACTTCGATCGTGTTGTCGCGCAGCGGCTCGATGTCGTCCTTGAACATGACAAGCACTTCGTCGAAGGTCGAGTGGCAGATCTTCTGGTTGCCCTTGCGCGCCTTCTGCGTCTCGGTGCGGATCAGGCCGGCGCCCTCGAGGATCTGCAGGTTGGTCGACACGGTCGACTGCGGCAGGCCCAGTTTCTCGGCAATGTCATTGCCGTTCATTGGCCCCTCGACATGCAGCAGCTTGAGCATCTTCACCCGCACGGGCGAGGCCAGCCCCTTGAGCACCTCGATGCCTTCTTCGGGGTCGATGACGAGGAAATTCCGGCTCATATGGGGGTGCAACGCTGATCTTGAGATGTTTGAGACTGTGTATCAGGAATCCTGAACCAATCAACAGGGGCCGGTATAGTGTCTGGTCATCGTGGCTGTCCGTCCGCTAAGTTGGCCGCGACCGCTTCGGGAGAGAGCGGTCCTGGAGGAGAAAAGCCTATGACTTTCCGTGCCTTGCTGACGGAGAAAGGCGCTGATGGAGCAATTTCGTCATCCGTGCAGATGCTCGACGATGCGCGCCTGCCCGAAGGCGACGTGACCGTCGAGATCGAATGGGCCGGTCTCAACTACAAGGATGGACTGTGCCTCATGGGGCAGGGCGGGTTAGTGCGGACCTATCCCCATGTGGCGGGCATCGATTTCGCCGGTCGCGTTCGTGACAGCAGCGACAGCCGCTACCATGCCGGTGACGCGGTCGTCTTGACGGGCTGGCGCGTCGGCGAGGCACATTGGGGTGGCTATGCCGAGCGCGCTCGGGTCAAGGGCGACTGGCTGGTGCCCCTGCCATCAGGCCTTTCGAGTCGCGACGCCATGGTGATGGGCACCGCCGGTCTCACCGCCATGCTGGCCATCGACAGGCTCGAGGCCCTCGGGATCACGCCGGGGAGCGGCGAAGTACTGGTCACTGGCGCGGCGGGCGGCGTCGGCTCCATCGCCGTCGCGCTGCTCAAGCGCCTCGGCTACACGGTCGCGGCCCTGTCCGGCCGCCCCCAGCATGCCACCATGCTCACCGAACTGGGTGCAGCCAGCGTCATTGACCGCGCCGAATTCATGGCCCAGCCCGACAAGCCCCTGGAATCGGCGCGCTTTGCCGCGGCGATCGATTGCGTCGGCGGCGATGTCCTGGGAAAACTGCTGCGCCAGATCGCTTATGGCGGCGCGGTGGCGAGCCTCGGCAATGCGGCGGGCATCGCGCTCAACACCAATGTCCTGCCTTTCCTGCTGCGCGGCGTGACCCTGGCCGGCATCGACAGCGTCATGCAGCCTTATGAAGCCCGCATCGCCGCCTGGGCACGCCTGGCGGGGCTCTTCGATTTCTCTGCTTACGCAGACAATGTCGAGGAGGTCGACCTCGACACCCTGCCGGACAAGGCGGCGCAAATCCTGCGCGGCGAGGTGCGCGGCAGGGTCGTCGTCAACCCGCGCGGCTGACCGGCTGCATAGCGTGCGGCCGACGAACTGATTTTCGAAACAAGGAGTGTAAATTGGTATTTCGGGCGGTGCTCGTCGGTTGTGGCGGCATGTCAAAAGGCTGGCTGACGGCCATCACCACGCATCCCTTGCTGAAGGGCAGGATAGAGGTGGTGGGTCTCGTCGACCTCGATCGGTCGACGGCGGCAGCGCGCGCCGCCGAATTTGGCCTTTCCGATGTCGCTATCGGCACCGATCTGGGTGCCGTCCTGGCCGAGACCAGGCCTGACCTGTTGTTCGACGTGGTTGTCCCGGTCGCCCGTGCCAGGGTGGTCGAGACTGCCTTGCGCCACGGCTGCCACGTGCTCAGCGAAAAGCCCATGGCCACGAGCATTGCCGAGGGTCGCGCGATGATCGAGCAGGCGCATGCCACAGGGCGCGTCCATGCCATCGTGCAGAACCGCCGTTTCATTGCCGGCGTTCGCCGCCTCCGCGCCCTGATCGAGAGCGGCGCGCTCGGCGCGCTCACCAGCCTAAATTGCGATTTCTTCATCGGCGCCCATTTTGGCGGCTTCCGCGAGGACATGGACAATGTCCTCCTGCTCGACATGGCCATCCACACGCTCGATGCGGCCCGCTTCATGTCCGGCAAGGTGCCGGAGGCGGTCTATTGCCTTGAAACCAATCCGCCCGGCTCCTGGTATCGCCATGGCGCCGCCGCCAATGCCATCTTCGAGTTTTCCGACAATGTCGTCTTCAACTATCGCGGCTCCTGGGCCGCTGAGGGCGCCAATACCAGTTGGGAAAGCGCCTGGCGCATCGTTGGCACTGGGGGCACCGTGCTGTGGGATGGCGCCGACCGCTTCGAGGCAAAGGTGGTCGACGGCGACACCGGTTTCTTCCGCCCGCTTCGCGACATCGATGTCCCCGAGCCCGCCAATGCCGACCAAACGCATGGCCATGCCAGCGTCATTGCCGAATTCCTCGATGCCATCCAAACCGGCCGCGTCCCGGAAACCGATGGCACCGACAACATAAAAAGCCTCGCCATGGTCTTTGCCGCTATCGAAAGCGCTAGGACCGGCCAGCGCGTCACCCTTTCCGTTTGAAGGACTTTTTCCGTGACCAATCCCGCAAAAGCCATCCGTATCGGCACCATGATCAGTGCCTCGGGCGGAAAAGCTACCGAGCGCATAGCCACCATTGCCGATCTGGGTTTCGAGAGCTTTGAGCCTTTCTTCTGGCAGACCACCAACGGCCAGGACCTGGCCGACCTCGGCAAACGCTGCAGGGACGCCATCGGCGATCGCGATATCACCATCTCGACCATCGGCATGTTCGGCAATCCGCTCGAAGAGCGGGAGATGGACTTGCAAACCCTTCAGGGCTGGGAGGATTGCATCGATAACGCCCACCATTTCGGCGCCACCTGCGTCGCCGGCTTCACCGGCCGCATCCGCAACAAGCCATTGACCGACAGCCTGCCGCGCTACCGCGAAGTCTGGAGCGAACTGGCCAAACGCGCCGCCGACAAGGGCGTCCGTATCGCCTTCGAAAACTGCGCCATGGATGGCAACTGGCAGACCGGCGACTGGAACATCGCCCACAATCCCGATGCCTGGGAGCTGATTTTCAACGAAACGCCGGACGAGCATATCGGGCTCGAATGGGAGCCCTGCCACCAGATGGTCTACCTGATCGACCCGCTGCCGCAGATCCGCAAATGGGCCCCGAAAATCTTCCACGTGCACGGCAAGGACGCCACCATCCGCTGGGACGTCATTCGCGAGCACGGCATTTTCGGGAAAGAAAAATTTGTCTTCATGCGCACGCCGGGCTTTGGCGACAGCAACTGGACCGACATCATCTCCGAGCTGCGCCTCGCCGGCTGGTCGGGCTCCATCGATATCGAGGGTTGGCATGATCCGGTCTATCGCGATGCGCTGGAAATGACCGGGCAGGTCCGTGCCTTGAACTACCTCAAGGATTGCCGTGGCGGCGACTTCGTCGACAACAGGGACTAGGCGATACGCGCAAAATCCGCGCTGCTGGCGCCCAGCAGCGCGCCGATCAGGTCCGACTGCGTCACCATGCCGGCCAGCGTGCCGCTATCGGTAGCGACCGGCAGGTGATGGTGGCCGCTGTCGAGCATCAGCCGCATAACCAGCGCGATCGGCATGGCTTCGGTGACGGTGGAGACATCTGCCGTCATCACATCGCGCACCTTGCCCCGCAGCGGCCGGTCGGAATTGCTGAGCGAGCGGAGGCGCCAGCCGAGGCCCGATGAGGCATGAGCCGGACCCCATTCGGCCTTTTCCAGGAGGTCGGTCTGGGTCAGGATGCCGACGACCTGGCCCCTGGCATCGACCACCGGCAGCGCCTTGACGCCATGGCTCCGCAGCGTCCTCAGGGCAACCCGCAGCGATGTCCCTGGCTGCACCCGCGCCACATCGCGGCTCATCACCATGCCTGCGGTGATACCGCCCGAGCGGCGCGAAAAGGCCAGCAATGCCGCGCGTTCCAGCATCTGCTCGAGGTCGACTGGATCGACGCTGACCACTTCGTCCCGCTCGCGGATCGCCGCCTTCAGATCCTCGATGGAAATGCCGAGGCTCACCTTGGGCGAGAAGGGCACCACCTTGCTTTCAAGAGCAGGCGAGGGCGCCGGCCTGTGCGGATATTCCTTGCCGGTGAGACGGTTGAACACCAAAGCGAGCAACAGGAGCACGACGGAATTGATGCCCACCGGCCAGAGCACGAAACCGAAGCCCAGTTCGGCAATCGCCGGCCCACCCACGACGGCCGTCAGCGCCACGGCCCCGCTGGGCGGATGAAGGCACTTGAATGTCAGCATGACGGCAATGCTGACCGCCACCGCCAGCGCCGCCGCCACCGGTGTGGGCCCCAGCACCACGGCACAGCTCACCCCGACCAGCGCCGCCAGGCAATTGCCGAGCAGGATCGACCAGGGCTGCGCCAGCGGGCTCGCCGGCACCGCAAACAGCAGCACCGCCGAAGCGCCAATCGGCCCCATCAGCAGCGGCAATGCTGGCCCCGGACCCAGCGCCAGGGCGGTGATGCCGGCCGTGCCCAGCAGCCCCAGGAAGGCGCCCAGCGCCGCCCGCAGCCGTTCGAGCGGGCTGACGGCGACCATGTTGGGAATGAAGCGGGCGAAGAAGGACATGGCGGCTGACCTAGCATCGCTGCGTCCGCGGCTCAAAGCGCCCCAATGCGTTCTTGCGCCGCTTCGCGCAAAATATTGCTTTGCCGCTCCCGGTTTTGCACAGAAGCGCAAGCCTATTGACTAGTATGGAAGTTATGATGATCCTGTGCCCAATCTGAGTGGGGACAACCTCTCAGGAACGGCCGGAGACACGTCATGGGCCCATGGGCCCAGCCAGGGTATGTGGTCAAGCGTGAGCTACGCGGTACGTCTTCTGTCTGACCGATGCTAACCCACGGACAGTTGCTCGTATCGACCTTCTGAGTTGCCCGCAAAATGATTGCAACCGTGCGGTCGCGGTTGGCGGGACGATCCTTCCCAGCAGCACCGCGCTTTTTTGCATCTGGCCCCAAATGGGGCGGGGCGGGAGGATGGGATGGAGACCGCGACCGGTGCAGCCTGCACCGACCTCGAACGCTATCTGTTCGATCTTAATGGCTATCTGGTGCTGTCCGGCGCGCTGAGCGCCGATGAAGTGGCCGCCTGCAATGCCACGCTCGACCAGCATCAGGATTTCGTCGGCGACGGCTGGGACGGCCATGTGCGCCTCTACAACAATCCCGCCCGCCAGGAAGGCCTCGTCCTGCAGCAGGTCTATGAGGCCGGCCCCGCCTGGGAAAAGCTGATCGATCACCCGTCCTGGTTCGCCAAGGCCGTGCATTTCATCGGCTCCGACGATCCCGAGAATTTCGACGGTCACCACGGCCCCGCCTTCATCGACGAATGCTTTGCCTCGGTGCGCGGTCCCGGCCAGGCGCTGCGCCTCCATTCCGGCGGCCATGTCGGCACAATCCGCACGCAATACCGCTTCCATGCCGGCAGATTCCATTGCGGCCAGGTCAATGTGCTGGTCGCCCTCAACGACATCGGTCCGGGCGACGGCGCCACCATGGTCATTCCCGGCAGCCACAAGTCCAACCTCAGGCATCCGCAGACGATCGCCGTCGACAAGCGCGATGAGCAAACGTCCGTCGATGGCATTGCCGGCGCGGTTGAGGTTCACCTCAGGGCCGGCGACGCACTGATGTTTGTCGATGCCATCATGCATGGCTCGGCTCGCCGCACCAATCCGGGCCAGCGCCGTATGACGGTTTACCGCTATGGCCCGAGCTGGGGCTATTTCAGGCACGACATGATCCCGAGCGCCGATCTGCTGGCGCGGCTGACGCCGCAGCAGCGCCGGGTGGTCATGCCGCACAAGGCGCCCCTGGCCGCCACAGGCTAGGACCACCGCGAAGGGGATTTTGCTGACCCGCACAAAGAGGTACGTAAGTCAGCAAGTAGCAAGGGCGCATATCGGTTGAGGAGCCGACGACGCGCCAGACAAGAATGCTCAAGGGAGGAACAGATGAGCAGACTGACGAGACGAACATTCCTGGGGGCTTCCGGCTCGGTGCTGGCGCTGGCCGCCATGGGCCGCCCGGCTTTCGCCCAGGCCGCCGAAATCCGCCACTTCTGGTGGGGCAATCCCGAGCGCGACAAGCGCACCTTTGAAGTCATCGAGATATTCAACGGCAAGAATCCCGATATCAAGGTGTCGGGCGAAACTCTTGGCTTTGCTGATTATTTCACCAAGCTCACCACCCAGATCGCCGGTGGCAACATGCCCGACGTGATCCAGCAGGGCTATGGCGTGCTGTTCGAATACATCGCCAATGGCGCCATCGTTCCGCTCGACGACTATGTCGGCAAGAGCCTCGACATCTCCAGAATGGACCAGAGCGCCATCGACGCCGGTACCGTAGATGGCAAGTTCTATGCCCTCTCCATCGGCGCCAATTCGCACATGGCCATGTACAATACCCGCCTCTTTGAAGAGGCCGGCATCGTTCCGGGCGAGACCTTCGATCCCTATGGCTACACCTATGACGAGCTCAGCGAATTCGCTGCGGCCATCAAGGAAGCCACTGGCGTTCCGGGCACCGACGACAATACCGCCGACTACCAGAACTTCTCCGACTTCGTCGGCCAGAAGGGCGCCATGCTCTATAACGAGGATGGCTCCTATGGTCCCACCCAGGAAATCGTCGAGGAATACTGGGCGACCTGGGAAAAGATCCGCAATGCCGGCGGCACCCCTCCGGGTCCCGAAAGCGCGGGCCTTTCCGGCGTGTCCGATCTTGCTTTGATGGGTGTGGTCACCGGCAAGTCGGCCATGACCTATCTCTGGAGTAACCAGCTCGTCGGCGTGCAGGGCCTGATGCAGGACAAGCTTGGCGCCGCCATGTACCCCAATACCGCAGAAATGCTGCCCGGTTCGGTGGTGCAGCCGAGTCAGTTCGTCTGCCTCACCCGCGACAGCGCCAATCCGGAAGCCGCCACCACCTATATGAGCGCCTTTGTCAACGATCTCGACATGACGGCGGTGCTCGGCCTCGAACGCGGCATTCCCAGCCAGAGCGAAGTCCGCGCCGCGCTCCAGCCCAATCTCACGGAAGTGGAGGCCCTCTCGGTCGAGTTTTTCGACAAGATCCA
Source organism: Devosia sediminis (assembly GCF_016411825.1). Classification (GTDB taxonomy): domain Bacteria; phylum Pseudomonadota; class Alphaproteobacteria; order Rhizobiales; family Devosiaceae; genus Devosia; species Devosia sediminis. Next base: position 794,117 of record NZ_JAEKMH010000002.1, read on the forward strand.
GGGCAAGACCGCGACACTGCCGCCGCCGCCGCCAAGCGGCTCGGGCGAGGTCGAGCAGACATTTGAGCGCCTGGCGGTCAACGTCTTGCTGGGCGAGCGCTCGATCCCCGAAGTCGCCAGCGACTTCCTGGCGCAGGCCCAGGCCATCCTGGCCCGCGCCTGATCTGTCTTCACCTCTCCCTTGGGGGAGAGGTCGACCCGCAGGGTCGGGTGAGGGGGCCTTCTGGACACAAAGGCCAAAAGGTCCCGCCGCCCTTCCTGCCAGGCCATCCCGGTCTGCCGCCCTCTCTCCCGTGGGGCGGCGGATAACTCCCCGGGCAGAAGCGGCACCTGTCGCTGGTCACGACAGGTGCTGCATCCCGGTATCCATTTGGACTGAGACTGGAGCCACGCGTGCAAAAATTCTTCCGCCGCAACTTTGCCGGCTATGCCTTTCTCTCGCCGTGGCTCATCGGGTTTTTCCTCCTGGCCATCGGGCCGATACTGGCCTCGCTCTATCTCAGCTTCACCAAATACAATGTCGTCCGCCCACCCCAGTGGATCGGGCTCGACAACTATTTCTACATGTTCCAGTTCGATCAGCGCTTCTGGAAGGCCATGCAGGTCACCTTCACCTTCGTGGTGATTTCCGTGCCGCTGAAGCTCATCTTTGCGCTTGGCGTCGCGATGGCGCTCGACAAGGGCATTCGCGCCATCGGCTGGTATCGCGCCCTGTTTTATCTGCCATCGATCCTCGGCGGCTCCATCGCCGTGGCCATCCTCTGGCGGCAGCTTTTCAACTATGACGGCGTCATCAACTCCATCCTGCGCCTCGTCGGTCTCGACGGACCCTATTGGCTGGCCGATCCAAAATATTCGCTCTGGACGCTGATTGTCCTGGCCATTTGGCAGTTCGGCTCGCCCATGCTGATCTTCCTCGCCGGCCTTCGCGCCATTCCGCAGGAACTCTACGAGGCCGCCGAGATCGATGCCGCCGGTCCGATCAAGAAGTTCTTCGCCATCACGGTGCCGCTGCTCGCACCGGTCATCTTCTTCAATCTCGTCCTGCAGATGATCGAGGCCTTCAAGAGTTTCTCGGGCGCCTTCATCATTTCCGGCGGGGCAGGGGCGCCGCTCGACAGCCTGCTGTTCTTCACCGTCTATCTCTACAACGAAGCCTTCAGCTTCCTGCGCATGGGCTACGCCTCGGCCCTCGCCTGGGTGCTGCTGCTGATCATCGCCCTCTTCACCGCCATCGCCTTCTGGACCAGCAAATATTGGGTCCACTACGAAAACGAGAGGGGGTGAAGATGATGCGAACGATCCCTGAAACGTCGGCTCCTGTGCATCCCTCCCCCTTGAGGGGCTTGAGAGCGGCCCGCAGGGTCAAATCGCTCCAGTGGAGCGATTTGAGCGAACAAGGCCACGAGGCTATGCCGAGTGGCCAGGTAGCGACGCTAGGCCGCCAGGCAAAGCTGGGTGGAGTGAAATTGACTGGGCTGGACTGTGAGCCAGTGTTTCTTCGCCTCCCTCCCCTTGAGGGGGAGGGTAGCGACGCTAGGCCGTCAGGCCGTAGCAAAGCTGGGTGGGGTGAATTCCAACCCCACACTCAATATGCGCTGTGTCACCCCACCCTCGGTCCCTCCCCCTCAAGGGGAGGGAGGCGCAGGAACCATGACAATTTCGTCCGCGACATTACCCAAGAAATCAGTTCCGCCCCTCCCCCTGTTTTAGGGGGAGGCTGGGTGGGGGTTCTCGAGGCAAGACAATGACCGCCACCGCCATGCCCGCCACCACCGCCGAAATCGCCCGCGCCTATCGCGAGGAACGAGCCCGCCGCGCCAAGCGCGCTGGCCTTCTCAAGCACGTCTTCCTGATCCTGACGTCGCTGATCATGGTCTATCCGCTGCTCTGGATGCTCTCGGCCTCGTTCAAGCCCGACAACCAGATCTTCGGCAGTCTCAGCCTATGGCCGAGCACCTTCGAATGGCAGAACTACTGGGAAGGCTGGAACGCCTTGCCGGTCAGCTTCACCACCTTCTTCTGGAATTCCACCGTCGTCACCGTGCTCTCGGTGATCGGCAATGTCATCTCCTGCTCCTTCGCCGCCTATGCCTTTGCGCGGCTCGAATTTTCTGGCAAGACCATCTGGTTCGCGCTGATGATGATGACGCTGATGATCCCCTACCATGTGGTGCTCATCCCGCAGTACATCCTCTTCCTCAACCTCGGTTGGGTCGATACCTACCTGCCGCTGATCGTGCCGCGCTTCCTTGCCGGCGACGCCTTCTTCATCTTCCTGATGATCCAGTTCTTCCGGCAATTGCCGCGTGAACTCGACGAGGCCGCCATGATCGACGGCTGCTCGCCCTTCAAAATCTATTGGGCCATCATCATGCCGCTGTCGCTACCGGCCATGGCCACGGCGGCGATCTTTTCCTTCATCTGGACCTGGGAGGATTTCCTGGGGCCGCTCGTCTATCTCAACGACATGCAGGACTATACCGTCCCCCTGGCGCTCCGCAGTTTCATCAGTACCGACGGCGTCAGCCAGTATGGCCCCATGTTCGCCATGTCGATCCTCTCCATCCTGCCCATCCTGCTGTTTTTCATCATCTTCCAGCGCCTCATCATCCGCGGGATTGCAATGAGCGGGTTGAAATGAGCAGCGGGACGCAATTCTTCACCTCTCCCTCTGGGGGAGAGGTCGGCGCGCAGCGCCGGGTGAGGGGGCCTTTGCCACCGTGCTTGCAGAAAGGCCCCCTCACCCTACCCCTCTCCTCCAGAGGGAGAGAGGGCGCACCGTGCCCAATGCAAACGACAGTTCGACCGGAGTAGACATGGCATCCGTTACCCTTTCCGAAGTCCGCAAGGCCTATTCCGGTTTCGAGGTCATCCACGGCATCGACCTGGAGGTGCAGTCGGGCGAGTTCCTGGTGCTGGTCGGCCCGTCCGGCTGCGGCAAGTCCACGCTGCTGCGCATGATTGCTGGGCTGGAGGACATAACCGACGGCACCGTCTCCATCGGCGATCGCGTGGTCAACGACCTGCCGGCCAGCCAGCGCAACCTCTCCATGGTGTTCCAGTCCTATGCGCTCTATCCGCATATGACGGTGCGCAAGAACCTCGCCTTCGGCCTCTCCAACTTGCGCATGCCCAAGGACGAGATCGCCCGCCGCGTCGCCGATGCCGCGCGTATCCTCCGCATCGAGGAACTGCTCGAACGCAAGCCGCGCCAGCTCTCGGGCGGTCAGAAGCAGCGCGTCGCCATTGGCCGCGCCATCGTCCGCGAGCCGCAGCTCTTCCTCTTCGACGAGCCGCTTTCCAATCTCGATGCCGAACTGCGCGTCCAGATGCGCGTCGAGCTCGCCAGCCTCTACAACCGGCTCGGCACGACCATGATCTACGTCACCCACGACCAGACTGAAGCCATGACCATGGCCACGCGCATTGCCGTGCTCAACAAGGGCAATCTCGAACAGGTCGGCACGCCCTACGAACTCTACAACCACCCGCGCAATCTCTTTGTCGCCAGCTTCATCGGCTCGCCCAAGATGAACCTGCTCACGGGTCAGGCCACGGGGCAGGGGATCGACCTCTCCGGCATCGGCAGGCTCCCCACGCGCGTGGCCGCCGACGGCGCCGTCACCGTCGGCATTCGCCCCGAGCACCTGGCGCTCGACGGCTCGGGCGACATTGCCATGGACGGCACCATCACCTTGGTCGAATATCTGGGCAGCGAAATCTTCGTCTATGTCGACCTGGCCGACGGACACAACCTGCTGGCCCAGGCGCCGGGCAATGCCCAGTTCAAGCGCGGCGACAAGGTCAGGCTCGGCTTCAAGGCCAATGACGCGCATCTGTTTGACGCGGCTGGAAACCGCATCGAGGCAAAAGCTTGAACCACACGCTGCTCGAAGCTCTGCGAAACACCGATGTCGCCGGCAAGGTCGGGCCACTGGCCAAGCCGGCCGACGCGGCCCTGCTCGCAGAATGGCAACGCTCCGGCGTCCGCTTCGCCTCCAGCTCCGAGCGCCTGACTAATCGCTACTACGATGCCGTCCGCGAACTCTTCGACTGCGTCGCTCCCTCCGCCGACGAGGTGCCGATCCTCCACGAGGGCGGCATCTATCATGGGTGCTGGCTCGAAAGCACCGGCACCATCAATGCAGAGCTCCTGAGCCGCTTCCTGCCCTCGATCACCACGGCAACCTATTCCGCCTTCGCCCGCTATCAGCGAGCGGATGGCCTCTTTCCCTACAAGGTCACCCCGCAGGGTCCAGCCTTCAACCAGATCCAGCTTGTCACCCCGCTCGCCCGCTCGGTCTGGAACCACTTCCGCCTCAACCAGCTCGATACCGACTGGTTGAGCCACATGTTCGGCGCCATGGCCCGCTATGACGGCTGGCTGGCGCGCTATCGCAACACGCTCGGGTCAGGTGCCGTCGAAGCCTTTTCCACCTACGATACCGGGCACGATCTCTCGTCCCGCTTCTGGCACGTGCCCGACAGCCCCTTCGGCAACGACCCGACGCGCTACGATCCCGACAATCCCACCTTGCCCTTCATTGCCCCCGATCTCACCGCCAATGTCGCCTGCCAGCGCGATTATCTCGGCGCCATTGCCGATCATCTCGGTGGCGACGGCAATGCCTGGCGCCTCAAGGCCGAAGCCAGTCGCAAGGCGCTCTTCGAGCAGTGCTACGACCCCGACGACGCCTTCTTCTACGACCGCGACCGCCATGGCCGCATGGTCCGCATCCAGTCCGACAATCTCCTGCGCGTCCTTGCCTGCGAGATCGGCGATGCCGACAGTTTTGCCGAGGCGCTGGACCGCTACTTGCTCAACACGCGGAAATTCTTCGCCAAGTTCCCGCTGACCTCGATCGCGCTCGACGATCCGCGCTTCGACCCGACCTTCGGCCAGAACAGTTGGGACGGGCCCAGCAATTTCCTGACCCTCATCCGCACGCCGCAAGCCTTCGAGCATCACGGCCACCACACCGAGCTGACCTGGATCATGCAGCCCGCGCTGTCGGCGCTCTTCGCTGCCGACCGTTTCCCGCAGACCCTGAGTCCCTTCTCGGGCGAGGCGGGCTTCACCGAAAAATACTCGCCCTCGATTCTCTGCCTTCTCGATTTTGTCGAGCGCCTTTCCGGCATTCTGCCGCGCCCCGATGGCACGCTCTGGTTCACCGGCCTCCTGCCCAAGCCCGCCACCCACCGCTACGAACTTTGGGAAACTGCCTATGCCCGCCGCGTCGACGGCACCGAGTTCGAACTGCTCAACGGCCTTGAGAGCAGCGAGGTCTATCGCAACTGCAACCTGCTCGGCCGCTTCCCCGCCGGCCTCCGCGTCGTCACCGATCGCAACGGCGCGCTCCGTGAGGTCATCGGCGTCACCAGCCGCATCGTGACCGGCGAAATCGAGTGGGACGGCCGCCCCTTCCCCATCGAGGTCGCACCCAACCAGCGCTGGCGTCTCGGGGCAGGCGGCCCCGAGCTGGTCGTCGCTCCGGGGATGGTCTTGCCGAGCCACGGTTAACAGGCGTAGCCTCCTCTGACAGGACGGTGACAGGGAGCGTGCCTAAGCTCCGGCGCACGGATGCAACGACATCCGCGTTTTGTTCAGGGAGGATCTATGAACAAGCTGCTTCTCGCGGCGCTGGTGACCGGCGCCCTTTCGACCCCCGTTTTCGCTGCGGACTACACCATCATGGCGCCCGCTGCCCCCGGCGGCGGCTGGGACCAGACGGCCCGCACCATGCAGGAAGCCCTCCAGGGTGAAGGCATTTCCGGCAATGTACAGGTGACCAACGTTCCCGGCGCCGGCGGCACCATCGGTCTCGCCCAGTTCGCCACCCAGGAAAACGCCAATCCCGACGCCCTGATCGTCGGCGGCTATGTGATGGTCGGCGCCATCCTCACCAACATGTCGCCCGTCACTCTCGACAACGTCACCCCCATCGCCCGCCTCACCGGTGAGGCCGTCGGCATCGTCGTGCCGGCCGCGTCGGACATCCAGACCATTGATGACCTCGTGGCCAAGCTCAAGGAAGACACCGGCGCCGTCGCCTGGGCCGGTGGTTCGGCCGGTGGCGTCGACCACATCACGGCCGGCCTCATCGCCAAGGCCATCGGCGTCGATCCGACCCAGGTCAACTACATCGCCTATTCGGGCGGTGGCGAAGCCCTTGCCGCCATTCTGGGTGGCCAGGTGACCGTGGGCATTTCCGGCATCAGCGAATTCGCCTCGCAGATCCAGGCGGGCGAACTGCGTCTCCTGGCCGTCTCGACCGATACCCGCGTCGATGGCTTCGATGCCCCGACCCTCCAGGAAGCCGGCGTCGATGTTGCCGTGCAGAACTGGCGCATGGTCGCCGCCGCTCCCGGCATCACCGACGAGCAGAAGGCAGCCATCACCGCTGATGTGAAGGCCATGGCCGAGTCCGCCACCTGGCAGACCGCGCTCGAAACCAAGGGCTGGGTCGACACCTATCTTGATGGCGAGGCCTTTGATGCCCAGCTCGACGCCGACATCACGGCGACCGAGTCCATCCTGAAAGACATCGGCCTCGTCCAATGACACCTGGCTCCTCCAGCCGCGAGCGTCGCCCCGATGGGGCGGCGCTTGTCATCGCCGTTATCCTGGCCGGCCTCGCCGCGATCATCTTCTGGCAGACCAGTCAGATGCGCGTCCCCCCAATCCAGGCGCGCGTCGGTCCTACCGTGTTTCCCTATGTGATTGCCACCGGCCTTGCGCTGCTGGCCGTGGGCACCGCCATTTCCGCCCTGCGCAACGGCTTCCCCGCCCGCAGCAAAGACGATTACGGCCCCATCGCCTGGATCATCGGCGGCCTCGTCGCGCAGATTTTGCTGCTCTCGACCGCTGGCTTCTCCATCGCCACCGGCGTGCTTTTCGCCTTCACGGCCAAGGCCTTCGGCCGCGGTCCGCTCTGGCAGACCATTCCCATCGGCGTCGTCTTCTGCTTCGTCGTCTGGTTCCTCTTCGCCAAGGGGCTGCAGCTTTCGCTTCCCGCCGGCCCGCTTGAGCGCCTCCTCACCACGGGGAGCTTTTGATGGACACTTGGGGTCTTCTCGCACAGGGGCTGATCGCGGCCCTGCAGGTGCACAATCTCATCTATGCGCTGATCGGCGTGACCCTGGGTACCGCCGTCGGCGTGCTGCCCGGCATCGGCCCGGCGCTGACCGTGGCGCTCTTGCTGCCCGTCACCTACAAGCTCGATCCGGCCGGTTCGCTGATCATGTTTGCCGGCATTTATTATGGCGGCATGTATGGCGGCTCGACCACGTCCATTCTGCTCAACACGCCAGGTGAAAGCGCCTCTATCGTCACCGCGCTGGAGGGCAACAAGATGGCCCGAAAGGGCAGGGGCGGCCCGGCCCTTGCCACCGCCGCCATCGGCTCCTTCGTCGCCGGCCTCATCGCCACCCTCGGCCTCGCCTTTGTCGCGCCCACGGTGGTGAAGTTCGCGCTGTCATTCGGCCCGGCCGATTATTTCGCGCTCATGGTCCTCGCCTTCATCACCGTCTCGGCGGCCTTCGGCGACTCGGCCCTGCGCGGCCTCACGGCCCTGTTCATCGGCCTTGGTCTCGGCCTTATCGGCATTGACCTTCAGACCGGCCAGACCCGTCTGGCCTTCGGTGTCATGGACCTGCTCGACGGCATCGAGGTCACCACCATGGCCGTGGCGCTTTTTGCCATCGGCGAAACCCTCAAGACCGCGTCCGATCGCGACCAGGTCAATGCCGAGGTGATCGCCGTCAAGGGTTCGGTCTGGATGACTATCGAGGACTGGAAGCGTTCCTGGGCCGCCTGGCTGCGCGGCACCTTTATCGGCTTCCCCATCGGCGCCATGCCGGCTGGCGGCGCCGATGTGGCGAGCTTCCTCTCCTACAGTGCCGAAAAGAGCTTCACCAAAAAGCCCGAAGAGTTCGGCAATGGCGCCATCGAGGGCGTCGCCGGCCCGGAAGCGGCCAACAATGCGTCCGCCGCTGGCACCCTCGTGCCGCTTCTGACCCTCGGTCTGCCGACCACCGCCACCGCCGCCATCATGCTGGCCGGTTTCCAGCAGTTCGGCCTCCAGCCCGGCCCGCTGCTCTTCACCAACAATGCTTCGCTGGTCTGGGCGCTGATTGCCAGCCTGCTCGTGGCCAATTTCATGCTGCTGGTGCTCAACTTGCCGCTGATCGGCCTGTGGGTGAAACTGCTGACCATCCCGAAACCCTGGCTCTATGCCGGCATCCTCACCTTCGCCACCCTTGGCACCCTGGGAGCAAATGGCGCCATGTCCATGGGCGTCGGCCCGGTGCGGATTTCCTTCGAACTGGTGCTGCTCCTGGCTTTCGGCGTCCTCGGCTATCTGCTGCGGCGCTTCGGCTACCCGATTGCGCCGGTCGTCGTCGGCCTGATCCTCGGGCCTATGGCCGAGCAGCAGTTGCGCCGCGCATTGGCCATCAGCCAGGGCGATCTCAACATCCTGGTCTCCTCGCCCATCGCCATTGCGCTCTATGTGGTCGCCTTCATCGCCCTGGCGCTGCCGCTCTACCTGCGCCTGCGCGGCAAGGGCGCCATGTTGGGGCAACTGGCAACAGATGAGGATTGAGGCTGGCCTCACACCGACCTGTCACCCCGGCTTCGAGCCGGGGTCCACCTGAGATCTCAGTAAGAGCTCCGCCGCTGCCCCCATCGTCACCACCCGGCTTGACCGGGTGGTCCATGCCACCGCGCAATGGATTGCCCGGACAAGCCGGGCAATGACGAAGAAAAGGAAATTCTGGCCATCAAGGCGCAGAACAGTACGCAAACAAAAGCCCGGCTACCAGAGACTGGTAACCGGGCTTTGTCATATCGGCATTGGGCGCGCGGGCCTCGGTAGGGAGGGGCCTGGGCTCATGCGCCCTGTCCACGCTGCGACGCTTGGGTGTGTGCTGTCAGAGATTCAGCGCACCCGGGCGGAGCTTAGATCTTGCCGATGTTGCGGAATGCGACCGGGTCGATGCCCAGGTTGTCGAGGTGCTTGGCCTTGGGCGCCCGGCCCCCTTCAACGGCCGCCGACACAGCAGCAGCGCTGCCGAAGACGGTGACGAAAGTGTCGAGGGTCGCAAAGAACTTGTTCTTGCGCGGGGTGCTCATTTTCCAATCCTTCCTATCGAACCCGGACGATCCGGTTCGTTTCCATGACCAATAGATGCGCCTTGCCCCGCCGCATCGGTAGGGCTCGATTGGTCACTCCAGCCATGCACTGGGGGAATATCTAAAAGGTCGGAGATCCATCCGCTCCTTCCTACCCTCCCCCTCAGAGGGAAGGGTAGCGGCGCTAGGCGCAACGCGCCGTAGCGAAGCTAGGGAGGGGGTGACTTACTTCGGCGAAACGATTTCCTGCCAGGTATCGAGGAAGCGCTGCCGCCGCAGCGTGTCGAGCGCCACCAGCAGGCCCGGTCCCAGTGGGATGGGCTGGATCACGCCACGTCCCCGTGCCGCAATGGCTTCGCTGGTCCATGGACCCGACCCGTCGGGCACCACCGAGCCGAGCGCCGTCGGCCCCGAGGCCACGGCCTGGCCCTCCGGCGACAGCGCGAAGTCCACAAAAGCCTTGGCGAGCTCTGCATTGGGCGCATCCCTCGGGATCAGCATGCTCCGCGTCAACACCAGCACGTAGTCGTCAGGCACGACGATCTCGATCGGCGCGCCTTCGGCCTGTCGGGCAAAGGCATAGGAGCCCAACACATTATAGCCCAGCGCCAGGCTGCCTTCGGCCACCCCGTTGAGAATGGCCGGGCTCGACCCCGAGAACCGCGCATTGACGCGCCCGAAGGCGCTGGCCAGCCGCCAGAAGGTTGACGAAATGGTCTGGTCCTGTGCCGCCAGCAGATAGCCGACGCCCGAGACGCCGATGTCATAGGTGGCAATCTTGCCGCGGAACCGCTCGGTCTGGGTTTCCAGCATTTCCGCCAGCGTCAGGTGGGTGCGCGGCACCTCGTCGTCACCGATCAGCTCCCGGTTGTAGATGATCACAGCCGGTTCGAAGGTGAAGCCGAACACCTCGTTGCGCCAATGCGCCCAGTCGGGCAAGGCGGGGAGGTAGGGGCTGTCATAGGCCAGCGCATAGCCGTCATTGGCGAGCTTGAGCTGCAGGTCGGAGGCCGAGCTGATCACCAGGTCGGGCGGGGTCTCGAAGTCATCGGCCAGGATGCGCTCGTAAAGCGGCCGCGAGTCCGTTTCTTCGTATACAACGGTAACGTCAGCGTTCCGCGTCTGGAACGCCTCGACGAAATGCGCGAACAGCGGCGTATCAGTGACGCCGAGGATGTTGAGCACCGTCGCCGACGATCCATCGCGCGCCGGATAGAGCGTTGTCGCCGCGTCGGCGGGCGCTGGCATCAGCACCAAGGCGGGCACCGTCATCATTGCCATGACCAGCGTCGCCAGGGCAGGGGAGCCCATGGCGCGGCGGGGCAGGGGCAGGGTTATGGCTACGGTCAGGCCTCCGCCATCGCGGTCGCGAAGCTCGAGCGTGCCGCCATGGGCCTCCGCTACGCGAGCAACGATGGAGAGGCCAAGGCCCGACCCCACCTTGCCCGCGCTGGCCTTGCCGCGGCGAAAACGCTCCAGCACTTCTGGCTTTTCCGCATCATCGATGCCCGGCCCCCGGTCGCTGACCTCCACCACGAGGCTCCCTTTGTCCACCCGCCCTGAAATGTCGACCGGGCCGTCGGAATAGACCAGCGCATTGTCCACCACATTCCGCATCATCTCGCGCAAAGCGACGCGGTCGGCGCGCAGCGGCGCCACGGCGGCCTCGTCCGTGATCGATACGCTGAGCCGCAGCGCCTGGTCCGGGTCGAGCCGCTGCGCCACCTCAGCAACCACGGCGCCCAGCGTCGTGGTCTCGACTTCCTGGTTTTCCATGCGATGCGAAATCGTCGCTTCCATAAGGAGCTGGCTCACAAGCTGGCTGGCCTGTACCGCCCCGGTATGGATGCGGCCGACCCGCTTGCGCAGCGCTTCCGGGTCCTGCTCGTCCATGGCCACTTCGGCCTGCGCCCTGAGCGAGGCCAGCGGCGTGCGCACTTCATGCGCCGCTTCCGCCACTAGGCCGCTCACCCGTTCCATGGCGTTGCGCAGGCGCGCCATGAAGCCGTTGAGCGCCGCCACCAGATGATCGACCTCCTCCGGCACCGGCACGGTGATCGGCGACAGGTCGTCCGGCGCGCGGGCGCGCAGTTCATGCTCGAGTTCCGTTAGCGGCGCGAACATGCGCGAAATCCCGAACCAGACGAGCCCCACTGCTAGCAGCGTCAGCGCAATCACCGGGAGCACCGCATTGGAGAGGATTTCATTGCTCAGCGCCTCGCGCTGGTTCTGCGTTTCCGCCACATGGATCGTCACCCAGCCGGTGTCGCTCGCGGTGGAAATCAGCCGCCCGACGCTGGCCACCCGCACCGTCTCGCCGCGATAGGTCATGTCGGCAAAGCGCGGCTCGGCCGAGACGGTCTCTCCCACCTGCGCCGCCAGGTCCTCATAGCCCGTCACCGTCGAGGCGTCGGGGTCTTCCACGGCGTAAAACACCCGGTCCTGGCCCGAAAACATGGCAAAGGCGGCGAACGGGATTTCCACCACCACCGCCTCGTTCTCCACCTGCACCGCCCCGGCAATGGTCAGCGCCGAAGCCGCCAGCAATCGATCAAAGGCGCGGTCCGAGGCGCGCTCCGCATAGTCGCGGATGAAGATGATCAACACCACAGACGCCGCCAAAAGCAGCGCCAGCGCCAGCGCAAAAATGCGGCGGCGGATAGAGAAGGGTTTTGCAACGCGGGCAGGCATCAGGCCGGCATCTGTCGGAGTGATCGCCAAAGTCGTGCTCCTGCGCCTCCCTCCCCTTGAGGGGGAGGGAATGAGGGTGGGGTGACCTGACGGGTGCTGAAGATGCGGATCATCTACTCACGCACCCGCACCACATACCCGACCCCGCGTACCGTGCCGATTTCCACATTCGCCGCCTCGAGCTTCTTGCGCAGCCGCGAGATATGCAGCTCCAGCGCATTGACCGAGACCGTCTCGTCAAAATTGAACAACTGGTTCATCAGCCGCTCCTTGGCCACCACCTTGCCCTCATGGGCAACGAGGATTTCCAGGAGCCGGAATTCGCGCCGCCCGAGTTCCAGCGCCTTGCCATCCACGGCCGCGTTGAGCCCGGCCAGATCGAGTTCGAGATTGCCGACCCCCACCGTGCTCGATGCCTGCCCGCCGGTACGCCGCAGCAGCGCCCGCAGCCGGGCCTCCAGCTCGCGCAAATCGAAGGGTTTGACCAGATAGTCATCTGCCCCGAGGTCGAGCAGGCTCACTTTGTCGTCGATTTCCGAGCGTGCGGTGATGACAAGGATCGGCGCGTTGAACTTGCGCTTGCGCAGTTCCGCGATCAGCCCGATGCCGTCGCGATTGGGCAGCATCAGGTCGAGCGCCACCGCATCGAACGGCTCCGCCTCGGCCGCGGGCACCACGTCGTCCCCATCCTTGACCCATTCCACCGAATGGCCGGCCGTGCGCAGGCGCTTTTCGATGGCCTCGCCCAGGTCCTCATTGTCCTCCACCAGCAAAATGCGCATGCGTCCTCCTCGGGGGGAGACCCTAAGCAAGGCGGGGAGAAATGGGAATTGGAATTGCGTCTAGGTCCTAAAGCGAGCGCGCATATCCGCGCAATTGCTCGACCCAGAGGCCGACCTGCCGTGCCAGGCCCATCACCGAATAATCCGGCGGATCGACATAATCGGCCAGCATCCGCGCGGCGATCGCCTTGCCCTCGCGCACGATGCGGCGTTCCATCAGGTCCTGTCCGGCATTGGGTACGCGCATGGCTGCCTCCGTATGGTTGACAAAACCTTAACGGAGCCTCCCGTGCCTGTCTGCCGGCTTCTCTTCGCATGGTTTACGCCCGCGCCCCGGCGGATGGATTGCATTGCGCCGATTGGCTTAAGCGCCCTGCAAGGCCGGCCTCTTAGGCTCCCTCCAAGCCTCCATAAAAAGACAAAGCATGCCGCCCCTCGCCAATTCCTCCGTCACCTCGCTGCTGCTGCTGGAGCGCCGTATCGCCCCCCGCCGCAATACCTGCATCGAGGCGACCATCGCCTTCGGCTTCACCAAGGTCCCCTGCGTGGTGCGCAACGTCTCCGACAGCGGCGCCAAGCTCGAAGTCGCCAAGGTCACCGGCATCCCCGATCGCTTCGAGCTCGTCGTGCCCGGCCACCGCCCGCAGCCCTGCCGCGTCGCCTGGCGTGCCCTCAAGGAAATGGGCGTCGAATATCAGTCCGCCTGAGCGTTTCCAGCAAAAGTGGTAACGGTTTTGTGGTTCGGAAACGCGACCAAAAGCCTACACTGCCGGCCGGATCGAGCGCTTCTGCGCCGCAATGCGAAAGGGCGCATTGACCGCGCCATAGCCGGCATAAGTCCCCACCCGCTGCACCACTTCGAAGAAGAACCCTTCCCCGAAATTGGGCGTATAGAGCTGGAAGAATTCTCCGCCCGCATCGCGGTCATAGAGGATATTGTGCTCGGCCAGCTTGCCGATCATGTCAGCGTCGAGCCCCAGCCGCGCCGCCAGGTCGTCATAGTAGTTCCGCGAAATCTCCAGCGATTTCAGCCCATTGGCCTTGAGCGCCCGCGCCGTCGCAAAAATGTCGGCGCTCGAAAACGCGATATGCTGCACGCTCGACCCGAACGTCTCGGCGATGAAATGCCCCGCCAGCGTCCGCCGGCTTTCCGCCCCGTTGAGCGTCAGCCGCAGCGACCCCTCGCCGTTGGCAATCACCTGGCTGCGCACCAGCCCTGACGGATCGACCACATCCACCATCGGCCCTTTATCGACCACGAAGATCGACCGGTAGAACAGGATCCAGGTCAGCATTTCCTCGTAGTTCATGGTCTGCGCCACGTGGTCGAAGCCGACAAGCGCGGCATCCGCCCTGGCCGTGCCCGGCTCGGGCGCAAATTCCACGTCCCACACGCTGGCGAGGTCCGAGTGATCGTCGAGGAAATAGATCACCCCGCCGCCCACGCCGCGCACCGCCGGGATCGAGAGCTCCCCCGGCCCCACGCGCTGCGCAAAATTCTGCGCCCCCAGCGCCTTGGCGCGCTCCAGCGTCGCCGCCGCGTCTTCCACGAGCAGGCCCATGGCATAGGCCGATGTGCCATGGGTGAGATAGGCGGCATGCGCCAGCCCCTCGCGCTCGGTATTGATGATGATATTGATCGCGCCCTGGCTGAACCGCTCGACGCTCTTGGTCCGGTGCCGCCCCGTCCGCGCAAAACCCAATTGCCCCAGCATGCCCCGCAGCGTGTCCGCCTCGGTCTCGTCGGCGGTGAATTCCACGAAACTGACCCCCTTCACCGGGACGCGTGGCGGCAGGGCAGGGACCCTTGGCGCCACTTCCGGCTCGGCCTCGCGCACCTGGTCCATGAGGTAAATCAGCGACCGGTGCCCATCGAGCGCAATGGTGCGCGGCGAACCTGATCGAAACTGGTCGTTGAAGATTTCGAGCGACAGCGGACCCGCATAGCCGGTCGCCGCCACCGCCCGCGCAAACTCCACCACAGGCAGGTCGCCTTCGCCCGGCATGTTGCGAAAGTGCCGGCTCCAATAGAGCAGATCCATGTCGAGCGCGGGCGCATCGGCCAGTTGCACGATGAAAATCTTGTCGCCGGGAATGGCGCGGATCGTGTCCGGATTGATCTTTCGCGACAGGCTGTGAAAGCTGTCGAGGATCAGGCCCACACTGGCGTGGTCGGCCCGCCGCACCACTTCCCAGGCGTCGCGATGGTCATTGACATGCCGCCCCCAGGCCAGTGCCTCGAACCCCACCTTGAGGCCGCGCTTGCCCGCCCGCTCCCCCAGCTCCCGAAAATCCGCCGCCGCCCGGTCGATCCCGCCTAGCGCCGCCGGCGCCACGCTCGAACACACCAGCATCAGCGGCGCGCCCAGTTCCTCCATCAGGTCGAATTTTCGTTCCGCCCGATCAAAAGCCGCGCTCCGCTGCGGCTCGGGCAGGCCCTCGAAATCCCGGAACGGCTGGAACAGCGTGATCTCCAGCCCCAGATCCTCCGCCATCCGCCGAACCTCGGCCGGGCTCCGGTCAAACGCCAGAAAATCGTTTTCAAAAATCTCGACCCCATCAAACCCCGCCGCCGCGATAGCTTCCAGCTTCTCGCGCAAATCCCCGCTGATGGACACGGTGGCTATGGAGGTCTTCATGGCGCCGATCTTTGTGCAAACTAACTAGTTCGTACAAAGTACAGGGAGGAGGGGGTGGGGTCAATGAGGGGGAGGGACCACGTTGCAGGCAGCCAAGCGGCTGGCCAAGCAGCGCGCCGTGGTTCGCGACCTTCGCACCGGCGACATCCTCTACGTGTTCGATGTTCCTGGCCAGCGCCTGAGCAAGCCCTTCATCCGACTCGACTTCAGGGCCAAGGCGCAGGCCCTGATGGCAGCCGGCGGTGCATTACGGCCGGCATTGTCCGGCGCGCGGACCTAGCGGACACCAACTTCTATGAGCTATTCGGGGTGATATGACCGCCGTGGGGGTACGCCACTTTCCCCGTGGCAGACGCTGCGAACAGCCTCCGAGCCGGACCGGCGAATTCCCGGCTGTCATCAAAACATACGCCGTAGCTGCACCAGAGCCAACGGTTAAAAGGGGAGGTTTTTTAGTTGGTCGGCAACGGGGCGCAGCCACGCGAATTGAGGAACGGTAGCCAGCAACTCTGTCACCCAAATAAGCAGGCCTGTTAACGAGGCAACGGCAATCCCTGCTATCGCCGCCTTGGCGAGCCCGAACACGAGGCTGCTTCCTGCAGTCCCAAAGTTGAGCAAAGTGCTAACAATGCTGTGCTTCTCGGTCACGCCCCTGTCGCCACCCATGGTCGAGACATCAGCGATAGCAAGGACTGCTTCATCGGTCAGCAGACTGGACAATTCCTTGCCCCTCTCCACGATTGCCTTGGCGATATCCGCGAGTTCCGCAGCCATTGCATCGGAAACTTCATCGTCAATCGCATCCTGCTGATAGGCGCGCCAATCGGGAAAATTGCTGAGGTATTGATCTACATGCCCCAGTAGTGTTTCGAGCTGGCTATAGATGGCCTCGTGAAGTTCGGTCCTGCAGGCAACTGTGGCATTCCTTGCCACAACGTGAGCAAGCCCTATGTGTATTGCGGATGATGTCGCCTCAAGCTTCGAAAGTAGACGCTGAAAGACAAATGCCAAGTGAGCCGAGTTGCCAGCTGAAAGCACATCGACCATACCCGTGAACCCCGGTTTGGGTTCGGCGAAAGCGCAAGCCATTTGGCCGGGCGGGGTTTCTGCGCGTCCATGCGCCGGTCAGGTGATCGTTTCGGGGTGCCGCAGATAGGCCAGGATCATGCGGCGGCTTTGCTCCATCATCCCGGTCTCGCTTCCCACCGGATGGTTTTCCAGCGCCCGATGGGTGACGCTTTCGAGCACGATCTGGATCAGCGCCGCCGCTGCGGACAATGGGATGTCGGCTGCGATTTCCTCGGCGTGCAGAGCCAGCCGCGCTTCAATCATCGCCGCGATCCTGGCGCTGATCTCCCGCGTCTTGCCGGTGCGCCCCAGCCGGGCGGCCAGTTCGTCAAGCGCCCGGTGCTGGGCGGGCGCGTCCTTATGGGCGCTGCGGGCGAAGGCGATCATGGCGTCGATGCTCGCCAGCAGGCTCGTGGCCGGGCCGAGCTCCAGTTTCGCCTCGAACGACGCCGCGAAGCCGTCGCTGGAGTGATCGAGGACCGCCGAGGCCAACGCGACCTTATCTGGAAAATACTGATAGAGGGATCCGATACTGACGCCGGCCCGCTCGGCGACCGCGGCGGTGGTCATGCGCTCATATCCACGCTCGGCCAGAATCTGAGCCGCCCCGGTCAGGATCGCCTCGACAGTCGCCTGTGACCGTTTTTGTCGGGGCAATTTTCGATAGTTTTCAGTCACTTGCCGGTCCATCCGGGCGCGGTCCGGAATGCGAATATCAAATATGAGGAAAGCCTCACATATTCGCGTTTCCCTTGCAACGCCGCTGACGTGGTGGCGACGACCCGAAAGCAAAGCGCGTGAGACCCATCGAGACCCTGCTGCTCCTAGACACCCTTTTCATGGTCCTGGCCCTCGTTGTCTCGCGCCTGCGACAGCCGACAGTGCTCATCACCGGCGCAGCGTTCGCGACTGCCTTTCTGCTCCTGCATCTTCTGTTGGAAGGCTATCGCTGGCAGATGGTCCCTGCTTACGGTCTCTGCCTGCTGCTGGGTTTGGGTATTGTCCTGCACACGTGGCCGGCGTCACGCTGGCGCTGGTCTCGGCCGTTCTCGATCGCATCGGGCGCCGTCTTGCTGGTGGCGTGGCTGCTGCCCAATGCGGTCCCCATGTTCCAGCTCCCCGACCCGTCAGGACCCTATGCCAGTGGCTCGCTGACCTACCATTTTGTCGATCCCGGTCGGTCCGACTGGGTGAACAGGAATGCCCCGCGCGAACTGATGGTGCAGGTGTGGTATCCCGTTGCGAAAGCGGCGACTGGCGAGCGCGAACCCTATATCCCGCATGCTCTCGACTTCGGCGGCGGCCTGGGCAATGTCCGGCTGCCGGGCTTTTTCCTCGACCACCTGACGCTGGTCGAGACACATGCTCTCCGCGCGGCGCCGATGGCGGCGGGGCTGGAGCGGTTTCCCCTGCTGATCTTCTCGCCGGGGGCCAACGGCTATCGGCAGCACAACATGTTTCAGGTCGAGGAACTGGTCTCGCATGGCTATGTGGTCGCGGCAATCGACCATCCCGGGGCTGCCCGCGCGGTGGTGTTTCCCGACGGACGGCGGATGCCGCACGACGCCACGCTGATGAACATACCCCGCTTCTTTGCCGAGCCCGGCTTTGGCGAGGCCATTTTCAACTATCTCGCAGGCGACGTATCCTTCGCGCTGGACCAGATCATGATGCTTGATGCCCACGATCCACGCAGCGTTCTCACCGGGCGGATCGACACTGCCAGGGTCGGGGTGTTCGGCGTGTCCCTGGGCGGGCTCGTGGCCGCCGAAGCCTGCCGCCAGGACGACCGCATCGCCGCATGCCTCATCGAAGATGTCTTCGTCCCGGCCGATGTGATTGCCGACGGCGTTGACCAGCCTACCATGTGGCTCAGCCGGGACGCCGACAGCATGCGAGCCGAGCGGTGGACGGAGGCGCAGATCGGTCTCCACCAGACCAGCATGCACGCGGCGCTGGAGGGCTCCCGCACCGATGGCTATATCGTCAGCATCCCCGGAACCTTCCACCTGAACTTCACCGACCTGCCGTTTACCCTGAGCGAGCCTCTGGCAAAGGGGCTGGGCCTGACCGGATCGATCGACTGGCGGCGCGGACACCACGCCATCAACGCCTTCAGCACCGCCTTCTTCGACCGTTATCTCAAAGGCGAGAGTAGTGACCTGCTCCTCGCCTGCTGGGAGCAGTTTCCCGAAGTTGACGTGATCTCCCGGATAGCCGGAATGGGTGGAGCCCTCTGGCCTCATTGACGCATTCGAAGTCGCGGCAGGCTAGGCCTTGATCGCCTCGGCTTTGGCCACGAAGCGCAGCACCATGTCCACGGTGTTCTGCTTCAGGCGTGCCTGCATATCCGCAGCGCCGAAGTCGCGGGCAAAAAGCTGCGAAAAGGTGGCGCGGTTGGAGACGTTGAAGAAGCACAGTGCACTGATCTGCCAGTGGATTTCCAGCGGATCGAGACCATCGCGGAACAGCCCGACTTTGAGGCCGCGCTCATAGAGGTCGCGGATCTTGGCGATGGCGGTCACGTTGAGGTCGCGCACCACGCTGGAGCGTTCGAGATATTGTCCATGGTGGATATTCTCGATCATCACCATGCGGATAAAATCCTCATGCTGGTGATGGTGTTCAAAGGTGAATTCGACGAGGCGTTTGAGCCCATCCACGGGCGAGAGGCCGGCAATGTCGAGTTCGGCTTCGCCCTCGCGCACCGTGGCATAGGCGCTTTCGAGGGCGCTGAGATAGAGCCCTTCCTTGTCCCCGAAATAGTAGTAGATCATGCGCTTGCTCGAGCGCGTCTTGGCGGCGATCTCGTCGATGCGGGCGCCGGAGAGTCCATTGAGGGCGAATTCCTGGCTCGCCACCTCGATGATGTTCTGCTTTGTCCCCTCGGGGTCCTGCTGGCGCGTCGACGCTTTGCGTCCGGCCCGCTTCACCGCTGATCCCGTCTCCGCCATCGGGGAAAAACCCTTTCCAACACCTCCGCAATTGACCGAACTAACCAGTTCGTACATTGTGGAGCAAATCGCCTCACGTTCTTGTAATGGCGAGACGTGGGCTAAAACAAGGGCGGACGCCGCCGTCCGGGGAGCAGTCTGGTGAATCAGTCCGATCGCGTGCGCAAGGCCTTTGCGGTCGTGGATGCCGAACGCCCGGATTTCGATCGTGGCGGCGTGGACACGATCCGCATCGGCCTTTTCGGCCGCGGCATCGGTTCGTCGCTGACCCCGATCATGCACGAGACCGAAGGGCGCCGACACGGCCTTGCCTATCGCTACGACCTGATCGATTTCGACCGCCTTGGCCTCGAGGACGACGATCTCGAAGCCATGTTGGCTGGCGCGCGCACCCGCGGCTATTGGGGTCTCAACGTCACGTACCCCTTCAAGCAGGCCATCGTCCCGCTGCTCGACGATCTCTCGCCCGAGGCCGATGTCATCGGTGCGGTGAACACCGTCGTGCTGCGCGACGGCGCCTGTGTCGGCCACAATACCGATAGCTGGGGCTTTGCCCAAAGCGTCCGCACCGGCCTGGGCGCGGTGCAGATCGATCATGTCGTGCAGGTCGGTGCGGGGGGCGCGGGTGCCGCCATCGCCCATGCTCTGGTACAGCTCGGCGCCATGGCCATCGACATCGTCGACGCCGACCCGGTCCGCGCGCAGCACCTGGCCGCGCACATTGCCCGCACCACGGATGCGCGCACCCAAGCGCTTGTGCCGGCGCAACTGCCCGAGGTCATCGGCCTCGCTGCCGGTGTGGTCAACGCCACGCCGGTCGGCATGGAAAAGCTTCCCGGATTGCCCTTCGATCCCGATTTGCTCCGTCGCCGCCAATGGGTGGCCGACCTCATCTATTTCCCGCGCGAAACCGAATTGCTGCGCCGGGCGGCCAAACTCGGGTGTCGCACGCTGCCGGGGGGCGGCATGGCCATCTACCAGGCTGTTCGCGCCTTCCGCCTGTTCACCGGCATCGATCCGGACAGTGCCGAAATGGGCAGGACATTCGCCGAATTCGCCTAGGCCAGCTTGCCAGTCGACAGCACATGCGCGACGCCGCTGTTGACGTGGCTTGCCAGCATGGCCTGTGCGCCGTCCACATTACGGGCTAGCGCCATCTCGAACAGGGCCTTGTGATCGCCCACCACACCTGCGCCGCGAAAGCTCGCGGCCAGCATGTGGTAGCGCAGGAACCGGTCGAAGATCGCCGCATGCAGGTCCAGCAGCACCTGCGATCCACAGGCCGAGATCAGCGCATTGTGGAAGGCGAAGTCGTAGCGCACCCAGTTGACCGTGTGCCGCTCCTGGCCCGCCAGCAGCTTCTTTTCGGTTGCCGCCAGCTTGTGGTGGGCCGCGACGACACGTCCCTCCCATTCCAAGTCGCCATGAGCGAGCGACAGGCCCAGCGCATGGCTTTCGAGCAAAAGCCGGAGGTCGGCGATTTCCTGCAGGTCCTGCCGTGTCGCCGGAGCGACAGCAAAACCCTTCTGCCCCTCCGCGACGACAAGCGATTCGCTGGCCAGCCGGTTGAGGATCTCGCGCAGTGTACTCACGCCCACATCATAGCGTTCGCGCAGGGCTTCAAGGCGCAACTTATGCCCGGGCGACAGCCGGCAGGCGATAATGTCCTCGCGCAGGCGGTGGTATGTGGTTTCCCCGATAGTTGGGGCAGCTTCGCTACTGTCGATCATTTTTATATGGCAAAACTCGGTTTATCTGATAATTATCAAATCCTGTGAGAAATGGAAAGCGCACCAAACCACGGCTGAAGCTTACCGTTGACATGAACGAACTGTTTCGTACAAAGTGACTACGGGCTGGCGACGGGAGGTTGTCGGCGCCGGATCGTAGTGGTCCGGGCAGGGGTAGAACCCAAGGAGAGCATCGGCCGGACCGACTGCAGTTTCGGCGCGAATGCGCAACAATGACGGAATGCAAAGGGCATTCCAGGGAGGAAACTAATGACCATTTCGCTTTCGCGTCGCGCCCTTATGGTGGGTGGCCTGCTGCTGGCAGCGGCCTTCCCGGCCATGGCGCAGGATAAGCCCGTGCTGCGCTTCTCCGCGGTGTTCACCGAGCAGGACATCCGCGCCGAGATGATGAACCTGTTGGCCTCGCAGGTTGTGGATACGGCCACGATCGAAACCTATCTCGGCGGCAACCTGTTCAAGCAGGGCACTGAGCTCGTGGCCCTGCAGCGCGGTAACCTGGAAATGGGCAATATTGCTCCCCAGGACATTTCCAATCAGATTCCGGCCTGGTCGCTGCTGACCTCGGCCTACCTGTTCCGCGATGCGGCTCACCTGCGCACTTTCTTCGACAGCGAGTTGGGCGAAGAGTTCAAGCAGATGGCGTCCGACCAGCTCGGCATCCACATTCTCGGACCGACCTATTTCGGCGCCCGCCAGATCGGTCTGCGTGGCGACAAGAAGATCAACACCCCGGCCGATCTGGCTGGTGTGAAGCTGCGCATGCCCGGCGGCGACGCCTGGCAGTTCCTGGGCACCTCGCTCGGCGCAAACCCGACCCCGATGGCCTATGCCGAGGTCTATACCGGTCTCCAGACCGGCGCGATCGACGGCCAGGACAACCCGCTGCCGAACGTCGAGAACATGAAGTTCTACGAAGTGATGGACCAGATCGTCCTGACCTCGCACCTCGTCGGCTTCGACCTGCTGGTGATCAGCAACACTGCCTGGGACGCCATGACGCCGGAACAGCAGGAGGCTTTCGAAGCCGCCGCGACCGTGGCTATCGACTTCAGCCAGGAAGAGCATCTGAAGCGCGAAGCTGAGCTCGTCGAGCGCTTCAAGAGCGCCGGCCTCGATGTCTACGAGCCCGATCAGGAAGCATTCCGCACCCATGCCCAGCAGGTCTACCTCGACAGCGAGCTGGCCAAGGACTGGCCGGAAGGCGCCGTCGACACAATCAACGGTCTCTAAGACTCCTCCGATGGGCAGCGGCGCTGATGGTGCCGCTGCCACTTTCAATGCATTTTCGGTTCCCCGACCGACAAAATGCGGAGCCCCCGATGAAATCCTCTCTCGCTGGTGTTGGCGCCTGGCTGCATGCCCGCGCCGAAAACCTGCTTGCCGCCATGCTGGCCACCATGTTCGTGGTCTTCATCGTCCAGATCGTCTTCCGCTACCTGCTCAACCTGCCCATAGGCTGGACGCATGAAATCAGCGTGGTGATGTGGGTCTGGATGGTGCTGTTCGGAACCGCCTTCGTGGTGCGGGACAGCGAAGAAATCCGCTTCGACATTCTCTATGGCGCTGCGCGGCCATCGGTTCGGCGCATCATGGTCTTGGTCAGCAGCCTGACACTGGTGGTGCTGTTCTCGATCTCGCTGCCCGCGGTGATCGACTACATCCTCTTCATGAAGGTGGAACGGACGGCCTATCTCAAGATCCGCTTCGACTACCTCTATTCCATCTACGGCATTTTCGCGGTCGCTATGATCGTGCGCCAGCTCTACCTCGCCTGGCAGGCGGTTTGGGGCAAGGACGCCGACGAGTTCGACCACTCCAAGGTGAGTTCGGGCGTATGACAATTTCTCTGGCTTTCGGCCTGGCGCTTGGGCTGATCACGGTTCTGGCCTTTCTCGGCCTGCCCATGGGCCTTTCGATGATCTGCGGATCGATCCTTTACCTGCTCATGCGCGGGCAGGACCCGGGCATCGTCGCCGAGCAGTTTCTCAACGGCATGTATTCCAACTACATCATGCTCGCCGTGCCGCTCTTCATCCTCGCCGCGGAAATCATGAACTCGGGCACCTTGTCCGATCGCCTACTCAAATGGTGCGATGCGCTGGTCGGCCGCTTCCGCGGAGGCCTGGCGCAGGTCAATGTGCTGCAGTCCATCGTCTTTGCCGGCATGTCCGGCTCGGCCGTCGCCGATGCCGCCGGCTCGGGCAAGATGATGCAGCACATGATGACCCAGAACGGCAAGTATACCCCGTCCTATGCCGCGGCGCTCACCGCCGTCACCGCCGTCATCGGGCCGATCATCCCGCCCTCCATTCCGATGGTGCTCTATGCGCTGGTCGCCGACACCTCCATCGGCTACCTGTTCCTGGGGGGCGTCGTGCCGGGTCTGCTTATGGCCGGTTTCATGATGGTGCTCATCGCCATCACGGCGCGGCTCAAGAACTTCCCGGTGGAAGAGCCGGTGCCGCTGCGCAAGCTCCCACGTATGACCTGGGAAGCCCTCCCGGTCCTCTTCATGCCCATCGTGCTCATGTATGGCATCTATGGCGGCATCACCACGCCGACCGAAGCGGCAGCCGTGGCTGCGGCCTATGCCCTGCTGGTTTCGGTGTTCATCTACCGTGCCGTCAAGGCGCCAGACCTCTACGCGTCGGTGCTGACCAGCGCCAAGACGACGGCCTCGATCGGCATGCTGATCGCCGGCGCTTTGGTGTTCAACTATGTCGTCACCATCGAGAACATTCCGCGCACCATCAGCGCGCTGCTGATCTCCTGGGATCTGAGCCCGGTCGCCTTCCTCATCATCGTCAACATCATCCTGCTGGTCCTCGGTTGTGTGCTCGAAGGCACGACCATCCTGCTGGTGATTGTTCCGGTGCTGGTGCCGACGGCGCAAGCGCTCGGCATCGACATGGTGCATTTCGGCGTCGTCGCCGTGGTCAACATCATGCTGGGGCTCATTACGCCGCCCTATGGACTGTTGCTCTTCATCATGACGCGTATATCGGGTTCGCCCATGCGGGCAATCATCGGCGATGTCATGCCCTTCCTCTGGGTGCTGATCGGCGCGCTGATCCTCTTCACTTTCGTGCCCGAGACAGTGCTGTGGTTGCCCAAGCAGTTCGGCTATGTGCCGGGAGGCGGGGTGCTGTGAAGCCGATCTACGTTCTCAACGGCCCCAACCTCAATCGCTTGGGCAAGCGCGAGCCGCATATTTACGGCACGACCACGCTGGCCGAGGTAGAGGAAAGTTGCCGGGCGGCGGCGGGGGAAGTCCCCGTTGTCTTCCGCCAGACCAATAGCGAGGAAGCGCTCATCAACTGGGTGCACGAAGCCATCGACGAGGCTGCCGGGGTGGTCATCAACCCCGCCGCCTTCACCTTCACCTCGCTGGCTCTGCTCGACGCTCTCAAGATGGTGGAGGCGCCCGTCATCGAGCTGCATATCTCCAACATCCACAAGCGCGAGCAGATCTACCACCGCTCCTATGTCTCCATGCGCGCCGATGCGGTGATCGCGGGCCTCGGCGCCCGCGGCTATCCTACGGCCGTCCGCGCCCTGTTGGAGATGGTGGGGTAGGGACGCTCACGCGACCGATCCCACCTGGCGGACGAAGTGGCCGGGCTCGGTTTCCAGCACTGAGCCCGATGCAGTGCGGCAGATGGCGCGCACGGCCTCCGCTTCCCTGGCAAAGGCCTTGCTACCACCACCATCGAGCCTGACGTTCGGGTCGGGAACGGCCGACAGCAGCAGCTTGGTATAGGGGTGCTGCGGATTGCCGATGACGCGCTCCGGCTTGCCCCACTCCACGACCTGGCCCGCATACATGATGGCGATGTCGTCGGCGATGAACTGCGCCGTGGCGATGTCGTGGGTGATGTAGAGGAAGGCGATGGATCGCGTCTCCTTCATCCGGCGCATGAGGTCGAGCACTGAACGGCGGATCGAGACGTCGAGCATCGACGTCGGCTCGTCGGCGATGATCAGTTCGGCGCCCACCGCCAGGGCCCGTGCCAGGTTGACTCGCTGGCGCTGTCCGCCGGACAGTTCATGCGGATATTTGTGCAGCGTCACCTCGGGGTCGAGCTCCACATCCGCCAGCACCTCGCGCACGGCCGCCACCAACGCCGCCCCGTGCAGGCTGCGGTGCAGCATCAATGGCCGCTCGAGATGGTGCTGGATCGTGTGCGCCGGATTGAGCGCCGAGAACGGATCCTGAAACACCATCTGCACGCTGCGCAGATAGCTGAGTTTCTCCGCGCGAGAGGTGAGTTCGGCAATATCCTTGCCCTTGAAGCGTATGGTGCCCGAGGTGAGCGGAAAAAGCCGGGTCACCGCGCGCCCGAGCGTCGACTTGCCCGAGCCGCTCTCCCCCACCACGGCCAAAGCCTTGCCGGCTTCGATGCCGATGGTGATGTTGTTGAGCGCCACCACTTCATGCGCCGCCCCGAACATGGGCTTGAGGTGAAAGGACTTCGTCGCCCCCTCGATACGCAGCAATACGTTGGACTGTGTCATGCCGGCACCCGCGTCAGCAGCGGCATGGAGCCCCAAAGCCGCCTGGTATAATCGTGTTGTGGATTGGCGATGAGCTGCGCCGACGGCGCCACTTCCACCAGCCGGCCTTCGAGCATGATGGCGATGCGGTCGGCGAATTGACCCATCAACGCCAGGTCATGCGTGATGAACAGGATGGCAAAGCCGAACTTGTCCTTGAGCGCCACGATCTCCTCGAGGATTTCGCGCTGCACCACCACGTCCAGCGCCGTCGTCGGCTCGTCCATGATGATCAGCTTGGGATCGAGCGCCAGGGCGATGGCCAGCACCACGCGCTGCCGCATCCCGCCCGAAAGCTGGTGCGGATAGTCGTCGAGCCGGCTGGGAGCGATGCCGATCATGGTCAGCAGTTCCTCCGCCCGCTCGCGGGCCTGCTGCCTTGTCTTCCCGGTATGCTGGACGATGACGTCGCGGAACTGCTCGAAGATCGTCAGCACCGGGTTGAGCGAATTCATGGCGCTCTGAAACACCATCGAAACGCTCGACCACCGCCACTGTCGCAGCCTGCTCTCGGGCATGGCGAGAACGTCCTCGCCATCCACGGTGATACTGCCTTCTGAAATAATGGCGGGAGGCCGGTGAAGCCGCATCAGCGCCAGGGCGATCGTGCTCTTGCCCGAGCCGGACTCACCAGCGAGCCCCAGCACCTCCCCGCGATCGATGGTGAAATCGACGCCTTTGACGGCGGTGAAGAGCCCCTTGGCGGTGAGGAAATCCACCTTGAGGCCGCGCACCTCGACCAGGGGCTTTTGAATGGTGCTGGTCATGCGTTGGTCTCCGCCAGGCGCTGCTGGTCGAGCTTCTTCTGCGCGCGTACGGCGGCGGCGACGGTGCCAAGCGTGCGCAGGCGCGGGTTGGAGATTTCGTCGACGCCGAAATTGAGCAGCGACAGGCCCACACCGATCCCGGCGACTGCCAGTGCCGGCACCAGCACTTCCCACCAGGCGCCAATGGTGATCGCCGAGGTATTTTGTGCGTGGTAGAGCATCGTGCCCCACGACACCGACATCGGATTGCCGAGGCCGAGAAATTCCAGCGTTGCCTGGGTGATGATCGTGTAGGTCACCGAGCCGATGAAGTTGAAGCCGATGATCGAGAGCAGGTTAGGCAGCAGCTCGACGAAGATCATCCTGGTCGGCCGTTCGCCGATCAGCTCGGAAGCCAGAATATACTCGCGGTTCCGCAAGGTGAGCGTCTGCGAGCGGGTGACGCGGGCGCCCCAGGCCCATGAAGTCAGCCCGATGATGATGGCGATGACCACCGGGCTCGTCTGGCCCATGAACGCAGCGATCACCAGCAGCAGCGGCAGTTGGGGAATGACCAGCACCACATTGGTGAAGAAGGTGATGACTTCGTCGATCCAGCCACCGAAATAGCCCGCGGCAATGCCGAGGCACGTGCCGATCAGCACGATGATCGTACCGGCAAAGAAGCCCACGGCCAGGGATGTGCGCGTGCCATAGATCACCTGGGCGAACACGTCGCGGCCCATCCGTGTGGTGCCGAACCATTCCTCCGGGCTCGGCCCCTGGTGCGGGCGGCCGACGCGCTGCATCGGGTCGAGATTGAGGATAAGAGGGCCGAAAACGGCTACCGCGACATAGAGCAGCACGATAATGAGGCCGATCAGGGCCTTGCGATTGCGCAGGAAGACTTTGAGGGTCTCGAACATGGATCAGGCCCTCCGCAGACGGGGATCAAGGAAGACGTAGAGCAGGTCGACAGCCAGGTTCGCCAGCAGGGTGGCGAAGGTCATGATCAGCAACTGCCCCTGGATCAGCGGATAGTCGCGCGTCACGATGCCGAGATAGAGCGTCTGACCGAGGCCCGGATAGTTGAACACCACCTCGGTGACGAGTGAGCCGCCAAGGATCGCGCCGAGCGTCAGCCCCAACGAAGTGACGGAGGGGAGAAGCGCATTGCGGGCGGCGTAGTTGAACTGCACGCGCTTGTCGGTGAGACCCTTGGCAAGGCCCATGGTCACATGATCCTCACCCAACTGGCCGATCATGTTATTGCGCATGGTGACGAGATACCCGCCGACGAAGACGATCATCAGCGAAAACACCGGCATCAGGCCGTGGATGAAGACGCTGGAGATGAACGCCCAGGTCCAGCCCGGATCGAGTGAAGGATTGAATGCATAGCCCGTGGGCAGCCAACGCAGCGCCACGCCGAAGATGAACAGCGCCGTGAGCGCGATCACCACGGCCGGCGTAGCCTGTAGCGCCAGGGAGGTCGGGGTGGCGACCGCATCGAGCAGCCCGCCGCGGCGCCAGGCGGCGTAAGTGCCGATGATCGAGCCGACGCAGAAGGCGAGGAGCGTGGCGGTGCCCGCCAGCAGCAGCGTCCAGGGGAAGGCATAGGCCAGCACCTGGTTCACCGTCTGCGGATAGAAGCGGATGGAATAGCCGAGGTCGCCGGTAAAGACCGACTTCATATAGTCCAGGAACTGCAGGTGCAGGGGGCCGGACGCAAAGCCGAAGGTTTCGATCAGTGCCTGTCGCGCCTCGGCGGGCAGGGTGGTCGCCTGCTGGGCGAACAGCACGTCGATCGGATTGCCCGGCATGAGCCTGGGCAGGATGAAATTGATCGTGGCCGCAACGACAAAGGCCACCAGATAAAAGGCTATTCGGCGAATGACGAAACTCATCGCGCTCCCCTCCCTGAGAAAATAGACAAGGCGGCGCGGTCGGGTGACCGCGCCGCCCCTTTACGGTGGGTTATTCCACCGGGGAGAGGGCAAGCAGGTGCAGCAGCCGCTCGGGCACGCCGGCATAGACGACCGGGCGGGCTTCGGGCTTGTCGGCATTGTAGAAGCCGGTGAAGCGGCTGGTGTTGTATTCATACCAGAGCGGGTTGTTGAACACGTTGATCAGCGGCATGTCGGCAGCGATCAGCGCGAGGATTTCGCTCATCGTCTCGCGCTGGGTGGCTTCGTCGGTCGTGGCGTTGAACTTGTCCAGCGCCGCATCGAGCTCGGCATTGGAGTAGCGCGACGAAGCGAAGCGGTTCTGCCCGACATGGCGCGAGTGCAGCGACAGGTCGAGGAAGAAGTGCGGGCTGACGCCCGTGGTAACGGAGTTGATCGCTGCTTCGTAGTTGCCCGACATCAGCGCGTCGGTCCAGGCCGGGCTCTCGGGAGTAGCCATGCTGGCATTGATGCCGATTTCAGCTAGGCCTTCCACGGCGAGCTGCACGGTGTTGACCCAGTCGGTCCAGCCGTTGGGGACGATGATCTCGAAAGCGATCTCGTTGCCACCAGGGCTTTCCACGAAGCCGTCGCCATTGGTGTCGACATAGCCGGCATCGCTCAGCAGCGTCTTGGCGGCCTCGATGTCGAACCGGGCGAACTGGCCGAATTCGGCTTCCGCTTCGGCATTGTTCCACACGTCATAGGCCTGGCCGAGGCCCGAGGCATACTCGTTGGCGGTGGGGTAGCCGTAGCCGGCAATGTCCACCATGGCCTGTCGATCCATGGCCATCGAGAAGGCGCGGCGGAAATCGACGTCATTGAAGGCTTCGTTGAGGCCCGGTTCGTCGCTTTCCATGTTGAGCGAGAAATAGACTGGCGAGCCGGCCGGGAACCAGTAGCCGCGATGGTCCGGGTCACCGGCGAGATAGGTGCGCTCGATATCGGGAATAAACGAGCCGAACCAGTCGAGTTCGCCGTTGGAGGCCATGGTCAGGACCTGGTCGTTGTTGGCGACCTGCGGCATGCGCATGCAGTCCACTTCCAGCTCGGCGGCATCCCAGTAGTTCGGGTTGCGGCACTGGATGTATTCCTGCGGCGTGAAGCGGCGGATTTCGGTCAGCGGACCAGAACCAACAGGGTTCGGGTTGGTGAAGGTCACCGGATCCTCGACGCCTTCCCAGACATGCTTGGGAACCACATAGGTCTGGACGATCTGGTAGATCAGGCCAGCATTGACGTCCTTGTACTTGAACACCACCTGGCTGTCGTCGATAGCCTCGACGCTTTCGAGGCCCGGCCACACGGCGCGCAAGTCGAGAGCCGGATGCTCCTTGACCATGTTGAAGGTGAAGGCCACGTCATGCGCGGTCAACGGCGTACCGTCCGACCAGGTCACGCCGGGGCGCATAGTGAAGGTCAGCTCGAGCTGGTCGTCCGAATAGGCATATTCGGAAGCCAGACGATAGCTGGCCTCGCCGCCCTTGAGGGCGTTGAAGATCACCAGCGGCTCGTAGAGGAAGTCCTGCACGGTGGGCAGGACGGTGGTGGCATTCATCGGATTGTAGTTTTCGACCCAGGCGGTCAGCTGCTGCGGCACCGCCGTCAGCACGGCTTCTTCCTGGCCATGGACCAAGGCGCCGGACATCGCACTCGTGCCGGCAAGCAGCGCCAGAGCGCACTTCTTCAAGCTCATTGTGTTTCTCCCAAAACGTTCCCTCTCATCCAGGCTTGCGCTCCGGATGCATCGCATCTGTTGCGATTGGTATGAAAGTGGCACTAGAATGGTCTAGCAGTCATGCCGCCAAAACCGACAAAATGACGGAAAAAACCGTCAAACTCCAAGCCCAGCACGCTGACTGGCCTTGAAGTGGTATTATCGGCGGCATCCGAGGGCAGGGGGTATGTATGGCGTTCACACGCTTATGGCCGTCCAATTTCCGGGGCCGGCTCTTCGTCATTTTCGTCGCAGTGATGGCGCTGCCCCTGTCGCTGACCGTTCTCGCGCTGATCACCACCCAGACGTCCAGCCTCGAGGAAGAAACGCTCGCCCAATTGCGTTTCTCTCGGGATGCCAAGCAGGCCGAGATTGAGCAATACCTCGCTTTCTCCGTGAGCCAGGCCGAAACGCTCACCAAGACCAGCACGGTGCGATATTCGATCGGCGATTTTTATGGCTTCTCCTACGGCTTCCGCATGATCGATCAGCGGCCCGAAGCGGCTCGTCAGGTGCTGCAGGATATTTTCGCCAGCAGCGCCGACGGCGCCCCGGCAGGCCAGATGGGCGGCCCCCTGCTGCGCGAGGCCCTCGACTATGCCAATGCGCATAACCGCTTCCACGAGGATTACCTCGCTTTTCTCCGCACCTCCGAATTCGACAATCTCTACCTCGTCAGTCTCGACGGGCGGATCGTCTATTCCGCGGTCAAGGATGGCTACCTGGGCTCCGATCTGGGCAGTGCCTTCATCGACCACACGCCGCTGGCCCGGCTGACCCGCACGCTGGTCGACGGGGCAGGGGTGAACGGCATCGCGCTGGAGGATTTCTCGCTCGATCCGGTGAGCGACAGTTTTTCGGCCTATGTCGGAATATTGGTCGAACTGCATGGGCGACCGCGGGGCGTGGCGCTGTTCCGCCTTCCCGCCCAGGCAGTGGATGCCGTGGTGCAGGGCCAATTCGGCAACCGGGCCGCCGGCCAGCTATATTTGACCAGTGCCGACGGCACGCTGGTCTCTGGTCCGCCCGATGGCGCTTGGGCAACGGGCGAGCAGGGCAGGTCGCCGCGCAGCCCGGCTTCGCAGACAGGTGCGTCGCATGTGCCCGGTCTGGGTGGCGAACCCGCTCTGGCGGCCTGGGCTGCCGTGCCTTTCGGAAATTCCGCCTGGCACCTGACTGCCGAGGTGCCGACCCGCCAGGCCTTTGCCAAGATCGAGTCGCTCACCCGTTTCGTGCTTCTGCTGGCAGGGTTGAGCCTGCCGGTCATTTTCTGGACTGCGTTGCTGCTGTCGCGCAGCATCTCCTCCTCACTCGGCACTCTGGCCGACGCCGCCGAGTCCATTGCCGCTGGCAAGCTCGAAATGCAGGTGCCCGCCATTGCCGGCCCGGTCGAACTCTCCCGCCTGACCCAGAGCTTCGAGCGGATGCGCAACTCCGTTCTCGAACAGCTCGCGCTGATCCGCCAGAAGAATGCCGAGCTCGAGCAGCAAGTCGCCATCATTGCCGAGAAGAACACCGAGCTCGAGGAAGCCGACCGCCAAAAGGACGCATTCGTGGCCAATACCAGCCACGAATTGCGAACTCCACTCAACGGCATTATCGGCATTTCCGGCACGCTGGCGGCCGGGGCGGCAGGCGAGCTGTCGCCGGTGCAGCGCGGACAGATGGAAATCATCACCTATTCCGCCCGGCGGCTCTCGCGGCTCGTCGATGACCTGCTCGATCTCTACCGCATCCGCCAGGGTCGCATGCGGCTCGACATTCACGCCGTCCATCTCCCCACCAGCATTCGCAACGTGCTTTCAGTGGCCCAGACCATGGTCTGGGGCGAATCCATTGCCATCAAGGTCCAGCTCGACGACGATCTGCCCTATCTTCTCGCCGATCCGGTGCGGCTCGAGCAGATCCTTTACAATCTGGTCGGCAACGCCATCAAATATGCCGGCAATGGCACGATTTGGATCAGCGCCCGCAAGCATGGCAGCGAAATCGAGATCGCGGTTCGTGATACCGGCGCCGGCATTTCGCCGGATAACCTGGAACGTGTTTTCCAGCCGCTGGAACGTGCCAGTGGCGATGAGGTGGAGGGGTCGGGGCTGGGTCTGACCATTGCTCGCCAGCTCGCCCATGCCATGACCGGCCGCCTTTCGGCCAGCAGCGAGCTTGGCTCAGGATCCGTGTTCCGGCTGGTCCTGCCCGTCGCGGAGATCGGGGCCGAGCTCGCTTCCATGGAACTGCTCTCCGATGCGGTCACTCATGCGATAACACTTGCCGAGCCGGTGGCCACCGCCGCGGCCACCACGAGCCACGGCACCCGGCTGCTGCTGGTCGACGACGAGCCGGTCAATCTGCAGGTCCTACGCAACGTGCTGCTGCCGCTCGGATACGATCTTGAAACCGCGCGCAACGGTCACGAGGCCATTGATGCCGTCTGCCGAAGCAAGCCCGACCTTGTCATTCTGGACGTGATGATGCCTGGCATGAGTGGCCTCGACGTTGCGCGAAAGCTGCGCGAGCGCCACACACTCTACGACTTGCCCATCATCATGCTCACGGCCCGCAGTCGCACGCGCGATCTCCTCGCCGGCTTCGAGAGCGGGGCCAACGACTATGTCTGCAAGCCTTTCGTAAAGGACGAGCTGCTGGCCCGCATTGCCTCTCTCCTGGCGGCCTCGAAGGCGCAGGCCCAGGCCCGAGAAAATGCCGAATTGCGGGAAGAAATCGAGCGCCGTGTGCGGGTCGAAGACGCGCTCCGGCTTTCACAGCAGCGCATGTCACGCCTCTTGGACACGGTGTCTGCCGGGGTGATCTGTGCCACCGAGGCCGGACGCATCAGTTATGCCAACCACGCCGCTGTCCACCTGCTCGGTGCGCGCCTCCTCGCGGGAGACACCAAGCTTGACGATGTGCTGCCCGCCGACCTCTTGGGTTCGATCCGCGACGATATTGCGTCTTCGGGCGAGGCCAACGTCACCGACATTCGCCTCGAAGGCGCTGCCACAGGTCCTGTGTTGATCAGTGGTTTCGAGCTTGAGCCCCAGGCCGGCGGCGGCCTTGCACTGATTGTTGATCGCGACACCGCCTCCGCGCGCAGTGACGCGGCCCATGTCAGCCGGTCAATCCGCGACGTGCTGGACACCGTCGGCCCCACCATCGGGAGGCCCGCGCCAGCGGCCTCTGCCGTCGAAGCCGTGGCCTTTCAGCCCGCACTGTATCGGGAGACGCTGGTTGCCGTCATGGTGGAAAGCCTGCGGCTGTGGCGGCAGGAGACCGGAGACTCCAAGTTTGACCTGGCCGAAAAGAGCGGCATCTGGCGAGTCAACCTCGACCGTTCGTCGCTGCAGGCGCGCACGCTGGACAAATACCTGCTCGTGGAAACCCTTCCCGCCCAGCCGCGCTGGCGCGACGTGGTCAACACAGCCGAGTTCGTCCTGCGGTCGGTCAAGGACAGCGCCGATGCCGATCAGCTCCGCGAGGCGCTCGAGCTGCTCAAGCGCCTGATCCGCAAGGCGCGCAGCCAGCCCGAGGAGACTGCACTGACAGTCAGCGACTAGACGCCGACAAATTCTGTGCTCCCGGCGCTGGAACTTCCTGGCGTCGGGGCGGTATTGCTTTGGATAGAAGAGCAGGACTACCCAAAGGAGCAGGGACATGCAGCTCACCGATCCGACCCTCTTGCGCCAGAGCGCCCTTGTCGGCGACCGCTGGATCGACGCCGATCCCGCCACTGGTATTGCCGTGACCAATCCGGCGACCGGCGAAATCATCGGCCATGTACCCAAGCTCGGCGCGGCAGAGACGCGCGAAGCCATCGAAGCTGCCCGTATAACTCAGAAGGCGTGGGCGGCTCGCACCGCCAAGGAGCGCTCGAATATCCTTCGGCGCTGGTTCGAGCTGATGATGGAAAACCAGACGGACCTGGGGGCCATTCTCACCCTCGAGCAGGGCAAGCCGCTCAAGGAGGCCATCGGCGAAATCGCCTATGGCGCCAGCTTCATCGAATGGTTCGCCGAGGAGGCGCGCCGCGTCTATGGCGATCTCGTGCCCGGCCATCGGTCGGATGCGCGCATCATGGTGATGAAGCAGCCCATCGGCGTCGTGGCCGCAATCACGCCCTGGAACTTTCCCAATGCCATGATCACCCGCAAGGCCGGTCCGGCCCTGGCAGCCGGTTGCGCCATGGTGCTCAAGCCAGCCTCGCAGACGCCGTTCTCGGCCATTGCGCTGGCGGTGCTGGCCGAGCGCGCTGGGCTGCCCAAGGGCCTCTTCAGCGTCGTCACCGGCTCCGCCCGTGAGATCGGCGCCGAAATGACGGCGAGCCCCACTGTGCGCAAGTTGACCTTCACCGGCTCCACCGAAGTGGGCGCCGAGCTTTACAAGCAGAGCGCGCCGACCATCAAGAAGCTCGGCCTAGAACTGGGCGGCAACGCACCCTTCATCGTGTTTGACGACGCCGATGTCGATGCGGCGGTTGATGGCGCGCTGATCGCCAAATTCCGCAACAACGGCCAGACCTGTGTCTGCGCCAACCGCATCTATGTGCAGGACGGTATCTACGACGCCTTTGCCGAAAAGCTCGCCAGGGCCGTCGGCACGCTAAGGACCGGCAACGGCTTTGACGAAGGTGTCATGCTCGGGCCGCTGATCGACAAGGCCGCCCTCGATAAGGTCGAGGAGCACGTCGCCGATGCCTTGGGCAAGGGGGCCAAGGTGTTGCGTGGCGGCAAGCCGCACGCTCTGGGGGGCACCTTCTACGAAGCCACCGTACTGGCCGACGTGACTTCGGACATGGCCGTCGCCAGGGAAGAAACCTTTGGGCCACTGGCGCCGCTTTTCCGCTTCACCGACGAAGCCGATGTGATCGCCCAGGCCAACGATACCGAATTCGGCCTCGCCTCCTATTTCTACGCGCGTGACCTGAGCCGCGTCTGGCGGGTGGCCGAGGCGCTTGAATACGGCATGGTCGGGGTCAATACCGGCCTGGTCTCCACCGCCGAGGCGCCCTTTGGAGGCATGAAGTCATCCGGCCTCGGCCGCGAAGGATCGCGCTACGGCATCGAGGATTTCGTCGAGATCAAATATGTCTGCCTCGGCCTCGGGAGTCCTGGCTGACCAGGATCCGCGATGTCAGTGAGCCTCGACAGGTGCTCTCAGGTCGGCGGTGATGTCGCCGAATTTCAGCGCCTCGGCATCGTACTCGTCGTGCCGGGAGCGTTCATCGAGTGCCGCGGCATGCCAGTGCTGCATGGCGGGAAGGGCCAGCAGGGCCGTCAGGTATCGGCTCGCCACTGGGTTGGACAGTGTCACGCCATAGGTCTGGACCCGGAAGGCGATCGGGCAATAGAATGCGTCTACGGCGGTGAATGTGTCCCCGGCCAGGAACGGGCCGCCGAAGCGGTCAATACCTTCGCCGATGATGGCTTCGATCCGGCGCCAGTCAGCGTCAGCCGCCGCGTGGGGTGCGCGCAAGGCGACACGCAGGCCGCAATTCATGCCATAGACGCTGCGCAGTGCAGTGAAGCCGGAATGCATCTCGGCAGCGGCGCTGCGCGCCCATGCCCGACGGATGCGATCCTGAGGCCAGATATGGTCGAATGTCTCGGCGAGGTATTCCGTGATCGCCTGGGAATCCCATACCTGGACATCGCCATCCACGAGCAGCGGAAGCTGCCCGGTTGGGCTGAGCCCGGCAAAGTGCCGCCCCTGCAGAGACGCCTTGTAGAAGACCACCTGTTCCTCGAAGGCGATCCCGGCCTGTTTCATCAGGATCCAGGGGCGCAGCGACCAGGATGAATAGTTCTTGTTGGCGACATAGAGCTTCACGTGGGGTCTCCCTTCCGTGATGAGACATATCGCGGCCGGCCTCAGCCGCGCAACGCCGTCGCCGCTGCCGTGGAGCCCTCCGGCACCTCTGCGAGCGATTGCGCCAGCCGCTCGGCCAGGAAGTCGATGGCGATGCGGATGCGGCGCAGGCGGGATTTCCGGCCCACCCAGGCCAGCGAAACCGGTAGCGGCTCTGGCTCGAAATCAGTGAGGACGTGCACCAGCCTGCCGGCCGCCACATCGAGCGCCGCCTGGTAGGATAATACCGTCACGATACCCTGTCCCGAACGCGCCGCCGATAGCGCCACGTCGGGGTGGTCGACTGAAAAGCGCGCTGGGAGATCGAGGCTCAGCGGCTTGCCGTGTTCGACGAACTTCCAGGCCGTGGCCGCACCCATTCTTGCGTGTTCGATCAACCGGTGTCCCGCCAGCGCCTCGGGGTGGGCCGGCGTGCCATGCGCCTGCAGATACTCCGGGCTGGCGACATTGACGCGCCGCACCGTCCCGACCACCCGGCGCGTGAGAGTCTGGTCCGCGATCGTACCAACCCGCACCGCCAAGTCTGCCGTATCATCCTGTAGGTCGACGAGCTGGTCGGAAAGGCTAAGCTCCACCGACAGGCCCTCATAGAGGTCGAGAAACGCGCCGATATGGGGCGCCACATGGTCGCGCCCGAAAAACAGCGGCGCGGTGATCCGCACCTTGCCCCTGGGGTCGGCCACGCGCCCGGCCACTTCCGAGACCGCTTCCTGGTAGCCGATGAGGATGTTGCGGCTCTGCTCGACGAGTTGGCGCCCGGCATCGGTCGGCTGGCAGCGCCGCGACGACCGCTCCACCAGCGGCGCGCCAACGCGCGCCTCGAGGTCCGCCAGTATGCGCGTGATGGTGGGCGGCGAGCGGCGCAGGTGTCTGGCAGCGGCACTGAGGCTGCCGGTATCGCAGATGGCGAGCAGGACTTCGAGTTCCGCGAGGCGATCGGTCAATTTCGTTTTCCGGAATGTTGGCTTACTGTTTTTCCACCTCCTTATCAAAAGCGCAACGAACTAGGTTCGCGAGGACTGAGGGCAGGCCAGTTGCCTGCCCGAATGCACGCGTTCGATTTTTCGACGCGGAAAGGATTTGCAATGTCAGACCTGATTTCAATCACCGGGGCGTCCGGTAAGACCGGCCGGCGCGTCGCCGAGCGCCTCCGCGCCGCCGGACGGATGGTTCGGCCCCTGTCGCGCAACACATCGCCAACCTTCGACTGGACAGATCAGGCCGGCTGGCAGGATGCCCTCGCCGGTTCGTCGGCAGCCTATATCGCTTATGCGCCGGATATCGCCCTGCCAGGGGCGGTCGATGATGTCGCCGCCTTCATCGATGTCGCGCTACGGGCGGGTGCCAGGCGACTTGTGATGCTGTCCGGTCGTGGCGAAGCGGAAGCCGTGGCCGCAGAAGAGGTGCTCAAGGCCTCGGGTGCCGACTGGACCATCGTGCGCGCCAGTTGGTTCTGCCAGAATTTCAGCGAAGGCTTTTTCGTGGACGAGGTCCTGGGTGGCAGGGTGCATTTCCCGCGCCTCGATACGCCGGAGCCCTTTGTCGATGCCGACGACATTGCCGATGTTGTGGCCAACGCATTCCTCGACCCGCACCACATCGGGCAGCTTTACGAGGTGACCGGCCCTGAACTTCTGACCTTTCGGCAGGCATTGGAGACGATCGGCGCCGCAACCGGTCGCTCTCTGGAGACGGTTCCCGTCTCGATCCCGGATTACCTGGCGGCCCTGCGCCAGGCACAGGTCCCCGAAGTCTATGTCGGCCTGCTCGGTTACCTCATCGAGGAAGTGCTCGATGGCCGCAATATGAGCACGGCTGATGGGATCGAACGGGCGCTGGGACGTCCGGCACGAAGCTTCCGCGACTATGCCGAGGCGGCTGCGCGTGCCGGTGCCTGGCCGGCGAGCAAGGTGGCCTGATGGCTTTGTTCCAACTGGTACTCCTCGGCTTGGGCGCCCTCGGTTGCGCCGTCATCAGCGGCGTCTATTTCGCCTTCTCGACATTCATCATGACGGCGTTGGCCCAGCGGGGTCTGGCCGGCGCCGAAGCCATGCGCAGCATTGATGAAGTCATCCTGCGCTCGGCATTCATGCCGCTGTTCTTCGGCACCACCCTGGCGAGCCTCGCCATCGGGGTCGCCAGCCTGTTCCAGCTCGGAACGCCGGCTGGCTGGGCGATGTTGGCAGGGGCCGTGGTCTACCTGCTCGGCATGTTCGGCTGTACTGTCCTGTTCAACGTGCCGCTCAACAACCGCCTGGCGGACACGCCGCTCGCGACCATCTGGCCAGTCTACCTGCGGGAATGGACGGGCTGGAACCACGTGCGAACCGTGGCGAGCGTGCTCGCTGCATCTCTCTTCTTATACGCCCTGACGGCCTGCAAGCCGTGCTGCTCCTGAGCCTGGGCAAAGGAACACCCGATGACGAAAATCGTATGCAACATGGCCATATCGCTGGACGGCTTCGTGGCCGGTCCAAACCAGAGCGAAGCCTTTCCCTTTGGCGAGCGGGTCGATGAGCGCCTGCATCGCTGGATGTTCGAGGATGCCGAGAACAATGCCGACGAACTCGCCGCGCTGAATTCGCACAGTGCCTACGTCATGGGCCGCAACATGTTCGGGCCCATTCGCGGGCCGTGGCATGGCGACTGGCAAGGCTGGTGGGGCGATGAGCCGCCCTATGCCGCGCCGGTATTCGTCTTGACCCACCACGCGCGCGAACCGCTGGTCAAGGGCAAGACCACCTTCACCTTCCTGACCGAGGGCTTCGAGGCCGCTTTGCGGCTTGCGACCAAGGCTGCGGGAAGTGGCAGCGTCGGCATAGCGGGTGGCGCCGACGTGGCGCGCCAGGCCCTTACCTCGGGCGTCGTTGATCAGCTTGTCGTCCATGTCGCGCCGGTCGTGCTCGGCGCCGGCGAAAATCTCTTCACCGATCTCGACCACCTGTGGCTCGAGCAGGTGTCCGCCCGGGCTACGCGCCACGCCACCCACATCACCTACAACATCCTCAACGATTGAGCGGACCATGCGCGATCCACACGACTGGGACTGGCTCGTCGGGCGATGGGCGGTCCGCCACCGAAAGCTCCGGCAGCGCCTCATCGGCAGCACCGACTGGTATGAGTTCGACGGCACCTGCACCAACTGGCCGATCTTGGGAGGTGCCGGCAATGTCGATGACAATGTCTTTGACGCTCCCGAGGGGCGCTATCGCGGTGTCGGCTTGCGTACACAGGATCCCGAGACCGGGCTCTGGGCGATCTGGTGGCTCGATTCCCGTGTGCCCGATCGCCTCGACACCCCGGTGCGCGGCTCCTTCCACAACGGCGTCGGCACCTTCACCAGCGAAGACGCGTGGGACGGCACGCCTATTCTCGTCCGCTTCCAATGGTCCGAGATCACCGGCACCACGGCGCGCTGGGAACAGGCCTTCTCAACCGACCGGGCCGCCACCTGGGAGGTCAACTGGCTGATGGATTTCAAACGCATTGAATAACGCGCCGGCCAGCCCTTTGCCGCGCCAGAAACAGAAAGTTGAACGATGAAAATTGAACGTCTTGCCATTGCCGCGCTCTCTGCGGCCATGTTGTCTCCCGCCGTCGCCGCCGAAGAACTTTCCCAGCGCGTGCTCGTTTTTGGCGACTCCAACACCTGGGGCGCCATTCCCTCCGCAACCACGCCCGGCCATCGCTATCCGGCCGAAAGCACCTGGCCTTATATTCTCGACACGCTGCTCCCGGCGGATGTGGACGTGATCGCCGAAGGGCTCGGCGGCCGCACCACGGATTTCGACTCCGATCCCGGCGGGGTCTATCGCTATAGCGGCGCCGAAATGCTCCCCTCGGTGCTGGCCTCGCACCGGCCGATCGATGTCCTGGTCATCATGCTGGGCACCAATGATCTCTTTGCGGCCCATGATCGCTCGATCGAGGACATCGCCCTTGGGGTGGAACACCTCGTCACGCTCGCGCAGGAGACCCGGCCCCCGGGCACCAATGAGCCGGCGCCGCGCATTCTCGTTGTCGCTCCACCGGCCATCGATGAGACCATCGAAGGGACGCCCTTTGCCAGCTATTTCGAAGGCGGCGTCGAGAAATCGCAGGGTTTTCCCGAGGCCTATGCCGAAGTGGCTGAGCGCCTCGGCGTCGGCTTCTTTGATGCCGGCTCCGTGGTCGCCACCGATACGGAAGATGGCATACATTTCGACCTCGATGATCATGCCGCCCTTGCGGCCGCCATCGCTGCGCCCGTGAAAGATCTTCTCGACGCCGAATGACCGGTGCTCAACACCTGGGAGGGGCATATGCCCGCAAGCTATACCTTTGATGTTTACTCGACCCTCGACGGCTTCGGTTCTTACGGCGAGGCAGGTGATTGGGGA
Organism: Devosia sediminis; assembly: GCF_016411825.1. Taxonomy (GTDB): domain Bacteria; phylum Pseudomonadota; class Alphaproteobacteria; order Rhizobiales; family Devosiaceae; genus Devosia; species Devosia sediminis. The sequence goes on from NZ_JAEKMH010000002.1 coordinate 834,342, forward strand.
GGCTACTGGGGCAAGGAGGGGCCGGAATTCCTCAAGCGCCGCCTCGATATCTATCAGCAGGACCAGATCATGGTCCTCGGCGCCAACACGTTCCGCGATTTCGTCTCCATGCTGGGCCCGCGGACCGGGGCGCTGCGCGAACTCGATCCGGTGAACACCGCCATGCGCAACATGCGCACCACAGTCATCTCGCGCGGTTTCGATGGTGAGCTCGATTGGCCCGACGCGACGCTCGTGGCCGACGACGCGGTCACCGCCGTCGCCGAGCTCAAGGCAAAGTCCGACGTTCCCTTGCGCTCGCATGGCAGCCTGTCGATGAACCGGTCGCTGCTCAAGGCCGGTCTCGTCGACCAGATCCAGCTCACCATCTTCCCGGCCCTCAGCGGCAGGACGGGGACTTTCCCCATCTTTGCCGGCGCCGAGGATTTCGACCTGCAGCTCATCAGCAGCCGCACCTATGACGGTCACATCCAGGAGCTGATCTACCGGCCCACCCTGCATGGGTAAGGGCTGGGGGGCGAGGGGAGGGCGATAGCTCTCCCTTTTTTGTCGCTCGGAGTTGGGTGGATTGCCGCACAAGCTGCCGGCACTTGTTCGAGGCTGGGGGCATCGATCCCGTGTCACGGCTGGAAAGTCTGATCCTCACAACGCGTCGCGACTCTGCGTCGCATAAGTAGTGATCCGGATATCGCCGTGGGAAAAGCGGTGCACGCTGCCCCGGCGAGGGGAGAGCGCACAAATGATCGGAGATTTCAGGTACGAGACCCGGCCCAGCCAGGATTGCATCGCCATTCGCATGCTCTGGGAGGAGGGCGAGCGCTACGGCGTCCTCGAAATGCCGCATGAAATTCACGACGACATGGTGGCGGACGACTGGCCGGCATCGGATGGGCCCATGAGCATTAACAGCGCCCTGGCCTATGGCCTCTTCCTCTCCCTCCAATCCGGCCGCGCCCTCCGCCTCACCGGCGACGTCACCGTCTGGAAAGACCAATGGGGCCACATCCTGAAACGAAACTAGCGCCCGGAACTGCCAGCCCGGTGAGGCGACCTACCCGTGATTCCTTACAGCCACCAGGCCGCGCGCCAATCGGCCGGTGATCCACTGAGCAAAGGGTTTATTAAGATTTGGCTGGGGAACCTGGATTCGAACCAAGATCGACGGAGTCAGAGTCCGCTGTTCTACCATTGAACTATTCCCCAGCAGGTGCCTGCTGGCAGGCGGCGCGGGAGCCGGTGAGGGCTCGCAAATGCGGCGCGGGGTCTCATTAGACAAAGCTCGATGAGATTGCAAGCGTCTGCAGCCGGGCAGGGCGCGGAATTGTGGAAACTGCACTTGCCCGTTACGCCGAGCGTCGACGACGGGGCATCCCCCTTGGCGCCGCAGACGTAAGGAGATGCCCCTGCATGGCGCGCATGGCGGCAAGTCCTTGTGGGACCATCCTGTCCATTGCGCTCGGCGCCCCCTTGCTCTACCCTCGCTTTCGACAACGCAACATAGACGTGCGTTCGGGCGCGGCCGGGTTTCCCGGTCTTCTGCGACCGCGCACGAAGGAGCCTTCAGTGACCGATTCTGTTCGGTCCGCCGCTGCCTCGGCCCTTGTGGACGAGGCAGGGGCCGGCGCGCCTTCCGGCCATGCCCGGAGGGAGCGGGGCGGTTCGCCGCCTTCCGCCCACGCGCCGGATCAGCGGACGCCTGCCGCCCCCAATCCGCGCCGCGGTCGTGGACCGCTCTATGCTGCGCTCGACCTCGGGACCAATAATTGCCGCCTACTCATCGCCCGCCCGCATGATCGCGGTTTTCGCGTGCTCGACGGATTTACCCGCATCGTCCGGCTGGGCGAGGGCGTCTCCGTCACTGGGCGCCTCAGCGACGCGGCCATGGAACGCACGATGGAAGCGCTGCGCCAATGCCGCAACAAGCTGCGCGACCACCAGCCCACGCGCATGCGCCTGATTGCCACCGAGGCTTGCCGCGCCGCCGAGAATGGCCCGGCATTCCTCGCCCGGGTCAAGAACGAGGTCGGGCTCGATCTCGAGATCGTCGATCGCCGCACCGAAGCGGAACTGGCGGTAACCGGCTGCGCCGACCTTATCGATGGCGAAGCCCAGGGCGCCCTGATGTTCGACATTGGAGGCGGCTCGTCCGAATTGGCGTGGCTCGATTTTCGCGGTGGCCGGCCGCGCGCCCAGGGCCGCATGTCGGCGTCCATCCGCTCCTGGCAGTCCATGCCGGTGGGCGTCGTCTCCATTGCCGAAAAATTCGGCGGCGTCGATGTTACGGCCGATGTCTTCGAAGCCATGGTCGCCCATGTCTCGACCCATCTCAGGCAATTCCGCGGCCGCGAAAAGCTGCGCCAGATGATCGGCACTCACAAGGTCCACCTGATCGGCACGTCGGGCACGGTGACCACTCTGGCGGGGCTGCATCTGGGGCTGGAGCGTTATGAGCGGCAGAAGGTCGACGGCCTCTGGATGCGCCGCGACGAGGTCAACGAGACCATGCGCGCGCTGCTGGGCATGCCGTTCGAGCGCCGGGTGGCCCATCCTTGCATCGGCAAGGATCGCGCCGATCTCGTTCTGCCCGGCTGCGCCATTTTCGAAGCCATCCGCCGCGAATGGCCCACCGAACGCGTCCGCGTCGCCGATCGGGGCCTGCGCGAAGGCATCCTGATTTCGCTGATGGACGCCGACCGCGCGCAGAAGCGCCCCAACCGCTATCCGAGGAGGCAGGGCAATGGCCAATAACAAGGCGCTGGGCACGGGCGGCCGCAAGTCCGACAAGGATTTCAAGATCCGCGTGAAGACCGCCAAGGGCCGCAAGGTCGCCTCGACCAAATGGCTGGAGCGCCAGCTCAACGACCCCTATGTGGCGCGCGCGCGCGCCGAAGGCTATCGCTCACGTGCGGCCTTCAAGATCAAGGAAATGAACGAGAAGCAGAAGTTCTTCAAGCGCGGCAGCCGGGTCGTCGACCTCGGCGCGGCGCCCGGAGGGTGGTCGCAGGTCGCCGCTGCCGCCGTCGGCTCCACCGATGCCAATCCGCTGGTGGTTGGCATCGACTATCTCGACATGGACCCCATTCCCGGCGTCATCCTGTTCAAGAAGGATTTCACCGAGGATGACGCGCCGGCTCTGCTGATCGAGGCGCTGGGCGGTCACAAGGTCGACCTGGTGATGAGCGACATGGCCTGGCCCACAACCGGTCACCGCGCCACCGACCACCTGCGCATCGTCCATCTGATCGAGATCGCCGCCGATTTCGCGATTCAGGTCCTGGCGCCGGGTGGCGCCTTCGTCGCCAAGGTTTTTCAGGGCGGCACCGAGCATGAGCTGCTGCACATGCTCAAGCGCCATTTTGCCACCACCTTCCACGTCAAGCCGCCGTCGAGCCGCAAGGATTCGGCGGAGGCTTACCTCGTGGCCAAGGGGTTCAAGGCGCGGCCGGACGATGACGAGGCTGGTGACAGCGAAGCCTGAGCCTTGCTGCCCCAAAGTCGCGCGCCCGAACAGGAACACAGCATGCTCCAGCAATTCGGTTCCGGCATCTGGGTCCACGACGGTGGCAGCGTCACGGGCGCCATGGGGTTTCACTATCCCACGCGCATGGCGATCGTCCGGCTCGCCGATGGCGGTATGCTGGTCTGGTCGCCCACTGCCCTGAGCGACGCCTTGCGCGCCGCTGTGGAAGCGCTGGGGCCTGTGCAGATCATCGTGGCCCCGAACACCTTGCATCATACCTTCCTCGGCCAATGGCAGGCGGCCTTTCCGCGCGCGCTCATCTTTGGCCTCCCCGCATTGCAGGCCACCCGTCCGGACCTTCGCTTTGACGCCGAACTCGGCGCGGTGCCACACCAGGATTGGGCTGTCGATCTAGACCAAGTGCTGCTGCCCGCAACGTCGGTGATGACCGAATTGGTCTTCTTTCACCGCCCGAGCGGCACCGTTCTGTTCACCGACCTGCTTCAGAACTTGCCGCGCGACTGGTATTCCGGCTGGCGTAATGTGATCGCCCGGCTCGATCTGATGACCGAGCCGGAACCGGCAGTCCCGCGAAAGTTCCGCATGGCCTTCGGCGGGAAGCCAGGCATGCGCGCCTCGATCGAACAGATCATCGCCTGGCCAGCCGAGCGGGTGCTGATGGCGCATGGCACGCCGGTGACGGCGGATGCTCCCGCTTTCCTCCAACGTGCCTTTGCCTGGCTGCGTTAGCCTGCGGAGGCAAACCGCCTAGGCAGCCTTCCGACCATAACGCTCGATGACATCCGCGAGCGCCACATGTCCCTGCATCGCGCCTGATCCCACCGGCGTCTCGCCGGCTTCGACGGCCGTGGCGAAAATCACAGCCGGGTCAGCCTCCAGCCGCAGGCGAATGGTCGCCAGTTTTGGCCAGCGTCCTGGCTTGTCGATCTCGTGATAGTCGAGCCAGCGGGCGACCCCGATCAGCACGGCATCGGCAAGGCTCGGATGGTCGCCGGCAAGATAGGGCGTCTCGCCGATCATGGCTTCCAGCTTGTCATGCCGCTCGACGACTCCCGCCTTGCCGATTCGCTGCAACACCGAAATGGTGGCCGGGTCAGGTTCGTCCATTTCGAGCGCCGTCCAGAGCGGGCTGAACGCTCCTGTAAAGCCGGTATTGATAAAGCCCAGCATCTGCCACATCCGATCGGCCTCGGCGCTTCTGGGCGCGAAGCTGATCTTGTGGTGCTCGTCGCGCGCCGCGAGCCAGGCGGCAATCGCCATGGTTTCGGTAACAGGGCGGCCATCGGCCGTGATCAGAGCCGGCGTTTCGTGCCGTCCATTGATGCGCGCATAACTGGGATCGCGCATCTCGCCCAGCATGTCGACGCGGCACAGCCGATAAGGCTGCCCGAGCCATTCGAGCGCCGCGATGAGCCCCATGGAGCTGCCGGCCGGGTAGCCGTAGACAAGGATCGGTTCCATTGTTCATCCTTCGAGATTTCCAGGTGTCGCTGCGCAGCGGGGTGGAACCTAACCCCCGCCATGCTTAAGTAAATTACGGACATTTTTGTAACCAGGAGACGAGGATGCAGACCGTCGTATCCGATTGCCCGATCGAGGACGTCATGCGCGTGCTGTCCGGCCGCTGGCCCGCGCTGCTGCTTTACTACCTCAAGGAGGGTACGAGGCGCTTCTCCGACCTGCAGCGCGATAATCCCACCTTGTCGCACCGCATCCTGTCGCTGGAATTGCGCAAGCTCGAACAGGCCGGGCTCGTGGCGCGTACGGCCTTTCCCGGCTATCCGCTGCGCGTGGAATACGACCTGACGCCCGCCGGCGCCCAGTTGGTGCCGCTGATCGACGGCTTGGCGGACTGGTGGGAAGCGAGCGCCTCTCTCAGGGCCCGCCATGCCACAACCGCAGAGGTCTGATCGGGCTAGTGCACGCCCGGACCGGCCAGCAACTGGTGGCCGGCATTGCGGGGCAGCCGCAGAAACAGCAGCGTCGCGATGAAACCCACGGCGGCCACCACATAGAAGGCGATGTGGAAGTCCACCAGCGCCAATTCTTCGCCGCCGCGCAGCCGGTGCGCCAGCTCCAGCGTGCCGCCGCCCAGCGCCACGCCCATGGCAAACATGAGCTGGCCCCAGACCTGGCTCATCACATTGGCCTGGCCGGCATCCTTGTCCTCGATATCGGCGAAGGTGAAGGCGTTCGATCCGGTCCAGAACATTGATTGCCAGAAGCCGGTGAATACGAGGACGGCAAGGATCAGCGGAATGGGCGTCGACGGGTCATAAAAGCCCATGACCAGGATGCCCGCAGCACCGATAGCGGTTGAAACCACCAGCGGATACTTGAAGCCCCAATGGGCGAAGAACCAGTTGGCGACGAATTTTGCCGCTAGCGCGCCTATGGCCCCGGCAAAGGTCACCATGCCGCTTTCGAACGGCGACAGCCCGAAGGTTAGTTGCAACATCAGCGGAAACAGGAACGGCGTCGCGCCCTGGCCGAGGCGGAAGAACGTGCCGGCAACGATGGCGATGCGAAAGTTGCGCACCTTGAGCAGCCTGAGGTCGAGCAGCGGATATTCGGTGCCCAGCGCGTGGCGGGTGTAGAAATATCCGAGCCCGATGCCGACCGAGGCGGCGACGACGCCGATAACGGGGGGCAGGGCGGGCAGGCTCACCACCGAACACCCGAAGGCGAACAGGGCGAAGGCGAGGCCCGCCAGCACGAACCCCTTGCCGTCGATGTCGCGGGGCCGATTGCGGGTGTCGTTGGGCAGCACGAAGCCAACCAGCACGATCCCCAGAATGCCGATCGGCACGTTGATGATGAAGATCCAGTGCCAGGAGAAATAGGTGGTCAGGAACCCGCCGAAGGGCGGGCCGACGATCGGGCCGATCAGAGCCGGAATGGTCAGCCAGGCCATGGCATCCACGAGTTGGTGCCGGGGCGTCATCCGCACCAGCACGAGACGCGCCACGGGTCCCATCATCGCGCCACCCATGCCCTGGACGAAGCGCGCGCCCACGAATTGGGCTAGCGACCCGGAAAAGGCACACGCGATCGACCCGATCATGAACACCAGCATGGCCACGCGGAAGACGCGCCGTGCGCCGAACCGGTCCGCCATCCAGCTCGAAATGGGGATGAAAATGGCCAGCGCCACGAGGTAGGCGGTGAGCGCCAACTTCAGCGAAATGGGGTCAGTGCCGATATCCGCGGCGATGGCGGCCAGCGACGTCGCGATCACCGTCGAGTCCATGTTCTCCATGAACAGTGCGGTGGCGAGGATGAGAGGCATTGTACGCGACACGTTCAGCTCGACCCGGGACCGGGCCGCTCACTTCTGGCAATGGCCTTGTGGCCGGAAACATTGCTGCCCGCATCATGCGGCAGGCGGAAATAGACGATTCCGGCAAGGGCGCTCATGCCCCCGACGGTGAAAAAGGCAATCTGAAAATTGAGCAGCGTCAGGTGGCCGCCGCTGAAGACGCTGGAGAGTTCAAGAATGGCCCCTGCCACCGCAACGCCAAAGGCCACCGACAGTTGCTGTGCCACGGCCACGATTGCGGTCGCCTGGCTCGCTTCCTCGTCGGAAACGTCGGCATAGCCGATGGCATTGGAGCCGGTGAAAAAGAGCGAGCGCAGCACGCCGCCGGCCAGTAGCACCAGCATCATGATCGGGGCAGGGGTCGTGGCCGTAAAAAGCCCCTGCGCCGCGATCAGGGCCCCGCCGAACACCGCGGCAAAGCCCAGCACGCGCGGAAAACCGAAACGGGCAAAGATCTTCTCGACCACGAACTTGCTGATGATGGCGCCGATGGCGGCAATGAATGTAATGGCGCCGGATTGGAATGGATTGAGGCCGAAGGCGAGCTGCAGCATCAGCGGCAAGAGGAACGGCATGGCGCCGACCCCGATGCGGAAAAACGAGCCGCCGGTGATCGATGCGCGGAACAGCGGATGCCGGAACAGTTTGGGGTCGAGCAGGGGATACTTGGTCTTCCGCGCATGCAGCAGGTAGAGCACCGCCGCTGTCACCCCCACGGCCAGTGTCAGGTAGCCATAAATGATTGGCAGCGCCGGCAGGCTGATGACCGAAAGGCCGAAGACCGAGCCGGAAAAGGCCACCGCGGCGATGAAGAAGCCGACAATGTCCACGGGCCGAGGCGTCCGCTCGTCCGGCACCTTGAGATAGATGCTCGACAGGATGATGCCGGCAACGCCGATGGGGATGTTGATCCAGAAGATCCAGTGCCAGGAAAGATAGGTCGTGAGGAACCCGCCAATCAGCGGCCCGGTCACCGGCGCCACAAGGGCCGGTATGGTCAGCCAGGCCATGGCCGCCACCAGCTCGTTGCGCGGCGTCGAGCGCACCAGCAAGAGGCGCCCCACCGGCGTCATCATCGACGAACCGATGCCCTGGAAAAAGCGTGAGGCCACGAAGGTTTCGAGCGAAAAGGCAAAGGAACAGGCGAGCGATCCAAGCATGAACACGAAGATCGCCAGCCGAAAGATGTTCTTGGCCCCGAACCGGTCCGCCATCCAGCCGCTGATCGGGATGAAAATGGCGAGCGCCACGAAATAGGCCGTAAGCGCGAGCTTCAGCGCGATCGGTTCTGTTCCGATGTCGGCCGCGATGGCGGGCAGCGATGTGGCGATGACGGTCGAATCCATCTGTTCCATGAACAGGGCGACCGCCAGGATGAGCGGGGTAACGCGGATCACGGGAGAATGACCGGTTGAATCGGGGACGCCGCGAATGCGACGCCGACACTATGGGCCGCCCAGCCGGGTCCGCCTAGTCGTAAAATGCGCTATCTTGTATGGAAGTGCGGTTACCAACGCGACGTCAGCGCCTTGCAGACCTTCGCATCGGCCACATGCAGCAGGAATTGCTTGTCGTCGAGGCCAGGTTCGATCGGAAAGCTGGCTTCCTCGCCATCGCTGCCGCATTCGCTTTCCATGCGAATGTAACCATAGGCCTCGAGATCGGCGAGCACCGAGCCGCCGTCGCGCAGCTCCAGCGCCAGTCCGCCCCCGTCGCAATCGACGCCGCAGCGCACCTCGCCCTCATAGGCCGAGCATCCACCGCTGGTCGTGCCATCCGTCCCATCGCGCAGGGTGGCGTCGAGCCCGAACACATACATGCCCTCGTCGGCGCCCTCGAACAGCTTGTGGGCCATGGCCAGGGTCATCTGGGTGACCTTCTGGTCAGGGTGGGACGCCAGGTGCGCTTCGTCGTAGACGCGCTGCCAGCAGGCCGTGGCGCCATCCTCGGCGGGCAGAAAATCGCTGAGCTCCGCGGCCACCACGCTGGCGGCCGACAGAGCCATCATGCCGACGACAAAACCCTTCAGGCGCATTTGCATCTCCCCTGCATTGCGTGCAGATCATGCCGGAATTCCGGGCACTAGGCAAAGGCCGACGCGGGTGCTATTGACCCTCGCCAACCTGAGCCCGGCGAGTCCACCTGTCCGGCTCTCACTCCAACATCTCTGATTGTATCAGAAGGCAGGAAGGGTCTGGCCTTGGCGAAGATTATTACCACCATTACTGGCGATGCGGCGCTCACCTTCGACGACGTGCTGCTGCAGCCGGCGCGCTCCGACATCCTTCCCACCGAAACCGATATTTCCACCTATGTCACCAAGGACATAGCGCTCAATCTGCCGATCCTGAGTTCGGCCATGGACACCGTCACCGAAGCCAACATGGCTATCGCCATGGCGCAAGCCGGCGGCATGGGCGTGATCCACAAGAACCTGACTGCTGCCGAGCAGGCCGAGCAGGTCCGCATGGTCAAGTCGTTCGAAAGCGGCATGGTGGTCAACCCGATCACCATTGGCCCGGACGCCACTCTGGCCGACGCGTTGCAGCTCATGCAGCGCAGCCGCATTTCGGGCATCCCCGTGGTCGAGAATGGCGGCACTGGCGGCCGCGCGATCGGCAAGCTGGTGGGCATCCTCACCAATCGCGACGTGCGCTTTGCTTCCCATCCGGCCCAGCCGATCCGCGAACTGATGACCCACGAAAATCTCGTGACGGTCCGCGATGGCGTCTCCAAGGACGAAGCCAAGGTCCTGCTGCACAAGCATCGCATCGAAAAGCTGCTGGTGGTGGACGAGGACTATCGCTGCATCGGCCTCATCACCGTCAAGGATATTGAAAAGGCCCAGCTCCACCCCAACGCCGTCAAGGACGAGCAGGGGCGTCTCCGCGTCGCCGCCGCGTCGACGGTTGGCGACAATGGCTTCGAGCGCTCCCTGGCCCTCATCGATGCCGGGGTCGATCTCCTCGTCATCGACACCGCCCATGGCCATTCGGTGCGCGTCGCCGAGGCCGTCGAACGCGTCAAGCGCGAGAGCAATTCCACGCGCATCGTCGCCGGCAATGTCGCGACCGCCGAAGCCACCCGCGCGCTGATTGATGCCGGGGCCGATGCGGTCAAGGTCGGCATCGGTCCGGGCTCGATCTGTACCACCCGCATCGTCGCTGGTGTGGGTGTACCCCAGCTTGCCGCCGTCATGGGCTGCGCCGAAGAAGCCGCCAAGTCCGGTGTGCCCGTCATTGCCGACGGTGGAATCAAGTTCTCAGGAGACATGGCTAAGGCATTGGCGGGCGGCGCTTCCTGCGTCATGGTCGGCTCGCTGCTTGCCGGCACGGACGAAGCACCGGGCGAGGTCTTCCTCTATCAGGGCCGCTCCTACAAGTCCTATCGCGGCATGGGCTCGGTTGGTGCCATGGGCGCCGGCTCGGCCGACCGCTACTTCCAGCAGGATGTGCGCGACCAGATGAAGCTGGTCCCGGAAGGTATCGAAGGTCAGGTGCCCTACAAGGGTCCCGTCAACGCCGTGTTGCATCAGTTGGCCGGCGGCCTGCGCGCTTCCATGGGCTATACCGGCGCCCATACGCTCAGCGACTTCCGCGACAACTCGGTTTTCGTGAAGATTTCCGGCGCCGCCCTCAGCGAAAGCCATGTCCACGACGTGACCATCACCCGCGAAGCACCGAATTATCGCAGCGGTCGCTGACGCACTTCTCCCCTGCAACGTCCGGCCCCAGGCCGGCGTTGTGGGCTGGTGGAGGAGCAAATGAGCGAAAGCCATTATATAGTCAGCCTGCGCGACGGAGCCTGGCAACATGCCAATCGCGGGACCACGTCAGCGCCGTTCAAGAGCCGCGATGCCGCGATCCAGGCAGCCATAGACGACGCCAGGGAATCCGGCGATCCGGCCGCCGAGGTCATTGTGCAGGACCCGGAAACGACGGCCGAGACCGTCTGGCGATCCGGCCAGGACAACTAACGAAGCCCGACGGCGTCCCTGCGGCGTTGGCGCTTGAAACCTCTCTGCTGCCAGGAGCCGCCATGCCCCTTGTCGACAAGCTGCTGATCCTGGCCATTGGCGCCCAGGTCTTTTTGGCCATTGCCATTCTCGTCCTCATGGGCCGCGAGCGGGTGCCGCGCGTCATGTCTGGCGAGATTCCGGTGGCCGACATCGCGGTCGAGCGCAGCGGCTATCCCCTGAAGGCCCGGCTGCTCTCCAACAGCTTCGACAACCAGTTCCAGTTGCCGGTGCTCTTCTTCGTCGGCGCGCTACTGCTCCTGCAATTGGGATTTGTCTCCTGGGTCGATGTTCTCCTCGCCTGGCTCTTCGTGGCCCTGCGCATCGCCCACGCCGCCATTCACGTCACGTCCAACGACGTGCCGCGCCGGTTCGCCGCCTATTCGGCCGGCCTTGCAGTGCTGACCCTATTCTGGCTATGGCTCCTCATTCGTATCCTTCTCGTTCCGAGTGCCTGATCCATGCGCCTACCCGGCCGACTTGCCGCCGCCATTGAAGTTCTGACCGATGTGGAAACGCGGCATCGCCCCGTTTCTGAAGCGCTCAAGGCCTGGGGCATCAACAACCGCTTCGCCGGGGCCGGCGATCGCGCGGCCATCGGTAATCTGGTCTACGACGCGCTGCGCCGCCGGACCTCCCATGCTGCCGCCATGGGCAGCGACAGCCCGCGCGCCCTGGTGCTGGCCGTCGCCATGCGCGACTGGGGCGAGACGTCAGAAAGCCTCAATGCCGCCTTCGCCGCGGACACGCACGCCCCCGCCGCCCTGAGCGACGACGAAGCTGCCGGTGCGACTGCCGATCTCTCCACGGCATCCCCCATTGCTCAGTCCGACTTTCCCGAGTGGTTGGCGCCCTCGCTCGAGCGCGCCTTCGGCGCCGATTGGATTGCCGAGGGTCGCGCCATGGCCGGTCGCCCATCGCTCGACTTGCGCGTCAACGCGCTCAAGGCCACGCCCGAAAAGGTCATGAAGTCGCTGGCCCGCTTTTCGCCTCAGCCCGCCGCCATTGCCCCCTTCGGCATCACCATGCCATCCGGCCCGCGCGACGCGCGCACCCCCAACGTCACCACCGACGAGGGCTATCAGAAGGGCTGGTTCGAGGTGCAGGACCAGGGCAGCCAGATCGTCGCAGCGCTGGCCGGCGCCCGCGAGGGCGAGCAGGTGCTCGATCTCTGCGCCGGGGCAGGGGGCAAGACCCTCGCTCTCGCCGCCACCATGGGCAACAAGGGCCAGATCTTCGCCCATGACAGCGACCGCTCGCGTCTCGCACCCATTTATGATCGCCTCAAGCGCAACGGCGTTCGCAATGCCCAGGTCCGCTCGCCCAATCCGGGCGCTCTCGACGATCTCGTTGGAAAACTCGACCGCGTCGTCGTCGATGCGCCCTGTACCGGCACCGGCACCTGGCGTCGCCGTCCCGATACCAAGTGGAAGCTGACGCCGGAGCTTCTGGCCCAGCGCCAGTCCGAACAGGCGGCTCTGCTGGTCGAAGCCGCGCGCTATCTCAAGCCTGGCGGGACGCTGGTCTACATTACCTGCTCGATCCTGCCGGAAGAAAACGACGACCAGATTGCCGCCTTCCTCAAGGCAAACCCCGGCTTTGAAACTATCGATATGGCCAAGGCCTGGCGCCAGGCGCTGATCACCGACATTCCTCCCGGCCTCGTAACCTCCGGCGGCGGCATCTGCCTCACCCCGCGCCGCACCAATACGGACGGCTTCTACTGCCACCTGTTGCGAAAGGTGTGATCGTCATCTCCCGAAGGTGAACCACTCCGCCTCCCCTCACGTTCTCCATGCAACACGCTGTTGAACCGGAGACACGTCATGTCCGCCGCCACCTCGGAATACCGCACCCCCCAATCCTGGATCATCCTCGCCGTCTTCCTGGCCCTTGTGGTCGGTGTCGGTGCCCTCATCGGCACCCAGACCCAGCCGGGCGCCTGGTACGCCGACCTGCAGAAACCACCGCTCAATCCCCCCAACTGGGTGTTTGGCCCGGTCTGGTTCACCCTCTATGTGCTGATCGCCATCGCCGGCTGGCGGATCTGGATGGACGATCCGAAGTCCACCGCCATGAAGTTCTGGGGCGCCCAGATGCTCCTCAACTGGGCCTGGTCGCCAGTCTGGTTCGGTGCCAACATGCCCTGGCTCGCTTTCGCGATCATCGTCGCCATGTGGCTCAGCATTGTCGGGTTCATCATGACCGCGCGGCATCGCGATCCGCTCGCGGCATGGCTCTTCGTGCCCTACCTGGCCTGGGTGAGCTTCGCCACCTACCTCAACCTGTCGATCGCCTTGCTCAACTAGGCTCGCCGGCCCCGCAAATCTGCATGGCTAGCCCCTCAAGGCCGTGCTTGCGTTAATCCTGTGGCGAGGCTAAAGCCTCGCCATGCAGCACCCAGACACCGCCCCCCGCAACGACACCATCCTGATCGTCGACTTCGGCTCGCAGGTCACGCAATTGATCGCGCGGCGCATCCGAGAAACCGGCGTCTATTGCGAAATCCACCCGTTCCAGTCAGCGGGCGCCGCCATGGTCGCGCTCAACCCCAAGGGCGTCGTGCTGTCGGGAAGCCCGGCTTCGACGCTGGATGAGAATGCCCCGACCATCGATCCGGCCATTCTTGCTGCCAATGTTCCGATTCTCGGCATCTGCTACGGCCAGCAGGCGCTCTGCATGGCGCTCGGCGGCAAGGTGGAAGCCGGCCATCATCGCGAATTCGGCCGCGCCGAAGTCACGGTGCAGAAGCCTGCCGCGCTGTTCGAAGGCATCTGGGATGTCGGCACCGACCACCAGGTCTGGATGAGCCATGGCGACCGTGTCGTCGCTCTGCCCGAAGGCTTTGAAGTCGTGGGCACCTCGCCTAATGCTCCCTTCGCCATGATCGCCAACGAGGCGCGCCGCATCTGGGCTGTGCAGTTCCATCCGGAAGTCGTGCACACGCCCGATGGTGCCAAGCTCTACGCCAATTTCGTGCACCATATCTGCGGCATTGCCAGCAACTGGACCATGTCGGCCTATCGCCAGAAGATGATCGAGAAGATCCGCGAGCAGGTCGGTACCGGCCGCGTCATCTGCGGTCTTTCTGGCGGCGTCGACTCATCCGTGGCCGCCGTGCTGATCCACGAGGCTATCGGCGACCAGCTCACCTGCATCTATGTCGATCACGGCCTGATGCGCCTCAATGAGAGCGAACAGGTCGTGACCATGTTCCGCGATCAGTTCAACATCCCGCTGGTCCATGTCGATGCGGCCAAGCTCTTCCTTGGTGAGCTCGAAGGCCAGTCCGATCCGGAAACCAAGCGCAAGATCATCGGGCGCCTTTTCATCGAAGTCTTCGAGGCCGAGGCCAAGAAGCTCGGCGGCGCCGATTTCCTTGCCCAAGGCACGCTGTACCCCGACGTCATCGAAAGCGTGTCCTTCACCGGCGGCCCCTCCGTCACCATCAAGAGCCATCACAATGTCGGTGGCTTGCCCGAGCGCATGAACATGAAGCTCGTCGAGCCGCTGCGCGAGCTCTTCAAGGACGAAGTCCGGGCCCTCGGCCGCGAGCTGGGCATCCCCGAGAGCTTCATCGGCCGCCATCCCTTCCCGGGCCCCGGGCTCGCCATCCGCTGCCCGGGCGGCATCACGCCCGAAAAGCTCGATATTCTACGCCAGGCCGACGCCATCTATCTCGACGAAATCCGCAAGTCTGGCCAGTACGACAAGATCTGGCAGGCCTTCGCCGTGCTGCTGCCGGTCCAGACCGTCGGCGTCATGGGCGATGGCCGCACCTACGAATTCGTCTGCGCCCTGCGCGCCGTCACCTCGGTCGACGGCATGACCGCCGATTTCTATCAGTTCGACATGAACTTCCTTGGGCGTACGGCAACCCGCATCATCAACGAAGTCCGCGGTATCAACCGCGTGGTCTACGACGTGACATCGAAGCCCCCCGGGACGATTGAGTGGGAGTGAGAGGCGACCGGCCCTAAGCCGGCCAAATCGCTCCGGTGGAGCGATTTGAGCCTCGAACGCCTGAGAGCTATGCTCGAAGGGCCCGGGTTCGCCACTCGCACGTTGCCTTACTCCCCGGCTCGCTCAGGCGAGCCGGTTTGCATTCCGGGGGCCGCGTGATAATGGTCCCGCTCAACTTCTTTCGACCCTAGGCCGGCCATGTCCAACGAGAACATCTTCAAGGAAATCGACGAGGAACTGCGCACCGATCGCATGCGGGCGTTGTGGCGTCGGTTTGCGCCGTTCGTCATCGGTGGCGCCATCGCCATCGTGGCCCTGGTCGCGGTCAATGAAGGCTGGTCCTGGTACACCAAGAGCCAGTCTTCCGCGGCCTCCGAGCAGCTCTATTCCGCGCTGGACGCAGCCGAAGGCGGCGACCTGGCCGGTGCTCAGGCACAGCTCGAAACCATCGCAGCCAGTGGCTCGGGTGGTTATCCGGCTCTGGCCGAGTTCCGCCGTGCGGCGCTGCTGGCCGAGCAGGGCGACACGGCCGGCGCCGTCGCCGCCTACGATGCGCTGGCCTCCAGCCAGTCCAATCCGCGCCTGCGCGAACTGGCCATGTTGCTGGCCGCCAATATCCTGGTCGACAGCGGCACCCTGGCCGATGTCGAGGCCCGTGTCGGCACCCTCGCCACCGATGATGCGCAGATGCGCCGCGTCGCTCGCGAACAGCTCGGCCTCGCCCAGTTCAAGGCCGGCGATTTCGCCGCCGCCCAGGCCAGCTTCGAGGCCGTGCTCAACGATCCGCTGGCGCAGTCACCGGTCCGCAATCGCATGGCCTACTACCTGGCCGAAATGCTCTCTCAGGGCGTGTCCGTGGCCGCAGAGCCGGCCGAAGCCGCTGCCGAGGCTATTGACGCCATCGTCGAGGGCGACGCCGCCGCTGAGCCGGCTACCGAACCTGCCGCCGAACCGGCAGCAGAACCCGCTGCCGAATAACCGGCCGGGCAAAGAGGAATTCCGTCATGACGGTCACACTGGCCATTGTCGGCCGTCCCAATGTCGGCAAATCCACACTGTTCAACCGGCTGGTCGGTCGCAAGATCGCGCTGGTCGATGATACGCCCGGCGTGACGCGCGACCGTCGCGAGGCCGAGGGGCGCATTGCCGATCTCACCTTCAAGGTGCTCGATACGGCCGGCTACGAGGACGTCAGGGACGGCTCGCTCGAAGACCGGATGCGCCAGCAGACCGAATTGGCCATCCGCGAGGCCGACATCATCCTGTTCATGATCGACGCCCGCGCCGGTGTCGTGCCGCTCGATCAGCGTTTCGCCCAGGTGCTGCGCAAGGCCGGCAAGCATGTGCATCTGGTGGGCAACAAGGCCGAAAGCAAATCGGCCGAACACGGTCTGGTCGAGGCTTTCAAGCTCGGTTTCGGCGAGCCGATCGCGCTGTCGGCCGAGCATGGCCTGGGCCTCTCCGAGCTTTACTCCATCGTCTCCGCCGCCATCGACAAGGCCGAGGAAAAGAAGGCCGAGGAAGCCGCTGCCGGCGTCTCCGGCGATCTCGACCTGCTGCCCGAAGTCGATGTCGACATCACCCCGGACATGCTCGAAGGCGAGGGCGACGATGCCACCCTGCGCTGGAACCCCAAGCGCTACCTCAACGTCGCCATTGTCGGCCGCCCCAATGCCGGCAAGTCCACCCTGGTCAACCGCATGGTCGGCGAGGATCGCGTTCTCGTCGGGCCCGAGGCGGGCATTACCCGCGACAGCATTCTCGTGCCTTGGGAGTGGGAAGGTCGCACCATCAACCTCGTGGATACTGCGGGTATCCGCCGCCGCTCACGCGTCACCGAAAAGCTCGAAAAGCTGGCAGTGGGCGACAGCCTCCGCTCCATTCAGTATGCCGAAGTCGTCGTGCTGCTGCTCGATGCCACCATTCCGTTCGAAAAGCAGGATCTGGCGCTGGCCGACCTCGTCGAACGCGAAGGCCGCGCCATGGTCATCGCGCTCAACAAGTGGGACCTGATCGAGGACAAGAACAAGGCGTTGGCCGAGCTGCGCGAGGCCTGCGAGCGCCTCCTGCCACAGTTGCGCGGCGTGCCGCTGGTGACCCTGTCCGGCCTCACCGGCAAGAATATCGACCGCTTGATGGACGCCGTCTTCGAGATCGAGCGGAGCTGGAACGCCCACGTGTCCACCTCGCGCCTCAATCGCTGGCTGGCCGGCATGCTGGAAGGCCATCCGCCTCCGGCCGTGTCGGGCCGTCGCCTGAAGATGCGCTACATGACCCAGGCCAAGACGCGGCCGCCCAGCTTCATTGTCTTTGCCTCGCGCCCCGACGCCGTACCTGCGTCTTATCAGCGCTATCTGGTCAATGGCCTGCGCGAAGCTTTCGACATGAAGGGCACGCCAATCCGCCTCTGGCTGCGCGGCGGCAACAACCCCTACGCCGACAAGAAATAAGGGCGTCGGGCGCTGTCCGAACACCTTACACCGCCCTTTCCCCGATGGGGAAGGGAGCGAGGGCTAAGTCATACCAGAAGCGAATCCGGCCGCAGCGCATCCACGACTATTCGCCCATCGGCCTATTCACATGTCACATGCTTGCCCTATAGTGCGCCGGTCGTAACACCCCGCCATTGGTCGCGGCGTGCCAACATTGCACTTTGTTGCTTACAGAGATCCTTATCGTCGTCGTTCTTATTCTCGTGAACGGCGCCCTGGCCATGTCAGAACTGGCCGTTGTTTCATCCCGTCCCGCCCGCCTGAAGGTCCTTGCTGACCAAGGCAATAAAGGCGCCGCCACGGCCATCAGATTGGCCGAAGATCCCGGCAAATTCCTCTCTTCCGTGCAGATCGGCATCACGCTGGTCGGCATTCTCAGCGGTGCCTTTTCGGGCGCCACGCTCGGCCTGCGCCTCACCGACTGGCTGGAAAGCGTCGGCGTGCCGGACAATATCGCTGATGTCGCCGGTGTGGGCGTCGTTGTCGTGCTCATTACCTATGCCTCGCTGATTCTTGGCGAGCTGGTGCCCAAGCAGGTCGCCCTGCGCAATCCCGAGGGCGTCGCCTCGCGCGTGGCCCAGCCCATGGCCATCTTGGCTCTGATCGGTACCCCGATCGTGTGGCTGCTCGACATTTCGGGCAAGCTGGTGCTGCGCCTTCTGGGCCAGTCCGGCCAGACCGAGGAATCGGTCACCGAGGAAGAGGTGCGCACCATCATCGCCGAAGCCACCACGGCCGGCATCTTCGAGACCGAGGAACACTCGATGATCTCGGGTGTCATGCGCCTGGCCGACCGGTCGGCTCGCGGCATCATGACACCGCGTCTCGATGTGGTGACCATCGACCTGCAGGACGGCTACGAGGTCAGCCTCAAGGCCATCCTCGAAACCTCGCACACCAAGGTGCTGGTGCAGGATGGCGACGCCGATTCCATCATTGGCGTGCTGACCCAGTCCGATCTGCTGCCCGCCATGGCTGCCGGCCAGCAGCCTGACCTACGCAGCCTCGTGCGTCCGGTCCCTGTGGTCATGGAACACGCCGACGCACTCGACGTCGTCGAGACCATGCGCCAGTCCCGCGCCCAGATGGCGCTGGTGGTGGACGAGTATGGCCACTTTGAAGGCATCATCACCTATGGTGACGTGCTTGAGGTCATCACCGGCGTCTACAACGAGGAGCCGGGCGACGAACCGGCCGTGGTGCAGCGCAAGGATGGCTCTTGGCTCGTGGCTGGCTGGATGCCGGTCGACGACTTCGCCGAGCGCTTCAAGGTGCCGGTGCCCAAGGACGCACGCTACGAGACCCTCGCCGGCTTTATCCTCTCGCAGCTCAACCACATGCCGTCCATTGGCGAGAGTTTCGAGCACAATGGCTGGCATTTCGAAGTCATCGACCTCGACGGCCATCGCATCGACAAGGTGCTGATCACCCCCGTCGTCGTCCCGAGCTGACGACTTCGATGACAATGCTAAAATGCAAATCCCGGCCACTGGCCGGGATTTTTTGCTGTTTTTAGGTTGGCTATCGCAGCACCCACCGTCCCGCCCTCGGGCTCGACCCGAGGGCCACTCGCAACAGGCATATCGGCGCGTGTGGAAACCGCTCCTCGGGTTAAGCCCGAGGAGGGCACGCGGTTGACGGGAGATTCTGGGACGGGCGGCGCGGCCTAAAGCGCCATCCCAAACCAGACGACACCCGGCGCCTCGATGAGCGGCGTAAAGCCGCTTCGCGTCCAGAAGGCGATGCCGCCCGCATTGGTGTCGCTGGCGCCCAGGTGGATGCCCTTGACGCCCGAGGTCCGCGCTTGGTCGATCCACAGATCCAGGAGGCGCGACCCCACCCGTTGTCCGCGCAGGCGGGGCAGCAGGTTCATGTGGATATGGGCGGGGTAGGCGTCCACCAGCGCGGCCGGATTGCTCCCCGGAGCGCGGATGGCCTCGAGTCGGCCCTGGTCGGCCGGTGTCAGGCCCTCGGCCTCGGCATAGCGTGCGCGCAAGGCCGGCCACCACTCGCGCTCCAGTCGCGCGTCGAAGGCCCTGGTGTCATGCGTGCCCACCACATAGCCGGCAACACCCTCGTGATCCTCGGCGACGAAGACATTGTCCGGCTCCAGCACCCCATAGGGCGCCGAATAGATGTGTCCGACCAGTTGCGGGTCATTGTGCAGCGGCGTGGCGTCGGCGCCCGCATTTCCCGTCTCGAGGCAGATGCGATAAAGCGCATCGAGGTCGGCTGGAGCATACGGGCGCAGCGTCAGCATGGCTCAGATGTCTTCGAAGGCGCCGGTGCCCACATCGAACAGGCGACCGTTTTCCGCAAGGGCAGGGCTCAGCATGTCGATCAGCTTGGGCGCCACCTGTTCCGGCGTCGGCAGCGTATTTGGGTCTTCGCCCGGCATGGCCTTGGCTCGCATGGCGGTGCGCACCACGCCCGGATAGAACACATTGGCTCGTGCCTTGGTGCTCGCGATTTCCCCGGCATAGGACTTCACCAGCGCGTCGAGCGCCGCCTTGCTGGCCGCATAAAGACCCCAGAACGGCCGCGCCGAGCGGGCCGAACCCGAAGACACGAACACTGCGCGCCCTGCCTCGGACTGCCGCAGCAAGACGTCGAGCGAGCGCAGCAGGCGATAGTTGGCGGTGACGTTGACCGAGAGGACCTTGTCGAAATCGTCGGGCTTGATATGCGCAACCGGGCTCAACACGCCCAGTTGGCCGGCATTCGCCACAAGGCCATCAAGATGCCCCCAGCGCTCGAATATGGCCGCGCCCAGCCGGTCGATGGCCTCGCCATCGCGCAGGTCGAGCGGCACAAGCGTCGCCGAACCGCCCACCGCCTGGACGGCGTCGTCGAGGTCCTCGAGGCCGCCCACCGTGCGCGCCACGGCAATGACATGCGCACCGCGCCTGGCCGCCTCGATGCCGGCCGCATAGCCGATACCGCGCGAGGCGCCGGTGACGAGGACGACCTTGCCGGCCAGTTCGGTATTGTCAGTCATTAACCTGCTTCCTTGAGCAGCGAAATCTGCTTGGGATCGCTCATGGTCCGGCCATGCAGGTCGGTCAACTGCGTCGGATAGTCGCCGGTGAAGTAGTGGTCGGTGAATTGCGGCGCCTGCGGATTGCGCTTCTCACCGCCCACGGCCTGGTAGAGCCCGTCGATCGACAGGAAAGCCAGCGAATCCGCGCCGATATAGTCGCACATCGCCTGCAGGTCGCCGTACTGGTTGGCCAGGAGTTTGTCCGGATCGGGCGTATCGATGCCGTAATAGTCCGAGTGGAAGATCATCGGGCTGGCGACGCGGATATGCACTTCCGTCGCCCCGGCATCGCGGATCATCTGCACGATCTTGACCGAAGTCGTGCCGCGCACGATGGAATCGTCGATCAGCACAACGCGCTTGCCGGCGATTTCGGCGCGGTTGGCCGAGTGCTTGAGGCGCACGCCGAAGGCGCGGATCTGCTGGGTGGGCTCGATGAAGGTACGGCCCACATAGTGGTTGCGGATGATCCCCAGCTCGAACGGAATGCCGCTCTGCTGCGCATAGCCGATGGCTGCCGGGGTGCCGCCATCGGGCACCGGCACGACCACGTCGGCCTCGACCGGCGCTTCCTTGGCGAGGTTGATGCCCATGTTCTTGCGCGCCTTGTAGACGCTGCGGCCGGACACCACGCTGTCGGGGCGGGCGAAGTAGACATATTCGAACAGGCACGGCCGTTCCGGCGCCTTGCGGGCAGGCTTGCGCGCATCCACCGTGATCGAGCCGTCCGGCTGGATTTCGCAGATGATGACCTCGCCATTTTCGACGTCGCGCACATACTTTGCGCCGACGATATCGAGGGCACAGGTTTCCGAGCAGAAGATCGGCTTGCCGTCGAGTTCGCCCATGACCAGCGGGCGGATGCCCACCGGATCGCGCGCCGCGATCAGCTTGGTGCGCGTCATTGCCAGCATGGCATAGCCGCCTTCCATCTGGCGGATGGCGTCGATGAAGCGGTCGGTGGTCGAGGAATGGCGGGAGCGCGCGATAAGGTGCAGCACCACTTCGCTGTCCGAGGTCGACTGGCAGATGGCGCCGGTGGCGATGATCTGGCGCCGCAGGGTCAGGCCATTGGTGAAGTTGCCGTTATGCGCGATGGCGATGCCACCCGCTTCCAGTTCGGCGAACAGCGGCTGCACATTGCGCAGCGCCACTTCGCCCGTAGTCGAATAGCGGGTGTGGCCGATGGCGATATTGCCCGGGAGCTTGGCCAGCACGGCCGGGTCCGTATAGTGGTCGCCCACCAGGCCCATGCGCTTTTCCTGGTGGAACTGCCGTCCGTCGAAGCTGACGATGCCCGCCGCTTCCTGGCCGCGATGCTGCAGGGCATGCAGGCCAAGCGCGGTCAGGGTCGAGGCATCGTTGTGCCCCAAAATGCCAAACACGCCGCACTCTTCGTGCAGCGTGTCGCCATTGAGATCGAAATCGTCATCGCTGGGATGGGTCACCGGGGGGCTCCGTGTGAAATCTGCACCTGCGCCGGATAGCGCATTTTCCTGCCGGCCACCAATGACAAGTGCGGTCGGCAGGTCTGCGACGGAATAGGGTCCGCGCTGGATGTATCAGGCCCCCGGAGCCGGATCGACGACCGGATCGGTCGGGTCGACCGTGCCGCCTTCGTCGGCTTCGGGCGCGCCTTCCAGGGGCGTGTCCGGGGCCTGCGGGTCTTCGGTCAGGTTGGCGCCGCCACCCTGGAGGATATCGTTCACCTGCTGCTCGAGCCCTTCGGGCAGCATGGAAATCAGCGTGTTGCCCATGTTTTCGAGATAGGGCAGCGACTGCGCATTGGCCGCCCAGTCGGGCAGGTTGTTTGGCAGGAGCCACAGGCCGAAAATCGTCACCACGATCGCGATCAGCACGCCCCGCAGCACGCCGAACACGAAACCGAGCGTCCGGTCGATCGGCCCGATGCGGCTGTCGACCACGAAGTCGGCAATGCGCATGGTGAGCAGGTGCAGCACGATCAGCGCCACGATGAAGCTGACGACCACGGTCGCGATGTCGGCGATAACAGGTTCGGCCACATACTGGCGGGCGATTTCGGGGTGGTACTGCCACATATAGATGGCGATGGCAGCGGAACCGGCCCACGTCGCCAGCGACAGCACTTCACGGGTGAGCCCGCGCGCGGTGGCCAGGATCGCTGAAATCAGCACCAGCACGCCCACAGCAACGTCGAACGCAGTCAGCATATGTTTTGCCCTGTTTGTCTCGCCTGACCGGCTTTTGCTGGACCTTTAGCGGCTTTGCAGCGCTATGCCAAGGGCGGCCGGGCATGAGAGGGCCGATCTCCCCGGAAACACTTTGTTTACCATCCCTCCGGCTCCGGCTCGGGCATGGGTCGCTTGCCGTGGGCGGCGATACGGCTGACCATGTCGCTCAATTGCGCATATTCGGTGACGTCGAGGCCCGACGAGCGGTCGGCCTTGCCCAGCTTGCCCGTCACCACCGAGCCAAAGCCAAGCTTTTCCGCCTCGCGCAGGCGCAGCGCCCCATGCACCACCGGCCTGACCCCGCCGGCCAGCGAGATTTCGCCGAAATAAACCGCGTCGGCCGGCAGGGCGGCGCCGGTCAGCGACGAGATCAGCGCCGCCGCTACCGCCAGGTCCGCCGCCGGCTCGTTGATTTTGAGCCCGCCTGCGACATTGAGATAAATGTCATTGGCCCCGATGCGCACGCCGCATCGGGTTTCGAGCACCGCCAGCACCATCGAGAGACGCTGCGAATCCCAGCCTACCACCGCGCGCCGCGGCGTCCCGAGCGGGGAGGGGGCCACCAGCGCCTGGATTTCGATCAGCAGGGGTCGCGTGCCTTCCATGCCGGCGAACACTGCCGAACCGGCTGCATCCTTGTCGCGCTGGTCGAGGAACAGCGCCGAAGGATTGGCGACCTGTTCGAGCCCCAGCTCGGTCATGGCGAAGACGCCGATCTCGTCGGTCGCCCCGTAGCGGTTCTTGACCCCGCGCAGGATGCGGAACGTGTGGCTCGAGTCGCCCTCGAAATAGAGCACGGCATCGACCATGTGCTCGACCACGCGCGGCCCCGCGATCTGCCCGTCCTTGGTCACGTGGCCCACCAGCACCACCGCCGCGCCGCTTTTCTTGGCCATGCGAGTCAGGGCCTGGGCCGAGGTGCGGACCTGCGTCACCGTGCCCGGCGCCGAATCCACCCGGTCGGTCCACAGCGTCTGGATGGAATCGATGATGACGAGATCCGGCGGCGGCCCGCTTTCGAGCGTTGCGAGGATGATTTCCACATTGGTCTCGGCCGCCAGCAGCACCCCGGCTTCCCCGAGGCCCAGCCGCTGCGCCCTGAGCCGCACCTGCGCCACCGCCTCTTCGCCCGACACATAGATGACGCGCTTGCCCTTGGCGGCCAGCGCCGCTGCCGATTGCAGCAGCAGCGTCGATTTGCCGATGCCCGGATCGCCACCCACGAGAAGCGCCGAGCCCTTCACGAACCCGCCGCCGGTCACCCGGTCGAGTTCGGCAATGCCGGTAACGACGCGCGCCGCACTTTCGGTCTCGCCGCTGAGCGGCACCAGATTGACCGGCCTGCCATTGGATTTGGCGGCCTTGGGACCCGCGCCGACACCGGAATCAGTCAGCTCCTCGACAATGGTGTTCCACTCGCCACAGGCACCGCACCGCCCCTCCCAGCGCGTGGTGACGGCGCCGCAGGACTGGCAGACAAATTGAGAACGATTCTTGGCCACTTTTCTATTCTTTCTCCCGCGCGGAGGCCCGTTCGGCAAGCTTGCGCGTCGTGTTCCAATTGCGGGCGGTGTTGAGGCCGCAGAACTTGTCGATCTTGCGGATCAGTTTCCCGGACTTAGCTACATCCTGCGTGAAGTCGACCACCAGGTGGTCGGCAACGACATGGATGGCTTCCGGCCCGTCATGGTCCTTGATCCAATCAAAATCCGGCGTCTTCGCCGCAAAGAAATAGACCCCCGTTTCCGACGGTCGCGCTTGCGCCGCATCCGAGATGGGGTCGGCCCCTAAAAGCGCGCGCAACTGCGCCGGCTTTCGGACAATGGGGGCGATGTTCTCGCCCAGCCCGAAGCCGCGCAGCACGGGAAGCATGGCCTTGCGCGCCGCCTCCGCCGTTCCCCCAAACTGAGCGATCATGTTGCCGGTATTGACCATGGTCTCAGGTGCGCTGAACCCAGCTTGCTCCGCCGCGTCGCGCCATTGCGCCATGCTCATCAGCTTGTGAGTCACCGGACCGATGGCCCGCAACAAAATGATGAAGGTCGGTGCTCTGTCGGCCAATGCGATTCCAGTGGGATTTTCCGGCGCGACCCTAGCAAGGCATTCCAGATGCTACAAGAACAAAAGGGAAACGATATTGGTTGGGATACCGGTGCGGAACTGTCACGGCCCGCCGGGATTGTCCGCAGCAAAGAGGAGCCAATCCATGAAACGCGGACATCTCAT
The DNA here is from genome assembly GCF_016411825.1 of Devosia sediminis. GTDB lineage: Bacteria > Pseudomonadota > Alphaproteobacteria > Rhizobiales > Devosiaceae > Devosia > Devosia sediminis. The sequence continues at coordinate 859,091 of NZ_JAEKMH010000002.1, forward strand.
ATTCGCCGTCATCGTCGCCGTGATCGTGATCATCGTCGCGAGCACCATCTTTACCGCCAACAATCAGGCGCCCGAAGTCGATGGCAGCCAGACGGCAGATAGTCCGGCGGAACAGCAGGACCTGCCCGCAGGCCCGGCTACCGAGCCGGCGGAAACCACCGGCAACTGATTATTCCGGCACCCGTCCGTCGCCAACATAGATGCGGTTGTACCGGCCTTTGAGGCTCGTCAGGACTTCGTAGCCTATGGTGCCACCCGCATCGCCCTGGTCGTCGACATCGAGATGGGTGCCGAAGATTTCCGCGCCTTCCCCGGGAGACGGCAGGTCGGGACCGAGTTCGGTCACGTCGACCACCGTCAGGTCCATGGAAATCTTGCCCACCACCGGACAGATCTTGCCGCGGATGAACACCTTGCCGCCCGGCCGGGCATTGGTGCCGGACATCGAGCGGAAATAGCCATCGGCATAACCATAGCCGAGTATTGCAAGCTTAGAGGGGCGGTTCAGCGTATAGGTGGCGCCATAGCCCACGGTTTCGCCGGTGCGCCCCTCGGTTACCTGCAGGATCGGCACATGCAGCGTCACCACCGGCTGCATCGGGTTCTTGCGCCCAGTGACGGCCCGGCCGCCATAGAGCGCAATGCCCGGGCGCACCATCTGGAAGTGGTAGTCGCGTCCGGTCATCAGTGCCGCCGAATTGGCCAGCGACGCCGGAATGCCCGGAAACTGCGCCATCACCGATCCGAACAGCGCCAGTTGCGTGCGGTTCTTTTCGTGGTTCGGCTGGTCGGCGCAGGCGAGGTGGCTCATGATCATCTGCGGCGCATAACCGAGCGTCTCGATGCGCTCCCGCACAAGGCCCACTTCGTTGAGCCGGAAGCCGATGCGGTTGATGCCGGTGTCGAAGTGGAAGGCCGAGGGATAGGCCTCGTTGCGCTCGACGCACTTTGCCAGCCACTCCTCGAGCATGGTCATCGAGGAAATGACCGGCATCAGGTTCTGGCGGATATAGAGATTGGCGGCGCCGGGATAGAGGCCGTAGAGCACGAAGATGTGGGCGTCGGGCACGGCGGCACGCACCGCCATGCCTTCGTCCGGCGTCGCCACGAAGAAGAAGCGGGCGCCCGCGGCGTGCAGCGCCTTGCTCGCCATTTCGATGCCCGTGCCATAGGCATCGGCCTTGACCACTGCGGCCGTCAGGGCGCCGGCGCTCACCTTGTCCAGGGCGCGCCAGTTGCGGGCCAGGGCCCCCAGGTCGATGCTCAGTTGGCCCCCAAGGCCCGATGTCAGCGCCATGCCTATTCCATGCGTTCGGGCAGGTAGTCTGCCCGAGCAAGGTTACCAAAGCGGGTAAACTGCGCCTCGAAACTGAGCTGCACCGTGCCGGTGGGGCCGTGACGCTGCTTGGCGATGATGACTTCCGCCTTGCCGTGCACCTTTTCCATTTCCCCCTGCCAGGTCAGATGTTCGGGCGTCCCCTCCTTGGGCTCCTTGTTCTTGAGATAGTATTCTTCACGATACACGAACAGAACCACGTCCGCGTCCTGCTCGATAGACCCCGATTCGCGAAGATCCGCCAATTGCGGATGCTTGTCGTCGCGCGCTTCCACCTGGCGGGAGAGCTGGGAGAGGGCGATGATCGGCACTTCCAGCTCCTTGGCGAGAGCCTTCAGCGTCGTGGTGATTTCCGTCAGCTCCTGCACGCGGTTCTGGCTCGATGCCTTCGACGAGCCCGACAGCAGTTGCAGGTAGTCCACGATCAGCAAGTCGAGGCCCTTTTGCCGCTTGAGGCGGCGGGCGCGCGCCGCGAGCTGCGCCACCGAAATGCCGCCGGTATCGTCGATATAAAGCGGCACCTTGCTCATCATGTTGCTGACGTCGACAAGCTTGGCGAACTGGTTGTCGTGGATGCGGCCGCGACGAATGTCCGACGAGGAGATTTCCGCCTGCTCGGCAAGAATACGGGTGGCGAGCTGTTCGGAGCTCATTTCCAGGCTGAAAAAGCCGACGACGCCGCCATTGACGGTTTTGCTGTGCCCGTCCGGCGTCACGTCGCCGCGCCACGCCTTGGCGACATTGTAGGCGATATTGGTGACGAGCGAGGTCTTGCCCATGGCCGGACGGCCGGCAAGGATGATCAAGTCCGAGCGCTGCAACCCGCCCATCTGCCGGTCGAGGTCGTGGAGATCGGTCGCGACACCCGACAGGCCGCCATCGCGCTGAAAGGCTTCGCCGGCCATCTGGATCGAGGCATTGAGCGCCGTGCCGAAGGCCTGGAAGCCGCCGTCATAGCGGCCCTTCTCGGCGAGCTGGAACAGTTCGCCCTCGACCTTCTCGATCTGCTTGTTGGGCGTCATCTCCACGTCGCCCTCATAGGCGACCGAGACCATTTCCTCGCCCACGAGGATCAGGTTGCGGCGGATGGCGAGGTCGTAAATGGCCTGGCCATAGTCGGACGCATTGAGCACGGTGGTCGCTTCCGCGGCCAGGCGCGACAGGTACTGCATCATGGTGACTTCGGGCAGCAACTGGTCGGGCAGGTGGGTCTTGAGCGTCGCCGGCTCCGCCGCCTTGCCGGCGCGGATGATTTTGCCCGCTAGTTCATAAATCTCGCGGTGGATCGGCTCGTAGAAATGCTCGGGCAGCAGGAAGTCGGCGACGCGATAGAAGGCGTCGTTGTTGATCAGGATCGCGCCCAGCAGCGCCTGTTCGACGTCCACATTGTGCGGAGCGACGCGAAAGGACTTGTCGTCTGAAGAGGGGACGAGTGCAAGCTGAGCCATTGTGATTCCTGGACCTGTTAACCTTTCTTAATCACGCCTCTCCGACGTGAGTCTTGAGCTAGCGGGGCGAGGGTGAATCTTTCCCTAACCACCCCTGTGAACACTGGGGACAACGGGGAATGCGCTACGCCGCACTTGCGGCGGCATTATGGGTGAGTCGGGGCAGGGTGACCCACTAGGACTTGGATTTGGCCTTCGTGCCGATGCCCCAGGGCCGGCCTTCAGGGTCCGATCCAGGCCAGCCGATCCGGTCGATCCGCCAGTCGCCGGTATAGACCTCGCGCGCCTCGATCGTAAGGGTCTGGCCATCAGCGCTGACCTCGACCTGCACGACGTCCTCATCGCCTGGCGTGGAGCTCTGGATCATGCCGTCGGCCAGGCTGAAGGGCATCTGGCCGTTGGCTGTGGCATGGAGGACGATGTCGTCGAAGATCAGCGGGACGTCGTTGCGCAGGTCGATGAGGCGTTCTTCATCAATGTCCTCGATGGAAGAATGGAAGGAACCGTCAATCCACCCCGTATCGCGGAGGACGAAATATTGCGCGACGTTGAAGGTGGCATAGTTGTAGGCGAACTCTTCCTTCGCCTGGGGCGTCAGTATGAAATAGACGCTGAGGTAGTCTTCTGCTGCAAACGCCTCGATGAGGCTCTGCACGGCCTGCTCCGGCGTATCCAGTGCCATCCTGTCGATGAGTGTGCGGCCCTCCTGCGCTGGGGCGGGGCCGATAAGGCTCAGCAAGGCAAGTCCGAATACGGCGAGGCGCATGGCTGTCTCCTTGGCCCGGGGGCGGGACATCTTAGCGCAAAACAAAAGGGCCAGGAAATCCCGGCCCTTTCGCAAGTCTGGCAGTGTCCGAAGACTACTCTTCGAAACGGTCGTCCTGGGCAGCGTCGGCCTGGCCGGCGGCGAAATCGCCACCTTCGTCGGCTTCGAACGTGTGCACGGTGACGTCTTCACCCTGGGCCTGGCGCTCGGCTTCGTCGGGCGAACGGGCAACGTTGACGGTGATCGTGACGGCGACTTCGGCATGCAGGTTCAGCGACACGGTGTGCACGCCAACCGACTTGATGGCGTCGGGCAGGTCGACCTGGTTGCGCTGCACGGTGAAGCCGTCGACAGCCAGAGCTTCGACGATGTCACGCGACGCGACCGAACCATAGAGCTGGCCGGTTTCGCCGGCCTGGCGGATCATGGTGACGGTGTGGCCGTTGAGGCCTTCGGCAATGCCGGCAGCGGCGTTGCGGCGTTCTTCGTTGCGCTGTTCGATGTGAGCACGCTCGTTCTCGAACTTCTTGCGGTTGGCTTCCGTGGCGCGCAGCGCCTTGCCCTGGGGCAGGAGGAAGTTGCGGGCGAAGCCGGCCTTGACGTTGACTTCGTCGCCGATGGTGCCGGTGCGGCCAACGCGCTCGAGCAGAATGACTTTCATTTCTTTTTCCTTTGGCTGTCCCGCCTTGCGGCGGTTAGGAGCCGCGAACCATTCGCGACCCCAGCTTCGGTGTCGGCAAGACTGGATGCCACCACCATCGTCACCACCCGGCTTGACCGGGTGGTCCATGCTTCCGCGCTGCTGGATTGCCCGGTCAAGCCGGGCAATGACGGCAATCAGGAAGCGTTACGCTTACTGAACCGCGTAGGGCATCAGGCCGATGAAGCGGGCACGCTTGATGGCACGGGCCAGTTCACGCTGCTTCTTGGCCGAAACGGCGGTGATGCGGCTCGGCACGATCTTGCCGCGCTCGGAGACGTAGCGGCTCAGCAGGCGCACGTCCTTGAAGTCGATCTTCGGTGCGCCCTCGCCCGAGAACGGGCAGGTCTTGCGACGACGCTGGAACGGGCGGCGGGCCTGGGAAGTGGTAAGGTCTTTAATAGCCATGGATCCTGTTCCTTATCTTAGAAGCGGCGCGGACGGCGTTCGCCGGAGAAGCCACCACGGTCGCCGCCGGGACGGCCGCCACCATCGCGGTCATCGCGATCGCGCTTCTGCATCATCGCCGACGGGCCTTCTTCCAGCTCGTCAACGCGCACTGTCATGAAGCGCAGGATGTCTTCATTGATGCGCATCTGGCGTTCCATTTCGGCGATAGCGGCCGGGGAAGCGTCGATGTTGAGCAGGGTGTAATGAGCCTTGCGGTTCTTGCGGATGCGGTAGGAGAGGCCCTTGAGGCCCCAGTATTCGTTCTTGGTAACCTTGCCGCCGCCCTGGCCGAGAACTTCGGTCAGGTTTGCGGTGAGCTCTTCGACCTGCTGCTGGGAAACGTCCTGGCGAGCGAGGTAGATGTGTTCGTAAAGGGCCATTGAGTGCGCCTTCCTTTCGAGTTGTACTCAGCAATGCCTGGCGCGGAGCCCCTTCGAAGCCGGAAAGGCGTCAAAGCAGTCTTGCAAAGAGCGGGAACACGGGAGGCCGGACTTTGAAGTCCTATTTTTCCGGAAAGGAAGGCGAGAGGCCCTGCTTCAATGGAAAAACCCTCCGTTCAGCCCCCGGCCAAACGAATTGCTGGCGGGTCTATAGGGGAAAGGGCAGGGGAAGGCAAGCTCCACGCTCCGCCACATCTTCGCCTCAACTGCTCACCACATGGCTTCCGAGCTGATGAGAGGAAGACCAATGACCATCAAGTCCGTGCTTTATCCCCTGGCCCTGCTGCCTGTCTTCGTGCTCGCCGCCTGCGGCGACGCACCTGATGATTCCGTCAGCGTCGAAACCAATCCCGACGGTTCCTCGACCATCGAGATCCAGGTACCCGAATCCATGTCCGGCGCTGCCGATGCCCTCGCCAATCCCGGACAGGCCATGGAGGACCTGCGCCAGCAGGCCGGCGAAATGTCGAAGGAAGCCAAGATCCAGGCCATTGCCGCCACGCGCACCGCCGCCGAGGAGACTGCGCGGGCGCTCGGGCGCACCGATGCCGAAATCGCGCAAGCCGGCGACGAAGCCGAGCGTCGTGCCCGCGAGGCCCTGGGCGTTCAATAAGCTCTGGGAAACCCGGCCTCCGGCCAGGCGGAGCGGCGCCCGCGCCTTGACTCCGCCACACACTCCCGCTCAAACCCGGCGCAACTGGACCGCTCGGTTGCGGGTTGTCCGTCTGCATCAAGAGGGGATCGCGTCATGTCCGCTACTGCATTCACCTTCCCGGGCCAGGGCAGCCAGGCCGTCGGCATGGGCAAGGATCTTGCCGCCGCCTATCCCGAGGCGCGCGCCGTCTTTCAGGAAGTCGACGAAGCCCTGGGCGAGCGCCTTTCGGCGACCATGTTCGAGGGTCCGGAAGATATCCTGCGCCTCACCGAAAACGCCCAGCCCGCGCTGATGGCCGTCTCGGTCGCGGTGATCCGCGTCCTTGAAGCCAAGGGTGTTTCGCTCAAGGACCACGCAAAGTTCGTCGCCGGTCATTCGCTGGGCGAATATTCGGCCCTCTGCGCCGCCGGCACGTTCAGTCTCACCGATGCGGCGCGTCTCCTGCGCACCCGCGGCCAGGCCATGCAGAAGGCCGTACCGGTCGGTCATGGCGCCATGGCCGCGCTGCTCGGCCTTGATGTCGAGACGGCCCAGGCCGTCGCCGCCGAAGCCGCGCAGGGCGATGTCTGCGATGTCGCCAATGACAATGCCCCCGGCCAGGTGGTCGTGTCCGGCGCTACCCCCGCTGTCGAGCGCGCGGTCGAGATCGCCAAGGCCAAGGGCGCCAAGCGTGCCCTGCTGCTGCCCGTCAGCGCACCCTTCCACTGTTCCATGATGCAGCCTGCCGCCGACGCCATGGCCGCCGCGCTTGCCGAAGTTACGATGAATGCACCCGTCGTGCCGCTGGTCGCCAATGTCCTGGCAGCCCCGATTTCCGATCCCGCGGAGATTCGCCAGCGCCTCGTCGAGCAGGTGACCGGCGTCGTCCGCTGGACCGAAAGCGTCACCTGGCTGACCACCACGGGCGGGGTTACCACTCTCGTCGAGTTCGGCTCGGGCAAGGTGCTGACCGGCCTCGCCAAGCGCATTGCTCCCGATGCTTCGGCCCAGGCGGTTGGTACGCCTGCCGATATCGATGCCTTCATTGCCCAGCTCGGCGCCTGACTCAAAGCTTGAAGCGGTTGAATCGCTTTCTCCTCGGAGGAGACTTAAATGTTTGATCTGACTGGCAAACGCGCCCTGGTGACCGGCGCCAGCGGTGGCATTGGCCGCGAGATCGCCAAGGCCCTGGCGGCCGCCGGCGCCACGGTGGCGCTCTCGGGTACTCGCGTCGGCGCCCTGGAGGACACGCAGAAGGAAATCGGCAAGGACTGCCCGATCCTTCCCGCCAATCTTTCCAAGCTCGATGAGGTCGACAAGCTCGTTCCTGCGGCCGAAGCCGCCATGGGCGGCGTTGACATCCTCGTCAACAATGCCGGCATGACCCGCGACAACCTCTTCATGCGCATGAAGGATGAAGAGTGGGACGAGGTGCTCGCCGTCAATCTCACCGCCGCGTTCCACCTCAACCGTGCCGTGCTGCGCGGCATGATGAAGGCCCGCTGGGGCCGTATCATCGGCATTTCCTCGGTCGTAGGCGTCATGGGCAATCCGGGGCAGGGCAACTATGCCGCCTCGAAAGCTGGGCTCATCGGCATGAACAAGGCCCTGGCCTATGAAGTGGCCAGCCGCAACATCACCGTCAACTCGATCGCGCCGGGCTTTATTTCCTCGGCCATGACCGACGAACTCAACGACAAGCAGCGCGAACAGATTCTTTCCACCGTTCCTGCCGGCCGGCTCGGCACCGCGCAGGAAGTTGCTGGCTGCGCGGTATTCCTCGCCAGCGACGCCGCTGCCTACATCACCGGACATACGCTCAACGTGAATGGCGGCATGGCCATGATCTAGTCGGTTCAAGGCCAAAAGCCTTGGAAGCCGGGCAAAACGCCTTGGCGAAGCGGGAGGAAACGTGTTACCTCGCGCCGCGTTTACCCTTCCCGGGCCGCCTTGCGAGCGTCCAAATGGCCGCTTACATTGCCCGGGCAAACAAACACTGCGCTTGATGATTTGGCTCTGCGCCAATAAGAAGCGAAACGAAACTTCGATTTCTAAAAAGGGAAGTCAAATATGAGCGATGTCGCTGATCGGGTCCGCAAGATCGTTGTGGAACACCTCAATGTGGATGCCGAGAAGGTCACCGAAAAGGCCAGCTTCATCGACGATCTGGGTGCTGACTCCCTGGATCAGGTCGAGCTGGTGATGGCTTTCGAGGAAGAGTTCTCGGTCGAGATCCCCGACGACGCCGCCGAGTCGATCCAGACCTTTGGTGATGCGGTCGCCTTCCTGACCAAGGCCACCAGCTAAGACTGGGGGCTAGGCCGCTTGACCATGGAATTGCGCCGAGTCGTCGTAACCGGACTGGGACTAGTCACGCCGCTGGGGTGTGGTGTTGAGACCACTTGGTCCAACATCCTTGCCGGCAAGAGTGGCGCCAAGCGTATCGACGATTTCGAGATCGACGATATTGCCTGCCAGATCGCTCATCGTATTCCGCTCGGGGACTATGCCGAAGGCAAGTACAACCCCGACGAATGGATGGAAGTGAAGGAGCAGCGCAAGGTTGATCCCTTCATCGTCTATGCCATGGCTGCGGCCACGCAGGCCATTCAGGATGCGGGCGTCGAACCCAAGACCCAGGAAGAGCAGGAACGCACCGGCGTCCTGATCGGCTCGGGCATTGGCGGCGTCGGCGGCATCTACGATGCGTCTGTCACCCTGCATGAAAAGGGGCCGCGTCGCATCAGCCCCTTCTTCATTCCAGGCCGCCTCATCAACTTGGCTTCGGGCCAGGTTTCCATCCGCTTTGGCCTCAAGGGCCCGAACCACTCCGTGGTCACGGCCTGCTCGACCGGCGCCCATGCCATCGGCGATGCTGCCCGTCTCATCGCCCTGGGCGATGCCGACGTGATGGTTGCCGGCGGCACGGAAAGCTGCGTCAATCGCCTGTCGCTGGCCGGCTTCTCGGCCGCCCGCGCGCTGTCGACCGGCTTCAACGATAACCCGACCGCGGCGTCCCGCCCCTATGACAAGGACCGCGATGGTTTCGTCATGGGTGAAGGCGCCGGCATTGTCGTGCTGGAAGATTACGAGCGGGCCAAGGCTCGCGGCGCCAAGATCTATGGCGAAGTGATCGGCTATGGCCTTTCGGGCGATGCCTACCACATCACCGCCCCGTCGCCCGATGGCGATGGTGGTTTCCGCGCCATGAGTGCGGCGATCAAGCGCGCCGGCATCTCTGCCTCCGACATCGACTACATCAACGCCCATGGCACCTCGACGCCGCTCGGCGACGAGATCGAACTGGGCGCGGTGACCCGCGTCCTCGGCGATGCCGCGCCAAAGGCGGTGATGAGTTCGACCAAGTCGGCCGTCGGTCACCTCCTGGGCGCTGCCGGTTCGGTGGAAGCGATCTTCTGCTTGCTCGCCATGCGCGACAATATCGCACCGCCCACGCTCAACCTCGACAATCCTTCCGTTGAAACCGAGATCAACCTCGTGCCGCACAAGGCGTTCAAGAAGGAAATCAACGTGGCGCTGTCCAACAGCTTCGGCTTCGGCGGCACCAATGCGACACTGGTGATGCGCAAGGTCAGCTAGAACATCGCGCGGAAAAGTGGGAACCGGTTTTCCGCACCGAGCGATGCGCCTCGAGTGACCTTTGATGCAAATTTTAGGGGGCACATCGCATAGCCTGCGATGTGCCCCTTGTTTTTGCGCGCCGCCATTGCAAACAATGCCCGCGCCCCGCCACAGTTTGGCGCAAGAACAATGACAAAGGCCGGAATCGGCCAAATCGCGAGTGACAGGGAAACGATGAACGACCGCAGGAACAGGCGCCGCCGCCGCTCGGGCAATGGCTTGATCGACGTTCTCAATGGCCTCTTGACCCTGCTGGTCATCGGCCTCGTCGTGGTCGGAGGCGGCGTGTTCTACATCGCCTCGCAATATTACGGCACCGGTCCCACGGCCGAGGACCGCGTGTTCCGCGTCGAATCGGGCAATACGCTCTCGACCACGGCGGGACGCCTCGAGGAGCAGGGTTTTATCACCAACTCCTTCATTTTCAGCCAGTTCGGCAGCCGGGTGGAGGAAAGCGCCATCGTCAAGGCGGGCGATTTCAACATTGCCGCCGGTTCGAGCATGTCTGAGATCCTCAAGGAACTGACTCAGGGCAATCCGCTGCGCCACGCAGTGACCATTCCCGAGGGCTGGACCGTGTGGCAGGCCGTCAATCGCATCAATGACGACGACCAGTTGACCGGCTCCATCGACCAGCTTCCCCCCGAAGGCTCGCTGCTGCCGGGCAGCTACGACTACATGCCCGGAGACACCCGTCAGTCCGTTCTCGACAAGATGCAACTGGCCATGACCCAGGCGCTGGCCGAGGTCTGGGAAACCCGTCAGCCCGATCTGCCGCTGCAGTCACCGGCTGAACTCTTGATCCTGGCCTCGATCGTCGAGAAGGAAACCGGCGTCGCCAGCGAGCGCCCGCAGATCGCCGCCGTCTTCGTCAACCGCCTGCAGGTGCCCATGCGCCTCCAGTCCGATCCGACCATCATCTATGGCATCACCAAGGGTCAGTCGACGCTAGACCGCGGCATTCGCCGCTCGGAAATCGACGAGGCGACGCCCTACAATACCTATCAGATCGATGGTCTGCCCCCGACGCCCATCGCCAATCCGGGCATTGACGCGCTCCGCGCCGTCGCCAATCCCGACGCCCACGAATATCTCTACTTCGTGGCCAAGGGGGCGACGCCCAGCGAGGGCCATGTCTTTGCCGAAACCTATGCCCAGCATCAGGAAAATGTCGCCCGCTATCGCGAGATAGAAGAGGCGGCGCAGCAGGAACGCGAGGCCGAGGCTGCCCGTCAGGCGCTGGAAGCCGAAGAGGCCGATGCCGAGCCCGATGCCACGGAAGGCGACGTCTGAGCGTGGCAGCAACCCTTTCCAGCATGACCGGCTTTGCCCGCACCGAGCGGCAGGCCGGCGCGCTGCGGGTGCGTATCGAACTCAAGTCCGTCAACGGCCGCGGCCTCGACATGCGCCTGCGTCTGGCCCCGGGCCTCGACGCCGTGGAAATTCCGCTGCGGCAATTGCTGTCCAAGGCGCTGAGCCGGGGCTCCATCAATCTGGTCGCCACGCTCGACAGGGGCGGTGCTGCCGGCACGGTGCGTGTCAATCAGCAGGCGCTTTCGGCGGTGCTCTCCGCCATCGAGCAGCTCCGCGCCCAGGAGCCCATGGCCATCTCCCGGCCCGAGGCGATCCTGGCGCTGCCAGGCGTTCTGGAAAGCGGCGATGGGGCAGGGGAGCACGACGAGGAGGTCCTCACCGCGCTGGTACTGGATTGTGCAGCAGAGGCCGTGGAACGCCTCCAGGCCGCGCGCCTGCAGGAGGGTGCGCAGATCGCCGCGGTCCTGCTGGCCCAGGTGGATGCCATTGCCCGGCTGGTTGCCGATGCCGAGGCCCACCCGTCCCGGTCCCGCGCTGCCGTCGAGACCCGTCTGCGCGAGCAATTGGCAGCGCTCTCTCAGGACCTGGCCATCCCGCCCGACCGCCTGGCGCAGGAAGCGCTGCTGCTCGCCACCAAGGCCGACATTCAGGAAGAGCTCGATCGCCTGCGAGCCCACATCGCTGCCGCCCGTAAGCTCATTGCCGAAGGCGGACCGGCCGGGCGGCGCCTCGATTTCCTCGCCCAGGAGTTCAACCGCGAGGCCAACACGCTCTGTTCCAAGTCGAACGCGGTGGAGCTGTCAGCCATCGGTCTTGACCTCAAGGCGGTGATCGATCAACTACGCGAGCAGATCCAGAACATCGAATAAGAGACCCGAAGATGGAATTTCAGCGCCGCGGCGTCATGCTGGTGATTGCCTCGCCCTCGGGCGCCGGAAAATCCTCCATCTCACGCTCGCTGTTCGGCGCCGATCCCAACATCAAGCTGTCCGTCTCGGTCACCACCCGGGCCCGCCGCACCGACGAGGTGCATGGCAAGCACTACTATTTCATCGACGTAGCCACCTTCCAGAAGATGCAGCGCGATGGCGAGCTGCTGGAAAGCGCCGAAGTGCATGGCAACTACTACGGCACGCCACGCGCCCAGGTCGAGGAACAGCTTGCTGCGGGCAACGACATCCTCTTCGACATCGACTACCAGGGCACCCTGCAGCTCTACGAGCGCGCCCGCGCCGACATGGTCACCGTCTTCATCTTGCCACCCTCCATCAAGGAACTGCGCGCCCGGCTCGAGCGCCGCGCGCAGGATAGCGTCGGCACCATCGAGAAGCGCTTGCGCAATGCCCGCATCGAGATGGAGCATTTCGAGGAATACGATTACGTCATCGTCAATCGCGACCTTGAGGAATCCGTCGCCCGCGTTCGCGCCATCCTCGCCTCCGCCCGCCTCAAGCGCGAGCGGCAGGTCAATTTGACGAGCTTCGTCAAAGACTTGCAGAGCCAGATTGATTCACTTTGAACCGGCCGAAGGCAAATCGCTCCGGTGGAGCGATTTGAGGTGAGAAGGCCATGAGAGCTACGCTCGAATGGCGGATCAGCGTCACCCACTCGATCGTCACCCTCGGGCCTGACCCGAGGGCGTTTCACTTGGCGAAGTCGCCGCTAGTATAGACCCGTCGGGTCAGGCCCGAGGGTGACGATCCGGATGGGGGCAACACCAGTGGAAACGTCCAGCGCATGACTACCCCCGCCATAAGCCGCGGCACGCCGGCCTTTGTCCGCGCCAATATCGCCTTCTTCCTCTCGGCCTTCTCGGTCTTTGCCTCGCTCTATTCGGTGCAGCCGCTGCTGCCCATGTTCGCGCAATACTGGGTACGCGATGCCGGCACTGCGTCGCTGGCCCTCTCGGCAACCACGGCCACCATGGCCTTCGCGCTCATATCCGCCAGCATGCTGGCCGACCGCCTCGGCCGCCGGCGGCTGATTGTCGGCGCCCTGCTGATCACGGCCTTGCTCGGCATGCTCTTGCCGTTCACGCAGGTCTGGTGGCAGCTCATCACCCTGCGCACGCTGATGGGCCTCACCCTGGCCGGCATCCCCGCCGTCGCCATGGTCTACCTGTCCGAGGAGATGGACCCCGACGCCCTCGGCTTTTCCATGGGCCTCTATATCGGCGGCACCGCCCTGGGCGGCATGGCCGGCCGCGTCATTTCCGGTGTCCTCTCCGATTTTCTCGGCTGGCGGCTGGGCACCGGCATCCTTGCCGCGTTGATCCTGCTGGCTGCCATCTCGGTGGCTGTCCTGCTGCCCAGGCCCCGCGCCTTCGTGCGCGATCCCATCGGTGTCGTGGAGCTCTGGCGCCGCTGCCGCGCCAGCTTCGACGATGCTGCGCTGCCCTGGCTCTTTGCCAGCGCATTCCTGCTCATGGGCAGCTTCATCACGCTCTACAACTATGCCGGTTTTCGCCTGGCCCTGCCGCCCTTCGCCCTCAGCCATTCGGCAATCGCGGCGATCTTCCTGGTGTACCTTCTGGGCAGCCTCGCCTCGACCTGGGCCGGCGGCCTGTCGCAACGCCTCGGCCGCCGAAAGGTGTTCTGGGCGCTCGTTGCGCTGATGGGCACGGGAATGGCCATAACCCTTGTCGACGACACAGTCGTCATCATCGCCGGCCTCGCCATCGCCACGATGGGCTTCTTTGCCGCCCACGGTGTCGCCAGCGCCTGGGTCACTCGCCGCGCCCGCGTGGGCAAGGCGCAGGCCTCTGCCATCTACCTCGTTGCCTATTATCTCGGCGCATCGATCCTCGGCACTCTGGGCGGCTACGCCTGGACCGCCTGGGCCTGGCCCGGCGTCATGCTCGTCTGTGGCGGCGCGGCTCTGCTGGCGCTGCTGGTCGCGATCCGGCTGGTTTTCGTGACGCCATTGCCTATGGTTGAAATGCCGCCCCAGCCACCGACTGTCTCATAGCCCCGATATTTTCACACCGTCACCACCCGGCTTGTCCGGGTCGTCCATTTGTCCGCAAGGTGGATTGCCCGGACAAGCCGGGCAATGACGATGAGCATGAGATATCCGACGCTACCTCAACCCCGGCAGTGCCCGAGCCATCGCCAGAAACGCCTCGATCGGCAGATCCTCCGCCCGCTCGTCGCCCTTGAGCCCCGCAGCCGCCAGCAGCCCCTCGACCGGTACGCCCAGCGATTTCAGCGACTGTCGCACCATCTTGCGCCGCTGCCCGAAGGCCGCCTTGGTCACCTGTTCCACCAGTTTCACCGGCAGGTCTGCCTCCACCGGCTTGGGCACGATATGCACTACGGCCGAGGTGACGTTCGGCGGCGGCACGAAGGCCTGGCGCCCCACATTGAAAGCAATCCGCGCCTCGCTGCGCCACCCGGCCAGCACGCCGAGTCGCCCATAGGCATCTTCGCCCGGCCTGGCCACGATCCGCTCGGCCACTTCGCGCTGGAACATCAGCGTCAGGCTCTCGAAAAAGGGCGGCCAGGGCTCCATGGTCAGCCAGCCCGTCAGCAGTTGCGTACCGATATTGTAGGGGAGGTTGGCGACGATCCGCGTCGGCCCATCGGCCAGCAGCCGATAGTCCATCTCCATGGCGTCGCCGCCGATCACGGTCAGGCGCCCGGGATAGGCTTCCGCCACCTCGGCCAGCGCCGGCAGCGCCCGCGCATCGCGCTCGATGGCGATCACCTCGCGCGCGCCTTCGGCCAGCAGCGCCCGTGTCAGCCCGCCTGGGCCGGGGCCGACTTCGATCACCCGCACGCCCTCGAGCGAGCCGCCCACCCGGGCAATGCGCGCAGTGAGGTTGAGGTCGAAAAGGAAGTTCTGCCCCAGTTCCTTCTTGGCGCGAAGGCCATGGGTGGCGATGACCTCGCGCAGCGGCGGGAGATTGTCGATCTGGCTCATGACTTTCGCCCTGTCATCTGGTCTGCCATGGCGAGCGCCGCGGCGAAGCTCGAAGAGGAGGCCCGGCCGGTCCCGGCCAGGTCGAAGGCGGTGCCGTGGTCGGGGGAGATGCGCACGATGGGCAGGCCCAGCGTGACGTTGACGCCCGCATCGAAGGCCACGGTCTTGATCGGGATCAGCGCCTGGTCATGATACATGGCCAGCACCGCATCATACTGCCGCCAGTGCGGCGGATAAAACAGCGTGTCGCCGGGCAGGGGGCCAACGGCATCAATCCCCTCGGCGCGGGCAGCGCCAATGGCCGGGGCGATGATGTCCATGTCCTCGCGTCCGATGGAGCCGCCTTCGCCTGCGTGCGGATTGAGCCCCGCCACGGCAATGCGCGGCGACGCGATACCGAACCGGCCCACGAGGTCCCGCGCCATCACGCGCAGCGTGTCCACGATCAAGTCGCCGGTGACGAGACGAGGCACGTCGCTGATCGGCACATGGATGGTCAATGGCACGGTGCGCAGGTCCTCATGCGCCAGCATCATCACCGGCAGCGGCACGACGCCATCGAGGGCGCAAAGGTCTGCCAGGAATTCGGTATGCCCCGGATGCCTGAAGCCCGCCGCATAGAGCGCACCCTTGTGGATCGGCGCCGTCACTACGGCGCGGCAATGCCCCGCCAGCGTCGCCTCGACAGCTTGCGCAATGGCGCCGATCACGACAGGTGCCGCCTGTTCGTCGGGCCGCCCGGGTGTGTCCTCGACTGTCCCGGCAAGGCTCACCACCGGCAGGGCGCGCGCAAAAACGGCGCCGGCGGAGGCGGGGGTCGCCTCCTCGATAAGGAGGTCGAGCCCCAGCCGCGCGGCGCGCGCGCGCAGGAAATCGGCATGGCCGAACACCACGAAGGGAGAGAGGCCGCGCTCCTCCCGCTGCGCATAAAGCCCGAGCAGCAGGTCCGGTCCGATGCCGGCCGGTTCGCCCATGGTTACGGCCAGTGGTGCTGGCATGGTGTCCCCCGATACGAAAGCGGCCGCAGGTGCTGCGGCCGCCGGTCGTTCTAGCTGAAACCCGCGGCAGGCGCCGCAGGCCTTTATTCGCGGATGATCTTGGCCTGGCTGCGCAGGCGCGCCAGATAGGCCTCGGCTTCCGTGGCGGTGGCGTCACCACCGGCATCGTCGCGCAGCCCGCCCTTGACGAAGGTCAGGTCCTCGGCCTGCACCTTTTCGCAGACGGCCAGCATGGAAAGCCCGGACTCCGTGGCGCGCGGCTTGGTGATGCCGCCGACATTGAGGCCGGCCAGTTCCTTGGCCAGAGCATCGGGCAACTGGGTTGCATGGCGGCGGCCGACATCGACAACGGCCACGTCGTTATAGGCCAGCGATAGTTCCACGGCCGAACCGCAGCCGGCAAAGCTCGAGCGATACTGGTTGGCCTGGCCCGAGCGGCCACCGCCACCCACGAACACCACTTCCTTGAGGATATAGTCGAAATTCTGGAAGTCGGCGATCTGGCCGGCGGCCTGCTGGTCGAGCTCCAGTTCGGAAATCTGCACCTGCGGTGCCACGGCGGACTGCACCACGGCGTTCCAGGCGATGGCGGCGCGCAGGCGATCCTGCAGCGTGGTGCCGCTCACGCCACCCTGCTGCAGCATCTGCTGCAAGCGGTCGCGGCTGACGCTGAGATTGCGCGAGATCTGCAGGAAGGCTTCGTCGACCTGCGCGTTGGAAACGGTAATCCCCAGGCGTTTGGCTTCCTGGAGCTGGATGGCCTCGTCGATCAACTGCTCCAGCGCGCCGTTGCGGCCGGTATTGTTGCCCTCCATGCGGAACAGGCGCAACCGCTGGTCCACCTGCATGTCGCTGATCGGCTCGCCATTCACGGTCACCACGGTGGCCGCCAGCGAAGGCGCAGCGGCGGTTATGGTCAGCGCCAGGCCGATGAACAGGGCGCCACAGGCGCGCCGAAGGTCTGCAAGGGTCATTCTGAGGTCCGCTTCTTCAGTTACGCCTTCAATGGGGCGTCGAGGCCACGCTGTCAATTGGTCGATGATTGCGGCCAAAATCGGAAATAGTGCGCTCATCACTCAATCTTCTCCTCCCCCTGCTCGAGAGGGAGGCCGGGTGGGGGGCGCCACGAGCGAAACCGCCCTCAGGTCCAGCCGTCCTCCCGCCGCAGCAACACCGTCACCCCGATGATGATGGCCACGGCGGCAGGCCCTACGGCCGCGAAGACCGGGTTGAGCACCCCGGTCGAGCCTGCGCGATCGGCCATTTCGGTGATGATGAAGACCACGAAGCCCAAGGTAATGCCGTAGAGCACGGCGGGGCCGAACTGTGTCCGCCGGCTGTAGCCCGCCGTGAAGGCAAAGGCGATCATCAGCGATCCGGTCAGCACCAGCGGCAGCGCCAGCAGCTTGATCAGCCGCATCGCCGTGGCCGCACGGATGGTCGGATCGCTCACCCCACGCTGCAACAGGCGCGCCAGCTCGAAAAAGGTCATGTCCTCGGTCGAGGCCAGCTTGAGGCTGATTTCCGCCGGGGTCGACATGGTCGGCACCCGCACATTGACCAGGTATCGTGCCGGGCCATCGGGTGAGCGCGCCGTCGCCGTGGGGAAAGTCCAGTGTCCGTCCTCGAGCACCGCTTCTGGTGCCTCGAGCCGCGGCACGTCCGTGGCCTGGAGGTCGAACAGGGTGACGCCGCCCAGTCTCGAGCCACCCTGGTCCATGCTGCGGGCCATCAGCACGTAATGGGCCTCCTCGCCGCGCTGTTCGAGCCAGATTTCGCCCGCCGGCGTCAGTTGTGCCGCCTGCCCGGGCGGGGTCGGCGCCAGATCGCGGTTGATCTGGGTGCTGAGTGTTTCGGCGCCGAGGGCAATGACAAGGCTCGTCACCGCCAGCACCAGCACCGGTGCACGCAACACCCGCCAGATCGAAATGCCGCTCGACTTGATGACGGTCAGTTCGTGGCGCATCTTGAGGTCCACAAGGCCGAGAATGGCCCCCATCAGCACGGTCACCGGCAGCGTCTTGATGGTCCAGCGCACCGCGCTCATCGCCACCATGAGGATGGCCATATGCGTGCCGCGCTGCTCGGCCACATAGTTGAAGCGCCAGGTGTCGAGCGATTCCACCAGCGCGATCAGCCCATAGAAGATGAAGACGGTTGCGGCGATGCGGCTGGCAAGCCGCGCCAGCACCACTCTGTCGATGCGGCTGATCATGTCGCCACCGCCGCTATTGGCTGGCGCGGCCACATCCGCACGGCGAGGACGGCTACGGCCACGATGATGAGCGCGATGGCCCCGGTCCCATTGCCCAGCGGGCTATAGGCGGATAGCCCGCGTTCGCCGAAGGCGACCAGCAGCACCAGCGCCTCGAGCGGCAGCTTGATCCGCGTGCGGTTGCCGCTGGGAAAGCCCGCCAGCCCGACCACCAGCAGCACCAGCCCCACCACGCGAAGCGCTTCGGCCGTGCGGTCGAACAGGCGCTGCACCAGGGCCGGCTCCCAGCCCACGGACATGCCGCGGGCGATCAGGGCGAAACTGTCCATCTGGGCCATTTCATCGACATAGAGCGCGGCCTGGGCCAGGCTGTCGACGCTCACGTCATAGCGGGCGAAACGGATTTCCGAATAGCGTCCGTCGATCTCGAGATATTGCAGCGTGCCATTGCTGAGTTCGAGCACATAATCGTCGCCCACGCCGCGCACCCAGGCTTTTTCGGCGATATAGGTGCGCCGCGTCTCCGGGTCGCGCCGGTCGTCCGCAAAGAAGCTGGTGATCTCCCCGCCATCGGCGCGTCCGCCGATCAGCAGCACCACGCCCGGCGTCACCTGGGTAAAGCGGTTGGGCTTGAGCGTCGAGCTGACGAGGTCCGCCGCCACCTCGGCCTGGAGCTGGTTGAGCTGGCGGTTCGCCATCGGCTCCAGCACATGGGCCAGCACCAGCACCATGGCGATGGCGCCGGCACAGGTGACGGCCGTCGCCCGCCACAGGCCGGCCAGACCGTGGCTGGTGTGAATGATATGCAGTTCGTGGCTGGTCTGGAGTGCTGTCAGCGCCCGCACTACGCCAATGCCGATGCAGATGTAGAAGAATGAGAGCGCCAGCGGCGGCATGGAATAGAGCGCCTGCACCGCGAGGGTCCCAAATCCCTGGCCCTTCACCGAGACCACGTCGAACGAGCGCAGGCAATTGACCAGCCAAAGCAGGAAGCACACGATCCCGAACAGGATCATGGCATCGGTTGCAAACAGCCGTGTCAGATAGCGGGTCAGTCGTCTCATACGAAGTCGGTGGCCAGTCCGCTGGGCGTGGATCGAGTCGGCGCGCACCTTGCGGCACTTCGCGTCCAGGCACAATCACCCCGGCAGCGTGTCCTCAACATGGCGCTCGCTGATCCTCGTGCTGCAGGGGCTCTGGCGCAAAGCGGGGAGCCCGGATAGTTTGCCGTCATGGCCGAAATCCTCTTTTACCACCTCGAAACCCTTCCGCTCGAAAGCGTCATGCCGCTGCTGCTCGAAAAGACCCTGGAGCGCGGCTGGCGCGCCGTGGTCGAGGTCGGCTCGCGCGAGCGTGCCGAGGCCATCGATGCCCACCTCTGGACCTGGCGCGACGACAGTTTCCTGCCCCATGGCCTTGCCGGCGACGATGTCGATGCGCTCCAGCCCATCCTCATCACCACGGGCGACGAAAACCCCAATGGCGCTGCCGTCCGCTTCTTCGCCGATGGCGCCGTGCCGCAATCGGCCGAGGGCTACCAGCGTCTCGTCTATCTTTTTTCCGGCCACGATCCCGAAGCCGTCGCCGCTGCCCGCGACGCCTGGCGCGCCCTGCGGGGCGCGGGCGACACGCTCACCTACTGGCAGCAGGACGGCAATGGCCGCTGGGAAAAGAAGGCCGAGGCATGACCCCCGACCTTTCCTCGCCCAGCCATCACCGCTGGTATGAAGACATCTTCGCCATTTTCATCGGCACCATGCTGGTCTCGCTCGGCATTGCCTTCTATGCCGAGGCACAACTGACCACCGGCAGCACCGCCGGCCTCGCGCTGCTCTTGCAATACATCACCGGCATTCCCTTCGGCTGGCTGTTCTTCGGCATCAACCTGCCGTTCTACCTCCTGGCCTACCTGCGGATGGGACTGCCCTTCACGCTCAAGACCATGGCCAGCGTCGCGCTGGTCTCGTTCTTTTCCGGGCAGATTTCGGGCTGGATCGGCATCGACGAGATCAACCCGCTCTTTGCGGCTCTGGTCGGCGGTGGCCTCATGGGCCTCGGCATCCTGTCGCTGTTCCGCCACAAGGCCAGCGTCGGCGGCATCAATATCCTGGCGCTGTTCCTCCAGGACAATTTTGGCATCCGCGCCGGCTATTTCCAGCTCGGGGTGGACGCGGTGATCCTCGTCATCGCCTTCTTTGTCCTGCCCTTCGACCGGGTGATCTATTCGATCCTCGGCGCGCTGGTGCTCAACATGATTATCGCCCTGAACCATCGTCCAGGGCGATATGTCGGCTTCAGCTAGCGGCTGCGCCCTCGGGCATGCAGACGGACGTCACTTCAAGATCAGCTCATGGTCAATGCGACCGCTGCGTTGCCCCGCCGATCGACAGGTCGTCGACATAGAGCTGCATGAATTCCTGCATCAGCTCATAGCAGAAGATCACTTCCGTGGTCGCCGTGTCGTAATAGGCATTGGCCTCGCCACAGCGCTTGGCGGTGAATTTCACGCGCCCGTTGATCCGGTAGCCATTGCGCACTTCCTCGGCCACGTCGTCGAAAATGCCGCTGCCGCGGAACACGCGTTCGGCCAGCCGTAGCCGCGTGCCGCCGTCGTGATAGGTCACGTCGACGCGCGTTCCGGTACCGGTATCGGAGAGCAGCGTGTCCAGCGACTTGTCCATCAGGTCATAGTCGTAAAAGCAGGTCTGCTGCCGCTCCTCGGGGATGTCATAGGCCCGCGCCATGCGGCGGAAGGCGGCGCCGTCGGCGCCCACCATCAGGCAAGCGATCTGCATGGCCCGGTGCCGGTCGGGGCTGTAGCCCGAAACATAGTCCTGCCCCGCGAAATAGTCGTCGTAGCTGAGGCCCGTCAGCACCCAGCCATCCACTGCATCTTCCAGCGTCTGGTTGGCGTCCGGCGTCTTCTTTTCGAGCAGCATCCAGGTGGCGATATTGTCCGCCGCATCCTCTTCCTTGCCCAGAACCGGCAGGCCGAGCTTGTCGATCAAGAGGTGCGCCACCTCGTGATAAAGCGTGAAGAGCCCGTTGTTGACGGCAAAGCGCAGCGTATCCGCCCGCTCCTGTTTGCTGAGGCCCGAAAGGTCCTGCGCCAGCGCGGGCAGGGGGCTAAGGGCAAGAATGGCGGCAAGCATCAGGGCGGGCAGGCGGGTCATATGGGCCTCGCATGGTTTGCCCCAGCAAAGGCTACCACGCCGACACAGTCAACCGGCCAGTGGCATGAATGGTGAAGGCGCCGTCGCTCCGGCACCTTCACTACCCTTCCCCCTTGAGTGCTTCTCGCCACGCCGAAGGCAAAGTCGCTCCAGTGGAGCGAATTTAGGCGAGGCGGCCAGGAGAGCTATGCTCGACTGGCGGGCCGAAGCTCGGGAGGGATGTCGGACCTTTTCGCGCCACGACACCCCCTCCCGAGCGCCGCTAGGGTCCTGACGGACCCAAGCTCTGCTTGCCCTCCCCTCAAGGGGGAGGGTGACGATGAACACTGGAGCTCTATCCTGCCTACCCTCCCCCTTGAGGGGAGGGTACCGAAGCTAGGCGAAGCCGTAGCGCAGGTAGGGAGGGGGTGTCGCAGTCCGGAATCTGCCTCGGCGAACCCGGTCTCCCCTTAAACCCGCTCCGCCTCTTCCAGCTCGGCGCTCAGCTCCAGCCAGCTTTCTTCCAGCGCCTCGAGGTCGCCGGCAAACCTTGCCTTGTCCTTGCCCAGCGCGATCAGTTTGTCCGCAGGGCCGTTATAGACCTTCGGATCGGCAAGCTGCGCCTCGATCTTGTCGATCTCGGTCCTGAGCCGGTTCATCTTGTTCTCGGCGTCGCTGATCTTCTTCTTGAGCGGCGCCAGTTCTGCCCGGCGCGCCGCGGCTTCCTGGCGCGACTGCTTGCGGTCCCCGTTGGCGGCCGCGCCGCTGCCGCCCTTGTCCTTGTTCGACGTGATATTGCGCTGGTAGCTGTCGAGGTCCTCGTCCAGTTCGCGGATCGTGCCGTTCTCGGCGATCCACAAGGTGTCACAGGTCGCCTCGATCAGGTGCCGGTCGTGCGAAATGATCAGCACCGCGCCCTGATAGTCGTTGAGCGCATAGACCAGCGCGTCGCGGCTATCGATATCAAGATGGTTGGTCGGTTCGTCGAGGATCATCATCGACGGGCCGGAAAAGGTGATGAGACCCATCAGCAGCCGCGCGCGCTCGCCACCACTGAGGTTCTTCGCCTTGGTGTCCATGCGGCTGGTGGTCAGCCCCATCTGCGCCAGCCGGCTGCGCCGCTTGGTTTCATTGTCGAGCGGCATCAGCTCGGCGACATGCTCCAGCGGCGTCTGCTCGGGCTTGAGCTTGTCCATCTGGTGCTGCGCGAAATGCGCGATTTCGAGCTTCTTGTTGATGCGCAGCGCCCCGTCGATGACGGGAATGTCGCCCGCCAGGAGCTTTGCAAAGGTCGACTTGCCGTTGCCATTGACGCCGATCAGCGCGATGCGCGCATCCGGATCGATGCGCTGCGTCACATTGCGCAGGATGACCTTGTCGCCATAGCCGGTCGAGACCTTGTCGAGCGTGATCATCGGCGTCGGCAGTTCGGTCTTGGGCTGCTGGAACTGGAACGGCGCCGCGTGCTCATCGAACATCGCCTCGGGCGGCTTCAGTTTTTCGATCATCTTGACGCGCGCCTGCGCCTGCTTGGCCTTGGTGGCCTTGGCCTTGAAGCGGTCGACGAATTTCTGCAGATGCGCAATCTGCTCCAGCGTCTTCTCGCGCGTCTTGTTGTTGAGCTCCATCTGCATGCGACGGGTGCTCTCGAACGTGTCGTAATTGCCCTTGTAGAAGGTCAGCTTGCGGTGTTCGAGATGCACGATGGCATTGACCGCCTTGTTGAGCAGGTCACGATCGTGGCTGATCAGGAAGACGGTGTAAGGATAGGTGGCGAGGTACTTTTCCAGCCACAGCGTGCCTTCGAGATCGAGATAGTTGGTCGGCTCGTCGAGCAGCAGCAGGTCGGGCTGCGAAAACAGCACCGCCGCCAGCGCCACGCGCATCCGCCAGCCGCCCGACAGCTCCCGCGTGGGGGCATTCTGCCGGTCATGCTCGAAGCCGAGCCCCTTGAGGATCGAGGAAGCCCGCGCCTCGGCCGTATGCGCATCGATATCGGCCAGCCGCATATGAATGTCGCCGATCCGGTGTGGATCAGTCGCCGTCTCGGCCTCTTTCAGCAGCGCCGTGCGCTCCTTGTCGGCGGCCAGCACAACTTCGAGCACGGTTTCTTCGCCGGCCGGGGCTTCCTGCGCCACCGCGCCGATCCGCGCCTTCTTGTTGACCTCGATCGAGCCGCTGTCGGCGGCGATATGGCCCTGGATCAGGTGGAACAGCGTCGTCTTGCCGGTGCCGTTCTTGCCCACGAAGCCGGCCTTGACGCCATCAGGCAGCACGAGCCCAGCCTCTTCCAGCAGCACCCGGCCCTGGATGCGGTAAGTCAGGTTGGTGATATTGAGCATGGTTCAGATCTTGTCCGCTTGCGGCGTCGCACCCCGCGCACGCCGATGGGGCAGGGGACGCACCAGAATTCATGAGGACCGGACTTATGTGCTTGCCGCCCATAAGGCAACCGGCGCGTCATCCTGTCGCCGGATTCGCCACGCATCCATCACATGCCGGGCGCATTGTCCCTGCGGTCAACCGAAAAGGAATTCCCATGTCTGCCAAGCCAGTCGCTCTCCTCCTCGCCACCGCACTCGTCGCGCTCTCCTTGCCTGCCATGGCCCAGGACAAGGCAAAGCCCGCCGACGCCGCGCCGGCCACTACCGACACCGCCGGCGACGCGCAGCGGCTCAACGACCTCGACGCCACGCGCATCAATCCCAACCAGATCACCATCGAATTCGAATATACCGGCGGCGCCTGCGAGGAAGTCGGCCCGGCCGAGGTGGGCGAACTGGTCGATGGTACGCTTGCCGTCACCTTCCCGACCATTTCCACCGCCGAGGTCTGCACCATGCAGGCTGTCGAGATCGACGTCGAACAGACCATCCAGGCCGAGCACATCGTCTCGCGCATCGACGTCACCCTGACCGCCCCCGACGGCCGCGTCATCGGCACCGGCTCCACCGACGTCGACCACGACTGACCTCAGATATGAACCGGTCGCTATTAAGCACCGTCATTGCCCGGCTCGTCCGGGCAATCCGTCTTCTCAAGGCATCGCTTGGACCACCGGGACAAGCCCGGTGGTGACGGCGGAAGAAAGATAGCGCGGCGGCAGCCCGCCCCGTCTTGCCTCCGTCAAACTCTCCCGCTAAAAGGCGCCACCTTTTCCAAGCAAATGCAGGATTTCTCGCCATGGCGATCGAACGCACCTTCTCCATCATCAAGCCCGATGCCGTCCGCCGCAACCTCATCGGCAAGATCCTGACCAAGTTCGAAGACGCCGGTCTCCGCCCGATCGCCCTCAAGAAGATCCACATGACCCGCGCCCAGGCCGAAGGCTTCTACGCAGTCCACAAGGAACGCCCCTTCTTTGGTGAACTGGTCGAGCAGATGATCGCTTCGCCGGTGGTCGTGCAGGTTCTCGAAGGCGAAGGCGCCATTCTCAAGAACCGCGAAATCATGGGCGCGACCAATCCGGCCAACGCCGCCGAAGGCACCATCCGCAAGGAATTCGCCCTCTCCGTCGGCGAAAACTCCGTGCACGGTTCGGACGCTCCCGAAACCGCAGCCCAGGAAATCAAGTTCTTCTTCACCGACGACGAGCTCGTTGGCTGATCCACGACCGCCTTTGGCAGTCAATCTGTCCGGTGAAGCGATAGGAGGGGCTGGTGCCCTACATCAATGTCCGCATTCTTGATGATGGTGTGACTGCCGAGCAGAAGGCCGAGGTCATTGCGGGCATTACGGACATCATGGTCCGCGTGCTGAACAAGACCCCGGAATCGACTCACGTCGTCATCGACGAAGTGCCGCTCGACAATTGGGGCAACCGCGGCAAGCAGGTCTCCGAGCTGCGCAAGCAGCCAAAGGCCTGACGCGCCGAGCCATGCGGCGCACTAGTGCCCGTCATGCATGCTCTCGCCTTGTGTTGCGCCAGTCGCTTCGCTAAACACCACGCCTATCAGGCCGCCCGCCGGGCGGCCTTTTTGCTTGACGTGATCTGGTCTATACTTTTTCCACGGCGTCAGTCCTGCGTAAGCGGGAACCCATCCTTTGCCAGCCGTCACGAACGGGAATGTTCCGCCTTTCGAGGGAACGACCGCTCTTTGGCTGCCTTTGCGAAAGCCAAAGATGTCTCTGCCTGAAACCATCATTGCCCCGATCGCCCGCGCCCTCGAGGCCAAGGGCTATGACAGCCTCACCCCGGTGCAGGCCGCTGTCATCGAACCAGAAGCCGACGGCCGGGACCTGCTGGTCTCCGCCCAGACCGGCTCGGGCAAGACCGTCGCCTTCGGCATGGCCATTGCGCCGACCCTGCTCGGCGACGATCCCATCCTGCCCGCTCCCGGCGCGCCACTGGCCCTGGTCATTGCCCCGACCCGCGAACTGGCCATGCAGGTCCGCCGCGAACTCGATTGGCTCTATGCCGACATGCATGCCCAGACCGCGGCCGGCGTCGGCGGCATGGACCAGCGTACCGAGCGCCGCGCCCTCGAGCGTGGCGCCCATATCGTCGTCGGCACGCCCGGCCGTCTGCGCGATCACATCACCCGCGGTGCGCTCGACATGTCGGCCCTGCGTGCGGTCGTCCTCGACGAGGCCGACGAAATGCTCGACCTGGGCTTCCGCGAGGATCTCGAATTCATCCTTGCTGCAGCGCCGGAGGATCGGCGCACCCTGCTGTTCTCGGCCACCGTGCCGCGTCCCATCGCCGAACTGGCGAAAACCTTCCAGAACGACGCGCTGCGCATCACCGCCACCAGTTCCGGCGAACAGCATGCCGATATCGACTACAAGCTCATGGTGGTGCCCGCCGACCAGCGCGAGAATGCCGTCATCAACACGCTGCTCTGGTACGAAAGCACCAATACCATCGTCTTCGCCTCGACCCGCGAAGCGGTGAAGCATCTCTCTGCGCGCCTCCACAATCGTGGTTTTGACGTCGTCACCCTGTCGGGCGAGTTGACCCAGGCCGAGCGCACCAATGCGCTGCAGGCCATGCGCGACGGCCGTGCCCGCATCTGCGTCGCCACCGACGTCGCCGCGCGCGGCATTGACCTGCCCAATCTCGATCTCGTCATCCATGCCGAACTGCCCATGAATGCCGAAACGCTGCTGCACCGCTCGGGCCGGACTGGCCGTGCCGGTCGCAAGGGCACCTGCGTCGTCATTTCGCCGACCCATCGCAAACGTGTCGCCCTGTCCATCCTGCGGACCGCCAAGATCGGTGCCGAACTGCTGGCGCCGCCCACCGCCGCCGAAATCGACGCCCGCTATCAGGAGCATATCCTGACGGCCGAAGCCCTGCTCGTGCCCGCCGCTGAGGAAGAAGCGCCCCTGGTCGCGCAACTGCTCGAACGGCATAGCCCCGAAGTCATTGCGGCTGCTTATCTCCGCATGCAACTCGCCGCCCGTCCGGTGCCCGAGGACATCAACGTCCCGGTCGTCGACGACGATCGCACGCCCCGCACACGGGAGGCCTTTGCCGGCGGTTCCTGGTTCAAGGTCAATCTCGGGCGCAAGCAGCGCGCCGAGCCACGCTGGCTCCTGCCGATGATCTGCAAGGCCGGCGGCGTCACCAAGGGCGCCATCGGTTCGATCCGCATTTTCGACACCGAGACCATTTTCGAGGTGGCGGCCGACAAGGTCGACAGCTTCCTGCGCAATGTCGGCACCAATGGCACCGGTGAAAAGGGCGTGCATATCAACGCCGTCGAGGGTCCTGGCGAGCGTCCGGATCGCCCACAATCGAAGCGCCGTCCGCCCGGCCCCCCGGAAAAGTACGATCCCATGAAGCCGCGCCCCGAAAAGGCGGATCGCAAGGAACGCTACGGCAAGCCCAGGTCCGACGACTTCGACAGCGTCATGGAAACCCCGCGCCCGCCGCGCGAGGCCAGGCCCGCCAAGGCGGCAAAACCCTTCACCAAGGACAAAGGCAAGCCGAAATGGTCAAAGCCGGCCGCCGAAGGCGAAGCGCGTCCTCCCAAGAAAAAAGACCACAAGAAGAGCCGCGCGGAATAGGGGCTCAGGCCGGTTTCAACCGGCCCAGCCTCGGCAGATTGCCCGCCGCGAGCACGCCGGAGCCGATCAGCGACAACACCGCGGCCACCACCAGCGCAAAGCGGTAGTCGCCATTGGCGGCCAGCACACCGAAGGCCCCGGCGCCCAGCAACTGGGCGCCGATCGCCACGATGTCCATCAGCGAGGTGGAAAGGCCCACCCGTCCCTTGATGGCGTCCTGCACATAGGCGATGTTGATGCTCATCAGCGCCGCCGTGCCCAGCCCGTTGAGGCCAAGCAGCCAGAACAAGGCGCTGACGCTGGTGAGCTGGGTCGAAAGCCCCATGAAAACGGCCATCACCACGCCCGCGAACGCCAGCAGCGTTTCCTTGCTCACCCGCGTCGTCAGCCATGCCAGGAGCAGCATGAACGGCGCCTCGGTCGCCGCCGTGATCCCCGCATAGAGCCCCACATCGGTGACGTTGCCACCGAGGTCGGTGACGATGAACAGCGCCATGGTCAGCGTCATCAGCCGGATCGCCCCGGTCATCACCACGAGGCCCACCAGCCCCGCCGCAGCCCCCGGCTTCAGCTCGAACATCGAGAGAAACGACGCGCCCTCGGCCCGCACCGGCGCCGGCATCTGCACGGCGGTGCCACTATCGGTCATCAGCAGCGCGAATATGCCGGCCAGGGCCGCATAACTCAGCGACGAGGCGAGGTAGACGTCGAAAATGCTGAACTCCGCCGCCACCCAGCCGGCCAGCGGCGGCACCACGATCCAGGCCACCGTGAACACCGTGCGGAGCGAGGTCACCATGAAGTCGACCCGCTCCGGCCGGTGCTTCATGTAATAGACCCGGAGGTAGCCAAAGCTCTGCCCATAGCTGGCGCCGGCAAAGGGCATGATCACGCCCATGGCCACCGCGAAGCTCAGTTGCGAGGGAAAGAGGTAGATGAGCCCGTGGGCAAGGATACCGGCCAGAGCCGTGATCAGCACCAGAAGCCGCCTGTCCTTCAGCTTGTCGGAGAGATATCCCAGCCCCAGCGACACGAAAGTGCCGAAGATCGCGCCGCAACTCATGATCGCGGCAAAAAAGCCCGGCGTCATGCCCAGCGTGTCGACGCCGACTAGCGAGGCATAGGGCATGGTGGCGGCATAGGTCACGCCGGAAAAGAACATGCTGGTGCCCAGAAGGGCCGTCACCGGCAGGCGCGCTTGCGTCATTGTCGGCCTCCTCCCGAGGCGGCCAGAGTGCTAACGCGACGAACTTTTGGTGTCTAATGAAACGTTTTCATGGCTCCCATCACGCCAGTTCGTCGCTTTTCGCACTGGCGAGCCGGGCCGACAGCGCCGCGATCTCCTCGGCATGCTTTTCGGTCGACGGGCCAATGCCGTCGATCCAGGTCGAAAAGCGCTTGAGCATGGGAATAAAGGCGTCGAGCTCGGCTTGGCTCCACTGGCCCAGGAAATCCCCCATGATCAGGAATTTGTAGGCCCGCACCGCATCCACCACCGTCTGCCCGCGCTCGGTCAACTCGATAATGGTGCGCCGCGCATCGGCCTGGCTCACCGCCCGGCGCGCATAGCCCTGGTCGACCATTTCGCTGACCAGCCGGCTGGCTCTGGACGGATCGATGCTGAGGCGCTCTGCCACGGTCGACACCATCACCTCGTCCGCCTCGCGCCCCGCTTCAGCCACCGGGCCGACAATCACCGCCAGGACATCGAACTGCGCCAGGTCGAGCCCGATCCCCAGATCCTGCAGCGCCCGCTGGCCCAGCTCGCGCTTCATGGCCCGGCGCCGCCATTGCTGGATGACCCAGTCGATATCCATCACGGCCTCCGCCGTTTCGGGGGCGATGCCGGCTTCGGTGAGGAGGGTACTGAACTGGGTCTTGTCGCTCAAAGGCATGGCAGCCACCGCAAATTTGCATGTCGAAGGCAAATACATGCTATTGACATGTAATTGCTCCCAGCACATTTATGCGCTCATACCGAATTTCGCAAGGGTCGCAGCGCATGCCGATCCCGCGCCCCGAAGGAATGCCCCAATGTCCGCACCCACACAACCGCAAGAAGCGGCGGCTGACCCATCCGTCAAGCTGGTGATCGGCGCCGTCGCCATCACCCTGCTGCTCGCTTCGCTTGGCCAGACCATTGTTTCGACCGCCTTGCCGTCCATCGTCGGGCAACTGGGCGGCCTCGACCACCTCACCTGGGTGGTGATCGCCTATCTGCTGAGCTCCACCGTCGTCGCGCCCATCTATGGCAAGCTGGGCGACCTCTATGGGCGCAAGATCGTCCTCCAGGTGGCCATCGTCATCTTCCTTGTCGGCGCCGTGCTGTCGGCCATGGCCACGACCATGACCTTCCTCATCGCCGCCCGCGCCATCCAGGGTCTCGGCGGCGGCGGCCTCATGGTCGTCGCCATGACCGTGGTGGCCGACATCATCCCGCCGCGCCAGCGGGGCAGGGTGCAGGGCCTCTTCGGCGCCATCTTCGGCGTCGCCACCGTTGTCGGCCCGCTTCTGGGCGGCTTCATCGTCGAGCACATCTCCTGGCAGTGGATCTTCCTCATCAACCTGCCGCTGGGCGTGCTGGCTCTGGCCGTCATCGCCGTTGCCCTCAAGCCGCGCGGCGAACGCGTCAAGCATTCCATCGACTATGCCGGCTTCGTGCTGCTCTCGGGCGGCCTGACCGCCTTTGTTCTGGCCACCTCCCTGGGCGGCAATACCTTTGAATGGCTCTCGGTCCAGATCATCGGCCTCGTCGTCCTGGCCCTCGCCATGCTGGCGGCCTTCGTCTGGGTCGAAGCGCGCGCTGCCGAGCCGGTCCTGCCTTTGAGCCTCTTCCGCAACAACACCTTTGCGGTCTCCAGCGCCGTCGGCTTCCTCGTCGGCATGGCCATGTTCGGCTCCATCACCTTCCTGCCCATGTACCTGCAGCTCGCCAAGGGTGTCTCGCCTACCGACTCGGCCCTGCAGCTCGTCCCGATGATGGTCGGCATGATCGGCACGTCCATGCTGTCGGGTTTCCTCATGACCCGCACCGGCCGCTACAAGATCCTGCCGCAGCTCTCCACCTTCGTCCTGACCATCGGCTGTCTGCTGCTGGCGACCATGCAGCTCGACTCCCCCTCCTGGCAGATCGCCATCTATATGTTCCTCGTCGGCGCCGGCATCGGTCCGGTCAACAGCGTCAGCGTCACCGCCACCCAGAATGCCGTGCCGCGTGCCGTGGTTGGCGCAGCCACGGCCGGCAATACGCTGTTCCGCCAGATCGGTGGCTCCATTGGTGTCTCGGTCTTTGGCGCCATCTTTTCGAGCGGTCTTGCCGCACGCCTCGCCGAGGTCATGCCGGCAGGCGCCAACGCGGGCACGGGCAGTTTCAACGCCCAGGCCGTCGCCGCCTTGCCCGAGCCCGTCCGCAACCTCGTGCTCGAGGCTTTTGCCAGCGCTCTCCACCCGGTCTTCTTCACCGCTGCTGCGGCCTCGATCATTGCCTTCGGCCTGACCTTCATCCTCGAAGAATTGCCGCTGGCCAACTCGCTTCGCCAAGAGCCCGAGGCTGAGATCGATGCTGAAGAAGCTGCAACTGCCGCGGTTGTAGGAGCTCCTGCGGTAGCCGTGCGCTAGACTGTCATAAACTTTCAGTGTCCGGCGCGATTGTGCCGGACACTGCCGCATTTGGGCCAATAGCCTCCGCCATAAGCCGGGCCGCAGGCGGTAGTCGCAAGAAATCCCCAGGATTAACAGGAGCTTGCGTGCTTGGCCGGAATCGGGAGGGCAGGCTGTTGAATCTCTTTCTGAGCTCTGACGCTTCGAATGGCGGTTGCGAAGTTGCAACATTGTCCAATCCGCCACGCGACCGCCTGACTTATGGCGAATTTGTGAATGGCCAAATCACTTCGCTTGCATAATCTGCAATATCAGAACTGCCGAAATCGCGTCACCGGCCTCAGCACCTTGGAGAACAGCAACGTGCCTTTGCGTTGGCAGGAAGTGGCTTTGCCACTCGTGACGATATCAGTCCTCATCCTTCTCAAATACATTCCCGCCACCGCTCACCTGCCGCTTTCGCGCGCAGCCGGCGTTGTTGCCTTCGGCTATGCCGCCTTCCTGGCGCTGCGTCTGGTGCAGCCGGAAGATGCCATTGTCGTCGAGGGCGGTTGGGCTGAACTGCGGCCGTCCATGGTCGAGTATTTCGCCTGCTACGGCGCTGCGGCCCTCGCGGCGATCCTGCTCTTTGCCGTGATCTTCATGGGCTCGGCTGTCGATACCACCCAGCTCATCGCCACCTACCTCGCCGTGCTGCTGCTCGCGGGCGGCGCTATCGGCATCGGCATGGCCGGCCTCTTCACCAACACTGCCTGGGATCACCGCCAGGTCAAGCATCGCACGGCTCTCGGCCGCGAAACCACGCTGGACTGGTCCGACGTGCGCTCGGTGCGTCCCAACTGGCGCGGTGTGACCATTGCCGGCACCACCGGCCGCATCACCTTCTCGCAGTTCCATGGCGGCGCCGCCCAGCTCGCCAAGCACGCCAGCAACCGCGCCCGCCGCAACGCTGAAACCGCGACCAAGGCGTTTGCGGTCTGAACCCCCACCCCACCTCCCCCTGAAGAAGGGGGGAGGAACCGATCGAGTTTAGCGCGATGTCTGCGCGCCCACCGGCCGACCCCTCCCCCTCCTTCAGGGGGAGGCTAGGTGGGTGGGCTTTGGCCCATCACCACCCCTGATCCAATCCATAAAAACAATGCGATTGTCGCCGGGCAGGGGCGGGGCGTATCGTGCGGGCATGAACGCCCCAGTTGCCCCCATCGCCCGCACCATCCGCTCCGTCTGCCCGCATGACTGTCCGTCCGTCTGTGCGCTCGATGTCGACATCCTTGCCGATGGCAGGGTCGGCCGCGTCCGCGGTGCCAAGGACGATCCCTATACGGCCGGTGTGATCTGCGAAAAGGTCGCCCGCTATGCCGAGCGCATCCATCATCCCGAGCGTCTGCTCCATCCCATGCGCCGCGTCGGTCCCAAGGGCGCCGGCCAATGGCAGCGCATTTCCTGGGACGAGGCGCTGGACGAGATCGCCGCCCGCTTCCGCACCGTCGAAGACCAGCATGGCCCGGAATCGGTCTGGCCCTATTTCTACGCCGGCACCATGGGTCACGTGCATCGCGACGGCATCGAGCGCCTGCGCGCCGTGCGCGGCTATTCGCATCAATACGACACCATCTGCGTCGGGCTCCCCTGGCCCGGCTATATAGCCGGCACGGGCCTCCTCGGTGGCGTCAATCCGGAGCAGATGGCCGAGGCCGACTGCGTCGTCATCTGGGGCACCAACGCGGTGCACACCCAGGTCAACGTCATGACCCACGCCATGAAGGCCCGCAAGACGCGTGGCGCCAAGGTCGTGGTCATCGATATCTATCGCAATGCCACCATGGAGCAGGCGGATATGGGCCTGGTGCTGCGGCCGGGTACCGACGGCGCGCTGGCCGTTGCCACCATGTATATCCTGCTGCGCGACGGCCTCGCCGATCGCGACTACATGGCTGAATTCACCGACTTTTCGCCCGAGTTCGAGGCGCATCTCGCGACCCGCACGCCGGAATGGGCCTCTGAGATCACCGGCCTGCCGGTCGCCGAGATCGAGGCTTTCGCCCATCTCGTCGGCACCACACCACGCACATTCTTCCGCCTTGGCTATGGCTTTTCGCGCCAGCGCAATGGCTCCACCGCCGTCCACGCCGCGCTCTCGATCCCCGCCATGACCGGCGCCTGGCAGCATCGTGGCGGCGGCGCCTTTCATTCCAATTCCGGCACCTGGGCGCTCGACAAGTCACGTCTCGAAGGCACGCACCTGCAAAAGGGCACGCCGCGCCTCCTCGACATGTCGGAGATCGGACCGATCCTCACCGGCGATGCCAAGGCCTTGCAGGGGGGCGCTGCGGTTCACGCCATGATCGTCCAGAATACCAACCCCGCCACCGTCGCGCCGCATCAGGCGCTGGTGCGCGAGGGGCTCATGCGCGAGGATCTGTTCGTGGTCGTGCACGAGCAATTCATGACCGAGACGGCTGAGCTCGCGGACATCGTTCTGCCGGCCACCATGTTCCTCGAGCACAACGACTACTACACGCGCGGCGGCCATACCCGCGTGCTCTACGGCCCCGCCGTCATGGACGCGCCCGGGGAGGCGCGGTCGAACCACGACGTCATCAATGCCATCGCCCTCCGGCTCGGCAGCGAAGACCCCGTCTTCCGCACCAGCGATCGCGATGTCGTCGCCGACACCTTTGCTCGCTCCAAATACCCGGCGCTCGAAGAGGTCGAAAAGACCGGCTATGTCGATCGCGAGCGCCCCGACGAGGTCGCCCGTTTCGCCAAGGGCTTCGGTTGGCCCGATGGCCGCTTCCGCTTTGCGCCCAATTGGCAGGATGTCGCCGACCGCAAGGGCTATCGCTGGGTCTGCGATCCTGCCGAGATGCCACGCTTCGCCGATCATTGGGCCATCAACGAGGCGGCAGACGACGTGCACCCCTTCAAGCTCGCCACCAGCCCGGCGCGCGCCTTCCTCAATTCCACCTTCAACCAGACGCCCGGTAGCCTACGGCGCGAGGGCGAACCGACCGTTTTCATCCATCCTGAGGACGCCGTTCGCCTGGGCATCGTTCACGGTGATCCGGTCGTGGTCGGCAATTTCCGGGGCCAGGTCGAGCTGACCGCCTTCCTCCATACCGGCCTCCGTACCGGGGTGCTGATTGCCGAGGGCCTCCACCGCAACAAGGCCCATCGCGGCGGCCAGGGCATCAACATGCTCACCAGCGCCCAACCCGCGCCCCCCTTCGGCGGCGCCCCCTTCCACGACGCGGCGGTGTGGATCAGGAAGGCGGAGTAGGGCGGACTGTCGCCTCGCACTCAGTGCCGCCCTCGGACTTGGTCCGAGGGCCACCCCCAACGTCAGCGAATGTCTGCAATGGTCCGGGTCAAGCCCGGGGACGGCTCGGCATCGCGACGGGACCAGATGCCACCTCAGTCGTCATTGCCCGGCCTGACCGGGCAATCCATCTCTCCAGGCGCTCTAAGCGAAGTAAGCCGCCCTGAAAAAATACCCCGTCATGCCGATGCCATAGACGATCACGCCCCAGCGGATCCACTGCGTCGGAATGAACTTCGCCAGCCGCGCCGCCGCATAGCCGCCGATGGTGACACCCACCAGCGCGATCGAGCCATGGTACCAGTCGATCGTGCCATTGAACGCAAAGCGCGCCACTGCCACCACCGCTACCACCGACGAGATAAAGAGCTTGAGCCCATTCATCGCGTGGATGTCGGTCATCCCCGCCATGGCGAGAAAGGCCAGCAGCAGGATGCCGAGCCCGGCATTGAAGAAGCCGCCATAGAGGCAGACCGCCGCCAGCAGGGCGAGGATCAGCACCGCGCCCAAGGCCTTCATGCCGCGCCGTTCGCCCGACCGCGCACGCAGCGCCGCGTTGATCTGGTTGCCGAACACGAACAGCGTCACCGCAAAGGCCATCAGCCAGGGCACGACCTTGGAAAACTGTTCGTCCGACACCACCAGCAGCAATTCCGCCCCGGCATAGCCGAACAGCGCCGCGACGATGCCGTAGGTGACGAGCCGGTCCTTGTAGGCCCGCATGGCGCCCCAATAGCCTACCGCGCCGCTGACATAGCCGGGCAGGGCAGCATAAGTGTTCGAGGCATTGGCCAGCACAGGCGGCACTCCGGCGAACAGCAGCGCCGGGAACACGATGAACGATCCGCCGCCGGCCAGCGAATTGACCGCGCCGCCCAAAAGGCCCGCAATCAGCAGCAGAATCTCGTTCATCATCGCACTCCTGGCCCCACCCCGGGTGTCTAGCGCCCAATTGCCGGTTCGCCCAACGCAATTGTCTGATCGGCCCATCACGCCATTTGATCGGCCGCTCTTGACTTGCGGCGCTCGCGAGCGCATTTACGCCCTCGGTTGCTGGCGCCTGCCGCCCGCGGATCGCGAGATCCATGGTGAAGTCCAGCCTAAGGCATTGATCCCTTTGGTTTTCTCCCAAGGCGCATCATGGCAATGCGGGCTCCCATGTCACAGTCGCCTCCATTAGGAGAGACCTGAACTCATGTCTTTTTCCCTCGATACCCCCTCCGCCCAGACCCTGAAGTCCGAGGCAAAGATGCTGCGCGAAGAACGCGCCGCCTCCGGCAAGCCTCTTACGCACAGCGAAGCGCTGGAAGAAATCGCCCGAACCCACGGCTATCGCGACTGGAATACCGCTCGCGCCGCTCTGCCTGATCGTGTCGCCGTGCCGTTCCAAGTCGGCATGCGCGTCAAGGGCACTTACCTCGAACAGCCTTTTACCGGGCTACTGATCGGGGTGCAGCTCGCGCACAACATGCAGGCTTTCACCGTGACCATTCAGTTCGACGAACCGGTCAATGTCACGCCGACCTTCATGTTTGCCGCCTATCGGCACCGCGTGGTGTCGACGGTCGACATCAATGGCATCTCGCCCGCCCTAAGGGGCAATGGCGAGCCGCAGATGCGGCTCTTCCGGGCTTAAACGCCCGGACGGCCATGAGACCTGTGGTCGAATGGCGGGTTTACTGCGCCGGGGCGGTCTCAGCGGCCGCCTCGGTGCGCATCCGGGCTTCCAGTTCCTCGGGCGGCACGCGGGTCCAGTCCTCGCCGCGGCAGATGACATTGAACAGCACGCAGCCATTGAGCCGCAGCATGTCGGGACCCAGCACCTCGATGTAGCCGGTATAGGTCTTCCCATCCTCGGGATTGTAGATTTCGCCGTCGAAGATATAGGGCTCGGCGCCCTGCTGCAGGGTGAGAATCTGCAGGCCCAGCATCGGCCGGTTGCGCAGGGCAGGGTCTTCGTTGCGCTGATCGAAGAACTGGTCCGGTGTCATTGCCGCCGCCGCTTCGGCTTCGGCGCCTTCAAGCATGCCCTCGGGCACCACGATATGCGACAAGGTCCCGCAAAACCCTTCGGGGCAGGCGGCGATCGTCACTTCCGAGAGCAACTGCGTGCGCCACACCCCTTCCACCGGGGATCGGGGGACGATCGGCACGGACGCCGGGTCCTGTGCATGAGCAATCCCCACCAGGAACAGCATGGCCGCCGCCGCCACCGCGCCTCGAACTGCTCGACCAAGGTCGCTCGCCATCTGCATCCGCCTCTTGCCCATTGTCCGAGTCGCCGCGACTCTGCCGCTTGTCCGCGCGCCCGATCTAGCCCGACTTTACCCGCCCTTACCAACCAAATTGCGGCAAGAGCCGGGCCTGCCGTCCACAGCCTGCAAGCCCTTGGCGCCGACCGGACAAAAACCGCTTGCCTTACCCCAGCGCTCCCGCTAGACCCGACCCCGCCGGAGAGGTGGCCGAGTGGTCGAAGGCACACCCCTGCTAAGGGTGCAGATCGGGAACGGTCTCGAGGGTTCGAATCCCTTCCTCTCCGCCACTTTCCTCATCCCATAAATCGCTGAATTTGCTGGTGTTCCGGACGTTGGTTCTCGGATTGCGCACCCCATTGTCGTCCAGCGCGTGGACACGCAGCGACTCGGGCCGCGCTCGTCTATGGCTAGCGCCTCTTCCCAACCGCTCCTCGGCGGGAAAGAATGTTGCCCGAGCAAAAGCCGGGGAGGGGCCAATGTTCTTGAAAACTGTCGAGCCTGCCGACGCCGAGGGCGAAATCGCATCGATCTATGCCAGGGAAATGGCGTCCATGGGACGTGTCATGCAGGCGACCCAGTGCTGGTCGGCAAGACCGGACATCCTGCCGCCGGTGGAGCACTTGCTGCATCAGATCAGGGATGGATTTTCTCTGGGCCTGACGAACTTCCGCCTGATCACGCTGATCGCGGCCAAGCATGTGCCCTCGAGTTATTGTTCCCACGTCTACTTCAAGGCGCTTGCAAGCATGATTGGGCGCGAGCAAACCCTCGCCGTGCATCGAGACTATCGCAACGCCGGGCTGACGGAACAGCAAGTGGCGATGCTGGACTATGCCAGGCAGATCACGATCGATGCGTCGCGGATCACCCAGGCCGACATAGACCGGCTTCGTGTTGTCGGACTGACGGATCTGAACATCGCCGATGTCGCGCTGGCCGCCTCTTTCCGCAATTTCCTCAGCCGATATTTCGATGCTGTGGGAGCCAGGGCCGAGCTCGACTTCTTGGACAGCGACATGGTCGTTCGCGAGGAGCTGTCCGCCGGCAGCCGTTGAGTTGGGATGTGTGGCACACCCCAACTCTCCGAAGGCCGATCGACAGGAGCCTGGTTAAAGCGTCTCGGTGACGTGGTTCACCGCGGCCAGCGTCATCTCGACGATCCGATCGACTTCGGCTTCGGTGATGACGAGCGGCGGCGCAAACCCCAGAATGTCGCCCTGCGGCATGGCGCGGGCGATCATGCCGTGTTCCAGGGCCGCGGCGGAGACGCGCGGGCCGATCTTGAGATTGGGGTCGAAACTGTCGCGCCTGTCCTTGCCGGTGGCGAACTCCAGGGCTGCCATCAGGCCCACGCCGCGCACTTCGCCGACCAGGGGATGGTCGGTGAAGGTTTCGCGCAGGCGCCGCTGGAAATAGGCGCCGGTGCGGGCAGCATTGCCGGTCAGGTCCTCGCCGTCGACAATGTCGAGATTGGCATTGGCCGCCGCAGCGCAGACCGGGTGGGACGAATAGGTCCAGCCATGGCCGAACGGGCCAAGCCGGTCATTGCCCTCGACGAGCACATCCCAGACCTTCTTGCCGATGATCGAGCCGGACAGCGGCAGATAGGCCGAGGTCAGTCCCTTGGCGATGGTGATGATGTCAGGCTCGATGCCATAGGTGTGCGAGCCGAAATACTGTCCCGTGCGGCCAAAGGCCGTGACCACTTCGTCGGCGATCAGCAGGATGTCGTATTTGCGCAGCACGGCCTGGATCGCAGTCCAGTAGCCTTCGGGCGGCGGCACAATGCCGCCGGTGCCGAGAACCGGCTCGCCGATAAAGGCGGCGATGGTTTCCGGACCTTGGGCGAGAATGAGCGCCTCCAATTCGTCGGCGAGGCGCTGCGAAAAATCGAGCTCGGTCTCGCCGGCCTGGGCATAACGCCAGTAGTGGGGACAGGCGGTGTGGAGAATGCCCTCCATGGGCAGGTCGAAGGCGTTGTGAAATGCCTGGAGCCCGGTGAGGCTGCCGGTCATGAGGCCCGAGCCGTGATAGGCGCGGTGGCGGGAAATGACCTTCTTTTTTTCCGGCCGGCCCAGCACATTATTGTAGTAGCGCACGATCTTGAGATTGGTCTCGTTGGCGTCCGAGCCCGAAAGGCCATAATAGACCTTGCTCATGTTCATGCCGGCCGAGCGGATGATGCGCTCGGAGAGGTTGATGACCTGCTCGTTCGAATGGCCGACATAGGCATGGTAGTAGGCGAGCTTCTGCGCCTGGGCATAGATCGCGTCGGCGACCTCGGTGCGGCCGTAGCCGATATTGACGCAATAGAGCCCGGCAAAGGCGTCGAGGCTTTCCAGCCCGTCACGGTCACGCACATAGACGCCGCTGCCGCCGGACATGATGCGATTGGGGATCTCGCCCCGCTCGAACTGAGCCAGATGCGTGGACGGATGGAAGACGAACTCCCGGTCGATGGCGGAGATGTCGTTGATGCGGTTGTCCATGATCGTTCCTTGCTCAGGCCGTACGAAAGGCGGCGCAGACATATTTGAGGTCAGTGAATTCGGAGATGGCGTGACGCCCGCCCTCGCGCCCGAGGCCGCTGTCTCGAACCCCGCCGAAGGGAATGGGATGGCCGGTCATCTTCACGCAGTTGACGGCGAGCATGCCGGTGCGAATGGCCCCGGAGACCCGGCAGATCCGGTCATGGTCCTGGGTGAAGAGGTAAGCGGAAAGGCCATATTCCGTGTCATTGGCGAGGGCGATGGCCTCGTCCTCGCTGTCGAACGGCATGACGGCGGCGACCGGCCCGAAGGTCTCTTCCCGGAAGATCGCCATGTCCGGCCGGACATCGGCCAAGACGGCGGGGGTGATGAAAAGCCCGCTGGCCTCGCCCCCGGTCAGCAGCCTCGCCCCCGCCGATGTGGCGTTGGTGATATGGTCGAGACATTTCTGGATCGCGCGGTCATGCATCAACGGGCCGAGCGTCACGCCCGCATCGAAGCCATTGCCGATGCGCAGGGCTTCGGTCGCGGCGACGAAGCGCGTCAGAAACGCGTCATAGATGCTGCGCTGCACGAGAATGCGGTTAGCCGCGAGACAATCCTGTCCGGTGGTCTGGAACTTGGCATCGACAGCGGCGGCAACGGCGCGATCGAGGTCCACATCGTCAAAGACGAGGAAGGGCGCATGTCCGCCGAGCTCCATGGAGACGCGCTTCAGCGTGCCCGCACAGTCCCGCGCCAGCTCTTTGCCCACGGCGGTGGAGCCGGTGAAGCTGAGGCCCCGCACGAGGGGGTTGCGGGTCATCTCGCCGACGATTTCGCGCGATGGCCCGGTAAGGACGTTGAACACGCCACGGGGAAAGCCTGCGCGCTCGGCGAGAACCGCGAGCGCAATGGCCGAAAACGGTGTTTCGCTGGCGGGGCGCACCACGACGCTGCAGCCGGCGGCGAGCGCGGCGGCCGCCTTGCGGGTGATCATGGCGCAGGGAAAATTCCACGGTGTGACGCAGGCCACCACGCCAATGGGTTCTCGCACCACGCGCATGGAGCGGCCAGGCAGGTGGCTCATGGGAATTTCGCCGTCGACCCGCTTGGCTTCTTCGGCGAACCACTCGACGAAACTGGCGGCGTAGTCGATTTCGCCCCGCGCCTCGGCGAGCGGCTTGCCCTGCTCGGAGGTCATGATGATGGCGAGATCTTCGCGCGCATCTACGATGAGCTCGAACCAGCGGCGCAGGACGGCAGCGCGCTGCTGCGGCAGGAGCTTGCGCCAGGTGCCGAAGCCGGCATGAGCGGCGGTGATTGCCTCACCTGTCTCGACACGGCCCAGGGCCGGAACATGGCCGATGACGGCGCCGGTGGCCGGATTGGTGACAGCAATGGAGGGGCCCGAACCGCCATGCCAGGCGCCGTCGTAATAGGCCTTCTCGATCCGGAGAGCCTTGTCCGCCGGCTGCCAGGCATTGCTTACCGGAAAATTAAGAACGGCTGCGTTCATCTTGCGTCCTTCCACGCTGCATCTACGTAAAGACTAGGGAGGCGCCGCCCGAAAGTGCTTTCCAAGCTCCCAGGGGGCGAAGGTTTTTTGTCGGGTGCGGCCACCGCACCCGAAAACTCTTCGGTCACTTGAACTTGTCGCGCATGGCGCCAAGGCCGGGGATGTAGCTGAGCAAATGGTAGTGCGCGGGGTCGAAGAACTGCACGAGGCCACGCTGGTCGCGGCCGACCAGGATGGTGAAGACGTAGGCGCGATGGCCCGGCGAGGTGACGGTCGGGTGGTAGCCCGAGGGCAGCAGATAGGTGTCGCCATCAAGCGTCATCACGGCCTCGGGCGTGCCGTTTTCGCCATAGTGGAACTGGCCGCCGAAGCCGGTCGGGGGATTGTAGCGGTAGTGGTAGAGTTCGGCGTGATTGGTCTCGCCGTCGCGATGGGTGTCGTGCTTGTGCGGCGGGTAGCCGGACCAGCAGCCGTCCTCGGCATAGAGCTCACTCACCAGCAGGTTGCCGGCGCGGCCATTGCCGTTCTGGCCCAGGATGTGAAAGATCTCGCGGTGTGACTTGGTGCCGGAAGAACCCACCACCACGCTTTCCACCTCTTCGGGCGTCACGCGGAACGGAGCATGGCTTTCCGTGCAGGCGCCGCCGGCAACCACCGCTTCGAGCGGACCGCCGGTCGCGGTGATGGTGATGGCGCGGCCCGTGCCGGCATAAACGGAATCCGCCTTGCCCGACCAGATATCCCGGCGCTGGCCGACATCGGCAAAGGCCACGTCGCCGACATCAATGCGGGCTTTGCCGGTCTGCACCACGACGACGATTTCGAAGCCGGGGACGTCGAGGGTTACGGATTGTCCGTCCGCGAGGGCGATGCGGTTGAAATAGACATCGTCGAGATGCGGATTGTTGGCATCGACAATGGCCTCGTTGGCATTGTCGGCATTGCGAATGATGAGGCTCATGGTCTTCTCCCTTGGTGTTCTTCTTAGACGGAGGCCGTCATGCCGCCATCGACGGTCAGGACGTGGCCGGTGACGAAATCGGAGGCGGCAGACGCGAGGAACACGGCGGCGCCGACCAGATCTTCCGGCTGTCCCCAGCGCCGCGCGGGCGTACGGGCGGTCAGCCAGTCACTGAAGGCGCGGTCCTGGCTGAGGGCCGTGTTCATTTCGGTGAGGATGTAGCCCGGCGCGATGCCGTTGACCTGGAGGCCGGATGGCGCGAGCTCCACGGCGAGACCCTTGGTCAGCATCTTGAGCCCGCCCTTGGCGGCCGTATAGGGCACGACCGATGGGCGCCCGAGGCTCGACAGGACGGAAAGCGTGTTGATGATCTTGCCGCTGCCCCGCCCGACCATGCCGCGCCCCACGGCCCGGGCCAGGCGAAAGGGGATGGTGAGATTGGTCTCGAGGACGCGCCCCCAGTCGGCGTCGGCGATATCGAGCGCGGGCTGACGATGCTGGATGCCGGCATTGTTGATAAGGATATCGATGCCGCCATGGCGCGCTTCGGTTTCGGCCACCAGGGCCTCGAGCGCGGCAGTGTCGAGCAGGTCGCAGACGGCGATCTGAGCCTGGCCCTTGGCCGCCACGATACCGGCGGCGGCGGCATCGAGCTTTTCGCGATTGCGTCCGACAAGCACGACTTCGGCGCCGTGGGCGGCAAGGCCTTTTGCCATGGCAAGGCCGATGCCGCCGCCCCCGCCGGTGAAGAGGGCGGTCTTTCCGGTGAGATCGAACAGGGTCATGGGTTCACCCAATGGGCTGGGGCGCTGCCGCCGAGGATGGCGACGGCGGCTTCACCTGCCTGGCGCTGGAGGGAGGCAATCGTGGCCTCGGAATACCAGCCAGCATGATCGGATAGGACGACATTGGGCAGGCCAAGTAGGGCATTGTCGCGTGCCGGCGGCTCGGTGCGGAAGACGTCGAGGCCGGCGCCGAAAAGCGGGCCGCGTGTGAGCGCCTCGGCCAGCGCGGCTTCGTCGATATGTGCGCCGCGAGCGGTGTTGATGAGGATGGCGTCCTGGCGCATGGCGCCCAGGAACCCGGCATCGATCATCGGTTTTGCCGGATCGGCAACCGGGGCATGGATGGAGACGATGTCGGCATTGCGCGCCAGGGTATCGAGATCCACGGCGCGCACGCCGGCAGCCTCCGCCTGGCCCGCGGCAAGGTAGGGGTCGTGGACGAGCACATCGGTAACGCCGAAGGCGGCGAAGCGGGTTTTGACGGCGCGAGCGATGCGACCAAAGCCCACAAGGCCGAGGGTTTTTCCGGCGATGCGATAAATGGGGGCGGACTGCCCCATGCCCCAGGCGCCGGACCGGACGGCATGGTCGTGGCTGGCAATGCGCCGCTGCACGGCGAGATAGAGCGCCATCGTATGGTCGGCCACTTCGATATCGGCGCCATAATCGGGGATATTGGCGACCTTGATGCCCTGGGAGCGGGCCCGGTCGAGATCGAGCCGGTCAATGCCCACGCCATAGCGGATGATGCCCCGGGCGGAGGCGCAGGCGCGGATGACCTCGGTATCCATGGCGGTGTCGCGCACGAAGATGATGGGGGCGTCGGCAAGTCCGGCAATCAGCCGTGCCCGATCGTTGTGCCAGTCGAGCACAGTGAGCCCGACGCCAAAGGGGGCGAGCATGGCCGCCTCGATCGAGTGGTCCGCATAGCCTGGCGCGATGACAACGGCGTCGGCCATGGCTCAGCCCTTCGGCGTGAAGGTTGCGTAGAATTTGCGGAGGCCGCCGGTGTTCCAGTCGCAAACCGTGCCCTTGGTCACGAGGAAACTGTCGCCGGCCGCGAAGCGGTGCCTTTCACCGCCCTCGATGGTCAGTTCCAGCCAACCGTCGAGCAGATACATCAGCTCGTGCTTGGGGAAGGTGGTGGCGATGCGATGATAGGGACTGGTTTCCCAGGCCCCGACATTCCACTGGCCCCTGGCGCCGGCCTTGTAGACGAGGTCGCCCTGTTTCGGGTCGCCGCTGATCAAGAGATGGGCCGGCGTCGGCGTCGAGGAGGGAATGCTGGTGAGGTCGCCGCGCGAAGCCACGGCAAGCGGTTCGCCGGCGGCATCGGCGCCACGGTGGATCATCAGATAGGCGCTGGCATCGGCTGAAGGGGTCCAGCCATGGGACTGGCCCGGCTCAAGGGCAAAGATTTCACCTGGTTCGACCACGCGCTCCGTGCCGGCCAGGGTCAGCGTGCCGCTGCGCATTTGCCCGAAAACCAGGGCGTCGGCAAAATCCTCGCCGCTCGCGGGCAGCGGGCCGGAAAAGCACGCGACCTGCAGGTCGGGGT
The DNA here is from genome assembly GCF_016411825.1 of Devosia sediminis. Taxonomy (GTDB): domain Bacteria; phylum Pseudomonadota; class Alphaproteobacteria; order Rhizobiales; family Devosiaceae; genus Devosia; species Devosia sediminis. Next base: position 902,584 of record NZ_JAEKMH010000002.1, read on the forward strand.
CGCTGAACACTTCGGTCCAGCGGGCTGTGTCTGTCAGTTTGATGATGGACATGAGGGAGGGTCCGTTTCTCGGCGTTTTGGGCGCATTCAGGGTGTGCGAAGCCGCTCTCCCGACGGGTGCCCGTCAGGAGCCGGTGGCGTTCGGCGAGGATTGTGTGTGGTTAGTAGCCGCGCGCGGGGTCGAAGATGTTGGGCATTGCTTCTCCCTTTTCGTTGAGACCGATACAGCGGGCGACGAACTCCGCCTTTTCGGCCCGGGTCGGGGTCGAGGCGATATGGGGGGTGACGGTCACCCGCTCATGCGTCCAGAGCGGGCTTTCGGCGGCGAGCGGTTCGCCGCGGAAGACGTCGAGCACGGCGCCCGCAATGTGGCCACTGTCGAGCGCGGCGATCAGATCGGCATCGACGACATGCTGGCCGCGCCCCACATTGATGATCTGGGCGCCCGCGGGCAGGTTGGCCAGCAGTTTTGCGTCGATCAGGTCGGCCGTGTCCGGGGTGACGGGCAGGAGGCAGACGAGGATGTCGGTGCTTTCGATGAAGGCATCGAATTCGGCCGCGCCGGCAAAGGTCTTCATCCCAGGCAGAGACTTTGCCGACCGGCTCCAGCCCTGCACCGGAAAACCGACGGCCGACAGCATCTGCGCCGAGCGCAGGCCGAGATTGCCCAGCCCCATCACGCCGACGCGGCGGTCAGCGGCGGAATGGGGCACTTCCTTATAGCGCCACTCTTTCAGCGGCTGTCCCAGCGCGAAATCGCGCGTATCGCGCAGCAGCGACAGGGCCGACCAGACCACGAACTCGCCCATGCGCTGGGCCATGTCAGGTCCGCCCATGCGAACCAGCGGCAACTGGCTGGGCCAGGCAGGGTCCTTGGTGATGTGATCGACGCCGGCCCCGGACGAGAACACGACCTTGAGGTTGGGCAGGGTGGCGAGCCAGCCCGCAGGAGGCTCCCAGGCCATGACGTAGTCAACCGATGCCGGGTCGCCGGCATCTTCCCAATAGACGACCTCGATCGTCGGATCGACGGCGCCGAAGTGGCGCTGCCATTCGGCCATTGCCTCGCGGCCACCGGATTTTACGAGGAGTTTCATGGCTTTCCTACTTGTCTTTGTCAGCGTCATTGGTACCGATCAGCATGCGGTCGAGGCCGAAGAGACGATCCAGGATCACCATGGCGAGAACCGCCAGGACAATCAGGACCGTGGACACCGCGGCCACCAGCGGATCGATCGAGTCTTCGATATAGAGCATCAGCCGGACCGGCAGGGTGGTGAGGCCGGGCGAGGCGATGAAGATGGTCATCGTCACTTCATCGAAGCTGTTGATGAAGGCGAGGACCCAGCCCGAGAGAATGCCCGGCGCGATCAGGGGCAGGGTGATGCGCCGGAACGTGGTCATGCCATCCGAGCCCAGCGAGGCCGCGGCATTGTCGAGCGCGGAGTCCAGTGAGCCCAGCGAATTCATGATCGTCCGCAGCACGAAGGGCGTGATGATGATGACATGGCTGATGACCAGCCCGACCATGGTGCCGCCCAGTCCGATCTGCGAGAGAAACCGCAGGAAGGCCACGCCGAGCACGATCGAGGGGACCATGAGCGGGGACATGCAGAGGCTCAGCAGCGCCGTGCGGCCGGGGAATTCGTGGCGAACGATGGCGATCGCCGTGGGGACGGCGATGAGTGCGGCAAGCGTGGCCGAGATGGTGCCGAGCAGGAGGCTCGCCTGGAAGCTCGAGACGAAGTCGCGATTGTTGAGCAACGCCTCGAACCAGCGCAGCGACGGGCCATTGACCGGCAGGGACAGATAGCCCTCGGGTGTGAAGGCGACGACGCAGACGACCACGATCGGCGCGAGCACGAAAATGACGAAGACGGTGTGGAACAGCAGTGCCCAGAAGCCATTGCGTCCGCTCATTTGTACATCCTCGCGAAATAGCCTTCGGCAACGCGGTTGAGCCCGATGGCGACGACAATGACGACGGCGAAGAGCAGCATGGCAAGGGCTGCGCCCAGCGGCCAGTTGAGGCTGAAGAGGAACTCGTCATAGACGAGCGTAGCGATGACCTTGAGGCGGCGCCCGCCGATGATCTGCGGCGTCGCAAAGGCGCTGGCGGCCATGGCGAAGACCAGAATGGCGCCGGTCATGATGCCGGGCAGCATCTGGGGCAGGATAACGCGCCAGAAGGTGGTGAAGCTGCCCGCGCCCAGCGAATGGGAGGCGTTTTCCACCTGCGGGTTGAGCCGCTGCAGTGTGGTCATCACGGCGATGATCATGAACGGCATAAGCACGTGGCTCATGGCGATGACGACGCCGAATTCGGTATACATCATCTGGATGGGACGCTCGATCAGGCCCATGGACATCAGCGCCTGGTTAATCATGCCATTGCCGCCGAGTAGCAGGGCCCAGCCGAGCGAGCGGGAAACCACCGAGATCAGCAGCGGGCCCAGTGCGACGAGCAGGAAGATGCCCCGCCACGGCGCCTTCATGCGCATCAGGATCAGTGCCTCGGGCGCCCCGATGACGATGGTGACGAGCGTTGTGAAGACCGCGATGCGCGCGGTGCGCGCGAAGATGTCGAAGAAATAGCTGTCGCTGAAGATCTCGACGTAGTTGGCAAGCTCGTAGACCGGACGGATGCCGGTGGCGAGGCTGAAATCCTGCAGCGACAGGATCAGCGTTCCCAATAGCGGCAGCAGCAGGAAAATCACGAAGATCAGCGCTGCCGGGATCGAGAGCAGAAACGGCAATGGTCGGCTGATGGCCCTCACTTGTCGGCCTCCGGCGCCATGAGGTGAACCGCGTCAGGCTCGAAGACGAGCCCGGTGGCTTCCCCGATGGCTGGCGGCACGGCGCCCAGATTCTGGCGCTGCACGATGGCAGGGCCATGCTCGGTATCGAGCTCCACCAGCCATTGCGTGCCCTGGAAGACGCGGTTGCGGACGACGCCGCGGATGCCGCCCTCGCCGAAGCCGAGCTTTTCGGGGCGCACCGCGACGATCGTGGCGCCAGGCGTGGCGGCGGCAGGTGCGGCAAAGACATGGCTGCCGATAGAGATGCTGCGGCCATCGGCGCCGACCGTGCCGGGAAAGAGGTTGGTCTTGCCCAGGAACCGGGCGACGAAACTGTTGGCGGGGCGCGCATAGACCGCCTCCGGTCCGCCGATCTGTTCGATGCGGCCGGCGCGCATCAGCACGATGCGGTCGGATAGCGCCATGGCCTCGGTCTGGTCATGGGTGACGAGAATGGTCGTGGTGCCAGTGGTCTGCTGGATGCGCCGCAATTCGATCTGCATTTCCTCGCGCAGATTGGCGTCGAGATTGGACAGCGGTTCGTCGAGCAGCAACACCCGGGGGCGGATGACGAGGGCACGGGCGAGGGCGACGCGCTGCTGCTGCCCACCGGACATGCGGCGCGGATAGCGGTCGCCATAGGCGCCAAGCCCGACTAGATCGAGGGCCTGCCGGACGCGCTCGTCGCGTTCGGCGCGCGGCACTTTGCGCACTTCGAGGCCATAGGCGATGTTTTGCGCTGCGGTCATGTGCGGAAACAGCGCATAGGACTGGAACACCATGCCCAGCCCGCGCTTGCTCGGCGGCGCCGCGATCAGGTCCCGCCCTTCGAGGCGAATACTACCGGCCGAAGGATCGACGAAACCGCCCAGCATCTGCAGGGTGGTGGTCTTGCCGCATCCGGAGGGGCCGAGAAGGGAGACGAACTCTCCCTCCTCGACCTCGAGTGCGAAACGATCGACCACCGTGACCTTGTTGTAGGTCTTGGTCAGCCCATCGATGGCAAGGAACGACGCCGATGGCGTATTGTCAGCTTTGGTCACCGGCGACATCCTTCAGTCCAGAACTCAACGCTCGATTTCACGAACCCAGCGGCGATCCCAGTCCTCGCGATTGGCATTGACCACGTTCCAGTCGACGACTTCGAGGCTCGACACCTGCTCGGGGCCATAGGGGATGCCCACGGCTTCCTCGGGGGTCAGTTCGGCCAGCTTGTTGACCGGGCCGAAGCCGAGGCCCTTGGCGAGGATTTCCTGAACTTCTGGGGAAACGAGGTAGTTGATGAAGGCCTGTGCCTCGGGCTTGGGCGCGCTCGTATTGACGGCGCAAACGTCATTGCTGATGACCATGGCGCCTTCGGAGGGGTAGACCAGTTCGACCGGGAAACCGCTTTCGGCCAGCACCTTGACCTGGGTGGACGACCAGACCGCCAGATCGACTTCGCCGCTCTGGAACATTTCGGCGAGGCGGGCCGAGGCCGGCTCGAAGCTCAGGACGTTGGGCGCGATCTTCTCGGCCATGACGGCAAAGCCTGGATCGAGATTGTCGACGCCGCCGCCATAAATCTCGGCCAGCTTGATCAGCGCCAGCATGCCATTGGTGTTGTTGAGGGGCTGGAAGACGATCTTGCCGGCAAATTTGGGATCTTCCAGATCGGTCCAGGAGGTCGGCGCATCCCAGCCTTCGCGGGCAAAGACGTCCTTGTTATAGGCAAGGCCAAGGCTCACCACGCCGAAACCCACGGCCTTGCCAGACTCGAACTTGGCGAAGTCATAGATATTGGCTTCGTGCTCGCCCAGGTCGAGATCCTGGCAGATGCCCAGCTCGATGGCTTGGCTCATCGGCCCGGTATTCATCATGGCGACGTCAACCTGCTGATTGGCTTCCTGCGCCAAGAGCTTGGCCAGCACGGCCGCCGAATTGCCCGCGGAATAAACGATCTCGATGCCGGTCTCGGCCTCGAAGGCGGGGAAGATTTCGGCGCGCATGAGTTCTTCCTGCGAGCCGCCATTGCCGGCGACATAGAGCACGTTTTCCTGTGCGAAGGCGCCCGTGCTCATCACCGTCAGTGCGGCCGAGGACAAAAGGACAGATTTCAGTTTCATCGGCATTCTCCTGAGTTTCCCTTGGGTGAGCGCCGATTTTTGCAGCTGGCGCCGTCGTTCCCGAACACGTCAACCTTACCGAGTGCTCAACGAAAAAGTTCTCGGAAATCAGGACTGAACAGAAAATTCTTCGGTGCTCGTCGCCTCAAAGGCACCATATCTTTGTAGACACGGGCGCAAATTTGCCTAATGAGCCGCCAATCTGGGAGGGTGCTCACTTTTTTTGCGTTTCACATTCGGGATTTTGCTGGATAATGTAGACCCAGCGGGGGACGGCAGGGATGATTTCATCCTCCCTTTGGCAAATCCGCGGGATCCGAATATATTTTGGTGCCGAACGGCCGTAGCAGGATTTCTTTTGGTTTCGAGGGGGCGGAATGCAGGGGGCATCGCGCATTAGGCTGGACGAAATCGATATCCGTCTTCTGTCCGTCCTTCAGCGCGAGGGGCGGATCAGCAAGACCGATCTGGCCGACAGGATAAATCTGTCCGTGAGCGCCTGTTTCGAGCGCATGCAGAAGCTCGAGCAGGCCAAGCTGATCCAATCCTACCATGCCGTGGTCAACCCGGCCATTTTCGGCAATCTGCAGATGTTCCATGCCCATATCATCCTCAAGACCCACCGGGCCGTGGACTTCGGCATGTTCGAGAACTATGTGCGCCAGATCAGCATGATCACCGAATGCTACGCGCTCGGTGGCGGCGTCGATTATTCGATCAAGGTGTTTGCCAGCACGGTCTCGCAATATCAGCGGCTGATCGACGATATGCTCGATGCCAACCTGGGCGTGGATCGCTACTTCACCTATATCGTGACCAAGGTCATCAAGGTTCGCGACCTGACCGTCACGGAACTGCAGGACATCCGCCGCGATGGGGACAATGATCTCCTGGCCGGGTAGGGCATAAGGTCTGGCCGCTGCACCGGAACCGGCCCGGCTCATCGTCGAACCGACGTGTGCCAAATGCATCCGGGACCATTCACAAATCGATGAACGACCTGGGTCAGCCGGTCAAGGCACCGGCATCGTCTCGGTGTCCGGTGCCGGCTGAACCGCCAAACGATCAGTAACGTATGTTGGTGTGAGCCTCCGGCCGGCCGGGTACTTTGCGGCGTTGATCGCTTTGGGACTTTGAAATGAACGATATTCAACCTGTGTCGACTGGCCTTCAGCGCGAGCAGGAAAGCAAGTTCGGCACGCAGATACTGCCCATCGGTGTCCGCTTCAGACTATGGGCGCCTTTGTCAGATGCCGTTTCGCTCAAGATATATGACCTCGACCTTGTCGTTCCCATGCTGGCCACCGCACGGGGATGGTACGAAGTCGAGGTGGACGAAGCCCGGCCGGGCATGCGCTATCGCTTCGTACTGGAAAACGGCGAGGAGGTCCCCGACCCGGCGTCGCGCTTTCAGCCAGAGGATGTCGATGGCCCCAGCGAGATCATCGATCCGCGTTCCTATTCCTGGCAAGATGGCGGCTGGCGTGGTCGGCCCTGGGAAGAGACGATCATCTACGAAATTCACGTCGGCACCTTCACCGCGGAGGGAACATTCCGCGCGGCCATCGACAAACTCGATGCGCTGGTCGACCTTGGCATCACCGCCATAGAGATCATGCCGATAGCCGATTTTCCCGGGCGCTGGAACTGGGGCTATGATGGCGCCCATCTGTTTGCCCCTGACTCGAGCTATGGACGTCCGGACGATCTGAAGTCGCTGGTGGACGCCGCCCATGCCAGGGGGCTGAGCGTATTTCTCGACGTCGTCTACAACCACTTCGGCCCCAAGGGGAATTACCTCCAGGTCTATGCGCCGCTGATGAACGCCGAACATCAGACGCCCTGGGGTCCCGCCGTCAATTTCGACGCGGAGGGCTCCCACCTCATTCGCGATTATATCTTTGCCAATGCGCGTTATTGGCTGAACGAGTATCGGTTCGACGGCTTGCGCTTCGATGCCGTTCACGAAATTCGTGACTATGGCCCGCGCCACATGCTTCAGGACCTGGCCGAGCAGCTCCGCCTGTCCACCGACGGCCGCTTTGTCCACCTCATGATTGAGAATTCCGACAATCACGCCGGTTGGCTCAAACGCCGGGACGATGGGGCGCCGTGGCTCTACGACGCGCAATGGAGCGACGACATCCATCACAGCCTGCACAGCGCCATTACCGGTGAGAGCTTCTGGTACTATGCCGACTTCGAAAATCGCATTGACCTGGTCGGACGGGCACTGGCAGAGGGCCTGGGCTGGCAGGGCGAGTACATGGAACACGAGCAGCGCCACAAAGGCGAGCCCAGTGCGTTTCTGCCGGCCACCGCTTTCGTTGCCTATGCGCAGAATCATGACCAGGCGGGGAACCGCCCCTTCGGCGAACGGATCAGCCATTTGGCCGCGCCGGAATGCGTCCGGCTCTGGGCTGCCATCTACCTGCTGTCACCGCAGATACCCATGCTGTTCATGGGCGAGGAATGGGCGGCAAGGCAGCCCTTCATGTTCTTTTCCGATGTCGGCGACGATCTTGCCGACGGCATCCGCCAGGGCCGGGAGAAGGAAATGGAGACCTTCCCGCGACGGGAGGGCCAGGATGCGCCGCCCGACCCCATGGCCGAAGACACGTTCCTTGCCTGCAAGCTCGAATGGGCGGATCGCGACAGTGGCGAGCATGCGCGCTTCCTGTCCCTCTATCGTCGTCTGATTGCCCTGCGGAAAGAGGAAATCACGCCGCGGCTTGCCGGTATGCTGGGGAATAGCGGCCGTTATGAAGTGCTGGGCAACCGCGCTCTGCGCGTAGCCTGGACGCTTGGTGACGGTTCCGAACTTTCCATGATGGCCAATCTGTCTTCGGAGCCGTTCAATGGCATCAATGTCTGGGGCAGCGATCACCTGTGGCTGGAAGGCTTCGCCACCGGCGAAACATTGGAAGCCTGGAGCGTCGTGTTCAGTCTCAAGCCGGCAGGCTGACCTGCAACCTTGGGAGACAGTCTATGCGATTGTCTCCCGGCGCATCTGCCTTGGCGTCATGCCATAGGCCTTGCGGAAGTGCTCGTAGAACTGCGTCTGGGAGCCAAATCCGGCTTCGATCGCGACATTGGCCACCGACAGCTTGCCGTCGAACAGCAGCGATCGCGCCCGGATCAGCCGCATCCGCACCACGAATTTCTGTACCGAGACGCGCATTACCTTGGTGAAAAGGTCCGCGGCATAGTTGGGATGGAGACCGACCACGTCGGCAATGTCCTCGGCCGAGAGCGGGTCGGTGATGTTTTCCACGATATGGCGCACCATGCGCACCACATGGCGGGTAGGCGTCGCCGTGCGTCCGGCGGTCCCTTGCGTTTCGAGCCAGGGCGGCAGCAATGTTTCCCAACCGGTGAGGGCGGCACGCCGGAACATGGTCCCGATCTCGGTGCGCACCAGGTCGCTGCGCAGAGCATGGCCGCTGCGATAATCGCCGTGCCAGCGTTCAAGCAGGTCGAGCCCTGCGCAATCGGGCGACAGCGCAATCACCCCGCCGCCCATCAGCGTCTCGGTCAGCCGGCCCAGTTGCTGCATTTCGAGAAAGGCATCCATGGGCAGGTAGATATTGATCTGCCGGGCGGCATCGGCCTCGTGAACGGCGACTGTCTGGTGCGGAATGCCGGCCCAGAAGGCAACCAGCCGATTGGCGCCGACGCCAAAGGGTTGCCCGTCCAGCACATAGTCGAGGCGCCCCGCGGTCAGCCAATTGAACTCGATATGTCCGTGGCTATGCGCCTCCGCCATCACCTGCGGCCGGAATGCCCGCATGCCGAAGCGGCCGAACGCTTTGCCCGAGGCATAGAAACTGCGGTCCGGGCGCGGCACGGGCCGGGGCGCAACTACCGTCTGAGCCGCCATTTGATACCTGAGAAATCCGGAAGAATGGCCTAGTATTCCGGATTGAACGGATGCGGGCAAGTCGTAATGTCGCGCCAGTGAGCCGCATTGGCGGCCGGAGGATATCAGCCATGGCCAACCCTAAGATCACCTTTATCGGCGCCGGTTCGTCGGTGTTCATGAAAAACATCGTCGGCGACATTCTGCAGCGGCCGGCTTTGGCCGGGGCGGAAATTCGCCTCATGGACATCAACCCGACCCGCCTGGAAGAAAGCGCTGTCATCGCCGGCAAGCTGGTCAAGACTCTGGGCGTTCCGGCCACCGTCAAGACCTATGCCAACCAGCGAGAAGCGCTGGACGGCACCAATTTCGTCGTCGTCTGCTTCCAGATCGGCGGCTACGAGCCATCCACGGTCGTCGATTTCGACGTGCCCAAGAAATACAACCTGCGCCAGACCATTGCCGACACGCTGGGCGTCGGTGGCATCATGCGCGGCCTGCGCACCGTGCCGCATCTGTGGAGCATCTGCGAGGACATGCTCGCCGTCGCGCCCGAGGCGATCATGCTGCAATATGTCAACCCGATGGCCATCAACACCTGGGCCATCGCGGAAAAATACCCCACCATCAAGCAGGTCGGCCTCTGCCATTCCGTGCAGGGGACGGCGCATGAGCTGGCCCACGACCTCGGCATTCCCTACGAGGACATCCGCTATCGCTCCGCCGGCATCAACCACATGGCTTTCTATCTCAAGTTCGAGCATCGGCAGGCCGACGGCTCCTATAAGGATCTCTATCCCGAGCTCCTTCGCGCCTATCGCGAGGGCAGGGCGCCCAAGCCCGGCTGGAACCCGCGTTGCCCCAACAAGGTGCGCTACGAGATGATGACGCGCCTGGGGTATTTCGTCACCGAAAGCTCGGAACACTTCGCCGAATACACGCCCTATTTCATCAAGGAAGGCCGCGAGGACCTGATCGAGAAATACGGCATTCCGCTCGACGAATATCCCAAGCGCTGCGTCGAGCAGATCGAGGGCTGGAAGAAGACCTCCGAGCAGTACCGGACGGCCGAGACCATCACGGTCAAGCCATCCAAGGAATATGCCTCGTCCATCGTCAACTCGGTCTGGACCGGCGAGCCTTCGGTCATTTACGGCAACCTCCGGAACAACGGCGTCATCACCTCGCTTCCCGATGCGGCGGCTGTGGAAGTGCCGTGCCTCGTCGACGACAATGGCCTGCAGCCGACCTTTATCGGCGACCTGCCGCCCCAGCTCACGGCGCTCATCCGTACCAATATCAATGTGCAGGAACTGACGGTCCGGGCGCTGATCGACGAGAACCGCGAGCATATCTACCACGCTGCCATGATGGACCCGCATACAGCCGCTGAGCTCGATCTCGACCAGATCTGGAACCTCGTCGATGACCTCATCGCCGCTCATGGCGACATGCTGCCCGAATGGGCACGCGGGTCGCGCCAGCAACGCGTGGCGTAACGACCGGCCAACCAGTGCATCGCCCCGGTCAAACGGCCGGGGCGCTTTGCTGAGCGGTCACCGCTGGAAATTCCCCACCACTCATGTATGGAAGCGCCTGTATCGATTTCGAGGCTGCCATGCATCGCCAGACCCGTACCCTTCACTCCGGCTGGACCTTGACCTGCCTGGGCGGTCCCGGCGTCCGTCCCGGCCTGCCGGAGGCAATTGCCGCTACGGTGCCCGGCACGGTCCATACCGATCTGCTGGCCGCCAGCCTCATCCCCGATCCCTATCTCGATCTCAACGAAATCACCGTCGACTGGGTCGGGCGCTGCGACTGGCGCTACGAGACCGCCTTCGACTGGCAGGACGACGGCGCCGAGCAGGTGGAACTGGTCTTTGCCGGCCTCGACACCTTCGCCGCCATCAGCCTCAACGGCGTCGAAATCGGCCGCACGGCCAACATGAACCGCACCTACCGGTTCGCCATTCGTGACCATTTGCGTTCAGGGGACAACCACCTGGTCGTCACCTTCGAAAGCGCCTGGAAGCGTGGCGAGGTGCTCGACAAGCAATACGAGCCGCGGCCCAACAACTATCCCGGTCCGGCCAATCTCATGCGCAAGATGGCCTGCAATTTCGGCTGGGACTGGGGCCCGACCCTGGTGACCTCGGGCCTATGGCAGGGCGTGACGCTCGAAAGCTGGTCCGGCGCGCGTCTCGCGCGCATCCGTCCCGAAATCACGCTCGATGGCGCCGACGGCGTCGTGCGCCTCAATGCCGAGCTGGCCGGCGATGCCCAAGGCCTCTCACTGCGCGTTTCGGTTGCCGGTGTAACCGAAACGCTACCGGTTTCCGGTGCCGTCGCCACCCTCGACCTGCGCGTAAAATCCCCGCAACTGTGGTGGCCCCATCACCTCGGCAGCCAGCCGCTCTATTCGCTCGACGTCGAACTCTTGTCCGGCGACACGGTCATCGACCGCTGGTCGCGCGACATCGGTTTCCGCTCCATCCGCCTCGATACGACCGCCGACGAACATGGTTCGGCCTTCACGCTGATCGTCAACGATGCGCCCGTCTATGTCTGCGGCGCCAATTGGATCCCCGACGACTGCTTCCTGCCGCGCGTCACGCCCGAGCGCTACGCCGGCCGCGTTACCCAAGCCAAGGACGCCAATATCAATCTGCTGCGCGTCTGGGGCGGCGGCATTTACGAAACCGAGGCCTTCTACGAGGAATGCAATCGTCAGGGCATGCTGGTCTGGCAGGACTTCTTGTTCGCCTGCGCCGCTTATCCGGAAGAGGGCGACCTGCCGGTCGAGATCGAGGCGGAGGCCCGCGACAATATCGTCCGCCTCATGCCGCATCCATCGCTGGTGCTGTGGAACGGCAACAATGAAAACATCTGGGGCTGGTTCGATTGGGGCTGGCAGGACGTGCTCGAGGGGCGGAGCTGGGGGCAGGGCTACTACCTCGAACTCCTGCCGCGCCTCGTTGCCGAACTCGATCCCACGCGTCCCTATTGGGCCGGCTCGCCCTATTCGGGCAGCATGGGTATCCATCCCAATGACCCGGCCCATGGCTGCACGCATCTCTGGGACGTCTGGAACGACATTGGCTACGAGCACTATGCCGACAGCGTGCCGCGCTTCTGCTCCGAATTCGGCTGGCAGGCCCCGCCCACCTGGGCGACGCTGACCCAGTCCGTGCACGACAATCCACTGACGCCGACCTCGCCGGGCGTCTGGCATCACCAGAAGGCAACTATCGGCAACGACAAGTTGCTTCGCGGTTTGCAGGGTCATCTTCCGGTGCCGCAGACCATGGACGATTGGCACTTTGCCACCCAGCTCAACCAGGCCCGCGCCATTGCCTTTGGCATTGCCCACATGCGCTCGCACCGGCTGCGCAACATGGGCGCCATCGTCTGGCAGCTCAACGACTGCTGGCCGGTGACCTCATGGGCAGCGGTGGATGGCTATGGCCGCAAGAAGCCGCTCTGGTTTGCGCTGCGCAACGTCTTCGCCACGCATTTCCTTACCATCCAGCCGCGCGATGGCGGCCTTTCGGTGATCGCCGTCAACGACCGCACGCTGTTCTGGCGTGGCCCGGTCACGGTCAAGCGTTTGCGCTTCGACGGCACCGTGCTCGCCGAGTGGACGCATTGGCGGCTCTGCGCCGACCGTCTCTCGGCGGCTGAACTCCCCATTCCCGCCGAGGTGGCGACGCCTGGCGATGTCAGGAACGAGCTGCTTGTCGTGACCATGCATGACAGCACGGCCATTCATTATTTTGCCGATGACATCGACCTCGATCTGCCTGCGCCGCAGGCCGACTTTGCCCTCGAACGCAGCGGCACTGACCGGTGGACACTGTCGGTAACCGCGCGGTCACTGCTCAAGGATGTCTGCGTCTTTGTCGATCGGCTTCACCCCGATGCCGGCGTCGACGATATGCTGGTGACGATCCTGCCAGGCCAGAGCCATATATTCACAATCGATGGCGCGTCCGATCTCGACCGCGCCGCGCTAACCTCGGCCCCGGTCTTCCGGACCGCCAATGACCTGGTCAGAGGAGGTTAGGGAAAGCGCTTGATATCGTCGCTGGACCACCAGACAACCAGCAGCAGGCCAAGGTCGATGACCCGGACCTGACGCGTGCGCTCCGCCCAGCGCGCCTGCCAGCGCGGCTTGACCTTCCAGATACCCTTCGAGGTTTTGACGGATAACCACGCCATCGATCCTGCCCCAATCGACTGCACTGAGAGTAACCTTAGTGCAGAGGCGAAAGGATCGGTAGCGTTTTGTTAACCTTTGGCCAGCGCCGCCAGCGATGGCCGCAACTGGCCGTCATGCCGCGCCAGCACCGCCTCCGCCTCGGCAAGCGTCGCCGCCCCGGCGGCAATCAGAACGGCTGGCTTGACCGCCCCGTCGCTGGCCTTGAGAGCAGCCTCTGCTCTTGTCCCATCGACCCCCGCAGCCGCCTCGACAATGCCGCGGGCCCTGCCGCGGAGCTTTTCGTTATCGGCCACGACATTGACCATCATCCCGTCATGCACATGGCCCAGTCGGATCGCCATCAGCGTCGAAAGCATGTTGAGGGCGATCTTTTGCGCCGTGCCCGCCCCCATGCGGGTCGATCCGGCAATCACTTCCGGCGGGGTCTTGAGGCAGATGCCGACATCGGCCTTCCCGAAAATCGCTGCCCCCTCATTATTGGCGATGCCGATGGTACGTGCCCCGGCACGCCGCGCCGCATCGAGGGCAGCAAGGGGGTAGGGTGTGTGTCCGCTCGCTGTCACCCCGATGACGCAGTCGCGCGCATCGAGCTGGAGGGCATTCACTTCCGCCGTGGCGGCATCGCCGTCATCCTCGGGCCCGCCCCGCATGTCGACCAGAGCTTCCTGGCCGCCGGCGAGAAGTACTACGATCCTCTCCCGGGCAATCCCATAGGTGCCTGGCAGTTCGAGTGCATCGGCCAGCGCCATCAGGCCGGAACTGCCTGCCGCCGCATAAACCAGCCGGCCTCCATCCCGAATGCTCTGCGCCGCCAGTTCCGCTGCCGCAGCGATGGCCGACGCCGCTTCGGCGACCGAACTGGCCGCGCGGCTTTGCCCGTCGGCCAGGATTGCCAGGATGGCTGCGTCACTGCGCAGCTCCAGTCCCTTGGCCTCGGCGTGCCGCCCTTCGGTCTGCTTTTCGGCCATGAGAGTCTCCCGGCTTAATGCCAAAATCATACCACTTAAGGTATCGCGCTGCCGAATGGATAATTTGGGCGCCATAAAAGTGCAACATACACAGTGATATGCGACACATGAGCACCTTGGCATGGAAGGGGCTTGGTGAATGGTATTTTATTGGTATTATGGGCGCTGAAGTTTTCGACCGCACCTGCCGCCTGTGTCCGCAGGGGCCAAGGAGGATGTTTGACTGAACAGTCCAGAACCATCTTCGGCGACGGTCCGGTCGTGCTGCCGGTGGGCGGTCCGCTTTATCTCCAGCTCAAGCGTTGGGTCGAGGATGCCATAAAGCACGGGCATATCAACCCCGGCGACGCCTTGCCCTCCGAGCGCGACCTCGCCCAGCGTGCCGACGTATCGCGCGTCACCGTGCGCAAGGCGGTACAGCAACTCGTCAACGAAGGTGTGCTGGTGCAGCGCCACGGCTCGGGCACGTTCGTCGCCCCCGAGACCCAGCGCGTCGAACAGTCCCTGTCCCAGCTCACCTCCTTTACCGAGGACATGGCCCGCCGCGGCATGGCCGTGCGTGCCGAATGGCTAGAGCGTGGGCTCTATGCGTCCTCGCCTGAGGAAACCATCATTCTTGGCCTGGGCTCCGGCGAGCGTGTGGCGCGCATTTCGCGTCTTCGCCTCACGGGTGACATGCCGCTCGCCATCGAGCGCGCCAGTCTTTCATCCGCGGTGCTGCCAGATCCGATGGCGATCCGGGATTCGCTCTACAAGCACCTGGACCTGTCCGGCGCCCGGCCGGTCCGCGCTATCCAGCGCATCCGCGCCGCCAACATATCCGAGGATGATGCGCACCTGCTGCAAGTCCCGGTCGGATCGGCCGGCCTTCATATCGAGCGCATTTCCTATCTGTCGACGGGCCGCGTCATCGAATTCACCCGCTCCATCTATCGGGGCGACACCTACGACTTTGTCGCCGAGCTTCGTCTCGGCGACGCCAATAATGGAGCCCGCAAGCCGTGACCGACCAGACCTTCATGCGCCAGGAAGTGAATCAGATCCCTGAGGTCGTCGCCGGTTTCCTGTCTGCTTCCGCCCCCACGCTCGACGCCGCCGCCGCCCGCCTGCGCGATCTGGATCCGGCCCTGGTTGTCACCGTGGCGCGCGGCTCGTCCGACCACGCCTCGGCCTATCTGAAATACGCCATCGAGCTGACCCTGGGCGTGCCCGTGGCATCGGTGGGTCCTTCCATCGCCTCGATCTATGGGCGTGATTTGAAGCTGGGCAAGGCCGCCGCCATTGCCATTTCGCAGTCTGGCAAGAGCCCGGACATTGTCGGCATGGCGCAGTCCGCCCGGCGCTCCGGTGCCACCACCATTGCCATCACCAACACCGCCAATTCGCCTTTGGCCGATGCGAGCGATTTCACCATCGATCTGCATGCCGGCCTCGAAAAGAGCGTCGCGGCCACCAAGACCTTCGTCACCTCGGTGGTCGCCGGCCTTGCTTTGCTGGCCCGTTGGAGCGGGGATGCCGATATCGCACGCGCGGTTGCAGCGCTGCCCGAAAGCCTGGCGCGCGCCGTAGCCTGCGACTGGTCGGATATGGCTGGCGCCCTCGACGGTCATAATGCGCTCTATGTTCTGGGTCGCGGCCCGGGCTTTGCCATTGCCAACGAAGCAGCGCTGAAGTTCAAGGAAACCTGCAATATCCAGGCCGAATCCTACAGTGCCGCCGAGGTGATGCACGGACCCGTGGCCATCGTCACGCCGGGTTATCCGGTGCTGGGTCTCGCCGCCCGCGATGCCGCCGAAGCATCGGTCGCCGACATGGCGCACAAGCTGGCCGGGCAGGGGGCACTTGCCTTCCTCACCAGCGATCGTCCGGGTGCCGCCAAGGCGCTGCCCTTTGCCGCCACGGGGCACGCCATTACCGATCCCTTGGCACTCATCGTTTCCTTTTACGGCTTCGTGGAAGCCCTGTCGCGTCACCGGGGTCTCAATCCCGACGTGCCGCCCGCCCTCAAGAAGGTGACCGAAACGGTATGAGCGACCTCGTTGCAGTTTCTGGTGCCCGCATCTTCGATGGCGATGAATGGCATGACCACGCCGCCCTGCTGATCGAGTTCGGCTATATCGCCGGCATCGTCCCGATTGCCGATATCCCCGCCAATGCCGAGCGCATCGCGGTTGATGGCGGCATGCTGGTTCCCGGCTTTGTCGACCTACAGGTTAATGGCGGTGGTGGCGTCCTGTTCAACAACGCGCCCGATGTCGGCTCCATCCGGACCATCTGTGCGGCGCATGTGCATTTCGGCACCACGGCGCTCCTGCCGACCCTGATTACCGACACGGCCGCCATCAACGACGAAGCCATCGCCGCCGGTATTGCCGCAGCGGCGGAGCGTGTCCCCGGTTTCATCGGTCTTCATCTTGAAGGTCCGCATCTCGCCCTGTCGCGGAAAGGGACCCATGACCCCGCCCTGATCCGGCCCATGGACGAAGCTGACCTGGCGCGACTTACGGCAGCCGCCCGGGCCCTGCCCAATCTGCTCTGCACCGTGGCCGCCGAAACCGTCACGCCGGTCCAGATCGCGGCCCTCGTCGAGGCTGGAGCCGTGGTGAGTCTCGGCCATTCGGACGCTTCATACGAGCAGGCGAATGCTGCCTTCGATGCGGGTGCCAGCATGGCCACCCATCTCTTCAACGCCATGAGCCAGATGGGCAATCGCGAGCCTGGCCTCGTGGGCGCCGTGCTAGATCGCCCCGACGTCACCGCCGGCCTCATCGCCGACGGCATTCACGTTCACGCCGCCTCGATGTCTGCCGCCCTCAGGGCCAAGCGCGGGCCGGGACAGGTCTTCCTTGTCACCGATGCCATGTCACAGACGGGGACTGACCTCACCAGTTTCGAGCTCAACGGCCGCACCATTACCCGCGCCAATGGCGCCCTGCGTCTCGCCGACGGCACCTTGGCCGGTGCCGATCTCGACATGATCGATGCGGTCAATTTCATGATCGACACGCTCGGACTGCCGGCCGGCGAAGCCTTCCGCATGGCTTCGCTTTATCCGGCCCTGGCGATCGGCCGCAGCGAAACGCTGGGACACCTGCATCCGGCCGCAGAAGCCAGCTTCGTACATCTGTCCGACGACAGACAGGTTCAGTCGACCTGGATTTGCGGAGAAAGGGTTTGGGCGCGGAACTAGCCGCGTCCGATATAGGGCATGGCGGTCGCCATGACCGTCATGAACTGCACACTTCGAACCGTGCCATGGGCGAAATCGCTCCGGTGGAGCGATTTCAGGTGAGAAGGCCATGAGAGCTATGCTCGAATGGCGGCGGGAAGAGACTCTTCACCCTCGCCCGATGTAAGGCATGGCCGTGGCCATCACCGTCATGAACTGCACATTCGCCGAGAGCGGCAGCCCGGCCATGTAGCGCACCGCGTCCACGACATGGCCCACGTCGAATGTCGGCTCCGGCACGGTCGAGCCATTGGCCTGCAGCGACCCGGCATTCATCTGGCTGGTCATGTCGGTGGCCGCATTGCCGATGTCGATCTGTCCGCAGGCAATGTTGAATTGCCGCCCATCGAGCGAGATTGCCTTGGTCAATCCGGTGATCGCATGCTTGCTGGTGGTATAGCTCGCCGCCTGCGGGCGCGGCACATGGGCCGATATCGAACCATTGTTGATGATCCGGCCGCCTTGCGGCGCCTGCTCGCGCATCAGCCGAAAGGCCTCGCGGGCGACATAGAAGGCGCCATTGAGATTGGTGTCGATCATCTCGCGCCACGTGGCGACATCCAGGTCGCCGAAGATCCTGGCCGGAGCAAACCGGCCGGCATTGTTGAACACCAGGTCAAGGCGGCCGTGGCTCGCCCTGATTCCCTCGAACAGACGCGCCACCGATTCCGGGTCGCTGACGTCGCAGACCTGTCCGGCAATGCCGTGCTCGCGACCGATCTGGTCCACCAGGTCGCGCCTGCGGCCACAGATCACCACTTCCCAGCCGTCCTGCGCCAGACCGCACGCTACGGCGAGGCCAATGCCTGACGTACCTCCGGTGACCAGTGCAATTCCCCTGTCGCCCATCGTCATCTCCATATTTGCACCACGCCCATGCCGCGTTTTTGGCAGGCCGCAGACGCCTTGGCAAAAGCCTGCGCGGCGGCTGTCCGCACGCGCAAACGTCTACGATACCGCAGATTTTAACGATCTGTTCATGCCGCTTAACAGTCCGTTTCGTTCTGTGTGCTGAATCTGCAACAACCGCTATGCAACCAGATTGTGACCGCCCCAAAAGCCTCTTGTCGCGATTGCGTCCGAATTTTGCATGGGTAGAGTGGGTCTTGCGAATCCATGCATGGGATCGTTTGTCGGTCGCAACGCGACGGCAACACACTGCACCACGAATAGTGTGGTCGCGTTTCGACAAACCGCTGGGTAACCGGCACTAAGAATGACTGACTTTGGAGGTCAAATAATGAAACTCAAGAGCCTTATCCTCGGTTCTGTTGCTGCCGCTGGTCTCTCGACCGCTGGCTACGCTGCCGATCTGGGCGTCCTCACCTCGCTCGACGTTTGCGACTCCCTGGGTATCTCGGGCCTGACCATCTCGTCCTCGGACAACTGCCTGCAGATCTCGGGCAAGGTCACCTATGAATTCAACTACGGTGACTATGCTGGCAACGCCTGGCTGGTTAACTCGCACATCGGCACCCTCGGCATCCTCGACAACAACGGCACTGGCTCGCTGACCCAGGACTGGTCGTCGGACGTTGACTCGTGGCTGAAGTTCGTTGGTACCGCTTCGAGCGACTTCGGTCCCGCTTCGGCCACCATCAAGCTGAAGAACGAAAGCAAGACCGTCGTTGTGAACGAAGTCGTCACCTCGGCTGCTTCGAACCTGGTCGAAATCGACGAAGCCTTCGTCTCGATCGGCGACACCACCACCATCATGGCTGGTAAGAAGGGCTCGATCGCCAACGTTGGCGACGACGAGCCGCTGAACTGGCTCGCCCTGTTCAACTCGGAAATCGTCGACAAGGGCGTTGGCTCGGTCTACGGCGGCAAGGCTGACGGCCATGCCATCCAGATCGTTTCCGACCTCGGCAACGGCGTGAAGGTCAAGGCTGGTCTCGAAGCTCTCGAAAAGACCGCTGCTGACGCTGGCAACCTGATCGGTGTGATCGAATACGCTGGCGAAGGCATCAAGGCCCACGTCACTGCTGGTGCCAACGGCATCCTCGACGGCGACGTCAATGCTTGGTGGGTCCATGCCGGCTTCGACGGCACCTTCGACGCCTTCCGCATCGTCGGCGCTGGTGCTTACGGCGCTCTCGCCAACGGCGACAACTCCTGGAACGTCCTGGCTTCGGCCCAGGCCAAGTTCGACATGTTCACCATCGCCCTCTCGGGTGAAGCTCTGGGTGGCCAGGTCGGCGGCGTGGCTCGTCCGGGCCAGGTTGGCGTCGGCGGTTCCGTCGGTGCCACCGTCACCGAAGGCGTGACCATCAACGTCGGCGCTCGCTGGTTCGATGAGAACACCTCGACCTCGAACAACGAGACCTACCAGGTTGCTGCTGAACTGGCTTACGCCGTCAGCGAAACCATCACCGTCAAGGGTGAAGTTGGTTACTTCCACACCAGCGAAGTTGTTGCTGAGCCGCACGACGTCTACGGTAAGGCCACTCTCGAGTGGAAGCCGGGTGGTGGTTTCGAATCGACCCTCGCTGCTCAGGCCCACTCGACCGGTGCCTACAAGGTCACCTTCAAGGCCGCCAAGGAATTCAAGTAATCCTTGGATTACGACTGAATTCGGAAAGGCCCGGCTCTGCCGGGCCTTTCTTTTTGCCATAGCGGCGCACAATTTTTGAACGCCGGTTGCTGCGGGGCAAGACCATCCAGCGATCAAGTCTTCAAAGCTCCGCTCGCGATCTCGCCGCTCATGGATGCGCCTGTCACCCGGCCCATCCTGGATTTTCCTGACAGCGAGTTGATGTTGGTTTTGCCCGCAGCCCTGCGGGTTTTTCTTTGTCTGTCCCGGCAAATCATCTACCGTTCCGAAAGTTGCGGTTTTCCAATGGATTCGGGATGATCAGGGACCTCCTCAAGTGGGTGGCGCCGGGCCTTGTGACAGTATTGGGCGGCACGGTTGCCGCTCTCGCCATGGCCACGCCGACCATGCTCGACACCTTGGCCGCGGAGGGCAGGGCTTCTCTTGCCGCCGCAGGCGCCGATTGGGCCCATATCTCGGTGGACGGCCGCCGCATCCATCTCGACGGCACAACTCCGAGCGACGACGAAAAGCAACTTGCCCTCGCCGGACTCGACGCGATCGCGGGGGTGGCCGGCGTCGAAGAAACGGTCACCATCGCGCCGCTCGCGGCACCGTTCCGAATTAATGTTTCGATTGAAGATGGCGCCGTAACTGTTTTTGGCAGCGTGGCAAATGAAGCTCAGCGACAGGAACTCACTGCGCTTGACGGCGTCGCCACCGCCGATCTCCAGATCCGCTCCGGCCAGCCCGCTTCCGCCCCTTGGCGCGCGGCGGTCGACTTCGCCCTTGCCCAGGCGCCGCTGGTTGAGAACGGCTATTTCGAACTGTCCGGCCTTACGCTCAATGCCGTCGGTCGCGCCGGCTCCGAAAAGGCTCTGGGCCAGTTGCAGATCGCGCTCGCCCAACTGCCCTCCGGGATCGCCCGCGGCGAGATCCGGCTCGAACCGGTGCGGGTCGCACCCTATACCTGGCGCGCAGAGTTCGACGGCGAGCGGATCGCCATTTCAGGCCACGTGCCCGAAGAGCGCATCGTTGAGCGCCTGCGCATGGCCGATGTTTCGGGCATCCCGGTCGCCACTGGCCTGTCGCTCGCCTCCGGCGCGCCGGAGGGTTTTGCCGAACAGACCAGGTTGCTGGTCGAGCAACTGGCCCGCCTCGAGCAGGGCGAGGCGCGCATCGTCGATGGGGTCAGCGAATTGACCGGTGTCCCACCGAGCATCGAAATCGCGCAGGCGGTGACCGAAGCCGTTTCCGGCCCCAATTCCATCGTCACCCTCTCGTCCCCGCGCGTGGCCGACTATTGGCTCAGCATTTCAAGGCAGGCGGGCGGCACGCTGGTCTTTGACGGCTTTGTGCCCGACGAAGCGACGCGCGAGCAGTTTGCTGCCATTGATGGCGCCGATGTCAGTTTTCTCAAGTTCGGTGCAGGCGCGCCCGATGCCTACCATCGGGCCGCGGACTACGGTCTCAACCTTCTGGACCACCTGAGCGAGGGGCGGATATTGCTTTCCGGTTCGACCCTGTCGGTCTCCGGCATGGCCCGCTCATCCACCGATTTCCGCACCGTGCTTGATCGTCTCGCCTCCGACGTGCCGCAGGGTGTTTTGCTCGCCGAGAACGCCGTCGAAGCGCCGCGGGCCGCCAGCTATACGTTCACGATCCGGCGCGATTCCGCCGGCAGCGTGACTCTCGAGGGGCTGCTGCCCAATCCCGACATCGAGGCGCGTCTGCTTGCCGAAGCGGGGCCAGCGGCGCGCTCCACCGTCAGCTATGCCTCGGGCGAGGCGGCGGGTTTCGTGGCTGCCGCCGAGCAGGCGCTCAATTTCCTGCCCTGGCTGCGCAGCGGCGTCGTCAGTTTCGATGGCGATGGCTGGACGGTCGAGGGCGAGCCAAGGTCTGCCATCGACAAGGGGTCGATTGAAAGCGAGTATGCCATCCGCGGACTTGCCCGCTCCGGCTGGACACTTGCCCTCTCGCAACCCGCCGAGAGCCCCGGCTTTGCCGACCCCTATCTCTGGTCGGCCGAGCGCCTGGCGGATGGCAGTTTCCTGTTTGCCGGTAATGTTCCGGCCGCGTCGGTGCAATCCTGGCTCAAGGTGCATGTCGGCACGCGCGTGGCTGACACGAGCCGCATCGCTCATGGCGCGCCCGGGGGCTTTGCCGACAATGTGCGCATTGCGGTCGAGACACTGCTGAGCCTCGAGCAGGGCAGGGTAGTCTATGACGGAACGTCCTGGAGCCTCGTCGGTGCCGCCGCCGACGGCATTCAGAAGGAAACCGCGCTGTCGCTCGCAGCAGCGCTCGGCGCCAGCCAGGATGCAGACATATCTGTGCCCGACCTTGCCCCTGCTGCGCCCTATATCTGGTCGGCCACCAAATCCGCCGATGGCGTCACTTTGGCCGGTACTGTCCCCGCCGAGTCCCTGCAGCGTTTCCTGGCGGTCCGCGCCGGCCCTGCTGTCGATGACCAGACCGAATTGCGCGCGGATGCGCCGGAAGGTTTTTCGTCGGATGTGCTGCAGGCCCTCGACGTGCTGGCTTTGCTGGCCGAAGGCGAAGTCGCTTTCGATGGCGAAAAATGGTCGGCCACCGGTCTGGCCCTGGCTCCCGACGCCTTCGCCTCGGCGACCACGCTTCTGGGCACTGCGTCGCCGCGCTGGAGCCTCAAGCTGAAAGATCCGGTGGTCGAAGCAACAGCCCCGCCGGTTGCACAGCCAGCCGAGCCGCCGCTGGCCGCAACTCCCACTGCTTCCGGCTATCCGTTCAGGGCAATCCGGGCCGACGACGGCACCGTCACCCTTGGCGGCCAGGTGCCGGCTCCTGCCACTGCCCAATATCTGGCCACCTTGACCGGCGGCGATGCCGGTGCGCTCTCTGTCGTGCCCGATGCGCCCGAGGGATTTGCCTTGGCGGCGCAGACCGGTGCGCGGACCCTGATGCGGTTGCAACCGGGCGAACTGGTCCTGTCCGACGGCAACTGGCGCCTCTCCGGCGAGGCCGCGAGCGAAGCCGATCGGGCTGCCATCGAAGCCGAAGTGGCGACCCTCGGCTCCGCCTGGAGCGCCGCCATTACCGCGCCATCGGGCCTTGCCCAGTGTCAGGCGCGGCTCGCCGAACTCTCCGCCCATAACGCCATCCTGTTTCAGTCGGGCGCGGCCATCATTGCGGCCGGCGCGGCGGCGGAGCTCGATGCCTTCGCGCAGGCGCTGCTGCTTTGCCCCGATGCGGTCATTGAAGTCGAAGGCCATACCGACAGCGATGGCGATGATCAGCTCAATCTGGCCCTGTCGGTCGCGCGCGCCGAGGCCGTGGTCAATGCGCTTGTCGAGCGCAATGTTTCGCCCTCCCGCCTTTACGCCATCGGCTATGGCGAGACCCAGCCCGTGGCCGACAATGCCACGGCGGAAGGCAAGCGGGCCAACCGCCGCATCGTCGTTTCGGTGCGAGCCCCGGAGGACCAGGACTGAGCCATGTCCGATCTGCTGGAAACGGTCGTCTTCCTCTGTGGCATCTACTGGCCCTATATGGCCGTGGCTGCTGCAATCGGCCTCGTGACGGGATGGCTCAGCCTGTCGCGCCGGCCAGGTGAGGGCGCGCCGTGATCCCGCTCGACCATGTGCTCGAGATTGCTCTTCTTATTTCGGTTGCCTATCTGATCGGCTGCGCTCTGGGCTACGGCGCCCATGTCGCCTGGCGTACGCTCGCGGCGCGTCCACGCGTGGTGTCCCGCCACGAGGCCCAGTCGATAGCGACGGCAATTGCCGTGTCGCCGACGACCGCCACACCCGCCGGAAAATCCGCGGCGCGACGGCTTGCCACTGCGGTCGAGCGCGACGTCGCGGAGCCTTCCGTCAAGCCCGTCCCCGCAATGCAACTGCGGCCGCCACAGCTCCCCGCGCCGCGTCATGGCAAGCCGGACGATCTGAGGCAAATCAAGGGGATCGGCGCAAAAACGGAATCAGCGCTGCATGATCTGGGGATCTACCATCTCGACCAGATCGTGGCCTGGACGCCGTCGCATATCGATTGGCTGGAAGGCCGCATCGCGGTCAAGGGCCGTATCCGGCGCGAGCAGTGGGTGGAGCAGGCCGTGCTGCTGCTGACGGCGACCGCTCCGGCTTAGGTCAGGCCGCCTTGCGCCGTGCCGTGCCGGCATGGAACACGAATTCGGCCACCGCCTCGATTTCCGATTGCTGGTCGAACAGCGCCGGAGAGCCCTGGCCCATGATGGTCACGGCTTCGGCGTCCGGGCGGCGGCGCACCATTTCCTCGAACGTTTCGCGCCGCACCTGGTCGGTCAGTTGCGTACGCAGCAACATGAGCCGCGCGCATTTGAGCGCATCGTAAAGCGGCCATTGCGGCACCAGCACGTCGTCGAAGCTGATATCCTTGATCCGTTCGATCAGCCGCCTGTCGAACAGCGCGCGAGGCCGTCCGCGCTTGTCGAACCAGAAGCTGCGCGCCGCCAGGGCATCGAGTTCTTCGGCGGCATGGCCGGGATAATCTCCGCCCAGGATCCGGCGAAATCCCTGGGTCACCGCCTTGCTGCCGCGCAGGCTGTCGAGATGGGCCTGGTTGTTGCGCAGGCGCACGATGCCGCGCGAATCCGTCACCGGGCCGCTGTCGAGCAGGATCGTCCCGCCAATGAGCAGCGGATGCCGGCTGGCGAGGGCCATCGCGACCTGTCCCCCATGACCCTGTCCCAGGATCACAGCCCGTCCGATGCCCAGGGCCGCGAGGATATCGGCCACGTCCTGCGCGTCGCTCACCGTGCCATATTGGCTGGTGCGGGGCCTGTCGTCGGCGCGGCCGCGGCCGGGCAAGTCGATCAGAACCATGGGCCACTGGCCGCTGCCAAGGCGTTGAAAGTAATCGGCAAAAGTCGCGAAATCGCTCATGTTGCGGGTGTAGCCGGCCAGGCATACCAGCGGGAGTCGCCTCTGACCGAAGTTGCCCCGCAGATGGACGGCCGCCCGCGTGCGCGCGTCGCCCATGGTGATGAGCGAAACGGGCAGGCCTGCAAAGGCCGGATGGTCGCCAGGAACCTTGCGCCGACGGGAGAACAACGAAATCATGCGCCCCATTTACCGGCCCCATGGCGCGAGTCACAAGCCGTTTCGCGTGCCTTGTGGCGGGCCGCCGATGAAAGTATGGTGCGGCCGGTTCGGCGCCGCGAGGGGCCGCACCAGACACAGACCAGAATGGCCGGCCCAAGACCGGCGCCCAATTGAGGAATTCCGACAAATGCTGCGTGGTTCGATTACGGCTCTCATCACCCCCATGCGCGATGGGGCCGTGGATGAGAAAGCCTTCGCCAGCTTTGTCGATTGGCAGATTGCCGAAGGCACCCATGGTCTGGTGCCCGTCGGCACCACGGGCGAAAGCCCCACGGTCAGCCATGAAGAGCACAATCGTGTCGTCGAAATCTGCGTGGAAGTGGCAAACGGCCGCGTGCCGGTTCTGGCGGGCGCGGGCTCGAACGCCACGGCCGAAGCCGTGTCGCTGGCACAGCATGCCGAGAAGTCCGGTGCCGACGCCGTGCTGTCCGTCGTGCCTTATTACAACAAGCCGAGCCAGGAAGGGCTTTTCCAGCACTTCTCCGCAGTGGCCAAGGCCGTCGGTATTCCCGTTGTCCTCTACAGCGTTCCTGGTCGTACTGTTGTCGACCTCAGTGTCGACACCATCGCGCGCCTCCGCGAAGCCCATTCCAACATTATCGGCGTCAAGGATGCGACGGCGGATCTCGGTCGCGCCAGCCTGCAGCGCGCCAAGCTCGGCACCGATTTTCTGCTGATCTCGGGCGAAGACATCACCGCTCTGGGTTTCAATGCCCATGGCGGCAATGGCTGCATCTCGGTGACGTCAAACGTTGCGCCGCGCCTCTGTTCGCAGATGCAGGAACTGTCCCTTGCCGGCGACTTCAAGGGCGCGCTCGCCATCCAGGACAAGCTCGTCCACCTGCACAAGGCCGTGTTCATCGAGCCGAGCCCGGCGCCGGCCAAGTATGGCGCGAGCCGTCTCGGCCTATGCGCCAACGAGCTGCGCCTGCCGCTCGTGCCCGCCACCAAGGCAGCGGAAGAAGCGATGGACTTTGCAATGGCTCATGCAGGTCTTATCTAGTTCCGGCGCAACCTTCGCGATCCTTCGTCATTGCCCGGCTACCCTCGGGCCAGACCCGGGGGCCGGGCAATCCATTTTAGGTAAGTAGCTCTCCATGGCCGCCAGCAAGAACGACAAAAGCAAGAGTGGGTGGATCAGCCACGGCCAGGTGGCCGAGAACCGTCGCGCGCGCTTCGACTACGAAATCGGCGAAACCATCGAAGCGGGCATCGTGCTGACTGGTACCGAGGTGAAGTCCCTGCGCCTGGGCAAGGCGCAGATCGCCGAATCCTATGCCTCGCCCGAACGCGGCGAACTCTGGCTGATCAATTCGCATATCCCCGAATATCTGCAGGCCAACCGCTTCAACCACGAGGAAAAGCGTCCGCGCAAACTCCTCGTCAGCAAGAAGCAGCTTGCCAAACTCGACCAGGAAGTGGCCCGCGCGGGCAATACCATCGTGCCGCTGAAACTCTTCTTCAACGACCAGGGCAAGGCCAAGCTGCTTATTGGCGTGGGCAAGGGCAAGAAGAACTACGACAAGCGTGCCACCGCACGCGACCGCGACTGGAACCGAGACAAGGCCCGCATCATGAAGGAAGGCGGGCGGGGCTAGTCTTTTACCTCTCCCTCTGGGGGAGAGGTCGGCGCGCAGTGCCGGGTGAGGGGGCCTTGATCGCGCTAGGCCTCGACCGGCCGCTGCACCTGTGGCCGCCCGACGGTCTTGGCGAGATCGGCCACGTCGATAAAGAAATCCGCCTGCCGCCGCAGATCGTCCGAAATCATCGGCGTCGATGTCGACAGCGTCGAAACGACGGTCACGCGCTTGCCCTTGCGCTGCAGCGCCGCCACCAGCGCGGTGAAGTCGCCGTCGCCGGAAAACAGCACGAAATGGTCGTAATAGGGGGCCTGTTCGAGCGCGTCGACGGTCAGTTCGATATCCATATTGCCCTTGACCTTGCGGCGGCCCATGGAGTCGGTGAATTCCTTCGCCGGCTTGGTGACCACCGTGTAGCCATTGTAGTCGAGCCAGTCGATCAACGGACGGATGGACGAGTATTCCTGGTCCTCGACCAGCGCCGTGTAATAGTTAGCGCGCAGCAGGTAGGCCTTGGCGCTGAATTCGGTCAGAAGCTTGCGGTAATCGATGTCGATGCCGATCGCCTTGGAAGTGGCATAGAGATTGGCGCCGTCGATGAAAAGGGCGATCTTCTCGCGAGGATCAATGGCCATAACGAATATCCTTGGAGCAGGGCAGGGCCGCGGCGCTGAAAAAGCCGTCCGGGACGGAGAGTTGATTAAATTCCACTGCTATCTTTAAAGCTTAAATTCGGTATTCGCACATTTGGCGACATCCGTAAAGCTGGCCGCCCGCCGGGCATCCCGTTTCCCACCGCACTTGTCATCGCGCTGTCGAACGTGTATTGCGACCCTTCATTCCCCCAAGTGTGGAGACGTTCGTGGCACGCGTCACCGTTGAAGACTGCATCGAAAAGGTCGAGAATCGCTTCGATCTCGTCCTCATGGCCGCCCATCGCGCGCGCATGATTTCCTCCGGCGCCCAGATCACCGTGGCCCGCGACAACGACAAGAATCCGGTCGTTGCCCTGCGCGAAATCGGCGACGCCACCATTTCGCCCGAAGACCTGCACGAGGATCTGATCCACTCGCTGCAGAAGTATGTCGAGGTCGACGAGCCCGAAAACACCGCCGCTCCGATGATCGAGAGCGCCGGCGACGACGACGCCATCAACTTCGACACCATCAGTGAAGAAGAACTGCTGCGCGGCATCGAGAGCCTGGCTCCGCCGGAGCGTCGGGACGACTAGGCCGCGTCCTGCAAATCGCTCCAGTGGAGCGATTTGAGCGGACTAGGCCATGAGAGCTGCGCGCGAATGGCATGCACCGGCCTTGCGGCACATGGTGATCCGATTATATCAGGGAGCGTCCGGCATGCGCCGGGCGCTCTTTTCATTTCTGATACAGGCGCTAAGCTCTTTTTCTGCGAGCGGGCGACTTAATCCATGATGCGTCAGTACGAGCTCGTCGAACGCGTTCAGGCCTATAACCCGAACGCCGATGAGCAATTGTTGAACAAGGCCTATGTGTACGCCATGCAGAAGCATGGCTCGCAGAAGCGCGCCTCCGGCGACCCCTATTTCAATCATCCGCTCGAAGTCGCGGCCATCCTGACCGAGCTGAAGCTCGATGATGCCTCCATCGCTGTTGGCCTGTTGCACGACACGATCGAGGACACCGACGCCACCCGCGCCGAGATCGATCAGCTCTTTGGCGGCGAGATTGGCACCATTGTCGATGGCCTGACCAAGATCGAGCGCCTCAACCTCGTGTCACGCGAGGAAGCCCAGGCCGAAAATCTACGAAAACTCCTCCTGGCCATCAGCCAGGATGTGCGCGTGCTGCTGGTCAAGCTTGCTGATCGCCTGCACAACATGCGCACCCTGCAGTTCATGGCGCCCGAAAAGCAGCGGCGCATCGCGCAGGAGACGATGGATATCTATGCCCCCCTGGCGGGACGCATGGGTATGCAGGACATGCGCAACGAGCTCGAGGATCTGAGCTTCCGCATTCTCCAGCCCGATCACTACGAGGCCATCACCGCGCGCCTCGAGCAGATGCAGGCCGACAATCGCGAGACCATCGACACCATTACCGCCGAACTGAGCGAGCGCCTGGCCGAGGCCGGCATCGCCGCCCGCGTCAAGGCACGGGTTAAGTCGCCCTATTCGATCTTCTCCAAGATCGAGCGGAAGTCGATCGCACTTGAGCAGCTTTCCGACATGATCGGCTTTCGTATCGTCGTCGGCTCGGAGGAAGAGTGCTACCGGACGGTGGGGCTGGTCCACACCACCTGGAAGGTCGTCCCCGGTCGCTTCAAGGACTATATCTCAGTCCCCAAGCACAACGACTATCAGTCGATCCACACCACCATTGTCGGCCCCAGCCGCCAGCGCGTCGAGCTGCAGATCCGCACCGAGGCCATGGATCGCATCGCCGAATTCGGCATCGCCGCCCACGCCCTCTACAAGGATGGTGCTTCGGCCAATCTCGGCCGCATCGAGATGGAGTCGCATGCCTATGGCTCGCTGCGGCAGACCATTTCGCACCTGACGTCAGGCATTTCGAGCGAGGACTTCCTCGAATACACCAAGCTCGAACTGTTCCAGGATCAGGTCTTCTGCTTCACGCCGCGCGGCCGTCTCATCGCCCTGCCGCGAGGCGCCACGCCCATCGATTTCGCCTATGCCCTGCATACAGATATCGGCGACACCTGTGTCGGCGCCAAGATCAACGGCCTCATCCTGCCGCTCGTCACACAGTTGCGCTCGGGCGACGAAGTGGAAATCCTGCGCGACCAGAACCATCGTCCGCCGTCCAACTGGATCGGCATTGCCGCCACCGGCAAGGCCCGCGCTGCTATCAGGCGGGCGGTGCGTCACGCGGCGGCCCAGCGCGCCTTTGCCCTGGGCGAACATGTGCTGAACATGATGCTAGAGCGCGAAGGCGTCATGCTCGACGATAGCGAGGCCAAGGCCCTGGCCGAGGCCCTCGAACTGCCCAGCAAGCGCGAGCTCCTCGTGGCCGTGGGCGAGGGCAAGATCGGCTCCGAGCCACTTTCCGTCGCCCTGGCGCAGGTCAAGGGCATCCGCAAGCGGCGCCGCAAGCTCGAACTGCCCGTAGCCGATACGGCCGATGGCTGGTTCGCGCTGCGCGGGTCCGAGGAGTTCCGCTTCCGCGTCCCCGGCGGCCAGCGCTCCGGCCCGCAGGCCAAGGCCGCCTTGGCCCAGCTCGATTTCCACACGCCCGTCACCGTGTCGGGGGAGGGGATCGTGCCCGGCGACCGGCTGGTGGGCATTCTCGAGCCCGACAACCCGCTCACCGTCTACCCCATTCATTCCGATGCGCTGATCGCTAAGCATGACAGCGATGTTGCTTGGGTCGATGTGCGCTGGAACCTGACGCGCGGCGAGGACAAGCTCTACCCGACGGTCATCTCGATGGAATCGGTCAACAAGCCCGGTTCGCTGGCGCAGATTTCCGCGGCCATTGCCGCCTGCGAGGCCAACATCAACAATCTGGTGATGCGGATGATTTCGCCCGACTTCCACCAGATGATCTTTGAAATCGAGGTGCGCGACCTTGCGCAACTGACCGATGTTCTGGCAACGCTCAAGCGCAGTCCTGGCCTGTCCGCCGTGCAGCGGGCCGGCATACGCGAGGCGGGAATGATCTCGACGCTCGAATGGGACGGCAGTGTCGATAGGAGCCCGCGCGATGGATAAAGACGACGTTCTGCAGATTTTCCGCGATTGCGGCGCCATGCTGGAAGGGCATTTCATTCTGTCCTCGGGCCTGCGCTCGCCCGTCTTCCTGCAGAAGGCAAAAGTCTTCCAGTATGCCAGCCAGACCGAAAAGCTCTGCAAGGCGCTGGCCGAACGCATCCGCGCCGAGGTGCCCGGCGTCACCAAGGTGGTCTCTCCGGCCATTGGCGGCATCATCCCCGGCTACGAAACCTCGCGTCACCTGGGCGTCCCGGCCCTCTATACGGAGCGCGTCGAGGGCCAGTTCGAGCTGCGCCGCGGCTTCGAGATCGGGGCGGATGACCAGGTCGTGGTGGTCGAGGACATCGTCTCCACCGGCCTTTCCATCCGCGAATGCGTCGAGTCGCTGCGCAAGATTGGCGCCAATGTCGTTGCCGCTGCCTGCCTCATCGACCGCTCCGGCGGCGAAGCCGATGTCGGCGTGCCGCTGATCAAGCTCATCGATTTCAAGGTCCCCGCCTATCCCGCCGACCAGCTTCCGCCCGAACTGGCCGCCATTCCGGCCATCAAGCCTGGCAGCCGCGGCATTCAGGGTGTGAAATGATCGTCGGCCTCGGTTCCGATCTCATCCAGATTCACCGCGTCGAGCAGACGCTGGCGAAATACGGGGACCGCTTCACCAATCGCTGCTTTACCGAGATCGAGCAGAAGAAGTCCGATCGCCGCGCCCAGCGGGCCGCCTCCTATGCCAAGCGCTTCGCTGCCAAGGAGGCCTGCTCCAAGGCTTTGGGCACGGGCATTTCCTGGGGCGTTTACTGGCGCGATATGGGCGTCGTGAACCTGCCCTCGGGTAAGCCGACCATGCACCTGACCAATGGCGCGGCGCGGGCCCTGGCTCGTCTTGTCCCGGAGGGACACGAGCCCCATATCCACCTCACCATCACCGACGACGCGGGTTTCGCGCAGGCCTTTGTCATCATCGAAGCCCTGCCGGTCAAATAGGCCGCCAGAGAGGCAAATCATGCAAGTTGACCGGGCGCGGTCAAACGCCTAACGCTTCCGCACCGCCATTCCGGGAAAAACCATGACCCAGCCTGCCGACAAGCCCGCCAAGAAGACCAATGAGTGGGTGGAAACCTTCGTCGTCATCGTCGAAGCGCTGCTGATCGCCATCGTGCTGCGGTTTTTCTTCTACCAGCCGTTTTCCATTCCCACCGCCTCCATGCAGCAGACGCTGATGATCGGCGACTACTTCGTCGCCAACAAGTACGTCTGGGGCTATGGCAAGCACTCGTTCTCGCTCGGCCGCTACGGCGATTTCGCGCTGCTCGATTTCGAGCTGCCGATCAACAACCGCATCCTTGGCCGCAATCCCAATCGCGGCGACATCGCCGTGTTCCGGCCCGTGCCGCAGAACATGGAATACATCAAGCGCATCGTCGGCCTGCCGGGCGACCGCATCCAGATGCAGGACGGCCGCCTCTACATCAACGGCACCATGGTCGAGCGCGAGGAAGTGGGCAAGGCCATCGACACCGACAGCAATGGCGACAGCCGCGAAGTCACCATCTATCGCGAGACCTTCCCCGAAGGCACGGCCCACATCATCCAGGAAATCGGCGACAACCTCTCGCTCGACAATACGCCCGAATATCTGGTTCCTGCCGGCCACTATTTCATGATGGGCGACAACCGCGACCGCTCCGCCGACAGCCGCGTCCTTTCGCAGGTCGGCTACGTCCCGTCGGTCAACCTGATCGCCAAGGCCGAGGCCATCTTCTTCTCCATCCAGGACAACATTCCGCCTTGGCAGATCTGGCAGTGGCCGGCCAATGTCCGCTGGAACCGCATGTTCCGCTCGGTCTATTCCGACCAGCCGGACACCAATCTGGAAGCGCCGTGAGCCGCCGCGACAAGATCCACGAAAAGCTCCAGTTCCGGCTTGGCTACCGCTTTGCCGACCCGGCTCTTCTGGACCGCGCGCTGAGCCATTCCAGCGCCATCTCGCCCGGCAAGCGCATCGAGAATTCCTATCAGCGGCTGGAATTCCTGGGCGACCGGGTGCTCGGTCTCGTGGTGGCCGATATGCTCTACCAGCGCTACCCCACATCCAATGAGGGGGAGCTGAGCCGGCTGCTCAATACCCTGGTACGCAAGGAAACCTGCGCCGACATCGCCCGTCAGCTCGATCTGGGCAAGGAGATGATCCTGGGGGACAGCGAGGCCCGCTCGGGCGGCGCCGACAAGGACGCTATCCTGGGCGACATCACCGAGGCCATCATCGGCGCCATCTATCTCGATGGCGGCCTGGAGCCGGCCCGCACCTTCATTGAGCGGCATTTCGCCGAATACCTCGTGGAGGGCCAGGCCAATCGCGCCGATGCCAAGACCACGCTGCAGGAATGGGCCCAGGCCCGGGGCCTCGAACCGCCCGTCTACCAGCTCGTTGAGCGGACCGGCCCCGACCACGCACCCGAATTCACCATTGCGGTGGAGCTTGGCGGCTTCGATCGGCTCGAAGCCATCGGACCCTCCAAGAAGGTCGCCGAACACCGGGTCGCCGAACTCTTTCTCGTCCGCCAGAATGTCTGGAAGGAACGCCAATGAACACGCCTGATGAACTCGCCGACACGTCCTGCGGCTTCATTGCCCTCGTGGGCGCGCCCAATGCCGGCAAGTCGACCCTGCTCAATGCCCTGGTCGGCACCAAGGTATCCATTGTCACCCACAAGGCCCAGACCACCCGCAGCCAGGTGCGCGGCGTGCTGACGCTGGATTCTGCTCAGCTTGTGTTCGTCGACACGCCCGGCATCTTCGCCCCCAAGAAGCGGCTCGAACGCGCCATGGTGGAGAACGCCTGGGGCGGGGCAGGGGATAGCGACATCGTCGCCTTCATCCTCGATGCCGATCGCGGCGTCACCCCTGATATCGAAACCCTGCTCGAAGGCCTCGAAAACATCCGCCAGCCCAAGGTGCTGATCCTCAACAAGATCGACACCGTCAAGCACGAGAGCCTGCTGGCGCTCTCCCAGTCTCTCAACGAGCGCCTGCGGTTTGAAGCCACCTTCATGCTCTCCGCCCTCAAGGGCCACGGCGTCAAGGATTTCATCGACTGGTGCATCAAGCACATCCCGCCCGGCCCCTGGCATTTCCCCGAGGATCACCTCACCGATCTCACCATGGCCATCACCGCCGCCGAGATCACGCGCGAAAAGCTGTTCCTGCGCGTCCATGACGAGATTCCCTACAATGCCACGGTCGAGACCGAGAGCTTCAAGATCCAGAAGGACGGCTCCTACAAGATCGACCAGGTCGTTTATGTCAGCCGCGAGAGCCACAAGAAGATCGTGCTCGGCGCCGGCGGCCAGACCATCAAGGCCATTGGTGCTGAAAGCCGCCGGGAACTGATGGAGATGTACGAGGTGCCTATCCACCTCTTCCTCTTCGTCAAGGTGCGTGAAAAGTGGGCCGACGACCCGGAGCGCTATCGCGAAATGGGCCTCGAATTCCCCAGCGGCAAGGCCTGACCCCGCCTAGCTGAGGGGTTCGTAATTGGTCATGTTGGCCTCCACCCCATGAGACCTCAGGAACCGCTCCGGATCGAAGCCGGTGGCGCGGCGCTTGTCCATCATCGCCGCCTTGGCGCTGGCCAGGTGCGTTTCGCTTTCCCACTCGACCACCGTCACGACATTGAAGCGGTCCGCCCCGGAATGATGTTCCAGCACGAGATTTTGGAGGCACCCCTGCTGCCCGTCGAGGAAGCTTTGGGTCTCGTGCAGTTGCGCGAGCACGGCCGTGCGGGCCTCGGCGGGAACGGCAAAGCTGTCGATGCGGAAAACGGAGCGCTTCTTGTGTTGGTCGGACATATCTGGTCTCCATGGATTGCATTCAGCACCTGCTGAATTGACAATATGTTGTCGAAACGGGTTTATGCTGTCAATATGAAATCTGACGACGCATCCACGGCGCTCAGCGCGCTGTTTCTCGACATCTTTCGAGCCAATGCTCGGCTTACCATGGCGGGAGACCAACTCGTCTCTCCCTTGGGACTGACCAGCGCCCGCTGGCAGATTCTCGGTGCTGTCGCCATGGCTCCCGCGCCGCAGCCGGTGGCCCATATCGCTCGCGACATGGGCTCGACCCGTCAGGGCGTTCAGCGTCTGGTCAATGAATTGCTGGACGGCGGCTTCGTCGAACTGCGGGAAAATCCGCATCATCGCCGGGCCAAGCTTGTTTGCCTTACGGCCAAGGGGAGGCAGGCCATGGATGAGATCGGCAAAGTGCAGCGTCCCTGGGTCGATGGTCTCGCCGAGGGGTTGGACGCCCCCAAGATTGCCGTCGCAGCCGCAGTCCTGGAGCACCTGAAACGCAAGCTGGAAGAGGGTATCGGCGCAACGGGCGACGGATCCGAATGACGTCTTGAATGCCTCCATCGCGACGGGCGCCGTCGGCCCACTGGAAATTGGCGCCGCCAGCGGCTAACCCTGATGCATACCCGGAGGAGACCGATGTCCTGGCTGTCCCGGATTTCTGCGCTGTTGATTGCCCTGGCGGCATGGCTGGGCCTCGGCATTCACGTCGAGGCGCAGATGGCCACTACAGGGTCGCTGCCGGTCACCCTCTGGATCCTCGGCGGATACTTCACTGTTCTCACCAATCTCATCGTCGTGGTGGTCTTCACGCTGCTGGTCATCCGGCCGGGCAGTGTCGGCCCGCGCACCATTGCCGGCGTCACCATTTCCATCGTCCTCGTTGGCGTAGTCTATGGCCTCCTCTTGCAGGGCTTGCAGGAGCTGACCGCTGGCGCCGCCTTGGCCAACGTGCTGCTGCACCGCGCTACCCCGCTTCTCGTTCCCATCTACTGGCTTGTCTTCGTCCCGCGCGGAGCGCTGCGCTGGGTCGATCCGCTGCTCTGGGCCGCCTATCCCGTCGCTTATCTCGGCTATGCCCTGCTCCGCGGCTCGGCTGAGGGTCACTTCGCCTATCCCTTCATCGACTATGTTGCCGCGGGCGTTCCGCAAGTCGTCGTGACCGTTGCCATCATCACCGCCGCCTTCCTCATCTGCGGCATGCTGATGGTCTGGTTCGATCGCGCCCTGGCGGGCCGAACGCGCCCCGCCCAGGCCTGATATGGAATGGACCGGTGAAGCCCTGCTCATTGGCATCCGCCGCCACGGCGAGACCTCGGTCATTGCCGAGGCCATGGTGGCGGGACGCGGCCGCTATGCCGGCCTTATTCGCGGCGGTCGCTCGCCCAAGCTGGCCGCGACGCTGCAGCCCGGCAACACCATCCAGCTCACCTGGCGCGCGCGTCTCGAGGATCATCTGGGCACCTTTAACGTCGAGTTGCTGCAAAGTCGCGCCGCCGGCCTCTTCGCCGACCGCAAGCGCCTCTACCTGGCCCAGACCGTCTGCGAGCACCTGCACCTGCTGCCCGAGCGCGATCCGCATGACCGGCTTTTGGGCATGGCCCTCGACCTGATCGACCACGAGCCCGACGCCGCGGCCTTGGCGCGCTTCGAACTGGCCTTGCTCGACGATCTCGGCTTCGGTCTCGATCTCGAAACCTGCGCCGCCACGGGGCTCACCGAGGACCTGACCCACGTCTCCCCCAAATCCGGCCGCGCCGTCAGCCGCGCCGCGGCCGAGCCCTACAAGGATCGGCTGCTGCCGCTGCCGAGCTTCCTCCACGCGCGTGGCAACGCCTCGCCCGACGACCTCCGCGCTGCCTTCCGTCTCAGTGGCCACTTCCTCGACATGTATGTCTGGTCCCAGCGCCAGCTCGATCCCCCCGCCACCCGCGAAAAGCTGATCGAATTGCTGACGGAGGAGTAGGCGAGACAAGCTGGACCACCCGGTCAAGCCGGGTGGTGACCTTGGGGTAGGGTCCGATCTCCCCCACCCGTCATTGCCCGGCTTGACCGGGCAATCCATTTAAAGCACCGGGTGGCGCCGAGTCGCCTGCCAAACCCGTGCAAAACCGCGTGTCTCCGCACCATTTCCATCCGGCCCGCGCTAATCTGCTCCCGATTCGTTCTCATCGATTGAGCACCGCATGTCCGACGCCGATACCCTCCCGCCGCCCGACGATCAGCGCATTGTCGATCTCAAGCAGGCGCTTGAGGAGCGGTATCTGAGCTATGCCCTCTCGACCATTACCCAGCGCGCGCTTCCCGATGCCCGCGACGGCCTCAAGCCCGTGCACCGCCGTATTCTCCATGCCATGCGCCTGCTGCGGCTCGACCCCAACCAGGGCTACAAGAAGTCCGCCCGTATCGTCGGCGACGTCATCGGTAAGTTCCACCCGCATGGCGACCAGTCGATCTACGATGCGCTGGTGCGCCTGGCGCAGGATTTTGCCCTCCGCTATCCGCTGGTCGATGGCCAGGGCAATTTCGGCAATATCGACGGCGATAGCCCGGCGGCCATGCGCTACACCGAATCGCGCATGACCGATGTGGCGACGCGCCTTCTCGAAGGCATCACCGAGAACGCCATCGACTTCAAGCCGACCTATGACGGCGAAGACGAAGAGCCGACCGTCCTGCCCTCGAACTTTCCCAACCTCCTCGCCAATGGCTCCACCGGCATTGCCGTGGGCATGGCGACCTCCGTGCCGCCGCACAACCTGGTCGAGCTCTGCAATGCCGCGCTCAAGCTCATCTACAATCCCGCCGCCACGACCGAGGAACTGATCCAGGCCGATCTGTCCGCGCCCCCCTCCATGGACGACCTGATCCGCGGTCCGGATTTTCCCACTGGCGGCCAGTTGGTGGAAAGCCGCTCGTCCATCGTCCAATCCTACGAGACCGGCCGCGGCGCCTTCCGCCATCGCGCCATCTGGGAAAAGGAAGAAAAGGGCAGGGGCGTCTATCAGATCGTCGTCACCAAGATTCCCTATGGCGTGCAGAAGTCGCGCCTCGTCGAGAAGATTGCCGAACTGCTGCTGGCCAAGAAATTGCCGCTGCTGCGCGACGTGCGCGATGAAAGCGCCGACGACATCCGCCTCGTGCTCGAACCGCGCGCCGGCACGGTCGACGCGGTCATTCTCATGGAACAGCTCTTCAAGCTGACCGAGCTCGAAGTCCGCTTCAGCCTCAATCTCAACGTGCTCGACAAGGGCATGACGCCGCGCGTCATGAGCCTGGCCGATGCGCTGCGTGCCTGGCTCGACCACCGCAAAGTCGTGCTCGTCCGCCGCAGCCAGCACCGCCTGGAGCAGATTGCCGCCCGCCTCGAAGTGCTCGAAGGCTACATCATCGCCTATCTCAACCTCGACGAGGTGATCCGCATCATCCGCGAGGAGGACGATGCCAAGGCGAGCCTGATGGCCACCTTCAGCCTCACCGACAACCAGGCCGAAGCCATCCTCAACATGCGCCTGCGCTCTCTGCGCAAGCTCGAGGAAATCGAACTGCGGCAGGAGCACAAGAACCTCACCGAGGAAAAGGGCAAGCTCGAAGCGCTGCTCGCCTCCGACAAGCGTCAGTGGGGCGAAATCGCCAAGCAGGTCGAGGCCCTCAAGAAGGCCTATCCGCTGTTCGAGGCCGATGGCGTAACGACCCACGCGCTCGGCGCCCGACGGACCATTTATGGCGACGCGCCGACCGCCGATGCCGCCGAAGTCTCCGAAGCCTTTATCGAGCGCGAGCCGATCACGGTCATTCTCTCCGAAAAGGGCTGGATCCGTGCGCCGCGCGGCCACACGGTCGAGGTCAATGACGAAAAGGGTTTCAAAACCGGCGACCGGCTGAAACTCGCCATCAAGTGTGAGACGACCGACAAGCTCCTGATGCTGACCACCGGCGGCAAGGTCTATACACTGGGCGCCGACAAGCTCCCCGGCGGCCGCGGCCAGGGCGAGCCCGTGCGCATCATGGTCGATATCGAGGAAGGGCAGGACATTGTCGCTCTCTTCGTTTATGCGCCGGGCAAGCAGCGCATCATCGCCTCCTCGTCCGGCTATGGCTTCGTCGTCAACGAGGATGACCTCATCGCCAATACCCGCAAGGGTAAGCAGATCCTCAATGTTTCGCTGCCCGAAGAGGCGCGGCTGATCGTGCCCTGCATCGGCGACCGGGTCGCCGTCATCGGCGAAAACCGCAAGCTGCTCGTGTTCCCGCTGGCGCAACTGGCCGCCATGAGCCGTGGCAAGGGCGTGCGCCTGCAGCGCTACAAGGATGGCGGCATTTCCGACATCAAGACCTTCTACGCCGCCGACGGCCTCACCTGGACCGACAGCTCCGGCCGCACCTATTCCAAGCCCACCGAAGAACTGGTCGATTGGGCCAGCGACCGCGCCACCGCCGGCCGCCAGCCGCCCACCGGCTTCCCGAAGAACAATAAATTCGTCGGGTGAGGGCTGCGCGCGTAGCGCAAGTTCGCTCCGGTGGAGTGCACTTCGGCCCGAACGCTTCGAGCCGTGCCGAAGGACAAACCGCGCCGGTGGCGCGGTTTGAGGCGAGAAGGCCATGAGAGCTATGCTCGAATGGCTGTGCGCAGGGCCGGCGAGTGCAGGAGTCACCCCACCCTCGTTCCCTCCCCCTTGAGGGGAGGGAAGCGAGATAGGACTTAGCCCTTCGCTAAGTCCGTTGAATCGAGCAGGGTGGGGGTGTCGGCGCATCCGCGTGCCGGTCCGCGCGATGTCGCCACGCCCTCCCCCGGCCCGTAGGCCGACGTCCCGCCCTGCATCGGAATCCCTGTGTGAAGCGTTGCGCGTAACCCTCTCCGGAGACTCATCAAATGATCCGCCACATCGTCCTGCTGCGCTTCCGCCCCGAGGTGTCAACCGATGAGCGCAATGCCATCTATGTGGAACTGGCCGCGCTGAAATCTGCGGTCCCCGGCTTTCTCGCCATGAGCTACGGGCCGAATGTCTCGCCTGAAGGCAAGGACCGGGGCTATGCGGACGGCTTTGTCATGGACTTTGTCGACGAGGCGACCCGCGATGCCTATCTGGTGCATCCAGCGCACCAGGCCGCCGGCGCGCGTCTCGTTGCCGCGCTGGAAGGCGGGCGTGACGGTCTGATCGTCTTTGATCTTGTGGTCTGATTACTCTTCGAGCCGGGTCCAGCCCAGCGAGCCGCGCTGCACGTCGAGCGGACGGTAGTCGCCCTTGTAGGCCATTTTGGGCGAATCCTTCACCCAATAGCCTAGATAGACATAGTCGAGCGCTGCCGCGCGCACCTGCTCGATATGGTCAAGAATGACGAATGTACCCAGCCCCCGATGGGCGAGGTCGGGATCGTAGAATGAATAGACCATGGAAAGCCCGTCGGGCATCACATCGGTCAGCGCCACGGCCACCAGAGGCTGAAAGGGGAGGTCGTTCAGGCGATATTCCACCAGCACCGACTGCACTGGCGTATCCTCGACCATGTATTCATAGTCCTGGTAGCTCATCTGCGTCATGCCGCCGCCGGCATGGCGCGCGTCGAGGTAGCGCTTAAAGAGTTCGAACTGCTCCATGGTCGCCATTGTCGGGCGGACCTGCACCGCCACATCGGCATTGAGGCGCTTTACGCGGCGGAACCGCTTGCTGATGGAAAACTCGCGCGTGACGATGCGGACCGACTGGCAGGAACTGCAGCCCTCGCAAGCGGGGCGATAGATCAGGTTCTGGCTGCGCCGAAAGCCGTTATCGCTCAGGAGCTGGTGCAGCATGGAGGCGCGCCGCCCGCTCAGGTGCGTGAACAGCTTGCGCTCCATTTTGCCCGGCAGGTAGGGGCAGGGCAGGGCGGCCGTCAGAAAGAGCTGGGTGGTTTCAGGCGTCTGGTCGGTCATCGAGGACCCGTTGATGCATATGCAGGGAGTGTAACCCTCCCCGGCGCCCGGGACAACGCCTCAAACGCCGTATTGATCCGAAGCCCGCATCCGTTGCCAGTGCTGGATCATGGGCGAGCGCCGCACCATCAGCGTACCCATCACGAGGTCATGGATCATTTGACGGCGGGGCGTGAACAGCGCGAACAGCACCGTCACCGGCCAGCAGATCCAGATCGTCACCCAGAACACCAGTGCGTGGAGGATTGCCATCCAGCCGTCGAGCGGCTGTCCGCGCGTCGGGGTCAGCACGATGTCGGTCATCTGCATGCCGACGGTGGCGCGCCGGGGCGAGCCCAGCGTCACGGCATAATAGACGACAATGGCCACCGGCAGGGCAAAAACCAGCGACACCCAGGCCAGTCCGAAAGTG
This sequence comes from Devosia sediminis, assembly GCF_016411825.1. Lineage (GTDB taxonomy): Bacteria > Pseudomonadota > Alphaproteobacteria > Rhizobiales > Devosiaceae > Devosia > Devosia sediminis. The sequence goes on from NZ_JAEKMH010000002.1 coordinate 942,875, forward strand.
AAGAACCCCAGGATCGTGCCCAGCAGCGTGATCGCCAGGACAAGCGCGCCCAAGATGACCACGTCGATGAAATAGGCCGTGACGCGCCGCGTCAGCAGCCCATCGAAAAGCTCGGGCGCGGAGGCGGGGTCGGGCAGTTGCGGTCGGATATCGGCATTCTGTGTCATGGTTGAGAACATTGTCATGGCATGTCTGCAGCGCAAGAGGTTGCGGTCCGAAAATCAACAATGATGCAGACGAGTGACGGAGCGCCTTGGATCCAATAGGTTCGGCATCCGGGAGGATGCTGCGATGACCTCGATCACCCAAGGCATGGGCGCCCAATATGCCGACAGCAGCCGTCTGGCGGCCCGCGCCCGCATTCATCAGTTCGGCCATGCCCCTGTTCCGTGGTTCCCCTGGGTCGCCGGCCACCTGCAGGTCGGGCCCGGTGTACGGATACTCGATGTCGGCTGCGGCCCGGCCTGGTTCTGGCCGCAGGCGATCGAAGTCATTGCGCCGGGAGCCGCCCTCACCTTGTTCGATCAGTCCCAGGGCATGGTCGATGAAGCGCTTGAGCGCTGCCGGGACCTCCCTCTCGCCTCAGTCGAAGGCTGCCGGGGCGATGCCGAAGCCTTGCCGTTTCCCGACGCCAGTTTCGACGCCGTGATCGCCATGCACATGCTCTATCACGTCCCCGACCAGGCCAAGGCAATTGCAGAGTTCCATCGCGTCTTGAAGCCGGGCGGCTGTTGCCTGGTGACGACCAATGACGTCGACGACATGCTCGAGCTCTACCGGATGACTGCCGTTTTCGGCAGCGATCCTGTAAACCCCGCCGGTGCCGCCTTTGGGTTCGAGCGGGGCGAGACCTTGATGCTCGAGCAGTTCGGCAATGTTGTCCTGCATGTGCATCCGCAGACAATGCGCGTCACCGATCCCGACGTGGTTTATCTCGCCCTCACATCCTACCCGCCAGGCGATTCCGCGCCGCCCGATCAGCAAGCGGCATTTCGCGAGGCGATCGACGCCGCCTTCACGGCCGGTGGTGGCGGCATAGATGTCACCCGCAGGGTCGGCGTGCTGGTCAGCCTCAAGCCTTGAGGCACGATATTGGTCCACCACCCGAAATCGCGTTAGGCTAGGCACTCCACCTGAGCGAGTCGCCCCGCCTGTCGCGGCCGCGATCCTTCCGGACCACTATTATGCCCTCTTCATCCGCGCCTGTCCCGGCGCTGACCCACCAGCCTTTGCGCGGCTTTGTGCTCATCGTCGGGGCGACGCTGCTCTTCGCCTACAACGACACCACCAACAAGCTGCTGCTGACCGACTACAATGCGCCCATGGTCACCGCCATCAGGTATATCGGCCATAGCCTCTTGATGCTGGCCCTGGTGGCGCCGTTTCATGGTCGCGAAATGGTCCGCACCCAGCGCACCGGCCTTGTTCTGGTGCGGGCCATCAGCCTTGCGCTCGGCTCGCTTCTGGTCAGTCTGGCCCTGCAGCGCATGCCGGTCGCCGAGACCACAGCTATCGTCTATCTCTGCCCGGTCCTTGTCGTGGCCCTATCGGGTCCGGTGCTCAAGGAACAGGTCGGCATCACCGCCTGGATCGCCGCCGTCATCGGCTTTGCCGGCGTCTTGCTGATCGCCCGCCCCGGAGGCGGGCTGGACCCCTGGGGCGTGGTCTTCGTCCTCGGCAATGTCATGGTCGGTGTCGCCTACAACCTGCTCTCGCGCGTGCTGGCCCGCACCGAGCGCACCATGGCCATGCTGTTCTATTCAGCGATTGTCGGCGCCATAGCCTTCGGCATTTTCCTGCCCTGGACTCTGCACGGCGTTGCCCCCACCGCTCTGCAGGTCGCGCTTTTTATCGGCCTCGGCGTCTCCGCATGGCTGGGTCACTACTGCTTCACCCAGTCCTATCGCTATGCCCCCGCCGCCTTCATTGCGCCCATGAGCTACATGCACCTGCTCTGGGCCGGCATCCTGGGATGGCTGATCTTTGGGCATGCGCCCGAGCCCCTCGCCATTGGCGGCATGCTGCTGGTTGCCCTAGCCGGCGTCCTCAGCGCGGTGCGCCCCCGCCGCGGCCAGCGCCCGGCGCAGATGGCATCGGAAGATGGGCTGACCGAAAAGGCCGGTTAGCGCGCGAGCTTCCGCGCTATTTCCAGCGCGTAATAGGTGAGGATGCCGTTTGCCCCGGCACGCTTGAAGGCCCAGAGGCTCTCGAGCACCGCCGCATCGCGGTTGATCGCACCGGCAGCCCCGGCCATCTCGATCATCGCGTACTCGCCGCTCACCTGGTAGGCATAGATCGGCACGTTGAAGGCGTCGCGCGCCCGCCTGATCACGTCCAGATAGGGCATGCCGGGCTTGATCATGATACTGTCGGCGCCCTCGGCAATGTCCTGCTCGATTTCGCGCAGTGCCTCGTCCGAATTGGCATAGTCCATCTGGTAGGTGCGCTTATCGCCCTTGAGCCGGCTGCCCGAACCCACCGCCTCGCGGAAGGGGCCATAGAAGCACGACGCATACTTGGCGGCGTAGGACATGATCTGGACGTGCTCGAACCCTTCGGCGTCGAGCGCGGCGCGGAGGGCGGCCACGCGCCCATCCATCATGTCCGATGGGGCAATGATGTCGGCGCCCGCCCGCGCCTGCACCAGAGCGGAGCGGATCATCACGGCGACGGTCTCGTCATTGAGAATTTCGCCGTCCCGCACCAGCCCGTCCTGCCCGTTGGCGGAATATTCGTCCAGCGCCACGTCGGCGATGAGCCCGATCTCCGGCACGGCTGACTTGATGGCATCGAGCACCCGGCACATCAGGTTATCCGGATTATAGGCCTCTGCGGCGGTCTCGCTGCGCAGGTGGTCCGGCGTATTGGGAAAGATCGCCAGCGCCGGGATACCGGCATCGCGAGCCGCCTTTGCCGCCTCCACCATCAGGTCGATGGACAGACGCTCGACGCCGGGCATGGTCCGGATCTGGGTCTTCTCGTTCTGCCCTTCGATCACGAAGAGCGGCCAGATCAGGTCGCGCGGCAAGAGTTCGGTTTCGCGCACCATGGCCCGGCTCCACTCGCTTTGCCGCAGGCGGCGCATCCGCCGGCCGCCGAGAAACGACATGTCATGCTTGGGCCAGCTCTGGGTCATCGCGAGGTCTCCTTTTGCGACCCTGATTAACAGCCTCGCTGCGTCGCTCCAAGCCACCGCTTGTCGCAGCCGGGCCGTCGGGGTATCACACCTGCCATGCTGTTCCAGGCTCCAAACCTCGCCCTCTATGTCCGCATCGTCGCCATTCTGGCGCTGATCCTCGGCCTCAGCGACGCGGCGCGCCTGCTCGGGGTGAACCTTGGCGCCACCAGCCCCATCGCGGCCATGGGCTTCACGTCCTTCGTGTTTCTCGCCGTCTTCTGTCTCGCCCGGATTTTCGCCGCAGTCGGTCTCTGGATCAAGGCGAGCTGGGGCGCCGTGCTGCTGGTTGGCGCCACCACCCTCGAACTCCTGCTCTATGTCTCGGGCAATCCCGACATCCGCATCGGCGCCATCGGCTTTGCCATGCGCGTGGTGCTTCTGGCCTCCATCGTCATCATCTTCGCCCTGAGCCTCCGCTTCAACCGCGCCCAGGCGGACTGACCGGCCTCTGACATCGTCAGGATGCGCCGCCAGGGCTCAAGTCTCTGGTGGCTCAGCCATTTTCCTGAGGGCCGATGCCGCCGATGGGTGATTTGTGGCATTCATCAAGTTGCGTCCCGCTATATTGCCCAATACCTGCATCTGCACTATGACTACATATGCGGTATTGAGGGGAATGATAATGCTTAAGAGTATTATGCAGGGTCTCGGTAACAAGGCGCGAATGAGGCGGGCGGATTTTCTGCGGCGTGTGCTTGCCATTCCCGAGACCGCTTCTATTCTTGATCTTGGCGGCGGCGATGGCGCCCATATCGCCAAGGTCTTCCCAAATCACCAAAACATTACAGTGTGTGATTATTCGGAAAGTGACCTCCGCCGTGCTGCGGCACGGGGCTTCAAGACCAAATTGGCGGATGGCACGAACCGGCTTCCATTCGAGGATGGCGAGTTCGACTTCGTGTTCTGCTCCAGCGTTATTGAGCATGTAACCGGCCCCAAGAGCGAAGCGATCAGTAATACCAACGGCCAATCTTTCCGAGAAACAGCCCTGCTGCATCAGATGTCGTTTGCCGAAGAGGTGCGTCGCGTCGGCAGGCAGTATTACGTCCAAACGCCCCACAAGCTTTTCCTGGTCGAGTCCCATTCCTGGTTGCCGCTCCCCTTTGTATTCCTCCCGCGCCCGGCGCTGGTTTCCGTGCTCAAGCAAAGCGGCAAGGTCCTGAAAGTCACGGCGCCGGACTGGAACCTGCTTGTTCCCGCGCAGATGAAGTCGTTTTTCCCGGAGGCCGAAATTCACATCGAGCGCGTTGGTGGCTGGCCCAAATCCATCATGGCCATCAAGGGCTCGCCCGCCGCAGAACAGCGGCTGGTGACCTGATCCTCCCGGTCCGCGCGGCATGACGGGCAGGCTAATTTGCCTCTTCAGTTCGCGACCGGGTGAAACTGTTCGATGGTGATCTCTTCAACCGGCGCGTCTTGCGGTCCGCCAAAGCTGGTCACCGTCGTGAACCAGCGTGTCACTTTCCCGTCGATGCGGAAGTCGAGCGGCAGCAGGACCGAGCTGCGGTATGCGGCATGCGCGCCCTCGAGCGACGCTCCGCCCTCCTGCCGGCGGGCCCGGGTAAGAACGCGTGCCACCGCCGACTCCGGCCCGCGCCTTCGCGTGCCTTCGCGTAGGCGATGCATCAGATAGCCGGCCACCTCGTCCCAGTTGACGATGGCCGCACGGACCGGGCCCGGCGTGAACACCAGATCCGCAAGGTTGAGCGCGCTCCGCTCCGCCGGTCGCCCCCCGATCAGCGCAAAGGCGCCCTCATTGGCTTCGAGAATGTTGAAGGCTGCGTCCAGCACCAGGGCCGGGGAGGGGCTATGTGCCGCGAGCAGGAGCTGCGCCGCTTGCCGCACCTCCGCCATTTGCGGGCTCAGCCAGTCACTGTCGCTGAACTGGGGCGCAAACCCGGCTGCCACCAGCAATCCGTTGCGCTCTCGCAAGGGCAGGTCGAGCGCTTCGCTGAGGCGCATCACCATGGTTGCGCTGGGCCGCGCCCGCGCCGATTCCAGAAAGCTCAGGTGCCGCGGCGACACGTCCGCAGCCAGAGCCAGCGCCATCTGGCTCATGCCCCGGCGCGTTCGCCAGTCCCGCAAGCTGCGCTCGAACATCTTCTGCCTCCCATTGCACGACCAACTTGCCCGAGTAGGAGAGGCATTTCCATTACCTCTGAGGGAATTGAGCCGATGACCTCGCCGGCGCCTTCCTCGTCGTCGTCGCAAACCCGATGAAGGATGATCTCATGACCGACCTCTTCGCCGCCGCGCCGCGCCTCGATCCCCACCTGCCATATCTGGCCGATGGACCGATCTCGGCCGTGATGGGCCTCGTCCTCATAGTCACGGCCACCCCGCTGACCGAGATCGCCGGTTGGTCGCTGCCCCCGGCATTCTTCGTGACGCTTGGCGTTATCCTGCTGCCCTGGGCCCTTTACAATCTCATGATCGGCCGCATGGCCCGGCCGCATCCGGCGATGGTGTGGAGCAATATTGCGGTCGACCTCACCTGGGCGCTCGGCTCGGTGGTGCTGGTGGTGCTCTATCAGGCCGAACTCACGCCTTTGGGCACTGCTCTCCTCCTGGCGCAGGCGCTGGCGGTGGGCGGCATGTTCGCAGCCAAGCTTCACGGTGCGCAGGCGCTTCTCCGGTAATGGGAGGGGCGCCGGGAGGGCGGGCATCCCGCCCTTCACACATCGGAAAGGTTACAGTTTTATCACCGGGTGTAAGGCGCCATTAAGCCAAATTCTCATTGCGTTCCAGTAAGATAGTTTTAAGCGTAGTCCTTAGGCCGATCTTTATAGGGCGGTCGTAGTTTGGCCTCATGAGATGCGAAAAATCGCACGTGATTGAACAGTGAGGCACAAATGGCAATCAAGTCGAACGCAGCCGAGGCTCTGACCCTGGAACGCAGCGAAAGTCTGAAACCGCTCTATCTCGAAGCCGTCTCCCGCGTGGAACGTCTCCACCGCCGCCTTCTCGATCTCATCAAGGATGAGTTCGATCGCATGGGCTGGGACGACATCAATCCAGTCCAGGCGCTGCTGATGTTCAACATCGGCGATGCCGAGCTCACCGCCGGCGAACTGCGTTCGCGCGGCTACTATCTGGGCTCGAACGTGTCCTACAATCTCAAGAAGCTGGTCGAGACTGGCTACATCTTCCAGGAGCGCTCGCGCACCGACCGCCGATCGGTCCGCATCAAGCTGACCCCCAAGGGCGAGGAAGTGGCCGAGGTCATCGACGAACTCTATGACCGCCACCTGAAATCCATCGACAAGGTCGGTGGCCTGGGCGACGAGGAATTCGACGGCCTCAACAAGGCTCTCGCCCGCCTCGAACGCTTCTGGGTCGACCAGATCCTCTACAAGCTCTGATTTCCCGGCCCGAAGAGGGCAGGATGGAAGGGCGGCAGCTGGCGGCATGTGTTGCCTCCATGCCACAACTGCTGGGAAGACGCCGGTCGCGAGACCGGCGTTTCTTATTTGTGCCGCAAATAACCGGCAGCCGATTTAAAGGGTCTAAAACCATTTGCTGGCATGGCTACCACATCGGCGGGTTCACAAGGCGTTGAGCGCATTGTGACGCGCGTCGGAGTGATGGTATCGCCGGTCAAATGCGGGCAAATCTAGGGTAGGTGGAATGCGGCTTACGCGACGGAAGTTCATCGGTTCAATGGCGGTTCTGAGCGCCGGTGCGGCAATGCCGGCCTGGGCCCAGGATTCCGTGTTCGACATGCTTGGCCCAGGCAGGGTGCTGCGCGAAACCGATCGCGAGGGCAATACTGCCGCGGCCGCCGCGCTGATCGCCACCAACGAGCCGATCCTCTCCTTCGACACTCTGCATAATCTCCAGCTGGCCATTGCCCAGTACGAGCCTTTCGTTGCCGCCGGCGGCTGGGAGGAAATTCCGCAGCAGGCCTATCAGCTCATCCTCGGCAATTCCTCGCCCGCCGTGGTCCAGCTCAAGCGCCGCTTGATTTCGTCGGGCGACATGGCGCTGGTCGATTATGCCAGCGACGTCTTCGATGCCGATACCGATCGCGGCGTGCGCACCTTCCAGGCCCGCCATGGCCTCGTCGTCACCGGCCAGATCGACGAGCCGACCTGGTACGCCATGAACGTGCCGGCCTCGACCCGCCTGCAGCAGCTCTATCTCAATTACACCCGCGTCCAGAACATGGCCGCCAAACTCAACGATCGCTATGTGGTTGTGAATATCCCGGCCGCCACCATCGAGGCGGTGTCCGGGGGCATGGTCGAGCAGCGCCATACCGCGGTTGTCGGCCGCGTCGAGCGCGCGACCCCGATCATGGCCAGCAATATCAGCCAGATCAATTTCAACCCCTATTGGCACGTGCCCAAGTCGCTGGTCCGTCAGGACCTGACCAAGTACATGCTCGAAAATCCGAACTACCTGACCGAGCAGAACATCTTCATCTACGATGGCTCGGGCAACAAGATCGATCCGACGACGATCGACTGGGCGAACATCACCGATGCCCAGGTCAACTACATGTATCGTCAGGAGCCGGGCTCGGCCAATTCCATGGGCCACTGCAAGATCAACTTCTACAATCCCTACGATTGCTATCTGCACGATACGCCGTCCAAGGCGCTGTTCAACGAGAATGCCCGTTTCCACTCCTCGGGCTGCGTGCGCGTCGAAGGTGTCAACCAGCTCGTCAACTGGCTGCTGCGCGACAATGGCGACTGGGACCAGACCAAGGTCGACTCGACCTTTGCCTCGCTCCAGCGCCTCGACGTCGAATGCAAGGGCAGGGTGCCGATCCACACCACCTACATCACCGCCTGGGCCAACCGCCAGGGCACCGTCAGCTTCCGCGACGACGTCTACAAGTTCGACGAACAAGGCAAAGTCACTTTTGAGGCTTGAGGCGTATTGGAAATCGCTCCAGTGGAGCGATTTCACGCCTCAAGGCCATGAGAGCTATGCTCGAATGGCGGGCGGTCCGGCCGCAGGCAAATTTGCTCTGGTGGAGCAAATTTAGGACTCAAGGCCATGAGCGCACGCGCGAATGGCGGGTGGCGTATTGGAAATCGCTCCAATGGAGCGATTTCACGCCTCAAGGCCATGAGACTTCGACCCGTCCCGAAGGGCCAGGCGCGCCGGGGGCGCGACTGGAGGCGAGAAGGCCACGAGACCTATGGTCGAGTGGCAGCTCGAATGGCGGGCGGCCCGGCGCTACGCTTCATTGGCGCCAGTTTATGTGTTGCCACCATAAATCCCCGCCAGCTTACCGACGACATCGACCATCGCCGCCCGAAATTCGGGTGGCCCGGTCACCTCGGCCTCTGTGCCAAACCTGAGGATTTCCGCTGCGGCGCTGGTCATCGATCCGACGAACAGTGACACCTGCCGCCAGCCATCAGCATCGGCCACCTCCGAGATCACGGCGCCACTTCGGATATAGGGCGGCAGGAGCGCGTCCATCAGCTCCAACCCCCGCGGTGACAGCCGGATTTCCGCGCGATTGGGATGGAGGCGCACCTCATAGTCCCGCGTGCTCTGAGCCCAATAGGCTTCGAGCTTGAAAGTGCTGGGGTAATCGAATCGCCCCTCCAGCACCGCGATGGCGCTGATCTTCGAGACCCGAAACGTCCGCACAGCCCCACCGCTTTGCGCCACCAAGTACCAGGCGCCACCCTTGAGCACGATGCCGATGGGCTCGACCTGCCGCTCCCTGTCTTCGGTCTTGCCGCGGTAGCGCATGCGGATCGGGCGCTGATTCCACACCGCATCGGCCACAACAGGCAGGTGGTCCAATGCCTCGGCCTCCGCGAACCAGGCCGGCGCATCGAAGTGAAAACGCGACTGCATCCCGCCCGATCGCATGGCCTCGGGCAGGGCGGCGATTAGCTTTGCGCGCGCACTTGCCGCAGCGGCTCCCAGGCCCAGTTCTGCGGCCTGTCGGGTCAGCCCTGCCAGAAATATGGCCTCCGCCTCGGTCGAGGACAGGCCGTTGAGCCGCACCTTGTAGCCGTCCAGCAGCCTATAACCGCCGCTGCTGCCTTGCACGCTGTAGACGGGAATACCGGCCGCGCTCAGTGCATCCACGTCGCGATAAATGGTGCGCAGCGAAACTTCGCATTCGTCCGCAAGCGCCTGGGCCGTCACGTGCCCCTTCGCTTGCAGAGTGGTGAGAATGAAAAGCAGTCGGCTGGCTCGCATGCAAAATAATAACCCAACCTGACACTCCGTGACAGGTATGGGCGCGCATAAGGGTCAACGAAGGCCTGCTGTCGGGCCTTGTTCAGGTCCGGAGAACGGCACCCATGCCTCACAAAACCAGACGTCTGCTCATTGGAGGAGCAGTCATCATGTCGCTTTCTGTTGCCGCGAGCGCGCAGCCACTCACAATCGTCAATCCCCCGAATCTCGGTGATCCGACACCCAACGGCTACAGCACCGCGGTCGTCATGCCAGCCAATGCGCGTCTGGCTTTCATTTCAGGGCAGGGCGGCCACGACCACACCGGCGCGCTCTCCCCGGATTTCGCAACGCAGGTCGAACAGGCCTATGCCAATCTGAGCGCCGCGCTCGACGGCATCGGCGCAAAGCCCGATCAGGTCGCCAAACTCACGATCTTCGTTGTCGACCACGACATGTCCAAACTCGGCGTGCTCACGCAGAACGTCTCGAGCATGTTCGGCGACAGATTGCCGGCGCAAACGCTTGTTCCGGTGCCAAAGCTCGCAGTCGATGCAATGCTGTTCGAGGTCGAAGCCGTGGTCGTCCTCGACTAGGCGAAACAATTGGGTGGCCCGCCAGGGCCGCCCGCCGCCGTGCCCGGAAGCTGGTTTGAGCGCCGCGACTAGGTGCTCTCCTGCAAACTCATGAAAAACGCCTGCATGGCATTGAGCTGGTCCTGCCGCTTCTGGTGCCATTCCAGGGCCGCGTCGTAGCTGGCCTGGGCCTGCTTCAATGCATCGCGATAGTGCTGATCCACGTCGAAATGCGCGTACCACATCTCTGCGAATTCCCGCTTCGTCGGCGATGATCCATCGGCATAGGTGGTGACGTCGGGCGCCTCCCGGTTCCTCTCGGTCAGCGCCTTTTCGATTTCCCGCGTGAGATACTCCACCCGCTTTTCCCCGCCCAACCCGAGGTCGTTGGCCTTTTGGGCGATCGATTGCAGGAAATCCGCGCCGCTATGGGTCACCAGCGTGCCATCGGCATTGATATAGGCCAGGAGTTGTTCGCCGGACGAAAAGCTCGCCCGCACCTGCGCGCTGCTGTCGGGATGGTGCTCGGCCAGCCGGTCGAGTCCCTGCTTCGCCGCCCCCAGATGGCGCTCGCTGCTGGCGTGAAGCCGCTCCTGCAAACGCATCCAGTCGTCGAAGCTGACAAAGGCCTTTTCCATTTTATCGACCGTGAAGGGGATCGGCGTCGCGGTCCGCGTCTCGCCATTGGGCAGGGCGATGTCGACTTCACTCGGCGTCTGGTCCCCCCGCGCGCGGAGGCTCTCCAGCGCCTTCTCCTTCTGGTGCTCGTAAAACTGTTCCAGTTGTGGGCGCATTGCGGGATTGGAAAAGACAGCGGAACTCAACTGCATGGCGACTGGCGCTCCCGTGGGTCTTCGGGGGACGATGCAAAACCTGCGCCAGATACCAAGGCGTTGATCTTCCGACGAAAACGCTTTGGGAAGCCTCGGCACATTGTGCCGGTATATCGTTGGTGGGAAACAATTTCCGGGCAAATGCCGACGTCCAATCCGGTCTTTCCGCCGATGGCGGTTTTGATTATTCTTCGCCCGTGGAGGTCTCATGGCCAACGGCGATGTCCTGTTCGAATTTGTCCAGCTCGGCCAGCAGATGCGCGTCGCCGCCTTCGACGAGGCGACCGGCATCGAAGTGGTGGTCATCGCGCCGCTCAGCGCCAGCAAGCTCGACATGCAGCGCCTCGCGATGGCAAAGCTGAAACGCAAGCTCGAGCAGCAACAGGCTTCCGCGCCCACCGGTCCGGGCAAATACGCCTGACTTCCCTCTTTCCCTGGCGTCCAATCTCCGGCATAACTGCCGCGTTCGCGCGACTGGCGAGATGAGATGGGTAACCATCGGGGAACGCGAACCTCAGACTGCCGCTCGCCTGGGCACCCAACACCTCTTAGGGGAGCCCCATGATCTGTTTGCGCAGTCCTTTCCCCCATTCCTGGCCTTGGAATCGTGGCTTGTGCCGTGATATTGCCAACGCCGTTCCGACAGACCTGACCTCGCGCGAGGTCACCAGCCGATGAGCACCGCCATGTCCACTTCGCTGTTCCCGAACTTCTTCACCAATTCGATCGCCGATACCGATCCTGAGCTGGCGCGGGCCATGGGCGACGAGCTCGGCCGCCAGCGCAACGAGATCGAACTGATCGCCTCGGAAAACATCGTCTCGCGTGCGGTGCTCGAAGCGCAGGGCTCTGTCCTCACCAACAAGTATGCCGAGGGCTATCCGGGCAAGCGCTACTATGGCGGCTGCCAGTATGTGGACGTGGCCGAAAGCCTCGCCATCGAGCGCGCCAAGGAGCTGTTCGGCGTCGGCTTCGCCAATGTGCAGCCCAATTCCGGCTCGCAGGCCAATCAGGGCGTCTATCAGGCCCTGATCCAGCCCGGCGACACCATTCTCGGCATGTCGCTCGACGCCGGTGGCCACCTGACCCATGGCGCCAAGCCCAACCAGTCCGGCAAATGGTTCAACGCCATCCAGTATGGCCTGCGCAAGCAGGATGGCCGCGTCGACATGGACCAGGTCCGCTCGCTCGCCCGCGAGCACAAGCCCAAGATGATCGTAGCCGGTTTCTCGGCCTATTCGCGCGTCATGGACTGGGCCGAATTCCGCGCCATTGCCGATGAAGTCGGCGCGATCCTGTTCGTTGACATGGCCCACGTGGCCGGTCTCGTCGCCGGTGGCGTCTACCCGAGCCCGTTCCCGCATGCCCACGTGGCCACCACCACCACCCACAAGACCCTGCGCGGCCCGCGCGGCGGCCTGATCCTCACCAATGACGAGGACATCGCCAAGAAGATCAATTCGGCCATCTTCCCGGGCATCCAGGGCGGGCCGCTGATGCATGTCATCGCCGGCAAGGCCGTGGCCTTCAAGGAAGCGCTGTCGCCCGAGTTCAAGCTTTATGCCCAGCAGGTCGTCGCCAACGCTAAGGTGCTGGCCGAGACGCTGGTCAAGGGCGGCGTCGACATCGTCTCCGGCGGCACCGACAACCACCTGATGCTGGTCGATCTCCGGCCCAAGGGCCTCACCGGCAAGGCAACCGAAAACGCCCTCGGCCGCGCCCACATTACCTGCAATAAGAATGCCGTGCCCTTCGATCCGGAAAAGCCCGCCATCACCTCGGGCGTGCGTCTCGGCACACCGGCTGCCACCTCGCGCGGCTTCGGCACGGCCGAGTTCCAGACCGTGGGCGAGCTCATCATCGAAGTGCTCGATGGCCTCAAGACCAATGGCGATGACAACAACGGTGCCGTAGAGGCGCAGGTTCGTGCCAAGGTACAGGCCCTGACGGATCGATTCCCGATCTACTGAACCAGAGAGACTGCCCGCCATGCGCTGCCCCTATTGTGGCAATGACGATACTCAGGTGAAAGATTCGCGCCCGACCGAAGATTCGGGCGCCATCCGTCGCCGTCGCGTCTGCAATGCCTGTGGCGGGCGCTTTACAACTTTTGAGCGCGTCCAGTTGCGCGACCTCACCGTGGTCAAGAAGACCGGCCGCAAGGTCCCCTTCGACCGCGAAAAGCTCGCGCGCTCGGTCAATACCGCCCTGCGCAAGCGCTCGGTCGAGCCCGAACGGGTCGAGCGCATGATTTCGGGCATCGTCCGTCAGCTCGAAAGCCTGGGCGATGTGGAAGTCACCTCCGACCAGATCGGCGAATATGTCATGGAAGGCCTCAAGGGCCTCGATGACGTGGCCTTCGTCCGCTTTGCCAGCGTCTACAAGAACTTCTCGGCGGCTGACGACTTCCGTTCCTTCCTCGCCGAACTGGCCGATGACAAGACGGTGCTGCGCGACGACGACGACTGAACCGCGCGTCATCCTGCCGGGGCGGTCCCGTCGCGACCCTTTCCTCCGTATCAACGTTTCGTGGGGTATGATCACCGTGGCGCTGGCATTGCGGCGCTTCAAGGAGGGTGTCATGGACTCCTATGGCGTACGTTTTCCTGTCCCTGTCGAAGCGGGCAGGGGCCTGCATTTCCTCATCGTCGAGGGACGGAACTACCCCGACATCGCCGACGAAATGAAGCGCGGCGCCATTGCCGTGCTCGAGCAGCATGCCGCCACCTATGAAGTGATCGGCGTGCCCAGTGCCATGGAAGTGCCCGTGGCCATGGCGATGGCCATTGAAACGGACCATTTCGACGGCTATGTCGCACTGGGCTGCGTCATCAGGGGCCAGACCAATCACTATGCTTCGGTCGCCAATGAGAGTATTCGGGCGCTGGCCGAATTGGCCGTTGTCGACGCTTTGCCTCTTGGCATCGGCATTCTGACGGTAGAAAACGAGGCGCAGGCTCGGATCCGGGCCGATGTGAATGACCAGGATCGGGGTGGGGATGCGGCGCGCGCCGCGCTCGCCCTGTCCGACGTGAAAGCGAAACTGAATAGCTAGATGACCGACCACCCGAAACGCGATCCGGGCGCCCAGCGTCCTGCCAACCAGCGCGGCGCGGCCCGCCTCGCCGCCGTGCAGGCGCTCTACCAGATGGATATCGGCCGGGCGACGCTGGAAGATACTCTGGCTCAGTTCGGCGCTTTCCATCTCGGGCGCGAGATCGAGGGTGAGCAATATCTGCCCGCCGACGCCGATTTTTTCCGCCAGATCGTTTCGGGCGTGGCAAAGCACCAGCTCGAGGTCGATCCGGCCGTCGACAAGGCCCTGGCCGAAGGCTGGCCGATTGAGCGTGTCGACGCCACCCTTCGCGCCATCCTGCGTGCTGCCGCCTTCGAGCTGCTGCGCCGCAAGGATATCCCGGCCCGCGTTGTCATCACCGAATATGTCGACATCGCCCGCGCCTTCTACGAGGACGACGCGTCCGGCCTCGTCAATGGCGCGCTCGATTCCATCGCCCGCTCCGCCGGTGTCGATCTGGCCTGACCCATCCAGGATCGCTGCCTCTGCAACGCCCCGTCCGCGGGGCGTTTTGCTTTGCGCAAAACTATTTCCCCATTTGGTTACATCCGGCATTGACGACGCGCGCTGGAAGTAGAATGTTTGTTCCGTTGAATCTGAAAATAGAACCATCAGTTCATTGTTTCGTCAGCACCGGTGGGCACATGCCGGGCTGCCGACATTCGGAGGAGAATTTCAATGGATCGTCGTTTCTTTCTGGGCGCCTCGGCGGCGCTTGGAACGCACCTGCTCACTCACGCGCGCTGGCTGGGAGGCTCGGCCATCGCGGCCGGGATGATTTCCGGGTCCCACGCTGCCGAGTCCGACACCACCAGTCTCGATATCCTCACCAAGGCCGCGGATGACCAGGTTGCCGGTGTCATCGAGCGCAAGGCCGCATCACTGACCGGCTCGCCGCGCGGCCTCACGCGCCAGGTTCGCCGTCTCGTGACGCCGTTTGTCTGGTCAGAGTCTACCTATTTCCACGACGAAACCCTGCTGCCGCATATCGAGGAAATGCTGGCCAAGCTGGTTGAGGTCCAGCATGAGGACGGCACATTCAGCGTCGGTAACCGCCATTCTCCGCCCGACACGGGCTTCCTCATCGAAGACTTTGGCCTGATGGTCTCCATCCTCGAGGCGGATGACCATGAAGCCAGCGCCGGTATTGCCGAAACCATCCGCACCATCATGGCCAAGGCCGGACCGGGACTGGCCGATGGCGGTGTTCATACGCCCAATCACCGCTGGAAGCTCTGCGCCGCCCTGGCCCGCATCAGCCACGTCACCGGCGACGAGAGCTATATCGCGCGCATTGATGAGTGGCTGGCCGAAGGCATGGATGTGGATGCCGATGCCATCTATTCGGAACGCAGCGCCATCTACTTCTCCGAGGTTACCAATCCCTCGCTACTCGTGGTCGCTCATGTCCTCGACCGGCCGGAGCTGGTCGACTACGTGCGCACCAATCTCGATGTCACCATCGAACTGTCCGAACCCAATGGCGAGGTCGAGACCATCCAGTCCCGGCGGCAGGATCAGGACCAGCGCGTGGTCAACCTCCGCTATTTCTATCCGCAATACCGCGAATTGGCGCTGCTCGACGACAATGGCCGCTTCGCCGCCATGGCCAGGCTGATCGAGGATCGCTTTGCCGCCGACCTCGGAGATTTCCTGGGCGATCTGATTGAGCGCCCAGAGCTGGCTGCGACGCTTCCTGCGGAGGTAGAGCCCTTCGAGGACTTCGAAAAGCTCTATGCCGAGGCTGGCCTGGTGCGCATCCGCCGCGGCAAGCTCAGTGCTTCGGCCTTTGGCGGCTCCGACTGGTACAAGGACGGAGAGCAGACCCCGTTCTACAACCGCTTCGGATCCGGTCTCTCTACCAATCCGACCATGCTTCGGGCCTGGAATGGCGGCGCGGTGCTCGAAGCGGTGCGAATGGTGCCGAACTTCTTCTCCATGGGCCACTTCCGCTCAAACGGCATAACCCTCGAAGACGGAGTCATTGGTCTCGGCAACGAGCTCAACATTCCCTACTACCTGCCCATGCCTGCTGAACGCCGCAATGCCGATGGCGTCTATGCCCTCTCGCGGTCGGTCGACGGACGCTTCAATTCCATGCTCGATTTCGAGAATCGGCCCACCCACACGCGGGACCTGGTCACCGCCGTCTCCATAGCCCAGTCCGACACCGGCTTCGATCTCGCCTTCGACGTCTCCGGTGAAGATAATGTCGAGCTCACCTTCGAGCTGACCTTCCGCGAAGGCGGGGAACTGACCGGGGTCGAGGAACTGGAGGATGGCACCTTCCATCTCGTGGAAGGCGAGGGGACTTACACGCTCGGCGGTGACGTCATCACCTTCGGTCCCGGAAACGGCAAAGGCTCGATCAATGCAAATGCCGGCGAGCAATATAGCTGGCACAATGGCAGCCTCACGGTGAAAGGCCACCGGGTCTACATCACCGGCATGTCGCCGCTGACCTATACGCTCAGTCTCGCCTTCGCCTGACGCCCAAACAAAAAGGCCCCGGAAAACCGGGGCCTTTGCATTTCTATGCGTTCGATCAGATCGACGACAGGATCGCGTCGATAAAGGTCGCGTCCTGGCCGAAGGAGGGGGTGCGGCGGGTCTCGATATTGACGACCTTGCCATCGGCCAGGCCATAGACGGCGCGCTCGATCACCTTGCCATTCTTGTCGAAATACACGGCCAGCACGGTGCGCTCTTCCACCATGGTCAGGCCGAAGGCGGTCTGGTTGACCTTGGTCTCGACATAGTACCAGGCGGTGCGGTCGCCGAACGTGTTGGTGGACTGGGGCGAGCCCAGCACCAGGGTCACCAACTGCTGGCTCTGGCCGACGCGGATCTGTTGCAGCGCGGCTTCCGGGATCTCGTAACCCTGGGTGCGCTTGGAGACGAGCGACGTGCTGCTGGTGCAACCGGCCAGGGCAACAGCCAGCACGGCTGCGGCGACGGAGGCTTTAGCAAGACGCAGGGGCATGAATTTGACTTTCCCGATAGCTCTCGAATATAGGCGTGACACTAGGGCGCGTGCCCAAAACTCGCCGGACTGTGTAGCCGTCAACTTGGCTGTCTGGCAAGCTGGCAATAGTCCCGCATCCATATCTGCCCGTGTTTGACCGATACCGACGCTGAGCGCAATCCCATGATCTTGTCCTTGTTTCGCAAGAAGACTGCCACAGAGCCAGTTTACGCCGTCTATAATTCCATTGTGGCGCAATCCCGGCAGCCGGTTTTCTATGCGGAGATGGGCGTGCCCGATACCGTGACGGGCCGTTTCGACATGATCAGCCTCCACATGGCGCTGCTGTTCCGCCGCCTGCGCCATGGCCCGCAATCGGCCAAGGATTTCAGCCAGGCGGTCTTCGATCTCTTCTTCAAGGACATGGACCGCTCGCTGCGTGAAATGGGCGTGTCCGATCTGGGCGTGCCCAAGAAGATCCAGAAGATGGGCAATATCTTCTTCGGCCTGCTCGCTGCCCTCAACGAGGCTCTGGACCGCAACGACGCCGATGCCCTGGCGGGCGTGCTCGCTCGCAATATTTTCGATGGCGAGGACACGCCGCAGCTTCGCGCCTTGGCCGGCTATGTCGTGGCCCGCGATGCCGAGCTGGCGGCCCAGCCGGTTGAAGCCATAACCGGCGGCACCGTCCGCTTCGAGGCCGCTGCATGAGCGGCGTCTCCGAGCCCATCTTCGACGCGGTCGTTCGCATCGACAGGTTGCCAGCCGGCGGTCGCTCGCTGACCGTCGATGCCAACGAGGCGGAACGCGCGGCCATTGCACAAGCCATGCAGATCATTTCCGTCGAGCATTTTTCGGCCAGTCTCAGCGTCGTGCCGCTGCGCGGTGGCCTTCGGGCCCAGGGCCACCTCAAGGCGCGCGTGACCCAGGCGTCGGTGGTGAGCTTCGAGCCTGTGGCCGAAACGGTCGAGGAGGAAATCGACCGCGTCTTCCTGCCGGCCCCGCGTGAAGGTCAGGCTCCGGCGCCAGGCGCCGAAATCTACATTGACCTTGAAAACGACGATTTTCCCGATCACATCGACGGCCCCGAAGTCGATCTCAGCGCGCTGCTGCTCGAAACACTGGCTCTGGCGCTCGATCCCTATCCACGCCTGCCGGGCGAAAGCCTCGAAGGCCTCGGGATTTCGACTGGTGACGCCGAGGAAGGTCCCTTTGCCAAGCTGGCCCGCCTCAAGGACGGGAATGGGGATAAGGACTGATCGAGCCCTGCGGGGCTTGCGCCGACCCGATGATGGGATATGTTTGTTTGCTCGCTGCTGCGGGCCGAAAAACGGGCTGAAATGACCGATTCTATAACGATTTCCGTGGATGCCATGGGGGGCGACCACGCCCCGCGTGCCGTCATTCACGGCGCCCACCTGGCCCTCAAGGAACGCCGAAACACGCGCTTCATCTTCCACGGCATCAAGGATCAGATCGATCCGCTGCTCGAGGAATTCCCGGCCCTGAAGCCGGTCTCCACAGTCCGCCACTGCGAAACCATCATTGCCATGGACGAAAAGCCCAGCCAGGCGCTGCGCAAGGGCAAGGGCACCTCGTCCATGTGGATGGCCATCCAGGCCGTCAAGGACAAGGAAGCCGATGTCGCCATTTCCGGCGGCAATACCGGCGCGCTCATGGCCATGGCCACCTTCTGCCTGCGACCCATGGAAGGTATTTCCCGCCCCGGCATCGCCGCCATCTGGCCGACCCTGCGTTCCGACATCATCGTGCTCGACATGGGCGCCACCATCGGTGCCGATGCCCAGCAGCTCGTCGACTACGCCATTCTCGGCTCGGCGCTCGCCCGTGCCCTGTTCGACAGCGATTCTCCCACGGTTGGCCTGCTCAATGTCGGCACCGAGGAAGTGAAGGGCCTCGACTACATCAAGGAAGCCGGCAAGATTCTCTCCGAGGCCAGCGGGGCAGGGTTCACCTACCACGGCTTCGTCGAGGGCGACGATATCGGCAAGGGCACGGTCGACGTCGTCGTCACTGAGGGCTTTGTCGGCAATATCGCGCTCAAGACCGCCGAGGGCACCGCCCGGCAGGTCGCCACCTATCTGCGCCAATCGCTCAAGGCGACCCTGATGAGCAAGGTCGGGGCGCTCTTTGCCTCCTCGGCCCTCAATGCGCTCAAGCGCAAGATGGACCCGCGCACCGTCAATGGCGGCGTGTTCATGGGCCTCAACGGCATTGTCATCAAATCCCACGGCGGCACCGACGAGATCGGCTACAAGAGTGCGCTGGGCCTGTCCTATGAAATGGCGCGCAACCGCCTCATGGACAAGGTCGGCGACACCATGCACCGCTTCCCAATCAACAGGGCCGCCCCCGGGCCGTCCTCCGAGACCGAGGCCAAATCGGCGTGACCAGTTCCATCCGCTCTGTCGTTCGTGGCGTCGGCAGCTATTTGCCGGCCAAGGTCGTGACCAATGAGGAATTGGCCAAGACCGTTGATACATCCGACGAATGGATTCAGCAGCGCGTCGGCATCAAGGAGCGGCACATCGCCGCCGAGGGCGAATACACGTCCGATCTCGCAACTGCCGCTGCCCGCGCCGCCCTCGACAATGCCGGGCTTACCGTCGAGGACATCGACCTCATCGTCGTTGCCACCACCACGCCCGATTACACCTTTCCCAGCGCTGCCTCGCTGGTGCAGATGAAGCTGGGCATGAACCACGGCTTCGCCTTCGACATCCAGGCCGTCTGTTCGGGCTTCGTCTATGCCGTGGCCACCGCCGACAGCTACATCAAGAACGGCATGGCCCGCCGCGTCCTCGTCATCGGCGCCGAAACGTTCTCGCGCCTGCTTGACTGGACCGATCGCACCACCTGCGTGCTGTTCGGCGACGGCGCTGGCGCCATCGTCATGGAGCGGGTCGATCTCGCCCCCGGCGAACCCGAGCGCGGCGTCCTGACCTCGGCCCTCCGCTCCGATGGCCGCCACTGGGACAAGCTCTATGTCGATGGCGGCCCCTCGACCACGGGCACCACCGGCGTCGTGCACATGCAGGGCCCCGAAGTCTTCCGCCACGCCGTGGGCAAGATCACCGACGTGGTCTATGCCTCGCTCGAACAGGCCGGCTACACGGTCGACGACCTCGACTGGTTCGTGCCGCATCAGGCCAACAAGCGCATCATCGAGGGGGCAGGGGCCAAACTCGGCCTGCCGTCCGAAAAGGTCATCATGACCGTCGATATCCATGCCAATACCTCGGCCGCCTCGGTGCCGCTGGCGCTCAGCGTCGCCGTCGCCGATGGCCGCATCAAGCAGGGCGATCTGGTCATGCTCGAAGCCATGGGCGGAGGCTTTACCTGGGGCGCTTCGCTCATTCGCTGGTAGCCGCTCAAGCTGCATTGACCTTAAGCGTTTCAAGGCGTTAGTGTCACTTCGGGTGGAGGAACCCGGCACCGGGGGTGGCGACGGAAGATCGCGCTTTGGTGTCGAACTGGGCAAAGAATCCCGAGCACGGGCCGGGCCGCCAGCGGCTGCGCCGGCCCAATAGTGGCAGACCGAACGTCGGGAGACCGGACCCATGGCAACACGGGGGTGCGAATGACGCAGAAGACGGTAACGCGGGCCGACCTGGCCGAGGCAGTTTATGGCTCTGTTGGCCTGTCGCGAACCGAATCGGCCGAACTGGTCGAGCGGGTGCTGGAGCTGATCACCGATGCCCTGGTCACGGGAGCAAACGTCAAGCTCTCGTCCTTCGGATCGTTCCAAGTGCGCTCCAAGAACGAGCGTATCGGCCGCAATCCCAAGACCGGCGAGGAAGTGCCGATCCTGCCGCGGCAGGTTCTTGTGTTCAAACCGTCCAACGTGTTGAAGTCCAAAATCAACAAGTCTATGGTCAGCGCTGGAAAGTAAGGCTTTTGCGAGCTTTGCCTTGCTCGCCGGGGACGCCGTCTCCCGGTGGGAAGACCAGTCGGGGATAGAGCAATTTCACTTGCTCGCGCCAGGGAGACTGCGGTTTGGACAAGTCGCCAGACGCGTTCCGTACCATCTCTGAAGCTGCCGAAGAGCTCGATCTCCCGCAGCACGTGCTGCGATTCTGGGAAACCCGTTTCAACACCATCCGTCCGCTCAAGCGCGGCGGTGGCCGGCGCTATTATCGCCCCGAAGACGTCATGCTGCTGCGCGGCATCCGGCACCTGCTTTACGATCAGGGTTTCACCATCAAGGGCGTGCAGCGCATCCTCAAGGATCAGGGCCCCCGCTATGTCATCGCCGTGGGCGAGGGCAAGGGCCTCGACGAAATCCTGCCGCTGATCGAACAGGCCGAGGCCGCCGGCGACGAGGCGGAACTGGAAGAAGCCGAAATGCTCGCCAGCCCGGCCCTCGACCAGGAATCGCGCGAAAAACTCTCCGAAGTCCTCCGCGACCTCCTGGAATGCAAACGCATCCTCGAACGCGCCCGCGAACACTGATCCGACTTGGTTATGAGGTTGCGCTCTTTCCCACCCTCCCCCTTGAGGGGAGGTACCAAAGCTAGGCCGTTTGGCCGTAGCGAAGGTGGGGAGGGGGTGTCGAAAGCAGACTTCAGTGACATTGGAATTCACATTCCAAAATCCGCAAAAATCATCTATTCATTCCACAGCTATCCGGCGCAGTCCGGCCAAAGGTGGAGCCCATACATGACCGTTCGTTTCGCCCTTCTCGGCGCCGGCCGCATCGGCAAGGTTCACGCCAAGGCCGTCACTTCAAATCCCAAGGCAAAACTGGTCGCCGTGGCCGATGCCATGGCTGACGCCGCCTCCGCCATTGCGGCCCAGTATGGCGCCGAAATCCGCACCATCGAAGCCATCGAGTCGGCCAGCGACATCGACGCGGTGATCGTCTGCACGCCCACCGATACCCATGCCGACCTGATCGAGCGGTTTGCGCGCGCCGGCAAGGCCATCTTCTGCGAAAAGCCGGTCGATCTCGATATCGAGCGGGTCAAAACCTGCATCCGCACCGTCGACGAAACCGGCGCGACCCTCATGGTCGGCTTCAATCGCCGCTTCGATCCGCATTTCCAGGCCGTGAAGGCCGCCATCGAGGCCGGTCAGATCGGCGCGGTGGAAATGGTCACCATCGTCTCGCGCGATCCCGGCGCGCCGCCGGCCGACTATGTGAAGCGCTCGGGCGGCATTTTCCGCGATATGACCATCCACGATTTCGACATGGCCCGCTTCCTCCTCGGCGAAGAGATCGACACCGTCTCGGCCCAGGCCTCGGTGCTGGTGGATAAGGCCATCGGCGAAGCCGGCGACTATGACAGCGCCTCGGTCATGCTGTTCACCGCCTCGGGCAAGCATGCCACCATTTCCAATTCCCGCCGCGCCACCTATGGCTACGACCAGCGCATCGAGGTGCATGGCTCCGAGGGCGCCGTCGCCGCCGAGAATCAACGCCCGGTCTCGATCGAGATCGCCAATGCTTCGGGCTATACCCGTCCGCCGCTGCACGACTTCTTCATGACCCGCTACACCGAGGCATATGCCCGCGAAATCAGCGCCTTCATCGATTTTGTGGAATCGAAATCTCCGGCCTCGCCCAGCGGCACGGACGGTCTCATCGCCCTGGCTCTGGCCGACGCGGCACTGAAATCGGTCAAGGAGGGCAGGGCGGTGAAAGTGGGCGAGATCACCGGACCCCTGGCCGACCGGAGCGTGTTCTAGGGGCGCTGAGACCGGGCCGGCAATCGTGTTAGCCTGGGCCATGCACCGCCCGCTGATTCCGCTGCTGCTGATCGTTCTCTTCGCTCCTCCGGCGCTGGCGAGCGAGCTGCTGCGCACCGTCACCGCCGACGGCACTTGCGAGCGACTGGTCATCGAAGACGTCGAGCTCACCGCCGAATGCGGCACGCCGGTCACACAGATGCATGAAAGCGATGGGCGCGTCGCCGTTTCGGCCGGCACTGGCGGGCAGGCCTGGTTCGGCCTCGCCGGACCTGAACGCATCTTGCTGTTTTACGGCCCCGGCAACGGTGACAACTGGACCGACCACGCGGTCAATCAGGTCGTCGTTCATGATAATGCCACCAGCACCAACACCATCATGCGCGAAGCCACCGGTGCCTGCATCTATCGCGACGCCGATCCAGGCATGCTGATCACCTGCGAAGCTAAGGATGTGACCGACAGCGTCTACGCCCTGACCTACCGCACCGATGGTGGTATGAGCTTCACCTTCTAGCCTATTTCAGCATCCACTCATGCTCGGGCGCATTGTGGAATTTCCACACGCGCTTCGGCCCGGCCATGACATTGAGATAATAGCTGTCATAGCCCGCCGTGGTCGCCACCGGATGGTAGCCACGCGGCACCAGCACCACGTCGCCATCCTCGATGGCCATGGCTTCATCGAGGCTCCGGTCATCGGTGAACACCCGTTGAAAGCCAAAGCCCTGAGGCGGGTTGAAGCGGTGGTAATAGCTCTCCTCGAGCTGGCTTTCGTGCGGTAGATTGTCCTGGTCGTGCTTGTGTGGCGGATAGGACGAGGTATTGCCCTGCGGCGTGATCACCTCCACCACCAGCAGCGCATTGGCCGCGCCGTCATCCTCGGGCATGATATTGTAGACATGGCGCACATTGGCGTCCTTGCCGCGCGTGATCCGCTCATGCATTCCCGGCGGGATGACCCGCGCATGAAAATCGCCGCCGCCCGGCGCCGAACACACGGCCAGCTCGAGGTCAGTGGTCGCGTCCACTGCCCAATTGCGCCCGGCCGGCACATAAAGCGCCCAGGGCGCCCCCTCGAACGGGCTCATGCGCTCGCCCAGTTCGCCGAAATCCTCGCCATCCACGGCAAAGCGGCCCTTGCCGCTGACCAGCACGAGGCACACTTCGCGCTCCTCGGTGGCCCCGCCATAGGCCTCGCCCGCGGCGAGCCGATGGAGCCCGAAGCCGACATGCGTCCAGCCCGCCGAAGCGGGCGTCACATCATGGATCTTTCCGCTCGTTGTCGTCGGCCGGATCAGCAGGTGGGAGAGTGGCATTATGAGGCTCCTCCTTGGGAAACTTGTAGAAGAAATTCCAGCCCACATAGGCCAGCGCCGCGCCGACCAGGAAGGCCCAGAACTGGTCCTTGCTGACCAGCAGTTCCCAGCCCAGCCACAGCGCCAGGAACACCGCCACGGCAATGCGCCGCCACAGGGGCCGGAACCATTTCAAGTCGTTTTCTTTCAGCGCCATGCGTTCCTGCCGTTTCGTCGCGGAGTCATTCCGGCGCAGGCCGGAATCCATGCGCTGTTCTATCAACACTATGGACGCCGTCGATAGCCGTCAGATTGGATCCCGGCCTGCGCCGGGATGACATTATGGAAACGGCTACCCTTTCGGAAAACCCTGTGTCTCCACAGTGTAGCCGGCCGCCGTCATCACCCGCATCAGTTCCCGATGCCCGATCTCCGCCATCTTCATCGGCGGCGCCTTGACTGGGTCCTGCTCGGCCTCCACCACGAACCAGCCCTCATAGCCATGATCGGCCAGCCGCTGCACGATGGCGCCGAAATCGAGCGACCCGTCGCCCGGCACGGTGAAGGCGCCCAGCGCCACCGCATCGAGAAAGCTCTGCCGGTTCCGGTCCAGCCCATTGACCACCGCGCGGCGGATATCCTTCACATGCACATGGTTGATCCGCCGGTGATGGTTCCCGATCGCCCGCAACACGTCGCCGCCGGCAAAGGCGAGGTGCCCGGCATCGAGCAATAGGGGAATGCCTTCGCCCGAATGGCGCATGAAGGCGTCAAGCTCCGGCTCCGTCTCCACCACGGCACCCATGTGGTGGTGATAGGAAAGGGGCATGCCCTGTTCCGCGCACCATTCGCCAAACGCCGTCACCATGCGGCCATAGGTTTTCATCTGGCTTTCGTCGAGCCGCGGCTTTTTCGCCAGCGGAACCTCCCGCTTCCCCTGGATCGATTGGCCCACCTCGCCATAGACGATGCAGGGCGCATCGACCGCCTTGAACAGCTCGATCATCGGCGCGATGCGGTCCTTGTTGGCGCTGAGTTCCTCGTCCACCAGCGTCCCCGAAAACCAGCCGCCGCACAGGGTGACATCGGCTTCGCGCAGAATCGGCAGCATGACCTTCGGATCATCCGGAAACCGCCGACCCTTCTCCATGCCGGTGAACCCGGCAGAGCGCGATTGCCTGAGGCATTCCTCGAGCGACACGTCGTCGCTCAATTCCGGCAGATCGTCGTTCCACCAGGCAATGGGCGACATCCCGAGCTTGGCTTTCATCTTTCGTCTCCAATCTCTATTCCTCTCCCCATCGGGGAGAGGTGGCTCGGCGCAGCCGAGTCGGTGAGGGGGTGCTCGCCTCACATTCAGATGCGGTTGGGACATCCCCCTCATCCGGCGCTGCGCGCCACCTTCTCCCCGATGGGGAGAAGAATTACCCCGCCCGCTGTCCCTTCAACGCCTGCACATAAGCCTCCCGCG
Source organism: Devosia sediminis (assembly GCF_016411825.1). GTDB lineage: Bacteria > Pseudomonadota > Alphaproteobacteria > Rhizobiales > Devosiaceae > Devosia > Devosia sediminis. The sequence goes on from NZ_JAEKMH010000002.1 coordinate 968,136, forward strand.
CCGCATTGACCTCGCTCCGCTCGCTGACCTCAGGCACCGCCACATCCCACCAATGCCCACCGGCATCAGTGGTCACCAGCGGGTCGGTGTCGATGACAAAGACATGCACACCACCAGCGCCTTCGCTCTTCACGAGGGCAGCTTCGAGCTCGGCCAGCGAAGCCACCTTCTTCGCCCGCGCTCCCATGGCCGCGGCATGCGCCGCGAAATCCACCTGCGGCATGGTCTCGTGCCGCGTATCCCGGAAGAGATTGTTGAAGTTCGCCCCGCCGGTCGCCATCTGCAGCCGGTTGATGCAGCCATAGCCGGAATTGTCGAGCACCACGATGGTGAGCTTCACCCCCAGCATCACCGCGCTGACGATTTCGGAATTCATCATCAGGTAGCTGCCGTCGCCCAGCATGACCACGGTGTCGCCTTCGGGACGCGCCAGCGCCACGCCGAGGCCCGCGGCAATCTCGTAGCCCATGGTCGAGAAGCCATATTCGAGATGGTAGCTTCCCGGCTCCTTGGCGCGCCACAGCTTGTGCAGTTCCCCCGGCAGTCCACCCGCCGCGCAGACCAGCGTCGCCTTGCTCCGGCCCCTTTGCACCGCCCCGATCACCTGGGCATCTGATGGTAGTTCGGCATTGCCGGCCGCCGTCGCGGCATCCGCTGCCAGCAGCCAATTGTCCTTTTCCCGCATGGACTTCTTATGCGTCCAGGCGGAATCAACCTGCCAGCCCATCAGCGCCGCATCCAATGCTTCGAGGCCCACCCGCGCGTCGCCAACCAGCGGCAGCGCATTGTGCTTGGCGGCATCGAACGGCTGCACATTGAGGCCGATGATCTGGACCTCTTCGTTCTTGAACAGCGCCCATGACCCGGTGGTGAAATCCTGCAGCCGCGTCCCCACTGCCAGCACAACGTCGGCTTCCTCGGCCAGCGCATTGGCCGCCGACGTACCCGTCACGCCGACCGAACCCATATTGAGTTCATGGTCATGGGGCAGGGCGCTCTTGCCAGCCTGCGTCTCCATCACCGGAATGCCGTGCTCCTCGGCAAAGGCCGCGAGGCTGTCGCTGGCTTCCGAATAGAGCACGCCGCCGCCGGCAATGATCACCGGCTTCTTGGCGAGTTTCAGCGTTGCCGCCGCCGTGGCGAACTCATCGGCGTCGGGCATCAGTCGCCTCAGCGTCCACACCTTTTCGACAAAGAAGCTTTCCGGATAGTCATAGGCTTCGGCCTGCACATCCTGGCACAGCGACAGCGTCACCGGCCCGCATTCGGCCGGGTCCGTGAGCACCTGCATGGCGCGCCGCAGTGCCGGAATGATCTGCTCGGGCCGTGTGATGCGGTCGAAGTAACGGCTGACCGGCTTGAAACAGTCGTTTACCGTCACGGTCCCGTCACCGAAATCCTCGGCCTGCTGCAGCACCGGATCGGGCAGGCGATTGGCGAACACGTCGCCCGGCAGCAGCAGCACGGGCAGGCGGTTCACATGCGCCAGCGCCGCCGCCGTCACCATGTTGAGCGCGCCGGGCCCGATCGAGGAGGTCACGGCCATGAAACGCCGGCGAAAATTGGCCTTGGCATAGGCAATGGCCGCATGGGCCATGCTCTGCTCGTTCTGCCCGCGATAGGTCGGCAGCTCGTCTTTCACGTCATGGAGCGCCTCGCCGACGCCCGCCACATTGCCATGCCCGAAGATCGCCCAGACCCCGCCGAAGATCGGCACGGTCTCGCCGGCAACGACAGTTTTTTGCGCACACAAAAACCGCGCCACGGCCTGCGCCATCGTCAGTTGGATCGTCTTCTGCGCCATCCTACTTTCCTCGTTCTATCTTCACCTCTCCCTTTGGGGGAGAGGTCGGCGCGCAGCGCCGGGTGAGGGGGCCTCGCTTCTCCGGTTCCTTCGCCACCCTCCTCCTTGAGGGGAGGGCGCCGCAGCTAGCCGAAGGCTTAGCGAAGGTAGGGTGGGGGTGTCGTTGTGTCCCCCTCCCACACTCCGACCAACCACGCAAAGCGCCGCGCCATTTCCTCGACGGCCTCGTCGTCGGTCATCGTCCCATCCAGCCACGCCTGCGCCGCATGTCCGAAAATCGACCGACCCACTGCAAACCCCTTCACGGTGCGGGCAGCCTTCGCGAGGTCGAACCCCGCCTTGAGGTCGGTCATCTTCGCATCGAGCCCGAGCAGCACGACGCCGCGGCAATAAGGGTCGCGCGTTTCGATGACGCGATCAATGTTGGACCAGGCCCCGGCGCTCGGCTGCGCTTCGAGTTTCCACCAGTCGGGCTTGATCCCGGCGTCGTAGATCTCGTCCAGCGCCCGCGCCACCGTATCCTCGCCGAGCACGCCATGCTTGCCGGCGATGATTTCCACCAGCAGTTCGCGCCCGATTTTGCGCGCTGCCTCGAAGGCCGATTTCAGCTTGGAAAGCTGTTCATCTTGCAGGTCCTGGGGGTCATCCGGGTGAAAGAAGCACAGCACCTTGATGCAGTGATCCACCGGCCACTCCACCAGCCGCGAGCCGAGATCCTGCGAAAATTCGAACCGCAGCGGCCGCGAACCGGGCAGTTCCACAGGCTTTGCCACCCAGAAATTGGGGATCGCGCCAGCCGCATAAAGTGCATCGCGACCATATTTGTCGTCGAGCAGCATGCCGAAACCATCGCGGCCATCAGCGACCTGCGCCGCCGCCCTGACCGCTAACACCTTGAAATCGCTGATGCGGCCGAGCTTTGCAGCATCGCCGCCAGCCATGTCCTCCAGTTGCGCGCGATGGTCGATCGCCAGCGCCATCAGCTTGCGAATGTCGCGCCGTCGGGTCGTTGCCCAATGCACATGGTTGATCGCAGCGTCCTTGCGCAGCGCCCTTTCAGTGCTGCCATTGTCGAGGAAAAATTGCAGCTCATCCCAGGTCGGTATCTCCGGCGCGCAAAGCAGCCGGCTCACCGCAAAAGCCCCGCAGGCATTGGCCCAAGTGGCGCTGGTGGCATGACTTTCGCCACGCAGCCAGCCGCGCAGGAACCCGCTCATGAAAGCGTCGCCTGCGCCCAGCACGTTATAGACTTCGATGGGAAATCCCTTGCCGACGATGCCGTCCTCCAGATCGTCAGGGATCGCCCCGTCATAAACCACGCAGCCCATCGGCCCGCGCTTGAGCACGATGACTGCTGAGGAGAGGGATCGAATGGTCTTCAGCGCCGCATGGAGATCATGGCCGCCGGCAGCGATGAGAACCTCTTCCTCCGTACCGACGATCAGGTCGCACTCCGGCAGCACCGTCTGCAGATGAGCCGACACCGTGTCCGAGGCGATGTAGCGGCTGTCGCCGGCATCGTGCCCGGCAAGGCCCCAGAGATTGGGTCGGTAATCGATGTCGAAAACCACCTTGCCGCCGGCTTCGCGAGCAAGTCGCATCGCCTTGCGCTGCGCCGCCGCGCTGTGTGGCTTGGCGAAATGCGTCCCCGTCACCAGCACGGCCCTGGCCGAGCGGACGAAATCGGCATCGACATCGCCTTCATCCAGCGCCGCATCGGCGCAATTGTCGCGATAGAAGATCAGCGGGAAGCTCTTGTCGTTCTCCACCGCCAGCAGCACCAGCGCGGTCAGCCGCTCCGGGTCCGTCATGATGCCTGTCGTGTCGACGCCCTCACGCTGCAATTGTTCGCGGATGAAGCGCCCCATCTGCTCGTTGCCGACGCGGGTGATCAGCGCCGACTTCAGCCCCAGCCGCGCCGTGCCGACGGCAATATTGGTCGGGCAACCGCCCACCGATTTGGCGAAACTGCCAACATCTTCGAGCCTCGTGCCGATCTGCTGTCCGTAGAGATCCACGGACGCGCGACCGATGGTGATGACGTCGAGCGGTCTATCGGGAAAGTCGGCAGCGAGAGAGGTCACGCGGCTCCTCCTCGGGAAAGCGTGGTTTGGCACCTATGAAACACAAGTTCCGAGATGGTGCAATATAGAACAAATATTCTATAATTGCCGGCGCCGCTCCGCCACGCTGACCGTCAACGCCATGGCAAAAGCCAGGCTTGCCGACAGTGACCGGAAGCCTGCATGGTCCGCTTCCATCAGTTCGAACCACACCTGCGCGATACCGGCCAGCGGCGACAGCGCTGAATCCGTGAGCGCCACCACGGGAATGCCCCGATCGGCCAGGGCCCGCGCCTGCGCTGCGCTTTCCGGCGCGTAGGGGGCAAAGCTCACGGCAAATGCCGCATCTCTGGGGCCTGCCTGCTCCAGAAGGTCGTCGTCATTGCCGGCCGCCGAGCTCACCACCTGGCAGCGGATTTTCAGCTTGCCCAAGGCATAGGCCATGGACGTGACTACCGGAAAACTCCGTCTCCGGGCAATCAGGTAGATTGTCTCGGCGCGGGCCAGGATGTCGACCGCTTGCTCCAGTTTTTCCGGCTCGATAGCGGCGCTGAGCGCATCGAGGCTTTGATGTGCCGCGCCGATAAACCCCTTGAGGATGGTTCCGCTCTCGGTCTCTGCTGCCCCGGCCGATTCCAATTGCCGCAGCCGATCCTCGTAAGAGGCCGTACGGCCCCGGAGCCGCGCCTGGAAAATCTGTTGCAGTCCCGAAAATCCGTCCAGTCCGAAATGCTGGGCGAAACGCACCAGGGTCGAAGGCTGAACTGAGGCCGCCGCCGCAATGCTGGCAGTCGTTCCAAAGGCGATCTCGTCCGGATGATCGAGCGCGTAGGCCGCCACCTGCATCAGTCGCTTGGGAAGCGTCGCGCGCTGCTCCACGATGGTGGTGCGGAGCGTTTCGAAATCGGTCGGCACTGCGATCGGGGAGGTGGGCATGACTGACCTAGTGGAATACCTGTTCCAGAAATGGAACAGATTGTTCCTCTGTGCAAGCGAAAGGCGGGATCGGTTCGCCCGATCCCGCCTCGTGTCACTGATAATGCTGACAGTCCGCTAGCAAATTACGCCGCTGCCAGCGTCGGCGTCCTGTCCCGGCTCTCCACCCAGTAGATGAAGGCAGACGCGCCCACGATCAGCGCCGCGCCGGGCCAGAACCACATAGATGGCACTTGCCCAACAGCCACCCATCCGACTAGCCCGCTGAGCGGCACCTTGAGGTCACCGAAGGGCTGCAGGTAGGTCGCATCGGCAGATTTATAAGCAAAGGCAAGCACATACTGCGCGACTGCCGTCAGCGCGCCGAGCAGCACCAGCAGCCATAGGCCAAGGCCATCAGGCAGGGCGAAGGGGAAGCCAGGTGCCATGCCCAGGGGCAGGATGCCGCCCAGCGCGTTGGCCGCCAGGAGGATCGCCAGATGGTTCGGCGTCATCAGCACCAGCAGCGAGACCGTCAGCGTCTCCGGACTTTCTCCCTTGCGCGTCAGATACTTGGTGAGAATGTCCGTGCCCGCCCACAGCGCCGCTGCCGTGATCGGGATCAGCGCCTGCAGCCCGATGCTCTCGGAGCCGACGCCCGACACGATGATGGCGCCGGCAAAGCCAACCATGGCGGCAAACAGCCGAGCGCTCGAAACCCGTTCGCCCAGGAAAAGGGCCGAACCGAGAATAATGAACAGCGGTCCCGTCGCCAGCAGCGTCACCATCTGCCAGATCGGCACGCCCGATGCGTAACCGTAGACGAACACATGAACTCCCAGCGCCGACACAAAGGCCCGGATTTCATGGGCAATGGGGTGCGTGGTGCGGAGGTTGTTGAGGCCGATCCGCAGGATCAGCGGCAACGCCAGCACCGAGGCGATGACATATTGCCAGAAGGCCATGCCGGTCGAACTCATGCCGAATCCGCCCCATTCGGCAGGCGTCGGCAGCACCGATTGCAACACATTGGTGCCGGCAAAGGTGATGCTGGCGAGAATCATGAACAGCGCGCCGGTGGTGGCGGCACTGCTGGAAGTCGAGGAAATCTGGTTCATCTGTCGTCCTTTCCGTAACCAGTTTCCTCAGGGTTACGGGCGGCGACAAAGCCGGAATCCGCGCGGCCAAAAACCCGCGCGCACCCGGCAAGGGCGCTTGGTCCCGTTCTCTTTCATCCGGACTCTAACCGTCGGCTCCGGAATCACACCGGATCTGCTGACCCCTCGGACCACTGGGACCGAAGGCGCTCGCGGGCTTGGCATCGCTGCCTTTACCGCCGGTGGGGAATTTCACCCCGCCCTGAGAACAATGCAGGCGAACCTGCATTAAGAGATTTAGGCGAGGCTGGCGTCCCGCACAAGTCGGCACAAAGGTGTAACTGTGCGCGTTTGCCGAACGATCCGGAAATTCTGTTCAACGCTTCACGGGCGGACTGCACAAGTCGGAGGCAAGAGACCTTGCTTTTGGGCGGGAAGAGATTAAACAAGTCAACGCTTGTTTAATGGATCTCATCATGTCCGACACTGTTGAAGGCCGCTGGGCCGAGATTTTCGGCCCGCGATATCTGCCGGTCACCACCATCCTTGCGCTGGGCGTGACCCTCTTCGCCTTCAACGCCTTTCTCTCGGCCGCGGCACTGCCGTCGGCGGTGCACGAACTGGGTGGCGTCGAAGTCATCTCCTGGGCCACGACGCTCTACCTGGTCTTCGCCATTGTCGGCGGCGCTGCCGCCGCGCTGCTCAAGCGCCGGCTTGGATCGCGCATGTCGCTGATCAGCATGGCTGCCGTCTTCCTCGTCGGCACGCTGATCGCGGCCATCGCCGCTGACATGACGCAGGTCCTGCTCGGCCGCGCCGTTCAGGGATTTGGCGAAGGCGTCGTCGCGGCTCTTTGCTTCGCGCTGATCCCGGAACTCTTCCCCAGCCGCCTCGTGCCGAAAGTGTTCGGCATGCAGGCCGTTGTCTGGGCCGTCGCAGCCTTCGGCGGACCGGCCGGGGCAGGGGCACTCACAGAGCTGATTTCCTGGCGCGCCGCCTTCCTCATCAACGTGCCTTTCGTGCTGATCTTCATCACCATGATCATGCTTGTCGTCCCGCGCAGTGAGAAGCAGGCGGACGAGCACGGTTTTCCGGGCCTGCGCCTTCTCACCATCGGCGCAGGCACACTGCTGGTGGCCTTGGCCGCCGTGGCCGAGCCGTTGCATGCCGTTTTGCTGTTGATTGGCGCCGCCGTGCTGCTGATCCTGGCGGTCTGGATGGATCGACGCTCGGCCGAGCGCCTCATGCCACCCGACGCTTTCACCCTGCGCACTGCCGTCGGCTCGGGTCTCTGGGTTTTCCTGCTGATGCCGGTGGCCGGCGCCGCCACGGCCGTCTATCTCATCATGCTGCTCCAGCAGCTCTGGGGTTATGGGCCGACCCAGGCCGCCATTACCGCCGCCGCCATGGCCGTGGCCTGGAGCCTGTCTTCGGTGACCGTCGCCAATGTGCGCCAGCGCTCCACCCGCCGCATCCTCATCCGCACCGGTCCGTTGCTGCTCGCGCTCGGCCTGGTGCTGGTTCTGCTCGGTCTCGAATGGACGCAACTGCCGCTGTTGGTCGCTGGCCAGGCCGCCATCGGCATGGGTTTTGGTATTTCCAACGGCTACATCATGCTCACGATCATGGAAGCCACCGACAGTGCAGAGCGTGATCGCACCTCGGCGCTCCTGCCGACCACCCAGTCGGCCGGCAATGCGCTGGGTGCGGCTCTGGCAGGCGTTGCTGCCAATGCCGCGGGCTATCCGCTGGCGACGGGAAATGACGAGGTCCTGACCTCCATCATTCCGCTTTTCGTCATGGCCATTGCCTTCGCGTTCCTCGCCTTCCTAGCCGCCCTCCGCATGGTGCAACTCGCCAAAACGGCGCCCATAGCGACATTTGCGGAAGAGTGAAGCTCCGGGGGCGGTCTCTTGCCCCCCGGTTCCTGTCGCAACCTTCGGTACACCACGCCCGACAGCCAATTCTTGACCATTCGAGCCAAGCAATCGTTTAGACCGTCCTTGCTAAGTACATGAGAGACAGCAAGAAACGGGGGCCGATATGTCTGTTGCAATGCCGCTGCGTGGCATCGAGCGGTTTATTTCATTTGGGGGTATTTGCGGCGTCATTGGCGTTGTCTGCGACCTCATGGCGCCGGTCGGCAGCTACACGCTTTGGGCGCTGGGCGGTGGGGCGGCAATCCTCCTGCTAGGCCTGGTGCTTGCCACGGTCCGCAGCTTCCGCGACCAGGTCGTGCAGGCAATGACCGCCTTCGGTCTGCTTCTCGTCACCGTGAGCATTGGTTTCCTTGCGCTTGCGCCGGAAAATGACCGCGGCGTACTGGCGACGGAATTTGCCTGGATCGGCAGCGCGCAGAACCAGCTGCTCGGCATCGAGGAGGCAGTGGTGCAGATCGCCGCTGATACCGCGAAGGTCGTGGACAACACCGCCGACATTGCCGAGACGTCGAGCCAGATCGTCGAGAACACCTCCGATATCGCCGACACCAACTCGCAGATCGCCTCGGATGCGGAACTGGTCCGGCACCTGAGCTTCAGCATGAATGGGTTTCTCGAAGCGCTCTACAGCCAGGACCAGTTGAACATCCGCGCCTATTGCGATCGGGGCTATCGCTTGTATCAGACCGCCTTTCTGTTCCGGGAGGACCGCAGCCAGCCGCAATTGAGCGAGCGCAACTACCAATTGCTGTCGGAATTGGATTGCTACGATACCGCCCAGATCTGTGACAGCTCTACCTGGAGCGGATTGACCAGCCTCGATCCACGTCGCGTGGCCGAGCAGTGCGGTGCCGCGGGCGTTGAGGCCATGGCCCAATTCGCGGTGCGGCGGGAGCAGGCGGTGGTCGACCGCGTGAAGCGCCAAGAGGAGTGCGAGGCCAAGCTGATCGCCGACTATGGCGAGGAAAACGGCCGCCGACTGGCCAGTTCCTGCCGCTCCTACTTCTAGCCCGACGCCGGAGACAGGAAGATGACCCGTATTTTGGTTTTGGCGGCATCACTGACATTGGCCGCGGCTCCCGCCGCGGCCGCAGTGGAACAATCGCTATCTTTGGGGTCCGACCGTCCGCTCGCCAGCATCGTGGCGCAGGCCGGAATCGGCAGCAGGGATGCCTGGGCCAGCGCCCATGTCAGGTCTGAAGACGCCACAGCGTTCTGCGCAACAACGGCGCCGGAGAACGTCGATACCTGCGTTGCGGACCTGATGGCAGCGGAAAGCGGGCGGCTCTATACCGTCACGGCCAACTGCGAGACGCGGACGCTGACCACGCATAATCGGCGCGTCCTGACTCTGGCCGCTGACAGCGATCAGATCTGGAAGGACAGCGCCGCCGACAGCGTCGGTCCTGATGCGACACTCAGCCAGCACTGGGGCATTCTCTGCGCACCGCAGAACGCTGAATACACCGCCGCGCTGGACCAGCAGGCGGCCAAGGCGCAGGCCGAGCGGGAGGCGGAAATCGCCATGATGCTCGGGGCGCTGGGCATGCACAGGATCGAAGAGGAACCGGCGGCAGAGCCGGCCGTCGAACAGGTGGCCGTCGCGGCAGCGCCGGTGCCTGAAGCGCCGGTTGTCGAGGAAAGCCCGGCCAACTGGCGAGAAGCGATCATTGCAGGCATCGACCACAATGGCTCGCTGATGTGGCACGACGCTGCCCAGGGCGTGCTATACTACGACCGGCCAAAAGCGTCTTTGGACGGTCTGGTCGAGCGAGGCACTGTGCTCTTCCAAGGCGCACCATGGTCGTTCGAAGGCGAATTCAGCATGAGCGGCACGGCTTATACTTTCCGCAAGGGCTGCGCGCCGGCGCCGTACCATGTCGAGGGTGGCCTCGTGCCGGGCGCCGACCCCAGCATGCCCGACCGGATCGTCTTGCGTGGCGCCTCGCCCAAGCGCGAGCAGGGCGGGTGCGCTGTCGTCGGCTACACCCATGACAGTCCCAATGCCGAGCTGGTGTTTCAGCTCAACTATGGCGACGTCTGAAGAAGAGGCCCCGGATTGCTCCGGGGCCGAAATCGTTCAGCCTTGTTCGAGCCACTTCACCTGGTCCGGCGTCAGCTTGATTTCGAACGCCTTGAGGCTGTCTTCGAGTTCGACCAGACGGCGCGGCCCGATCAGCGGTACGCTGGGGAAGGGCTGGGCCAACACATAGGCCAGGGCAATGTGGATCGGCGAGTGGCCGAGCTGCTTGCCGAGCTCGATGGCGCGATCACGCCGGCCAAAGTTCTGGTCATTGTACCAAACGCGGACCAATTCCTCGTTGTCGCGCTTGTCCCGGCCAGCAAGGTCAGTGAAGAAGCCGCGTGCCTGGCTTGACCAGGAGAAGTTGGTCACCTGCCGGTCGATCAGCCACTGCTTGAAGTCAGGCGTCGACGAAGTGACGCATCCCGCCCAGATCGGATCCAACATTTCGGCGAGGGCAAAGTTGTTGCTGAGCGCCTGCGGCTTGGTCTTGCTGGTGCGCTCGGCATAGGCAATCGCCTCGTCCAAGCGCTCCTTGGTCCAGTTCGACCCGCCGAACGGCCCGCGAATGCGCCCGGCCTTGACCTCGGCATCCATGGCATCGACGAACTCGCCCACCGGGACGTCGAGATTGTCGCGGTGCATGAAGTAGACGTCGACATAGTCGGTCTGCAGGCGATCCAGCGACTGGGTCAACTGCTTGGCGATGACGTCGGGGTAGACGAGCGGCGAATGCGCGCCTTTGCCGATCACGACGGCCTCTTCGCGCACACCGCGGCTCTTCTGCCACTGGCCAAACAGCTTTTCTGTATAGCCGCCGCCATAGATGAAGGCGGTGTCGAAGACATTGCCGCCTTTTTCCCAGAAGGCGTCGAGCAGGATGGCGCCCGAGGCAAAGGTCTTGAAATCCTCAAAGCCCAAAGCCACCGCCGAGGCGGGCTTGGCAAGGCCCGGAATCGAGCGCTTGGGGATGATGCCGGTATTCGGCCCCAGCGTGCGGTTGTCCAGCGTCCGCGTCCGATTGCCCGGCGTTTCGACCGAGTATTCGATCCCGGCATCCTTGCGCCACTGGTCAAGCACGCGGGCATTGCCCAGGCTGTCCGCCCAGCTCATGCCGGGCGCGGCGAATTCCTGCCGGCCTTCGAGAATGGCCAGCGACGCCGCATCCGCCTCGAATGAGTAGACATGAGCCGTCTCGTTGACGCTGAGCGTCTCGGTCTTGCCGCCCTTGATGACATCAATGCGGCCCAGGCCCTGGTCCCGGTTGCCGTTGGCGAACCAGAAATCCGGCACTTCGATGCGGCCTTCGGAACCGTGGATCCGGAGCACATTGTCGAGATTGGCCATCACGGCGCAGGACACCTGCGCCACTATGCCATTTTCAAAGGTCAGGAGGGCGGCAGCCCAGTCGTCCGTGCCTTCGTCATTGAGCTTGGCGGTGCCACTCACCTTGACCGGATCGGCGAAGGGCTTGCCCAGTGTCGCGCCGGCAATCAGCCGCGCCATGGAGACCGGATAGCCGCCGACATCCAGAATCCCGCCGCCGGCGAGTTCCGAGGCAAACAGGCGATGCTGGGGCTGGAACTTGCCCATCGAGAAGCCGAAGCTCGACTGGATCATCCGCACTTCGCCGACGGCGCCGGACTTGATCAGGTCCAGCAACTGCTTCACCTGCGGGTGCAGGCGATACATGAAGGCCTCGCCGGCAAAGGTGCCGGCCTTCTTGTGGGCGTGAAAAACGGCGTCGATTTCGTGTGCTGACAGCGCCAGCGGCTTTTCCACCAGCACATGCTTGCCTGCCTCCGCGGCCTTGATCGCCCATTCGGCGTGGCCGGTATGCGGCACGGCAATATAGACGGCGTCGATCTCCGGATCGGCCAGCAACGCGTCGTAACCCTTGACCACGCGCACGCCCGGAAAATCCTGCGCCAGGCTGGGCCTGCTCGGATCGCGCGTGGCAATGGCCGCCAGAACGCCATGCTGGCTGTTCTCGATGCCACCGCGGAAGGCCTTCGCGATGCTGCCCGGGCCGATAATGCCCCAGCGGATTTTCTTGTCGGTCATATTGTTTTCCTCGATATTGCCCGGGCGTTGCCTGGCCGTCCAGAGCAGCTGTCCAAAGACATGCTTTTCAATTGCTCTTGGGTCCTCTGATTTCTAAATTAGCGCGCCCGCCAGAGGCATACCCCGATATCGGGTATGCGGACCGGGCGGAAAGTAAGATGGATTCTCGCCTCTACTATGAACCCCGGGCCAATGGCGTCGAGCGCGTGCCCACCGCGCTCTCGATGTTCATGACCTCGCCGCGCTTGATGCGCGCGGCCCATTGGCATGCCCAGGTGGAAGTCAACTACATCGTGCACGGCTGGGCCCACTATCGCATGTCGGGGCACGAGGCGCGCTTCACGGAAGGCGACTTCGCGCTGTTCTGGGGCGGCCAGCCGCATTGGCTCGACGATGCCTCTGACGATCTCGTCTATGCCGGCGGCCACCTGCCGCTGGTCCATTTCTTCCGTCTCCGCCTGCCCGAGGATGTGCAGGCCCGGCTGATGCAGGGCGCCACGCTCGTCTCCAGCGCCACTGATGCCGCGGACCCGGTCAATTTCGAGCGCTGGCTTGACTATACCCGCTCGGGCGATCCGATGAAGGCGAGCCTGGCCGTCGACGAACTGCTGCTGCGCATCGAGCGCCTGCGCTTTTCGCCCTATCGCCTGCTGCCCGATCCAAATCCGCTGACCCATGCGGGTGGTCCCGATCCGCATGCCTCGCCCATCGTCGTGCGCATCTGCGACTTCATCGCCGACAATTTTCGCGAGGAGATCGACTCGGTCGACATCGCCGTGGCTGCCGATATCCATCCCAAATACGCCATGACCGTCTTCAAGAAGTCGACCGGCATGACGCTCAACGACTACATCAACCTCATGCGCCTCTCCTATGCGCAGGCGCTGTTGATGAAAGACGAGGCCAGCGTCCTCGCCGTGGCGATGGATTCGGGGTTTGGCTCGCTCAGTGCCTTCAACAAGTCGTTCCGCAAGATGGCCGGCATGTCGCCCAGTGACTTCCGCCGCGATGTACGCGGCCGCCCCGAAGTTGCCGTCGTCCCCGCTGCGGGCGGCGACGGGCGATACAACTAGGGGCACATGGGCATGGGCAGGCGGGGCTGGCTGGCACTGCTCTTCGGCATCGCCGCCATTTCGGGCCTGGTCCTGTTGCGCGCCGCCGATCCCTATATGCTGGTCGTCGCTCGCGAAGCCACTTTCGATACATTCCAGCAGTGGCGCCCGCGCGAGGCGCCACGCGACCTGCCCATTCGCATCATCGATATCGACGAAACCTCGCTGGCCGACGTCGGGCAGTGGCCGTGGCCGCGCTCGACCATGGCGACCCTGTCGCAGCGCCTGACCGAACTCGGCGCGGCCGCCGTCACCTTCGACCTGCTATTCAGCGAGCCCGATCGCCTCTCGCCCGCCGCAGGCACTGACCATGACGCGCAGTTTGCTGCAGCGCTGGGTGCCGGCCCGACTGTTCTGAGCCTTGCCCAGAGCGCTCGCGCCGCCGGAACCGATCTGGCGTCCAAGTCGGGCCTGGCCATGACGGGCACCGATCCGCTGGCCTCCCTGCCGGAACTGGGTGGGGCAGCCCAGCCACTGAAAGTGCTGGTCGACGCTGCCGCCGGCCTTGGCGTTGCCAGCCTCGACCGCGACGGGTCGGGTGTGGCCCGTCGGCTGCCCATGCTCTGGCGCAATGGCGATGCGGTGCTGCCAACACTTTCCGCCGAAGCGCTGCGCGTGGCCCTTGGCGTTTCGACGCTGGTTGTGATTGGCGACAGTGCTGGGGCAGGGACCGTCGAACAGCTCCGCATCGGCGATTTCGCCGTGCCGACCGGACCGAGCGGCGATATCTGGCTCTATTATCGCCACCTGCCGCCCGACATCTATATCCCGGCGCGCGATCTTCTCGCTGACGGCTATGCCGGTCTGGAGCCGCTCGTTTCGGGCCACATCGTGCTGATCGGCGCTTCCGCCAGCGGCCTGCTCGATATCCGCAACAGCCCATTGGGCGTAGCCGTGCCAGGTGTCGCCATCCATGCCCAGGCGCTCGAGCAGATGCTCACCCAGACCTATCTGCAGCGGGCCGACTGGGTCGCCGGACTGGAAATCGCGATTTTTGCGCTGGCCGGTTTGCTGATCGTGCTGGCCGTCATCATAACTGGCCCGGTCGCCGGCCTCGCCGTGACATTGGCAGTTGCGGGTGTGGTGGCTGCCATAAGCTGGTGGGCATTTTCGGTGCCGCGCCTGCTCATCGACCCGAGCTTTGCGCTGCTTGGTGCGCTGCTGCTCTATGCGGCCATGGCCTTCTTCCGCTTCGCCGTGACCGATGCCGACCGCCGCCGCATCCGCCGTGCCTTCGCCCATTATGTCGAGCCTTCGCTCCTCACCCGCATCGAGGCCGACGATCGGCTGCTTCGCCTCGGTGGCGACGTGCGCGAGCTGACGGTGATGTTTTCCGACGTGCGCAACTTCTCCGCCCTGGCCGAACGGACCGAGCCGACGACACTGGTGGCCATTCTCAACCGGCTGTTCGCGGCGCTGGGCACGGCCATTGTCGGACAGCAGGGCACGATCGACAAGTTCATGGGCGATGCCGTCATGGCCTTCTGGAATGCGCCGGTCGATGTCGCGCGCCACGCCGAGCGCGCTTGCCTCGCCGCGCTGGACATGCGTGCTGCCCTCGAAAGGCTCAATGCCACCGAACGCGAGCCGATTGCCATAGGCATCGGTATCGCCAGCGGCCCGGCGTTGGTGGGCAATATGGGCTTCGAAACCCGCTTCGACTATTCCTGCATCGGCGACACGGTCAATGTTGCGAGCCGCATCGAAGGTCTGTGCCGCGCCGTTGGACACGACATCCTCGTTGCGTCGTCGACCGTTGTGGCAGCGCCGGAACTGGCCTTTCTGCCGGCCGGGTCACTCGGACTCAAGGGCATGAGCGGGCGCGAAAGCATCCATGTTCTCGTCGGCAATGCCGCGATGAGGCAATCACCGGAATTTGCTGAGCTGGCTCTGGCGCATGCAGCATTTGTCGACGACCTCGCCGGCGGCCGCGACCATGCGCAATCGCTCGATGCCTGCAGGCGGGCGGCGCTGGCCGTCGATGCGCGTCTTGGCAGTTTCTACGCCGCCTGCGAGCAGCGCATCGGGGATTTCAGGGCCGGGGCGCTGGTCGTCTAGACGCGGCCCTGGCCGAGCAGCACCATGGCGAAGATGGTCGCCGCGCCGATGATCCAGATGGCCCCCGCCAAGAGAGAAAATCCTTCGATGAAATCGAGGCCGTGGTCCTCATAGTCGTTCATGGCTGCTCTCCTCTGCCTTTATCCAGGCGACAATGCACCGCCAGCAACCGAGTTGCGCCTGCCGGCCCTCCGGCAACCAGTCAATTACGGCTGGGGCTGCATGGCAAGGGCTGAGGCCGTTCTCGGTTTGCCGGCAGCCTTGCCATCGCCTCCGCATCGATGCCGGCGTGTTCGGATTTTACCGCAGCGTCGGCCCGATTGTGCACACCCCGCAAAAACGGGGTTGCGCTGAACACCCTGAATCTCTATGTCTCCGCGCAGTCGGGGCGTAGCGCAGCCTGGTAGCGCATTTGTCTGGGGGACAAAGGGTCGTCGGTTCAAATCCGGCCGCTCCGACCATTTCCAACAAAGTGATTTCAAGGCCTGAGGGCCTCGCCAAGCCGGAACATCCCCATGCCGCTGCAAGTGCGCGACTTGGACAACGCAATTCCGCTTTGGGCCGATCTGGACGGGGCGGTCCTCCAGCTCATCAACTATTCCGAAAATCACACTTTCCTGGTGTCCGTGCCGGGCGACGAGGCCTTTGCCCTGCGTGTGCATCGGCCGTCCTATCAGAGCGTCGCCAATATCGAGAGCGAGCTGGCCTGGCTCGAAGCCCTGCATCACCAGACCGACCTGCCCATTCCCGAGCCCGTCGCCGGCCGAAACGGCAAGGTTCTGCAGCAGTTTGAAACGCCCTCCGGCGAGCAATTCTATGCCGTGCTGTTCCACTTCATCGCTGGCCACGAACCCAATCCCGACAGCAACCTCGTCGATCTTTTTGGTGTACTCGGCCGCTATGCCGCCTCGCTCCACCACCATGTAATCGCCTGGCAGCGTCCGGCCGGATTCGAGCGGCAGGCCTGGACGGCGTCCAGCATTCTCGACTCCAATGGCCTCTGGGGCGACTGGCGAACGGCGCCCGGTGTGACCGCCGATATGCGCCCGGTGCTCGACGATCTCGACGCCAGCCTGCGCCGACGGCTGGCCGACTATGGCACCGGCCCCGATCGCTATGGCCTCATCCATGCCGATATGCGGCTGGGCAACCTGCTCGTCGATGGCGACCAGGTCAGCCTCATCGATTTCGACGATTGCGGCGTGTGCTGGTTCGGCTACGATTTTGCCGCCGGCATTTCCTTCCACGAGACCCATCAGGCCGTGCCGGCACTAAGGGCGTCTTGGCTCAAGTCCTATCAGGCCGTCCGCCCGCTATCCGACGAGGACGTGGCCATGCTCGATTCCATGGTCATGCTACGGCGCATGGCGCTGCTCGCCTGGATCGGTTCGCATGGCGAAACCAGCCTCGCCCAGTTGCATGTGAACGGCTTTGCCGAGGGGACGGCTGACCTGGCGCGGCGTTATCTGCGCGGCGCCCTCTGGCCCTGACGCGCCGCTGGCTTCGTCTCACCCCCGCCGATGCAGAACATGTTGAGGCCCCAGACCAGTCCGAAGAACAGCCACATATGGCGCCAATGCTCGCCTTCATGCAGCGTCGCGCACATCACGATGCCGACCAGCGACGCCACCATCACCACCGGAATATCGCTGCCCGTGCGGCGGTAGTTACGCACCGAAATGACGG
This sequence comes from Devosia sediminis, assembly GCF_016411825.1. Classification (GTDB taxonomy): domain Bacteria; phylum Pseudomonadota; class Alphaproteobacteria; order Rhizobiales; family Devosiaceae; genus Devosia; species Devosia sediminis. Next base: position 984,898 of record NZ_JAEKMH010000002.1, read on the forward strand.
CGCTGCCGATGATCAGGCCCAGCCAGGCGAAACCGCCGCCCCAACCATAGTTGACGAAGGAGCTGAGCCAGATGTTGTGGATCGGCTCGGGAAAGATCTTTTCGAGCTGCAGCACGCCCACGCCGATTGGATCCTGCGCGATCATCGGCAGCACCAGCAGGTAGCGGCCATAGCGGCCCTGTTCGCCCAGGTCATACGGCTGCGCCAGCGTCAGGCGCTCGAGAAAGCGCTCGCTGAATTCGGGGGAGGCGATGCTGATGAGACCCGGCAGCAGCACGGCCGCCATGATCAGGCTGAGCAGGATCAGCAACAACCGGCGCGGATCTCGCCGGTTCTGGAAGAAAATATAGGCCAGGAGGCAGGCCAGCGCTGCCACCAGCGCGATGCGCGACAGCGAAAAGAAAATCCCCAGCAGGACCAGGCCCATGGCGCCGAGGAAGAATAGCTTGTTGGCGCGGGTGCGGGTGAGCAGATAGGCACAGAACATCACGGCTGGGATCAGGAACGAGCCGTACATGTTGGGGTCGTCGATCAGCCCCTTGGCGCGGCCATCCCAGGTCAGCAACTGGTTCTGCGTCAGAAAGCCGAGGATGCCCAATACCGAGGCGATGCTGCACGACACCACATAGACCTTCATGAAGGTCTCGACGTGGCGCTTGTTCCAGCTCATCGACACAAAGGCGCCGATCACCGCGATCATGATGGCAAAGGTTTTTGCCAGCAGCTCGAAGGGAACGTTCTCTTCGCCGATATGGGGCGCCGAGGCCACGAAGTATGAGACGGCCCAGGCCCCAACCACCAGCGCCAGCAACACGGCCCTGCGCGTCACGCCCAGCGGCGGTGAAAGCGTCAGGTAGAAAAGGGTGACGAGGAACGACGCTATGTAGAGGAGGTCAACCGGGGAGGGGCGGAACAGGGTGAAGTTCATGGCCAGCACGGCCATGAGGAACAGGAGGTTGCGCGTCGAGAGCACTGCAAACTGCACGCCCGCAAGGCTCACCCCGGTATTGTCCGGTCTGGTGGTTCCCGCAAGGCTCATGACGCCAACCCATATCCAAGGAGGTCTCCGGCGTCGCCGAGCCCCTCGCAATTGTCCTGCGTGGAAATGAACGGGCCGGCGCTGTCTCCCTCGCAGCGGAACACCGGTACACTGTTTGGCTGCTCGTCGACGAAGAGCCAACCTGCGGTCCGGGTCTGGCTCATGCGCGAAAGCGCACAGGTGCCGTCTTCGGCCAGCGTGTTGCGGGTCCCGTCGGAGCACTCCACTATCTTGACGGTGGCGGCGCCATCAGGGGCTGCGGTCAACATATAGGCGAGGGTGCTCTCGCGGCTGTAGTCGCCGATCAGCGGACCGGTCGTTGTGATCGTGCCCGTAGAGCCCGGCATGATCCAACGCGTCAGCGCAATGCCGACCTGCGGCACGGCCGAGGGCTCGCGCTGCGTCAGCGAGACTTCGCGCAGCACTAGGTAGCGGCTCTCGAAGCCCTGGCCTGCCGGCACGAACACATAGGCGAGCACGAAGTTGTCGCCCACCGTATTGCCGCCCTCGGTGGGGTTGAGGATCGTTGCATAGACCGAAAGGTCGGTCGGCGCCGGACGCTCCCAGTTGGCGTCGTCAATCGGGACCAGTGGCTCGTCGAGATCGACGAAAGTGACCTTGTCCGCAGAAAGCGATAGGCGCAGGCCGCCGAACCACGGATCGGTCGCCACGGCCGCGACCCAGTCATGGTCGCGCAGGTAGCCCGCGCCGGTGCCGACGAAACCGATGTCCGTCGCCGCGCCACCGAGGCCAGGCTCACGCCACTCGCCTTCGTGATACTTGCGCCAGTCCACCGGATCCTGCGCAGGGGCGCGTGCCACGATGGTCTGCCAGTCCGAATTCCTGAGGCAATAGGCATAGAAAAAGCCGTCATGGCCATCCACCAGCGAGCAGTCGCCTTCGCCGGTGATCTGGTCGGGCAAGGGCGTGTCGGTGCCTGTTATGACCGTTCCGAGATCGGTCCAGCTCAGGCCCTCATCTTCGGACACGGCAATTGCCATGGACTTGTCGGTCCGGCCGACATCGTAGTCGCAAAGGCGTTCCTGGTGCACGAAGCCGTAGAGCCGATCGTCCGCCCGGGCCGTCGATGTCAGCCAGCTGCCGCAATCATTGATGCTGCCCGGCGGACCCACATCCAGCACCGCGCGCCGCTCGCCGCCCATGTCATCGAGCGTGGCGCCGTCCACGGCATAGGTGGCGCCATTGGCCGAAAAGCCGCGGAACCGTCCATCGGGCAGGCGGGTCGCGGCAAAGGCGGCGTCCAGTTCATCGGGGAAGGGGCCGCGCACCACTTCGGGCGGACCGACGCGCACGCTGATGCAGTCGACGCAGACCGCTTCCTGCGCCGAGGCCGGGGCCATCAGCGCCAGCAGGCCCATTCCCGCGGCACACGATAGGGTGGACGACTTCATCCGCTCAGTACGCGTTGTCCGTGGTGAACAGCCGGATCGGCGTCATCACCAGGATGTAGAAGTCGAACAGCAGCGACCAGTGTTCGATATAGTAGAGGTCGTGGTTGACGCGCTGCATGATCTTGTCGATCGTGTCGGTCTCGCCGCGCCAGCCGTTGATCTGGGCCCACCCGGTAATGCCAGGCTTCACGCGATGGCGCGCGAAATACCCTTCCACCGCTTCATAGTAGAGCTGGTTCGCCGCCTTGGCCTGCAAGGCGTGCGGGCGGGGCCCTACGATGGAAAGCTCGCCCTTGAGCACGTTGAACAACTGCGGCAGCTCGTCGATCGAGGTGCGGCGGATGAACTTGCCGACGCGGGTGACGCGCGGATCGTCGCGGGTGACGAGCTTGGCGGCGCCTTGGTCCAGCATGTCGGTTCTCATGGAACGGAATTTGTAAATGCGGATCAGCTCATTGTTGAAGCCGTGCCGGTGCTGGATGAAGAAGACCGGCCCCTTGCTTTCGAGCTTGATGGCAATAGCCGTCGCGATCATCACCGGCGAAAGCAGGATCAGCGCCGCAAGGGCCACGACCTTGTCGAAGACCGATTTGAAGATGAGGTTCCAGTCCGAGATCGGTCGATCCGCCATGTCGAGCACAGGCAGGTCCCCGACGTAGGAATAGGCTTTCTCGGTGAAGCGCAGCTTGCTCATATGCGCCGACAGGCGGATATCGACGGGCAGCACCCAGAGCTGGGTCAGCATGTCGAGCACGCGTTTCTCGGCCGAGAGCGGCATCGAGACGATCACCAGGTCCACCGGCGTGCGCCGTGCGAATTCGATGAGGTCGGATACCTTGCCCAGCTTGTGGCAGCCCGAGACCATTTCCGGAGACCGTTCGCCGACGCGGTCGTCGAAGAGCCCAAGCAGGTTGATGTCATTGGCGGAGCCGGCCTGGATCTGCTCGATCAGCAGCGCGGCATCGTTGCCGCCACCCACGATGACGGTGCGGCGCTTGAGCCGGCCCTGGACGGTCCAGCGCACCACCATCACCCGCACCAGCAGGCGATAGGCGACCAGAAGGGCAGCGCCGGAGATGAACCAGGTCAGCAACCACACGCGGGAAACGAGGTCTCCCGCCTTGAAAAAGAAAATCCCCACCAGCAGCACCAGCATGACGCCCGCCCAGGCGCCGAGCACGCGACCGACTTGCGAGACCACGGTGCGATAAACGGCAATGCGATGCGAACGGGCGGCATTGAAGGCGATGTTGGCGATCAGCACAGTGGCCAGCACGACCGGAATGTAGAAGGCATCCTGCGGCGGCTCGACATAGGCGGCATGGATGCCATAGCCGAGCAGCGCCAGCAGGGCCGCTTCCACGATCTGCACGACCCCGGCGATGACCGGGCCTGACAGGGTGGAATCGACCGGGGCGGCGATGATGACTTCGGCCTTGGGAGAAAGCGGCCTGTCATCTGATCCTCCCTGGCGGGAGGCATGCCCCTCGATGGCTTTCCTGGGATCGACCCGATACATTCTGGCTACCGACGCTTGGTGTTTGGCGCCCTATTGTCGGCCACAGACCTTTATACTCGGTGAAACCCTTAGTTCAGACTGCGGGTTTCTGAGGGTCGAGATAGAGCGCTTCGATGGACTGGGCCATATGCGCTACGGAAAACCCCGCCTCGATATGGGCAAGCCGCGTAAGCATTTCCCGCTGTGCCCCCGCTGGGTCAGCCAGAATATTGGTCATGGCCTGGGACAGTGCCTCGACATTTCCGGCCGGGATCAGGCTGTCGGCAGTGGGGCCGAAGATCTCTCCGATGCCGCCGACCTGGGTGGATATCACCGGCAAACGGGCCGCAGCGGCTTCCATGACGACATAGGGCAGGGACTCGGCCAGCGACGGCACGACCGCGTTGCGACCCATGGCGAAGACTTCTCGCGCCGGGCGCGAGCCCACCAGCTTGACCTTCTCGGCAATGCCCAATTCGGCAAGCCGTGCTTCCAGCGCGGCTCGGTCCGGTCCGTCGCCGGCCATCACCAGATCGGCCGGCAAGCCGTCCGGGCGACTGACCCTGGACAGCGCTTCGACCAGCGGAAAAATCCCCTTGAGGTCGCGCAGTTCGCCCACGAAGACGAAGTCGGCGGCGCCTTGGACCGGTTCGACCGGAACGAATTCCTCCGGTCGCAATCCGTTGTGGATCACGGCGCTCCGGCAGGTTGGGGCGCCGATCAGGGCCGAATAGGTTTTCTCGGCATAGCGGCTTTCGAAAATGATAGCCGAGGTCTTGGACATCAGCAGCCGTTCGATTCGATGGAACAGCCGTCCCGAGGCCTTGTCGGCCGGAAAATGCAGCACGCCGCCATGCGGGGTGTAGAACACCTTCGCCTTGCCCCGCCCATAGGCGGCTAGTCGCGCATAGAAGCCACCCTTGGCGCCATGGCCGTGGAGGATGTCGATCTTGAGCTTTTGTGCCAGCGCGCTGACCGCAAAGGGTGTCTTGAGGTCTGCCCGCCCGAAGAGGCGCGGCATGGGCAGGCGATGGATGCCCAGCACAGCATCGGCCTCGAGCGCGCGCAGCAAGCCTTCGGTCTGCGCGTCATTGGCCATGCTGTCGACCACGACGCCAACGCTATGGCCCTTGGCGGCGAGCGCCCGCGTCAGGTCTGCGACGTGACGGAACAGGCCACCGACAGGCGCGCGCAGCACCTGCAGGATGCGCAAACTGTCGCCAGCCACCTAGAGCCACCGCTCCTGCACGACGATCGTGTCGCCCGGTGCAATCGGGAAATCCAGGTCCACCGCGCCCTTGACCATTTCATTGCCGTGGCGGCGATAAACGATGGCCCTGCCGCGATCTGCGGTCTCTGAATAGCCGCCAGCCGTGCTGATCGCAGCGCGGACGGTCATGCCATAGACATAGGGGAACTGCCCCGCAGTCTTGATTTCACCCTGGATGTAGAAGGGCCGGTACTGGTCGATTTCAACCGCAACATCGGGGTTGCGCATATAGCCATTGGCGAGCGCCGCGGCGAGCCGATGCGCTGCATCGGCTGTGGTGACGCCCCGCACCGGCACTGAGCCGACCAGCGGGAACGAGACTGCGCCATTGTCGTCGACCTTGTAGGTCTTGCTCAGTTCGGCATCGCCATAGACGGTCACGCGCAGCACGTCGCCGGTATCGAGCTGGTAGGGCCCCTTGGTTTCCACCGGGTAGGTGGCGGGGCGCGTGGTCGCGCAACCCGTGAGGGCAAGCGACGCGAGAACGGCGAGTAAGGGTAACCAGCGCATAAGAATCCCGAGCTTTCGAGGTGGGTGCAGCATGGGCGGGCATGGTTAAGATTTCGCTTATGCAGGCTTCACTTAGTTGCGCCTTGCATGGTTGATTAACTGAATGTTGACCACGTCTGGCTTACCTCTTGGACAGTTAAAGAGGGCGCGCCATGAGCTACGAACAGTCTCCATACGACGATACGCGGATCGACGTTTCGGCTCTGCTGTCCGCCATTGTCCGCCGCTTGCCGCGCATTTTGCTGGTCACGCTGGCTTTGCTTGTTGCCGCCTTCGTGGTGCTGATGTTCCAGCCGCGCATGTATGAGTCGTCCTCGTCCATCCTGGTTGAGCCGCGGTCCAATCCTTATGTCCGCGCCTCCAATGAGCAGGCTCCCTCGCCCTCCGGCAACGAAGTTGGTGTTGTTTCGAGCCAGATCGAGCTGCTCAAGTCCCGCGATACGCTTTTGGGCGTCATTGATGCGCTGGATCTGCGGTCCGTGCCCGAATTCAACGGCACCGCCGCTGGCATGTCGCCGCTTGGCATCATCATGCAACTGGCCGGTCGTCGCGCCGCAACGCCGGAAAGCATCGACGAGACCGTGCTCAAGGCGCTGCACGATCGCCTGAATGTCGCCCAGGAACGTGATTCCCGCATCATCTCGGTCACTGTCAGCACCACCGATCCGGACCTGTCCGCTCGCATCGCCAATGCCGTTGCCGCAGCGCATGTCACCCGGCGTGCGCAATTGTCCATATCCGACACCGCCGATGCCTCCGGCTGGCTGCGGGCGGAAATCGACCGTCTCCGCGTCTCCGTCGAAGAGGCCGAATCTGCCGTCGCCGATTTCAAGGTCAACAACGACCTCTTCGTCGGCCAGAACAATACCAGCCTGCTCGACCAGCAGCTCTCCACCATTGCGGCCCAGATCACCGCGGCGCAGGAGCGGCACAATGCGGCTATGTCGCGCGCCTCCCTCATTCGTGGCCTTATCGAGCGTAATCAGCCGCTCGACAGTGTGCCCGACGTGCGCGACTCGGTCGTCATTCAGCGTTTGAGCGAAGACAAGGCGCGGCTGCAGGGCGAGCAGGCCCAGCTCTCCGCGACGCTGCTGTCCAACCATCCCAGCGTTCGCGCCCTCAATGCGCAGATTGCCGAACTGAATAACCAGATCCGCACCGAGGGTGCCCGCGTGGCCGATGCGCTGGAGGCCGAGGCGCAGATCGAATCCGATCTCGTCGCCTCGTCCCAGGCCGAACTCGCTCGCGCCAAGTCGACCGCATCCGTCGCGACCCGCGACACGGTGACCCTTGATAGCCTCGAACGCGAGGCCAAGGCCCAGCGCGACCTGCTCGAAGCCTATCTGCTGCGCTTCAACGAAGCGTCCTCGCGCGTCGATACCAATCTGGCTCTGCCCGACGTCCGGGTCGTGTCCGAGGCCGCCCCTTCGGTAACTCCGGCTTCGCCGAAGACGTCGCTCATCATGATCGCGGTTGGCGTGCTGTCGGTGATCATTCAGGTTGGCATCGTGGCCTTTGCCGAATTGATGTCCGGCCGCGTGCTGGTCCCTGCGACGCGTCCGCAGGCTGCGACCGACGCTCTCGACGAACCGCCCTTCGATGCCGCCGAGCTGGAACCCGAAGAGCGCTGGGCGGTGGAAGCCGATCCCATTCCGGTGGCCGTCGCTCCCCAGCCTGTGCCGGCCGAGCCCGCGCCTTCGATCCCGGTTGCGCCTGCTGCGGCTCCGGTCCGGTCGGCCCGTTCGCTGCTGGGCGATCTGCTCTCCCGGCGCCGTGATGATGAGACGGTTGCGCCAGAAGCAGAGGCGGCGCAGCCGCCCGTCGTGGACCCCGCGCCGGTGCGGGAAGCTCGTCGCGACGCTGCCGTTGCCGAAATTTCCGCGCACAAGCCAGCCCCGTCGCCGCGTCCGCGTGCTTCTGCTGGCGTCCTTCAGTATGCCGACCTTGTCTCCGACCTGATCCTGGGGCGCACCCATCTGCTGCTGCTGGCCGATCACGCCGAAGGGCAGGGGAGCTCGGCCCTGGCCGAGGATCTCGTGGGCGATGCACTGGCCAAGGGCCTCAGCGTTGCGCTGATTGATGCAGGCACCGGCCGCCGTGGCGGCAATGCGGGCATCAGCGACCTCAGCTCGGGCGCCGCCAGCTTCGGCGATGTGGTGCAAAAGTCCGCCGACAACGGCTTTGCCGAGGTCACCTGGGGCCGTGCCGTCGCGATCGATCGACGCTCCACCCGGCCGCAGACCCTGGTGGAGGCCCTGGGCGATATTTACGAAGTGGTCGTGGTTCTGACCGGCCAGGTTGGCGGTCGTTCCAGCCTCGACCTCTTCGCTGAATTGGGCGGGCGTATTGTCCTCGTGGCCGATGACGAGACCGCCATGGAACACGCCGAGGCCGCGCGCCGCTCGCTTGTGGATGCCGGCCTGTCACGGGTCGAAATCACGGCCCTGCGGGAAACCGTGGCCGCCTGAGCGGGACAAGACCATGTCGCTCAAATACACGGCCATCCGCGCCAGTTTCGAACTGCTTTGGCTGACGCGGATGCCGCACTTGTTCAGCCTGTTGTCCAGGTCGCGCGGCGTCATCCTGACCCTGCACCGGGTGCTGCCCGACGAGCCCGCGGATTTTTCGCCCAACGCCATCCTGCAGGTCACCCCTGACTTTCTCGATTATTGCCTCGAGCGCTTCGCCACGCTTGGCATCGACGTGGTGCCGATCGACGAGGCGCTGGAGCGGCTGGCAGCGCCACGCAAGGGGCGGCCCTTCATCGTCCTCACCTTCGACGATGCCTATCGAGACAATCTCCAATATGCCCTGCCGGTGCTGCAGGCGCACGAGGCACCCTTCACGCTCTACGTGCCCACCGCTTTTGTCGATGGCGTCGGCCAGCTCTGGTGGCAGGCGATCGAGGACATCATTGTGCGGCAAGAGGCGGTCGCTTTCACGGAGGGCGACGACACCGAATACGTCGACACCCGCACCACCGCGCAGAAGAACGAGGCTTTCAACCGGCTCTACTGGCGCATGCGCAAGCTGCCCGAGGCCGAGCGCCTGGCCTTGCTGGCGCAGTTCACCGCCGCCTATGGCTACGACCTCGATCGTCAGTGCCGCGAACTGATCATGGACTGGCAGCAATTGCGCCTATTCGCTGGCGATCCGCTCTGCACCATCGGGGCGCATACCGTGCACCACTACGAACTGGCCAAGCTGCCGGTCCAGCAGGCCGCCGACGAAATGATCCAGTCCGTCGACGTCATCGAGGCGCAGTTCGGCATCCGACCGGCGCATTTTTCCTATCCTCTGGGTGGGCCGCTGTCCTGCGGGCCGCGGGAATTCGCCCTGGCGCGCGAACTCGGTTTCCGCACTGCGGTCACCACGCGACCGGGCGGGCTCTACCCGCAACACCTCGAAAGCCTCACGGCCTTGCCGCGCGTGTCCCTCAACGGCTACTTCCAGAAACATCGCTATGTCGATGTTTTCGCGAGCGGGGGGCTCTTCACCCAATTGGGCAGGGTGATGCGCTGACCTAGAATGCCAGCGTTCCGCTCATCAGGCTGGTGATGAGGAAAACAGCATAGAAAAGCCCGCCGGTGATGGCGAGGGGCTTGGCCCAACCGATCGGAAGCGGCGTGAACTTCGCCATGGCCAGCGCCGCTATGGCAAGGAAGAGCCAGCAGGCGGAATGAAACCAGCGCAGGATGAACCAGGTGACGCCGGTCGCGCCATGGCTGGTGTCGAGAACCAGATAAATTGCCATGACCACCAATGCGCCCAGAGCCAGGATCGACCACGGCACGATCCAGAGCTTTTCCGCCAGCAGCCTATCGATTTGCCGCATCCGGCTTCGCCATCCACTTGATCAGCGGCATGGCCGGCAACATCCAGCCCATGCCCGCGACGATGAAAAAGCCGATAAGCACCAGGCCCGGCAGGCCCTCGGGCAGGAGGAGATAGATCCAGGTTGCCAGCACCGACCAGAGGATGATCGATCCCACGAGAAGGAAGGCGCCTAACAATTTGCGGCTGCGCTGGGTCATGTGCGGCATCTACGCTGTTGCGGGTAAGTGTGGCGAGGATTACCACTCCGCCAGACTGATCGAAACCGGAATAAAGCCGTGACCGCCATGCAAGATGCCGCACCGGGCCAAGTGAGTTATGCCAGCGACAGGCTGCGGCCGGTTCGCGTCTGGCTCTATTCGCTGGCCGCCTTCGTGCTGCTCATTGTCGTGGTCGGCGGCATTACCCGCCTCACCGAGTCCGGCCTCTCCATCACCTCCTGGAAGCCGCTGTCGGGCGTCATTCCGCCGCTCAACCAGGCCGAGTGGGAAGCCGAATTCGAGGCCTATAAGCAGATCCCGCAATTCCAGGTGCTCAACTCCTGGATGAGCCTCGACGACTTCAAGTACATCTTCTTCTGGGAGTGGTTCCATCGCCTTCTGGCGCGCGCCCTGGGCCTGGTCTTCCTTGTGCCCTTCGTCGTCTTCCTGTTCCAGAAGCGCCTGCCGCGCGACCTGGCATGGCCTCTGTTCGGCCTCTTCATCCTTGGCGGGTTTCAGGGAGCCCTGGGCTGGTGGATGGTGTCCTCGGGCCTTACCGAGCTGACCTCGGTGTCGCAGTACCGCCTCGCCGCCCACCTGACGGCCGCCTGCTTCCTGTTCATCGCGCTCATCTATGTGGCCCGCTCGATCTCGCCCGGCCGCGTCCTCGGGCGCGTCACGCCATTCCACCTGACGACAGGCGTCGTCCTGCTGATCGCCGTGGTGCTGCAGATCGGGGCAGGGGCCTTCGTTGCGGGTCTCGACGCCGGCATGGGCTACCAGACCTGGCCGCTGATGGATGGCGCCGTGATCCCCAACGGTCTCTTCGTCATGGATCCGGCCTGGCGCAACCTCTTCGAGAATGCACTGACGGTGCAGTTCATCCATCGTGGCATCGCCTATCTCATCGTCGCCTATGTGGTCTGGCTGCTCTGGAAGCGCCATGGGGATGGTGGCTTTGCGGGCGTCCATGGCTGGCTGCCGCGCATTGCCTTCATCGTCCTGCTGCAGGTCGGCCTCGGCATCGCCACGCTGCTGGCCAGCGTGCCCATCGGCCTCGCCGTCGGCCATCAGGCCCTGGCCTTCATGCTAGCGGGCCTTTCAGTCGCCTATATTGCCGACATGCGCAGAGTGCGGTAATATAATACCGCAACTGTAACCCGTTGTTTTTCAAGACAAAATTATTGGGTGTTGACGGCTCCGGGAATCTCCCCTAGAGACGCCGCCGAACTGGCCGGTCCCTGCGTGGGCCGGCTGCTTGAATTTTGAGGATTTCGATATGAGCACGTACTCGGCAAAACCGAGCGAGATCGAAAAGAAGTGGATCCTGATCGACGCCGATGGCCTCGTCGTGGGCCGCCTGGCTTCGATCATTGCCTCGCGTCTGCGCGGCAAGCACAAGCCCACCTTCACCCCCCACATGGACATGGGTGACAACATCATCGTCATTAATGCCGATAAGGTGAAGCTGACAGGTCGCAAGCTCGACCAGCACCGCTTCTACTGGCACACCGGCTTCCCCGGTGGCATCAAGGACCGCACCGCTCGAGAGCTGCTGGAAGGCCGCTTCCCGAACCGCGTCCTCGAAAACGCCGTTCGCCGCATGATGCCGGGTGGTCCGCTGACCCGCGCCCAGCTCAAGAACCTGCGCGTCTACGCCGGTACCGAGCACCCCCACGAAGCGCAGAACCCGACCAAGCTCGACGTCGCTGCGATGAACTCCAAGAACGTCCGGGTGAAGTAATATGGCTGAAACCATCAACTCCCTCGAAGACCTCGGCACCTCCGCTGCCGCTCCGGTCAACACCGCTCCGGTCCACACCCAGAAGCTCGACAGCCTCGGCCGCGCCTATGCCACCGGCAAGCGCAAGAACGCCGTCGCTCGCGTCTGGATCAAGCCGGGCAAGGGCACTGTCACCGTCAACGGCCGCGAATTCGCCAAGTACTTCGCCCGTCCGGTGCTGCAGCTCATCGTCAAGCAGCCGATCGTCGCTTCCGAGCGTCTCGATCAGTATGATGTCAACGTCACCGTCGCCGGTGGTGGTCTGTCCGGTCAGGCCGGTGCCGTCCGTCACGGTATCTCCAAGGCCCTGACCTACTTCGAGCCGACCCTGCGTCCGGTTCTGAAGAAGGGTGGCTTCCTGACCCGCGACAGCCGCGTCGTCGAGCGTAAGAAGTACGGCAAGGCCAAGGCCCGCCGCTCCTTCCAGTTCTCCAAGCGCTAAGCTTCAGGAACTCCGAATACGAAAGGGCCGCGCAAGCGGCCCTTTTTTTGTTTTGTGGCTCTGCTCAAAAAATGGACCACCCGATCAAGTCGGGTGGTGACGATGGTGATGGAAAGCGAACCCCTACACCGTCATTGCCCGGCTCGACCGGGCAATCCATCTGTCGTCAGGCTCGATCGAAGCGATTGTTCGCTAGCGCATCAGTTGGGCCAGATACTCCTCCAGCCCCACCCGCCCTCGCCACGGGCTTTCCGGCAGGTCCGGATTATCCAGCGTCGCCGCCGTCATACGCGCGAAACTCCGCGCCGACGCTTCCGAAAACCCCACTTGCCGGAAACTCTCCTCCCACTGCTCGCGCGGCGTCGTCGCGACAGCCACATCGCGCTTGAGCAGTCGGGAGAGAACAGCGGCGACGTCACCAAAGCTGTAGCGCTCCGGGCCTTCGACATAAGTGACGCCGACATCATCCACTCCAGTCAGCAGCAGTTCGACCGCTGCTCGTCCGATATCCTCGGGCGCCACCATGGGCAGCACGAAATCTTCAGGAAATGCCGTCGGCACCACACCTTCGCGGGCTGCATCCACCAGCATGTCGAGATTGGTGAAATAGTAGGCCGCCCGATTGATCGATGCCGGAATCCCGCTCGCCAGTGCCCGCTGCTCGAAGTCATGCAGCGTGGATAGGTCCCCGATACTGTCGCCCGTCTGCGCACCATAGGTCGAGGCAACGACGATCTTTTCCAGCCCGCTGCCATGAAGGGCATCGGTGATCGACCGCGCGGTTTCGAGTTCGGCGCGATTGCTGTCGCCAGTCGGGTCGCCCGGCGGGTTGAGGAGGAAGGCGCGGTTCCCGCGCGCAAAGACGGCGCCGAGCTTCCCCCTGTCCCGCACATCTGCCACCACCGGTTCGACGCCAGCGGCCTCCAGCTCGCGCGCCCGCTCGGCGCTATGCACCACGGCAAGCACCGGCTTCCCCGCCTCGCCAAGCCCTTTCACGACCTGCGACCCGACATGGCCCGTGGCTCCCAGAACGATGAACATGAGTTCTCCTCCATTTGCTGTCGCCAATGCGATGGAGAGCCAAGAGTTTCACGCGTCCATGACATACGGTGTCAGGGGATGGCGTCGAGAACCGGTTTTTGGAGAAACATGTCGTTGATCGTGCGGTCGCCGCGCCACGTGACGAACTGGTCGGCCCAGGGCTTGAACGGCTGCGGCACATCCCATGCGGGCGCATCGCTCAATGCATAGGCCATTCCCTCGCGAAACCATGCGGGATAGCTCATGGTCTCCACGGCCCCAAAATGCTCGAACTGCAGCCAGTGGATCAGCTCGTGCCGCACGATGTAGTCCTGCCATGATCGCCCGGCGATCAGCATGCCGAGGAATGGAAACGAGATCGCCCGCTCGGCGCCGCCGCCAAAACCGCGATAGCACGCTTCCGTCCGGCACAGCACGACAGCGAGTTCAGGCACGGCCAGCCCAATCTGATCCTCTAAATCGTCGATTGCAGCCTTGATCAGGGCCCGTGCTTGCGGCAGGTCGTTGGCCCGTTCAACGCAGATCCGATCCGCACAGGTGACACCGAACAGGGTTGGCGCGACCAATCTCAGCGGGGGTGCCAGCCACAGAGCCGAAAGAGCCGCCACCGCGCCCACGCCCACGATTCCTGCCCCGATCAGCGCCTTGTGCATGCTTCCCCCCAAGCTGCATGTGCCCATATCACCGGGACCGATCAAGGCCGGCCGCAGGAATATTCTATTCCCACTGGTCAACGCGTGGCCGGGCTTCCATATGAAGGGCGTCTTCAGAGCTCGTCATGCCCAGCCTCGTCACCCGCTTCCACCTCCTGCTTTTCGGCGTCACGCTGGCCATCGCCGGCGTGGCTGTGATGCACATTCCGCCGCATTTTGCCTTTCCCGCACACTGGCATGGCAGCAGCGCCGACTGGCTCTGGCCGCGTGATCTTGCCCTTGCCGTGCCCCCGCTGATCGAGATCGTGCTGATAACGGGCTTCTTTGTTCTCGGTCGGGCCCTGACCAGGAACCATTTGGCCAAGGTCCGGCACATTCTCGACCCGGCGCTGACCTTGCTCCTCGCCGTTGCCACGGCCTGCCAGGCGGGCCTGCTGTTGATCGGCATCGGCTCGGATTTCGATATGTTCCGCATTACGGCCTTCGGCCTGGCGGCGACGCTCCTGGTGCTGGCAGTGGTGATCTTCGAGGCCGAACGCCACTCCTACGCCGGCCTTAGGATGCCGTGGCCAATCCGCTCGGATCGTGCTTGGACCCTGGTCCACCGCACGAGCGGCCTTGCCGCCGGCGCCGCTGCCATAGTCCTTGCCTGGCTGGCATGGACCGATCCCGGGCCCGGTATCCTGAGCCTTGCCTTGGGAGCGAGTCTGTTAGGCCTGCCTCTCTTTGCAGGGATGCTGACCCTCCTGACACGGCCGCTGCGATAAGCCCTTGCTGCGCCCTGCGCATTTCGGGGCAGAATAATCCATTCCAACCGCGTGAGAACGCAATGCCATGCGCTGAATTCGGCGGCCTACCGGCGTAGTCTCTGGTCAATCACGAGGCTTTTTGCTCATATTTTGAGCAGTGAGTCTCCGTCTCCTGAAAGGCCAATCGAATGCCCACCGCTGTTTCGGCCGGCTCCGCTCCGCGCGCGCCCAAGCCGCTTTACCTCAATTTCGGATTTCAGGTCCTGGCCGCCATGGTCATCGGCCTCATCCTCGGCTACATCGCCCGCACCATGGGGCCCGATGCCGCTGGCAATGCCAACTGGCTGACCCAGACCCTCGCGACGGTCGGCTCATCCTTCGTATCGCTGCTGCGCGCCCTGGTGCCGGTCCTGGTGTTCACCGCCATTGTCGCCTCCATCGCCAATCTGCGCGAACTCAACAATGCGGCAAGGCTGGTGTGGCAGACGCTGCTGTGGTTCGCCATCACCGCGCTGATCGCGGTGGTCATCGGCATAACGCTGGGCCTCATCATCCAGCCCGGCGTCCATACTGCCGTCGCCGCCGAAGCCGCCCGCGCGCCGTCCTCGACCGGTTCCTGGCTCGATTTCCTCAAGGGCCTGATCCCGTCGAACTTCATCGGCCTTCAGGCATCGACCCGTGTTTCCGATAGCGGCGCGACCACCAGCCTCAATTTCAATGTGCTGCAGATCCTGATCGTGTCGATCGTCATCGGCATCGCGGCACTGCGCGTCGGCCCGGCCGCCGATGCCTTCCTGGCTTTCAACCGCTCCTTCCTCAAGATCATCCACAAGGTCCTGTGGTGGGTCATCCGCCTGACGCCCATCGGCACCATCGGTCTGCTCGGCAATGCCGTGGCGGTCTATGGCTGGGATGCCCTGGCGCAGCTCGGCTGGTACGCCGCGGCCATCTATATCGGTCTCGCCCTGGTGCTCTTCGTGGTCTATCCCGCGCTGCTCCAGGCCAATGGGCTCAATCCAATCCGCTATTTCCAGAGCGCCTGGCCGGCCATCCAGCTCGCCTTCGTCTCGCGTTCGTCGATCGGCACGCTGCCGGTTACCGAGCGCATTACCGAGAAGAACCTCGGCGTGCCACGTGAATACGCCGCCTTTGCCGTGCCGCTCGGCGCCACCACCAAGATGGATGGCTGCGCCTCGATCTACCCGGCGATCTCGGCCATCTTCGTCGCCCAGTTCTTCGGCATTTCGCTGGGCATCGAGCACTATCTGTTGATCGCCTTCGTGGCCGTCATCGGTTCGGCTGCAACGGCCGGCCTCACCGGCGCCACCGTCATGCTCACGCTGACTCTGTCGACCCTCGGCCTGCCGCTCGAAGGCGTCGGCCTGCTGCTCGCCATCGACCCGATCCTCGACATGGGCCGCACCGCGGTCAACGTTGCCGGTCAGGCGTTGATCCCGACCATCGTGGCCAAGCGCCAGGGCCTCCTCAACCAGGCCGTCTATGACCGCGGCGAGAGCGTCGAAAATCTCGACGCCGAAGCGGAAGCCGTCCCGGCGCAGTAAGCCGAAGCAAATGCATCAAGGGAAGGGGGCCGCAAGGCCCCCTTTTTCTTGTGCCACCGATCAGCAGCACTCCGGCTCTTCAGCCAGGTAAACGCCGTTTTCCCAGGAGAGCACGACCTCGTCCACGCCGTTGCGCTCTAGCGCCAGCACGCGCCAGTCATTGACCCAGCTATTGGTCAGGAACCACTCACCCGGCGCGCTGTTGGCCAAGACCGTGCCGCCAATCGGCACTTCCTGCCAGCCGCCCTTCTTGGTGGCGATATAGATGCGCGGATCGCACCCGGACGAGCCGCAGAAATAGCTGTTCTCTGAAAACGCGAACACATCGTCGCGCCCGTCATCGTTGAAATCGACATGCGCCACCGAAACGAACTCGTTCGGCACGCCGCTTTCTTCCGACATGGCGGCCTTGGCATGGGCGAGCCCCGCCGACGGCGCGGAAGAAAACACCAGTTCCTGTGCCAGTGTCGTCCCCATAAGCAGCGCGCCGACAGCAGTCGCCATAAGTATCCGCGATTTCATCTCCACCCCACCATCAGTCGTTCGAGCCCATGGAAGTGGTAAACGTTACCATACCTGGGGGTTTCGACAATCTTGAGCTTTGGCAGGCGCTGAAACAACACCCCCATCGATTCCTGTAGTTCGATCCTTGCCAGGGGTGCGCCGATGCAGAAGTGGATGCCGGCGCCAAAACTGACATTCGCCCCGTCGGTGCGGAATGGATCGAACGTGCCGGCATTGGCGAAGCGCGCCGGGTCGCGGTTGGCCGCGCCCAGCATCAGGCCGATAACATCGCCCTTGCGCAGCGAAATGCCGTCCACCTCGGTATCCATGAGCGCATAGCGCGTGAACAGATGCAGCGGCGCATCGAAGCGCAGACATTCTTCCACGGTCTTCTCGGCCTGCTCCGGCGTAGCGAACAGGCTCTGCGGATCAAGTCCGCTTTCAAGGATCGATTTGACCCCGTTGCCAGTCGTATGCACGGTTGCCTCATGGCCGGCATTGAGCAGCAGGATGGCGGTCGACATCACCTCCTCATCGCTGAGAACGTCGCCATCGCGGTCGGTAGTGAGCATGTGGCTGAGAAGGTCTTCCCGGGGCGCCTTGCGCCGCTCGGCGATGACACTGCGGAGATAGGCCATAAAATCCGCTGCCGCCTGGTTGGCGTCGAGCTCGGTCTCGCGGCTGACATTGTACATGTACATGGTCACCATGCGGTTGGACCAATTCAGTAGTTGCGGCGCCATCTCCGCCGACAGCCCGATCATTTCGGCAATGACGATGGCCGGGATCGGCGCGGCGAACGCCTTGATGAGGTCGACGCTCTCTTCGCCTTCAAAGCGGTCGATCATCTCATTGGCAAGCTGCCGGATGCGCGGGCGTAGCTGCTCCACCTGGCGCGACACGAAGGCGCGATTGACCAGAGTCCGTAACCGGGTGTGGTCCGGCGGCTCCAGATTGAGGAGCGAGTGTTTTTCCGTGAGGTCGAAATCGGCCACATGCGGTTTGGGCTCGGGCAGACCGATCTCTTCCCGCGTCGCCACATGCAGGATTTCCCGGCCGAAACGCTTGTCGCGTAACAGGGCGCTGACCGATCGGAAATCCGAAAAGCACCAGTGGCCATACTCTTTCCAGAAGAAGGCCGGGTGACCGGCATGCTGTTGGGCATAAAATGGGTAGGGGTTCTGGAAAAAGGCCGGATCCTGCGGCTGCGCGCTCGCGCTCAAGTGCTGCGGGACATCGGTGATCGGCTTGACTTGAATAATGGCGGCCATGGGTCTTCGGGGCTGAGAGGCTTTGATCGATTGGTCAAATCTAGAACCTGCCAGCACGTCTGCCTATGCCCTGCGCCTTGCTCTGCCCGAAAAAATCGCTAGGGAAGGGACACCAATTCCGTGGAGCAGTTCCCGTGAGCGATATCAGCTATTCCGACGCCATCGAGGCCATCTACACCTCGATCCGAAATGACAATGAAGACCTCGATACCCATATCGCGGCGCTCAAGGGCGCCATGGCCCGCGAGGGCGTCAAGGAAGCCAGTTTCGAAACTGTCAAGCTCGCGCAGGGCAATCGCCAGGGCCGCAAGCTCATGCAGGCCTATTTCCGCAAGAAGGGCATCGTGGTCAGCTTTACCTGATCGGATGGTTGCGGCGGCATTCACCTTGAACCCACAAGATTGGGAGCGGCTATTGAAGCCTGCCCCAATGCCGCCTATCTCTGCCTTTACCGCCCGTTAAGGCGGCGTCGCCTGCAATCAGCCAGTCGCGCTGATTCGATTTTCCGGCCATCCCCACTGTCCCTCCGAATGCGCGCTCGGGGCAGGGGATTGCCAAAACAACCAAGCCTGCCGCCCGGTCCGCGACCCGGGGCATGGCCAAGGGGCAAACTATGCGGGATCCGCACGATCTTTATATGAACACGCTCGTTCCCATGGTGGTCGAGCAGTCGAACCGGGGCGAACGCGCCTTCGACATCTACTCGCGCCTCCTGCGCGAGCGCATCATCTTCGTGACCGGCGTGGTCGAGGACAACATGGCCTCGCTGATCGTGGCACAGCTTCTGTTCCTCGAATCGGAAAATCCGAAGAAGGAAATCGCCCTCTACATCAACTCGCCCGGCGGCGTGGTGACGGCTGGCCTCTCGATCTACGATACCATGCAGTTTATCCGTCCGGCCGTCGCCACCATGGTCATGGGCCAGGCTGCCTCCATGGGTTCGCTGCTGCTCGCGGCCGGTGAAGCCGGCATGCGCTCGAGCCTGCCGAACTCTCGCGTCATGGTCCACCAGCCCTCCGGCGGCTTCCAGGGCCAGGTCACGGACATCCTGATTCATGCCAAGGAAGTCGAGGGTTTGAAGCGCCGTCTTAATCAGATTTATGAGAAGCACACGGGCCGCACCTACGAGGAAATCGAGAACGCCCTCGAGCGTGATCGCTTCCTCTCGCCGGAAGAGGCCAAGGCCTTCGGCCTCATCGATACCGTGATGGAAAAACGCGCCGTGCCCGAGGCATCCGTCTGACTTGGCGCGCGTTAAGCACAATGCTGATGCGCCGTGGACTGTGATCCAAGCGCAATTGCACCCAGCCGGAACGGCCTTTAAGGTCGTTTCGGCTTAGACTTTCTTTATGCCTTGGGCGTTAGCGTGCCTGCTGACGCTTGATTTTGGGGGTGCTCAACCCCCGGGAGTGACTGATGTCCAAAGAGACAACGAACGGCGAAACCTCCAAGAACACGCTGTACTGCTCGTTCTGCGGCAAGTCGCAGCACGAAGTGCGCAAGCTGATCGCCGGCCCGACCGTGTTCATCTGCGATGAATGCGTCGAACTGTGCATGGACATCATCCGCGAAGAGAACAAGACCTCCATGGTCAAGTCCTCCGAAGGCGTGCCCACCCCTGCCGAGATCTGCAAGGTGCTGGACGACTACGTCATCGGCCAGAGCCGCGCCAAGCGCGTCCTCTCCGTGGCTGTGCACAATCACTACAAGCGCCTGCACCACGCCTCCAAGAACCAGGACGTTGAACTCTCCAAGTCCAACATTCTGCTGATCGGCCCCACCGGTTCGGGCAAGACGCTTTTGGCCCAGACCATGGCGCGCATCCTCGATGTGCCTTTCACCATGGCCGACGCCACGACGCTGACCGAAGCTGGCTATGTCGGCGAGGACGTGGAAAACATCATCCTCAAGCTCCTGCAGGCCGCCGACTACAATGTCGAGAAGGCCCAGCGCGGCATCGTCTATATTGACGAAGTCGACAAGATTTCCCGCAAGTCGGACAATCCGTCGATCACCCGCGACGTTTCGGGTGAAGGCGTGCAGCAGGCCCTGCTGAAGATCATGGAAGGCACCGTTGCCTCCGTGCCCCCGCAGGGCGGCCGCAAGCATCCGCAGCAGGAATTCCTGCAGGTCGACACGACCAACATCCTGTTCATCTGCGGCGGCGCCTTTGCTGGTCTGGAAAAGATCATCTCGGCCCGCGGCGAAGGCTCGGGCATCGGCTTCTCGGCCACCGTCAAGGATCCGAACGACCGTCGCGTCGGCCAGGTTCTCGCCGATGTCGAGCCCGAAGATCTGGTCCGTTTCGGCCTCATCCCGGAATTCATCGGCCGTCTGCCGGTCCTCGCGACCCTGGAAGACCTCGATATCCCGGCCCTGATCGAAATCCTGACCGCGCCCAAGAACGCTCTGGTTCGCCAGTACCAGCGCCTCTTCCAGATGGAAGAGATCGAGCTGACCTTCCACGAAGATGCCCTCAAGGCCATCGCCGAGAAGGCCATCGAGCGCAAGACGGGTGCACGCGGCCTCCGCTCGATCATGGAAGCCATCCTCCTCGACACCATGTTCGATCTGCCCTCGCTCGAAGGCGTCGAGGAAGTGGTGATCTCGGAAGAAGTGGTGAAGGGCAAGGACGTGCGTCCGCTTTACATCTATTCCGAGCGCAAGAAGGACGAGGCTCCGGCCACCGCCTGATGCCTGCAAGCCTGCGGCAGACCGATCCGCTGGACCGATCTCAGCGGCAGTCTAAGAGCCGGAATTACCAATCCTTTACGGCCTCGGGCTTAAATGCCTGAGGCCGTATTGCTTTGTCTGGCCGTCAGGAGGCGCCGTGGACGCGGCCTTTACCCTCGATTTGCCGACGCTGGTGGTGGCGCGTGTTGTCAGCGTCATGGTCTTTGCCATCGCCGTGCCGATCATGACCTTGCGCCGCAATCGCCCCGAAACGGCGATCTTCTGCTGGTCGCTGGTCATGGCCATCGTGACCTGGGTCGCGCTGATTTCCGCAGTCGCTACCGACAGTCTCCTGGTCACCGCCATCTTTGCCTTCTGCATCAGCGCCACTGTCGCCCTGCAATGGGCCTCAATTGTCGTGCTCACCGGGCGAAAGGTGCATCTGGCCTGGTTTGTCGGGCCGCCCATCGTCGCTTTTCTCTCGGTACTGGCTTTCCGCGCGGATTCCTCGGGGGCAACCCTGCTCAGCGGCATCGTCCTCAGCATCCAGCTCGCCATCGCCTCGATTTTCGTTGCAGTGCACGGGTCCCGCGTGGTCCGGCGCAGCACGGCCCTCCTGATGTCCGCCGGCTACGCCATTTCCTTCTGCAGCGCGATCCTGCGACCCTTCCAGCAACTGGTTCTGGGCGAGGTGAACGCCTACGCGCTGTCCAGCGGCATCGAGAATACGCTTCCCTTCATCGGCAGCTATGTCGGCACCACGCTGATCATCCTGTCCTGGCTCGCCGCCCTCAAGGACAAGGCGGAGGCCCGTCTGGGCGACATGGCCTTCCGCGACGAGCTGACCGGTCTTGCCAACCGCCGCGCCATGCTCGAACAGGGCCGCAAGCTCTGGCGCAGCTCCCACTGGCAGGGCACCAGCTTTTCAATGGTCGCCATCGACCTCGACAATTTCAAGCGCATCAACGATCGCTGGGGCCACGACGAAGGCGATCGCGTCCTCGCCGCATTCGGCGCGGCGGTTTTGTCTGCCACTCCGGAGCCCGCTTTGGCGGCCCGCATGGGCGGGGAGGAATTCTGTCTCGTCTATGTCGGCGTCGACGCCCGCACGGCCCACGATTTTACCGAGCGCCTGCGCGATAGTTTTGCCGAGAGCCTGTCGCTACCCGATAGCACGCCGGTTCGCTTCAGCGCCGGCATTGCGCAGTCGGGCTCTGCCGATGATGGCATAGCCAGCGTCTATCGTCGGGCCGACGACGCGCTCTACCAGGCCAAGGCCAGCGGACGCGACTGTGCCGTCATCAGCACGGCTCTGGCCGCCTAGGCCTCCGTCACGAATTCCACCGGTCCCGGGTCCTCGCCGATGACCGAGCGGCCGAAAAGGCTGGCCACGAGGTCCACCATGACCGTAGCGGTCTTGCCGCCATGGTCGAGAAACGGGTTGAGTTCCACCACGTCCAGCGAGCCGACGACGCCGCTGTCATGCAGCATTTCCATCACCAGGTGCGCCTCGCGATAAGTGAGCCCCCCCGGCACCAGCGTGCCGCCGCCCGGCGCAATGGCAGGATCGATGGAATCGACGTCGAAGCTGACATGCAGATGCGCGCCCTGCGCCTTGGCCTTGTCGATCACCCGCTGGATCGCCGCGACGACGCCGATCTGGTCGATCTTGCGCATGTCCACCACTTCCACGCCGCGCGCCTGCACCAGCCGCCGCTCGTCGCGGTCGATGGAGCGCGCTCCGAAAATGGTGACATTGCGCGGGTCGATCCGTCCCAGCCACTCGCCACGGAAACTGTCGTCGAATTCCTTTTCGCCGCAGAGCAGCGCCAGCGGCATGCCATGGAGATTGCCCGAGGGCGAGGTCTCAGGCGTGTTGTAGTCGGCATGGGCGTCGATCCAGATCACATGCACCGGCTTGCGCTTCGGCAGGCAATGCCGCGCCACGGCAGACAGCGTCCCCATGGCGATCGAATGGTCGCCGCCCAGGAAGACCGGGAAATTCCCCGCCTCGAGGATGGCCAGCCCCGCGTCGCTGGCTCTGGCAGCAAGGTCAAGCACATCGGCCTTGCGCTCGTCGGGCAGGCGCGCGCTGGCGGGGTTGGTGGATATGTCGGGATGCGGGCGCCTCAGGTCGCCGTGGTCCGCAATGGCGAGATCAAGGTCGACCAGCGCCTCCAGCAGGCCCGCCACGCGCAGGGCTTCCGGTCCCATGCCGCAGCCGCGCACCGAGGCGCCGGAGGCTGTGGCAATGCCGAGAATGTCGATACGCTGGGTGCGGGCAGGGCTCATGGTCCGTCCTTCTGGTGATGCTGGTTCACAATGCTTGACACCGCCTTTGGCTCCTGAAATATGACTTTCGATTTCATATTTAGGAGGGCTCGATGCAGCTCACTCTGGCACGTCTGGTTGCCCCGGTCACGGTCGCAATCCTCGCCACTTTTGGCGCCGCCATCGCGCAGGAATATCCCCTCAGCATCGAGCATGCCCTGGGCACCACCGTGCTCGAGGCCAAGCCCGAGCGCATCGTCACGGTGCAGTGGGCCAATCACGAAGTGCCGCTGGCCCTGGGCGTTGTGCCGGTCGGCATGGCCGCCGCCAATTTTGGCGATGACGACGGCGATGGCCTGCTCCCCTGGGTCAAGGAAAAGCTCGAAGAGCTCGGCGCCGAAACGCCGGTCCTGTTCGACGAAGGCGACGGCATCGACTTCGAAGCGGTTGCCGCGCTCGATCCGGACGTGATCCTCGCCTCCTATTCCGGCCTCGACCAGCAGACCTACGACACGCTTAGCGAAATCGCCCCCGTCGTCGCCTATCCGGAAGCAGCCTGGTCGACCGACTGGCGCGACATGATCCGCTACAATGCTCTCGGCATGGGCATGCAGGCGGAAGGGGATCAGTTGATCGCCGACATCGAGGCCGACATTGCCGCCACCGTGGCCGAGTTCCCGGCCCTCGCGGACAAGCCGGCCATGTTCATCACCCATCTCGACACGACCAATCTGTCGACCATCAAATTCTACACCAATCACGACACCCGCGTGAAATTCTTCGAGGATCTGGGCCTGCAGATGCCGCAGAGCGTCATCGACGCTTCCGAAGGCGGCAGCTTCTCCGGCGAGGTCAGCGCCGAGAATATTGACGTGTTCGACGACGTGAAGCTCATCGTCACTTACGGCGGCCAGGAATTGATCGACGCTCTCAATGCCGATCCGCTGACTGCCAAGATGCCGGCTGTCGCCAACGGCGCCATCGTCACCCTGGGCAATGACCCGCTCGGCACCGCCGCCAACCCCACGCCCCTGGCGATTTCCTGGGTGCTCAAGGACTATGTGAAGTTGCTCGCCGACGCCGCCGCCAAGGTGCAGTAAGGCCGTCGTGACCACCACCGCTTCTATACGGGCGCCCGATCTTGGGCGCCCGAACCGTTTGAGGTTGGCCTGGCTGCTCCTCGTTCTGGGGCTGCTGGGCATCTGCTGCGCGCTGTCCGTCGCAATCGGCGCCCGCGACGTCGGCCTCGCCGATATTCTTGCCGCCTTCAACGGCCTCGCCGACACTATCGAGCAGGCTGCCGTCACCAAGCGCATTCCCCGTACCGTGCTGGCGGCCATTGCCGGAGCTGCGCTCGGACTTTCCGGCGCCGTGATGCAGGGCGTCACCCGTAATCCGTTGGCTGATCCCGGCATTCTCGGCATCAACATGGGGGCGGCCCTGGCGGTCGTCGTCGGCCTCGCCTGGTTCGGCCTGGCCGCTGCCCAGGCCTATATCTGGACCGCCATCTTTGGTGCCGCCGTCACGGCGGTCTTCGTTTTCGTCATCGGCTCGCTCGGCCGGGGCGGCGCCACGCCGCTCAAACTCGCTCTGGCTGGCACAGCCACCTCAATCGCTCTTGCCTCCTTCATCACCGCCGTTATCCTGCCGCGCAACGACATCGCCGAAGGTGCGCGCTCCTGGCAGATCGGCGGCGTCGGAGGCGCCACCTTCGACACCATCATCCAGATTCTGCCCTTCCTCGCTGCCGGCTTCCTGCTGTGCCTTTTGTCAGCTCGAAAGCTCAATTCCCTCGCCCTGGGCGATGAACTAGCTGCCGGCCTTGGCGAACGCGTCATGCTGGCCCGCGCCACAGCCTCCTTCGGTGCCGTCATCCTGGCCGGTGCCACCACCGCCATCTGCGGACCCATCGCCTTTGTCGGGCTGCTCGTGCCCCATGTCTGCCGGCTGCTCGTCGGCGTCGACCATCGCTGGCTCCTGCCGTTCTCGGCGCTGGGTGGCGCCATCCTGTTGCTCGCCTCCGATGTCATCGGCCGTATCATCGCGCGGCCGGGTGAACTCGATGTCGGCATCGTCACTGCCTTTGTCGGAGCGCCCATCTTCATCTGGATCGTCCAGCGCTATCGGGGGCGGGATCTGTGAGCGCCATCGTGCCGGTCACCGAGACGGATATCCTTGCCGTCGGCGCTATCCGTCGCCGTCAGGCCACGCGCCGCCGCATCGTCCTCGCCATCCTCGCCATTCTCGTGCTCGCCGCCTTCGCCACCACACTCATGGCCGGCAAGTCCTTCGTTCCGCCCCTCGAGGTCATCCAGATTCTGCTCGGCGCCGATATGGGCGGCGCCAATTTCACCGTGGGCACACTGCGCCTGCCGCGCGCCGTGCTCTCGGTTGTTGCCGGCCTCAGCTTTGGTCTCGGCGGCGCCGCCTTCCAGACCCTGCTCCGCAATCCGCTCGCCAGTCCTGACATCATCGGCATCAGCTCGAGCGCCAGCGCCGCGGCGGTCTTTGCCATTGTCGTCCTCTCGCTCGATGGAGCCGGCGTCGCCTTCTTTGCCGTCACTGCCAGTCTGGTCGTGGCTGGGTTCATCTTCGTGCTGTCCTTCCGGCGCAGCGGATTCGGCGCGCGGCTCATTCTCACCGGCATCGGCGTCGCGGCCATCTGCCAGAGCATCATCTACTATGTGCTCTCTCGCGCGCCGGTATGGGATGCGGCCGAGGCGCTGCGCTGGCTCACCGGCAGCGTCAACGGCGCGGCCTGGGGCCAGATCGGTCCGGCGGCGCTGGTGCTCGTCATTGCCGGCTCGGTCCTGCTCAGCCGCGCCCGCGCGCTCGAAAACCTCCGCCTGGGCGAGGACACCGCCGCAGCCCTGGGCGAACGGGTCAACCTTTCGCGCGTGCTCATCATCATGGCCGCCGTGGCGCTCATTGCCTTCGCGACCGCCGCCGCCGGTCCCGTCGCCTTCGTGGCCTTTCTCTCCGGCCCGATCGCAACGCGCCTCGTGGGCCATTACGGGTCCGCGCTGATCCCCTCGGCGTTGACCGGCGCCCTGCTGGTGCTGGTTGCCGATTTCGCCGGACAATACCTGCTCGGCGCGCGTTTTCCCGTCGGCGTCGTCACCGGTGCCTTGGGCGCGCCATATCTGATCTATTTGATTGTCGTCTCCAATCGCGCCGAGAAGACGTGACGCCGCATACGCCTGCGCATGCAAGGCACAGCAGTGTTTCCGGCTTGCACGCATATCTCCTGTGCGAAGTAACGCTATCGGTCACAAAACCGCAAAGGTTGACTTGCGAGCAGGGTGGTCCACCCTATTTATTAACCTGAATCGCCCAGCCTTTTCTGGATTGGGCAGTCGCAATACGGGCGCGCTACCACTCCTCCCTCCGGCGCGCCCCGGAAAGGAAATGTGATGTCGGACGTTACCTCCACCGGCGAAACAAGCCGGGACCGGGTTTACCCGGTCCTCCCCCTGCGCGACATCGTCGTCTTCCCAGGTATGATCGTGCCGCTCTTCGTGGGCCGCGAGAAGTCCGTCAAGGCGCTCGAAGAAGTCATGCGCGACGACAAGCACATTCTGGTTGTCACCCAGAAGAACGCGCAGGACGATGATCCGGCGCCGGATCAGATTTACCCCACGGGCACCATTGCCACCGTGCTGCAGTTGCTGAAACTCCCCGACGGCACCGTCAAGGTTCTCGTGGAGGGGCTCAGCCGCGCCACCATCGACACCTACCTCCAGACCGAGGACTATTTCGAAGCCGAGGCTTCGGTGCTCCCGGAGCCCGAGGAAGACGCCACCGAGATTGAGGCCCTGGCTCGTTCCGCTCAGTCCGAGTTCGAGAACTACGTCAAGCTCAACAAGAAGATCTCGGCCGAGGTGGTCGCTGCCGTCGGGCAGATCGAGAATGCATCCAAGCTGGCTGATACCATCGCCAGCCACCTCGTCATCAAGATCCCCGAAAAGGAAGATCTGCTGCTGACCGTGTCGGTCATCGAGCGCCTGCAGAAGGTCATCGGCCTCATGGAAGGCGAGATCGGTGTGCTGCAGGTGGAAAAGCGCATTCGCAGCCGCGTCAAGCGGCAGATGGAAAAGACCCAGCGCGAATACTACCTCAACGAGCAGATGAAGGCGATCCAGCGCGAGCTGGGCGATGGCGAAGATGGGGCCAACGAGGTCACGGAGCTCGAAGAGCGCGTCGCCAAGACCAAGCTTTCCAAGGAAGCCAAGGCCAAGGCCGAAGGCGAGATCAAGAAGCTCAAGGGCATGAGCCCGATGTCGGCCGAAGCCACGGTGGTCCGTAACTACCTCGATACGCTTCTCGGGCTCCCCTGGGGCAAGAAGAGCAAGGTCAAGCGCGACCTGGCTCTGGCCGAAAAGGTCCTCGATGCAGATCACTACGGCCTTGAGAAGGTCAAGGAGCGCATCCTCGAATACCTGGCCGTGCAGGCCCGTACCGGCACGCTCAAGGGCCCGATCCTCTGCCTCGTCGGCCCTCCGGGCGTCGGCAAGACCTCGCTCGGCAAGTCGATCGCCAAGGCGACCGGCCGTGAATTCGTGCGTATGGCCCTCGGCGGCGTCCGTGACGAGGCCGAGATCCGTGGCCACCGCCGCACCTATATCGGCTCCATGCCCGGCAAGATCATCCAGTCGCTCAAGAAGGTGGGCAAGAACAACCCGCTCTTCCTGCTCGACGAGATCGACAAGATGGGCCAGGACTTCCGCGGCGATCCGTCTTCGGCCCTGCTCGAAGTGCTCGATCCGGAACAGAACAACACGTTCAACGACCACTACCTGGAAGTCGATTTCGACCTCTCGGACGTGATGTTCGTGACCACCTCGAACACGCTCAACATTCCGGGCCCGCTGATGGACCGCATGGAGATCATTCGCCTCTCCGGTTACACCGAAGAAGAGAAGCACGCGATCGCCAAGCAGCACCTGATGCCCGAAGCCGCCAAGGAAAACGGCGTGGCGCATGACGAATTCGTGCTCTCCGACGAGATGCTGATGAAGGTTATCCGCGGCTATACCCGCGAAGCCGGCGTCCGCAATCTCAAGCGCGAAATTTCCAAGCTGATGCGCAAGGCCGTGACCGAGATCGTCAAGACCAGGGTCAAGTCGATCGAGATCACCGACGAGAAGCTGGCCGAGTATCTCGGGCCGATGATCTTCAAGCATGGCGAGATCGAAGCCGAAGCCCAGGTGGGCCTCGTCACTGGCCTCGCCTGGACCTCTGTCGGCGGCGAAATGCTGACCATCGAAGGCGTGATGACGCCGGGCAAGGGCCGCATGTCGGTCACCGGCAACATCAAGGAAGTGATGAAGGAGTCGCTGACCGCGGCGCAGGCCTACGTGAAGTCGCGGAGCATCGACTACGGCATCAAGCCGCCCATGTTCGATACGCGTGACATCCACGTCCACCTGCCCGAAGGTGCCACCCCCAAGGATGGTCCCTCGGCCGGTATCGGCCTGGCCACTGCCATCGTCTCGGTGATGACCGGCATTCCGGTGCGCAACGATGTCGCCATGACCGGCGAGATCACGCTGCGGGGCAGGGTCCTGCCCATCGGCGGCCTCAAGGAGAAGCTGCTCGCGGCCCTGCGCGGCGGCATCAAGACTGTGCTGATCCCCGAAGAGAACGTCCGCGATCTCCAGGAGATTCCTGACATCGTCAAGGAAGGCATGGAGATCGTCCCGGTCTCCCGCATGGACCAGGTCATCGAACGCGCTCTGGTGCGCAAGCCCGAAGCCATCGAGTGGAACTTCGACGCCGAACCCGCCGTCGCCACCAAGACCGAACCGGTCGACGACGCCGGCGTCAGCGTCACCCACTGATCGCAGCACACTCCAAATGAAAATGGCGGCCCTCGGGCCGCCATCTTTGTTTTGAAGAGGCAGTCACGCCCATCGTTCCGCCCTCGAACCGAGGGCCACTCCTTGCGACCACCGGAGCGCTTGTGCTGCTGAGAATGGCCTGCGGTTCGCGCCCGAGGCGGGCCGATGGGCTCTTCGCTGGTGGGATCAGCTACCGCTGGTAGCGTCGCCGACCGGCGTCACCTTGCTGAGGGAGATGTTGACCGGGTTGCGCGGAATGAACAGGTGGTCGACGCCGACCCCGCGTGGCACATATTTGCCGCGATGCAGCCAGAACGCGTCGCCGCAGGCCTCGCGCGCCATGTCCACCATCGCGTGCATCTGTTCGGCATTGCGCGAGGTCATCTCCACCCAGACGAAGCCGCGATCCGTCGCCGGCTGGCGCGTGAAGCGAACCCCGATGCCCTGGCCGGGATTGATCTGCATCTGCGGGATATGCTGGCGCAACCGGGCGAAGAAATTTGACGCGCAATAGTCGGGTACGCAGACTTCGAGATTGCGGATGCGCCGGTGCCCATCGCGAAAAATCTTGCCCACCAGCTCCTTGGCGGGCACGCCTGTCCAGGGTGCCAGCACCTGCTCGGCCGGCCCGACGATCCGCAGCCGCCCGCGCAGGCGAAGGCTCAGCAGCAGCTTCTGCATCAGGGCCGGCGAGCCGCGCATCGGCGCAAATGGTCCCCGGTCTTTCGGGCGGTTCTCGCCCACCGGGTTGACGTTGTAGACCATCAGCTCGTGGCTGCGCGGATACCAGTGCACCGTGGTGCTGAAATTGGCGCGGTAGCCACCGTCGACATAGTGCTCGAGCCGCGTGTCCGGATGCCATTCGATGACATTGGCCAGCCGCTGGTTGGACTGGCAGCGGAAGGTCACCTCCGTCACCACGATGCCGGTCTCGGCTCGCAGCTTGTCCCACACGGCATCGTCACGGCGCAGATACACTTCCACACCATCCTTGCCGATATAGCGGATGGCAGAGATCAGGTCGTAGACAGAAATATAATCGGCACTGCTGCCGTGAACCTCGGCGAAAAAGCACGCTCCGGCGGAGATGTCGACGAATTCGGGCAGGGTGCCCAGCGTCAATCCCCGCGGCGCGAGAAAATCCAGCATGGCGCGCAGCGTCGTCCCGGCGCGCACCGTGAACTCATCGCCTTCGAGCCCGACTATGCCGGCATAGTGGCCCATCACCAGTTGGTCGGAGCTCAGCTTGTCGTTGAACCACAGGAAATAGCCGCGCCCAATGGTGTGGAAGGGTTTGCCGCTTGAGACGACGCTGCGGATGGCCTCGAGGTCCTTTGCCGGCACCACGCGTGCCGCCGGTTCGAAGAATTCGCCCAGCGCACGGTTGGTGGTGATGCCGCTGAGGCGACGCACCTTTTGCGTATCCACGGTCACGTCATGCGCTAGGAACCACAGCGTCGACGGGATGGCGGCGCCCGCTGCTCCCGCCAGCCAGTCCGGCGCCAGGAACATCGGCCGCCCGGCAAGGCCTGCCGCGTGGCGGAAATAATCGTCCGACGAAACATCGAGATCGCCGAGGTTGACCACCTCGTTGACCACACCATTGTCGATCAGCGCCAGCAATTGCGCGCTCAGATCCTCGACATGGATGAGGTTGAATGTGCGGTTCTTGAGACCGACAGGAGCCCAGCGCATGGCATCGACAATGCCGCTCGACCACTGCATATGCGGGCCCATGACCACTGTCGGCCGCACGATCAGGTAATCGATCCCCTTGGCCTTGCAGACCTCGATGACGCGCTTTTCCTCGACGAGCTTCAGACGCGTATAGGCGTCGAGCTTGCCCTTCTCTTCGAGGTCCAGCGACTCGTCCTGTACCGGATGGGCAACCGGGTCGAGCGCGGAATAGACCACCTGCGAGCTGAAATAAACGAAGAGCCGGCACTGGCCGGGCCGAATCAGGGCCAGCAGTTTTTCGGTGACCGACCGGTTGGCGGGGATGAAGTCCTTGCCGCGCGCTCGGGTGTTGAGCGCCGCATGCACCACCACGTCGGCCTGCTGCACCGCTTCTGCCAGGCCATTCTCATCGCCAAAAGCCACCGTTTCGCTGCCCGCATGCTGGGGCAGGGTGCGATAGACGGCGCAAACGTCATGCTTGGACGAGAAGGTCTTAAGCAATTGCCGCCCAATACCGCCTCCCGCTCCAACCAGGCAGATCTTCACGTGCGTGCCCCTTCCTGGTCGTCTCTAGAGCGGAGCGGAAAACCGCCGTGCGCCGGCTTGCGCTGCGTCGATTGTGGCTTCGATGAAATGCACCGCCGTGGTCAGCCCGTCCTCGCCGCGCAGCATTTCGCCGATCGACTTGGCATTGGCGGCCATGGTCTGGTTGGTGGTCAGTTCATGCAGCGCGCTGGCGAGGATTTCCGGCGTCACGGCTCTGAGGCGCACCGGCGCGGGCCCGCAGCCCAGGGCGCGCACGCGGCGACCCCAATAGCGCTGGTCATAGGCCTGGGGGAGGGTGAAGGTTGGCTTGCCGGCCCGCAGGCCCGCCGCAGTTGTGCCCGCGCCACCATGATGGATCACCGCCGCGCAATGCGGAAACAGCTTGTCATGCGGCGCTTCGGCTACGGCAAACACCGTTTCGGGCAGGTCGTCGACATTGATGCCGCCCCAGCCGCGCGAGACGATGGCGCGGCCGCCCCACTGCTCGAGTGCGGTTTTCAGGATCTGCGTATTGCGCTCGGCACCGAAGGGCATGGAGCCAAAGCCGATGTAAACCGGGGCAGGGCCCGCATCGAGGAAGCGCTGCAACTCCGCGGAGGGTTTCCAGTCGCTGTTGTCGTCGAGATACCAGAAGCCGGTGACGACGGCCGTTTGCGGCCAGTCGCGCGGACGCGGGGAAACGATGGAAGAGAAGTTATAAAGCGTCGGCAGGTTGTTGCCGTGGCTATCCTTGAAGATGCCGCCGCGCTTACGCGGCCCGAGGCCCATCAGCTCCTTGCGCACGCGATCGCGCGGCAGGTCGTAATAGCCCTGCTGAATGTTCATCGCGATATAGCTGAGCTTGTTGAAGGTCGGCCCGAGATCGGGGAACTCATAGGCGCAGACGGGGAATTCCTGGGTCGGGTTGAGCGGCTGCATCGCCGTCATGATCACCGGAATGTCCAGCGCCTCGGCGATGTCGATGCCGAAGCTGGTATTGATGTTCACCACCATGGCGTCGGCGCCCTGCGCCATCACCCAGGAATTGCGCGCGGCGCGCTCGACCAGCGCCTGGCCCTGGCGCAGTAATTGCGGAAAGTGGTGCAGTTTCATCTGGCTGATGGCGGTATCGAATCGCGATTCCTGCAGCCAGTCCTGGATATTGGTGCCGAGGTTGTGGAATTCGATTCCATGCGAGGTCACGAAGTCCTCGAAGTCGGCATTGGCCCCCAGCACAACGTCATGTCCGTGCTGCTTGAGTTCCATGGCGAGCGCCAAATAGGGCCTGACATCACCGGCAGTACCGATAGTGGCGATCGCGACGCGTTTGCTCATGCACCTGTCCGACGAAACTACTCTGCCGCAGCAGCAAGCCCATTACATGTTCTGGCTTGGCGGCATTTACAACCATGGCGGGAAAACATATTAGGTGATCAGCCACGCTCGGTTGTGGTAGCAGAAGATATTTCACAAGGGCAAGAGACATGCCGTCTCCGTTCACCATTGCAGGGTTTGCAGCAGCGCTCGCCTTCAATCCGGTGGCAGCCGTCGCGGCCGCGGCAAACGCCCGATAGCTCTTCCCGCGTGGCCGGAACCCGGCCGGGAAGAGCCGAATAGAAATGTCTCCGTCCTTCACCGGACGCTTAACCCCTGCACAACCATAATTCCGCGATAATCAGCCAGTCCAATTGGAGCAAATCAGCGCCTT
The DNA here is from genome assembly GCF_016411825.1 of Devosia sediminis. Lineage (GTDB taxonomy): Bacteria > Pseudomonadota > Alphaproteobacteria > Rhizobiales > Devosiaceae > Devosia > Devosia sediminis. The sequence goes on from NZ_JAEKMH010000002.1 coordinate 1,017,360, forward strand.
GCGCGTCGCGGTCATCAGGCCCCAGCCGGGCCATCCGAGGAATAAATGAGCGAAGTCTTCCATCGCATCCGCCGTCTGCCGCCCTACGTGTTCGCCCATATCGATCCGATCAAGGCCAAGGCGCGCGCCGAGGGCGTGGACATCATCGATCTGGGCATGGGCAATCCCGACATGCCGACGCCCGACCACATCGTTGCCAAGCTCCAGGAAACCGTGAAGGACGGGCGTACCCACCGCTATTCGACTTCGCGCGGCATTCCCGGCCTCCGGAAGGCTCAGGCCAGCTATTATGGTCGCCGCTTCGGCGTAAAACTCAATCCCGACACCCAGGTGGTGGCGACGCTTGGCTCCAAGGAAGGCTTTGCCAATATGGCCTCGGCTATCACCGCCCCGGGCGACGTGGTGCTGGTGCCCAACCCGACCTATCCGATCCATTCCTTCGGCTTCATCATGTCTGGGGGCGTCGTGCGCTCCATGCCTGCCGATCCGAACGAGGATTTCATGCGCTCGCTGGATCGTGCCGTCAGGCACTCGATCCCCAAGCCGATCGCGCTGGTCCTGAACTATCCGGCCAACCCCACCGCCTACACCGCCGACCTCGATTTCTATGCCGAGGTGGTCAAGTATTGTAAGGCCCACGACATCTTCATTCTGTCCGATCTCGCCTATTCCGAGATCTATTTCGACGACGATCAGCCGCCTCCGTCCGTGCTGCAGATTCCGGGCGCCATCGACATCACCGTCGAATTCACCTCCATGTCCAAGACCTATTCCATGCCCGGCTGGCGCGTGGGCTTTGCCGTGGGCAATGAGCGCCTGATCGCCGCCCTGGCGCGTGTAAAATCCTATCTCGATTACGGTGCCTTCACGCCGATCCAGGTCGCCGCTGTCGCTGCGCTCAATGGCTCGGACGATGTCATCGACGAGGTCCGCAAGGTCTACAAGCATCGCCGCGACGTCATGGTGGAAAGCTTCGGCCGCTCCGGCTGGAACATTCCTGTGCCCAAGGCCACCATGTTTGCTTGGGCCCCGATCCCCGACCAGTTCGCCCATATGGGTTCGCTCGAATTCGCCAAACTCCTGGTGCAGGAGACCGGCGTGGCCGTCGCGCCCGGCGTCGGCTTCGGCGAGTACGGCGATCAGTATATCCGCCTCGCCTTTGTCGAGAACGAGCAGCGCATCCGCCAGGCCGCGCGCAACGTCAAGAAGCTGCTCGGCGCCAAGCCGGGTCAGGGCAATGTTGTGCCGCTCGCCACGGCTTCGAAGTAGAACGAAATCGGGGAGGCGGCGGTGCCGCCGCCTCCCATGCGCTGGGATGGTCGGGTGGATGCAGCCGTGAGCGCCGCCATGCAGTGCGATTACTTCGATCGCGGAGTCTGCGGCACGTGCACCCTCATGGGCACGCCCTACGACGTCCAGCTTGCTTCCAAGATTGCTCATGCGCGCACGCTTCTCGCGTTCTGGCCCGACGCAGTCTGGCTCCCGCCCATGCAAAGCCGCCAAAGCGGCTTCCGCAACAAGGCCAAAATGGTCGTCGGCGGTACGGCCGAAAGCCCGACCCTCGGTATTCTCGACGCCACCCAGCACGGGGTCGATCTCACCCTCTGCGGCATCCTTTCCCCTGGTCTTCGCGCTGCCTTCGCGCCCATAGCCGCCTTCATTTCCCGCGCCCGCATCACCCCTTATGACGTGCCCACCCGCCGCGGCGAACTCAAGCATGTCCTCCTCACCCAGTCGCCCGATGGCGAACTGGTGCTGCGTTTCGTGCTCCGCTCCACCGAGCCGCTTGGCCGCATTCGCAAACACCTGCTGGGCCTGTTGGCCGATCTGCCAAACCTCTCGGTCGTTACGGCCAATCTGCTGCCCGAGCACAAGGCCGTCCTTGAGGGCGACGAAGAGATCGCCCTCGCCGGTGACGAGACCCTGGCCATGCGTCTCGGTGATCTCGTCCTGCATCTTCGCCCGGCCAGCTTTTTCCAGACCAATACCGACATTGCCATGGGTCTATACGCCCAGGCCCGCGAGTGGATCGATGAGGTCGGCGCCCGCTCCGTCTGGGACCTTTATTGCGGGGTAGGGGGCTTTGCCCTCCATGTCGCGGCGCCCGGCCGCCTTGTGCACGGTGTCGAGGTCAGTGCGCCGGCCGTCGAGTCGGCCCGATTGAGCGCCGTGGAAGCCGGCCTCTCCGGCGTAACCTTCGAGGTGGGCGACGCCACAGCCCTCGACGCGGGCGACACGCCCGACGCCATCATCGTCAACCCGCCGCGCCGCGGCCTTGGCGATCGCCTCTGCGCGACGCTGGAAGCGTCCGGGGCGCCCACCATCGTCTATTCGAGTTGCAACGCGACCACGCTCGCCCGCGACATCGCCGCCATGCCCTCCTATGCGCCGCAACGCATCCGCCTCTTCGACATGTTCCCGCAGACTGACCACTACGAAGTCATGGTGCTGCTGTCGCGCCGCTCCACCTCAAATTATACATGACATTCAATATCACCTTTTGTAAGGAGAGCTATCTCCACGCAATGGGTGACCCATGTCTCTCCGCTCCGTTCTCGTTTCCGCCGCCATCCTGCTCGCGGCGCCCGTGGCCGCCCAGGCGCAGGCCTTTCCCGTTACGCTCGAGCATGTCTGGGGCTCGACCACCATCGAAGCGGCGCCACAACGTGTCGTTACCTGGGGGTGGGGCAATGAGGACGCGGCCATCGCGCTTGGCGTCATTCCGGTCGGCATGCCCTTCCAGTCCTATGGCGGCGGCGAAGACGGCATCCAGCCCTGGATCGAGGACGCTCTGGCCGCTGCCGGCGCTGCAACGCCTGTCATCCTCGACAATGCCGGGGAACCGCCTTTCGAGCAGATTGCCGCCCTCGAGCCCGACCTGATCCTCGCCGTCTTCTCCGGCGTCACCGAAGAGCAGTATGCGCTGCTCTCGGCCATCGCCCCGACCGTCGCTTATACCGGTGACGCCTGGTCCACCCCATGGCAGGACGTCACCCGCCAGGTCGGCGCCGCGCTCGGCAAGGCCGACGAAGCCGAAGCGATGGTCGACGAAACCGAAGCCTGGCTGGCATCCGAATTCGCCAAGTATCCGGAACTGGCCGAAGTCACCTTTGCCAGCGCCAATGACTATGACGGCGCGATGGCTGTTCTGGCCCCACTAGATGCCCGTATAAAATTCCTCACGGATCTCGGCATGACGCTCGACCCGAGTGTGGCTACTCTCGCGCCCGATGACGGGCAGTTCTACTATCCGCTCAGCTATGAACTCTTCGATCAGCTCGAAGCCGATATCTTCGTGACCTATAACGAGGAACAAGCCGCGCTCGACACCTGGCTGGCGACGCCGCAAGCCCAGACCTATCCGCCGATCGTCGATGGCGGCCTTGCCGCGCTGGTCGGCACCGAGAATGTCGCCGCCGTGTCTCCGCCCAGTGCCCTGTCGCTGCGCTGGGGGTTTCCGACTTATCTTGAGGTCCTCGCCACCGCAGCGCAAGCTGTAACGAACCGTTGACCGATCAGCGCCTTAGGAGCGTCAGATGAATCACTTTGTGAGCATTGTAGGTGCGACTTTCCTCGCGCTTGCGGCGGCAACCGTGCAGGCCCAGGATTTCCCGGTCACCCTGCCTCATGCCTATGGCGAGACCACAATCCCCGCCAAGCCGCAGCGCATCGTCACCTGGGGCTGGGCTGGCCAGGATGCCGTCATTGCCCTGGGTGAAGTCCCCGTCGGCATCCCGTTCTTCGGCTATGGCGGCGACGAGAATGGCGCCCTGAACTGGACAAAGGATGCCGTGGCCGAGCTTGGCGCCGACTTCCCCACCATTCTGCCCGATACCGGCCGCGAGCCGCCCGTGGAGGCCATTGCCGCTCTGCAGCCGGACCTGATCCTCGCTGTCTACTCCGGCATCACCGAGGAGCAATACGATGTTCTGAGCGGCATCGCCCCGGTCGTCGCTTTCCCCGGCGAACCCTGGGATACGTCGTGGCAGGACACCATCACCATCACCGGTGAGGCCATGGGCAAGAAGGCCGAGGGCGAGGCCCTGGTCGCCGAACTCGAACAATTCATCGTCGACGAGACTGCCAGATATCCCCAGTTGGCTGGCGCCACCTTTGCGGCCATTTCCGACTATAACGGGCAGATCGACGTCTTTGCCGAATTCGATAGCCGGGTGAAATTTCTGGTCGATGCGGGTCTCGTCTCGGCGCCCAGTGTCGCCGAACTGGCCAAGACTGCCGGCCTCAATTTCTCGGTCTTCTCGCTCGCCTATGAGGTCTTCGACGACCTCACCGCCGATGTATTGGTGTCCTACTTCGAAACCGAGGACGACAAGGCCGCCTTCTTCGCCAACCCCGTCATTGCCCTGCATCCGCAGGTTGCCGAGGGCGCCGTGGCCAGCGTCGTCGGCGCCGAACTCATCAATTCGATCTCCCCGCCCAGCGCGCTCTCGCTCAAGTGGGGCTATCCAAAGTATATCAAGCTCATCGCCGACGGCGTCACTGCCGGAAAGAACTGAGGACCCCAAATGCTCAAATCCTTCGCCACGGCGCTTGTCGCCGCCACTGCTCTGTCCGTCCCGGCCCTGGCCCAGGATGCCTTCCCGGTCACCATCACCCATTCCTTCGGCGAAACCACCATTCCCGCCGAGCCCATGCGCATCGTCACCCTCGGCTGGTCGGCGCAGGATACCGTCCTGGCGCTGGGCAAGGTGCCGGTCGCCGTTCCCACCAATTCCTATGGTGGCGATGACAGTGGCGGCTTCCTGCCCTGGACACTCGAGGCCGTGGAAGCCCTTGGCGGCCCGACGCCCGAACTGTTGTCCGAGGCCGAGCCGCCCATCGAGGCTATCGCCGCTCTCCAGCCCGACTTGATCCTCGCGCCCTATTCGGGCCTCACCCAGGAGCAGTACGACGTCCTCAGCGGCATCGCTCCTGTCGTCGCCTCCCCGGGCGCGCCTTGGTCGACCAGTTGGCAGGATGTGGTGCTGATTTCGGGCCAGGCATTGGGCAAGTCGGCGGAAGCCGAAGCGCTCCTCGCCGAGACCGAGCAGTTCATGGCCGATGAAGCCGCGAAATATCACGACCTCCAGGGCACCAGCTTCGCCACGACCATCGGCTATGATGGTCAGGTGGCCGTCCACTCGGCCAACGACGCCCGCGTGCAGATGCTGGCCGATATCGGCATGGTGCCCGATGTCGAGATCGAAGGCGCCGATACCTCGGGTGGCTTCTATTCGGTCGTCTCATTCGAGAATTTCGACATGATCGACGCCGACGTCATCATCTCCTTCTTCGACACCCAGGAAGCCGCCGACGCCTTCTATGCCCAGCCCACGGTGGAGCTCTCGCCGCAGGTCGAGCGTGGCTCGGTCGCGGCCATTGTCGGGGAAGCCAAGGCCATGTCCATCGGGGCCCTCAGCCCCCTCGGCCTCCGCTGGGGTTTTCCTGACTATATCGCCGATATCGCCGCAGCCGCTGCCGCGGCCAAGAACTGAAGACCAAGGAATACTACCAATGCTAAAGACTTTCGCGGTGGCACTCGCCGCTACCTCGGCGTTCATCGTGCCGGCCATGGCCCAGGACGCCTTTCCCGTGACCATCGAGCATGCGCTTGGCAGCACGACGATCGAAGCCAAGCCCAGCCGCATCGTCACCTGGGGCTGGTCGGCCCAGGACGTGGTCATCGATCTGGGCATCGAGCCGGTCGGCATGCCCTTCTTTGCCTATGGCGGTGGCGACGATGGCGTGCTGCCCTGGACCGAAGAGGCCCTGGCCGAAAAGGGCATGGATCTCCCCACCGTCCTGCCCAACACGCCTGAAGCGCCGCTTGAAGCCATTGCCGCGCTCCAGCCCGACCTCATCCTCGCGCCCTATTCGGGACTGACCGAGGATGAATACGCGGCGCTGAGCAATATTGCCCCGGTCGTTGCCTTCCCCGAAAAGCCCTGGTTCGCCAGTTGGCAGGAAGTGGTCACCATGACCGGCAAGGCGCTCGGCCTGTCCGCCGAGGCCGACGCCCTGGTTGCCGAGACCATGGACTGGATGATCGCCGAACGTGATCTCTACCCGGAAATCGAAGGCACGGTTTTCGCCAATGTCGTCAACCGCAACGATGGCCAGGTTTCGGTCCGCATCGAAGGCGATCCGCGCGTCCAGCTCTTTGCCGATATCGGAATGGTGCCCGCGGGTGAGGCTCCAGGCGGCTCGCTGGTCGATACCAAGATCGCCTATCTCCTGAGCTACGAAAAATTTGACCAGATCCCGGCCGAAATGCTGCTGAGCTTCTTCTCCAACCAGCAGTCGGCCGACGACTTCTTTGCCATGGAGCTGATCCAGCTCTCCCCGCTGGTCCGGAAAAATGCCTATACCAACCTGGTGGGCGACGAACTGACCATGGCTGTCAGCGGTGCCATCACTCCGGCCTCGCTGCGCTGGGGCTTTGCCGATGTCATCAAGGAAGTCGGTCGCGCTGCCGCCGCGGCCAAGGCCGAGTAGATCCATCAAAGCTCCTCCCCGAAAAGGGGAGGGGCTCGCTAGAATCGCGCCGAGTTCATCTCGTCGAACTCTGCCCAGCCTTCGCCCTGGGCTACGTAGCGCCCCGCGCTCTCGTCCCAGCGATATTCCACCGAATAGCTGGTTTCTCCGGTCATATAGGGACCGTCACCCGCCGGGCACGCCTCATCGGAGGGTTCCAACACGTCGCGGACGATGACCGTAAAATCGCCCTTGCCGTCGCCCTCCGGCGTCGCCACGACATAGTCGAGATACTGCCTGCGGGTTTCCTCGCAACTGGTGACGTCAAGCGTCAGGATCTGGTCGACCATGGTCAGCCTGCCCTCGACCACGTCCACGATAGTGATCGCATTGTAGAACTGGCCGGCATTGCCGTGGCTGTTGAAGCCCAGGATCAGTTCGTGCCCCCAGCCCACCTGAAGGGTCGGGGGCAGCGCAAATCCCGATTGCCGGTCAAAGCCGATATCGACCACATCCACGAGCTCTGGCGCGCCGGTGACATCAAAGACGGCCAACGCCGCGATCGGCCCGGCGCTGTTTGGTGCCTCCGCCAGTTCGATCATCAGCGCCAGGTGGGGCTCCCCATCAATGCTGAGCCCAACGCCATTGAAGTCGGCAACCGTAACCGGCGCAGGGGCTACGACGGTGAAGTCCGGACCCTCGATATGGGGTACGGCTACGTCCTTCTCGACGACGATGAATTCGTCGGTCTCGAGAGCGCCGGGCAGGGCCATGGCAATCAGCTCTGCATAGGTCGTGTCGCCGATGGCAATGTCGCTGGGAGCAGGCAGCCCGCCGCTTTCCGACTGCCCAAGAGCCGCGGGAACGGGGCCTAGACAAAGCAGCGCCAGCGCCAAATAATTCCTATTGACGACTAGGCGACTTCCTATGCACATGTCCGCCACCATGAGCGATATCCAATCTTTCCGTCAGTCCGTCGAAGCTTTCATCTCTGCACGGGGTTGGACGCCCACCCGCTTTGGCCGCATTGTAGCAGGCGATCCGCTTTTCGTCTTTGATCTGCGCGACGGCCGCGAGCCGCGCAGCGAGACCCGCGCACGCATCCTCAAGGCTATGGCCGAACTGGGCGACACCGACCGCCAGGCGCCTCTGCGCGTCGGCGTCGCTGGCTTGGGCAATGTCGGCGCGACGCTGGTGCGCATCCTCCAGAAAGATGGCGCCGAGCTGACACGAAAACTTGGCCGCCAGTTGGAAGTGGTTGCCGTTGCCGCGCGCTCGCGTTCCCGAGACCGCGGCATTGATATTTCTGGGCTCGAGTGGTTCGACGATCCCGTCGCCCTCGCCAAATGGGACGGCATCGACCTTTTCGTCGAACTCATCGGTGGCGAAGACGGCCCGGCTTTTGCCGCGGTCAAGGCCGCGCTCGAAATTGGCCGTCCGGTGGTCACCGCCAACAAGGCGCTGCTCGCCAAGCACGGCGTCACCCTTGCACGGCTGGCTGAAGAATCCGGCGCCCAGCTCGGCTTCGAGGCCGCCGTCGCCGGTGGCATTCCCGTCATCAAGACCCTGCGCGAAGGTTTGGGCTCCGCCCGCATCGCCAAGGTCTTCGGCATCATGAACGGCACCTGCAACTACATCCTCACCCGCATGGGCAATGAAGGCATTTCTTTCGCCGATTGCCTCAAGGATGCGCAGGCCCTGGGCTATGCCGAAGCCGACCCGACCTTCGACGTCGAGGGCTTCGATACCGCGCACAAGCTCTCGATCCTTGCCACGCTCTGCTTCGGCTACGAGATCGCCCCCGACAAGATCCGCGTCGAAGGCATTTCCGGCATCACCCAGCACGACATCCAGGTCGCCGCCGACCTCGGCTACAAGATCAAGCTCTTGGGCATAGCCGAGCGCACCGAAAGCGGTATCGAGCAGCGCGTCCATCCCACCTTCGTGCCCAAGGGCAGCGCCATTGCCGGCGTCGATGGCGTCATGAATGCCGTGGCGCTCGAAACCGACCACGTGCACGAACTGCTGCTGGCCGGCCCCGGCGCCGGTGGGCCACCCACCGCGTCGTCGGTACTGTCCGACATTCTCGACATCGCCCGCGGCACCCGCGTGCCGCCGCTCGGCGTGCCCAGCGACGAACTGCTGCCCTATCGCGAAGCGCCCCATCGTGCCCATGAAGGTGGTTACTATATCCGCCTCAGCGCCAAGGACGTGCCCGGAGCACTGGCCGCCATCGCCACGCGCATGGGGGAAAAGTCGATTTCCATCGACAGTGTCATCCAGCGTTCGGATTTGAGTGCCAAAGCCGTGGCGCCCGACGGGTCGCCGACCCGCACCGTGGTGATGATTACTCAACAGACTTTGGAATCATCCGTGCGCGAAGCGCTTGCGGAGATCGCCGCGGATGGGTTCATAGTCGGCGAACCACAGCTTATTCGTATCGAGAAGCTCTAGCCGCCATCGGCGGAGCTTCAGGGGGACCCATGAAGCTCAGCAAAGTCGAGGACGGTCGCGATCCGGCCCATCTGCATCGCACCCTGACGCTGGAAATGGTGCGCGTCACCGAACGCGCCGCCATCGCCGCCGCCGAATGGCGCGGCAAGGGCAATGAAAAGGCTGCCGACGAGGCCGCCGTCGCCGCCATGACCGCCGAGCTCGATCGCGTCAGCATTTCCGGCCGCATCGTCATCGGCGAGGGCGAGCAGTTCGAATGCGACAATCTCTATGTCGGCCAATCGGTCGGCACGGGGCAGGGGCCGGGGGTCGACATTGCCGTCGATCCGCTCGAAGGCGTCACGCTCTGCGCCAAGAACCAGCCCGATAGCCTCGTGGTCCTCGCCATGGCCGAACGCGGGGGCTTGCTGAACGTCGCCCGCAACGTCTACATGCACAAAATCGCCATCGGTGCCGAATATGCCCCCGACACCGTGCATATCGAATGGTCGGCCACCGAGAACGTCAAAGCTCTCGCCAAAGCCAAGGGCGTGCCGATTTCGGAAATCACCGCCATCGTCCTCGACCGCCCGCGCCACGGCGGCCTCCTCGAAGAGCTGCGCACCGCCGGCGTTTCGGTCAAGCTGCTGACTGACGGCGACATTGCCGGGGTCATCCACGCGGTTAACACTGCCGATACCGGCGTCGACATCTACCTGGGTTCCGGCGGCGCCCCTGAAGGCGTCCTCGCCGCGGCGGCTCTCCGCTGCATTGGCGGCCATATGCAGGGCAAGCTCATCCTCGACACGCCCGACAAGCGCCTGCGCGCCCGCGAAATGGGCATCGACGATCCCAACCGCATCTACGACGTCACCGAACTCGCAGCAGGCGATGTGCTGTTCTCGGCCACCGGCGTCACCGACGGTTCGCTGGTCGACGGCGTCAAACTCCGCCGCGGATCGGTGGAAACCTCCACCGTCGTCATGCGGAGCTGGAGCCAGACCACGCGCTGGATCAAGGCAAGGCACGCGCGCTGATTTCTCCTCCCCCGCCTGCGGGGGGAGGGGGACCACGCGGAGCGTGGTGGAGGGGGGAGCCGCGCACACCGGTGCCCTGTGCGCCCCTCTCCACCGCCTATCGGCGGTCCCCCTCTCCCGCAAGCGGGAGAGGATAGACAGCGCAACCCCTTCCCACTCTGCGCAAAATCCCCTAACCCTCACCCATGCCCGAAACCCCGCGCTCCTTTCTCGACATCACCAGTTCGGTCACCGGCCGCGCCTGGGTCGATCGGCTGGACGCGGCGCAGGCGCGGACCGCCACCGCCATCGGTCAGCGGACAGGCATTTCCGATATCCTCTCGCGCATCATCGCCGCCCGTGGGGTGAGCCTCGAGGAGGCGGAAGCCTATCTCGAACCCACCATCCGCCACCTCATGCCCGATCCGTCGACCCTGACGCAGATGGACGAACTGGCCGAGCGCCTGGCCCGAGCCATCGCCGACAATGAATCCATCGCCCTTTTCGGCGACTATGATGTCGATGGCGCCTGTTCCTGCGCCCTGATGACCCGGTACCTCAGGCACTTCGGCATCGAGCCGCAGGTCCATATCCCCGATCGCATTTTCGAAGGCTATGGCCCCAACATCGCGGCCATGGACAAGCTCATCGACGGGGGCGCCTCGCTCGTCATCACCCTCGATTGCGGCACCACCAGCGACGGTCCCATCGCCCATGCCCGCAATCGCGGTGCCGATGTGCTGGTCATCGACCACCACCTCTCCGACCACGACCTGCCGCCGGCCAATGCGCTGGTCAATCCCAACCGCCCCGACGACATTTCCGGCCTCGGCTACCTTTGCGCAGCGGGCGTCACCTTCATGGTACTGGTCGCCGTCAACCGCGCCTTGCGCAACCGTGGTGATACCGGTCTTCCCGACCTCCTCAAGCTGCTTGACCTCGTGGCCCTCGCCACCGTCTGCGATGTCGTCCCGCTGGTCGGCCTCAATCGCGCCTTCGTGCTGCGCGGCCTCGAAGTCGCCCGTCGTGGCGAGAAGCCCGGCCTGTCCTCCCTGGCGCTGGCCGCCCGTGCCTCGGGTCCGCTCAACCCGTATCACCTTGGTTTCCTGATCGGCCCGCGCATCAATGCCGGCGGCCGCATCGGCGACGCGGCACTTGGCACGCGTCTGCTTGCGCTCGACGACGAGCACCAGGCCATGGTCATTGCTGCCCAGCTCGACGAACTCAATGGCGAACGCCAGCGCATCGAGGTGGAGGCTGTCGAGCAGGCAGCCGCCGCTGCCGAGGCGGAGATCGGGGGCGGGGAGGGGCCGCCGATCCTGGTCCTGGCTTCAGCCAACTGGCATCCGGGCGTGGTCGGCCTCGTCGCCGCGCGCCTGCGCGAACGCTTTGAGCGCCCCAGCTTTGCCATTGCGCTCCATCCCGACGGGTCTGGCACGGGCTCAGGCCGCTCCATGCCCGGCGTCGATCTGGGCAGTGCTGTGATCGAGGCGGTGGAAAGCGGCATTCTCCTCAAGGGCGGCGGCCACGCCATGGCGGCGGGCGTCTCGCTGCGTCCCGGCGATCTTGGCCCCTTCCGCGCCTTTATGGCCGAAAAGCTCACGGCGAGTGTGGGCGCCGCCCGTGCCGCCTCCGCCCTCAAGGTCGATGCCGCGCTCACCGCCCGCGGCGCCAGCGTCGATCTGCTGCACACTCTCGAAAAGGCCGGCCCCTATGGCGCCGGCAATCCTTCGCCGGTCTTCGCCTTTCCCGCGCATCGCGCCCGTTTCCCGCAGGTCGTGGGCAAGGGCGGGCATGTCAGCTTCACCCTGGCCTCCGACGATGGCGCCAAGCTCAAGGCCATTGCCTTCCGCGCAGCCGGCACGCCCCTGGGAGACACGCTGATGCGCGATGGCGACCAGCCGCTGCATTTTGCCGGCGGCCTTTCCATCGATCACTATCAGGGCCGCGAACAGGTCCAGTTCCGCCTGACCGACATTGCGCGCCCCGCACGCTGATCGTCGTTGAAATCCGATTGCCCACGGCCCACGTACTGACATCTGTTGGCAGGAGAGCGCTTGCCAGCGCATTGAGGCCGCTTGCATATCGGTTTGCGGCAGCTAGAATATCTGTGGTGTCTTGTGGGGGCGGCGCCTCACCTGAAGGACATTTCTGACGCTCGGTGGTTGGCGACGCGCGCAAGGCGTGCCGCTGTTTATTGCGATAGTTGGAACAAACGGCACAATGGCGAAAACAGTCGTCGAAGAGACCGAAACCGGCGCTTCTGCCTGGACACATTTCACCTCCTGGCTCGTCGAGCAGGTGGGCGTGTCCCTTATCGGCAAGCCCAGGCATGGCTCCATCACCGTGGTCTTTCCCAATGGGCGGACCCGCACGGTGGGGCAGGGCAATTCTGGCGAGCACGCAACACTCCGCCTCAACAATTTCAAGGTCATCAACGAGGCCATGCGGCGCGGCACGGTCGGTTTCGCCGCCGCCTACATGAATGGCGACATTGAATCCGATGACCTCACGGCGGTCTTCCGCTTCTTCCTGCAGAACCGGGACATGTTCGACGAGGCCGGTAAGGGCTTCTTCCACCGTGCCGCGGGCGATCTCCACTACCACCTCTCGCGCCGCAACACGCTCGAGGGCTCCAAGAAGAACATCGCTGAGCATTATGATCTCGGCAACGACTTCTACGGCCAGTGGCTCGATCCCTCGATGACCTATTCTTCGGCCGTATTTACCTCCGGCGACCAGAGCCTCGAGGAGGCGCAGCTCGCCAAGTACCGCCGCGTCGCCGACATGGCCGGCATCACCGAAGGCTCGTCCGTGCTGGAAATCGGCTGCGGCTGGGGCGGCTTTGCCGAAACCGTGGCGCGTGACTACAAGGCTAATCTGCGCGGTATCACCCTTTCGGCCGAGCAGCTCAAGTTCGGGCTCGAGCGCCTCTCGCGCCAGGGCCTCGACCAGTACGCCACCCTGGTCTTCGAGGACTATCGCCACACCCAGGGCCAGTTCGACCATATCGGCTCGATCGAGATGATCGAGGCCGTGGGCGAGGACAACTGGCCGAGCTATTTCCAGACCGTGCATGACCGCCTCAGGCCCGGCGGCACAGCGGCCATTCAAGCCATCACTATCCGCGAAGAGGATTTCGACGGCTACCGCTCCGGCCCCGATTTCATCCAGCGCTACATTTTCCCCGGCGGCATGCTGCTGACCAAGACGGTGATGAAGGAATTCGGCGAGCGCTACGGCCTCGTGCTCGAACAGGTCGAAACCTTCGGCCTTTCCTATGCCCGCACCCTCCGCCTCTGGCGCGAGCGCTTCCTCGAACGCTGGCCGATGATCGCGCCGCTCGGCTACGACGAGACCTTCAAGCGCAAGTGGGTCTACTACCTATCCTACTGCGAAGCCGGCTTTGCCGAAGGCTCCATCGACGTCGGCATCTATCAGTACCGCAAGCCAATCTGAACGAATGCGCAGCTCCTGCCCACTCTCCCAGTTGAGGGGAGGGTAGCGTAGCTGGGGAGGTTGTGTCGGGGTGCGGCGCTCTAGCTGCACCGTCCAACCTGGGGCCCGGCCTCGGGGCTCGCCCCGAGGGTCAACGCCTCCACGCGCCAACCACGGTGTCATTCCCGCGAAAGCGGGAACCCCTGTTTACTTGCCGTATCGCGAACAGGGGTTCCCGCTTTCGAGGGAATGACTTGGTGGAAGGGGCAAGCCGCCCCGCCAATTCCACTGCATCGGCGATAACATGACTTGACCGGTCACCTTACGGGGGCTAGGGGAAACGACGCAAATTCCCCTGACCCCTTGAGGCTTCCTCATGCTTCGCTCCGCCGCAATCGCGCTCGCCCTGCTCGCCACATCCGCTCTCCCTGCTTTCGCGCAGTGGAGCTATGTCGGCGGCAATGGCGAAACGGTCATGCTCGATGCCGTTCCCACTCGCATCATTGCCAGCCAGGACGCGGCCGCCGGCCTGATCCCGCTCGGCATCCGCCCGGTCGCCATCTATGCCGACAGCGCCGTGGCCGACGCCAAGGCCCTGCAGGGTCTCGACCTGACCGGCATCGAGATCATCGGTCAGGCCTGGGGCGAAGTGGATATCGAAAAGGCCGCCGCTCTTGAGCCCGACCTGATCGTCGCCGAATTCTGGCCGCTGGAAACCACCTGGTCCGGTGGCGCCGACGTGGTCAACGCCCTTTCGCCGCTGGCGCCGATCACCGGTCCGGAGCAGGGCGCCTCGATCCTGACGCTCATCGAGGATTATGAAGAGCTCGCCGCCAGCCTCGGCGCGGATCTCGCTGCGCCATCCATCGCTGCCGACAAGGCCGCCTTCGAGACCGCCCTGGCCGATTTCAAGGCCGCCACCGCTGCCAAGCCCGACCTGACCGCACTGGCCGTCTGGGCCGGCGAGGACGCCCTCTATGTCGCCGCCACCGGTGGCGCGTCGGAGCTGATGGATTTTGCCAGCTGGGGTCTCAAGCTGATCGACCCGGAAGTCGCCGATGACCGCGGCTACTGGGAAACCCTGTCCTGGGAGAATGCCGACAAGTATCAGCCCGATCTGATCCTCGTCGACAACCGCTCCGCCCAGACCATGGAAACCGCTCTGGCCCAGCCGACCTGGACCCTGATGAAGGCTGCTGAGGCCGGGCAGGTCACCGATTGGCCGGCCTATTGGCTGCGCAACTATGGCGCCTATGCCAGCGAACTGGCCAAGCTGACCACGGCCATCAACGCCGCCGACGAAAACCTGGCGCCCTGATCGCCATCATGGCCGAGGCGCAGTCCCACCATAGGCAAAAAGCAGCCCGGCTCATCGCCGGGTTGCTTATGCTCGGGGCGGCGCTCCTGGCGATCGCCATGCTGTCCCTGGCGACCGGCGCTCGCGCCATTCCGCTCGAAACGGTCTGGGCGGCGCTCACCGCCTACGATCCCAATTCCACCGAACACCGGATCATCTGGGATCTTCGGCTGCCTCGCACCATTGTCGGCCTGCTCGTCGGCGCTGCCCTGGGCCTGTCCGGCGCGGTCCTCCAGGGCGCCACGCGCAATCCGCTGGCCGATCCGTCCATCCTCGGCATCAATGCCGGCGCGGCCCTGGCCGTCGTTCTCGGGGTCGCCGTGCTCGGTATGACCCAACTCTCGCTCTATGTCTGGCTGGCCTTTATCGGCTCCGGTGTCACCATGCTGGTGGTCTATTCCGTGGCCTCGCTGGGCCGCGAAGGCGCCACGCCGGTAAAACTGGCTTTGGCCGGCGCCGCCATCACGGCCGTATTGCAGTCGATCATCAACGGCATCCTGCTCACCAGCCCGCGCACTCTCGACGAGGTGCGCTTCTGGCAGGTCGGCTCACTCTCGGGTCGCGACATCGACATCGTGCTGCAGGTCGCGCCTTTCCTAGCCATCGGCATGGTGCTGGCGCTCGGCAGCGCCCGCATGTTGGACGGCTTGTCCATGGGCGATGACGTCGCCCGAGCCCTCGGCCAGCGCATTGGACTGTCGCGCGGCCTTGCCGGCCTTGCCGCTGTCATCCTCGCCGGCGGTGCCACCGCTGCCGCCGGTCCCATCGCCTTTGTCGGCCTCACCGTGCCCCATGTCGCCCGTGCCATCACCGGCCCCGGCTACCGGTGGATTCTGCCGTATTCCATGCTGATGGCGCCCATTCTGCTGCTCGGCGCCGACGTCATCGGCCGCGTCATCGCCCCGCCGGGCGAAGTGCAGGTGGGCATCGTCACCGCCTTTATCGGCGCCCCCTTCTTCATCGCGCTGGTTCGGCGCCGCAAGCTGGCCGCGCTATGACCCATGTGATCGACGCCGCCCGCATCGCCGCCGTTCGCCAGGCTGCCGCCACGCGCCGCCAGGTTGTCGTGGCTGGCCTTGTCGCGGCGCTCTGCGTCGCCTTCGCACTGGCCATGTATCTGGGCGACTATCCCGTCGCCGTGCCGGGCATCATCCAGTCGCTGTTTTCGCCCTTCACCGGGCTCGTCGATCGCGGCGTGGATTTCATCGTCCTCCAGGTCCGCCTCCCGCGCGCCGTGCTCGCCGTGCTGTCCGGCGCCAGCTTCGCTCTGGCTGGAATCATTTTCCAAACGCTTCTGCGTAACCCCTTGGCCAGCCCCGACATTATCGGCATCGCTCATGGCGCCAGCGCCGCTGCGGTCTTTGTCATCATCGTGCTCGGCTGGTCGGGTCTTGCCGTATCCTTCGGCGCCTTTGCCGGCGCCGTGCTCACGGCCCTCGCCATCTACCTCCTTGCCTGGCGCAATGGCGTGACCGCCTTCCGCGTCGTTTTGATCGGCATCGGCATGGCCGCCATGCTGGCTGCGGTGATTTCCTATCTCTTCACCCGCGCCCGCCTCAATGAAGTGCAGGAGGCTATGGCGTGGCTGGTGGGCAGCCTCAATGCCTCGCGGCCCGGGGATTCCATCGTGCTCGGCGGCGCCATGCTGGTACTGGTGCCCCTGATGGTGGCGCTGTTGCGCGGCCTCGATGCCATGGAACTGGGCGACGACACCGCCAAATCACTCGGCGCGCGAGTGGAATTCACCCGCCTCGGCCTTATGCTGGTGGCCGTGGGCTTCGCCGCTTTCGCCACCGCCGCCGTCGGCCCGGTCGGCTTTGTCGCCTTCGTCTCGGGTCCCTTGGCGCGCACGCTGCTCAATGGGGCAGGGCGCGGCTTCCTCCAGGCGGCGCTGGTCGGCGCGCTGGTCATGCTGGTCTCCGACCTCATCGCTCAGCACCTCCTCCCCGCGGTGCAACTGCCCGTGGGTGTCGTTACCGGTGCCTGTGGCGCCGTCTTCCTGCTATGGCTGCTTATGGCCTCCGGCCGTTCGGGCCGCGTGAATTGATCTGAGAGAAACGACATGTCGGTAAATCACACACTCATGGCCGCAGGATTGGACCTCGCCTATGGCGAGCGCCAGATCGTTTCCGCCCTCGATATCTCTCTGCCGCCGGGAAAACTCACGGTCATTGTCGGCGCCAATGCCTGCGGCAAGTCCACCCTGCTGCGCGGCCTTGCCCGCCTGCTCCCGCCACAGCGCGGCGCCGTCTATCTCGATGGCAAGCCCATCCACCAGATGCCGACGCGCGACGTGGCGACCATTCTCGGCGTCCTCCCGCAAAGCCCCATCGCGCCCGACGCCATCTCCGTGGCCGACCTCGTCGGTCGTGGCCGCTATCCGCACCAGAGCTGGTTCCGCCGCTGGACATCCGAGGACGACGCTGCCGTCGCCGAGGCCCTCACGGCGACGGACACCGCCGAACTGGCCGATCGCCCGGTCGACGAACTCTCCGGCGGTCAGCGCCAGCGCGTCTGGATCGCCATGGCCCTGGCGCAGGAAACCGATCTTCTGTTGCTCGACGAACCGACGACCTTTCTCGACATCAACCACCAGGTTGAAGTCCTCGACCTCCTGACCGACCTCGTCCGCCAGCGTGGACGTACCGTCGTCGTGGTGCTGCACGACCTCAATCTCGCCTGCCGCTATGCCGACCACATCGTCGCCATGAAGGCCGGCCGCATCGTCGCCGAGGGTCGCCCGGTCGACGTCATGACCGAGGCCGTCGTCGCCGATGTCTTCGGCATGACTTCACGCGTCGTCGTCGACCCGGTTTCCGACACCCCGATGATCGTGCCCATTGGTCGTCACCACGTCGAACGGGCAACCGCCATCCCCGCATAATCAAGACGTTACCGCGACTTCTGGAACATTTTTCCGTCAATCTTGTTGACGGGAAAAGAGGTCGGCCATGCCACGCTACTATTTTGATATCCATGACGGGGAACGTCTGGCGGTCGACCATGTCGGCACCGAACTGGACGACTTGTCCAGCGCGCGCGATGAAGCGACCCGCACGCTCTCCGAGATCGGTGCCGAAGAAATTCCCCGCGATGGGCCGCATCGCGAATTCGCCATTGCAGTGCGTGATGACAGTGGGAACGTTCTGTTCGAGCTGCGCCTTACCTTTCACACGCGTTCGTTTTAGACTTCTTTTCTAACCGGGACTCGCCATGCAAGAGCCTTTGGACGTCCTCATCGCCAAGCTTGCTTCGATTGGTCGCCTCTTGCCGGAATACGAAACGGCAATTCGCCAATTGCCCATTCGTGTCTCCCAGCTCGATCGCGGCGATGACGCCGTGATGGAGGGCCAGATCATGGGCCACTGCTGCGTGGTGATCGAGGGCCTGCTTCAACGTCACAAGCATATGCAGGACGGCAGCCGGCAGATACTCTCCTTTCACCCGGCGGGCGACATCCCCGACCTGCAGAGTCTGCACCTGCGCAAGGTCGACTATACCCTTTCAGCAACCACGCCGACCACGATCGCGACCATCCGCCACTCGGACATGCAGGCCATGCTGCGCAAGCATCCCGGTCTCACCGACCTCTTCTGGCGCGATACCCTTGTCGATGCCGCCAAATTCCTCACCTGGATGATGTTGATTGGCCAGGCCTCGGCCGAGGCTCGCATGGCCCATCTCTTTTGCGAGATGTTCATGCGTCTCAAATCCGTCGGCACCATCGACAGTTTCGAGTTCCCATTCAAGGTAACACAGTCGGATCTGGCCGACGCGCTGGGCATGTCCATCGTCCACGCCAATCGCACCTTGCAGGAGCTGCGGTCCGCCGGATTGCTGATTTTTGCCAGTGGTCAGGCAGAGATTTTGGATTGGCCGCGTCTCAGCGAGCTTGGCCAGTTTGATCCCGCCTATCTGCACCTGGCCGACGAATAGCCACGCAAAAAATCATTATCGTGGAACCTGATTAACCTATGTGAATCGGTCTTCCGTCACTGCGCCCTAGAAGTTGTGTTCGGGGATTCTAATGTGACCGTGACCACTTTCCGCGATTTGCGCGTACTCATCGGCGAAGACGAACAGATGCTGGCCATGGACCTGGCCGAGCAGCTTTCGGCGCTTGGCGCCGAGGTTGTGGGCTCTGCCAACACCGTCTCGCAATTGGAAGCCTTGGCTGCCGATGGGCTGGGAGGCGCCAATGCGGTGGTTCTCGACATCAAGCTTCTGGACGGCCCTGTCTTCTCCGTTGTGCCCCAACTCGAAAAGCATGGCGCGGCCGTGGTGTTCTGTTCCGGCTATCAGGTGCAGGAACGTCCCGAGGAATTGAGCCACATTCAATGGCTCGGCAAACCCGCGCAGGCCGAGGACATCGCTCGCGCGCTATGTCAGGCGGTTGACGCTCGGAGAGACTATCAGATTGACTAGCGTGCTCAGCGCTCCCCCTGGTACAGACCCCGTCGAACGCTTCCTCCACAGGCTCGCCAAGTTCGAACCTCTGGAGGCCGAGGCGCGTGACGCCCTCCGTCGGGCCATCGTGCGGGGCCCTCTGGTGCCGCCCTATCAGGAAGTCCATGGCGAATCCGTGCCCGATGTCGTCGTCCTGCTCAGCGGCTGGGCCTGCCATTTCCAGATGCTGGGCAATGGCAAGCGGCAGATTTCAACGCTGGTCGTGCCCGGCGATTTCGCCGATTTCGGTTTCCTAACCGGTAGCGCCGCCGATATTCAATACGTGACGACTGCGCCCAGCCAGTTCGGCCGTATCCGTGCGCGTCAGTTCAGCGAGCTGACTGAGCAGTTTCCCAGCATCATGCGCGCCACGCTTAAAGCCGCCGCCATGGAAACGGCGATCGGCCGCGAGCGCCTGATCAGCCTCGGGCTGCGCACCGCCATCGAGCGCCTGGCCCATCTCATCTGTGAACTGTGGTGGCGCCTCTCCGTCGCCGGCCTTGTCGGTCCCGACAACAGTTTTCACCTGCCCATGACCCAGGCCGAGCTCGGTGCGGCTTTGGGCCTGTCGACCGTACATGTCAATCGCACCCTGCAAGCGCTGCGCCGGCGCGACATTATCGGCCTCCAGGGCGGCAAGGTGCATATCCACGACCTGAAATATCTCACCACGCTGTCGAGCTTCGACGCCGGCTACCTCACGGGCGCAGCCCCGAGCCGTGCAACCTGAGCATCATCCAAGCAGTTTAACCCACGTTAATGGCGACAGCGGCATGACTTGCTAACGTCCCTGTCCAAAGACAGGAATGTACATTGCCCTCATTTAAGATCATCGATCTCCGCTCAGGCATCATTGAGCCGGAAGTTCATACCGAAGCCCGGTCGCCCGAAATGGCAGCCGAACAGGCGCTCGGTCTCAAGCTCGTTCGCGCGGGAAATCCCAGGAACCTTGTCTGTCGCGTCTATTGGCAGGAGGCCACCAATACCAACATGGTTCGCCTCTACAGCAAGTCCGAACACCCCCGCTAGCGTCCCAGCACCTTGTCCATCCAGCGGACGGTTTCCACCGCCATGGTCTTCATGTGGTCTGCGGCGGAAAAGCCGGATACCGCCTTGCGCGGCTTGAGGTCGTGGTCTCCATCCTCGAGCCAGAGCATGTCGATTGCCGGCGAAAGCGCATAGGCGCTGACATCTTCCTTAGTGCCGAATGGGTCCCGTGTGCCTTGGACGATGAGGGCAGGGGCCTTCAATCCTTCCAGATGTGCCGTGCGCAACTGCTCCGGCTTGGCCGGCGGGTGAAACGGATAGCCAAGGCACACCAGCCCGGCAATGCGCCCGGCCTCGAACAGCGGGTCTGCCACCATGCTGGCCACCCGTCCGCCCATCGATTTTCCCCCGATGAACAGCGCGCCGCTGGTCGGTCCCAGCGCCTCCACCGCGTCGAGAAATTCCGGCATGACCTTCTCCGCCTTGGGCGGAGGCTTGCGCTCGCCAACCCGCCGCGCCGCCATGTAGCCGAACTCGAAACGGACAATGCGCAACCCCTCGGCGACCAGCGCAGCCGTGGCCGCATTCATTGCCGCTGAATCCATCGCGGCGCCGGCGCCATGCGCCAGCAGCAGCGTCAACCGGGCATCTTCTGGTCCGTCAGACAGCAGATCCATCAGCAAACTCTCCGTCACACGACCCAATGCGAGGCGGTCCTCGGGGTCAATCACTTTGCGTGCTTCCAAAGGAACCACTTGTTAACGTCTGGCGTTCCCTGGACCTTGATGGAGGCCGACATGAATCTGAATTGGATGAACCTGACTCAACCCCAGAAGCGCGCTTTGGCCATTCTGTGCGACGAAGGCCCGTGCCCGCTTCCGGCCGAGCTTGGTGAGCAGCTCATCAATCTCGGTCTGGTCGAACGCGCGGAAGGCCAGCTCTTCTGCGTCAGTGCATTGGGCGCGACGGTCCCCCCGACCACGCTGCACTGATTGTTTCGCGACCACGATGGATGTTCCCCGTTCCTGCGGGGAGCCCATCGCCGCGCGCATTGACTCCATCTTAGTAGTGGAACAAAATAGGAACACCCAGTCCCGAGGGCGCTATGACCGAAGCGACCATCCTCCATGCCGATCTTGATTCCTTTTACGCCTCGGTCGAGCAATTGCTCAATCCCGAGCTGCGCGGCAGGGCCATGGCGGTTGGCGGCGGGGTCGTTCTGGCCTGTTCCTATGAAGCCAAGGCTTTTGGTGTCCGTGGCGGCATGTCGGGCCGCAAGGCCAAGGAACTCTGCCCGCACCTGATTTTCGTCCACGGTCATTTCGACCAGTACCAGCGCCTCGGCGACGCCGCCATCGACGTCATGCGGGACTATACGCCGGTCATCGAGCGCATCTCCATCGACGAAGCCTTTGCCGATGTTGCCGGCTGCACCCACCTTTTCGGTTCGCCCGAGACCATAGCCGTAACCATCCGCAAACGCGTCCGCGACGAGTTGGGCCTGCCCATTTCCGTGGGCGTTGCCCGTACCAAGCACCTGGCCAAGGTGGCTTCGCAAGTTGCCAAGCCCGATGGGCTCGTCGTGGTCCGGCCCGGCACCGAGCTTGAATTCCTCCACGACCTCCCGGTTGGCCTGATGTGGGGCGTCGGTCCGGTCACCGAGCAGAAACTGCGTGACGAGGGTATCACCACGATCGGTCAACTGGCCAATACGCCGGGCAAATCCTTGCGCGGCCTCCTGGGCGAAGCCGTCGGGGAAAAACTCGCCGACCTCGCTTGGGATCGCGATACGCGTTCGGTCGAAACGCGCCATTCCGCGCGCTCTGCCGGAGCGCAGTCGGCTTTGGGCCGCAAGCCGGCCACCGAGTCGACCTACAAGCCGACGCTGCGGCACCTGGCCGACCGCGTCACCTCGCGCCTGCGCGCCAAGTCGCTGGTCGGCCGGACGATCACGGTGCGCATCCGCTTTGCCGACATGCGCTCCATCACCCGCTCCTCCACCCTCGACGCCCCGATTTCGGCAACGGTCATCGTCGCCGAGGTCGCCGAGGAGTTGGTGCGTACGGCTCTCGCCGAGTACCCGCGCGAAAAGACCATCACGCTCCTGGCCATTTCGGTTTCCCATATCGGCGCGCAGCCGCAGATCCAGCTCGAACTGCCCCTCGGCCTCGTGGACGAAAAGCATCGTCCCGGCACCCGTCAGGGTCTGGCCCGCTGGTCCGCCGACCGGGCCATGGACAAGGCCCGCACACGTTTCGGCCGTGAGTCGATCGGCTATGCGATCACCCAACTCGAGGGCCGCAAGTCCGTGCCCGATGCCTTCCGCGAACTGGCGGAGAAGAACCTGTAGCTGCCCAAGACGCAGCGCCGCTTGACCCTTTCCGGCAATCCGCATTGACTGTTCGCAACGACCAAGGCGGGGCAGGGGCATATGCGTTTTCTCCTATCGGGACTCAAATGGCTGCTGGCCGTCCTGCTCGTGGCGGTTCTCGGACTCGCGCTCTGGCTGGTTGTGGCCCCGCCCGCCGTCATCCGCGTCGCGTCGGGCTATGCCGCCAAGATTGTCTGCTCCAATGTCCATATTGCCGGGCGCGACGCCGGCGACGTCATGACCAATGATGTCCAGGCTCCGGGCCACTGGCTCTTGCGATACATGGCGGTCGACAACGACCCCGAAGCGCGCACCACCAGGGTGGCTTTGCTGGGCCTCTTCGGGCGGAGCGTTGCCGTGGCCCGCGATGGCCTGGGCTGCGTCTCCCTTCCGGGCGGTGCCACTGCGCAGTCTGCCGCGCTCGCCCCGCTGTCACCCGCATCTGCTTCCGCTGAGCTGCCTTGGCCGGGTGGCAATGCTGCGCCACTCGCCACAGATCCCCTTGTCGCCGCCATTCTCGATGACCCAGCCCTGACCGGACCCGGCATGCGTGCGGTCGTTGTTGTCAGGGACGGTCAGCTCGTCGCCGAGCGCTATGCTTCAGGGTTTGATGCATCGACCCCGCTCCTTGGCTGGTCGATGACCAAATCGGTCACGGCGGGTCTGATCGGAACCCTGGTCGGCGCGGGCCGGATGGACGTCGCGGCCACCAACCTCTTCGAGGCTTGGGAGGCGGATGAGCGGGCGCGGATTTCGGTGGCCGACCTCATGTCCATGTCCTCCGGGCTCGAGTTCAACGAAGATTATGGCGATGTCACCGACGTCACTCGCATGCTGTTCCTCGAGCCTGACATGACGGAGTTTGCCGCCGACAAGCCGCTGCGTGCTCCCGCCGGGGAAGCGTTCAGCTATTCGAGTGGCACTACGGTCCTGCTGTCCGCCCTCTGGCAGGAGGCTGCCGGCGGTGGGGAGGCGGCCCTTGCGTGGCCGCGCCTGGCGCTGTTCGACCCCATCGGCATGAGCTCCGCCGTTCTCGAGACCGACGCTGCCGGCACCTATGTCGGCTCATCTTTCCTCTACGCCACGGCCCGCGATTGGGCCCGCTACGGCCTGCTCCTGCTCGACGATGGCGTGTGGAACGGCAACCGCATCCTTCCCGAAGGCTACGTGTCCTGGATGTCGGAACCGGCCCCCGCATCAAATGGCCTCTATGGCCGGGGACAGGTCTGGATGCAGGGTCCCGGCGATGACGAGGCGGGCGAGGTGGCGCTCGGCATACCCGCCGACGCCTTCTGGATGCTGGGACATGATGGCCAGTCCATCGCCGTCATCCCGTCCGCCGACATGGTTGTCGTCCGCCTCGGCCTCACCCCATCGGGTCTGGGCTATCGGCCCGAGCCCATGGTCGGTGCGCTGGTCAAGGCGCTCGCCGGTACATAGCCAGGCCCTCCACGTCCTGACTCGCCCTGTCAAAAATACCTGCTAAGCATCTGGCTCCCACCCGGCAGGTTTCCATGCTTCAGTCCCATCAGCGCCTCTATCTCCTGCAATTCATCTTCGCTCTCTCCATGGGCGCGTTGCTGGCCCGCTTGCCGGATCTGCAGGTCGAGTTCGCGCTGACCGAGGGGCAACTCGGGCTCCTGTTGATCACCATGTCCTGCGGCGTGCTCGCTGGCCTTACTTTCCTCGGGCGCACCGTGGAGCGGATCGGCGCCCGTACCACCACCTTCATCACCATCTTCGGCGCATCGACCCTCTACGCCCTCGTGCCCTGGATGCCCTCTGCGCTCTGGGCCGCTCCGCTGCTGTTCATCGCCGGGGTCCTGGCCGGGGCCCTGGAGATCAACGCCAATGTCGAGGCCGATCGCCACGAGGCTATCCTCGGCCGCCGCGTCATGAGCCGCGTCCACGGCATGTGGAGTCTGGGCTTCTTCGTAACGGCGCTGATAGCCGCCGTCCTGCGCCAGGCCGCGGTCTCGGTCGAACTCCACATGGCCATCATACTGGCCGTGGTCGTGGTTTCGGGTCTCTTCGCATTCTGGAACATGCAGACGGCGCCCCGTCGTCCGGGCGACCATGACAGCGACCATCCACCCTTCGCCTTCCCCACTTGGGGCATGCTGCCGCTCTGCCTCATCGGCGCGGCACCGCTCTGGGTCGAAGGGGCAGGGGTCGATTGGTCGGCCATCTACATGCGCGATATCTTTGCCGTAGAACCCTTTATCGGCGGCCTCAGCGTCACGCTGTTCTCGCTCGCCATAGCCATCGGCCGGCTGGGCATGGACCCTGTGGTCGATCGTTTTGACCCGCGCCGCGTGGCCTTCATGCTGCTGTCGCTCGCCTCCGTGGGTCTCGTACTCGTCGTCACCGCGCCGGGGCCGGTCGTGGCGCTCATCGGCTTTGCCGTTGCCGGTATCGGCTGTTCGTCGGTCTATCCGCTGGCCATTTCAGCCGCCGCCCGCCGCACCGACCGCCCCGCTGCCGTCAATGTCGCGGCCCTGAGCCAGATGACCTTTTTCGTGTTTTTCGCCGGTCCGCCGCTGCTCGGCTACATCGCCGAGCACTTTGGCATCCGCTTTTCCTACCTCGTCATCATCCCGGTCCTGCTCGCGGCCCTGGCGGCGACTCGCGTGCTGGATCGCAAGAGCTGAACACGCACGCGCGGACGCAACTTCCGCAATGCATCGCTCATCAGCAAGGTGAGGAAACTTCAGTATGTGTCTGGAGGTCTTGGTACGCCCAAGGGGAATCGAACCCCTGTTTACGCCGTGAGAGGGCGTCGTCCTGACCGCTAGACGATGGGCGCACGGTCTTCGATCTGGCTTCCGCACCTGCATCGAAAGCAGGGGGAAGGTGGTACGCCCTAGGGGAATCGAACCCCTCTCTGCACCGTGAAAGGGTGCCGTCCTAACCGATAGACGAAGGGCGCATCAGTTCGATGGGCGTCGTATAATGGGGTGGTTTTGATTGTGCAACCCCGTTTGCATTGAACCCATGAGGTTTTTTTCTGGCGAGCGAGTTATCAACAGCCCGAGAAGGTGACGGGACGCCGATAACCCCTCGGGCGGTCACGCACATCCACATGGATGAAGTTGCGGCCGGGATAGCAGCCAAGCCCGCCAACGCCGTCCATGCTCATTGCAAAGGCGATGAGTTCCTGCTTGGACACGCCCGGAATGTAGAAATCCGCCGCCATGCATTTGGTGTGGTACGAATTGTCCGCGCCGCCGGCCGCCGCATTGTGGAAAGCGTTGCGATAGCCCGAATTCATCACGATGCGCTTGCCGAACTTCCCCTCGAATTCCCAGATCACGAAGCGCAGCTTGGGCGAGATACAGAGCGCGTTGACATTGTTCGACGACACATAGGTGCCCCAGTCCTGCCGGAGGCCCGAATAGCCGGCGCCGCTGCCGCTGGCGAACATGGCCATGGGCAGGCACCCGGCCAGCACCAGGGTGGAAACAACGAGAATGGCGAGGGAGCGAGCGAGGCGAAACATGGCGATCTTCCCGTGGCGTGTCGCATTCGCAACAGGCAATGGGTCTTGGGGTTCGATCGCTAAAATTAGAGAGGTTTCGCTAACCCCGCGCTAAGCGGCAGGGTTAGCGGAGCGTTAATTGCGCCGGCCTGGTCCGGATGCTCTACCAGCTACCGGTATTGGGCATCGAAGCCCAGGGCTCCTGCGGCGGCAGGTGGCCGTCCTGGATCAGCTCGATCGAAATGCCGTCGGGCGAGCGGACAAAGGCCATGTGGCCGTCGCGGGGCGGGCGATTGATGGTGACGCCCATATCCGAGAGGTGCTGGCAGAGCCCATAGATGTCCTGCACCCGATAGGCGAGGTGACCGAAATTGCGGCCCCCCGCATAGGGCGTCGGGTCGGGATCCCAGTTATAAGTCAGCTCCACTTCGCCGCCGGCATCGCCCGGCGCACGCAGGAAAATCAGGGTGAAGCGGCCTTTTTCGTTCTCGGTCCGGCGGACTTCCTCGAGACCGAGGCCCTCGCAATAGAATCGGAGGCTTTCCTCGACATCGGTGACGCGCACCATGGTGTGCAGGTATTTCAAGGCAGGTCTCCTTTTTGGGCAATCGACCATGGGGTAACAAGCCCGGCGGCACCCCGCAAGAATTGCTCCAATTGAGCTGTCAACAAAATCGCAACACCTTCTTAACTTTTGGTGCTGAATCGGCCAGACTGATTTGGTCTTGTGAGGAGTACCCGCTTGCGGCGGGCGAGTGAAAAGGCGTTTGGCATGGGGGCTAAGGGCAACGACGAGGGCGATACCGTCCATCTGACGGACGCCGGGCAGACGCAGCGCGATGACGTCGCGTCGTCTGGTGCGTCGACTGCCGCCGATACCATCGAGGTGGTCGGCAGCATCAAGTGGTTCGATGCCGGCAAGGGTTTTGGCTTCATCGTCCCCGACAACGGCATGCCCGATGTCCTGCTGCACGTGACCTGTCTCCGCCGCGACGGCTATCAGACGGCCTATGAGGGCGCCCGCATTGTGGTCGAGGCACTCAACCGTCCTGGTGGCCTCCAGGCCTTCCGCGTCGTCTCCATGGACGAATCGACCGCCCGCCATCCCTCGCAGCTTCCCGCGCCTCGCACCCATGTCGTCGTCGAGGCGACCTCGGGCATGGTCCGGCTCGAGGTGAAGTGGTTCAATCGCATTCGCGGCTTCGGCTTCCTGTCAGCTGGCGAAGGCACGCCCGATATTTTTGTCCATATGGAAACATTGCGCCGTTTCGGCATCACCGAACTGCGCCCCGGCCAATACGTGCTGGTGCGCTATGGCCAGGGTCCGAAGGGGCTCATGGTAGCCGAAATCCGCCCCGATGGCTGGGGCGACGCCCCGTCTTCACACTAAGGGGCACGTTAGCGGTGCTTGAGGTCAACAGTCTGCTGGCAAATTCCGCCCCGCCGCGCCCCGCTGCGCGATTATTAGCTGTTGCTGCCGTTCTGGCTGTAAGCCTGCCCCTCGTCGCCTGCACAGCCGACGACACCCAACTCACCATCCAGTCCGACGGTGGGGAACACCGCTTCACCGTAGAAGTCGTCGATACGCCCGAGAGCCGGGCGCGCGGCCTGATGTATGTTCAGGAACTGGCCGACGACGCCGGAATGTTGTTTGATTTCAAGGAGGAACGTCCAGTTTCCTTCTGGATGCGCAACACCTATATCCCGCTCGACATGCTGTTCATCGAGGCCGACGGAACGGTGCTCAACATTCACGTCAACGCCCGGCCGCACGATACCACGGGCATCCCTTCGGCCGGTCCGGTGCAGTTTGTCTTGGAAATTCCCGGCGGACGCTCTGAGGAACTGGGTATCGAGGCGGGCGACCAGGTCACCCATCCGCGGATCACAGCCGCGCAATAACCATGCAGTCGATCACGGCCCAAAGGTGCAGGCTCGCGCCCGCGACCACGAAGACATGCCATAAGGCATTCTGAAACTTGAGCTTTTCCCACAGATGGAAAATAATGCCGGCCGAGTAGGTGACGCCGCCGGCCAGCAGCAGCCACAGCGTAGACGCGGGCAGGGCCTGTCCGAGCGACTGGAAGACCAGCACGCCGCTCCACCCGATGGCGAGATAAAGCACGATCGCCACGCGCCCGAAGCGCTGCGGCACGATCAGTTTCAGCGCCACGCCAACCAGCGACGCACCCCAGACGAGGCTCATCATCACGATGCCAGTCGAGGTGCCGCCCAGCACCGCCAGGAAGGGCGTGTAGGAGCCAGCGATGAACAGGAAAATCGCCGCTTGGTCGAGCCGGGCAAGGTAGTGCTTGACCGGCGAGGCCGGCCACATGTTGAAGGCCAGCGACACGCCCAGCACGACGACAAGGGTGGCGACATAGACCATGAGGGCCGGAAACGCTTCCGGCGCCGTGTGCATCAGGGCCAGGGTGAGCAGGATCGAACCTGCCGCAATGGCAACGACCAGTCCAAGGATGTGCACGGCCGCATCCGCAACGATCTCGGCAGTCGAATAGCGCCGGCGTTCCGGAATTTTCAAAGCTGGTCGAGATATGGCCGGGGTCATCATCCTTCCTCCTTGCCCCTATCGTGTGGCGCGGATGTGACCAGAACCTTTCTTTGCGGCGGCACTTGCTGCCAGCGTAAAGCGGCTGCCAAGTTTTCTGGTGAACAACCCGTTGCGGCGCGCAGGCACGCTTGACGGGTAACTCTGGCGTTACTTTATAGCGCTCATGAGCCGCAAGACCAAAGCCCCCATCGCCATCTATTCCGCCCTCGCCGACGCCACGCGGTGCCGCATCGTCGAGATCCTGCTCAGGGGCCCGATCCCCGTGCATACGCTGGCGGATGCCTTCTCGATCAGCCGTCCGGCCATTTCCCGACACCTCCGCGTGCTCAAGACCGCTGGCTTGGTCGCCGAGGTCAAGAAAGGGCGCGAGAACCTCTACGCCTTACGCCCCGCAAAACTCGGCGTTGCGACGGCCTGGATCGGCACGATTGTCTCGCCGCAAGCGGCCGACGATGCCGTGCCAGAGGTCGCGATCGAGCAGCCACGGGTCGCGATGCCCGAGGTGAACTCCCCGCAGCCGGCCATCACTGCCGAGCCAGTTGCTGCGGCGCAGAGCGAGGCACAACCTGAAGCTGATTCCAGGCCGCCCGCACTTCCAGCGGCCAGGCGCCAGAAGGCGGACAAGGCCGACAAGGCGCGCGCCGTGCAGCCGGAGCCCGCAATCAACCAGATGGGTTTCGATTTCTAGAGCAGCGGAGCGGGCAGGGGGTCGATCAGCGCGTGCTCGATCCAGTTCGGCTCGAATGCGGCGGATACGGTGCGTTCGAAATCGGCAGGTGTCCACATGATCTGGCTGGGGGACAGCAGCCCCTCCACGGCGCCGAGCGCGGCCCTTGCGCCGAGGGCAAACGGCCGGACTGTGTGCCCGCTCGCTTGCGAGGCAGCCAGCGCAGCGCCGATATCCTTCCGCTGGTCCCCGATATACCAGATCACGTCATTGCGTCTGACATCCCGACCGATGCCATCAAGCGCGGTCAGGATCGAATCAGGCCAGGGCTTTCCGCGAGTCACGTCCTCGCGGAATACGGCGGCGTGGAAGTACTTCTTGAGGTCGAAGGTTTCGAGCACATCGTGGCCGTAGCCGCGACCCAGTCCGTTGCTGACCACTCCGAGCAATACGCCTTCCGAGCGCAGCCGTTCGAGCACGTTGCGCATGGTCTGGCAGGGCACCAGCATCTGGTCGACGCTTTTGCGCCGAACCTTATGAATAGCCCTATGTACCAGGAGCTTGGGAGCCGTCTGGGTGTTCAGCCTGCTGCGTCGCGCCAAGCGGAAACGCGCCACCAGACGCCCGCCCCGATGTGAGCAATCGTCGAGGAATTCGAGCATCTGCAAGACGCGCGGATTGACGTGGTGCACCAATGTTCCATCGAGGTCGAAAAGCACGATGGTCGGTCGGTTTGCAATGTCAGCCAGTGGATCAGCCCCCGTTGGTCCAGGATGGTAAACTGGACCAAAACGCCCGTGGGGACAACCCTGGAGGCCGAGACACCGACCCGAGCGGTGCAGAAATCGGCCGGCTGCTTTCGCCAAGTCACTGAAAACAGGATGAAATGGCGATCCCGACAGGACTCGAACCTGTGACCTTCAGCTTAGAAGGCTGCTGCTCTATCCAGCTGAGCTACGGGACCGCACGGCGCCTGTTTAACGCATTTTCACGACAAGGCCATAGCCTGTATCACGCCGCAGGCGCCTCCTCCTTGCGGGGATGGCCGGTGCTGGCGCGAACGATCAGGTCGGAATTGAGCACGATGCGGAGCTGGCCAGGGCGGTGATCGAGTTCATCGAGCAGGTCGATCAGCGTCTCGGCAGCCATGCGGCCCAGCATTTCCCGAGGCTGCCGCATGGTGGTGAGCGGCGGCGAATAGTGCGGCGCCACGCCCAGATCGTCGAATCCGACCATGGATATATCGCGCGGACACTCGATGCCGTGCTGCCGCAACCCCGAGAGAAAACCGATGGCCGATTCGTCGTTGGCGGCGAAAATCGCCGTCGGCCGTTCGGCCAGCGCCATGAAATGCGCCGCGGCCGCAAACCCGCTCTCCATTTCGAAATTGCCCCGGAACATCCAGTCCTGTCGCAGCGGCAGGTCGGCGTCGCGCAGAGCCTTGGTGAAGCCGGCGAGCCGCTCGCGCGTCACCACGTTATGCTCGGGCCCGAGCAGGTGACCGACTCGGCGATGCCCGAGGTCGATCAGGTGGCGCGTTGCGCGCTCCGCCGCCTGCATATTGTCGGTGAGCACCATATGGAAACCCGAATTGGGGATTTCCTCGCACGCCACCACAAGCGGCACGGAATAGGGGGCGGTCGAGAGGGTGCGCAGTGTCGCGACGTCGAGCGACCCGTCGAGCAGCAGCAAGCCATCCGCCCTGTTGGAAAGCATGTATTCCTGCAAGCGCCGGGCGGGTTCGTGCGCAAGAAACAGGTTTGCCACCAGCACGCCATAGCCGCGATTGGTGGCTTCTCGCTCGATGGCGTCGAGGATCGACGAGAAGAATGGATTGCGGATATCGGGCAGCGCCACGAGGATCGTTTTCGCCGTTCTCTGGCGCAGCGAGCGGGCCGTCTGATTAAGCGTGTAACCGGTTACACGAATGGCCTCCGAAACGCGTGCGCGGGTGCCCTCGCTGACCCTGTCCGGGCTCGACAAGGTGCGGCTGACCGTGGCCGTGGATACATTCGCAAAACGCGCAACATCTTGAATTGTTGGCGTTTTCTTGAGCTCTGTCATCGCTGGCAGCGCCCCCTCTTCGCCGTCAGTAACCCAATTGGTCTAAATCGATCTTGACATCTCCGCAAGGCTTGTATGAAACTCCTGAAATCGATTGCACAACCAGTTTGGAACGTGTAGTGCAATCGATTACACACAGTCGTGGGTTTGCTCTGTTGGAGGAACAGCCATGCGACTGGTGCATCGCTGGGGCGCTTAGCTCCTCGTGTTCGTTGGGAGGACAACCTATGAAAAAGTTTGCAGTGGTTGCCGCTATGGCAACCGCTTTCCTCGGCTCCACGTCTGCTTATGCGGTGGATCTGGAAGTGACCCACTGGTGGACGTCGGCTGGTGAAGCCGCCGCCATCGCCGAATTCGCCAAGCTCTTCGAAGAGCAGACCGGCAATACCTGGGTCGACTCGGCTCTGGCTGGTTCGGGCACCGGTGCCAACCCCGTCATCATCAGCCGCATCATCGGCGGTGACCCGATGGGCGCCACCCAGATGAACACCGGCCGCGACGCCGAGGAGCTCATCCAGGCCGGCCTGATGCGCGACCTGACCCCGATCGTCGAAGAAATGGGCGGCCTCGACTTCTACGTCGACCAGTCCCTGCTCGAGCCGTGCACCTACGAAGGCAAGATCTACTGTCTGCCGATCAACATCCACTCGTGGGACTGGCTGTGGCTCTCCACCGCTGCCTACGAAAAGATCGGTCAGCCCGTGCCGACCACCTGGGACGAGTATGTGGCCTCCTGGCCGGCTCTCCAGGAAGCCGACATTCTGCCCTTCGGTCTCGCGACCGGCTGGCCGATTTCCGGCGTCCCGGGCGTGCTGATGTCCGGTATCGGTGGTTCGGACCTCGTCCTCGCCATCAACCGCGACAAGAGCGCCGATGCCGTTCGTGGTCCGGAATTCCGCAAGGTTGCCGAAGCCATGGACGCTCTGCGTCAGGTTATCTCGCCGGAAATGATGGTCCCGTCCTTCGGTGACGTGGGCAATCAGCTCCTGGCTGGCGAAGCTGCCGGCAACATCCACGGCGACTGGCTCGCTGGCGACCTGCAGATCGCAGGCGGCGTCCCGGGCGAAGACTATGAATGTCTCCCGGCTCTCGGTCTGGGCGACCAGCTCACCGGTGGCGGCGACTCGTTCTACTTCCCGGTTCTGCCGGAAGGTACCGATCCGGCTGTGATCCAGGCTCAGGCCGATCTGGCCAAGATCCTGATCTCCCCCGAAGGCCAGCTAAACTTCAACCTGGTCAAGGGCTCCATGCCGATCCGTACCGACATCGACCTGTCGGGTGCCAACCCCTGCATGCAGAAGGCTATCGGCATGCTCGGCAACGGCCTCCTGCCGTCGGGTGACTTCGCGCTCTCCAGCGATACCCAGCAGCAGTTCCAGGATCTGAACATCGAGTTCCTCGACGACGACAGCATCACGGTCGATGACTACATCGAGCGCTATGCCACGATCATCGAGCAGGCCGACTGATCCTGACTTAAGTCTGGCGGGGCCATGGCCCCGCCTTTTAATATCCGGTGGTCGGCCTTGATCGACAAGGGCGACCACCATCCTTATGGAGAGCACCAATGGCGGAAACTGCCGTTCGGATGGAAGCGGGGGAGCGGACTACGACCCGGCCCGGTTTTCTGTCCAGGATCTTCCTGCACAATTTGCCCGCCAAGATCGCCGCGCTGCCGATGGTGTTGACCGTCCTCGTGGTCTTTGTTGGCTGTACGATCTGGACGATCTATTATTCCTTCACCAATTCGAAGCTGCTGCCCACGGGCAAGTTCGTCGGCTTTGACCAGTATGAGCGTCTGTTCGCGACCTCGCGCTGGAACGTGTCGGTCTGGAACCTCGTGGCCTACGGGTCCATGTCGCTGGTCTTCACCCTGGTGATTGGCTTCATCCTGGCCGTCCTCATCGACCAGAAGATCCGCTTCGAAAGTGCTTTCCGCACGATCATGCTCTATCCCTTCGCCCTGTCGTTCATCGTGACGGGCCTCGTCTGGCAGTGGATCATGAACCCGACGCTGGGCCTGCAGGGTACGCTGCGTAACCTGGGCTGGGAAAACTTCACCTTTGACTGGATCGCCAACCCGCGCATGGTGCTGTTCGCACTGCTGATCGCCGGTCTCTGGCATGGCACCGGCTTCTGCATGGTGCTGATGCTTGCCGGTCTGCGCGGCGTTGACGAGGAAGTCTGGAAGGCGGCGCGCGTCGACGGCATCCCGACCTGGCGCACCTATGTGTCCATCGTCCTGCCCATGATGCGCGGCGTTCTGATCACCGCCATTGTCATCATCGGCTCGGGCATTGTCCGCCTCTACGACCTCGTGGTGGCGCTGACCAATGGCGGCCCCGGGATTTCCTCGGAAGTGCCCGCCAAGTACGTTTTCAACTACATGTTCTCGGGCGGCAATATCGGCCAGGGCCTGGCCGGCGCCACCATGATGCTGCTGACCGTCCTGATCATCATGATCCCGTGGGCCTACCTCGAATTTGGCGGAAAGGGCCGTCGCGCATGAGCCAGACAGCAACCATGACCGGCCAGCCGGCCGTGGCTCAGGACACCAGCGGTCCGCGCGGCCCACGTCCCAAGCCGTTCTTTACGCCCAAGAAGGTCATCCTCTATACGGTGCTGGTCTTCTTCTCCCTCTACTACCTGTTCCCGCTCTACGTCATGGTCGTGACCTCGCTCAAGACCATGCCGGAAGTCCGCTTCGGCAACATCTTCGCGCTGCCGACCGCTCCCAACTTCGACGCGTGGGTAAAGGCATGGACCAGCGCCTGTACCGGCCTCAACTGTAATGGTCTGGCCCCCGGCTTCTGGAACTCGGTCAAGATCACCATCCCTTCGACCATCGTCTCGATCTTCATTGCGGCGGTGAACGGCTACGCGCTCGTCAACTGGCGCTTCAAGGGCTCGGAAATCTTCTTCTCGATCCTCATCTTCGGCTCGTTCATCCCCTATCAGGTGATGCTCTACCCGCTGGTGATGATCACCCGCGAAATGGGAATCTTCGGCACGCTCCAAGCCGTGATCATCATCCACACCGTCTTCGGCATGCCGATCCTGACGCTGTTGTTCCGCAACTACTTCGCGTCGCTGCCGCAGGAACTGTTCAAGGCGGCCCGTGTGGATGGGGCAGGGTTCTGGCGTATCTTCTTCGAGATCATGCTGCCCATGTCGCTGCCGATCTTCGTAGTCGCCATCATCCTGCAGGTAACCGGCATCTGGAATGACTTCCTGTTCGGCGTCGTCTTCGCCGGCACGCAGAACTATCCGATGACGGTCCAGCTCAACAATATCGTCAACTCGGCCCAGGGCACGCCCGAATATAACGTGAACATGGCCGCAACCGTTCTGACTGGCCTCGTGCCGCTCACGGTCTATTTCGTATCCGGCAAGTGGTTTGTCCGCGGCGTTGCCGCCGGTGCGGTGAAGGGGTAACCGAATGCAACACAGCGTTTCCATCCGCGATCTTTCGCTCAACTTCGGCAATGTGAAGGTCCTCGAACACCTCAACCTGGACATTGCTCAGGGCGAATTCATCGTGCTGCTCGGGCCCTCGGGTTGTGGCAAGTCGACCTTGCTCAACTGCATCGCTGGTCTCCTGGATGTCTCCGACGGCCAGATCTTCATTTCGGGCAAGAACGTCACCTGGGAAGAGCCCAA
Source organism: Devosia sediminis (assembly GCF_016411825.1). Taxonomy (GTDB): domain Bacteria; phylum Pseudomonadota; class Alphaproteobacteria; order Rhizobiales; family Devosiaceae; genus Devosia; species Devosia sediminis. Next base: position 1,052,323 of record NZ_JAEKMH010000002.1, read on the forward strand.
GGACCGCGGCATCGGCATGGTGTTCCAGTCCTATGCGCTCTACCCGCAGATGACGGTCGAAAAGAACCTCAGCTTCGGCCTGCGCGTCGCCGGCATGCCGAAGGCGGAAATCGATCAGCGCGTGCAGCGCGCTGCCGAAATCCTGCAGATCCAGCCGCTGCTGCAGCGCAAGCCGGCCAATCTCTCCGGTGGCCAGCGCCAGCGCGTCGCCATCGGCCGGGCCCTTGTTCGTGACGTGGACGTGTTCCTGTTCGACGAGCCGCTGTCCAACCTCGACGCGAAACTCCGCTCGGACCTGCGCGTCGAGATCAAGCGCCTGCACCAGCGCCTCAAGAACACCATGATCTACGTGACCCACGACCAGATCGAGGCTCTGACGCTGGCCGACCGCATCGCCATCATGAAGAATGGCGTGATCCAGCAGCTCGCCGATCCGCACACCATCTATAACAAGCCCACCAACCTCTATGTGGCGGGCTTCATCGGGTCGCCGTCGATGAACTTCATCACCGGCACGCTGGATGGTGCAAACTTCACGGCCAATGACGGCACGGTGATCCCGGTCGGCGCCTACCAGTTCGTCTCATCGGCTCCGACGGGCTCCACCAAGGCTGTGCTCGGTGTTCGCCCGGAACACATCTTCATCGGTGATGAAGCCCAGGGCATGCCCTACAAGGCCACCGCGGAGATCGAGATCGTCGAGCCCATGGGCTCGGAAACCCTGGCCTGGACCAAGGTCGCCGGCATCCCGGTCACCTTCCGCTGCTCGAGCGATATTCCGCTCGCCGCCGGCGACACTGTGACCGTCGGCTTCGACATCGCGCGCGGCTCCTTGTTCGACGCCGGTACCGAAAACCGTCTCTAACGTCTTCCCAATGGCGCCCCATGGGGCGCCGTTTTCCTCATGATCCGGCAAACGCTTACTTTTGCGGCAGTCGATCTGTCCGGGCGCGGCGACGCCAGCCCCTGGCCAGGCTATCTCCCGGTCCGACGCGACACCGCATCCACACTGTCCCATAAGAGGCCAAAAATGACCGTGCTGTCATTCCAGCTCTATAGCGCCCGCAACTATCCCAACCAGTCCGAGTTCTTCGCCAAGCTGTCGTCGCTGGGCTACACCCAGGTCGAAGGCTTCGGCGGCCTTTACGCCGATGCGCCGGCGCTCGCCGCAGAGCTCAAGAAGAACGGCCTCGCCATGCCGACCGGCCATTTCGGCCTCGACCAGCTTCAGGATACCGACAAGGCGCTCAAGATTGCCGAGACCATCGGCATGAAGCGGCTCTATTGCCCCTTCATCATGCCCGACCAGCGCACCGCCGACGATTCCGGCTGGATCAAGCTTGCCGAAACGCTCGCTGCCATCGGCGAGAAGGTCACCGCCGCCGGTTACGGCTTCGGCTGGCATAACCACGACTTCGAATTCGTGCCGACCACGTCGGGCCGCCTGCCGATGGACATCATCCTGGAAACCGCGCCCAAGATCGAATGGGAATGCGACGTTGCCTGGGTCATCCGCGGCAAGGCCGATCCAGTCGCCTGGTTCGACAAGTACGGCTCCCGCATCACGGCCGTCCACGTCAAGGATCTGGCTGCCCCGGGCGAGAACCCCGAGGAAAGCGGCTGGGCCGACGTCGGCCATGGCGTTGTTGGCTGGGACGACCTGATCAAGACCGTCCAGGCCAAGACCAAGGCCCAGTACTTCGTCGCTGAACACGACAATCCGACCGATGCCGTGCGCTTCGCCACGCGCTCGATCGCAACCGCCAAGAACTGGAAGTAAGCCAAATGGCAAAGACCTATGGCGTCGGCATCATGGGTGCCGGCAATATCTCCTCGGCCTATCTGCGCCTCGCGCCCCTGTTCAAGGGGCTCGAGGTCCGCGCCGTGGCCGACATCCGTCCCGAAGCCGCCAAGCTGCGCGCTGACGAGTTTGGTGTGAAGGCTCAGACCCCGGACGAGTTGCTCAAGAACAGCGAACTTGATGTCATCGTCAACCTGACCATTCCTTCGACCCACTATCAGGTGTCGATGGATATCATCTCGGCCGGCAAGCATTCCTATTCGGAAAAGCCCTTCGTGCTGACCCTCGAAGAGGGCCTTGCCCTCAAGAAGGCAGCCGATGAGCGTGGCCTCAAGGTTGGCGCGGCGCCCGACACCTTCCTCGGGGGCGCGCATCAGCAGGCCCGCGAGATCATCGACTCGGGCAAGCTCGGCAAGATCATGAGCGGCACCACCCACGTCATGAGCCGTGGCATGGAGCACTGGCACCCCAATCCGGATTTCTTCTTCCAGGTTGGCGGCGGCCCGATCCTCGATCTCGGTCCCTATTACATCACCGATCTCGTGCATCTTCTGGGCCCGGTGAAGCGCCTCTCGGCGTTTACCAACATGGCCCGCGCCGAGCGCATCGTCTCGGCTGATGGTCCCTACAAGGGCTCGACCATCAAGGTCGGCACCCCGACCACCATCCACGGCGTGCTTGAATTCCACTCCGGCGCCATCATCACCATCGGCGCGAGCTGGGACGTGGCGGCCCATGGCCACCACAATATCGAGCTCTACGGCACCGACGGCTCCATCTTCGTGCCCGATCCGAACTTCTTCGGCGGTGACCTTGTCACCACCGGCATCGAAGGCGTCCGCACACCGGTCGAGCCTTGGGACCATCCCTTCGGCAAGCCCAACCAGGATCTCGACAAGGACCACCCGCGCGCCAACTACCGTTGCGCCGGCCTTGCCGACATGATGCAGTCCATCGACAATGGCCAGACCGCGCGCTGCGGCCTCGACGTCGCGCTGCATGTCGTGGAAGTCATGACCGGCCTTCTCAAGGCCGGCGAGACTGGGCAGGTGCTGACCCTGCAGACCACCTGCGAGCGTCCGCTTGCCCTCGGCATCGAGGAAGCCAAGGCCTTGCTCAAAGCCTGATGGGCGTACCTCATTGACAGGCCGCGGAGGCCGGTCAACACTGCGAACTAACATGTCAGGGCGGCGAGCGATCGTCGCCCTCATTCGTCAATAGGAGCCCCGGCTGATGCGGTTTACGGGGCCGCAAAGAGGAGAGACCACATGGCCACCACCATCAAGGGCCCCGCTATCTTCCTGGCGCAGTTCGCCGGCGACAAGGCCCCCTTCGACAATCTCGACAATATTTGCCGCTGGGCCGCCAGCCTCGGCTACAAGGGCGTCCAGATCCCGACCTGGGTTTCGAGCTTCATCGATCTCGAAAAGGCTGCCAATTCAAAGACCTACGCCGACGAGATCAAGGGCATCGTGAACAGCCACGGGCTCGAGATCACCGAGCTTTCGACCCACCTTCAGGGCCAGCTCGTCGCCGTCCACCCGGCCTATGACACCGCCTTTGATGGTTTCGCTCCGGCCTCCGTGCATGGCAATCCAAAAGCCCGTCAGGAATGGGCTGTGCAGACCATGCTCAACGCGGCCAAGGCCTCGCAAAACCTCGGGCTCAAGGCACACGCGACCTTCTCGGGCGCGCTCGCCTGGCCCTATCTCTATCCTTGGCCGCAGCGCCCGGCCGGCCTTGTCGAAGAAGCCTTCGACGAACTGGCGCGCCGCTGGACCCCGATTCTAAATGCCTTCGACGAGGCCGGCGTCGACGTCTGCTACGAAATCCATCCCGGCGAGGACCTGCACGACGGCGTTTCCTACGAGATGTTCCTCGACCGCGTGAAAAACCATCCGCGCGCCAACCTGCTCTACGATCCGAGCCATTTCGTGCTGCAGCAACTCGACTATCTCGACTACATCGACATCTACAAGGATCGCATCAAGGCCTTCCACGTGAAGGATGCCGAGTTCAATCCGACCGGGCGCCAGGGCGTCTATGGCGGCTTCCAGTCCTGGGTGGACCGGGCGGGGCGCTTCCGCTCGATCGGCGACGGCCAGGTCGATTTCCCGGCGATCTTCGCCAAGATGGCCGCCAATGATTTCCAGGGCTGGGCCGTGCTCGAGTGGGAATGTGCGCTCAAGCATCCGGAAGATGGCGCCCGTGAAGGTGCCGAGCTCATCCAGAGCTACATCATCCGCGTCACCGAGCACGCCTTCGACGATTTCGCCTCGGGTGGCACCGACAAGGCCGCCAATCGCAAGATGCTCGGACTGTCGTAATATCTGATAGCGCCCTCCAATCGTCATTGCCCGGCTTGTCCGGCAACCCATGGACCACCGGGACAAGCCCGGTGGTGACGATCTACGAGGGACCACGGAACAGGGAGAATTAGAATGGCCGAGAACGGCGCAAAACCAATTCGTCTGGGCATGGTCGGCGGTGGTACCGGGGCCTTTATCGGCTACGTACACCGCATCGCCTCGCGGCTTGATGGCGATTTCCAGCTCGTGGCCGGCGCGCTCTCGTCGCGTCCTGAGGTGGCCAAGGAATCTGGCAAAAATCTCGGCCTGGCCGACGATCGCGTCTATACATCCTACGAGGACATGGCCAAGGCCGAGGCTGCGCGCCCCGACGGCATCCAGGCCGTCTCCATCGTCACGCCCAACCACATGCATTTCGGCCCGACCAAGGCCTTCCTCGAGGCCGGCATCCACGTGATCTGCGACAAGCCGATCACCTCGACGCTGGATGACGCGCGCAAGCTCCTCGACATCAAGCCGAAGAACGGCGCCAAATTCCTGCTGACCCACAACTATACCGGCTATCCGCTGATCCGGCAGGCCCGCGAACTGGTAGCCTCCGGGGCTCTGGGCAAGATCCGTGTCGTCCAGGCCGAATACGCCCAGGACTGGCTCACCGAGGCTGCCGACGAGGACAACAAGCAGGCCGCCTGGCGTACCGATCCGGCCCGTTCCGGCGCTGGCGGTTGCATCGGCGACATCGGCACGCATGCCTACAATCTGCTGCGCTTCGTCACCGGCCTCAAGACCGAGGCCGTCTCGGCGGACCTGACCGCTTTCGTCCCGGGCCGTCAGCTCGATGACAATGTCCACATCATGCTGCGCTTCGAAGGTGGGGCCAAGGGCATGCTCTGGGCCAGCCAGGTTGCCGTCGGCAAGGAAAACGGGCTGCAGCTCCGCGTCTATGGCGACAAGGGCGGCCTTGAATGGAGCCAGGAGAACCCGAACTACATGTGGTTCACCGAATTCGGCAAGCCGCGCCAATTGCTGACGCGCGGCGGTTCGATCGCCGTGCCGCCGGCCGCTTCGATGAATGTCCGCATCCCCTCGGGTCACCCCGAAGGCTATCTGGAAGCCTTCGCGACCATTTACAGCCAGTTCGCTTCGGTCATCCGCGGTGATGGTGCGGCCTACGAGAACCTGTTGCCCTCCATGGCCGACGGCATCGAAGGCATGCAGTTCATTACCGCCTCGGTGAAATCGAGCCAGAACGACAGCAAGTGGACGCGCTTCAGCGACGTCTGATCGTTCGTTGATCCAGAAGGCCGGCGGTTTGCTCCGCCAGCTTTTCTATTGAACGCGTTCGCTGGAAAACCCGCGCTCTTCGAGCAGCTTGACGACGCTGACATCGCCGGCCAGATGCGCAGCACCGACGACGATCAGCGCGGCCTCGTTATCGCCGAGCATGGTCTCGATCTTCTCCACCCAGTTGTGGTTGCGGATATCAATGATGCGATCGACCATTTTGGCGTCATAGCCGACGGTCTGGGAATCAAAGGCTTCGCCCAGCGTCTCGGGGTCACCATCCATCCAAGCCGAGATCATGGTTTCGACATCCGCCTTGGCCATTGGCAGGGTGTCGAGCGTCGCCTCCAGCATGGTGATCTGCTCGTCCAGCGTGCCGCTCGACAGGAATCCCAGTTGTTCCTCGGCGGTTTCGAGGAAGCCCTTGCGCTCGGCGGGCAGTTCCTCGCCAAGCACCATTTCGACGCCGTGGATCGCCTCGAAGCCCGAATCGAGAAGCGGACCCGAGCCAAGCGTCGTGGCCGCCAGCCACGGCTTCATGGTAAGGAGAGCGGGCATGGGCAGCCCATATTCCGCGGCTGCATCGCGCACGCGGTCCGTCAGCTCTGGCCCGATCTGCTCGCTGAGCAGCACACCATCGCGATTGAATCCTAGCTCCATGGAAATGGGCATGATTTCCACCTGCGCCGCTGCGCTGATGTCAGCTTCGAAGTAGACCCGATCGGCCTTGGAAATCAGTTTGTCGAGGCGCTGCGTGCGCCAGTCCGTGTCCGCGCGCAGCATATGCACCGATCCGAACAGCCAGACCGAGCTATCGGCGTCGCTGACTTTCCAGATCGCCGGCGCCGCTGCGGCGGGAGCAATGAGGGCTGCGGTCGCAAGCAGCATGGTGGAAATTTTGAGCATGAAGTCCTCCGGCGCCTATTTGGGCAGGAGCACGTCTCTCATGCAAGTCGCGAGGGCGTTACCGCTGCGGATAAAGCACTGACCCAATAAAACAAAAGCGCCGCAATCTCTTGCGGCGCTGGATAGGTTCAACGCTGGAAACCCGGAATTAGTGCGTCCAGGGCGTCTTGCGGTCGGAGCGGAAATTGTCCGGATAGCTCACGCGCTTTGGCGTGGCTTCGTGGGCCGGCTGGACTGAATAGGGAATGCCATTGCGCTGCGCATAGGCCTCGGCCTCTTCCAGCGTCTCGAACGACAGTTTCACCTGCTGGTTCATGTCGGAGCTGCTGGTATAGCCCATCAGCGGATCGATGCTGCGCGGGGTCGTCGCTTCGTGAACCAGGACCCATTGCTTGGACTTGCCCTTGCCGGACTGCATGGCATTGCGGGCGGGTCGGTAGATTCGGGCGGTCATGCCAAGTCCTCAACACGATGCACAGCATCGGACCGAAAAGTGCGACGCGATTTTTCGGTTCATCCGATGCGCCTAAAATAATGCGATTGGTCGGAGTACAAAGATTCGAACTTTGGACCCCCGGTTCCCAAAACCGGTGCTCTACCAGGCTGAGCTACACTCCGAGATCGCGCATTTCCGTTAGCCTGTTCGAGGGCAAAGGGCAAGGCCGGTTGCGCCAACATGCCCGACTTGACGAAGCTGATGCGGTCAGTGGACAAGTTTGTCATGTTTGATCTCGAAAAGCCCTGGCCCCTCGGACTTGACCGCCGCTCCTGGCCATATTTCTTGGTCGCCGTCGCGATTGGGTTGGCCGTGCTGGCCAGCATAGACGTGGCCGCCTCGCGGGGCGCCATAGACTGGCCGGCCGCCTGGCGTGCGCCCTTCTTCTTCATCACCGAGTATGGCCTTTCGGACTGGATCCTGATTCCCAGCCTGGCGCTGGCGATTCTGTTGCGGCTCGCCATGTTCCCCATGCACGGTGTGTGGAAGCGGGCGACCGGCGAAGCGGCGATGATTTCCGCCTTCGTTTTCCTCGGTGTCGGCGTGCCGGGCCTGATCACCAACCTGCTGAAGCGCCTCGTGGGTCGGGGTCGTCCCAGCGAGTTCGAGGCATCAGGCGCCTTCTCCTTCCAGAATTTCGTCAACGACTGGCAATTCCAGAGCTTTCCCAGCGGCCACTCCGCGACAGCCGTGGCGACGGCCTTTGTGGTCGGTTTCATGGTGCCGCCGCTCTTTCCAATCCTGCTGGTGGTTGGCATCGCAGTAGCCATCTCGCGCGTGCCTGTGGGTATGCACTACCCCACCGACGTCTTTGCCGGCATTATTGTCGGCATGCTCGGTGCGTATCTGGTACGCAATTTCTTTGCCCGGAAGAACTGGCTTTTCACCCAGCTCCCCGATGGCCGCATGGTGCTCAAGCCGCTGAGCGGGCTGACGGAGCTGTTTCAGCGCGCCAGCTGATAGCGCTCTAACCCCGCCGCCAGATCTGCCTTGAGGTCGTCCACGCCCTCGAAGCCGATATGCACGCGGAAGAGATGGCCGGCATCGTCCCACGGCCTGACCGTTCGTGCCGTCTTGATCGCCACAGGCAGCAGCAGGCTTTCGTAGCCGCCCCACGAATAGCCCATGGTGAAAAGCTGCAAGTGGTCGACCAGGGCGGCAACCGCCGAGCGCGGCGCGGGGGCAAGCACGAAGCTGAAAAGGCTCCCCGAGCCGGTAAAGTCGCGCTGCCACAGGTCATGGTCGGGATGGCTGGGCAGGGCAGGGTGCAGCACCTGCGTGACAAGCTCCTGCGCCTCAAGCCAGCGGGCGATCTCCAGCGCCCGCTCCTGGTGTTCTTTCATGCGGATGGCGAGCGTCTTGAGCCCTCGCGACACCAGGTAGGCATCGTCGCCCGAGGTGAAGAAGCCCAGCAGCGTCCTGATGCGCTCGACATCGGCCCAGGCCTCCTCGGTCGTCGAGATCGTTCCGGCAAAGGCGTCGGAGTGACCCACGAACATCTTGGTCGCCGCATGCACCACGATATCGGCGCCCAGCGCCAATGGCCGATGATAGAGCGGGCTGGCCCAGCTATTGTCGACGATCAGCCGGGCGTCGTTGGCACGGGCTGCCGCCGCGAGTGCCGGAATGTCCTGGACTTCGAAGGTCAGCGAGCCCGGGCTTTCCGCCAGCACTGCCCGCGTATTGGGCTGCATGAGGTCGGACAAGCCGGCACCGATCCGTGGATCATAAAAGCGGACGCTGACGCCCATCCGCTCGAGAAAGCCATTGGCGAACTTCCGGCCCGGCTCATAGGCGCTGTCGGTGATCAGCACATCGTCTCCGGCCTTGAGGCAGGACATGAGCGCGATGGTGATGGCGGCCAGGCCTGATGGCACCAGCTTGGTCCGATAGGCGCCCTCCAATTCACTCACCACCGCCTCGACCGATTCGGTCGTCGGATTGCCCGCGCGGCCATAAAGGAAGCGCTGCGACTGGGCATCGAGATCGGCCAGCGTTTTGAACAGGACGGTCGAGCCGCGATAAACCGGCGTGTTGACGAATCCGAACTGATCTTCCGGAAAGCGTCCACCATGAGTGAGGATGGTTTCGACGGAGGAGGGCCCATTTGTGCCGGTTTCGTGGTCAGTCATGCTAGGCTCGGTGCTTAAAAAGAAATCAAACGGGGACGTCTGGCTAAATAAGAGACAGCTTTCCTGACCCAACCCGCCTTCAGCCCTTGACGTTGGTGGGAATAGAGGCTTGCATACCTATCAGCATCCAAACTGTCACACAAAGGCAGTGGTGCTCTCGGAGCCGAGGGACCTACGGCTTCGAACACAGGGTCAGGAAACAAAAGGCAAAAAAATGCAAAAAGCGCTCGTAACGATCGCAGTCGCGGCTTCGCTGGGCCTCGGCGCGACGGCTGCCCAGGCGGCCATTCTCGACGACGTCAAGGCCAAGGGCTACGTTCAGTGTGGTGTGACCGGTGGTGTTCCCGGCTTCTCCGCGCCCGATTCCAACAACGTGTGGACCGGCCTCGAAGTCGACTTCTGCCGCGCCATGGCCGCAGCGATCTTCAAGGATGCCGACGCGGTTCGCTACACCTCGCTGACCAGCCAGGAGCGTTTCACCGCCCTGTCCGCCGGCGAAATCGACGTGCTCTCGCGCACCACCACCTGGACCATGAGCCGCGATACCCAGCTGGGCATCAGCTTCATCGGCACCATGTTCTATGACGGCCAGGGCTTCATGGTTCGCGAAGCCGACGGCATTGCCTCGGCCCTCGACCTCTCGGGCGCCGCCATCTGTATCGAATCCGGCACCACCACCGAGCTCAACGCTGCTGACTACTTCGCTGCCAACGGCATGGAGTTCAACACCGTCGTGTTCGTGGACCAGGACGAAGTTGTGAAGGCCTATGAAGATGGCCGTTGCGACGTCTACACCACCGACTCTTCGGCTCTTGCTGCCGAACGCTCCAAGTTCGCCAACCCGGCCGAGCACATCATCCTGCCCGAAATCATCTCCAAGGAACCCCTTGGTCCGGTGGTTCGCGCTGGTGACACCCAGTGGTTCAACCTCGCTCGCTGGACCTACTTCGCGCTGCTCGAAGCCGAAGAACTCGGCGTGACCTCGGCCAATGTCGACGAAATGCTCGGTTCGGACAATCCGGCCATCAAGCGCCTGCTCGGCGTTGAAGGCGAGTTCGGTGCCCCCATGGGCGTCGAGAACGACTGGGGCTACCAGATCGTCAAGCTCGTCGGCAACTATGCCGAGATCTACGACAAGCATGTCGGTCCCGACACCCCGATTGGGCTGGAACGCGGCCTCAACGCTCTGTGGAGCGATGGCGGCATCCAGTACGCTCCGCCGATCCGCTAAAACCGATCAAATTGGTCCGGCGCTCCCTCGCGGAGCGCCGGTCTCTTTGTTCTGTCAGCTGACGCGCCTCCGTGGCGTGCAGAAGGCCTTTTGCGGCCAAGGTACAGCCACATGACGACACTCGATACGGGGCAGAAACTTGCCCCAAGGGCCAGCTTTTTCAACGATCCGGTGATCCGGGGGATCATCTACCAGGTCGTTGTGGCCGTGCTGCTGATCGCCTTCATTTCCTGGATCATCGGGAATACGGCGGCCAATCTGGCGGCGCAAAACAAGACGACTGGTTTCGACTTCCTCTGGAAGACGGCCGGCTTCGACATCAGCTTCTCGCTTCTTCCGTGGTCCCGCGCCTCGTACTACTGGGAAGCTTTCCTCGTTGGCATCACCAACACTCTGCTCGTTGCCATCATCGGCATCGTGCTGGCCACCATGCTGGGCTTCACCATCGGCATTGCGCGCCTGAGCTCCAACTTCATCGTTTCGAGCCTGGCGACGGTCTATATCGAGGTCATCCGCAACGTACCGCTGCTGCTGCAGCTTTTCTTCTGGTATTTTGCCGTACTCAAGGCGATGCCGGCCGTGCGTGAATCCATCACGCTGCCCTTCGACGCTTTCATCAACCAGCGCGGCATCATGGTGCCGAGGCCCACACCTGACCAGGAATTCACCTGGGTCATGGTCGCCATCGTCGTCTGCCTCGTGGCGGCAATCGCCATCGGCGTCTGGGCGACGCGCATCCGCACCCGAACCGGGCGCTACCCTGCATCCATCGTGCTCGCCGGCAAGTTCGGCGATGCCTGTGTCACACTGCTCGTCGGTTTCACGGCGCTCGCGATTTTGCTGAACGCGGTCTATCCGGTCGCCAACGGCACAGTCATTGCGGCCATCGTTGCCGCTGCGATTGCCGCGGCGTCGGTGACGCGCTTCGCGCCCATCGCCCGAGGCGTGATGACGTTCGCGGTCGCCTTTGTGATCCTCAACTTCATGATCGGCGGCATGCTGTCCTGGCTCTCGCCCGTGGTGACGTCGGCCGGAGCTGCGCTCATTGCCCTGGTCATGGCCAGCGTGGTCTACACCAATGCAACCGAGCGCCCGCCCAGCGACGCGCGGTTCCCGCTGGCTCTGCTGATCCTGATCGTGGTCGCCATCCCGGCCCTGATCTACTGGGTCACCGGCGCCACCCTGGCATTCGAGGTGCCCGTCCTCGAGCGTTTCAACTTCCGCGGTGGCGTGCAACTACCGCCTGAGTTCGTGGCTCTGGTGTTCGGCCTGACCATCTACACGGCGGCGTTCATCGCCGAAACGGTCCGCGCCGGCATCCAGTCCGTCAACCGCGGCCAGACTGAAGCCGCTCAATCCCTCGGTCTCAAGGATGGCGACCGCCTGCGTCTGGTCATCGTGCCCCAGGCCATGCGCGTCATCATTCCACCGCTGACCAGCCAATATCTCAACCTGACGAAGAACTCCTCGCTCGGTGCGGCCATTGGCTATCCCGAACTGGTCAACGTCTTTGCCGGTACATCTCTCAATCAGACAGGCCGGGCCATCGAATGTATCTTCATGGTCATGCTCGTCTATCTCACCCTCTCGCTTCTCACCTCGGCCATCATGAATTGGTACAATGGCCGCGTGAAGCTGGTGGAACGGTAGGAGGCGCATCATGACCGATATCGGCTTCGTACGTTCCGCCATGACGGATGCCCGCCCGGCTCCACGCCGCACCAGCGGCGTAGGCGCCTGGCTGCGCAAGAACCTGTTCGCCACACCCTCCGACGCAGTGCTGACCGTCCTTGGCGTCATCTTCCTGCTCTGGGTGGTGCCACCGCTCTTCAACTTCCTGTTCGGCCACGCCGTGGGACCGAACGGCACCGTGGAAGAGTGCCGCATGCCAGAGGCGGGGGCCTGCTGGGCCTACATCTCGTCGGAAATGGAGTTCTTTATCTACGGCTTCTACGACATCCCCCAGCATTGGCGTCCCAATATCGTCTTCGCGCTCGGGGCTCTGCTGCTGGTGCCGTTGATGATCCCGAAGGCGCCCTTCAAGCGCGTCAACGCCGTGTTGTTCCTCTTCGTCTATCCGATCGTCAGCTACATACTGCTGGCCGGCGGTGTCTTCGGGCTCACCCCGATCCCGACGGAAAAGTGGGGCGGCTTGCTGGTGACGCTGATCATTTCGGTCGTCGGTATCACCCTGTCCTTTCCCTTGGGCATTATCCTCGCCCTTGGTCGACAGTCGAAAATGCCTGTGATCAAGACGCTCTGCGTCGCGTTCATCGAGCTCATCCGCGCCGTGCCGCTGATCACCATCCTGTTCATGGCTTCGATCATGCTGCCCCTGTTCATGCCGCAGGGCATGACGGTGGACAAACTGCTTCGGGCTCTGGTGGGTGTGACACTCTTCACCTCGGCTTACATGGCCGAAGTGGTGCGTGGTGGTCTCCAGGCCATCCCGCGCGGACAGTATGAAGCCGCCGCATCACTAGGCCTCAGTTACTGGAAGCAGATGTATTTCATCATCCTGCCCCAGGCGCTCAAGCACGTGATCCCTGGCATCGTGAACAACGCCATCGCCTTGTTCAAGGACACGTCCCTCGTCTACATCGTCGGCATGAAGGACCTGCTCGAAGCGGTCAAAACCAAGAACGACACCGCTCTCGAATGGCAATCCGCCAACACCGCGACCACCGGCTACATCTTTGCCGCCATGGTCTTCTGGGTGTTCTGCTTCGGCATGTCCCGCTACTCCATGTATATGGAGCGCCGCCTTAACACTGGCTACAAGAGGTAGCACCCATGTCTCAGGTTTCCGAAACCACCGTCGATCGAGCGATCGACACCAGCCACATGAAGGTCTCCAAGACCGACGTGGCCATCGATGTGGTCAACATGCACAAGTGGTATGGCGACTTCCACGTCCTGCGCGACATTAACCTCAAGGTGATGAAGGGCGAGCGCATCGTCATTGCCGGGCCCTCCGGCTCCGGCAAGTCGACGCTCATCCGCTGCATCAACCGGCTGGAAGAGCATCAGGAAGGGCAGATCATCGTCAACGGCACGGAACTCACGGCCGACCTCAAGCGCATCGATGAAGTGCGCCGCGAAGTCGGCATGGTGTTCCAGCACTTCAATCTGTTCCCGCATCTGACCATCCTCCAGAACCTGACGCTGGCCCCCATCTGGGTGCGTGGCATCCCCAAGGCCGAGGCCGAGGCGACCGCCATGCATTATCTGGAGCGGGTGAAAATCCCGGAGCAGGCCAACAAGTATCCCGGCCAGCTTTCGGGCGGCCAGCAGCAGCGCGTCGCCATTGCGCGTTCGCTCTGCATGCAGCCGCGGATCATGCTGTTCGACGAACCCACCTCGGCCCTCGATCCGGAAATGGTCAAGGAAGTGCTCGAGGTGATGATCAATCTGGCCGAAGACGGCATGACCATGATCTGCGTCACCCACGAAATGGGCTTTGCCCGTCAGGTGGCCAATCGGGTCATCTTCATGGACCAGGGCCAGATCATCGAGCAGAACGAGCCGGAGGCCTTCTTCTCCAACCCGCAGCACGAACGCACCAAGCTGTTCCTCAGCCAGATCCTGCACTGACTTCGACGCGGCCGCAGGCAAAATCGCTCCTGTGGAGCGAATTTAGCTGAGAAGGCCATGAGACCTGCGGTCGAATGGCGGCGGCCGACAGGCAAGATCGCTCCAGTGGAGCGATCTTAGGCGAGCAGGCCATGAGACCTATGGTCGAATGGCGGGAGGCGCCGCAGCGCAAATATCGGGGGTCGAGCCGGTCATCGGCTTGACCCCTTTGTTCATGCGGCCAATATGGTGCGGCAAACCGAAGGCCTGCGCATTGACCAAGCTGCTCAGACATCTGCTGTTCTGGATTGCCCTCGCATGCGTGGCGGGCGCACAGCAGGCGAGTGCGCAGACCCTCGAAGCAGTGCGCAGTCGCGGCTTCCTGATCTGCGGGTCGAGCAACCCGCTCGCCGGCTTTTCCCAGCAGGATGTCGATGGCCGCTGGTCCGGTTTCGATGTGGACCTCTGCCGCGCATTGGCCGCAGCCGTGCTCGGAAATCCCGATCTCATCGAGTTCCGCTCCTATCGCGGTGAAGCGCGTTTCGCGCCGCTCGAAACCAATGCTGTCGACGTGCTGATGCGAAACGGCGCCTGGACGCTCGGGCGGGACACCCGCTACGGCGCCCGGTATGTCACGCCCACGTTCTTTGACGGTCAGGCCTTCCTGGTCCCCCAGGCGATGGGCGTGGTTTCCGCCTATGAGCTCGACGATGTCAGCGTCTGCGTCATCGACGGCGCCGGCGATCTCGAGGCCCTGGAAGAGTTCTTCTTTTCCAACCAGACCGATTATCGCGAAGTGCCCTACGAAGACGTCGCCGACCTCGCCACGGCCTATCGCGCCGGGCTCTGCCAGGCGATTTCGGCCTCGGGCCGCCAGCTCCAGGCCATCCGCCGGGAACTGCCCGATCCCAACCTGCACCGCATCCTGCCGGAGCGCATTTCCAAGGAGGTTCTGGCTCCCGTGGTGCGCGATGGCGACGAGCAATGGTTCAAGATCGTCCGCTGGACCATGTTCGCTCTGATCAATGCCGAGGAAGTCGGCGTGACCAGCCTCAATATTGATTCCCTGGTTGCGGCCCGCACCCCCGCGGTACGGCGCATTCTGGGGGTCGAGGGTGATTTTGGCACGGCCCTAGGCCTGCGCGAGACGTTCCTGGCCGATGCCATCAGGGCGGTGGGGAACTATTCCGAACTCTATGACCGCCATTTCGGTCCGCAGACGGGTGCCGCCATGCTGCGTGGGCAGAATGCGCTCTGGAGCAATGGCGGCCTGCTCTACGCTCCGCCGGTTCGCTAGCGCTCAGGCGAAATGCAAGTTGACGCGCCGGTTTTCCTTGCCCTTTTTCTCGATCTTGCCGATGGCAAGGGGCCCGATCTCGGCGGTTCCGGCCACGTGCGTTCCGCCGCAGGGCTGCAGGTCGACGTCCCCGATCCGCACCAGCCGGACGCGACCTTGGCCCATGGGCGGCTTCACTTTCATGGTCTTGATGAGATCGGCTTTTGCCTCCATCTCGGCATCGGTGATCCATTCCGTGCTGACGGCATGATCGGCCTCCACCATGGCGTTGAGCCGGGCCTCCAGGGCCGCAAGGTCGTTGGGCACTTCGGGCATGTCGAAGTCCAGTCGCCCTTTGTCTTCTCCCACCGAACCACCCGTCACCGGAAATGGCAGGACGACCGAGAGCAGATGCAGCGCCGTGTGCATGCGCATCAGCCGATGACGGCGATCCCAGTCAATTTCCACCGTGACCCGCTCGCCAGGCTCCGGCAGGGTCGCCCCTGCGGCCGGAACGTGGACGATGGCCGTCTGTCCCCGTCCGGATGGACCGCCGTGGCAATCGCGATCTCCGTGCCATCCGAGCGCAACAGCCGGCCGCTATCTCCAGGCTGGCCGCCTGAGGTCGCGTAGAAAACCGTGCGATCCAGTACGATGCCGCCTTGCTCGGTGATGGCGACGACGGTCGCCTCGACCGACTGGAGGTAGGCATCGTCTCGAAACAGGAATTCGGTCATCAGTGTTCTCACAGCACCGGGGAGAGCAGGCGGGCCGCCTGCGACCCCAGGTAAAGTGGCCAGGGGCGGGTTTCGACTTCAGACCGGCTGACCAGCCGGCAAGCGTTGAAGTCTTCGAGCAGCATGGCTTCGACATTGCCTATGGTGGTTTGGTCGGTGAACCACAGCGTGATCTCGAAATTGATTGCAAACGAGCGGTTGTCGAAATTGACGCTTCCCACCGTCGCCATGGCGTCGTCCATCAGCACCACCTTCTGGTGCAGGAAGCCGTCAGTATAGCGATAGATGGCGATATCGTGCTGCACCATGCTGTCGGCATGGGCGATGGTCGCCAGCCAGACCAGCTTATGGTCCGGCTCGTCGGGTAGCATGATGCGCACATCGACGCCGCGCAGCCGCGCCGCGAACAGCGCCGTTCGGATATCGGTGTCGGGAACGAAATAGGGGCTGACGATCCACAGCCGCTCCCGCGCCCGCCCGATCAGGTCGGTGAAGGCAATGGCGCATTCCTCGAGCTTGTCCGCCGGGCCGCTGCCCATGACCAGCACGGAATTGTCGCCGAAGGTTTCGAGTTCAGGCGGCGGCGAGTTCGGCAGCCGTTCGCCGGTCGCCCATTCCCAGTCCTCACGAAACAGCAGCGCGCAGCCCAGAGCCGCCGGCCCTGAAACCCGCACATGCGTGTCCCGCCAGTGCCCGAATTTCGGATCCTCACCGAGATATTCGACGCCCACATTGTGCCCGCCCACCCAGGCATGCTTGCCGTCGACCACCACGATCTTGCGGTGATTGCGGTAGTTGATGCGGGTCGGGCCAAAGATGCGCAGGAATTTGTGGCGCCGGTTGAAGCTCGACACCTTGACGCCGGCCTCACGTAATTCCTTGCGGAACCGCTTCGGCATGCCGGTGCTGCCGATGTCGTCATAGAGCAGATAGACCGAAACCCCGGCCTTGGCCTTGGCGATCAGGCGTTTCGCCAGCTCATGGCCGAGCCGGTCGTCGCGCACGATGTAGAACTGGACCAGCAGGTATTCCTTGGCCGCTTCGATCCCGGCGAAAATGGAATCGAAGGTCGCCTTGCCGTCGATCAGCAGTTCGACATCGTTGCCCTTGAGGAAGGGCAGCTCCGACACATGCACCTGCACTGGCCACTTTGCGTCGGTTTCCCGGTCGATCAGTGCCAGGTCCTTGGCCCGCAGCGGGCGTTCGGCGCGACCGTTCTGCATCCGCTCCGTCGCATAGTCGTCGAACAGCTTCCACCCGAAGATCAGGTAGAGAAACACCGTCGGAAACGGCAGCAGGATCAGCGACAGCAGCCAGGCGATCGAGCCTTGAGAAGTGCGTGAATTGAGGATTTCGCGCACCGCGCAGACAATCGCGAGGAGATAGATGAGCCCCATGATCAGCGCAACGATATGCAGGTCGGCTGCTACCGCGCGGAGTAAATCATCGAATCCGTACATCGTGGACCTTGTGCCTGGCAGGGTGGGACACTCTAGCAGTCTGGCAGCTCACAACAATCTCCGGAATGGATGCCCTGGCTTCAAACGTCCTTTTCGATGACGCTTGAAATGTCGATCGGCGTGCGACCCTCCATCCAGGGCGGCACCGGCAGGTTCTTGCCGCGCAGGAAGTCCGGGTTGAAGATCTTGCTGGCATAGCGATTGCCGTAGTCGCAGAGCACCGTGACGATGGTCTTGCCCGGCCCCAGGTCGCGTGCCATGCGCACCGCGCCGGCAATGTTGATAGCGCTCGAACCGCCCAGGCATAGCCCTTCGTGCTCGAGCAGATCGTAGATGTAGGGCAGGGCCTCGGCATCGGAGATGCGATAGGGCATGTCCACCTCGAGACCTTCGAGGTTGGCGGTGATCCGACCTTGGCCGATGCCTTCGGTGATCGAGTCGCCAGACGATTTCAGTTCGCCATTGGCGAAATATTCGTAGAGCGCCGCACCCTCGGGATCGGCGAGACCGATCTTCACCTCCGGATTGCGCGCCCGCAGCGCTTCGGCCACACCCGCCAGCGTGCCGCCCGAACCCACGGCGCAGATGAAGCCGTCGATGCGGCCATTGGTCTGCTGCCAGATTTCCGGACCCGTGGTCTCCACATGGGCGCGCCGGTTCGAGACATTGTCGAACTGGTTGGCCCAGATGGCGCCATTGGGCAGCTCGGCATTGAGCTTTTCGGCCAGCCGCCCGGATACCTTGATATAGTTGTTGGGGTTCCGATACGGCTTGGCCGGCACTTCGATGAGCTCGGCGCCATAAAGCCGCAGCGCGTCCTTCTTTTCCTGGCTCTGGGTCTCGGGAATGACGATGACCGATTTGAAGCCAAGCGAATTGGCGACCAGCGTCAAACCGATCCCGGTATTGCCCGCCGTCCCCTCGACGATCGTGCCGCCCGGCTTTAGCGCGCCGGATTTGACCGCGTCGTGGATAATGAACAGCGCCGCGCGATCCTTGACTGACTGGCCCGGATTGAGGAATTCGGCCTTGCCCCAGATCTCGCATCCGGTGAGCGTGGATACCCGGTTGAGACGGATCAGCGGCGTGTTGCCGATGGCGGAGATGAGGTCTTCGTGCTTGGCCATACCAGAATTCTGTTGTGTGACGCGCTCGGTGCGCTGGAGGGTTGTGCCAGGCAAGGCCAGCAAAACCAGAAAGATCAGTCACTTATGGTAGGGGCGGGACAGGCGGGCCGCAAGTCGAATGCGCGCAGTTGAGGACCGCTTTTCCCGCTGGCGCGCCGCCGCGCAAGCGGTACTCGGCGCACCCAGCTCAGGTGGAATAGTTTTCCGCGCTAGCTATCGTTCGCGCCCAGATCGGCGAAGGCATCGAGTGCCCGTTGCCGCGTCTGCTTGAGATCGGCAATCGGCTCGGGGTAAGTGTCACCCAACTTCACGCCGGTCTTGGAGAGTGCTTCTGCCGGTGCTTCAAACGGCTTTTGGATGAACTTGTCCGGCAGTGAAGCCAGTTCCGGCACCCAGCGCCGCACATAATCCCCCGTGACGTCGAACCGTTCGCCCTGCGTTACGGGATTGAAAATGCGGAAGTAGGGAGCAGCATCGAGGCCACTTCCGGCCACCCACTGCCAGCTGGCAGGATTGTTGGCCTCGTCGGCATCTACGAGGCAATCCCAGAACCAGTGTTCGCCCTGACGCCAGTCCACCAACAGGTTCTTGGTGAGGAACGACGCCGTCAGCATACGGACCCGGTTGTGCATATAGCCGGTTTCCCAGAGCTCGCGCATGCCGGCGTCGACAATGGGGATGCCGGTCATCCCGGTCTGCCACGCACGCAATTGTGCCGGCGCGTGCCGCCAGTGCAGCCCCTTGAATTTGGCCTGCATCGGAACACGGGCGATGTCGTCCCGGTGGTAGAGTTGGTGGTAGCTGAAATCGCGCCATGCCAGCTCCGAAAGGAATTTGTCGACCGCTCCGGCCTTGCCAGGATGGGCATGGATAAATGCATGCGCCGTGTGCCAGATCTGTCGCGCCGAGATCTCGCCGAACCGCAGATGAGGCGACAGGCGCGACGTCACCGGCCGCGCCGGAAAATCTCGTCCCTCTGGATAGCCGGCAACGCTTTCATCGAGAAATTCCGCCAGCCGCTCCTGCGCTGCACCTTCCCCGATCGACCAATGCTGGCCGAGCTTGCCCGCCCAGTGCGGCTGTTTGTATCCGTTGTCGACCTTGATGCTGCGCTTGGCTTTGCCCTTCGGCGCCGGACTGGGATGCTCGATGTCCATCCCGCGCAGTGTCTTCCAGAAGGGCGTGAAGACCGAATAAGGACGACCCTGGCCGGTCTCAACTGTCCACGGCTCGGCGAGAACATTGCCGGGGTGCGAGTGAGCCGCGATGCCTTGGGTGCGCAGGTCCTCCTTGATATCGGCATCGAGCGCCCGTTCCTTGGGCCCATAGCGGCGGTTCCAATGTACGGCAGCTGCCTCAAGTCCACGCGCCTCGGCCGGCAGGATGTCTCTCGACTTGCCTGCCTCCACTTTGAGCGCAATGCCGATCTCCGCCAGCGACCTTGCAAGATTTTCGAGGCTTTCGTGCAGCCACCAGCGGGCCGCGGCGCCAGTCGGCCGCAGCCCGTCGTCAGCCTCGTCCACATATAGTGCGACGACGCGGTCGTGCTGCTTGGAGGCTGTGAAAAGGGCAGGATTGTCGGCGAGGCGCAGGTCGTTGCGCAGCCAGACCAGGGCAGTGGACACATCAACCTCCGGGCGTCCCACACATAACGGGCGTCCGGAGAATATGGATCAGCCTATTCCATCAGTTCGGCAAGTTCTTCGAGCGCCGCGCTCCAGGCCTCCATGGAAAAGATGCGCGTCTGCGCATCTGCGTGCGGCAGTCCGCGCTCGATCAGCGTGATGATCGTGCTGTCCTCGCCCACCGCCTTGAAGGCAATGTCGAGCACGAAGATCAATTCGCTGTCCTCATCCTCGTCCTTGTGAATCCAGGAGAGAACCAGTCGCTGGTCCTCGACGAAGGTCAAGACCTCGCCGCTCACCTCGTGATCGGCCTCGTCGTCATCTTCGGCGAAGGTGACGAAGCGATACTGGCCGCCTTCGAAGGCGTCGAACTCTGCCTCGTCGGCCTCCCACTGCTCGATCAGGGCCGGATCGGTCCAGGCGGCGAACACGTCCGAGACATGCGCCCCGATGGTGCGAGTCAGCGTGATCTGGCTTTCGTTGTCGGTGTCCATCCCTTGGCTCATGCCGGCTTCCTTTCGGGATGCAGCTCCGCCGTCCGGGGCAGGAGCACGGTAAGAATACCCAGTGCGGGCAGGAAGGCGCAAAGCTGGAACACGGGAATGATGCCGATCCAGTCGGCCAGCCCACCCATCAGCGCTGCGCCCAGAGCACCGATGCCGAAAGCGAAGCCGAAGACGAAGCCAGAAATCATGCCCACTTTGCCGGGCACCAGTTCCTGCGCATAGACCACCATGGCCGAAAACGCCGAGGAGAGGATCAGGCCCACCATGATGCTCATGACGCAGGTCCAGAATAGGTCGAGATAGGGCAGGGCCAGGGTGAAGGGCAGGGCGCCAAGGATCGACACCCAGATCACCGCGAGCCGGCCATAACGATCGCCCACCGGACCGCCGATGAAAGTGCCTGCCGCAACCGCTCCCAGGAAGGCGAACAGGTAATACTGTGCCTCCTGCGCCGAGAGCGCGAATTTCTCGATCAGGAAGAAGGCGTAATAGCTCTTGAGGCCCTCGATATAGATGAACTTGCTGAGCAGCAGGGCGCCGATCACCGCAAACGCGACGACCAACCGCTGCCGCGACAGCACCGGCTTGTGGATTGCGGCGGCCGGGCGCGAGGCGGCCTGGCGCTGGTGGTCGGCGAACCACCGGCCGACATAGGCCAGCAGCGCAATGCCGAATGCCGCCACGATCAGGAACCAGAAGATGCTGGTTTGTCCCATCGGCAGCAGAATCAGCGCCGCCGCCAGCGGGCCGAGCGCGGTGCCGGCATTGCCGCCCACCTGGAACAGGGATTGGGCGAAGCCCAGCCGGCCGCCCGAGGCCATGCGCGCGACGCGAGAGGCTTCCGGGTGGAACAGCGCCGAACCGGTGCCGACGACCACGGCGGCAAGGAACAGCATCCAGAAGCCGCTCGCCGCCGCCAGCAGCGCCACACCCGCCGCAACGATGGTCATCGAAAGGGCCAGCCAATAGGGCTTGGGCCGGAGATCGCCGGACAGACCGAAGATCGGCTGGAGCAGGCACGCGGTGATTTGCTGTCCGAGCGTCAGCATGCCGATCTGGAAATAGGTGAGGCCGTAATTTTCCTTGAGCAGCGGATAAAGCGCCGGCAGCAGGAACTGCAGCAGGTCATTGAGCAGATGCGCCCCGCTCACGCAGAGGATGATCGACAGGGCGGTACGCTGCGCGTCTGGCGCAGTTGGAGCAGCAACGGTGGTCATGGAAATCGCTTCAGGGAAAGGATCTGCCCGCCGTCCTACGCCACGTGACGCGCAAGAGCAATCGCTGGTGCACAATAATCAGGCATTTGGGGGGAGGGAAATGGCTCCGCGAGCTGGACTCGAACCAGCGACCATTCGATTAACAGTCGAACGCTCTACCAACTGAGCTATCGCGGAACACTTTCGTGCGCCCTCTTGGCGAAGGCGAGGTCCGTGTACCCAAACTGATCCGGTTTGCCAAGCCCCCAATGCAGGCCCATGTGAATAACTTGTCACAGACCCTCGGCCTGCGCCCGGCGCGCCAGCGACAGGAGGTCATTGAGCGTGTTGAGATTGGCGAAGGGGTCGGCAGCATGCGTGTCGGCCCAGTCCACCGTCGTGGCCTTTAGCCGGGCCAGCAGGGCTTT
Source organism: Devosia sediminis (assembly GCF_016411825.1). Lineage (GTDB taxonomy): Bacteria > Pseudomonadota > Alphaproteobacteria > Rhizobiales > Devosiaceae > Devosia > Devosia sediminis. The sequence continues at coordinate 1,074,410 of NZ_JAEKMH010000002.1, forward strand.
CGGGCTTTTCGGCAGCGATCCGTCCTGGGCTCGTGCGGGCAGGTCGCGCAGTGCCGGGAGCCGCCAGATCGCATTGGTGGGATAGACGTTGCCGCCCCATCCCGCCTGCGCGGCGGCCTCGCCCGGCCCTAGCGCAGCGACGAGTCGCCGCACGAAGTCCTCGGGCAGGAATGGCGTATCCACCGCGACCGTCAGCAGCAGGTCAGTGTCGTCATGTCCGGCCAGATGGTCCGCGGCGGCGACCAGGCCAGCCATCGGTCCAGCGATCGGCAGGTCGAGGTCGGGCAGAGAGCTTTCGCCATCGCGCTCTGCGGATGCCCGGCGTCCGGTAGAAATCAGCAGCGGCCTCTCGACATCGCGTAACCGTCCGGCGACGCGTTCCAGCATGGAAGTCCCGCCCAGACGAAGCGCATCCTTGCGCACCGCGCCAAGTCGGCCGCCTTCGCCACCCGCCAGGATCAGCGCATGAATGCTCATTTCGTGTCGCGCGTCCGCAGCAGCAGCATGAGGCCGATGCCGCCGACCAACCCCCAGAACGGCGCGCCGACGCCGACAATGGTGATCCCCGATGCGGTGGTGACAAAGGTGAGAATCGCTGGCAGCCGCGAGTCCTCACTGCCCAGTGCGGCCGCCAGGGCCGCCGCAAGGCTGGAAAACAGCGCGAGACCCGCAACCGCCTGGATCAGCAGGGGCGGGGAGGCGGCAATGAAGGCGGCCGCGAGGCTCGCCGCGAGACCGAAGAGAATATAGGTGGCGCCGGCCGCGACCGGCGCAGGCCAGCGTCTCTCCTTGTCGGGATGGGCCTCGGGACCGGCGCATATGGCGGCGGTGATAGCGGCAAGATTGCTGGTTGGCCCGCCGAAGATGGCCGAGGCGCCGCTGGCGGCCCCGGTCAGCACGAAGAGCGGCGACGGCCGGAGCTCGAAGCCATTGCTCTTCATGACGGCAATGCCCGGAAGGTTCTGCGAGGCCATTGTCACCACATAAAGTGGCAGGGCGATGCGGATGATGGCATCCAGGGTAAACGCGGGCATGACCGGCACCAGCATGGGCCAGGCCCCGTCGAAAGTTCCGACCGGCAGATGCGTTGTCGCAGCCAGCACCACTGCCGTCGCGCAGACCGCCAGCGGAACGGCATAGCGCCGCGCGAAGCGCAGCCCCAGCCCCCAGGCCAGCAATATGGGGAGCGTCTGCCAGGGTAGCTCCGCCAGAGCGTTGATCGGCGCGAGGCACAGCGTCAGCAACATGCCGGCCAGCATGGCGTTGGCGATCACCGCCGGTATAGCTGCAATGGCGCGGCCGAGCGGGGCGATCAAGCCTGTGAGCACGATCAGCACTGCGCAGACGAGAAAAGCGCCCGCCACCGCCGGAAACCCGCCGTCCGGCTCGCCTACGGTGAGCAGGAATGCCATACCCGGCGTGGTCCACGCAAAGCTGATCGGCGTCCGCACGCGCCACGCCACGACCATGTTGAGCACGCCAATGGCGAGGCAGACCGAAAACAGCCCGGAACCCGCCTGTTGCGGCGTCGCCCCCGCAGCGGCGAGCGCGGCCAGCACGAGGGTGAAGGTACTGGCGGAGCCGACAACGGCCGCAAGAATGCCAGCCAGGATCGGCTGGGCATAGTCGCGCCGCGGCGGCGTCAGGGCTTGGGTGGACATGGCGATTCTCTTGTCGGGCAGCCGGAGGCTAGTCCCTCCCGCTTCCCGACGCCACCGGCCTCGGACGAATCGTTTTTATTCGCGCCGGCCCGACGGGCTTGGCCGTTTGAACTGGTCGGTCAGCGCCAGCAGCACCACCATGTGCAGGCGCTCGGGCGTATTGGGTGGCTTGAGGCATTTGACACGCGAGGACACGGTGTATCTCGCGCCATTGCGCTCGCCGGTCGCCGTATAGAGCAGATATTTGCTCGTCTCGTCGTAATAGGCGGAGGTCACCTTGAACTGCATTTTGGGACCAAACTATCCGGATACAACGAAGACAATGGACCATCCCGTCGCCGGTTCCGCTGCCACGGTCAATGCGCGGGAAGGAGAAATTAAGCGGCGCACCAATGAACCTATTGCATAAGCACTTGCCGTCCAATAGGTACTCACGCCCAGAGGCCGCGTGGCGGAGTGGTTACGCAGCGGATTGCAAATCCGTGTACTCCGGTTCGATTCCGGACGCGGCCTCCATCTCTTTTCACTTCTGAATATGCACGTGCAGGCGACTTTCGGCCGGCGACGTCGCTTGCCCTTTGGCGCTTGGCTGACAAAAAGCTGACACCAGCCATCACTCAAATCTAATAGATTTTACAACAGCTTACCTGAAACCTTCCGGTAGGCACCGCGTTTCCGATGCATTCCGCAATCAGCCGAATGACAGGGCGAGCCCCTCGCTCTGAACAAGGAGACCAAGATGAACAAGATGCTGAAAATGATGACCGTCGCCGTGCTCGCATCGACCGCCATGGGCGGCGTGGCACTGGCCCAGTCCTCCTCCGCCACCGCAACCGCCGATCTCAACATCCGGTCCGGTCCGGGACCGCATTATGAATCCATCGGTTTCATTGCCTCCGGCGATACCGCCACCGTGGAAGGCTGCCTCGACGCCAGCAAGTGGTGCCGCGTGGACTATAACGGCGTCAATGGCTGGGCCTATTCCGATTACCTCACGGCCGACCTGTCGGGCGAAGTGGTTGTGCTGACTGACCGCTATGCCGATGTCGGTCTCGAAACCGTCACCTATACCGATGACGGCGGTGCCGAAGGCGGCGCGCTGGCCGGTGCTGCAGGCGGTGCCGTGGTTGGCGCCCTCGTCGGCGGTCCGATTGGCGCGGCGATTGGCGGAACGGTGGGTGCCGCGAGCGGCGCGACCGCCGGCGCCATCATTGATCCGCCCGAAACCGCGCGTGCCTACATCACCGCCAATCCGCTCGATCCCGTCTATCTCGAAGGTGAAGTGGTGATCGGTGCCGGCGTGCCCGATACGGTCGTCCTCGAGACCATCCCCGACTACGAATACAGCTACGTCTACATCAACGGCCAGCCGGTCCTCGTGGACCCGGCGACGCGTCAGATCGTCTACGTCCTCCGCTGATTGTAACCCCGGCATCCTGGGCCCCGCCTGGGATGCCGGCCCCTGGTGGCGCCATCCAACCTCGTGGCGCCACCAGCCCCATTTATCCGGATTGGAACCATGGTTTATCTCACTCGGTCGCAGCGTCGTCAGCGGGCGCAGCTGATCAAAGCCGGCTCTCTCGTAGCCCTTGCCCTCGTCGCCTTCACACCCAAGGACCTGTCAGCTCTGGGCGCGCTTGTCGCGCCGTTGAACCCGGTCGGCGTCGTCCATGCCCAGGAAGCTCCCAGCGCAGATTGAATCCCATTCAGCCGAGTGTGCGAGAAGAAGCGGAAGGCCCTTGCTGCGGCTCTGCGGGGGGCGGGCACCTGCACCAGGGGCCTTCCTGAGGGTCGGCGACTTCTGTGCATGGGGACGCCGACGGGAACACTCTAGCAGACGGCTCCTGATCCATGCCTTCGTGCCGCTGTAAGCGGTTTGTAAGCTTGCGCCCCATAGAATTGCCCCATGCTCAGCCGCCTGCTTTTCCCCCTCCTTATCGTCCTTGCCTGCGCCAGCCCTGCTCTGGCGCAGGGCAACAGTGCCGAGGGTCGGGAAAATGGCAATGGCAACGGCAACGGAAATCCGGGCCAGCAGGGAAACGGCAACGGCAATTCCAATGGGAACGGCAACGCGGGCAATAACGGCAACGGCAACGCCAATGGCGCGGACAACGGCAGCGGAAACTCCAATGGCGGCGGAAACGGCACTTCCAATGGCGACGGCAACGGAAACTCCAATGGCAACGGTAACGCCAACGGAAATTCCAGTTCCAACGGCAACGGCAATTCTGGCGGCAACGGTGATCCCGCTTCGGGCAGCGATAGTGCCGCGCCCGGACCAAGCAGCTCAACCGGGTCCGCCAGCAGCACGGCCGGCAGCTCCAGCAGCGACGGCGATGCGGGTAATGCCGGCGGTGGCGGCAATTCCGGCTCCAACAGCCCGATCGCGGGGGGCAACTCCAGCGCCACGCCGGTGCCGAGCGGCAGCGGCACGCCGGCGCCCGGCAATGCTGCTTCCGCGCCTGCCAGCAGGCCGCTGACGCCGGATCAGGCCCGCCGCGCTGTCGAGACGCGGCAGGCAGCCCCGCTCAAGGATTTTGTAGAGGGCATAAGGCAGCGCAACGGCGGAGAAGTGGTGGACGCCAGCCTGCTGCAGGTCGGGGAAATCCTCGTTTATGCCATCAAGGTCGTGGAGCCGGACGGCGCCCTGACCGTCCAGTATTATTATGCGCGCTCCGGCGGCTATATCGGGAGCCAATGATGCGCATCCTATTGTGCGAGGACGACGACGAGATTGCACAGTCCCTGGCGGTCACGCTGGAGCGGTCGGGTTTTGGCGTCGAACGGGAAAGCGACGGCGAGGCAGCGCTCTATCGGGGCGAAACCGAGAATTTCGACGCAGTCGTGCTCGATTTGGGCCTGCCACAGATGGATGGCCTCACCATCCTCAAGCGCTGGCGTCGGGCAGGGCGTCTGATGCCGGTCCTGATCCTCACGGCCCGCGGCCAATGGGAGGAGCGTGTGGAGGGCATAGAAGCGGGCGCCGACGACTATGTCATCAAGCCATTTCACGTGATGGAGATCGTCGCCCGCTTGCGCGCTCTCATCCGGCGAGCTGCCGGTCTCGCTTCATCGCGCATCACCTTCGGCCCCTATGAACTCGACACCCGCACACTGCAGGTCAGCAAGGACGGTGTGCCCTTCGATCTCAGCCCGCAGGAGTTCAAGCTCGTCTCCTATCTCCTGCACAACAAGGGACGGGTCATCTCTCAACTCGAGATCACCGAGCATCTTTACCGACAGGATTACGAGCGCGATTCCAATGCCGTGGAAGTTCTCGTCGCCCGCGTGCGCAAGCGCCTGGGCCATGAGCTGATCAAGACCCGTCGTGGCTTTGGTTACACCTTGGGGGACGACTATTGAGGCCCCACTCGCTGAGGTTGCGATTGCTGGGCCTGGCCGCTGTGTGGGTTGTCGGCTCGTTGGCCGCGGCCGCCTTTGTCCTCCAATACCTGTTCATGACCAATCTTGAGCGGGACGTGGCCAAGGATTTGGAAGCGGCGATGACACGGGTTATCGCGCTCATCGATCTTAATGCCGCAGTGCCGGCGCTGGCGGGGCCGCTTCCCGACCCGCGATACGAGACGCCCCTGGGTGGGCGCTATTGGCAGATCGAGGCAACGGACGGAAGCGGGGCACTTCGGTCTCGCTCGCTATGGGACATGGTCATCCCCGCCCAGGGCCAGGGCGACGGACTAAGGCACTTCTCCGGCCCCGATGGTTGGCATCTGGTCTATGTGACCCGCAGCATCGACGTCGGCGGTCGCACGTTGCAGGTGAGCGTCGGCGAGGACCATGACCCTATCCATGCGGCGGGCACGGCCTTCCTCTGGGATGTCGTGTGGCTCTTCAGTCTGCTTGGTGCGCTGATCCTGGCCGCCGCCTGGTTGCAGCTCCGCCTGGGACTGGTGCCGCTCACCCGCCTGCGCGAGGAGATCGACCGCATCAGGCAGGGAGCGCAGACGCGTCTCGATGTCGCCTTCCCCAGCGAATTGCTGCCCTTGGTCGATGAGGTCAACGCCTTGCTCGGTGAGCGCGAAGCCAATATCGAACGGGCTCGGGAGCGCGCCTCCGACCTAGCCCATGGCCTCAAGACGCCGCTCGCCGCTCTGCACGGCATTGCCATCCGGGTGCGGGAAAAGGGCAATGCTGCCGACGCAGACCTGATCGACGATATGGCCTTCGAAATGTCGCGGCGGGTCGATTACCAGATGCGTCTCTCGACCATTCGCCTGCGCAGCCATGGCCATCGCGAGAGCGCTTCGCTCAACAGCGCCATCCTGCGCACCATTGCCGTGCTGAAGAAAACCGGCCGGGGCGAGGAGCTGCACTGGCTGGCCCAGCTCGAAGAGGAGATCACGGTCGACATCCATCGGCAGGATCTCATGGAACTCGTCGGCGTCCTGCTGGAAAACGCCGCCCACTGGGCAAGCAGCCGGGTGATCGTGCGATGCGTCACTTCAAACGCAAAGGCAATGCTGGCCATTCTCGACGACGGCCCCGGCATACCGGAGGATCAGCTCTCGCTGCTGGGTGAGCGTGGCCAGCGCCTGGATCAGTCGAAGCCCGGCACAGGTCTGGGCCTCGCCATCGCCCGGGAGATCGTGGCGCTCAATGGCGGCAAGATCCAACTGAGCAAATCCGATATTGGTGGCCTTGCAGTGACCATCACCTTCCGGCTGGCACAGCCGGAACTGCCGGCGCCTTAGCTTGAGCCTGGACGGGACCTTCCGTGTCTTCGCTCAGCAGCATCGCTGTCGCGAAGCAACCCAGGGCCAGGAAGAATGCAAAGAGCAGGAGCGCGATCATCGAACCGGACCTTTCATGAGGTGGATCACTGCCGCGGTCTGATAGGGACGCGGCGAGGATTGGTCGGACAACGGCGATGAGTCCGCGAAGTTCCGCTAAATGGCTGATGTTAAAGTAATATTTTTAATTCAGTGGCAGTAATCTGCCCGTAAGCTTCGAGAAAAATGCGCAGGCGGATAGTTTTCCTGCAACCGATGCGACATACGCGCGTTATTTGAGTATCGGAACGCGATTGAAAAATATCGAAGACCGATAAAAAGAGCCCCGAAGGCGAAAGCCTCCGGGGCTTTTTCATGCCCTGCTCGTCCGCATGGAACGGGAGGCGGGCAGGCGGGTTGCGTGAGGGAAGCACATCGAGGAGAAGACCCATGACCACTGCCCAAAAGAAGCCCGCACCTCTCGAAACTGGTTCAGGCGACCAGAAGGACGACAATATCGACGATCTGGGCCGCCGCCCCGACGGCTCCGAAGAGGACCAGCCCGTCGACGCGGGTCGCGAGAAAAAGTCCCCTGGGGAAAAGCCGGACTCTGGACGCCACTGACGCGACATAATTGTCGCGGACGCTTTAACGGTGTTGCCTTCGAACGGGTCCGGGCATATTCACGTCCAGCATATGCCCGGTTCGGATTTTTGAGTGCACACGCCCGATTACACATCTGCGCGCAAGGCGATGGTGGACAACCAGGTCGCCACCAGCTCGGTAACCGATCCCCGGTTGCTGAGCACCTTGCGTCGCGTGCCGCGCGAACTCTTCCTTCCCGCTGATCGCCACGCCCTTGCCTATAGCGACGCACATCATCCCCTGGGGCAGGGCAGGTTCCTCGTCGCGCCGGCGGTCTTCGCGCGCCTGGTACAACTGACGGAAGTGTCGGAGACCGACCGCGTCCTCGACTACTGGCCTTCGACTGGTTACTCCACCGCTGTCCTGTCCGCCCTTGCTCGCGACGTCGTCGGGTTCGAACCCGATCCTGCACTGGCCGCCGAAGCCCGTATCCGCATGGCCGAGTTGGGCATTTCCAATGCCGTGATCACGCAACAGCTCGCGCCAGGCGACCTCTTTGACGTCGTCCTGGTCGAAGGCGCCGTAGCCGAGATACCGGCGGACCTGCTGCAAAAGCTGGCGCCCGGCGGGCGGCTTGTATGTCTGGTCCGTAACGGGCCGGTGGGTGTCGCCACCGTCTGTCTGCGCGGCGTTACGGGTATTGTTACAAAAACCTGGTTCAATGCGACGCTGCCGGTCATCGACCTTCAGCCAGTTCCGGAGCGCTTCGTCTTCTAGATTGTGTTGCGTTCTGGTCACGTTGCGCCGGGACCTTGATATTAAAGTTTTGTAGGGATTGCCTGGGTCGGTTGTGTACCCCATCTGCCGGGCATTAGAGTGCTGGGGTCTGGAGGCTTGGTCTGATGAAGATTCTTGGGGTACTGACGGCGAGCACGCTCGCCATCATGATGGCAGCTTCGTCGGTCGGCACGGCACAGGCTCAGTCGATCACGCAGGCCCTAACGGCCGCCTATGACCACGCCCCTGATCTGCAATCCGCCCTGATCGCAGCCAAGGCCCAGGCCGAAGGTATCGTTCAGGCCAAGGCGGGCACGATGCCCACCCTCGGCGCCTCCATCAGCGGCAATACCGGCAGCAGCCTGATCGGCGGCACCTGGAGCGACCCCAACCTGTCGTTGACCACAGGTCTGTCGTACAACCAGACCATTTTCGACAACGGCAGCACCGCCGCCCAGGTCGAGGCGGCGCGCGCCGCCGCCGAAGTTGCGGAGTACCAGATCCGCAATACCGAGCAGAACGTCCTGCTCTCCGTGATCCAGGCCTACATGAACGTACTGAGCGGCCGCGAACTGCTCGCGCTGCGCCAGGACAACGTCAATTTCTTCCAGGCCCAGTTGCAGTCGGCGCAGGATCGTCTCGACGTGGGCGAGGGCACCCGCATCGATGTCGCCCAGGCCCAGGCGCGCCTGGCGCAGGGCCAGGCAGCGCTGCAGGCCGCGTCTGGCACGTTGCAGTCCAGTGAGGCGACCTTCCAGCGCCTGGTCGGGCAGCGCCCGCAGGGCCTGTCCACCAGCCACAACTATTCGCGGCTCATTCCGCGCTCGATCGACGCGGCGATCTCGGAAGCGGAAATGGGCCATCCGGCGATCCTGCTGTCCAAGGCCGGCATTCGCGCCGCCCAGGCCGGCAGCGACGTTGCCCAGGCATCCTATTATGGCGCCACGACCAGCGTCTCGGGTCAGGTCGGTTCCACTTGGACCGGTCCTTCGGGTGGCCTGCGGGATGGCATTTCGGCTTCCATGGGCTTCCAGATCACCATTCCGATCTATGCCGGTGGCCGCATGGGCTCCAGCGTCCGCCAGGCGAACCTGCAGCAGATCCAGTCCGAGGTGGACGCCATGTCCGCCTATGACCAGGTCCGCGAAGCGGTTATCTCCGCCTGGACCGGCATCCAGAGCGCCGACGCCCAGATCAGCGCCGCTCAGGCAGCCGTCACCTCCAGCAACACCGTGCTCGATGGCGTGATCCAGGAGCGCGACCTTGGTGCCGCCACCACGCTCGACGTGCTCAATGCCCAGGCCGATCTGACCAGCGCACGCGAGGCGCTTATCAACGCCTCAAACGGCAAGACCATTGCCACCTTCTCCCTGCTGAGCGCCATGGGCCGCATGACCGCTGAGGATCTCGGCCTCGCCGTCGAGATCAAGACTGCGGTGCCCTACACCCAGGCCGTCGAAGATGTCTGGCAGGAACTGCGCACCATCGCCGAATAGTCGGCGTTTGTCAGATCGATCCAAATCTTGTGGCTGGGCTCGTCCCGGCCACAACTTTTCGTGGAAGACGCCAAGTTGGGGGCTTGGGGTGATTCCTAATCCTGCGCCTTGCGATTAAGCTGTTGGTTACGAATCGGGGATGGTGACTGCGGAGACCACCCCTAGTCGGGCGCATGAGTAAGAGGCACTGATGAACAAGCCGGCACCCAAAGAACCCTCCATGGACGAAATCCTGTCGTCCATTCGGCAGATCATCGCAGACGATGACGCCGCAGGGGCGCCGCGTCGTCCGTCTGTGCAGTCGGCGCCGCCGCCGATGCAGGCCGCTCCGGCCCGGGCGCTGAGCGACTCTGACGACCGCGACTTGAGCGACATGCTCGACGATATCGAGCCCTTGGCCCTTTCGCCCTCGCAGATCGTCGACGATGGCGACGATGCAGGTGGCTTCAGCTTCGATTCCATTCTGGCCGATACCGAGGCGCCGGCCGGTGCCCCGCCGCTGGTCGAGGCCGAAGACGTCACCTTCGATATGGACGATCTCCCGAGCTTCGATCCGGCGCCCGCTCGCCCGGCTGTGGTGCAGCCGCTGCGCAGCCCGGCTCCCGAACCGGCTCCCGTGGCGCGCGCCATTCCGGAGCCGGAAATCGAAGTCGAGGAACCCGTCTTCAGCGCGGCAAGTGCCGCGCCGCTCCCCGATCCGACCCTGACGGCCGATATTGCCGACCAGTTGCTTGAGCCGGCCACCCGTGCCGCCGTGCGCGGTTCCATCGGCAAGCTCAGCGCCTTGGGCATCGGCAATCCGAGCCTCACCATTGAGGCCATGATGCGCGACATGCTGCGCCCCATGCTCAAGGAGTGGCTGGACGAAAACCTGCCCTCCGTCGTCGAGCGCATGGTGGAAAAGGAAATCGCCCGCGTATCGCGCGGCGAGTAACGCCCGACGCGGTGCGAGGGCTGTTGACCCCGCACCCCGCATTTGCTTGAAGACTGCCAGCCTGTTTCCGGCCCGCCACGGTCTTTCCTGGCGGGTCGCTGCTGTTCGCGAGTGACGTTATGCTTGAAAAGACCTACGAACCGGCCGTCGTCGAAAGCCGCATCTACGATGCCTGGCTCGATGCCAAGGCCTTTGCCGCCGGTGCCGGCGCAAAGCCGGGTGCGGAAACCTTCACTATCGTCATCCCGCCGCCCAACGTCACCGGCTCGCTCCATATCGGCCACGCGCTCAACAACACCATCCAGGACATCCTCGTTCGCTTCAACCGTATGTTGAAGAAGGATGTGCTCTGGCAGCCCGGAACCGACCATGCCGGCATTGCCACCCAGATGATCGTCGAGCGCCAGCTCGCCGAAAAGCAGATGGATCGCCGCACCATGGGACGCGACGCCTTCATCGAGCGCGTCTGGGAATGGAAGGCCGAAAGCGGCGGCACCATCATGAATCAGCTCAAGCGCCTCGGCGCCTCGGCCGACTTCTCGCGCGAGCGCTTCACCATGGGCGATCGCGGCCAGCCCGACGACCAGATGGTCCGCGCCGTCACCAAGGTCTTTGTCGAGCTGCACAAGCGCGGCCTCATCTACCGCGCCAAGCGCCTCGTGAACTGGCATCCGGGTCTCGAAACCGCGATTTCCGATCTCGAAGTCGAAAATATCGAGGTCAAGGGCCACATGTGGCACCTGCGCTACCCGCTGGCCGATGGCGCAACCTACCAGTTCCCGATCAAGGATGAGGACGGCAACGTCACTGGTACCGAAACGCGCGACTACATCATCGTGGCCACCACCCGCCCCGAAACCATGCTGGGCGACGTCGCCGTCGCTGTTCACCCCGAAGACGAGCGCTACGCTGGTCTGGTTGGGAAATTCATCGAGTTGCCGCTGGTTGGCCGCCGCATTCCCGTTGTCGCCGACGAATATGCCGATCCGACCCTGGGCACGGGCGCGGTGAAGATCACCCCGGCGCATGATTTCAACGACTTCGAAGTCGGAACCCGCGCCGGCGTCGAGCCGATCAACGTCTTCACCACGCGTGGCGCCATCATCGATGCCGATTTCGTTCCCGCAAAATATCGCGGCATGGATCGCTTCGAAGCCCGCAAGGCGATCGTCGCCGACCTGACGGCAATGGCCGAAGAAAACCCGACGCGCGGCCTCGACCATATCGAAGACAAGAAGATCATGGTGCCGCATGACGAGAAGTCCAAGCTCGTCGTCATCGAACCCTTCCTAACCGACCAGTGGTGGGTGAAGGCCGATGTGCTGGCCCAGCCGGCGCTTGCCGCCGTCCGGGAAGGCCGCACCAAGTTCGTGCCGCAGCAATACGAAAACACCTATTTCGCCTGGCTGGAAAACATCAAGCCGTGGTGCATTTCGCGCCAGCTCTGGTGGGGTCACCAGATCCCGGCCTGGTATGGTCCGGACAATGAGGCTTTCGTCGCCTATGACGAAGCCGAGGCCCGTGCGGCCGCCGAAAAACACTATGGCAAGCCGGTCGAGCTGACCCGCGACCCCGACGTGCTCGACACATGGTTCTCATCCGCCCTCTGGCCGTTCTCGACCCTGGGCTGGCCGGACGATACCGCCGAGCTCAAGCGCTATTACCCCACCGACGTTCTCGTCACCGGCTTCGACATCATCTTCTTCTGGGTTGCCCGGATGATGATGATGGGCCTCGAATTCCTCAACGAGGAGCCCTTCCACACGGTCTACATGCACGCCCTGGTCCGCGACGAAAAGGGCCAGAAGATGAGCAAGACCAAAGGCAATGTCATCGACCCGCTTAAGCTCGTCGACGAGTTCGGCGCCGATGCCACCCGCTTCACCCTCGCTGCCATGGCCGCGCAGGGCCGCGACCTCAAGCTCGCCATCAGCCGCGTCGAAGGCTACCGCAACTTCGTCACCAAGCTGTGGAACGCCGCCCGCTTCCTCGAGATGAACGAGTGCCGCCGCGTCACCGGCTACGATCCGCGTGCCAATACGCTGCCGCTCAATCGCTGGATCGTCGGCGCCACCGCGCGTGCCCTGGCCAGCGTCCGCACCGGCATCGAGGACTACAAGTTCAACGAAGCCGCCAACAATGCCTATGACTTCGTCTGGGGCACGTTCTGCGACTGGTACGTGGAATTCGCCAAGCCCGTCTTCATGGGCGAGGACGAGGCCGCCAAGGCCGAGACCCGCGCCACCGCTGCCTGGGCGCTCGACCAGATACTGGTCATGCTGCATCCGATGATGCCCTTCGTCACCGAAGAGCTCTGGGCTGAGACCGGTAAGTTCGGTCCGGCGCGCACCGAGATGCTCATCACGACCGAATGGCCAGACCTCTCGGGTCTCGAAGATGCCGCTGCCGATGCCGAACTTGCCTGGCTGATCGACGTCATTTCAAATGTCCGCTCGGTCCGCGCCGAAATGAACGTGCCGGCCAGCGCCAAGCTGCAGATGGTGGTGACCGGGGCAGGGGAGGAGACTTTGCGTCGCCTCGTCGCCGGCACCTCGCTGATTTCCCGTCTGGCCCGCCTCGAGGAAATTTCGCCGCGCAACGAAGTGCCGGGCGAATCCGCCCAGTTCGTCGTCGGCGACGCGACCTACGCCCTGCCGTTGGCCGGCGTGATCGACATTGCCGTCGAAAAATCCCGCCTCGAAAAGGAAGTGGGCAAGCTCGATGGCGAGATTTCTCAGGTCGACAAGAAGCTGGGCAATGAGCAGTTCGTCTCCAAGGCACCCGAAGAGGTGATCGAGGAGCAGAAGGCCCGCCGCGAAGCCGCCGCCGAGCGTCGTGAAAAGATTCTCGAAGCCCTCAAGCGCCTGAGCTGATCGCCATGACCGATACCGCCGGCCCTCCCAACGATCGCGCCTTGCACAACGGTCTCGTGGGGGGTGGGGCGGTGCTGGTGTTCGACGGCAAGGGCGGCATGCGCCGGCACGAGGGCGGCGAGCCTCCCGTCGTGCCGCCGGGCGGCTTCAAGCTGGTCGTCGGCAATTCCAAGGCGCCGGAATTCAAGCTCTGGCTCAAGAGTGAGCTGGGCGAGTTCAATTCCGGCCTCGTCACAGCGCCCACCTCCCGCAGCCGCTGCAGCGTCCTGGATGATCGTGCCCTCGTCATCCTGCGCGTCGTCCGGCCCGGCGCCGCCCCCCATGATGTCGGCCGCCAGTTCCTCACGATCTGGATCGAGCGCAGCCGGGTCATCATCGCCTCCGAGCTCAACATTCTCGACTTTCTGGGTCTCGCCAGGGCCGAGCAGGCCGAATACGCCCCGACGACGCCGGCTGACCTCATTTCTCGCCTCGCCCTGCGCGCCTCCGACCGGTTGGAGCCGCTGATCGAGATGCTGGGCGATCGGCTCGACGAGATCGAGGAAACCCTCATCACCCAGAAGACCGAAAAGGCGCAGGACAATCTCGAGCAGTTGCGCCGCACGCTGATCAGCTTCCGCCGCCTCGTCTGGCCACAGCGCGACGCCCTCTCGACCCTTGAGGTCGAGGACCTCTCGTTCTTCTCCGACCGCGACCGGCTGCGCCTGCGCGAGGCGGCCATGCGCACCGCCCGTATCGGTGACGAGTTGCAAGCGCTGTCCGAACGCGCCGTGCTTGTGCACGAAGAAATCATCGACGACCGCGCCGAGCAGATGAACAAGGCCATGCTGGTCCTGGCCGCGGTGACAGTGATCTTTTCCCCGCTCACCTTGCTGACCGGCCTTCTCGGCACGAATGTGTCCGGCATTCCCTTTGCTGAGCACCCCGGCGCCTTCTGGGTGGTCTGTGGCGCCGTCCTGGCCATTGGCCTCGGCGCCCTTTGGGTCATGCGAAGGCGGCGCTGGTTGTAGGCGATGGATTGCCCGGACAAGCCGGGCAATGACGATGGGGGCGGATGCCTCCACACCGTCACCACCCGGCTTGTCCGGGTGGTCCATCTTCTCACCCTCAGATGCTCGCCTGCACAGAATGCAATCCGGCATAGACGCCGTCTCGCGCCATCAACTGGTCATGCGTGCCTTCCTCGACGATGCCGTCATTGGTCAGCACCACGATGCGGTCGGCATGACGCACCGTCGACAGCCGGTGGGCGATGACCAGCGTCGTGCGGCCCCGCGCCAGGCCCAGCAGGGCCTTCTGCACGGCCCGCTCGCTCTCGTTGTCGAGCGCACTGGTCGCTTCGTCGAAGATCAGCACCGCCGGGTTCTTCAGGAATGCCCTGGCGATGGTCAGCCGCTGCCTCTGGCCACCCGACAGCTTGACGCCGCGTTGTCCGATCTCCGACTTGTACCCCTCCGGCAAGGCCAGGATAAACTCGTGGGCATTGGCTGCTTTGGCTGCGGCGACGATATCTTCGTCGCTGGCATCAGGCCGGCCATAGCGGAGGTTCTCTTCGACTGAGCCACTGAACAGGTAGACGTCCTGCTGCACAACTCCGATATTCTGACGCAGAGATGCAAGCGTCACATCCCGCACGTCGTGGCCGTCAATGCTGACGCTCCCACCCACCACGTCATAGAAGCGGGGTATCAGGCTGCAGAGGGTGCTCTTGCCCACGCCCGAAGGCCCCACCAGCGCGACGAACTCGCCGGGCGCGATGCGAAGTGACACCCCGTCGAGCACCTTTTGCGCGTCGTCATCATAGTGGAAGCTGATATCGGTGAAGCTGATGCTGCCCTTTACGTCTCGCAGCGGCATGGCGCCGGGGCGGTCCGAGATCTCCGCCTTCTCTTCCAGCAGCTCCATCGCCCGCACGAAGCCAGTATAGCCCAGTTGCCAGAGACGGATGAAGTTATCGAAGCGCTTGATCGGATCGAGCAGCACCCCCACGCAGAGCAGCAGCGTCAGCATGTCGGCTGCCGTCAGGTCGCTGGTGAGGATGCGAATGGCCCCGCCCACGATCACCACCACGGTGATCAACTGGCCGAACGCTTCCATGCCGCTCCAGAGCAGGGCCTCGCTCCGATAGCCATCCTCGCGGCTCTCCAGGAATCGTCGGTTTTCACGGCCAAAGCGCCGGATTTCGTCCCCCTCATTGGCGAAGGACTGCACGACGCGTATGCCGCCCAGCGCGTCCTCGACCCGCTCGTTGATATCGGCGATGCGTTCTTTGGTCTGGCGCAGCGCAATATTCATGCGGCGGTTGAAGTACAACGCGTAACCGCAGGCGAACGGGAGGAGAAGTGCGATGGCGAGTGCGATCACAGGGTCGATATAAGATAGCACCGCCATGGCCCCGACGAATTTGAGGCTGGCAATGGCCAGGTCCTCGGGCCCGTGGTGGAACAGTTCGCCAAGCCAGAGCGAGTCATTGGTGATGCGGCTCATGAGCTGGCCGGTGCGCTGCCGGTCGTAATAGCTGAACGACAAGGTCTGGCAGTGCTCGAACAGCTCCTGGCGCACCTGCGCCTCGATCTTGGCGCCCATGGCGTGGCCTCGGTAGTCGACAAAATAGGTGGCCAGGGCCTGGACGAGAAAGACGCCGACCATCAAGGCGCCCAGCACCAGCAACTGTCCCATTGCGTCTGGCGCCGCGCGCAGGTCGGGCAAACGTCCGACAATGTGGTTGGCCATCAGGGGCAGGGCCAGGGCGGTGCCGGCAACCAGCACGGCGCAGCCGAGAACCGCCGCCAGCAGCGGCAGGTGTGGCCGATAGTAGGATGCGAAGCGTCTCAGCCGCAGCCGGGCGATATCGCGCGCTGCGGTGTCGGGCTCGGAATTTCGGGCGAGAAGTCGGGAGAGCAGGCTAGGGCGTTTGACGCGCCGATCCTGCGCGGAAGACGAAGAAGACATGAGAAACTCTGTCCTGATGAGGAGATGGGTTTTTCTTGGTGGACAGAGTGGTTTTCATCTCGATCTCCCCTTGGAGTGTTCAGCAACTATGCGGCGCGCCGGGCCGCCTGGCAATGTCGGCGTGGTCACAAGCCTGTCTCTGTGACGATTCCGCAACAACGGCATCGATTCCAGTACAGCCCTCTCACCATCAACGATTTGGCGATGTTTCCCGCCACAATCTGCCCCTAAAGCAGGTTGCATGGCATTCGGGGGCGGGTGCCTGCCGGGACTGTCTGGCCACTTTGGGCCCGGCTGTGTCTTGGTATCCCGAACCCCGATAACCTCTGAATTTGGCGCGAAAACCGCCTGAAACGGTACGAATGAACGTGTTTTTGCCGATCGCTGTTGCTCCATACCCGGCGCATGTCGCCTGTCGGGACGGGCTCGATCATCGTTGTGATGGGTTGGGCTGAATGCGGTCACAAAGCTCGTTTACGAAGTCTTCACACTTTGCTTTGCCCGCCAGCGTCCTCCGGGCAAGATCACCCTTGAACCGCGGCCACGCGTCGGCCGCATTGGCAATGCCCGGGCAACCGGCATGGTCGCGTCTATTCGCCCATGGCCCCATGGGCAAAAGGAGTATCATGCGCATCTCTGGGGAGTTTTCCCTTGCCTGCGCTGCGTCAGGATTTTTGTTGGCCCTCGCCATGGCCGTGCCCGCGCACGCCCAGACGGCGGCCGACGCTGCTTTCGACTTTGCCAAGACGCTGGACGGCAATGGCTCGATCGTGTCGAGCGACACGTATCTCTCCGCCCTTGAAAGCGACGCTGCCGCCGGTCGGCCGCTCGCTCTCTGGCAGCTCGGCACCATGTATGAAACCGGCGAAGGCGTCGACAAGGACCCGGTAAAGGCCTTCGGCTATTTCGCGCAGATCGCCAACCAGCACGCAGATACCGCCCCGAAAGGCCTCGAGGCCGATATCGTTGCCAGCTCCTTCGTGAAACTCGGTGAGTATTTCCGCATCGGTGTGCCCGAGGCCGGCGTCTCGCAGAACCCGGCGGAGTACCACCGCATGCTCATGCATGCCGCGACCTATTTCGGTGATGCCGAGGCGCAGTATCGCATCGGCATGCTCTACCAGCAGGAAGAGGGCCTTGGCGTCAGCCCGATGCTCAGCGCCCGCTGGCTGCTCTCGGCTGCACACAAGGGCCACTGCCTGGCGCAGGCGCAGTTGGGCAACCTGCTGTTCAACGGCATGGACAGCTACGACCCGCGGCCTGCCGAAGGGCTGATGTGGCTCAATTTCGCCCAGACCACCTGCCTCGGTACCGGTGACGTGGCGACGGCCGAACACCTGCTCAACAGCGCCATGGCTGTTGCCACCCCGGAAGTTCGTGCCGCCGCGGTGGAAATGGCCAATTCGGGCGTCGTCATCAGCGCCGAATTCTAGTCCGGGAAAAGGGCGCCTCGGCTAGAAGCTGAAGGCGCCTTCCACTGGCACATGGTCGCTCGGCTTGTCCCAGCCGCGTACATCCTTGTGGATCACCACATCGTCCAGCCGATCGGCCGCCTGCGGCGAGAGCATGAGGTGGTCGATGCGGATTCCGGCATTGCGCCGCCACGCCCCGGCCTGGAAATCCCAGAAGGTGAACGCCTGCTCGGCGGTGATGGCCCGCAGCGCGTCGGTCATGCCCATATTGCGCAGGATGCGAAATTTCTCGAGGCTTTCCGGCCGGTAGAGCGCATCGCCCCACCAGGCATCGGGATCATGCGCATCGAGAGGCGCAGGGATCAGGTTGAAGTCGCCCATCAGCACAAAGGGCTCCTCCAGGGTCAGGCGCTCCTCGACGAAGCGATTGAGCCTGTCCATCCACCGCAGCTTATAGGGAAATTTTTCGGTATCCACCGGATTGCCGTTCGGCAGGTAGATATTGCACACCCGCACCACGCCACCCTCGACCGAGAACACGCCCTCGATCAACCGGGACTGCTCGTCCTCGGCATCGCCCGGCAGGCCGCGATGCACCTCGTCGAAAGGGACCTTTGAGAGCAGCGCCACGCCGTTCCAGCTCTTCTGGCCGTGCGTTTCGACATTGTAGCCCAGCGCCTCGATTTCGGCCTTGGGAAACCCGTCGTCCACGCTCTTGATTTCCTGGAGGCCGACAATGTCCGGCTTTTCTTCTTCAAGCCAGCGCAGCAGCAATTCCAGCCGCGCCTTGATGCCGTTGATATTCCAGGTGGCGATACGCAGGGTCATGTCGGCGTCCTCAGGTCAGTTCGGCATAGACGGCCTGGATGATATCCTTCGGATACCGTCCCGTGCACCCCTCGAGTGCCGTATTGCTCATCGAAATCAGCGACAGGCCGTTTGCAGGGTCGATCAGCCATGAATGCCCATAAACGCCGCCCCAGTTGACGGTCCCCTTGGCCGATGGCGAACCGGCAGCCACTGGATCGTCGACAATGGCTCCGAAATAACCGAAGCGCTGTCCGGCTTCGCGTTCGACCTCCCCGATCTGGTTGGAAAAGGCCGCGGCCACAGTATCGCGGCTGACTACGCCACCGCCGCCATTGAGCATCGCCTCGAGAAACCGCAGCACATCGGCCGGCGTGCCGGCCATGCCGGCGCCGCCGGATTGGAACGCTGTCTTGCTGAAGATGCGGGACGGTGAGAATACCACCGGGCCGTTGTCGCCCTCGACCGCCTGCGGATCGGTCATCGGCGTCGGCGGCACTCCATCGGCATAAGGCTTTGCGAGGCGACTTTCGTCGGCCACGAAGAACCCGGTTTCCGTCATCCCGAGCGGTCCGGTCACATGCGCCTTCACGGCATCGCCCAGCGTACCGCCATGCACCTGCGCCAGCACCGCGCCGAGCACATCGATGGCCACCGAATACTGCCAGGCAGAACCCGGCACATAGGCGAGCGGATGCCGGGCCACCCGCGAAAAATTCTCTTGAAGGCTCCGCTCGGTTTGCCCCAGGCCCGTCGTGATTTCAGGGTCCTGCGGATAGCCATAGGATAGGCCGGCCGTATGCGTCAGCAGGTGATGGATGGTTATGGCCCCCTCGCGGCCATCCTGGAGCCGCGGCGCGAACCAAGGAATGTACTGCTTCACTGGCTCATGGAGCCCGATCAGCCCCTCGTCCACCATGGCGAGAGCTGTGGCAGCCACAATCGGCTTGGTCACCGAGGCCAGCCGATAGATCGCATTGTCGATCATCGGCGCGCCGGCCTCGCGATCGAACCAGCCGGCCGTGCGCCGATAGACGATGTCGCCATGGCGTGCCACGGCCAGCTCAGCGCCAACAATGGTCTGGTTGGCGATGGCGGCATCCATAACGGCGTCGATACGGCTGGTCATGGCGTCGATTCCTCCAAACTGGGAGGGACTTTAGCCGCTGTCCGATGTCGGGTGAAGCTAGACCGCGAAGCTGGTGCCGCAGCCGCAGGAGGCAACAGCATTCGGGTTCTTGATCTGGAAGGACTGGCCGATCAGATCGTCGACGAAGTCGATCTCCGCACCGCCCATGAATTCGAGGCTGAGCGAGTCGATCAGCACGGTCGCGTCGCCCTTGGCCAGCACCAGGTCGTCCTCATTGGGCGTTTCCTGCACGAGATTGTACTCGTACTGGAAGCCGGAACAGCCGCCGCCCGCCACCGAAATGCGCAACACCGTTCCGGGCGCTTCCTTGGAGAGAATGCGCGTCACACGCTTGGCGGCGCGATCCGAAAGGGTTACGGCAGGGGTGGCCAGCGCGGCTTCGGTCATGGGGAAATCCCGATTGGTCGTAATGTCATAACGCTGCCGCTAAGATAGGCGCTCCAGACGCCATTGCAAAGGCCCGGACTTACACATGAGCGAGACCGCCCCCTATGCCGCCAAATCCGCCCAGTCCCTGGGCCGGCTCCACGGCGCAGGACCCAGCCCCACACGCTCAGAATTCCAGCGCGACCGCGACCGCATCATCCATTCCACGGCCTTTCGCCGCTTGCAGCACAAGACTCAGGTTTTCCTCGCCCATGAAGGCCGGCATTTCCGCAATCGTCTGACCCATACGCTTGAAGTCAGCCAGATTGCCCGGTCCATCGCCCGCGCCCTACGGCTCGACGAGGATCTTGCCGAGGCGGTCGCGCTCAGCCACGATCTCGGCCACACGCCATTTGGCCATGCTGGCGAACGCGCCCTGCATCGGGCCATGGAGCCCTATGGCGGGTTCGATCACAACGTTCAGGCGCTGCGCGTCGTCACCCTGCTCGAAAACCGCTATGCCGAGCATGACGGCCTCAACCTCACCTGGGAGACGCTCGAAGGCATTCTCAAGCACAACGGCCCGCTGCTCGACGCCCAGGGCCGTCCTTACGGCCGCTACGCCCACGAAGGCCTGCCATCCGGCCTCGACGCCATCCCGGCGCCGGCCGATCTGCGCCTTTCGACCTTTGCCAGCCTCGAAGCCCAGGTGGCCGCCGTCGCCGACGACATCGCCTACAACGCTCACGACATCGACGACGCGCTGCGGGCCGGCCTCGTCACTGTGCCCGATTTCGCCGATGTCCCCATGGCCGGTCCCATCGTCAGCGAAGTGCTCGGCCTTTATCCCGATATTGGCGCCAAGCGCCATGCCCACGAAATCCAGCGCCGCATGATTACCCGTGCCGTCGAAGACGTCATCGCCACCAGCGCCGCCAGGATTGCGGCTGCCGGTGTCGAGACCAGCGAAGACGTCCGCCTTGCCGGTGAGCCGCTGGTTACCTTTTCCGCTGCCACCGCCAACGCGGAAAAAGGCCTCAAGGCCTTCCTCTTCGACCGGGTCTATCGTCACGAGGCAGTCATGGTGCCAGTGCGCGAAAGCGAGAGCGTGGTCGAGCGCCTGTTCGCCGCCTACATGGCCGATCCCGACATGCCCGGCCGCTGGGGCGAGGCGGGCAGGGCGGTCACCGGAGCCGAACGGGCCCGCATCGTTGCCGATTTCGTCGCCGGCATGACCGACCCCTATGCGCTTGATCAATATCAGCGCCTGTTTGACGCTCGCCCGGATTTCCGTTAACCGCACTGAATTGGTGAGGCGCCTAGCCAACAACCTTCCTCGGACTTGAGCCGAGGACCACTCTCTACACCGCGGAAGCGGCGGCTGGCCCTTGGGTCACGCCCGAGGGCGGCATCGTGGTTGTGGATGCGCCTTTCCTCCAAACTAGGACACTTGGTCGTTAAGCCATGGATATTTTCGCCCTTTTCACCACCCGGGTCACCGAGGCCCTGCGTGCCGATTACCCCCAGCTCGACGCCGAGCTGCTGTCGCGCGTCGTGGTGGAACCGCCGCGAGACGCTGCCCATGGCGACCTTTCGACCAATGCGGCCATGGTCGTGGCCAAGCCGCTGGGCAAGAACCCGCGCGAAGTCGCGGCGGCCCTGGTTGAGCGCTTCAAGTCCGCGCCCGATGTGGAATCTGTCGAAGTAGCCGGCCCCGGCTTCATCAATTTCCGTCTGTCGAATTCCATCTGGCATCAGGTGCTGAAGGCCATCGGCGCACAGGGCGACAATTATGGCCGCTCCGATCTCGGCCGGGGCGAACGGGTCAATGTCGAGTATGTCTCGGCCAACCCGACCGGTCCCATGCATGTCGGCCACACTCGCGGCGCCGTCTTTGGCGATGCGCTGGCTTCGCTTATGGCCTGGTCCGGCTATGACGTGACGCGCGAATATTACATCAACGACACCGGCGGCCAGACCATCATCCTCGGGCAATCCGCTTTGCTGCGTTATCGCGAGGCCCTGGGCGAAACCATCGAAATCCCCGCCGGCTTCTATCCGGGCGAGTATCTCATTCCCGTGGGCAAGACGCTGGCGGCCGAATATGGCCCCTCGCTGCTCGAAAAGCCCGAGCAGGAAGCAGTGCTCATCGCCCGCGAGGCCGCCCTTGCGGCCATGATGGAACTGATCAAGGCCGATCTGGCCCAGCTCAATATCCATCACGACGTCTTCTTCTCCGAGCGCACGCTGCACGGGCAGGGGGGCGACATCGACACCACGCTCGACTGGCTGCGCGAGGAGGGCATGGTCTATCAGGGCCGGCTCGAAGCCCCCAAGGGCAAGACGCCGGAGGAGTGGGAAGACCGCGAGCAGACCCTGTTCCGCGCCAAGGATTATGGCGACGACACCGATCGGGCGCTCATCAAGTCCGATGGGTCCTTCACATATTTTGCGGCCGATATCGCCTATCACCGCAACAAGTACCTGCGCGGCTTCAAGCATATGGTCAATGTGCTCGGCGCCGACCATTCGGGCTATGTGAAGCGCCTTTCTGCGGCAGTGAAGGCCGTCTCCCATGGCGAGGCCGACATCGACGTGCGCATCTGCCAGCTTGTCCGCCTGCTCAAGAATGGCGAACCGTTCAAGATGTCCAAGCGCTCGGGGGACCTTGTGACCCTGGCCGACGTGGTCGAGGAAGTGGGCGCCGATGCTACCCGTTTCATGCTCCTCTTCCGGCGCAACGACGCGTCGATGGATTTCGACTTTGCCCTGGTCAAGGAGCAGACGCGCGACAATCCGGTCTTCTACGTCCAATACGCCCATGCCCGGGCCTGCTCGATCTTCAAGACCGCCCGGCGCGACATGCCCGAACTCGACATTTCGCCCGCAGCGCTTGCCGCGGCCGAGGTCGAATTGCTGGGCACGGCTGCCGATATCGAGTTGATCCGCCTGCTCGGCGCCTGGCCGCGCACGGTGGCAGCGGCCGCCGTGGCGCACGAGCCGCACCGCATCGCCTTTTATGTGCACGAACTGGCTGCGGCGCTTCATGGCTTCTGGGCAAAGGGCAAGGATGATCCGCAGTTACGATTTGTTAACCAGTCCGACCCGAAGTTGACGCTTGCTCGACTCGCACTCGTCGATGCCGTTCGCCAGGTTATCCGGAACGGTCTGGGGATTTTGGGGGTCTCTGCGCCCGAAGAGCTTTCATAATTCGGGCGCATTGGTGTGAACACTCGCGGCGAAATCCTTGACAGGACTATCCGCATTCTAGGGGCGCTGCCTGAAGACGACAGCGAAACCGCAATCAATGGCCGCACAGACTGACGCACCGGACGACCTCATCGCCGAATTGGCACGCCTCATGGCCGACGACGCCAAGGTGACGCCGCCACCGGCCAACGACAAGTCGGCGCCGATTCGTATTCCGGGCGACGCGCCCGGGCCGCGTTTTGACTTTTCCGCTTCAAGCAATCTAGCGTCCAATCAGGCGCCGGCTTCGCCCGTGCGCATTCCCGGTGCCGACGCTGCGCCCGCTGCTTCTGCTAATAACGAAGCCTTCCCCTTCAATTTCGATTTCACGCCGTCCGTCGCCAAGCCGCCAGCCGCTCCTGCACCCGTTCCCACGACGCCGGCTCCGGTTGTTGCGCCGGCTCAGCCTGTGCCGCCCGCCGAGCAGCCGGTTTCCGCTGCCGACGAGACCGGGGAACTCGACCACGACAGCCTTGCCGACCTGATCGCAGCCGAACTTGCCGCCGATCTCGGCGCCGACCGCCAGCCTGAGTCCGCCGCGCCAGTCGCGCCCGCTCCGGCCAAGCCTGCTGCTGACAGCTTTGGCGTCCCTCCGGTCTTTGGTTTGGGCTCGTCCCAGCCGGTCGCGTCGTCTGCACCCGTCGCGCGTGAGCCTGCGCCCACGCCAGCCCCCCAGGCTCCGCGTCCCGAGGTGGCAGCACGCGCTCGCGAGGACGATGCCGTCGATCCGCTCGACGAGATCGAGCGTTTGGTCGGTCCCGCCGTTCGCCTCAATACGGCCAGCCCGGCACCGGCACCGGCGCTGCGCAGCCTTGCGACCCCGGTCATGCCCGAGCCGGTCATCCCCGAGCCGGCCAAGGCGCAGCCCGCCCCGGCGCCGGCTGCCATCGGCTCTGTGGACGAGGCCATCCTTGCCGCCGCTGCCGCGACCGGCGCCCATGTCGAATGGGTCAATGCAGGCTCGCCGGACGTTGATGATATCGCCATGGAAGCCGAACCCGAGGTGGCGCCCGCGCGTTCCCGCGTTCGTGGCTTCCGCATGAGCCGCGCCGTTGCCGGGCCGCTCGTTGCCGTCGGTCTGCTGGCCATTGCCGGTTTCGGCCTTTACTGGCTGCTGGGGCAGGGTGGCGCGACCACCGGACCCGCCCCCGTCATCGTCGCCGATACCACCCCCACCAAGGAAGTGCCCGAAGTCGACACCAGCGCGTCGGCCCAGCAGTCGGTGGTCTTCAATGAGATCTCCGGCGCTTCCGCGAATGTCGAGGAGCAGATCGTCTCCCGCGACCAGTCCGATACCGAAGCCGTGGTGGCGGCCAACACGCCCGCCGCGACCTCGGGAGTCATCCCTGACGCCACCGGCACGACTGTCGATCCGAACCAGGATGGGCTCGTCAATCGCAAGGTCCGCACCGTCACCGTGCGTCCCGATGGCACTATCGTAAGTGGCGACGACAGCATGGCCGGCACGGCCATCCTGCCGGTCGATCGCCCCAACGTGCCGGATGTGCCGGGCGCCGATTTCACCACGCCCGACCTGATCGCCAATGCCTCGGCCGAGGCCGAAGCGGCCGCCGCCACCACGCCGATCGACCCTGCGACGGTGCCCGCGACGCCGACGGCACCCGCTGCCGAACCGGGATCGAGCATTGCCGTCGTCGACGCCACGGGTCAGCCCATCACCGGCCGCAGCGTGACCGTACCGATGCAGCGTCCGTCGGACTTCTCCGCCATGGCTTCGGCGGCTATCGCTTCCGCCAATGCCGCGCCCGCCCTGGCCGCGCCGAACACCACCACCACCGCCACCACGCCGGTCGCGGCCGCGCCGCAGGAGGCAGCACCCACTGCAACGGCGCCGACCGGCACGGCCGCCGCCTATGTCCAGCTCGCCTCCCAGCGCAGCGAGGCAGAGGCCCAAGCAACCGTCCAAGCCATCAACACCCGCTATGGCGTGCTGTTCGGCGGCGCATCCCCCCAGATCCAGCGCGTCGATCTGGGCGAACGCGGCATCTACTACCGTGTGCTGGTGCCGGCCGCGTCGCGCGAAGGCGCCGCCAATATCTGCACCAATGTGAAGGCCGCCGGCGGCGATTGCCTCGTGCTCTAGCTGATGTCCGTCGCTTGACGCTGGCTCGCACCAGCGTCAAGGATGGGCGACACGCCATATCCACTGACGGCAGATGACACAGGCAGAAACCAACTGGTTCGACACGCCGGCCCCGCCGCCTGCCGATGAAGTCCTGCATGTCGATGTGGGTGGCTATGAAGGCCCACTCGACCTGCTGCTCGATCTGGCGCGACGCCAGAAGGTCGATCTGGCCAACATTTCCGTCCTGGCACTGGCCGAACAGTATCTCGCCTTTATCGATACCGTGCGGGAACGCCGGATCGAGGTCGCCGCCGATTATCTCGTCATGGCCGCTTGGCTCGCCTATCTCAAGAGCCGGCTCATGGTGCCCCAGGCACAGGGCGACGACGAGCCGAGCGGCGAGATGCTTGCCGCCATGCTGCAGTTTCGTTTGAAGCGGCTCGAAGCCATGCGCATGGCCGCCAGCCGCCTGATGAACCGGCCCCGCCTCGGCTTCCAGATCTATGCCCGCGGTGAACCCGAGCCCATCGAAATTGCCCGGCGCTCCATCTGGGAGGCCAGCCTCTATGACCTGCTCAAGGCCTATTCCAGCCAGCGCGAGCGCGGCATCACCGCCGAATACACGCCGCGCCTGCGCACGGTCTGGTCCCTCCAGGATGCCCGCGACATCCTGCAGCGTCTCATTGGCGACAGCGTTGAATGGGTGTCGCTCGATGCCTATCTGGTGGACTATCTCGCCCGTCCGTCGGAACGCGCCACAGTACGCGCTTCCACCTTTGCCTCGAGCCTCGAACTCGTCCGACAGGGTGAAATCGACATTCGCCAGACCGAAACCTTCGGGCCGCTCTTTATGCGCCGTCGCCGGAAAGAGCCGCGGTGATCGGGATGGAAGACGAAACCGGCGACGTGCTGCGCCGCTCCCTGCGAATCGTCGAAGCGCTGCTCTTCGCCTCCGCCCAGCCGCTGCGCGCTGCCGACATGGCGCCCTACCTGGGCGAGGGCACGGATGTGAATGGCCTCTTGCTGGTGCTGCAGGCCCAGTATGAGGGGAGGGGCATCAATCTCGTCCGGCGGGGTGAGGGCTGGGCCTTCCGGACCGCCGAGGACCTTGGCTTCCTCCTGCGCCGCGAGGAACACGAAACCCGTCCGCTCTCCCGTGCTGCGCTCGAAACCCTCTCCATTATCGCCTATCACCAGCCCGCGACCCGCGCCGAGATCGAAGAGGTGCGCGGCGTCGCCACGGGCAAGGGTACGCTCGACCTTCTGATGGAAGCGGGCTGGGTCCGGATGAGGGGCCGCCGCCGTACAGCCGGCCGGCCCGTCACCTACGGCACGACCGAAGCCTTTCTCGATCATTTCGGGCTCGAAGCGCTATCTGATCTGCCCGGTCTCGATGAACTGAAGGGTTCGGGCCTGCTCTCCGGCCGCCTCCCGGCCTACCTGCAGATCCCGCTGCCGTTCGACGGCGGGCTGCGCGACGACGAGGACCCGCTCGACCCGTCCGACCTGGGCGACCCCGAGCCGGAAGACGGGGAAATCTGACCTTTCCCCGCGCTGAATCACGCCCGGGGGCTACACGTTCTTGTGTTTGGGCGCGATTAAACCTATTTCTCGGTCTATCTATCGCGTGTAACGCGTATCTGGACTTCTAGGGAGAATACTATGCACGCGCCGTCTATCTGGGGCATCCTCGTCGTTGCCGTTGTCGTCATCCTGCTGTTTGGCCGCGGTAAGATTTCCGGCATGATGGGTGAGGTCGCCTCCGGCATCAAAGCCTTCCAGAAGGGCATGAAGGACGACGACAAGCCGGCCGAGCGCATTCAGTCGTCTGCCGAAGTCGAGGCCCGTGAAGTGGATCGCAGCAAGGACGCCTGAGGCGTCCCTTCGCTAGCCACCACTGCAGGCGGCGCGCCGCCTTTCGGAGAATAAATCCATGCTCGGCCTAGGCTGGACAGAGATGCTGGTGATCGGCGTCGTTGCGCTGATCTTCATCGGCCCCAAGGACCTGCCCGTGGTCATGGGCAAGGTTGGCAAGGTCATCGGACAGATCCAGCGCATGGGACGTGAGTTCCAGCGCGAGATCAACAAGACCACCGGCCTCGATGAAGTCCGCAATCTGCGCACCTCGATCACGTCGCCCCTCAAAAAGACCGCAGACGAAATCCGTCGTGATTTCAACGCCATCGGCAAGGATGGTACGCAGTCTCCGACCGGCGCGCTGAAGCCGACTGATCCCAACACCGAAAGCGTCGTCGACGCAATCCAGCAGCAGGCCGGCATGGCACCCGCCAAGAAGTCCAACGACGAACTGGCTGCCGATTACGGCTTCAAGTCCGCAGCGGCCGAGCCGGTCAAGGCTGAGCCCGTCAAGGCCGCGCGCACGCCCGGCAAGCCAAATGTCGTCACCGCGCCGAAACCGGAAGCGATCGCGGCAAAGCCCAAATCCACCGCCAAGCCCAAGGCAGCTGCCTCGACCAAGGCAGCACGCACCAAGGCCGCCTTGGCTGAGGCCGAAGCGGCGGCGGACAAGCCTGCCCGCAAGCCGGCCGCTCCCAAGGCTACCAAGCCGGCCGCTCCCAAGGCTGCCAAGCCGGCGCCGGCCACCGGTGACAAGCCTGCCGCCAAGCCGCGCGCCCCACGCAAGAAACCGGCCGACACCGCCGGAAAGAGCGAATAATGGCCGAAAGCAAGCCGCAGCAGATCGAAGACAAGTCCATGGCCGAGCCGGAAGATGAGCTGGCCGGCAGCGAGGCTCCGCTGCTCGAACACCTGACCGAGCTGCGCAAGCGCCTCATCCACAGCGCCATCGCCATCGTGGTGCTGATGATCGTCTGCTTCCTCTTCGCCGGGCAGATATTCGATATCCTGCTCAATCCCTATCGCTCGATCTATGCCGATCCGGGCGACATGGAGCTGATCTACACCGCGCCGCAGGAATTCTTCTTCACCCAGGTGAACCTCGCTTTCTTCGGCGCCGTGTTCATCGGCTTCCCCTATCTTGCAACGCAAATCTACGGCTTCGTCTCGCCCGGCCTCTACAAGCACGAGCGCAAGGCACTGGTGCCCTATCTCATCGCCACACCGGTCTTCTTCCTGCTCGGCGCGGCCATGGTCTATTTCGTCGTCCTGCCCATGGCGCTCGGCTTCTTTGCCGGCATGCAGACCGACGAAATCAAGCTCCTGGCCAAGGTTTCCGAATATCTCGGCCTTGCCATGACGCTGATCCTCGCCTTTGGCGTCTGCTTCCAGTTGCCCGTGGTCCTGACTCTCTTGGCCCAGCTCGACCTCATCAATGTCGAGCAGCTCAAGAAAGGCCGTCGCTACGCCATTGTCGGCATCCTGATCGTCGCCGCCTTCATTACCCCGCCCGACCCGATCTCGCAGATCGGCCTGGCCCTGCCGATGTACGGCCTTTACGAACTGGCCATCCTCTCGGTCCGCATGGTTGAAAAGCGCCGCAAGGCCGCCCTCGCCGCCGAGGAAGCCAAGAACGTCGAGCAGGCCTGATCTTGCCTCTCCCTCTGGGGAGAGGTCTGCGCGTAGCGGCGGGCGAGGGGCCTTGGGCCCCTTTCCCCTTGCGCCCCCCCGACCACGTCCGTAAACAGTCCGCGTCACCAAAGGAGGCGGGCAGGGGCCCGCATGTGCGATGTTTGATATCAAGTGGATCCGAGACAATCCCGAAGCCTTCGACAAGGCCATGTCGCAGCGCAAGAATGTCTCCGTCCGCTCCAGCGATCTCATCGCCATCGACGACCGTCGTCGGCAGATCATCGTTCGCCTCAACGAGGCCCAGGAAAAGCGCAACAGCCTCTCCAAGCTGATCGGTCAGGCCAAGGCCCAGAAGGATGAGGCGAAAGCCGCCGAACTCATGGCCGAGGTCGCACGCCTCAAGGAAATCATCCCGGCCGGCGAGGCCGAGGAACGTGCGGTGGAAAAGGAACTGCGCGACGCCCTGTCGACCATTCCCAATATGGCGATGGACGATGTGCCTTATGGCGAGGACGAGGGCGGCAATGTCGAGTATTTCGGTTTGAACGGCTCGCCCGAAACGGCGGCCCGGGCGCGCGCGCCCAAGCCGAGCTTTGCCTTTGCGCCCAAGGAGCATTTCGATATCGGCGTCGCCGAGACGAATATGGATTTCGAAATCGCCGCCAAGCTGTCGGGCAGCCGTTTCGTGGTGCTCAAGGGCCAGCTCGCGCGCCTCGAACGCGCCCTCGGCCAGTTCATGCTCGATCTGCACACGACCGAGCACGGCTATCTCGAAGTCCAGCCCCCGGTGCTGGTGCGCGACGATGCGCTCTTTGGCACCGGTCAGTTGCCAAAATTCGAGGAGGACCTGTTCTTCACCCCCCATGGCGAAGGGCGTCTGGCGCTGATCCCCACGGCCGAAGTACCGATGACCAATTTCGTCCGCGAATCCATCATCGCCGAAGAAGAGCTGCCGCTGCGCTTTACCGCGCTGACACCCTGCTTCCGGTCCGAAGCCGGTTCTGCCGGGCGCGATACCCGCGGCATGCTGCGCCAGCATCAGTTCAACAAGGTCGAGCTGGTGGCCATCACCACGCCCGAGGAAGCGGATAATGAGCATGAGCGCATGCTCGTTGCCGCCGAGACCGTGCTGCAAAAGCTCGGCCTCCATTATCGGGTCATGAAGCTTTGCACCGGCGACATGGGCTTTGGCGCCCGACGTACCTATGACATGGAAGTCTGGCTGCCGGGCCAGGACACTTATCGGGAAATCTCCTCGGTGTCGGTCTGCGGTGATTTCCAGGCCCGCCGCATGGAAGCGCGCTATCGGCCTTCCGGCGAAAAGCAGGCGCCGCGCTATGTCCACACGCTCAACGGTTCGGGCACGGCGGTCGGCCGCTGCCTCATCGCGGTTCTCGAGAACTATCAGCAGGAAGATGGCTCGGTGCTCGTCCCCGAGGCGCTCCAGTCCTATATGGGCGGCGTGACATCCATCGGCGGCCGGGGATGAGCCTGCGCATCCTCATCACCAATGATGACGGCGTCGACGCGCCGGGCATTGCCATCATGGCCGAGATCGCCAGCGCGATCTCCGACGATGTCTGGATCGTCGCGCCCGATGGCAACCAGTCCGGGGCAGGGCACCGCTTCAGCTTCGGCCGCGAACTGGCACTCGTCGAGCATGGTCCGCGCCGATTTTCCGTCACTGGTGGCTCCCCGGCCGATTGCGTGGTCGCCGGCATGACCCATGTGCTTGGAGATCGTCCCGCCGATCTGGTTCTGTCGGGCGTCAATGCCGGCCAGAACCTGGGCGACATCGTCAACTGCTCTGGCACGGCCGCGGGCGCCCGCGAAGGCGTGCTCCAGGGCGCCATCGGCATCGCCATGAGTCAGTCCATGGATTACGAAGTCACGCGCGACCCCGAATGGAGCAATGCGCGCCGCTACGGCGCCGAGGTCGTTTCTGCGCTTGTGGCAGCCCATGCTGGCGATGACGTCTTCTACAACGTGAATTTCCCGTTCTGCCACGGCGATGATGTGACCGGCCTTGTCGCCGTGCCGCACCAGCGATTCTCCCGCTCGCCCATACGCCACTATGCAAGCGACAATCCGGGCAAATTCTTCATGGCAATCCCCGAGACGCCAAAGCCGCTGGACCCCAAAGCCGACTTCGAAGTGCTCCGCCGCGGCAACGCCATCACCGTCACCCCCTTTGCCCTGCAACAGACGCACCAGGGCGCGCTCGCACGGCTGGGCAATATGGCGCTCAAGGCGCGATAGTCCTCGCTATATCGAACCTGTGCGAGGGTTCCCCACACAGTGTCGCCCTCGGACTTGATCCGAGGGCCTCTCACCACATGGCATTCCGCTTCGAGTCGATCCGAGGGGTGCTCGCTACCATCTCCCGCACGCGTGATCGCGCCTTCTCCTTTTAACCTTACCCACCTCTGAATCACCGCGCCACGAATTCGCTCAAATCGCATCGGCTTTAAACTCGTCTTTACCTTACCGGCGTAGCGTCAAGCTCAGTTGTTGAGTACCTGCGTACGAGTAAAGCCGATGAGTAATCGCGTTTTTCCGCGGACCCATAGAAGTGCGGTCGCCCTTGCTGGCATCATGATCGCAGCCGTTGGATTGTCCGGCTGTTCGAGCCTTGGGAGCCGCTTTGGCGACTCCACCGTCACCGGCTCGGCCGCCCCGACAGGTCCGGCAACACTCAATCAGCCCATGCCCCCGAGCCTCGGCGCGCCTCAGAGCGTGCAGGTCGCCAGCATGGAATTCTTGCCGCCGGCCAATGTCGGCGCATCCTGGCCTGGTGGCAGCACGCTGCCCCCCGCGCCGGTCGGCAATGGCCTCATGCAGCCGTCCGGTATGACTTCGCCGATCGGGGGCTCCGGCTCCACGGTGCAGACCCAGGCCCTTCCTGCATTGAGTTCGTCGTCACCTATGGGAACCACGCAAGCCATGCCCGCTCCGCAAACTCTTGCCCCAATGCCGGCCGCGCCTGCCGCCGTTGCCATGGGCACTCCGTCCAGCGCCGTCCTGCCGGTCAATTCCAGCGTCCCGGTCCAGGCCGCCGCCAATACCAACGCCTATACCCACACCATCGCCGCCGGCGAGTCGCTCTACACCATTGCCCGCAAGTACGATGTCACCACCCAGGCCATCGTCCATGCAAATGGACTGAGCTCGCCGGACAAGATCATCGTCGGCCAGAAGATCGTCATCCCGGGCCGCTCGGATCTGGTGAACACCGCCAGCGTCCAGGTCGCCAGCACTGCGCCCGTCTCGGCCGTACCGGGCCTGCCCGACAATCGTCCGGCCAATCTGGCCACCACCAATACGCTGCAGACCGCTGCTGCCCCGGCTCCGCTGGGCACCACCCCGGCCGCCGCGCCCGTCGCGGCACCGGTTGCCACACCCGCACCCACCCAGGTGGCTGCCGTGTCGCCTGCGCCGGTTGCTGCGGCCGAACCTGTCGCCTCCGGCAATGACAAGTTCCGCTGGCCGGTCTCGGGCCGAGTCATCACCGATTTCGCCGCCTCGCGTGGCACCGGCATCAATATCGACGTGCCGGAAGGCTCCTCGGTCAAGGCCGCCGAAAACGGCACGGTCATCTATGTCGGCTCCGGCGTCGAAGGCTATGGCAACCTGGTCCTGGTGCGCCACCCCAACGGCTATGTCTCGGCCTATGCTCACCTCAAGGATATGAGCGTCGCCAAGGGTGCCGTGGTCAATCGCGGCGACTCCATCGGCACGGTCGGCCAGACCGGCTCCGTGTCGCGTCCCCAGCTCCACTTCGAGCTGCGCAAGGGCGCAACACCGGTCGACCCGGTCCCGCTGCTCGCCAGCTGAACTGACTACCCTCCAGAGCTGCAAAAGGCCGGAAGTGGTGCTCCGGCCTTTTTCTTTTGATGCGCTGTCAGCTCACGTGCGGGTTCTTCCATCTTTCGTCATTGCCGGGCTTGTCCCGGCAATCCATCTTGGCACTGCATGGACCACCGGGATAAACCCGGTGGTGACGGCGTGGAGGGATCGAGCGCCCGCATAGCACGCCTCAAACCGCCTTGCCCTCTTCGCCCGCGAGTGTCCGAACCAGTTGGATCGCCACGCGGCCCGAACGTGCGCCCCGTGTCGCGG
Source organism: Devosia sediminis (assembly GCF_016411825.1). Classification (GTDB taxonomy): domain Bacteria; phylum Pseudomonadota; class Alphaproteobacteria; order Rhizobiales; family Devosiaceae; genus Devosia; species Devosia sediminis. The sequence goes on from NZ_JAEKMH010000002.1 coordinate 1,107,093, forward strand.
CCCATTCGATGGCCCGCGCCCGCAGCGCCTCGGCATCGATGGCGAGCCCGTAATACTCCGCATAGCCCGAGACCATCGCCAGGTACGTATCCTGGTCCGAATTGTGGAAGCCGAGCCAGAGGCCGAACCGGTCGGAGAGGGACACTTTCTCCTCCACCGCCTCGCTCGGATTGATCGCTGTCGAGCGCTCGTTCTCTATCATGTCGCGCGGCATCAGGTGGCGGCGGTTCGAAGTGGCATAGAACAGCACATTGTCGGGCCGCCCCTCGAGACCACCATCGAGAATGGTCTTGAGCGATTTGTAGCTGGTTTCGCCGCTGTCAAAGCTCAGGTCGTCGCAAAACACGATGAAGCGTGCGGATTGCCCGGAGATTGCCCGCATCAAGTGGGGCAGGGTCTCAAGATCCTCCCGCGCGATCTCCACCAGCACCAGCCGCTCGAAACCCTCGCGCGCTTCGATATCGGCATGGATGGATTTGACCAGCGATGACTTGCCCATGCCGCGCGCCCCCCAGAGCAGGGCATTGTTGGCGCCGTGGCCACGGGCGAACTGCTCGGTATTGGTCAGCAAGAGGTCGCGCACATGGTCGATGCCGCGCAGCATGGCGAGCGGCACGCGGCTGACCTTGGCGACCGGCAGCATGGTGCTATCCTCGCCCTGCCAGTGATAGGCATTGGCGTCGCCCAGCGTGAAGCCGGCCGTCTCGTCCTGGGTCATGGACCGCGCGATCGTCTCCAGCGCATCGGCAATCCTGTCCAGATAGTCCTTGGTTTTCACCACGTCGTCCTTCGCTTTTGGCGCGTCAATCTGCGCGCCCTTATTGGCTTTGCATTAAGCAAACCCCAAATGTATAGTCCGCGCGATTTTGGCCGGGGCGCAAGTGCAGGCAAGCCCGATAGCGTCCACCGTCCCGATGACACCGGACCGGGCCGCCCCATCTCATGAAAAAGAATCGATAAGGAGTTCGCCTGATGTTTGTAACGCCCGCCTATGCGCAGGATGCGGTTGGGGCCCCTGGCGGCATGACTGACATCTTTATTCAGCTCATGCCGATTGCGCTGCTGGTGCTGATTTTCTGGCTGCTGATTTTCCGTCCGCAGCAGAAGCGTCTCAAGGCTCAGCAGGCGATGCTCTCCGCCATCCGCCGTGGCGACACTGTCGTGACCACCGGTGGCCTCGTGGGCAAGGTCACCAAGGCCGTCGATGGTGAAGATCTCGAAGTCGAGATTTCTCAGGGCGTCAAGGTCAAGGTCGTGCGCGGCATGGTCGCCGATGTGCGCTCCAAGTCCGAGCCGGTCAACGACAACAAGCCGGCCTAAGCGCCGTACCGGCCGGAGCCAAGGCTCCGGCCTTATGCCTTTTCAGGACGCCTTTAATGAACCAGTCGCCGTTCCGCGTAATCGTCATTCTGTTCGTCGCTATCGCGGGTATCCTGCTTGCAGCGCCCAATTTCCTGCCCAAGAACGTGCAGGAATCGCTGCCTGGCTGGCTGCCGCAGCCCGGACTGGTTCTCGGCCTGGATTTGCAGGGCGGCTCGCACCTGCTGCTCGAAGTGGACCGCAACGGCATTGTCGAGCAGCGGCTGAGCGATCTGCGGCGCGACGCGCGCAACGTGCTCGCCAACCAGAACGGCATCGGCAACATCATCACCACGGACCCGGCTACCAATTCGATCACCATCGAGCTGACCGATCCGACCCAGAAAGATGCCGCCGCAACCGCCATCCAGGCGCTCCAGAACACCCTCAGCAACAGCCTCTTTTCGGCCGGGGCGGGGGTGAACGAGCTCACTTTTGGCGAAACGACGGACGGCAAGCTCACCATTGCCCTCACCGAAGAGGGCATCACCCAGCGCATGAGCTCCCTGGTGGCCCAGTCCATCGAGGTGATCCGCTCGCGTATCGACGAACTGGGCACGACCGAACCCACCATCCAGCGCCAGGGCGATACGCGCGTCATGGTGCAGGTGCCGGGCTTCGGTGACTCCACCCGCCTCAAGAACATCATTTCCCAGACCGCGCGCCTCACCTTCCACATGGTCTATCCGGGCATGACCGCCGACCAGGCCGAGGCCCAGGGCCTGCCGGTTGGCACCATGATCCTGCCCAGCCAGGATGGCGGCCGCGAGCTGCTCTATGAAGACGTGTCCATCGGCGGCGAATCCCTTGTTGACGCGCAGCCCGCCTATGACCAGCAGCGCGGCATCCCGGTCGTCAGCTTCAAGTTCGACACCCGCGGCGCCATCACCTTCGGCGAGCTCACTTCGGCCAATGTCGGCCAGCGCTTCGCCATCGTCCTCGACGACGAAGTCATAACCGCCCCAGTCATCCAGCAGCCGATCACCGGCGGCTCGGGTCAGATCAGCGGCAGCTTCACCACCGCCAGCGCCAACGACTTGGCCGTGCTGCTGCGCGCCGGTGCGCTGCCGGCCAGCCTCAACGTCATCGAGGAGCGCACCGTAGACGCCAGCCTCGGGGCCGACTCGATCCAGGCCGGTCTCACCGCCGGCATCGTGGCGTCGGTGCTGGTCCTCTCCTTCATGGTGATCGCCTATGGCATCTGGGGCGTCTTCGCCAACGTCTCGCTGATCCTCAACATCATCCTGATCTTTGCCGCGCTCTCCATGCTCGGCTCGACGCTCACGCTGCCTGGCATAGCGGGTATCGTGCTGACCATCGGTATGGCCGTGGACGCCAACGTGCTGATCTACGAGCGAATGCGCGAAGAGCAACGAGCGGGTAAATCGCCATTGCAGGCGATCAATGCCGGCTTCGAGCGCGCCTGGGGCACCATCGTCGACTCTCACCTGACCCAGCTGGTCGCCGCAATCGTGCTCTATTTCATGGGCTCTGGCCCGGTGCAGGGCTTTGCCGTCACACTCGGCCTCGGCATCCTGACCTCGCTTTTCACCTCCTACACGGTCACCTCCTTCCAGGTGCATCTCTGGTACAAGCGCACCCGTCCCAAGGTGCTCAAGATCCAGAAATTCCGCTTCATTCCGGATGGAACCAATATCCCGTTCATGAAGATCTCGCGCTATGTCATCGCGCTCTCGATCATCATGTCGCTGGTTTCCATCGGCGCCGCCTTCACCAAGGGTTTCAACCTCGGCATCGACTTCGTGGGCGGCACCGCCATCGAGGTCCAGCATGTCGGCGGCCCGGCCGATGTGGGTCGCGTGCGCGAATTGCTGACCGATCTCGACCTGGGCGAAATCCAGGTCCAGGGCTTTGGCACGCCCGAAGACGTTCTGGTGCGCGTGCAGGCGCAGGAAGGCGGCCAGTCGGCCGACCAGATCGCCGTCCAGCAGGTGACGGATGCGCTTGCCGGCGACGCCTACGAGGTGCGCCGCGTCGAGGCCGTCAGCGGCACCGTGTCGGGGGAACTCGCCTGGACCGGCACCATCGCCGTTATCATCGCGCTTGTCTGTATTCTCATCTACATCTGGTTCCGCTTCGAGTGGCAGTTCGCCCTGGCCGCGGTCACGACGACGTCGCACGACATCATCATGACCATAGGCCTGTTCTCGCTGACGGGACTCGAATTTAACCTCAGTTCCATCGCCGCGGTGCTGACGCTCGTGGGCCTGTCGCTCAACGAGACCGTGGTGGTCAGCGACCGTATTCGCGAAAATCTGCGGAAACACCGCAAGATGCCGCTGCCTGAGCTGATCGATCTGTCGATCAACCAGACCATCGTCCGAACCTCGCTCACGCAGTTCACCGTGCTCCTGGCCCTCGTGCCGCTGGTGCTGTTCGGCGGCGAGGCCCTGCGCAGCTTCACAATCGCCATGACCTTCGGCTCGCTCGTCGGCATGTACTCGTCGGTCATCATCAACGGCCCGATCCTCATCAACTTCGGCCTCAAGCAGAAGTCCGACGAGGAAGTCGCCGCTGAAGAGGCGAGCAAGAAGGCCAAGACCAACGACGGCGCCTCCGTGTAAGCCATGCGATCCTGCTTGCCTCCATGGAGAGGGGCAGCAGAGCTGGTCCAGACCACCGGCTGTCACCCCGGCGAAGGCCGGGGTCCATCCTGAGACCTCAAGATGGATCCCGGCCTGCGCCGGGATGACATCGAGAGTTTTGAGACAATAGCACTCATGACCAGTGAAACTTCCACAGCCCATTTCCCCCAGCAGGTCGGCATCGACGCCTATGGCAATGGCGGCTTCCGCTTCGCCGACATGTCGCACAAGGGCTCGTTGCTCTGCCTGCCCGGCGGCATGACCGGCTGGCCTGTCGCCTCGGTCGCCGAACTGACGCTCGAAAGCTTGCAGCCGGTGCTCGATCAGGCCGACCGTCTTGACGTCCTCCTGATCGGCCTCGGCGCTGACATCACCGCCATCGATCCGGCCATCCGCCAGGCGTTTCGCGATCGCAAGATCATCATCGAGGCCACCCAGACCGGGGGCGCCGTGCGCACCTACAACGTGCTGCTTGCCGAAGAACGCGCCGTCGGCGCCGCCCTCATCGCCGTCGAGAACGCCCGCTGATGCCGGCCGAAAGTTTCGACTTCGCCGCTCAGGCCCTGCGCGACACCGACCGCGACCGTTTCCTGGCGACCCTCGTCCTTCCGGCCGAGCACCGCCCGGCCATCACCGCGCTTTACGCCTTCAATGCCGACATCGCCGCCATCCGTGAGCGCGTCTCGGGGCCGCAGCCGGGCGAAATCCGACTGCAATGGTGGAATGACGCGCTCACTGGCAGCGGCCACGGTGCCGTCCGCCAAAACCCGCTCGCCGATGCCCTGCTTACCACCATCGAGCAATACGGCCTTCCGGTCGGCACGCTGCAGCGCCTCATCGGCGCCCGCCGCTTCGATCTCTACGACGATCCCATGCCCGATCTCGAGACATTCGAGGGCTATGCCGGGGAAACCGCCTCGACCCTGTTCCAGCTAGCAGCCATGATCCTCAATGGCGGCAAGCCGGTCGAGCAGGGGGATGCCGCCGGTCATCTGGGCGTCGCCCAAGCCATGATCGGCCATCTGCGCGCCTTCGGCTACGTCTCCGCTCAGGGCCGCATCATGCTGCCCTGGTCCATCCTGGAAGCCAATGGCGTCCGCGAAAGCGAAATCTTTGCCGGCCAGGACAGCGAAGGTCTGCAGGCGGCCCTCAGCCAGATTGTCGAACTCGCCGTCAAGCATCGCGATGACGCGCGCGTCGCAATCCGCGCTCTCCCCCCAGCCTTGCGCCCGGCCTTCGCCATCATCGCGCCGCTCGAACAGCAGCTCAAGGATTGGGAAGCCTACAGCTCATCGCCCTTCGCGCCGCCCCCGGACCGGCCTGACTGGCGCAAGATCGCCCGCCTCACCTGGTGGACGCTGCGGAACAGGTAGGTCCGCAACTCAGAAGTCCAGCCCCCACCGTCACCACCCGGCTTGACCGGGTGGTCCATGCGACGATGCTGTGCGTGCCGAGAAATGGATTGCCCGGTCGAGCCGGGCAATGACGAAGGGCGGACGGTATGGAAGCCTGTCAGCGCTCCGCGATCGCCACGAATTCGCCCGCCAGTCGCGCCGCCACTTCGCCGCCGAACAGCAACTCAGCCGTCACGTTGATGCGCGCCCGGTGGCGCCGGTCGAACACATGGCGGAACGCTTGCCAGCTTTCCTCATCGAGTCGCGCCGATGCCCGCACGCATCCCTCTATGGGCCGCAGATATTCCATCTCGGTCCGGTGGATCACCAACTGGTTGGCGATCCCCTCGGCCTCCAGCCGCAGATGGGTGACGCTCCAGGCCGCCAGCAGCCCGAGCGTTGCCGCGCTGCCCCCGAACATCGTGCCATGCACGTTGATATTGGGCTCGAGCGGCGCTTCCAGCACCACCTCGCCGACACCGGCCGACACAACCGACACATCCATGGCCCGCGAGAGCGGGATATGCTGGTGGAGATAGTCTGCCAGCGCCGCGGGGGTCATGCCCAGGCCTTGAGGTCTTCGAGCGCGCGGCCGGTAATGGCGCGGCGCTTGGCGATGGTCTTTTCGGGGCCGCGCCAGCGGGTGACGCCTTCCGGCTTGGTGATCGTCACTTCGGGGAACAGCCCGAAATTGACATTCATGGGCTGGAAGCTGCGCGCGCCGCTATAGCTCTCGGCCTCGATATGCCCGCCGGTAATGTGCCCGATCAGCGCGCCCAGCGCCGTGGTCACCGGCGGCGTCTCAAGCGAACCGCCCAGAGCTTCTGCCGCGGTCATGCGCCCGGTGATCAGGCCCACCGCAGCGCTCTCCACATAGCCCTCGACGCCCGTCACCTGGCCGGCAAAGCGAATGCGGGGATCAGCTTTCAGTTTAAGATCAGGCGCCAGAACCTTGGGAGAATTGATGAATGTGTTCCGATGCAGCCCGCCCAGCCGCGCGAATTGCGCATTGGCCAGCCCCGGGATCATGCGGAAAATCTCCGCCTGGATGCCGTAGCGCATCTTGGTCTGGAACCCGACCATGTTCCACAGCGTGCCCAAGGCATTGTCCTGCCGCAACTGCACGATGGCATAAGGCTTCACGGTGGGATTGCGCGGATTGGTGAGGCCCACCGGCTTCATCGGCCCGTGGCGCAGCGTTTCGACGCCGCGCTCGGCCATCACCTCGATGGGCAGGCAGCCGTCGAAATAGGGCACCTTTTCCCAGTCCTTGAATTCGTGCAGCGGCGCGGTCTTCAGCGCTTCCACGAAGGCAAAATACTGATCCTTGTCCATTGGCAAGTTGAGATAGTCGGCGCCCGTTCCACCCGGGCCGGCCTTGTCATAGCGCGACTGCTTCCAGGCGATGTCGTGATCGATGCTGTCATAGTGGACGATGGGCGCAATGGCGTCGAAAAACGCCAGCGAGTCCTCGCCGGTCTTTTCCAGCACGGCCTCGGCCAGTGCCGGGGAGGTGAGGGGACCCGTGGCGATGATGACATGCTTCCAGTCCCCTAGCGGCCAGCCGGCGACTTCCTCCCGGATGACCGTAATATTGGGATGGTTGCTGATGGCCTCGGTCACTGCGCCCGAAAATCCGTGCCTGTCCACTGCCAGGGCGCCACCGGCCGGCAGTTTATGCTGGTCGGCCGCGCGCATGATCAGCGAATTGCAGCGCCGCATTTCCTCATGCAGCAGCCCCACGGCATTCTGCTCGTGGTCGTCGGAGCGGAAGGAGTTGGAGCAGACGAGTTCTGCAAAGGCATCGGTCTCATGCGCGTCGGTGCGCTTGATGCCGCGCATTTCGTGCAGGATGACCTTGGCGCCCGCTTCCGCGGCCTGCCAAGCGGCTTCAGAGCCGGCGAGGCCTCCGCCGATGATATGAATGGGTTCGTTTGACATGGGCTGGCAAATACCAAGCCCACGAGGCCGGGGCAATCGGCGTTTGCGTCGCGACACGCGCCCCTAAAATCAAAACGCCCGCATCTCAGAGAGAGGCGAGCGTTCGGATCGAAGTATAACCGGCGATATCTTTAGAGAGTATCGGCATGGTCACGAGCAACGCGGCTGATGTCGGTGCGCGAAATGCCCAGGTCGTTGAGCTGACGATTGTCGAGAGCGGCGAGCTCACGGACGGTCTGCTGATAAGCGGCCCATTTCTTGAAAGTCTTGCGGATGTCCATTGGTCTTCTCCTGTCGTTTGCAAGGAGAGATATAGTCCGGCCTGACCTGATCGAGCAGATAGAGATTGATCAAACTTGCCATGCGTTCTGCGCAAGGCTTCAGCAGTGCCCATTCATTCATCGTTCATACCTGTGACGCGTTCGTGGCCGCCGAGAGGCGCCCCGGCGGCCACGAAGCTATGCGAAAGGTGCATCGGGATCAGCGGTCGAAGAGCGACTTTGTCATCTTCGAAAAGTCCGGTCCGGAAATCCCCAGAATGTCGGCATCACGCGTCGAGGGAACGTCCATTTCCCGCAACGTCTGCTTGATGTCGACCAGACGCTTCAAGCGCCAGACGGCTCGTACAAACATGGGCAGGCTCCATGGTGGAGGTCACGGTACGAACAGGAGGATGCGCGCCATTCACGCTCCTGGATAGTGCCCCATTGGCAGGCGCCACATGCGTCAGGTGCATGGATAGTTCGCCTGTTTGTCGCAATTGGCGGCCCGGCGACGGGACGCACGCGGTGTTTACGTCGCAGTAACCACGATCCCTCTTGTGCGAAGCGTCCCAAATCAACACACTCCGGCCAACTGATTTGGGGAGTCGACAGTGCGGCAAGGCGCGCATGTCATCGTTGTTGGCAATGAGAAGGGCGGCTCGGGTAAATCGACCACCGCCTTCCACCTCGCCATTTATCTGCTCTACCAAGGGCACAAGGTGGCGACGATTGACGTCGACAGCCGCCAGCAGACTTTCACCCACTATGTGCGCAATCGGCGCGACTGGGCGCGCGCCAAGGGCCTGAGCCTGCCGCATACGACGCATTTCCACCTGCCGCTGGCGCGTGGCGATTCCGCCCGCGAAAATCACCGCATCGAGTTCGACCTGTTCCGCCAGGCCATCGGCGAGGTCGAGGGCAAGTCGGACTACATCGTCATCGACACGCCCGGCTTCGACACCAATCTCGCCCGGCTGGCCCATTCGCTCGCCGATACGCTGGTAACGCCGGTCAACGACAGCCTCATCGACCTCTCGGTCATGGCGCAGGTCGATCCGGTCACCGGGGAGCCGCGCGAGCTGAGCCACTATGCAAGGCTGGTGCAGCGCGCGCGTTCCGAGCGCCTGTCCATCGATGGTCGCAACATCGACTGGGTCCTGGTCCGCAACCGAATTTCCATGCTGTCCTCGCGCAACATGCGCCAGGTACAGACCATGCTCGAGCGCATTGCCATGCGCCTCGGCTGCCGCGTTGCCGATGGCATCGCCGAGCGCGTCATCTTCCGATCGCTCTTTGCCACTGGCATGACCGTGTTCGATCCGCTCGACGACGATCTGCTGGGCGGTGTGCCGTCCATGTCGCATATGAGCGCGCGCCAGGAATACCGAGCCCTCGTCAATGCCCTCAATCTGCCGTCCAGCCCGCGTGCGGAAGCACGTCGCGAAGTGCTGGCCAGCGCGTCGGGTGACCTCAGCCGCTTCGCCCATATGGCTGGCAGCGAGAGCTGAGCGGGGCTTCAGCCCCGCGCGTAGGCGATCTTGCGCGGCGCTTCGGCGGCCACCGCCACCTCACGCGAATCGTAGATGGCGCGGGCGTCGATAATGGCGTGGTGGTTCTCGGCCGACCAATCCCACAGGGCGCTGATAGGCACCTGCAGGGTCTTGCCCAGTTCGGTGAGGCTATATTCCACCCGCGGCGGGACCTCGGGATAGATGGTGCGGGTGACCAGGCCGTCGCGTTCGAGGTTGCGCAGCGTCAGCGTCAGCATCCGCTGGCTCACCCCGTTGATCATCCGCTTGAGCTCGTTGAAACGCAGCGTCCCGTTGCGGCCGAGCATGCCGACGACCATCACGCTCCATTTGTCACCGATGCGGTTGAGAACATCGGACATGGCCGAGCAATTGGCATGCTGCGACGTATCGGTGAGGGATGTGGATTTGTCGGGCAGCGGCATGTGCGCCTCCATAGTCGTAACTCAGGCACAAATATAGACACGGTTACTGGAATATACCAGAGGGCAGGAGCCGATGTGATCAACCTGTCGTCGCGTGCAACGGTTGACAGCCCCGGCGCGGCCCTGTCTCCTCCCGCCGACTAGTCTCCGGGAGCGACGATGTGACTGAACGTATCGATCAATTGCTGCGCGAATTGACCCTTGAAGAAAAAGTCTCGCTGCTGTCGGGCGAGGATTTCTGGTCCGTCCCCGCGGTCGAGCGGCTCGGCATCGGCAAGCTCCGCGTCACCGATGGCCCCAATGGCGCCCGCGGCGGCGGCTCGCTCATCGGCGGCGTCAACTCGGCCAGCTTTCCGGTCGGCATTGCCTTGGGCGCCACCTGGGACGTGCCTTTGGTGACCGAGATTGGCGCTGCCCTGGCGGACGAGGTGAAATCGAAGGGCGCGCATATGCTGCTGGCGCCAACCGTGAACATCCACCGCTCGGTCACCAATGGCCGCAATTTCGAATGCTATTCGGAAGATCCGATTCTCACGGCTGAGCTTGCCGTCGGCTATATCAACGGCCTGCAGGGGCAGGGGATCGGCGCCACCATCAAGCATTTCGTCGGCAATGAAAGCGAGATCGAGCGCACCACGATTTCAAGCGAGGTCGGCGAACGCGCGCTGCGCGAAATCTATCTCTTTCCCTTCGAACATGCGGTGAAAAAGGCCGGCACCTGGGGCGTCATGAGCTCCTACAACCGCCTCAACGGCACCTTTACCTCCGAGCACAACTGGCTGCTCGCCACCGTCCTCCGCGACGAATGGGGTTATGACGGCATCGTCATGTCCGACTGGTTCGGCTCCCATTCCACCGCGCCCACGGTCAATTCCGGTCTCGACCTCGAAATGCCCGGCCCGCCGCGCGATCGCGGCCAGAAACTCATCGATGCGGTCAAGGCAGGCGAGGTCACCCAGGAAACGCTCGACAAGCGCGTTCTCGCCATGCTGCGCCTCATGGATCGCGTCGGCTCCCTCGACGATCACAGGCCCTTCGTCGAGCGCGCCGATGACCGTCCCGAGCATCGCGCCCTGATCCGTCGCGCCGGTGCCGCGGCTGCGGTGCTGCTGAAAAATCACGGCATCCTGCCCCTGACAGGCAACGGCTCCGTCGCCGTCATCGGACCCAATGCGAAGACCGCGCAGATCATGGGCGGCGGCTCCGCCCAGCTCAACGCCCATTACCGCATCTCGCCCTGGCAAGGGCTGGTGTCTGCGCTTGGCGAAACCCGCCTTTCCTACGCGCCCGGCTGCACCAACCACCGCTTCGAGCCCCTGCTGCGTGGCGCCCTGACGGTCGAATATTTCGCCAACCAGACTCTCAGCGGCGAACCCGTCCATGTCGGCACCATGGAAGATGCGCAGGCCTTCTGGATCGGCCAAGTCGCCGAAGGCAAGGTCGACCCGCTGCATTTCTCCGCCCGCATCAGCGGCGCCTTCACGCCTGAAGTCAGCGGAGAGCATCGCGTCGGCATCTATTCTGCCGGCTTCACCAAAGTCTTTGTCGATGGCAGGCTGGTCGCCGATGCCTGGACCCACTGGACAAAGGGTCGAACCTTCTTCGAAGAAGGCTGCGACGAAGTCGTGGGTACTCTCGACCTCACCGCCGGCCATGCCCACGAAATCGTCATCGAATTCGCCACCAAGGATTTTGCCACCCTCGGCCTCGCCGCCTTTGCCTGCGGCATCGGCCGTCCCATGGGCGATGCCGAGATATCGGAGGCGGTCGCCGCCGCCCGCGCCGCTGAAACGGCCGTCATCTTCATTGGTCGCAATGGCGAATGGGATACCGAGGGCAGCGATCTCGACGGCATCCTGCTGCCCGGCCGCCAGAACGAGCTGGTCGAAGCCGTCGCCGCCGCCAATCCGCGCACCGTTGTTGTGCTCCAGACCGGCGGCCCGGTGGAAATGCCCTGGGTCGGCAATGTCGCCGCCATCCTGCAGGCCTGGTACCCCGGCCAGGAAGCCGGCAATGCCATTGCCGACGTGCTGACAGGTGCGGCCGAACCCGGCGGCCGCCTGCCACAGACTTTTCCGGTCCGCTGGGCCGACAATCCCGCCCATAGCCAGGATCGCGAGGTCTATCCGGGCCTCGAGGGCAAGGTGCGCTACGAGGAGGGCATTTTTGTCGGCTATCGCCACTATGACAAGCTGGGCATGACCCCGCTCTACCCCTTCGGTTTTGGTCTCGGCTACACCGATTTCTCCCTGTCAGACCTTGTCATCGACGACAGCGCCTTCGAGAGCGACGGCCGGCTCGTCGTCTCGCTCACAGCTACCAATACCGGCGCCCGTGCCGGCGCGACCGTGGTGCAGCTCTATGTCAGCGACGACGCCTCCGGCGAACCGCGCCCGGCCAAGGAGCTGAAGGCCTTTGAAAAGCTCCATCTCCAGCCCGGCGAGCAACGATCGGTGACCATGCTGCTCGACGCCCGCGCTTTCGCCTGGTATCGCGAAAAGGCACGGCACTGGCTGGTCGAGGCGGGCAGTTTTACCATCCGCGTCGGCCAATCCTCGGCCGACCTGCCGCTGACCGGGCAGGTCACGCGCTCCACCACGCTGATGCTGCCTGTGTAACTCAGGCGGCCTGATGCTCGGCCGCGTAGAGACCGAGATAGAAGTCGAGGTCCCCATTGCGCAGGCCGAGCGTTTCCAGCACGGCGCCCATGAAGCTCACCGGCGCCGTGCCCGGCGCCGTCACGATCCGCCCATCGAGGACCGCTCGCGGCGATTCCACGTAGTGCGCCACGCCGGCATAACCGGTCTCCGGCAGGCTTTCCGGCCCGTTGGCCGTATGCCGGACGCTGTCCAGCAGGCCCGCTCGCGCCAGCGCCGTCACCCCGTCGCAGATCCCGCCTACCGTCGTGCCGGCCGCATGCGCCGCGCGCAGCACCGACGAGATGTCCGGATAGTCTTCCGTCGACCAGATCGTGCCGCCATTGACGAGAATGGCGTCCACCCGGTCGACTTCGATGTCTTCCACCGCCATGTTGGGCATCACCTTGAGCCCGCCCGCCGAGGTTACGGGCTCGCCACCCGGCGTCGCGAAACGGGTCTCGATCTGGTAATATTCGCGCGCGCCGGCATTGAGCAGTGCAGTTTCCCAATCGGCATAGCCGGGTGTGAGGATGGTCACGATGGTGGTCATTTCGGTCTCCTGGTCTGTTGCAAACACCATTGCCCCATGCGCTGACATTTCCTGTCAGCACCTTCACGGCCCTGTCAGCCCGCTTTCCTTGAGCTTGCATCCCTTGGCTGATATGAGGTGCGCCGTTCCTGCCCGACCGCCCGGAGTTGCTCTCCTTTGCCTTTAGTCCGCCGTTTCCTTCTCGCACTGGTTCTTTACCTTGCCGCTCTCGTGCCCGTCTGGGCCACGCCGCTGCTGGTGGTCGACCGTGCGAATTTGGATGTGCTTTACGCACAGGATGCCGGCAAGCCGTGGCACCCGGCCTCGCTCACCAAGCTGATGACCGCCTATGTCGTCTTCGAGCAGCTCGCGCTCGGAACGGTAACGTTGGAGACACCGGTCAAGATTTCCCGCAATGCCTGGAATCAGGCGGCCAGCAAGTCGGGCCTCGAGATCGACAGCACCGTCAGCCTCAAGGACGCGCTTTATATTCTCATCGTCAAGTCGGCCAACGACATCGCCGTTGCCATCGCCGAGACCGTGGGCACTGACGAGGCCGATTTCGTCGCCAAGATGAACGACGCCGCCCGCCGCATGGGGCTGACGGCGACCCATTTCGTCAATCCGCACGGCCTGCACGATCCCGCCCAGGTCACCAGCGCGCGCGACCTCGCCATCATCGCCCTCTATATCGAGCAGAGCTTTCCCCAATACATGCCCATGTTCGATACCGGCGTGGTCAATCTCGGCAAGCAGCGCATGGAATCCAACAACGGCCTGCTCGAAGGCTTTGCCGGCACCACCGGCATGAAGACCGGCTATGTCTGTGCCTCGGGCCTCAATATCGTCGCCACCGTGGATCGCGACGGACGGCGCCTGTTGGCCGTTGTTCTGGGCGGCTCCTCCGCCCGCGAGCGCAATGAGCGGGCGGCTGGCCTCTTTCTCGAAGCGCTCGATGGCCGCCTACGCCCCACCGGCCAGAACATACTGGCCCTGACCAATGCCGTCGGCGCGCCGCCCACCGATATGCGTCCGCTGATCTGCGGCAAGGAAGCCAAGGCCTATGTCGCCGCCCAGGAGGCCGAGTTCCCCATGGGCCTGGGTGACAATCCGAGCTACCTGACCGAGGAAATCCAGCTCAGTGAATACACTGCGGTCGATCTGGGGCGCCTGCGCACCGGCATCGCTTTCCCGCGTCCGCGCCCGGCGCATATGCCGATGTTCAGCACGCCGCCCGCGGTCGAAAGCGCATCCGTTGATGGCACGCTGCGCCCAAGCATTCCGGTCAGCGGTGTCAACGTCGCCCTGCCGCGCCCACGCCCGGCCGATCTTTAGAAACAAGTACGGCTGTCACCCCGGCGATGGCTGGCGCCCTTCTTGGCCCTTAAGACCCTAGCTTCCCTTCGTCACCACGAACCGCAAGGCGCCGTCGGCCTCGTCGGCGGCGCAGTCATGTCCGTTCCGTCGACAATGAAGCGGAATATCGATCTTCGCCATCGGGTCCGTGGCGAGGACCGTAATGGCGGTCCCGCTCACCACCTCCGCCAGCCGCTTTTCCAGCTTCAGTACGGGCAGGGGGCATTTCAGCCCCCTGGCGTCGATAGTTTGGCCGTCAGTTGCCAAGGACCAGCACCCAGTGCACACCATAGCTCGATGTCGGGTTATAAGCCACGGCAATGCCGGCCTTGGTCGCCGGTGCGGCAAGCCCCACGGCGTCGGCGGCATTGTTGCGCCAGCCCGAGAAGGTTTCCGCAAACGTGGCATAGCCGGCGCTCAGCTTCATCTGCGCCAGCGCTTGCGGCTTGGTCGGCGCCGTGCCGGTCTGGGCATACTGGTTGGCCAGCGCCTGTGCAGTGCCGTTAAGTCCGGCATCGGCCACCAGCGGCGGCATGTTGCGGGTGGCGCGATAGGCGTTGACGAGGCCGATGGCTTCCTGGCTGTTCAGGGTGGCATTGGGCTGGTCCATGCGCGCCGACAGGCCGGCCGACAGCGCGCCCGGCGATGCTGGCCCGCTGAAGGACGAGCATCCGGCCAGAATCACGGCGACGGCGCCTGCGGCCAGCATTGCATGGAGGTTCTTCATGTCATTCCTTTCGGTTCGCCGGGAAACTACCGCCACTATCACGGCCAGCCTTCCGCCATCTTAATGCCCGTGCGCCGCCGTCAATCGGGGCTTGCACGGTAAACTTCGACAACTGCATCTGTTTTGGGCCTATGCGACGCAACGAAAGCCTGCAAAAAAGGGCAGGATTGTGGGAGGCATGGCTGTTGGGGGAGAATAAGACCCGGATTGGGGAAGTGCGCGCCGCAACGGTGGCGGTTGCCATTCTGTCCATCTGCGTTGCGGCCTTTGCCTGCGTCTTCGCCTACTTCGTCTTTCAGGCCATCGGCCAGACGCGGACCCGCCTTGAGGAGCGCTCGCAGGCCGCCGCGCAGGTCGTCGCCACCAATGCCGGCTGGGTGGCGCAGGTGGCCAACCAGACGCTGCGGCGCGTCGATGCCGCGCTCGGCCCGACGCTGAGCAACGACAGTGAAGTTCTTCAGGCCGCTGTCGAGGGACTTCCCGGCAATATCGACGTCTACATCATCGATGCCGATGCCCACACGCTGTTTTCCACCGTGCCCGGCTCCGCAGCGGTCAACGTCGCGGATCGTGAATACTTCACGGCGCTCCGCGATGGTGCGTCGTCCTACACGTCGGGCCTCCTGGTCAGCCGCCTGACCAGCGAGCCGATCTTCGTTTTCTCGCGCCGCGTGAACCGCCAGGGCGATTTCGCCGGGGCGATCATGGTTTCATTCAGCGCCTCGCTGCTGCAATCTTTCCTCTCCAGCCTCGATCTCGAAGACGGTTCGACCGTGAGCCTGGTGCGGCGGGACGGGGCGCTGATGGCGCGCGCGCCCGCTGTCGGCGAGCCTGTGGACCTGTCCCAGCACCCGCTGATCACCCAGCACCTGCCGGCGGCCGAGGCGGGCACCTATTTCTCCGATGTGTCGCCGGTGGACGGCATATCGCGTGTCGTCAGCTATCGCGCCGTCCCGGGCACCGAAATCCTGGCCCTGGCCTCCATCGCCACCAACGAGACCTGGAATAGCCTGCGCGCAGCCATCATCTCGGTGCTCATTATCGCGGCGCCGATTCTGCTCGGCCTTGTCGGGGGGTGCATTTGGATTCTCCGGCTGCTGCGGCGCGACGCCCGTCGCCGTGCCGAACTCGAAGCCGCCAACGAAACCAATGTGCTGCTGTTCCGCGAGATTCATCACCGGGTGAAGAACAACCTGCAGTCGGTGCAGTCCCTTGTTCGAATGCAGGATATTCCGGCCGGCGCCAAGGCGGATCTGCAGAGCCGCCTCAGTGCCATGGCGGCCATGCACCAGCACATCTACCAGCACGACCGCTACGAGGACATCGACGCCCATGACCTGGTCCAGGTCGTGGTCGATGAGGTCATACATGCATATGGCGTCGATGTGCGCGTGGTTTACGACCTCGACCATGTGCCGGTGGATCGCGACCATGCCACGCCGCTTTCGCTGCTGCTGAGCGAGCTGGTCACCAATGCGTTGAAATACGCCTTCAACGATGGCCGGCGCGGCATCATCACCGTCACCCTGCGCGACAAGGGAGGCGGCCGCGCCCAACTTACCGTATCCGATAACGGTCCGGGCATGGGCGAGCCCGCCGATACGTCTGCCAGCATGGGACTTCGCCTGGTCCGTGGCGTGGTCTCGCAGATGGGTGGCACCTACCGCTTCAGATCCGAAGAGGGCACCCATTTTGAAGCCGACCTGGCCTTGGCGGTTGCCGGACATCCGACGCGACAGTGAACCGATGAGCCCATTTTGACCTTGTTCGCGCGCCGCGAATGGGGCAATGGGTAACCGGATTATTCAAGTCAAGTTATCATGCTGAAGCGGTTCTTCTCCTATTACGTCCCCTATAAGGGTCTTTTCGCGCTCGATTTCGGCAGTGCCGTGGTCGCCGGCCTGCTCGAGCTGGCCTTCCCCCTGGCAGTCGCCTACTTCATCGACACGCTGCTCCCCCAGGGCAATTTCAACCTCATTGTGCTGACCGGCATCGTGCTGCTCGTCATTTACTGCCTCACGGCGGCGCTGCGCGGCGTGGTCAATTATTTCGGCCACATGCTGGGCATCCATATCGAGACCGACATGCGGCGCCAGGTGTTCAATCACCTGCAGAAACTGAGCTTTCGCTTCTTCGACAACAACAAGACCGGCCACCTCATCACCCACGTGACCAAGGGCCTCGAAGACATCGGTGAAGTCGCCCATCACGGCCCCGAGGACCTGTTCCTCGCCATCATGACCTTCCTCGGCGCCTTTATCCTGATGTTCATGACTAACTGGCAATTGGCGGCCATCACCGTGACGCTGGTGCCCGTCATGACCTGGCTGGTCACCACCTACGGCGCCCGCATGAACCGCAACTGGCGCGAGCTCTATAGCCGCGTCGGCGACTTCAACACCCGCGTCGAAGATTCCATCGGCGGCGTTCGCGTCGTAAAAGCCTTTGCCAACGAGCCGCACGAGGAAAAGCTCTTCGCCGGCAATAACGAGGCCTACCGGACCACCAAGCTCCAGGCCTATGCGCTGATGACGGCCAGCAATGTCGTCACCTTCCTTTCGACGCGCCTCGTCCAGCTCGCCGTCATGTTGTTCGGCGCCTGGCTCGTGACCTCGGACCAGCTCAGCTATGGCGGTTTCGTCAGCTTCCTGTTGCTGGTCAACGTCTTCATGCGCCCCATCGACCAGATCACCGGCGTGCTGGAAATGTACCCCAAGGGCATTGCCGGCTTCAGCCGCTTCACCAAGCTCATGGACACTGAGCCCGACATCGCCGATCGCCCGGGCGCCAAGGTTGTCGATCACCTGCGCGGCGATATCGAGTTCCGCGACGTCGGCTTTGCCTACGAGCATGGGGGTCGCAAGGTCATCGATGGGCTGAGCCTCTCCGTGCGGGCAGGGGAGACGGTAGCCATTGTCGGACCCTCCGGCGCCGGCAAGACCACGCTCTGCGCGCTGCTTCCGCGCTTTTACGAAATCAGCGATGGCGCCATCAGCATCGACGGCATCGACATCCGCGACATGACCCAGGCGAGCCTCCGCAGTCAGATCGGCATCGTGCAGCAGGATGTCTTCCTGTTCGGCGGCACGCTGCGCGAGAACATCGCCTATGGCCGCCTCGGCGCCACCGACGAGGACATCCTCGCTGCCGCCCGCGCGGCCCGGCTCGACAGCGTCATCAAGCGCCTGCCGGATGGCCTCGACACGGTTGTGGGCGAACGCGGCGTCAAGCTATCGGGCGGGCAGAAGCAGCGTGTCGCCATTGCGCGCATCTTCCTCAAGAACCCGCCCATCCTGGTGCTCGACGAGGCCACCTCCGCCCTCGACACCGCCACCGAGCTGGCGATCCAGCAGTCGCTGACCGAGTTGTCGCGTGGCCGCACCACTCTGGTCATCGCCCATCGTCTGGCCACCATCCAGCATGCCGACCGCATCGTCGTCGTCGACGAAACCGGCATTGTCGAACAGGGGCCGCACGATGAGCTACTGGCCCGCAACGGCGCCTATGCCCATCTCCATTCGGCCCAGTTCGGCGGTCTCGCCACACCGAGGACTTCAGCATGAGCAAGATCTTCTACGATGCCACCGTCCTCGCCACCCGCTACCTGACGCCGGGCATGATGCGGCTCACCTTTGGCGGCGAGGGCTTGGCCGGTTATCCCGGCACCGGCATTGCTGACGAATACATGCGCTTCTTCTTTCCCAACGAGGAAACCGGACGCCTGCATCTGCCCCATATCGACGAGAATGGCCGCTGGACCTATCCCGATGGCGGTCAGGAGGCCATCCGCTGCTCGACCTACACCGTGCGCGCCCATCGCCCCGAGGCCAATGAACTCGACATCGACTTCGTCGTGCACGAGGGCGGGCTTGCCAGCGAATGGGCGCAGAAGGCCCGGCCCGGCGACCGCATCACCGTCAATCGCCCCCGCGGCATCTGTGCCCGTCCCGAGGACACAACTTGGCAATTGCTGGTCTGCGACGCGACCGGCATTCCGGCGCTGTCCCGTCTCCTAGAGCAATCGCCGAAAAACCTGCAGACCCGTGTATTTGTCGAGGTTGCCGCGCCCGAGCATGAGCAGCCCTTGCCGCATCACGACTTCGCCACCGTCACCTGGCTGCATCGCAGTGGCAATGGTGTAGCGCCCAGCCGCATGGCCGATGTCATCAAGGCCATGCCGCTGTCTCCCACGCCGGGCTACATCTGGGTCGCCGGCGAACAGCGTACCGTGCGCGCCATCCGCAAGTTCGTCCGCCAGGAGCTGAAGCTCCCAACCGATCGCTACGAGCTCGTCTCCTACTGGACCAATGAGAGCGAAGCCTGGGAAGCACGCTGGAAAGAGGTGCCGCAGGAGGTCAAGGACGCCATCGACGCCTCCTGGTCCTCCGGCCGCGACGTCGAGGAACTGCGCGACGAATACTACGCCACGCTGGAAAAATACGGCCTCTGAAAGCGGTCCGCTTGTCTGGCGACGGGCCCCGCGCTACCAGCGATCCATGAGAAAAATCGGATTTCTGGGCGCCATGAACCGCGATGTGGTGGTGGAGCAGCCGACGGCTGACCTGCTGCCTTTGCTCGGCGCCGAGGCGACCCCGCTGGTCGAAACGCCGGTCTCCGACGCCGTGGCCCAGCGCGGCAGCGCGCTTCTCGAGGGCAGGGGCGCCGCCACCTGGCTCGGCGGCTCTGCCTTCAACGTTGCTCGCGTCGTGGCGCTGCTCAATCGCGACCGGGCCTTCGACCTCGCCTTCTTTGGCATTGCCGGTTCCGTGGCCGGCACTCAGCCGCATCTCGCCACGCTGGTGGAATGGGCCGTCGACACCGGCTCAGTCGCCGTCTCACCGCTGCCGCCCGCCACGTGCCTCGCCATGGTCGAACCATCGGGCCGCACTCTGCTGACGGCTCTCGGCGCCAACGCCGGCATCGCCGCCTGGCTCACCGCAAACCGCGACCAACTCGCCAAAGCGATAGCCGGACGAGACCTCGTCCATGTCACCTCCTTCCTCGATCCCGAGGCCCCCGGCCTCATCGCAGGCATTCTCGCGACCGCTCGCAGCTTCAATCCATCGCTGATGGTTTCCCTCGATCCCGGCATGGCCTGGATCGCGCCGGGCGGGCAGGGGCTTTCCCCGCTCCTCCGCCAGACCAATATTCTTCATCTCAATGCCGAGGAATTTGCCCTGCTGGGTGGTTCGGAGTCGGTTCCGGGCCTGCTGGACCGCCTCACCCCGGGGGCGAAGATCGTGGCCCGCACCCATGCCGGCGCGACGGTCTTTTCGGCCTCCGGCGCCGAGTCACTGCCCGAACGCGCCCCGGCACAGGACTTCCTCGCTGTCGACCCCAATGGCGCCGGCGATACCTTCTGCGGCGGTTTCCTCAGCGCCTACGCGGAAAACCCCGACGAGCCCCTCCGGGCCGCCGGTCTCGGCTTTGCCCTCGCCCGAAAAAAGGTCGGAATCAAAGGTCCGCTCACGGCGTCCGAGGCGG
The DNA here is from genome assembly GCF_016411825.1 of Devosia sediminis. Taxonomy (GTDB): domain Bacteria; phylum Pseudomonadota; class Alphaproteobacteria; order Rhizobiales; family Devosiaceae; genus Devosia; species Devosia sediminis. Next base: position 1,127,345 of record NZ_JAEKMH010000002.1, read on the forward strand.
ATATCGTAATGTCACGGTTGGAAAACTGGTGATCCCGACTGGATTCGAACCAGTGGCCTCAGGATTAGGAAATCCGTGTTACAGCCAATTCTGGGGCATTCGGCGGCATCGATCTGTAGCGTAGATCGCCAAACTTCTCTTTTCTGTTAACGACATAGCGCGACGGCCCTTGAAAACGCGAGCGGTGGCTGATTTGCTGGAAGTCGCCCCAATGTCGCCCCAGTCGGCCATTGGGGCGAGCAGAGGTCGCCCCAGCATGCCAGTCACGATCACCGCCACCACCATCGCCAAGGCCAAGTCCGACAGCGGCCCCGGCTGCCGCCGGCACGATATCGTCGATGCCCGGAGCCGTGGGCTGTCGCTCCGCGTCTCGGCGACGGGCGTCCAATGGTCGTTGCGCTATCAGATGGGTGGCAAGGACAAGCGGTTGGCGTTAGGCGACGTGGATCTGTGGACCATCGCTGAGGCGAGGTCGATCGTCGATCGCGCCCAGCTGATGCTCCGCGACAAGATGGGCGTCCCCGACGAGGCTTGGCTGGATCGGATGCGTTCGGCCATGGGCAAGGCCGAGGCGGTGACATTGGCCGCGCCGGATCCGGCACCGCGGCAAGTCTTTGCTTGGACCTTCGCCGAGGGCCGCGAAAAGTTCCTCGCGGAGGTCCACCGCACCCGTCGCCATGACACGTGGAAAGACTACAGCTGGAAGCTCTGCGGTGAGGACCTCAAGGACCTCGATGGCACACCGCTTCCGCTGATCACGCGACAGCAGTTGGCAGGCATACTCGGCGACATTCACCGATCCGGTCGCGAGACCCATGCCCAAAACACGCAGAGGGTCCTGAGCAGGTTCTGGAATTGGTTGGCCGAGGATGGCCAAGCCGCCAAGAGCGGCGTGCAGCCGGGGATCATGCACGGCCTGAAAGCCCCGGAGCCGTCGCTGATCGAAGACGACACGGACCCAGAGGATCCGTTCGGTCCCGGTTACGTGCCGCCGATGACCGAGATCGGCAGGATCGTGGCGATCGCCCGGTCAGGCGCGGTGCATGACACCGTAGCCGCGGCCTTGGAATTGATGTGCTGGACCGTGCAGCGTCGGCGAACGGTCGTCGAAGCCCGCCGGCAGGATTTCGAGGCGCTCGGTGAAGGGCAGGGTGGTCTGTGGCATATCCCGCCGCGGTCGATGAAGAGCCGCTCGAAGAAGGCGAAGCGCCGACCGCACACGATCCCGCTGCCGCCGGTCGCGTGGGCGGTGGTGCAGCGCATGCTCGACGTCGAGACCGATTCCGCCTGGCTGTTCCCCCAGATCCGCGCGCGTCGGCAGGGCGAGGAGCTGACGCATATCAATCCGAGCACACTCACTCATATGTTGGGCTGGCTGCCCGGCGTCCACGCCTCGCCTCACGACGTCAGGCGTGCGTTCGCGACGCATGGCGAGACGACGCTCGGCCTGCTGCGGACGGACACTGCCGCTATCCTCGACCACAACCCGGACGCCAGAGACGTGACTGGTGCTCACTATGCGTTGCACAATGGCACGCACAGGACGTGGCCGATCATGCAAGCATGGTGCAGCGCTGTCGAAGCCGAGATCGCCGGCGCTGCGGCCAGGCTGGAATCGGCGGTAGCGATCAAGGCGGCGGTCACGGCGGCGCGCAAGAATGGTGGCGGCAGGGTGCTGCTGGCAGCGGAATGAGAAAGGGCCCCGTGGGGCCCCAGCTCATTCGTCGGCAGTCGGGTGGCACCATTCGCAGTCCGGGTCAGTGCAGTCTTCCAAGCTCGCAATTTCATCAAGAGCAAAGGAGAAGTCTTCAACGACTGGATCATCGACGTGGGACGTGATTGATGAAACTGTCGTGTGCAACTGAACGGTGGCGAAACACTTCCCAGCCGGTGCTATCAGCTCAAGCGTCCGACAGGACTGATATCTGTTCTCCGGCGTGTAGTCGACGGTGACGCCGGCCTTCTTCGCGGCCCTTCGGACTTGAGCTAGCGTGACAGTCACTTCAGACGTTCCTTTCTTCTGAATTTTCGTCGACCTCTTTCCAAACGATGCCCGGAATTCCGGGTCGTTTCATTCCGATCGACACGCGGTCGAGTGAAATCCAGATGCCCTCGTCCTCGACGTTGTGCTCATCGACGAACTTCATCGCTGCGGCTCGATCGCTGCCGCGATGCTCCCAGACTTCCTTCTTACCCGTCGTTTTCCAACGGCCGTCATGAAGCCGGAAGCGGCGGGCGATGACGAAATATTCCGGCATGGGTTTGGGTTTCCTCCCACGCTTCTGCGGAGCCGGCGCGCCTTCGATCCACTCCGGGGGCACGCCATGCCTGTCGAACATGATCGCCAGCCTGCCCAGCCATGGCGGGATTTTCCTCTCGCCGCTTTCGTATTTGCGGATCGTGCCCGACGCGGTCACGTCGCGACCTTCGTAGCCGAAGGCCCGACCCAGGGCCGTCGTGGACAGCCCTAGGCGATGACGGATTTCTTGCAGTTCGGCCCCAGTCATGCTGTCTCCCTCTCGAACAGCACGAATTCTGCTTCCCGTCCGTCCATGTCGATCGCGATGGAACGTCCCATTTCATCAGTCAGAAAGACGCCGCGGAAACCGGCGACCTTCGCTGCGCGAGGACCCATAATCTGAAGCAACCACGCCGTATCGGAATCGACTTCGAAATTGCTGCGTTCGAAATCGCGTGTTTCGCGGAAATCTGAATAGCTTTCGAAGTCGTCGCTATCGAGCGTGTAGTCGACGAGGGTCTCGTCATATTGAAGGGTCTGATCAATCAGACCTTCGGCAATCTCGTCGTCGATGTTGAGGCCGTGCTGTTTCTTGATCAGCGCCTTCACTTCGCCGACTAATCCACGCATGTTGTCGTTCTCTTCGTAGCTCAGAACGTGCTCCACATCGATGATCTGATCCTCATCTGCTTCGACAGTGAAAACTCTGTCTCCGCGGACCAACTGAACATAGTCCGTGAAGAAGACGAACTCGTCAAAGTAAGGGTGGCTGCCAACTTCGGGGGCAGTGTTAGCGGAGTGGAACAGCTTGATCATCGGTCGGTCTCCGTCTCATCGACCGCTTGTTCACCGCCGATGACAACAATATGAAGTCCGCATATGCGAACATCAATACCGCCACCGCCAAAAATCGACGTCGCAATGCATTATGTCCAGAACGCATGTAAAATCAGTGTGTTAGAGACCGTGCCTTTTGCCGGCGATCAGGTCCGTAAAATGCCATCTAACTTTTCCCCGGACAGCCGCTCCATTCCAGGCTAGCTAATGTCGCAGGTCGCCTTCGTCGCGACCGCGTATCCCCGGGCCCAGCCCTGCAGATGCAGGAGTGCCACGGGGCAGGGTGCCGGAATCGGCCCACGACACTTCCCATCATGACATCGAAGGACAAGACTGGCGCCTCGGACGGCGCTCGCGAGCACTATGCAGCTCGCAAGAAGAGCCACGACGTATTCATTTCGGGCACCCGGCCAGACGTCGACGATCTATTGTCGGGCGCGCCATTCATGGGCGGCGACATCCGCATCGATGCCCGGTCATGGTGCCAGCACATGCTTAGCAACGCTGGCGACCTGCGAAGCTATCAGTCCATGGTGAAGGCTGCCGGTTGCAGCGTGAATTTTGGCCGAGCTCTGCGGGCTCTGCGTGACAGCGTGAGCCTGCAGACGATCAAGCCGGTCGAGCAGGCAGCGCGATCAGTCCAGGACGACGACGCGGTCACGCGCATGCTCGTCTACAGAGCCTGCTTGCGCGATGAGGCCGCACGCAACGAGCTATCGAAGATCGCCGCTTCTCAGCAGTACGGCGACAGCGGTTTCACGCAAGCGCAGCGATACGCTGTCTCGATCGGCCTGGTGCATAGCTACAGCCGCCAGTCGATGTTTGAATATCACTCGCGCGGTCGGCACTGGATCGCCAGCCAAGCCGCAGTGCTTGAAGACATCCGTCTCGCCGCCGCCGAAGCTGAGGCAGCAGCAAAGGCAAAGGTCGCCGAGCCTGCCGACCGTGGGCGGCTCGAGGTTCTCGCTGCAGTTCGCGGCGTCGACCCCGACGACGAGGATTTCATTCGTGCCGTCATGGAGGTCCGGGCCGAGTTCTGGTCCCCGAATGTCCGCGAAATCGTTGTCGTGCCAGCCTTCCCCGAGGGCGGCACAGGGCATCGGAAGGACCTGCAAAAGGGCTGGGCCGGCATGGACGGCCAGCCGCTGCCGGTCGTGCTGCGCGGCGACGTGGCCTCTCATCGCCGCTCGCTGGTCGAGCGCTGGCCACACGCCGCTGATGTCATCGACGTTGTGCTTGGCGATCTTGCCGTCCGCGAGGAGGTCAAATTTCGCCCGACGCTTTTCGTTGGACCTCCGGGTTCCGGCAAGAGCTCATTGGCGCGGGCGATCTGCGACCAGATTGGTCTGCCTTCGGATCTCTACAATCTGGCCGGCATTGCCGATTCCTCGCTCGTCGGCACCAGTGCACAATGGAGCACGGCTCGGGAGTGTGTGCCGCTCCAAGTCATCAAGCGGTCGAAGAGCGCGTCAGTTGGCGTTATCTGGGACGAAGTCGAGAAGGCCAGCACCGGCAGTCAAAATGGCAGCCCGCTCGATGCCATGCTGCCCCTGCTCGAAGCCGATCAAGCCAAGCGCTTCCGCGACCTCGCGTTGGAGGCCGAAGTCGATCTGAGCTTCGTCAGCCACTTCGGCACGGCGAATACGATCGATGGCATCCCCGCGCCGCTGCGCGACCGCATGAGGATTCTGGTGATGCCGGAACCAACGTGGGAGCACCTCGGCACGCTGTCGCGCCAGATCGTGCAGCGGATCGCGCGCGAGCGGGGCGTCGATGCCAGGTGGTTCGCGGATCTCGCCGAGGACGAAATGGACCTCGTTCGGCAGGCGTGGCCCGGCGGGTCGATCCGTCAGTTAACACGCATCGTCACCACGCTGATTGATGGGCGCGATCACCTGATCGGCAGGTGCTGACATGGTGATCCGTGAAAGCGATCGCCGACTCGCTGTCGGCGCTTACCGCGTTGCCGTTGGCATGATCCGTCAACGTGACCCTGCTGTGGCCGATCTGGCCGCGGCGGCGCTGGAGCATCCGACGCCGATGACCGTCCGCGCCTTGCTCACAGCCGGTGCCGGAAAGCCTTGGCTGCAGATGCTGCTGGAAGCTTTGGCACAGGTGGGGATCGCCGGCGCCGAAGACGTACTGAAGGGAGAACAGGAATGAACTACGGCGACATCATTGAGAGAAACAGCGCCCGCTGCCTCGACTGTAACACCGAGATCGTCAGCGTTCACAGGCACGATTTCAAGTTTTGCCGCTGCGGCAGCATCGCAGTCGATGGGGGCGATGAATACCTGCGCCGCGTCTACAAGAAGGAGGCGCGGTGGGAGGACACGTCGATCACGCGTCCGAGGGGAGACGGCGAATGAAACTCTGGGTCGTCTCTGACTTGCACTGCGATCACTATCCCTGGACGCCGGCGCAGGTACCCGGGCACGACGTCATGATCATCGCCGGCGACGTGTCCAATGGCCCGCTGCCGGCGCAGCGCGAGCTGTTCAGGATTGGCCAGCACACGTCTGCGCCGATCATTTTCGTCCCGGGGAATCACGATCTGTTCGGCGTGCCGCTCAATGGCATCGTCGGCAACAAACGGCTGGAGCGTGACGGAATCCACATCTTGCCGGCCGGCCAGAGCGTCGTCATCGGCGGCGCTCGATTCATCGGCGCCACGCTGTGGACGGACTTCACGCTGGCAGACGACGTGTACGGCTCGGAAGCATGGGCAGCGCAGCAAATGCCGGACTATGCGAAAATCCGTCGTGACGACGGTACGCTGATCTGGCCAGCCGACACCAGCGCCGCCCACCGCCAGCACCGCGCGGCGATCGAGGGTGTACTGTTACAGCCGTTCGCCGGCCCCACGGTCGTCATCACGCATCACGCGCCGTCGCGCCGATCAATCGCTGGCGCGGTCGACACCCCCGACGCCGCCTTTGCCAGCGATCTCGAGGGAATGATCCATAAACACCAGCCAGAGCTCTGGGTGCATGGGCACGTGCACCAGCATCATGACTATCACATTAGAAACACTCGAATAATCGCGAACCCGCGGGGGTATCAGGGCGACGAATGGGTTGAGGACAGCGGCTTCGTCGAGGATTTTGTCGTCGAAGTATGAGGGGTAGCGCTTTGAAATTGTTAGCTAATTCGGGATGCTGGCGATTTGCAGATCATGATGATCTGCTGGCAGGTCGTGGGCAGGTTGCTGACAGGTGGCGTCATCACTTGCGTGTATGCAGGCAGAAACCCTCTGGACGGGACGTTCGTTCTGGGTAGGTTCGCGTTTACCGGTTGGTGGTGTGCCTGCGTTAAGATTCGCGCAATCGGGGGATAATGCCTTGCAATTGACCAGCATCGATTTGTTCAGCGGCGCCGGAGGCCTGAGCCTTGGGCTGGAGCGGGCCGGCTTCACTTCGGTAATGGCGCTGGACATGAACAAGGACGCTTGCGCCACCTACAAGATGGCAATGCCCCACGCCGAGGTTCTCAATCGGTCGGTGATGGATGTGGACTTCACCCATTGGCGTGGCGTTGACCTCGTCGCTGGTGGTCCTCCTTGCCAACCATTCTCGAACGGTGGCAAGCGGCTCGCGGCTCAAGATGCACGGGATATGCTGCCTCAGTTCGTCCGCGCCGTGAGGGAAGCACGTCCTCGCGCCTTCCTCATGGAGAATGTGGCTGGCCTTCTTGCGCCGCGGAACTGCGAATACCTCGACGAGGTGCTCGCAATGTTTCCGGAGGAATACACAGTCGTTGGGCCGCAGCTGATCAATGCTGCCGACTATGGCGTGCCGCAGAAGCGCATGCGCGTCATGATCATCGGCTTTCTCGGGAAGCGCTTCGAGTTCCCGAAAGCCACACATGGTGTCGGTTCCTATGTCCCGGCGGGCAGTGTGATCAGTCGCGACAAGCTTCAGGGCGAGGCAAACGGTTCGAAGGTGATGTACGCCAAGACGCCGGATCTCCGAGTCAGTCCGTATGCTGGCCAGCTGTTCAATGGTGGTGGGCGCGCCATCAATTTGGCAGTGCCGGCGCCGACGATCTTGGCCTCAGCCGGGGGCAACAAGACGCATTTCATCGACGAGCTGGAACAGGTGCCGAACTATCATCGTCACCTGCTTGGCGGCGGCAAGCCTCGGTCTGGTGCCCTGGAGGGCGGACGTCGCCTATCCGTGCTAGAATCCGCTCTGATCCAGACGTTCCCGAAGGACATGGTCTTCGCCGGGTCCAAGAGCTCGCAGTACACGCAGGTCGGAAACGCAGTGCCACCGAGGCTGGCAGAGGTCGTCGGCGCGTCAATCGCCAGCGCTCTCCACTAACCCCTCGTCCTTCAGCGCTTCGACGAAGGCATTGGTCCGGCTGGTGTCCGGCTGGTAGCGGTCGAGGTATTCGTAGAGCCGCTGCAGGGCCTCGGCTCGTTGCGGCCGGGTGAGTATCGCCACCACGACCTCGACGACTTGGCGGGTGTCGAGGACCGAGACGTCCTCCGAGACGCCACCAAGAGCCGTGTCGACATCGCCGCGATCGCCCTCGGGGCGTCTGGCGACGATATGGAGCCGCGACAGGTCGTTGTCCTTGATCGTTTTCGTGCTGCCGGCGAGCTTGGTACGCCAGTCGTTGGCAGTGACTTCGAACGCCTCGAGGACACGATTTCCCGTCACGACCTGGACGTCGCCGGCGGCGAATGATGACCGGTCAGACGCGTTGAGGTTCTTGGTCTCGACCCGCGCACGGCCCTCGCCATGGTTCTCGATAGTGGCGTTGAGCAGCGCGGCGACGGTGAACTGGTCGAAGGCACCACCCGAGGACATGGCCAGCATCCTGTGCAGCAGCTTCACGACGCGAGCGAATGTCAGCGCACTGCGATTGAGTGCTGGCATCGGCAGCACGGGTCGCGAGGTGGCGGCCACCGAGGCGCAGGTGTATTGCAGCGCGAGCATCCGGTGGTCCTGATCGGCAGTGTTGGCCCACACCAGAAGCCGATCGAACGGAGGGACGTTGCCGCGGTTGAGGACGTCGGTGTTCTTGGCGATGTTCTGATAGGCGTCCTTGACGGCCGCGATGTGCCTCTCGACGAGGAAGGCGCCGAGTTGCTGGGCGACTGAGCGACCTCCCTGCTGGCGGCGCGTCAGGTCCATAGAGGCGTCGGCCAGGCCGTATCCCAGCTGGATCATGACCCCATCGCGATAGCTCGGACGGTTGTCCGCGAGCACGGCGTTGAGGTCTGCCACGACGGCAGCATCGAGGGTGGTCGCGGCGTTGCCGATGGCTGTCGCGCCCGACGATGGATCGGCGAGGTATCCATCGATCAGCCCGAAGATGTGGTCCCGCGCTGTCTCCGTCGTGCCCATGATTGCTCCTTTGCTTGCCCGTCCTGCGTATCCGCTATCGAAATCTGTGGCAACGCACCCGGCAATCCAAAGGGAAACCGCGCATGTTCTCGCTCTGTTTCTGGGAGCGATGGTAGAACTATTGCATGCGAATCAATCTTTCCGACCAGACGGTCGACGCTCTTGCTCTTGTCATCTCAGGTGGCTCGCAGAACGACCCAACGCCGTCGATAGGCTTGTATCGAGCCGGCTGGCAGCTGGTCGAGTTCTTCAAGCCGTTCAAGGTCATCGTCGACCTCTCCACGCACTCTCGCCTGCCGGCGACGAAATCGTCGCTGCAGTACATGTGCTTCCTCGACGATCAGGCCGACCTGAAGAAGGTGGTCGAGCGCGCAGCGGATCCCCGGGACTTCATCGGGGATGAAGAGCGCCACGTGCGGGTTATGGATTACCTCAATCGTTTCCTAGCCTACGACAACCTGAAGCTCGAGATGGTCGGCCATGTCGTCAGGCTTTCGGAGATCACCGCCAAGGCGGGCGTGGTGACCGCTTTCAGCGCCGCGGCCGAGGACCTCGACTTCGACACGGTGAATCGGGACCTCGATCGAGCGCTAAAGAGCGCAGAGGAGGACCCCGAGGACGCGGTGACGGCGGCATGTTCGGTGATCGAGAGCGTATGCCGATCGATCCTCATTGAGCTTGGTCTGGAGTTGCCGGCCAAGCAAGACATTAGCGGGCTCTATCGGGCGGTCCGCGAGCCGCTCGGTTTGTCGCCCACGAAGGACGGAGTTCCTGACCTGATCGCCGACGATGTGCGGAACGTGCTGTCGGGGTTGGTCACCGCCGTGCAGGGCATCGGCGCTTTGAGGACGCATGGCGGGGACGCCCACGGACGCGAGCGAGGGTTCAAGCGGGTCGATGCGCGGATAGCCAGGTTGGCAATCCATTCGGCGAGCGCCGTGGCGCTGTTCCTGCTGGAGACTTGGAAACTGCGCTTCCCCGACAAGGCGCTGCCTAAGCGGGACTAAGCAGAATGCCGCAGTCGCCTCTTGCCTTCGCGGATCATGTTCGAAATCGTCCGGGGCCCGAGCCAGCCCCAGCGCTCGCATGCCGCCAGATAGCCATGAGAGGCCGCGATCTTAGCGACTTTCTCCGGCGTTGGGGTGACGTGAACGGCGAGGGTCCAATCGATACCGCGGGGTTTCTTCGAGCGGATGTCCGCCATTCTGGTTGAGGCGCTAAAGTCGATTATCGCGCTGACGCTTTCCCTGTCCAACCACCATGCGCCGTCGCAGCGTTCGATTGCCGGCACGACCGACATTGCCAACGCCGCCTTTGCCTCAGATATCAATGACTGATCATGCGACATCAGCCGGCACTTTGAGTGCACTTACACGTCCATCAACATCTCGACTGCCGCCTTGGAAACACACGGATAACCGCCTATCCGCGAGGCTATAGGGGGAAGGGTTGGAGTGAAGATAGCGGCTTCGTCGAAGATTTTGGTCGTTGAAGTGGGGGAGATAGTGCTCTGAAAATGATAACTAATTTGGGATGCTGGCGATTTGCAGATCAGTGTGAACCGCTGGCAGGTCGTGGGCAGGTTGCAAGCCGCGTCAAATGCCTGAACCTCATTGCGTCGTCTGAACTGCAAGTCGACACTGCAGGGTCAATAGGCCTGCGCCAAGGTGTAATCGGCAGACGCGACGCTAATGTCGCCGTTCTGACAACCGGCAAAAATGTGATCGTTCACTGAATTGGGCATTCTAATGACCGTACGGCGGCAAAGAGGGTTCCAGGCTGTTAACATCCTCCGATGCGATTTATGTGGCTCCTACGTCGATCCTAAGCAGTGTTTCCCTTCGGTCAAATGTCCACAGCGTCCATCTGCATTGCTCCAGCTCGGACACTCGCATTTTTGCTTAAGGTTTTGAATTTGCTTGTTCTTTTCTGATTTGATTCGGAGAATACATGCCCAGAATTCGATTCGTGAGGATGAGATGAGTAAGAAACGCAAGGGCCGCTCGGGCGGCGGCTTTGTACAGGTATTCAATTACATGATGGAAAGCGCGGCCTGGAAGGACTTGTCGGTCGGAGCCCGTGCGACTTACGTGGAGCTCAAAAAGCTCTACAACGGCGCTAACAATGGGCGCCTGGGTTTCGGTTCCCGTGGTGCCGCCAACGTTCTGGGCAAGAGCAAATCCATGGCCAATAGGTACCTCAAGGAGCTGGAGGACCATGGCTTTATCGTGCGCCAGCGGGAAAGTTCTTATTATCAGACACGGATGACGGTGGAATGGTGTTTGACCGAGGAGCGGAACGACGTAACTGGCGAAACACCCACCCGTCTTTTTCGCAATTGGCCGAACATCGAAAATCAAAGGCCAGTCCCATCAGTGGCTCGACCAGTCCCACCAGTGGGACAGAAAAAGGAAATTCCAGCGAGTTCGGCCTCACATAGTCCCACCAGTGGGACTAAAACGACAAATGATGGCGGGCAACAGTCCCACCTGTGGGACGCATCTACATCTAAGCCAGAGGGGGGTGCGGTTCTGGGATGGTCAGTGCCGGCGTTGACTCGTCAAGTGCGCCGGATCTGTGAGACTACCGCGAACGCACCTGAGGACTCCCGCTCCGCTTCTGCGAAGGCCGTCGCCGTGGCCCAGAACATTTACCACGACCTGACGGAGGACCCGCTATTGCAATGCGTCGGTCGGGTGTTCCCGGGGGCGAGGTTCGTTTTGACGAAGGCGGATATCGAGGATCGGCTGAGCAAATTGGAAGCCGCCTGATCTCAACACTGCTGTGCCGCAAAGTTAGGCAGGCTGGCTCAGGGGTGGATGCCCGTCGAGTGCCGTCCTATGGGCCTGCCATACAATAGATGACGCAACGATGGGTGGACTCCCGCATCGAAGCCTTTCGTAGCATAGCAAGGGCGATGATGAGGGGTCTGGAGAGGAATTGGCAATGAGTTCGTTGTCGCAACGAGATGTTGCCCAAATAAGCGTGGACGAGGCCATCAATTGGTGGGACCGCAATCCCGCAGAAATTAGAAGGCCGGATGGCAGTGCGCTGCACAAACTGGTGGAGGCTTGGGTTGCCGGCGTTGTTGTCTCACCCAACACGGCCAGCACGGCTGCTGGTCGTGAGTTTATGTCCTCCCTGATCATGGGTGGACCGCAGGTCTTTCTTGTCCAACATGATTGGTCGGCGGCCATGCGACAGGACATTGACCTCCGCACGGTCGAGCCACGTTTGCCTTTCGAGCTGGTCGCGTATGAATTCGATATTTCAGGGCACCGCGTCATCCATATCGAACATCAGGAGAGGGGTTCGCTGGTCGCGGTGCATGCCGGTCAACACTGGTGCGCTTTTCCTCTCTGGACAGCGTATACGCCGCCCAAGACCCGCGAGGTCGGCCTCAACTCAATATTCCAAATCACGACCGAGATGGTCAGAGCCATCACCATTCTCTTGGAGTCGGATGTGCTGTTGGCCCAGCGTATCGAGGCTGCTCCTGCGTTGAACCGGTCTCGGGCTCGATCAAAGAAGCTCCCCATTTTTGACCACCACGTTTTGCACATCGCGATAGCCAGGCCGAAGTCGGCGATTGATGCCGAAGCGGGGATATCAGGGGGCAGGTCTGGGGTGAGGCTTCACTTCCGTCGTGGCCATTATCGACGCGTAGAAGGTGGCTCTACATGGATACGGTGGACGCTTGTCGGGGATCCGGATTTGGGTTTCGTAGAGAAGACCTATCGGCTATAGAGCCATTTCCAGCGAAATGTCCGCGGACAAGTCCGTAAACATTCTAGTTGGCAGGGCAGGCCCGTACTGCGGCCAAACAAGGGTAAAGTCGGGAACTTCTTCGTGAGCATGTTACGAAGATGTAGCGCTATGTAGCGCTACACCCTGCTACGCAGCGGACCTTGGCTGTAGCAATTGCGGCAGTTTCAGGTGGCCATCGTTGTCGACATAGAGCAAGCTCGCATGGCGTAGTGCGTCTACCACCTGGGTGACGACTTCTATCTGCATTTCCTCCAACCCGGGCAGGAGGGGGACTTCCAGCTCATCGACCGCCACCTCCTCGACCAGTTGCTGATGAATTACTTCAAAAATGAACTCGACATCCACGGCACTCACGCCCTCGACGTCAGGCATGTGCAGCCCCGGCCTCTTGTGGTTTTGGACTGTCAGGTTGAGGGCGTGCTGCAGTCCAGCCGCGCGCTTATGGGCTTCGTGAAGTCGGCTGTCAGCGGTCGCCAGCGCCTTCTCCAGTTCATGTTTCTGATCTCTAAGGGCTTCAAGCTCGCTGATCATCATCTGCAACTTCTCCTGCAGGTTATCGAACTGGCCCTGCAAGTCGTCTGCATAGCCAATAGCCTCCGCAGCGCTAGCGTCCGCCTGGGAAATCCGCTTTGTGGCTATCTCGGCTTGATCAGAGATCTGTCTATTGGCCTCGACCTGCATTGCTGACCACAATTGCAGGACAAGACTTTCGGCCTTGGCGAATAATTCTGGCGGCATGGTTTTATTCGAGGCAGCTTCCTGCTCGATGTGTTCTCGCCGTTCCCGGAGCATTCTCGAGATGTCGGTCCATGACCCTGCGCCGAGTTTATCGCGGATATTACGACACGTGGGTTTCAACCCGGCTTTCTCGATCGCCTCGTATGCGTCGTTGAAGGTTTGCTGATCCATCGTTGAACTACTCTTTTGCATCGTTGGCGGACATGCGGGGCAATCAAGTAGATGCCTGTGGTCGCCGAAACTCATCATCCACCACACGGCATCACCCGATTTCAGGAATTCGGGCAAACGGCGATGACAATCAGCGGCGAGCATTTGGTCTGCCCTGCGCCGGATACGGTGACGGCGACCATACTCCTTGGAAATGGAGCACGGACGATGCGGATCGCCCGGAGGCGATCCGATCCATCCAGCATCTTGCTGACTAAATAACGTCCGCAGCTGCCTCGTCTTCCATTTCACCCTGCTTGGATTTGAGTGCGTAGAGCACGTCATAGATGAAGAACCCATCCTCTAGCGCGCGTCGCTCAATGTCGTCGACCATTTGCCTCAGTTCTTCGTTAGAGGTGGTCAACGACAACGGCACGGCTTCCCAACCGCTTTGTTCGAGCCAGTCGTAGGCGTCGAGGACGTCGTCTACTGTCCACCAATCTCCGAGATCCATGATCTCTTTGATCTCGTCGGCCGCCTCCTGGGCATCGTCTGACAGCGTGCCCTCCGATGTGTCGGCATTTTCGAGCACGTCATGGCCGGCGTGCACCCGAGCGAGCAGAGGACCAATCTCGAGGATCATTGCCTCGATCGCATCTTCGTTCGTCCGCACCCATGTGTTGGAAGGTGCGCGAGAAGTCCACTGGATCTCCACGCCGCGCTGGGCAGCCTTATTTTCTATCCAGCTGTTGCTGGGGAGGGACCTCACGTCGCACTCTCCGGCCCCATCGGCTTCCAGAACAATCACAATCTCCCCACTAAAGGAGTTGCCCCCGAGCAACTGAGGGGGGATACTGGTGGAGCAGGAGACGAATTCGCCGTCATTCACGTCAAAGTTAATCATTTTTTGCCTCGTTGAGCTGTATCAGTGGCACCAGGTCCGTGCGCATAATCACGGTGGACCCGGCGAGATCATCGACAGAAATCGTGAGGCTTCAGGTCTGCAACATGACGTGCATGTCGGCAGGCTTGCGCCCTTGAATTTTCGAAAGATCAGCCGCCTTCGCGGCAGGTAACGATCAGCCGCTTTCGCGGCAGGTAGCTCGGCTTGATGCCATAGTGGCGGGCCAAGATCAGTGTCAGCCGCTCTCGCGGCAGGTGGGCTGCTGGAGGTCAGAAGACCCGGAGCCGTATTCGCTAGTTCGACTTGTCCACGAAGCTTTCAATAATTTCGCGGGCGGTAACTTCACTGACAAAAGGTGACGGACGATCGGCACCCCGGAGAAGGCGATATAGGTGCCACCTGATCGCCAGCATGTCGCGAAGCACTGTCAGGTAGAACTTCGCGTCGGCCTGTCCTTCGTCTCCTCTTCTAATTGCACCGATCAGCGTCGGGATGACTTTCGCTTCCTGCTCATGCAGCAGTTCCACGGCTTCGGCGATGGCCTGCGCTGGAAGCATCAGCTCTGACCCATAGCCGACCGGCGGGACTGGAGTTCTTTGGCAACCCTTCTAGGCACTTCCTGTAAATTTGGTATCGCACCGGTTCTGTAGTGGGCTGGCATCTGGCCAACGAGGCCGGTTTCTGTCCAGATGGAGAGCGCGAGATTGGTGCCGGCCTCATTGGCAGGCAGCCTCCTGTCGCTCTGCCCGGCAGCAAGGAAGAAGACGTAGGGTTCGTCGGATCCATCCTCAAACAAGATCTCAAAGGTCTCCTGGTTGTTCTGCTCCGACCAGACGCCGAAGCTGATCACCGCGAATTGGGCGGCAATCATCTCAGGCACGTCCTTTGTGTGTGGCCATGGAACGAGCAGCCTGGCCGCGCCAGCATTCCACGTCAGATAACAGAATCCTTCTCGGGCGAACTGGGTCGACCAGAAGTTGGTCTGAGAGATGAGTTGGCCTCTGTTGCCGACTGTGATGAAGCGATTGTTGAAGTTTTCCATTTTATGCCCCGGTAAGCTCGAAAAATTCTCCCAGTTCCTCAATTGCATTGTCGCGCTCGAGGATTTTGAGAGCTTCAGCCTCGTGGACTAACTGCGGCCCTTCGTCACTGACGGTGTCGTAGCGCAGGCCCTTCATAATCGCCTTCATCGTGTCACTCCAAGTGTGAATAAGCGGCTTATTCCATATTGCTTGAGATTTGTCGACGCCTCATGCTAGTCGACGTTAACGGATTATTTCGTGGGGGCTTTGGAGCGGTGCGACGTTGGCTTGAAATCGCCCGGGAGGGGAAACAACTGATGCTTGCCTCGACGGATCAGGTTGGTGTGCTCAGTTACCGTTCCGATGTCGCCTCTCGCCTTGGTGTCGGGAGAGGCACGCTACACAATTACATTGAGGCGCTGAGTTTTATAGAAAGCTTGCAGGATACGGCTCCGGACCTGGCCGCCGCCTTGGAAACTTTTTCCGCTGCAGCGGTGGCCGTCTATGAACGATGGTGGCGTCGTGATGCGGACACTGTTCGACGCCACATAGAACAAGCAGTGAAATTGGGGTGGTCCGCTCGAAAGGTCATTTCGGACGAGGCAAGGGCCAGATTGGCGGTTCGCCCACGGTCAATGCTCGAGAGTGCCCTTGAGCAAAGGAATGACAAACGCGCCTGGGAAACCAGCGCTGTGATCCGTGAGGCTTTTCGACGAGCAGGCGCAAGGGTCCCGGATATTATGCGGCTAGACGTCGAGAAAAACGGTTCGGCTCTCTCAAGTGCCCTCGGGGCTGAACAGCTTCTGGTCGATCGCGAGATCGAGGCCCAAAAATCACTTGAGATCGCGGTATTCGAGGCAGGGGCAGGGGAGACAAGACGTGCTCACATCCGCAACGCTCGAAATCTACTGGCTCGTGCAACGATTGCTGCATCAGCGCATACTCTATCCCTTATTCTGGTGGAGGATGTCCTCGCTGTGTCAGAGTTTGGCAAAGCGCTGCCTGCCTTCGAGGAGTTTCAAATTGACGGGTCATCGTCATCGCTGATTGGCTTTGAACTACTACCCGGGGCGATCGTGATCCTCGCCAATGCAGATGAGTTTGTTCACGGCTGGAGCGGTGGCGGCGAAACAATGTGGCATCGGGTCTAACTGCCGACCGTTGGTTCCGATCAGCCTTCCTCGAAACCACGTGTGGCTAGTGCAGACGGTCGGGAACGCGCCCCATTCCGGTCATTCAACCGGCCTTTTCGACCTCCCGAAAGCGGTCGGTCCGCTCTGGTCGAGACAGTGGCAATAACGGGGTGGTTTGCAGACTGCCGGCTATTCTGCGCCAGCGCCAGCTTTGCGCCACAAGCGGTCGCTGCCCGAGGTGCTAGTGCAGAGGCTAGCGTCCGCCTTCTCCTCGCTTTAGTATCGCCCGGCTGTGCGCGGTCTAGAAGGACGAGGGTAGAAAAAGCCCCAGAACCGTAGGGGGCGTTCCCCCACCGCAACAGCGTGATATCCTGCAGCAATGCTTGGGAACTGAGCTTGGAGCTTGGCTATGCTCAAAATAAACTTTGTCGACGACAGGGAAGCTCCGCCCAACAGCGAGCAGTTCGCCGCCGATTGGCGAATTGCGCAGATCGAACGCCTGCAATTGGGCCGCGAAGATTGGTGGTTCGACACCTTTGGCCACCCGTCCTTCGGTTCGACGATCGCGTTGCTGGGTCGCCCAGATCGAATTGGGTTGCTGCTGAAAAACGCCACGTGGCCAAAGTGCGCTCGGGGTTCGTCTCTGGCTATCGTGCATGTCGACTGGCATTGGCTTGAGGAACAACTCAGCAGCTTCGCCGAAGACTTCGCGTTCACCGCCGCTACGACCCGCACGGTCATCGCCCTGTTCATGACCGGGGACGTGCGAAAAGCCGCCGATGCTACTGGCATCTCCTACGAGACTGCGCGCGAGTATCTGGAAAAGGCACGCACCCTTGTCGGGGCCAGCAACCTGCAGCGGCTCGTCACGATTATGGGCATGGGACTTGGTCGTACCGGCGAGGTGGCCGAGGAGAGCGATCAGTTTCTCGCGGTTGCTTATGATGTGTCCGAACGGCAAATGCGGATCGCCGGGATGATCGCCAATGGCGACACGCGTGCGGAGGTTGCCGTTGCGCTCGGGATATCAGAGGCGCTGGTGAAGAAGGAGATGGCTGTCATCTACGCGGCTCTGGACGTTTCGACAGCGCCAGCTCTGGCGAGATCGATAATCGAGATTCGCCTGCTGGCGATCGCTGCATCGCTTGGCAAAGACACCGACCGGTTCCCGGAGGCGGCACACCGTACCTTGTCGGTTATGTCCCGCGACGGCCGCCCGATCGCAGCGAGTGACTACGGGCCACGACATGCGGCACCGGTTCTGGTTCTCCACAGCAGCATGACCAGCCGACCCATCAATCGCGCGCTCGTCGAAGCCCTGCAGAATGGTGGCTTTCGTCCGATATCCATGGACCGACCCGGATTCGGTGAAACTCCAGTGCCACCGGACTGCAAAGGCGAGGCCTATTTCGCACTAGCGGCCGAGGACGTCGTCGACCTGTGCACTAGGATGAAATGGAAGCGCATTGCGATCGTTACGCGCGGTGCCGCCCAAGTCGTTCTGGCCCTGCACGAGGCGGCGCCGGATCTGATCGAAGGAGCGGTGGTGACGAATCCCGACCCGGATGCGGCGTCGAGCTTGCGTCGATCGGGCTTTCTGGCCACCATGAAGCGCAACTTCGTCAAGCGCCCATGGGCTGTGGCGCTCATGGCTAGATGGTTCGCGCAATCCCTGACCTATGAGCGGGTTTCGGACAACGTCATGCGATCGACGGCAGGCTGCCCGTCCGATCGCGAGGTCATGGCAAGGCCAGAGCAGATGGCGGACTACTACCGGTCGCTCTCGAGCTTCCGGCAAGGTCGCTTGGACGGCTTCGTCACGGAACAGACGGCTTTGGCGACGATCGGACGCCCAGGGCCAAGCCATGGCACCGATCAGTTCACTCTGTTGGTCGGCGAGCACGACAGCATCCATGATCCCGGCGAAACCCTGGAATACTGGCGACAGGTGCTTCCTGATGCACGCGTCGAGATGATCGAGGGAGCTGGCCGGTTCATGACGTACAGCCATGCCGATGTCGTGGTCGCCGCGTTGACCGCACGACTTCGGAAGATCATCACGCGAGGTGCAGCATGACCATTGTCCGCAACAAGATGTTCGATCTGATGCTCGAGGTCCTGCCCTCCCTCCGGCCCATGCGAACGGCCTTCGTCGCAAAATGGACGAGCAACTCGAGCAACCACTTCAACGCGCCGGACGATCTGCCCGAGTACCTGCTGCTCGGCGACCTAGGGCGATGGCTCATCGATCGCCTGAAAGCGGGCGATGTCGAAGACGTTAGGCTCGCCCTCACCGTGGTCGAGACCTGGCTCCTGGAAGGCGACCACTACGTCCAGGAGGCGGCCACGATCGGCTTTATCGAGACGCTTCAGAACAACATCGAGGACGACGACACACGCCTACGCTTCTTCGATCTGTTCGGTCCTGAGGGGCAGCACTGGTGGAATAAACTCGACCGGTTCTGGACAAAGGGCGAGCACCTCGTCGACGAGCGGAAACTGCCAGTTGAGAAGCAAGCGACTTGGACGATCGACCAGGTGGTGAACATCCCGCTCTGGCGGGCGAACCGCAAACCGAGCGGAGCAGACGACTGATGCCGCGATCACCGATTTCCCTCATTAGGGACAATACCCCCCAAATGGATACGGCAAGCGTGGCATCGCGCGATATCGTGCGGGTGCATGGGAAATTCCGTGAGGGAACGATTGAAGTGACGTGTCGGAAGAACTGTATGAGCGCGCTGCTCGGCGTGATGATGTCGTCCATTGTGGTGCACCCGGTCCAGGCAGCCTGGTTCACGGAGGACTATCTCGATTTCGGCGAGTTCTCTGCCGTCACCGACGACGAGCAGGGCAAGGTCGAGATGCATATCTCCTGCAGCCTCCACTATCCCGATCACGTGGGTATCACGATCTTCACCGGCGAGACCTACGACCCGGAGACGAGCTACGCGGACGAGGTCCCGATCAGCGTGATCGCCAGCGACCAGCAACAGCCCGTCGCCTACGGCACGTTCGAAGAGCGCAATGGTGAGCTGGTCGTCGTGTCCGACACCTTCCGTGACGACATTTTGGCGCTGGTCATCGGTGCCATGGCGACGAGCACGTCCACCATCGCCGTACAGTTCTTCACACGGGACTATCGGTTCTCGCCGGATGATCTCGATACCGCGCTCGTCTACCTGTTCGAGAGCTGCACATGACCGGAATGCCCTCCAAGATCGCTGTGCTGCCAATCCTGCTGATAATGTCGGGAGGCGTTGTCCAAGCCGCCCCCGAGGACGATTACGTGGCCTTGATGACCGCACTCGAGATCGACAAGGCCTGCATCGCCCTCAAGTACATGGAGTTCACCGCAGTCCGCGGCATTGCTCAGCGATATCTGGAAAGCACGTCTCAGCACGTTCAGAGCCTGGATGGCCGACTGTCGCCCGCAGACTACGACGCTTGGCGCGTCGGGCTCGACGAACAGGCGCGCACTGCCGCGACTGCAGCGGGGTGCACGCAGGCGGCGATGAGCCATGTTCTCACCGCCAAGGCCGCGGCCTCGGATCAGCTCTACCAGGGGTTGCTGCTTGCCTTCCATTTCGACAGCCTCTCCGATTTCGACCGCATCCCGCTGGATGGGCACAAGAAGCAGACGGCGATGGGCTACGAAGCCTATCTGCGCCAGCTGTACGGTCAGAGCTTCGACGCCTTCGCCCAACGGCAGCGGGATGCCGTGGTCCAGATGATTCCGGTCGAAGATCCGGGACTATCAACGTGGTCTTGGTCGCCCGATGCAGAGCAGCACGCCGGCACGCTTTGGGATCTCCAGATCCGCGCAGCTGCTGCGATGAGCGCCGTTCAGTTCGAGGTGACGGCCGAGGCGAACGGGTACTTCGTCCGGCCATATTTCGTCACCGAGGTTATGGTCGTCCCGTCGCTGGTGCGTCCCGAGATAGAGGGCTCGTTGCCGATCATCCGGGGACCGAGCTATCAGTTGATCAAGGATGGCGATGAACTGGTCGAACTCTACTCGGTTGCAGCGATGCTGCCCGACCGCCGCATAGGGCTCTTGTTCTACGGCGACACGGCAACCAAGCACATGCAGTCCCCGACCGTCCGGCTCTATGTACCCCAGCAACCGTACCCTGATGGCACGAGTGGCATCACGGCTTTCAACAACGCTTCGTTCCGCGACAATGCCCTCGTCTTCGAAGGCAACTGGGCTTCGGATGGCTGCATGGGCGCACCATGCTACGACTTCCCGGTCGAGGCTACAGACGCCCTGGTGGCCGATCCGGCGGGAACGTATGCCGAGCTGTTCGTCTCGTTCACGCCGAACGACCAGCCGCCCCCGTTCGACGAGACCGGCCGCGAGCGCTTCGACAGTCAGTGGATGCTCTGGTGGGCCGACAGCGTCGGAGCGCAGAGATGACGAACTCTCGCCTACAGGCCGCTCTGCTGGTCATGTTTTTTTCCTCGCCGGTCGCGGCACAGGACACGACCTGGACGCCACTGGCGTTCTCGGGCGACAACGCGGTCTTCGTCCTCGGCGGCCCAGAAACCCGAGAGGGCACCAGGGAGATCTCGCTCGCCGTAGTACCATCCGAAGACTCCTTGGGCTTCGGCGACGACATTGGCTACTTCGTGAACTTCTACGCGGTGCACTGCTCCGAACGAAAGTCGCGCAACCATACCGTTCACGTGTACGGACCCGATGGAAACATCGTTTCTCAGCGTAACCTCGACCATTCGGCGGAACCAGTTCCGGCTGATGGCAGCGCGATGGATCTGGCAGTTCGGCTCAAATGCTTCGCTGACCCACCGTCCGTCACGGGTGGGGTCGACCAAAGTCGTTTGATGGAAACGGCAAATGCCCTGCGTGGCGGCACGGGTGGCTAGGGTGCTGAACGTCACAATGAAAGCGCCTTTGCACGCACTCTCCCTGGTCATGCTTCCCTTTGGCCTTTTGACGCCCACGTGGGCAGTTGAGCCGATCTCGCTCGACGCGATCGACACCGTCTGCCTCAAGTCGGTGCTCCGGGATTGCAAGGTGCTGACGGCTGGCTACCTCAATGTCGATTGGGGCGACGACGAAGGGGCGCCAATGCTCGCATGGCAGACGCAATCCGGCTTCACGCCCGAGGCCGGCGTACTCGGCGGCTTCGTGCTGCTTCAACATGTTGACGGGAACTGGGTGCGCTTGGACGCCGGTTTCGACGGCTGGCGCTTCTTCCCACCGCGTCTCAGTCAGGATGGGCTGTTGCATCTACCGGGCTATACCGGTGGCACGGGCCGTTACAACGCCGATCGTCTCTACCAATGGAACGATACCGAGTGGGAGCCGATCGACACCAAGACCTGGCTGAAGACCGTATCGGAGCAGCTGCCGGCCGATCGCGAGATATGGAAGGGCGTACAGTACGACTTTGACAACCCATGGTCGCAGCTTGTGGCTCGCACTGCCCTATGGCGCGGTGAGGATGGAAACTGCTGCCCCACCGGAGGCAATGCCGAGATACTCTTATCCATCGTCGACGGTCGCCTGACGGTCGATCGCGTGAACTACGTGCCAGCCGCGGAAAAACTCGCGCCTCCCTCAGAGGAAGTGCAATGAAGAAGTGGGAGAACACATGCGCCGCGAAACAAGAGCATTGAAGTCGGCTCTGATTGCCGGGGTGTTGGCGATGTCGGTCGCTGGGCCGGCACAGGCCCAGTTCGAGACCGATCCGGAGTTCCAGGAAGTGTTCTGGTGCTATCTGGCATTGGGCATGCTGCCGGATTTCTACGAGCTGAACGAGGACGAGACATTCGTTGCCGAAAGGGGCTACGATTACTTCGGCGGCTTGCAGTACCACCTGAACGTGAAATACGGCATCGGCGACGAGAACTATCGGGCGCTCCTCGAACGTCACATGCCGGTCATCGCTGGGGAGCTGATGACCAAGCCGTACCAGGAAAGCGGCTACATGATGATCGACCGCTGCTTCTCCCGCGCTCTGGAGCACATCGAGACCGAAAACTGACCATCCGGCAAGGGGTGCTGGACCAAGTCGTGAATTGATGGCGTCGGGAGAGCGCGACGCACTTGCAACCGATGGCGGCAATGTGCAGCAGTTTCACCGCACAATAGCTGGCCACAATAAATCGAACACCGGAGCGCCGCGAAAGGACTAGGCGACGTCCGTTTCGGGCCAAAAGCGGGTGCTTGTGGCAGCTTATGCGAACGGCCAAATGGGGGGCGACATCGGCCTGGCAGAGACGCGCCCCATTCCGGCCGTTCAACGAAACGTCGCGTGCTCCCAAAAGCGGACACCGCCGGACCGCTGGCTCAACGACCAGATGGGGGTGGAATGCTGACAGGCTGCTTTGGAATGTCCGCATTACGAAAACTGACGTCTCGTATCGACGAATTCTGGAGCCAACCTGCGTTTTAGATCGACTTAATGCCGACCCGCTCCTCAAGTTTAGCTGCCGTTTCTTTACGCTCGCTGTAGCGGGAGGTCAGGTAGCCGGAAACGCCGCGATTGATCAGCGTGACCTTCACCAGCTCTTCCATGACGTCGACAACCTGTCGTAATACGACGACGGTCTCATGCGTCCGTCGTCGTCGAACTCCTGGAAGGCCTTGGCCACCGACGACTGGTTCGGGATGGTGACCATCCGCATCCACCGGCCCAGGATACGCATCTGGTTCACGGCGTTGAAGGACTGGGACCCGCCCGACACCTGCATGACTGCCAAGGTTCTACCTTGCGTGGGGCGGATGGCGCCTCCCGGTAGCGGTATCCAGTCGATCTGCGCCTTCATCACTGCGCTCATGGCACCGTGTCGCTCGGGCGACGTCCAGACCTGCCCCTCCGACCACAGCATGGCCTCACGCAGTTCCTGCACCTTGGGGTGAGTGTCCGGTGCGTCGTTCGGCAGCGGCAAGCCGTTAGCGTGAAAGACCCGGACCTCGGCGCCGAACGCTTCGAGCAGCCGCTGCCCTTCAAGGGTCAGGAACCGGGAATAGGAGCGCTCCCGCAGCGAGCCGTAGAGCATCAGGATGCGTGGCTTGTGCTGCAGGTTCGGAGCATTGAGACGAGAGAAATCTGGAACTTCGAGAGCGGCCGGTACGACGTTG
Organism: Devosia sediminis; assembly: GCF_016411825.1. GTDB lineage: Bacteria > Pseudomonadota > Alphaproteobacteria > Rhizobiales > Devosiaceae > Devosia > Devosia sediminis. The sequence goes on from NZ_JAEKMH010000002.1 coordinate 1,150,601, forward strand.
GGTAGATCAGACAAGCCGGCTCCCTTCTGCATTGATGATGACCTCGCCGTCCTCTTTGGTGAACGGGCCGATCTCAGGGTTTTCGAGGATGTCGAGCACGACCTCGGAGGGGCGGCATAGGCGCGTGCCTCTCGGGGTCACCACAAAGGGACGGTTGAGCAGGATTGGCTGTTCCGCGATCGCGTCGAGCAAATCATCGTCGGTCCTGGTGGGGTCAGCCAATCCGAGTTCATCGAAGGGTGTATCCTTCTTTCGAAGCGCCTCGCGCACAGTGAGCCCGGCATCGCGGATCAGCCGGGTGACGGTGGCCCGGTCGGGCGGGGTCTTGAGGTATTCGATCACCGCGGGCTCGACGCCGCTCTGGCGGATCATCGCCAAGGTGTTGCGAGACGTGCCGCAGTCGGGGTTGTGATAGATGGTGACGCTCATTCGGCGGCCCTCGCTTCGGTGGTGCGGCTGACGGCTGCACCGCGTTCGTACCAGCCCTTGGTGCGGTTCACGATCCAGACCACCGAGAGCATCACCGGCACTTCCACCAGCACGCCGACAACGGTGGCAAGCGCTGCGCCGGAATTGAAGCCGAACAGGCTGATGGCGGCGGCAACTGCCAGCTCGAAGAAGTTCGAGGCACCGATCAGGGCGGACGGTCCCGCAACGCAGTGCTGCTCCCCCGACACCCGGTTCAGCAGGTAGGCGAGGCCGGAGTTGAAGTAAACCTGGATCAGGATCGGCACCGCCAGCAGCAGGATGACCGTGGGCTGGGCGATGATCTGTTCGCCCTGGAAGCCGAAGAGCATGACGAGGGTCAGCAGCAATGAGGCAATGGAGATCGGCTGCAGGACTGCAAGCGCCCGGTTCATCTTGTCGATCCCGCCGTTGGCCAGCAGCCAGCGGCGGTAGAGCTGTGCGGCGATCACCGGCACGACGATATAAAGCCCGACCGAGAGCAGCAGCGTGTCCCAGGGGACGGTGATAGCGGAGAGACCGAGCAGCAGGCCGACGATGGGGGCGAAGGCTATCACCATGATGGCGTCGTTCAGCGCCACCTGCGACAGGGTGAAGTGCGGCTCGCCCCGGGTCAGGTTGGACCACACGAATACCATGGCGGTACAGGGTGCAGCGGCAAGGATGATAAGGCCGGCTATGTAGCTGTCGATCTGCGTTTCCGGCAGCAGCGGGCGGAACAGCCAGCCGATGAAAAGCCAGCCCAACAATGCCATGGAGAACGGTTTGATGGCCCAGTTGATGAACAGGGTGACGCCGATACCGCGCCAGTAGGCGCCGACCTGGCGCAGCGACATGAAGTCGATGCGCACCAGCATGGGGATGATCATCAGCCAGATCAGGACCGCCATCGGCAGGTTGACCCGCGCATATTCGAGAGCGGCCAAGCCCTCGAAGAACGAAGGCAGGAAATGGCCGGCGGCGACCCCGACAATGATGCAGATGGCGACCCAAAGGGTCAGGTAGCGTTCGAAGATGGACACGGGGTCAGGTCTTTCGGATAAGCTTGCCGTTGAGACCGGCAGACTCGGCGACGGTGTTGAAGATGGTGCCGTATTTGCGTACGTTCGTGTGCAGCAGTTCCAGCCTCTGGTCGGACTCGTCACTGTCGACCGTCAGGACGTAATCGACCGAGATGATGCGCGGCGGAGCATCCTGGCGCTTGGCCTCAAGGCTCACCTCCACCCCGCGAAGCTCGAACTTCAGCATCGGGCTGACCCGCTCGATGCCCTTGAGCATGCAGGCGGCTATCGAGGCGAGAAACAACTCGGCCGGATTGAAGGCGTCCGGGCGTCCCGCAAGGGCGGTGTCGATAACCAATTCCGCCTCCTTGCAGGTGGCGAGGCTGCCATTGGCGTCGACCCGCCTTGCGTGAACCTTGTATTCAAGCATCAGGCCGCCCCTTTGTCCGATCCGGTGGAGCCATCCATGGCGCCAATGCCTTGCAGCCTCGAGGTGAGCGACATCCGATCGATGGTCGCCAGCGGCAGGTTCATGAAGGCCGCGATGCGGTTGCGCAGGTAGCGCAAGGCGTCGTCGAACGCAGCCTCCTTCTTGAAGTCGGGGCCCTCGACTGCGGCGGGGTCCTCGATGCCCCAGTGCGCCGTCACCGGATGTCCCGGCCAGACCGGGCAGGCTTCGCCGGCGGCGTTGTCACAGACGGTAAAGACGAAGTCCATCTTCGGCGCGTCAGGCGTCGCGAACTCGTCCCATGCCTTCGAGCGCAGGCCGTCGGTGGAGATTCCCGCCTTGCGCAGCGTCTGCAGGGTCAGGGGATGCACCGCACCCTTGGGCGTCGAGCCGGCCGAAAACCCGCGGAAGCGATCACCACCCACATGGTTGATCAGGGCTTCCCCTAGGATCGATCGAGCCGAGTTTCCGGTGCAGAGGAACAGGAGGTTGTAGACGCGATCAGCAGGCATTCTTTCCCTCCGAAGGGGTGGTGCAGCATAGGGTGAATTCGGCGACGAGCGGCTCACACAGTTCCGGACGACCACCGCAGCAGTCCTGGACCAGGAAGCTGGTGAGTTCGCGGACGCGGTCGAGGACGGCGCGATAGATGATGGAGCGGCTGTGACGCTCCGACTCGACCAGCCCGGCGCGCGCAAGGATCGCCAGGTGCGAGGACATCGTGTTCTGCGGTACCTCCAGGCGGCGCGCGATCTCGCCGGCCGGAAGCCCCGCCGGCTCGTGCTCCATAAGGAGACGGAACGTTTCGAGGCGTGTCGGTTGCGAAAGCGCAGCGAAGATTTCGATAGCGTAATTTGATTCCATATATCGAGGATTATGGATTTATGGGCCAGTGTCAAGATGTGGACATTCCACGTTTCGTGGAGTGCCTTGGCAGCTTTCAGTACTTAGATGCGACAGCCCAAATGGCAGAATGGGGTCGAGACCTGCCGATCCCCAACGCGCCCCATTCCGGTCGTTCCAAGCGCCTTCGTTATTCCCCGGAAGCGGACATACCCGACACTGCAGGGGCTAAGTCTAAGCTTCAGCCTGCGGCAGAAGTAGGCGGTCGCTAAGGCCCTGAATCGTGCTGAGCAGCTGCAGTATCTCTTTTCGCCATTCTTCATATGATTCATCTGACTTGGCCGACTCAGCGTGGGCTTGGCACAAGCGTCGCAGCGAACGAACGCTCGAGGTGAAACTATCGAAGTCCGTCGATGAGCCGCTGTTGGCCTTGAGGTAGTCGATAAATGTTTCGAGCCCCTTCAACGGTATCGGTGCACCGGTGCTTCTTGAGCCAGAGGCGACCTTTTGAAGCTCGCCCAGCGTCCTATACCAACCGTCAACCGCCCTTCCGCGAAGTTCATTGTCGACACGCCCGCCGGCCAGCACGGTGGTCAACACATGGAAGAGCGTCGGAGCCTGGTCGTGCCAACGGTCCAGAACCGAAACGGCCACTTGAACGATCGCGCGTTCTGATCTTGCTTCTCCCGCAATCGTGACTATTCGCCCGACGACCACGTTGGGCACTTCTGCGGCGACGGCGTATTGAAGCTGCCTGAGCTCGGCAACATTGACGGGCCACCACTGACTGAACTCCTGAACCCGATAGAAGCCGATTATGTCCAGTTTCCGCGGGCCATTCTTTACTTCCTGCAACTTGAACTCGACCAAGCAGAACGACGCGAACACTTCGCCGGTACCGGTCTCAGAGAAATCGCGCGCAGGGTCTATCAATGTCGCGATGGCGCGGCTCGTCGGTTTATCCTTGAGCAGCGATATGATGCGGTTGAGCTGATCGAAGTTGCCGTTGTAGTTCCGAAGCCGCGATCCATGTGGGAAGGGGAATGTCACCACATTCTTGGGGTTGGGCAGCTGCCACCAGGCCACAATATCCTGCAGCCATTTCGTCCGGTCTTCACCGGGCATTTCGGAAGTCAGCGGAAAACCTTCTGGGAGAGGCAGGCGCACATCAGGGTTCAGGTCGAGATCGGCAATGATGATGCCGCCGGCCGCCTTGCCCGAAGCCGCCTCAACGACGCGTTCGTAAACTTCGGTGATGTCGGTACCGGTGATCATGACCGGCGCGCTTTCGTCATGGCGAGGTTGGCTCAGCTTCAACGAGACGCATGCGCTCCAGTCAGGTTCGAGGCCCTGAGCGGTCACGCTGAGCATTTCCACCTCGACCGATGGGTTATGCGGCAGACCCTTCAGATGAACGAGACGCATGGCGTCCCGGTGTTGCGAGTTATCGAATGTCGCGCCGGAGATCACGGCAAGCCGATGCGGCACATCCTCGCCGTCAGCATAGATGTCTTCGTAGGTCAGTGCGGTCTCGTGCTTGTGTCCATGTAGCAGCGCGACAAAATCCTGCTCACGAAGAAAAGTACGTACATGCTCCTGGTTGGTGATGCTCTCGAAGGTCTTGAGTTCTTCGCGCAAGGACGGAGCCCTCAGATGATGGTGCATCATCGCAATGCGCAGCTGGCGAGGAGACGAGAGATCCGACCTCAACATGGTCCGCAATGCCTCGAGTTGTTCAGGCGAAACGCGCGGAACATCATGGACCCGCAGGGCATCCAACTGTCTCGCCAACTTTTCTTGCAATTGATCATCTGCTGGCGCTGCCAGCACCGGGAGCCTGTCCCAGATGGTCGCAAGTTCGTCCGGAAAGCTCACCTCTGTCTGACACCAGTTGCTGGAGTTTATCGGGACGATCTTCCAGCTCTTGTCTGTCGCCTCGAGAACGTGTGGATTTCGGCCGTTCGATTCATGATCGCCGTCGAGCCAAGGTATTACGCACCCTTCGGCGCCCCAGGCTTCGAGGAAAGCCTTATAGCGGATGGCCGAGGACGGTGGCGATTTTCGCGGCACATCGTGGTTGCCCGGCGTCGCGACTATGTTGCCTCGACTGACGCCATGAGGCGCCAGATGCTTCAGAATTGCCGCAAGCAGCTCGGCATGCCCGCCATCCTCACCCCGAAATTGCGCGTCACCCGAAAAAAGGACGCCGTCCAGTTTCTGGTTGGTAGACTCCAGACGTTCCGCAACCATAGCCAGCAATCGGTCGACGGCAGCCTCGCGCGTGTCCTGCGTTACCCCGGGTAGCGCAGTCTTGATATCTCTGGTCCGGAGTTCCGTGGTTGCTGCGCGAAGATGGGTATCCGTCAGATGCAGGAAAGTCGCGGAAGATGCCAAGGCTCAATCCTTTACGTAAAAGGCGCGGCTACCGAGAAACCGACGACGGTCCTGAAGCAGTGCATTCACATCCAGTGATAGCTCTCGTGCCTTGGCGATTGACCAGAGCATGATGTCGACATTGGCGGTCTTGGCTAAGGCCAGGAAGTCTTCGAGATGGTCGATCTTCTCGCAGGCATCGGCGAAGCGGCCGGCGGCGTCGGTGAGACGCTCGAGTGTCGCGCTCCTTCTGTCTGAGGGAATGGCCCCGATCTCCTGATCCAGGTGTTGGCTCAACGCGTTGGCTGCGCTCAGCGAAACGAGGATCGCGTCGACCACGGTCTGGGCCTGCGACTTCTCTTCCGCATCACCGCGGGCCATTCGGCCAGCATATTTGGCGAAGTGCAGTCCGTAGTGCTTGAGGCGGTCAGCCCTGGGCAGGCAAACGATATCGGAGTGGTTTCGCCGGTCGTGGGCGAACTGCTCCCGTTGTTGCTCGAGCAAAAGCGCTGGATCGTCAAACGGCATGAATACCTCCATTCCTGCCGTCGTCACCGAGGCGACCGGCAGGGGCTTGAAACTTCAGTTGCGTAAGATTATCTTACCAGTACGTAAGGAGTTCATACCGATGACCCAGGAAGACGTCAAGGCAGCCCTTCTCGCCGTTCTCAATGATATCCAGACCGTCTGTGCTCTCCCCTCACCACATCTGGACGGCAGCGATGTGCCGTCGCAGGTCCTCCCAAAATTCGACAGCATCGTCTGGCCAGTCGCCACCTCCCGGTTGGCGAACGCACTGGATGTCGATATCCCCTCCGACGTCCACATTTTCGGCGGCAAGAACAAGAATCCCCCGCTTACCGTCGATCAGACCGTGGACCTCGTCATGAAGAAAAGTAAGCCGAAGGCCGCAGTTGCGGTCGCGGCGGAGTAAGCCATGCCAGACAACGACAAGCAAATCGTTATCGCCAATAGAATTAAGTCCGCCAGGCAACTTGCTGGCCTCAGTCAAGGCCAGGTAGCGAAGCTGATGAAATTGCATCGTCCTTCGATCAGCGAAATCGAAGCCGCCAATCGCAAGGTTAGTGCCGAAGAACTTGCACGTTTCGCCGAAATTTTCGACGTCAGCGTGTCTTATCTGATGGGCGAAGCGCCGGACGCCGTTGCCGAGAACGACGAGCGCCTCAAATTGGCCGCGCGTGAGTTGAGCAAGCTCTCGCCCGACGCCCTGAACGGCTTGTTGCGCGCACTCGCCGCGGTTCAAAGTGATCTGAATACGGGTAAGAAATGACCAACCGTCGCAGCCTCTTGCTGGAAGCCAATGAAGCGGCTGCGCGTCTACGTGAGGCCGCCGGATACGACGATCTCAGTCCGGTCGATATTTACCAGGTCGCCTCCGATGTCGGCGCCCGCGTCCTCTTTGTCGACCTCAGCATGGAAGGCATGTTCAGCCAAGGCACGCCGCCGAGAATCCTGTTGTCCAGTTTGAGACCCCTGGCGCGCCGGAATTTTACCTGTGCACATGAACTGGGGCACATGGTTTTCGATCACGGCTCCACCATCGACGAACTTTACGAGGACGACCGCCCGGAGTCTCATCAGCCCAACGAAATAATGGCGAATGGCTTTGCGGCATTCATGTTGATGCCGACCCTGGGTCTGCGCAGTGCGTTCGCGCGGCGCTTCATCTCGGCCGAAACCGCTAGTCCGGCGGAGATCCTGACAATCGCAACCGAGTTCGGGGTTGGCTATGAAACGCTCATCAACCACCTGCATTTCACGCTGAAGGACCTCAGTGAACCGCGCAAAACCCTCCTGCTGAAGTCCTCGCCCAAGGCAATACGCGAGCAGCTGTTCGGCCCCTCAGACGCCGTGTCGCTGGCCTTGGTGGACCTCAAGACGTCCGCACGCAATATCGACGTCGAAGTGGGCCACGCCATCTCCTTGCCGGCCGGTGCATCCGTGGCAGGAAATGCCATCAACCATGTCGGCGAATATCCCACCTTCCGCCTTTTCAGCGCCGTTGCCCCCGGTATCGCGAAAGCGTCATTCGCGGGCAAAATCATCAACATTCGCGTTGCGCGCTACCGCTTTGCCGGCCGCGCAATCTATCGTCACCTGGAGGAGACCGATGAGCAGGACGACTAAGCCGGAAGTTATCGAAGCTGACAATTTGTCTCTCGGTTGGGCCAAAATCCTGCTCAGGATCATGGAGCCCGGCGGTCACGCCATTTCACCCCTGATGTTTTCGCTGACGGGGTTCGACGCCGACGGCGCTCCGACAGAGACACCACAGATCAGGCAGGAGCTCGATGAATTCCTGACGGCGATCGGCAAGAAGGATGTGGAGAACGTTGCCTTCACCATCTTCCCGCAGCGGTACCTGACTTTGGCTGGGGGCGACCGACACCTGCTCTATCGCACCTATCTCGAGGCGTTTCCGCGCATAAAGGCGTTCAATCCGGCCCGGAACTCGCGCGGGCTGTATTTCCAGCGCCTGATCGACTATCACGATGACGGTAAGAGCAACCAACTTGAGTGGATGATCGAGCAATACAATGCCGGCCTGAAACGGCGGTCGATGTTCCAGGCGTCGATCTTTGATCCCTCTCGCGACCCGACGTCCCAGCCCTATATGGAATTCCCGTGCCTTCAGGGCATCAGCTTCACCTTCGATGACGACAAAAACCTGACCTTGAACGCTTTCTACGCGACACAGCAGATCATCCATAAGGGCTATGGGAATTATCTTGGGCTCAGCCGCTTGGGCGCGTTCATGGCCAAGGAGATGGGCGGTCGCAAGCTGGAGCGCTTGAACGTTTTTGTCGGCATTGCCAAGGCCGACAAGATCCCAAGCTCGGATGCCAATCTGCGGGCGCTGCTTGCAGCGATCAGAAATGCGAGCGAACAGGCTGTGGGTATCGAACCGGCGTGAGCACTTTCGATGTCGCCGCCTATGAAGCCACGCCTGTCTTCGAGGCCTACTGGCGTTTTGCCGCGGAGCGGCAGAACGTTCTCTATCGGCGTCTCGAAGGTTGGCATGGCCCATGGACGACCGATCCCATACTTGCGCGCTACCGCTTCACGAACGCTTTCCGCGCCAGCGATCGCGTAAGCCAATACCTTATCCGAAACGTGCAGTATGCAGCCGACCTCGACCCGGCGCCCGAGGAAGTCCTCTTTCGCACCCTTCTGTTCAAGATATTCAACCGGATCGAGACCTGGGAGACCCTGGTCGGGATACTGGGAACACCGACCTTGCGGTTTTTCGAACCAGAGGCCTACGATCGGGCACTCAGCGCCGAAATGGCCAGGAAGAACAGGGTCTACTCGGCTGCATACATCATGCCGCCCGTACAGACTTTCGGCCCCGGTGGCGCCAAACACACTGGTCACCTTCGCCTGCTCGACAGCATGCTCTCCAATGGCATCACGCACGCAGTGCAGGCCACAACGTCGTTGCAGGAGCTCTTCGCGCTGCTCAAGAGCTTTCCGTCTTTCGGTCCATTTCTGGCCTTTCAGCTCGCGATAGACATCAACTACTCTCGCCTGACCGCTCACCGGGAAAGCGAGTTCGTCGTTGCAGGTCCCGGCGCCATCGACGGGATCTCCCGGTGCTTTGGGCTTGAGGCCACTGCCCGGGCACAGGACATCATCATGTGGGTATTCGAAAACCAGGATCGTGAGTTCGAGAAGCGCGGAATTGAGTTTCATCGACTGGAGGGAAGACGACTGCAGCCGATCGACTGCCAAAACCTGTTCTGCGAAATCAGCAAGTATGCCCGGGTCGCTTTTCCGCAGATCCAAAGCATTTCGGGCAGAACCCGGATCAAGCAGTCCTATTCGATCAAAGGTCCGCTCCCGCCACTCTTTTTGCCACCCAAGTGGCGCGACGAGAACTAGGTCGACGCTCCAATAGTCACGGCGCCGACGGTATTATCCGTATGGCTGATTGAGACGAGCCAACTCGTGATGCCCAGGCTCTGCGCCTTGGCGGATGCGCCGCGGTGAAGTTTCACCGATGGCGAGCCATCAGGGGCAGTACGCAACTCGATGTCGGTCCAGGACATGCCGTCCTGCATGCCACCCAAAACCTTGAGAACCGCTTCCTTCACGGCCCAGCGGGCCGCGAGGCGATGCCAACGGTCGGCACCAGCTGCGGTGACTTCGAGTTCATGCGGTGTGAAGACCCTGCAGAGGGTATCGGGGTCGCTGTCTCCATAGAGGAGGCGAAAGCGTTCCAAGTCCACCAGGTCGAAACCCAGCCCGACCGGGTTCATTTTACTTTTGGACGCTTTTGCGAAGTGCAGGGTCTTTTATCTCGCGCGTCGTCTCGACCCGGCTCTTATTGATCTCGAGCGCTTCTTTGATGATAGACTCCATGGCGGCCCTATGGCGTCCCAAGCGCTCGGTAATCGCCTGGGAGGGCTGGTCTTGTTGGGTCACGCGACGCTTGAACGTCGAACTATTCCAAGCCATTTTCCTGCTCCAGATCAGCCAGCCGATCGGCAATCGCCGCGAAGAAATCCCTCACACCATTTTCTATCTCGGACAGTGCCAAGTCAACGTCGTCCGATTGCGGCAGTTGCTTGTTGCCATCGATCTGAACGACGAGCTTTGTGGCTTCGTTTGCTTCATCCAAAATGGGGATGGCAAAAACCCATTCAAGGTCCTCCCGCATCAGGCGCCGGCGTACACGGTTCGCGGGACCGGGCAGATAGAGTTCTTCCGGGAACGGCATCAGTTCCAACCGGCTCGCTCGCTCCTTGAATGCCGCGCCGACAATCGATCCTTCGATTGGCAGGAGCATCGCTTCGTCGGGATAGTCATCGTATCCAACGGCAAAACGCAGGCGTAGCGACATGGTGTAGCCGGGATCCATGATCGCAACCGCCACTCGGACCGAACCGGGGGCTGGGATGACGGACGATAGGACGTCCTCGACAAGCGCTTTTGTCACCTTGCATGCATCGACGTAGAGTTCTGGCCTGCGGAACAATCGCTGATCAAGACGCACGGTCGCGGCCTTCTCGGCGTCCTCAACTTCGCGGAAGGCGCGTTCGGCGCTCATGTCGAAATCGAAAAGATCGAGGCTGCTGTTCAGTACCAGGCGTTCCGCGGCGCCGGACGCTCGCAGGTTGAGTTCACCCGCGCCGAACAGCGCAGTCTTGAAAAACGAGGGAGGCCAGTTGAATAAGCCGAGGGCCGCAGGTTTGGCCGATCCGCCAACTTCGACGGCAATCGTCAGGGCGTCGGGATCGAGCTCTCGCTCTTCGTCGAATGGCCATGCCGGAAGATTAGAGACGATGCCGCCATCCATGTGCAGATCGCCGTCAATCATTCTGGGTGCGAAGACGATAGGCAACGCGATGGACGCGACGACGGCGTCGGCGGTCGACATTTCGGGGGTGCGCTCAGGTGAAAACAGATGCAGGCGGTGCCGACTGAGGTTCGCGCTGACGATCTTCAAGGTCGGGCGACCGTTCACCCCGAAGTCTCCCATGCGCACCACCCGGCCGGGTTCGGTCGGGAACATTCGGCGGCGGAGCAGCTCCTGCAGGGCATCCCGCAGCCTAGACGCGTCTGCCATCCCGGCGAGGATGTAAGCGCCCGCACAGACAAGCCATAGGACGACGCAGAAGAGAGTACCGAGTGCTAGCCATGGATTGCCCGGCGCCACCACCCACCCGATTCCAAAGACAGTTGCGATCGGCAGCAGGATAGTCGCGGCAAGGGTGGTGGGCAGACGCTGAATCGCCAGCCGCAACTTTGCGATCCGGCGCCACCCCAGGTTACCGAACAAGTCGGTGGTTCGCCGGATGCCAGGATCAATGTCGCGTAGCCCGTCGATCAAGGTACGGCCGGTCTGCGGATCCATCATCTCGCTCGACGACATGCCGGCGGCAGCAAGAGTTGCGATTAACGCACCCGCCGACGTTCCCGCCAGTCCGACGAACCGGACTTGGCGGCGTTCCATGGCTCTCAAGGCTCCGACATGGGTCAACGCTTTCGCGCCGCCTCCTGCGAAAGCTACAAACGCTCTTCGAGTCATTCCCCGCGCCCCTACCTGCACCCGCAATGGGCGCAGATAAAATCCTAACCTGTATACTCGGCTTTGGGAAAACCTCTGTTTCGCTCGAAAGGGAGTTTCTTAGTGCCCGTTTGGCATTGGCGCATATCTGGAACCTGAATGGCCGCTCTCCTTTAGTTGCTGCCGAAACCTGCCGTTCCGCTTCCGGCCCCGCTTAAGGCGCTGGCGTGGAATTGTGGGGCAGGGGGCTTACGTAACCCGCCGGGCAGGTGCGCGCCCCATTCCGGCCATTGGTGGCGCCGCTGGCGAACGCCAATAGCTGCCGCTTTTTGAGCTTGAGTTGATTGCCTCGAGAACGATCGGGTATCGAGCCGGCCAGTCTGGCGACTGCGCCAGGCCGGGTTGTGGCCTGCCATGCCTATGGGGCTGAGGCGGAGCGCTTTGCGGCGCCGCGGCACCGGGAGCGGAGCAAATCAGCGCCGATCGCCGTTCGTCCGTTTGCGGATCGGCCGCTGTTGCGCGTCTCCCATCTCAACAAGCACTTTCCGGTGCGGGCCGGGTTTTTCCAACGCCGGATCGGGAGCATCCACGCCGTCAACGATGTGAGCTTCGCACTTTTTGCCGGCGAGACGCTGGGGCTGGTGGGCGAGAGCGGATGTAGGAAATCGACGCTCGGCCAGACCATCGTGGGCCTGCATCCGGCCGATGGCGGCGACCTGCAGTATGTGCCCAGGGATGGCGCTGCGGTCGATCTGCGCCAGGCGCGGGGAGCGGTGGCGCGGCGGCTCAAGACCGAGATCCGCATGGTGTTCCAGGACCCAACGGGCTCGCTCAATCCGCGCATGCGGGTGCGCGACATCATCGGGGAAGTGCTGCAGGTCAATGGCGTGGGCAAGGCGGAGATCGAGGCGCGGGTGTAGCATCTGCTGTCGCGGGTGGGACTGAGCCCAGACTATGCCGAGCGCTATCCCCATGCCTTTTCCGGCGGTCAGCGCCAGCGGATCGCCATTGCACGGGCGCTGGCGTCCAATCCGCAATTGGTGATTGCCGATGAAGCGGTCTCGGCGCTCGATGTGTCGGTGCAGACCCAGATCATCAATATGATGCGCGAGCTGCAGGCCGAACTTGGGCTGACCTATCTCTTCGTCAGCCATGACCTGGGCGTCGTCGCCAATATCAGCGACCGCGTGGCGGTGATGTATGCGGGACGGATTGTCGAAATCGGGCCGACCGAGGCGATTTTCAGGGCGCCGCGCCATCCCTATACCGAGGCCCTGCTCGCCGCCATTCCCGGACGTCACCAACGCGGCGGGGCAGGGCGCATCCGCCTTGAGGGACACGTGCCCGATCCTGCCCATAAGCAGCCGGGATGCGCCTTTGCCGACCGATGCCGCTATGCGCTTCCTGCCTGCCGGGAGACGCCGCCGCCAATGGCCGGGACGCCGGTGCACAGCTACGCCTGCATCCGGGCCGACGAGCTGAGTTTGCGGGCTGTGCACAGGGAGCGCGCGCTCGAGCCCGCCTGAAGGGTGGCGCCTGCAGCAATTATCGGGGCGACGCCGTGCTGCCGACGATTTCCTCCAGCTCGGTCGCAACTTGCGGCGCACAGGCGAAAACGTCGCCCCGTCCATAAAGGCCGGTATCGGCCATGAAGTCGTTGGTGACGCCGCCGGCCTCGGAAACCAGCAACAGTCCGGCCAGGCAATCCCAGGAATTGAGCAGCGGCTGGAAGTAGCCCACATAGTGACCTGCCGCGACATGGGCCAGGGTGAGCGCCGTCGAGCCATTGCGCATGTAAGAGCCGCCGGCCGCCAGGAGGCGCTCGATGATGCCGCCCAGTTGCGCGCTGTAGACGGCATTGCTGCCGCCGATGGCGGTGAGGCCGTCGGCAATGACCGCGCGCGGATGGACCCTGATACGGGCGTCGTTGCGCCAGGCCCCTTCGCCCAATGCCGCCCAGTAGAGGTGATCGCGACAGGCATCATAGGTCAGGCCGAGCACCGGCACACCGTTTTCGAGCACCGCAATCACGACGCACCATGTCGGCAGACCGTGGAGGAAGCAGCTTGTGCCGTCGATGGGGTCGATCACCCATTGCCAGGTGCTGGTGCCCTCCTGCTTGCCATATTCCTCCCCCACCAGGCCATCGCAGGGAAACTGTTCGGCAATGGCGGTGCGGATCAGGCGTTCGACATTGGTATCAGCTTCGCTGAACAGGTCCTGGGCGGTGCGCTTGCTCTGGACTTCGAGCATGTCGTAGCGCTCGAAATAGTCCAGGGCGACTGCCCCGGACTGGCGGATAATGGTCTTGGCCGCGCTGAGGCGGTCGGCGCGTTCGCGCACTGTGTCGGTCATCTTGATACTTGCTAAATGGGGTCGGAGGCGCCGGTGGTTCTGCGGCGGATGAGAGTCACCGGGATAATGACATGCGGCTGCGCCGCTTCGGATTCCTCGATGCGTTTGGAAAGAGCCGCAATGGCCGCATCGGCGACGGCCTTGGGATCTTGCCGGATCGAGGTGATGTCATAGCTTTGCCAGGCTGCCTCGGCGATGTCGTCGCAGGCAACGAGCTTGATGTCTTCGGGCACGCGCAAGTCGCTCAGCCGCCGCAACTGGTCCAGGAATCCCAAGGCCATGAAATCGTTGACGCAATAGACGCCATCCACTTCGATGCAACTGGCAATGAAGGCTTCGGCGGCCTCTGCGCCGCCACCGTAATTCTGAACGCTGCCCTGAAAATCGCCGACAATATCGAGCCCGAGCGAACGCGCGGTGGCAATGAAGGCGGCCTTGCGCTGGGCAATCGTGTGAGAGGCGCGGCGCTGGCTGGCAATGGCGATGCGCTTGCAGCCGACCCTGGCCAGCTCTTCCGCCGCCAGGCGGCCGGCAGTGGCCGTATCGATGGAGACATTGGAAACATGCGTGCCCACTTCGGGCTTGTTGATCAGGACCAGCGGCACGCCATAGGCGGCGCATTCCTGCGCAATCTCGGCCGGCGGCGTGTCCGAGGTCACGATTGTGCCATTCACATTGTAATTGAGCATCATGTCGATGAGGTAGCCCACATCCTCACCCGGCTCCGTCGGCAGCAGCAGCGGCCGGAAACCGAGCGTGGCGAGGCCGCGCGCCAGATGGTCCACAGTGCGGGCCCGAAGCGAATTGTCCATGTCCGAGACGATCAGCGCAACCAGATTGGTCCGCTGTTGCGACAGGCCGCGGGCCAGGAAATTGACACGGTAGCCGAGCGTCTTGGCAGCGGAGATGACCTTTTCGCGCGTCGCCGGGGCAACGCTGGCACCGGCAGTGAACGTTCGGGAAACGGCCGAACGCGAGACGCCGGCCAAGAGGGCGACATCATCTGAAGTCGGTACGCGGTTGGCCCGCTCGTCGTTGCTCATGCCCAATTGTCCAGCCCGGCCTGCCTGCGGAATGCGGCAAGCAATAGATCTGCCCTGTCGAGATTGATCATGGGTGGGCGCAGGGCAACGATCTTCTCGAATATTTTCGGGGCATCCCCAAAATATTGCAGCATCGGCACGATGTTCAGTCTCTGCGCCTCCGGTGCATCGCGTTCGTAAGTCTCGACCCTGATTTCGATAATGGCAGGATCGAGATGATCCTTGAGCGCCTGCATCGAGTTGTAGCGCGCCCCATTCGACTTGATGCGGGCCGTGGGGGAAAGCGCCCTGATCCCGGCTTGCAACGCATGATCGCCGGACCAGTGAAAGCAATGCTCGGCAAAACCCATCGTGTCGACCAGGGCAAGTATCTTGGCCGGATCGGCGCATTTGTTCTCGATATAGATCTGGCGACCATAGGACTGACAGAGGGTGATCATCTCGGCCAGGGTCGGAATGCGCTGACCGGCAAATTGCGGAGAGAACCAGGCACCGGCATCGAGATTGCGGAGTGCGGCAAGCGTATGGTCGGCGACCTTGCCGGTGCCATTGGTGGTGCGCTCAAGCGTAGGGTCATGGATGACGACGAGTTCGCCATCGGCACTCTCGCGCACATCGAGTTCGAGATAAGCGCAGCCCTGGTCGAAGATCATCCGGGCCGCCGCCATGGTGTTCTCGGGAGCAAAGCGATTGGCGCCGCGATGGCAGACAATCTGCATGCCACCGATGTCGACGCGCTCGCAGCCCCCCAGGAGTTCGGGCTGGTTGGTGCAGATGCCCAGGCTCGGCAATTTGAGCAGGTCATCGAGGACCGCCTTGCGCTCCTCGTGCCATAGCACCAGGCCAAGTCCGAGTTGCCGTGCTCTGGCCAGCAGGTCGGGTGTCACCAGGTCCTGCGGCCGGTCACCGCCACGCTCCCAGCACAGATGGATGATATCTGCACCCGACTGTTCGGCGCGCTCGAAGGGGTCGGCGCCCAGCGGCACCAGGATCGAGACCGGATAGGGGCAATCGGCCGCGACCAGATCGCGGACCTCATCAACGCCGAAACTCCCCAGGCCGGCGCGCGTGAAGCTGGCCGCCTTCAGACGCGACATGACAATCCGCCCGGCGCCGCGGGCCTTGATCTCGACATAGAGGGCCTGGTCGAGTTCCCCGGCCAAGGCGATGACCTCGTCAAGGGTCGGTAGGTCGGGTGCGGCCTGGCGAATCTGCACCAGGGTCATCTCTGCGATCACCCCCGGAACGCCAAAAACACGCATCAACTCGGCGTCATGCGACACCACCGGCTGATTGTCGGCGGTGAGCTGCACGTCGATTTCCCACATGTCGGCGCCGAAGGCGGCGGCGACCCGAAAGGCCTGGAGGGTATTTTCGCGCGCATGCTGAGATGCACCGCGATGGGCTATGCATAGCGGTCGGCGATCCGGCCGTGCCGGAAAAGGGATGGTGTTGCGCATGGTGGACTAGACCGCCCGCCCGGATACGTCGAAGGCAAGCAGTTTCTCCGCGTCGAGCGGCCAGACAACCTTTTGCCCAAACACGACATCATCTCGCGCCGGCTGAATTGAGCGCAACACAACGCCATCGTCGAGGGTAACGTCGAACAGCGTCTCACGCCCCTGTGGCTCGACAAAGCTAATCGTGCCTTCGACCCGATTGGCGCCAGCGGCGCCGAAATGCTCCGGGCGGACGCCGAGGCTAAGCGGCGTATCTCCCGGCATGCCGGCAAGACGCGCGGGCAGGGGCAGGCTCGTACCCTCCTTGACGAGGAACCGACCGTCGCCGCTGGTCCGGCCTTCGAGCATGACGATGGGTGGATTTCCCAGAAAACCGGCCACGAACTTGTTGACCGGGGCCCGATACATGTCTGTCGGCGTGGCAATCTGCAGGATTTCGCCCTTGTTCATGATGGCGATGCGATCGCACATCGACATGGCCTCGACCTGGTCATGCGTGACCAGGATGGCCGTGATGCCGGTTTCGAGCTGGATGCGGCGGATTTCGGAGCGCATCTCGAGGCGCAATTTGGCATCGAGATTGGCCAGCGGTTCATCGAGCAGCAGGACATCGGGCTTGCGCACCAGTGCGCGGGCAAGGGCAACGCGTTGCTGTTGCCCGCCGGAGAGCTGCGCCGGCCGGCGCGCCAACAGTTCCTCGATATGCGTGAGCGCGGCAATGGCACGCACTTCGCGCTCGATATCGGGCTTGCTGTCGCCACGCACAGAAAGCGGGAAGGCGATGTTCTCGAACACCGTCAGATGCGGATAGAGCGCATAGTTCTGGAACACGACGCCCACATTGCGCTTCTGGCTCGGCACGTCGCTGACATCGCGGTCGCCGAACAGGATCTGGCCGCCATTGATGCGGTGAATGCCGCAGATGGCAAACAGCGTGGTCGACTTGCCGCAGCCCGAGGGGCCGAGCAGAGCCAGCATCTCGCCGTCATTGACGGCCAGGTTCATGCTGTCGATGACGGTGGTGTCATCGAAAGTCTTGGTGAAATTCTTGAGGGTGACTTGCATCAGCCTTTCGTGCCTCCGCCGAAAATGTTCATCAGCCGGTTCTGGAACACCACGAAGAGCACGAGGATCGGCAGGGTGTAGTAGAGCCCGACGGACTTGAAGAGGTTGAAGTTGTAAGTGGTGGAGTTGGGGTCCGAGACCACGTTGAGATAGGTGGACAGCACCTGGAAATTGGCCGAGGGGGCCAGGATCCGGGGCAGCATGAACTCGCTCCACCCATCGATGAAGGCAAAGATGCCGAGCGAAAGCAGGCCCGGTGTCACCTGGGGCAGGATCAGGCGCCGCCAGACGGTGAACCGGCTGGCCCCGTCCTGCACGCCGGCCATTTCGATCTCCCAGGGCACCTGGTCGTAAAAGCCCTTCATGATCCAGACGCCGAAAGGCAGCATGAGGCTGGCCTTGACCAGGATCACGCCGATCAGCGTGTTGTAGAGCCCCGCATATTGCAGCACGAGAAACACGCCGATGATCAGGGTCACCGAAGGGAAGGCGTGCATCACCATGATCCCGGACAGGAAGAACCGGCGGAACGGCAGGTTGAGCCGAGAAATGGCATAGCCGGCCGTGGAGGAGATGGCGAGGACGATCACCACCATGGACGTGGCGAAGAGGAAGGTCGTCAGCGTCGGCCCCCAGACGTCACCGGTCACCGTCGGGTCCCAGAGGAAGCGCCAGTGGTGGAAGGTGAACTCATTGGGAATGAGCGAGCCGGGCGGGGCATTGGTGAAGGTATCGATGACGAGGAAGAGATACATGATGGCCAGTGGCGCACTCAGAATGCCGAGCAAGGCATAGATAGGCCAGGCGGAGAAATTGCGGGTCATCATAGCTCCTAGAATTCGATCCGCGGCTTGTTGACCAGTTCGTCGAACCGGAACATGCGCAGATAGAGAATGGAGAGGATCAGGCCGACCGCGACCAGGATCAGCGCCATGGCGGCGCCCATGCCGTATTCGAGATTGCCGGTATAGTTGTTGAGCGCGGTATTGAAGGCTTCGAGGGCCCAGACCGTTGTCGTGCTGCCCGGGCCGCCATTGGTGGTCAGCCAGATCTGCTCATAGGACGAGAGCAGGGACAGGGTCTGATAGGAGGTGACAAACAGGATTGGCCAGCGCAATTGCGGCAGGATGATCCGCCTGATCTGCTGCCAGCGGCTGGCGCCGTCGACCTCACTGGCCCAGAGCTGCTGCACCGGTATGGCCCGCAGGGCCCCGGAAAACAGGATCATGCCAAAGGATGCGCCAACAAAACCGTTGACCAGGATGATCGTGGCCCAGGCGGTCGGCACGGAGCCCTTCATGTAGTTGAAGGCGGGCAGGCCAAGCTGTTCGGCGATGACGTAGAGAAAGCCATTGTCCCAGGTGAACCACTTCCACATCACAGCATAGAGCACGACCGGGGTGATGCGCGGCAGCAACCAGAGCACGCTGAAAAAGCCGGCCCCGGTCTTGGGCAGATAAAATGTGGTGATGGCCAGGAATAGCCCGACAAAAACGTTGAAGGCGAGGGTAGCAGCCACATAGAAAACGGTGTTGAGGACAATGCGGATGGTTTCCGGCCGGTCCAGCAGGGTCTGGAAATTGCCGCCATCAATCCAGCGCCAACCGGTATAGCTGGCTTCGGCGATGGCGCTGACGGTATCGACCGGCGCATCGGGCACCATGCTGGCAATGGCGGTCTCCATCGCGGCACGGCTGGAATAGCGGGTATTGAGGATCGAGCGTTCGAAGGGCTCTGTAGCCAGTTTGATATCGCGGATGCGGGTCGGGCGCGAGGGCAGGGCCTTGAGCGCGGATTCAAAGCTCCTTGCGTCCTCGAAGCTCTGGCCCATCAGGCTGGATTCGATTTCGCCCAGGAACCGAGGTTCGACACCGGCCTCGGCAGCGGCCGCGAGCGTTTCTGGTGTCACCGAGAAGCTGCCTTCGCTCAGCGCAGCGACGATGTCGTCATCGACCCCGGCATTGCCCAGGTCACGCAGCAGGTTGCCAGTGATGACATGAGAGCCGCCGGTAATGCCGGTGGACGTGCTCATATTGGTGAAGGCGAAGACGGTCGTCAGCACCACGGGCATGAGAAAGAAGGCAAAGAGCAGCGCAAGGGCCGGGCTGACAAAGGCCAGGCCGAGCAGGCAGGTTCGGGTGCGCATGAGAGCAGTCTCCAACGGAACCCGGGGCGCGGGTGGCGCCCCGGGAAGAGTGGCGGTTAGCGGACGATGATCTGGTCGCCCAGGGCCGAAGTGACTTCGGCTTCCAGCGCATTGACGGCGTCTTCGACCGAGATCGTGCCGGTCCAGGAGGCCTCGAGGTTCTTGTACATCGCGGTCCAGTAGGGGCCGAACTCGACATCGTTGGGGATGGCGGTGGCGTGCGGCAGCAGCTCGGTGGTGGCGATGCCGGCCCAGCGGTCATTGGCAAAGAGCGGGATCGAGGCCTGGGCATCGCTCAGCGCGACCTTGCCCGACTTGACTGCATGGAGCGCGTTGAAGCGCGGCTCGGAAGCGATGGTGATCAGTTCCGCAGCGATGGCGGCATCCTCATCGGTGCCGGCATTGGAGAGCAGGTAGACCAGCGGATGGCTGATGGTATTGGCCTTGCCGTTCTCGTTGCCGGCAGGGATCAGGCTGTACTGCATCTGGCCGAAGAAGTCTTCCACGCCCCATTTGGTCTTCCATTCCGAAACCGTCCAGGTGCCGGCATGCCAGAAACCGGCCTGATCGTTGGCGACGGCTTCGTGGAAGGCATCCCAGGTCGAACCGAGATGGGTCGCCGGCACAACGCCAGCATCAGCCGCATCGACGAAGAACTGGAACATGTCGGTCATGGCCTGCTTGTCGAGGACAAGCTTGCCGGTTTCCGCGTCGACCATTTCACCGCCGAAGCTGATATAGAACTGCCAGTAGTCAGGGCCGTTGCTGGGGCGGGGCAGGAAGCCCTTGCCGGCTTCGACCACACCGGCATCCTGCATCTTCTTGGCGTCGTCGATCATGTTGTAGAGCGTGTATTCGCCGCTGGCGACCTTGCCGGGCAGGGCCTCGATATCGGCATCGGTCCAGCCGATGGCCTTGAGGTTGGCACGCGAATAGTAGAACGGGCGCGACTCGGCATCCTGCGGAATGCCCCAGACGACGCCGTCATAGCTGCTGATCTCATAAAGGTTCGGATAGATGGCGTTGAGCGGCCAGGCGTCGAAATCGACATAGTCCTCGACCGGACGCAGCAGGCCCGACTGGGACCATGGGCCGATATCTTCGTGTCCCGAGATGATGATATTGGGCGCATTGCCCGCTTCGGCTGCCAGGGTTACGGCCTGCTTGAAGTCGTCCCAGCCGGACCAGGCCTGCGTTTCGACGGTAATGTTGAGCTCTTCGCCGCGAATGGCCGCTTCGCGCTCAAGAATGTCGGCCGCCAGGACGATATTGTCGTAGCGGTAGTTGCTGGTGTCGCCGGTGCCGCCAGCCCACACGGTGATGGTATAATCCTCGGCCTGCGCGGCGAGCATGGTGCCCGAGAGCAGCATTGCCGTGGTGGCGAGCAGTTTTGTCGTCTTGAGAGAGATCATGTTTGAAGCCCCGATAATGCGTCGGATGAATGTCGTTGCACGCGCGTGCAAACATGTCTTTACGGGGGCGTTGTGACAGGCAAATTACAGCAGCGCGAGAAAACTGCGGTCGATAGAGTTCCTTGACGTTCCCCGCGTGGATAGGGCGCCAAGGTCTGCGGAACCTGTCCTTCGGGTGACGCATGCGCCCTCGAAATGGTCCGGCAAGGGCCCCACACAGTTGGCGGGCATCGTGTCTGCACTTGGCCGGTTTGAGATATTTCCCGACATTCCGCAACCGGCCCCCCCCCCTCAAGGCGCTGGTGAGCAAGGATCCGGGGCAGGGGACATTCTCGCGAGGCGGCACTGCGCTGCCCGACGAACCGCTCGCCTCAATCGTTCTCCCGACTGGCCGATGTTGGCCAAAGGAGAATGAAAATGGGTATCTCACAATACGACCCAGCCGCTAGAGGTCGGTCGGCGTGGAACGCCGGTCGGCAGGTCGGCGCCAAGCGGGCGCTCAACGTCCGGCAGATCTGGGCAATATGGACCTGTCGCGGTTTGATGCCGCTCCTTTGATAGCATTTACTGCAACAAAGGAGACGAACTATGGGCACGGTAAGAACGGATGAATTCCGTAAGGACGCGGTGCGGATTGCGCTGACCAGCGGGCTGACACGGCGGCAAGTTGCGGCTGATTTGGGCGTTGGGCTTTCGACCCTGAACAAATGGGTGAACGCACACCGGGACACAGATGTAGTCTCGGCCGAGGACCGTGAGCTGGCGCGGGAGAACGAGCGGCTTCGGCACGAGATCCGCATCCTGAAGGAGGAGAGGGACATCCTAAAAAAAGCCCCCCAGTTCTTCGCGAGCCAAAAGCCATGAGGTTTCGGTTTATCGAAGAGCATCGTGGGGCCTTCCAGATCGACCGGTTGTGTCAGGTCATGAACGTTAGCACGCGCGGGTTTCGGGCTTTCCGCAGGCGCCCGGCCAGCCACAGGCAGCGGACGGATCTTGTTGTTCTGGCGCATATCAAGGAACAGTCGCGTCTGAGCCTGGGCAGCTATGGCAGGCCCCGAATGACCGAAGAACTGAAAGAGGTCGGCATCGATGTCGGTCACCGGCGCGTCGGTCGCCTGATGCGCGAAAACGGGATCACCGTTGAAAGAACGAGGAAATTCAAAGCGACAACAGACAGTGACCACACCTTCAACATCGCGCCAAACCTGCTGGACCGTGACTTCACGGCGGATCGGCCCAACCAGAAATGGGCAGGCGACATCAGCTATATCTGGACCCGCGAGGGGTGGTTATATCTGGCAGTCATCCTGGATCTGCATTCCCGCCGCGTGATCGGTTGGGCCGTCAGCAACCGCATGAAGCGGGATCTGGCGATCCGAGCCTTGAAAATGGCCATCGCCTTCCGGGCGCCTCCCAAGGGCTGCATCTTCCACAGTGATCGCGGCAGCCAATACTGTTCGCATGACTATCAGAAGATCCTGCGCCCAGCATGGCTTCCGGGTCTCAATGAGCGGCAAAGGTAATTGTTATGACAATGCGGCCGTCGAGACGTTCTTCAAAACCATCAAGGCCGAGCTGATCTGGCGACGGTCATGGGTAACCAGACGGCAAGCTGAGATGGCGATCTTCGAATACATCAATGGCTTCTACAATCCGCGTCGACGGCACTCAGCATTGGGCTGGAAAAGCCCGGTCGCCTTCGAGCGGAAGGTGGCTTAAACGAGCACCTGGGGCGGCACAAAAACGCGACAGGTCCAATACGGTTCTTCCTGGATCGGGAGGGTCGCATGCGCGACCGAGCGCTGTTTGACCTCGCCATCGATAGCAAATTGCGCGGTTGCGATCTGGTCAAGCTCAAGATCGGCACCCTGGTGACCGGTCGTGAGATTCGCGCCCGGGCGATGGTGACCCAGCAGAAGACCGGCCGGCCGGTGCAGTTCGAGATCACGAGTGATGCCAGAACAAGTGTGTTGGCGTGGCTCGAAAGGCGAGGGGGCTCGGTTGAGGATTTCGTCTTTCCAAGCCGAGCCGATCCGAACGACCACCTGAGCACCAGGCAATATGCCCGGTTGGTGGATGAGTGGGTGACCGCCATCGGTCTTCGCAAGGAGGAATATGGTACGCATTCGCTCCGGCGCACCAAGGCTTCGCTCATCTACAAGGCGACCGGCAATCTCCGTGCCGTGCAGATCCTTCTGGGCCATACCAAGATCGAAAACACGGTTCGGTATCTGGGCGTCGACGTTGAGGACGCACTGGAACTGGCGGAACACACAGAAGTCTGACGATCAGCGGCCTCACCGTTGGTGAGGCCGCACAGGAGGACACCGCCGTCAATGATCTTGGTTCGAAAACGGCAACCGGACGGTCAGCATTCCCATGATCGCGTCTCTACCAAAGAGCACATCCGGACCATCTTCGATGCGCCCCGTTCCGGCCGTTAAGAGCCAAAAAGCCGGTTCTCGAAAGCAGACATGCAAATTTGGCAGGGATAGTTCCGCCAGCAGCCCCCGCTGTTTCCCCTTCCATACACTACGCGGGATTGTGCATTTGGGCAGTTCAGTCGGTTTGTCGGATATGGGCAAAGCCACGCATCCGGAAGCTAGAGCAGCGACGCGCTGGGGGCAAAGCGGCGCGCGGTGACTTCAAGCAGCAGGGCTACCGCCAGGGTCACGGCAACGACGACGGTGGCCAGGGCCGAGGCCGCCGGGGAGTTCCCCTCATACTGCAGGAAGAACACCATCACGCCCAGCGTCTCTGTGCCGGTTGACCACAGGAGGGCCGAGAGCGTCAATTCGTTGAAGGCGCTCATGAAGACGAGGAGGGCACCGGCAATGGTTGCGGGCAGCACCGAGGGCAGCGACAGCTGCACAAGCCGCCGCGGCACGCGCGCACCGAGGATCTGGCCGGCCTCGTCGAGTGCCGGATCCATCGTGGCGTAGCTTGCCGCGACAGGACGGAGCGCCAGCGGCAAGAAGCGGGCCAGATAGGCGACAAGAATGATCCAGGCGGTGCCATAGAGTGACACGCCGAACACCGGCAGTGGCGGCAGGAAGACCATGATTACACCAAGCGCCAGCACAGTGCCGGGAACGGCATAGGGCGCGTCGGCAAGAAGATCTAGCAGCCGGGCGAGCGCATTTCGGCGGACGGTGGTCAGGTAGCCGAGGATGAAACTGGCCAGGGCCGAAATCAGCGCAGCGGCGCCGGCCAGAAGAAAGCTGTTGGTGAAGGCGCGGCGCAGGGCGGCATTGCTGAAAAGGAAGCCGAAATTATCGAGGCTGAGGGTGGCAACGCTCAAGCGAACGCCAAGCGCCGGAACAAGGGCGCTGGCGATCAGTGCCAGCAGCGGCAGAACCGAAATCAGCAGCACAAGCAGCCAGACGACACACTCCATGGGCAGGCGGAACCTGCCGAGCGCGAAGGGATCAAGGGGCTGCCCGGTGCGGTCGAGGTAGGAGGTGCGGCGCAGCAACAGCCAGCGGAGCAACAATCCGGCTGCAGCCAGCAGCACCAGCACCAGCGACAGGCTCGCCACCTGCGCCAGCGCCGACGGCCCGAAGCCGGTGAGGCGTTGATAGATCAGGGTCGTCAGCACCGTGACGCGCCCGGGGATGCCGAGCAGTGCCGGCACGCCGAAATTGCCGATGGCCGCGACGAAGGCAAGGGCACCGCCGGCCAACAGGCCCGGCCGGGCCAGTGGCAAGACGATGCGCCAGAGGATCGCCGTGCGCCGCGCGCCGCTCACGCTGGCGGCTTCGACGAGATCGCGCGGCAGTGCGCGCAAAGAGGTCAGCGTCGCCAGCATGACCAGCGGCGCATGTTCGAGCCCCATGACCCAGATGATGCCGCCCATGGAATATAGAGGATTGGCGGTGCCCGGTGGCGGCGCAAGGCCGGCGAGGCGTAGGAGCGGGCTTGAGGGGCCGGTGAGTTCGATCCAGGCCAGGGCCGAGATCTGCGGCGGGATCAGCATGGGCAGCAATAGCAGGAAGCCAAGTGCTGTCCGGCCGCGAATGTCGGTCAGATGCAGCACGGCCGCGCCCAGCCCCCCGATCAGCAGCGAGACCATGGTCGCGCCGACCGAGGCAATCATCGTATTGCCGAGTGCGCGTGGCGCCGCGCGGCTCTGCCAGACGTCGAACAGGATGCCGAAGGCCTGGCCGTCCTCGCCAGGCCGCAGCGCCTCGATCAGCAGCCGGCCGAGCGGCATCACCCCGACCACGAGCACGTAAAGACACAGTCCGGCGAGGAGGAAAACCTCGCCGGACTGCGAAGGCCACCGCATGCGCAGGGGTGGCAACAGGCCCAGGCGATCAGCCGCCGAAGAGATCGGCAAAGTGCTGCTTGTTGGCTTCGTCGTCGGCCAGCATCTGGTCGAAGTCGGCCGGCAGAATGTTCAGGGAATCGACTTCCGGATAGCCTTCGGGAACGGCAACGCCGGCAAAGATCGGGAAGTAGCCCTGGGTGACCGACTGCTCCTGGGCGGACGCGGACAACTGCCAGTCGACAAAGATCTTGGCAGCTTCGAGCGCGTCGGTGTCCTTGAAGATGGCGATCGGCTGGGTGATGGAGGAAACGCCCTCGGCCGGGAAGACGAAATCGACGGGCGAGCCGTCCTTCTTGGCGTTGAGCGCCATATATTCGATGATGATGCCATAGGGCTTTTCGCCACGCGCCACGGCCTCGACCACGGTGCCATTGCCCTGGCCGGCCACGGCGCCATTATCAGCGAGAGTCTCGTAATATTCCCAGCCGAATTCGGGCTGCTGCACAACGGTGCCGACATGGATGACGGCCGCGCCGGAATAAAGCGGGCTCGGCATGATGAGGCCTGAGGCGATCTCGGGCTGGGTGAGGTCGGCCCAGGCAGTCGGCGGCGTGTCGACCAGGTCGGTGTTGTAGATGATGCCGGTGGTGATCAGCTTGGTGCCGAAAAAGGTCATGTCCGGATCAACGCCGCTGGCCGGAAGGTTTTCGACCGGCGCGTCGGTATAGGCATAGAGCAGGCCTTCGTTCTTGAGCTGCGTCATGGCGACCGCATCGGCGATCAGGATGACGTCGGCCTGGACCTGACCGGCGGCCACTTCGGCCTGCAGCTTGCTCATCACTTCGGTCGTGCCCGAACGGAAGAGTTCGACGGTGATCTCGGGGTGATCGACGTTGAACGCCTCGATCACGGCTGTCATCTGCTCGGTGGGCTGGGACGTATAGACGGTGATGGTCGAGCCATCCTGGGCCAGAACGGAGGCCGGAACGGCCGAAATGGCGAAGGCTGCCGCAAGGCGAAGAAGCGTTGTTTTCATCGGATTTTCCATCGTGTGACCCGCGGGTGCGAGCGTCGGAGGGGACGTAGCCAAATCGCGTGACATCGGCGTGACGCTCAGGCGAGTTGCAGCGCGCCTTCCGTCCAGGGGATGGCGGGTAACGCCGCATGCAGGGCGCGGAGTTGTTCCGCCGGCACGAAGGCAGGCATCACGACCTCCGGCTCGACCGCGTCGAGAAGGGCCCGAATATCTGACAATCGGGGGTGCACGTTCCAGCGCAGGACGCTGGCGCGGCCTCCGGCAACGGCAAGCGCCGCCGGCGTGCCGCGCGAGACATGGCCGGTGAAGACGATTTTGACTTCGCCGGTCCGCCAGGTGGCGAGCAATTGCGCGGCGAGACCGCCGCTTGCATCGGCCTTGGCTGCGATCATGACGCCGTCCGGCTCGTCATCTGCATAGAGAGTTTCCGTCTGCTCGAGCAGGGAGGCCAGGCGCTCTAGTGCGCCCGGTGCCAGTTCCGCGCCGCCCTCGATCAGCATGGCGGCCACGGCGCGATGGACGGGGCAGAGGCGGACGCGATGGCCTGCCTCCCACAGCAAGAGCGCCATTTCCAGGCCGCGGCCCGCCGCCGGAGCGGGCAGCAGCAAGGGGCCGGCGGCGGCAAGTGCGGTCAGTTCGGCAAGGGCCTGCTGCACCGTGCCGTCCCAGGCGCCATAGGAGGCATCGGCAACCAACGCACGCGCGCGCGGCCAGGGTTCAGCAGGATAGAGGTTGCTTTCGAGCGAGAAGTCGCCGGTATAGAGCAATCCTTCTGCGCCGCCGATCCGCATCCAGACGGCGCCGGGGGCATGGCCGCAGCGGCCGGTGGCGATCTCGAGGCCGAGATGGCGGGCGGCATCGTCAAAATCGCCGACGGCGCGGATATCGGCGAGCCGTGCGGCAAGGCCGGTGGCAAAGACCGGGGGGCTGCCGATGTCTCCGAGGCGATACAGGGCACCGGTATGGTCACGGTGGGAATGGCTGACAAGAACTGCGTCCACGGTGCCGACGCCGACCAGGTCGGGTTCGCGGTCGTCATCGGGCCCCTTGCCGCAATCGAGCAGCAGGCGGCGTCCGGCGATCTCGAGAAGGAAGCAGGCGGGTCCCTTTTGTCCATAGCCCGATATCGCGGTCAGCCTCATGCCGGGAGCACCCAGCCGCCGGTCACGGCAAGATCGACACGCGCACCAGGCTCTGGCGCCGCCGCCATGCCGAGGCCGATGGTCTTGCCGCCAAACTGCTCCAGCGCCAGCGTCACCAGGTGATCGGCGCCGCGGAAGGATGTGTCGACTACCCTGCCGACCAGATGGGGCCGCAGTCCGGCCGCTGCCGGGACGACGTTTTCGGGACGCAGGCTGAGCTGGGCGGCGCCGACTGCAGCCACACCCGGAAGGTCGAGCGTCACGCCGCCGAGTGAGACGCGGCGCGTTCGGTCGTCGAGCCGTGCGGCCACGTCGACCGGCAGAACCACCCCCTTGCCGAAAAACTCGGCCACCATCCGCGTCGCCGGCTGCCCATATAGCTCCTGGGGCGTTCCCAGCTGCTCGATGCGACCGGCATTCATGACGGCGACCCGGTCGGCCAGGGCCATGGCCTCGGCCTGGTCATGCGTGACAAAGACGAAGGTGGTGCCGGTCTTGCGGTGAATGCGGCGAAACTCGGCCTGCATGGACTCGCGCAGGTGCGGATCGAGATTGGCCAGCGGCTCGTCGAGCAGGATGAGTTCAGGCTCGGTCACGAGGCAGCGCGCCAGTGCGGTGCGCTGGCGCTGGCCGCCGGACAGTTCGGGCGGTCGGCGACTGCCCAGGCCCTCGAGTCCAACCATCGCAAGGGCGGCCTCGACCCGTGCCGCGCGCTCGCGGCCGTGCATACCCCGCACCGACAGGCCAAAGCCCACATTTTCGGCGACGCTCATGTGCGGCCAAAGGGCATAAGACTGAAATACCATGCCCAGCTTGCGCGCTTCGGTCTCAACCCAATGGTCGGGGCCAGCCACCACGCGGCCAGCGATCTCGATCTCGCCGGAGGTTGGCCGTTCGAGCCCGGCAATCAGGCGCAGCAAGGTGGTCTTGCCGCAGCCGGACGGTCCCAGCAGCGCGAGGAAGGTGCTCGGCTCGACCGACAGCGTCACATCCTGCAGCACTGCGGTGTTGCCGAAGCGCTTGTTGATCTGCCTCAGTGTGATCTGGTCCATCGCAATCGCCCCTTCGGGCGGTGGCTGTAGGCAGGCGATGTGACAATCGTGTAACGGCAAGGCCGGCTGCGGGTCTGCCTGGCCTCCGAAGCCAGGAATTCGCACGTCGATCCTCCGTCACGCAACCTTCGCCTTAGCGTTAAGAAACCGTCAGCTCTGCCGCGTACATCGACCGGGCAATGCAATTACAATTGCAGGGAGAGATCATGTCACGCAGTTTGCACATTTCGATTGCAGCCAGCTTCGTCGCCCTGGCCGCCTCCACCATCGCCGCCCAGGCGCAGACCACAGTCAGCTTTTGGCACAGCTTCAACAATCGAGCCGGTGAAGCTCTCGAAGAAATCATCGCCAACTACGAAGCCGCCAATCCGGACGTCGACATCCAGGGTGAGTATGTCGGCAACTACAACGACATCGTCGCTCGCCTGCAGGCCGCCATTCCTGCCAACCGGGCGCCCGCCGCAGTGATCCTGGAGGTCACGCGCTACGGGCTCTTTGCCGATGGCGGTGTGCTGGTGGACCTCACGCCCTATTTCGAAGCCGACCCGCTCAAGGACGAGCTCTTTGATTATGCTCGCGAAATCGGGGTCATAGGGGACAAGAACTATACCGTCCCGTTCAACTCCTCGACCCCGGTCCTGTATTACAACAAGGACATTTTCGCCCGCGCCGGCATTGAGGGCGAGCCCGACCTCGGCACTTTCGACGAGATCCTCAAGGCTGCCCAGACAATCACCGAAACGCTTGGATCAGAGGGCATCACTGGAATCGCCGCACCCGGCCAGTTCGCACGCTGGGGCCTCGTCATGGCCAATGGCAGCGACCTCATCGATTCCATGACCGGCGAAATCCTGCTTGATGATCCCAAGACCATCGAGGCCTACGAATGGATGGCATCCCTCGTGGATGAGCACAAGGTAGCCTCGGCCGACGGTGTCACCGAGGAAGACAACGGACGTGACGCGTTCCTCGCCGGCAAGGTCGGCATCATGATGAACTCGACCGGCAACTATGTCGGCGCCCGCGAAGCTCTCGGCGATAACCTCGGCGTTTTGCCCATGCCCTGCAATCCCGATTGCTCCGTGCCGATCGGCGGCGCCGGCATCGGCATTCTTGCCAGCGCTCCGCAGGACGTCCAGGACGCGGCCTATGATTTCGTGAGCTATGCCGCCTCGGCCGAAGCCAACGCCATCTGGTTTGCCGCGACCGGCTACCTGCCGATCAACAAGAACTCGGCCGAACAGCCTGTCGCCGTCGAAGCACTGGCCAACCAGCCGGGCATCGACGTAGCGATCAAGTCCCTTCCCTATGCCCACGGCCGTGCCCGCACCCCGGTGGTGACCTGGATGCGCACTACCGAGTACGATGTGTGGCAAGCGATGGCCTTGGGCCAGACCCCCGTGGAAGCGGCGATGACCAAATTCGCTGAAGACACCCGTGCTGAGGAAGCCCGCATCAGCAACTGATCCTCTGCCAGATGGGCGGCGGGCCGTTTCCGGTCCGCTGCCCTCCCAGGTGCCTGCGAAATGTCCAAGCTCACGCCCTATCTGCTGGTCGCGCCGCTTATCGCCTTCATCGCGATTTTTACCTATGTCCCGATCGTTTCGAGCGTCGACCTCAGCTTCCGCTCCTGGAACTTCATGTCGCCGGAAATGCCGTTCGTCGGCTTTTCCAACTATGCGCGGCTCTTTGCCTGGGACGACTTTTGGGATTCGCTCAAGGTCACGACGATCTTTGCGGTCATATCGGTGCCGATCAGGCTGGTGCTGGCCCTGGCCATCGCGAGCTACCTCAAGCGCGAAACGCTGAGCTCGCGAGTCTTGCGCGGGGCCATGTTTCTGCCGACCATCACTTCGACGGTCTCGATCGCGGTTGTCTTTTCCTGGGTATTCTCCACCGACTATGGTCTCGCCAACGGCCTACTGACCGCCATGGGGCTGGGCAAGGTACCGTGGCTGCAGGACCCGAGCGTGACGCTCCTCGTCCTCATCTTCATCAACACCTGGAAGCAGCTTGGCTACGACGTCATCATCTATATCGCCGGGCTGCAGGCGGTGCCTCAGGAGCTCTACGACGCTGCCGCCATGGACGGGGGACGGCGCTTCCAGGTGTTCCGGCGGGTCACCGTGCCGCTCATTATGCCCACGACCTATTTCCTGCTGGTGATCTCGGTCATCGAGGCCTTCCAGATTTTCACCATCATCAACGTGATGACGCGCGGCGGGCCGGCGGGAGCGACCGACATGCTGGTGCACCTGCTTTATCGCACCGGCTTCGTGCTCTTCGATATCGGCACGGGCTCGGCGCTCGCCATCATCCTTTTCGTGCTGCTGATCGGGCTGGCCCTGGTCAAGGCGCGGGTCCTTGGCGCCAAGGTGCACTATGAAGCTTAGGCAAAACGCAACGACCGCGCTGGCGCTCGTTGCCGGGCTCCTGTTCCTGTCGCCGGTCCTCTACTCGATCTGGATGTCGTTCCAGACGGCGCAGTCCTATTATCGCGGCGGCTTCGAATTCAGCCTGGGCAACTATGGGACGGCGGTCACCAAGTTCAATTTCGCCCGCTACCTCGTCAACTCGATCATTGTGTCGGGCATGGTGACGCTGGTGGGGCTGGCGGTTTCGACGACGGCGGCGTTTGCCTTCGCGCGCTTCGACTTCAAGGGCCGCGACCTGCTCTTCGGGATCACGGTGGCGACTTTGATGATCCCGAGCCACATCACGCTCATTCCGAACTATCTGACCCTGGCGCGGGTCGGCCTGCTCGATACCTATGCCGGGCTCATTTTGCCCGCGATCTCCAACGGCTTTGCCGCGTTTTTCCTGCGCCAGTACATCCGCGGCATTCCGCGCGCACTCGATGAGGCAGCTTACATGGACGGGGCACGGCCGCTGCAGGTCCTGTGGCGGGTGATCGTGCCGATCTCGCGGCCCGCCATCTTCTCGATGGGGCTCTACATCTTCCTTGGCGAGTGGAACAACTACATCTGGCCGCTCGTCGCGGTAGGCAAGGAAGACCTCTATACGCTGCAACTCGGGCTCGCCAGGCTCTACAGCGTCAACCCCGGTGAAGGATTGATCGACTGGCCGCTGGTCATGGCGGCCTCGACCATCACCATCCTGCCGGTCCTGTTCGGCTTTTTCCTGGTGGAGCGGCATCTGGTGCGCGGCATCACCATGGGCGCCGTCAAATGATACAAGGACAAAGACGATGACACGCATCGCATCCCATCGCGGCGGCACGCTCGAATTTGGCGACAGCACGCCCACCGGATTTCGCAAGACGGCGCAGATGGCGCTCGAGGAGGTCGAATTCGACGTCCATCCGACACGCGACGGCGCCATCATGGTCCATCACGATGCAACGCTCGAGCGCACCACCGACAAGACCGGGGCGATCGCAACGCTGAGCGAAGCCGAGGTGCGGGCCGCGACCATCAATTACAGCGGCGGCGAGCATCCGCTCTCGCTGGACGAGCTTTGCGACATCTATCGCGACAGCACGGTCGAATTCCGCTGCGAGATCAAGCCGGATGCCGAAGGCCGCGCCTACAGTAACTTCGTGCCAGGGGTCGTCGATACCTTGCGCAAAGGCGGTATGCTGGAGCGGACGCGGTTCTCGTCGTTCCTGCTCGATACGCTGGTGGAGCTCGGTGCGGTGACGCAGCGGCCCTGTCTCTGGCTGGTTAGCCCGCAGGTCTTGCGGCTCGTCGGCAGAACCGCGCTCTTTGAAATAGTGCGCGCGCGCTCGATATCCGAGATCGGGGTCCACATCGACGAGGCGGACGCCGAGCTGATGGCGGCGGCCAACGACGCGGGAATCGCTTTTGGATGCTGGGCAGCACATGCGGCCGAACAGATCGAAAAGGCACTTGGGCTGGGGATCAAGGTCTTCACGACCGACCGGCCGAGCCTGGCCATTGCTCTGCGCGACAATCGAGCGGGGAGGCAGCCGGCATGAGCGCCATAGCGCTACGTAACGTCCGTAAGGCTTATCACGGCGGTCCGACGGTGCTCCACGATCTGTCGATGGCAATCGAAGCCGGGGAGTTCATCGTTATCGTCGGCCCCTCCGGATGCGGCAAGTCCACGCTTTTGCGCCTCATTGCCGGGCTCGAGCGCGCCGATGGCGGCGATATCGAAATCGGCGGCACCCGCGCCAACGACTTGCCGCCGCAGGACCGCGATATTGCGATGATCTTCCAGAACTATGCGCTCTACCCGCATATGAGCGTGCGCGAGAACATCGCCTTCGGGCTCGAACTGCGCGGCGTGCCCAAGCGCGAACGCAACGCGCGCGCCGAGAGCGTCGCCGGGATGCTGCAGCTCGACCCCTATCTCGAGCGCAAGCCGGGCGCACTCTCGGGCGGGCAACGCCAGCGCGTGGCCATGGGCCGGGCCATGGCGCGCAAGAGCTCCATCTTCCTGATGGACGAGCCGCTCTCCAATCTCGACAATGCATTGCGCATCGCCATGCGCACTGAAGTCAAGGAACTGCATCGCCAACTTGGTGCCACCATGGTCTATGTGACCCACGACCAGACCGAGGCCCTGTCGCTGGCCGATCGCATCGCCGTGATGAAGGACGGGCACCTGTTGCAGTTCGATACGCCTGAGGCGATCTATGATCGGCCGGCGCACCGGTTCGTCGCCGGGTTCCTTGGCGTGCCGCCGATGAACTTTCTGTCGGCAAAAGCGGTGCCGGGCTATTCGGGACCCGAGGGACTGACCATAGGCCTCCGCCCCGAGCACCTGTCCATTCATGCCGGGGAGCCGGCGGCCAACGGGCTGGGTGTGCGGCTCCTGCTCTCGGAAATGACCGGGGCGACGGTCATCCTTCATTGCGAGAGTGCCGCCGGGCGTATCACGCTGAACTGCGCGCGCAAGGACATGCCACAGGGGAGCGATGCCCTGTGGGTAAATCTCGAGCTTTCGCATGCGCTCTATTTCGATGAAGACGGCAAGCGTGTTGAATTGTCCTGAAGGCAGGAAGCACACCTGCGTCCCTTTTCATCCAGGCCGGGATCGTCCGTGATCGAAACGAAAGATACGGTTTCCGAGGCATTGCGGAACCTCATCGCACGCAATTCGACGCGACTGACGCGGGCGGACGAGCGCCTGCTCGAAGTCCTCACCCAGGACCCGGTGCGCGCTGCCATCGACAATGGCGCGGCTGTGTCGTCCCGGGCGGGCGTTCATCCGGCATCGGCGGTTCGCCTGGCGCGCCGGCTTGGCTTTTCCGGCTATCCAGAATTTCGCACCTTCATCCAGTCGAGCCTGATCGCGGGCGGGGGCGACCTCGACAGTCCCGCTGCGCGAATGGCGGCGCGACTCGTCAAGGCGGACGACGGCGGCGTTCTCTCTTCGATCCTCGACAGCGAAATCGCCGCACTCGAGCAGGTCCGCCAGCGCGTATCGGGCGGTGACATCCGCCGATTTGCCGAGTGCATCCGCGAGAGCCGGCGCGTTTTCGTCTTCGGGCGCGGACATTTTGCCTCTCTCTCGGCCTTGGTGACCTTGCGCCTCAATCGCTCTGGCTATCCTTGCGTCGATCTCGGCAGTGACATGCACCAACTCCCCGAGGTGTTGAGCCAGATGACGCGCAAGGACACGCTCTGGCTTTTCTCCTTCCGCCGATCGGTGCCGGTGCTGAACGAGATCAGGGCCATCGCGCATTCGGCCAAGGCTACGACCATGGCGATTACCGACCTGAAGGGCGTACTGATCAGCCCCCCGCCCGACCACCACATCGCTGTCTCGCGCGGGGCGGTGGGTGAGTCGCAGTCGCTCGTCGTTCCCATGACGATCGCCAATGCCATCATCCTCGATCTTGCCTCGATCGATGAAGGTCATTCGATCCGCTCCCTTGAGCGGTTCAAGGCCTTTCGCACCCAGAGCGGCCTCTCACGCTCTCTGACCTGAGGCGTTACGGGCAGCTAAGCGCCCCATTTCAGTCGTTCAGGCTGCCATCGGGAATTCCTGAAAGCTGCCGGAGTGCACTCGTGTGCGGATCGCCAATAGGGGATTTCTGAACGACAATTTCAGCTGCCCACCGGCGATTGGAGGTGGAGTGCTCCCCACGGACCGCAGTGAGGTCTCGACGGTTTCACCGCAAATTAAGGTAAACACCGTATGACTTGAGATCTACGGATATCTGCGAGATCCCGCCGTGTTCAATCGCAAAAGCAAGACGCCTGCTCCAGGTTCTTTTACGGTCAGCGACTACCAGCTCACCCAAGCCTTACACCGCGCGCAAGCGATCATCGAGTTCCGGCTTGATGGCACGATCGTTGCGGCGAACGAGAATTTTCTAGCCTGCATGGGCTACACGCTCAGCGAAATCGTCGGACGACATCATTCGCTGTTCGTTGATCCCGAATATGCAAGCTCAGCCGAGTACAAGGCCTTCTGGAAGAGCCTTGCTGCGGGTGAATATCAATCTGCCGAATATCGTCGCTTCGCCAAAGGGGAACGGGCTGTCTGGATACAGGCAACCTACAATCCGATCTTTGACAAGGATGGACATACGATCGGCGTGGTGAAGTTCGCGACCGACGTCACCGTCCGCAAACGCCGCGACGCCGATGCACACGGACAGCTCGAAGCCATATCGCGGTCACAGGCGGTGATCGAGTTTGAGACCGATGGCACAATATTGACCGCCAACCCCAATTTCTGCTCGGCACTTGGCTATCGTCTCGACGAGATCGTGGGCAAGCATCATCGGATTTTCGTTGATCCGGCAGAAGCAGCGAGTGCTGACTACGCCAAGTTCTGGGACGGGCTGCGTGCCGGTCGCTTCCAAAGCGCGGAATATCGCCGCATTGGCAAGAATGGCGCCGATGTTTGGATCCAGGCGACCTATAATCCGATCTTTGCGCCTTCGGGCCGCATTACCAAGATAGTCAAGTTTGCAACTGACATCACCGCACGCAAGAAAGCCGTGCGGGTGCTGGGTGACCAGTTGGAAGACATGGCCAATGGCACGATCGTCGATACGCTTTCTGAGGCTCTGCCTGGCGAATTCAATGATATCCGTCTGGCACTCAAATCCACGCTGACGCGTTTTGCCAGCTTTGTCCGGGATCTCAAGGCGTCCGCACATGGCCTGCGGACGGCCACAGAGAGCATCGCCTCTGGCGCAAGGGACCTTTCGGGTCGGACTGATACCCAGAGCCGGGCCGTCGAGAACCTGTCGCACGCAACCGAGCAATTGTCCGGCACGGTTACCGACAATGCGCAGCGCGCGGAGTTGGCCAGTCATAAGGCGGATGCGGCCGCGGCAATCGCGAACAGAACAGGTGAAGTGGTCGTGGATGCCAACAAGGCGATGGTCTCAATCGCTGAATCCTCCTCGAAAATTTCCAATATCATCGGCATCATCGACGACATCGCTTTTCAGACCAACCTGCTAGCGCTCAACGCCTCAGTCGAGGCGGCGCGCGCCGGGGAGGCCGGCAAGGGCTTTGCTGTGGTCGCTGTGGAAGTGCGCCGTCTCGCCCAATCCACCGCCACGGCCTCGGCCGAGGTCAAGGGATTGATCGAGACATCAGGTCGTGAGGTGAACGATGGCACGCGCCTCGTCTCGGAGGCCAATTCTAAGGTCGAGGCGCTTCTGCAGGCGATTGGCGAAGCCAACCGACTCGTGACCGAAATTGCTGGGGCCACAAAAGATCAGGCCGCAACGATCGGCAGCGTTTCAGATGCGGTGCGCCTGATCGACCAGATCACAAGGCATAATGTCGGCCTTGTACGCGAAACCAATGACGCCGTGTCAGGCGCGGATCGCGAGGCCCTAGCCCTGGACCAAATCGCCGACAGTTTTAGCGTCGACAGACCGACCACATCGACACGTCGCCTTCGCGCTGCGGGATAGGCCTGCGAAGCAGCGCACCATCAATCGCAATGGTGCTTTGATGCAGCTTGCCGAGCGTCAGTTTACTTTCGCCCGGCTTCATAAGGTACATCTGAACTGGGACAGCAGAGCGCCCCATTCCGGCCGCTCAGGTAGCTCTGGCGATTTCCCGAAAGCTGCCGTCGCCAAAACGTACGGCAGACGGCTCAAACGGGGTGGGGAGCGGACTGTCGGCTTTTATTAGATCCGAGCGCAAAGCGGCAATATGGAGCGCCTTCGGAAGGTATTTGAGCCGCCAAGGCTGCATGCCAGTTGAAGCTTGACTTGGCCGCTGCTTTTGCTGATCGTCGCTGAATGGTCGAAA
>NZ_JAEKMH010000003.1 GCF_016411825.1 Devosia sediminis
CGGCCCCCCCCCCCCCGCCGGGGGGGCTGGGGGCGCGGGGCCGGGGGGGGGGGGCCCCCCCCTTTCCCATTCCCGCCGGCAGGCCCCCTCACCCGGCCCTACGGGCCGACCTCTCCCCCGGAGGGAGAGGTGAAGAGGGCGCCGCTGCTCCATGAGCCTCTTCCGCAATTTCGTCTCCGTCGGTTCCCTCACCCTGGTCAGCCGCATTGCCGGCTTTGTGCGCGATGCGCTGATGGCCGCCGTGCTGGGCACAGGGCCCGCGGCCGACGCCTTCTTTGCCGCCTTCCGCTTCCCCAATCTCTTCCGCCGGCTCTTTGCCGAAGGCGCCTTCAACACCGCCTTCGTGCCCATGTTCTCTGGCGCCCTGGAGCGCGAAGGCGAGGAGGGCGCAAAGCTGCTCGCGGCGCGCATCATGAGCTGGCTGGTGGTGATGCTGGTCATCACCACGGTCCTCGCCGAAATTTTCATGCCGCAGATCATGCTGGCCTTCGTGCCCGGCTTTGTCGACGATCCAGAGAAATTCGACCTGACCGTGCTCTTGACGCGGATCATGTTCCCCTATCTGGCCTGCATGTCGCTGATGGCCGCCTATGGCGCCATTCTCAACACGCTGGGGCGGTTCTTCGCGGCGGCCTTTGCCCCGGTGCTGCTCAACCTCGTCAATATCGCCATGCTGGTGCCGCTGGCGACGGTTTGGGTGCAGGATCCGGCCTCGGCCACGGTCTGGGTCGCCGTGGCCACCATGGGCGGGGGCCTCGCCCAACTGGCCCTGGTCTGGGCGGCCATCGAGCGCACGGGCTTCCGGCCAAAGTTCCGGATGCCGCGCTTCGACGCCGAAGTCAGGCGCTTCTGGGTGCTGGCCGTGCCGGCAATCCTCGCCGGCGGCATTACCCAGATCAACATTTTCGTGGGCACCATCATCGCCTCGGGCGCCGACAATGCCATTTCCGTGCTGTCCTATGCCGACCGGCTCTACCAGTTGCCGCTCGGCATTATCGGCATCGCCATCGGCACCGTGCTGCTGCCCGAGTTGAGCCGGCACCTCAAAGGGGGGCGCGTCGTCGAAGCCCGCAAGAGCCAGGACCAGGCGCTGTTCGTCTCCATGCTGCTGACCATGCCGGCGGCCGTGGCACTGATCGCGCTCGCCGAGCCGATCGTGCGGGTGCTGTTCGAGCGCGGCGCCTTCAATGCCTTGGCCACCACCCAGACCTCGGAGGCTCTGGTCGCTTTCTCTCTCGGCCTGCCGGCCTATGTGCTGATCCGCGTGCTGCAGCCGGGCTTTTTTGCCCGCGAGGACACGCTGACCCCCACCATTTTCGCGGGCGCGAGCGTCGTCGCCAATATCGGCATTTCGCTCTGGCTGTTCCCCAGCCTCGTCCATGTCGGTATTGCCATCGCCACCGCCGCCTCGTCCTGGCTCAATGTGGTGCTGCTGGCAGGAACGCTCGCCCTGCGCGGCGACTTCCGCCTCACCTGGCCGCAATGGCGGGCGCAACTGGCCATCCTGGCCATCAGCCTCGTCATGGGCGGCGTGCTGTGGCTCCTCGCCGAACGCGGCGCGATGCATCTGGCATCAGGCGTGCAGCTCTGGCGCCAGGGCGGCGCGTTGGCGCTGCTGATCGGCTTCGGCATCGTGACCTATTTCACCCTGATCCACGTTTCCGGCACGCAGAACCTGCGGACCCTTCTCGGCCGCCTGCGGCGGCGCGGGTGACGGTTCCCTTCTGCGCGGCGTCCGTATAGAACTTGCCCCGGAATTTCGTCTCTCAGTTTGAAGGGCATCATGACGTTCAGCCCCCGCGTTTTCTCCGGCATCAAGCCTTCGGGCGACCTGCACCTGGGCAATTATCTCGGCGCCATCCGCCGCTTCGTGCCGCTGCAGGATACGCATGAGACCATCTATTGCGTGGTCGACATGCATGCCATCACCGTCTGGCAGGACCCGGAAGATTTGAAGCGCTGGACCTATGAAATCGCGGCCGCCTATATCGCAGCCGGCGTCGACCCCAAGCGCTCGATCATCTTCAACCAAAGCCAGGTGATGGAGCATGCCGAGCTGAGCTGGATCTTCAACTGCGTGGCGCGCATGGGCTGGATGGCCCGCATGACCCAGTTCAAGGACAAGGCCGGCGAGAACAGCGAACAGGTCTCGCTCGGCCTCTTCGCCTATCCCTCGCTGATGGCTGCCGACATTCTCTTGTACAAGGCCACCGGCGTGCCCGTCGGCGAGGACCAGAAGCAGCATCTGGAACTGACCCGCGACATCGCCAAGAAGTTCAATCACGACTTCAAGAAGCAGATCAAGGCGCTGGGGCATAAGGGTGACTTCTTCCCCATCACCGAAACCCTGGCCACCGGCCCCGCCATGCGCGTCAAATCGCTCAAGGATGGGTCCAAGAAGATGAGCAAGTCCGACGCTTCGGACCTCTCCACCATCTACATGATGGATGATGCCGACCTGATTGCCAAAAAGATCAAGCGCGCCACGACGGATGCCGATGCGCTGCCGAGCGAGGCCGCGGGCCTTGCCGGGCGCCTCGAGGCCGAAAACCTGGTCGGCATCTATGCCGCGCTTTCGGGTCAGAGCGTCGACGAGGTTCTGGGTCAATTCGGCGGCCAGGGCTGGGGCGTGTTCAAGCCGGCGCTGGCCGATCTCGCGGTCGAAAAGCTCGCGCCGATTGCCACCGAGATGAAGCGCCTGGTGGCCGATCGGGGCGAGATGGACAAGATATTGCGCGACGGCGCCGAGCGTGCCCGCGCCATCGCCCAGCCCATCATGGCCGATGTGCGCAATATCGTGGGTTTCGTGCGCTAGAAGCGTTTCCAGCAATAGTGCGACGCGGTTTTCCGTCCGGAAACGCGTCCTGAAGGAGCAGCGCCATGGTTTCGCAGGTCGAATACAAGCGCAAATTCCTCGTCGTCATCGACGAGACCCAGGAATGCGAACGGGCGCTTACTTTTGCGGCCTGGCGCGTCAAGCGCACCGGCGGCACCGTGGTGCTGGTGACCATCATTCCCACGCCCGAATTCATAGGCCTCGGCGTCGAGGACGTGCTGCGCGCCGAGGCGGTGGAAGAGGCCGAGCGCAATCTTGATCGGCGCATGGCCCGGATCCGCGAAATCGGCGACGTTCGGGCCGAGTCGGTGATCCGCGAGGGCAATGGCCCCGAGCAGATCGAAAGCGTCATCGACCAGGATCACGACATCGCCATTCTGGTGCTGGCGGCATCCAATTCGCCCGAAGGCCCCGGTCCGCTGGTGACCCACTTCGCCGCCCGCGCCAATGTCCTGCCGATCCCGCTGACCATCGTGCCCGGCCGCATGACCGACGAAGAAGTTATCGCTATCTGCTGAATGTCCAGCGCTTGCGCTGGCAAATCGCTCCAGTGGAGCGGTTTGAATGAAGCAGGCCCGGAGAGCTATGCTCGCAGGGCAAGAGCGTGCCACGAAGCGCCGCAAGATGGATTGCCCGGTCAAGCCGGGCAATGACGATGGACTGCGGGGCTTCCGGCATGAGGCCTGGCAGCCATGCATCTGGACTTTGCTATTGCATCCTGACTGTAAAAGTCTATTTTAGAAGCATTCTAATCGCATCGCGCGGGACATCCATGTTCATCCAGACCGAAGCCACGCCCAATCCGGCGACCCTGAAATTCCTGCCGGGACGCGAAGTGCTGATCGGTGAGCCGCGCGATTTCCGTTCGGTCGATGCCGCTGGCGTTTCCCCGCTGGCCACTGGTCTTTTCGCCATTTCCGGCGTGACCGGTGTGTTCCTCGGCTCCGACTTCATTTCGGTGACCAAGGACGACACCAACTGGGCCCATATCAAGCCGGCCATTCTCGGCGTCATCATGGACCACTTTCTTTCGGGCAAGCCGGTGATCGCCGAAGCGGGCGTCGCCGACGTCGATTTCAGCGAAACCGACGAGTTCTTCGAGGACGAGGACAAGGAAATGGTCGAAGTCATCAAGGAACTGCTGGCCACTCGCGTGCGCCCTGCCGTGGCCATGGATGGCGGCGACATCATCTTCAAAGGCTTCAAGGAAGGTACCGTCTTCCTCCACATGCAGGGCGCCTGCTCGGGCTGCCCCTCCTCGACCGCCACGCTCAAGAACGGCATCGAGAACCTGCTCCGCCACTTCGTGCCGGGCGTCGAAGCGGTTCAGCAAGTCTAAAGCGACTGCGGTCGATACAAGTTACGCAGCAAGCCGGGAGCCCGATGAGCGATCATCGGGCTTCTGTCTATTTGTGGCCCGTGCGTCACCCCACCCTAATTCCCTCCCCATCAAGGGGAGGGAGGCGCTGGGCTGAGGCATGGGTGTTCATCGTCGCCCTCCCCCTTGTGGGGAGGGACCAAGGGTGGGGTGCAATGCCCAGAGTTGCCCCGATCCCCCAAACCCGCTACTTCCGCCCCAGCAAGCCCCGGACCAACATGACCGTCACCGCCACCATCGAAGCGCTTGGCCACAAGGGCGAAGGCGTCGTCACCATCGACGGCAGCAAGGTCTTCGTACCCTTCGCCCTGCCCGGTGAAGTGGTGGACATCGACGTCGCGGGTGACCGGGGAACACTGCGATCCCTGACGACGGCGTCGCCCAGCCGCATAGATGCCTTCTGCCCGCATTTCGGCACCTGTGGTGGCTGCCAGCTTCAGCACATGGATGCCGAGAGCTACGCCGCCTTCAAGATCGGCCTCGTCGAAACCCCGCTTCGCCATGCCGGCATCGACGCAAGGGTTGAAAAGTTCATCACTGCCCATGGCGCCGGGCGGCGGCGTGCCACGCTCCATGCGCGCAGAGACGCTGCCGGCTATATGCGGTTGCGGAGCCATGATCTCCTCGATCTTGACGCCTGTCCGATCCTCGTGCCCGAGCTCAAGCGCGCCCCCGCCATCGCCCGGGCGCTGGGCGCCGCCATCGGCGACTGCGACGTGAGTTTTACCGCCACAAATGCAGGGATCGATGTGGCCATCCGCAATGCCCCCAAGGGCGTGCGCGCCGAAAAGCTGGTGCCGCTGGCCAATGCCCTTGGCCTCGCGCGGCTGGCGCTGGACCGGGAGATGATCCTGCTGCGCCAGCAACCCAGCGTCACCATGGGGCGATCGGACGTGGATCTGCCGATCGGC
This sequence comes from Devosia sediminis, assembly GCF_016411825.1. Classification (GTDB taxonomy): domain Bacteria; phylum Pseudomonadota; class Alphaproteobacteria; order Rhizobiales; family Devosiaceae; genus Devosia; species Devosia sediminis. The sequence continues at coordinate 5,126 of NZ_JAEKMH010000003.1, forward strand.
AGCTTCCTCCAGGCCACGGCGGAGGCCGAAGCGGTGCTGGCCGACTATGTGCTCGAGGCCGTGGGCAAATCCAAATCCGTTGCCGACCTCTTTTGCGGCATCGGCCCCTTTGCCCTCCGCCTGGCGCAGGTGGCGCCGGTCTATGCCGCCGACAGCGACCGAGCCGGCATTGCCGCGCTAGAAAAAGCCGTGCGCCACACCAAGGGGCTGAAGGCCGTGACGGCCAAGGCGCGGGACCTGTTCCGCGATCCGCTCACCCGGTTCGAACTCGCTTTCGAAACCGTGGTGCTCGACCCGCCCCGGGCGGGCGCCCAGGCGCAGGTCAAGGAGATCGCGCTCTCCAAGGTCAAGCATGTGGTCATGGTCGCCTGCGACCCGAAAACCTTTGCCCGCGACGCTGAACACCTCGTTCAGGCCGGGTTCAGGTTGAGCGGGCTAATAGCGGTGGATCAGTTCGCTTACTCAACCCATGTCGAGTTGGCAGCAACGTTCCGGCGCTGAGCCGGTCCGGGTGGAAAAGAGCAAAAATTGCTCGCAACTTTGCCGCATTTTGTGGGTTTAACGCGGCATCAAACCAATATTGACCAGTAGTGGCCGCGGGCGGGGGGTGCGCGGTGACCAGACGGAGACTTGCCTTGACCAAAGTCAGATCCTTTCTTGTTGGCGCTGCTCTCTTGAGCGCCATTGCCATGCCCGCCTTTGCCCAGGAAGCCAACATCAACGGCACCTGGGTCGATGCCGAGGGCACCAGCTTCACATTCAAGCTCTGCGGCGACGGTACCGACCTCTGTGGCGTGCTGAACGACATCCAGGGCGCCTCGCGCACCCCGGAAAACCTCGCCTATGTGAACCAGGAAGTGGTTCAGGCCGAGCAGACCGCCCCCGGCAAGTGGGAAGGCACCATCAACTACGGTGGCTCCGCGGCCGGCGCCAAGGTAACCCTGGTGGCCGAAAACGCGATCGAGATCACCGGCTGCCAGTTGGGCATCCTTTGCCAGTCGATCACCTTCTATAAGAGCTGATCTTATCTCGACAAAACAAAAGCCCCGGATCGCTCCGGGGCTTTTTCGTTATCAGCAGACGGTTGCGACCCGTTCCTTGATCACCTGCAGCACCTCGTCGCCGGGGCGCTTCCACCAGTTGTCCTGCGAGAAGATCTCGACCTCCTGCGGACCGTGGAAACCGGCCTCCTCGATCATTTTGCGGATCGCCTTTAGATCGATGACGCCGTCTCCCATCATGCCGCGATCGAGCAGCATATCCTTGGTCGGGACCAGCCAGTCGCAGATATGGTGCGCAAAGATGCGCTTCATGCGCCCTGCCCTTGCAATGGCATTGGCGAGGTTCGGGTCCCACCAGATGTGATAGACGTCGAGCGCCACGCCCACCGTTTCCCCGAGCTTCTCGCAGATGTCGAGCGCCTGATCGACCGTGTTCACGCAGGCCCGGTCGGCCGCATACATGGGGTGCAGCGGCTCGATGGCGATCTTGACGCCCGAGGCCTTGGCATGGGGCAGCATGGCGGCAATGCCGTCGGTCACCTGCTGGCGGGCGCCGGGCAGATCCCTGCTCGAACCGGGCAGACCGCCCACCACCAGCACGAGGCAATCGGCATTGAGCGCCGCGGCCTGGTCGATGGCGCGCAGATTGTCATCGATGCGCTTCTGCCGGTCGGCCGCGTCGACACCTGGAAACATCCCGCCGCGGCAGACGCCGGTCACCTGCAGCTTGTTGGCCTTGACGATGCGCGCCGCCTCGTCGAGCCCGATGGCCTCGATCTGGTCGCGCCAGGGCGAGATGGCGGTGATGCCGGCCCGGAGACACCCGTCCACGGCCTCGGCAAAACCCCATTGCGGACGCGTCGTGGCGAGGTTCAGCGAAATCACGGTATCGGCGCTCATGCGGATACTCCATTGACCGCCAGCACCGCCTTCATCCGCTGCGTGGCCAGTTCCGGATCGGCCAGCACGCGCGCCTTGTCGGCCAAGCGGAACAGTTCGGCAAGGTGCTGCACGGAACGCGTCGACTGCTGCCCGCCGATCATCTGGAAATGGTCCTGCAGGCCATTGAGATAGGCCAGGAACACGACGCCGGTCTTGTAGAAGCGGGTGGGCGCCGCAAAGATATGGCGCGAGAGCGGCACGGTGGGCTCGAGAATGTCGAAGAACGCTGCTGTGTCGCCGCGCCCGAGCGCTGCGAGGCCCGCCGAGGCGGCCGGAGCGATGGCATCGAAGATGCCCAGGAGCGCATGGGAATAACCCTGGTCGTCGCCAGCAATCAGTTCGGCATAGTTGAAGTCGTCGCCGGTGTACATCTTGACGCTCGCCGGCAGGCGGCGGCGCATATTGATTTCCTTCTCAGCGGAAAGGAGGGAAATCTTGATGCCGTCGACCTTGTCCGAATGGGCTGCGATGACGTCGAGGCAGGTATCCATGGCCGCGTCATGGTCGATATTGCCCCAATAGCCCTGCAGGGCCGGATCGAACATTTCCCCCAGCCAATGCATGATCACGGGCTGCTTCACGTTGGATAGCACATGGCCATAAACGCGGGCATAGTCATCGGGCGACTTGGCCGCGGCGGCGAGGGCGCGCGAGGCCATGAGGATGACGCGGCCACCCTGGGCCTCCACGAACTCGACCTGCTCGTCATAGGCGCGCATAATGTCGTCGATGCTGACATCCGGGCCGGGCATCAGATGATCGGTGCCGGCGCCATAGGCGATCAGGGCGTCGTCGCGGGTGCGCGCTTCGGCCTGAGAGCGGCGGATCAGCTCCTGCGCCTCGGTCCAGGTGAGGCCCATGCCGCGCTGGGCGGTGTCCATGGCTTCAGCAACGCCCAGGCCCAGGTCCCACATGCGATGGCGGAATTTGAGGGTCGTGTCCCAGTCGATGGCGGGCGTCAGCCAGGGATCGTTGCTGGCCAAGGGATCGGCCACGACATGCGCCGCCGAATAAGCGATGCGCGGAAAGTCCGCCGCCTTGAATTTCACGAAGGGGATCGGATCGCCGGTCAGCGTATAGGGGCTGATGGAGCGATCGGCATTGGGCAGGTTGATGGTCGGCATGGTGGCCTCCAAAAGGCCCCCTCACCCGGCGCTGCGCGCCGACCTCTCCCCCAAGGGAGAGGTGAAGAGGGCACAATGACTGATCTGGCGACACCTCTCCCTCTGGGGGAGAGGTCGGCCCACAAGGGGCCGGGTGAGGGGGCCTTGCGGCCGCCCTCAGAACTCCAGCTTCGGAACGTCCAGCCAGCGGCGTTCTTCCCAGCTCTTGAGGCCGAGTTCGGCGAGCTGCACGCCCTTGGCGCCGGCTTCGAGGCCGTATTCCCACGGCGCGTCCTCGGCGACGTGGCGGAGGAACATTTCCCACTGGGCCTTAAAACCGTTGTCGGCCGGCCAGTTGTCGGGAACCTCTTCCCAGTCGTTGAAGAAGTTCATGGTCTGCGGCTGGTCGGGGTTCCACACCGGCTTGGGCGTATTGACGCGATGCTGGGTCCAGCATTTGTGCAGACCCGCCACGGCAGAGCCATGGGTACCGTCGACATGGAAGGTGACGAGATCGTCGCGGCGGACGCGTGTGGTCCAGCTCGAATTGATCTGGGCGATCACCCCGCCTTCGAGTTCGAACGTGGCATAGGCCGCGTCATCCGTGTCGCAGTTGAAGGTATTGCCCTTCTCGTCGACGCGCTGCGGGATATGGGTGGCGCCCAGGCACGAGACGGCTTGCACTTCGCCGAACAAGTTGTCCATCACATAGCGCCAGTGGCAGAGCATATCGAGGATGATGCCGCCGCCGTCATTCTTGCGATAGTTCCAGCTCGGGCGCTGCGCCTTCTGCCAGTCGCCCTCGAATACCCAGTAGCCGAACTCGCCGCGCACTGAGAGGATCTTGCCGAAAAAGCCCGAGTCGCGGAGCATCTTGATCTTCATCAGGCCCGGCAGGAACAGCTTGTCCTGCACCACGCCATGCTTGAGGCCGGAGGCGCGGGCGGTCTTTGCCAGGTTGACGGCGATCTCGAGATCGTCCGAGGTCGGCTTTTCGCAGTAAACGTTCTTGCCGGCGGCCAGCGCCTTTTCGAGGAGGCCGGCACGCATCAGCGTCGTGCCGGCATCGAAGAAAATGGTGTCATCAGGATTGGCAAGGGCGGCGTCGAGATCGGTGCCCCAGCGCGCGATATTGTGCTTCTTGGCGAGGGCTTCGATCTTGTCGCGGTCACGACCGACGATGATCGGATCGACGACGAGGCGGTCGCCGTTCCTGAGCGTGATGCCGCCCTGATCGCGGATCGCGAGGATCGAGCGCACCAGATGCTGGTTGTAGCCCATGCGTCCGGTGACGCCGTGCATGATAATGCCAATCCGTTGCTCTGCCATTCGATTTCCTCCCAAGCCGCAGCATTCGGTGTAACTGATTAGTTACTTACCTATATGAGCGCAGAGGGTCTCGTCAAGCGTCGCCGGCGGCACGGTGGTAAAATCCTGCGGTGCTAGAGCCCGAGCACCATCTTGAGCCCGATGAGCCCGAGAAAGATCAGGATCATCCGGTCGAACGCCCTGCGGCTGAGTTTCCCCGCCAGCATCTGTCCCAAAGGCATGAACAACATGATCGGGATCATGGCGAGCACCGCCTGCAGCACCCATTCGGGCTGCATGATGCCGCTGATGAACAGTGCCGGCAGTTGCACGAGGCCCAGCACCAGGAACATGGCCGAAACGGCGTAGACATGGGCGCGCCGCTCCATGCCCATGGCGTGGATGAAGGTGACGCCGACGGGCGCCGAAATGCCGGTTGCGCCCTGCAGCGTACCGCTGCCGAACCCAGCCAGGGGCCCGAAAAGCCGCGCGCCTCGAGGGGTGACGACGATATGCGGCGCCGTCAGCTTGAGCACGAAATAGCCCAGCAGCAGCACGCCGAGGGAGAGCACCAGCACGCGCTCGGGTAGGGTGCCGAGCAGCCAGGTGCCCAGGATCACGCCCAGCCCGCCGGCCAGGAGGAACCAGGGCAGAAAGCGCATTTGCGGCTGTCCTGCCTCCGCGCGGAACTGCCAGAGCTGCATGGAATTGGTGATGACCTGGGTGATGGCCATGATGCAGATGGCGTGCTGCATGCCGAAGAATGTCGCCAGCACCGGCAGCGCCACCAGCGGCAGGCCCATGCCGGTCGCGCCCTTGACCACGGCGCCCGCGCCCAATGCCGCGATCATGATGGCGACGTCGGCTAACTCATATTCCCACATCGGCCCTCGGCTTCACGGTCTGGTTCAGCGCATTGATTTCGGGCAATGATTAGCACCAGAAGTCCTTGCTGCAATGGCTTTTATCGCCGCCTGTTGTGATCACTCATGCTCACCAGCCGGTTACATCTGTCTTGACTCACCCTCGCAACGGCCGCAAGTTTGCCCGGCAGCAACCGAAAGATCGGTGTTGCGCAACGAGGGAGGAGATGACGATGAAGCCGTCTTTGCGGATCGTTCTGGTGTCGGGCTGTGCCCTGATGGCGCTGGGAACTGCGAGTGCGATCGCCCAGGAATGGAAGCCTGATCGCCCGATCAACCTGATCGTGCCCTGGGGTGCCGGCGGCTCGACCGACCAGGTCACCCGCGTCACCGCGCCGATCCTGGCCGAAGCGCTGGGCGTCGAAGTCGTGGTGGTCAACCAGCCGGGTGCCTCGGGCGCCATCGGCACCCAGGAAGTGCTGAACGCCCCGCGCGACGGCTATACCTGGACCGCCAACGCCATTGCCAACAATGCCACCTACCATGTCTCGGGCCTGCTGCCCGATACCGATATCGATGACTGGCATATCTACCTTTCGGTCGCCAACGTGCCCGTCGTCTCGGTCCCGGCCGATAGCGAGTTCGAGGATTTCGGCCAGCTTCTGGAAGCTCTCAAGACCCGCGGCAACGAAATCACCGTGGCCACGGCCGGCGTCACCTCGTCGGGTGGCACCGCTATCGCGGCCCTGTCAGGCGCCGCCGATGGTTTTGACTACAATATGATCACCTATGACGGTGGCGGACCGGCGGCCATTGCCACGGCGGCCGGCGAAGCCATGGTGACCACGCAGCTTGCCGTGGAACAGACCGAACTGATCCGTGGTCAGAGGCTGAAGCCGCTGGCGGTTCTCTCCGACCAGCCGCTGGTGCTCGAAGGCGTGGATCCCATTCCGCCGATCACCGAATGGCTGCCGGACATGGAACTGGCGCCCGATTATTTCGGCATCTTCATCCCAACCGGCGTGCCGGATGAGGTGGTGGCCACTGTCGACAAGATCTGGGCCGAACAGGTGGTCAATTCCGAAGCGCTCAAGACCTATGCCGAAACCTTCGGCGCGGTCTTCGCCCCGTCCTACGGCGCCGAGGCCCGGGCCCTGGCCATGCCGGTGGTGATCCTCGAAGCCTGTGACTCGGTCGATCGCGGCGAAGCCGTCAACGACCCATCCACGATCGGCATCGACTGCGAAACCCGCACGGAAGTCGCGCAGTAACGTCCTTGGGTGCCGGGACTCCGGTACTTTCGCTCCCTCCCCCTTGAGGGGAGGGTAGCGTCGCTGGGCCCTTGGGCCCTAGCAGAGCTGGGGAGGGGGTCGTCCTGTGTGTCACAGGTGGACCCCCACCCTCGTTCCCTCCCCTCAAGGGGGAGGGAGGCGATGGAGCGATCGGCTCCTCAATCCCCTTGCGAGACAGATATGACCACCGAAGCGCCCACACCCATTCCCGCCGACGAGGCCAGCGACCCCGCCCGTATCCGGGCCGATCTGATCACGGCAATCGTCTTCATCGCCCTGGGCGTGGCGGTCGCCTATTTTTCCTGGACCATGGACCGGCTGGAAGTGCGCCGCATCCACCCCTCCACCATTCCCGGCCTCGTGCCCTTCATTCTGGGCCTGGCGCTGACCCTGTGCGGCAGCCTGCTCGCCATCCGCTCGGCGCGGCTCGATACCAGGGGCGCGGGCGCGGCGCTGGTGCGGGTGCTGGTTTCGTGGCAGGCCGTGCGGGTGCTGGTCGTGCTTGGCCTGGCGCTGGTCTATACGCTCGGGCTCGTGGGCCGCATGCCCTTCTGGCTGGCTTCGGCCCTGTTCGTCTTCAGTTTCATCACCCTGTTCGAGACGGTGCTGGCCGATCATCCGGGCTCGCTGGTGCGCACGCTGATCTGGGCCACGGTCATCGCGCTCGGCGCGGGCCTCGGCATTCAATACGTCTTCGGCGAGATCTTTCTCGTCCGCCTGCCGTGAGGACTTATGGCCATGTTTGACGGTCTCATTCTCCTGGGCCAGGGCATCGCCCACTTCCTCACGCCCGAGGGCCTGTTCAACGTCGTCTGGGCGACGCTGCTCGGCCTGGCCATCGGCATCCTGCCCGGCCTGACGGCAACCATGGGCGTCGCCTTGCTGGTGACCCTCACCTACAAGATGGCCCCCGACCAGGCGATTTTGACGCTGATGTGCGTCTATCTCGGCGCCATTTATGGCGGCAGCCGCACCGCCATCTTGCTCAACATTCCCGGCACCCCCGCCAATGCCGCCGCCACGCTCGACGGCCACCCCCTGGCGCTCCAAGGCAAGGCGGGCCTGGCCATGGGCCTTGCCACCACGTCCTCGACGCTGGGCACGCTGGTCGGCATCTTCTTTCTCGCCATCATCGCGCCCATGCTGGCCGAGGCGGCGCTGAAATTCGGCTCCTACGAATTCTTCTGGCTCGCGCTTTTCGGCGTGGTCATATCCGGCCAGATGACGGGCTCCGATACCCCGCTCAAGGGCTATATTGCCGGCATTCTGGGCCTCATGGTCGCCATGATCGGCATGGAAACGCTCCATGCCTACCAGCGCTTCACCTTCGGCATTCCGGCTCTGGGCGGGGGCATCGACCTGATACCGGCCATGGTCGGCGCCTTTGGCCTCGCGGAAATCCTTTCCACCATGAAGCGCACCGCTATTGCCCGCATTGCCCCGGTCAATGACCGGGTTGTGCCGCGCCTCCGCGAAATCTTCCAGTATTGGAAGACCATCATCCGTTCGGGCATTATCGGCACCTTTGTCGGCATCATTCCCGGTGTCGGCGAGGACGTGGGCGCCTGGAGTTCCTATGCGGCGGCCAAGAAGCGCTCGAAAAATCCCGAACTGTTCGGCAGGGGCAGCCAGGAGGGTCTGATCGCCGCGGAAACCGGCGACAATGCCGTGGTCTCGGCCTCGATGATCCCGACCCTCACCCTGGCGCTGCCCGGTTCGGCGGCAGCGGCGGTGCTGATCGCGGCCATGATGATCCACGGCATCCGCCCCGGCCCCATGCTGATGATCGAGAATGCGCCCTTCCTCTACCAGGTCGTGGCCATGTTGCTGCTTGCGACACTCGCCAACCTTGTGTTTGGCCTGTCGCTGACCCGCGTCTTCATCAAAATTCTCAGTGTGCCGCGCGAGCGGCTGATGGCGGTCATCTATGTGCTCTGCGTCGTCGGCAGTTTTGCCATCACCCAGCGCATGTTCGACGTCTATGTCATGCTGGTCTTCGGTATTGTCGGCTTCATTCTGCGGGAAATGAAATATCCGATGGCGCCACTGGTGCTCGGCATTGTCCTCGGGGATCTGCTCGATCTCAACCTGAGGCGGGGGCTGGCACTCACCAATGGCGATCCGACGCCGTTCTTTACCCGGCCCATCAGCGCTGCTATCTGCATTGTCATCGTCCTGACCATCCTCATGTCCATTCCAGCGGTGTCCACTCGTGTCCGATCCCTCTTCAAGCGTGGCCGTGGAGACGCCCCGGCCCAAGGCTGAGGCGACGAAGCGCCCGCGCAATTCGGCCAAGACCAAGGCCTCCATCCTCGCCGCGGCGCGGGTGGAGTTTGCCGATCGCGGCTTTGAGGGGGCGAGGGTGGACGCCATTGCCGAACGGGCCGGCGCCAACAAGCGCCTGCTCTACCACTATTTCGGCAACAAGGAAGACCTATACCGGGCCGTGCTGCTGGATGCCTATCAGGAGATCCGGCGGGGCGAGCGGGCGCTGAGCCTTGATCAATACGATCCGGTGCAGGCCATGGACCGGCTGGTGCGCTTCACCTTCCGGCACTTTCTCGCCAATCCCTGGTTTCCACGCCTGCTCGGCACCGAAAACATCGAGAATGCCCGGTTTTTGAAGACCCTGCCCGACATCAAGGCGCTGCATTCCCCGCTGGTCGGGCAGATCGCCGCCATCATCGAGCGCGGCGCCGCCTCGGGTGCCTTCCGCCGCGACGTCGACCCGGTGCAGCTCTATATTTCCGTCGCCGCCCTGGGCTTCTTCTACGTCTCCAACACGGCCACGCTCTCGGTGATCTTCGAGCGCGACCTCACCAGCGTCGCCATGGTGCAGGAACGCGAAGCCCACGCCGTGCAGATGGTGCTGGATTTTCTGAAGACCAAGCCGGGGGCTTGAGGCATCATCCTTCGTCATTGCCGGGCCTGTCCCGGCAATTCACTCTGCGGAGGCATGGACCACCGGGACAAGCCCGGTGACGGTGGGGTGATACCGCGATCCCAAAACAGCTTCATTGCCCGGCTCGACCGGGCAATCCATTCTTGCTAGCTGCACTGGCCTAAATGTCCACCTCGTCATCGCCAAGCGCATGAAGCGCATTGGCGGCTTGCTGCAGGATGGCCGCGGCCTTGCGCTGCTGTTCCTTGTCCGCGTGACGGACGCGTTTGATCGCCTCCTTGAGGGTCTTGCGGGCAGCTTCCAGTTCCGGCGCCGCGTCATGCATCGGGCGGTCGGGCCCGCCGCGACCGCGTTCACCCCAGAAGGGGGGCACATTGCCGTCTTCGGGACGGCCTTCGCCACCAAAGGGCCAGTCGGCCTTCACGAATTCGCGGAAGCGGTTCATCTGCTCGCCGGTGCGGCCGAGGAAATCCAGCGTCGAGGCCACGGCCTCGCGATTCTCCTCGAGATGGGTCTTGCCCTCGGCGGTGATCGTATAGAGCTTCTTGTTGCCGTCGGCTGCCGAGGTGACGTAGCCGGCTTCCTCGAGATAGGTCAGCGCCGGATAAACGATGCCGGGGCTCGGGGAGTAAACGCCGTTGGAGCGCTCCTCGACGGCCTTGATGAGGTCATAGCCGTGCCGCGGCTGCTGCTCGATGAAGTAGAGCGCGACGAGCCTGAGGTCGCCCGAGGCGAGCATGCGGCCGACGCGGAAATTGCCACCCATCTGGCCGAAATCGCTGTCGGCCATGCGGGACACGCGGCCCCAGCCACGGCGCGCCATGCGCTCGAATTCGCGCCAGTTCGGCTCGCCATCTTTCCAGTAACTCATGGTGTATCTCCTGATATATCGCAAAACCCTGATCCAGGAGATTGGCGCAGGGTCTGAACGATTCAAGATATATCTTGGAAGTTTTTGCGCCCAAGGGATGACGCAACGAAGGAAGATGCGGGCGCCTTCTGTGCCTGCCAAAGCCAAAACAAAACCCCGAACCGAAGTTCGGGGTTGAGTGCGTTTGGAAGATGGAACGAAAATCAGACCGGATAGGCCGGAGCACCGCCGTCGCGGTCGAACTGGCCGTGGCGGCGATAGGTCCACATATAGGTGGGCAGCACATCGTCCATGGGGGTCGGGGTAATGCCGAAGGCGGCAAAGGTGCGCTTGTCCTTTTTCGCCTCGTCCGAGACCACGTTGTCGACGCCCAGCAACTCGACCTGGTCGGCGGTGATCAGCGGCTTGAAGGGCAGGATACCGAGGACGCTGGCCACGAGCTTCATGATCCCGCCGGGCACGCCCACCAGCATCGGCTTGCGGCCGGCCTCGCGCAGGATGCGCCGCATCAGCGCCTTGTGGCTTTCCACATCCGGCCCGCCCAGTTCATAGACGCGGCCGGTCTTGACCACGCCCTCGGCGGCGGCGGTGATGGCCTCGGCCACATCGCCCACGAACACCGGCTGGAACTGCGTCTTGCCCGAGATCAGCGGCATGACCGGCAGGATGCGCGACAGCGAGCCCATCAGGTTGAAGAAGCCGTCGCCCTGGCCGAACATGATCGAGGGGCGGATCACCACGGCATTGGGGAAGGCGGCGAGCACGGCCCGTTCGCCTTCGAGCTTGGATGCGGCATAGCTGCTGACCTCGGCCGCCCGGTCGACACCGAGCGCCGACACATGCACCAGCGCCGTCGCCCCGGCAGCCTTGGCGGCGCGGGCGACCGCAGCGGCGCCCTCGACATGCACGGCGTCAAAGCGCTGCTTGCCGCTCTGGTGGCCGATACCCACCAGATTGATCACCACGTCCGAGCCGGCGGCGGCGCGCTGCACAGAGGCTTCATTGCGTAGATTGGCCTGCACCGGGACGATCTGGCCGACGCCGCCATACATGCGCACTTCCCCGGCGAGATCGGGGCGGCGCACGGCGACGCGGATGCGATAGCCCTTGCGCGCCAGAAGCTGCACCAGGTGATTGCCGACAAATCCCGACCCGCCAAAGATGGTGACGAGTTTGGCTTCATTGCGATCCATGACGAGGCTCCGCGACAGGCAAGTAAGAGAGGTGTCCGCTTCTAGCCTAGGCGGCTTGCCTCTGTCGAGCCTTGCCGGCGCCAGAAGTGAAGCCGGCGGGCTTGACTCTTGGACATTGATGTTCGTTATTTGTTCTCACGATCAGTCTGGAGACCTGTCATGAGTGAGATGCGCGACTATCACGGCCAATGCCATTGCGGCGCGGTGCGCTATACGGTGCGAACCGACCTGTCATCCATGGGCGACTGCAACTGCTCGCGCTGCCGGCGGCTGGGCTGGGTGATGCAGTCTGTGCCCTCGGACGCCTTCACCCTCCATTCGGGCGAAGAGCAGCTCTCGATCTACCATTTCAACACCGAAATGATCGACCACCTGTTCTGCACCCATTGCGGCATCGAATCCTTCGCCCGCGGCAGCGACGGCAAGGGCAATGAGATGGTCATGGTTAACGTCAATTGCCTCGATGGAGCCCCGGCGGTCGACCGCAGCGCCATCCAGCACTGGGACGGTGCAAACTTCTGACTTTGTATGTGAAAGCCCGTTGACATCGCTTCGGCTGGGCCCTAGACACACCGCCGTCGCCCAGATGGCGGAATTGGTAGACGCGCACGGTTCAGGTCCGTGTGCCGCAAGGCGTGAAGGTTCGAGTCCTTTTCTGGGCACCAATTTCTCAAAACCCCGATTGCAGCAATGCAATCGGGGTTTTGCTTTTGGGGGCCGGTCGTCAGCCCTGGCACACGCAGAAATTGTTGCCCTCGGGATCGTTGAGGACGACATACCCATCGCCATTCCGCACCCGTGTGGCGCCGAGGGCGAGGAGCCTCGTCACCTCGGCTTCGATATCGGGCGCGGCAATGTCGAGATGGACGCGGTTGCGCTCGGGGCGGGGACCTGTGCGCAGATGGATGCAGATTCGCGTGCCCGGCCCCTCGAGCATGACGCTGGTATCGGTCTCGGGCGTAAGGCCCAGCGCCGCCAGCCGGGCGATTTCGGCATCGTCATAGGGCAGAATGGCATAGTCGTCGATCGCTGCCGCCCAGAAGCGGGCGAGGCCGGCCGGGTGATCGGCGTCGACGACGATTTCAACCAGGCGTCCCATTCGCTTCTCCATGCTGATCAGTTCGGCAGGCGCCGACGGGTGCGGCGCGAGGCGACGAAGCCGGCGAGAATTCCGGCAACCACGGCGATCAGGAAGGGCCAGTGGCGGACCGACTGGAACACCGTCGATTCGAGCTTGTAGTGCGGCCTGACATCGAGTGCCGCCATTTCTCCCGGCGCCAGCCTTTCGGTGATGCGGCCCAGCGGGTCGGTGGCAAAGGTGAGGCCGGTATTGGCGGCACGGACGAGGCTCATGCCTTCCTCGACGGCGCGGATGCGGGCGTGGTGGGCGTGCTGGGCCGGGCCGATGGAATTGTCGAACCAGGCATCATTGGTCAGATTGAGCAGGAATTGCGCGCCCTGCACATCGCCCAGTTGCCCCGAAAAGATGATCTCGTAGCAGATCAGCACCAGCGGCGCCGGCGCGGCGGGCAGGCTCATCAGCCGCCGGCGGGCCTCTCCCTGCGACCACCCTTCGGCGCCAGGCACGAACTGGGTAATGCCCAGCCGGGCGAAGAAGTCGGCAAAAGGCAGGTACTCGCCAAAGGGCACCAGATGCGCCTTGTCATAGCTGGCAATGACCTCGCCCTCGCTGTTGATGGCGACCACGGAATTATAGGGCGGTCGCGCCGTGGCTTCGGCATTGCCCAGCTCATAGGGGCGGCGCGGCACGCCGGCGAGGAGCGTGGTCTGTTCGGGCAGGAGGCGGGCGATCCGGGCCAGGGCCTCGGGATAGGTTTCGAGGAAGAAGGGCAGGCTCGATTCGGGCCAGACCAGGTGGGTGATATCGGCGAGACCCTGGTCATTGGGGTTCATCCGCATGTCCGAGAGCATCAGCAGCCGGTCGACCAGCGCCACCGGATCGACATTGCCAAAATCGGCATGCTCGAGCACCAAGGGCTGCACGAGGCGCAGGGTCATGTCCTGCCGCTCGGTCGCCTGCATGCCGCTCAAGCGGTTCCAGCCATAACCGAGCTGGGCAGCGATGACGAGGAGGGCGAGAAAGACCGGCGCCAGGCGCTGGCTCAACGGCCGCTGGTCGGCAGGCCAGACCAGAGCCGGCGTCACGGCGAGGAGCGGCGCGAGGAAGGTGAGGCCATAAACGCCGATCACCGAGCTCAATTGCATCATCTCGTCGGTGCCGGTGAGGCTGTAGCCGAGGAGGTCGAAGGGGAAGCCCGTCAGCACATGGCCGCGCGCGAATTCGGCCGCCGCCAGCCAGGCAGCGAGATTGAGAATGCGCACCCAGCCATGGCTCCAGCTCAGATGCGCAAAGGCGCTGGCAAGGCCCCAGAACACGGCAATCAGCGCTGCGAGAAACAGGATGGCGGGCGGCATGGCCGCCAGCACCCAGCCGCCATCGACGAAAAAGGCCGCGCCCAGCCAGTGGAAGGCGACGAGAAAGTACCCGAGCCCAAAGGCGAAACCGATGGAAAAGGCCGGTCCGAACAGACGCCGCCAGCCTGGCAGGCGCTCGGCGCCATCGAGCGCCCAGACCCAGATCGGCATGGCCAGAAACAGGGCCGGCAGGATGAAGAACGGCGGCACCGACAGGCCAGCCAGCGCTCCGGCCACCAGCAGCAGCAGGAAGCGGCGCCAGCCATGGCTCAGCATGGCGGTTTCAGCCAGCCAGGTCATTGGCGCAGGGAGGGCGAATCAATGGACATGCGGGCAAGGTGGTCGCGCCCCGCTGGGGCGTCAAGGCAAGGTTTCGCGGTGGACTTCACGGTGCCGTGGCGCTACTTGCCAAGGAAGCGCCCGCTGCGGGCGGGAGCCCAGATGACGACCTTGCCGATCACCCTTGCCATCGACACTGCCGCGCCGCGCCTCAACCTGGCGCTGCTGCGCGCCGATGGTGGCGTGGACGTCCTGGTCGAGGATATCGCCAAGGGCCATGCCGAAATCCTCTTTGACCGGATCGGTACGCTGTTGGAGCGCAATGGCCTCGGCTATGTCGATGTCGAACGAGTGGCGGTGACCACGGGGCCGGGCTCGTTCACCGGGCTCCGCATCGGCCTTTCGGCGGCCCGCGGCTTGGGCGTGGCGCGGAACATCCCGGTCCTGGGCATTCCGAGCCTCCTGGCCGTATCGCTGGGCGCCGCGACCGGACCGGTTGCCGTGCTGATCGATGCCCGCCGCGACGAGGCCTATTTCGAGCTCTTTCCTGCGCCGGGCGTCGTCGGCGAGGGGCCGATGCTGGTCGGCATGACCAGCGCGCGCGAAAAAATTCCGGAGGGCGTCGTCCTCATCGAATCGCCCTTTGTCGATATCGGTGCCATGGCCCGCTTTGCCGCAGCGGCCGATCCGCAGCGCTTTCCCCCCCACGCCTCCTATGTGCGCGACGCCGATGCCAAGCCACAGGATGCGGCGCGCATCCCGAGGCGCGTGCCATGATCAAGCTCTGGATGGCGCCGGGCGGCCTCCATGTCGAGCCGGCCGAGACGCGCGACGCCAAGGAGCTGGCGCGCATCCATGCCCAGAGCTTTTTCCGGGGCTGGCCGGCCGCCGATTTCGTCAGCTTTGTCGAGGATCGCAACACGCCCGCCTATGTGGCCTGCGACGCCAGGCGCCGCATTGCCGGCTTCGCGCTGATCCGCACCGTGGCCGATGAGGCCGAACTCCTCACCATTGCCGTCGATCCGCGCTGGCGCGGCAAGGGCGTCGGTCGGGCGCTGATGAATGCGGTCTTTGCCGATCTCATGATGTCGCCGGCCCGGCGCATGTTCCTCGAGGTCGACGAACAGAACCACGCGGCCATCCACCTTTACCAGCGCCTGGGCTTTGCCACGATCTCGTCGCGCAAGGGCTATTATCCGCGCCCCGATGGCAGCGCCGCCACGGCGCTTGTCATGGCGCGCGATCTTGGTTAACCCGGTCGGCATGCAGCCAGGACAGGAGGCGACGGCGTGAACAGACATCCTTCCGATCCGACGCTCGAAGAGGCCTGCGTGGCGCGCGGCATGCGCATGACCGACCAGCGCCGCACCATTGCCCGGGTCATCGAGGAAGCGTCCGACCACCCGGACGTGGAAGAGCTCTATCGCCGCGCCTCGGCGCTCGATCCGCGCATTTCCCTGTCCACCGTCTATCGCACAGTCAATCTCTTTGAAGAGGCGGGGCTGGTCACCAAGCACGATTTCAAGGACGGTCGCGCCCGTTTCGAGCTGATCCCCGACGAGCACCACGATCATCTGATCGATATCCGCTCGGGCACGGTGATCGAGTTCCGCAACGAGGAGATCGAGGCCATTCAGGAAGTCATCGCCAAGCGCCTCGGCTACAAGCTGGTCGATCACCGGCTCGAACTCTATGCGGTGCCGCTCAGCGACAAGGCCAAGAAGGACGTGCCGACCAAATGATCTTCAGGATCCTGTTTTTCCTGGTTGTCTTCATTCCCTTCATGCTGGTGGTGATCCCGCTCCAGGCGCTCATCCTGCTGCTGCGCCTTCCAGGCTGGAATGTGCTGCCGCGTCTTTTCCACCGCGTCGGCTGCGTCTTCCTGGGGCTCAGGGTCACGGTGATCGGTCAGCCATCCACCGGAAGGCCCACGCTCCTCGTCTCCAACCACGTGTCCTGGACCGATATCGTCGCCATCGGTTCGGTGGCCGACGTGACCTTCGTGGCCAAGCGCGAAGTGGGCAAGTGGCCCTTCGTGGGCATGATGGCCGACCTGCAGCGCACCATCTATGTCGACCGCACGCGGCGCTCCGATGCCGGCCGCACCGCCGAGGCCATGGGCCGCCACATGGCCGGCAACAATGCCGTGCTGCTGTTTGCCGAGGGCCAGTCCGATATCGGCACCCATGTCCTGCCCTTCCGCTCGGCGCTGATCGGGGCGGCGCAGCACGCCATGATCGAGGCCGGGGCCGGCGACGTGCTGATCCAGCCGCTCACCATCGCCTATACCAGGCTCCAGGGCCTGCCGGTCAGCCGCAACGAGCGCTCGCTGATCGCCTGGATCAAGTCCAAGTCGGTCAAGCAGAACGTGCTCGAAATTCTCTCCGGCCCGGTCAAGGATATCACCGTGGCCTTTGGCACGCCCATGTCGCTCAGCGCCCGGGACGATCGCAAGGCCGTCAGCAAGGCCGCCGAAAACCAGGTGCGCGCCATGCTGGTGGCGCTCAACCGCGGCGGCGCTTTGCCGCTCGCCGGCGAATCCTCGCAAGTTTAGCAGTTAAGCCTAACAGGCGATCCGGCTTCCCCGGTTAACCTCCCGTTAGCTATGACAGCCTCCGGATAAGTACGGAGACGGTCCATGGTCTGGGAACTGGTGGCGATCTGGGCGATCGTGGGCGCGACGTTTTGGTGGTTCCTGCGCGACGAGCGCCGCCGCCTCGGCCTTGATCGCCTCGCCGAGCAGGCCCGGGTTTTTGCCACCGGCCCGCAATGGCGCCATGGCGCCCCGCCGCTCCGGCGCGAACCGTCCGAACCGGCGTCGCGTGATCTTACCGACGTACAGCGCCGCTTTCTGGAAGAATTGCGCCGTCAGCGGCAGCGATAGGGGCTAGCCCGCCACCGGGCCCATATGCTGCTTGAGGCGGCCCACGATATCGGCCGCCTTGACCATCAGGCCGAGCTCGATGTCCTCGTCGCTCATGCCGGCGCTGATATCCATCCATACCGGCACCATGATTTCATGGCGGATTTCCTGCCCGCCGATGGTTTCGGTCAGTACGGCTTTGACCTTGCCGGTCATACGCTCCGAAAGTGTGGGATGGGGCTGGCGTTCGGCCAGGGCGATGTCGATCAATTCAAGGCTCATAACTGGCTCCGGAGAGCCCCCATGGCCAGACTGAGCCCTGGTGGTTCACCGAGTCTTAACGTGGCCATCCCCTCAGGGTTTCTCCACAGGGGCAGCGAAACTACGATTGTTGCCGATTGGCATCAGAAGCCGGCGGCGGGCGGAAGGGCGCTAGACACGCACGGCGTGTTCGACGCGGCCCAGGTCACCAAAGACCCGTAGATAGCGCGCGATCTCTGATTTGTCACCCGTGGCCTTGGCGG
Source organism: Devosia sediminis (assembly GCF_016411825.1). Lineage (GTDB taxonomy): Bacteria > Pseudomonadota > Alphaproteobacteria > Rhizobiales > Devosiaceae > Devosia > Devosia sediminis. The sequence goes on from NZ_JAEKMH010000003.1 coordinate 22,703, forward strand.
GATTGTCCGAAAGCTTGACCGCCGGCCGCCCATTGGCCTCGCTCACCTTGGCGACGATGGAAATCGGCTTGAGGCCCGGATTTGGCGCCGGGGCGCAATCCTCAAAATCATTGGTGAGATTGGTGCCCCAGCCAAAGCTCATGCGCACCTTGCCGTCAAAATGGAGGTACGCTTCCTCGATCATGTCGACGTCGAGCCCGTCCGAAAAGATCAGCAGTTTTTCGCGCGGGTCGCGGCCGCGGCTTTTCCAGAAGTCGATGATCTTCTCGCCGCCCTCAATGGCCGGGGCGCTGTCGGGACGGAAACCGGTCCAGTCGGCCACCCAGTCGGGCGCATCGCGCAGGAACGCGTCGGTGCCGAAGGCGTCGGGCAGGACGATGAGCAGGTTGCCCCCGTAATAGCTCTTCCAGTCCTGCAGCACGCGGTAGGGGGCCTCGCGCAATTCCTCGTCGGACCGGGCCAGCGCCGCCAGCACCATGGGCAGCTCATGCGCATTGGTCCCCAGCGCCTCGAGATCGTTGTCCATGGCCAGCTTCACATTGGACGTGCCGGTGAGGTTGGCGCCGATGCCTTCCTTGAGCGCCTCGACGCACCAGCGCTGCCAGAGGAAGGAGTGGCGGCGGCGGGTGCCGAAATCGGAAATTTTCAGCTCCGGCAGCTTCTGCAGCCGCTCGACCTTTTCCCACATCTTGGCCTTGGCGCGGGCATAGAGCACGTCCAGCGTGAACGGCCCATAGGCCTTCATCGCCGCGCGCGAGCGCAACTCGTTGATGATGGCCAGCGCCGGGATTTCCCACATCGTGGTCTCGACCCAGAGGCCCGGAAATTCCAGTACAAACTGGCCGTCGCGCTTCTCGAGGCGATAATCCGGGAGCTGAAAGTTTTCCAGCCAGCGCAGGAAGCCGGGCTGAAAAATCTGCTTGGAGCCGTAGAAGGTATTGCCCGCCAGCCAGATCATCTCTTTTTTCGAAAAGCGCAGCGTGCGGCAATGGTCGAGCTGGGCGCGCAGCTCGTCGATGTCGATCTCGTCGGCCAGGCGCACCGAGGTGGTGCGGTTGATGAGGCTGAAGGTGGCGTCGACCTTGGGATAGAGCCCCCAGATCATCTGCAGCATCAGCAGCTTGTAGAAGTCCGTGTCGAGCAGGCTGCGGATGATCGGATCGAGCTTGAACGTGTGGTTGTAAACCCGCCGGGCAATATCGGTATAGGTGGCCATGAAAGTCCCCAAAGCGCGGTGGCTTTGTAGCGCGGCCGACCGCCCGATGGAAAGCTCCGAGCCGTGCCGAGGGCAAATTCGCTCCAGTGGAGCGAATTTAGGCGAGGAGGCCATGAGCGCTCAGCGCGAATGGCTTGCGGACAAAGGGTTCGGTGCGAGACTGGGGCAGGTGGTCGCCACCCCACAATGCCGTCCTCGGACTTGATCCGAGGACCAGTCAGGACGCCCGCAGGCCTTGCGGCTGGCCCTCGGGTCGCGCCCGAGGGCGGCCTGGTGGTTGGGCATGCTGATTGCTAGTTGTCGGACCCCAATTGAAACCGCTCGAACCGTCCCAGTTCCGCGTCGATCGCCGCCTTTGTCTCCGCGCCGGGCTCCTCTAGTGCGGTCCATTTCTGGATCAGCAGCTTGCCCGCCTGCCGGTCGGTCTTGAGATCGGCCACGGCCGCGACGCGGTCGTCGACCAGGACGGGCAGGGCGAAATAGCCGTATTTGCGCTTGGCCTGGGGCACATAGGCCTCGAAAACATGGTCATAGCCGAACATCAGCTTGAGGCGCTTGCGCTGGATGATCAGCGGATCGAAGGGCGAGAGGATGTGGACGCGATTGGCCCCATCAGGAGCGACAGTATCGAGCGCTTCCGGGGTCGCCCAATGCGGCACCTTTTCGGCGCCTTCGATGCTGACCGGCACCAGCAGGCGCCGCTTCACCCGCGCCTCGATGAGCTCGTGCACCGCCTTCTTTGCCGGTGCATTGAGGTGGCAGATGGAATCGATGCTCACGACACCCTGGCTGCGCAGCGCCCGGTCGAGCAGATAGGCCGTCACCTGCCGCTCGGTGGCGGGTCGGGGATTGGCCGCCCAGCCGAAATGCCTGGCGATGAGGTCATAGGTCTTGACCATGCCCTGGCGCGCCGAAATGGTCACGAGTCCCTGGTAGAACATCAGTTGCAGCACCCGCTTGGAGGGCTTGCGGCTGGCCCAGGGATGGGTCTTGTCGACCAGCTCGTCGTCGTCGATGTCGCGGATGGAGAGCGGCCCCTCGTTTCGGAGGCGTTTGGCCATGGCGCTGACTTCAGCCTTGGTCACCGAGCCGAACCAGGCGCTGGGCTTGTCCCGATAGACCTTCATCGCCGGCACGAAATAGGAGAGGTCGGCGCTGGACACATAGCTCAGCGCATGGGTCCAGTATTCGAACACCGACTTGTCCGCCGATTGTAGCGCCGCGAGGTCGCTGCGCCGATAGTCCGGAATGCGGGAGTAAAGGATGTGATGGTGGCAGCGCTCGATGACGTTGATCGTGTCGATCTGCACATAGCCCAACTGCTCGATGGCCGCCTGGCTCGCCGCGGGGCCGGCGCCGAAAGGCGCGGCCTCGTCGAGGCGCTGCGCCCGCATCCAGATGGCGCGGGCCTGTCGTGTAGTGATGGAAACGGGCTTTTTCGGCACGGCTGATTCCTGTGGGATGACGCTCACGATGTCAGATCAGGGACGTGTGTCAAAGCCGGTCAGCAGCGCGCCATAACGCGTCGCCCAAGCAATATTGCGTTTGTCATGCATCGAATTGGCCCGCCGCGCATTGGCCCGAATGTACTGCGGAGGGCGGCTATGTACGAAGACACCGAAAAATTCGTCGATATGGATTTCGAGCAGAGCGTGCGCAAGGCCGCGTACCATCTGTGGGAAGCCGACGGCCGGCCCTTCGGCCGCGAAAAGGACTACTGGTTCCGCGCCATTGAAAAGCTGATGGCCGAACGAAGCCAGGCCCAGCCGTCTGACACCGAACCGGCCAACGGCTACAACGGCGCCCAGCAGCAGCATTGAGGCGTCGAAGGGTCAGAGACGCTTTTTGGCGAAAGCTCTACCCGATGCAGTCTTGAGGTATCGCTCAAAGTTGCGTGTCCGGCTTTCGTCCTCGAACGCCAGATAGGTCTTTATGGCCCAGGGCGCGAATTTTGATGTGTGCGTCACGGCACCGGAATTGTGCGTCGCCAATCGGGATCTCAGATCGAGGGTGGTGCCGACGTAGTGCCGCTCAGGATCGACGAGACTGCGCAGGATATAGACATACTGCATCGTGAGCCCCCTTGCAGTGGAAGCTATACGTTGTCAGCGGGGTAGCGCCAGATACGGCCGTGGTCCGGCTTCGTTGCCTTGGGCAACTACGCCGCGACAGCCTTCGCAAATTTCAGCATGATCTTCGTGGAAGCCTCGAGGGCTTGCCGAGCCGAAGCTGCAGAGCAGCGAAGGCTGGTGGAGCCAAGCGGGATCGAACCGCTGACCTCTTGCATGCCATGCAAGCGCTCTCCCAGCTGAGCTATGGCCCCATCCGGACAAGGCGGCGAAACGCTGGCCTTGCGGTAGTTTTGGGTTCGTCCGGGGCGTTGCCCGTCCGAAGCGAGGCGGAACCTATTGGATGAAATCGGCTCGCGCAAGTGCCTAAATGACACTTTTTTGTCCCGCCGGGAAAAACCCGTCCCCGGCGGAAAAAATACAGTCAGATCAACGGTCTTCGTCGTCGCCGACGTCAAAGCCGAGGCCGTCGTCTTCGTCTTCGTCTTCCTCGAGGAACACGTCTTCCTCATCGTCGCCGAGCTCTTCGTCGACCTCGACATCTTCCACGTCATCGGGAACTTCGTCGCCGCTCTCCTCGGCGTCGGCTTCCTCGAGGCTGACGATTTCGGGGCCTGCGGTTTCCTCGACCTCGTCTTCTTCTTCCTGCTCGTCCTCGTCATCGATCTTGCGAGCGGTGGCAGGGCTGACCTTGCCGGCCATCTGTTCGAAGAAGGACCGCGGATAGCTCTTGCCGGTATAGGGCGAGACGATCGGGTCCATGTTGAGGTCGTAGAACTTCTTGCCGGTATCGGGATCGGTCCGCTTGGTACCGCGTTCGTTGGCCATCTCTCATGCCTTCTCGAAAATGGAGATTTCGGGCGCGCTTAGCCGCGTGTGCCCAATTCGGTCAGTTCGGTTATGGGCAAAGCCCGATCCTGTCAAACGCAAAATGCGCTCGGGGCGGGTCCGGTTGCCATGCCGGGTCCTGCCGCTCCGTCGTCTGACCCCTTGCCCTCGCCACGCCGCGCCGCTAGTCCCATGGCAAAGAGCAACCAAGAGGCACGCCATGATCATCGCCGTTGACGGACCCGCCGCCTCGGGCAAGGGCACGCTGGCCTCGGGCCTGGCCCGTCACTATGGTCTGCCCCATCTCGATACGGGCCTGCTCTACCGGGCCGTGGGCCTGGCTTCGGCTGCTGCCGTGGACGGACCCGATCTTGAGCCGACCGCCATTGCCGCGGCGCGCTCGCTCGATGCCGGCCAGCTCACCGATCTCGATGCCCTGACCGCGGCCGAAACCGGCGTCCTCGCCTCCAAGGTTGCGGTGATCGCCGAGGTGCGGGCGGCCCTATTCGATTTCCAGCGCAATTTCGCCCTCCAGCCGGGCGGCGCGGTGCTCGACGGGCGCGATATCGGCACGAAAATCTGCCCCGACGCGGATGCGAAGCTGTTCATCCAGGCCGACAGCAAGGCGCGCATGGAGCGCCGGGCGCGGCAGTTGGAGGCGCGCGGCGTCGCGGTGGATCGCTATGCGCTGTTCCACCAGATCGAGGAACGCGACGCGCGCGACATGCTCAACCCCAATGGCGGCTTCTATCCTGCCCCGGATGCGCACTTGCTTGATACCACGCTTATGGGTATAGAGGCCGCACTCCGCGCTGCCATCGCGGTTGTCGAGACGGCCCTGGCGCTCAAGGCAGGGGGGCAAAGCCCCTCCTAATTTCCTCCTTGGGTCCTGTCGGTCGAGGCAATCGAACAAGCGTTGGCCCGGACCGACTAAGCAAATTCTCCTGTCAGTGAAGCGGTGCTCCGTGCGCCGGCCTTGGCATTTGTGCTGAGGCGGACCCGCATTCAGGCAGGATTTAACCCCCTAACCACCGGCGCACCGGAGAAATGATTTGGCACAGCAGACTGTGACGAAAGACGATTTTGAATCGATGCTTCTCGACTCCTTTGTCGACAACGATGCCGCCGAAGGCAACGTCGTCAAGGGCCGCGTCGTCGCCATCGAAAAGGACCTCGCGATCATCGACGTGGGTCTCAAGACTGAAGGCCGCGTGCCGCTGAAGGAATTCGGCCAGGCCGGCCGCGACGGCACCATCGCCGTCGGCTCGGAAGTGGAAGTCTATGTCGACCGCGTCGAGAACGCTGCCGGCGAGGCCGTCCTCAGCCGCGAGAAGGCCCGCCGGGAAGAGAGCTGGGTCAAGCTCGAAGAGAAGTACAACGCCAATGAGCGCGTTGAAGGCACCATCTTCAACCAGGTCAAGGGTGGTTTCACCGTCGACCTCGAAGGCGCCGTGGCCTTCCTGCCGCGTTCGCAGGTCGATATCCGTCCGATCCGCGACATCGCGCCGCTCATGAACGTGCCGCAGCCCTTCCAGATCCTCAAGATGGACAAGCGTCGCGGCAATATCGTCGTTTCGCGCCGTGCCATTCTCGAAGAATCGCGCGCCGAACAGCGTTCGGAAATCGTCCAGCAGCTCGAAGAGGGCCAGGTGGTCGATGGCGTGGTCAAGAACATCACCGACTACGGTGCGTTCGTTGACCTGGGCGGTATCGACGGCCTGCTGCATGTCACCGACATTGCATGGCGCCGCGTCAACCACCCGTCCGAAGTGCTCACCATCGGCGAGACCATCAAGGTCCAGATCGTGCGCATCAACCACGAGTCGCACCGCATCAGCCTGGGCATGAAGCAGCTCCAGGCCGATCCGTGGGAAGGCATCGAGGCCAAGTACCCGATCAACGCCAAGTTCACCGGCCGCGTGACCAACATCACCGACTACGGTGCCTTCGTCGAGCTCGAGCCGGGCATCGAAGGCCTGATCCACGTCTCGGAAATGAGCTGGACCAAGAAGAACGTCCATCCGGGCAAGATCGTCTCGACCTCGCAGGAAGTCGATGTCGTCGTGCTCGAAGTCGATCCGGACAAGCGCCGCATCTCGCTTGGCCTCAAGCAGACCCTGCAGAACCCGTGGGAAGCCTTTGCCGAGAAGAACCCGGTCGGCTCCACCATCGAAGGCGAAGTCAAGAACAAGACCGAATTCGGTCTGTTCATTGGCCTCGAAGGCGATGTGGACGGCATGGTTCACCTCTCCGACCTCGACTGGCAGAAGTCGGGTGAAGTGGCGCTGGACGACTACAACCGTGGCGACATGGTTAAGGCCAAGGTTCTCGACGTCGATGTCGAGAAGGAACGTATCTCGCTCGGCATCAAGCAGCTCGCTGCCGATGACCTGGCCGACACCGGTTCGTCCGATGGCTCGGGCCTGCGCAAGAACGCCGTGGTCACCACCGAAGTCGTGGAAGTCAACGATGGCGGCATCGAAGTGCGCATCGCCGACAGCGACGTGACCGCCTTCATTCGCCGCGCCGACCTCAGCCGCGACCGCAACGACCAGCGCCCCGAGCGCTTCGCCAAGGGCGACAAGGTCGATGCCCGCGTCACCCAGTACGACCGCAAGACCGGCCGCATCCAGCTCTCGATCAAGGCGCTTGAAATCGCCGAGGAACGTGAAGCCGTGGCCAATTTCGGTTCGTCCGACTCGGGCGCTTCGCTCGGCGACATCCTGGGCGCTGCCCTCAAGGGTCGCGACGAGAAGTAAGCGTTCCGCGCTTGATGCAAACCCTTCGACCCGCGCCACCAGGCGCGGGTCGTTTCGTTCGATGAGATGACAATGATGCAGTTCCGAGACGTCGCCTGGCGGGCCATGAGCGGCTACGACTTCCCCGCCATGTTCGAGATCGCCAATCGCGTGCATCCGGGCTTCTTCGAGGCCGAGGCGGTGCTGGCCGAAAAATTCGAGCTCTACCGCAATGGCTGCTACCTGCTCGAAGTCTCGGAGAAGCCGGCCGGCTATGTGTTGAGCCATCCCTGGAAACGCGGCAGCCTGCCCGCGCTCAACGCCCTTCTTGGCGCGCTGCCCGACCACGCCGATACCTACTACATCCACGACCTCGCGCTCTTGCCGCTGACCCGCGGCGTGGGTGCGGCGGGGCAGATCGTGGCGGCCCTCACCAAGCACGCCGTGGCCATGGGCTATCCCACGATGAGCCTCGTGGCCGTCAACAACTCGCTGCCCTTCTGGGAAAAGCAGGGTTTCGCCGTGGAGGAGCGGCCCGAACTGGCCGACAAGCTCGCCGCCTATGAGGCGAATGCACGCTATATGGTCAAGACGCTCGACTAGCTTGCCTTGACGGGCCGCTGCCGCTACCTCAGGAGACGTCCGAGGAGCCTGCCGTGACCGATCCCAGCCCGCACGAATATCTTGCCGCCGACCGCTATCGCCGTTCGCGCGGGCTCTGGCGCATCCTCGCGCTGTTGGCCGCCGTGGTCGCGGTCCTGGCGCTGGTGGGGCGCTTTGCCTTTGCCGAGCAGACCGGGGGTGAGCGGGTTGCACGCCTCGTGGTCTCGGGCACCATCACCACCGACCCTGAGCGCTCGAAGGCCATCGACGACCTCATCGAGGACGATGCTGTACGAGCCGTCATCGTCGCCATCAATTCGCCCGGCGGCACCACGGCGGGTGGCGAAGAACTCTACGAGGACCTGCGGCGGCTGGCTGAAGCCAAGCCCGTGGTTTCGACCATCGACGAGCTCGGTGCCTCGGCCGCCTATATGACTGCCATCGCCACCGACCGCATCTTTGCCCGGCGCCTTTCGATCGTCGGCTCGATCGGCGTGCTCTACCAGCATGTCAATGCCGGCAAGCTGCTCGAAACCATCGGCGTCGACCTCGACAAGGTGGCCTCAGGCCCGCTCAAGGCCGAGCCTGATTTCGACGAGCCGCTGGTGGGCGAGGTTCGCGCCTCCCTGACGGAACTGGTGGAGGACAGCTTTGCCTGGTTCGTCGACATCGTGGCCGAGCGCCGCGGCCTCACGCGACCGGCCACCCTGGCTCTGGCCGATGGCCGGATCATGACCGGCCGGTCCGGCATCGAGGCCGGGCTCATCGACGCCATTGGCGGCGAATACGAGGCGCTGGCCTGGCTGGCCGCCGAACATGGCCTCGACGCCGATATCCCCGTGGTCACCGCCTGGCCGCCCGAGAGTGGCGAGTTCAACTGGATCGGCGACCTCCTGGGCTCTTCGGTGCGCCGCGCCATCGGCCTTGGTGGGGAAGGGACTGTCATGCTTGACGGTTTGGTCTCGCTTTGGCAGGTTGATGGCACCCAATGACATGGGGACATGGGTGATTACCGGAGCCTTTGATGATCAAGTCTGAACTTGTCGAAAAGCTCGCCGCGGAGAACCCGCATCTGTTCCAGCGTGACATCGAGAACATCGTCAACGCCATCCTCGACGAGATCGGGGACGCCATGGCGCGGGGCGATCGGGTGGAACTCCGTGGTTTCGGCGCCTTTTCGGTGAAGAATCGCCCGGCGCGTGTGGGACGCAACCCGCGCACCGGCGAGCAGGTCGATGTGGGCGAGAAATACGTGCCGCAGTTCAAGGCCGGCAAGGAAATCCGCGAGCGGCTCAACCGCTCGTAAGCCTGCCAAGCATAGGACCGGGGCCCAGGCGGGCTCCACTGGACGCTCAATGGTCAACAAAATCGTCGGCTGGCTGGTTCTGGTGCCGCTTTGCGCTTTGCTGATCGCTTTTGCGCTGGCCAATCGCCATCTGGTCAGCGTCAATCTCAATCCCTTCGTGCCGGTCCTCGAAAGCGACGCGGCCGGCTATGGCGTGCCGCTTTTCGTGGTGCTCTACGTGGTGCTGCTGATCGGCGTGCTCCTGGGCGGCATTGCCAGCTGGTTCGCGCAAGGACCCCATCGGCGCAGTGAAAAGCACTGGCGGCGCGAGGCCCAGCACCTGGGCCAGGAGCTCGAAACCCAGCGCCGTCGCAATGGCGAGGCCCGCGCCACCACCCATGGCGATGTCGATGATCTGCTGGAACTGCGATGATGGACGGCGCAGTACGGCTTGCCCCATCCTGTTCGTCCCGTTGAGCCTAAATCTACCATGGCCGATCCCTTGATCGTCAAAATCTGCGGCATCAAGACCTATGACATGCTGGACGTGGCCATTGCGGCCGGCGCCGACATGGTGGGCTTCATGCATTTCCCGCGCTCGCCGCGCCATGTTTCGATCGACGAGCTGGGCGGGCTGATTTCGGCCGCCCGCGGCAGGATCGAAAGCTGCGTGGTGCTGGTCAATCCGGACAATTCCAGCGTTGCCGAAGTTGCGGCCCTCGGTCCCGACTGGATCCAGCTCCATGGCCCGGAAACACCGCACCGGGTGGAAGCCATCCGCGCCGAGGCCGGGGTCGAGATCATGAAGGCCCTGCCCATCGGCGCCGCCGAGGACGTGGCCCATGTCGCCGATTTCACCGAAGTCGCCGATCGCGTCCTGCTCGATGCCAAGCCGCCAAAGGGCGCCGACCGGCCGGGGGGCCTGGGCGAAAGTTTTGACTGGAGCCTCCTCAAGGCCCTGGACCCTGCTATTCCCTTTATGCTCTCGGGCGGGCTTACGCCCGACAATGTGGCCGAGGCCATCCGCTCGGTGAGACCGCTCGGCGTCGACGTCTCCTCGGGCGTCGAGCGTGCCCCCGGCGTCAAGGATCGTCGGCTCATAGAAGCCTTCATCCGCAACGCCAGGGCCGCAAGCTGACTTGCCAGTGATGGCCCGGAGGTCTTAAGGAGACCGCATGGCGAGCGTGCCCGGCCTCATTCCCTCTGGCATGAGATCGGGACGCCCGGAATGAGGTCCTGCCCTGGACTTCCGGAGGACGATGGTTTGACGACGCAAAACACCAATTCCCTGCGCAACGGTCCGGACGAGCACGGCCGCTTCGGCATCTATGGCGGCCGCTTTGTGGCCGAGACGCTGATGCCGCTGATCCTCGATCTCGAAAAGGAATATCGCGCCGCCAAGGCCGATCCGGCCTATGCCGCCGAGCTGCAGGACCTTGCCGTCCACTATACCGGCCGCCCCAGCCCGCTCTATTTCGCCGAGCGCCTGACCGAGCATCTGGGCGGCGCAAAAGTGTGGCTCAAGCGCGAAGAGCTCAACCACACCGGTTCGCACAAGATCAACAATTGCCTGGGGCAGATCCTCCTCGCCAGGCGCATGGGCAAGACCCGCGTCATCGCCGAGACCGGCGCCGGCCAGCATGGCGTCGCCACCGCTACGGTCTGCGCCAAGTTCGACCTGCCCTGCACCATTTTCATGGGCGCCACCGACGTCGAGCGGCAGATGCCCAATGTCCTGCGCATGAAGATGCTGGGCGCCGAAGTCCGCCCGGTCACCGCCGGCGCCGGCACGCTCAAGGACGCCATGAACGAGGCCCTGCGCGACTGGGTCACCAATGTGGACTCTACCTATTACCTGATCGGAACGGCGGCGGGCCCGCATCCCTATCCGGAAATGGTGCGTGATTTTCAGTCGGTCATCGGCACCGAACTCAAGGAACAGTTCCGCCAGGCCGAGGGCAAGCTGCCGGATGCGGTGGTCGCCTGCGTCGGCGGCGGCTCCAATGCCATCGGCACGTTCCACGCTTTCCTCGATGATCCCGAAGTCGCCATCTATGGCGCAGAAGCGGGCGGGCACGGCATCGAGGTCGAAAACGGCCACGCCGCCTCGATGACCGGCGGCCGCCCCGGCGTTCTCCATGGCAACCGCACCTATCTCCTGCAGGACAGCGACGGCCAGATCCTCGAGGGCCATTCGATTTCGGCCGGTCTCGACTATCCCGGCGTCGGCCCGGAACATTCCTGGCTCCACGACACCAAGCGCGTCACCTATGTGCCGATCACCGACAAGGAGGCGCTCGACGCCTTCCAGCTTCTGACGCGCACCGAAGGCATCATCCCGGCGCTGGAATCGGCCCATGGCCTGGCGCAGGTCGTCAAACTCGCCCCCACCATGGGCAAGGACCAGTCGGTCGTCCTCTGCCTGTCCGGTCGGGGCGACAAGGACGTCGAAAGCGTCGGCAAATATCTGGGGCTGTTGAAGTGACCCACCGCATCCATTTCACCTCTCCCTCTGGGGGAGAGGTCGGCGCAACGCGCCGGGTGAGGGGGCCTTCCCCCGTTCCTTCCAGAAATCATCCTTCAGGGGCCATCGCATGACCACCCGTATCGATGCCCGCTTTGCCCAGTGCAAGGCCGAGAACCGCCCCGCTTTCGTCACCTATGTCATGGGCGGCGATCCGGACCTCGCCACCAGCCAGGCGATTCTGAATGCCCTGCCGCAGGCCGGCGCTGACGTCATCGAGCTCGGCCTACCCTTTTCCGACCCCATGGCCGATGGCGTCGTCATCCAGATGGCGGCGCAGCGGGCTTTGGCGCAAGGCCAGACGCTGCTCGGCGTGCTCGGCATGGTGGAAGAGTTCCGCCGCAAGGACGACACCACGCCGATCGTCATGATGGGCTATTACAACCCCATCTATTCCTTTGGCGTCGAGCGCTTCATTGCTGCGGCCAGGGAAGCGGGCGTCGACGGCCTGATCATCGTCGACCTGCCGGCCGAGGAAGATGACGAGCTCTGCATTCCGGCGCTTAAGGCCGGGCTCAACTTCATCCGCTTGACCACGCCCACCACCGATGACAGGCGCCTGCCTGTGGTGCTCGAAAACACCTCGGGCTTTGTCTACTACGTCTCGATGACCGGCATTACCGGCGCCGCCATCAAGTCCCGCGCCGCGGTGGGCGAGGCGGTGCAGCGCATCAAGAGCCATACCGACCTGCCTGTCGCCGTCGGCTTCGGCATCAAGACGGCCGAGGATGCCGAGGAAATCGGCAAGTATTCCGATGGCGTCGTGGTCGGCACGGTGCTGGTCGATGCAGTGGCGAAAACCCTTGTCGATGGCAAGGCCACCGACAAGACCGTCGCCGCGGTGCGCGACCTCGTCGCCGACATTGCAGCCGGGGTGATGCGGGCGCGGGGGTAAGCCTGGGAGGGTTCCCCCTCTCCCCTTGTGGGAGTGCGTGCCCGCAGGGCGGGTGAGGGGCCTGACCTCCCGTTTATCGTCATTGCCCGGCTTGACCGGGCAATCCATGGACCACCCGGTCAAGCCGGGTGGTGACGCAAGCCGGGAATGTGGATTGCGCCTCGGCATCTTTGCCCTCGCTCCCATCCCCTGATAAGAATTGCCACAATTGACGACTACGGAACCGGCAAAAGGTTCCCCGCGAAAGGCCGCGCCATGAACTGGATCGACAATTTCGTCCGCCCCAAAATCCGTTCCTTCCTCTCCAACAAGCGGGAAACGCCGGAAAATCTCTGGGTCAAGGATCCGGAATCGGGCGAGATGGTGTTCTATCGCGATCTCGAGGCCAATCAGTGGGTCGTGCCCAATTCGGGCTACCACATGAAGATCAAGCCGGTGGACCGGCTCGCCACCTTCCTCGACGATGGCAAGTACGATCTGGTGCCGGTGCCATCGGCGCCGCAGGACCCGCTGAAATTCCGCGCGCAGAAGCGCTATGTCGACCAGCTCAAGGAAAACCGCGCCAAGACCGGCTATGAAGATGCCGTGCTGGTGGCAACCGGCAAGCTCTACGAGCGCGCCGTGACCGTCGCCGTGCAGGATTTCGACTTCCTTGCCGGCTCGCTCGGCATGGCCGCGGGGCAGGGGATCATCACCGGCCTCGAAACCGCGGTGCGCCTCAAGACCCCATTCATCCTCTTCGTCGCCTCGGGCGGCGCGCGCATGCAGGAGGGCGTCCTCGGCCTCATGCAGATGCCGCGTACGACGGTGGCCGTGCTGCGCCTGCGCGAAGCGGGCCTGCCCTTCTTCGTGGTGCTGACCAATCCGACCACCGGTGGCGTCACCGCCTCCTATGCCATGATCGGCGACGTGCACCTGGCCGAGCCAGGCGCCCTTATCGGTTTTGCCGGCCAGCGCGTCATCGAGCAGACCATCCGCGAAAAGCTACCCAAGGGCTTCCAGCGCTCGGAATATCTCTACAGCCACGGCATGGTCGACATGGTCGTCCACCGCCACAACCTCCGGTCGACCATCGGCTCGCTGGCCGCCATTCTCACCAATGCGCCGCCCAATGATGCCATTGCGGCGAGCACGGCCAAGGCCATCACCGCACAGGCCAGCCTGCGCGATGCCGCCGTCGCGGCCGAGGCCGATGACGACGAGATCGACCCGCCGGCCGCTGCTGCCCACGCCGAATAGGCCAGGCTCACAGGCTGCGGGCTGGACATGTCCACCCCGCGCCTGATCTAACCGGGCATGGACAAAAGCGCCCGATTCCCTGATGTGATGCTGCTCGCGGCCGGGCTCGGCACGCGCCTGCGCCCCATCACCGAAACCGTGCCCAAGCCGCTGGTGCCGGTGGCGGGTACGCCGCTGATCGAGCGCATCATCGCCAATGCCAGGGCCGAAGGCGCGACGCGTTTTGTCGCCAATGCCCATTATCGCGCCGATCAGCTGCTGGCCCATTTCGGGGGGCTCCTCAAGGTCAATCGCGAGGCCGAATTGCTGGGCACAGGCGGCGGGGTCAAGGCGGCGCTGCCCATGCTCCATTCCGACCCGTTCTTCGTCATGAATACCGACGCCTTCTGGCCCCCGGGCAGCGATGCGCCCCTGGCGCGGATGCAGGCGCGCTATGCGAGGCCTGATGACATCGTGCTGCTCTGCGTGCAGCCGCATCGCGCCACTGGCTTTGGCCGCAGCCACGATTTCTGCCTCGATCCCATGGGCCAGATCACCCTCGATTATGGCGCGCCGGTCATCTATGCCGGCGTCGCGCTGATGGCCAAGGGGCTCTTCGCCGATACCCCCGACGGCGCCTTTTCCCTCAATCGCCTGTTCGAGGCGGCGCTGGAGCGCGAGACGCTGAAAGGCGTCGTGCTCGACGCCCCCTGGTTCCATGTCGGTGACCCCTCGGCGCTGGAAGCGGCCCAGGCCGCCCTCAAGCCATGAACCTCTATTCCATCGCTCCGCATACGCCCTTCCTCCATTGCCTCGTCGAGGCGGTGATGGATGGTCGCCTCCTGGGCGGTTGGGACAGGACCGGTCCGTTCTGGCTGTCCGATGTCACCATCATCCTGCCCACGCGCCGCGCCCAGGATCGGCTGGCCGATGCCTTTGCCGCCCATCCTGATTTCACCGGCGCGCTGCCCGATCTCCGGACCTTTGGCGGCGAGGCGGGCGATGAAGAACCGTTCCTGCCGCCTTTCGACGCCGCCCCGCTGCCGGGACGCGCTTCGGGCCTGCAACGCCGTTTGAAGCTGTCGAGCCTCGTTGCCGCCTGGGCCCATACCAGCGAGGGCCGGCAGGCCTTCGCGACGCCGCCGACCGCGGCCGAAATCTTTTCCATGGCCGACTCGCTGGGCATGCTGATCGACGATCTCGCCATCGAGGAACGCAGCCCCGCCGATGTCGCAGGCCTTGGCGCGGGCATGGCGCAGGAGCTGGGCGATTATTGGCAGCAGACACTGAAATTCCTCGGCATCGCGCTCGACGCCTGGCCAGCCTGGCTCGCTGACCAGGGCCTTGCCGATGCCGCCCAACTGCGCGGACTGCGGCTCGATCGGCAGGCAGGGGCGGCAGGGTTTCTTTATGGCGATCGCCCGGTCATCGCTGCCGGTTCAACCGGCTCCATTCCGGCCACCGCACGGTTGCTGGGCACGATCGCGACTCTGCCGCGCGGCGCCGTGGTGCTGCCCGGGCTCGATCTCGACATCACGCCACCCATGCACGAGGCCCTGCTCGATCCGCTGGCCAACGCCCATGGCCATCCGCAATATGGTCTGGCGCAACTGCTCCGGCGCTTCGGCGCGGGTGTCGGGCAGGTGACCGAACTCTGTGCCGCCGATCATCCCCGCACGCGCCTCGTCAACCTGGCGCTGGCGCCCACGGCACAGACGGCCCTCTGGTCGGAGCAGCGCTTTGACGCCACAACGCTATCAGCAGCGCTTGACGGCGTTTCCATCATCCGCGCCCGCAACGAAGACGATGAAGCCCGCGCCATGGCGCTGGCAGGCCGCGCCGCGCTCGAAAACGGCAAGAGTGTCGGCATCATCACGCCCGACCGCAACCTTGCCCGCCGCATTGCCGCCGAGCTCAAACGCTTCGATATCGTCGTCGACGACGCCGCGGGCACGCCGCTCTATCACGCCCCGGCCGGCCGTCTGGCCCGGCAGGTCCTTAATCTCGTCGAGGGTGGTTGCGCTGCGGTCGATCTCCTGGCGCTCTTGCGCAATCGCGCGACCACGCTGGGCAGCGAGCGCGGCGCGTTGCTCGCCCTGGCCGACGACATAGACCTGGGCCTCCTGCGCGGGCAGCGCCCCGCGCCGGGCATGGCGGGGCTGCGTTCCATCCTCGCCGCGCATCTGGCCGGCACTCTCAACCGCCCCGCGCGAAAACTCTCGCCCGCACGCGGCGCCGAGATAAGTGCCCTGTTCGACCGGCTCGAAACGGCCATCGCGCCCCTCGTTGCTCTGCGGGAGCGCCCCGACCTACCTGCTTCGGACCTGGCCCGGGCCCTGGGTGCAGCCCTGGAGGCCATCAGCCCCGATGCGTCCCTTGCCGGCGGCGCGGAGCTGGCCGCCTGGGTCGACAGCATGGCGACCCTCGCCGGCGAGGGCTATCGCTTTTCGCCATTCGGGCTCGACGATGTGCTGGCGGCGCTGATGACCGGCATCGAGGTCCGCCACCGCGTGCCCGAGGATCGGCGTACCGACATCGCTATCTGGGGCCAGCTCGAAGCGCGGCTGATGAGCCCGGATGTGCTGATCCTCGGTGCTCTCAACGAGGACAAGTGGCCGGGCGCCGCCGATCCGGGCCCGTGGCTCAGCCGGGGCATGCGCCTGGGCGCGGGCCTGGAGCCGCCCGAGCGCCAGCAGGGCCTCGCCGCGCATGACTTTGCGCAAGGGCTGGGCAATGCCGAGGTCATCCTCGCCTACGCCGACCGCGTCGGCTCGAGCCCCTCACTGCCGTCGCGCCTCCTGCAGCGCCTCGATGCCTTTATCGGCGAAGATGCCAGCCAGGCGCTGCGCGCACGCGGCCAGGGCTGGCTCGACGCGGCGCGTCGGGTCGACGCCGTGGCCAGCGTAGAACCGGCCCCGCGGCCAGTCCCCAATCCGCCCGTGCATATGCGGCCGCGAAAGCTCTCGGTCACCGAGGTCGAAACGCTGATGCGCTCGCCCTATGATCTTTATGCCAAGCATGTGCTGCGCCTGAGGCCGCTCGATGCCTTGGGCGAAGATCCCGATGCCCGCGAACGCGGCACCATCATCCACGCTATCTTCGCCCGCTTTGTCGACGAGAACCACGATCCCGCCGATCCGGGCGCCTTCGAGCGGCTGATCGAGATCGCCAACGAGGAGTTCGCCGGGCTCGACGCCATCGGCGAACGCCGCGACATCTGGCTCAAGCGCTTTGCCACCGCCGCCGCCCAGTTCCTCGAATTCGAGCAGGGACGCGCCCATCGCGTGCTCCGGCGCCGCGCCGAAGTGGACGGGCGCTGGGACCTGAAACTCCCCGAGCCCTTCGCCATTACCGGCCAGGCCGACCGCGTCGACCTGCTCCATGACGGGACCCTCGAAATCCTCGATTTCAAGACCGGATCGCCCCCGAGCCCGGGCACGATGCGGGCTTTCGAAGCGCCGCAATTGCCGGTCGAGGCGCTGATGGCCGTCCATGGCGGCCTTCGCGACGTCGCCCCGGCCAAGACCAGCGCCCTCACCTATATCAAGATCGGGCTCGGGCCCGATGCCTTCAAGCCGAGCGGCTTTGCCCTGCCCGAGGGGATGAGCGTCAGCGACGTGGCCGACGAAGTGTTCCGGCGCATGCAGTTGCAGATCGACTATTTCCTCCTGCGCCAGCATCCGCTGCCCTCGCGCCTGCTGCCGGTCAAGGGCCAGCGCTTCGCCGGCGCCTATGACCATCTGGCGCGGGTCGCCGAATGGACGGCGGTGGACGGCGAGGAGGAGCCATGAGCCGCGGCGCCCTGCAGATCCCCGCCGATACCAGGCACAGCCAAGCCCTGGCCAGCGACCCATCCATGTCCATCTGGGTGGAGGCCAATGCCGGCTCGGGCAAGACCTTCGTGCTCACCAACCGGGTGCTGCGCCTGCTCCTCTCTGGCGTCAAACCGCAATCCATCCTCTGCCTCACCTATACCAAGGCGGCCGCCGCCGAAATGCGCAAGCGCGTCGGCGAAAGGCTGGCCGCCTGGGCCGTGGATGACGAGAAGGATCTGCGCGAAAAGCTCCGCGACCTGACCGGCAGCGAGCCTTCGCCACGCCAGGTCGAGGACGCCCGCACCCTCTTTGCCAAGGCGCTGGAAACCCCCGGGGGTCTCCGCATCCTCACCATCCACGCCTATTGCGAGGCGGTGCTGCATCGCTTCCCGATCGAGGCCGGCGTGCCCTTCGACTTCGCCGTCATCGAGGACGATCAGCAGGCCAATATGCTGCTCGCCGCCCGCGAAACCGTGCTCGCCGATGGCCTGCGGGGTGGCGCCAATGCCGAGGCGGTCGAAACCCTGTTCGGCGTGCTCAGCGACCACGCCATTACCGAGGCCATCGGCGCCGCGCTGGGCGAAGGCGCACGGCTCAAATCCGTGCTCTCCGATATCGGGGGCGCCAAGGCCCGGTTGCGCCGTCTCGTCGGCGTCACCGGCAGCACCGCCGACATTGCCCGCTCCATCGTCGAAGACACCGCCCTCACCCGCGCCGTGTGGCAGGACATTGTCGGGAGTTTCGATCCTGATCCGGCCAGGACCCGCGGCGCCCGCTTCATCGATCTCGTCGCCCGGCTCGATCCGGATCGTTTGAGCGCTTCCCAACTCTGTGATCTCTTCGTCACCACGGACAAGGACAAGGTCAAGCAGCCGCGCGCCAACCTCCTCAATGCCGACCAGCGCAAGCAGCGCCCGCTGTTGCAACCGCTGCTCGAGGGCGAGCGCAACCGCGTCTTCGCGCTCGAGGCGCAACTGGCCGGCGCGCTTCTTGTCGAGCGCAGCGAGGCAGTGCTCGATGTCGTGGCAGCCATTGCCGCGCGCTACGAGGACGACAAGCGCCGTCACGCGCTGCTCGACTTCGACGACCTCATCGAAAAGCTGGGCGATCTCTTCGCCAATGCGAGCATCGGTCCCTGGGTGCAATACAAGCTCGATGCCGGCATCGACCATATCCTCGTCGATGAAAGCCAGGACACCAACGAGCAGCAATGGCGCGTGGTGCGGGCCCTGGCCGAGGAATTCTTCACCGGCGCCGGAGCGGTGACGCGGCCCCGCTCGATCTTTGCCGTGGGTGACCAGAAACAGTCGATCTATTCCTTCCAGGGCGCCCAGCCGGCTTTGTTCGGCACCACCGGCAAGG
Organism: Devosia sediminis; assembly: GCF_016411825.1. GTDB lineage: Bacteria > Pseudomonadota > Alphaproteobacteria > Rhizobiales > Devosiaceae > Devosia > Devosia sediminis. Next base: position 41,256 of record NZ_JAEKMH010000003.1, read on the forward strand.
ACATGGCGCGCCGCGCCGCCCATGCCGAAAAGCCGTTCCAGAGCGTGCGCCTGCATACGAGCTTCCGCACGCTCAAGGGCATTCTCGATGCCGTCGACCTCGTCTGCGACCGGGCCGACATCCAGAAGGCGCTCCTCTCGGAAGACAAGGTGATCCACCAGCCGGCGCGGGTACAGCCGGGCGGCACGGTGACGCTGTGGCCACCGGTGCAGGAGGAAAAGGGTAGTCGCGACGCATCGGCCTGGCCGGTGGCGGTGGTCGAGGCCGAGCGCAGCGCCAACCGGCTCGTTGCCCAGCGCATTGCCCGCGAAATCCGAGGCTGGATCGACAGCGGCCGGGTCCTGGGCGAGCGCGGACGCGCCGTCAGCGCCGACGACGTGCTGATCCTGGTCCAGAAGCGCGGGCCGCTGTTCCAGGAAATCATCCGCGCCCTCCGGGGCGAAGACCTCGCGACCCCCGGCGCCGACCGGCTGGCCGTCACCGGCCATATTGCCGTGCTCGACCTCTTGGCGCTGATCGACGTGCTGCTCAATCCGGCCGATGACCTGCAACTGGCTTCGCTGTTGCGCTCGCCGCTCTTCGACATCGACGAGGACGACCTCCTCGCCCTGGCCCAGCCGCGCGCGCCCGGGCAGACCCTGTGGTCAGCGCTGTCAGGCTCGACCATGCCCAGGGCCGTGGACGCTGCCGCGCGCCTCGGGCGCTGGCGCACCGAACTCGACATGGAACGGCCGTTCGAATTCCTGTCCGGCGTGCTCTATGCCGGGGATGGCCTCAAGCGCTTCCATGCCCGGCTCGGCGGCGAAGTCGACGATGTGCTGTCCGAACTGCTCGATCTGGCCCTTGCCCATGAACAGGGCGCGCAACCCTCCCTGCAGGGCTTTGCCGCCGAGATGCGCCGCCGCGCCGTCACCATCAAGCGCGAACTGGCGGAGAGCGGCGCTGGTGTGCGGGTGATGACCGTGCATGGCGCCAAGGGGCTCGAGGCGCCGATCGTCATCCTGGCCGACGCTACCGCCAAGCCCATTGGTCGCCAGACCGGCAAATGCGTCTATGTGATCGACAAGGCGCCTGGCCCGCTGCTGATCCATGCTGCATCCAGAAGCCAGCACGTCCCCGCGACCACGGCGTTGCGCCAGGGGACGGACGAAGCGCTGGCCGAGGAATATTGGCGCCGGCTCTATGTCGCCATGACCCGCGCCGAGGACGAGCTCTATGTCACCGGTGCGCTGGGCGCCGGTTCGAGCGCCGAATCCCAGCTCACCGCGACTTGGTATGAAGCCATAGAAACCGGTCTCGCCGAGCGCGCCCAGCCGGTTTTCGACGCTGCCGGCGCCGAAATTTCCCGCGTCTTCCCCGAGGCCGTGCCGCCGCGGTTCGGAACTGCCGCCGCACCCCGGGCCCGGCCCGGCGAACCGCCGGCCTTTTCGCCGGTCCAGCCGCCCCGGCGCGTGCCCCTGGTCCGCCCCTCCTATGCCGGCAGCGCGGACCGGCTGACCGTGCTGGAAACCAAGGCCGAGGCGGTTCGCGATGCCGAGGCGGCGCGGCGCGAGGGCATTGCGCTCCATGCCCTCTTGCAGCATCTGGGCCGGGTCGACCGGGCGGATTGGTCCCGCGTGGCGCCGCGCGCACTGGAAGTGCTGCTGCCCGATCATGCGGATCAGCATGTGCGCGTGGCCGGCAAGGCCATCTCCATCCTGTCGCGGCCCGAACTTGGTCGCCTTTTCGGACCCGCCAGCCGCGCCGAACTGCCGTTCCGGGTCGATGTGCTTCACCAGCAGCAGCCGGCTCTGCTCAGCGGCCGCATCGACCGCGTCGTGGTTGACGGAGACGGCGTGCTGGTGGTCGACTATAAATCCGACGCAAGCGTACCCGTGTCTCCCGACGCGGTGGCGGGGAACTATCTCACGCAGGTCGGATTGTATGCACTGGTTGCAAGCCAGCTCTTCCCCGGACGGCCCGTACGGGCGGCGATCCTCTGGACAGAGTTGGAATCGTTGATGAATCTGCCGAGCGAGCTGTTGGACGCGGCCCGCTCGGATTTCACCCTCAGGTGATCGGACTTGTCGCAAGGCTGGACTCTCACCAGCTTTGGGAGCAAACAGACCGCCGCCTCCGGACCGGGACATTTCGTTGCGGGCCGGACTACTATTCCGTCGCACCACGTGCATGAGGCCAGGGGCCTCACACCGGCTGCAGCAGACCAAAAAGGCATGAAAACCATGACCAAAGCCGTTTCCGAAGCCAATTTCGGCCAGGAAGTCCTGAGCTCCAGCGAACCCGTCCTCGTTGATTTCTGGGCCGAATGGTGCGGCCCGTGCCGCGCCATCGCGCCGGTGCTGGACGAGCTGTCCTCCGAGCTCGCGGGCAAGGTGAAGATCGTCAAGCTCAATGTCGACGAAAACCCGGGCCTCGCCGCCCAGTATGGCGTGCGCTCCATCCCCACCATGATCCTGTTCAAGGGTGGTGCGGCCGCGGACATGAAGATCGGCGCCGGCACGCCCAAGGCGGGCCTCACCAAATGGCTCGAAAGCCACGCCGCCTGATCCAGGGCCGCTATTCGACTTCAAAACACCGCCGGAGCGATCCGGCGGTGTTTTTGTTTGTTCTTCCCTTCTCCCTTCTCCCCATGCGGGAGAAGGCGCCCAAAGAGACGAAACCATGAGAGCTATCCTCGAATGGCCGCGGCCATGGTTGGGGCACCCCCACCCTTGATCCCTCCCCACAAGGGGAGGGAGACGATGAACATTGGCGTTTCGGTCCTGCGCCTCCCTCCCCTTGATGGGGAGGGAATGAGGGTGGGGTGACCCCAGGCACTCCACGCCAAAGAAAACTACGCCTGCTGCTACGCGCAAAAATCCATCTCTTTCCCCCGCCGCCGTCCTCCCTTAGCGTCATCGTCCAATGCCGATGGAGGAATGCATGGCGCTCAGCGTGACGGATGCGAATTTTGATCAGGAAGTGCTGGCTTCGGAGAGGCCGGTGCTGGTGGATTTCTGGGCCGAATGGTGCCCGCCCTGCAAGGCCATGTCGCCCACCATCGATGCCCTGGCCGAGGAACTGGCCATGTCGGTCAAAATCGTCAAGCTTGATGTCGACAGCAATCCCGGCATCACCGTCCAGTACAATGTCCGCTCCATGCCGACGCTGATCCTCTTCAAGAATGGCAAGCCGGTCGACTTCAAGGTCGGTGCCGGGCAGAGCCGGGTGCAACTGGTCAAGTGGATCGAGCAGCACGCCGCCTGAGCGCGTTGATCACTCGCCGCCTTTGTTTCAATCTGGCCGCTGCGGGGCGGCTCTGCTAAGTCTGGGGCAACAATAACGATAACAGGACGGGGAGCCCGCCTTGGCTGCCATCGATCTTTCCGCCGCCCCCTTCAATCTCGATGACGACGCTATCGCCTGGGTCAACCAGACCCGCGACAAGCTGAGTGCGCGCGACAAGCTGGCCCAGCTCTTCGTGCTGCTCTCGCGCGGCGCGCCCGAGGAAGCGCTGGAGGCCGTGCGCGCCTTCAAGCCCGGCGGCATTACCCGCATCTTCTCGGCCAACCTCGCCGATGAAATCGCGCTGATGCGCCAGATCGACACCGCCGGCCCCGTGCCGATGACAGTGAGCGCCGATCTCGAAGGCAGCCGCATGAGCCTTCCCTTCGGCACCGAAGTGCCCAACCCGCTCGGCCTTGCCGCCGTCGACGACGTGGAGGCGACCACGGCCATTTCGGCCATCATGGCCGAGGAAGCCCGGGCCGTGGGGCTCAACTGGAGCTTTACGCCGGTCATCGACATCAACAAGGCGTTCCAGAGCGCCATTGTCGGCACCCGCTCCTATGGCGACGACGTGGATCGCATCGAGCGGCATGCGCTGGCCCAGATCGCCGCCTTCCAGGGCAAGGGTGTGGCGGCCACCGTGAAACACTGGCCGGGCGAAGGCTTTGACGATCGCGACCAGCACCTCGTGACCACGGTCAATCCGCTGACCTTGGACGAATGGGAAAAGACCTTCGGCCGGCTCTACCGCGCCGCCATCGATGCCGGCGTCCTCAGCATCATGTCGGCCCATATCGCCTTTCCCGCCTTTGTGCGCGAGCTCGATCCCGATGCCGGTGCCGAGGCCTATCGCCCGGCCACCCAGAGCGCTCTTCTCAATCGGACATTGCTGCGCGAGCGGCTGGGCTTCAACGGCCTCATCGTCTCCGACGCGACGCCCATGGCCGGCTTCGGCGATTGGGGTCCGCGCGGCGAGACCATTCCGCAATGCATCATTGCCGGCTGCGACGTCATCCTCTTTTCCGATGACCCGACCGCCGACCTCATGGCGCTGGTCAAGGCCGTCGCCGATGGCCGCCTGACCCAGGAACGCGTCGACGAGGCCGTGACCCGCGTCCTGGCGCTCAAGGCAGCCTTGGGCCTCCACAAGGCGGATCGCCCGGAACCGGCGCTCAACACGGCCGAAGTCATCATGGCGCGCTCGCAGAGCAAGCTGACGGCGGCCTCGGTCACCGCGCGCGTGCCGACCCTGGTCAAGGATGTCGCCAATCTCCTGCCGCTCTCGCCGGCGCGCCACCGCAAGGTGCTGATCTTTTCGACCGGCTCCATCCAGCCTTTCGCACCGGTGCCCCTGCCGCTGTCGCTGCCCGACCTGTTGCGGCAGGAAGGGTTCGAGGTCACCGAATACACGCCCGATCTGCAGGTCAGCGCCAAGGATTTCGATCTCATCCTCTATCTCCTGGCCGAGGAGACGCTGCTGACCCGGCAGCGCATCTTCCTCAACTGGCGGGCGCTGACCGGCAATGTCTTCGGCGCCATGAAGCGCTACTGGCACGATGTGCCCACGCTCATGGTGTCGCTGGGCTATCCCTATTACCTCCACGACGCGCCGCGCGTGCCCACCTATGTCAACGCCTATGGCTCCAACGAGGACATGCAGGCCGCCGTCGTCGAATGCCTCCTCGGCCGCAAGCCGTTCGACGGCAAGAGCCCCATCGACGCCTTCTGCGGCAGCGACCAGGCGAAGTACTGATCTGACTGGATTCCAGTTCGGTCGTCATTGCCCGGCTTGTCCGGGCAATCCATCCTTCCGATCCATCGCATGGACCACCCGGGCAAGCCGGGTGGTGACGACGTGAGGAGATCCAGTTCTCCAATGGGCAAAGGCCTCAGTCGGGCCGCGTGCCGTTCTTCGCCAGCACATCACCGGCCAAATACAGCGACCCGCAGATCAGCACCCTTGCATCGGGCACCTTGGCGGCAGCCTTCAGCGCCGTGGTGATGGAGCGTGTGGCCTTGGCCGCAAAACCCTGCGCGCGGGCCCTGGCGGCGATCTCTTCGGCGCCATGGGCGTTCTGCTCTCCCGGGATCGTCAGCGTAAAAATCTTCGCCGGATGCAGATCCCGGAAAGGCGCCAGGAAATCCTCGGGCGGGCGGGTATTCATCATGCCCATGATCATCACCAGCGGCTTTTTCGGCATAGCGGATATGGTCCGGGCCAGGGCCGCGGCGCCATGCGGATTATGCCCGCCGTCCAGCCAGAGTTCGTGGCCCGGTGGCAGCAGGTCGCGCAGCTTGCCCGTGCGGATCGGCTGCATGCGGGCCGGCCAGGTGACACACCGCAATCCCTCGGCAAATGCCTTTTCGTCCACCGGCAGGTCGAAATGCCGGGCGGCGGCGATGGCGAGGGCGGCGTTTTCAAACTGGTGCGGACCGGGCAGAGCCGGGGGCGGCAGGTCGAGCAAACCCTGTTCATCCTGATACTCCAGGCGCCCATCCCGGCTTGTGCCGTGGAAATCCTCGCCCTGCCAGAGCGGCGCGATGCCGAGCTTGCGCGCCGCCCGATCCAGCACCGCCCGTGCCTCGTCGCGCTGCAGGCCCATCACCGATTTCGCTCCGCGCTTCAGGATTCCGGCCTTGCTGACGGCGATTTCGGCAACGGTATTGCCCAGAAATCCCTGATGATCCAGATCGATAGGGGTAATGACGGTGCCGATCGGATGCTTGACCACATTGGTCGTATCATAGGTCCCGCCCATGCCGGTCTCGAGCAGCAGGAAGTCGGCTTTCGTTTCGGCAAAAAGCTTAAAGGCGGTCACCGTGGTCACCTCGAAAAAGGTGATCGGCGCCCCGCCATTAAGGGCTTCCACCTCTTCAAGCGCCGCATTTAACCTGCGGGTACCAACCAGTTTTCCGGCCAGGCGGATGCGCTCGTTGAAGCGCACGAGGTGCGGGGAATTATAGACATGGACCGACTTGCCCGAGGCCTCGAGAAAGGCCCGCAAATAGGCAATGGTCGACCCCTTGGCATTGGTGCCGGCGACATGGATGGTCGGTGGCAGCCGATCTTGCGGATTGCCCAGCTTTTCCAACAGCGGCAGCATGCGGTCGAGGCTGAGATCGATCAGCTTGGGATGCAGCCTGCTGAGGCGGGCCAGAATGGCGTCGGTGCGGGACATCATCATTTCCCAAGATAGACTCAAACCCGGTTACGCCACCGGCCCGGCTCCTCCCCCTTGACGGGGGAGGTTGGGTGGGGGTGCGTCACGTACACAGCGCTCGCCGATCCCCCACCCAGCTCCGCTAAGCCCCTTTGGGGCAAGCTGCGCTGCCCTCCCCGCACGGGGGAGGGTGAAGAGCTACTTCCTGAGGTCGCCACCCGTGGTCTTGGTCACCGCCGCAACCACTGCCGCCGAGACCTTGTCGATTTCCTCGTCGGTCAGCGTCCGGTCCTTGGGCTGCAGCGTCACTTCGATGGCGACGGACTTCTTGCCCTCGCCCACATGCGCGCCTTCGAACACGTCGAAAATACCAACGTCCTTGATGAGACCCTTGTCGGCGCCGCGGGCGGCCTTGAGGATGGAAGCGGCCGAAACACCACGATCCATGACAAAGGCAAAATCGCGGGATACCGGCTGGAACTGGGAGAGTTCGATGGCCGGCTTGGTGCGCGTCGCCTTCTTGCGCGGCTCGGGCAGCGCGTCGAGATCGATCTCGAAGGCCGCGACCGGCCCCTCGATATCGAGTTCGGCGGCCAGCGCCGGGTGCAGTTCGCCGAACCAGCCCAGCGTCACTTTCGGCCCCAGGGCCACGCGGCCGCCACGGCCCGGATGGCTCCAGGCGGCGGCTTCGGGCAGGACCTGCACCTTTTCGATATCGACGCCGAGGGCATCGAGCACGGCCGCAAGGTCCGCCTTGGCGTCCCAGACGGTGACCGCCTGCGCCTTGCCCGACCAGTGGCGGCCGGCGCCATTGAGCCCCGCCGTTCCGGTGCGCACTCCGGAGGCATAGGTGTGCTGACCTTCCGGCTTGTCGGAAAGGAAGATTTGCCCCACTTCAAACAAAGCGACATCGGCAAAGCCGCGATTGGCATTGCGGCGGGCGCCGGCAATGAGGCCCGGCAGCAGCGAGGGCCGCATGTCGGTCATGTCGGAGGCAATGGCATTGGCCAATTGCCGGTCCTCGGTGCCGCCGCCGAAACGGGTGGCTTCGGCATTGGAAATGAAGCTCCAGGTCACCGCCTCGTCGAGGCCGCGCGCCGCCAGCGCCCGGCGCGCCAGGCGGCGGCGGTTCTGGATCGTCGTCAGCATCAGCGGCGCGACATGGTTGAGGCGCGGCAGCGGCTCCTTGGGCACATTGTCGACGCCGACCATGCGCATGACTTCTTCGACGAGGTCCGCCTTCTGCGTCACGTCAGGACGCCAGCTTGGCACTTTGACGGACCGCGTGGGGCCAGACCCCTCGACGGCAAAGCCGAGGTGACCGAGAATGGCGTCGATCTCGCTCGGCTCGACCGAAAGACCCGTGAGGCGCTTGACCTCGGACAGCGGGAATTCCACGACCGTGTTCGGGAACACGTCCTCGCCGGAAATGGCAGGCTCCATGGCCTCGCCGCCACACAGCTCCAGCACGAGGCGCGTCGCCAGTTCCATGCCGGGTTCCGTAAGAGCCGGGTCGACATTGCGTTCGAGCCGGTAGCGGGCATCCGAGACAATGCCGGTCTTGCGACCGGTCTGGGCGATCAGGTCGGGGTCCCAGCTCGCGCATTCCATGAACACATTGGTGGTTTCGTCGGTCACCCCCGAGCGGATGCCGCCCATGATACCGCCGAGGCAAAGCGGCCCCTTGTCGTCGGCAATGACGGTCATGCTCTGGTCGAGCGTATAGATTTTGTTGTCGAGCGCATCGAAGGCTTCGCCGCGCGCATTGCGCAGCACCATTTCGCCCTCGACCTTGTCGGCGTCATAGGCATGCAGCGGCCGGCCCCAGCCGAGCGAAACGAGGTTGGTGATATCGACCACGGTGTTGATGGGCCGCAGGCCCACGGCGCGCAGGCGCGCCTGCAGCCAGTCGGGCGAGGGGCCATTCTTGATGCCCTTCAGGTAGCGCCCGGCGAACTTGCGGATGGCCTTGGGTTCATCCGCGGAAAACTGATGCGGCAGCGGCGCGATCGGGCTCTTGCCGGTCGAGGCGACGGGCGAAAAGTCGGTCTTTTTCAGCGTGCCGAGGCCGAAGGCGGCTAGATCGCGCGCCACGCCATAGACGCCGGTGGCGTCGCCGCGATTGGGGGTAATGGAAATGTCGAAGACGACGCCATTGATGCCGGCATAGTCGACATACTTTTCACCCACCGGCGCATCTCCCGGCAGCTCGATGATGCCGTCATGGTCTTCGCTGAGTTCGAGTTCGGCGGCCGAGCACAGCATGCCGTTGGACGGCGTGCCGCGAATGACCACGCCGGCCTTTAGTTCAAAATCCTTGCCCGGAATATAGGTGCCGGGAAAGGCGAAGACCGACTTCAAACCCGTGCGGCAATTGGGGGCGCCGCAGACCACGTCGATCATCTCGCCGGTGCCGGCATCGACCTTGCAGACATTGAGGTGGTCGGAATTGGGATGCGGCTCGGCCGAAACCACATGGGCGACGACGAATTTCTCCAGGCGCGCGCCCTGCGATTCGACGCCTTCCACCTCGAGGCCAATCATGGTCAGCGCCTTGCTGATTTCCTCGGCCGAGGCAGTGGTCTCGAGATGTTCCTTGAGCCAATCAAGCGTGAATTTCATGTCTTTAGCCTTTAGCGGAAGTCGCTTTTGCTACCAATGATGGGCGGCAGCTGAGAAGAAAGTTGCAAAAGTTCGACAAGCACATTGGCAAAGCCGCGGGCGTCGTCGATGGCGCGGTGGGTGTGGGGAATATGGCCATAGAATTCGGCCGGCAGCTTGCTCATGCCCCAATCCATATAGGGCGCACCGCGCAGCGTACCCGCCATGGTATAAAGGCAGATGCCGCCGCCACGAAAGATCTGGCGACCCTTGAAGGGGCCGGATAGGGCGCGCGTGCCGGCATAGTCGTCGAGATAATGGTCCATCCAGAGACCATCGAAAATCATCGGCGCTGCCACGAAAACCTTTGGCCCGGCCAGGCTTTCCACCCAGTCCGCAAAGCGCGGCATGACCACGGCCGGGTCTTCCGCGCCGGTCGTCGCCGCCGCCCAGGCCTCGGGCTGGGTCGCCCACCAGGCCATCGTGGTTTCGTTCTGCTTGCGATCGGCGCGCGGCGTCAGCACCGCCTCGAATTCGCCATGGCGGGTACCGTCGGCTTCCACGGCGACCGAGGCAAAGCTCAGCATGGAATTGTGCAGCGGCGTCGGACCATCGCTCTCGATGTCGGTGACGATGAAGATCGGCCGCGCTACCTGGGCATAAAGCGCGCGCCCGGCCGGCAGCACGGTGACCAGACGGAATGTCTCGCAGACGATTTCCATCTCCGGCGCAAAACCGCCATTGCGCGCGAAATAGGCCTCATGCCCCTCGCGCCAGGTGGCGTAGTCGCCCTCGCCTTCGCGATCGGTGAAATCCGGTTCGATCTCGTCGAAGCGCCTGGTTTCGATGGTCAGCGTTTCGATCACGCAGGCCTCTTCACCCGCACCGTTGAGCACGATATCGCGCCGCCCCACCTCGGGCATCGGCTCGCTGCCATGGCCATAGTCGCGCAGCGCCCCACAGGTCGCCGTCTTCTTGCCCGCCAGCACCAGCGCGAGCAGGCGGTCGGCCAGCTCCGGGGAATCCCCGAAGCTGAACCTGATCTGCTCAGTACTGGCCGTGCTGGACGACACCTGCTGCTGCCTCGCCGTGCGTTGGGTTTAGGAAGAAAGCCCGCCAAACAGCGTCGGCAGATCAAGCGGGCGGAAACCGTAATGGTCGAGCCAGCGCTGGTCGGCGTCGAAGAAGGCCCGCAGGTCCGGCATGCCGTATTTGAGCATGGCGATGCGGTCGATGCCGATGCCCCAGGCAAAGCCCTGATAGACATCGGGGTCGAGCCCGGCATTGCGGATGACGTTCGGATGCACCATGCCGCAGCCCAGGATTTCGAGCCAGTCCTTGCCCTCGCCGATCTTCACCTCCGAACCGGAGCGGTCGCATTGCACGTCCACTTCCATCGACGGCTCGGTGAAGGGGAAGAAGCTCGGGCGGAACCTGAGGGTCACGCTCGGCACTTCGAAAAAGGCCTTCAGGAACTCTTCCAGCACCCAGCGCAACTGGCCGATATGGGAGTTCTTGTCGATGACGAGGCCTTCCACCTGGTGGAACATCGGCGTGTGGGTCTGGTCCGAGTCATTGCGATAGGTGCGGCCGGGCATGACCACGCGGATCGGCGGGTCCATGGCCGGGGTGATGTAGCTCGCCGCCGGCTTTTCATTGGTCTTCTGCATGACGCGCACCTGCACCGGCGAGGTGTGGGTGCGCAAAACCTTCTTCACCCCGTCAGGGCCGGGCTTCATGAAGAACGTATCGTGCATTTCGCGTGCCGGATGTCCCTCGGGGAAATTCAGCGCCGTGAAGTTGAAATAGTCGGTTTCGATATCGGGCCCTTCGGCAATGGAGAAACCCATATCCGAGAAGATGGCGGTGATTTCGTCGATGGTCTGGGAAATCGGATGGATACGGCCGCGCGCCGTGGGGGCGGGCTTCAGCGGCAGGGTGACGTCGACCGTTTCGGCCTTGAGGCGAGCCTCGAGCGCGGCGCCCTTCAGTGCCTCGCTGCGCGTTTCGATCAAGGCGGCGACCTCGTTCTTGAGGCCGTTGATGGCGGGGCCCGCGCTCTTGCGGTCCTCGGGCGCCATGGAGCCGAGCGTGGCGAGCAGGGCCGAAACCGAACCCTTCTTGCCCAGGGCCGATACGCGGACCGCGTCCAGCGCTGCCTCGCTGTCCGACGCGGCGATGGCTGTCGACAATTCGCTGCGCAGGATTTCGATCTGTGTTTGCAAGGACATCGTTATTCTCAGCTCGGACAGTGTGGCGCGGTTAGAGCAAACAAAAACGCCCTGCGCCAGCCCTCTCGGGCGGCGCAAGGCGCGATTTTGACCTCAGCGAGGGAGGGGTGAGCTTAGGCGGTGACGCGAGCGTGGGTGACGGAGTCCACGTCTGCGAGATACGCCAGAGCTGCCTTGGCCTTGACGACCAGGGCCGCAAACGCTTCGGGCTGGGTGATCGCGAGATCGGACAGCACCTTGCGGTCGACGGCAACCTCAGCCTTGCTGAGGCCGTCGATAAATCGGTTATAGGTCAGGCCGTGGTCACGGACAGCGGCGTTGATGCGCTGGATCCAGAGCGCGCGGAAGTTGCGCTTCTTGACGCGACGATCGCGATACGCGTACTGGCCGGCCTTTTCGACGGCCTGCTTGGCGATACGGATCGTGGATTTACGACGGCCATAATAGCCCTCGGCGGCCTTCAAGACCTTCTTGTGACGGGCGTGGGCGGTTACGCCTCTCTTTACGCGTGCCATATTTCAGTGTCCTTCCAGCTTAGCGGTTGTACGGCATGTACCACTTCACCAGACCCTCGTCGCCCTTGGAGAGGATCTTGGTGCCGCGGTTGGTGCGGATGTACTTGGCGTTGTGGCTGATCAGGCGGTGGCGCTTGCCGGCAACGCCGGCCTTCACCTTACCCGAGGCGGTGAAGCTGAAACGCTTCTTGGCGCCGGACTTGGTCTTCATCTTGGGCATTTTGCGGGTCCTTATTGGTCTTGATCCGGCTCTCGCGAGCCTTCGCTTTCAAAGACCGCCACGGCATGCCTTTTGGCCGGGCGATCCGGAGATGCGGCTCTATAGGGGTAAATGGGTGGGGTGGCAAGGGGAGTCTGCCCACAGGCGCCACGGCAGTACCGCGATCCCTCAGTGATCGTCACCACCCGGCTTGTCCGGGTGGTCCATGCTTCAGCAAGGTGGACTGCCCGGACAAGCCGGGCAATGACGATGGGGGAGATCTGCCGTGGAAGCTTCACCCCCGCTTCGGCTCATAAACCAGGTTGACGCCCGACCCGCTCTGGCTCTGATGCACAAGTCTCAGATGCACAGGCGCCTCCCCGGTATCGGCGAAGATCTTCACCCCCGCCCCGATCATTACCGGCGCGACCTGCAGGAACACCTGGTCGACAAGCCCGGCCCGCAGCAGCGCCGAGCCCAGCGTCGGCCCGAGGATGACGACCATCCTGCCATCGGCTTTTGCCTTGGCCTGGGCCACGGCGCCCTTAAGATCATTGCCATCGGCCCAGAAATATCGGTCATCATCGGGAAAGGGGCGGCGGGTCACCACATATTCTGGAATGTCGTCGAGCCCATAGGCCTTGGGCAGGTCTTCCCAATGCTGCGAAATGTCATAGCCGCGCCTTCCGCCCAAAGTGCAGCCGACATTGGCCATGACGAAATCCACCAGCGGATTGTCGGCCTCCTCGTCGTCGCCGCCCATCATGAACATGAGGCTGTCATTCACATCGGCGGCATAGCCGTCGAGGCTGATGGCGGTGTGCCAGATCACGCCGTCTTCTCTCAGAATATTGGACTGCATCTGGTGGCTCCTCTCTGCTTGCATGCCCTTGAGACGAACCGGCACGGCCCGGATCGACAGCCCTGGTCAGTCAATGCCGCGTGCAACGTCCAGCATGGGCCCGATATGGTCCTCGAACAACAGGCCCGGCTTGGCCGCGAGCGCTGCGCCATAGGCGGCCTCGGCGGCGATGGAGACATCGAGAAAGCCCTTCAGGCCCGCCACGTCCTCGGCGCCGAGCCCATAATGGCCGGTTTCGAGGCGTCGGAGGATTTCGCGCTTGGAGGCGATCATCCCGGCAGCCACGTCCTTGGAATTGCTCATCGAGCCGTCGCGCTTGATGTAGTCGTGGAGCGGCGTTCCCAGGTGATAGCTCTCCGGCACGGTGCGGTAGAGCTGCAGCAGGAATTCGAGATCGGTCATGTTGCTCATGGTGGGGTCGAACCGGCCGTCGGCGCGCCGCCGGTCCCACACCACCATCGCGTCCATGGAGAGGCTCACCCATTTGTGTTGTCCGGGCGTCAGCGCGGCGTCGGCGCCGTCGCCCACATGGCGCAGGTGGCGAAAATCCTCGGTCATCACATCGAGCGCCGTGGTGACGATGCCATATTGGCCGAGCGCAGCCACAGCCTGTTCGAGCTTGGTGGACTTGAGGCGATCGTCCGCGTCGAGAATGGCGCCAAAGGGCGTCTCGATCTGCTCCAGCGCCACATTGCGCGTCGCCGAGGCCCCCCTTCCGGTGCCGCCACTCGACAGGAACACCTGGCGCGGATCGTTCAGCCCCTGTTCAGCGAGAAAGGCGCCATAGTCGAAACCGTCATCGGCCACGATCCAGTGCTGCCAATCGGCATGGGTCTGTTCGAGGACGCTGCGGACGGTTGCTGCCAGGGTCGATTGCGCCTTGTAGGCGGGCGTGATGACGGCGACGGTCTGGGACATTGCGAGCTCCCCCCTGCTTGAACCTTGGGCCTTGCCGACCCATATCTGGCTCAGTCGGACGATGCCACTCCTATCGGGTCGCCGGCGACCGTTGCTTGACGATCAAGGACGATTCTCGACGATGACGCGTATCTCGGTGTTTTCCGCTCCCTTCCTCCTCGGCTTTGACAGCTTCGAGGAGCGCATCGACCGGCTGGCCCGCTCGGCCGAGGGCTATCCGCCCTACAATATCGAGCGCTCGACCGGTGGCGACGGCGCCGAGCGGTTCATGATCTCGATTGCGGTGGCTGGATTTGCCCGTTCAGACCTCGACGTGAGCGTGGAAGACAATCAGCTGATGGTCCGCGGCCGGCAGGCCGATGACCCCGCAAGGGAGTTCCTGCACCGCGGGATTGCCGCCCGCCAGTTCCAGCGCAGCTTCCTCCTCGCCGACGGCATGGAGGTTAAGGATGCAACTTTGGGGCATGGTATGCTCGTTATTGCTCTCGAGCGCCCCCGCGCGCCCAAGATTGCCCGGCAGATCGACATTCGCTCCTTGTGAGAAGAAGAACAAAGAAAGGGCCGAGAAATGATGGACAACAAGCGTAACACCGAAGACCTGCTCGACGCCGCCAACCCCCTCAAGCACCTGACGCGCGCGCAGTTCGCTGCCCTGGGTGGCGATGCGGTGGCCTATGTGAAGCCGGTTTCCGGCCTGGTGCTGTCGGCGATGATCGATGACGCCGAATTCGACGTCGCCACCCAGTATCAGCTTGTCATGTCGGCCGACGGCACGCCGCTGATGGTGGCCGATACCGCCGAAGCCGTCTCCGAATGGCTGGGCGACCAGAATATCGGGGTCGCGACCCTCCACTGACGGCGTCGCCTTCCCCATGAAAAGACCCCCGCAGCCTGGCTGCGGGGGTCTTGTGTTTCTGGAGCCGATGTCAGGCCGCGTAGGTGGTCCGCACCGGCGCGGTCAGAATGGCGTGGAGCCGGACCGGATCGGTCTCGGCACGCAACTGGTCGGTAATGCTTTCGGTCCGCAAAAGCCGCGCCACGCGCGACAGGGCCTTGAGGTGATCGGCGCCCGCGCCTACAGGAGCCAGCAGCATGACCACGAGGTCGACCGGCTGGTCGTCCACCGCATCGAAATCGATTGGCTGGTCGAGCCGGGCGAACACGGCCGTCACGGATTTGAGGCCCTGCAGCTTGCCATGCGGAATGGCAATGCCATTCCCGAGGCCCGTCGATCCGAGTTCCTCGCGGCCCGTAAGGGTCGCAAGGATCTGATCCTGTGGAAAAGCGGTAAGCTCTGACGCCGTTTTCGCAAGGGTTTCAAAGAGCTGGCTTTTATTGGCTACGCCCGTGCAAGACAGCACGGCGTGCTTTGCCAGAATATCGGCCAATTCCATCAAACTGCCTTAGGATCTACTCGGGTATCGCCCGCGATGTTCATCGCTCAATTGGCGCCCAGGGCCGGATCGATCCAGCCTATATTGCCATCTGCGCGGCGGTAGACCACATTCAGCCCGCCATGTCCAGCATGGCGGAACATCACGACCTGTTGTCCGGAAAAATCGAGCTCCATCACCGCCTCTTCGACGCTCATTTGCCGCAGGCTCTTGGTGGTCTCGGCGATGACGGGGGGTGCATAGTCCTCGTCCAGTTCGTCGACGTCATCGGACGCGCCAAACACGGTATATTGAGCGGTGACGCCATCGACGCCGCTGCCATTGGCGCCCTTGCGGTGCTGCTTGAGCTTGCGATTATAGCGCCGCAGGCGCTTTTCGATATTGAGCGCCATGACTTCATAGGCGCTGGTCGCGTCGCCGGCCTGGGCGCTGGCCTGGAGCGTGGCACCCGAATCGAGATGCACGACGCAGTCAGCGCGATATCCGATGCCATCCGGTGTCAGGGTCAGATGTCCGTCATAGCCGCCATCGAAATATTTCCCGACAACGGAGGCGAAATGGTCCTCCGCCTTGCCCCTGAGGGCATCGCCAACATCCATGTTTTTTCCCGAAACGCGTAGGGTCATGGCTCTTGTTCCTTTCGGTCGTTAAGCGCGACGCGAGAGGTCCACAAAGCCGCTTCCCGGCTTTACGGGACCCGCGTCTGCCGACACATCCTAAATGGGGTGTCGACCAAAAGGATGCTAGACCCGGCCGAGGGAACCTGTCCATGCGCAACTGGCCGCAGGGAGGCGAATATGCGGGTGACAGCCACACGAGCGCCGCATAGGCTTCCCCGGCGCCGATTTGCAGGGTGGCGGTTCAGGCGATGCGGCCTGCCGTTTCAAAGGCCTTCTTCTGCCTGCGTCGAATCACCGAAGAGGGAATATTCATGCCCTCCCGATACTTGGCGACGGTGCGCCGGGCGACGTCTATGCCCTGTTCCTTGCGCAGCATGTCGGCAATGGTGTCATCCGAAAGGATTTCATTGGCCGGCTCGGCATCGATCAACTGCCGGATCCGGTGGCGCACGGCTTCCGCCGAATGCTCGCCTTCGCCGGTCGCCGAGGCGATGGCGGTGGTGAAGAAGTACTTCATCTCGTAAAGGCCGCGCGGCGTGGCCATGTATTTGTTCGAGGTCACCCGGCTGATGGTGGATTCGTGCATGTCGATGGCCTCGGCCACCGTCTTGAGCGTCATCGGCTTCAGATGCGCCACGCCATGGACCAGAAAGCCATCCTGCTGGCGCACGATTTCGGCCGCCACCTTGGTGATGGTCTGGGCGCGCTGGTCGAGGCTCTTGGTCAGCCAGTTGGCGGTGTTGAGGCACTCCGACAGGAAGGTCTTTTCCGCCGTGTCACGGGTCTTCTTGCTCACCGTCGCATAATAGGTGCGGTTCACCAGCACGCGCGGCAGCACGTCGGAATTGAGTTCGATCTGCCAGTCGCCATCGGGACCGGGGCGCACAAAGACATCGGGCACCACGGACTCGACCGGCGAGGCGTCAAAGGCCAGGCCCGGCTTGGGGTCGAGCTGGCGCAGTTCGGCCAGCATGTCGGCAAGGTCTTCGCGATCGCAGCCGACGGCCCGCAGCAGGCCCGGCATGTCATGCGCGGCCAGAAGGTGCAGGTTGGCGATCAGCGCCTGCATCACCGGATCGAGCCGGTCGCGCTCGCGCAGTTGCAGCGACAGGCATTCAGCGACCGTGCGGGCGAAGATGCCCACCGGATCGCAGGTCTGGAGCACGGCGAGCACGGCCTCCACATCGGCCAGCTCTGCGCCGAGCAAGGTGGCCACGGCCTCCGGCTCGACCATCAGATATCCGGCCTCGTTGACCCCGTCGATCAGGTGCTGGGCGATCAGCCGGTCGGCTGCGGTGCGCAGCAGCAGGTGCGCCTGTGCCTCTAGGTGGTCGGAAAGGCGCGGGCGGCTCGCGACATACTGGTCGAGATCGGCGGCCTCGCCCCCCTCGAAGCTGCCATTGCGGTCGGGGCCGCCGGCCTGGACCTGGTCGGTTGGGCCGGCATCGGGAAAGACATTTTCGACGGCCGTGTCATAGCCCTCGGCGATTTCCGCCGCGTCCTTGGTCCGCTCGCCCGAGGCGACCGTGTCCTCATAGGCGCTCATTTCCTGGGGCAGGTGCTGCGGCTCTTCAGCGGCGGCATCGTCGCTGCCACCCTCTTCGCGCTCGAGCAGCGGGTTGCGCAGCAGTTCGGCGTCGACAAAATCGTTGAGTTCGAGATGGCTGAGCTGAAGCAGGCGGATCGACTGCATCAGTTGCGGCGTCAGTGTCAGGCTCTGGCTCTGACGAAACTCCAGCCGTGGCGATAGCGCCATGCGTTAAAGGCCCTTGCAAGCAAACAATTCCGACCGCGTGCGGCCGCTTCCCGCGCGGACCATGACTCAATTCGGTCCGCACGGCAAGTTTCGTGCCAAGTTTGTGGTGGAGCGGGCGGCTAAATGGAAAAGCTGTCGCCCAGATAGACGCGCCTGGCCTCGGGATCGGCGCTGATGGTCTCGGGCTTGCCTTGGATCATCACCTTGCCGCCATGGATGAGGTAAGCGCGATCCACGAGGCCCAGGGTCTCGCGCACCGCATGGTCGGTGATCAGCACGCCGATGCCGCGCCGGGTCAGTTGCCGGACGAGGCCCTTGACCTCGGCCACCGCGATCGGATCGACGCCGGCAAAGGGCTCGTCGAGCAGCATGAAGCCCGGATCCGCGGCCAGGGCCCGGGCAATCTCGACGCGCCGCCGCTCGCCGCCCGACAGGGCCAAGGCCGAGGATTTGGCGATATGGGTGATGGAGAATTCCTCGAGCAGGGCCTCGAGGCGCTGCTGGCGCGCCTGCCGCCCGCGCACGGTATTTTCCAGCACCGCCATGATATTGTCGGTGACGGAGAGGCCGCGGAAGATCGACGGCTCCTGCGGCAGGTAGCCGATGCCCAACTGCCCGCGCTGGAACAGGGGCAGCCGCGTGATCTCCTGCCCGTCGAGCAGGATCTTGCCGGCATCGGGTTTGACGAGGCCCATGATCATGGTGAAGACGGTGGTCTTACCCGCGCCATTGGGGCCGAGCAGCCCGACGGCCTCGCCCCGGCGCACGGCCAGCGATACATCGCGCACGACGACGCGCTTGCCGAAGCTCTTGGCCAGGCTATGGGCCACCAGCCACCCGGTCTGGTCTACGCGCGGACGGGTCTCTGCACTCATTGCGAGGTGAAGACGCCCGTAACGCGTCCGCCGCCGGTGCTGGTAAAGGTCGAGACATTGGTGGCGAGGTTCACCACCAGTTCGGTCGCATTCACCGTGCCGCTGGCATTGGTCACAGTGACATTGCCGGTGAGGCGCAACAACTGGTCGGCCGGCGTATAGACGGCGTGCTCACCGGTGGCGTCCTGGTCCTTGGTCTTGAGGCGGACATTGCCGCCCGTGGCCACGAAGGTCTCGATATCGGTGGTGCCGCCCTCGCCATAGGTGGCGATCACTTCCGGCGCCCAGACCGTAACTGTGGGATGCACCACGATGACGTCGCCGGTGAACACCACTTCGCGCTTGGCGTCATTCATCACCGTCTGGTCGGCGGTGATCTCCACCTGGCTCTGGGCCAGGACCGGCACTGCCGCGACCAGCGCCAGCAGCACGACAAGCGACCTGACGCGCTTCATGGTGTTTGTTCTCCGTTCGCCTCGGTCCCATCCTCGCCCGGGGTCGAGGGCAGGGTGACGACCGATCTGTTGAAAGTCCAGACCAGGCTGGCTGCGTCATAGACCAGGCCTTCGGCCCTGATCGTCGAGCCGTCGGCATAGTCGATGTCCGCGCGCCCCCGCGTGGTCAGGAGCTGGCTGTGCCAATCGAATACGGAATCGGTGAGTTCGCCCATGGTTCCGGTGCTGTCGGCCACCTCGGCCAGGCCCGGCACGATGGTGAGCTGCTGCGTGGTGTCGAGCTGGGCCGCATCGGCTTCCATGGTCAGTTGCACGCCGTCGACGCGGTCGATGACCAGCTTTGCATTGGTCAGGTCGATGAGATCGCTGCGCTCCGCTGTCGCCAGCGCCGTCTCGGCCGATACCCGATAGGTCGAGCCATCGGTGAGGGCCCCGACATATTCGGGCGTCTGGATGCTGACCGCCTCGGGCGTCACGGTGAGCTGGTCGATGCCGAACCGCCCGCCGAGGCTTGCAAGGTAGATTTGCCCCACCAGCCCGACCAGCACCAGCGCCCCGGCCATGGGCACGCCCAGGCGCAGAATGCCGATCGCCCGGTTGCGCCGGGCGAGGCGTCGGTAGATGTGCTGGGTCCCTGCGGGCGACGGCATGGCGCGATCCGGCCTCAGCTATGGGCGAAAATGTCGGTTTCTTCCCAGCCCATCAGGTCAAGTGCGCAGCGCGTCTTGAGGAAATCGAAGCACGACCGGGCCAGTTCGGTGCGGCCTTCGCGCGCCAGCATCCGGTCGAGATGGCGCTTGAGGTCATGGAGGTAGAGCACGTCGGACGCGGCATAATCGAGCTGGGCATCGCTGAGCTTGTCGCCGCCCCAGTCCGAGCTCTGCTGCTGCTTGGAAAGATCGACATTGAGCAGTTCGCGCACCAGGTCCTTGAGGCCATGGCGATCGGTATAGGTGCGCACCAGCTTGGAGGCGATCTTGGTGCAGTAGACCGGGCCGGTGACGACGCCGAAGCGGTTCTGCAGCACCGCCACGTCGAAGCGCGCATAGTGGAAGATCTTGGTAACGCCAGGATCGGAGAGGAGCTTGACCAGGTTCGGCGCTTCGGTGGCGTCCTGCGGGATCTGCACCACGTCGGCGCTGCCGTCGCCGGGCGAGAGCTGCACGACACAGAGCCGGTCGCGATGGGGATGAAGCCCCATGGTCTCGGTATCGATCGCCACTTCGCGGCCATAGTTGGAAAGGTTGGGCAAGTCTCCGCGATGCACTCGGATGGCCATGAATCTGGGTCCTGTTCTCTAACTCCGCCTTCCTTGGCACAGAGCGATGGCCAAGGAAAGGCGTGCCCGAAATCCGTGCCTGCCCAGACGATATAAAGCTTTCCTTATATGCCTGTTGCTTTCCGGCTCCGGACCTGCGAAAACCGGCGTTGAAAGTGTGGGGACGTCTCCACACGCGCACTGCCCGTGCGCCCTCGCCACTCGCAAAGAGGTTTAACGTGGCCCGTTCTTCGTATCTTTTCACCTCGGAATCCGTTTCCGAAGGTCATCCCGACAAGGTCTGCGACCGCATCTCCGACGAAATCGTCGATCTGGTGTTCAAGGAGGCCAAGAAGGCCGGCATGGACCCGGCCCAGGTGCGCATCGCCTGCGAAACCCTGGCCACCACCAATCGCGTCGTCATTGCCGGCGAAGTTCGGGTGCCCGAAACCCTGCTCAAGAAGGGCAAGGACGGCAAGGTGCTGCTCGACGCCGCCGGCGCGCCCCTGGTCAACCCCGCCAAGTTCAAGTCCGCCGCCCGCAAGGCCATCCGCGCCATCGGCTACGAGCAGTCCGGCTTCCACTGGAAGACCTGCCGCATCGACGTGCTGCTGCATGGCCAGTCGGCCGATATCGCCGTGGGCGTTGATGCCGCCGGCAACAAGGATGTCGGCGCCGGCGACCAGGGCATCATGTTCGGCTATGCCAGCCGCGAAACGCCCGAACTGCTGCCCGCCCCGATCTATTATGCCCACAAGATCCTCGAGACCCTGACCACGGCGCGCAAGGCCAATCACGGCCCCGCCGGCAAGCTCGGCCCCGATGCCAAGAGCCAGGTCACGGTGCGCTACGAAGGCGGCAAGCCGGTCGGCGTGACGCAGATCGTGCTCTCGACCCAGCATCTGGACGAGACGCTGACCTCGGCCGATGTGCGCACCATTGTCGAGCCCTATGTGCGCGAAGCCTTGCCCCAAGGCTGGATCGACGACCAGACCGTCTGGCACGTCAACCCGACCGGCAAGTTCGTCGTCGGCGGTCCGGACGGCGATGCCGGCCTCACCGGCCGCAAGATCATCGTCGACACCTATGGCGGCGCGGCTCCCCATGGCGGCGGCGCCTTTTCGGGCAAGGACCCGACCAAGGTCGACCGCTCGGCCGCCTATGCGGCGCGCTACCTCGCCAAGAACGTCGTCGCCGCCGGTCTTGCCGATCGCGCCACCATCCAGCTCTCCTACGCCATCGGCGTGGCCAAGCCGCTCTCGATCTATGTCGACCTCCACGGCACCGGCAAGGTCGACGAAGCCAGGCTCGAAAAGGCCCTGGCCGAGGTGATGGACCTGACCCCGCGCGGCATCCGCACCCATCTCGACCTCAACAAGCCGATCTATGCGAAAACCTCTGCCTATGGCCATTTCGGCCGCAAGGCCGGCCGCGACGGCAGCTTCTCCTGGGAGAAGACCGATCTGGTGAAGGCGCTCAAGGCCGCCGTCGCCTGAGCTGACATTGGACATTGACCGGGGGCCTCTTTTCCGCGAAAGCGGCAGGGAGGCCCCCTCTTTTTCAGATTGCCCATGACCGACCACCAGCTTCCCAAGACCCGCTCCGGCGAGCCGCGCGCCTTTTTCGGCAGGCGTTCGGGCAAGACCTTGCACGAGGGGCAAAAGGCGCAGGTGGCCGAAGTTCTGCCGCAGGTCGAAATCGTCCTCGACGGCGCACTGGACCCCAGGACCCTGTTCTCTGAGGCGAAAAAGCTGGTCATCGAGATCGGCTATGGCGGTGGCGAGCATCTGGCACGCAAGGCAAGCGAAGAGCCCGAGACCGGCTTTATCGGCTGCGAGGTCTTTACCGGCGGCATCGGCAAGATGGTTCAGGCCATCGACGCCAACGGCCTCGGCAATGTGCGCCTTTATACCGACGATGCGCTGAAGCTGCTGATGGCCCTGCCCGATGCGTCGGTAGATGCGGTCTACCTGCTCTATCCCGATCCCTGGCCCAAGAGCCGCCACCACAAGCGGCGCTTTGTCTCGCCCACCACGCTTGACCAGTTGGCGCGGGTGATCCGTCCGGGCGGCATGTTCTACTTCGCTTCCGACATCGAGGACTATGCCAACTGGACGCTGGCCCACATCGTGCGCGAGCCGCGCTTCCGCTTCGAGGCGGAGGCCCCCGGGAGCTGGCACCAGCCCTATCCGGGCTGGCAGCCGACCCGCTATGAGCAGAAGGCGCGGCGCGAGGGACGGATGATCAGCTTCTATTTCGCCTTCGTCCGGGTGTAACGCTCCGGTCACCCTGCCAAACTTTCATCTTCGTCCTCTCTGGACCTTGGCGCCGAATGCCCCATATCGGGTCTTCACGCCTCTCGGAGATGCCCCATGTCTGCCGCCACCCGCCTCGACCCCGACTTGAGTCAGGATATTCTGGTGGTGCGGCCGAGCAAGTGGACGCTGGTCGTGGTGGTGCAGTTGCGCTCGGGAACCATGCGGTTCAACGAGCTCAGGCGCAATATGGGCGGGGTGCCGCAAAAGTCGCTGAGCCAGACACTGCGCGAACTGGAGCGCGATGGCTTCGTCACCCGCACGGCCTATGCGACCATTCCGCCGCGGGTGGATTATGACCTGACCGCGCTGGGGCGCGAACTGCTCGACCTGGCGGATCAGTTTCACCTCTTTGCCCAGCGCAACCGGGAGGCCGTGGTCGAAGCACGGCGCCAGTTCGATGCGCTGGATATCCGTCCGGCCTGACGTCGGGCGGTTCGGGCGCCGCCATGGCTGGCGGCGCCGGGAGCGTCAGCTTACGGCGTGACGATTTCGTAGGTGTCCGGATCGAGATAGATCATGGTCTGGTTGCCATCGGCTCCGGTAACCCAGGCCACGAGGTAGGACGAGCCCCATTCCTGCACCGAGCTGGCATCGATGCCCTTGTCCTTGAGGGCGGTCAGCGCATAGTCGCTGTCGAAATCGGAGTTCGACAGGCCGGTGGTCTCCGTGACCGAAGTGCCCTTCGAGGACGAGGAGTCGGAGTCCGACGAGTAGGATGCGGCCATGGCCGGGGCGGCAAGACCGGCGAGAGCGGCGGTGGCGACGAGGGCGATAACTGTGTTCTTGATCATGGGAGGATGATCCTTTCTGGTTTGAACGAACCGGAAATGGCCACCATCAGGATCGCCCGCAAGCGGCCCAAAACCACTTTTTTGCTCTTGAAATGGCGTCGCGCCATCCGAAGGTTTGATCAAGGAAATCAAGCGCTTCAAACGAAACATGGTATCCTTATGGAAACCGGGTTCCCCTTCGGTAAGCGCCAGTTGCAACCGGCCGGACAGGCTCGCTGTTTCTCATGGAGAGGAGGGCCCAAATGCAGGTCAGCGTCAGAATTCTCGACACCATCCCCGTTACCCACAATGTCCGCCACTATCGCCTGGAGCGCCCCAAGGGCTACGGCTTTTCGCCCGGACAGGCCACGGAAGTGTCCATCGATCGCGATGGCTGGCGGGACCAGAAGCGCCCCTTCACCTTCACCTGCCTGCCCGATGCGGACATGCTGGAATTCACCATCAAGAGCTACTTCGACCATAGCGGGGTCACCAATGAACTCTGGTCGCTGGGCTCAGGGGATCACCTCATCCTCCGCGATGTCTGGGGCACGATCCAGTATAAGGGGCAGGGGACGTTCATTGCCGGTGGCGCCGGGGTCACCCCCTTCATCGCTATTCTGCGGCATCTCAACGCCACGGGCCGGATCGCTGGAAACCGCCTGATTGTTTCCAATCGCACCGAAAAGGACATCATCCTGCTCGAGGAGTTCGAGGCCATGGAGGGACTCGAAGTCATCTGGACCGTCACTGACGATCCGCGGTCAAAGCTCCTGCAGGAACGGATCGACGCCGCTTTTATGCGGAAGCACCTGCCGGACCTCGATGGCAATTTCTACCTCTGCGGTCCCGACGCCATGGTGGCCGACCTGCGCGGCCAGCTCGAAGAGGCTGGCGCCGATGTGGGCAAAGTCACCTGGGAAAAATGAGCCCCATGCTCAGCGGAAGGCCAGCTCGACGCTGTTCGGGCGGCGCTGGACAATAGCGGCATCCCAGGCATTGCCGCTCGACAACAGCTCCAGCGTTATGGCCTCGGGAATATCGGCCGAAGAGGCAACTTGCACTTCCGCGCCCCGCTCCCAAAGCGCGCGCACCGTGCAGTCGATGACCGACTTTCGGTCGTTGAACACCAGTCTGCCTGCCTTGAGCACCCGGCGCCGGTCGATCTTTTCGGCGACGGTGGCCGTGGTCGTGCCACGCCAGGCCATTGTCAGGTTGCGGCCCGCCCGCTTGGCTTCGTAGAGCGCCTCGTCGGCCTTGAGCAGCACGCTCTCGAGATCGTCGCGGCCGGGGTCGAGTGTCGCCACCCCGAAACTGGCCGATACCCTGATCGGTGGACGGCTGCCCGGAAAATCCAGCATCCGGAAGGCGAGGCGCAGCTTTTCGGCCACCGCCATGGCTGCCGGGCCATCGGCATCGGGCAGCACGGCCGCAAATTCCTCCCCGCCCAGCCGGCCAAGCAGGTCGCTCTTGCGCAAGCCGGTCTGGGCCGCCTGGGCAATGGCCTTGAGAACCATGTCGCCACCGGCATGGCCATAGAGGTCGTTGATTCTCTTGAAGTGGTCGATATCGAATGTCAGCACCGACAACTGGCTGCGGTGGCGGCGGGCCAGCGCAACATGCTTGTCCGCTTCGGCCTTGAAGGCCCGCCGCGTCGCAAGGCCCGTCAGTCCGTCGCTGGTGGCCAGCAGCCGCAATTCGAGTTCACTCATCACCACCTGCGCCAGCTCTTCGAGAATGGCGGTTTCGCGGTCCGAAAAATCGCGTGGGCTCCGGTCGATGGCACAGATCGTGCCGATCGTCTGGCCGTCCTCTGTTACCAGCGGCATGCCGGCATAAAAGCGCACGCCATTGGGGGCGGTGACATGCGGATTGGCGCTGAAGCGGGGGTCCAGCGTGGCATCGGGCACGACCAGCGCCCGCGGGGAAAGCAGCGCATGCTGGCAGAAGCTGTCCCGCACCGGTACCTGGCTCAGCGGGGTGCCGAGCGCTGCCTTGTACCATTGGCGATGGGCGTCGATCATGGTGACGAGCGACGTTTCGACGTCGAAGATCAGCCGAACCAGCCGGGCCACCCGGTCGAAGGCCGGCTCGGCCGGCGTATCGAGAATGTCGTACCGCTCCAGCGCCGCCAATCGCTCGATATTGGCCACGGCCTGCTGGGTCTGCGAAACCGCCATTGTGTCCATGGATTGCTTCCCGGCTCTTGCTGTTGCCGCCATCTTCGTCAGGAAAGTGGCGGCAACAGCAAGAGCCGGGTCACCCGAACCCGATATTTTCCCATTCATTGTTTACGAGCCCTTGCCGGGGTGACCCACCCTTGCGCTGGTCGCGATCCGGGTCTATATGAGGCCAACATCGTTGCTCTCATTCGAGAGTGGGTGCCGGAAGGCCCCCGCTCTTTTTGTTTATCAATGGCCATTTCCGCGCCGCGCGGGGAAGGCCCAAGGCGAAGATAGGCATGGCTTTCGACCTCACCGAAAAGCGCTACATCAAGGAAACCGGGCTCGAAGCCCGTATCTCCCGCATTGTCGAGCCGGTGGCCAATGACCTGGGCTTTGCGCTGGTCCGGGTGAAGATCACGCCGGAAAACGGCTGCACCCTGCAGATCATGGCCGAGGATGAGAACGGGCGCTTCACCATCGTGGACTGCGAGGCCCTTTCCAAGGATCTCTCGCCTGTGCTCGACGTCGAAGACCCGATCGACCGCGAATATCACCTGGAAGTGTCCTCGCCCGGCATCGACCGGCCGCTGGTCCGCAAGCGCGACTATGAACGCTTCCTCGGCCACGAGGCCAAGGTCGAGCTGCTCGACATGATCAATGGACGCAAGCGCTTCCGTGGCGACATTGCCGCCGTCGATGACGAGGGCGTCACCATCCGCCTGCCCGATGCTCCGGGCGGCACCGATCCCGATCACAAGCTTGCCTTCGGCACCATTGCCGAAGCCAAGCTCGTGATGACCGACAAGCTCATGGACATGGCTCGCGCCGACCAGGAGCTGCACCCCATCGACGACGACGAGACCGAGACGGTCGAATTTGCCGATGCCGATAATGACGATATCTCTGAGGAGAAGAACTGAAATGGCCGTTAGCGCGAACCGCCTCGAGCTGTTGCAGATTGCCGATTCCGTCGCCCGCGAAAAGAACATCGACCGCATGGTCGTGATCGAGGCGATGCAGGATGCGATGGAAAAGGCCGCCAAGGGCCGCTATGGCGCCGAGACCGAGATCAAGGTCGAGATCAATCCGCGTTCGGGTGAGACCCGCATGTGGCGCCTGCTCGAGATCGTCGACGAGGTCGAAGAGCCCTCCCGCCAGGTCAATCTCAAGTTTGCCCGGACCAAGTCGCCCGAGGCCAAGGTCGGCGACTTCCTGACCGAGCCGCTGCCGCCGATGGAATTCGGCCGCATCGCCGCCCAGTCGGCCAAGCAGGTCATCGTGCAGAAGGTGCGTGACGCCGAGCGCGACCGCATGTTCGAGGAATATACCGGCCGCGTCGGCGAAATCGTCAACGGCACCGTCAAGCGCGTCGAATATGGCAATGTCATCGTCGATCTGGGCCGTGGCGAAGCCATCATCCGCCGCGACGAACTGATCCCGCGTGAAATGTTCCGCTATGGCGATCGCGTCCGCGCCTATATCTACGACGTCCGCCGCGAACAGCGCGGGCCGCAGATTTTCCTCTCGCGCACGCATCCGCAGTTCATGGCAAAACTTTTCATGCAGGAAGTGCCGGAAATCTACGATGGCGTCATCACCATCCGCTCGATCGCCCGTGATCCGGGTTCGCGCGCCAAGATCGCCGTGACCAGCAATGACTCGTCCATCGATCCGGTCGGCGCCTGCGTCGGTATGCGCGGTTCGCGCGTGCAGGCGGTTGTCGCTGAACTGCAGGGCGAAAAGATCGACATCATTCCCTGGACTGACTCGATTGCCGACCTCGTGGTTTCGGCGCTGCAGCCGGCCGACGTCGCCAAGGTCGTGCTCGACGAGCAGGCCGAGCGCATCGAGACCGTGGTGCCCGACGACCAGCTCTCGCTCGCCATCGGCCGCCGCGGCCAGAATGTGCGCCTCGCCAGCCAGCTTATCGGCTGGGATATCGACATCCTGACCGAGCAGGAAGAAAGCGAACGCCGTCAGAAGGAATTCACCGAACGCTCGGCCCTGTTCATGCAGGCCCTTGACGTTGACGAGATGGTTGCCCAGCTATTGGCTTCGGAAGGCTTCTCCTCGGTCGAGGAACTGGCCTATATCGAACCGGCCGAAATCGCCTCGATCGACGGCTTCGACGAAGAGACCGCCGGCGAAATCCAGAACCGCGCCGCCGAATATCTCGCCGAGATCGACGCCAAGTTCGATGCCGAGCGCAAGGCGCTGGGCGTCGAGGACGACCTCTACGAAATCCCGGGCCTCAATGCCGCCATGCTGGTGGCCTTGGGCAAGGAAGACATCAAGTCGGTCGAGGACTTCGCCGGCTGTGCCGCTGACGATCTCGTCGGCTGGACCGAACGCAAGGATGGTGAAACCAAGCGCTTTGACGGCACTTTCAAGGACTTCCCCGTGTCCCGCGAGGAAGCCGAGGACATGATCATGCAGGCCCGCATCCGTGCCGGCTGGATCAGTGCCGATGACCTGCCGGCCGAAGAGGGCGGCGAAGACGGCTATTCCGAGGAGGAGGCGGTCTAAGGACCGCCCCTTTTTGGGAGCACCCGGTCTATGGCCCGGAGCGCTGACATGGTGAGGACCTGTGCCTTGACCCGGACTGAAAAGCCGGTCGAGGCACTGGTGCGTTTCGTGGTCGGGCCGGACGAGGCCATCGTGCCCGATGTCGATGCGCGCGCCGAAGGGCGCGGTGTCTGGATTACCCTCAGCCATGAGGCCGTGGCCGAGGCGGTCCGGAAGAAGGCCTTTGCCCGCAGCCTCAAGGCGCCGGTCACGGTGCCGGAGGACCTGGCGGAGCTGACGCGGATCCGCCTCGAACAGCGGCTGCTGTCGGCCCTGGGCATGGCGCGAAAGGCCGGGCAGTTCACCACCGGCGCCACCAAGGTCAAGTCGGCCCTCCAATCGGGCCAGGTGCTGGCTTTGCTCACGGCGAGCGATGCGGCCGAGGACGGCCGGAACAAGATGCTGGGGACCCTCAAGGCCCTCAACTATGCGCGGCAGGAGGCCGGTTTGACCGGTCCCGACGTGCCGCATTTCGAATCTCTCTCAAGTGAGCAAATGGGTTTGGCACTTGGGCTGGAAAATGTGATACATGCTGCCCTCATGACCGGGGCGGCAGCCCAATCGGCGGTGGAGAAGGCCCGTAGACTGGCCCGATACAACGCCCCAGCGACAGCAGACCACACCGACCGCCTCCCGGCGTCCGGTGTGCTTTTGCCCGCGGAACAGGACGAAAGACGATAGGAAGTATGGCTGATAACGACGACAAGCGTTCCGACGACACTGGCGCCAAGAAGACTCTGACCCTCAAGGGTGGCGCCGGGCTGGGCAATCGCCCCGGCGGGATGTCGCGTGGGCCTTCGCGCTCGACCGTGGTCGTGGAAAAACGCACGCGCATCGTGCCCAAGCCCGCTGGCACCGCGCCGGCTGGTGCCGGCCGGCCTGGCGCGCCCGGTGGCCGTCCTGGCCAGGGCCGCCCGATGCAGCAGCAGAACCGCGC
Source organism: Devosia sediminis (assembly GCF_016411825.1). Classification (GTDB taxonomy): domain Bacteria; phylum Pseudomonadota; class Alphaproteobacteria; order Rhizobiales; family Devosiaceae; genus Devosia; species Devosia sediminis. The sequence goes on from NZ_JAEKMH010000003.1 coordinate 70,123, forward strand.
GCCCCTGGGGCTGAGCGCGGCAGAGGCCGAGGCACGCCGCCAGGCGCTGGCTTTGGCCGGTGCCCGCCAGGCCGAGGACAAGGAACGCTTTGCCGCCGAGGAAGCGCGCCGCATCGAGGACGACAACCGTCGTCGCCAGGTGCGTGAGGAAGCTGCCCGGCAGGAAGAGGAACGCGCCCGTGCCGAAGAGGCGCGCCGCGCCGAAGAGGCCGCCGCCGCCACCACGCGTCCCGAGCCCGAGGCCGAACGCCCGGCTGCGCGCGAGCCCTTCGTGCCCGCCAGCCAGCGCAATCCCGGTCCGTCCAGCGTGCGCACCGTGTCGGGCCGTCCCGGCCAGCCGGCGCGTCCGCAGCGCAGCGACCGTCCCGGTGAACGCCCCACCGGCCGTCCCGATGGCGAACGCCCGACAGGCGCGCGTCCTGCCGGTGCCCGTCCTGCGGGCACAGCCGGCCGTCCGGCCGGTGAGCGTCGTCCCGGCGCCGGCATGGCGCCGATCGGCAATGTGCCCCCGGCGCCGCCGAGCGAGGCCGACGGCCGCAAGATCCGCACCGGCGCGCCGCAGCATCGCCCGACCACCGAGGCGGAACTGGAAAATGCGCGCCGCGCCAGCCGTGCCCAGCCCGAGCGCCCCTCGCGCCGCGGTGGCGACGACAGCGCCTCGCGCGGTCGCCTGACGGTTTCCAGCGCCACCACCGAGAGCGATCGCGATCGCGGTCCGTCGCTGGCGGCCATGAAGCGTCGCCGCGACAAGAAGATGGGCCGCAACCAGCAGGATGCGCCAAAACTCAGCCGTGAAGTGACCATTCCGGAAGTCATCACGGTGGGCGAACTCGCCAACCGCATGGCCGAACGCTCGGTCACCGTCATCAAGATGCTGATGCAGCAGGGCGAAATGGCCAAGATCACCGACGTGATCGACGCCGACACCGCCGAGCTGATCGCCACCGAACTGGGTCACACCGTCAAGCGCGTTTCCGACGCCGACGTGGAAGAGGGCCTGTTCGACATCGCCTCGGACGACAAGGCCGAGGATCTGACCGATCGTGCGCCGGTTGTGACCATCATGGGTCACGTCGACCACGGCAAGACCTCGCTGCTCGACGCCATCCGCGAAGCCAATGTGGTGTCCGGTGAAGCCGGCGGCATCACCCAGCATATCGGCGCCTACCAGGTCGAGAAGAATGGTCACAAGATCACCTTCCTCGACACCCCGGGCCACGAGGCGTTCACCGCCATGCGTGCCCGCGGTGCCCAGGCTACCGATATTGCGGTGCTGGTGGTGGCGGCCGACGATGGCGTCATGCCGCAGACCATCGAATCCATCAAGCACGCCAAGGCGGCGGGCGTTCCGATCATCGTGGCCATCAACAAGATGGACAAGCCGGAAGCCAACCCCACCCGCGTGCGCACCGAGCTGCTCCAGCACGAAGTGTTCGTGGAATCCATGGGCGGCGAAGTGCTGGACGTGGAAGTCTCGGCCAAGACCCAGGCCGGTCTCGACAAGCTGCTCGAGACCATCCTGCTGCAGGCCGAAGTGCTCGAACTCAAGGTGGCCCGTGACGGCCGCGCCGAAGGTCTGGTCATCGAAGCCAAGCTCGACAAGGGTCGTGGCGCCGTGGCGACGGTTCTCGTCCAGCGCGGTACGCTGCGCGTCGGCGACATCCTCGTGGCCGGCACCGAAATGGCCCGCGTCCGCGCGCTGCTCAACGACAAGGGAGAGCAGGTCAAGGAAGCCGGCCCGTCCGTGCCGGTGGAAGTGCTGGGCTTCTCGGGCGTGCCGAGCGCGGGCGACCGCTTCTCGGTGGTCGAAACCGAAGCGCGTGCTCGCGAAGTGACCGAATACCGTCAGCGTGCCATCCGTGAAAAGACGGCCGGCGGCGGTGCCACCAGCCTCGAGCAGATGATGAACCAGCTCAAGGCCTCGGGCATTTCCAAGTTCCCGCTGGTCATCAAGGGTGACGTGCAGGGTTCGGTGGAAGCCATCGTGGCCTCGCTCAACAAGCTCTCGACCGACGAAGTGTCGGCCCAGATCCTGTTCTCGGGCGTGGGCGGCATCACCGAGTCGGACGTGACCCTGGCCTCGGCCAGCAACGCCATCATCATCGGCTTCAACGTCCGCGCCAACAAGCAGGCGCAGGACCTGGCCACCCGCGATGCCATCGAGATCCGCTACTACAACATCATCTACGACCTCGTGGATGACGTGAAGAACGCGATGTCGGGCCTTTTGGCGCCGGAACGCCGCGAGACCTTCATCGGCTACGCCAAGATCCTGGAAGTGTTCAACATTTCCAAGGTCGGCAAGGTCGCCGGCTGTCAGGTCACCGAGGGCATCGTGGAACGCGGTGCCGGCGTGCGCCTGCTGCGCGACGACGTGGTCATCCACGAAGGCAAGCTCAAGACGCTCAAGCGCTTCAAGGACGAAGTCAAGGAAGTTCAGGTCGGCCAGGAATGCGGCATGGCCTTCGAGAACTACGAAGACATCCGTGCCGGCGACGTCATCGAATGCTTCCGCGTCGAGACCGTCAAGCGCACGCTCTGACCGTCGTCGACAACCGAAACAAAAAGGGGCGCGGAGCAATCCGCGCCCTTTTTCTATTCGATCACGGCTTTCACCAGCGCAACCACATTCTCGGGTGACCCCTGCGCATCGACCTTGTCGCCAAAAGCCGGATCGGCATGGGCCGCGACGCATTCGGCCGAGCGCCGGATCTCGAACGGGGTCAGGCCAGCCCGGCCCTCGGCCATGGCCCGCTGTTCCAGCCGGGCATGGATCACCTCCAGCGGCGCGACCAGACAGATGCGTTTCACCGACGCCGTCCTCTCCAGCGCACCGGCAAAAGCATCGAGATAAGTGAGATTGGTGAAGGCCATGGGCACGATGACCAGTTTCGCCCGCAGGTGCACCAGGCGGGCCTGATAAACGATCAGCCGCCGCCACAGCGCCATGTCCTGATAGTCGCCGGGCTGTTCCCGGAGACCGAGGAGGAGGGGCGGCAGGCGGCGGAGCACATAGCCCAGATGCTCCGGATCGGAAATGGCGGTGCCGGTCAAATCCCGTGCGAGCAGCCGGGCCGTCGTGGTCTTGCCGATGCCGAACGAGCCATTGAGCAGGATGAACACGGCCCGCCTATCCTTCCATGCGTCCTCCCGCATCCTATCGGCCATTGCGGCAAGGAAAAGGCCCGCCTCCGGGGGAGAGCGGGCCTGGGATGCCGGTGGCGGGTGACTACGGTGGGATCCGAACGCCGCCGGCAATTCTTGAAACTGGAGCGGGGACCTTGCCGGCCCCCGGGTCGTCAGACGACCGGGGTAAATCCGGGCGTGGCGACCACGCTGCCCGGCGCTCCGTTGATGACGGTCACGCGGGCGCCGACGGGCACGCGCGCATAAAGGTCGATGATGTCCTGGTTCATCAGGCGGATACAGCCCGACGAGACGTTGGTGCCGATCGTATAGGGTTCGGTCGTGCCGTGGATGCGGAACAGGGTGTCGGCGCCATTCTTGTAGAGATAGAGCGCACGCGGGCCAAGCGGGTTTTCCGGTCCCGGTCCCATGCCGTTGGCATAGGGGCCGTAGCGGTCCGGCTCGCGCTTGATCATGTCGCGGGTCGGGGTCCAGCGCGGCCACTCGGCCTTGCGGCCAATGGTGGCGTCGCCGCGGAACACCAAGGCTTCGTCCTTGCCCACGCCAATGCCGTAGCGCAGCGCGCGGTTGTTCTCGAGCACGAGATAGAGGTAGTGCGCCGGGGTGTCGACCACCAGGGTGCCGGGACGCTCGCTGGTGAAATAGGGAACTTCCTGGCGCCACCATTTCGGGTCGACGCGCTGCAGGTCCATGCCCGCGACCATATAGGGCTCGCCAACCACCGGCCCGTACATGCGCAGGTAATAGGGATCGATGACGGGTTCCTGGACGACGGGCTGGCTGGTTGTGGAACAGGCCGCGAGCGCGGAGGCGGAAAGGCCAAGGAGAAACAGGCGGCGCGAAATCAACTCAACAACCTCAGGACTTAGGGAGAACAGGCGGACGGCGCTGCGTCACCCGATCAGTAGCGCATTGGGACCTTAACGTGGCCCAAATGCGGCGGTTCCTCGCCGCAATGTGATGAAAGGCGTTCTGTGCCTTCTTGGCAACAGATCGCCTGGACCAAAGCCACGCATCGCTGGTAAGCCCTTGTCAGCCGATCCGAATTGCCCGCCAGATGCGCCACTATCGTCTGGGGCCGGTCATGGAATTCGCTGCGGATATCCAACTCTATGTGCGGCTCATCTCCGGCACCATATTGGGCCTCTCGGTCGGTAAGCTGCTCAGCGGCACGGCGAAATTCATCCAGCATCCGCACGAGTATCGCATCAACTGGCTGCATGCGCTCTGGATCGTCTTTCTCTTCGGCTCGATCATCATCTTCTGGTGGCAGGAAGCGCTGACCTTTTCGCGCGTGCAATGGAGCTTTCCGCTCTACGCCTTCCAGATCGCCTATTGCGGCAGCTTCCTCTTCATCACGGCCATCCTGCTGCCCGACGAAGTGACCGAATTCGATACCCACTACGAGTATTTCATGGCCCGCCGCGTTTGGTTCTACGGCGCGCTGATCGTGAGCTACCTCCTGGGCATCGGCAATGCGGTCATCAAGGATGGCTGGGAGGAGAGTTTCCTCTCCCCCGAATACATCATCCTCAATCTGGTCATGGTGGCGATCCTCGTTGCGGGGATGGTGCTCAACCGCCCGCGCCTGCAACTGGGCATCGCTGCCTTCATGGTGCTGCTGACCGTGCTCTCGGCGCTGCTCGAATAGCGATCAGGCGCCCTCTATGCTGCCTATGGCCGCCAGAATGTCGGGCGCCGCCTCTGCCGCTTCATGATCGATACCGGGCAGGCTTTTGGTTTCGGCATTGGGCAAGATGGCCTTGTAGCGATCGAGGTGGTCGGCCGTCACGGTGTCGTCCTCGTCGCCCAGAAGCATGATGAGGCGCGGCAACTGCAGTAGCTTGGTCGCCTCCTCAGGCGGCAGGGCATAGGCCGCATATTCCCAGCCCGGGGCGCCCCAGAACGGGCTCGCCAGTGTCACGACGCCCTTGAGGTTTACCGGCAGGCCGAAGCGCGCCAGGGTCTGGAGCACGGTCGACCCCCCGAGCGAATGGCCGACAATGACGAATTCGTCTTCGATGCCGGTAATGGCCGACTGGCAGGCGGCAATCCAGAGCTCGGCCTCGGGATTGTCCGGTTGCGGCATCAGCGGCGCTTCGAGCTTCATGCCGTCGGGCAGGGCCGCCCGCAAATTCTCCAGGAGCGCCGAACTGCCTTCGCCCGGATCCTGGGCCCCGGCACTATGGATGAAAAGCACTGTGGTCATGGCTGTCTCCCGTCTTGATTGCTAAGTGCGCGAGCCGGCAAGCCGGTTCCCGGTGCCGATGCTTCTGGGTAGACGAGAGAGGCCCCGGCATTTCGACAGGACGCCCGAAAGAGAAAGGGCCCGGATCGCTCCGGGCCCCTCAACACTCTGCGGGAGACGCGCCTTATTCGGCAGCGTCGTCCTTGGCGGCGGCGACGATTTCCTTGCCGGTCGCCTGGTCGACGACCTTCATGGACAGGCGGACCTTGCCGCGCTCGTCAAAGCCCAGGAGCTTGACCCAGACCTTGTCGCCTTCCTTGACCACGTCGGTGGTCTTGGCGACGCGCTGGTCGGCAAGCTGCGAGATGTGCACGAGGCCATCCTTGGCGCCGAAGAAGTTGACGAAGGCGCCGAAGTCGGCGGTCTTGACGACCGTGCCCTGGTAGATGGCGTTGACTTCCGGCTCGTCGGTGATCGAGCGGATCCACTTGATGGCGGCTTCGATCTGCGAACCATCAGAGGACGAGACCTTCACGGTGCCGTCGTCTTCGATATTCACCTTGGCGCCGGTCTTTTCCACGATCTCGCGGATGACCTTGCCGCCGGTGCCGATCACTTCGCGGATCTTGTCGGTCGGGATCTTGAGGGTCTCGATGCGCGGGGCGAATTCGCCCACTTCACCGCGGCTCTCGCCCAGCGCCTTGGCCATTTCACCCAGGATGTGGATGCGGCCGTCCTTGGCCTGCGCCAGGGCGATCTTCATGATCTCTTCGGTGATGCCGGCGATCTTGATGTCCATCTGGAGCGAGGTGACACCCTCTTCCGTACCGGCCACCTTGAAGTCCATGTCACCCAGGTGATCTTCGTCACCCAGGATATCCGAAAGAACGGCGAACTTTTCGCCTTCGAGGATGAGGCCCATGGCGATACCGGCCACCGGCTTCTTCATCGGCACGCCCGCATCCATCAGCGCCAGCGACGTGCCGCAGACGGTCGCCATCGAGCTCGAGCCATTGGACTCGGTGATCTCGGAGACGACGCGGATCGTGTAGGGGAATTCCTCGATCGACGGGCGGATCGGGTTGATGGCGCGCCATGCGAGCTTGCCGTGGCCGATCTCGCGGCGACCGGGCGAACCCATGCGGCCAGCTTCACCCACCGAATAGGGAGGGAAGTTGTAGTGCAGAAGGAAGTTTTCCTTCTTGGTGCCTTCGAGCGAGTCGATGAACTGCTCGTCTTCGGCGGTGCCGAGGGTCGCAACGACCAGCGCCTGGGTTTCGCCACGCGTGAAGATGGCCGAGCCGTGGGTGCGCGGCAGGACGCCGACTTCCGCCAGGATCGGGCGGACGGTCTTGAGATCGCGGCCGTCGATGCGGCTGCCGGTGTCGAGGATGTTCCAGCGGACGATCTTGGCTTGGAGGTTGTGCACCACCTCGCCCAGTTCTTCCTTGGACACGTCGCCGGCCTCGATCTTGGCGGCAAAAGCGTCCTTGACCTTGGCATTGGCGGCGTCGACCGCGGCATAGCGCTCGGCCTTGTTGGTGAGCTTATAGGCGGCGCGCAGGTCAGCTTCGGCCAGGGCCAGCACTTCGCTTTCCAGCGCCGAGAAATCCGGAGCCTGGAAGTCGCGCGGTTCCTTGGCGGCCAGCTCGGCCAGCTTGATGATGGCGTCGATCACCTGGGCCGAGGCCTTGTGGCCGAACATCACGGCGCCGAGCATCACCTCTTCGGAAAGCTCCTTGGCTTCCGATTCCACCATCAGCACGGCGTCCTGGGTGCCGGCCATCACGAGGTCGAGCTTGGAATCCGCGCGACGATCGATCGAGGGGTTCAGCACATATTCGCCGTCGATATAGGCGACGCGGGCGGCGCCGATCGGGCCCATGAAGGGCACGCCGGAAATGGTGAGCGCAGCGGAGGCGGCGACCATGGCCAGCACGTCCGGATTGTTTTCCATGTCATGCTGGAGAACGGTGACGACCACCTGGGTCTCGTTCTTGTAGCCATCGGGGAAGAGCGGGCGGATCGGGCGGTCGATGAGGCGCGAAACCAGGGTTTCGTTCTCGGTCGGACGGCCTTCGCGCTTGAAGTAGCCGCCCGGGATCTTGCCGGCGGCGAAGTACTTTTCCTGGTAGTTGACGGTCAGCGGGAAGAAGTCCTGGCCGGGCTTGGCCGACTTGGCGCTGACGACGGTGGCCAGCAGCACGGTCTCGCCGAGGGTGGCGAGCACGGCGCCATCGGCCTGGCGGGCAATCTTGCCGGTTTCGAGCGTCAGGGGCTGGCCGCCCCAGTTGAGCTCGACCTTGTGGTGATCAAACTTGATCGACATCTTGTTCTTCGTCTTTCCATTCTGCCGGGGCGCGGGAACGCGGGGCTTAGGCGACTGCCCCACGAACGCCTCCGGTGTGCCCGCACTCGGCAGCGCACCCCATGTGCGCGCCGGCTCAAAATCAGGCACGGTTTTCGTTTGGCGCGGACGAAACATGGACAAGACGATGAGCCTCTCCACGGCGGAAGAGGCCGATAATCCTGCCATGCTCCGGCTGCGCCGGCCTATGGCGCCAAGCTCGGGCCTGGCCTGCCCCCGGGCGACAGCCCAAAAGGCATCCGGCGCGGAAGCATTCTCCCGCGCCGGAAACTTTTTTCTCGCCTTAGCGACGCAGGCCGAGCTTCTCGATCAGCGTCTTGTAGCGGTTCTCGTCCACCTTCTTGAGGTAGTCGAGCAGCGAGCGGCGGGTCGAAACCAGCTTCAGCAGACCACGGCGGGAATGGTTGTCCTTGACGTGGCCCTTGAAGTGCTCGGTGAGGTTGGCAATGCGCTCGGAAAGGATCGCAACCTGCACTTCCGGCGAGCCGGTGTCGTTGGCAGTGGTGGCGTATTCCTTGATGAGGGCGGTCTTGCGCTCTGCAGTAATCGACATCGGGCATATCCTTTCGAAAGGGAGGATGGTTGTCGCCCCAGCCGGGATGTCGTCCAGGTGGGGCCGTGTAAAGGCAGGTGCCAGGCGCAAGGCCCGGCAACCGGCTGGCGCTGCTATAGGGCATCAGGACGGCAAAATCCAGAATTTATTGGGCTGGCGCCGCCCGGGACCCCGCCCGGCCTCGCGGCTCAGGCGTCCGGCGCCGGGTCGTCCGGACGGGCCGCGGCAAAGGCAGGATCAAGGGCCGACAGCGGCACCTCGAAGAGCCACTCCACCCCGTACTCATGCACATTCCTGTCGACCTGCGCGCCCAGCGCCCCGCCCACCATGGTGCGCAGCACGATGGTGCCGAAGCCGCTGCGCTCGCCCACCACGAGAGGCCGCCCGAGATATTCGCGCCAGCGCATCGAGAGCATGTCCTTGTCGGTCGTCCAGGTCAGCTCCAGCCGACCCGTAGTTTCAGCAAAGGCGCCGTAGCGGGTGGCATTGGTCGCCAGCTCGTGCAGCGCCATGCCCAGGATCTGCGCGCCCTGCGGATTGATCCGCAGGTCCGGGCCCGAAATGGTCACCCGGTCCGCCTCGGGCGGGCGGAATGCCGCCAACTGCTGGTTGATGAGCTCGGCCAGCATCACGCCGGCCCTGCCATGGGCGAGAAGCAGATCGGTCGAGCGCGCCAGCCCCATGATGCGCCGCTCGAGCGCCGCCACATAGGACTGGATGTCGGTCGCGCCGCGGGCCGTCTGCTTGGCCATGGCGGCAATCACGGCCATCTGGTTCTTGGAGCGGTGCGCCAGCTCGCGCATCAGGAAGCGGATGTCGCGATCCGCCGTCAGCCGCTGTTCCGAAGATTCGGCCAGGGCCTGGGACACTTCCGCGATTTCGGCGATCGGATAGGTGCGCGGATAGACCGCCTCGCCGCGGCCCAGCCGCATGGCGTCGAGCCGGAGCCCCTGCACCGAGCTGCCGATGCGCCGCCCGATGATGGCCGCCACGGCGGAAGCCAGAAGCGCGATGGCGAGGCCCCAGACCGCCAGTTGCAGCACCGAATCCTGCAGCGGCTTCTGCACCTGTGCCGAGGAAGCCCAGGCGATGATGCGCCAGCCGGTATAGCCCGAGCGCCATTCGGCGGTCACCACGCGCTGGCCTTCGAGGTCCTCCTGGGCCCAGTCGTCGCTGTCGCCGCTTTCGTTCCATTGCCGGATCGGCAGGATCTCGCCGATATCAAGAGCGGCGTCGGCGGTAGCGGCGATGACGGCATTGTTGGTGTCGACCAGGGCGGCGTGCCAGCCGTCCGGCAATTGCCGCGACTGCAGGGCCGGCACGAGGTTCTGCGCGTTCTGCGTCAGCGTGATCAGCCGGATCGGCGCACGGTCATCGATGGGCAGCCAGACGTTGAACACATAGGCCTTTGCCGTCTGGCCATAGAAGATCGGTGAAATCGTCGCCACCCCGCGCTCGATGGCCCGCTGCGCCGTTTCGGGGTCCGATGTGCGGCCCAGCGGAATGCCGAATTCGGCGCGCGTATTGAGCAATTGCTGCATGTCGCCATCGACGGCGAGAAGGTAGGAGCCGGTCCCTGCCAGCGCCGTAACGGCCCGGTCATAGAGGCCGTTGAGGTCACCAATTTCGATGCTTTCGCTCGAAGACAGCACGCGCAGCGTTGTCGCCATGCCGGTGATTTCCCGGTCGATCGACTGGCCCATGGCCTGCACGGTCGCATTGGTCAGCGCCGCCAGCACATCCTGCTGGGCGTCGTTGGTCCGGTTGATGAGCACGAGCGCTACCCCGAGCGCCGGCAACAGGATGGCCAGCACCATGCCGATCAGGTAGACGGAAATAGGCCAACCGCGTCGCACGCGCGAGCCTGCCGCATCTGGCGCGGTTGTGTCCGCCATTGGCTCCAGTCCCTCCATATCCCCGCTGCCCCGGGGATGAAAACTCAATACTTGGCGCTGGAATCGCTGGCCGGAAAACTCTCGTCGGAGGCCTCGTCGACCTCGTCCCAATTACTGGGCTGGTCCTTCATGGCCTCGGGTCCGGAATTGCGCACCTGCACGGGGGCGTCCTTGGGGCCGGGCTTTCGACCATCCCGCAGCGCTGCTGCCGCGTCGGTGGGTCTGTCTGGCTTGGTCATTATCGCACTCGTTTTCTGAACAGGTACAACACACAAAGCGCCGCGCGGTTGCAGGGGCATGGCATCGGCTGTCAGGCTCTGGTAAACAGCCCTCCATGACCGAGACCGACATCCTTCCTCAGCCCGCGCAGAAGCGCGTGTTCATCAAGACCTATGGTTGCCAGATGAACGTCTATGACAGCGACCGCATGGCCGATGCGCTGGCGCCGCAAGGCTATGTGCCGACACAGGAAATCGGCGAGGCGGACCTCGTGCTGCTCAACACCTGCCATATCCGCGAAAAGGCGAGCGAGAAGGTGTTTTCCGAGCTCGGCCGACTGCGCGAACTGCAGGATGAAAAGCGGGCTACGGGCGGCGACATGATGATCGGCGTCGCCGGTTGCGTCGCCCAGGCCGAGGGCGAGGAAATCGCCCGCCGCGCTCCCGTCGTCGACATGGTTTTCGGCCCTCAGGCCTATCACCGCCTGCCCGATATGCTGCAGCGCGCAGAGGCCCAGCGGCACCTGCATCCGGCACTGAAAAAGGCCGTGATCGACACCGACTTTCCCGAGGAAGACAAGTTCGCGCACCTGCCGGCGGCCAGGAAGGAAGTGACCATCAAGCGTGGTCTCACCGCCTTCCTCACCGTGCAGGAAGGCTGCGACAAGTTCTGTTCCTTCTGCGTCGTGCCCTATACGCGCGGCGCCGAAGTCTCGCGTCCCGTCGCCCAGGTGCTGGCCGAAGCGCGGAATCTCGTCGAGGCAGGGGTCAAGGAGCTGACGCTGCTCGGCCAGAACGTCAATGCCTATCATGGCGTCGACGCCGCCGGCCGCGCCGTCGGCCTTGGCGAGCTCGCATATCTGCTTGCCGACATCCCCGGGCTTGAACGGCTGCGCTACACCACCAGCCACCCGCGCGACATGGACGATGCGCTGATCGCGGCGCATCGCGACCTGCCCCTGCTCATGCCTTACCTGCACCTGCCGGTGCAGTCCGGCTCGGATCGCATCCTCAAGGCCATGAACCGCAAGCACACCGCGGCCGAATATCTGCGTCTCATCGAGCGCATCAAGTCCGCGCGCCCGGACATGGCGCTGTCGGGCGATTTCATCGTCGGCTTCCCGGGCGAAACCGACCAGGATTTCGAGGACACACTGACCATCATCCGGGAAACCGGTTACGCCTCGGCCTATTCCTTCAAATATTCGACCCGTCCCGGCACGCCCGGCGCCAACCTTGGTGACCAGGTGGCCGAAGAGATCAAGACCGAGCGCCTCTACCGGCTCCAGGAGCTGGTCAATCAGCAGACCACGGACTTCCACGCCTCCTGTGTCGGCAAGACCATGCCGGTGCTGATCGAGCGCGTGGGGCGCATGCCTGGCCAGGTGGGCGGGCGCTCGCCCTATCTGCAGGCCGTGCATCTGGATGGCTCGCCCGACCTCATCGGCGCGATCCACGAGGTCGAGATCGTCGGCACGTCCACCAATTCCCTGGTCGGGCGCCTGAAAGTCGCCGCTGCGGCCTAAACGGAGACAAACGTGGTGTTCAACGGCCTGTCCGCTTTTCCCATCACGCCCGCCGACGAGGCCGGGCGCGTGGACACCGAGGCGCTGGGCCGGCTGCTGGAGCGGCTCGTGGCTGCCGGCGTCGATTCCATCGGCCTCCTCGGCAGCACCGGCACCTATGCGTTTCTGACGCGCGAGGAGCGGCGCCGAGCCATCGACGCTGCCGCAGAATGCGTCGAGGGTAGGGTGCCGCTGATCGTCGGCGTCGGCGCCTTGCGCACCGACCAGGCCTGTGATCTGGCCCGCGACGCCGAAGCCGGTGGGGCATCCGGTCTGCTGCTGGCGCCGGTTTCCTACAACAAGCTGCTTGACGAAGAGGTGTACCAGCAGTTCCTCGCGGTCACCGAAGCCTCGCGCCTGCCGCTCTGCATCTACGACAATCCCGGCACCACCAATTTCAGCTTCGGCATCGATCTGGTCGCCCGCCTGACCCAGCGACCCAGCATTGCCGCCATCAAGATGCCGCTGCCGGCGAATGGCGACTTTGCCGGCCATCTGGCTGCCGTTCGCGCGCGGGTAGAGCCCGGTTTTGCGCTAGGCTTCAGTGGTGACTGGGGCATGGGCGACGCCATGCTGGCGGGCAGCGACGTCTTCTTCTCGGTTCTCGCGGGTACCATCCCTGGCCCGATCCTCGCCCTGGTCCGGGCGGCTCAGTCGGGAGACGCAGCCAGGGTGCGCGAGCTTGAAGGTCAACTGGCCCCGCTCTTTGCCCTCTGCAAGGAGCTCACCAGCCTCCGTGTCGTCTATACGATGGTCGATCTTCTGGGGCTGACCACGGCACGGCCACCGCGCCCCATCCTGCCGCTTCCGGCCGAAGCCCAACGGCGCGTGGCCGAGGCCGTCAATCGCATTCACGCCTGACCCAACACCACGTCATTGCCCGGCTTGACCGGGCAATCCATGCCTCCGCCCAGACGAAGGGCCAAGCGATCCAGCGAGGCGACATGGCGCTCCTGCCTGGCTGAATCCCGTCAAAACGTCACAAAATATCTACAGACAGCGAACGCAAATCATCCTAGCGTCGTTACTGCACTGGGCGACGCGCTCCGCGGCGCCCCCTCCGGGAGCCGAGAAAGTTTGAGCAGGCACTTGCCACCCACCGCCGATAACGCCCTTGCATCGCAACTCGAACTCGCCTTTGAAGACAATCGCCTGGCTGCCCAGCTTTACGGCGATTTCGACCAGAACCTCGCCCTCATCGAACAGCGCCTTGCCGTCAGCGCCACGCCGCGCGGCAACCATGTGCTCTTGAAAGGCGCGGCCAGTAAGGTCGACCAGGCGCGCCGTGTGCTCGAATCGCTCTATGCCGGCCTCGAAGAGGGGCGCGCCATGGATATTGCCGATGTCGATGCGGTCATCCGCATGATCGAGACCGAAGATTCGCAGCTCACCCTGCCGACGCTGGAGCGCAAGGGCAAGGTGCGCATGGCCCAGATCGCCACGCGCAAATCCACCATTGTCGCCCGCACCCCGGCACAGGACGCCTATATGCGTGCCATGGAGCGCTCGGAACTGGTCTTCGGCATCGGCCCCGCCGGTACGGGCAAGACCTATCTGGCCGTGGCGCACGCCGCTTCGCTGCTCGAGCGCGGCGACATCAACCGCATCATCCTTTCGCGCCCGGCGGTGGAGGCAGGCGAACGCCTCGGCTTCCTGCCCGGCGACATGAAGGAAAAGGTCGATCCCTATCTGCGCCCGCTTTACGACGCCCTCTACGACATGATGAAGCCCGAAAATGTCGAGCGCTGCATCAATTCGGGCATTATCGAAGTGGCGCCGCTCGCCTTCATGCGCGGCCGCACCCTTGCCAATGCCGTGGTCATCCTCGACGAGGCGCAGAACACCACGTCGATGCAGATGAAGATGTTTTTGACCCGCCTGGGCGAAAACTCCAAGATGATCGTCACCGGTGACCCGACCCAGGTCGACCTGCCGCGCGGCGAGAAATCTGGCCTCGTGGAAGCGGTCAAGCTGCTCGACGGCGTCGAGGGCGTGCATATTTCCCGCTTCAACGACAAGGACGTGGTGCGTCACGCCCTTGTGGGCCGCATTGTCCGGGCCTATGAGGCAGACAGCGCGCGCCGCCTTGCCGAAAAAGAAGGCGATACCGACGGCCTGGCGCGGACATTGGGCACTTTGCCTCGGAGCTGATCCAGAAGACCATGCCGACCCCGCCGCTGGAAATCGCCGTCATCCGCAATGCGGAGGGCTGGCCCGAACATTTCGATGCCCTTGCCGAAAAAGCCGTCCTCGCCGCGCTGGCCGGCGCCAGGCCCAAGCTCAAGGGCGCGGCCGAGATTTCGGTTCTGCTCACTGACGATGCCGAGCAGCGCGAACTCAATGCCCAGTGGCGCGGCAAGGACAGCGCCACCAATGTGTTGAGCTTCCCCCAGATCGAGCCGTTTGCGCCGGTCATCGGCATTCTTGGCGACATCACGCTGGCCCGCGAAACCCTGGAGCGCGAGGCCGCCGACCTGGGCAAGAGCCTTGAAGATCACTTCACCCATCTAATGGTGCATGGCTTTCTCCACATTTTAGGGTATGATCACCTCGATGAGGCGGAAGCCCTTCAAATGGAAGGGCTGGAAACCCAGATACTGGCAGGGTTGGGGATCGACGATCCCTATGCCGACTGATTACTGCCAGGGAACCCCTGCCATTGCGGGGCATTCCGCACCTTGGACAGACATGAAGCCGTCAATCGGGACGGCGCGAGATGAATGAACGATAGCCAAGACAAGGCCCCACGGGTGGCTGAAAACCCCGAGCCTCCCTCTAGTCCCGCCCCCGCCACCTCGTGGGGGCAAAGGCTGCTGCACCGTCTCCGGAGCCTGATGGCCCGCACGACCGTGTCCCTGCGCGATGACCTGCAGGTCGCGCTCGATGAAAAGGACAGCCCCGAAACGGCCGACTTTTCGGAAAGCGAACGCCTGATCCTGCAGAATGTCCTGAAACTCTCCAAAGTGTCGATCGACGACGTCATGGTCGAGCGCTCGGACATCCAGGCCGTGCAGGCAGATATCAATCTCGGTGCGCTGATCGCCCGCTTCCGCCAGGTCGGCCACTCGCGCCTGCCGGTCTATGAAAGCGGGCTCGACGATATCAAGGGCTTCATCCACATCAAGGATGCCCTTTCCAAAATTACCGAGCCGGTCACCGATCCTGAAAAGGAGGTGCCGGTGAAGCTGCTCTCGACCGCCCTGCGGCAGAAGATCGGCAAGCTCGGCATTACCCGCCCGGCCATGTTCGTGCCCACCTTCATGCCGGCGGCCGACCTCCTGCAATCCATGCGCGCCAGCCGCACCCACATGGCCATCGTGGTCGACGAATATGGCGGCACCGACGGGCTCGTGACCATCGAGGACCTGCTCGAGGCCGTGGTCGGCGAGATCGAGGACGAGCATGACGAGACGGAGGCCGCGCTGATCCGCAAGGTCGGCGAGGACACCTATGTCGCCAATGCCCGTGCCGAACTCGAGGACGTGCAGGCTCTGATCGGCCCGGATTTCGATCCCGGCGAACTGGCCGCGGATGTCGAGACCATTGGCGGCCTGGTCTTCGACCTTGCCGGCCACGTGCCCAAGCGCGGCGAGCGGGTCAGCGGCCTCGACGGCTTCGAATTCGAAGTCCTGGCCGCCGACAGCCGCCGCATCAAGCGCCTCCGCATCCATCGCAAGCGCGCCATCACCCATGTCGAGCCGCTGGCCATCACCGACCAGCGCCCCGAGGCCGAACGCGCCGCGGCGGAATAAGGGCTCTCGCAGACCCCCACCCTTGATCCCTCCCCACAAGGGGGAGGGAGACGATGAACACAGGCGCAGCACCCAGCGCCTCCCTCCCCTTGATGGGGAGGGACTGAGGGTGGGGTGACCTCCTCTAGCCTACCGGCTCGCCCATTCCAGCAGGCTGGCCAGCCCGACGAATGGCAGCTCGGCGCGTTCCGTGAGCCCCGAAGCGCAGGTCGACACCGTCGAGACGCCCAGCTCGCAGCCTTCGGGGATGTCCATTCCGACCCGCCGCGTGGCATGGGCATTGAGCTCGGGGATGAAGAGACCCTTGTCCCCGGCATAGCCGCAGCAGGTGATCGAGGTGAGCACCGCGATCCGCTCGGCGCAGGCCGCCGCGACGGCCTCGGTCATCGGCTGCTCGGCCAGGCGCTGGGCCGAGCAATTGTGATGCACGGCAACGACGGGCAGTTTCTGCGTGATCGTCAATCGGGGCAGCACCTTCTCGACCAGGAACTGCGCCGAATCGGCAACCGGCGCATCGCCCGGAAATTCCTTGAGGTGCTTGGCGCAGGTCGAGGCATCGGTCACGACAGGCAGGCGGCCGGCATCGGAATGGGTTGAGAGCGCGCTCTTGAGCGCCCCCCCGACCCGATCGGCCTCCTCCGGAAACCCCTTGGACTGGAATGGCTGGCCACAGCACTGACCGTTGAGATGTTCGGGCACGATCACGTCATAGCCGGCCCGTTCCAGCAGCGCGATCATTGCCGCCGGGGTATCGAGCAGCCCATGGCGGGTCTTCGGCGCCCCGAACATGCGACTGGGGCAGGCGGGAAAATACACCACCTGCTGCCGTCCGGTCTGGGCGATGGGCACCGGAAAGCCGGTCCGGCGCGGATCCTGCCGGGTCTCGCGAGCCCGTGGCGCGCCGGGACCGTGATGCAGAGCCCGCGACACGCGGGGCACGCGCTTGTTGGTCAGGCGTCGCGCCGTCTCGGTGATGACCTCCACGGCCGGCGCCGGGATCACCACGCGCGCCGCATCGGCCAGCGCCACGCCACCGCGCATCATCGTCTCGACGGCGCCGCGATGGTCGGCTGCGACCCGCGCCACCTTGTGCGCCACCGGGCCACGGCGTCTTGCGCGCTCGCCCATGATCATGGTGCCGGTCTCGATGCCGACGGGACAGCGCAGCGAACAGAGATTGCAGGCCGCGCAGGTATCCATGCCGGCATATTGGAAATCCGCATCGAGCCGCGCCAGCCGCGCCGGGTCCTCGCCCGTGGCGCGCAGGCGCTCCCGCTCGCGGGTCACGGCAATGCGCTGGCGCGGGGTCAGCGTCATATGGTGGCTGGGGCAGGCCGGCTCGCAGAACCCACATTCGATGCAAAGATCCACGGTCGCGTCGCTGAGCGGCATCAGCTTCAGGTTCTTGACGTGGATATGCTTGTCGTCATTGAGCAGCACGCCCGGATTGAGCAGGCGCTCGGGATCGAACAGCCCCTTGATGCGATGCATGATTGCATAGGCCTTCGCGCCCCATTCGGTCTCGACAAAGGGCGCGATGGCGCGGCCCGTGCCGTGCTCGGCCTTGAGCGAGCCGCCATAGCGCAGCGACACCAGCGTCGAGAGTTCGCGATTGAAAAGGTCGAATTTCTCCGCCGCGCCGGCTTTCGAAAAATCGTCGCCCATCTGGAAATGGAGGTTCCCCGCGAGCGCGTGCCCGAAAATGACAGCATCCTGATAGCCGTGATGATCGAGCATCTCGCGCAGGTCGACGACGAAGTCGGCCAATCTTTCGATCGGCGCCGCCACGTCCTCGGTGAGCATGATCGTGCCCTTGGGGCGCGCCGCGCCGGCCGAGGTGAAGAAGCCCTTGCGGATGTCCCAGAGCGCGTGGCTGCGATGCGCGTCCTGGCTGAGATCGATATGGGTGGCGCCATGCCGCGCCAGCAGCGCCTCGGCCTTGGCGATCTCGGCCAGCAGCGTCGCCTCGTCGGGCGCGGTGACGTCGATCAGCACCGCCGGGGAATCGGGCGTGAGCCAAGGCAACAGCGGCGCCATCGGTGCCAGATGCTCCACCGTGGCCAGCGCCCGCCGCTCGATATATTCGGCCGCAGTGATCCCGGTCGTCACCTGCAACCCACCATTGGCCATTTCGATAATGGCACGGCCCGCCGATTGCGGATCGGGGAAGGGGATCAGCCCCGTTGCCTTGAACGGATGCTCGGGCACGGTGTTGTAGGTGACCTCGGAGACGAAGCCGAGCGTCCCTTCCGAACCAACCATCAGGTGGATCAGGATATCGAGCGGGTCGTGGTAATCCACCAGCGCATTGAGCGAATAGCCGACCGTGTTCTTGATCTTGTATTTGTGGCGGATCAGCGCGGTGAGTTCGGCATCGTCGGCAATCTCGTGATGGAGGCGATGCAACTCTTCCAGCATGGCGCCGTGGCTTCGGCGAAAGGCGTCGCGGCTCGCTTCGTCCCCTGAATCGAGCATGGTGCCGTCGGGCAAGACGATCCGGAGGCGCGCCATGGTGTGGTAAGTGTTCTGCGCCACTCCGCAGCACATGCCCGATGAGTTGTTGTTGACCACGCCGCCGATCTTGCAGGTGGCCTGGCTGGCCGGATCGGGGCCGATCTTGCGGTCGAACGGCTTCAAGGCCCGGTTCGCCTCGGCGACGATGACGGCCGGCCCCAGCGTGACCTGATCGGCGCCCGGATGAACCACCAGCTTGCGCCAACCATCCCCGAGCACGGCGAGCACGCCATCGGTCACCGCCTGGCCCGAGAGCGACGTCCCGGCGGCGCGGAACGTCACCGGCAGGCCCTCCGCACGGGCAGCCTGGAACACGGCCCGCACCTCGTCCTCGCTGTTGATGAACACCACCACGGCCGGAATCAGCCGGTAGGAGCTGGCATCGCCGCTCCAGGCATAGGTCATCAGCGGGTCGGTATGGATGGCGCCGCGCACCTGGCCTTTGAGGCGGGCGGCAACGCGTTCACCGGCGGCGAGACGGTCTGGTGTCTGGGCGCGGGCTTGGAGGGAGGACGTCGGGGCTTGCATGGCCGCAAACTAACATGTCAGCCAGCCGCCGGAAAACCAAAATCCGCGTTCCCGGTTGCGCTCAGGTTCCGTCCGCAGGCTTCCAGGGCGGCAGCGCGGCATGGGCGGCGCGGGTAATGCGGTCTATCAGGTCTTCCACCCGGTCTTCGCCGCGGCGCTCCTTGAGCACATAGATGCCGGTCACCGCGCGCTTGGGTTCATCGCGCTGCTCGACCTCAACCAGGCCACGCTTGCGAAAATCGTCCCGCATCACATGGGTGTGGACCAGCACCGCATCGGTGGCGAGGGCATAGTCGACGCAGGCGGCCAGCGAATTGGTGCGGAATGCCACCGTCGTGCGGTCGAATACGGTCTCGACCCGGGTGCGGCGGCGCGACGGATCGAAGAACCGCTCGTGCCGGCTTTCCGCCAGCGAGCTGATGACGATTGGGTACGTGTCGATCTCCGCCAGGCTTTGCGGGCGCTCCAGGAGGGCGTGTCCCTCGCGCACGAAAAACGCATTGTAGACCCGGGTGAGGGGAATGAAGTCGGTGCCGATGGCGCCGCTGAGCCCATCGACCTCATGGGCCAGGAACATCGAAATGTCGCCCGAGAGCATCTGGTCCATCAGGCGAAGCTGGTTGCCGAGGCTCACCTGCACCGGCGCCTTGGGAAATTCGCGCTGGTAGTCGATGATCATGTCCCGCAGGAACATGGTCCACCACGAATAGCCCGAGCCGATGCTGAGGCCGCGCTCGGTTCCGCGCTTCTGGTCGGCAATGGCATTGAGCGTATTGTCGTAGAGCCGCTGCATCAGCCTGGCATTTTCGTAGAGGGTTTCGCCATAGCGCGTGAGGTGCATGCCGCGGGAGGAGCGATCGAACAGCGGGACGCCGATCGTCTGCTCGAGCTTGTTCATGTTGAAGCTCAGCGTCGGCTGGGTGACGAACAGGGCTGTCGCCGCACCACTCAGCGTGCCGGCGTCCGCCACGGCCAAAAACTGGGAAAGAAGCTTGTCCATCGGCCGACCTCCGGCATCTGAGCTATAGATATTTTCTATAGTGTTGCCGGAAATTCGTTCTTTTCCAATCGATTTTTTTGCGCCAGTCTGCCCCTTGAGAGGAGATGGCTGCCGCCTGAGGAGACCGGCCGCCCCAATGCCCTACCGCATCCGCACGACCGGGCGATCACGTCGCCGGGTAGCTTCGGTGACGTGGGGCAACTTCCATACAAGCTGGTTGCTGCAAGGCGCGCTTGTGTGGTATTGGGCGTAACTGGCTGGTTATTTGTGTCCGGGCTCAGTCAGCACCTGCACAAAACCCGGGGCCAATTGTGATTGACAACCACAACAAAGGCCCTAACGTAGTAACCAGTTGGTGATTTAGCGACGGGAGGTCGCTGATCGCTCGCCGGTTCCGCAAGGCGGATCGGCAACTGTTCATGGGAGGAAAGACATGACAATTCGACTTGGACGCCGTGAATTCCTGATGGGATCCTCGGCACTTGCCGCTGCCGCCGCCCTTGGCGTCAGCCCGGCCTGGGCTCAGAATGCCCTGCGCCTGATCTTCTGGGGCGGCCAGGCTCGCGCCGACCGCACCTATGCCGTGACCGACGCCTATGCGGCCGCCGGCAATCCCGGCGTCGAGGGTGAATTCCTGAGCTGGAACGACTACTGGCCCAAGCTGGCGACCCAGACCGCCGGTGGCACCGCCCCGGACGTCATCCAGATGGACTATCGCTTCATCGTGGAATACGCCACCCGCAACGCCATTGCCCCGCTCGACGACATTATCGGCGACCTGGGTGAATTCGACGCCGACCAGCTCGAAGGCGGCAAGGTCGACGGCAAGCTCTACGGCATTTCGCTCGGCGCCAACTCGGTCGCCATGCTGGCCAACGTCACCGCATTCGAAGCCATCGGCGAAGCCGTTCCAGACAATTCCTGGACCTATGCCGATATCGAGCGCCTGGGCGAGGCCTTCAAGGCTGCCGGCAACGGCATGGCTGCGATGTCGGACGGCTCGGGTTCCGAACCCTTCCTCGACAACTGGCTGCGTCAGCGCGGCAAGGCCCTCTACACCGCTGAAGGCAAGCTGGGCTTCGATGCTGCCGACGCGACCGAATGGTTCGCCATGTGGAACGGCTTCCGCGAAAAGGGCTATATCGTCTCGGCTGAAGACAATGCCCTCGATACCGGCGCGCCGGAAACCAGCATGGTGGCGCTCAAAAAGGCAGCTCTCCTGCCTTCGAACTCCAACCAGCTCGTGATCCACCAGTCGGTGAACGACGATACCCTGACCATCACCTCCTATCCGCGCATCGAAGCCGGTGTTGGCGGCGGTCACTATCGCAAGCCCTCTATGTTCTTCTCGGTCGGTGGCACTGCTGCCGAAAAGCAGGCTGCTGCCGATTTCATCCGGTACTTCGTCACCGATCCGGAAGCCGGCAAGATCCTCGGCGTCGAGCGTGGCATTCCCTGCAACGCCTCAGTCCGCGAAGCCATCACCCCGACCCTCGACGAACAGAGCCAGATCGCGCTCAACTTCGTGTCGAACCTGGGCGACCTGCTCGGACCGCTGCCGCCGTCCCCGCCGGCTGCCGCTGGTGAAATCGACACCTCGCTGCTGCGCGTGCTGAGCCAGGAAGTCGGCTTCGGTGGCCGTTCCGCGGAAGATGCCGGTCAGTTCTTCGTCGACGAAGCGACCGCCATTCTTAATCGCGCGGCCAGCTAACAATGGCTGTGAATGCGGCAGAAGCGGCTCCGCAGAATGCCGCATTCAGCACCACGAAATGGTCGAGGGCGTGGCAAAACCACGCCCCCGGCTATCTCTTCCTGCTGCCCTGGTTGATCGGCTTTATCGGCCTCACGGTCGGCCCGATGATCACCTCGCTCTACCTGAGCTTCACCGACTTCGACCTGCTGACGCCGGCGCAGTGGATTGGCACCGCCAATTACGAACGCATGTTCACCAATGACCGCAATTTTGCGGCCGCCATGCGCGTCACCTTCACCTTCGTGCTGTTCTCGGTGCCGTTGAAGCTCGCCTTCGCTCTGGCCATCGCCATGCTGCTCAACCGCGGCATGAAGGGCCTGCCGCTCTATCGCGCGCTGTTCTATCTACCGAGCCTGCTCGGCGCATCGGTCGCCATCGCCATCCTGTGGCGCCAGATTTTTGCCGGCGACGGCCTCGTCAACCAGTTCCTGTCCATCTTCGGCATTGTCGGCCCGAGCTGGATTTCCAACCCCAATTACTCGCTCTGGACGCTGATCATCCTGTCGATCTGGCAGTTCGGTTCGCCCATGATCATCTTCCTCGCCGGTCTGCGGCAGATTCCGCAGGACATGTACGAGGCAGCCAGTCTCGACGGCGCCGGCAAGTGGCGCCAGTTCTGGAAGATCACCCTGCCGCTGCTGACCCCCGTGGTGTTCTTCAACGCCATCATCCAGACCATCAATGCTTTCCAGAGCTTCACGCCGGCCTTTATCATCTCCAACGGCACCGGCTCGCCGATCAACTCGACGCTGTTCTATGCGCTCTATCTCTACAACGAGGCCTTCAGCTTCTTCCGCATGGGCTACGCATCGGCCCTCGCCTGGTTCCTGCTGTTCCTGATCGCGTGCTTCACCGCCTTCTCCTTCCTCACCTCGAAATACTGGGTGCACTATGACGACTGATGCACACAAGCTGACCGTGGTGACCGGGGCCGAAAACGACCCCTCGGCGCGGATGCGGAAGCGGATCGTCTCGGTCCTCGCCCATACGGCGCTGATCTCTGCTTCGATCCTGATGCTCTATCCCCTGCTCTGGCTCCTCGCGGCTTCGTTCAAGCCCGACAACCAGATCTTCAACACCGGCATCTGGCCGACGGCGGATTGGGATATCGACGCCTATTTCCGTGGCTGGAACGCCATGCGCGTCAGCTTCGGCGTCTTCTTCATGAACTCGTTCGTGATCGCCATTCTCTCCATCGTCGGCAATCTCATTGCCTGCTCGATGGCGGCCTATGCGTTCGCGCGGCTGGAGTTCAAGTTCAAGAACTTCTGGTTCGCCATGATGATGATGACCCTGATGCTGCCCGGCCAGGTCACCATCATCCCGCAATATGTGCTGTTCCGCGACCTGGGGTGGATCAACACCATCCTGCCGCTGGTCGTGCCGAAATTCCTTGCCGTCGACGCCTTCTTCATCTTCCTCATGGTGCAGTTCTTCCGCGGCATTCCGCGCGAGCTGGACGAGGCGGCGATGATGGACGGCGCCGGACCCTGGCGCATCTACTGGAAGATCATGCTGCCGCTTTCCGTCCCCGTTCTGGTGACGGCAGCCATCTTCACCTTCATCTGGACCTGGGACGACTTCTTCGGACCGCTCATCTTCCTCAATCGCATGCAGGATTACACGGTAACCTTGGGTCTCCGCACCTTCGTGGACTCCACGGGCGAAAGCGACTTTGGCGGGCTCTTTGCCATGAGCGTGCTCTCCATCGTGCCGATCTTCGTCTTCTTCCTCATCTTCCAGCGGTTCCTCATCGAAGGCATCGCCACGACCGGTATGAAACGCTAGCCCTATGTCTGACATCAAGTTTGCCGCCATCGGCATCAACCACGCCCATATCTATGGCCAGGTGGAATGCCTGAAGCGCGCTGGCGCCGAATTCGTCGCCTTCCACGCCATCGAGGATGATCTCGCCAAGACCTTTGGCGAGAAATTCCCCGAAGCCAAGCGCGTCTCGGACCCCAAGGCCATCCTCGAGGATGCCTCCATCCAGGTCATCGTTACCGCCGCCATTCCGGGCGACCGGGCCGACATCTGCCTGGCCGCCATGCGGCACGGCAAGGATGTGCTGACCGACAAGCCGGGCATGACCACCTTTGCCCAGCTCGACGAGATCAAACGCGTTCAGAAGGAAACCGGCCGCATCTTCTCGGTGCTCTATTCCGAGCATTTCGAAGTGCCGGCCGCGGTCGAAGCGGGCAATCTCATTGCCGCGGGCGCCATCGGCCAGGTGGTCAATACCGTCGGCCTCGGCCCTCATTCGCTCCGCCTCAACAACCGCCCCGACTGGTTCTTCACCCGCAATCGCTATGGCGGCATCCTCTGCGACATCGCCAGCCACCAGTTCGAGCAGTTCCTGTTCTTCTCGGGCGCCATGGATGGCGAAGTGGTTTCGGCCAGCGTCGCCAATCGCGGCAATCCCAATCGGCCGGGCCTCCAGGATGTCGGCGACGCCCATGTGCGCACCGCCACCTCGTCGGGCTATATCCGCGTCGACTGGTTCACGCCCGAAGGCCTGCCCACCTGGGGCGACGGGCGCCTGACCATCCTCGGCACCGAGGGCTATATCGAGCTGCGCAAATATGTCGATATCGCCGGCCGCCCCGGCAAGGATCACCTCTTCCTCGTCGACAGGAAGGGCGTGCAGCATGTCGACTGCGCCAATGTCGATCTGCCCTTTGGCCGCCAGTTCCTCGACGACGTCAGGAACCGCACCGAAACGGCCATGCCGCAGGAGCGCTGCTACAATGCCATGAAACTGGCGCTCACTGCCCAGCAGATGGCCGAAGTCGGGACGGAGTGGGCCCAATGAGCCGCGTATTGAACGTCGCCATCGTCGGCTGCGGCATCGGCCGCTCGCATATCGTCGAGGGCTACCTGCCCAATGCCGACAAGTTCAAGGTCGTGGCGCTGTGCGATCTCGACCAGGCTCGGCTCGACAAGATCGGCGATGAATTCGGCATCGAGCGCCGCATCCTCGACTTCAACGAACTGCTCACCATGGACGATGTCGACGTCATCGACGTCTGCACCCCGCCCGGCGCCCACTTCTTCATGGTGAAAGCCGCGCTCGAAGCGGGCAAGCATGTGGTCTGCGAAAAGCCGCTGGTCGGCTCGCTCGAGGCGGTCGACGCGATCATGGAGATCGAAAAGACCGCCAAGGGCAAGCTGATGCCGGTCTTCCAGTACCGCTTCGGCAACGGCATCGAACAGGCCAAGCGCATCATCGATGCCGGCATTGCCGGCAAGGCCTATGTCGGCACGGTGGAAACCTTCTGGCGTCGCGAGGCGCCCTATTACGCCATTCCCTGGCGCGGCAAGTGGAAGACCGAACTGGGCGGCGTCCTCATGGGCCACGCCATCCACCCGCACGACATCTTCACCTATCTCATGGGCGACATCGCCCGGGTGTTCGGTCGCGTCGCCACCCGCGTCAACCCGATCGAGGTGGAGGACTGCATTTCGGCCTCGCTCGAAATGAAGTCGGGGGCGCTCGCCAGCCTCACGGCCACCCTGGGCTCGGTCGACGAGATCACCCGCATCCGCCTGCAGTTCGAAAACGTCACCATCGAGAGCGACCACGCCCCCTACAATCCGGGCAAGGAACTCTGGAAAATCCTGCCGCGCAATGACGAGGTGAAGGCCAGGATCGAGGCGCTGCTGGCCAATTGGCAGGACGTGCCGAGCCGCTTCCAGACCCAGATGGCCCGCTTCCACGACGCCATTTTCGGCAAGGGCGAATTGCCCGTGTCCAGTGCCGACAGCCGCCGCGCGCTCGAACTGGTGACGGCCTTCTACCACTCCTCTTCAACCCATACCGAGGTCACGCTGCCGCTCGGTCCCGAACATCCGCTCTACCAGAGCTGGGTGCCGGCTGAGTTCCGCTAAGGAGACAAGACCATGGCTACCTCCATCCAGTTGCGTCAGATCAAGAAAGCCTATGGCGACGTACAGGTGATCCACGGCGTCGATCTCGATATCGAGCCGGGCGACTTCACCGTCTTTGTCGGCCCCTCGGGCTGCGGCAAGTCGACCCTGCTGCGCATGATTGCCGGCCTCGAGCCGATCACCGGGGGCGATCTCCTGATCGACGGCCAGCGCATGAACGAGGTCCCGGCAGCCCGCCGCGGCATCGCCATGGTGTTCCAGTCCTATGCGCTCTATCCGCATATGTCGGTCTACCAGAACCTGGCCTTCGGTCTCGAAACGGCAAAGATGCCCAAGGCCGAGATCGCCCAGCGCGTGCAGCGCGCCGCCGAAATCCTCAAGATCGAGCCGCTCTTGAAGCGCAAGCCCAAGCAGCTCTCGGGCGGCCAGCGCCAGCGCGTCGCCATCGGCCGCGCCATCGTGCGCGAACCCAAGATCTTCCTCTTCGACGAACCGCTCAGCAATCTCGACGCCGAACTGCGTGTGGCCATGCGCGTCGAGATCGCCAAGCTGCACTATGATCTGGGGAACACCATGATCTACGTGACCCACGACCAGGTCGAAGCCATGACCATGGCCGACAAGATCGTGGTGCTGCGCTCCGGCGTCATCGAGCAGGCGGGCGCCCCGCTCGAGCTCTACAACAATCCCCGCAACCTCTTCGTGGCCGGCTTCATCGGCAGCCCGAAGATGAATTTCATGACATCAACCGTCGAAGCCGGCGCGCTCAGGACCGGCGGCGTCGCCCTCGATCTCGGCCGCGACGTCACCGGCGCCACCACGCTCGGCATCCGTCCCGAGCACATCACCATCGTCGAAGGCTCGGGCGTGAAATTCGCCGACCTCACCGTCGATCTCGTTGAAAATCTCGGCGGCCAGACCGTGGTCTATGCCACGACCCGCGACGGTCAGGCGCTCACCATCGTCCTCGAAGGGCAGCGCCATGTCGAAATCGGCTCGTCCGTCTCCGCCTATGTCGATCCGGCCAAGGCCCATATCTTCGACGCCGAGGGCAATGCCATAAGGTAGCGCCGACCCGCTAGGGCAAATCTCTCCGGTGGAGAGATTTGAGGCAAGGAGGCCATGAGCGCTATGCGCAAATGGCGGAGCGCCGCCCCTCCTAGGCACGCTCCAACACCCTCGGGCCTTTCCCGAGGGTGTTTTGTTTGGGCGGGATGGGGGTGGGGAGCGGACTGGCAGGTTTTGGCAATCAAGTCGACAAGTCGGACCTGCGCCCCTGTGGATTACGTCGCAACGCGAGACTCTCGCTAAGTAGAACGGATATGTTTGGTATCAGGATTTCTGTGCTGGGAAGATTATGTCGGACGGCGATGAAACGTACTTTTGGGGACGCATCCCCCGATACACGTATTACTCGCGACGCATCAGCGCCATCTTTGAACGGCCGGTGAGCCCGAGGCGGTTTCTTCATCGTGTGATCGAGGGCAAAGGCGGGGTGGTGGCTATGAAGGAAGGTAAAGAGGTTGTCTTGCGTGAAGCAGAAGCCGCCCGGTACCAGCTAAAGGCAACTCTGTACGAGGACGACCACCAGATAACGAACCTCACCTTCCAGAAGTGGAACAACAAGGGTGGACCCAACAAGGAGATCGCCTTCTCCCTGCGCGGTCGAGAGATTGACGAGTTGCTCCACTTCATCCGCTCTTCCGAGACGATGATTTTTGTTGATGAGCAAGGCGGCCGGGTGTCCGACCGTACCTTGGTACAGTCCACGTTCGACCGGCGACAGATTGCTCGCGTGCTCGTGGAAGACCCCACCCTCCTGAATGCCGTGCTGGAGAACGACATCGAGGCGCAAGACATAGTGGGGCTGGCACGCAGACGCCGCGAGCTTGCCCACTTCCGCCAGATGCTCGATGACGCTGATTTTCGGCAAGCCGAAGCCGAGAAGAAAAAGAGTCTTGAGGCAGCTTGGCAGGCCTTCTTTGAACGGAACACTTGGATATTCGGCTACGGCCTGTCCTACATAGCCATGTCAGAGCTGGACGGTCGGGCCCTGCGGAACAAGGTGGCAGGCTACAACATCAGCGGGCGGGGCAAGGAGGTGGACGGGCTGATGAAGACCGTGGCGGCCATCAACTCCCTGTGTTTTGTCGAGATCAAAACGTCTGACACCCAGCTGGTCAAATACTACCGCCCAGGCGTTTTCGCTCCGAGCGTTGAGCTTGCGGGGGCCGTCTCACAAATTCAGGTGACGGTGCAGCGCGCTCTTGAGGACCTGACCGAGGTATATCAGCCGACGCATCTGGAAAGCGGCGATCCAACCGGCGAGACCCTGTTCCAGTTCCAGCCACGGTCGTTCCTGGTTGTTGGCAACCTTGGCGAGTTTCAGACGCCCGAAGGCACCAACAAGGACAAATTCAGGTCGTTCGAGCTGTTCCGCCGCTCGCTCAGATGGCCGGAGGTACTGACCTTCGACGAGCTATATGCGCGGGCGCGGTTCATTGTGGAGGATGCGTCGGCCGAGGGTAAGGCTGAGTGAGCCAGAAGCTGGGGAAGAGAAGCCGAAGCCGAGCAGAGGTGATGTCACGCGATGGCGAGTGCATCTATTGCGGCCAGCCCACCACGCACCAAGAGCATATGCCGCCCATTGGTATGTTCCGCAAGCGGGACCGGGCGAGCGGGATGGAGTTTGCCACCTGTGCGGCGTGCAATAATGGAACGAGTGCTGCCGACCTAGTGGCCAGCTTCATGGCGCGGATAGACGCCAATGGGGCACTGGGCGACTGGCGCTTTCAGGAGGCTTTTGCCCAGCGGAACATGCTCATGGAGCTTGCCCCGGGCTTTCTAGCCGAGCTTCTAAGCCCTGCCCGCGTCGAGCCTGTCCTATTAAACACCAACGGCGTACTTACCCGTCAGGCCATGATTAAAGCCGATGGTCCGCTGACCAAAGCATACCTAGACGTTTTCAGCGCAAAATTGGGCATGGCCTTGTATCGAGAGCACACCGACTCCCGATTGCCCGACCACGGCGGGGTGCAGGCGTGGTGGTATCTCAACTTCGGGCTGGCCATCAAAGACGTCGAGCAGATGTTGTCCATCATGCCTTTGGCCGGTCGGCTAGCTCAAGGGCGAAAGACATCAGATGGGCAGTTCAACTACCGTTGCAACACAGACAACAAAAGTATTGTAGTGGCCCTCGTATCCTTCCACGACAACCTGCACGTGTCGTTTGCAGCTACATCGGATCCGCAGTTTTACAATCTGCCGTTCGAACACCCGCGAGCGCGGTTCACGAAGCCAGGTCAGATTGCCGGGATGATGCCCAAGGTGACGCCGTCGCAGCTTATTATGCTGCCAGGGCTCGGCGGGGCGCCCTATACATCCCTCCGAATACCCGCGCGGCGCGCGTAATCACTCTATCAAATGAATGTCGGCTTTCGGGAATTAGAGGTTAGGGCCTCCACGACTGAGACGGGGTCGAACGCCGCCACTCCAAAACACTTATCCCCGCCCCCAAATTCCGCCCCATACTGCCCCCATCCCCGTCACACACGCGGCCCCGACGCAGGGTCGGGCGGGGAGGATCGGATGGAGAGGGCGCTCTCCTGCGTGGGTAGAAAACTTCGGCGCTGTCTGGCGCCAGCCTGACGGCACCCCCTTAAACATGGGACCGGACGGCTGGGGTCACCTATCGGACAGCGCAGATGCGCCGGCAGCCGGACCCCAAAGGTACCGCCTGAGGACCGGGCCCCCTAAGCAAGCCGATGCCGTGACGAACGGCCAGTGGCTCAGTTCTTGAACGTTCGTTTGGGCCGCCGGCCGTTCGTTACCGTGCACCCGATAGCCCCATGGGCGAGGCGGGACCTCTGCACGTCCAGCGCACAAATCCGCGCATTTAACGACAACCCGAAAACAACAAAGGCCGGACTGCTGTCCGGCCTTTTGTCGTATCCCGATCTTGGGAAATTGGAGCGGGCGATGGGATTCGAACCCACGACCCTAACCTTGGCAAGGTTATGCTCTACCCCTGAGCTACACCCGCGCTCCGTTGTCTCCGGCACTTGTAAGTGCGGCGACGGGCGCTATATGCCCAATCGCCGATCCGATTGCAACCCGGTTTTTTGCGGAAATCCGTTTCTTCCGGGCGCCTGTGGGAAAGGGGGGTTGCCACGAGCCCTCCGTGAGGCGCAAAAAGGCCGCCAACGCTCAGTTTTCTCTGCACTTGAAGAGTTGAAATCATGACCCTGTCCTTTGATGGCGCTCCCGGCGCCGCCCCGGTTCCCGCCGATCTCATCCGGGACGGTTCCGATGCCGGCTTCAAGGCCGACGTCATCGACGCATCGCTCGAACAGCCGGTGCTTGTGGATTTTTGGGCCCCCTGGTGCGGCCCCTGCCGCCAGCTCGGCCCGGCCATCGAAAAGGTCGTCACCGAGAAGGCCGGCGCCATCAAGCTGGTCAAGATCAACATCGACGAGCATCCGCACATTGCCGGCCAGCTCGGCGTGCAGTCCATTCCGGCCGTCTTTGCCTTTGCCGGCGGCCGCCCCGTGGACGGCTTCATGGGCGCCATGCCGGAGGGTGAAGTGCGGCGCTTTGCCGAAAAGGTGATCGCCGGCGCCCCCTCCGCGCCGCCGCAGGCGGATTCGCTCGAAGCCCAGATCGCCGATGCCCTCGATATCGCCCGGCAGGCTGAAGCCGCCGGCGAACTGGGCCAGGCTGCCCAGATCTATGGCCAGATCCTCCAGCATGTCCCCGACAATGCCGAGGCGCTGATCGGCCTTGCCGGCGTCTACATGACTGCCGGCGAAGCCGAGCAGGCCAAGGTCACGCTCGACATGGTGCCCGAGGACCAGCGCAAGGGCGAGGCCTATACGACGCTCGCCAATGCCATCCGCCTCAAGGACGAGGCTGCGGGCCTGTCCGAAGCGGCAACGCTGGAAGCCGCGATCGCCGCCGATCCCGACAATCACCAGGCAAGGCTGGATCTGGCCGTGGTGCTCAACGCCGAGGGCAAGCGCATCGAGGCCGCCGAGGCCCTGGTCGCCAGCTTCAAGCGCGACCGGTCCTGGAACGAGGATGCTGCCCGCAAGAAGCTGCTCGAACTGTTCGAGGCCTGGGGTCCAAAGGACCCGGCCACGCTCAAGGGCCGCCGCCTGCTCTCGGCCGTGCTCTTCTCCTAAGGTTCATCATGCCCAAGCGACCGACCAGCCCGGCCGAACTGCCAAAATCCGTTCCGGTCTTTCCGCTGAGCGGGGCTTTGCTGCTGCCCTATTCGCATCGCCCGCTCAACATCTTCGAGCCGCGCTACATCGAAATGGTGGACGCTGCCCTGCGCGGTGACCGGCTGATCGGTCTCATCCAGCCCGAGGACACCAGCGAGGAAAGCCCCAAGGGTCGCGCCCCGCTGCAAAGTGTGGGGTGTCTGGGGCGCCTCACCCATTTCGAGGAAAGTGGCGACGGGCGCTATTTCATCATCCTCGAAGGCGTCACCCGCTTCCGCCTGATGCATGAACTGACCGTGCTCACGCCCTATCGGCAATGCGTGATTTCCGCCGAAGGCTACGAAGCCGATTTCTCCCGCAATCACGGCGAGGAGGCGGTGGATCGGGTCCGTTTCGTCAAGATGATGCGCGACTATGCCGAATTCGCCAATTTCGAACTCAACTGGGAAGAGATCGAATCGACCGGCACAGCCGACCTCGTCAATTTCTGCTGCATGGTCTCGCCCTATGGCGCCGCCGAAAAGCAGGTCCTGCTCGAGGCCAATACATTGGAAGAGCGCGCCGAGACCCTGATCGCCATGACCGAATACGAGATGGCGCGTGGCGGCTCCGACGGCGCGGCCCCGCTCAACTGATGGCTGAAGCGCCCGCCGATCCGCGCCATGTGGTGTCGCCGCAGGTTCTCGACATGCTGGTCTGCCCGCTGACCAAGACCCGCCTGACCCTTTCCGCCGACCGGGCCGAGCTGATCTCGGTCGCGGCGCGCCTCGCCTTTCCCATCCGCAAGGGCGTCCCGCTGCTCAGCCTCGATGAGGCGCGCAATGTCGATCCGGAAGAAATCCAGCGCCTCAGCCGCTAGGCTTATCCCCGGCCCCTTGGGCTCTGCTAGCCTTGGTCTCAGATGGGCATGCCGCTGAGGAGTTTTGGAGCGCCGCCGCCGACGCTCGAGGCGGCGCGGATCAGCGTCGACTTGATCGGCCCCGCGCGATCGACGAGCCCCAGGCCGAAATCCCTGAGGGCGCGGATCGGCGCCACATCGTTGGAAAAGAGCCGGTTCATCCCGTCCGTCACCGCGGCCATCGAAGCGGTGTCAAGCCGCCGCCAGCTCTGGTAGCGCTCCAGCACATCGGCCGCGCCATGGTCGAGCCCGAGGCGCATGGCGTCGACGACCACTTCCGCCAGCGCCGCCACATCCTTGAGGCCGAGGTTGAGGCCCTGACCGGCAATGGGGTGGATGACATGGGCGGCATCACCCACCAGCGCCAGGCGCGGTCCGACAAAGCTCTTGGCCAGTTGCAGGCGTAAGGGAAAACCCATCAGCTTGTCTTCTAGCGTCACCCGCCCCAGGGTCGAGCCCATCACGGCTTCGATCTCCAGCGCCAGCTCTTCTTGGTTCATGGCAAGGAAGCGTGGTGCCTCACGGCTGCTTTCGGTCCAGACCAGCGAGGATCGGTTGCCCGGCAGGGGCAGGCTGGCAAAGGGACCCGCGGGGCGGAAATGCTCATAGGCCACGCCGTCATGCGCCAGTTCGTGGCCGATCGTGGCGACCAGCCCGGTCTGCTGGTAGTCATGCCCGAACGTCTCGATGCCGGCGCGTTGCCTGAGGCTCGATTGGGCCCCGTCGGCCGCGACGATCAGCGGCGCCGCCAGGACGCGTCCATCCGCCAGCGTCAACCGGCCAAATGTCTCGTCCGCCGACCAGTCGGCGATCTCGGCCGGGGCGACCACGCTGATCCGCCCCTCGATGGCAGCCATCAGCGCCGCGCCGCTGGCCTGGTTCGGCACCATATGGGCAAAGGGCTCTCCGGGACCGACATCGCCGTCAAAGCGCAAAAACAGCGGCCGTGCCAGGTCGCCCTCGCCCGAATCGGTGATGTGCATGGCGGAGATGGCCTGACTCTGCCCTTCCATCGGCGCCCATACGCCGAGCGCCTCGAAGATCCGTCGCACCGCGGCGGCTATGGCGGATGCCCGGTTGTCGCGCGGCACGCTCAGCGGCCGCCGGTCCACCAGCGCAATGCGCATTCCGGGGCCGGATTGCACCAGCGCCAGGGCCAGCGTCAGGCCCACCGGGCCACCGCCGACAATGATGACATCATGCTGCTGCGCTTGCGTTTTGGACATGCCGGTCTCCTTGCCGCCATTGTCGGTTCCCGCCCCTCGGGAGGCAAGTGCATCATTGCCGCGTCACGCCACAATGTGCCTGCGCAAATTATAAGCAGAGCCCTCTCTTTGTGCGCAATACATAGGCAGTGATTTGCCCATTTCTGAGTCGCCGCCGAATGCCGTTTGTTAAGCCGCTGTAAACGCTGCTCAATTTCGAGCGCGCCCATTTGGCATGCAGTTTGAGTGTGGTTTGACCGTTCCAACGCGCATCAGCGTCAAAGGGGGTCAGATGAAACTGGTGATTGCCATTATCAAGCCGTCACGGCTCGAAGAGGTCCGGCAGGCGCTCAATTCGCTCGACGTGCACGGCATGACCGTCACCGAGGTCAAGGGTTACGGTCGTCAGAAGGGTCACTCGGAAATCTATCGCGGCACGGAATATGCGGTGCATTTCCTGCCCAAGCTCAAGGTCGAGATCGCTGTCGACGACGCCCTGGCCGACCAGGTCAGCACCGTCATTCGCGATGCCGCTCAGACCGGTCGCATCGGCGACGGCAAGATTTTCGTGCTCGACCTCCTGGCCGTGACCCGCATCCGCACCGGTGAGACCGGCGCCTCGGCGCTGTGACCCGCATCCCATTTCCGGAGACAACAACAATGAAAATGTCCAAAGTCCTGGGGGGTGCGACACTGGCCTCCCTCTTGATGGCCCTGCCGGCCTTTGCCCAGGATGCCGCGCCCGGCGTTGCCGCCGCCGCTGAAGTCGTCGAAGAAGCCGCTGCCGTCGTCGACAAGGGCGACGTCGCCTGGATGCTCGTCTCGACCATGGTCGTCATCGTCATGACCATCCCGGGCCTTGCCCTTTTCTACGGCGGCCTCGTGCGCGCCAAGAACGTGCTGAGCGTCCTCACCCAGGTCTTCCTCGGCTTCTCGATGATCGCCATCCTCTGGGTAGCCTATGGCTATTCGCTGGCCTTTGCCGGCCCCACCGAAGGCGGTCTCTCGGCCTTTATCGGCGACTTCTCGAAATTCTTCCTCAATGGCGTGACGCTCGATTCGCGTGCCGCGACCTTCTCGGCTGGCTTCGAGCTACCCGAACTGGTCTTCGTCACTTTCCAGCTCACCTTCGCCTGCATCACCTCGACCCTCATCGTCGGCGGCATTGCCGAGCGCATGAAGTTCGGCGCGTTGATGGCCTTCCTCGCCATTTGGTTCACCTTCTCCTATGTGCCGATGGCCCACATGGTCTGGTCGGGCCCCGGCCTGCTGTTCGGCATGGGCGCTTATGACTTTGCCGGTGGCACCGTGGTTCACATCAATTCGGGTGTCGCTGCCCTGGTCGCCGCCCTGGTGCTTGGGCCGCGCGTCGGCTTCCTCAAGGAACCAATCCCGCCCCACAACCTGGTCCTGACCTATGTCGGCGCCGGCCTCCTTTGGTTCGGCTGGTTCGGCTTCAATGCCGGCTCCAACCTCGAAGCCAATGCCCTCACCGCCGTTGCCCTGATCAACACCGTCCTGGCTCCGGCCGCCGGCGCCCTCGCCTGGGCCCTGGGTGAGCGCATCACCCGTGGCCATGCTTCGGCCCTCGGCGCTGTCTCGGGTGCCGTTGCCGGTCTCGTCGCCATCACCCCGGCCGCTGGCTTTGCCGGCGTCGGCGGTGCCATCGTGCTCGGCGCCATTGCCGGCGTGGTCTGCCTCTGGGCCGTCGTCAATCTCAAGCCGCTGCTCAAGTATGACGACAGCCTCGACGTCTTCGGCATCCATGGCGTGGGTGGCATTGTCGGTGCCCTCGGCACCGCCGTCGTCGCGGCCCCCGGCTTTGGTGGCTACCCGCTCGGCGACGCAGCGGCCTACTCGATCGGCGGCCAGTTCATGGTGCAGCTGACCGGCGTGGTCATCGCCATCGTTTGGTCCGGCGTCGTGGCGCTCATCGCCATGCTGATCGTCAAGGCCCTGTTCGGTGGCGCCAAGGTCTCGGAAGCCGCCGAAAGCGACGGCCTCGACCTCTCGACCCACGGCGAACGCGCCTACAACTAAGCGCTCCTGGGCGGCCCACGGGCCGCCCAATCCTGCCCCAGCGTCGCAGCCATGCGGCTGGTCGGGGCGTGCGGCTCGTGTTCTCTTTGGCCCGCCACAGAGGCTTCCCACTCGCAAACAACGCGAGCCGCACTCCCGGGCCAGTTCCCACCGGCAAATTCCGATGGTTAGCACGCGATTAACCACACACCGCTAGCATGAGCCCATTACGGCCCACGCTGATGGTTTGCGGGCCGACAACGAGTAATGCGTGTCCATGCCCAGCCATCCCGTTCCTACGCTCGATGAAGTCCGCAGCTTGCCGGCCCGTGCGCCGCGCGCCTCGACGCGCACCGTCAGCGCCCCGATGCCGCCGCCGGCCATCGCCATCCGCATTCCCCTGCGAGTCGCTGGCGCGCTGATTCTGGGCTTCTGCGCCGTTCTGCTGCTCTCGCTCGCCTCCTGGTCGGTCGATGATCCCTCCCTGTCGCTGGCGACGGGCAAGACCGCGGCCAACTGGCTGGGCTTTCCGGGCGCCGTCATCGCCGATCTCACCTTCCAGTTCCTGGGCCTTGCCGGCCTCGTCATGGTCGTGCCGCTCGCCATCTGGGGCTGGGCCATGGCGCGCCGCCGTGCCGTCAGCCGCTTCGGCCTGCGTCTCGTCGCCTGGCTGGGGGCGGTACTGCTGTTTGCCGGTGTCTTCTCCTTTGTGGCCCTGCCCGAAACCTGGCCCCTGCCCACCGGTCTCGGCGGCCTTGCCGGATCCATGTTCACCGCGCTCGCCAGCTTGATTGCCGGCAGCGAGCCGCAGGCCATCACCTCGACCCTCTTCGCCATCATCCTGGCCGCCCCGGCTCTTGCCCTGTTCTGGATTGCGATGGGCCTCGGCACCTCGATCCCGGTCAAGCCGCAGAAGGCATCCGCCGCCCGCAAGGCCGCCGAGGCTGACGAGCGCGAACCCAATCCGCTGGTCGAAGTCGCCATGGGCGCCATCGTCCATATGGGCTATTCCATGCGCACCGCCTTCCGCCGCGCCCGGGCCGAGCATGCCGCCCGCCGCGCCGTGGAAGACGAACAGGATTTCGGACACGAAACCGAGCCGGCCATGACGGCCCGCCATGCCCCCGATGTGGCGGTGGAGCGCGAGCCTGTGGTCAGTGCCCCCCAGCGCCGCATCCATGCGCCTGCCCAGCATGTCGAGCCCAGCTTCGAGCCGAGTGCGCGCATCAAGGCGCAGCCCGATTACGACGATACCGCCATCGACTATCCCGACGAGCCCGAGGACGACGCCATTCCCTTCGTCCCCGACGCGCCGGTGGTCAATCGCACCCAGCGCGGCGATTCCCGCTTCCATCCGGTCGATCCGGCCGCGCCGCGTGTCACCGCCCCCGCCCCGCGCCCGGCTCAGGGCCAGCGCCAGTTCCGCGAGGCCCAGGGCTCGCTGCTCGACGAACCGCATGGTTTCGAACTGCCCGAGCTCAGCCTCCTGGCCGAACCGCGCCGCGCCGGTCCCTCGCCCGAGCACGCCCCGGAGCGGCTCGAGGAAATGGCCCGTCAGCTCGAAGCGGTGCTGGCCGATTTCGGCGTCAAGGGCGACATCATCAATGTCCGCCCCGGCCCGGTCGTGACCCTCTTTGAACTCGAGCCGGCCCCTGGCATCAAGTCGAGCCGCGTCATCTCGCTGGCCGACGACATTGCGCGCTCGATGAGCGCCATTTCCGCCCGCGTCGCCGTGGTGCCGGGCCGCAATGCCATCGGCATCGAACTGCCCAACCAGACGCGTGAAACCGTGTTCTTCCGCGAAATGCTGGCCTCGTCCGACTTCGAGAAGATGCGCGGCAAGCTGCCGATCTGCCTGGGCAAGACCATTGGTGGCGAGCCCGTCATTGCCGACCTGGCGCGCATGCCGCATCTGCTGATCGCCGGTACCACGGGCTCGGGCAAGTCGGTCGGCATCAACACCTTCATCCTTTCGCTGCTCTACCAGATGACGCCCGAGCAGTGCCGCATGATCATGATCGATCCCAAGATGCTCGAACTCTCGATCTATGACGGCATTCCGCATCTGCTGACGCCCGTCGTCACCGATCCGCAAAAGGCGGTCGTGGCGCTCAAATGGGCCGTGCGCGAGATGGAAGACCGCTATCGCAAGATGAGCAAGATCGGTGTGCGCAACATCGACGGCTTCAACCAGCGCGTCTCCGAGGCCGCCAAGGAAGGCCGCACCATCAGCCGCACGGTGCAGACTGGCTTCGATCGCGAAACCGGCGAGGCGATCTATGAGAGCGAGGAGTTCGATCTCGAGCCCTTGCCCTATATCGTGGTCATCGTCGACGAAATGGCCGACCTGATGATGGTCGCCGGCAAGGATATCGAAGGCGCCATCCAGCGCCTGGCGCAGATGGCCCGTGCCGCCGGCATCCATATGGTCACCGCCACGCAGCGCCCGTCGGTCGACGTGATCACCGGCACGATCAAGGCCAATTTCCCGACCCGTATCTCCTTCATGGTAACCAGCAAGATCGATTCGCGCACCATTCTGGGCGAGCAGGGCGCCGAACAGCTCCTGGGCAATGGCGACATGCTCTACATGGCCTCGGGCGGCCGCACCAAGCGCCTGCATGGCGCCTTCGTGTCGGACAATGAAGTCGAGGCGGTGGTCAACCACTTGAAGAGCCAGGGCGCCCCTGACTACCTCGACAACATCACCGAGGAAGACGACGAGGGTGGCTATGGCGAGGATGGTGCCGGCGGCGACGACTATGCCGGCTCGGGCGACGAGCTTTACGACAAGGCCGTCCATATCGTCATGACCGACAAGAAGGCGTCCACCTCCTATATCCAGCGGCGCCTCGCCATCGGCTACAACAAGGCGGCGACACTGATCGAGCGCATGGAACGCGAAGGCGTCATCAGCCCGGCCAACCATGCCGGCAAGCGCGAAATCCTCGTCGGCAACAATGCCGACGGCTACTGATCGATCTGATCGATAGTCCTCATCAAATTACAATCGCCGCCGGCGCCGTCATGGTGTCGGCGGCGCTTTCCTGTGTTCTCTGCAGTGCTGGAGGCGGGAGGCACAAGCATCCATTTCCCGCGCGCATCGTTTGCCCATGGAGGAGAGCTGCATGGCCAACGACGTTGCTTACTTCGGATTTACCGGCCCGATCGAGCCGGGGGGCGTAGGGCGGCTGGCTGGGGCGCTGAATTCGGCGGTCAATGGCGGCGTGGATACCGTCCATCTCGCCTTCAGCTCAAATGGCGGCTATGTCGCCGACGGCGTCTATCTTTATAACCATATCCGCGCCCTGCCGCTGCATCTGGTCATCTACAATAGCGGCTCGGTTGGCTCGATCGCGGTCTCGGTGTTTCTGGCTGCGCAGGAGCGCTACTGCTCGACCCATGCGATGTTCATGATCCACCCGACGACCATGGGCCAGTCCGAGGGTCTTACGGCGCGGCGGCTGCAATCAACGCTGGATGCGGCACTGGCGGATGATGATCGTACGGACAACATCCTGCGTGAGCGGAGCCGGATCCCCAGCGACATCCTGGCGGCCCGGCGTCACAGCGAGATCTACATCCCGCCGTCCAAGGCCGTTGATTATGGGCTGGTCAATGCTGTCCGGGAATTTGCGCTGCCACAGGGGCAGCAGATCGTGCAGATCTAGCGGCATTTCTGGTCCCCCCTTGATCGCCTGAGGCGGCGCGCGGTAAAGCCCGCCGCCGCCCAAGGCAAGTTACCGATCAGCGATATTGATTATTGTTGTTCTGGCCGGGGCGCTGATCGTTCTGCTGATTGTCGCTGAACTGATCGTCCTGCTGACCCTGGCGCTGCTGCTGGTCGGACTGCTGGCCGCCCATGCCGCCCTGACGGTTCATGTCATCGGACTGCTGGTCGTTCTGGCGGTTCTGCTGACCACCTTGCTGGGACTGGCCACCTTGCTGACCCTGCTGGTTCTGGCCCGACTGCTGGCCGCCCTGGTGACCCTGGCGGTTCTGATCGGACTGCTGCCCACCCTGGCTCTGCTGGCCGAACTGGTTCTTGTCGGATTCGAAGCCGCGGTCGTTCTGGTTCTTCTCGTGGTCCTGCATGGAAACTCCTCCGAGTTGGCCGGACCTGATTGTCCGGTGATGCGGAGGCAACGGTGCCCCCATCGCCCCGTTCCGCGAATGTGATCGGCGCCAGAAAACGTGATCGTCAGCGTTCGTCCTCTGGTAGGTGCGCATGGAAGCGGGAGGACGACATCGCCCTCAGCAAGACGCAGCGTGGAAAATCCTGCACCGCTATTCGTCGCAGACCAGGGGACCCGATTCCACCGCGAAGCGGCGCGGCCCGGATGCGGGTTGTTCGCCCAATCCCAGCGGCACATCAACGATCACCACCTCCATCCGGCACGATCCGCTGATCACTTCGTAAAAGTCGGTGTCGGTCGTGATGATGGCTTCGATGGGGTGGCTTATGCCGAATTCCTCGACGACATGCGCGATGATGGCCTCAAGTTCGTTCTGCCGCTGGTAATGCGGTGGCAGGGCGGCCAATGCTGGCGTTGCGATGAGCGCGAGCCCCGCAACCAGAAGTCTTTTCCGCATAGCCCCTCCCGCCCGCGCTAACCACTTCGGGAACCACAATGGAACTTTCCCGCTGTTGCCGCAATTGCTGCCTAGGGTAGGTTTCACCAAAAGATCCGCGAGGAATTTAAAGCCGATGATTCGCCGCACAGCCCTGATGCTTGGTCTTGCTGCCGCACTTTCGCCGGTTCTGCCGGCACTGGCCCAGAGCCGCGCCCTCACCCCGGAGGAGCAGCAGCTCATCAACGACATCAACGTGCACAATTCGGCCATCCGCACCATGGTGGGGCGGTTCCTGCAGATCGACAGCCAGGGCGGCAGGCAGGAAGGCACCTTCTTCCTCGAGCGGCCCGACAAGATCGCTTTCCGCTATGCGCCGCCCAGCCGCGAAGAGATCGTCTCGGTGGGCCGTGGCTTCTATGTCATCGACCGGCGCGAAGAGACCTATTACGCCTATCCGCAGGACTCCATCCCGCTGCGTCAGTTCCTCGGCGCCGAGATCAATCTGCTCAATGCCAATGTGGTCGATATCACCAATACCGATGGCTATATCAGCGTCACGGTCATCGACAATACCGTGGCCGGCACCGTGCAGGTCTCGCTGATCTTCGATACCGAGACCAAGGATCTGGCGCAGTGGACGCTGGTCGAGCCCAATGGTTCGGAATTGACCTTCTCGCTCTATGACGTGCAGAAGGACGTCGAAATCCCACCCAACTTCTTCACCTTCCCCTCGACCTATCGGGGCAAGGATCCGGCCTGAGGGTTGGAAGACGGCACAAGAAAGCCCCGGCGAGCCGGGGCTTTTGCTTTTCTAGAGGCCGAAAGCAAAGATGGCGATGAGCCCGGCGCCGCCTACAAGGATGCGCCACCAGGCAAAGGGCGCAAAGCCATAGCGCGACACGAAATCGAGCAGGTAGCGCACGACGAGCGCCGCCACCACGAAGGCCGCGGCAAAGCCAATGGCGACATTGAGCGCGATGGAAGCGTCGATCAGGTCGCGGCTCTTATAGAGATCGTAGCCGAATGCGCCGACCATGATGGGGAGGGCGATGAAAAAGGTGAACTCGGCCGCCGCGCGCTTGGAGGCGCCGAACAGCATGCCGCCCACCACGGTCGAGCCGGAGCGCGATACGCCCGGGATCAGCGAGATCATCTGGAAGAGCCCGATGATCACGGCCAGGTGCCAGGGGAAATGGTAGATGTCGTCGTATTTTGGTTCGAGCGGCAACCGGTCGACGATCAGGAGAATGATGCCGCCGACCAGGAGCGTGATGCAGATCAGCGCCGCCGATTCCCAGAGCGCGCCCTGGATGAAGTCGCGCAGCAGCACGCCCGCCACCACGGCGGGCAGGCAGGCGAGAATGACCGAAAGCGCGAACTGCCAAGCATAGGCTTTTCCGGTCAAGGCGTCGCGGATCAGCAGGCCCAGTTTGGCGAAATAGACGGTGACGACGGCCAGGATCGCGCCGAGCTGGATCAGCACGATAAACGTGGCCGGCTGGGTCAGCCCGAAGAAGTGCCCAGCCAGCAGCAGGTGGCCGGTCGAGCTGACCGGAAGGAATTCGGTAAGCCCTTCGAGAATTCCAAGGATCAGCGGCACAAAAAGACCTTGATCGGCGTTCATTTGATCCCCTAACTCGTTTTATTGGGTCACCCTCTGCTGCGCTCTCTTAGCCCTGTTCGGCAGGAGCGCCAAGGCGCGCAGGAGCAGGGCCGGGTCCGCAACAGTTCAGAGCGTCAGTTCATGCCCAGCCTCGTGCACCATCCCCTCGATCCAGCCTCGCGTCTCGTCCGGCTGATGTGCGCCGAATACGGGGTGCCGCTCGATCTTGAGGAGATCAAGCCCTGGCTGCGCGAGGAGGCACTGCTGGAAATCAATCCGGCCGCCACCCTGCCCATCCTGTTCACCGATACCGAGCAGGCCGTGGTGGGCATTCTCGCCACCCTCCACGTCATCGAGGATTTCTATGCACCCGATGCCGTCGGCGGGCTCGTGCCGGCCGACCCGATGGCGCGCGCCGAGATGTGGCGGCTGGTGGAATGGGCGCTGGTCAAACTCAATGACGAGGTGACCCGCTATCTTGTCGAGGAAAAGATCGCCAAGCGCGACCTGCGCGGCGCCACGCCCGAACCGGCGGTGCTGCGGGCGGCCAAGGCCAATTTCGTCGAGCATATGCTCTATTTCAATTACCTGCTGGCCAGCCGCAACTGGGTAGGTGGCGACGAGATGAGCCTGGCCGATTTCGCCCTGGCGGCGCATTTCTCCACCCTCGACTATATGGGCGATATCGACTGGTCCAAGGCGCCGCACGAAACGCGCGACTGGTATTCGCGCATCAAGTCCCGCCCGGCTTTCCGCACCCTGCTCAATGATCGCGTGACCGCCATGCCGCCCTCCAAGGGCTATGCGAACCTCGATTTTTAGCAGCCTTCCCCCGCGTCATCCCCGCGTAAGCGGGGACCTCCGTTTGCAGCGTGGGCAGTGGGCGCCTAAACAGGGGTTCCCGCTTCCGCGGGAATGACCCGGATGACAAATGGCTGGCCCATCGCAGATTGCCGATAGGATTGTCGAAGACATCAGAACCCGCGCCGAAGCGCTGGGTTTTGACGCCTTTGGCATTGCTCGTGCCGATGCGCGGCCGGACCTGCCCGAAAAACTGGCCCATGCCCTGGCCGAGGGCTGGCACGCCGACATGGAGTGGATGGCCGAGACCGAGGAGCGACGCGGCAGCCCGCAAAAACTTTGGGACGGGGCGCGCTCGGTCATCCTGCTCGGGGTCAATTATGGGCCGCAGACCGATCCGATGGCGCTGCTCGCCGAAAAGAAACTCGGCATCATCTCGGCTTATGCGCGCAATCGCGATTACCACGACATCATCAAGGGGCGGCTCAAGGAACTCGCCGGTCTCCTTGCCCGGCGCGCCGGCGCGGATGTCAAAGTCTTCGTCGACACCGCGCCCCTGATGGAAAAACCGCTTGCCGAGGCTGCGGGACTCGGATGGCAGGGCAAGCATTCGGTGCTGGTCAGCCGCGACTTTGGCTCCTGGCTGTTCCTCGGCGCCATTCTCACCTCCGCCGAACTGCCGGTGGATGCGCCACACGCCGAGAGCTGCGGCTCCTGCACGAAATGCCTCGACATATGCCCGACCAATGCCTTCCCGGCGCCCTTCCGGCTCGATGCCCGCAAGTGCCTTGCCTATTATTCGGTCGAGCATAAGGGCCAGATTCCGCGCGAATTCCGCCGGCCCATGGCCAATCGCATCTATGGCTGCGACGATTGCCTCGCCGTCTGCCCGTGGAACAAGTTCGCTTCGGTCAGCCGCGAGGCGCGCCTCCGCAGCCGCCCGGAATTCGAGCGGCCGGCCCTGGCCGATCTGGTCAAGCTCGACGATGCGGGGTTCCGCGCGCTCTTTGCCGGTTCGCCGGTCAAGCGCATCGGCGTTGCGCGCCTTCTCCGCAACGTCTTGATCGGCATCGGCAATTCCGATGACCTGAGCCTTGTTCCGGCCGTTCTGGAACGGCTCGATGACCCCGATCCCGTGGTGCGGGGCGCTGCCGTCTGGGCGCTGCGGCGGCTCGATCCTGACCGGGCTGAAGCCATGCGGCTGGACAGATTGTCGTCGGAAGGCGATAGCTCGGTGCGCGACGAATGGGCCGGAGTGGTGTGATGCAGGCGTTCTTTTTCGGGCTGGGATTTTCCTCGCAGGCCAGTGCGCGGGCGATCCGGGAGCGGGATCGATCGGCGCTCGTTTCGGGGACCGTGCGCTCGCCGGAAAAGGCCAATTTGCTAGCAGACCGTTATCATCAGGTGCTGCAATTCGATGGCACGCGTGAAACGCCCGCAATCGCCGAGGCCCTGGTCTCGGCCTCCCATGTGATCCAGTCGATCGCGCCTGATGACAATGGCGATCCGGTGCTGCGGTTTTTCCGGGACGACCTTGCTGCAGCACCTGACCTCAAATGGCTCTGCTATTATTCCACCGTCGGGGTCTATGGCGATTTCGGCGGAGACTGGATCGATGAGACGGCGCCGCTGGTGCCGCGCAATATGCGCTCCGATCGCCGGGTGCTGGCCGAACAGGAATGGCGCGACTTTGCCACCACTCGCGGCGTGCCGCTGACGATCCTGCGGCTGGCCGGCATCTATGGGCCGGGGCGCTCGACCTTTGACAAACTTCGTGAGGGCACGGCGCGGCGGGTGATCAAGCCGGGCCAGGTGTTCAATCGCATCCATGTCGAGGATATCGCCCGGGTGACGGCCCTGGCCGCCGAAGCCCGGCTCGACG
Source organism: Devosia sediminis (assembly GCF_016411825.1). Classification (GTDB taxonomy): domain Bacteria; phylum Pseudomonadota; class Alphaproteobacteria; order Rhizobiales; family Devosiaceae; genus Devosia; species Devosia sediminis. The sequence continues at coordinate 113,697 of NZ_JAEKMH010000003.1, forward strand.
GCACCTTCAACCTCGCCGATGACGAACCCGCCCCGCCCCAGGATGTCATCGAATATGGGGCAAAGATGATCAATATGCCGGTGCCACAGGACCTGCCCTACGAGACGGCGGAAATGACACCGATGCAGCGCAGCTTTTATCGCGATAACAAGCGGGTCTCCAACCGCGCCATCAAGACGGCGCTCGGCATCGACCTGCTTTATCCGGACTATCGTGCCGGCCTCCGGCAAATCCTCGAAAGCGAACAATGACGCCCCAACCTGCCAAGTCAGCACCCCAGCCGATCGTGCTCGAAGGCCGCTATGTCCGCCTCGAACCGCTCGCGGCCAAGCACGCCGCCGACCTGTTCGCCGTCTCCACCATGGAGGGCGGCGCCGAGCGTTATCGCTGGCTCTTCAGCACGGCGCCCGCAACGCTGGCGGAGGTGGAGGCGCGCTTCGCCGCCGCCGACTGGAACAGCGATACCAGATATGTCGCCATCATCGACAAGGCCAGCGGCAAGGCGCTTGGCCAGCAGGGCTGGATGCGCATCCGCCCCGAACACGGCTCCATCGAGATCGGTGGTGTTTATTGGGGCCTGCCCATGGCTCGTTCGCGGCTGGCCACCGAAGCGCTCTATCTCTTTGCCCGCCACGCCTTCGACGATCTCGGCTATCGGCGCTTCGAATGGAAGTGCAATGACCGCAATGAGCCCTCGAAGAGCGCAGCGACCCGCTTCGGCTTCACCTTCGAGGGCGTGTTCCGGCAGGACATGATCACCAAGGGTGAGAGCCGCGACACGGCCTGGTTCTCGATCATCGACGGCGAATGGCCGGCCCTGCGCGCCGAATACGAGCGCTGGCTCGCACCCGACAATTTCGACGCGAACGGGGCGCAAAAGACCCGCCTCGCGACGCGGTGACCTTGTTTCACCTCAGCGATGCGGGCGATATCGCCCGCTTCGTGCCCCGGCCCTCGGCCTATACGGCCGACCCGGTGGTCTGGGCGATCGCGCCTGAGCGCATCGCCAATTACTTCGCGCCGCGCGACTGTCCCCGCGTCTGCTTTCGCGCCGGGGCGGAGAGTTCGGCTTCCGATGTCGAGCGCTTTCTAGGCGGCGACCGCGCGGTGGTGGCCATCGAAGCGGGATGGCTGGAGCGGCTGCGCAGGGGCTGTCTTTATCGCTACGCCATGCCACGCGAGGGTTTCGTGCTGCAGGACGAGGGCGCCGGATACTGGGTGTCCCATGCGCCCGTAACCCCGCTTGCGGTAGAGCGCGTGGATGATCTTGCCACCGCCATCGCCGCTGAAGGCGTGACCCTCCGAGTCCTCCCCTCGCTCTGGGAGCTTCATGATGAGGTGAAGGCATCGAGCCTGGTGTTCTCGATGATCCGGATGCGGAATGCGGTGGCGCGAGTTGCCTGAACACATATTTATCGTTCATCGTCATTGCCCGGCTTGACCGGGCAATCTACCTACCGGCATCGCATGGACCACCCGGACAAGCCGGGTGGTGACGATGGATGGGAGGGGCCGTCAGGCAACCATCCCCAGAACCGCATCCCTCAACCGGACCAGGTCCTCCTCCCGGCTCAGCCGGTGGTCGCCGTCGGGAATGAGCGTATAGGTCACCGGATCGTGGAGGATGTGGGTCATGAGCTTCCGGGCATGCTCGGGCGGCACGTCGGGATCTTGCCCGCCCTGGAGAATATGGACGGGGCAGCCGGTTTCGATGACCGAGCCAAGTAAGAGGTGATTGGCGCCGTCCTCGATCAGCCCCCGCGTATAGCGGTAGAGCCCGTCGCCATAGGCGCTTTCCCGCTCGTAATAGCCAAGTGTCTCGAGGTCGCGCTGTTGCTGCTCGGTCATACGCGCGGCGATGCGCGCGCTGGCATCAGTGGCCGGCGCCACGAGGACCAGGCCTTTTAGCGGCTGACCCTTGCGCAATTGCCGCCGGGCCAGCAACAGGGCGATCCACCCGCCCATGGACGAGCCGCAGACGATCTGGGGGCCGCGGGTTGTGGCAAACACCGCCTCGGCCTCTTCGAGCCAGCGGCTGATGGTGCCTTGGTCGAAATCGCCTCCGGACACGCCGTGGCCGGAATAGTCGAAGCGCGTGACTTCGAGGCCCTTTTCGGCCCCCAGCGCATCAAGGCTCATTGCCTTGGCCCCGCTCATCACCGATCGGAAACCATTGAGCCAGAAAATTCCCGGCGCGCTGCCCTTGCGCTGTTCCATGGCGATGGAGCGCGCGTCCTCGCCGGCCCCGACGGTGATGCTGGAAACCTCTATGGAACTCATCGAGCGGCCCGCGACTTTCTCTGTGGCATTTTACTAGCGTACCCCCGGCGCAACAGCGGGAATTTCAGTGTTTCCGCCAGTTGACTTATTGGGCCGCTAACACGATTTTAGGGCCGAATTCACCCCCTGGCATCAATAGCACAAGGAAAGCTTGCCATTCGCCGTCCCATGAGACCCGTTGCGCCCCAGAAGGATGGGCCGCTTGCCAACGAGGACATCACCAGCCCCGACGTCCAGCTTATCGATGCCGAAGGTGAAAACCGCGGCATTGTCCGCACGCGTGACGCCATGGCTGAAGCGCAGGAACAGGGGCTCGACCTCGTTCTGATCGCCGCCAATTCGCAGCCGCCCGTCGCCAAGATGCTCGATCTCGGGCGCTACAAGTATGCCGCCCAGAAGAAGGCTGCCGAAGCGCGCAAGAAGCAGAAGGTGATCGAGGTCAAGGAAGTCCAGATGCGTCCGAACATCGACGATCACGACTACCAGACCAAGATGAAGGCCGTGCAGCGCTTCCTCGACGATGGCGACCGGGTCAAGGTGACCATGCGCTTCCGTGGCCGCGAAATGGCGCACCAGGACCTGGGCATGCAGTTGCTGATCAAGGTCAAGGAACAGACCGAAGCCATCGCCAAGGTCGAAAGCCAGCCGCGCTCGGAAGGCCGGCAGATGGTCATGGTCCTGGCGCCCAAGTGAGCTGACGCCGCAAGGCGACGGGATTGCTGGAATGAAGAAAGCGGGCCGCAAGGCCCGCTTTTTTTTGTTTGTCGCCATGGACCTGGGGACGTGTCAGGTGTTCGGGGAGAGAATGGGAGGAGTGCGCCATGATCACCATCTGGACTTATGACTGGGTGCCGCCGCCGCCGCGCGGCTTTGTGCGCGACCTGCGGCTGCGCTGGGCCTGCGAGGAGGGCGGGCTGGATTATACGGTCAAGGGCACGCCCTTCGAGAACCGTGGCGCCGAGCATTTCGCCCACCAGCCCTTTGGCCAGATCCCCTTCATCGAGGATGGCGACATCCAGGTCTTTGAAAGCGGCGCCTGCCTCATTTACCTCGCGCGCAAGACCGACAGGCTGATGCCCAGCGACCTCCGCGGCGAAACCGCCGTGATGCAATGGATCATCGCTGCCCTCAACAGCATCGAGATCGTTTCCGTCTCCTGGGCCGAAATCGGTGGCGCCCGCAACCCCGACAACAAGCTGACGGGCTGGCTCGACATGCGGCTCGGACAGCTCGACAAAGTCCTGGCGGAGCGCGAATGGCTGGTTGCGGACCGCTTCACCGCCGCCGACATCATGGTGGGCGACGTACTGCGCCAGACGCCGAAGGACGCGACCGGCAAGCATGGGGCGATCATGGCCTATGTCGAAAAGCTGAAGGCAAGGCCCGCCTTCCAGAAGGCCTATGCGGAGCAGCTCGCGTTTTTCGCCAAGGGCGACGAGGCGCGCGCGAGCTGAACAACCGCTGGTCTGCAAATCGCAACAGAAGTCCCCGCTTTCCCGGATATGACACTGTGATAGGGTGACGCCGTTCACTTGCGCCTTGGGGGAGGGGCATGGATAATTTTGTTTTGCGGTGTGGCCGATGACGTCCTCGGACAAGCCACTTCCGGCGCTTGTGCCGCAGATGCCGCGCGAAATGCGCATCGCTGTAGTCCCCCCATCGCAAACGCCTCCGCCTGAACCAATATTGGCAGGGACCTGCTGGGTTGTGGACGGTGACACAATTATTATCGACAAGGTCTCGATCCGTCTGGCCGGCATCGATGCACCTGAACTCGATCATCCCTTCGGGAAGCAGGCTATGTGGGCGCTGGTGAAGCTGTGCAAAGGTCACAGGGTTACCGCGCACATAAAGCCAGAAATGTCCTATGACCGTGTCGTGGCTCAATGCTTTTTGCCCGACGGGCGCGATCTGGCCGCTGAGATGGTCCGGCTCGGATTGGCAATCGACTGGCCGAAATTTTCAGGTGGCAAGTATCGCGATCTGGAACCAGAGGGTGTGCGCAAGAGGCTCTGGCGGGCGGCGGTGCGGCAGCGGGGCATGGCGTCACTTCTGGACGACCTCACCCCTGTCGCCCCTCAGCGGGCCGATTCCAGAGCCACGTCCACGGCGCCAATCGCGCCGAGCCCGGCGCGTAGATGGGAACATGACCCCGCGCCGGTCGTTCGACTTGCCGCGAGACGACGCGCCGGTCGCTCACTTTTCTGGCTCGTCGTCCCCTGTCTGCTTCTGACACCGGTTGGCTGCATGGTCATCAATGCCGGCAGCCCTTCCCACACCCGCCATGGCGCCTCAGTGACATATCGCCCAACGGCCACGCCTGACATTTATGAGGTGACAGCCGCCGAGCTCAATGTTCGTTCCAGGCCATCGGGAACGGCTCAAGTCATCTCTCAGGTCGCGGGCGGATCCAAAATCGTCTCAAATCGCGTATCTGGCAGGTGGCACGCCATCCTGCTGCAGGACGGTCGCACTGGGTGGGTATACGGCGATTTCCTGCGACCGGTTGCCGAGTGACGCGCTTTAGGTCCCAGGCTTCGCTGCAACTATAGTGTTTTCGATATTTCGCAGATGCGGTGACAGAAACCCCACGAGCGTGACGAGGCCGCCGAGAATGCCCATCAGCACGAAGAGCCAGACGATACCGATGGCCTCACCCAGCGGCGTGGCGATGGCGATGCCGACCGGTCCACCCAGAGCGATGACGGTGGTCAGCAGCGACAGGACCCTTCCCTGCAACCGGTTGGGCACAATGGTTTGGAGCAGGGCGGTGAAGGGCGCGCTGCCCAGGACATAGAGGAGGCTGCTCAGCGCCCACCAGAATGTGCCCAGCCACAGCATGTCCGAGGGCGCGAGGCTCATGAGGCTGAAGGTGAAGCAGGAGGCGGCCATCGATCCCAGGATCCAGAGCATCTTGCGCCTCGGTACCAGCAAGGCCGCGATGCCGCCGCCGAGCAGCATGCCGAGGCCGGCCATGCTTTCCATCAGCGCCACTTCCGGTGCGCCGCCCCTGAAGTGTTCCTTCACCAGGAGCGGGGCGAGCGTCATCGCGGGCATAATGACGATGGTGACCGCGGCCATGAGGCCATAGAGGCGCCGGAGTCCGGGATGAGACCAGACGGTGACGAAGCCCTCGCGCAGTTCGGTCCAGACACCCTGTCGGTCGGCTTTTTCGATTTTCGGCTGAGGAATGCGGAACACCAGCAGCGGCACGATGCCCAGGAGCGCCGTGACCACATCGATGGCCAGGGCATAACCGATGGGCATGAGGCTGATGGCCAGCGCGCCGAGCGGCGCGGCGCCGATCAACATCATCGCTGCCATCATCTGGTTGAGGCCAGCGGCGCGTGTGAGAAACGATGTCGGCACCAGCATGGCGGTGCTGGCGGCGGCTGCCGGAGCCTGGAAGGCCTGCATGGCGCTGCGGATGAACATCATGGTGTAGAGATGCCAGAGCTCGACCGAATTGGTCAGGAACAGCACGATCAGCACGCTCATGCAAAGGGCGCTGACGAGATCGGCCATGATCATCAGCGCGCGGCGGCTGGAGCGATCGGCAAACGTGCCGCCCAGCGGCCCGAGAAGGGCGTGGGGCAGCAGCGCGAAGACGCCGGCCAGGGCCAGCGCGGCGACGCTGCCGGTCGTGTCGGTGATCCACCACATCAGGACGAATTGGGTGAGCGCCGAACCGACCAGCGAGGAGGCCTGGCCGCCAAAGACGGCCCAATAGCGCAATTGCCAGCGCGAGCCGGGATCGACGCCTGGAGACAGGACAGCGGTAGCGGTATGGTCGGTCATCGCAGTTACCTTGATTAGAAACCGACCGTCCGGTATCTTAACTCGAGCCGAAAGTCAAAGCAGGGCAGCCATGACCAGTTCCGCCTATTCGAAGAAGAAGCAGCCCGAACTGGTGCGCCAGGCGCTGCTCGACGAGGCGCTGCGCCTTGCCATGTCGAGCGGGCCCGAGGCGGTGACGATCCAGGCGGTGGCTGCGGGCGCGGGCGTCACCAAGGGTGGGCTCTTCCACCACTTTCCCTCCAAGCAGGCACTGATCGAGGGCATGGTGGCCCATGTCTTTGCCCAGCTCGACCTCGCCATCGATCGGTATCTCCAGACCGACAGTGGCCGGGGTTGCTTCACCCGCGCCTATGTCGAGACTATCCTCGTGGATGCCGATTTCGGGCCGGGCTCGCCCATGGATGTGCTGAACCTGTCGGTGGTGAACTACCCGATCATGGGTCCGGCCTGGGACGACTGGATCGCCCGGCGCATGGACCGGCACAACGAGACCGACAACCATCTCGATCTCGAGATCCTGCGCTACGCCGCCGACGGCGCCTGGCTCTCGCATCTGGGGACCCGGCCGGAGGGCAAGTTCAGAGAGATCCGCGACCGGTTAGTTGCCCTGTCGCGGGAATAGAAAAAGCGGGCCATCGGCCCGCTTGCTGTTTGTGAGGCTGCGGTCAGGCAACCAGCTTGAGCTCCACCCGGTCGGTGGCGTGGGTGACGGCCCAGTTGAGGGCGTAGTCGGCCACTTCTTCCCAGCCGGCATCGCCGAGCGTCCAGTGCGAGCGGTCCTCGTAGACCTTGAGTTCCGTCAGGGCCTTGGCCTTCTTCTGCTTCTTGAAGATGGCGCGGGTCATCGAGGCATCGGCGATGAGGTCCTTGCCACCACCGATCAGCAGCAGCGGTGCCCGGTCCTGGCCGGCAAAGTCGATCTTCATAGGATTGATGACGCCGTTCCAGTAGACGAGGCCGGCCGTGGGGATCACGTAGCGGTTGTATTCGGCTTCCACCAGCTCCGCCGGGATGGTCTGGGCGAAGCGGGTGCGGAAGAAATCCAGCGTCATGGTCTTGGCCTTGCGCCAGCTCAGCGGATCGCCGAAGACCGGCAGGGCCGAGACGATGGCATGCGGTCCGAGCGGCACGCCGGGCGTGGGGGCCGGGTTGATCGCGACACCGGCAACGCCGAGACCGCGTTCAAGCAGATGCTGCACGAAGACCGCGCCCAGCGAGTGACCGATCAGGATCGGCTTTTCCGGCAGGGCCCGGATGATCTTTTCGTAGTGGGCGACGATGTCGCGCTGGCCGGTACGGGCAAGGGCAGGGTTGGGATTGGCGCGCAGCTCGGCGGGGCTGCGGTCGTCATGGAGCCAGTCGGGCACGATGACAGTATAGCCCTGGGCCTGGTAACGGGCCTTTACATGTTCGAACGAAAGGCTGTTGAGCCAGGCGCCGTGAACGAGAACGATGGTCTTGGTCATTTCTACTCTCCGGTTTTGGGCAAACCCTTGTTTGCCTTGATGAGAGGAGCCTATGCTTGAGCCAGGCAGGCGACGATTGCCGCAAGTGACAATGTCCGGTTCGGAAGTGACAAAGATGGTCCAAGGCATGCGACAGACCGAAATCGGCCTCCTCCTGTACCCCGGTTGCGCCATGGCCTCCGTGCATGGGCTGACCGATGCCTTCGAGGTGGGAAATCAGTATGCGGCCCAGCATGGCGGGCCGGTGCGCATCCGCACCACGCATTGGCGCCTCGGATCATCGGGCTTCGAGCGCAGCTTCGACAGCGCGCCCGATGATGCCGGGCAGCCCGACTATGTCGTCATCCCCGGCCGCCTGGCCGATCCACTGACCGCTGAGGAGGCGAGCGCCTTCATCCCCTGGCTGCGCCAGCGCCACGACAAAGGCGCCACCCTGGGGTCGATCTGTGGCGGTGCCTTCATGCTCGGGCATGCGGGCCTGCTCGACGGACGGCGGGCAACGACGCACTGGCTCTATGCCGAGCGTTTCAATGCCATGTTTCCTGCCGTCGCCATGACGCCGAGCGATATCGTGGTGGAGGATGGCGACATCATCACCGCCGGCGGCATGCTGGCCTGGACCGATCTCGGGCTCAGGCTCATCCATCGGGTGCTGGGCCCCACGGTCATGGCCGATGCGGCAAAGTTCCTGCTGGTCGATCCATCGGGGCGCGAGCAGCGCCATTATTCGACCTTTGCGCCAAAACTCACCCATGGCGACACGGCAGTGCTGAAAGTCCAGCACTGGCTGCAGGCGCATTCGGGCGAGGAGATCAATATCGGGGCGCTGGCCGGGCGTGCTGGCCTCGAACAGCGGACATTTCTCCGCCGCTTCCAGAAGGCGACCGGATTGAAGCCCACCGAATATGTGCAGGCCCTGCGCATCGGCCATGCCCGCGAAAAGCTCGAATTCAGCCGTGACAGTGTCGAGCGCATAGCCTTCAATGTCGGCTACAAGGACGCCTCGGCCTTCCGGCGCGTGTTCCAGAAGGTGACCGGCCTCTCGGCCAGCGCCTATCGCGAACGCTTTGCTGCGATTGGGGCGGCCTAAAGGTCCGGGCCGGCTACGAAAGGCATGACCTCCACGGCGTCGCCCGGGAAGGTACCGATATGGGGGTGGTCAGCGAACAGCGCGGCGGCAGCTTCCGCCGTTTCGGCCTCGACAATGACATAGCCGCAGAAGTCGTTCACGGCAGGTGCGATGGTGCCGTCGCGGCCTATGCGCGTGGTCTTGCCCACCATGCCGCCCTTGTTGACGATCGCCGCGGCATGGCGCTTTTCCCACGCCTCCCATTCCGGCAGGCCCTTATTGTCGACCGCGTCCTGCTCTTCCTTGGGCATGGCGCGGAAGCGGGTGACGTTTTCGCCCTTCATCAGAAGGGTGGCGAGAAACAAGGGCATGGCGGTTCTCCTGTGGTTCTCTCGCAAGCTAGCGCGTCTGCGGAGCGCCTGTCACCTCCACGGGCTGCAGCTTATGGAATGCTTATGGCGCGCGCCATGTTTCCTATGGAGCCCTTACGCGGCGCGAGCCTAGCGTCTGGCTCTGACAAGGAGACAGACATGCGCCCACCATTTCACCTGATCCCCCAGCCTTTGCCCGCCGGCAGGAAATGCACCCTCAGGATGAGCGCGAGCCGGTCGCGGCGGACATCGCGGCAGGCGTCGGATGCCAGTTGCTGGTGGGCGCTGCGGTGGTGTGGCACCACAAGGGCGCGAGCACGTCCCGCCTCTCCTGGATCGGAGTGGATCCGGCGGCGCGGCGCCGGGGCGTCGGGTCTTTGTTGCTCGAAAGCGTCATGGCACGGGCCAGCCTGGGTGGCGCGCACGATGTGTCGGCATCTGTCCCGGAAGCCGCCGAGGGACTGGGCGAACTGCTCGGCGCGCGCGACTTCGCGGCGGGCAAGGGTGGCGAGTGGCGCCTTTCGCTCGGGGGATGATCGTGGCGCCCTTGGGTCAGCCCGCTATGGCGTCAACGTCGCCCTTTGCCGGAATAGCCGGCTGTGCCCCGGGTTTGAGACAAGCAAGGCTGCCGGCAATGGCGGCGCGCCTGAGGGCGGTTTCAAGATCGTAGCCGGCATCGAGCCCAGCCGCGAGATAGCCGCAGAATGTATCGCCTGCGCCAACCGTATCGACGGGCTTGACCTTGTGCGCGGGCACCGCGATGGGCCCGTCGGGCGTGCGGGCCCGGGCACCCTCGGCCCCGAGGGTGACGACAATCGTGCGGCCGGTGCGGTTGACCCATTCGGCCATGGCCGCATCGAGCTGGTCGATGGGACGGCCGGTAAGCAGCGAGAATTCGGTTTCATTGGCGACGACGATGTCGGCCAGCGGCGCCAGCTTTGCCGTGTCGGGCAGGAAAGGCGCGGTGTTGAGAATCGAGCGGGCGCCCTTTTCGCGGGCGATGTCGAGCGCCCTGCGGGTCGCAGCCTGCGGTACTTCCTGCTGCACCAGCACCGTATCGGCCTCAGTCAGCGCGGCAAGGCCGCGATCGGCATCCTCGGCGCTGACCGTGCCATTGGCGCCGGGCAGGATGGCAATGACATTCTCGCCCTTGGCATCGACGAAGATCATGGCAATGCCGGTGGCGGCATCCGCCTTGCGCAGATGCGAGAGATCGACGCCACCTTGCTCGAGGAGATCGAGCGCCAGTTCGGCAAAGGCATCGTCGCCCGCCGCCGAGACGTGGCGCACATCGGCGCCGGCGCGGCGCGCGGCCAGGGCCTGGTTGGCGCCCTTGCCGCCGGGCGCCATGGAAAAGGTACCCCCGGCCACGGTTTCACCGGGCTTGGGCAGGCGGGAGACGGTGCCGATCTGGTCGAGATTGGTGGAGCCGAAGACGGTGATCATTTCAGAATCTTCTCGATCGTGTTCCAGTTGCGCATGGTGTCGAGATTGCCTTTGCCGATCTTCTGGTAAAGCGGTTTCAGCACCTCTTCCACATGCTCGGTATAGCGGCCATTGGGCTGCTTGTAGGCGGCAATGTAGACGTCGCGCGCATCCACGCGCAAAATCTCGGTATCCCCCGGCCGGCTCTCGATCGTCACGCCCTTGGGCAGGTCCGCGTCGAACATGATGATATGCCGCGTCAGGTCGGCTTCGGGGTCGAGCGTGCCGAAGGGATTGCCCTTGAGCATGGCGTCCATCTCCTGTTCGGAGCGGAGAACGACGCCGACCTTGAAGCCAAAGGCGTCGGAAATGGCTTTTTCGATTCTGGCCTTGACGGCTTCGGCGCTGCCCTCGCCGGTGAGCCGGACATTGCCGCTGGCCAGCACCGTCTTGACGTCGGTGAAGCCGGCTTCCTCGAGGCAGGCCTTGAGCTCGGCCATCTTCATCTGCCGCTTGCCCAGGTTAATGCCGCGCAGGAAGACGCCCCAGAGGTGCTTGGTGCCCTGGCTCATGATTTCACCTTCTGCGGATAAATGGTCTCGCCGCGCTCGAGCATGGCGACGAAGCCCTCGATCTTCTTCTTCCGGCCCGCCTCGGTCTTCATCGAAATGGTGCGGAAGGTGAGGGCAAAGCGGTTCTGCGATGAAAGGCCTTCATAGGTCTTTTGCGCCTCGGGGCTTCGGGCGATGGCGGCGAGCAGGTCGGCCGGTGCCTCCTGCGTCGTCTTGTAGGCCGCGTCCCAGCGCCCGTCCTTCCGCGCCGCCTCGACATGGACAAGGCCATGTTCGGTCATCAGGCCCAGCTCGGACAGTCGGGCGACATTGTCGCGATTGACCTGGCTCCACACCGATCTCGGGCGGCGCGGGCAATAGCGCTGGACGAAGCTATCCTCGTCCCAACTCTTCTTGATGGCATCGATCCAGCCCCAGCAGAGGACGGCATCGATGGCATCCACCGGGGTGATGGTCTTCTTGCCTGTGCTCTTCTTGAAGATGCGGATCCACACCTCGTCGGCCCTGGCATGGTTGTCGCGCAGCCAGGCATAGAAGGCGTCGAAATCGGCGAATTCGAAGAGCTTGTCCTCAGGGACGGTGACGGGCGCCATGGGTCACACGGGCGCCTGGTCCGGCATGTCCGGAGGCAGGGGAAAAAGCCGCGCCAGCGCCGGTTCGAGCCGCTCGTCATTGGGCAGGACGAGACCGAATTCATTGGTCAGCACGGCGCGCATTTCTTCCATCGAGCCGATTTCGCGCTGCGACTTTTCTCCATCCACCGGCTGGGCGGTGAATGATCGGTTATGCAGCTTGAGGCGCCGGCCGCTGGGCGACAGCGCCACCCGCAACTCGACGGTGAAAGGCGATGCCGTGGCGATCTCTTGGTTGATCGGGGCGATGTCGGCTTCGCTGACGGCATCGAGGCTGAAGACATAGACCGGCTTCCAGTCCTCACCGATTTTTGCTTCCAGCGTCCAATCCGGATCGCCGCCGGTGAGGCGGAAGGTTTCGTGCGGCGTCGGCTGCTCGACATCGGCGCGCAGGCGCAGTGGCGTAGTAAGGCTTAGGCCACCGAAACCGACATCGACCACGTAATTCTGGCCGTTGACGTCGACTAGCAGCAGGAGATGGCTGGGCGGCAGGCTGGCGCCTTCGGGATTGGTCCAGACGACCCGCGCCAGGAGCGGCCGCACCACAAAGTCGAGGTCCTCGAGCATGCGGATGAACAGGAGATTGTGCTCGAAACAATAGCCGCCGCGGCGCTCGGTGAGCATCTTCCTTTCGAGGCTCGGCTGGTCGAGCGGCACCGGATCACCCATCAACGGAGTGAGGTTCTCGAACGGGATCGTGGCGGGATGCAGGGCGTGGAGCAATTCCAGCGTCGGGAGGGTCGGGGCAATGGAACCGGCAAAGCCGATTCGCTCGAAATAGGCTTTGAGATTGACCTTTTCGGGCATCAGCCACCCTTGCAGCAGGTTTCAAACGACGTGCAATATGGGCGATGACGCCGCCGATGTCACCGGCAGGCCGGACGATTTGGCCCTAGGAAGGGACTGGACATGGGTTTGTTCGACTGGTTGACCGGCACAAAGGCAGCGCCCGTTGGCGTGGCGCGCCAGAGTGTGGCAGTCCTGCGCGAGGCCATGCTGGCATCCAATCGCGACACGGCGCCCTATCTGATCCGCGATGGTGCGCCCCAGGGCGTCGATCTGGTCGCCGAATGGCGCATTGTCGACGCGCGCTGGTACGAAATCTTCGCCAAGGCCGGCCTGACCAGGGTTTTCAAGGTGCTGATGAAATTCGACGCCGAAAACGGCGAGGTGCGCTCGGTGGACCAGGAATGGACCGTGGAATGGCGCGCCGGGGTCCCGACGATGGGGCTCAGCGCCGAGGCGTTTCGCGGGAAGAAGATGGAAGTGAGTTTCGGCTCGGCCTATGCCTTCAAGGAGGACCTGTCGGGCTGGGGCAAGGTCTACGAGTATCGGTTCAAGACCTCCGAGATCAAGGATCCGCTGGTTGCGCTGGCCCATGAACACGGCTGGGGCTGGCGCGGCGTCGCCTTCGGCAAGCTCTGAGCGTGTCCGGACTGTCGCAGGCGCTCCGGTTCTTTGCTAGAGTGTGGAAGCTTTCAGCGGGAGGATCGAGATGGAACAGGCATTGAAATGGCGCGTGGGCGGCTGGGGCCTGGCGGGGCTTTTGCTGCTGGTGCCGCTTCTGGCCATGCAGGTAACCGACGCGGTCAACTGGGGTGCGGGGGATTTCCTGATGGCCGCCGTGCTGCTGGCGGCCACGGGCGTCGGTCTCGAACTCGTCATCCGCTATCTGCGCGATCCGCGCCATCGCTGGATCGCCGGTTGCTGCGTGGTGCTCGTCGCCGTCCTGGTCTGGGCCGAGCTGGCCGTCGGGATCCTGCCCTAGGTCCGCATCACATGCGGAACGGTGATGGTGCGAGCGGCGTGCTCGGCGGGCGGAAACCTAGACCGGCGAGCGGCGGACGCGGATGACCACGTCGACATGGGCCACTTCCATGCCCTCGGGGGCCTTGGGCAGGGCCTTGAACTCCACCGACTCGGCCGGAATGTCGATCATGCGCTGCTCGTCTTCGACGTAGAAGTGATGATGGTCGGACGTGTCGGTATCGAAATAGGAGCGCGAAGCGTCGATGGCGACTTCGCGCAACAGGCCCGCTTCATGAAACTGATGCAAGGTGTTGTAGATTGTCGCGAGCGAGACGTTGACATTGGCCATGCCGGCTTCGCCATGCAACTGCTCGGCGCTGACATGGCGATGCGGGCCGCCGAACAGCAGTTCGGCCAGCGCCACGCGTTGCCTGGTGGGCCGGAGACCGGCCATCCGCAGGACGGCGGTGAGGCAGGGCTTGCGGGAAGGCAGCGGCCGGGCGGCAATGTCGCGATCGGGCATAGGGCCTGTAGGTCTCGTCCAGAGGTCAGATTTTGAAATTTTCTTATACGTGCGGGCAGGCTTCTAGACAAGCGTAGCGCGCCGAAGGCCTTGGGCCTGGACCTAAGGCTGGCTTGACCCTGTCCCGGCGCGCCTATACGAGACGGGGCTTGAGCGAAAGCGGGGACCGTCCATGGCCGATCGGCAACACGCATTTGACTATGAGGAACTGCTGGCCCATGGCCGCGGTGAACTTCCGGGCCAGGGCGATGCTCGCCTGCCGGCGCCCCCCATGCTGATGTTCGACCGCATCACCGACATCCAGGAGACCGGCGGTGCCCATGGCAAGGGCCTGGTGCGCGCCGAACTCGACGTCAATCCGGACCTGTGGTTCTTCCAGTGCCACTTCATCGGCGATCCGGTCATGCCCGGATGCCTGGGGCTCGACGCCATCTGGCAGATGACCGGCTTTTTCCTCTCCTGGATCGGCCAGCCCGGCAAGGGTCGCGCGCTGGGCGGGGAAATCAAGTTCACCGGCCAGGTGACCAATGACGTCAAGCTGGTCGAATATGGCATCGACTTGAAGCGTGTGATGAAGGGCCGGCTGACGCTCGGCATCGCCGACGGCTGGGTCAAGGCTGACGGAAAGGTGATCTACGAGGCCGCCAACCTGCGCGTTGGTTTGTTCACCGAAACCCAGATGAAGGCCGAGCAGCTCGCCTGAGCGGCCTTAATCCAGTCCCCGACCAAACCTATATATGTGCGACACGGCCCCCAACGCGAAGCGCACGACATGACTGAAACGAGGATGAAATGAGACGAGTTGTCGTAACCGGCATGGGTATCATTTCCCCGATCGGCAATTCGCTCGACGAGGTGACGGCCAGCCTGCGCGACGCCAAGCCGGGCATCATCTTTGCCGAAGACTATGCCGAATTGGGCTTCCGCTCGCAGGTCAAGGGCGACCCGCGCCTCGATCCGTTCGAAATCCTCGACCGCCGCGTCACCCGTTTCATGGGCAAGGGCGCGGCCTGGAACTACCTCGCCATGCAGCAGGCCATTGCCGATGCGGGCCTTGAAGAAAGTGACATCTCCAATCCCATGACTGGCATCGTCATGGGTTCGGGCGGCGCTTCGACCCGTACCATCGTCGAGGCCGCCGACGTTACCCGCAAGAATACCAGCCCCAAGCGCATCGGGCCGCTGGCCGTGCCCAAGTCCATGGGCTCCACCGCCTCGGCGACGCTGGCCACCTCCTACGGCATCAAGGGCATCAACTATACGATCACCGCCGCCTGCGCGACGTCCAAGCATTGCATCGGCAATGCCATGGAACAGATCATGCTGGGCAAGCAGGACATCGTGTTTGCCGGCGGCCACGAGGATCTCGACTGGACCCTCAGCAACCTCTTCGACGCCATGGGCGCGATGAGCTCGGATTTCAACGACACCCCGGTCAAGGCGTCCCGCGCCTATGACGCCAATCGCGACGGTTTCGTCATTGCTGGCGGCGCCGGCGTGCTGGTGCTCGAAGAGCTCGAACACGCCAAGGCGCGCGGCGCCAGGATCTGGGCGGAGCTGGTGGGCTATGGCGCGTCTTCGGATGGTCTCGACATGGTCGCCCCCTCGGGCGAGGGCGCCGAGCGCTGCATGCGCATGGCGCTGCAGAACGTCCGTGCGCCGATCGACTACATCAACCCGCACGCCACCTCGACCCCGGTGGGCGACCTCAAGGAAATCGAGGCTCTGCGCGCCGTCTTCGGCAACGAGGACAAGTGCCCGCCCATCTCGGCCACCAAGTCGCTGACCGGCCATTCGCAGGGCGCTACGGGTGTCCATGAATCGATCTATTCGATCCTGATGATGCGCCACCGCTTCATCGCCGAAAGCGCCAATATCGAGGTGCTGGACCCGGCCTTTGCCGACATGCCCATCCTCCGCCAGCGCCGCGATGACGTGGACCTGGGCTATGTGCTGTCCAATTCCTTCGGCTTCGGCGGCACCAATGCGGCCCTGGTGTTCAAGCATCCTGAGGCTTAGCAGGCGATCCGCGTAGCGGAAGAAAGGCTCCAGTGAGCCTATCTAGCCAATAAGGCCATGAGAGCTGTGCTCGAATGGCAGTGGCCCCACCCCTCACCCGTCTCGCGCTGCGCGCGATCCCCCTCTCCCGCAAGGGGAGAGGGGGAGCCGGTATACGCTCAAACTCGGTACCCCCCTTCTCCCCTCGCGGGAGAAGGGGCCCGAAGGGCGGATGAGGGTATGTCTCCCCCATGGGGAGAGGAACTAGAACGCCGGCGCTGGCCCGGGGTCCCTGCCGTTGCAGGTGAGGCAGTCGCGGCCGGAGTCCGTGAGCACCGGTCCGCCCTCCTTCTGCTCGAGCAGCGCCATCGACAGCAGTTTGGCAAAATGCTGCGGGTCGACATCCTCGGGCTGGCCCGGCTCGGTGAAGAGCGCGAGCGTTTCGAGCTCGTCCATGGTCACATCATAATCGGTCATCGCTGAACCCCTCGGTTTTTGCCGCAACTGCGGAGACCAAGGGAAAGTTGCGTGTCAGCAGCAGAACGGGTGTTCAAGGAACCTAAGGCGTGAGCTCCATTCTTCTCCCCATCGGGGAGAAGGTGGCGCGTAGCGCCGGATGAGGGGGTGATTTCCTCAAGTGCCAGCGCCTTTGATGGGTCCCCCTCACCGACTCGGCTGCGCCGAGCTACCTCCCCCCGAGGGGGAGAGGAATAAGGACGTCAGTAGCCGATCTCGGAAAAGCGCGCGTCCCTTGCGTCATAGACGAGGAGCCGGCCGATCAGCGGTTCGCCGATATCGGTCACCAGCTTGATCGCCTCCATGGCCATCAGCGTGCCGATGACGCCGGTAACAGGCCCCAGGATGCCGTTGAGCTCGCAGGAGGGCAGCGCGTCATCGCTGGCTTCATCCGGATAGAGGGCGGCGTGGACGGGCCCGCCCAGATGTGGCGCGAACACCGTGACCTGGCCCGAAAACATCGACACCGCGCCCGAGACCAGCGGCTTCCCATGCCGCTCCGCCGCTGCCGCCACCAGCCGGCGGGTGACGAGATTGTCGGTGCCATCGAGCACCACATCCACGCTCCCGATCAACGCCTCGGCATTGGCTTTGGTGATGGCCTCGGCGTGGAGGTCGAGCGCCACATGCGGATTGAGTGCCTGGGCGAAGTGTCCCGCGCTCCCAGCTTTGCTGGCATCCACAGATGCCGTTGTGTGGATCACTTGCCGTTGCAGGTTGGAGAGCGACACCGTGTCCGGATCGACAATGCCGAGCCGCCCGATGCCTGTTGCCGCAAGGTAGGCGATGGCGGGACTGCCCAGCCCTCCGGCGCCGACCACGAGCACACTTGCCGTCTTGAGCTTCTGCTGGGCCGCGCCACCAAATCCCTTGAGCACGAGCTGGCGCGCATAGCGCTGCGTCTCGTCGGAACTGAGCTTGATGTCAGAGGCCAAGTGGGACCGCCAGGAAGCGCCGGTCCGGGCCTTCGAAGCCGCCCGGATAGACCGAGATGATGGCCACGGCATTCGAAAGCGTCGTGCCGCCAAAGGGCATGACCACCGAATGGAGGCGATAATCGGAGGGGCAGCCGCGCGAGCGCGGCAGGTTCTGATCGCGATGCACCAGCCGCGTCCCACCGCTATCGGCAATGCTCAACTCGTAGCCCAGCGGCTGCATGCTGAACCATTCTGCGCAGGGGCTGGTGGCGGTGGTCTCGAAAGTGGCAAGGTCCAACGTATAGGCGCCAGAGACAGTCCCGGGCAGATAGGCCGGTGCCCCGAAGGCGAGGGTCCGCGCATCGGTATCGGGCACGCCGTCGCCGATCATGGCGGCAATTTCGACCGGCACATGGATGCCGAATTCCTCGACATGCCCCGCCGATTGTTCGGCAACGCTCCGGCGCACCGCGCTGAGGCTGGTCTCTTCGCTCTCGGCCTGGATCCGCACCGGCGTGCCGACCACCCAGCTATCGGTCGCGAGATCGACGACATAGACGCTGGAATAGGCAAAGCCCGAGCCGTCCTGGATGCCGAATTCCTCGAAGGCGAAATAGCGGAAGTCTTCGGAAAAGCCGACAAAGTCGATCAGCGCCCGGTCGCCCGCCAGCGCCGGTGCGACAAGGCCCAGAAGGGCGATCCCGCTAGCGGCCAGTCGAGCCGTGGCCACCCGTGCCGCGTTCGGTTGCATCCAGTTCATCCATTTCCACCAGTTCAACGGCATCCACCCGTGCCACCACCATCTGCGCCACCCGCTCGCCGCGCCGGAGCACGAAGGGCAGCTTGCCATGGTTGATCAACAGAATTTTGACTTCGCCGCGATAGTCCGCATCCACCGTGCCCGGAGAATTCAGCACGGTGATGCCATGCTTGGCGGCAAGGCCCGAGCGCGGCCGGATCTGCGCCTCGAACCCCTCGGGCAGGGCAATGGCAAGGCCCGTGGGCACCATGGCATAGTCGCCCGGCGCGATGGTCATCTCTTCGTCCGGCCCGATGGCCGCGGCGAGGTCGAGGCCGGCCGCGCCTGCTGTCTGCTGGCGCGGCAGGGGCAGGCCCACCCCATGGGCGAGCCATTTCAATCCGATGCGAATGGTCACGGCGCGCGCACCACCGCGTAGATTTCGGCCGGTAGGTCGGCCGCGCCTTTGATGAGGTCGAGCAGCGGAATGACCTGCTCGGCCTTTTTCCTGTCGCCCGAGATCGTCATGTTCGATTCCACGATCTCGGCCCCGGAAATGGCGATGGTCATGTTGCGGCCTTCGAAGAAGGCTTCGACCATCTGGCGGGTTTCCTCGTCCATGTCGTCTTCGGCGCCCAGTTCGGCCTGCATGTCCGATGTCGGCAGGGCGACGCGGACCACGCCGGGGCTCACCTCGGTAAAGGTCATGCCGCCCTCGTCCTGGCCGAGGTCCAGATCGGCGAAGGCGCCTTCCTCGACAATGGTACAGGTGGCGCTGCCATCGGCATTCTCGGTCAGTTCGCCCTCGGCGCAGAAGCTGTCTTCCCCGGTATTCTCGCCCTCGGCGCTCATCTTGACCATGGCATAGACGTCGGCGCCCATGACCTGAGTCATGGTGGCCTTGGCGGTGGTGGGGCTGGTGATCGCCACTTCGATATTGACGTCGATACAGCCGGCAAGGCCGGCCGCCAGCAGCGCGGTTGCCCCGAGCTTGCCCAGGAATTTGACGCTCATTTCCGCTTCTCCCTTGGTGGGCGGCGCCGGCGCCTGCCCGATGCCGCACCATATGGGCGGAGGGCGCTTGCGGGCAAGCTCCCGGCAGCGTGCAATTTTACCCGCCCAGGACCACCCGCACGATCAGCGTGACGATCAGGACGAAGGCGGCGCCGAGCACGGCCAGCAGCGTGCCCCGCATCAGCCGGTCGGGCGGCCGGCGCATCATGGCCCGATGCTCGGCCATGGTCAGTTCGGCCTGGGCCAGCAATGTTGGCACGCGGCCGAGAGCCTCGGCCGCCCGGCTCGCATGGCCCACCAGGTCCTCGATGCGGCCCACGGGGCCTTCCTCGCGCCGGATCCACTCGCCCACCACAGGCTCGGCCACGGTCCAGATATCGAGGTTCGGGTCGAGATTGCGCGCCACCCCCTCGACCAGCACCATGCTCTTTTGCAGCAGCACCAGTTCAGGACGGGTCTGCATGTCGAAGAGGTCGGTAATGGTGAAGAGCTGGCCCAGCACCTTGGCCATGGAAATATCGGCCGCGGTGCGCCCGTGCAGCGGCTCGCCGATAGAGCGGATGGCGAGGGTAAAGTCGTCGACCGACTGGCTGGCGGGCACGTAGCCGATATCGAAATGGCGCTGCGCCACGAGGCGATAATTGCGGGTGATGAAGCCGTAGAGAATGTCGGCGAGGAAGCGCCGTTCGAACTTGCCGATGCGACCCATGATGCCGAAATCGACGGCGATCACATCGCCGCTCCGGGGGTCGGCAAAAAGATTGCCCGGATGCATGTCGGCATGGAAATAGCCGTCGCGGATGGCGTGGCGCAAAAAGCTTTGCAGCAGCTTTGCCGCCAGCGCCTTGCGATCGATCCCGGCGGCGTCGATGGCGGCATGGTCGCGGATCGGAATGCCGTCCATCCAGGTCGTGGTCAGCACGTTCTGCGCCACCTGGTCCCAATGCACGTCCGGGATGCGGAAGCCTTCGTCGTTCCGGATATTCTCGGCCATTTCCGAAATGGCGGCGGCCTCGAGACGAAGATCGAGTTCGAGCCGCATGGAATGATCGAGCGTGCGCACCACTTCCGTGGGCCTGAGGCGCCGGCTCGCTGGCGAAAAGGTCTCGGCAAGGCGCGCGCCGGCATAAAGGCTGTCGGTATCGGCGCGGAAGCGTTCGGCGACCCCGGGGCGCAATACCTTGACCGCCACGATCTTGGGCACCTCGCCCGGCGCGCGCAGCTTGGCCTTGTGCACCTGGGCGATGGAGGCCGCGGCGACCGGCTCGCTGATCTCGGTGAGCTGGGCCGCCTTGGGGCCGAGCGCCAGGTCGAGAATGCCGGGAACCAGCGTAGGGTCGAAGGGCGGCATCCGGTCCTGGAGGCCGGACAGGTCGGCCGCCGCCTGCGCGCCGACAATGTCGGGGCGGGTCGCCAGGGTCTGGCCAAATTTCACATAGGACGGTCCGAGCTTGTGCAGGGCCGCGTTGAGCCGCTCGATGCTGCCGGTCTTGCGCACGTCGCGGCGCTCCACCAGCCGCGCCATGGAAATGCCGAAGCGCATCATCGGCGGCAGCGACTCTGCAGGCAGCACCGAAAAGGCGCCCTCGCGCGCCAGCACCCAGCCGGCATGGAAGAGACGGAAGGTCGAGCCGATGGACATCTCTTACCTCTCCCTCTGGGGGAGAGGTCGATCCTTGCGCAGCAAGGAGCGGGTGAGGGGGCCTTGCATCAGGCGACGGGACAAAGGCCCCCTCACCCGGCCCTGCGGGCCGACCTCTCCCCCAGAGGGAGAGGCGTGGCATCGTGCGTCCCGGAAATTCATGGTCAAATCTTCCAGCCCGAAAACAGCGTGGCGATATTGCCGGTAAAGCTCTGGAACTTTGTGCGCTTGAAGCCGGCTTTGCCGAGCATGGCGGTGAATTCCGGCGGGGCCGGGAACTTGCGGATGCTTTCGATGAAATACTGATAGGGCTGGGCGTCGCCGGTGACGACCCGGCCAAGCGGCGGGATCACGGCGTCGGAATAGGTCCGATAGGCGGCGTCGAAGCCGGGCACGTCGACCTGGGAGAATTCGAGCACCAGGATACGGCCGCCGCGCTTGAGGACGCGATGGGCCTCGTCCAGCGCCTTTTGCACGCGTGGCACGTTGCGAATGCCGAAAGCGATCGTATAGGCGTCGAAAGTGTTGTCCGCGAAGGGCAGCTCCTCGGCATTGGCTTCGCGGAACTCGACCTGGCCCGGATAGCGCCAGGATTTTGCACGCTCGGCGCCGACCCGCAGCATGTCGGCATTGATGTCGGAGACCACGACCTCTGCGTAACCGAGCGATGCATTGACGATGCGCTCGCCGATATCGCCGGTGCCCCCCGCCATGTCGAGCACCTTGTAGGGGCGGCTGCCGGCCTTGGGAGGGGCCAGTTCGGCCACCATGGCATCCTTCCAGAGGCGGTGAACCCCCATGCTCATCAGGTCGTTCATGAGGTCATAGCGGTCGGCCACATCGTGGAAGACCTGGTTGACGAGGCCCTGCTTGTCTTCCATGGCGACGGTGCGTTCGCCGAAATGCGTGGTTTCGCTGGACTGGGTCATGAAAGGCCTCATTAGCCGTCGTCAAAGTTCTGGCGCACCATATATAAGGCATGGATGAATGCCCATGGCACAAAGCCGCGCAGGGTGAAGGAGATTGCATGCCCGAACTGCCCGAGGTGGAAACCGTGCGCCGGGGCCTGGCGCCCTGGCTTGAAGGCGCCACCATCGAGAGCGTCACGCTCAACCGCAAGGACCTGCGCTTCCCCTTTCCCGAAGGGCTGAAGGCGGCGCTGGAAGGCCAGCACGTGAGCCATGTGGGGCGGCGGGCAAAATACCTTCTCATGACCCTGGGCAACGGCAAGACGCTGCTGAGCCATCTGGGCATGACCGGCTCCTGGCGTTTTGCCGAGCACGGCATCGACAAGCCGCCGCGCTACTACGAACCGGGCACCGAGCCCAAGCACGACCACATGGTCTGGGCGCTATCGCACCCCACCCACGGCAAGAGCCATCTCATCTATGCCGACCCAAGGCGGTTCGGTTTCATCGATCTCTATGACGACATCGAGGAAAGTCCCTATCTCAAAGGACTGGGGCCCGAACCGCTGGGCAATGAATTTTCCGCCCGGCAGATGGCCGCCGCCTTTGATGGCAAGAAGGCGCCGATCAAGGCGGCACTGCTCGACCAGCGCGTGGTGGCGGGCCTGGGCAATATCTATGTCGCCGAGGCCTTGCACCGGGCGCATATCCTTCCCACCGTGGAAGCGCGAACCCTGGTCACCAAGACGGGAAAGCCCAAGAAGGCACTCGAGGAGCTCGCCTATGGCGTGCGCGAAGTGTTGACCGCGGCCATCGAGGTGGGCGGCTCGACCATCCGCGATTTCCGGAGCACCAGCGGAGAGGGCTATTTCCAGCACAATTTTGCCGTCTACGACCGCGAGGGCGATCCATGCCCGACCCCGCTCTGCACCGGTGTGGTGAAACGGATCGTCCAGTCGGGCCGCTCGACCTTTTATTGCCCGGTGTGCCAGAAGCGGCATTAGTCACCACGAACACCGTGCCCCCTCGGGCTTGACCCGAGGGCCTGCCGCGACGATCCCATGGGTGGCGAGTTGTCCTCGGGTCAGGCCCGAGGACGGCATCGGGTGAATGAACAGAACTGGGGCCGACACTGCAGACTTGGTCCTGAATCCAGTTGACGACCCCCGCTCAATCTCCTATAGACCCCCCGACTTGGCGGCAGCGTGCCGCCGCTTTCATTTCATCCCGGCAGGTTGCGGCGTCAAATGGCGCGGTTTCTGCCGGTTGGACGACCCAAGAGGACCGAAATGGCCAATACGCCGTCAGCCAAGAAGGCGACCCGCAAGATTGCTGCCCGCACCGCGATCAACAAGTCGCGTCGTAGCCGCGTGCGCACCTTCATCCGCAAGGTCGAGGAAGCGATCACCTCCGGTGATCACGCCGCTGCCTTCGCCGCCCTCAAGGCTGCCGAGCCCGAGATCCACCGCGCTGCCGGGAAGGGCATTGTCCATGCCAACCTGGCCTCGCGCAAGGTGTCGCGCCTCAACAGCCGCGTGAAGGCCCTGGCCGTCTGATTTCGGACGGTTCCGGCGCTTCCTTTCGAGCTGCCGTCGCATTACAATCTGGGCTCCGTCAGGAGCCCTTTTTGTTGTATGGTAGCCGGGCAGGTTTTTTCGTCGTCCCAATGTCATATGTTAATTCCATGACAATTCCGCACTCCCTGGAACGAAGGGTGAAGGCGGGATTTTTATGAGTTATGACAAAGAGTTGAGCGGGCCGTTCTGCGCGTGAAACCGCCCGTCTTTGTTGTTCCTCAAACCTGCTCAGAAATAAATTTTTAAGTCTTCGGCGCGAGCTAAGTGTTGGAATCTGCGTTGAGTCACAGGCCCTTGCCGGAGGGTGGATTTCGGCGGCGGACAACCCCGAAAAACGCGGTTCCGAGTCAAGACCCTTTTTCAACGATTCACGTCTTGCTGCTCCAATTTCTGGCCTCTAAGGTGATCTGGCTGACGGGGAAAAAGAGGGGTGGAACGACCCTCCCGAACCGTCGGTCGACCTCCGAAGCGGAGGTTGGGTTTGGGGCAGTTCCGGCAGTCCTGCCGGAGATTTCAGCCAAGTATTTTGGGTTCGGTTGCTCTTGCGGCAACCAGTCAATTTGAGTTGGCAGCGTTCATTCGCCCGTCGGCCGGGGTCGTCGGGTTCAAGTGACAGGTCAAGTAGGAAACGGTGGCGTCAGTCACCGGGCAGGATGAGTGCGTCCCGTGCGAACGGGCGGGGGTAAAGCCGTGTCCACAAACAACCGGGCCATCAGGGACCCGGAAGGACACAACAAACAAGAACAGGGCTACCGGCTTTGCGGGCCGGGCAGCAGCAAACATGGGGCTAGACACGATGATGCAGGCGACCGCGGGACGGGATGATTGGGCCAGTGCCAATTCTCCATCCCCCACTTCTTCCACCAAAGGCGGCACCCCTGTCATGACCAGTTCCGAACTCGCTTCTCCCGATCATCGCGATCTCTGGGTGCGGGTACGCGCCCGTCTCAAGGCGGCGGTCGGCGAGGACGTCTTCACTTCCTGGTTCGCCCGCCTCGAGCTCGAGGAAATCGTCGACGATCTGGTCCACCTCTCCGCCCCGACGCGCTTCCTGTGCTCCTGGGTGCAGTCGAACTATGCCGACCGCATCGTCGAAGCCTTCCGCAATGACATTCCCGAGGCGGCCCGGCTGCAGGTGACCATGCGCGTCAACGGCCAGGCCCGCCCGCGCCTCGCGCCGGTGGCCGAAGTTGCCGCCGAAGCGCCCGCCGCCCAGCAGGCGGCGCCTGCACCGGCAGCCGTGGCCGCAGCAACGCCGCGCCTCTTGCGCGATACGGCCAAGAGCGGCGACGCCCTCAATGGCAGCGCCATCGATCCGCGCATGACCTTCGAGACCTTTGTCGCCGGCTCGGCCAATGAGATGGCCTTCGGCGTCGCCAAGCAGATTGCCAGCGCCGCCATCAACAATGCCGTGACCTTCAACCCGGTCTATATCCATTCGACCGTGGGCCTCGGCAAATCCCACCTGCTCAACGGCATCGCCCATGCGGTGAGCCAGGCGGACCCGTCCAAGAACATCGTCTATCTGACGGCCGACCACTTCATGTACCATTTCATCACCGCCGTGCAGCGCCAGAGCGCGCTCGGCTTCAAGGAATGGCTGCGCCGGGTCGACCTCCTTTTGATCGACGACATGCAGTTCCTCCAGGGCAAGTCCGCCACCGAATTCGGCCACACCCTGGGCACCCTGCTGACCGGGGCTAAGCAGGTCGTGGTGGCCGGCGACGCCCCGCCGCGCGATCTCGAAATGCTCGACGAGCGCGTCCGCTCGCGGCTCTCGGGCGGTCTTGTCGTGCCGATCACCTCCTTTGACCAGGACCTGCGCCGCGACATCGTGCAGCGCCGTGCCGACCAGGCCAGCGCCCGCTTCGGCCTCCACTTCCCCGGCCCGGTGGTCGATTACATCGCCCGCTCGGTGATCAGCCATGGCCGCGATCTCGATGGCGCCGTCAATCGCCTCGTCGCCGCCTATCAGCTGACCGGCGAACTGGTCACCGTGCCCCTGGCCGAAAAGACTCTGGCCGATCTGATCCGGGCCCGCGACGCCAAGCGCGTCCGCATCGAGGACATCCTCAAGGTCGTCTCGCGCCACTACAAGGTGCCGCGCAACGAACTGCTCTCGGCTCGCCGTTCGCGCGATGTGGTGCGCCCGCGCCAGATCGCCATGTATCTGGCCAAGGCTCTGACCTCGCGCTCGCTGCCCGAAATCGGCCGGCGCTTCGGTGGCCGCGACCACACCACCGTCCTCCACTCGGTCCGCAAGGTCGAGCAAATGATCAAGGACGACCTGGAGCTGGGCCAGGAAATCGAACTCCTGAAGCGCATGCTGGAGGAATAGTCAGCGGCCGCGCTGCGCGCGGTCAAATCGGTCCGGTGGACCGATTTGAGCTGACTATGCCCGAAGCGCTATGCGCGCAGGGCCAGTTGGCCGCGCTGCGCGCGGTCAAAACCCTCCGGTGGAGCGAATTTAGGACATCACGGAGACCTATGTTCGAAGGGCACGAAGCCTCGATTTCCTGACCGGCTGCGCATTGTGGCGCCTCACTCCCGCCGCTCGGCCCGCTTCCTGAACTGCTTGTCGGTATGCCGGCCGGCATAGGCCTCGTCGAGTTCGTTGATGATGGCCTCGCCATCCTGCTTGGCCACGCGCTTCAGGATTTCGTCGATCTTGGCTTCCATGCGGTCGTCGCCCTCTTTCGATTGCGGCGAGCCGACATGGAGCAGGATGGCGAGGCCGCCGACCTGCCAGAGCAGTTGCAGGAATTCGGACTGCCAGTTTTCCAGCGTGTCGCGCATCATTTCGATCACATACGGCCCGGCCTCCGCGGCCTGGCCATGGCTGGCCTGTTCCTGGGCGAAGGCGAACCAGCCGAAAAGCCAGTGGCCAATGATGGAAATGAGGAAAAAGCCCAGCGTCACCCAGGCATAGCTATATCGGCTCCAGATCGAGTGTCCCGGCATGTTCGCCTCCTCGTGTTGCCGGGGCGAACGGCGGGCCGCCGATCTGGTTGCAAGCCAGACGCGACTGACCTGTGCGGAACCGCAAAGGTGCCTTAATCTGACCCGATCCGCCCGGCAGAGACTGCGCATGGTTCGCTTCGCACTTTTTGTTCTTCCGTTGTTTTTCCCGGTCGCCTCCGCTGCTGCCGGACAGGCGCCCACGCCTGCCGACCTGGCCCAGCAGAACCTGGCCATCGCCGTCTCTGTGCAGGAGCAGTTGCTGGCCTGCTGGAGCCTGCCGCCGGGCTACGAGGACAAGCGCATTTCGGTGGGCCTCGCCTTTTTCGGCGACGGCACGCTCGATGGCGAGCCCTATGTCGAACTCGACAGCGTGCGCACGGCTGGCCAGTATCCGGTCTTCATGCAATCCATCGCCGCGGCCATTGCCGCCTGCCTGCCCTTCGAGGGTCTCGGAGATCTGGGCGCGGGGAGCGGCGAACGCTTCGACATCACCGTACATTTCCAGAGCTGAAGTCCACAGCTTGGGTGCGACGAGAAGCCCTGTCGGCCTTGCCAATTCCTTATGAAACTGTAAACGTCCCAACCCCGGCGGCTGCCGGATTTGCTGTGCGTAAGCCCCAGGAAGAACGGTCCATGAAAGTCACGCTCGAACGCAATCATCTGCTCAAGTCGCTGAGCCATGTGCATCGGGTGGTTGAACGCCGCAACACCTATCCCATCCTGGCCAACGTGCTGTTCAAGGCGAGCGACGACCGTATCGAATTGCGCGCCACCGACCTCGATATCGAGGTGACCGAAAGCGTGCCGGCCATGGTCTCGACCCCGGGCACCACCACGGTACCGGCCCACACGCTTTACGAAATCGTCCGCAAGCTCAGCGACGGCGCCGAAGTGCGCCTCGAGACCGATGGCGGCGAGAACATGGTCCTCACCTCCGGCCGCTCGCGCTTCAACCTCGCCTGTCTCTCCCCCGAAAGCTTCCCTGATCTCAAGTCCGGCGCTTTCGCGCATGAATTCGACATTGCTGCCGCCTCGCTCCGCGAGCTGATCGAGCGCACCCAGTTCGCCATCTCCAACGAGGAGACGCGCTACTATCTCAACGGCATCTATTTCCACTCCGTCGAGAATTCGCAGTCCGGGTCGCTGTTCCGCGCCGTCGCCACCGACGGCCACCGCATGGCGCGGGCCGAGATCGCCGCGCCCAATGGCGCCGCCGGCATGAGCGGCATTATCGTGCCGAAAAAGACCGTGGGCGAAGTCCAGAAGCTGCTCGATGGCGTCGATGGCGACGTCCATGTGGAAGTCAGCGACACCAAGATCCGCTTCACCGTGGGCCCGGTCGTGCTGCTCTCGAAACTGATCGAAGGCACCTTCCCCGATTATGACCGGGTGACGCCCAAGAACAACGACAAGCAGATGCTGGTCGACAAAGCCGGCTTTGCTATCGCCGTCGATCGCGTCTCGACCATTGCCTCGGATCGCGGCGGCAAGGCAGTCAAGCTCTCGGCCAAGGATGGCCTGCTCGAGCTCTCGGTGACCAACCCCGACCACGGCACCGCCAGCGAAGAAGTGGCGGTCGACTTCGACACCGACGGCTTCGAGATCGGCTTCAACGCCCGATATCTGCTCGACATCATCACCCAGATCCGCTCGGAAAGCGCCGTTTTCCTCTTCAACGACGCCAATTCCCCGACCCTGGTGAAGGAAGAGGGCGAGGCCAACGCGCTCTATGTGCTGATGCCGATGCGGGTGTAGGAGCGAGCAAAGATGCTCGCCTTCCCTTCTCCCCTTGAGGGAGAAGGTGCCCCGAAGGGGCGGATGAGGGGTCTGCGCATCCCTCGTGATCAACATATGTGTGGGCGGGACCCCTCACCTGTCTCGCGCTGCGCGCGATCCACCCTCTCCCTCAAGGGGAGAGGGGAAGAAGGGGCGAAATGATCCGCCACATCTCCCGCCTCCGCCTCACCGCCTTTCGCAACTATACCTCCGCCGCGCTCGATCTCGACGAACGCCACGTCGTGCTGACCGGGCCCAATGGCTCGGGCAAGACCAACCTGCTCGAAGCCGTGTCGGTGCTCTCGCCGGGACGGGGGCTGCGCGGCGCCAGTTTCGATACGCTGCAATCGCAAGGCTCCGATCTGCCCTGGGCGGTTGCCGCCACCGTCGAGACTGATGACGGGCCCGCTGATATCGGCACCGGCGCCTTGCCCGATGGCGGGCGGCGGGTCCGCATCAATGGCGCCAATGCCCGCTCCATCGAGGCCATGAGCGACTATCTGCGCGTGCTCTGGCTGACCCCGGCCATGGATGGCCTGTTCTCCGGGCCGGCGGGCGAGCGGCGGCGCTTTCTCGACCGGCTGGTAACGACGCTTATTCCCAGCCATTCCTCGGCGGTCTCGGACTATGACAAGGCCATGCGGCAGCGCAACAAGCTGCTCGAAGAGGGGGGCGATGCGCGCTGGCTCTCCGCCATCGAGGCGCAGATGGCCGAGTTCGGCGCCTCGATCCACCTCAACCGCACCGATAGTTTGCAGCATCTCCAGGCGCTGATCGCCGAAAGCCTCGACGATGGCAGTTTCCCGGCGGCCATGCTGTCGCTGACCCCGCTGTTCGAGGATGGGGCCGAGGCGACCACCTCGGCGGAGCTCGAAACGCTGCTGGCCCGGCGCTGGCACGATGCGCGCGGGCTTGATCGCGCCGCCGGACGCACCATATCTGGACCACACCGCGTCGACCTCGACGTGCTGCATGCGCAAAAAGCTATGCCGGCGGCCCTGGGCTCGACCGGCGAGCAGAAGGCGCTGCTGATCGGCCTCATCCTCGCCCATGCGCGCCTCGTGCGGCTGCGGACCGGCATAGTGCCTTTCCTGCTGCTCGACGAGATTGCCGCCCATCTCGACCCCGACCGGCGACGGGCGCTGTTTGCGGCGCTGGATGGGCTCGAGACGCAGTGTTTCCTGACCGGCACCGACATGGTGCTGTTTGAAGCACTGGAAGACCGGGCCCAGCGGATCGGCGTGCGGGATGGGCGGCTGAGCGGCCTCCGTTAGTGGCGCGGCAAATCGTTGAATACTGCAACGTCATCCCCGCGAAAGCGGGGACCTCTGTTGGTGTTGTGGCCTCCAAACAGAGGTTCCCGCCTTCGCGGGAATGACACCGCGTTTCTGAAAGCCTTATGCCCAGCAAAAGCCACGGAAACCGGCAAAATCCTTGGGGTTAAAGCCCCATTCCGCTAGAACATTCGTCACGTGAAATCGACTGATTCGGACCCCATGAGCGACAGCGAAAATCCGACCCCGAACGAGTATGGCGCCGACAGTATCAAGGTGCTCAAGGGCCTCGATGCCGTGCGCAAGCGCCCGGGCATGTATATCGGGGATACCGACGACGGTTCGGGCCTGCATCACATGGTCTACGAAGTCGTCGACAACGCCATCGACGAGGCCCTGGCGGGCCATGCCGACCTCGTGACGGTGACGCTCAACGCCGATGGCTCCTGTTCGGTCAACGACAATGGCCGCGGCATTCCCACCGGCATCCATGCCTCCGAAGGCGTGTCGGCCGCCGAGGTCATCATGACCCAGCTCCATGCCGGCGGTAAATTCGACCAGAATTCCTATAAGGTGTCCGGTGGCCTCCATGGCGTCGGCGTCTCTGTCGTGAACGCCCTTTCGGTGTTTCTGAAGCTCAACATCCGCCGCGACGGGCAGATCCATGAGATGAGCTTCACCCATGGCGTCGCCGACGCGCCGTTGAAGGTCGTGGGCGAATACAAGGAAGACAAGAAGCCCGGCACCTATGAAGGCCGCTCGGGCTCGGAAATCACCTTCCTGCCCAGCTCCGAAACCTTCACCATGGTGGAGTTCGACTTCAAGACGCTCGAACACCGTCTGCGCGAACTGGCCTTCCTCAATTCCGGCGTGCGCATCCATCTGCGCGACCACCGCCATCCCGAGCCGGTGGAAGTCGAATTGTTCTACGAAGGCGGCCTCGAAGCCTTTGTGAAGTATCTCGACAAGTCCAAGGCGCCTGTCATCGAGACCCCGATCGTCATGCGCTCGGAAAAGGACGGCATCACCGTCGAGGTGGCGCTGCAGTGGAACGACAGCTACCACGAGAATGTCCTCTGCTTCACCAACAACATCCCGCAGCGCGATGGCGGCACGCATCTGGCTGGTCTGCGCGGCGCGCTGACGCGCCAGGTGACGGGCTATGCGACGTCTTCGGGCATCGCCAAGAAGGAAAAGGTCGAGCTGTCGGGTGACGACACCCGCGAGGGCCTGACCTGCGTGCTTTCGGTCAAGGTGCCGGATCCGAAATTCAGTTCGCAGACCAAGGACAAGCTGGTCTCATCAGAAGTCCGCCCGGTGGTCGAGAACATCGTCAACGAAAAGCTTGGCCAGTGGTTCGAGGAACACCCCAACGAGGCCAAGACCATCGTCGGCAAGGTGGTTGAAGCCGCTGCGGCCCGCGAGGCGGCCCGCAAGGCGCGCGAACTCACCCGCCGCAAGGGTGCGCTCGAAATATCCTCGCTGCCCGGCAAGCTCGCCGACTGCCAGGAACGCGATCCGGCCAAGTCCGAAATCTTCATCGTCGAGGGCGACTCGGCCGGTGGTTCCGCCAAGCAGGGCCGCGACCGATCCAACCAGGCCGTGCTGCCGCTGCGCGGCAAGATCCTCAATGTCGAGCGTGCGCGATTTGACCGCATGATTTCGTCCGACCAGGTCGGCACGCTGATCACGGCGCTGGGCACCGGCATCGGCCGCGAGGAATTCAACGCCGACAAGCTGCGCTACCACAAGATCATCATCATGACCGACGCCGACGTGGACGGCGCCCATATCCGCACGCTCCTGCTGACCTTCTTCTACCGGCAGACGCGCGAACTGATCGAGCGCGGGCATATCTACATCGCCCAGCCGCCGCTCTACAAAGCCACCCGCGGCCGCTCCGAACTCTATCTCAAGGACGAGCGGGCGCTGGAGGACTACCTGCTCGAGGGCGGCCTTGAAGACGCGGTGTTCAAGACCCGCGACGGCGCCGAACATGCGGGGGCGGACCTCATGTCCATCCTGCAGCAGTCGCGAGACATCGTGAACGCCATCAACAATCTCAACCTGCGCTACAACCGCAATCTGGTGGAGCAGGCGGCGATCGTAGGCGGGCTCGATGCCGAGGGCATGTCCGATCCGGCCAGGTCGGAAGAAACGCTGAAGCGCGTTGCCAACCGCCTCGATCGCATTTCCGACGAGCTGGAGCGCGGCTGGACGGGCACCGTAAACGACGAGGATGCCCTCGCCTTCTCGCGCACCGTGCGCGGCGTGACCGAGACGCATTATATCGACCGCGCCCTGCTCCAGTCCGCCGATGCCCGCAAGCTCCGGCAGTTGGCCGGGCGGCTCGACGAACTCTTCGGCGGCGTGCCGACCTTTACCCGCAAGGGCGAGACGATCCCGGTCTTCGGGCCGGCAAGCCTCTTCAAGGCCGTCACCGATGCCGGCCGCAAGGGCGTGTCGCTGCAGCGCTATAAAGGCCTTGGCGAAATGAATGCCGAGCAGCTCTGGGAAACCACGCTCGATCCCAATGCCCGCACCCTGCTGCGCGTCGAGATGGGCCAGACCGACGAAGCCGACGAAATCTTCACCGCCCTCATGGGCGACCTCGTCGAACCGCGCCGCGACTTCATCCAGGACAATGCGCTGAACGTCAGCAACCTCGACGTCTAGAGGCTCGAATGACGGCGTCGGTCCCATCCCACCCTCCCCCTTGAGGGGAGGGTAGTGAAGCTTGGCCCGTGAGGGCCTTAGCGTAGCTGGGGAGGGGGTCCTGCGGCTCAAACGTGCGGACCGGCAAGCCTCCGACACCCCCACCCTAGCTCTGCTACGGCCGTGCCGGCCTAGCGCCGCTACCCTCCCCTCAAGGGGGAGGGTAAGAAGAAGCCGATGGCTTCCTGGCATTGATGACGGCGGTAACGGGCAATACGCGGGAAGTTACTCCGCCGCCAGCGCCAGCATTTCGTCGAAGCGTTCCTTGGCCTTGCCGGGGAAGCGGGCTTCGGCGATGGCGTCGAGATTGGCCGGCGCTTCGCCAACGACGATGAGGCCCACCATGCCCATGCCGAGGTGCGGGGCGCATTTATAGGCATAGGCGCCTTCCACGTCGAAGGTCACCGAAATGGTCTCGCCCAGCTTGCCCTTGAAGGCGGTGGCGCCTTCGGGGATCAGGTCCTTGATGCTCTCGGCATTGTGGCCCGGATCGGTGGCGACAAAAGTGACCGTGTCGCCGGCGGCGATTTCGAGATAGGCCGGCTCGAACACCATGCGGCCGGTGTCGCCCGAATTGAGCATTTTGACCTCATGCTCGGCGGCAAGGGCCGAAACCGACGCAAGCAGCGAGAGGGAAGCGGCCAGGATGGCGGCGCGGATAGTCATGATTGTCTCCTCAAATATGGATATGTGTCAGGCCGGCTGATGCTGGGCCGCAATGCTGGGGACGAGCCGCAGGGCGACGCCACGCGCCACCAGCAGGTCGGTAGTCACCTCCGAAGGGTTCTCGCCCACCAGCGTCACGCGCAGCCCGCCCATGCTCGGCCATTCAATGGGGATGCGATTGAAATTGAGCGGCAGGGCCGCATCCACGGCGATCACCTCGGCCACCTTTTCCGGCCAAGTCATGGCTGTGAGCAGCGCCATGGTGCCGCCCTCGCCGGCGCCGATCAGCGTCACCTTGTCGCCACCGCCGGCGGCATCGAGCAGCAGGTGCTCGAGATGGAAAAGGCTGTCGCCGAGGCTCGTGAGTTCGGCCCGCTCGCGCGGCCCCACATACCAGTAATAGCCCTGGACCTTGCCCACTCCGCCCACCGTCTGCAGGCGCGGCGCCTGCACGGCAAGGATGCTGGCGCTGGCGGGTGCCAGAGTGCGGCCGAGGGTGCGGGCATCGTCCAGGTCGCCATAGCGGTCGTGGAGAACCAGGCAGGGCTGTCCACCGGGCTGGCCCAGCCGGGCCGTGTGCAACATGCTGCGGGTCAAGGGCTCTTCCTCGGTGAAGGGGAGGGAGGGCGCGAACGCCCTCCCGGAACGACAGGTCAGGCCTGTGCCGCGGCGTGTTCGCCGGCCATGTAGCCGAAGGTAACGCCGAGGCCCAGCGTGCCCCCGCCGCCCAGATAGCTCTTGCCCGAGGGCGAGGCGGCGGCATTGCCGGCCACATAGAGGCCGGGGATCGGCTGGTCGTGGATATCGACCACCTGGCCGTTTTCGTTGAAGACCGGACCGCCCTTGGTGTCGAGCGCGCCCGCGCCCAGCAGCACGGCGTAATAGGGGCCAGTGTCAGAGATCGGCGCCATATAGGGATTGGGATAATCGCGCTTGTTTTCCGCCGAGTGGAAGAAGGCGTCGGCCGGGGCCTCGCCGCGGTGGAAATCGGTATCCTTGCCGGTTTCGGCAAAGCCGTTATAGCGCGCGATGGTTTCCTTGAGGTTGGCGAGGAAATCCGGATCGAGCTTGTAGGTGCCGATGCGGTCGGCCAGGGCATCAAAGCGCGCCTGCACCTTTTCGGCCAGCTCTTCGAGCGTTTCGGCCACGGTGGTCGTCGCCGAAACGTCGGTGTCGAGCGTCGGCACCAGCATGCCGCCAAATTCGCGCGCGGCATGGTCGAAGATGAAGATCTGGTAGAGGTTGGGATAGGAACCGGTCCACTGGTCATAGACCTGGTGGGAGCGGGCGCGCTCGGGATAGACGTATTTTTCGTCATACATGCGCTTGCCGAAGCGGTTGACGGCAATCGAGCTGTCGCCGCCAAGGAAGAAGACGCCGCTGGCAACGCTGGAGAATTCCAGCACTTCCTCGAGCACGACCTGCTGGTTCCAGGCCTCGTTGAGATTGCCGAATTTCGCGCCCACTTCGCTGGCCATGAGAATGAGGTCGCCCTCGTTGGCCGGCACGGCGCAACCGCCCATGATCGGGGTCCTGAGGTAATTGGCGCGCATTTCCGGGTTCTGGGTAAAGCCGCCCGAACCGAAGATCACGCCCTTCAAAGCGCGGAAGCGCTTGGCGCCTTCGGGCGTCTCGGCTTCGACACCGATGACGCGGCCGGTCTCGTCGCGCAGGATCCGGGTGACCCGGTGTTCGGTCAGGATGGTGGCGCCGCGTTCTTCCACATAGGCCTGCATATGCATGATCATGTGGAAGCCGAAGCCTTCATTGCCGTCTTCGTCGCGCGGCGAAGTCTGGCGGCCGCGAATGGCTCCGTTTTCCTCGATCTGGCCGTGGTAGTCGGCGCCGGGCTGGTTGTCCCAGGACATGGCCATGGTGGTCGGGTGGGCGCCGGTCTGGTCGAGCTTTTCGAAGACGCGCGCGGCGTTGTCGTAGAAGGTTTCGAGGAGCTTCAGATTATTCGGCATCAGCCCATAGGTCGGGCTCTGGTCGTTGTAGAGTTCGGGGAAGGAGACGCGGGCGCAATAGCGCAGGAAGGTGTCGCGGTCGTCCTTGAGGCCGGCGGCCTGCATGTGGTGGCTGTTGGGCACCCAGGAGCCGCCGCCCGATTTGCTGGTCGTGCCGCCGATGAAGTCGGCCTTTTCGAGGATCAAAACGCTGGCGCCATTGTCGATGGCGCCGCAGGCGCCGGCCAGGGCCGCGCCGCCCGATCCCACGGCGATGACGTCCACTTCGGCGTCCCAGTTTTCTTCCTGCGCCTGGGCCGCGCCCAATGTGGTCGCGCCGATGGCCGTGCTGGCGGCGCCTAGGCCGGCTGCCTTGATGAAATTGCGGCGCGAAACGCGCGAGGTTTCGGAAGTCATGTTCCCCTCCAGATCGGCAGCTCTTGCAGCGGCTGCAATTTTTGTAGGCTAGCATACATGTTTGCGCTGCATCAAGTTTGTAGCCTGCGATACAATTTACCATGGATGCATCGCGCATCGCGGGGTGCTAGGTAGCGGCCGCAGACGGAGAATGCCCATGGCCCAGCCGATCCAGTCGAATGGAGATCCCCAACTGGCCGACACCGAGACCGGATCGCGCGTGGACCATGGCCAGCTCTTCACCACCATCCATGACCTGTCGCGGCTGATCTCGGTCTATTTCGACGCCAAGATGGCCCGGCACCAGCTCACCCATTCGCAATGGTGGGCGCTGATGTATATTTCCGAGCACGAGGGGGCGACCCAGATCGAACTGGCCGCCTATATGCAGATGGGCAGGGCTTCGGCAGGCAAGCTGTTCGAGCGGCTCGAAGCCAAGAACTGGATCGAGCGCCGGCCTGACGACAAGGACGGGCGCGTGCGCCGGATCTTCCTCAAGCAGGACGCCATCGGCATTCTCGAGATCATGCGCGACGAAGGCACCAATCTATTCACCGATTTTTTGAAGGGCATCGGCCCCGAGGAGGAAGCCGCGGTGCTGGCGGGCCTCCTCAAGATCCGCGCCAATGCCGAGGGCCGCTGAACCTGCCTCGGGCGGGCCGAACACCATCGCGTCAACGCGGTGCTTGTGATCGGCACAAGGGGAACAGGCCCATCGGCCAGCCGTTGGGTCATACCTGAGCAATCCGACCGAGGAGCCCGACTTGTCCCCCGAACCCATCACCATCTTTACCGAGGATAGCGGCGGCACTGGCCGCCCGGTCATCCTCATTCACGGCTGGCCGCTCTCGGGTGCTGCCTGGGAAAAGCAGGTCCCCGCCCTCACCGCGGCCGGCTACCGCGTCATCACCTATGATCGGCGCGGCTTCGGCCGGTCCGATAAGCCGGAGTCGGGCTTTGACTACGATACGCTGGCGGACGATCTCGCCGGGCTGATCGATGATCGCGATCTCCGCGACATCACCCTTGTTGGCTTCTCCATGGGCGGTGGCGAAGTGGCCCGCTATATCGGCAAGTTCGGGGAGGACCGGCTGCACTCGGTGGTGTTTGCAGCGGCTGTTCCGCCCTTTCTCATGCAGGGGCCCGATAATCCCGACGGGCCGCTCACCGAGGAGAAGGCCAAGGAAATGGAGGAGGGCCTCAAGGCGAACCGGGAAATGTTCTTCGACCAGTTCACCAAGGACTTCTTTTCCGCCAATGGCGAACTCATGGTCACCGAGCAGGAGCGCCAGGACGCCATTGCCCTTTGCCTCCAGTCCGACCAGACGGCCGCCCTGGGCTGCATGAAAGCCTTCGGTACCACCGATTTCCGCAACGATCTC
Source organism: Devosia sediminis (assembly GCF_016411825.1). GTDB lineage: Bacteria > Pseudomonadota > Alphaproteobacteria > Rhizobiales > Devosiaceae > Devosia > Devosia sediminis. Next base: position 150,030 of record NZ_JAEKMH010000003.1, read on the forward strand.
AAGAAGGTCACCGTGCCGACCCTCATCATTCATGGCACGGCCGATGGCATTGTGCCCATCGAAGGATCAGGCCAGCGCACCCATGATGCCATTGCCGGCAGCACGCTGGTCGAAGTGGACGGCGCGCCCCACGGCTTCAATGTGAGCCATGCCGACCGCTTCAACAGCGCGTTGATCGCCTTTCTCGGTCGCTGACGAAAAGGCCCTTCGAGAGAAGGGCCTTTTTCATGGGGGTCAGTGCTTGAGGTGCTTTTCGACGGCGTCGCGAGAATTGCCCGCTTTTTTCACCGCATCCTTGACCGCGCCGGCGCTCGTGCCGGTCTTTTCGGCCTCGTAGCGCACTTCGTAATCCTGACCGGCGGCGACCTTTGCGCGGTCCTGCGCACGGCCACGGTCACTCTGGTTGGAATTTGACATCTGCTCACTCCTTTCGGGTTTCGTGCAGAGCAAACGCATGACCGAGTCCTCGGGTTCAATAGCAGGGGTCGATCGCCGCTGTTCACTGGCTCGAACCGCATTGTTTCTCCGCGCTCCCTTGTCGCTGTGCGCCTCGCCTATTAGCTAGGTCAGGCAGCCGCGGCGCATTGATGTGAGGTCAACATGAAGAAGATCGGTTTCCTGTCCTTTGGTCATTGGAGTCCGTCACCCAATTCCGGAACGCGGAGCGCCGGCGACGCGCTGCTGCAATCCATCGACCTGGCCGTGGCGGCCGAGGAACTGGGTGCCGATGGCGCCTATTTCCGCGTGCATCACTTTGCACGCCAATTGGCCTCGCCCTTCCCGCTGCTCGCCGCCGCCGGCGCCAAGACCAAGACCATCGAGCTGGGCACGGCGGTCATCGATATGCGTTACGAGAACCCGCTCTACATGGCCGAGGATGCCGGCGCGGCGGACCTGATTGCCGGCGGGCGCCTGCAACTGGGCATTTCCCGTGGCTCGCCCGAGCAGGTGATCGATGGCTGGCGCTATTTCGGCTACCAGCCCGCCGAAGGCCAGACCGACGCCGACATGGCGCGCCTCAATGCCGAAATCTTCCTCAAGGCCATTACCGGCCAGGGTTTTGCTCAGCCCAATCCGCGGCCCATGTTCCCCAATCCGCCTGGCATGCTGCGGCTCGAACCTTATTCGGAAGGCCTCCTCGAACGCATCTGGTGGGGCGCGGCCAGCGACGCGACCGCCGTCTGGGCGGCCAAGCTCGGGCTCAATCTCCAGTCGTCCACCCTCAAATTCGACGAGTCAGGAAAGCCCTTCCACATCCAGCAGGCCGAGCAGATCCGTGCCTATCGCGCCGCCTGGGCGGAAGCGGGCCATACACGCACGCCCCGCGTTTCGGTCAGCCGCTCAATCTTCGCCCTCGTCAACGACCAGGACCGCATGTATTTCGGCTCCGGCCGGCCCGAGGAAGACCAGTTCGGCTATATCGAACCGGAAAAGCGCGCCGTCTTCGGCCGCGGCTATACCGCCGAGCCCGACAAGCTGATCGAGGAACTGCGCCAGGACGAAGCCATCGCCGAAGCGGACACGCTGCTCCTCACCGTGCCCAACCAGCTCGGCGTCGATTACAATGCCCATGTCATCGAGAGCATCCTGAAGTACGTCGCCCCGGCGCTCGGCTGGCGGTGAGTTTTCGACGACAACTTTTGCCGTGTTGACCTCGCCTCGCATTGACTGTGAGGTGAGGCATGGTCAAACGATTGCTGAGCGATAGTCGCGAGATAGTCCGTCGCCTTGAGGCCGACGGCTTCGCCCTTGTTTCGACCCGCGGTTCCCACCATAAATATCGACATTCAGGAACGGGCAGAGTGGTGATCCTGCCCCATCCCCGCCGCGACATCCCGATTGGGACGGTCCGATCCATCTACCGGCAAGCAGGTTGGTCAACCGATGACAGTCACTGACACGCACTACCTGGCCCTCATCCACAAAGATGCCCGTTCCGGCTACGGCATTTCCTTTCCCGATGTGCCGGGGGTGATTGCGGTTGCCGATAGCCTGGATTCGGCCATCTCCGAAGCGGCCGCCGCTCTGGACTTTGCCTTCGAGGATTGGGTCGGTGCTTTGCCCGCCGCGCGGACGCTTGAGGCGCTCCGGGCGGACCCCATCTTTGTCGCCGATGCTGCAGACGCCATCATCGCGGCCATCCGCCCATCCTCCAGTTACTATGCGGCTGCTGAATAACTAGGGCAGGCTGAACCCTGAGCGCGCGCAGCCATTGGCCTGCCAGTAGCTGTCGACCGGGGTATGGGCGCCGGTCGACAGCACCTCGATCCGCGCGGCAAAGGCCATGGCCTGGCATTCATCGGCACCGGCCACGACATGCACCATTTCGTGCAGGATGGTCAGCCGGCGCAGCGCCGGCGTGCCTTCCGCGGAAAATTGCGGACAGAGCGCGAGCCGGATCACGCCGTCGCGCGGCGGCAGATCGACAAAGGCGGCATAGCGCCCACAGGCCCCGCCGCCATCGCTCCGGTAAAGATCGAGCAACACCTCGCCGCCCCAGACCGCTGACGTGAACCGTCCCAGGGTCAGCGCGTCGCCATAGGCTGCGACGTCGACGCCGGCCAGTTCGCCCGGCAGTTGCGCGCGTGCGGTGGAAAAGGCGGCGATGGCATCGTTCAGCGCATCCAGCGCCGCATCGGCACGCGCCGGGGGCGCGGCAAACAGCAATCCGGCGATGGTCATGGCAAGAAGGGGCAGGCGCATGCCCTGGCTTGTGGCCGGGATTTGCGGCCCGGACAAGGCAGCAAGCGCTCATCATCCCGGCCGGAGCTTGAAATTTCCACCCGCCCCGGGTGATGTTGGTCCACGGTTCGGGGAAGGCACATGGCGGCTATCGGCATCAGGGACGGCATGGCTTGGGATGGCGCTCGTCGAGACTGGGACGATGCCGGTCCGCGCCCGCTGGCCTGGACGGCCTGGTATCCAGCCATGGCCGGGACGGGTGCTCCAGTGTCAGCCGAGGGACAGTTTTTCGAGTCGGGCGCGGTCAGCCGCGATGCCGACCACGAAGCCGGCGGCGCCCTGCCGGTGGTCCTACTCTCGCATGGCACCGGAGGCTCGCCGCAAAGCCTGGGCTGGCTGGCGCGGTTCCTGGCCGGCCACGGCCATGTGGTGATCGGTGCCCATCACCATGGCAATACGGCTCGCGAACCCTATCGGCCAGAAGGCTTCCTGGCCTGGTGGGAACGGGCCCCCGATCTTTCGGCGCTTCTGACGGAACTGGCGGCGCATGGGCCCTTTGCCGGCCGGCTGGATCTCGATCGGGTTTCGGCCGTCGGCTTTTCGCTCGGCTGCTACGCCGTGTTGTCGCTGGGCGGCGCGCGCGGCGCCATGACGCGATACGACGCCTGGGCACGGGCGGCGGGTATCACCGCCGCCGGTCCGCGTGAAATGCCCGATGCTGCCGCCCACCTCCCGCGCCTTCTCGACCAATCACGATCATTTCAAGCGAGCTGGTCGCGGCAGGGCGATGATGTCGCCGATAGGCGCATCCGCTCGATCGTCGCCATCGCCGCGCCGCCGCCGTTGCGCGCCTTTTCGCCCGAAAGCCTTGCCGGCATTGGCGTGCCGACGCTGCTGGTCACCGGCGATGCCGATGCCGAAGCGCCGTCTGCCTTCGGGGCAAACTGGCTCCGGGCCGAAAATCCGGGATTTTCCCACGTCAGCATGGGCGCCGAGGTGGGACACTATACCTTTCTCGAGCGGGCCAATGAGCCGGTACCAGAAGAAATGGCCTTTCTCTTTGCCGATCCGCCAGCGCTTGATCGGAGGGTCATGCACCAGGCATGTGCCGAGGTGGTTCTGTCCGCATTGGCCTGATCGCAGGCGATCCGGTCACTGTGTCGCCGCTGTCACAGCGCCGCAAAACCCGCCGGAGCCCCCATAAACCGGCCACATTTGCCGCTGAGAAGCTTGGCTCATGCGCTGCTAAACGCTCTCGGGGCAATGACGGGCCATTGGTCCGATCTTAACCTCCCGGTGACCATGTGTTTCCCTTGCCGGGCGAACAGGGTAGAAGCAGCATGGACCCCTTTCCGCTTTAGGTTGCCTGATGGATTTTCGCATTTCGGCCGATGACCGCGTGGGCGCTCCCAAGGATCGCCAGAACAAGCCCCAGGCCCGCCCGGCGGGCAAGGGCCAGCGCGTCGAGCCGACCATGGGCCAAAGCATGGCCTTTTCGGTCGATGACGTTCGTCCTGGCGGCCGCGGCGGCAATGGTGGCGGCGGTGGTGGCGGCAAGCCGCCCAAGGCGCAGAAGCCTCCCCGTAAGGGCAAGGCCGAACCGGTTCGCCCGAAAAAGCGCCGCTCGCGTTCGGGCGGCTTTCTCATGGGCCTGCTGTGGTGGGGCTTTGTCGCCTGCCTCTGGGGCGGCCTCGCCGCCATCGGCGTCGTCGTCTATTACGGCGCGCAACTGCCGGCGTCCAATACCTGGGCCATTCCCGAGCGTCCGCCCAATATCCGCATTCTCGCGGCCGATGGCAGCCTGATTTCCAATCGTGGCCAGACCGGCGGCGAGGCTGTGACGTTCCGGGAATTGCCGCATTATGTTCCGGCCGCCTTCATCGCCTCGGAAGACCGGCGCTTCATGAGTCACTTCGGCGTCGACCCGATCGGTCTCGTGTCGGTGGCCATCGAGTCGGTGCAGGCGCGCGAAGTGACGCGCGGCGCCTCGACTCTCACCCAGCAGGTCGCCAAGAATCTCTTCCTCACGCCCGACCAGACCCTGGGCCGCAAGGTGCAGGAGGCCATTCTCGCCGTCTGGCTCGAGCAGAATTTCTCCAAGGAAGAAATTCTCGAACTCTATATGAACCGCGTCTATTTCGGCGCCGGTGCCACCGGCATCGAAGCCGCTGCGCAGACCTATTTCGGCGTCTCGGCCCGCAATCTTTCACTAGGACAGGCCGCCATGCTGGTCGGCATCCTGCCCGCGCCTTCGGCCTATAATCCCAAGGTCAATCCGGATCGCGCCAAGGAGCGGCAGCGCCTCGTGCTCAATGCCATGGCCCAGGAGGGCTATATCACCGCCGAGGAAGCCAATGCCGCGCGCATCGACCCCAACCAGACGGTGCGCACCGTGGTCGCCGGCTCGGAATCCTACGTCGCCGACTGGGTCGAAAGCCTGATGACCGCCTATATCGGCGAGATCAAGTCCGACGTCGTGGTGCAGACCACCATCGACTACAAGATGCAGAAGGACGCCGAGTTCATCGTCAAGGAACAGGTGGCCAATGAGGGGCCCAAGCGCGGCTTTACCCAGGGCGCGCTGGTGGCCATGGAAGTCGATGGTACCGTGCGCGCCATGGTCGGCGGCGTCGACTACCAGGCGAGCCAGTATAACCGTGCCGTCACCGCCAAGCGCCAGCCGGGCTCGACCTTCAAGCCCTTCGTCTACCTTGCCGCCATGGAAAAGGGCTATACGCCCGATACCTTGGCCGAGGACGCGCAGTTCGAATACAATGGCTGGAGCCCGCGCAATGCCAATGGCAAATATGCCGGCACGGTGACGCTGCGCCAGGGCCTGGCCTATTCGCTCAATACCATTGCCGGTCGCCTCGCCATCGACGTGACCCCCGAAAAGGTGGTGGAAGTGGCCATGCGCATGGGCATTTCCTCCAATCTCACCCCCGTGCCGTCGATCGCCCTCGGCACGCAGGAAGTGAACCTGCTCGAACTCACCAGCGCCTATGCGCCCTTCGCCAATGGTGGTAATGGCGTCATCCCCAATGTCATCACCAAGGTCGAGGACGTCGAGGGCAATGTGCTCTACGAGGCCTCCACTGCCGGCCCAGGCCGCGTGATCGACCCCAATGTGCTGGCCGAGATGAACGACATGCTCAAGACCGCCGTCGAGGTGGGAACGGGCCGCGGCGCCAATCTGGGTGGCTGGGATTTCGGCGGCAAGACCGGCACCAGCCAGAATGCCCGCGACGCCCTCTTTGTCGGTTACACCTCCTCGTTGGTGACGGGCGTCTGGCTGGGCAATGACAATGACACCCAGACGAGCCTCTCTGGCGGCAACGTGCCGGCGACCATCTGGTCCGAATTCATGACCAAGGCGCATGCCGGCCGTTCGCCCACGCCCATTCCGGGCAGCTCCTATGCCGGTCAGCTCATCGCCCAGCAACTGGTCGATCCCAATACCGGCCTGCCGATCATCGATCCGGCGACGGGCCAGCCGCAGGTCCAGTATGTGGATGGCGGCACCGGCCAGCCGGTGCAGACCACGGTCGATCCGGCGACCGGCCAGATCGTGGCCATCGATCCGGCGACGGGTCTGCCCATGCAGGGCCTGACGCCCATCGGCGGTCAGACGGCTACAGCCCCGGCCGGCGCAACCATCGATCCCGCCACCGGCCTGCCCGTGCAGCAGATCGATCCGGCGACGGGTCTGCCGATCCAGCAGCAGATCGATCCGGCCACCGGCCTGCCGATCCAGCAGATCGACCCCGCGACCGGCCTGCCGGTCGGCCAGAGCCAGGTCGTGCAGTATGATGCCAATGGCCAGGCCATCGACCCGGTCACCGGCTTCCCGCTGCAGCAGGACCCCAACGCCGCCTTGACCAACCAGGCGCCCATCGATCCGGAAACGGGGCTCCCCATGGTGCTGATCGTCGATCCGGCCACCGGCCAGCAGGTCTGGGTGCCCAGCGCCCCGACCGGCCAGCAGGCCGTGCCGCAGGGACAGATCATCCCGCCCGGCCAGGTGATCCAGACCCAGCCCCAGCAGGTCTACCAGGAGCCGGAACGTCAGCGCACGCTGATGGACCTGATCTTCGGCGGCGAACAGAACTAATTCGAACCACAGACGCGCAAGGCCCCGGAAGCGATCCCGGGGCCTTTTTTGCCGGCGCTTTGCTGCAGCCTGTCGCCCCGCCTTGAGCCGGGGCCCAGCTTGAGATCCCAGGATGGATCCCGGCCTTCGCCGGGATGACATCGGTGGGGAGGGCATGTGTTCTGTCCAATCCGCCCTGCCGCCCTCGGACTTGATCCGAGGGCAAGCCGAAACATCGCGGATGTTGGAAGTGGCCCGAGGACGGAACTGCGATGCGAACGGTGTGGTGGTGTCACGCCCACACAAAAAGCTCCGGTCAAGACCGGGGCCGGGTCGGGAACCATTCTTCTCCCCATCGGGGAGAAGGTGGCGCACAGCGCCGGATGAGGGGGATGTTTGGGCGAGCTTTGTGGCTGTCGGGACACTCCCCCTCACCGACTCGGCTTCGCCGAGCCACCTCTCCCCGAGGGGGAGAGGAATAAGGCTCGCACTCGTCAGTCAAAAGAAAAGCCCCGGTCGTGAGACCGGGGCTCTTGCGCGGGTGGGATCGAGCCCTACAGCACCACGATGGGCGCGCCGTTGGGAACGCGGTCGTAAAGATCGATGACGTCGTGGAACAGGAGGCGCACGCAACCCGAGGACACGGCATGGCCGATGGTCGCCACGTCCATGGTGCCATGGATGCGGTAGAGCGTGTCCTTGTTGCCCTGATGGATATAGAGCGCGCGGGCGCCCAGGGCATTCAGCAGGCCAGGCGGCTGGCCGTGGCGGTACATTTCGAGCTCCGGCTGGCGCTCGATCATCTCGGACGGCGGGGTCCAGACGGGCCATTTGCGCTTATAGGCAATGTGGCCTTCGCCGCTCCATTCAAAGCCGGCGCGCCCCAGGCCCACGCCATAACGCATGGCGCGGCCATTGGGCATGGTGAAATAGAGCACGTAATTGCCGGTATCGACCACCACACGCCCTGCCGGCTCGCCGGTGGGGTTGTCGACTTCCTGGCGCCAGAATTTGGGGTCGAGATTGGAAATGTCGGCAGCCGGCACTGGATATTCTTCCTCCGGGCGGGCGGCATACATGGCCAGCACGTCGGGCGGGATCACCGGCCGCAGCGGCTCGGCAACGGTGGCGGTGGTCCGGCTTCCGGTGGTGGAGCAACCGGCAAGGGCGAGGGCGCCGAGGCTGGCAAAGCCAGCCAGGACGGCGCGGCGCGACAAGGTCGCGTCGATGACGATAGACATGACAAAAGTATCCTTGGCCCGGAAAGGGCCGTGCATCTTGGGTTTCGAGCGGGTTTTTCGGCTGGGCTCAGGCCGCTATGGGCGGGCGCAGCAGGCTCGTGGCCGGTCCGGTCGTGCCCACCAGGGCCACATCGGCTTCCGGCGCATCGGTTTCCGGCGCCTCGGGCAGCAGCGGCAGGGTCACACCGATAGCGTGATGGGCGCCACAGGGCATCATGATGCCGGCGCCCAAGTCGATCTGGCCGCGCTGGATTTCCACCACGACAGGGATGGCCTTGTTTTCGGCATCGACATGGTTGAGCACGACAATGGGGGTCGAAACATAGCGATGCGCATGCGCAACCGTCGCGCCCATGACGGACGCGAAGGTGAAGACGACGGCAATGAGGGCTACGAGACGACGCATGTGACCCTGATACGCGCTCGATTGCGGCAGGATCGGGGCGGGCGCGACCCTAACTCTCGCCGCCGGGCGCCTGCCAGGCCATAAGCTCGCGACCGTGTGCTTTTAGCCACGCTTTGCCCCGCTCCATGTCGGGCAGGGTGCGCTCGACGGTCGCCCAGAACGCGTCGGAATGGTTCATCTCCACCAGGTGCGCCACTTCATGGGCCGCGACATAGTCGAGCACATGCGGCGGCGCCAGGATCAGCCGCCAGTTGTAGTTGATATTGCCGGTCGAGGAGCACGAGCCCCAGCGGCTCGACTGGCTGCGGAGGCGGACCTGCTTGACCGTGACGCCGAGACGCGCGGCATGGTGCTGGCTCTGGGCTGTGAGGTCGACAAGCGCCTGGGCCTTGAGCCAGTCATAAAGGCGGCGCGGCTGGTGCGCGGCGTCGCCTGGCACACGCAGCACCGGCCCGTCTGCGGTCTGCGCCAGATCGACCCGGCCGCGCAGCGCGCCAGTGCCGACGACGAGATGCGGCACGCCGCGCAGCGGCAGCATCACCCCGGCCTCGAGCCGTTGGGCTTGTGCCGCCCGCGGCAGCCGTGCGGCCAGCCAGTGCCGGTGGCGATGAAGAAAGGCTTCGGCATCGCTCCAGCGCGCCGTCTCGGGCAGGGTCAGCAGCGGCCCCGAGGCCGGTAGCGACAGGCGAAAGGACCGGGCGCGCGCACTCACCTTGACGGCGATGCTGACGGGGGCGCCATCGACCTCGATCTGGGTCGTCTTGGGCGGTGCTGTGCGCTGGCGCAGGAAGGAGAACATGGGCCCCATTATAAAGGATTCGGTCCGCTGCCGAAGGGCGTTCCTGCAGCCATACGAACCGGTGGCTTACGTCTGGCTCTGTCACCCCACCCTCATTCCCTCCCCATCAAGGGGAGGGATGCAAAAGGCCGGGCCGCCAGTGTTCATCGTCTCCCTCCCCCTTGTGGGGAGGGATCGAGGGTGGGGGTGCGAGCGGCAAGGGCAATCGCTTCAAACGAAAAAGGCGCCCCTTGCGGGGCGCCAGTCTTGCCGTTGGAGGGCAGGGAAGGAGAGGGGCAGGCCGCTTACTGGCCGTTATTGCCCCAGTTGTACTGGTCGGCCGGCTTGTCGCCAAAGCCCTGGCGGCTGCCGCGGTGCTCGTTCATGAAGCGGTCGAACTCTTCGCGATCCTTGGCCTTGTTGAGGTTGGCCATGTATTCGTGGAAGGCGTCGATCTCGGCGTCGAGACGGGCGCGCTCTTCCTCGAGGCGCTTGAGCTGTTCGGCACGATATTCGTCAAAGGCGGCATTGCCCGAGGACGAGGTGGAGGCAAAGCCGGTGCGGCCGAAGCCGTGCTTGTTGTTGTTGCGCATGTAGCCGCATCCCTTGTTCCAGTAAGCCTGGGCCTTTTCGGCGGAGCCGCCGAACTTCTCACCCCAGAGGATGTAGCCGAGCACGGCCAGGCCCAGCGGCCAGAAGATGATGAAGCCCAGAACCATGAGGGCGATGGTCAGAGGCGACCATTGAGGTTTGATGATTGCAGTGGTCATGTGTTTCGACTCCCAGTCACGATGACTCTCAAATGGCCCGCTCCCTCGCAGGATCAAGCATGTGCCTGTCGATTTTTTACGCTTGAAATGGCGGCAGGCCCTCCCTATGCGCCATAATTGAGCTGCCCCGAATGTGCCAATGGAGACCGGCATGAGCGCCGAACCCACGCCAAGCCTGCCACCGCCCGCGGGCTGGCGCCCGCTGCGCCTGCAGACTCTGGTGCTGCTGCGCTGGCTCGCCGTGGCTGGACAGACCATCGGGGTCCTGTTCGTCAATTGGGGCCTCGGCTTCCCCCTGCCGCTGGTCGAATGCCTGGCGCTGATCGTGCTGTCGGCCGGCGTCAATATCGGGCTCACCCTGCGCTTCGGCCCGCATTACCGGCTTTCGGCCCGCGTCGCCGCCCTGCAACTGGCCTTCGATCTCTGCCAGCTCGGCGGCCTCCTGGCTTTGACAGGCGGGCTCGAAAACCCCTTTGCCCTTCTGTTGCTGGCGCCGGTATCGGTCTCCGCCACCTCGCTGCCGCAGCGCCAGGCCTTCCTCGTCGCCCTGCTCGCCGCCATGATCGCCTCGGTGCTGGCGGTCCTCCACCTGCCGCTGCCCTGGGAAATGGGCGGCACCATCGTCTTCAACCGCATCTATGTGATCGGCATCTGGGTCTCGACCATTTGCGGCGTCGTGTTCATTTCCGCCTATACCAACCGTGTCGCCCACGACGCCCGGCAGATTGCCGATGCACTGGCTGCCACCGAGCTGGCGCTGTCGCGCCGCGAACAGCTTTCCGCGCTCGATGGGCTCGCGGCCGCCGCGGCGCATGAACTTGGCACGCCGCTCTCCACCATTGCCCTGGCCGCCAAGGAAATGCGGCTCGAGGTGGAAAAGAACTCCGCCCTGGCCGAGGATGTCGAGCTGATCATTGCCCAGGCGGCGCGCTGCCGGGCGATTCTGGCCAAGCTGCGTAATCTGGGCAGCGAGCCGGCCGACCTGTTTGCCGAAGCGCCGCTGACCGACATTCTCGACGAGGTGGCGCGCCCGCATGAAGGGCGGGGCAAGGTCATCCTGTTCGATGCGGCCGATACGTCCGGCCCGCCGCCGATCTTTCCGCGCAGCGTTGGCCTGCTCTATGGGCTGGGCAATATCATCGAGAATGCCACCGATTTCGCGGCCCAGACCGTCCGCATTGAAAGCGGCTGGGACCAGCAGACCATCAGCGTCGCCATCACCGATGACGGCAAGGGCTTTGCCCCCGAGCTGATCGCCCGGCTGGGCGAACCCTATCTCACCAGCCGCCCGCGCGATCCCGGCGGCAGCGACGCGCACCAGCCCGGGGGCCTGGGCCTGGGCATCTTCATCGCCAAGACGCTGCTGGAACGAACCGGCGCGCGGCTCACTTTCGACAATGCCGAGCCGACAGGCCATGCCCGCGTCCGCATCACCTGGCCGCGCAGCGCAATCGCGTGATCGGACGGGTTGGTTTTGACGTAGGTCGAGCAAAGGCATATTGGAAGGGCCATGGATACGATCGAAGACCTTCTGGCTGCCGATCCAAGCATCTTGCTTGTCGATGACGATGCAGCCTTCCTGAGCCGCCTCGAACGCGCCATGGCGCGGCGGGGCTTTGAAGTGCGCATTGCCGCTTCTGTCGCCGATGGCCTTGCCGCCGTGGCCGACCGCCCGCCGGCCTATGCCGTGGTCGACCTGCGGCTCGAGGACGGCAATGGCCTCGATGTCGTCTCGGCGCTGCACCAGAAGCGCCCCGATGCGCGCGCCGTGGTGCTCACCGGCTATGGCAATATCGCGACGGCAGTGACGGCGGTCAAACTCGGGGCCATGGACTATCTTTCCAAGCCCGCCGATGCCGACGATGTCATCAATGCGCTGCTTGCCACCGGCGAGGACAAGCCCGAGCCGCCGGAAAACCCGATGTCGGCCGACCGCGTCCGCTGGGAACATATCCAGCGCGTCTATGAGCTCTGTGACCGCAATGTGTCCGAGACCGCGCGGCGCCTCAACATGCACCGCCGCACCCTGCAGCGCATTCTCGCCAAGCGCGCGCCGCGGTAATTTCGTGATTGTCGTCATTGCCCGGCTTGACCGGGCAATCCACCTTGTCGATGCATGGACCACCCGGTCGAGCCGGGTGGTGACGTTGAACAAGGGCGTCGCCTGATTGCCCTACCGCGAAAACAGCGTCTCGAAACCGCCAAAGATCATGCGCCTGCCGTCGAACGGCATTTCGCCGAAATCGGCCATGGCTTCGGGCGCCATCATCTTCTGCATCGCCGCGTCGCGGGTGGCCTTGTCGGGATATTCGATCCAGGAAAAGACGATGACCTCGTCCTCCTTTGCCTGCACGGCGCTGTAGAAATCGTTGTTCTCGCCATGCGGGACATCGTCGCCCCAGTTCTCGACGACGCGCGTGGCGCCCCAGCTCTTGAGCAGGTCGGCGGCCTTGCTGGCGTGGTCGATATAGGCCTGGCGGTTGGCCTTGGGCACGGCGGTGACCATTCCATCGATATAGGGCATTGGCTTTCTCCTTGTCGGTCTGGGCAAACGGTTCTGCTGACGGGGCGGTTTCCCGGCCCGCCTCGACTTTGACGAATGGCTGGGGCTAACCTCGACAGGCAAAGCCAAAAAAGAGGAGCCGCGCTTGACCGTCACCCTCCATTTCCACGGCGCGGCCGGCACCGTGACCGGTTCGTGCTACCGTGTGGTCCATCCGGCCGGGCAGTTTCTCGTCGATTGCGGACTCTTTCAGGGCAACAAGAGCGTGCGCGACCTCAATCTCAAGCCCACGCCCTTTGATCCGAAAAGCGTGGACTTCCTGCTCCTCACCCATGCCCATATCGATCATGCCGGTCTCTTGCCCAAGCTCTATGCCGAGGGCTGGCGCGGCCCGATGTGGATGACCGAGCCGACCGCTGGCCTCCTCGAATATCTCCTGCCCGACGGCGCCGGCATCCAGGAAAGCGAGGCCGAGCGCGAAACCAGGAAGCGCAGCCGGCGCGGCGAGGAACCGGCCAAGCCGCTCTATACGATGGCCGATGCCGAAGAGGCATTGCAGCATCGCCGGACCTGCGCCTATGGCGCATGGATCGAGCCCGGCCCGGGCGTCCGCGCCCGCTACTGGAATGCCGGCCATATCATCGGCTCGGCCTCGATCGAGGTGGAGGTGATCGACAGCGACGGCAAGCCGGTGCGGCTGATGTTTTCGGGCGATATCGGGCCGGACGAAAAGGTCTTCTACAACGAACCCGAAGGTCCTTCGGGCTTCGACTATATTCTTTGCGAATCCACCTATGGCGGGCGCGATCGCGCCGATTATACGCTGGTCGAGCGGCGCGAGGCGCTCAAGCTCGAGATCCAGGAGGCGATGCGGCGTGGCGGCAATCTCGTCATTCCCGCCTTTGCCGTCGAGCGCAGCCAGGAATTGCTGCACGATATCGGCGTCCTCATCCGCAATGGCGAGATCGACCCCAAGCTGGTGGTGCTCGACAGCCCGCTCGCCAGCAAGGTCACCAGCGTCTATCGCAAATATGCGAGCATGTTCGAGGATACCGAGCTTGCCGCAGACGAGCTGTTCAACGACCCGCGCTTCCGCATCATCGAGGCGGTGGAGGACAGCAAGGCGCTCAACGCCATCAAGGGCGGCGCCATCATCCTCTCCGCCTCCGGCATGGCCGATGCCGGGCGCATCAAGCATCACCTCCGGAACAACCTGATCCGCTCCAATGCCACCGTGCTCTTCGTCGGCTACCAGGCGCCGGGCACGCTGGGCCAGATCATTCTCTCGGGCGCGAAGGAAGTGCGCATCCACGGCACGCTGGTCCCGGTCCGGGCCACGGTCCGCTCCATGGGCAATTACTCCGCCCATGCCGATCATTCCGAGTTGATGGACTGGATTGCCGAGCGCCTGCCGGCCCATGGCGCGCTGTTCCTGACCCATGGCGAGGACGAGGAGCGTCACGCCCTGCGCGATGCGCTGGTCGCGGCGGGCCAGCTCGGCGGCGATCAGGTCATCCTGCCCCAGCTCGACGACTATTTCGAACTCGATACCGCCGGCATCAAGGCTGCCAAGGCGCCGCCCGCACGCCGCGTCGACCCGGCGCAGATGCCTTCGGATTGGCACAATGCCTTTTCCGATTTCACCATTCGCCTGAGCCAGCGACTGCATGATCTGCCCGACAGCGACAAACTGGCGCTGATGCTGGATCTGCAGGCACGCCTCTCCGACCTCGGCGCCGCCCCGAGCCCCAAGGGCCGGCCGACGCCCGTGACCCCGGTCGAGACGCAGGCGTTTGATGAATAGGTGTGCCGGGCCACGCCTCTCAAAGATCCGCGCCCGATCTAACCCCCATCGTCACCACTCGGGTTGTCCCGGGTGGTCCATTCCCCCGCAAGGTGGATTGCCCGGACAAGCCGGGCAATGACGAAGGATAGGGGAGGGCGGCGCGGTGCAGGACAGGGTCGCCCGTTCACCGCCCCTCCAGCGCCTCCACCCGCGCCGCCAGCTCCTGCACGGCCCGGACCAGCGGGGCGATGAACTGGTCGTAGCGCAGCGCCTGCTGGCTGTCGGGATCATCGGGGTCGGCCAGCACATGCCCGCCGAAATCCACTTCCAGCCGCGCCGCCACCGCGGCCACATCCTGGGCGATGAGCCCGTAATGGATGCGCCCATCGCCACCCTTCCACTGGAAGCGCACTGGCTCGAGAAGGCAAATGAAGTCGAGGCCGAGATCGCTCGGCGCGATCTCCGTCTTGTGCCTCCCATCCGAGGTCTGGATCGTGCCGGTGGCCGACCACACGGCCGACCAGCGGGCGCCGCTGGCCCCCAGCGTCCGCGTATTGTCCGTGGCCGGCCGCACGATGCCCGCCACGGTCATGGTCGCCGTCGCGGCATCGATGGTGACGGCATCGGTCCAGGCCGCACCATCGGCGCTGACCTTGATGCGCCAGTTGGTGTCGCCCATCAGGCCCATTTCGGCCCGGCCCGACCAGTTGGACTGGTAAAGGAGGCTCGCCGTATCCCCGCTCGCCGCTTTGTTGAGCTTGAGCTGGTGCCCGGAGCCGGCGTGGTTGAGGAGCGTCGCCGCCGACGACACGGAAAGCCGGTTGGTACTGTCGGCGCTGGCATTGATGCCGAGCTGCGGCAGGCCCGCGCCCAGCGCCGCGACCACCGTCCAGGCGCTCCCCGAAAAGACACGCAGCGTGTCGCTGGCGCGATCGAAGACCTGCCAGCCCTCGGCCGGATCGAAAAAGCTCCAGGCGCCGTCCTGCCAGGCGGCGATTTCATTGCTGTGCCCTGCCCAGGCGCCGCTGGCGCCCGCGGGCACGATCCAGGCTTCTCCCGGCAGCGGCGTTGTCGGCGGCGTGACCAGTGCCGCCGATTCCACCACCGGCTGCACCAATGCATCGAGCCGGTTGAGGGCATCATTGTGGGTGATGTGCTTGAGGGCCTGTCCGGCCATGATGAAGGGCAGGGAAAGGCGGGCGGTGTCGTTCATGAAAAGGCTCCAACAGTGATGGAGCCAGTGTGCGGCGGGATGTGGCAGCGGGGATAAGGCGAAGAGGGGGGCTAGACCGCCGCCACTGTCCGCCGCTGCGTTAGGATAAACGCGATGATGAAGCAGGCGCTCATCAGCAGCACGATGGTTGGGGCCGGGGCGCTGTCGAGAAAGAAGCTGAGATAAACCCCAAAGAGGCTGCATCCCACCGAAATGCCCGTGGCCACGAACAGCATGACGCCGAAGCGCCTTGTGATCAGAAAGGCAATGGATCCCGGCGCGATAAGGAGGGCAATGACCAGCACGATGCCCACCGCCTGCAGGGCCCCGACAATGGTCAGCGAGATCAGCGCCAGAAGGCCGTAATGCAGGAGGCGGGTGTTGAGCCCGATGGCCCCGGCCTGCTGCGGGTCGAAGATGAAGAGCATGAGATCGCGCCACTTGGCCGCGACAATGCCGGTGACGACGAGGGCAACGGCCAGCGCCAGCATGATGCCGCCCTGGTCGACGCCCAGCATGTTGCCAAAGAGAATGTGGTCGAGATGCACATCGGTGGTGATGGCGGTGTAGAGCACGATGCCGAGGCCGAAGAGCCCGGCAAAGACCACGCCCATGACCGTATCTTCCTTGATGCGGGAATTCTCCTTGAGAAACCCTACCGAGAGGGCGCAGACCATGCCGGCGATAAAGGCGCCCAAGCCCAGGGGCAGGCCGACCATATAGGCAATGACCACGCCCGGCAGCACGGCATGGGAAATGGCGTCGCCCATCAGCGACCAGCCCTTGAGCACGAGGAAGCACGAGAGCAGCGCCGTCGGCACCGCCACCAGTGCCGCGATCACCATGGCCTGGACCATGAAGGGGAACTGGAACGGCCAGACCAGCCAATCGACGAGCGACACGCCTTCCATCATGCGGTCTCCTCGGCGATGCGGCGGCGGGCTGCCAGCCAGCCATGCTTGGGTGCGAAGACAAAGGCGAGAAGGAAGACCAGCGTCTGCAGCACGACGATGATGCCGCCCGTCGCCCCGTCGAGGAAATAGCTCAGATACGCTCCGACCAGCGATGTCAGCACCCCGAGCACGATGGCAAGGACGATGAGGCGCGGAAAGCGGTCGGTGAGAAGGTAGGCCGTGGCACCCGGCGTCACCACCATGGCGATGACGAGAAAGGCGCCCACGGTCTGCATCGCCGCAACGGTCGCGGCGCTGAGCAGGGCGAAGAAGACCACCTTGAGCAAGGTGGTTCGAAGGCCGATGGAGCGGGCATGGCTCGCGTCGAAGAAGGTGACCATCAGGTCCTTCCAGATCACCAGCATGACGGCCAGCGTCACCACCGAGATCAGCACCAGTTGCAGCGTGTCCTCGGGGGTAATCGCAAGGATATTGCCCAAAACGATCGACTGCACGTCGACTGCGGTGGGCGAGACCGAGACCATGAACAGCCCCAGCCCGAAAAAGCCGGTGAAGATGAGGCCGATCACCGCGTCTTCGCGCAGTTTCGTGCGCTGCGACAGGAACAGCATGGCCCCGGCTGCAAGCCCGCCGGAGAGGAAGGCGCCGATGGAAAAGGGCAGGCCCAGCATGTAGGCGCCGGCCACCCCCGGCACGATGGAATGGGAGAGGGCATCGCCGATCAGCGACCAGCCCTTGAGCATCAGATAGGCCGAAAGGAAGGCGCAGACGCCTCCGACAAGGGCCGAAACCCACATGGCATTGACCATGTAATTGTAGCCGAAGGGTTCGAGCAGCAGGTCGATCACGACTGGTCCTCGCGCCTGTTCTGGTGCGCCTCGCGGCCCTTCTCGCCATAGAAGACCAGCGGGCGTTCGTCGTCGGTCAGCACGGAGAGATGCCGCGGATCGTCGTCGGCATGCAGGCCCGCACCCGACAGCACGAAATGCCGGAGCACGCCGCCAAAGGCCTCTTCTAGCTTTTCGCGGGTGAACACCTCCGATGTCGGGCCCGAGGCGATGACCGTACCCTTGACCAGCACGGTGCGGTCGCAGAATTCGGGCACCGAGCCCAGATTGTGGGTGGAGACGAGGATCACCTTGCCCTCGTCGCGTAGCGCCCGCAGCAGGGCAATGATGGCGTCCTCGGTCTTGACGTCGACGCCGGTAAACGGCTCGTCGAGAAGGATGACCTCCCCCTCCTGCGCCAATGCCCGGGCGAGGAAGACGCGCTTTTTCTGCCCACCCGAAAGCTCGCCGATCTGCCTCTTGGCAAAGCTGGTCATGTCGACGCGGGCCAGCGCCGCTGCCACCTTTTCCCGGTCCACGGGGCCGGGGATGCGCAGCATGTTCATGTGGCCGAACCGGCCCATCATCACCACATCCTCGACCAGCACCGGAAAGTTCCAGTCGACGTCCTCGGACTGCGGCACATAGGCGATTTTATTCTGCCGCTGCGCCTGCCTGCCGGTTTGGCCCAGGATGGAAATCTCCCCGCCCGTCAGCGGCACGAACCCCATGATCGCCTTGAAGATCGTCGACTTGCCCGCGCCGTTGACCCCCACAAGCGCGGTGATCGAGCCACGCGGCGCGACAAAGCTCGCGCTTTTCAGCGCCGTCGTACCATTGCGGTAGGCGACGGTAATGTCCTTGATGGCGATGCCTGGGGCCTGGTCCTTCACTGCGCCAATCCTGCTGCAATGGTTTCGGTGGTGACGCGCAGGAGGTCGAGATAGGTCGGAACCGGCCCGTCTGCCTCCGAGAGTGAGTCCACATAGAGCACGCCGCCATAGGGAATGCCGGTTTCCCGCGCCACCTGCTCGGCCGGCTTGGGCGAAATGGTCGATTCCGAAAAGATCGTCGGGATCTGGTATTCGCGCACCGCGTCGATGACGGTGCGCACCTGCTGCGGCGTCCCCTGCTGGTCGGCGTTGATCGGCCAGAGATAGAGTTCCTTGAGCCCGAAATCGCGCGCCAGGTAGGAGAAGGCGCCTTCCGAAGTCACGAGCCAGCGCTTCTCCTCGGGAATGGCGGTGAGCGCCGCGCGGATCGGCTCGACCGTAGCGGTGATCTCTGCCGCATAGGCCGCCGCATTGGCATTGTAGGTGGCCTCATTGGCCGGGTCGGTGGCGACGAAGGCCTTGCGGATATTCTCCACATAGACCAGCGCATCGCTGGGCGACATCCAGGCATGGGGATTGGGCTTGCCCTCATAGGGCCCCTCGCCAATGCCGATGGGCTCGATGCCCTCGGTGAGCACCGCGCTCGGCACGTCGGGCAGGTTGTCGAGGAACTGCGCAAACCACTGCTCGAGATTGAGCCCGTTCCAGAGGATGAGGTCGGCGTCCTGCGCCGCCACCAGATCGCCGGGCGTCGGTTGGTAATTGTGGATCTCGGCGCCGGGCTTGGTGATCGACACCACGTCGGCAGCATCGCCCGCCACATTGGCTGCCATGTCGGCCAGGATGGTAAAGCTGGTCACCGCCTTGATCCGCTCCTGCGCCATGGCGGGCAGGTATAGCGCCAGCGGGGTGGCGAGGATGAGGGCGGCAACAAGACGGCGGCGCATGCGGATCTCCTGATAGCGACGCATCAACACGTAATGCAATTGCAAATCATTCGCAAGTAGGACAATGCGCGGCCCCCTGCTTGGGTTCCGCTCCGGGCCATTTGCTGGACAAGCACATCGGGCGGGGGCACAATTGGCCGAACGTCGTCCTCGATTAGTCTGTTCCTGCTGCGTCCCGAACGGGTGGCATGATGAGTGTAGGACTTCCCGACCCCGCCATGCGCCGCCCTTGGTATCACAGCTTCTTGGCTGGCCTTTTCCTTGCGCTGGTGGCGCTGGCAGTGTCCCCGCTCGCCGGGCTCGACCTGCGCTCGCGCGGCGCGAGCGAAAACGGCGAACTGACGGCCGCGACGCTGTTCGCCGGGGTCTGCGCCACCGGGTGGCTGGTCTGGGCCCTGCTGCCGGCGCGCCCCGGTGGCAATTCGATCCGGCGCGGTGGCATAGCTGGTGTCGTTACAGCCTGCCTCGCCTACCCGGTCGTGCTGCTGCTGCCCGAATTCTTCCAGGCGGATTGGCAGGGCGTCGATGCCACGACATTTGTCGGGCGGGTGCTGCAGGTGCTGCTGCTGTCCCTCCTTGCTCTCGTCACCACCGGTTTTGCCTCGGCCCTGCTCCTGGGCATCGCCGGTATTCTGGCCGGAACGGTCGAGAGCCGCCTGCTGCCGCAGCGGCAGGCCCGCGTGTCACACCGCCCCTCCCTGGCCGGTCGCATCATTCGCGCGCTGGGATGGGTCATCATCGGGCTCGTGGGCGTGCTGATGCTAAGCTTTGCGCTCCTGACCTTCTGGCCGATCCGGCCGCTGGATGGGCCGGCGCCATCAGCCATGGCCCTCACCCATGAGAACGCCCTGGCCGCGTTTGCCGGGATCGAGGCGGCGGAAGCGGCGCTCGATCTCGACCCGCGCTGCACCTCAAAACTTCTCACCCATGGCAGCAAGGTGGAGCGGGTAGTTATTTTCTACCATGGCCTCACCAATTGCCCCGCCCAGGCCAGTGAACTGGCGCCGCTGCTGTTCGAGCAGGGCTATAATGTGCTGGTGCCGCGTCTGCCCGGACATCGCGAAGCCGATACCCTGACCCTGGCGCTGGCCGATGTCACTGCGGAGGATTTCGTCGCCACTGCCGAGGGCGCGGTCGCCATGGCCCATGGCCTCGGCGACGAGGTCGTGGTGCTCGGTCTCTCGGCCGGGGGCACCATCACCGCCTATCACGCCCAGACCGACGCGACGCTGACCAGTGCAGTATCCGCGGCGCCCTTCCTCGCACCGGCCGGCCTGCCTGGCTGGGCGACCCAGGCCGCCACCAATCTCCTGCTGTTTTTGCCCAACCTGATGCTGTGGTGGGATGCGAGCGCGCCCTGGCCGAGCCAGCCGCCCATGGATTACGCCTATCCGCGCTTTGCCACCCATGCCCTGGCCGAGCTCATGCGACTGGGGCTGGTCGTGTCGGACGCCGCCGGCGTCACTCCGGCCCAGGCCGCGCATCTGGGTCTCCTCCTCAATGCGTCCGATACCTCGATCAATAACGGCGCCGCCCAGGCGCTTGCCGCCGCCTGGCAGCGCAAGGGCGCCATGGTGGACAATCGCATGCTGCCGGCCGAGCTCGGCCTGCCGCATGACATCGTCGATCCGCGCCAGGCCGACGCCAATACCGCCGTGGTCTATCCGATCCTTCTCGACATGGTATCCGCCGATCCGAACTCGCCCCCGCGATAGCAGGGTGTTGACGCCCCCCTCCAAGGCATGGAAAAGCCACCTGCACCGGCCCCGCGGGGCATTCTTTCCGGAGCGGGACTGCCATGGCGATGCATATTGCCCTGACCTTCGACGACAATTTCTGGGCACCGGCATTTGCCACCATGCGCTCGGTGTGCCTCTTCACCCACCGCCGCGAAGAGCTCGTTTTCCATCTCTGCCATCGCACCCTTACCGATGAGCACAAGGCCGATCTTGCCGCCATCGCCGACGAGTTTCCGGTCACGCTCCATTGGTACGATCTCGATCAGTCCGACATGTTCCGCGACATCGCCGCGCGCATGCCCGAAAACAAGCGGCTGTCCAACATCGTCTATGCCCGCCTGATGATCGACCGCCTCGTCGGGCCCGAGGTCGAGCGCATCCTCTATCTCGATTGCGACATGCTGGTACGCGACGACGTGGCCTATCTCTTTGACCTCGATCTCGAGGGCAATGCCATTGCCGCGGTGCGCGACACCATTGGCGACATCATCACCGGCGGCAAGGACCTGCGCGGCAATGCCGATCTCTTCGACATGGCCGACTATTACTTCAATGCCGGCATGGTGATGATCGACCTCAGGCAATGGCGCGAGGCCGACATCATCGGCCGCATGGAAAATTACCTCGCCACCGGGGTCATGCAGCGCATCTATTACGACCAGGATCTCCTGAACCTGATCTTCCGCGGCCGCTGGCTCAAGCTGCCCTGGCGCTGGAACACCATCCATGCCCGGGCCTCGCATGAATGCTTCGATCCGGCGATCCTCCACTATACCGGCAAGAGCAAGCCCTGGAGCGTCGTGGTGGGCCTGTTTCAGGCCGTGGCCTTTGCCCGGCTTTACCGCCACGTCATGACCAATGACCTGTTCTACCGCTATGCCCGGCACCGCTGGAAGCGCCGCTGGATGAAACGCCTGCGTCTGGCGCGCTAATCGATCGAGGCCGGATCGAGCCCCTCGGCGGCGCAGAGCGCCGCAAGCGCGCTGCCCGCTTCGGGCAGGGGCAGGCCGGCGCGGCCGCGATCGGTGAGTTGGCTGCGCCAGAGGTGCACGCCCAGCGTTTCCGGCGTGATGGCGGCGTCGAGGTTCGAACCCGCCTTCATCAGCGCCGGAATGCCTTCATACGGCACGGGATAGAAGGTTGCCGACGACCGCACCTGGCCCACCAGGCCATGCGCCGCCACGTAGTGGGTCAGCGCCATGGGTCCGGTGGCGCCATACTGCATGTGCTCGGGCGTCACCCGGTCGCCGAAGAGCCGGCGGATGGCCACTTCCCAGCGGCGCATCGGCGGCAGGTGCGGCTCGAACAGCGGCCGCTCGGTGGTTTCGAAAATGGCGATGAGATCGTCGAGTAGCGGCGCGCCGGCTGGAATATGCAGCACCGCGCCATTGACCGAGCCCGGCCGTTCCCAGGCGAAGAGATAGTCGGGCGGCCCCTCGATCGGCTTTAATAAGTAGATGTCGAGATCGGCATAGACCCCGAGCCCCTGCCGCAGCACCGCGTAGCGGAAGTGGTCCGAGAACACGCCGGGCGTGCCCTTGCCCTTGTAGAAGACCAGGCGTTCGCGCGGCAGCACCGCGGCCGCGTCACGCCACTCCGCGCCCTCGGGAAGGCTTTCGATGGGCTCGTAGGAATAGACGTGCACCGGATGACCGCGGCGGCGAAAGGCGGTGATGCAGAGTACTTCGAGCCAGCTCAGGCGGCCGTGCCAGAAGCTGACGATGGTGGGCAGGGACATCGGGAACTCGCGCCGGGTAAGGACGGCAGGCTCTAGCATGGCGGCGCAAAAGAAAAAACCGCCGCGCCCTGGAGCGCGGCGGCAGGAGGCCCTGCATGGGAAGACTATCTAGTTGGCCGGCGCCCGCCGGCGGTATTCGGCGGCAAGGTAAAGCACGACCAGGGCGAAGACCGCGCCGATGCCCACCTGCAGCCAGTCGAATTTCTGCAGGAAATCGGTGACGAACAGCGCCGAGTTGAACGGCTCCTGTCCCTCGAACACCCGGTCGAGATGGGCCTCCGACACCGGCAGGGTCGAGCGATAGGTCAGGTAGTGCCAGGTATGGGTGTCGAACGGGTGGATGCCCCCCAAGGTCACCCATTCCAGCGCCGAAAGCACGGTTGGCAGCAGCAGCGCCAGTGGAATGGCCCAGCGCCCGACGGCGCTGCCCATCGCCCCGACCAGCGCCATATAGGGCAGGTACCAGAGCAGCCCGCAGACCAGCACCACGAGGAACACCCAGGCCATCTGCCCATAGATGCCGACAATGGTGCCGAGCAGTTCGGGCGTGCCGGGGCCGGCAATCGTCGCCGTCACATAGGTGACGCCGAAAAGGATCAACAGGCTGATCAGCGCCACGCCGAAGACCGAGCCGGGCAGGATGGTCAGCGCCGCCACGATCTTGCTCAGCAGCACCTTGAAGTCGGTGACAGGCATCGACTTCCAGAACAGCATGGCATTGTTGCGCTTGTCGGCGGCAAAGCCGTCGGCGCAGTAGAAGAACAGCACAAAGCCGAGATAGGCGAGCCAGCCGCCGGCCAGCCCGGCAAAGCCGGCCTCGAAGGCCCAGTTGGGCACGACGAAGGACAATTGCCCCGTCATGCGGGTGTCCAGCCTGTCGACGCTGAAAGCCAGCAGGGTCAGGGCGAAAACCACGACCACCAGCACCAGCGGCGCGATGAGAAACGCCCCGCGATGCTCGATGAACTCGCGGTGGACGAGCGCGAAGAATGCCTTCATCGGGCGGTCTCCGGATTGGCGGTGGGTCGCTGCATCAGCGCCACGAAGAGATCGGAAATGGTCGGCGTCGAGAGCCGGCCGAGCGGTTCGAGCTTGTCCCGCTCGACGCCGTCGAAAATGAAGACGGTCTGGCCGAAGCGGGTTTCCTCGTAGACCGGATTGAAGGCGCGCGCCGCGGCCTGGGCCTCGGGCTCGTTGGCAACGAGCTGGGTGAATTTTTCGCTCACCGTCTCCATCTGCATATGGAGGATCAACTCGCCATCGCGGATGAACATGATGTCGGAGAGCATGAACTCGATCTCGTCCACCTGGTGGGTGGTGATGATGAGGGTGCGCTCCTCGGTCATGTAGTCTTCCAGCAGGCGCCGGTAGAAGCGCTTGCGATAGGTGATGTCGAGCCCGAGCGTCGGTTCGTCGAGCACCAGCAGCTTGGCGTCGATGGCCATGACCACAGCCAGGTGCAACTGGGCGATCATGCCCTTGGACAGGGTGCGGATCTTCATCTCTGGCTTGATGTCTGTGCCTTCGAGGAATTGCCGCGCCTTGTCCGGCGAAAAGTTCGGATGGATATTGGTCAGCAGCGCAAAGAGCTCGCGCACCCTCAGGAACCGCGGCAGGCTTGCCACGTCCGAAATGAAGGCGACGTTTTCCATCAGCTTGGCGCGCTTGGCGAACGGGTCTTCGCCGAGGACCCGGATCGTGCCCTCATAGCTGGTGAGGCCCAGCATGGCATTGAGCGTCGTGGTCTTGCCCGCGCCATTGTGGCCGATCAGCCCATAGATGCGGCCCGGCGGAATGTCGAAGTCGAGGCTATGCAAAATCTGCTTGCGGCCGAACGATTTGCTGAGGCCGCGGGCCGAGACGATCGGTTCGCTCGAAACGGAAAGCTCGCTCATTTCATCTGCCCTTCCGGCTTACTGTCGGCACCGACCAGATCCTTGATGTCGAGGTCCAGCGCCTTGATCTGCGCCGCGATACGCGGCCAGTCTTCCCTCAGAAACTTGTCGCGCTCGTGGGCCAACAGCCCCGCCCGCGCTCCCGTTGTCACGAACATTCCCAGTCCCCTGCGTTTTTCTACCACACCGATATCGACCAGGGCTTCGAAGGCCTTGGTGACCGTCAGCGGATTGACTGAAAGATCTGCGGCGATCTGGCGGACCGAGGGCAGTGCATCGCCCTCTTCGACCTGACGCCTGAGGATCATTTCGATCAGCCGCTGCCGGATCTGCACGAAGATCGGCTGGCTGGTGTGAAAGTCATCCATGTGTCTTGCCTGTATAGTGTGTTACTAATCTAACACAGTATGACGAGGTGTCAATGGGGTTGTTTGAACCAGTCGCTAAGGCAAGCACCCGCTTCACGTCCCCCTTGAGGGGAGGGGGTGGCGGAGATTTTCCGAACGAGCTCGATGCGACACCCTCCCCTTGACGGGGAGGGTTGGGGAGGGGTGCTCACGGGCAGGTACCGGTGTGTGTACACCCCCTCCCAACCTCCCCCGTCAAGGGGGAGGTGCCGGGCCGGTGATTGCCGATGTCTGTGAGGCCTAAATCCCCAGCCGGTCTCGCAATTCGTACCACCACGAGCCCAGCGTCGAATATTGCGCGCGGAACATCCGGCCGCCGGGGAAGGGGATCCAGGGGAGTTTGGCGAAGGTATCGAAGCGGGTCATGTCGCCGCGCACCGCCTCCCCGAGGATGCGGCCGAAAAGATGCGTGCCGGTGACGCCATGGCCGCTGTCGCCATGGGCGAAATAGATGTTCTTGCCCAGCCGCCCCAATTGCGGGACGCGCGAGAAGGAGAGGGCGAAATTGCCGCTCCAGGCATAATCGATCTTCACGTCCTTGAGCTGCGGGAAGACCTTGTCGAGGTTCGGCCTGAGCTTGGCGATGACGTCGGCCGGGTCGGTGCCGCCATAAACGACGCCGCCGCCGAAGATCAGCCGGTGGTCGGCCGAAAGGCGGAAATAGTCGAGGATGTAGCGCACGTCCTCGACGCACATGTCCGTGGGCAGCAGCGACCTGGCCCGCCCTTCCCCCAGGGGCTCGGTGGCCATCATCTGGGTCGAAACCGGCATGATGCGGGCGGTGAGCTCGGGCACGACGTTGCCCAGATACGCATTGCCGCAGACGATGGCGGTTTTCGCCCGCACCGAGCCAGAGGCCGTGCGCACCGTGGCGCCGTTTGCATCCTGCTCCACCTTGATGACAGGGGAATGCTCGTAGATCACCCCGCCCAGGCTCTCGAGGGCGGCCGCCTCGCCCAGCGCCAGGTTGAGCGGATGCATGTGCCCGCCCGAATGGTCGATCATCCCGCCTTCATAGACATCCGAGCCGATATGCTGGCGGATCTGCGTCCGGTCGAGCAGTTCGTGGTCGTCCATGCCGTGCCGGCGCCACAGCGCCTGCTTGTCCCTCAACTCCTCCATGTGCTTGGGCGTGTAGGCGGCGTAGATATTGCCGCGCTTGAGGTCGCACTGGATTTTGTAGCGCTCGACCCGGTCATAGATGATGCCGGCGCCTTCCTGCAGCAGCGTCCCGAAAAAGGCTGCGGTTTCGGTGCCGTAGCGCCGCTCGATGGTCCCGAGGCTGGCATTGAGCCCGTTGACCACCTGGCCGCCATTGCGGCCTGAGGCCCCCCAGCCGACTTCGGCGGCCTCGACGACCACGACCTTGAAGCCATGTTCGGCAAGGCTGATCCCCGAGGACAGCCCGGAATAGCCGGCGCCGACGATGACGATGTCGGTCTCGATGTCCCCCGCAAGCGCCTTGGCCTGGCGGATGATGTTGCGCGAGGCCGCGTAATAGCTCGGTGGATAGGGCGAATTGGCATTCGGGGTTTCGGCCATCACACCACCTCGAGATAAGCGGAGAATTCCAGATCGCTGACCTGGGAGGCGAAGCCCGCATTTTCCTGGCGTTTGCAGGCGACGAACAGGGATTGGAGCGCGGGGTCGAAGATGCGCGACACCATGTCACCGTCTTCGAAGGCGTTGATGGCCGAAGCCCAGTCCGCCGGCAGCTTGGGCAGGCGTTCCGAATAGGCCCGCCCCTTGAACGGCTTGGGCGGCTTGACCTGGTCCTCGATGCCCACCAGGGCCGCGCCGAGGATGCCGGCCAGCACCAGGTAGGGGTTGGCGTCGGCCCCGGCGACGCGATGCTCGATGCGCCGCGCCTTGGGATTGCCGCCGGGAATACGCAGGGCCGTGGTGCGGTTTTCATAGCCCCAGGAAACGGCGCTGGGCGCATGCGTGTCGGGCCGGAGGCGCCGGTAGGAATTGAAATGTGGGGCAAACAACAGGGTGGTCTCGGCCATGCCTGCGAGCAGTCCCCCGACCGCGTGATGCATCACGTCGGAGCCGCTCTCGCTGCCGTCATCAAAGACATTGTTGCCGGCCGCGTCATTGAGGCTGAAATGCACATGGAAGCCATTGCCCGATCGGGCGCCATAGGGCTTGGCCATGAAGGTGGCGACCAGGTTGTGCTTGCGCGCCACGCCCTTGACGATGCGCTTGAACAGCACAGCATCGTCCGCCGCCTTGAGGCCGTTGGTGTGGAGGAGGTTGATCTCGAACTGCCCCACGCCGTTCTCGGCCACCGCCGTATCGGCCGGCACGTTCTGTTGCGCGCATTGCAGGTACACGTCGCGGAAGAACTCGCCGAAATCTTCGAGTTCGTCGAGCGACAGGATGGCGTCCGAATCGAGCCTCTTGCCGGTATAGGGCGAGATCGGCGGCTGCGCCGAATCCGCATTGGGATCGACGAGGTAAAATTCCAGCTCGGTCGCCACCACCGGTTCGAGCCCGTGTTCGGCATAGCGGCGCAACACATGGGCCAGGGCCTGGCGCGGGTCGCCGAGGAACGGCGTCTGCGCATCCTCGAACATCCAGAGCGGGATCATGGCGCTGGGGCGCGTGGTCCAGTTGATCGGCAGGGCACCGCGCCCGGTGGGGCTGCAGATGCCGTCGATGTCGCCGCTCTTGTAGACCATGGGATTGCCCACGATGTCCTCGCCCCATACGTCCACGCCGACAATGGACAGCGGCATGCGGATGCCGTTCTCGGCAACGCGCCGCGCCTGGTCGATGGGGATGCGCTTGCCACGCATGATGCCGTTGAGATCGCATACGGCCGTATGCAGCACTTCGATCTGGGGATTGTCCGCAAGCCAGGACACGATGTCTTCGTTTGCGATCGTTTCGGAACTCATGCCTGTCCGTCGCCCTTTTTCTGTGACATGACTTTAGCCTAGCAGGAGCGGGCGTGAAACGGGAAGGGGAGCGGCGCAAATGCCGGGAAAGTCTTCGCAATTGCGCCAGCACCGTCCGGTAATCGGCGTCATCGCCTGCGGCCGCGCGGTGGAAGGCGAGCCGGCCCAGGCGGTCAAGCACCGCTATCTAGAAGCGGTCGAGCGTTTCGCCGATTCCGTGCCGCTGATCGTCCCCACCAACCAGTCACCCGACAACGCAGCCGTCATCGTCGCCCATCTCGATGCCATTCTGCTTACCGGCAGCAATTCCAATATCGCCCCCCACCGCTATGGCTCGGACCTGCCCGGCATCGAGCCGCGCGACGATGGGCGCGACGATTTCGGTCAGGCGCTGATCCGCGCCGCCATCAAATCGGCAAAGCCCGCTTTTGGCATCTGCCGGGGTCTGCAGGAGATCAACGTGGCCATGGGCGGCACCCTCAAGGACCTGCGCGCCAGCATCGGTCCGGACGTTCATCACGCCCCTCCAGGAGCCAGTCTGGGTGAAACCTTCGGCTTCACCCATCCCATCGACGTGGTGCCCAACGGCACCCTTCACCGCTTCACGCTGTCCGATCGGCTGGTTGTGAACAGCGTTCACTATCAGGCGGTCGACCGCCTTGCCGAAAGCCTCGTGGCCAATGCCACCGGCCCTGAAGGGGTGGTCGAGGCCGTGGCCGCAAGCGCCACAGCCGCTCCGGTTTTTGCCGTGCAATGGCACCCCGAATGGCAGCCGCAGGACCGCCCGCACGACTTGGCTTTCTGGCATTATCTGGGAGAAGCGGCGCGCGCCACCTATATGCCGGCGCCGGGCGCGGAGACTGCAGCATGACCCGATTTTCGACCCGTCTCTTCATCAATGGCGACTTTGCCGAGGGCGAGGGAAAGGCGGAAACCGCATACGAACCGGCCCTCGGCAAGCCGCTGGCGGAAGTGCCCTCGGCCAGCCTTGCCCAGGTCGACCAGGCGGTGCAGGCTGCCAATGCCGCCTACAAGGACTGGTCGAAACGCGCCCCGCGCGAGCGCAGCGCCGCCCTTCTCGCCATCGCCAGCGCCATCGAGGCCAGGGCCGAAACCCTGGCCGCCATCGAGTCGAAAAATGCCGGCAAGCCGCTGCGATTCGCCCGCTCCGGCGAACTGGCCAATGTCGCCGACGTCTTCCGCTTCTACGGCACGGCGGTGCGCAACATGCCGGCCCCCGCCGCCGGCAACTATCGTGGCGCCGCCCGCACCAGCCTCGTGCGCCGCGACCCCATCGGCGTCATCGCCCAGATCGCGCCCTGGAACTATCCGCTCTTGATGGCCGCATGGAAGATTGCTCCGGCCATCGCCGCGGGCAATGCCGTGGTCATCAAGCCATCCGAACTGACGCCGCTGAGCCTTCTGGCGCTCAGCGAAATCTTCGCCGAAATCCTCCCCGCCGGCGTCGTCAATGTCGTCACCGGCAATGGTCCCGATATCGGCCATGCGCTGATTTCGCATGATCTCGTGCGCATGATTTCCCTGACCGGTGACGTCCGCACCGGCCGCGCCGTCCTGCAGGCCGCCGCCGGGCCGATGATCAAGCGCACCCATCTCGAACTGGGCGGCAAGGCGCCGGTCGTGGTCTGCGCCGATGCCGATCTGGACAAGCTGGTCGAGACGCTGCGCGAGGCCAGCTTCTACAATGCCGGGCAGGACTGCACCGCCGCCTGCCGTATCCTTGCCCATCGCGATGTGGTGCAGCCCCTGACGGACAAGCTCGAAACCATGATCGGCTCGCTGGCCTATGGCCAGCCCGAGCGCGACGATGTCGAGTTCGGGCCGGTCATCAGCGCTCGCCAGCAGGAGCGTGTCGACGGCTTTGTCAGCCGCGCCCGTTCGGCCGGTTACGAGGTGATGCAAGGCAGGGCGGCCGAACCGGACGGTTTCTTCTTCGCCCCGACACTGGTCTCAGCGCCCATCGAGGCCGAGATCGTGCAGAAGGAAGTGTTCGGACCCGTGCTGTCCATCACCCCCTTCGACGACAATAGCCAAGCCGTCGACTGGGCCAATGCCTCCGAATATGGCCTCGGCTCCTCTGTCTGGTCGCAAAAGACCGAAACGGCGATGGAGCTCGCCAATGCCCTCGAATACGGCGTCACCTGGATCAACACCCACGGCGTCATGGCTACCGAAATGCCCCATGGCGGCATGAAGAATTCCGGCTACGGCTCCGATCTCTCCATGCAATCCCTCATCGACTACACGCAGATCAGACACCTGATGTTGGGTTGAGTCCCGTTCGTGCGGACAGCCACGCCGCGCGACGTTTGCTTGGTTCATTGCACAAATCCGGCATGCCCGGACGAGGATTACGCAGTTCAGAAGCAACGGCTGCGCTGTCGAGCATCCGGCATTGAAGTTCCTGACAAGTTTTGGTCACTATCGGACAAACCTTTGCGAAGTACCGATTTTCACCAACAGGAATTGCTATGACCGATTACGACGCGCCGGCCACCGGCGTGCTTTCGATTGAACAGCGCGCCGCCCTCGACCTTGATGTGGCTTGGCTCTCTTACCGTACCGAGTTCCGCAAGCGCATGGTGCAACAGGGCTATCTCAAGCACTATTGGCGCAGCATCTTCGAGGCGGACATGATCTTCTGCCTTGCCGCGCAACGCTATATCGACGGCAGCCCCATTACGCTCAAGGAGCTCTCGACCTATTTCGAAGTGCTGGCGACGCCGGTTACGGTCAAGCGTCATATCGACGACATGGTGGCGGCAGGGACGCTGAAGCGCGTCACCGACGAGAGCGACCGCCGGCGGCAATTCCTGATCCCTACCGAGCGCCTGGCCGATATCGGCCGGCAATTCCTCCAAGCCCGCGTCGACCATGCCCTGGCTCAGGGTTTCGTCTTCGATCCCGAGCGTGCCGCGCAGATCCGCGCCCAAAAGGCCGCCGGCGGCCAATAGCGGAAAAACTGTAACTAATTCGATCTCCAGTCCCGCCGCGACGCCCGCTATAGGGTGAGGCGGGGCGCTTGAAGCGGCGCTCCGGGGCGCTGCGCTGATCATGCACGCCCGTCCCGCACGCGGACCGGCGGCTCTCATGCCGCCATCCGGTCGGGGCTTTTCATCACCTTTTTCAATGCACTGCCGGACGTCTGCGCGTCCGCCGCCGGTCGGGCTTTGCCTGCCGGTCGCGAACTGGAGTTTTGCCCTTGCCAACCCTGCCCTTCGGACAAGCCCCGCGCACCGCCCGTACCCGGCGCCGAGTCGCCCTCATGCTAGGGGTTTCCGCCATTGCCATCGTGCTGCTGACCCCGGTTCGTGCAGAAACCATCACCTATACCAATGGCGAAAACCGTAGCGCGGCGATCGTGCTGACCGAGGATTCGGAGCTTGTTGCCGGCTCGGGGGTCTATGCCACACAGTCCGGCACCATTTCCGGGGACTATGGCATCGCCATAACCGGCGGTGGCCGCCTGCGCCTGAGCGGCGCCAACAGTCATACCGGCGGCACGACCATTGATGGTGGCACTATCGAGATTGCGCACGAGTCTGCCTTTGGCACCGGCGCCGTCACCGTGAGCGACTTCACCTACACCTTTCTGGCCTATGGACGGGCCATGGCTTTCTCCAACGATCTGGTGCTGGTTGGCTCCAATTCTTTCCACGCCATCAACGACGCGACCTGGGCCGGTGATATCAGCGGCGCCACGGGCAATCTGACCTTCACCGCAGGCCATCTGGCTCTCTCCGGCGCCAACACTTATGGCGGCGGTACCCGCATCGGTCACGCCGGCTATGTCGCGCGTCTCTCCGCGCTCAGCGACCAGGCGCTAGGCACCGGCCGGCTGTCCTTCGGCGACGATGCGACACTCACCATGGGCGACGGGGTCACCATTGCGAACAACATGTTGCTGCACATGGTCGGCTCGCGCAACGTCATCAACTCGGCCGGTACGTCGACCCTTTCCGGCGCGATGACCGAATTCTCCGCCGGCGGCGGCGTCATCTACAATGGCGGCACCATTGTCCGCACCGGGCAAGACAGCCACAGCGGGGCAACTCGCATCACTGGCGGCGCAATGCTTGTTGCAGCGAACCCCGAAATTCTGTCCGATCAGTCCCTGGTCATCCTCGACAGTGGCGGCACCTTGCGCCTGCTGGAGAACCAGACCGTCGGAGGCCTCGGGCAATTCGCGGGCGATACCAGCGGCACGCTCGACCTCACCAATCGCCGCCTGACCGTCACCCGGTCCGACAACCGCACTTTTGGCGGCAGCATTGTCGGCACGAACAATTCCCGCCTCGAACTTGCCGGTCCTGGTCGCCTGACCCTGACCGGAGCCAATTCCGGCTGGGATGGCAATCTTGTCGCCACCGACGGACGCTTGGTCGTGGATGGGGATTTCGGCAGCGCCGACGCGATCATCAATGGCGCCGAAATCTCCGGTACCGGCCGCGTCGGTGGGCTCCGCCTCAACCAGGGCGCCACGCTGCACGGCGTCGCGGGCCAGACCTTCACCATGTCCGGGCTCTATATTTCGAGCGGTTCGGTGCTCTCCCTCAGCCTCGGCGCGGCGAACGTCCAGCCGCTCTTCCATGTCGAAGGGACCGTCGAGCTCGACGGCTATATCGACATCATCGATGCCGGTGGCTTCGGGCCGGGCGTCTATACGGTCCTCACCTATGGCGGCACCCTGTTCAATCAGGAGACCAATATCCGCGACCTGCCCGATGGCGTCGAACCCGAGGATGTGCAATTGCAGCTCCTCAACGGGCGCATCAACATCGTCTCCAGCGCCGGCGCCGACATCACCTTCTGGGACGGCGGCAACGCCGCCAACTGGAACAATGGCCGCATAGATGGCGGCGACGGCATCTGGGGCAGCGACGACACCTTCACCACGGCCGATGGTTCGGTCAACGGCCCGGTCGACCCCGATCCCGGCTTCGTCGTCTTCGGCGGCACGGCCGGCACGGTCGAGCTGGCCGATACCCGCGCGGTGGACGGCATGCAGTTCGTCACCGACGGCTACCGCATCGTCGGCAGCAATCTCGAGATTGCCAGTGGCGAGCGGATCTTCCGCGCCGGCGACGGCACCACCGCCGGAGCCGGCGTGACTGCCACCATCGACACCGGCATCGAAGGCGATGGGCGCCTGGTCAAATCCGATGCAGGCCGTCTGATCCTGGGCGCCGACAATACCTATTCCGGCGGCACCGAAGTGCGGGGCGGCATTCTCGACGTCACCGGCCGGATCGGCGATGTGCTGGTCGGCGCCGATGGCTATCTCACCGGCTCGGGCGATGTCGGCAACGCCCAGGTCGATGGCCGCATCGGCGCGAGCTTTGGCGAAACCCTTACCGTGGATGGCGATCTCGTCCTGAGCGAAAACGCCATATTCGAGCTGGCCGTCGA
Organism: Devosia sediminis; assembly: GCF_016411825.1. Classification (GTDB taxonomy): domain Bacteria; phylum Pseudomonadota; class Alphaproteobacteria; order Rhizobiales; family Devosiaceae; genus Devosia; species Devosia sediminis. The sequence continues at coordinate 183,132 of NZ_JAEKMH010000003.1, forward strand.
TGCCCTGGGCAATAAGGGCGTCGTTTTTGTCGATGGCACGGCTGCGCTCGACGGGACTGTCAATCTCCTTGCTAGCGGCGGCGACTATGCCGACGCGACCTCCTACACCTTCCTCAGGGCCGAAGGGGGCGTCACCGGCAGCTTCGATGGCGTGATCGACAACCTCGCCTTCCTCAGCGCCGTGCTGGATTACGAGACGCACCGTGTCTCGCTGACTCTTGCGCGCAACAGCAACAGCTTTCCCGATGTCGCCGAAACGGCCAACCAGCGTGCCACCGCCGGGGCGGTAGAAGGCCTGGGCGCCGGCAATGCCGTCTACGACCGCGTTCTCACCTACGATGTCGCTGATGCGCGTAATGGCTTCGACCAGCTCTCCGGCGAAGTCCATGCGTCGAGCCAGGCGGCCCTCCTTGCCTCGGGGGGCGCGGTTTCCAGCACCATGTCCGGCCAGGTCGCCGCAGCGCTCGACAATCGCTCGACCAGCGGCGGGGTCAATCTCTGGAGCACGGTCGATGGCCAGTTCGCGACCCTTCGCGGCGACGGCAATGCCGCCGACACCCACTTCAGCGCCGGCAACATCTTCTTCGGCGGCGATGCTATCTTCAATGGCAACTGGGCCTTCGGCGCCATGGGCGGCTACAGCGCCACCGGCGTCTCGATCCCGGCGCGCTCCAGCACTGCCGATGCCGACAGCCTCTATGCCGGCATCTATGGCGGCGGCGAAATCGGCGATACGACGCTGAGCTTCGGCAGTGCCGTTGGCGTTCACCACACGGATACGACCCGCAGCGTCGATCTACCCGGCTTTACCCAGACCCTGACTGCCGGCCGCGCCGGCGCCACGAGCCAGACCTTTGCCGAAATCGGCCACAAGCTGCGTTTCGACAGTGGTCTTGTCATCGAGCCCTTTGCCAACCTGACCCATACCAGCCTCTTCAGCGGCACCTATGCAGAAAACGGCGGCGCCGCAGCGCTGACGGGCCGGGCCGCCTATGCCGGGCTCACCACGGTGACCCTGGGTCTGCGCGGTGAAACCAGCTTCGCGCTGGGCGAGGTCGAGGCCAGGGCCACAGGCATGGTCGGCTGGCGGCAGGCTTTTGGCGGCACCACCAGTGCCACCCATGCCTTCGGCACCGGCTCTGAATTCGCCGTCTCGGGGTCGACCGCCGGCCAGAGCGCCGCGCTGGTCTCGGCCGGGTTCGCCTTCGATCTCACCGACGCCGTCGAACTCGACTTCGGCTACGACGGCGAATTCGGTCCCGGCGTCACCAGCCACGGCCTCAAGGCTTCGCTGTCCGCCAAGTTCTGATCCCACGGCGCGGCGATCGCCGTCGCGCCCCTCCCTCAGCCATCGAGTTTTTCATGATTTTCGGCACTTACTGGGCCATTGCCCTCACCGCGACGCTCGGCGTCTTCTTCCTGGCCGACGGTTTCGTCAGCCTCATCGGCCCCAAGCCCATGCGGGTCGCCTTCGTGCGCTGGGGCTATCCGCGCTGGTGGCACCTGGTCAACGCCGCCGTCTGCCTCACCATCGGCGTGCTGCTGTTCATTCCGCCGCTGCGCCCGATTGCCCTGATCCTGGCCGCTCTCGAATGCCTCGCCATCTTCGCCACCATGATCCGCAACCGTCAGCCTGCCCACCTGCCGCCCAGCGTCATCCTCCTTGCGCTGGTCGCCCTGGCCGCCTGGGGCCTCTACGCACCGGCCTGACGGCTGGCTTCTCCGGAACCGCTGGATCTGCCGAAGAATTGCCGCCGGGCGTGTACGGGAGGTACGGGAGGCGTGCCCGGCGGCAAACTGGTCAGGCTATGGTAGCGAGGTCGGCAATGCGGACGTCGCGCCCTCCCTGTCGTGAACTCTGCACTGCGGCAAGGCCGGTCAGCACCGACATGGCGCCGGCCCGCGAGCCGGCGCGCTGACCCAGCGGATCCGGCGTCCCGGGCTTGAACAGCGCATCGCGCAGCCGGTCGTCGCCGCCGAAATGACCGCCGGAATAGTGCGGCACCCAGATGCGCTCGACGCCGCCAAAATTACGGATAACGAGGATTTCGTCGGCCGGCGGCTCGGTCCAGGGCTGGCGGTGGTACTGGCGGATTTCGAGCCGGCCATGCGTGCCGTTGATGGCCAGGTCATGCCCCTCGATCGGCATGTAGGTGTTGAGCGAATAGGTCGCCTGCACGCCGTTGGAAAAGCGCACCACGGCGCTCATCGTGTCGGGGATGTCGATGTCCTCGCGATAGACGCAGGCGTCGCGGACATAACCGTCGATATTGGAGGGATCCTCGTAGAGCGCGCTGAGATAGTCGTTCTTGGTGATGTCGAAGAAGAATTCGCATTCCCCGGCATGGGGACAACCCTTGCAGCGGGTGCTGCGGAAGGGGCCGGCCTTGCCGTATTTGCGCTGGCTGGCCAGCGCGCTGACCGAAACCGGGTCGGCATCGAGGAACCAGTTGAGCAGGTCGAAATGGTGCGTGGCCTTATGGACGAACAGGCCGCCCGACGATCCCTCATAGGCGTGCCAGCGGCGGAAATAGGCGGCCCCATGGGTGGTGTCCAGGAACCACTGGAAGTCGACCGAGGTGACGGTGCCGATAGCGCCCGAAAGGATCAGTTCCTTGATCCTGGCTGACAGCGGCGCAAAACGGTAGTTGAACGAAACGTCCACCCGTTTGCCACTGGCCTTTTCCGCGTCGAGGATGCGGTGGATCTTGTCGACCGTGGTGGTGAGTGGCTTTTCGCTGACGACATTGGCGCCGGCGGCCAGCGCCTTGACGATGATCTCGTCATGGTCGCTGTCGCGGGTGCAGACGATCACCGTGTCGGGCTGGTGGCGGGCCAGCATCTCGTCGAGATCGGCATAGATCGGCGCGGTCGAATTCATCATCTCTCGGGAGCGCTCGGCGCGCAGCGTGTTGAGATCGCAGATGCCGACCAGCTCCACATGGTCCGACCAGCCCTTGAGCAGTCCTTTGCCCCACATGCCGGTGCCGCGATGCCCCGTGCCGACAAGGGCATAGCGGTTCTTGAAGGTGGCATGTTTCATGGCGAGTCTTCCCTTTTTGAGATGCTCAGCGGGCCTGCTGGGCGTTCGGCGCCTGGATGCCGGAAGCGCGGTGCGCATCGGAAGCGGATGACCGCTTGACAGGCGCAATTCGTAATTATAATTATGAATAATGAATTCCAGCGTCAAGCGGATTGACCGCGTGCCAGAAGAGTGGAGACCAGAAGGTGCTGATCGTGGCGAGGAGACAGCAAAAAACGCTGCTGATGCCCGCGTCCGCCAATGGTACAGAACGTCTGGCCGCTTCGCGGCTCGAGCGCTGGGAATCAGGGAGTAGCGCATGCTGCCGACGCGTGTGGTCAGGAAGTCTCTTCACAACGAACTTGTGGAGATCCTGCGCGAAATGATCATCGAAGGTTCAATCGCCACTGGCCGGCGGATTCCCGAACTCGACCTCTGCGAGCAACTGGGGATTTCCCGCACGCCGCTGCGTGAAGCGCTGAAAGTGCTGGCCAGCGAGGGGCTGGTCGAGCTGATGCCCAATCGCGGCGCCATGGTCGTCGAACTCGACGTCGCCGATGTCGAGGAAATCTTTCCGGTCGTCGGCGTGCTGGAATCGCTGGCCGGCGAACTGGTTTGCGCCCGCGCCAGCGATGCGGACATTGCCGGGCTCGAACAATTGCACGCCGAAATGGCGGCACGCTTCGCCGCCTCGGACATGAGCGGCTATCTCAAGGCCAGCCAGGCCTTTCACGACGCGATCCTGGACAATTCGGGCAATACCGCCCTCGTGGCCAGCTATCGCAACCAGACCCAGCGCCTGCGCCGTGTCACCAGCGCGACGCCGATGTCGCAAGCGCGCTGGGAAGCGTCCATGCGCGAGCATGACGGCATTCTGGCCGCGCTCAAGGCCCGCGACGCGTCGCTATTGGGCGATCTGCTGCGCCAGCATCTCGAAGGCCGCGGCCGCGCCGTGATCGCCGCCCTGCGCGAGCGGGCAACCGAAAAAGGCGCCGAAAAGCGCGACACCACATCAGCGCTTGCCAGACACTGAGCAGGCCGAAGGAAAGACTGAACGGCGGCACGACCGCCGGAGGGTAGGGGAGACAATGGCCGATCTGAAACTGATGAGCGTCCGCAAGAGCTATGGCCAGGTCGATGTCATTCATGGCGTCGATCTCGAGGTGAACCATGGCGAGTTCGTGGTCTTCGTCGGCCCGTCCGGCTGCGGCAAGTCCACCCTGCTGCGCATGATCGCCGGGCTCGAGGACATCACCGGCGGCGATATCATCATCGACGGCACCTATATGAACGATGTCGACGCCACCGATCGTGGCCTCGCCATGGTATTCCAGTCCTATGCGCTCTACCCGCATATGACCGTCAGGAAAAACCTCTCCTTCGGGCTCGAAATCGCCAAGGTGCCGCGCGACGAGATCGAGCGGCGCGTGGCCGAAGCCGCGCGCATCCTCAAGATCGAGGACTATCTCGATCGTCACCCGGCCAAGCTCTCGGGCGGCCAGCGTCAGCGCGTCGCCATCGGCCGTGCCATCGTGCGCGAGCCCAAGATTTTCCTCTTCGACGAACCGCTGAGCAATCTCGATGCCGAGCTGCGCGTCGCCACCCGCGTCGAGATCGCCAAGCTGCATGAGCGGCTGGGCGCAACCATGATCTACGTGACCCACGACCAGGTCGAGGCCATGACCATGGCCGACAAGATCGTGGTGTTGCGCAATGGCATCGTGGAGCAGGTCGGCGCCCCGCTCGATCTCTACAATCACCCCGCCAATCTCTTTGTCGCCGGCTTCATCGGTTCGCCCAAGATGAACCTGCTCGATGGGCACGTGGCCGATGTTCGGCCCGGCGAGGTCGATGTCGAAATCGCCGGCAATATTCGCGTTTCCGTGCCGGTCGCGCACCGTCTCGCCAAGGGCGATGCCGTTACCCTCGGTATCCGGCCCGAACACTTCCTTCGTGCCGGCGCCGACGCCGCGAACCTCAAACTGACCGTGGATTTCGTCGAAGGACTGGGCGGGGAAACCCTGGTCTACGGTGCCTTGCCGGGCGCCAGCCAGCCGGTCATCGTCAAGCTCGACGGACAGCATCGCATCGAGAACGGCACCAGCCTGTCGCTGGCCATGCAGCCGGACCAGATGCACCTCTTCGACTCCAATGGTCGCGCCTTGCAACGGGCGAGCGCCACAGCCGCGGCGGCCTGACACCGGGCGGCCGCGGACACCAGTAATACCCCTCACGTCAGGGAAATCATGCGCCGGTCCATCGGACCCGATCGGCGCAAACGAGAAGCCGTGTCCAGCGGCTGGAGAACAGGGCCCATGAGGAGACTAACCATGACCAATCTCACGCGCCGGTCGTTCAACCGCTATCTGCTGGCATCCGCTGCAGGCGCGGCCGCCTTTGGTGGTTTGACCGTCCCCGCTTTCGCCGACAGCCGGCTGCGCTTCATGTGGTGGGGCAACCCCACGCGCGACGAACGCACCAATGCCGTCGTCGACCTGTTCGAGGGCAACAATTCGGGGATCGTCGTCGATACCGAAGCCCTGGCATCCAACGACTACTGGCCCAAGATCGCGACCCAGGCTGCCGGCGGCAACATGCCCGACGTCATGCAGATGGATTATCGCTTCCTGTTCGAATATGCGCGCCGCGGCCAGATCGTGCCGCTCGACGACTATGTCGGCAACCAGATCGACCTCTCCAACTTCGATCCCGGCTTCGTCGACAGCGGCCGCGTCGATGGCCAGCTCTTCGGCATCCCGTTCGGGGCCAACTCCCCTTCGGTCATCTACAACATGGCCAAGTTCGCCGAATATGGCGTGACCCTGCCGGACCATAGCTGGACCTGGGACGAGTTCTGGGATTTCGCCCGCCAGATCAAGGCGGTCGCCCCGGAAGGCCAGTGGGCCGTGGCCGACAAGGCCGCCTGGGAACCGGCCTTCGACATCTTCCTGCGCCAGCAGGGTAAGCAGCTCTACACCGAGCAGGGCGAGCTCGGTTACACCGCCGCCGACGCCGCGGAATATTTCGAGATGTGGCGCCAGGCGCGCGAGGAAGGCCTGGTTCCCCCGGCCGACATCACCGCGCAGGACTCCGACGGGCTCGATACCCGCCCGATCTCGCGCCGCCGCGTTGCCATCGACTTCGCGCATTCCAACCATCTCGGTGGCCTCCAGGGCCAGAATCCGGACGAGCTGGGCATTACCCTCTTCCCGCACCGCGAAGGCGGGGTGCCGGGCCAGTACATGAAGTGCGCCACGCTGCTCTGCATCACCGCCAACAGCGATGCCAAGGACGATGCTGCCAAGCTGGTCAACTATCTGCTGACCGATCCGGAAGCCAACAAGATCCTGCGTATGGAACGTGGCGTGCCGGGCGACAACGCCATTGCAGCCACGCTTCTGGAAGATCCGGACGATATCGAGCGCAAGACCATCGAATATTTCGCCATCGTCCAGGACAACGTCTCGCCCATGCCGCCACCGCCCCCGGCCGGTGCCGGTGAGGTCGAGGTGATGATGGTTCGCCTCTATGGCGAGTTGATCTTTGATCGCCTGACCCCTGAAGAGGCCGGCGAGCGCCTCGTCAACGACGCCCAGGCCATCCTGGACCGCGCCTGATCCTGCCGGTCCGGCGGGCGACCGCCGGGCCGGACGTCTTCCCCTGCGAGGTAATCTTCATGGCCACCATCACTTCCACGAGCTCGCGCTGGGACGCGTTCGCCAGGCAATGGCGACGCGGACGCTCGGGCTACATGTTCCTGATCCCCTGGCTGATCGGCTTTTTCGCGCTGACGCTGGGGCCGGCTCTGGCCTCGCTCTACCTGGCCTTCACCAAATACGACATCCTGACCCCGCCCGTTTTCACCGGGCTGGACAATTTCCGCTACATGTTCTTGCAGGACTACCGCTTTCGGCAGGCCCTGCAGGTGACCTTCACCTATGTCCTCTGGTCGGTGCCGCTCAAGCTCGGCCTGGCCCTGCTGATCGCCATTGCCCTCGACAAGGGCACGCGCGGCGTCGATCTCTACCGCGCCATTTTCTACCTGCCATCGCTGATCGGCGGCTCCGTCGCCATTGCCGTGCTGTGGCGGCAATTGTTCGATCGCGATGGGCTCACCGACCAGCTGCTCCAGCTTCTGGGCTGGCCGCCCGGCACGTCGATCCTCAACAATCCCGATCACGCGCTCAAGACGCTGATCGTCCTATCGGTCTGGCAGTTCGGTGCGCCCATGGTGATTTTCCTCGCCGGTTTGCGGCAGATCCCGCAGGACCTGCACGAGGCGGCGCGGATGGATGGCGCCAAGACCATGCAGCGCTTCTTCCGTATCACCCTGCCGATGCTGGCCCCCGTCATCTTCTTCAACCTGATCATGCAGACGATCGACGCCTTCAAGGCCTTCACGCAGGCCTTCGTGGTGTCGGCCGGCACGGGCGGCCCGATCGACTCGACGCTGTTCTACACGCTCTACCTCTACCAGGAAGGCTTCGCCTTCTTCCGCATGGGCTATGCCTCGGCGCTTGCCTGGTTCCTGCTCATCATCATCGCTGCCTTCACGGCGCTGACCTTCCTCTCCGCAAAGTACTGGGTGCACTATGACGACACTCGCTGAACACGCCGGGATCGATCCCTATCGCGAGGCCCGCGCCCGTTCGAAGGCCCTCAAGCAGCGCCGCCACGCCGTGCGCGCGGTGATCAAGCATATCGTCCTGATCCTGTCCTCGATCGGCATGCTCTATCCGCTGATGTGGCTGGTCGCGAGCTCGTTCAAGCCCGATACCGCCATCTTCTCGGATTTCTCGCTGATCCCGCAGGCGTTCTCGTTCGAGAACTACGTCAACGGCTGGACCGCCCTGCGCACCAGCTTCACGACCTTCTTCACCAATTCCTTCATCATCGCCGCGCTGGCGGTGGTGGGCAACCTGATGGCCTGTTCGCTCACGGCCTTTGCCTTTGCGCGGCTCGACTTCCCGCTCAAGAAGCTGTGGTTCACGCTGATGCTGGCGACGCTGATGATCCCCTATCACGTCACCCTCATTCCCCAGTACATCCTCTTTCTCAACATCGGCTGGGTGAACACCATCCTGCCGCTGGTTGTCCCGAAATTCCTCGCCACCGACGCCTTCTTCGTCTTCCTCATGGTGCAGTTCTTCCGCGGCATTCCGCGCGAGCTGGACGAGGCGGCGCGCATGGATGGCTGCGGGCCCTGGCGCATCTACTGGCGCATCATGCTGCCGCTGTCGGTCCCGGTCATGGCGACCGCCGCCATCTTCTCCTTCATGTGGACCTATGACGATTTCCTGGGGCCGCTGATCTATCTCAACGACATCAACCAGTACACGGTGCCCCTGGCGCTGCGCACCTTCGTAGACTCGTCCGGCGTCTCCGCCTGGGGGCAGCTCTTTGCGATGTCGACCCTCTCGCTGTTGCCGGTCTTTTTCTTCTTCCTCTTCTTCCAGCGCCTCATCATCCGTGGTGTCGCCACCTCCGCGATGAAGCGCTGAGATGAGGTATCGCATCGCCATTGTCGGGGCGCGCATCGGCGGCAAGCATGCCGCCGCCATCGCGGCGCTGCCGGACTGCTTCGAGCTGGCCGGGGTTTGTGACCTCGATCCGGCCCGGGCATCCGGCATTGCCGGAACCACTCCCGTATCGACCGACTATGCAGGTCTGCTCGAGCGAGACGATATCGACATCGTCACCCTCTGCACCCCCTCGCACCTGCATTTCGAGCAGACCCGCATGGCCCAGCAGGCCGGCAAGCATGTGGTCTGCGAAAAGCCGGTCGCCGGGACGGTCGAAGACCTCGATCAACTGGCGCGTCTCGAAGCCGAAACCGGGCGGCTGGTCTTTCCCGTGCTGCAGAAGCGGCATGGGCATGGCCTCCAGAAACTGCGCCATCTCAGGGACCGCGACCTCCTGGGCCGGCTCTACGTGGCCAGCGCCGAAAGCCACTGGTCGCGCGGGGCGGACTATTACGCCAATCCCTGGCGCGGACGGCTGGCGACGGAGCTGGGTGGCACGCTGATGACCCATGCCATCCACCAGCATGACATGGTGCTGAGCATTGTCGGCTCGGTGCAGTCGGTGTTCGCCCGCATCGCCACGAGTGTGCATCCCATCGAAACGGAGGACTGCGCCAGCATCACCGCGACCAGTGTTGATGGTGGCCTCTTGTCCTTCAGCGCCACCGTCGGCTCGCATGCGCCCACCTCGCGGCTGCGCTTCTGCTTCGAACACCTGACCGCCGAGAGCAGCACCGATTCCAAGGCGCCGCACCGCGACCCATGGAGCTTTACGCCATCCGATACCAGGCGCGAAGCGATCGGGCAGGCTCTCAGCGCATTTGTGCCGGGCGACGAGGATTTCGTCTCCCTCTACCGCGCGGTCCACGCCGACCTCGTCGCAGGTCGCAAGACGGGCCGGCTCGACGACTTCCGGCCGGTGCTGGCGCTGACCCAGGCAGCCTATGCCTCGGCGCGATCCGGCCGCGAAATCTTCCTTTCCGATCCCGGCAGCGCCCAGGCGCCGCGGGCCATTCACATTCAGTGAGACACGACCATGGTTTACCACAATCTCTATGCTCAATTCGCCAAGAAGGCGCTGGTCCGGGTCGGGGTCATCGGTGCGGGCAATTACGGCACCGCCATCGTCACCCAGGATCCGCATACCCCCATGATGCGGGTGGTCGCGGTTGCCGACATTTCGCGCGATGCAGCGCGTGACGCCTATATCAAAGCCGGGTTTTCGCCTGAACAGATCCTCTATTGCGACACGCTCGACGCCGCCGAGGCCGCTATCGACCTGGACCTGCGTGTCTATACCGACAATTGCACTCTCGTGGCCCAGCTCGGCGCCGTCGATATCGTCTGCGAGAGCACCGGCGTGCCGGAGGCCAGCGCCGTCTATGCGCTCGAAGCCATTGCCAATGGCAAGCATGTGGCCATGATTACCAAGGATTGCGACGTCGCCGTCGGGCCGATCCTCAAGCGCCGTGCTCAGGAAGCCGGCGTCATCTATACGCCTGTTGACGGCGACCAGCATGGCCTCCTCATCCAGTTCTGCGAATGGGCCAAGTCGGTCGGCCTTTCCGTCATCAGCGGCGGCAAGGCGACGGATGGCGAGTTCATCTATGATGAAGCCGCCGGCACGGTCACCATCAAGACCGACAAGCCAATCCATGCTCCATCGGTCGAAACCATCACCGTGGCGCCCGAAGACCGCCAATATCTCGGCATGATCCCCGAGGGACGCGTTGCGGAATATGTCAGGAAGCGCGCAGAAATTTTTTCCGGCCTGCCGCAACCTGGCGCCTACGATCTCTGCGAAATGACCGTGGCCGCCAATTATACCGGCCTCGTCCCGGCGGTGGATACGCTCTACCACGTGCCCATGCGGATCACCGAAATACCCGTCGTCTATTGCGAAACCGAGCATGGCGGCCTGTTCGCGGGCCGGGACAATATCGACCTTGCCACCTGCCTCCGCGCGCCGGCGGAATCGGGGCTCGGTGGCGGCGTTTTTCTCGTTGTGCGCTGCGACAATGCCTATTCCAACCATGTGCTGACCACCAAGGGCCAGATCGGCAATTACGATAACACCGCCGCAGTGATCTATCGGCCCTACCATCTCTGCGGCGTGGAAACCTCCAGTACGCTGCTCCTGGCCGGCCTTCTCAACATCGATACCGGCGCGCCGGACTATCGCCCGCGCTATGACCTGGTGAAGGTCGCGGCGCGCGACATTGCCGCCGGCGACATCTTCGGCAACGACCACAGCCAGCAGATGACGGCCCGCATCGTCCCGGCCGAGCCGGTGGCAGCGGGCAACCGTGCCTGCGCCCACCTGCTGACGGGAAATCGCGCCCGCGTCGATATCCCGGCCGGCACCCCGATCACCTATGACATGGTGGAGGAGCCCGCCGGCTCCGTGCTGTGGCAATTGCGGCGCGAGCAGGATGCGGTTTTCGGCCTCACCGGCGCAACCGTGCCGGAACGGACGCTCGCTGCCGCGGGCGCGGCGTGAGCCGGCCCGTGCCGCGCATCGTTCTCCTCCATGCCACATCGGTGGCAATGGACCCCGTCCGCGCCGCCTTTGCCGCCCATTGGCCCGAGGCCGAGCTGGTCAACCTGCTCGATGACAGCCTCAGCGCCGACCGGGCCAGGGAGCCGGAGCTGACCGGAAAGATGATCGATCGCTTCGTCAGCTTCGGCCGCTACGGCGCCGGGCTGGGCGCTGACGGCATTCTCGTCACCTGTTCGGCCTTCGGTCCGGCCATCGCGCAACTGGCCGAGAGCGTTTCCATTCCCGTTCTCAAGCCGAATGAAGCCATGTTCCGGGCCGCCCTCGACAGGAGCAAGCGCATCGCCATGCTGGCGACCTTCGCCCCGGCCGTGCCGACCATGGAAGCAGAATTCGCCGACTTCGTGCGCGAAAGCGGCGGGGAGGCCACACTGGATACAACAGTGGTCGATGGAGCGATGGCCGCGCTGCAGGCCGAAGACGCAGAAGGCCACCATGCGCGTGTCGCGACGGCGGCTGCTTCCCTTGGCGCCTACGACGTCATCATGCTCGCGCAGTTCTCCATGGCGCAGGCGGCCGAGCGAGTGCGAAAGGTCACTGACACGCCGGTGTTGACCGCCCCCGATGCGGCTGTGCGGCGCATGAAGACACTGGTTCTGGGAGAGGTCTGATGCTGCTTGGGATCATTGCCGACGACTTCACCGGGGCCAGCGACATCGCCAACACCATCGCCAAGGGTCTGCCGGGGCAGGGTGGCCTCCGGACGGCGCAATTCCTCGGTGTTCCAGACCGCCCCGCGCCGTCCTCCATCGAGGCCGGCGTCGTGGCGCTGAAGACGCGCTCGGTCCCGGCTGCCGAGGCGGTGGCGCAGTCGCTTCGCGCTCTTGAGTGGTTGCAGGCGCAGGGCTGCCGGCAGATCGTCTTCAAATACTGCTCCACCTTCGATTCGACGCCCGAAGGCAATATCGGCCCGGTGGGCGAAGCGCTCGCCGCCGCGCTCGGCGTCCGTGGGATCATCGCTTGCCCGGCCTTTCCCACCATGGGCCGCACCGTCCATCAGGGGCATCTCTTCGTGCGTGGTCGGCTGCTGAGCGAAAGCGGCATGGAAAACCATCCCTTGACGCCGATGACCGATCCCGACCTGCGGCGCTGGCTCGGGCGGCAATGCAAGTCCGCGGTTGGCCTCGTGCCGGCCGAAGTCGTGCGGCTGGGCGCCGGAGCGGTCAGGGCCGCTCTTGAAGCGAGCGCATCCAGGGGTGATGTCCTCGTGATCGCCGACGCCGCGACCGATGCTGATTTGCTGGTTTTGGGCACGGCTGCCGCCGAGGCGCCGCTGGTCACCGGCGGCTCGGGCATTGCCCTCGGCCTCTCGGCAAATTTCATCGCGCGCGGCGAGGCCAAAGGCGGCGAGGTGGACTATGTGCCAGTGGACGGACCCGAGGCCATCCTGGCCGGAAGCTGCTCGGGCGCAACGCTGGGACAGGTGGAGCTGCACGCGCAAGCGCATCCCACCTTCCGCGTCGATGCCGATGCCGTCATGCGTGGCGCAGTGACCCCGGCAGAGGTCGCCGCGTTCCTCCTCGACCGGACCGGCGAGGCGCCGCTGGCCTATTCTTCCAGTCCGCCGGAAGTGATTTCGGCGATACAGGCTCTGTATGGTCGGGAGACGGTCTCCCAGCGCATCGAGGGCTTCTTTGCAGACGTGGCCGTGGCTTTGCGCAAGGGCGGCCTGCGCCGGCTCGTGGTCGCTGGCGGCGAGACATCGAGCGCCGTCGCCCAGGCACTCGATTTCGGCGCACTGGCCATCGGTCCGGAGATCGATCCGGGCGTGCCCATCCTCACCGATGCCGATCATTCGATCGCGCTGGCGCTGAAATCGGGTAATTTTGGCGCGCCGGATTTCTTCGGCAAGGCCCTCAGGACAATGGAGCAGCCATGAGCGAGGAAGCGCAGCATCGAGACGAAATCGTCCGCTTCGGAGCCGTGCTGTACGGGAAGAACCTGGCCCATGGCAGCGCCGGCAATCTTTCGGTGCGGCTCGATGATGGCTCGATCCTCGTCACGCCTACCAATTCTTCGCTTGGCTTTCTCGACGCAGAGCGGATTTCCAAAGTCTCGGCCGATGGCGAACTCCTGGCCGGCGATCCACCCTCAAAGGAAGCCTTCTTCCACCTGGCCGTCTACGAACAGCGTCCGGCGGCGCGCGCCGTGGTGCATCTCCATTCGACCCATTCGGTGGCCGTGTCCTGTCTTTGTCACGACGACCATGCCGACGTCCTCCCGCCGCTTACCGCCTATGCCGTGATGAAGGTCGGCAAGCTGCCCCTGCTGCCCTATTTCCGGCCTGGCGATCGCCAACTGGCGGCGTCGGTGCGCGAGGCGGCCACAGCACACCGTGCCATGCTGCTCGCCAATCACGGTCCGATCGTCTCGGGCGCCAGCCTCGCCGAAGCCGTGTTCGCCTATGAGGAACTGGAGGAAACCGCCAAGCTGTTCTTCCTGACCCAGGGGCACAAGACTGCGCCGTTGACGGCAGCCGCCATTGCCGAGCTGAACGTCGTGTTCGGAAACTAGACCCTCTCGTTCAGTCGTCGTCCCAGATATTGTCGACACCTTGCACGCTGTCGGGCATGGTGCGCAAGAGGCGGTTGCGTCCGGCCAGGCTATGATCCCGGAGGATGCGGGCGAGCCGCGTGGGATTGCCGCTGCGCAGCTCGGCGATGATCTGCACATGGTCGGCCGAGGATGCCCTGACATTGCCGTCGAGGATCAGCGCCCGTTTGCGCCAGATATGCAGCTCGCGGTCGAGATTGTTGTAGATGTCGGCCAGGTGCCGGTTGCCGGTGAATTCCATGATCCTGGCATGGAAGGTGCGGTTGAGGTCATAGAACCGATCGGCATCGTTCGCCTCGATCGCCGCTTCCATATCGTCCTGTAGCTGCTGCAATTCCTCGATCTGCGCCTGCGTGACGTTGCGCGCCAGGATGCGTCCGGCCTGGGCGAAAAGGGCGGCGCGGATGTAGTAGATTTCAAGCACATCCGAGAGGTCGACCACGCGCACGAAAAAGCCGCGATTGGGGATGAATTCCACCAGGCCCGCCTCCTGCAGCCGGCGGCACGCCTCGCGGATCGGCCCGCGGCTGGTGCCCTTGGCGGTTGCGAGCTGCTTCTCGTTTATGCGCTCACCGGGCTTGAGTTCACCCGAGATGATGAGGCTTTCGAGGAAGGCGAAAATCGACTGCGACACCGCTTCGGTGTGCCCGGCCGGCATGTCGGAATAAAGGGAATTCTCAAGCACGAGCAGCTCCTCGACTGTTCGCTAGTCACAAGTGTCGACACTTATGCGACCTTTGAGGTCTCCTGGCAAGGTCGTCGGTGAAATGGCGCTGTCTTGTGCTCTGATAGGCAGCGATTTCGTACTGTCGACACCAGGTTCGGCATGGCGGTCTCTCTGTCCACGCCGACTACCTCAAGCGTAGTTGTCTGGACCATCGCAGCCCAATAATTCCTCGCCAAAACGTGCCGGACAGCCACGGCTGGCGCGGCGGCGGAGCGCGGAAATGTCATCCCTATCGGCACCTACTGGATCGAAGATGCATGCGGGCGCCCGGTCGGTCTCTTTATTGCCATGGTGCGGCGTTTCTTTCGAAACAGCTCGGGCAGAACGCGGCGATTCCGGCGCGCGATGCACAAGTTTCCGATGAGAAACGGCAGGCAGTGATGTCGATCAATACCAATGTCGCCGCGCACAATCAGGCGCTCGGGGATTTGTTGCGCGCGGCGCGGTTGCGCCGGCGGATGTCACAACTGGACCTGGCTTTGACCGCCGGGATTTCCCAGCGTCATCTGGGCTTTGTTGAACTGGGGCGCGCCTCGCCCAGTCGGGAACTGCTGTCCAAGCTGCTGGACGCGCTCGAATCAAGCCAGGCAGAGCGTTCCTTCGTCTATCTGGCGGCAGGGTTCACAGTGCCGGCGGCCAGTCAGGACGACGCACTCGAGCGCCAGACCCAGGCTCTGCAATTGCTGACGCGGCAATGCGGCGGCATTCCTCTGGTGGTCTTCGATCACACTTGGACGACGCTGGGGCTCAATGGGGTTGGGCTGCAGCTTGCCAGGTTTCTGATGCCCAGGCTGGACTGGAGTGGCATCGACGAGCAAGGCGGCGGCCTCGACATGATCGCTGCCACGGCCCATCCTGATGGCCTGTTGTCGCAAGCCCGTCACCCGGCCAAGATCGCTTCGGCACTGCTCGCCCGCTTCGAAGGCGATCGCTATGTCGAGCCGGGCGTCGAGGAACGGATCGAAGCCTGCTGCGATGCGCTCGGCCAGCGCTTCGGCGACTATGCCTGTCCGACGGACGAGGATCCGTGGTCACCCATTGACCTGTGCTTCGACACCGAAATAGGTCCGCTGACCTTTGTCACCATGCAGTGTCTGATGACGCCGCCACACGCCGTGTCGCTGAAAATGCCGCGCATGGAGCTCTGGCTGCCGGCTGATAACCAGACCCGGAATGCCCTTGCGCGGGCAAGCGAACAGTTTGCGGGCGCCCGGCCGGCTATCGCCGAGGTGGCGGCGTCGGGCTGACCGAGGCTGAATAGTTGCACCGCCGCGGTCCGCGTCGACGGCCCGCTCACCATGCTGCACGGGTCTCCGCTATCTCCGTGAGGATGCCATGAGCGGCGGTTACCCGGGCCGGGATGGGGTAGTTCTTGTTGGCGAGGATCACCACGCCGATCTCCTCCGCCGGAACGAAAGCGACATAGGCGCCAAACCCGCCTGTCGATCCCGTCTTGTTGAACAGCGTCGGGCCGGATGCCATCTGCGGTGGCACCAGTTCGCTGGCCGCATTGGGTTCCATGGCCATCGTTTGCGAATTGCCGGCCAGCAGGTCGTCGAGCGGCAGCGGGAACGGGTACTGCTCCCAGCCTATGCCCTGGACCATCGTGCCGACGCGGAAATAGCCGATCTGTGTTGCCTCCACGGTCTGGCGCAACACGCCGTCCAGGGTGTCGGGCCGGATATGGGCTTCGACGAGGCGGATCATGTCGGCGGAAGTCGACTTGACGCCATAGGCCTCGGCGTCCAGCACGCCGGGATTGACCCGGATGGCATTATTGTCGCGATCGTGTCCCCAGGCATAGCGGTCCATGGCCTCGGCCGGGACCGCGATGAAACTGTCGTCCAGTCCCAAGGGACCGAATAGGGCCTGCTGCACAAGGTTTGAAAACGTGTCATCCAGCGCGCGAGCCGTGGCAAATCCGAACAGACCAATGCTCGGATTGGAGTAGCGCCGCTGTTGCCCTGGCTCGGCAGTGGTTTCGAAATCGGCATAGAAGTTCGGCGCGTCGGCATTGGTGCCGACCGTCGCGGGGAACTGCAGGGGCAGGCCGCCGGCCGTATAGGTGGCCAGGTTGAGAAGAGTCGCCTCGTCCAACGGGCGTCCACTCAATTCCGGGACGTAGCGACCGGGGTGGTCGGTCAAGGACAGCGCGCCGGTCGCCTCGGCATAGGTCCCCAGCATCGACGTGAAGATCTTGCTCACCGAGCCGATCTCGAAAATCGTATTCTCGGTGACGGGCTCCCCGCCCTCGAGCGAGGCGACTCCGTAATTGAAGAAATACGCCTCTCCTCCGACCGTCACAGCAACGGCCAGGCCCGGCACGTCGTGTTCGTCCAATAGGGGGGCAGCATGGCGCTCAACGATGTCGGCAAGGGCGGCCGGTTGGGCGACCGACAGTGAGACACAGACTGTCCAGATAGCCATGGAACCCATTGGAACAAGCTTATGGTGCACGGCAAAGATCCTTTTTTTGAGAGCGGTGGCCTGCTGGGGAAGCAGGGGCGCACCTTTGTGCAATCGGCACCACGCGTCGGTCCGATGCATCTGTTGGGCGTGACATGCGCATCTGCCCGGCAATGCCGCAACTACCTCCGAGATCGTCTGCCGCTCACGGCCCGAACAGGCGGTGGACACGGAGCGAAGGCGGCGTCTGGCAGACAGCGCGTGCGGGTGAAGTGAAGAAACGTTGCGCGGAACAAAGCCTCTTATCGCCCGTTGTCCGCGACTTCATTCGAAAGCGCTCACACCATGCCCTCCCACATGATTGGTGCCACGCCAACGCCCGTCGGCACACGCTTCATGGTTTGGGCCCTCGGTCATCAGTCGGTCTCGGTGGATGTCGAAGGCCGCGGCGTGTTCGCGCTGGACCCGTTGGGCGATGGCTACTTCGGGGCCGAAATTTCCGGCGTGCGGACAGGCGATCTCTATCAGTTGCGTGTCGATGGCGGGCCGCCCATGCCGGACCCCGCTTCGCGTTGTCAGCCTCAAGGCAATGATGGCCCGTCCATGGTGGTCGATCCCGAATATGGCTGGACCGATGGTGGCTGGGCCGGCCCCGATCGTCGCGACCAGATCCTTTACGAACTCCATATCGGCACCTTCACCGCCGAGGGCACATGGCGCGCCGCCATGGAACGCCTGGATCACCTGCATTGTCTCGGCGTGTCCATCCTGCAGATCATGCCCGTCGGCACGTTCAAGGGACGCTTTGGCTGGGGCTACGACACGACCATGCCCTACGCGCCCTATGCGTCCTATGGCACACCGGGAGACATGCGGGCCTTTATCGATCGCGCCCACGTCCTGGGCATCGGCGTCATTCTGGATGTCGTCTACAATCACGTCGGCATGGGCGATCGCTACCGCGCCTTCAGCGAGCACTATTTCACCGACCGGTACGAGAACGAGTGGGGCGCGAGCTTCAATTTCGACGGGCAAGCGTCCCGGCCGGTACGAGACTTCATCGTCGGCAATGCGGAATACTGGATCCGCGACTTTCATGTCGATGGCCTGAGGATCGATGCGGCGCAGGCCATGTTCGACGCCAGCGACGACCACATCATCGCCGACATCACGCGAGCCGTCCGCGCCGCCGCTGCGCCGCGACGAGCCTATGTCGTGGTGGAGAACCAGCCCCAGGAGCGCCGGATGATCGAAGCGCCTGACCGTGGCGGTCATGGCGTCGACGCCGCCTATAGCGACGATTTTCAGCACAGCGTTCGCGTCGCGGTCACCGGCCATAATGACTTCTACTACCGCGACTATCTCGGTACGCCCCAGGAACTGGTTTCCGCCCTGAAATACGGCTTCCTCTATCAGGGCCAGCGCTCGGACATGCGCGACAAGGCCTACGGAACCTACAATCTCGACACCCCGGCCGAGCATTTTGTCCACTTTCTGGAGAACCACGACCAGGTCGCCAACTCGGCGAGAGGCTTTCGTCTGTCCACATTGGCGACGCCCGCGCGGATCCGCGCCGTCACCGCGCTCTGGCTGCTTGGTCCGCAGACACCGAGCTTTTTCCAGGGTCAGGAATTCGGCGCGACCAATCCGTTCAACTACTTTTTCGGGCTCGAGGGCGATGAGGCGGCAGCGGTCGCCGAAGGTCGGCGGGCTTCAGTCAGCAACTTCCCGGGTGTAGCCGACCCCAGGATGCAGGAGCGCCTGCCGGACCCTGCCGATCCCGCCACCTTCCAGGGGAGCAAGCTCGACTGGAGCGAGGCCGAGCAGAATGCGGGCCTCCTCGCCCTGCATCGTGATCTCACTAGTCTGCGCCGGAGCGACAAGAGCTTTTCCCAGGCCAGCGACCGGCGCGTGGATGGGGCAGTGCTCGGCGACGCTGCACTGGTGATGCGCTACCTCACCCCGCATGCGGACGGCCATCGCCTCCTATTCCTCAATCTCGGGCGGGACCTTCACATGGCGGTCACTGCCGAGCCGCTGCTGGCGCCGCCAGACGGCTGCCGGTGGACCGTGACCTGGTCGAGCGAGCACCCGGATTACGACGGCGCTGGTCGCCGTCCTGTCGATCCCGAACAGTTCTGGATCCTGCCCGGCGATTGCGCCCTCTTGTTCTCTGCCGAGCCACGCTGATGATGCCGCCCCGCGCGACCTACCGCCTCCAGCTCAACAAGGATTTCACTTTCGCCGACGCCACGGCGCTGGTGCCCTATCTGGATGAACTCGGCATCAGCCACGCTTACCTGTCGCCGATCCTCAAGGCGAGGCCCGGCAGCACGCATGGCTACGACACGGTCGACCATACCCAGATCGATCCGGAACTGGGGTCGATCGACGAGCTTCGGACGCTGGCCGGCGCGCTCCAAGAACGCGGCATGGGCATCCTGCTCGATTTCGTACCCAACCACATGGGCGTCGGTGGCGCCGATAATGTGCTGTGGCTCGACGTGCTCAAGCTGGGCCGCGCCAGCCGCTACGCCGATTGGTTTGACATCGATTGGGACCCGCCTCATCCCGGCATGGAAGGCAAGCTCCTGCTGCCCTTCCTCGGCGCCAGCTATGCGGAAAGCCTCGCTGCCGGGCATCTTCGCCTCAAGGCGGATGATGAGGGTTTCGCAGTCTGGGCCTATGACGGCGACAAGCTGCCGGTCCGCCCCGAGGATGCCGCGCTGTTGCTGCAGCGCTTCGGGAGCCGGGAGGCTGCCGTGGCGGCCCTGACGGGCGAGGCCGCCAAGGCGGAAAGCTGGGTCGCGCTCGATGGTCTCATCGCCACCCAGCATTGGCGCCTGGCGCATTTCGCCGTCGCCTCGGACGAGATCAACTACCGGCGCTTCTTCATCAACAGCGATCTGGCTGGTATCCGGATCGACCGTCGGGAAGTCTTCGACCATGCCCACGCCCTGATTTTCGATCTGATCGATGAAGGCCTGGTCCAGGGGCTTCGTCTCGACCACATTGACGGGCTGCTCGATCCCAAAGCCTACCTTCAGCGTCTGCGGCAACAATCGCCACGCCCGATCTATCTGGTTGTCGAAAAGATCCTCGCACCACACGAGCAGCTTCGCGCCGATTGGCCCGTCGACGGGACTACAGGATACGAGGTCGGCGCGCAGTTGACGCGGCTGCTGACGGCCGAAGATGGGCAGGCGGACGTCACGAACACCTATGACGCCTTTGTCGGCCGCACCGTCCCGCCTGCCGAAGAGGCCTATCGCTGCAAACTGCGGGTCATGGACAATGAGCTTGCCGCCGAACTCGCGACCCTCTCCCGGCTCGCCGCCGCTGTCGCATGGTCCGGCGCTGCCACGCGCGATTTGACCGAGCTTGGACTGAGGCGCGGCCTGCGCGAGGTTATCGCCCACCTTGCCGTCTACCGAACCTATGCCGATGACCGGGGCCTGTCCGATCGCGACCGGCGCGAACTCTGCCGCGCCGTCGGGCGTGCGCGCCGCAGTCAGCCTCAGATCCAGCCCATGGTTTGGAATTTCATCGAAGCCCTGCTGGGAGGGCAGCTCGGACCGCACTACGACCCCAAGGCGATCGCCCTCGTCATCGGCCGCTTCCAGCAATTGGCGGGTCCGGTCATGGCCAAGGGTCTCGAGGACACGGCGCTCTACCGCTACAATCGCCTGGTCGCCCTCAACGAAGTCGGTGCCCATCCCGACCGCTTCTCGGTATCGCCTGCTGCCTTTCACGACAGCAATCGGCGCCGCCTGCAAACGCATCCGCATTCCATGATCGCCACCTCGACCCACGATACCAAGCGCGGCGAGGATACGAGGGTTATGATCGGTGCCATCACCGGAGACCCGGGTGCCTGGACCGCGGCGGTGCACGATTGGCGGGAAATGTTGGCCAGCTCTGGCGCCGCCATTCATCCCAACGACCAGTACCTGTTCTTTCAGCTCATGCTGGGTGGCTGGCCGATGAATGGGTCGAGCGATGATTTCGCCGACCGCATCAAAGGGGCGATGATCAAGTCGCTGCGGGAGGCGCGCGAGCGCAACGATTGGGGCGTTAACGACACCGCCTACGAGGCGGCGCTGACCAGTTTCGTCGATCGCGCCTTGGTGCACCAGTCCTTCATGTCCAGCTTCCGGGCTATCCGTGCAGGCTTCGTGGCCATAGCGCGGCGCAAGGGCCTCATCCAGGCCGGCCTAAAGCTGACGATACCAGGCGTGCCCGACATCTACCGGGGAGCCGAGGACTGGGAGCAAAGCTTCGTCGATCCGGACAATCGCCGTCCCGTGGATTTTGCCGGTCTGTATCGACGGTTACAGGCCCCGCAGCCGGATCGTGACGACAAGCTTGTCCTCACGCAGACGCTGCTGCGTTTCAGGAAGGCGGCGCCCAACCTGTTCGCATCAGGCACCTATGAACCGATCCCTGCCGGCGCAGACGTCCTGGCCTTCCGGCGCAGTTTCGGTGGTGACGAACTGGTTGTCCTCGCGGACCTGTCCTCCAGGCATGAGGCAGGCCTGCCGCAACTCTCCACCCTGCCCACCCTATACGGCTCCCACGAGGCGCCGCTGTGGATTTTGGGGCAGGAACGCGGCTAATTTGGCCGACGTGACCATGGGGACCGGATCGCCCCCAGGGCTTCACTCGCCTTCTGCTTTCCCTCGACGCCAGTAGCCAATGGTGGCGGATGGCGGTGAACGCCGCCTCTTCCACGCCCGCAAAGGCATATACTGCCGTGTCCTGCGGCGGCATTTCTACGGCTCGCACGGCATCGATGAGAAGTGTCGTCGTGCCGGGCTCGGCGCCGTTTCGATAGAGCCAGCGCACTTCTATGCCGGGATGGGCGATATTTTGTTGGTCGCTCTCGCTGTCGATCTCGATCAGGGCGATGCCTCGCGCGCTGCCCGGAACGGCCTCGAGATGGCGGGCAATCGCCGGCAATGCAGTCTCGTCCCCCACGAGGAGATACCAATCCGCGTTGGGCACCGGACGACCGATGGGGCCGCGGACGCCAACGAGATCGCCTGCCTTCGCCCCCATCGCCCAGCCTGCACCGACGCCGTGGCTGCCATCCTCATCCGCGTGGATCACGAAATCGACCTCGATCGTGCCGGCGGCCGCGTCGATGTTTCGTATCGTGTAGGTTCGAACGCTGGGCCGCTTGTCATCAGGCGGCCAGATGGCAAGTCCGTCCTTGCCGGGCACCGGCCATTCCGGCTCGGTGACGCCCGCCGGTGGCACGAAGAGCTTGATGTGCAGTCCGCCGGTTGCGAAGCTCTCAAGGTTCTGACCCGAGAGGCTGATCCTGCGCATCTTCGGGCTAAGGTCCAGCACCCTCGTGACGGTCATCTCTCGAAAATTCGGGAAGACGGTCGCATCCGCACCATCGCCCGTCCATTCGATCTGCAGATGCTGGCCGGTTGCAAACTCGATGAGATGGCTGGCCATGACACTTTTGATATAGGCCAGTCCCGCCTCGTGCACGGCAGTGACGCGAATGCCCACGGCATCGCGCTCTGGCCGTACGATCGCCGCGCCAGTGAGAAACCCGATCGTTCCACCGTCTTCTGTCAGTTCTACGGGAAACTCGTGCTCGGCCATGTGGTCCAGCAACTGCCTTGAAACCGCCGCTGCGTCGGCGAGCAGGACCCTGACTTCGGCGATCAAGGCTTTGGGAGGATGGTCAGTGCTCGCGGTCACAGCCGCCTCCTTGCTTCGGTAAAGAGCAACCAGCCGAGATAGCCACCGCCAAGCATGACGGTGATGATGCCGACCGGCAGGGGGTTCGGCGCGACGTGCTGGGCGACGTAATCGGCCGAAAGACAGAGCAATGCGCCGACAAAGGCCGCCGGCGGCAGCGTGATACCGGCGGTCCGAGCGAGCCGGCGGCCAATCTGCGGCGCGACCAGGGATATGAAGGCGATCGGCCCGGACGCCGCAGTGACGGTCGCTGTCAGAGCCACCCCTACCAGGATGAGGCCCAGGCGGATTTGTCCGACCCGGACTCCATGCGACATGGCCACGTCGTCGCCAAGCTCCATCTGCCGCATTGGACGGCTCAGCATCAGGGCCACAGCCAGGAGCAGGACGATAGAGACGCCCCCGCCGAGCACTTGCTCCCACGAGATGCCATTGAGCGAGCCGGCGTTCCAGGCGGAGGCGGACATTGCCTGGTCCAGATCCGCCTTGAGGATCAGCCAGGTATTGGTCGAAGCCAGCATGGCAGACACACCGATACCGACGACGATCAACCGGAAACCCTGTATGCCGCGCCGGAATGCGATGAGATAGACGAGCACGGCCGTCCCGACACCGCCAAGGAGAGCACCGCCGGCCAGTTGAAGGTAGGTGCCGTCGATGAACAGCAACACCACCAGCGCGCCGGTATAGGAGCCATCCGAGAAGCCGATAAGGCCCGGATCGGCCAGCGGATTACGCAGCATCGATTGAAAGATCGCGCCCGACACGCCTAAGGCGGCGCCAAACACCACTGCCGCAACGACCCGCGGCAGGCGCCATTCGACCACGATCTCGTGGACGATGCCCGTTTCCCCGCCTGCAAGGGCGGAGATCACCTGGCCGGGCGCGAGCTGATATGAGCCTGTCATCAGGGCCAGGACCGCCAAAATGGTGATGACAACGGTTACCACCGCGCAGACCAAAGCCGTGCGCCCGTCAAATCGTCCCAATACCCTGGAATGTCCCAAAGGCATTCGACGGGGCGAGACGATCCGGCCGTCGGTCATAGTCCGCTCACCCGCCTGCGGCGCGCCAGCGCGATCAGGACTGGCGCTCCGACAAAGGCCGTTATGATGCCAACGGGCATCTCACCCGGACGCATGACGACCCGTCCAAGAATGTCCGATGCCAGGAGCAGACTGGGCGCAAGAAGCGCGCTGTAGGCAAAAATCCAGCGCTGGTCGGGCCCGACGATCCAGCGCGCGACATGCGGCACCATGAGCCCGACAAAGCCGATGGGGCCGGCAATGGCGGTGGCGCCACCGGCGAGAAGGGTGATGGCGATCACTGACAGGACGCGCGCTCTTGTCAGTTTGACGCCGTGCGATTGGGCAAGATCATCGCCCAGCGCCATGGCATTGAGGGGCCCGGAAACCGCGAAGGCGAGGATGATGCCCGCTGCAAAGAAGGGCAGGATTGGCCAGAGCACGTCGAGGGGGCGGCCCAGTATGCTGCCGGCATTCCAGGAGCGCATCGCATCGAAGGCATCCGGATTGCCGAGCTGCAGCGCCTCCCGGAATCCGCCCAGCACGGCGCCGATGCACACCCCGGCAAGCACCATGACGACGGGCGACTGGCCTTGTCGCGTCGATCCGAGCGCCAGCACCATCAGCGTAACCAACAGAGCACCGGCAAAGGCGAACCACATATAGCTTTCGATACCGCGGACCCCGAGCATGCCGACCGCGACCGTCACGGCAAAGGACGCACCGGCATGGACCCCCAGAATCCCGGGGTCCGCCAGCGAATTTCGCGTCAGCGCCTGAATCAGGGCGCCGGACAGCCCGAGCGCAATCCCCACCGACAATCCGACGAATGTCCGCGGAAGCCTGAAGTCGCGGATGGCGAAGTGGTCGATATTGGCGGACGGGTTGAACAGCGCATCCCACACCGTGCCCGGCGTAATGGTCGTCGATCCGATCATCATGCTGCCGATCAGTAGCGCGAGCAGCAGCATGGCCGCTGCGATCACTCCCGCCATGCGACGACGCGCTCGGGGAGCAGGCTGTGCCCCCCGAGTCTCAAGCGGTATGGCCCGCGTCGTCACTCAGCTGCCGGCAGTGTCGCCAGTGCGGCGTCCAGCGAAGCCAGATACTGCAGCACGGCGCCGTAGGAGTTGTTGCCGGGGCAGAACAGCCCAATGGCGTGGCCGGAAGCCACGGCCGGCAAGGCCTGCCAGGTATTGGTCTCGACCACCGGAACGAAGGGCTCGGTCGGTTCGCCATCGGCGCCCACCGGATAGGTGATCACGTCGTACTGGGCGAGTTCACCAAGCTGCTCGAAGGAATATGAGGTCCAGGCCAGCGGATCAGCACCTTCGGGTGCTTCGGGATAGTCGATGCCAACCTCGTCGCGGCCGATTTCCGAGCATCCGATGTCGGCAATGGCAAAAGTGCCCGGGTCGGAAGACGACCAGCGATTGACGTCGACGAACGAGGTGTCCGCGATGAGGTCGCCATATTTCTGCTGAATGTCGGCAAGGCGGGTCGCGAACTCGGCCTTCTGTGCGCTCAGGGCCTCGGTCGTATTGGCGGCGTCGGCTATGCCGTCGGCGAGAGCCTTCCACTCGGTATCGAGACTATAAAAGACCGTTGGCGCAATCGCCTCGAGCTGCTGGCGGATCTGTTCGAATTCGCCACCGGGCACCTGAACCAGAATGAGGTCAGGCGCCAGGCTCGCGAGCTTCTCCATGTCGACTTCGTCGGCGCTCGCTGCAAGAATAGTGGCAGCCTGGTAGACCGCCTGCTGTTCCTGCGGGAGCCGCGAAACGTCGGAATCAGATTCAGCGGTCACCGCAATTGGCGTGCCGCCCAGGTCGATGAAGGGCAGCGTGGTATTACCCAGCGTTGCGATGCGCTGTGGCGCGGCTGGGATTTCGATCGAGCCGTTAGCTGCCTCGATCGTGCGCGTTTCCTGCGCCGAAACGGCGGAGGCAATGCCAATGAGCGCGACAGCGGCCAGCCCCGTGCGGATGAAAGCCGGCCGGCTGGTGCAAAAGTGTTGGATGGACATGGTGTGCTCCCGGCGGGATGTGCCCCGGGTTCCTCACACTGCTGACCGGTCGCGCTCCAGCTAAGGTGACTGTTTAGATCAGGTTTAGTCAGCCTTCAAGGGGAATCGGCGCTGCATAAGGCAGGAGCGATCAGCGCCAACCCTGTCAGCGGACCACGGATACTCGGTCGGAAATCGCCTTGAGCCAGATTGCCACGGCTACGGCGCCGCCATCCTTCACACCAATGGCGCGATCGCCCAAATAGGCGGATCGGCCGAGTGACGGATGCATGCTCGCGGTCGCCTCCGCCCCGGCCTCCGCGGCTGCTACCGCGGCGACAAAAGCAGCAAGCGGCTCCGTGCCACGCGCGAGTTCGTTTGCCCAGGTGTCGGCAGCGGGGCGCAGGGCATCGACCATGGTCCGGTTGCCGATACGGGCTCCGCCAAGTTGCTCAACCGCCTCGACGGCTGCAGTGAACGCTGCTGACCAGTCCTGGCCCATCGCCGCCGCCTTGCCCTGCAGGCTGCTGGCGGCGCGCACCAGTCCTACCGCATAAAACGGACCTGAACTGCCCGCGATTGCGCGGCGCAGCGCGTCCGCAATGGCCATGCAGGCAGATTCGGGGGTATTGAATGCACTCTCGGGCAGGCCTCGAATGGCGTCCGCTCCTCGGGCCATGCTCGCACCCAGATCGCCGTCGCCGGCCTGGCTGTCGAGGTCGGCAAGAAGGTTTTCCTGTGCCGCCAATTCTGCCGCCACGGCCAGCGCCACCGCCTGAATCTGCCTCGCTTGCGGCCCTGCTGCATGCTCGATGGTTGCATAAGCGGTCGCCGGTGCGGCAACGATCCGCCGCTCAGGCGCAATCCGCCCGTCGCTGCTCCACGAGCGCACCTCGGTTGGCGCATCGAGCGCCTGCAGCATGCTGTCATCGACCGGCAGGATGCTGATGGAGCAGCCTGGCATATCGAGGGCCGACAGATAAACGCCCGAATACAGCCGCTCGACGATGAGCCCGACCTCGCGGCAGCGTGCCAGGGCTCGTCGCGCCACGATCGCCAACTCGATGGGCGGCGTGGCGCCCAGGCCATTGACGAGAACAACGACACGCTGTCCGGGCGCAATGCCCTTGTCGTCGAGAATGGTTTGGACAAGGCGATCGACAAGCACATCGGCAGGTTGCAGGTGGACGCGCTCTACGCCTTTTTCGCCATGGATGCCCAAGCCAATCTCGATCTCGTCGTCGGCCAGGTTGAAGCCGGGCCTGCCCACCGACGGCACGGTACAGGCGCCGAGTGCAACGCCCATGGTCCCCACCGCCTCGGCAGCGGCGCGCGCAAATTGCGCGACCTGCTCGACCGGCAGGCCTCGATCCGCGGCATTGCCGGCGATCTTGTGAACCAGCACGGTACCGGCAATGCCGCGGCGGCGTTCGGGCGCGACGGTTTTCCGCAGGGCCACGTCGTCGGCCACCACCACGATCTCGGTCGGGATGCCCTGGGCAGTCGCCATTTCGGCAGCCAGGCCGAAATTCAGCCGGTCGCCGGTGTAATTCTTGACGATCAGCACGGCGCCACGCGGACCGGCTGTCGCCTTGATCGCGGCGAGCACGGCGTCGACGCTCGGCGAAGTGAAGACGTCGCCGGCGATGGCGCCAGCCAGCATGCCCCTGCCGACATAGCCGGCGTGGCCGGGCTCATGGCCGCTGCCGCCACCGGACAGCACCGCGACGGGGCGATCCTCGGCGGGGCGGTCGTCATGCCGGATAAGCACATTCTCCGTGTCCAGCAGGGCCAGTCCTGGCGTCGCGTCGACCAGGCCCTCCAGCACTTCGCGAACCAGGTGGCGGGGATCGTTGATGAGTTTCTTCATGGCGCGTCCAGTTGCGTCAGTTGATGAAGCCGGCGGCGCGCGGCAGCGCAAGCGACAATTCGGGCACGAGGATCAGGATCAGCAGGAAGGCCAGCTGCACCGCGTAGAAAGGCAGCATGGCCAGGCTGATGGTCTCGATCTTGAGCTTGCTGACGCTGGCAGCGGCGAACAGGCACGGACCCACGGGCGGCGTGCTGAGGCCCATGACCAGGGTCAGCGACATGACGATGCCGAAATGGATCGGATGAATGCCGGCGCTGATCGCCGCCGGAGCCAGGATCGGCGCCATGACGATGAGCGCGGCACCGACATCCATGAACATGCCCACGACGATGAGCGCGCCGGTAATGAGCAGCAGCAGCGTCAGCGGGTCCGAGGCAATGCTGGTGAGCCCCGCCGCAACCGTTTCCGGAAGCCGCTCAAGGCCGATGAACCAGCCAAAGACATTGGCGGTGGCGAGCACCATGAAGATGACGGATGTCATCACGCCGGCCCGGAGCAGCGCGGGAGCAATGTCCGACCATTTGAGCGTGCGCTTGATGAACAGGCCCAGCATGAGCACGTAGAGCACGGCGACGGCGGCCGCTTCCGTGGCGGTGAAGATGCCGCTGACGATGCCGCCCATGATGATCACCGGCATCATCAGGGCCAATGAAGCGCGCATGCCGATAGCCAGGAATTCGCGGGGCGGAATGCGGGTCTCGCGGCGCGGGAAGTTGTACTTGCGAGCCAGGAAGGTGACCACCAGCATCAGCAGGCCAACCATCAGGAACCCCGGAACCATGGCGGCGAGGAAGATCGAGGCGACGGACACCTGGGCGATGGAGGCATAGAGCATCAGGATGATGCTGGGTGGAATGATGGCACCCACCAGCGACGAGGCAACCGTGAGCGCCGTGGCAAAGCGTTTGTCGTAACCATGCGCTTCCATGGCGCGGATTTCGATGGCGCCAAGGCTGGCAATGTCGGCAATGGCGGAACCGGAGACACCGGCAAAGAAGGCGCTGTTGAGGATGTTCACATGCGCCATGCCCCCGCGCAGCCGACCGACCAGGGCATCGGCGAAATCCATGATGTCTTCGATGACCTTTGATGCCGACATCAGCTCGGCCGCCAGGAAGAAGAACGGGATGGCCATGATGGTGAAGACGTTGAGGCCGGCAAACATGCGCTGGGGCACCAGCAGCATGAACTGGCTGCCGCCCGCCTCGAACATGAGGCCCATCGAGATGATGCCGACCACGAAGGCAATGGGCATGCCGATGAAAAGCAATGCGGCGAAGGCAATTCCAGCGAAAACCATGAAACGGGTCCTGAGTTAGACAGAGGTCGCGGCGCTGGTTTCGAGGGCAAATGGCGATGCCCCCGCGCGGCTGCGTTGTATGGCTTCCACCAATGCAGCCACCTGCTGGACTAGCATCATGAAGCCGCCGATCGGCATCGCGGCATAGGCGACGATCATGTTGAGGCCGAGCGAGGAGGAAATCTGGCGCGGCCCCATCTCCAGCGTGAGTCGGGCGCTGAACCAGATGAAGACCACCAGGAACACCATGATGAGCGCACTGCCCACGATGTAGAGAGCCAGCGCCAGTCCGCGCGGCAGACGATCGACCAACAGCGTGATGCCGACATGATCGAGTTGGCGCACCGCGATGCTGGAGCCGATCATGGTGACGGCGACCATGAGGAAACGGGCGGCTTCGGGCGGCCACGCCATGGGAATGGGGATGACGAAGCGGAAGAACACCCCGACCAGCACCGAAAACACCATGCCGGCGACGATCAGGATCGTCAGCAGCTTGGCCAGGGCCAGCAACAGGTCGGCAAATTTCATGAAGGCTGACATGCCTTGTTCCTCCTCCTAATGGGCGAGCGTGTTCGTCACGCTTCTGGCGGGCAGGCAATGCAGCCTGCCCGCCTTGCTATGCGGCTTATTCGACCGAGAGTTCAGCTTCGGCGGATTCGACGGCGTTCATGAAGCCGTCGACCTGATCCTGGCCGAACTGGCCGACCATCCATTCGAGCACGCGGGGCTGGGCCGTTTCACGGAAAGCCGCGATCTGTTCAGGGCTCGAGGAGGTGATCTCAACGCCGCGCGCGCGGAATTCCTCGATCACATCGCTGACCAGCGTCTGCGACAGACCACGACCCGCCACGGCAGCCTGGCGTCCGGCCAGGACCACGGCCTCGCGCAGTTCCGGCGGCAGGTCCTGGAACCACTGCTCGTTCACGACGATGAAGACGAGGCTGTAAACGTGCTGGTCGATGGTCGCGTATTTCAGCACTTCCTGGAGGTTCTGCTGAAGAGTGCCGATGATCGGCAGTTCCGCGCCGTCGACGACGCCGGTCTGCAAGGCGCCATAGACTTCGAGCCACGGAATAGCCGTCGGCAGTGCGCCAAGGCTCGACACCATCTCCTGGTGCGCGGTGATTTCCATGGTGCGGATCTTGAGGCCTTCCATGTCGGCGGGGGCAACCACGGGGCGAACGTTGTTGGCCCAGATGCGGAACCCGGCATTCTCGCCAATGGCGACGGCGCGAAGACCGGTGGTGGCCGCCATTTCGTCGAACAGGGCATCGCCCCATTCACCATCAAGCACATCCCAGGCCACGACGGCATTGGGGAAAACATAGGGAATGGTGGTCAGCTGGATCTTGGGAAAAAAGCCGGAGACCGTGGCTTCGTTGGGCGTCGCTGCTTCCAGCACGCCGGCCTGAACGGCCTCCAGGTTTTCGCGAAGGTCACCAAGCGTGCCGCTGGGATAGAGTTCGACGGCGATCCGACCACCCGAAAGGCTTTCCAGCGCATCCTTGAAGGTGCGCATCATCGCATAGGTATGGTTCGGATAGGTCAGCTCGCCAACTTTGGAGAGCGGCGGGTCCACGTTCGGCAGGCGAACGGTATATTCCTGGGCAAGGGCCATCGAGCCCATCATCAAAAATGCCGCTAGGCCGGCCAGTGTCTTCTTCATGATTGTCATGTCCTCCCAATCAAAATCCGACACGCCTCCTTGCATGTCGGTTATTCAGGAATAAATCCCGGATACCGGAACATCATTCAACGAAGCGGACATGTCAATACCGCTATTGAGCGGCTTGGCTGTAACCGAGATGGCTCGATATCTGGCCGGCATGGTGCATCACCATCGCGGCGACCGAAGCTTCTCGTTCGATCGGCGACTGCATGGCCGAGCCGGTCGCGCTGATGCTGGCAAAGACCCGGCCGAACTGGTCGCGGATCGGCGCGCCGATGCAGCGCAGGCCGGGCTGGTGCTCGCCATTGTCGACGGCATAGCCGCGCATCCGCACCGTTTCGAGTTCGTGACGCAGGGCATCGCCCGTGGTGATCGTCGAGTCGGTGTAGCGCGGTAATCCTGCTTCGATGACCCGTTCCAGGATCGGCTCGGGCTGGTAAGCCAGGATCGCCTTGCCGATGCTGGTGCAGTGAACCGGTGCATTTTCCAGCAGGTTGAGGGGTGTCAGGCCGCCCGGCGCCGGTTCGGCCCGGTGAATCACCACGGCTCTTTCTCCGCCAAAGACCGCCAGGTGCACCGATAGTCCGGTCATCCGGCCGAGTGCCTCGGCATAGGGGCGGGCTTCCCGATGCAGATCCATGTTGGCGAGCACGATATTGCCGTAGGCGAAGAGCTTGATGCCCAGGCGGTAGCGTTCCCGCTCCCGATCCTGATCCAACAGACCAACTTCCCGCATGGAGGCGAGCAGCCGATGCGTCGTGCTGCGTGGATAGCCGGTTTGCTTGCAGATATCGGCGAGCGACATGGCCCGGTGCGTGGTTGAAAAGCAGTCGAGGATCGCTGCGACCTTGTTCAGCGACTTGAGATTTTCCTCGCCGGACGCTTTGCTTTCGGACATGTGTGGCTCCGCCGTTTCCCGCTATCCGGAATAGACAATCGCCTGTCGCAGCACAATAGCGTCGCGAAGCCGATGGATGCGAAGGCAAATTGACGCCGCGCATCACCGCTGGTACATCATCTCATATCCGGATTTAAATCCCGCTATTCGGGATACGGTTTGACGCAAGGGAGAAGAGACTTGTCCGCACTATCCGCCGAGCAACGCCACGCCATCACCGGCATCCTGCCGCCCATCACCAGCCCGTTCGGCAAGGACGGCAAGCTCGACGCAGGCGGCTTTGCCGAACAGGTCGATTTCATCATGGATGCGGGCGCCCGCGGAATCGTCATCGGCGGCAGCACCGGCGAAGGCCACACGCTCAACCGCGAGGAATTCGAGACCTCCATGCGCGCTTCGTCCGACGCCCTCAAGGGGCGCGGTGGCCTGCTCGCCGGACTGATCGTCAACAGCACGCAGGAAGCCATTGACCGCGTGAACATGCTGGATGGACTCAAGGTCGATGCCCTGCAGGTCACCCCGGTCCACTATCTCTTCAAGCCCGGCGCACAGGCCACCATCGACCACTTCAAGGCGATCGCCGACAAGACCGACATTCCCATCCTCATCTACAACGTCATCCAGTGGAATTACCTCAGCGTCGATCTGATGCTGCGGATCATGGATGAGGTGCCAGGCGTCGTCGGCATGAAGCAGAGCAATGGCGACCTCAAGTCGGTTTCCGACTTGCTGATGCGTCTCAAGCCGGAAAACATCATCATCACCGGCATCGACGCCATGCTCTATCCGGCATTTTCGCTCGGTGCCCACGGCGCCATCACCGCCCTGACCGCAGCCGCCCCCGCCGCGGTGGTCAAGCTCTGGAACGCAGTGGAAGCCAAGGACTACGACCTGGCCAAGGATCTGCACTTCAAGCTGGGTGCGCTCTACAACGCATTCACCCATGACAACCTGCCGGCTTGCACCAAATATGCCCAGCATCGTCAGGGTATCGCCATGTACTATCCCAAGTCGCCCATGGAGCATGTCAGCGACGAGCAGAAGGCGCGCATCGACAGCGCGCTGGCAGGGCTCCTGGGCTAGGCGAGATCAACTGTCTTCGAGCTGGCGCGCCTGGCGGCTGCGCCAGCTTCTTGGGCGCCTCCTCCAGGCACCTCGAAAATGTTGCGCCATCTCGGACCCACCGGCCGAAATCGACGAACGCGTCAGCTGTCGTTTGCTGGTCTGGGCCTGAACATGTCTCTGGCGGCCTCCTGCCGGTGTTTGGCTGCCGGTCTCGTTTCCGGGACCGAACTCCAGAGGATATGTCGAAGGTCGGCATATCGCATCGGATCATAGCCGTGCTGCGCCAGCCGCACCGCGAACCAGTCCGGCACCAGTTGCGCAGTCAGGCAACTTGTCTGGTCGGCCATGATCAGCACGGGCAGCAATGCCGCATAGGTGTCGAAGCCAAACCCGAAGGCGATCGCTTCGTCGACATGGGACGATTTGATCTCGGGATACCGATCGCGAATGGCGCTCTTCAGATCCGAAACGTGCGCGCGCGTGAAGGGCGTGGTGCCGAAGGGCATGACGAACCTCTCCTTTAACGGTCGAAGTCCGCCGATTACGCATCGACCACCAGTGAGGTCGTCGCAGGGCAGTTCGAAAGTGCGTCCCCTTCAACCCGGCGGCAGGTTCGGCAGGGACGGCCTAGTGTAAAGCTACAACTGTCGGTACAGGCAGATCAAGCACATGACCAAGGGCGGATGTTTGGATTTGATCTTCAACCCACGGCGGCTGACCTCGTCCGGGCTCGCCAATGCTCGAACAGCCAGTGCATTTCGCTAGGTATTGGGGATGAGTGGCGGAGAGAAAGGGATTCGAACCCTTGAGACGGTTCCCCGTCTACACACTTTCCAGGCGTGCGCCTTCGACCACTCGGCCACCTCTCCGCATCGCTTTCGCCCGGTCTGGAAAGGCCGGGATCGCGGCACCCCGAAGGGGCCGCTGCGAGCGAGGCGCAATATACCCATCAAAGTCGCGGGCGCAAGGGATCACTTGGGGTCCATACGCATTGTTTTGTCCCGGCCTGTCCGCACTGTTTTATCCCCCGCCGCCACCTTGTGAAGCGGGGCCGCGCCGTGTCACAACGGGTCCGTGCTTGGCATGGAACGAACCAGAGGCGGTTCGATTGATCTCGGACAGGCACAGGGAATGTGGATGCGGCTGCTATTGCGAATATTGGGCACCTGGCTGATCGGCCTGGCGCTGATCTTCCTTGTCATGGATGGGACCAAGTCCCTGGCTGCCAATGCGCTGGTCTTCACCAGCCTTGGCCAGGCCTGGACACAAATGCATCCGGCCAGCCTCGATGCAGTCAACGGCTTTTTCGAAAGCCGGTTCTTTGCCGATCTGCTGGCCGTCGCGCTGGCCGCGCTGATGACCTATCCCGCCTTTGCCGTGCTGGGCGTGCCGGGCGTGGTGCTGGCGCTGGCGGGCCGCCGTCCGCGCCGCGAGCGCTTTCTGCGCCAGGAACAGATCTGACGCCGTAACTTCGGCCGCTTTGCCTGCGAATAGAAGGCTGAAAGGAGCAACACATGTTCTTCCGCCAAAAGCCGACCACCATTCCCGATGCTGCCGCCGCCCTCCCCGGCCGGACCACCGAAATGCCTGTAGCCACGAACCATTTCGTCAATGGCGCACCCCTCAAGGGCCCCTATCCCGAGGGCAGCGAGACCACCTATTTCGGGCTCGGCTGCTTCTGGGGCGCCGAGCGCCTGTTCTGGAAACTGCCCGGCGTCGTCGTGACTGCGGTAGGTTACCAGGGCGGCCACACGCCCAACGCGACCTATGAAGAAGTCTGCTCGGGCCAGACCGGCCATACCGAAGCGGTCAAGGTCGTTTACGACCCCAAGGTGATTTCGCTCGAAACCCTGCTCAAGACCTTCTGGGAGGAGCACGATCCCACCCAGGGCATGCGCCAGGGCAATGATGTGGGCACCCAGTATCGCTCGGCCATCTATACGACCACGCCGCAACAGGCTGAAATCGTTGCGAAATCCCGCGACGCCTACCAGGGGGCGCTGCGCCACCGCGGTCTCGGGGCCATCACCACTGAGATCGGCGAAGCCGGCCCGTTCTTCTATGCCGAGACCTATCATCAGCAGTATCTGGCCAAGAACCCCAATGGTTATTGCGGCTTGGCTGGCACCGGCGTCAGTTGCCCGATCGGGCTTGGCGTCGCCGCGCAGTAACACGCCTCAAGGGCGCGACGGAGCCTCCGCCGCGCCCAATTTGCTAGCGGACTGTTGGCATTATCAATGACGCATCTGCCCATCATGCACCGGCCGCAGTTTGAAGCCTTCGTGCTGTCGCTGCCATCGGCGACGATCGTGCATCAGTGGCGCGACGACTCGGTGGCCAAGGTCGGGGGCAAGATCTTCTGCCTCCTTGATCGCGATCCGGGCGAGATCTGGCTCAAGGTTTCGGACATGTCCTATGACCTGATGGTGGACATGGACGGCATTCGCCCCGCGCCCTATTTCGCCCGCGCCGGCTGGGTGGCCATCAGCCACGAGAGCGCGCTGAGCGAGGACGATATAAGGGCCTATATCACCGAAGCGCATCGGCTGGTGTCCGGCAAGCTCGGCAAGAGGCTCCGCAGCGAACTCGGCCTTTAGGGTGCGATCGCAAAAACCCTGAGCGGCCCCTCCTGGGGGATTTCCGACAACCATTCCGGCGGAGTGCCGGCGGCGAGGAGGCTGAGGATCGTATCGGGCTCCTTGAGGCCCGGGCCGCGCATTTCCGGCATGGCGGGGCAGGTGACCAGCAGCGTCAGGCCGCGCTCGGCTGCCATGGCGCGCGCTTCCTCCACCGGCCGGTTGAAGAAGCGGAAGGCATCGAGCACCCCGGCTTCGTTACGATGGTAGGGCGCCGCCACCACGGCATGGCCGGTTTCGAGCAGCAGATGCGAACCGAGATCGATCGGGGCCATGATCCGCGCCGGCTCCAGCGTATTGAGTCCGACAAAACTCTCCGAGACAAGGCAAGGCAGCTTGCTGGCGCGCGCCTGGCTCACTGCCTGGGCGCGGCCATCGGGCAGAAGGGTCAGCGCCTGGCTGACGATGACGCTGAGAATGACGCCGGAAAAGGCCAGCCAGGAAAGGACGAGCCCCAGAGCCGGCACGATGCGCTGGCGCTCGAGATAGTGGTGGCGCGCCATCACGATCAGCCAGGCGGCGGCCGGAAGGGTGGGCATGATGGCAAGGCGCGCGCCCCGGATCTGGGTCAGCATGACCAGAGTGGCGCCAGCGAGGAAAATGATCAGCGTCAGCCAAGGGAGGCGCTTTTCCGGCGTCTTCCAGAAGGCCAGCACCGCAGCGGCGAGACCCAGAAACACCGGCAGGCCGACGACGATGCCATAGACCGGCAGTTCCCCCAGCGATACGTGCCAGGGCTTTGCCTCGACAATGGCGGCAATCCAGTTGTCCTGCAGCCAGGGGTCAAGCCCGCCATAGGGCCCTCGGAGGCATTGCGGCGCAGCCAGCGCCACGCCCACCGCAGCGCCGCTTCCAAGGACGCCAAGCAGCGCCAGGCGGACCAGGGAATGGCGAGGCGCGGGTAGCAGCGACACCAGCAGATAGGCGAGACCGACGAGGAGCGCGGCAAAGACATAGACCGGCGAGATCATGTCGCAGGCCGCCTCGAACCAGCGCGTCGGCGGCCGCGCCAGCATGAGGTGGAGAACCATGCCACCGCCAAAGGCGAGGCCGAAGCGCCGGAGATTGGCCGATCGTGCCGGGTCGGCCACATAGGCAAGGCCGAAGGCCAGGATGGTGGCCACGATGAGCGGCGCCGCTTCCAGCGCCACGGCCATGGCGGTGGCGGCCAGCAGCCCGGCCAGCCACGCGCCCACGGGGCGGCGCAGCGCCACGAGGCTGGCGAGCAGCATGCCGAGCGTGAGCAGGATGATGACATTGTGGTGGTCCACCCGGCCCGGCGTGAACTCGGCCAATACGGCAGGGCTGAGGATGGGCAGAACCAGCGCCGGCAAGAGACCCTCGCGCCCCACCAGCTCCAGCGTCACCCTGGCGCTGAGCCAGAGCAGCACGCCGAGCAGCAGCAGCGGCCAGATGGCGCCGGTCACGGTCTGGGCCGAATGGAGGTCGACGAACAGCGAGGCGAGGTAGACGAGACCCGCCAGCGGCAGGTCGAGGAGGCGCGACCAGTGAATTTCCGCGCCATAGGGGGTGTTGAGCCGGTGCTGGACCAGATCGTACCAGCCCTGGCCATGGAGGAAATCTGTCGCCACCACCATGCGCATGGCATCATCGGTATCGAGAAACAGCGGCCCGCCGGCATTGGCGAAGACGCCGCGGCCCACCATCGTGCCGATGGCGATGCACCAGACGGCAAGGAGCCACAGCCAGTCCCGTCGCGTCAGCGTCCTTGTCTCGTCGATGGGCACCTGAAAATCCTTTCGGCGGCTTGCCGCACCATGGCCGATCCGCAGTTAAGGACCGGTAGCAACGGTGGCAGACGCCATGGGGCCGGGGGACTATGCTGGCTTGCCGGCAAAGGAGTGTCACATGACCGCACAAGTCTCCCTGGGCCCGATAGGCCAGATCGCCCGCAGCGTGCGCGACATCGACGCGGCCACGGCGTGGTATCGCGACGTGCTGGGCCTCGCGCCGCTCATGAGCTTTCCCGGCATGGCCTTTTTCGATCTCGGGGGCATCAGGCTCTACCTGCAACAGGCCGAGGACGCTGGGCCGGAATCCATCCTCTATTTTACTGTGCCCGATATCGTGGCTGTTCATGCGGCGCTGGAAGGGCGGGGCGTGACGTTCACGCAGGCGCCCCGCATGGTGCATCGCCATGCCGATGGCACTGAGGAGTGGCTGGCTTTCTTCCCCGATCCGGAAGGGCGGATGCTGGCGCTGATCGCCCGGCGCGCGCCCGCCGACTAGAAAAGCGCTGGCCTCGTAACCCGTTGCCAACCTTTGCCGGTTACTATGGGGGCGGACGCGGGGCAATCGCACTTGAAAAGACCAGATCCCATTCTGTCCCTGCCGGAGGACGATCCGGCAAGGGCGCTTCGGCCCATCCGCTTGCTGGTGCTGGGGGCGGTAGTCTTTGCGCTGCTGGCAGGCCTCGCGCTGTTTACCTCGGTCATGCATGTCATGGCGACCACCGACGCCATGTCCATGGCCGAGGAGCGGGCGCGTGCCGCGCGCATTGCCGATATCCTGCCCCATGTGCCCGAGAACGACATGGCCGCTGCGGTCCTCGCTCTGGGCAATATTGCCGGCCTGGGTGGCCTTGAGATCGCCCCCGCCGCGTCGCGCGAGCCCTATGCCCAGTCCATTCCGCTCCTCAACGGGCCGCGTGGCGGGCAATTCCTGGTCTGGACTTCGGACCGCCCCGGCCTTGTCCTGCTCCGCACCCACGCTCCGGTGCGCGTGCCGCTGATCCTCACCATGATCGGCGGTGTGATGGCCTGCCTCCTCCTCATGCTGCGCCATGTCAGGCGCATCGAGAGCCAGCGCCTCGAGGCCCGGCACCAGGCCCTGCGCGATCACCTCACCGGCCTCCCCAATCTCCGCGCGCTCGAAGCCGAACTGGCGCGGCTCGCCGGCGCCGGACAGCGCTTTTCAGTGCTGGCGCTTGATCTCGATCGCTTCAAGCCGGTCAACGATCTTTTCGGTCACCATGCCGGCGACCTGGCGCTGGTCGAAGTGGGCAAGCGTCTCGCCGCGCAACTGCAACCGGGCGAATTCCTGGCCCGCATCGGCGGCGACGAATTCGTCGCCATCGTCAGGCGCGGCGACGGGCGCCCGGCGCTGACCCAGTTGGCCCGCGACTGCATCGCGGCCGTCAACCGCCCGCTCCATGTCGTGGGCCAGAACGTCTCCGTCGGCATCAGCCTCGGCATCGTCGAAAAGGGCCTGGACCATCCCGCCGACGCCCTGCTCAAGCTCGCCGACAGGGCGCTCTATCAGGCCAAGGACCTCGAGGGCGGGGCGTTTTGCTTTGCAGGGGAGGCGGGGGTGCGGCGCACGATGGAGCCTGCGCGTACCCTACAGCGGTTGCGAGCAGAACAATAATTTGCGCAAAAGATGCGGTTGAGGCGGCACAGGATACCAGCTTCCTAAGACTGGGACGCAACTGACAGTCTAGCGATGCGACTATGCCGGGGCGGGGTATTTGGAGGGTTTGGCTATGTTGCCTAAGCTGCTTCGACGCCCGGATCGATATCTGAGATACTTGGCACGTCTGACTCCACGCTCTTGGGAATATCGACTTTGATCCAATTGCTCGGGCTGCTACCGATCCGCAGATCGGCACCAATCCGCTCAACGTGGATCGGCAACGTCGCCCCCGGGTGGACACCCCAGCGTTTGAGTGTGGGCAACGCGATTACCCCGACGAACTGTTGAAGGTCGTTGAGTTGGTCCACCAATCTCATGTCGCGCCTCGTACGGTTATAACTGCTCAATGCCTGTCTGCGGTCCTCGTCTGTCCAGGAGGACACATCAGGATGCGTCGTGATTTGGTCGATGATGCGTGAGAGAC
Source organism: Devosia sediminis (assembly GCF_016411825.1). Lineage (GTDB taxonomy): Bacteria > Pseudomonadota > Alphaproteobacteria > Rhizobiales > Devosiaceae > Devosia > Devosia sediminis. Next base: position 221,967 of record NZ_JAEKMH010000003.1, read on the forward strand.
CGAACTTGATGTTATTCAAGGTCATATCGAACGATCTGGCCATCGGATCTAAAATCCTAAAGCCTCGCAATGAAGCATAGGCTATCTTCGCGTCCACTTCGCGTCGTTCAATTTCACCATCCTTGTTGATAGTGACTTCAGTGCGACGCTCGAAAATTGACAATACTCCTTGCGAGCAATGGTCCCACAGAGGCAGGTTTTGCAAAGCTGGTGCTTGTTGAATTTCTGACCGCAGGCTATCTACACCATAGGCAATCTTTCGGACTTCTTTGAATGCGTCGGAGATCGCCAACAAACGCGGCAGACTGTCTGACAGGTATCGAATTCCTTGCTCGCGCTTACGTCGCGCCACTAACTCTGCCATTGCTTCGCGATGGCCCATAGCGTTAAGCGACTTATAGCACTCTGGTCCTATGAGCCGAATTACACCCTCTTGGGGGAACCATGCGATCTTCCCGCCTCGCTTGTATTTGGCTTTTAGGGGAGAGCAGCAAGGACAAGGCGCAACGGCGTGCACGTTTCGTCCGCCCGTGGGAACATCAAACTCATCAAGGTATTTGGGTGCGGGGCCGTCAGCGGGCGGCTTAGTGTGAGTGTGTCCGCGCCACTCATGTGGAAGCCCTGTTGACCGTACCCAATCTAGTATTTCCCGTACGATTTCGCGATCTGGTTCTTCATGGAAGACAGATTTCACCTCGAAGCACTTCGTCGGAACCACCAGCTCGTCTCGGTAGGCAATCGAATCAGCAATGGAGTTGTTCATGTGCTGATAATAAACCCACTGGGTACAAGAGTCTCAACAAACAGAACAATAAGAGAACTGAAGGCGACTAAGGTTGGTTTGTCTTGGACCTGTCGGAACGTTCGAGTGTGCGTTAGTCTCCGTATCGCCAGCTATAAGCGCCCCCTTCCTTCGCCCTTTACCCCTTTACCCCTACACCCCCACCCGTGGCTTCGGGGTGAGGCCGTGCATGAATAGCTGTTCGAGATACCGCGCGGCATCCTCGAACCGCCCTTCGCCATTGCGGCCTTTTCCCAGCACCGCCCGCACCTGCACGTCGAAATCGGCATAATGCTGGGTCGTCGCCCAGATGGAAAAGATCAGGTGATAGGGATCGGCGCGGGAGAGGCGCCCCTGGTCCATCCAGGTGAGCAGCACCTTGGCCTTTTCGTCCACCAGCGCCTTCAGATCCACCTCGATCATCTCGGCGATGCGCGGCGCGCCCTGCAGCATTTCATTGGCGAAGAGCCGGCTTTCGCGCGGGAAGTCGCGCGCCATTTCGAGCTTGCGGCGGATATATGAACGGATCTCGGTGAAGGGGTCGCCGCTTTCGTCGAAATCGCGCAGGGGCGCCAGCCAGGTGTCGAGCAGGGCTGAGATCAGGCGGCGGTGAATCTCTTCTTTCTTCGGGAAATAATAGAGCAGGTTGGGCTTGCTCATCCCCGCCTGGGTGGCGATCTGGTCGATGGTCGCGCCGCGAAACCCGTGCAGCGAAAACACTTCCAGCGCTGCCTCGAGGATAATGTCCTGCTTTTCCTTCTGGATGCGGGTGAGCGGCCGCGGCCGGGCCGGCGGATGGCTCGACGCGGCCCTGGCATCGGCCTTGTGCTGGCGCTTGACCGAGGCCGGCGCCGGGTCGGCGGCATTCAGTTTTCGAGGGGCCATTTTCGCCTTGCGGGAAAGTATAGGGATGCTAACATTTTTCCAACTGGTCAAAATTTCCGGGGTTCGGGACGGTCCGTCAAGAGCCAATCGGTGACCGGAGCAAAAACATCGGGAGCGAGAGTTTCGTGTCCACTTCGTCCAACGTTGCGCCGAACGATCTCAGCGCGTTCTGGATGCCCTTCACGGCAAACCGGCAGTTCAAGAAGGCCCCGCGCATGTTCGTGGCGGCCAAGGACATGCACTACACCACGGCCGATGGGCGGCAGGTGCTCGACGGGACCGCGGGGCTCTGGTGCTGCAATGCCGGCCATGCGCGCCCCAGGATTGTCGAGGCCATTGCCAACCAGGCGGCCGAACTCGATTATGCCCCCGCCTTCCAGATGGGCCACCCCAAGGCGTTCGAACTGGCCAACCGGCTGGTCGACCTGACGCCCGACGGGCTCGATCACGTGCTCTTCACCAATTCCGGCTCTGAATCGGTCGAGACGGCGCTCAAGGTTGCCCTCGCCTATCACAAGGTGAAGGGCGAAGGTTCGCGCACACGGCTCATCGGCCGCGAGCGCGGGTATCACGGCGTCAATTTCGGCGGCATTTCCGTAGGTGGCATCGTCACCAATCGCAAGATGTTCGGCACGCTGCTGACCGGCGTCGACCACATGCCGCATACCCATAACCTGGCGAAAAACGCCTTCTCCAGGGGCCTGCCGCCGCATGGCGCGGACCTAGCCGACGAGCTCGAACGCATCGTCACCCTCCATGACGCTTCGACCATCGCCGCCGTCATCGTCGAGCCGGTGGCCGGTTCGACCGGCGTCCTGATTCCGCCCGCGGGCTATCTCCAGCGCCTGCGCGAGATCACCAAAAAGCACGGCATCCTGCTGATCTTCGACGAAGTCATCACCGGCTATGGCCGCCTCGGCACGCCTTTCGGCGCCGACTATTTCGGCGTCGTCCCGGACATCATGGTGACGGCCAAAGGCCTCACCAATGGTGTCATCCCCATGGGCGCGGTGATGGTCTCGGCCGATATCCACGACACCTTCATGCAGGGCCCCGAGCACCTGATCGAGTTCTTCCACGGCTACACCTATTCGGGCAATCCGGTGGCCTCGGCCGCCGGTCTCGCCACGCTCGAAACCTACAAGGAAGAGGGCCTCCTCACCCGCGGTGCGGACCTCGCGCCGAAATGGGAAGAGGCGCTGCATTCCCTCAAGGGCCTGCCGCATGTCATCGACGTCAGGAATATCGGCCTTGTCGGCGCCATCGAACTGCAGCCCATCGACGGGCAGCCCACCAAGCGCGCCTTCTCGGCCTTTTTGAAGGCTTTCGAACAGGGCCTGCTGATCCGCACCACGGGCGACATCATCGCGCTCTCGCCGCCGCTGATCATCTCGGAAAGCCAGATTGACGAAATCGTCACCAAGCTGGCGGGCATTCTGAAGACGCTGGACTAGAATGGAACGAAAATTCTATACACAAGAATATAGAATGAATGTTCCCGAATTGGAGGGGAAACCCTGATGCATGTCATCGAAAACGCCGTTTCCGGCAAACGCTACGTTTCCGCGTCCACCCGCCGCGTCCCGGTGTTCAATCCAGCCACCGGCGAGCAGGGCGCCGAATTGCCGCTCTCGACCATGGACGAACTGAACGCGGCCGTGGCCTCGGCCGTCAAGGCACAGGTGGCCTGGGGCAATACCCCGCCGATGAAGCGCGCCCGCGTCATGTTCAAGTTCAAGGCGCTGCTCGATCAATATGCCGATGACCTGGCGCGCGAGATCTCGAAAGAACACGGCAAGGTCCATGACGATGCGCTGGGCGAAGTGGCGCGCGGCATCGACTGCGTCGATTTCGCCTGCGGCATCCCTCAACTTCTTAAAGGCGAATTTTCGCGCAATGTCGGCCCCTCGATCGACAGCTATTCCGACCGCCAGCCGCTCGGCGTCGTCGCCGGTATCACCCCGTTCAACTTCCCGGCCATGGTGCCGATGTGGATGTATCCGGCCGCCATTGCCTGCGGCAATGCCTTTATCCTCAAGCCCTCCGAGCGCGACCCGTCCGCCCCGATGCTGGCCTGGAACCTCTTCATGGAGGCGGGTCTGCCAGAGGGCATCCTCAATATCGTCCACGGCGACAAGGAAATGGTCGACGGCATTCTCGACCATCCCGATATCAAGGCCGTCAGCTTCGTGGGCTCCACGCCCATCGCCGAATATGTCTACCAGCGCGGCACCAAGGCCGGTAAGCGGGTGCAGGCGCTGGGCGGCGCCAAGAACCACATGATCATCATGCCCGATGCCGATCTCGATCAGGCGGCCGATGCGCTGATGGGCGCCGGTTACGGTTCGGCCGGCGAGCGCTGCATGGCCATTTCCGTGGCCGTGCCGGTGGGCAAGGACACGGCCGACGCGCTGATCGCCAAGCTGAAGCCGCGCGTTGAATCACTCAAGATCGGCCCGGCCACCGACAAGGACGCCGAAATGGGTCCTGTCGTCACCAAAATGCATCGTGACAAGATCGTGGGCTATATCGACAGTGGCGTCGAAGAAGGCGCCAAGCTCGTGGTCGACGGGCGCGGCTTCAAGCTGCAGGGCTATGAGAACGGCTATTATGTCGGCGGCACGCTGTTCGACAATGTCGAGCCGGACATGAAGATCTACCGCGAGGAAATCTTCGGGCCGGTGCTGTCGGTGGTGCGCCGCGACAGCTTCAAGGACGCCGTCGACCTGATCCAAGGCCACGAATACGCAAACGGCACGGCCATCTTCACCCGCGACGGCGACGCCGCGCGCGAATTCGCCGACAAGATCGAGGTCGGCATGGTCGGCATCAACGTGCCGATCCCGGTGCCGGTGGCCTACCACTCCTTCGGCGGCTGGAAACGCTCGCTGTTCGGCGATCATTCCATCTACGGACCCGAAGGCGTGCATTTCTACACGCGGCTCAAAACCGTGACCACCCGCTGGCCCGCCGGCATCAAGGGCGGCGCCGAATTCAGCTTCCCCAGCGTGAAGTAGCACAATGGACCCCGCCTCGCTTTGCGACGGCGGGGTCTTTTCTTTGACCAACTCGTATCAAGAGCAAGACATGACTTCTCCCGGTGAAAACCTTCGCATCAATGGTGATCGGCTCTGGGAGAGCCTGATGGAAATGGCCAAGATCGGCCCTGGCGTTGCGGGCGGCAACAATCGCCAGACGCTGACCGACGAGGACAAGCAAGGCCGCGCGCTGTTCCAGCGCTGGTGCGAGGAGGCGGGGCTCACCATGGGTGTCGACCAGATGGGCACCATGTTCATGACGCGCCAGGGGACCGATCCCGATGCGCTGCCGGTCTATGTCGGCTCGCATCTCGATACCCAGCCCACCGGCGGCAAATATGACGGCGTGCTGGGCGTGCTCGCCGGCCTCGAAGTCGTCCGCTCTTTGAACGACCTGGGCATCAAGACCAGGCATCCCATCGTCGTCACCAACTGGACCAATGAGGAAGGCGCCCGCTTTGCCCCGGCCATGCTGGCCTCGGGCGTCTTTGCCGGGGTTATCCCCCTCGAGCATGCATATGCGCGCACCGACATGGACGGCAAAACCTTCGGCGATGAGCTCAACCGCATCGGCTGGGTCGGCGACGAAGAGGTCGGGGCGCGCAAGATGCACGCCTATTTCGAATATCACATCGAGCAGGGCCCGATCCTCGAAGCGGAGGACAAGCAGATCGGCGTCGTCACCCATTGCCAGGGCCTCTGGTGGCTCGAATTCACGCTATCCGGCAAGGAAGCCCATACCGGCTCGACACCCATGACAATGCGCGTCAATGCGGGTCTGGCCATGGCCCGCATCATGGAAATGGTGCAGGAGGTGGCCATGGCCGCCCAGCCCGGCGCCGTCGGCGGCGTGGGGCAGGTAAAGTTCACGCCCAATTCGCGCAATGTCCTGCCGGCCAAGGTGATGTTCACCGTCGATATCCGCTCGCCCGACATCGAAAAACTCAACCGCATGCGCGCCGAGATCGAGAAACGCGCGGCCGAAATCTGCGCCGAGATCGGCGTCGGCTGCGCCGTGGAAGCCATCGGCCACTTCGATCCGGTGACGTTTGATCCGACGCTGGTCGGCCGTGTCCGCGCCGCCGCCGAGCGGCTCGGCTACAGCCACATGAACGTCATTTCTGGCGCCGGCCACGACGCCTGCTGGGCCGCCAAGGTGGCGCCAGCGACAATGATCATGTGCCCGTGTGTCGATGGCCTCAGCCACAACGAAGCCGAAGAGATTTCCAAGGACTGGGCGACCGCCGGGGCCGACGTGCTGTTCCACGCGGTAGTGGAAACGGCGGGGGTGGTAGAGTGAAATTATCTCTCGTTTCAACATCCCCCTCATCCGGCGCTCCGCGCCACCTTCTCCCCGAGAGGGAGAAGAATGGCCCGGCCTACGCCTCTTATTCCTCTCCCTCTCGGGGAGAGGTGGCTCGGCGCAGCCGAGTCGGTGAGGGGGATTACAGGTGAACACCCGCCCCCGACAGTTGCGCAAAAATGCATCCGACGCCGAAAACCGGCTCTGGTACGTGCTGCGCAATCGGGGATTGAGCGGGCTGAAGTTCAACCGGCAATTCGCGGTCGGGCCCTACATTGCCGATTTCGCCTGTCGCGAGGCAGCGCTGATTGTCGAACTCGATGGCGGCCAGCACGCTGGCAATATGGCGGATGAAAACCGGACCACCTTCCTCAATGCCGAAGGCTATTCGGTGCTTCGCTTCTGGAACGATGAAGTGCTCAAGCATCGCGACACGGTTTGTGAATTGATCCTGGGGGTGATCGAGGGATCCCCCTCACCCGACCTCCGCTTCGCTCCGGCCACCCTCTCCCCGAGTGGGAGAGGAATAAGAGGCGTTCGCGCTGCCGCCGGCGCACAATTTCTCAATCAGGCACGGTCCGTTCTTCTCCCACCTGGGGAGAAGGTGGCTCGCCCGCAGGGCGAGACGGATGAGGGGGCCTCAGCATCAAGAGGGAATCCATGAGCACAGTCATCAAGAACGGCACCGTCGTCACCGCCGACCTCTCCTACGCAGCCGACGTCCTTATCGACGGCGATGTCATCGTCGAGATCGGCAAGAACCTTTCCGGTGACGAGACCCTGGATGCCACCGGCTGTCTCATTATGCCGGGCGGCATTGATCCGCACACCCATCTCGAAATGCCGTTCATGGGCACCTATTCGGCGGACGACTTTGAGAGTGGCACACGGGCAGGGCTCGCGGGCGGGACGACCATGGTGGTCGATTTCTGCCTGCCCAATCCGGACCAGTCGCTGCTTGAAGCCCTCAAGATGTGGGACAACAAGACCGGCAAGGCAGCGGCCGACTATTCGTTCCACATGGCCATCACCTGGTGGGGGGAACAGGTGTTCAACGAAATGGCCGAAGTGGTCGATCGCGGCATCACCTCGTTCAAGCATTTCATGGCCTATAAGGGCGCGCTGATGGTCAATGACGACGAGATGTTCGCCTCGTTCCAGCGCTGCGCCGCGCTCGGCGCGCTGCCGCTCGTCCATGCCGAAAACGGCGACGTGGTTGCTGCCATGACCGCCAAGCTCCTCGCCGAGGGCAATAACGGCCCCGAAGGCCATGCCTATTCGCGGCCGCCCGAGGTCGAGGGCGAAGCCACCAATCGCGCCATCATGATCGCCGACATGGCGGGCGTACCGCTCTATGTCGTCCACACCTCCTGCGAGCAGGCGCATGAAGCCATCCGCCGGGCCCGCCAAAAGGGCATGCGCGTCTATGGCGAGCCGCTGATCCAGCACCTCACGCTAGACGAAAGCGAATACTTTAATCCTGACTGGGACCATGCGGCGCGGCGCGTGATGTCGCCGCCCTTCCGCAACAAGCAGCATCAGGATTCGCTCTGGGCCGGTTTGCAGTCGGGCTCGCTCTCATGCGTCGCGACCGACCACTGCGCCTTCACCTCCGAGCAGAAGCGGTTCGGCGTCGGCAATTTTGCCAAGATCCCGAACGGCACGGGCGGGCTCGAAGATCGCCTGCCAGTTCTGTGGACGGCAGGCGTCAATACCGGCCGCCTGACGCCCAATGAATTCGTCGCGGTGACCTCGACCAATATCGCCAAGATCCTCAACATGTATCCCAAAAAGGGTGCGGTCATGGTCGGGGCCGATGCCGATCTCGTGGTCTGGGACCCCAAGCGGAAAAAGACCATTTCGGCGAAATCGCAGCAGTCGGTCATCGACTACAATGTCTTCGAAGGTTTTGAAGTCACCGGTCTGCCGCGCTTTGTCCTCAGCCGGGGCAAGGTGTCCATCGTCGAGAACGAAGTGAAGGCCGAGCCGGGCCACGGCAAGTTTGTCGCCCGCGAAGCGAAAAACCCTGTGAACCGGGCGCTGAGCCAGTGGAAGGAACTGGTCGCACCGCGCAAGGTCGAACGGACGGGCATTCCGGCGACCGGGGTGTGATTGGGGCACGATGACCAAGAAAGCGGCAGTGGCGAGGGAGGAAACCGGGACGGAGCGCGCCGGCGCTGCGCACCGGCCGTTCGGCACGCCGCTTGCAAGGTCGTCGCAGAAGCAATTCGTCAACCGGGGGAGCACCAGAGGCTCCGGCTACCCTCGGCCGCATAAGACTTGAAAGGCAGAGCGCCAGTGTCCGATACCGTGATTGAAACTTCATTTGCAAAGGACACCGGCCCCGCCGTCGTCCGTGCCGAACATCTCGGCCTGACCTTTCCGACCGGCGATGGCGACGTAGTGGCGCTGAGCGACGTCAATCTCACCATCAACAAAGGTGATTTCGTTTCGTTCATCGGCCCATCGGGCTGCGGCAAGACCACGTTTCTGCGCACCATTGCCGATCTCGAAAAGCCCACGTCCGGCACCTTGACCATCAACGGCATGAGCGCCGAAGAGGCGCGCCGGGCGCGGGCCTATGGCTATGTGTTCCAGGCGCCGGCGCTCTACCCCTGGCGAACGATCGAAAAGAACATCGCCCTGCCGCTCGAAATCATGGGCTATGCGCCGGCGCAGCAGGCCGAGCGCATCAAGCGCACCATGGACCTCGTCAACCTTTCGGGCTTCGAGAAGAAATATCCCTGGCAGCTTTCGGGCGGCATGCAGCAGCGCGCTTCCATTGCCCGCGCGCTCGCCTTCGACGCCGATCTTCTCCTCATGGACGAACCCTTCGGCGCCCTGGACGAAATCGTCCGTGACCACCTCAATTCCGAACTCTTGAAGCTCTGGGATCGGACGCAGAAGACCATCTGCTTTGTCACCCACTCCATTCCCGAGGCGGTCTACCTTTCGACCAAGATCGTGGTCATGTCGCCGCGCCCGGGCCGGGTGACGGACGTGATCGAATCGACGCTGCCAAGGGAGCGTCCGCTCGATATCAGAGAGACGCCCGAGTTTTTGGCCATCGCGGCCAGGGTGCGCGATGGGCTGCGGGCAGGGCATAGCTATGACGGGGAGCATGTGTAGTGGCTCCTGATGCGAATTGGACAGCGGGCCTTGAGCCCCTCCCCCTTGAGGGGAGGGGTTGGGGTGGGGGTGTCGATGTTCACTCCGAACTCCGCATGCATGGGGGACGTCGACACCCCCACCCTAGCTCTGCTTCGGCCTTTGGCCGAGCGACGCTACCCTCCCCTCAAGGGGGAGGGTACGACGGGGCCTACACAACGGTGTTTGGACCGCGCCCATGACCCGCATCCTCCCCGTCCTCACCATCCTCCTCGCCATCCTCCTCTTCTGGTATGCCATGGCGGTGCATATGAACGCGCCCTGGCAGACGACGCTCAATACGCGCGCCGATCTGACCGAGGTGCCCTTCACCACCTTTGCCCAGCAGACCTGGGCGCAGGACAAGCCGGTGCTGCCGGCGCCGCATCAGGTGATTACCGAAATCTGGAATGCCACCGTGGCGCTGGAGCTTTCGTCCAAACGCTCGCTGGCCTATCATGGCTGGATCACCCTTTCGGCAACGCTTCTGGGCTTTGCCTTCGGCACGGCACTCGGCGTGCTCTTGGCCGTGGCCATCATCCACAATGATGCGTCCGACCGCTCGCTCATGCCCTGGATCATCGCCAGCCAGACCATTCCCATTCTCGCCGTGGCGCCCATGGTTGTGGTGGGCCTGGGGGCAGTTGGGCTGACGGGCCTCGTGCCCAAGGCACTGATTTCGATGTATCTCAGCTTCTTTCCGGTGGTCGTCGGCATGGTCAAGGGCCTGCGCTCGCCGGAAAACATCCAGCTTGACCTGATGCGCACCTACGACGCCTCGCCCTGGCAGGTGTTCTGGAAACTGCGCTGGCCCGCTGCCATGCCCTTCCTCTTTGCTTCGATGAAGGTGGGCATCGCCATTTCGCTGATCGGCGCCGTTGTGGCCGAGCTGTCCAATGCCTCGGGCGGCGGCCTCGGCGTGCGTCTCCTCACCGGGTCCTATAACGGCCAGACGGTGCAGATCTGGGCGGCGCTGTTCATCGCCGCGGGCCTTGCCGCCATCCTTGTGGCCCTGGTCGGCAGCGCCGAGCGCCTGGTCAATCGCCGCATGGGGGCACGGGCATGAGAAGCGATCTTTCGAGCCTCCAGCTCTACCTCGCGCTGGTTGCCGCCGGCACCGGGCTTGCCGGGCTTCTCGCCGGCCTGCCGACCTTGGGCGCCGCGCCTTTGCTCACGGCCTTTTATGCCCTGGCGACCCTGTCGCTCGCCCGGCTGGTCATGCCCTGGAGCCTCTGGCTCGATCTGCTGCTGGCGCTGCTGGGCGCAGTGGCGCTGATCGCGTCGCTGCCGCCGGGCGCGGCCATGCCGCTCCACCATTGGCTGGCTTTGTTCTCGGCCTGGGCCTTGGCTTGGCTCTTTGTCGAGCGCCTTTCCGCCGCCATCAGGCGAGGCAGATTGCCCGAAACCGGCATAGGCCTCATCATCCCTGTTCTCTTCGGCCTGGCGCTGCTGGTGATCTGGGAAGTGGTGACGCGCGGCGCCAATGTGCCGCCGGTGCTGCTGCCGCCACCATCGGCCATCTGGGCGCGGCTGACGGCCGAAGTGCCGCTGCTCTGGGCCGATTTCGTCCAGACCTTCATCAAGTCGGTGATCCCCGGCTACATCATCGGGTGCCTTGCGGGGCTCGCGGTCGCCATTGCGGTGGATCGCTCGCCTTTCCTCAAGGCCGGGGTCATGCCGATCGGCAATTTCATGTCGGCTTTGCCGATCATCGGCATCGCGCCGATCATGGTCATGTGGTTCGGCTTCGATTGGCAGTCCAAGGCCGCCGTGGTCGTGGCGATGACTTTCTTTCCCATGCTGGTCAACACCGTCGCCGGGCTCAACGCCGCTTCGGCCATCGAGCGCGACCTCATGACCACCTATGCCGCCAGCTACTGGCAAACCCTTATGAAGCTACGGCTCCCCGCTGCGGGCCCCTTCATATTCAACGCCCTCAAGATCAACTCGACTCTGGCCTTGATCGGCGCAATCGTAGCGGAATTCTTCGGGACGCCCGTCGTGGGAATGGGCTTCCGGATTTCGACCGGGGTGGGGCGTCTCGCCATCGACCTGGTCTGGGCGGAGATCGCTGTTGCGGCGGTCGCGGGGTCCGCCTTCTACGCAGGTGTCGCGCTCGTCGAGAGGGCCGTCACCTTCTGGCATCCGTCTGTCCGTGGTGGACGGGCGTAAAGGGAAAAAGGGAACGACAAATGAACAAGATCATCACCGGTCTGCTGGCTGGCGCCCTGGCGCTGTCAGCCGCCCCGGCCGTCCTGGCCCTGGACGCGCTGACGCTCCAGCTCAAATGGGTGACCCAGGCGCAGTTCGCCGGCTACCTGGTCGCTGAATCCAAGGGCTTCTACGACGAGGAAAACCTCGACATCACCATCCTGCCCGGCGGCCCCAACATTGCCCCCGAACAGGTGATCGCCGGCGGCGGCGCCGACATCATCGTCACCTGGATGGCGGCCGGCATGGCAGCCCGCGAGTCGGGCGTGCCGCTGGTCAACATCGCCCAGCCCTTCAAGCGCTCGGGCCTGATGATGATCTGCCCCACCGAGACCGGCATCACCGAAGTGGCTGATTTCCCGGGCCATACGCTGGGCGTCTGGTTCTTCGGCAACGAATATCCGTTCTTTGCCTGGATGAACAAGGAAGGCATCCCGACCGACGGTTCGGCCGGCGGTGTCACCGTCCTGCAGCAGAGCTTCGACATCCAGCCGATGATCCAGGGCCAGGCGGACTGTATCTCGGTCATGACCTATAACGAATACGGCCAGGCGCTCGATGCCGGCTACGGCCCGGAAAACCTGACCATCTTCAACTATACCGAGATGGGCAATGACCTCCTCGAGGACGGCCTCTATGTCATGGAAGATAGCCTCGACGATCCGGCCAAGGTCGATGCCTATACCCGCTTCGTGAAGGCTTCGATGAAGGGCTGGCAATACGCGCTGGAGAATCCCGAAGAGGCCGCGCAGATCGTCGTCGACATGGACGATACCGGCGCCGCCACCCTCGAGCACCAGCTCTACATGGTGGGCGAGGTTTCCAAGCTCGTCGATGCCGACGATCCGGCCCTCAACATGGAAACCTATGACCGCACGGTGCAGGCCCTGCTCGACCAGTCGATCATCAAGGCCACGCCCGAAGGCGCCTATACCACCGTCGTCACCGACGCGCTGAAGTAGTTATAGCTTACAATAACTTAACAGTCGGGCGGGGGTCATCCTCCGTCCGCCTTCTTTTTGCAAAAACCCGGTTCTGCGGGCGGGAACAAATTGATGGCCCTCACAGTTGATTGATCACTAGCGTCACCAACAAGAGGGTCTAAAATGAACTCCATCATTTATCTCGTCGGTCTTGTGGTCATCGTCCTGGCCATCCTGTCCTTCATCGGCCTCGCCTGAGCGGCCCGGGAGGACTGAACATGAGCATAGAGACACCGGCCGGCATCGCGGTCGTTGAAACCTCCACCAGCGCAGGCGCCGAACGCGCCAGCTATGTCGATTGGCCAGCCATCATCGCCGGCATTGTCATCGCCACCGCGATCTCCCTGGTGCTGATCAGCTTCGGCTCGGCCATCGGCCTCAACTTCGTCGACTTCAATGCCCGCGAGGGTGCGTCGCCGATCCTTATCGGCATTGCGGCCGCGTCCTGGTTCCTCTGGGTCCAGATTTCGAGCTTCATGGCCGGTGGCTATGTCACGGGCCGCCTGCGGGCCCGCAACTATGACGCCACCGAGGATGAAAGCGATGTCCGCGACGGTGCCCATGGCCTGCTGGTCTGGGCCGGCGCGCTGATCATCGGTGCAATCCTTGCCATCAGCGGCGTGGGCGCGGCCGTCAATATGGGCGGCTCGGCTCTCGCCACCGCAACGGTTGCGGCCTCCAACGTGGCCGAGGGCGAAGCCAATCCGCTCGATCCCAACGCCTACTTCGTCGATACGCTGTTCCGCAGCGAAACCCCGGCGGCCGATACCGGCATTGCCCGCGACGAAGCCGGCCGCATCTTTGCCCAGGTGGCCCTGGGTGACGGTACGGTTGCGGCCGAAGACCGGACCTATCTCGCCAATGTCGTGGCGGCCAACACCGGCCTTGCCCCGGAAGAAGCCCAGGCCCGTGTCGATCAGGTGATCGCCAATGTCGAGGCGGCTCGCCAGGAAGCCATCGAGGCGGCCCGGATTGCCCGCAACACCGCCATCATCGCCGCCTTCCTGCTCGCTGCCTCTTCGCTGGTCGCCGCCATCGGCGCCTACTGGGCAGCCCAGAAGGGTGGCAACCACCGCGACAACAACACCGTCTTCGCCGACGTGTTCCGCCGCTTCTAAACGAGGGAAAGGAGACGAAAGATGTTCAAGGGTCTTGCCCTCTGGCTGCTCGGCGTGCCGATCTGGCTCATCATCATCATCTTCCTGGTCACCTGACCGGAAGCTGCAAAAGCGGGGCGCAAGCCCCGCTTTCTTTTTGTTATAGAAGGCCCCTCACCCGGATTGCTGCGCAATCCGACCTCTCCCCCCAGGGAGAGGTGTCGCTCCGCCACATCGGCACTCTTCACCTCTCCCTTTGGGGGAGAGGTCGCCGCGCAGCGGCGGGTGAGGGGGCCTTCGCTTTACTTCCTTAACCCCCTGATCACCGCCTCCATCGCCGCCCGATAAGCGCCGGCCTCGCCTGCCGGCGCGAGGGCCGCGCGATCGAACAAGGCGCCGAGGAGTTGCGCCGTTGGTTCGACCTCGACAGGGCGCAGGACGCCGGCCTCGACCGCACAGCGCACCCCTTCGGTCAGCGTCTGCTGCCCGTAGCGCTGGTTGATGGCGTCGAGCCGGTCCCGCCCCAAAACGGCGGGCGCGTCGATCAGCATGATGCGGCGTCGACCCTCGTCCTGCATGGCGGAAAGGAAGCCGTCGCCCCCCGCCACCAATGCGTCGATCATGTCGGGCGGAGCTTCGGCCCCGTCAGCCACCGAGGTGATGGCCTCGGCCACGGCGCGATGCTCGTCCTCCACCACCGCCTCGAACAGCGCCAGCTTGTCGGCAAAGTGGTGGTAGAGCGCGCCGCGCGTCACGCCGGCCGCGGCCACGATGTCGGGCGTACCGGTGGCGGCATAGCCCCGTTCGGCGAACAGCGTCCGCGCCGCATCCATCAAGGCCCTGCGGGTGGTTTCCCGGCGCTCTTCCTGGCTGCGTCTTGCCTCTTGCATACATACTGCCTGTATGTTATTGACATTGATACATGCAGTATGTATCTATTGTGACGACGAAGCAAGGAGAGAGACGATGAAGTTCACCAGCATGTTCCCCCTGATCCATGTCGGCGACGTGACTGCCACCGCCGACTTCTACCGCCGCCATTTCGGCTTCACCTCGGTCTTCGAAAGCGACTGGTACATGCACCTGCGCGGCGATGCCGAGGGCCTCTTCGAGATGGCACTGATCGACTATACTCATGACTCCATTCCCGAAGCCGGCCGCCAGCCGACCACCGGCTTCATCCTCAGCTTCTATGTCGAGGATGCCACCGCCGAGGCGAAACGCCTCGAAGCCGAGGGCGTCACCATTGCCCAGCCGCTGCGCGACGAACTGTTTGGCCAGCGCCACGTCATCGTCGCCGATCCCAATGGCATCCTGATCGACGTCATCCAGGCCATCGACCCCGATCCCGCCTGGCTCGCCGCCCAGCAGGGCTAGGTTCTGCCTAGGCGACTGTCCAAGCACGATGCCGCCCTCGGGCTCGACCCGAGGGCCATTTTCCACTGGCACATTGTGCGTGTCTGGAGTGGTCCTCGGGTCAAGCCCGAGGACGGCGTGGAAGGTGGGGGTAAGTCGCGTCTACCGTGCACACCCGACCTCGCATTACCCCCGGTCTGTCACCCCGGGCTTGACCCGGGGCCTATCCCCGAGATCTCAGGATGGGCCCCGGCTTTCGCCGGGGTGACAGCCGTGTCTGTCTAGCGCTCGCATTTCCCAGGCAACAAAGTGTGCTAGGTCTGGATCATTCCCGATCCAGAGCGCTCCCATGACCAAGACCCTGTCCGATTTCTCCGCCAACCGCCTTGACGGTCAGCCGCAATCGCTGGCCGACTATGCCGGCAAAGTCGTGATGGTGGTCAATGTCGCCAGCAAATGCGGGCTCACGCCGCATTATGAGGGGCTTGAGGCGCTTTATCGCCAATACAAAGATCAGCGCCTCATCATTCTCGGTTTCCCCTGCAACCAGTTCGCCGAACAGGAGCCGGGGACCAGCGCCGAGATCGCCGAGTTCTGCGAGCTGAACTACGGTGTCAGTTTCCCACTGTTCGAGCGCGTCGACGTCAATGGCGACGCCGCTCACCCGCTCTACGACTGGCTCAAATCCTCCGCGCCCGGCATTTTCGGCACCGAGGACATCAAGTGGAATTTTACGAAGTTCCTGGTCGGTCGCGATGGCCGCGTGGCCGAGCGTTTCGCGCCGGTCACCGAACCCTCGGACATCGCGCCGGCGGTCGAAAAGCTGCTCTAGGCGGTCCATTCACAGCCGTCCGGGGCCTTTCTCCGGGCGGCTTTGCTTTGCCCTTCCAATGTTTTAGATTTCGCCCAGGAGACAGCCGGGCACTGGTCCGGCGGGGTTTTGGAGGCAAGGCCGATGGCCGATATTCTCGACTATTGCGCGGACCTGGCGGAAGTGCGGTTCAAGTCCGGGCAGGTCATGCTGCCCGAGGGGGAGCGCCTGGGCAAACTTCTCGTGCTGATCGAGGGTCAGGTGGAGGTCATCCGCGAGCGCACCCAGGTCACCCATGTTGACGAGCCCGGCTCGATCTTTGGGGAAATGGCCGTGCTGCTCGACATGCCCCATTCCGCCACCGTCAAGGCGCTCTCGGCGGTGCGCGCCTATGAAATCCCCGATGCCCTGACCTTTCTCGAAACCCGCCCGGAAATGAGCCTCCACATCGCCACCATGCTGGCGCGGCGGCTTTATTACACCACTTCCTACCTCGTCGACCTGCAGCAGCAGGCTGCGGGCAAGCGGCAGGATCTCGACCTGGTGGATCAGATCCTTTCGAGCCTCGTCGATCCCGCCGAAGCCGGCAAGAAGCGGAAATGAGCGACAAGCCGGCAGTGTCGATCGCCTATTGCACGCAGTGCAACTGGCTGCTGCGGTCCGGCTGGATGGCGCAGGAACTGCTCTCCACCTTTTCCACCGAGCTCGGCCAGGTCACGCTCATCCCCGGCACCGGCGGCATTTTCGAAATCCGCCTCGGCGACGAGCTGATCTGGGAGCGCAAGCGCGATGGCGGCTTCCCCGATATCAGGGTCTTGAAGCAGATGGTCCGCGACCGCATCGATCCCGATCGCGACCTGGGCCATGTCGACCGCGTCGCGCTTGAACACTGAGGGTTTTCAACTGCCCCGATTGCGCTAATCTTGGCCTCGCAGACTTAACCTTTGGGAGGCCAGCGTCATGGCTCACAAGTTCAATATCACTGCAGCATCGGGCGACCAGTTCAAGTTCGACTTCTCCTACAATTCCGAGAAGATTTTCTGGTCCGAAAACTACAAGCAGAAATCCAGCGCCAAGGCCGGCATCGAGTCGCTCAAGAAAAATGCTCCCGGCGCGGCCACCGTCGATCTGGGCAAGGGCGAAACCGGTTCGGGCTATCGCTTCGAGATCGTCGAGAGCAAGGACGGGCAGCATTTCGTGCGCTTCGTCGCCGGCAATGGCGAGACGATGGCCCGCACCGAAACCTATGCCTCCAAGGCCAGTGCCAGGAATGCCATCGAGTCGCTCAAGACCAGGGGCCCCGGCGCCGACGTGCTGGACGCCTAGTCGTCTGCCCCATTCCCAAACCTGACCGGATTGGTCTAGTCTCCCGGGGACAATACCGGGAGACGTCAAGACCATGACCATGAAATCCGCTCTGCTTGCCGGCGTCGCGCTGGCTGTCGCTGCCCTGCCGGTCGCCGCGCAGGACCTGCCCGACCTCCAGGGCCGCACCATCCATGCGGTGACCGAGAACGCCTATTATCCGCTCAATTTCGCCGGCCCGGACGGACAGGGTATCGGGTTGGAATATGACGTCATCAACGAGGTCGCCAAGCGCCTCAATGCGACGGTGGAATGGGATCTCACCGCCTGGGACGTGATGATCGAAAGCGTGCGCACCGGCCAGTTCGACATCGGCGCCGATGGCATCACCATCACCGCCGAGCGCGAAGAGCAGATCGATTTCACCGATCCCTTCATCACCGTCGAGCAGTATTTCCTGGTCCGCGCCGATGAAGAGCGGATCACCGGCCCCGAAAGCTTTGCCGAAAACACCGATCTGCTGTTCGGCGCCCAGGCCGGCACCTCGTCCTTCTACACCGCCATCTATGACGTGCTCGATGGCGACGAGGCCAATCCGCGGGTCAAGACCTTCGACAGCTTCGGCGCCGCGGTGCAGGCGGTCAAGGCCGGCGACGTCGATGCCGTCATCGCCGACCAGGCCGCCGCGACCGGCTATATCGGCGCTGATCCGGGCGCCTTCAAGCAGGTGGGCGAGAGCATCAAGTCCGATCCGCTCGGCTTCATCCTCACCCCCGGCTCTGATCTGGTCGAACCGTTCAACGCCGCCCTCGACAGCATGCGTGCCGACGGCTGGCTCGACGAACGCATCAACTACTGGTTCTTCGACTACGCAGCTGAGTAAGCTTCACCGAACCCCCACCCTTGATCCCTCCCCACAGGGGGGGAGGGAGACGATGAACACCGGCACCTCGCCCAGCGCCTCCCTCCCCTTGATGGGGAGGGACTGAGGGTGGGGTGACAGACTTTCCACTGGCCAAAAGCCGTTGAGCGGTACACACCCTCCCCCATGACCTACCGCCCCCGCCGACCATCGCTGTTTGCCCGCCTGCCCTATTGGCTGCTGGCCATCCTGCTGCTGTTCGTCGTCGGCCTCTGGGCCATCACCACCAACGAGACCTATGCGGGCATTTTCCGCATGCTTTCGGCCGGCGTGGTGACGACGCTCTGGGTGACCATGGTCGCGTTTTTCGCCGCCACCATATTGGGGCTTCTGGTGGCGCTGGCGCGCACCTCGAACGTTCGCGTGCTGCGCGAGATCGCCACCTTCTATGTCGAAATCCTGCGCGGCATTCCGATCCTGGTGTTCCTCTTCTACATCGCCTTTGTTGCCGCTCCGGCCATGGTGGCCGGCTTCAACTGGGTGATGGCGCCGTTTATCGGCTGGGGCTGGATCGAGCCGGCCACCGTGCGCGGCTTCGATTTCGTCTGGCGCGCAATTTTCGCGCTCACCGTCTGCTATTCGGCCTTCATCGCCGAAATCTTCCGTGCCGGCATCGAGGCGGTCGGCCGCGGACAGATCGAGGCGGCGCGCTCGCTGGGGCTGTCGCGCTGGCATTGCTTTCGCCACATCATCTTCCCCCAGGCGCTGCGCACCATCCTGCCGCCGCTAGGCAATGACTTCGTCTCCATGGTCAAGGATTCGGCGCTGGTCTCGGCCCTGGGCGTCCAGGACATCACCCAATTGGGCAAACTCTCCGCCTCCTCGAGCTTCCTCTTTTTCGAGACCTACAATGTCGTGGCCTTCCTTTACCTCACCATGACCATCTCGCTCTCCCTGCTGGTGCGCTGGTTGGAGCGGGTGATGGATCAAAGGGTAGGGCGGTAGAGATCGCTCCGGCGTATCCAAAACACCGGGTCATTCCCGCGAAAGCGGGAACCTCCGTTGGCGATGCGAAAGGGAGAAACAGGGGTTCCCGCTTTCGCGGGAATGACGTCCGGATTTTATGTGCGGGTCTTGTGAATGACACGCCGCTCCCCCATCTTCCTCCTGTCATTTCGGAGGACACCATGCATCCCATCGCCCGTTTCGCCGTGCTCGCCGTCGCCGCCGTGTCGCTGGCCGCCTGCGGCAATCGCAGCGAGGTGGCCAATGTCGGGGTCGACTGGACCGGCAACGACATTTCCATCGAAGCGGTGGCCGATCCCGATGTCGAGGGCGTGGTGTGCCACCTCTCCTTCTTCAACCGCTCCTTCATCGATCGCATCAGCCAGGGCAACTGGTTCGAGGACCCGTCCTATTCGGCGCTCGACTGCTCAGCGGTCGGCCCCATCACTGTGGGCGACATCAACATGCGTGGCGGTGGCGAGGAGATCTTCCAGCAGGGCCGATCGCTGATCTGGAAGTCCCTGCGCGTCACCCGCATCTACGACGCCGCCAACAATTCTCTCGTCTATCTCGCCCATGCCCGCCAGGTGCAGCAGGGCTCGGGCAAGATGAGCCTGTCGGTCGTGCCGCTCTATGGCGAGGAGGTCACCTGGACCAATGGCGCGCCCGCTACGCCGCAGCCCGTAGAGGGCTCGGTCATGGTGCAATAGGCCGCCCATTGCACCGGCGCCGCGCCCGGGGGAACGGCTTGGCGCGCTTCTGCCCAACAAGGCAAAAGCGTTCCGCATGAGGCCGCTTCAACCGGCAGGCTTGAGTACGATATTCTCTTTGACAACAAGACGATGCACCCGCCCGCGCGCGGGAACAAGGAGAAGGCCATGGCAATCCTGATCGGCGATACCGCCCCCGATTTCACCCTCGAATCCACCGAGGGCACCATTCACTTCCACGATTTCATCGAAGGCTCCTGGGCGGTGCTGTTCAGCCACCCCAAGAATTTCACCCCGGTCTGCACCACCGAGCTGGGCTACACCGCAAAGCTCAAGGACGAATTCGCCAAGCGCGGCGTCAAGGTTCTGGGCCTTTCGGTCGACAAGCTCGAGGATCACGCAGGCTGGGCCCGCGACATCGAGGAGACCCAGGGCTCGGCCCTTAATTTCCCGCTGCTGGCCGATACCAAGGGTGAGGTCGCTCGCCAGTACGACATGATTCACCCCAATGCCGACAACACGCTGACGGTGCGTTCACTCTTCGTCATCGGTCCGGACAAGAAGGTGAAGCTCAAGATCGAATACCCGGCCTCGACCGGGCGCAACTTTGACGAGATCCTGCGCGTCATCGACAGCCTGCAGCTGACGGCCAAGCACCAGGTGGCGACACCGGTGAACTGGAAGCAGGGCGAGGACGTGATCATCGTGCCGGCCGTGAGCAACGAGGCAGCCAAGGCGAAATATCCGGAGGGCTGGAAGGAACTCAAGTCCTACCTGCGCATTGTCCCTCAGCCGCAGGGCTGATCCCGCGGCACCCTGTTTTCTCCCTGACCAACTGGGCGGTGACATCAGTCATCGCCCTTTTTCGTGCCTGAAACTGGCCCAATCTGCCACATTCCCGCCCAAAAGCGGCATCGGTGGCGACCTCAGGGGGCGCATTTCCCGCCTCCGCCCACCCATTTGGGTGTTGTTGGGTGCGGTTTGACGGAACCGTGACCCAAACGTCACAGGGCGCAAATCGGTTCCCGCTTATCGCGAAAAATCGTCGACATGGTGATGGAAACCCCCGTTGCGGGAGATTCGGTTTCTAGGATTGATGAAATCTGAACGCCCGGTCGTCTCGCCGACGGGCGGCAAACCTGTGGCATACGTGCATCAGGCTGAGGCCGGACGTCGCACGGGTCGGAAACTGCCCCATTCAGGGCCCCGCTCGCCCCTATTCAATCGGTCATCGAAAACTTCAGTGAGTTCCAAGACCATTGACTAAGAAAGCCGTTCTCGCCGCCGCATCTGTTGCAGCTCTTCTCCTGTCGTCCTCTGCAGCATATGCGCAGTGTGGTGGCGCCTCCTGGTACGGTCCCGGGTTCAACGGCAAGGTTGCCGCCTCCGGCGAGGTCTTCAACCAGGATGCCATGACCGCGGCGCACCGGACTCTTCCTTTCGGCACCAAGGTTGAAGTCACCGACCAGAACACCGGTAAGACGGTGGAGGTCACCATCAACGATCGCGGGCCATTCCACGGCAAGCGCATCATCGACCTTTCCAAGGGCGCAGCGGCTGCCCTCGGCTTCCAGAACCGGGGCGTCACCTCGGTCTGCATCGCGGAAAAGTAAGTTCCGCTTCTCCTCCCGAGACGAGAAGGCCGCCCGGTTGTCCGGGCGGCCTTTTTCATTGAGGGGATAACCTCTTAAGTCACTCCAAAACTGGTTGTCACCCCGGCGAAAGCCGGGGCCCATCCTGAGATATCAGGATGGATCCCGGCTCAGGGCCGGGATGACAGCCGGTGGGTGTGTGAGTGTGCCCTAGCGCAGATGCAGGCTCTCGATGGCCGCGAGTTGCTCTGCCTCCAGCGGCCCCGCCGCTTCGGCCTTGAGCGCCACCGACAGCTCGGCGCGGTTCTTCACCCCCAGCACCAGCGTATCGACCCCCTTGATCCCCAGCGCATAGCGGTGGGCGACAAGGGCCGGGTCTTCGCCCCAGCCCCGGCAGAGCGCCCGGAACGCTTCGGCCCTGGCATAGTCGTCGCGGTCCGGTCCGTGGGTGTCGGGTCGATCGAAGCTCTCGGTCAAGGCGCCCGCCTGCACGGCCCGCACCCCCATGACCCCCACTCCGGCGCGCCGCGCGGCGGCGATGACGTCGCGGGGCCGTGGCGCAAGGCCGGTACCGTTCATGGCGCCCGGACTGTCGAGCAGGTTGGCAATGGCCTGCACGGCGGCAGGCACCGGCCCCTCGGACAGCGCATCGATGGTCGCCGCTGCATGATTGATGCCGGTAATACCCCAGTCGCCGATCAGTCCCTCGGCCACCAGCCGGGCAAAGGCCGGGCGTACTGCGTCCCGATAAAGCGAAAGGGCTGTCGAGCGCTCGTTCTTGGGCGGCTCGCCCGGCGGATATTCGAAATCGTCGGGCCGGATTTCGCTGTGGAGCAGCATCATGTCCACCCGCTCGAGCCGCATGGCGGCAAGGCTGGCGGCCAGCGATGCCCGCAGGCGGAAATAGACATCCTCCATCGCCACCGTGCCCAGGCTATACTTGGTGGTGACCCGCACGCCACTGGGCAGGCGCCCGGCAAAGGCCTCGCCGATCATCGCCTCGCAGATCTGGTAGCCGGGCGCCGCATCGATCAGCGTAATTCCGCCATCGACTGCGGCGCGCAGCGTGGCCACGGCTTCCTCCTCCGAGGTCGGGCCCCAGACCTGGCCGATGCCACCGCCGCCCAGGGTCAGCCGGCTGACCGTGCCGAAGCGTCCCAATTGATTGGTCTTCATGCATATTCTCCTTGGATATGGGCTCAGGCGAGCTGCAGGTCGGTCCGCAGCACGGCGTCGATCTCGGCCATCACGGCCGCAGGCAACGGACCCTTTTCCAGCGCGCCCAGATTGTCCCGCACCTGGGCTTCCGTCTTGAAACCCGGGATCGGGAACGTGTGCGGCGAACGGGCCAGGATCCAGCCCAGCGCACCTTGAGCCGGCGTGCGACCGCCGCTGGTCAGCAGGTCGCGCAGCGCCGCCAGCCGCGCCAGCACCTGCGGGGTCGGAACGCCGCCCTCGAAGTGCTTGACCCAGCTATGCCCGGCTCCGCGTACGTCGCCGGCGCCAAAGCGCGTCTGCGGGCCGAACTTGCCCGACAACAGGCCCATGGCCAGCGGCGAACGGTTGAGGCTGGCAAGGCCCGCCTCGGCGCAGAGATCGAGCATGTCGGGTCCATCATGCATCACGTTGAGCTCCTGCTGCACCGCAGCGAAATGCGGGAACTTCAGCATGCGTCGGGCCGCCCCGGCGTCGTCGGTGCTCCAGCCCCAGTGGCCGATCCGCCCGGCTTCCGCCAGCTTTTCCAGCGCCGCACCTGCCGCGTCCGCCTCGGCTTCCGTGAGGCCGCCCGGATGGATCTGGTAAAGGTCGATGCGCTCGATGCCGAGCCGCTTCAGCGACTGGGCATTGGCCCGGTCGATGTAAGAAGGGCTGACATCGACGCCGAGCACCGCCCGCTGTCCTGCGTCATAGGTAAAGCCGAACTTGGTGGCGATGATTACAGAGTCGCGCCGGCCCTTTATGGCAAGGCCGATGATTTCCTCGCTGTGTCCCGTGCCATAGGCATCGGCGCTGTCGATCAGCGTGGCGCCGAGATCGAGGCCGACCTCGATCGCGCGGATCGATTGGGCATCGTCCACCTCGCCCCAGCCGTCATTGCGCCCGTCGAGGGTGAAATGACCGCCGATCGCCCAGCATCCGAGCCCGATCGGCGCCACCATCCGGCCGGTACGGCCAAGCCTGCGTGTCAGTGCCATTTGCGTGCCCCCTCCGCATCGAGGCGGGCAACGAAGTCGCCGATATGGCTGCGCTCGATGCCCATGTCGCCGAGCAGCCGATCGTCCAGCATGGACAGCTTGCGGCGGGTGACGTTGCGCATATGCCAGGCATGCAGCCGGCGGCTAAGGGGTTCGAACATTCTTCGTCTCCTCTGAAATTGGGCGCAGCCGGATCCGGTCACGGCACGGTGGGTGCCGCGTTTCAAAACCAGATGTGTGCTGCGATATCGATCCGCATGTCCGCGGATCGCTGCGGAGACAATTGCGCATTTCTGGCGGTTTGCGCTATATTCAGGAACGCAATACGCTTTTCAGAAATGCAAAATGGATTTCTCCTGGGACGACCTCAGACTGTTTCTTGATGTCGCGCGGCTGGGTGGGCTGAGTGCCGCGACCACGACGACCGGCCTTTCGGCAGCCACGCTCGGCCGGCGCGTTACCGCGCTGGAACACCAGGTCGGCGAGCCGCTCTTCGTGCGCAGTCAAACCGGTTATCGTCTGACCCCCTCCGGTGAGGAACTGCTCTTGCGCGCCGAAGAGGTCGAGGCGGCCATGCTGTCCCTCAAGCGCTGGAAGGACGGCGCCATCGGTGAGCGCGTGGTGCGTGTGTCAGCCGGCCCCTGGACCTCGGCTTTCCTTGCGCGTCATATCGCCGATATCTGGACCGCCGCCGACCGCTTCGCGCTTGAACTCGTGACCGCCAGCCAGAAGGTCGATATCGGCCGGCGCCATGCCGATATCGGCCTCCGCAACCAGCGTCCCACCGAGCCTTTCCTTGCCGGCCGGCTGATCGGCAAGGTTGCCTATGCCCTTTATGCCCGGCCCGAGCTAATCAACGGCGTTGCCGCGGGCTATTTTGTCGGCGTGGCCGGGGAGGGTGGACAGACCCATTCGGCGCGCTGGCTCCATGCCCGCCATGGCGATCGCATCGCTACCCGCGGCAATGACGCCATGAGCGTCCTCGAACTGGTGGCGGCCGGGGCCGGCATTTCGGTTTTTCCCTGTTTCGTGGGCGACAGCGATCCGCGCGTCCACCGCATGGCCGCGCCCGTGCCCGAACTCGAAACCGAGCAATGGCTGGTCTGCCACCACGAGGAGCGCCACCTCCCTGCCGTGCGCATGGTGACCGACCGCATCGCCGCGCTGATGCGCAAGCACAGTGCGCTCTTCCGGGGCGAGGCGGCCCCCGAGGGCCAGTGAAACGGGCCTTAGCACTGTATTAGCGCCTCGGGCGCACTCTTGCTGCCGGCGTGAAAAATGGGCGACGCTCCATGCAGGCATTTGCTTACATCGTGGGGCCCGATAGCGGTCCTCGGGCGGCTTTGTTCGATCTGGCACGGGGCATCGGCTTTGCCGGGGTCGCGCCGCTCTCGTCCATGGCCGCGGCCGGGCAACAGATACTTGCGACCCCGCTGTGCTTTTTCCTCTTCGCCGCGACCGACGATCTGCGGAGCCTGCGCGGCATTGCCGATGCCGTGCGCTTTTCCACGGTGCGGCGGCTGCGTTTTTCCCCGCTCGTCTATTTTGCCGAGAGCCCTTCCGCCGAAACCATCGGCGCCTGCCTCAATATGGGGTTCGACGATATCATCACCATGCCCTTCACCCAGGCGCGGGTGGAGGAGCGGCTCGCCCGCCAAGTAGGCCAGCCGCTGGTCTATTACGAAACCGCAAGCTATTTCGGCCCCGACCGGCGTGGTCGCAACGGCCTGCCGCGCACCGCGCACGAGAACCGCACAGGCGGGGTCTATCGCCGGTTCGAGATCATCCGCGACATCACGGGCGGCACGCATGTGCTGCGGGACGATCATGTCGTACCCGAGGCCCGTGTGACCGTCATGCAATCGTTGCAATAAACCGTTCTACAAAATGCTCCGGCCTATTCTCAGCGCTGCTGAAATCGCCTAGCTTGCGGCCCATCGATCTGATTTGAGCACTTTCCAAAAATGCGATTTGGCCTTGCGCTGCCGCCCCAGATCAAGGTCTTCGGGGCATTCTTCGTTTATTCCTTCTGCATGGGATCCATCTTCCCCCGCCTCCCCGATATTCAGGAGGCCATGGGTGTGGGCGAAGGTGCGCTGGGCCTGGCGCTGATCGGCTCGGCCGTCGGTACGCTGATTTCGCTGACCTTTGCCGGCCGCTTCGTCGAGGCCGTCGGGTATCGCCGCGTCCTGCTCGTCGCCATCCCGCTGCTTTCCGCGCTCTATGCGCTGGCCAGTTGGGCGCAGTCGCCGCTCGCCTTCTTCCTGCTGCTCCTGCCCGTGGGCCTTACCATCGGCTGCATCGAGATCATCATCAATGTCGAGGCCGACCGGGTCGAACACCAGATCGGCCGCCGCATCATGAGCCGCGCGCACGCCTTCTGGAGCCTCGGCTTCTTTGCCGCCGGCATGGTCGGCTCCTTTGTCGCCCAATCAGGGCTCGAAGTGCATTTCCACCTCATGCTGATGATCCCGGTGGTCATCCTCGCGACCCTGCTTGTGCTCGGACAGTTCCAGCCGGCGCCGCATCGCCATGACACCAGCGCCGAAGAGGCGCCGCGTTTTGCCCGCCCCACCACCACCATCATGGCGCTGGTCGCCGTCTGCCTTTCGGCCATGCTGATGGAGGGCGCAGGCATTGACTGGTCGGCCATCTACATGCGCAACATCTTCGGCGCCGAGCCCTTCTGGGCCGGTCTTGCCGTCGCCACCGTGGCCGGTTCGCAGGGTGTCGCCCGCTTCTTTGCCGACAGCTTCGTCGAGCGTTTCAGCCCGGTTCTCGTGGCCCGCGTGCTGCTGACCGTTCTGGGTGCCGGCGTGCTCGCCGCCTTCTTCGCCCCTGCCGCCTGGGTCGCCTATCTCGGTTTCGCGCTGATCGGCGTCGGCTCCTCGGCGCTGTTCCCGCTGGCCATGTCGGCCGCCGCGCAGCAGACCGATCGGCCCGCCGCCATCAACGTCGCCGCCCTGGCGCAGTTCTCCTTCACCGCTTTCCTCCTCGGGCCGCCACTCCTTGGCTATATCGGCGAGCATTTCGGCATTCAGTGGGTGTTCGGCGTCGGCTTCCCGCTGGTGCTGCTCGGCCTTGCCACCGCCCATGTGCTGGGTCCCAAGCCCGTGCTGCGCGAGGTGACGCCATGAGGATCGAACCGCAGCATCGCATCTATGCCTGCTTCTTCTTTTTCGCCGTGACCACCGGCGCGCTGATGGCGCGCCTGCCCGATATCCAGACCCATTTCGGCCTCACCGAGGGGCAGCTCGGGCTCACCATGATCGGCATGGCCATCGGCTCGCTGATCGCGCTGACCGTGGGCGCGCCCATCGTCGAAAAGCTCGGCTTCCGCACCACCGCCTTTTTCACCACGCTGGGGCCGGCCATCCTTTTTGCCACCATTCCCTGGCTGCCGGTGGCGCCGGCCATGTTCGCCGTGCTGTTCATCGTGGGACTCCTGGCCGGGGCCCTGGAGATCAATCTCAATGTCGAGATCGATCGCCTCGAAGCCCAGTCCGGCAAGCGCTACATGAACCGCGCCCATGGCTTCTGGAGCGTCGGCTTCTTCGTCACCGCCCTTTTCGGCGCCATGATCCGCCAGTCCGGCGTGTCGGCGGGCCTGCATATGGGTGCGGTGGCGCTGATCGTCGTCGTGATCGGCGGCTGGCTCATCTATGGCGCCACCAATGCGCCGAAAAAGCCCCAGGCGGCGGGCGAGGCCTCAGGCCACCACTTCGCCTTCCCCAATTTGGGGCTCCTGCCGCTCTGCCTCATCGGCTTTGCCGCCTTCCTCGTCGAGGGCGCCGGCATCGACTGGTCGGCCATCTATATGCGCGACGTCTTCGCCGTCGAACCCTTTGTGGGCGGCATGGGCCTCACGCTCTTTGCCTTTTTCATGGCGGTGATGCGCCTTTCGGCCGATCCCATCGTTTCCCGCTATGGGCCGCGCAATGTCGCCATGGTCATGCTGAGCTTTGCCAGCCTCGGCGCCCTGGCGGTCGGCGTTGCGCCCCATCCCGCGCTGGCCCTCCTCGGCTTTGCCCTGATGGGCGCGGGCTGCTCGGCGGTCTATCCGCTGGCGGTTTCGGCCGCCGCGCAGCGCACCGACAGGCCGGCGGCGGTCAATGTCGCCGCCCTGGGGCAGGTGAGCTTCGTGGTCTTCTTCCTCGCGCCGCCCCTGCTGGGCTTCGTGGCCGAATATATCCACATCCGCGCCTCCTACCTCATCTGCCTGCCCTTGCTCTTGGCGGGTCTCTGGGCGTCGAGCTTTGCGCTCGGCACCAAAAAGGTGGACACTCCTCCGGGAATGCCCGCCGAACCTCTGGGACCCAATGGCTGACCTGCCACCTATCGTCGACCTCCGCCAGTCGGCTACGGCCCTGCGCGTCCAGCGCGGGGTCATGCGCATGCTGCGCGAGCGTCACGACATGTCCTGCTATGCCGAAGTGCCGCTGGCCAATGGCCGCCGCGCCGATGTCATGGCGGTCGGCCCCAAGGGCGAAATCTGGATCATCGAGATCAAGTCGAGCCTCATCGATTTCCAGGTCGATCGCAAATGGCCCGAATACCGTGAGTTTTCTGACCGCTTCTTTTTCGCCAAGCCGCCCGAGCTCGATGCGGAAATCTTTCCCGAAAGCGAGGGCCTGATCGTCGCCGACGGCCATGACGGGGCCATCCTCCGCGACAGTCCCGACACCCCGCTCGCCCCAGCCCGGCGCAAGGCACTGATGCTCAAGCTTGCCCGCATGGGCGCCGACCGCATCCATGTGCTGATGGATCCGGGACCGGTCGCGTGAGTGTTTTTTCCCTGAGGGCCGAACCACTGGTGCCGGCGGGTAATCAAACCGGAGAATGCCCGGTCTGGGATGCGGCAAACGCCGCCCTCTACTGGGTCGATATCCCGAGGGGCCTGATCCAGCGTCTCAACGCCGATGGCCAGGTCGAGCGCTGGACTGCACCCATGATGATCGGCGCCATTGCACTCACCGAAGCGGGTACGCTTGTCGCCGCGACCGAGCGCGGCTTTGCCGAGGTCACCCTCGACGTCGACGGCACGGCGCGCCTTGGCCCCATCGCCGATGTCCTGTCGGCCGGCAATTCGATGCGCTTCAACGACGGCGCGGTGGACCGGCAGGGGCGCTTCTGGTCGGGCACCATGCTGATGCCGCCCGATCCCGCCCGTCCCGTGGGCGTGCTCCACCGCCTCGACGGCGACGGCAGCGCCCGGCCGATCGTCGACGGCCTCCTTATCCAGAACGGCCTCGCCTGGAGCCCCGACGGGCGGCGGATGTACCTTTCCGATTCCCACCCCTCCGTGCGCACCATCTGGCGCATGGATTTCGATCCCGAAACCGGCACGCCGAGCAATCGGCAGGTCTTCTGCGCCGATCTTCCCGGCCGTCCCGATGGCGCCGCGATGGATGCGGATGGCTGCTACTGGATCGCGGCGACCGATGCCGGAAAAATCCTGCGGCTGACGCCCGAGGGCAAGATTGACGCCGAAATCGTCGTGCCGGTGCCCAATCCCACCAATCTCTGCTTTGGCGGGCCGGATTTGAGGACCGTCTTCATCACCTCCATGCCGCCCAAATCGGGCGACGTGCCCATGGCCGGTGCGCTGTTCTCGGCCGAACTGCCCTTTGCCGGCCTTGCCGAGCCGCGTATGCGCCTGGCCCGGCGCCGCACCCGGACCTAAGTTACCCCGCCATGCTCTCCACTCATTGGCGCATTGTCGCGCTGTTTTTCACCCATGCCCTGGCCGCCGGCGCCATCCACACCCGCATTCCCGACCTCCAGGAGCTGATCGGCCTTTCCGATGCGCAACTGGGTCTGGTGCTCATGGGCCAGCCGCTTGGCGCGCTGTCCATGTTCCTGTTTTCGAGCGCCATCATCGAGCGCTTCGGGCCGCGCCTTATGATCCTGGTGCTCCTGCCCGGCGTCGTCGTGACCGCAGCTCTGGCCAGCGTCCTGCTCCATCCACTGGCACTGTTCGTGCTGCTGGCCGTCAACGGGATAGGCTTTTCGCTCACCAATATCGCCATGAATGTCGAGGCCGACCGGGTCGAGGCGGCAAGCGGCGCGCGGGTGATGAACACCTGCCACGGCGCCTGGAGCCTTGGCTTCCTGTTGACCGCCCTGCTCGGCGCCGCCCTGCGCGGGCTTCATGTCTCGCCCGCCATCCACCTCTGGGGTCTCGCGCCGATCCTGATTGCGCTGATCTTCGTCGTCGTCCTGCCCATGCCGGCCATGCCGCCGCGCGCCCATGCCGACGGCACGGCGAAAAAGCTCGCCTGGCCCACCTGGGCGACCATGGGTCTCGTCGCTTTCGGGCTCGGGGCCGGCCTGACCGAGGGCGCAGCGCGCGCCTGGTCGATCATCCTCCTGCGCGACAGTTTTGACGTCGCTCCCTTTATCGAGTCGCTGGCTTTGCCGGCACTGCTGGTGGCCATGACCACCGGCCGGCTCCTCGCCGATCGCTATATCGACCGCTTCGGCCCGGTGCTTGTGGCGCGCAGCCTCTCTGCCCTGGCCATGACAAGCATGCTCGTCATTGTCCTCGCGCCTCAAGCGTGGCTGGCGCTTCTGGGCTTTCTCGGTCTCGGCGTGGGCATCTGCGTGCTCTATCCGCTCATGCTGTCAGCGGCTGCACGGTTGGGCGATCGTCCGGCCAGCCAGAACGTGGCGGCGACGACGCTGATCTTCCAGATCGTCAATCTCGGCGCCCCGGTGCTGATCGGCGGCGTCGCCGAAAGCTTCGGCGTGCGCATGGCCTTTGCCGGGCTGATCCCGCTCCTGGCGCTGACCTTTGTCATGGCCGGGCGATTGAGGTCGGAAGAAGACTGATTGTGCAAGACCCCCACCCTTGATCCCTCCCCACAAGGGGGAGGGAGACGATGAACACCGACGCTGCGCCCAGCGCCTCCCTCCCCTCGATGGGGAGGGAATGAGGGTGGGGTGGGGCCAGACACTCTCCCCCAGAGGGAGAGGTGAAGACCCTAAAGATTAAAAACCCGGCCCGGCTTGAACTGGCCGAATTCGACATGGCCGGTGGCCAGCACCTTGCCCTTGAAACTGACCCAGCATTCGTCCAGCGACACCGGGGCGCCGGCGCCGGTGAGCAGCACCGGATTGCCATGGCCCACGGCCGTGGCCTGCACCGCGTCGAGGCGGATTTCGTCGAGGTCGCCGAGCCCGGCCGAAACCGGCTTCAACAGGGCATCGCGCGCGTCGCCCTCGGCCGCCTCGAGCTGGTCGAGGGTAATCGCATCGGCATCGGTAAAGGGTCCGACTGCGGCGCGATGGAGCTTGGTGACATGGCCCACCGTGCCCAGCGCCTCGGCAATGTCGCGCGCCAGCGAGCGCACATAGGTGCCCTTGCCGCAGGTCACTTCCAGCACGCTTTCGTCCGGTCCATGCGAGACCAGCGTGATGGCGTCGATATCGATGGGCCGTGCCGCCAATTCAACCGTCTCGCCGGCCCGCGCCAGGTCATAGGCGCGCTCGCCATCGACCTTGATCGCCGAAAAGGCCGGCGGCCGCTGCATGATCGTGCCGGTAAAGCGCGGCAGCACGGCTTCGAGCGCCGCGCCATCGGGGCGGATGTCGGAGGTGGCGATGACGTCGCCTTCGGTGTCGTCCGTGGTGGTGGCGCGGCCCCAGCCAATGGCGAAGCGATAGATCTTGGTTCCGTCCTGCACTTGCGGCACGGCCTTGGTGGCCTCCCCCAGCGCAATGGGCAGGATGCCGGTCGCCAGCGGGTCGAGCGTGCCGGCATGGCCTGCCTTGGCGGCACTCAGGAGCCAGCGCACCTTGCCCACGGCCTGGGTCGAGGTGAAGTCATAAGGCTTGTTGAGCACGACCCATCCGGAAATGGCGCGCTTTTTCGATTTTGGCTGGCTCAAGGTCAGTCTTCGCCCGTGTCTTCGTCGTCAAGGTCGCGCTTGACCCGGTCCGAGCGCAAGAGCGCATCGATCCGGCCCGCTTCGGCAAAGGTATCGTCCACGAAGAACCGGATTTCCGGGGCATATTTGAGATCGATCAGCGGCGCCACGCGGCCACGGATGAACTTCTGGTGGCGGTTGAGCGCCGCCACGATTTCCTCGGCATGGGCGCCGCCGAGCGGCATCACATAGGCATTGGCGATCTTGAGGTCGGGCGTCATGCGCACTTCCGGCACGGTCACCACCGCACCGGCAAGGGCCTCGTCCTCGATGTCGTCGCGCGCGAACAGCGCTGCCAGGGCATGGCGCACCAGTTCGCCGACGCGCAGCATGCGCTGGCTCGGGCCAGCGGGCTTATGGTCTTTTTTCATGGGCAAGCGGCTTAGGCCCTTAGGGGCCCGCCGTCAATCCGCCGCGAGGAGCGTCACGTCGGTCTTGAGCCGCGCCATATAGGCTTCGACCTCATCGGGCGTGACCGGCCAGCTTGCCGGATCCTCGGTGTCGAAGGCATCGCCGCGCCACTCCTGATAGACCATGGCGACGCCCTTGTCGGACTTGTAAAAGCCCATGATCATCACTTCGCCCTGGCCGGCAAAGGCTTCGAAGTCATCGAGATAGGCGCCGCAGACATAGCCCACCGGCGGCAGCACGTCTTCCTGGTCTTCCTCGAACTGGAACAGGGCAATGGCTTGCGGGTCGCACGACTGCGCATAGACGTTGATGACCACCGAGCGGAAGTCGGCCAACGACATGCCCGGCTGGTTGGACAGGCGCGCGCCATAGATTTTCGTCCAGAAGGCTTCGCCCTCGCCGCGCGGATAGACTTCCAGATGCGCCTGGCCGCTTTCCTCGACGAAGCGGGTGGAGACCACTTCCGACAGGGCTGCGTCGGTCTCGGCGCCGGTCGCCCAGTCGGGCATGGGCAAGGTCAGGGTCTGGTTCAGCGCCTCGAGCACCAGCTTGCCGTCCTGGATGGAAAAGGGCAGGGCGCCGTTCACCTGCGCTGAGGCGGGAGCGGTCAGCGCCACAAGGGCCGCCAAGGGAGCCAGCACGTGTTTCATCATGACTGCGGGGATCTCCTGACACCCGAAACGCGATCCTGTGTCGAAGGCGCAGTCCCCAGCCGCGTCGACAGGCTGACGATTAGGGGGCAAGGCCAAAGGGTGCAAGAGCCTGCCGAGCAAAAGTTGCAACTGTTGCCCGCTCGTCCCTTATGGGCAAAGGTCAGCCACGGGCGCTGCGCGGCTGCGGCTGGTCGGGCAGCAGGCGGTGTGGCGGCTGGTGTCCATCCATGAAGGCGCGGATGTTGACGATCACCGCTTCGCCCATCTCCACCCGGGCTTCCAGCGTCGCCGAGGCCATATGCGCGGTGAGCACGACGCGATTGTCCGATGCCAGCGCCAGGAGGCGCGGATTGATGCCATGGCGGTTCTCGAACACGTCGAGCGCCGCTCCGGCCAGGCGCCCGCTTTCGAGTTCTGAGATCAGCGCCGGCTCGTTCACCAGTTCGGGTCGGCTGACATTGACCACATAGGATCCCGGCTTCATGCGGCCGAGCCGCTCCGCCGAAAGGATATGGTGGGTGTCGCGGGTCAGCGGCGTGTGCAGCGAGACGATGTCCACGGCCTCCAGCATGGCGTCGAGATCGTCCCAGTGATGCGCATCGAGCGGCGTTTCCACCGCCGGCGGCCGCCGGTTGCGCGAATAATAGTGGATGTTGAGCCCGAAGGCCCGTGCCCGCTGCGCCACGGCAGTGCCGATGCGGCCCATGCCGACAATGCCCAGTGCCTTGCCGCGGAGGCGATGCCCCAGCATCGAAGTGGGCGACCAGCCGGCCCATTCGCCCTCGCGCAGCAGCATCTGCGTCCCTTCCACCAGCCGCCGGGGCAGCGCCAGCATCAGCGCCGTGGCCATGTCGGCCGTATCCTCGGTCAGCACCGAGGGCGTATTGGTGACGGTCAGGCCCGCCGCCCAGGCCGCTTCGAGGTCGATATTGTCCACCCCATTGCCGAATTGGGCGATCAGCCGCACGCTTTGCGGCAGGCGGGCGATCAGGTCGGCATCGATTCGGTCGGTAATGGTGGAAACCAGCACGTCCTTGCCGGTGAGA
Organism: Devosia sediminis; assembly: GCF_016411825.1. Lineage (GTDB taxonomy): Bacteria > Pseudomonadota > Alphaproteobacteria > Rhizobiales > Devosiaceae > Devosia > Devosia sediminis. Next base: position 255,286 of record NZ_JAEKMH010000003.1, read on the forward strand.
CCCTCGAGAATATCCTCGCTGGTCAGCGCCACGTCGGCTTCGTTGACATCGGTTTCGAACAGGGTCGCCATGCGCGCTTCAATGCTCGCCGGCAGGCGCCTGGTCACCAGGATCTGGGGTTTATGCGCGCTCATGCGTTCCGAAAACAAGGCCGGTCCACCCCGGCGCCAGGGCCGCCTTCAGCGACCATTAAGGATCATGGGCTAGTGATAAGGCAAATCCAATCCGTCTGCAAAGTGATGTTGTTCTTGCCAGCCTTCACGGGCCGCGTCCGCGCTTTTCTTTTTGTCATTATCGCCGCTGTGTCCGGCCTTTGCACCGTTCCCGCTCAGGCCCAGGACAATCCCAGCGGCCTGAAACTGCCGCGTTTCGTCACCACGCGCTCGCATCCGATCAACGTGCGCGTCGGGCCGGGCACGCGCTACGAAATCGCCTGGAACTACACGGTGTCAGGCGTGCCGGTGGAGATCATCCAGGAGTTTGACACCTGGCGCAAGATTCGCGACATGGACGGCGCCGAGGGCTGGGTGCACCAGAGCCTGCTCTCGGGCAATCGCGCCGGTGTCGCCACGCCCCTCATCGCCAACGGCGAAGTGGCCATGCACACGCAGAAGGCCGAGACCGCCTCGGTGCGCGCGCGCCTCTCGCCCGGCGTACGGGTGACGATCAGCGAATGCGACGGCGCCTGGTGCAATGTTGCGGCCGGCCAGCCGGGCGAGGGCCGCCCCTATGCCGGCTGGGTGCGCCAGGAAGAACTCTGGGGCGTCTATCCCGACGAGGAATTCGACTGACCTCAAGTCAGCTCGCCGCATCGAGCTCGGCAAGAGCATTGGCCGTCTGCCGGGCAATGCGCACATCGTCGTCCTGCTTGGGACACGAGGTGCAATAGGTGTCGGGAAAGGCGAGGTAATCGAGGCAGCAGCCCTTGCGCGCCACGATATTGACCCGCCGCCCGTCATGGAGGTCGAGCCTTTCGAGTTCGCCCATGCCCACAAGGCCCATGGCCTCGAGCCAGAGCGTGCAGAGCCGCTTCTGCTCCTCCACCGTGATCTCGGGCTGGAAATGCGGCAGCCGCGTCATCAGCGCCAGCATCCGGTCAGTGAGCAGCCGCAGCGCCGGTACGCGCTTGAGCTTTGTCACCGTGTTGATCTCATTGAGGATCGCATCGGCCATGGCCCGCAGGTCCGTGCCGGCGCGAGCGATCAGCGTTTCGAGATCGTCAGTCACCATCGGCCCGGACCGAAGCCGGTAGCGGTCGACATCGAGGTTTTGCAGCGCCTGGCTGATCCCAGCCACCTTGGGCAGCGCGCCATGGAGATGCACGGCGATGACTGCCAGGTAGGCCGGCTGCCACATCAGGTTGGTCCAGAGCCGCACCGCGTAAAAAGGCTGCCCGGCCTGCGGATAGGCTGCGGCATTGCGGTCGTAGAGCGTCCGGAGAAAGGCCGAATTGTCTTCGCCCAGCGTGTGCCAGCCCGGCAGATGCCCGCCGGGCGCGCCCTTGAGGAAGCCCGTCGCCGATGCACCGAGCGCGATGAAGCGGGTCAGCGCGACATCCTCTTCAGTGGCGGCAAAGAGATAGTTTCGGGCGGTCAAAGCTGGGCCTCGTGAGCTGGCACAGCACTATCGCGTTCAACCGGAGGAATAAAGTCATCTTTTCGCGCGGGGTTTCTACGGCTCGCGCAAATACCGATGGCGCCCTTTACCACCCGCTTGCCGCGCCGGGGCAATCTGGTCGCACGAGACCATCCCGGAGGCTTCCATGCCAGGCCTTCTCAGCCGCTTCCATGCCGCGACCACGGGGACCGCGGTCATCGAATTCGCCATCCTGACGCCGGTCTATCTGCTGATGCTGACCGGCATGCTGGCCTATGGTCTTTACTTCGGCACCGCCCATGCGCTCCAGCAATTGTCCGCCGACGCCGCCCGCACCGCCATTGCCGGGCGCGACGAGGCCGAACGTGACGGGCTGGTTTCCGCATTCCTCGATCGCAATGCATCGCGCTACATGCTGATCGATCGGGCCCTGCTGACCCACAGCGTGGGGGACAGCACCGCCGATCCCAATCAATACGAAGTGCGCCTCAGCTATGACGCGACGGCGCTGCCGATCTGGAACCTCTACCCGCCCCTGCCGCTGCCCAGCACGACCATTTCCTATGGGGCGACGATCCGGCGGGGCGGCATATGAATGGGTCTTGGCCAGAATTTTGCCGCGATGAGCGCGGCAATATGGCAATCCTGTTCGCATTCGGTTTCACAGTCTCCGCCCTGGTGTCGGCCGTGGCGGTGGATGCAGCCTCGCTCTACCACGAGCGCCGGCTGCTGCAGGCCGGAGTGGACCTGGCGGCCATATCGGCAACGGCGGATCCCTCCCGCGCTGCCGAGATCGCCCAATCCGTGCTGGTCGAGGCGCGGCTCCTCGCCCCGGCCAGCACGGATGGGCTGACCGTTAGCACAGGCCACTATGACGCGACCGCGCCCGATATCGCCGATCGCTTCACGCCCGGCGGCCTGCCGGTCAATGCCGTCTCCGTCGCCCTCGAGCAAAGCGGCACCCTCTATTTTTCCGCCGGCTTTGCCGGGCAGCCGACCATCGCCGCCGCGGGTCTCGCCGCGGTCACGCCGGAAGTGTCCTTCTCGCTCGGCTCGCGGCTGGCAAGCCTGCATGGCGGTCTCGCCAACGCGGTCCTCTCCGATCTCCTGGGCGCCACGGTGGCGCTGACCCTGGCCGATTACGCGGCTTTGGCCGCTGCACAGGTCAATGCCTTTGCCTTCCTCGATGCCCTGGCACAAAAGCTCGGCGTCACCGCCGGCACCTATGACGAGCTGCTTGCCATGGAGGCCGATGCCGGCCAGATCGCCGGCGCGCTGGCCAGCCTCACGGCCGGGCCGGCACGCACCGCGCTCCAGTCCATCCTCGGCGGCAGCGGCCACGACGTCGCCCTCTCGCATCTGATTTCGCTGGGAGAACTGGGCAGCATGCATCTGGGCAGTGGCGCCGTGGCGGGCCTGAAACTCTCGGTGCTCGACATTCTTTCCGCCGCCGCTTCCCTCGCCGATGGCGACCGGCAGGTCTCGGTCAATCTGGGGGCAGGGGTGCCGGGCCTGGTCTCCCTTGGTCTCGATCTCGCCGTCGGCGAGCCGCCGCAGGGCGCAGCCTGGTTCGCCATGGGTCCGGTCGGCACCACGGTGCGCACCGCCCAGGTCCGCCTGCGGATCAAGACGCAGCTTCTCGGCGGGCCCGTGCTGCTCGGCGCCGGGGTGAAACTGCCGCTCTGGCTCGATCTCGCCGCTTCGGAGGCACAGGTGACCGCCGCCACCTGTCCCACTGCCGCCGCCCCCAATGGCAGCGCCACGATCGCCGTCCGCCCCGGCGTGGCGCGGCTCGGCCTTGGCGAATTGAGCGACGGCGCCCTTGCCGATTTCGGCGCTGCGCCGCCCCAGACGCCGGTGCATCTCATCAATGTGCTGCTGCTCAAGATTTCCGGCACGGCGCTGGTCGAACTGGCCCAGACCACGCCTGTCCCGGTCGGCTTTTCCTCGGCCGAGATTGGCGCCGGAGCGACGAAGACGGCGAAGACAACCACGGCCGTGACCTCGCTTGTCGGCTCGCTCCTGGGCAATCTCGATCTCACCATCAATGTGCTCGGCGTCGGGCTGGCCTCGACGACAGTGCTCGGCAATACCCTCAGGGCGCTGCTCGCGCCCCTTGCCCCGGTGCTCGATACCACGCTCAACGCCACCCTCGGCGTCCTGGGCCTCGGCATCGGCGAAGCCGATGTGCGCGTCCATGGTGTGCGCTGCGACCACGCCGTGCTGGTCGGATAAGGCCGGCCGGCAAAAAGCGCTCATGGCCCCTTCCGACTCCCGCTCTGCGCGGATAGTCTGATGCACGTACATCTGAGAGGAGTGCGCCATGAGCGGCAAGCGCCTCGGTATCGGCCTGATCGGTACCGGCAATATTTCTTCGGCCTATCTGAAGGCCATTATGGGCAAGGACGGGCTGCCGGGTTTTGAGGTCCTCGACGTCAAGGGCGTCGCCGACATGAAGGCGGAAGCCGCCCGCGCCCGCGCGGCGGAATTCGGCCTCCAGGCCATGACGGTCGATCAACTGCTCGCCGATCCCGAGATCGACCTCGTCGTCAATCTCACCATTCCGCGGGCCCATGTCGATGTCGGTCTGCAATGCCTCGCCGCCGGTAAGCATGTCTATTCCGAAAAGCCGCTTGGCATCACCTATGCCGAAGGCCGTCGCCTGCTCGATGCCGCCAATGCGGCCGGGCTGCGCATCGGCTCGGCGCCCGATACCTTCCTCGGCGGTTCGCACCAGCAGGCCCGATCCGTGGTCGATAGTGGTGCCCTGGGCACCATTGTCGGCGGCACCGCCTTCTTCCAGTGCCCGGGCCACGAAAGCTGGCATCCCGATCCGGCCTTCTACTACGACCTCGGCGGCGGCCCCATGCTCGACATGGGCCCCTATTACATCACCGACCTCGTCAATCTCCTGGGCCCGGTCGCCCGCGTCTCGGCCATGTCCTCGCGCCTGCGCGCGGAGCGCACCATCACCTCCGAGCCCAAAAAGGGCCAGACGATGCCGGTGCATATCGACACCCATGTCACGGGCTCGCTGGGCTTTGCCAATGGCGCCATCGTTCAGATCGGCATGAGTTTTGACGTTGCCGCCCACAAGCACGTGCCGCTCGAACTCTACGGCACCGAGCAGACGCTGATCGTCCCCGATCCCAATTTCTTCGGCGGCAAGGTCGAATTGCGTAAGCGCGGCCGCAATGAGGAATGGACCGATGTCCCGGTCACCGCGCCCTATGCGGACGGCAATTACCGCTCCCTGGGCGTCGCCGACATGGCGGCCGGCATTCTCGAAAATCGCCCCCACCGCGCCAATGGCGACCTCGCTCTCCACGTCCTCGAAGTCATGGAAGCCTTCGAACACGCCGCCCGTGAGGGCCGCACCGTGGACATCAATACCCCGGTCACCCGCCCCGCCGCGCTATCGGAGAGTCTGAAGGACGGCAAGCTGAGCTAGGCGCCACCTTCGGTCCTGCAGGCCTAATGCCAGTGTTCATCCCTCCCTCCCCTTGAGGGGGAGGGTAGCGTAGCTTGGCCGAAGGCTTAGCGAAGCTGGGTGGGGTGAAGAGGCTCATAACGGCCCGTGTCGAGTGCGCCTGGCACCTCCCCCACCGTCACCACCCGGCTTGACCGGGTGGTCCATGCGATGACGCGGCAAAGATGGATTGCCCGGCCAAGCCGGGCAATGACGGTGGACGTGAAGCCTTAGGTGTAACATCGAGCGCGCCGTCACCCCACCCTCGGTCCCTCCCTCCCCTCGAGGGGGAGGGTAGCGGAGCTTGGCTGAAGGCTTAGCGAAGCTGGGTGGGGTGACTAACCTCGATTTCTAACCTACCAATACCACCCCAGCGCCTCGGCGGCGTCCTTGTCGAAGTAAAGCTTCACTTCCACATCATTGGCCGGGTCGGTTTCCCCGTCCACATACTGGCGCTGCAGCAGGGTGACGATTTCGGTCTCGGCATCGGCGCCGCGATAGACATAGTCGAAGCAGTCGCTGTTGTCGGCGGTGGTGATGGTGCTGGCGATTTCCTGCCGCAGCGCTTCGAGCGCCCGCCCCTCGATGGCGTCGCCATCCTCGCGCTCATAAGCGCGCACCGAGGGTACCCAGTCGAACCCGATTTCGCAGATATAGCGATTGTCCCGCAACTCCCCGTGATCGACGAAGGAAATGTCGATCTCCTCGGTCCAGGGATTGGATATCTCGTAGGTGGCGTCCGTGCCTTCGATCGAGAGGTAGATGTCCGACCACGAGCATTCGCCGTCCTGCTCGAAATAGCACCAGCGCTCCGAGGCCATCATCAGGGTGGCGATGTCGTCGATATGCACCAGCTTGCCGGTCTTGAGCCGGTCCAGCACAGCCTCGGTATCGGCGTCGAAGGCGAGGCCGGGGACTGCTCCGGCAACGAGCAGGGCGAGCGAAAAAGCGAGGCGACGCATGATGATCCTCCCGAATTGTCGGGGTCAATCTAGCCCAGCTCCGCCCGCGACGAAACCGGGCACTTGACGGCGAAGCTAATATGTAACAATAAAAGTTACATGAAACGCTCAAGCCGCCTTTCCATTGCGCTGCATGCGCTTGTCCATCTCCATGCCCAGCCGGGCAGGGCGCTGACCTCGTCGGCACTTTCGACCTGCCTCATGACCAATCCGGTCGTGGTGCGCCGGGTGCTCGGCGAATTGCGCGAGGCCGGCATTGTCGATGCCAGCAAGGGACCCAATGGGGGCTGGTCGCTGATGCGCCCGGCCGAGGACATCACGCTGCATCAGGTCTATGCCGCCATGGGCGAGCGCCTGCTCATTCGCACCGAAAGCGATCCCGGCGACGTCACCTGCGCCATCGTGCGCTCCGTCGACAGGGTCATGACTGATTTCCTCGATGACGCCGAGGCCCTGCTGGCCGCAAGGCTGGCGCGCGTCCGCCTCAGCGACATCGCGTCTCAAGCCATCAACGCGGGCTTCCCCCGCCTCGACTGAACGAATTCCAACGCGACGCGTCTCGTCTCTGGCCCCTTGGCGCCAGCCGATATCGCTCGCCTATCTGAAAGGATCACACATGCAGGATGTCATCATTGTCGGGGGCAGCTTTGCCGGCCTCACCGCCGCCATGCAATTGGGCCGCGCCCGCCGCAAGGTCACGGTGCTCGACACTGGCCTCAACCGCAATCGCTACGCCGAACATGCCCATAACATCTTCGGCCATGACGGCACCCCGCCCGGCGATCTGCTTGCCGTCGCCCGCCAGCAGGTCGGCCAGTATCCCACGGTCGATCTGGTTCAAGGCAAGGCCACGACAATTGCCGGCGAGCCCGACAGCTTTGTCGTCACCACCGAGGACGGCCGGACCATCGATGGCCGCCGGGTCATCCTCAGCTATGGCATTGTCGACGAATTCCCCGCCATTCCCGGCTTTGCCGAAAGCTGGGGCAAGACCGTCATCCACTGCCCTTTCTGCCATGGCTATGAAGTGGCCGGCACCCGCTGGGGGCTGGTCTATTCCTCGCCCATGTCGCTGCATGGCCCGGTTCTCTATGCCAACTGGACCGACGACATCACCCTCTTCCTCGATGGCAATGACATCATCGACGAGGAGCGGGCCAAGCTTGTGAAGCGCGGGGTCAGGATCGTCGACGGCAAGCTTGCGGCCATCCACCACGAGGGCGGCCGGGTCTCTGGCGTCTCCATCGAGGGCGGCGAGCGGATCGCGCTCGAAGCCCTCTACGCCCACCCCCGCAATCGCCCCTCGGCCGATCTTCACGCCCAGCTTGGCCTCGACATGAAGGATACGCCCACCGGCACCATGGTCGCGGTCGATGCCATGCAACTGACCTCCCGCCCCGGCATCTACGCCGCCGGCGACCTGACCACCGGCATGCATTCGGTAACTTTTGCCACCAATACCGGCTCCCTCGCCGCCATGGGCGCCCTGCAGTCGATGATGGTGTGAGCCTGCAGGTGCGGTGCGCTTGGATCACCCCACCCTCGGTCCCTCCCCCTCAAGGGGAGGGATGCGCAGGACTGGCAAGGGTGTGCAAAACGAGGGTCATGACGCCTTCCAGATTATGCATGACTTCGCCATTGGGTACACGCAACACGCGATAACCCTCGCCGTTGAGAAAGGCGTCCCGGACCCGGTCGCGCGCCGGCGCATTGCCGGCAAAATGCGTGTCGCCGTCCACTTCAATGACGAGCCCCGAAGCGTGGCAGCAGAAGTCGACATAGTAGCGGCGACCGATCTCCACCTGTCGCCGAAAATGGTATCCTTGGGCGCGCAGCAGTCGTAGCGCATTCCAGAGCTTCGCCTCGGGAATGGGCATGTTCCTGCGAAGGTGCCGGGCACGGTCGACGCACATGTCACCCAACATTGCCGGTGCTCATCGCCTCCCTCCCCTTGAGGGGGAGGGACCGAGGGTGGGGTGACGTTACACGCAAGAAGGTCGGCGTGGAACTACCGCAGCCACCCCTGCGGCCGGGGATGCAGTTCCATCTGCCCGCCGGCCGTCGCGGCGTCGATGGCCGCGATCTCCTCGTCCGAAAGGTCGAGATTGTTGAGCACGCCCAGATTGTCCTTGAGCTGGTCGAGGGTCCTGACCCCGATCAGCGCCGAGGTCATTTCCTTGCGTCGCAACACCCAGCTCAGTGCCAGTTGCACCATGCTCTGCCCGCGCGCCCTTGCGATTTCGGCCACCTTGTCGACGGCCTCGAGCACCCGCGGCTCGATATGGCTGGCGCGCAGCGTACCCTGCGGATTGCCGCCCCGCGTCCCCTCGACGCTGCCCGAATTGTACTTGCCCGACAGCACGCCCTGCGCCAGTGGCGAAAAGGCGATGACCCCGATCCCGAGCTCGCCACAGGCATCGATCGTCCGGTCGTTCTCGATCCAGCGATTGATCATCGAATAGCTCGGCTGGTGGATGGTCGTCGCCACGCCCATCTCTTTCAAGATCCGATGTGCCTCGCGCGTCTGCGCTTCGGGATAGGACGAGATGCCCACATAAAGCGCCTTACCCGATTTCACCGCATGGGCCAGCGCGCCCATGGTTTCCTCGAGCGGCGTGTCCGGGTCGAAGCGGTGCGAATAGAAGATGTCGACATAGTCGAGCCCGAGGCGTTTCAGGCTCTGGTCGAGGCTGGCCAGCACATATTTGCGGCTCCCCCATTCGCCATAGGGGCCCGGCCACATATTGTAGCCGGCCTTGGTGGAAATGATCATCTCGTCGCGATAGGGGCGGAAATCGCGCGCCATCACCGTGCCGAACAGCTCTTCCGACGACCCGGCCGGCGGTCCGTAATTGTTGGCGAGGTCGAAATGGGTGACGCCCTGGTCGAAGGCATAGCCCAGGATTTCCATGGCGCTGGGATAGTCGCGCGTTCCCCCGAAATTCTGCCACAGCCCCAGGCTCACCACCGGCAGTTTCAGGCCCGAGCGGCCCGAGCGGCGGTATTCCATGGTGTCATAGCGTGCGTTATCCGCCCGGTAGGTCATGTCTCACTCCCAATTTTGTGGCTGCGGCCGCCCGTGACGCCGGACCCGGCCGATGCTATGAGCGGCGCCGATGACCGCGCAACGCTCCATGTCCGACCCCACTCTGCCCCAGCCCCATCACCCATACAAGGTGATGGCCGTCTATAAATTCGCCGATCTGCCAGATGCCGAGACGCTGAAGACGCCGCTGGCCCAGTTCTGCTGCAATCGGGGCATCAAGGGCACGCTTATCCTCGCGCCCGAGGGCATCAATGGCACCGTGTCAGGCACACCCGAAGCGATCGACGCGCTGGCCGATTTCCTTTTTGCCTCCGGCCCATTCGGCACCCGTCTTACCGGCGCCGAGGTGAAATATTCCTTCGCCGACACCGCGCCGTTCCTGCGCATGAAGGTTCGTCTGAAACCCGAAATCGTCACCCTGCGTGCCCCCGAGGCCAATCCCAGCCAGCAGGTCGGCACCTATGTCGAGCCGGAAAACTGGAACGCGCTGATCGAGCGCAACGACGTCGTCCTGGTCGATACCCGCAACGACTATGAAGTCGGCCTCGGCACCTTCCAGCGCGCGCTCGATCCCAAGACCGAGAGCTTTGTCGAGTTCAAGGACTATGTGGCGAAAAACCTCGATCCGGCCCGCGACAGACGAGTCGCCATGTTCTGCACCGGCGGCATCCGCTGCGAAAAAGCCTCGTCCTATCTGCTGAGCCAGGGTTTTGAAGAGGTTTTTCACCTCAAGGGCGGGATCCTGAAGTATCTCGAAACTGTCCCTGAAGCCGAAAGCCGCTTTGCCGGCGAATGCTTTGTCTTCGACGAGCGCGTCTCGGTCGGACACGGGCTCGAACTGGGCACCGCCACGCTCTGCCGCGCCTGTCGCCACCCGCTGACCCCTGATGACCGCCAGCATGCCGACTATCACGAAGGCATTTCCTGCCCGCATTGCGTCGGCGACGCCGCCAAGCACGCCGCTGCTGCCGAGCGCCAGCACCAGATGGACCTCGCCAAAAAGCGTGGCGCCAGCCACCTGGGCGACGACGCCATGACCGATGCCGCCGAGCGCCGCCAGGCCAAGAAGGCCCGGGCCGAACAGTCGCGGTTGGCGAACAAGCTGGATTGATTTGTACATACAATTGTACTAACAATCAGCATGGACTTCGAGTGGGACGAAGCGAAGAACGAGGCCAACAAGCTCAAGCACGGTATCGGCTTTGAGCGGGCAATTGCCATTTTCGACGGTCGTGTTCGAACCATAGTGGATACCCGCTTCGACTATGGTGAGACGCGTCAAATCAGCTTCGGCATGGTCGACGTGGCGCTCATCCTGGCGGTCGTCCATACCGATCGGCATGGCCGCGTCCGGATCATTTCGGCGCGTCGCGCCTCAGCAAAGGAAAGGCTGTTCTATGAAGGGCCCCTACCAACGCGAACTGACCAATGAGGAACTCGCCAACCTGAAGGACGAGGATATCGACTTCAGTGACATCCCCGAACTGGATGAGACGTTTTGGAAGAATGCCGAAGTGGTCGAGACCGTTGGCTCGACCACGCCCGTCACTCTGCGCGTTAAAACCTCCGTCCTTGAAGCCTTCAAGGCCGATGGCAAGGGCTATCAGACACGCATGAATGCCGTGCTCGAGGCCTATGTGAAGGCGATGAAGAAAGCGGGCTAGGCAGAGCGCGGTTCGATGCGGTCGAGGTCGGCGCCGATCTCGCGCCGCTTTTGCATCAGGTCAAACTCGGCCTGCAGCGTCAGAAAGAACCCTTCGGAAAGCCCGAAATAACGTGCCAGCCGCAAGTCGGTATCGGCCGTCACGCCGCGCAGGCCGAGGACTATTTCGTTGATCCGCCGGGGCGGCACATGGATGCCCCGCGCAAGCGCGTTCTGGCTGAGGCTCATGGGTTTGAGGAATTCTTCGAGCAGAATTTCACCCGGATGTGGATTGGGCAGCAACGCGTCAGTGGTAGTCGACGATTTCGACATCTCTCGGTCCTCCTTCCGTCCAGGCAAAGCAGATGCGCCATTGGTCATTGATCCGTATGCTCCATTGCCCGACACGGTCGCCCTGGAGGCTTTCCAGGCGGTTGCCCGGTGGTATCCTCAGGTCCTGCACCAACCGCGCGGCATGCAGGAGGCGGAGCTTGCGCAGCGCGACGGACTGGATGTCGCCGGGCAGCTTGCGGCTGCGTCGGCCTTGCCAGATGAGCTCCGTTTCACCGTCAGCAAAACTCTGGATCATGACTACAATATAACGTTTCGCGTTATATAACGCAATCCGTCATGCGTCACTCGACGTATAGACATTGCCAATGGCGCGCGCGATAGATGGGGCAGAACCTGCCATCGCATAAGCCTTGTCTATGGACCTCGACCAGCTTCGCACTTTCGACCGCATCGTTCGTGACCAGTCCTTCACGCGGGCGGCGGCCCATCTCAACATCACCCAGGCCACCGCCTCCATGCGCATCCGCGCGCTGGAGCAATTGCTGGGCGTGCAGCTTTTCGTGCGCGGCCGCACCGTGACCCTGACCGATCAGGGCATGACCTTCCTGCCCTTCGCCCGCCGCATCATCGGTACGGCTCAGGAGGGGCGCGAAGCCCTGCGCCGGGTCGAGCGCGGCCGTGTCTCCATCGGCTCGCTGCGCACGCTGGTTTCGCCACTGATCACCGAAAGCCTCATCCGCTTCCAGCAGCAATATCCCGCCGTCGACGTCGTCGTGCGTGAAGGAAGGCAGGCGCAGATCGCCGCCATGCTGCACGAGCGCGAGGTGGAAATGGGCATCCTCTGCTGGCCCAATATCGATCCGCTCGTGGTCGATCTCGAACCCTTGGTCATCATGCGCGAGCGCGTGCCTCTGGTCGTCTCGCCCGAAGTTGCGGCCAGGCTATCGAGCCAGCCCACCATCGACGAGGTGCTGGCCTTGGTGCCACGCGTCATTTCGCTGCGCTGGTGGCAGGCCGATCCCGAGCGCGCCGCCGCCCTGGTCCGCCTTGCCCAGACCAGTGTTGAACTGCCCACCGGGCCGGCCCGGCGGCTGGCGCTCAAGGGCGAGGGTCTCGGCTTCTTCGTCAATTCGGCCGTCGAGGACGACGTCAAGGCCGGGCGGCTGGTGGAAATTTCACCGATCGATTTCGAGCCCCTGCATCGCGATACCGCCATGGTGGTGCGAAACCCGGCCGTGCTGGAACGCCCCATGCTGGCTGACTTCATCCGCGAGATCGCGCTCGAATGCGCCCGTGTCGGCGAGATCATCGACGATCGCCTGCACCTTTACCCCTCGAAAAGCCCCGCCGCTCGCGCCGCCTCGAGATAGGTGCGGCTCACCGGCACTTTTGTCCCGGTTTCGAGCTCCAGCATCGCCTTGCCGTTCTGGCGCAGGCTGCGCCTCACTGCGTCCAGCGCCACCCAGTGCGAGCGATGCACCTGCAGCCCGGCAACGGGTGCGGTTTCCCTGATGGCGTCAGAAAGCCGGATCAGCACGAGGCTCGTGCCCCTTTCAGTGGTCACGTCGACATAGTGGTCGGATACGGCAAGGTGGATGAGCCGCCCGCGCTGCGCCCGCGGCAGCCGGTCGAGCAGCGCCGGTTCGGGCTGGGATGCTGCTTGTGCCGAGACGGGCGCAGCCTCGGCCCCCGGCGGTCTTGCGCCCAGCACGGCGCTCAACACGGTCACCGCCATGGAGATCAGCGTGCAATAGGTTGTGAGCGTCACGAGGTCGATCACGGTGACGTTGGGGCCGAAGGCGCCAATGTTCAGCGCCGCCACCACGGCGGCAATGGGCGGTCCCGCTGCGGCCCCGGCAATGGCAGCGGCCAGCGCTGCGGGCAGATGCGGCCTGAGCTGACGCTCGAGAAAGCTCGCCACCAGCGTGCCCGTCGCGGCCGTGCCCACCACGATGGCGCCCCAATAGGCCAGGCGCGGCACCAGCGGAATGGCCTCATAGGTGCCGAATGGCCCGATCATCCCGGCAATCAGGCTGAGCACCAGCAGCACGGCCCAGCTTCGCCCATCGCGCAGCAGCACCTGCATTTCGCGCAGCGTGGATTGCATTGGCTTGTCGCTCACGAAGAATTCCGGCGGTTCGAGAATGGCGCGTTGCGGCCCGGAGTGTAGCGACTCACCCCTTGGTGGCAATGACCAAGCGGAGCCTTTCCATGACTCTCGACCCACTTCTCGAGGCCGATTTCGCCATCCAGATCCATGCCGCATCCGCCATTGCGGCAGTGGTGCTCGGCGCCTTTGTCCTCTGGCGGCGCAAGGGTACGCCCTTACACAAGACGCTGGGCCGGGTCTGGGTGCTCCTCATGTTCGCCGCCGCCACCAGCGCGCTTTTCATCCACGAAATGCGGCTGGTCGGGCCGTTCAGCCCCATCCACCTCTTCTCGCTCTTCACCTACATCACGCTTTTCAATGGCCTCAAGGCCATCATCATCGACCGCGACGTGGTCCGCCATCGCGCCGAGATGCAGGGGCTCTATGCCGGCGCGCTGATGCTGGCCGGGGCCTTTACTTTCCTGCCGGGGCGGCGGATGCACACCGTGCTGTTCGGCGCGGATGCAGGCTGGACCCAGTCGCTCTTGGTCATCGTGCCGATCCTCGTCGGCGCGGGCTTTGTCTGGCTCAATATGCGCCGCCGCGCGCTGCGGACTGGACTGCCGGCGCCGTCACGAAATTGAGCACCGCCTCCCGCCACGCCCCCGTGGCATCGAGATTGGCGCAATGTCCGCCGCCGGCCAGGTGTTCGACCCGCCAGTTGGGCTTGCCTTCGATGGCCTGAAGCTGGGGGATCAGCACCCGGTTGACGCTGGTGTCGAGTTCGCCCACCAGCACCAGTGCCGGTCCAGTCCAGCCCTGCGCCGCCGAAACCAGGTCGTAGCGTCTGACATGGCTGGCGATTTCGCCCACGGCCCGTCCGTTATACTGGCGCAGCAACTGCACGATCAGCGGCCAGGCCGCGCGATTGCGCGTCGTATTACGGGCAGTGATCTCGGCGGCCAGCGCCCGCCCGGGCACGATGTCGAGCAGCGGCACGAGGCCCACCACCGGCGGCAGGTCGAGCGACAGCGCCGTGCCGAACAGGGTGAGCGATCTGAGCCGGTCCGGCGCTTCCGCAGCCGCGCCGAGGCCAAGAATGCCGCCCAGCGAATTGCCGACCCAATGGACTGCCGCGAGCTCCGTCGCATCCGCCATGGCATAAAGATCGGCGCGCATGCGCTCGGGCGAAAATCCGGCGGCGTCGATGCTTGCGGGGACGCCCGATTGTCCATGTCCGCGCAGGTCCGGCAGCAGCACGCGGATTCCCCTCTCGCCGAACCATGTTGCATCGGCGGCGAACTGGTCGCCACCGGCGCAAAGGCCGTGGCAGAGCAGCATGGCCGGGCCGCTTTCGGGCCCGGTCAGCCCGAAGCGCAGCCGCGTCCCATCATCGGCGACGATCTCGCGATACTCCATGGTCCGAGCTTACCCCGGCGCCACGCTTTGCGGTAGCCGCTAGGCGTGGCCGATGAGAATACCGGCGGCGAACACCAGCGAACCGCCCAGCACCACCTGCAGCACCGCCCGCCAGAACGGGGTATGCATATAGCGCTGCTGGATATAGGCAATGGCCCAGAGTTCGAGCAGCACCACGGCCACCGCCACGGCGGTCGCGGTGAAGAAGTCGGCAATCAGATAGGGCAAGGCGTGGCCGAGCCCTCCAATGGCGGTCATGACCCCGGCGGCAAGTCCACGCTTGATCGGCGAACCGCGTCCGGTCAGCTTGCCATCGTCCGAGGCCGCCTCGGTAAAGCCCATGGAAATACCGGCGCCGACAGCAGCGGCAAGGCCCACGAGGAAGGTCTGGTGCGTATCGCCGGTGGCAAAGGCGGCGGCAAAGACCGGCGCCAGCGTCGACACCGAGCCATCCATCAGCCCCGCAAGGCCCGGCTGCACATAGGTCAGGAGAAACTGCCGGTGCTGCTCGTGCCCTTCGCTCTCCCGGCCTTCCTCGCCCAGCACCTTTTCGTCGATCTGGTCGGCGCGTCTGGCATGGCCTTTTTCGGCAGCGGCAAGGTCACCCAGCAGCTTGCGAATGCCGGCATCGGTCACCTGTTGGGCCGCTTCGAGATAGAAGCGGTAGGCGCCTTCTTCCATTTCCCACACCTGCTGGCGGGCCTGCTCCAGGGTCAGTGTCTTTTGCAGCCAGATCGGCTTGCGGGCGAGAAAGCCACGCACATGCTCGCGGCGGATCGGCACCAGCCTCTTGCCGAAGCGCGCGACATAAAGGTCGAGCAGGCGCCGGCGATGCTCGTCCTCTTCGGCCGCCATGCCTTCAAACAGTGCAGCGCTGCCCGGATAGGTCTGGTCCAGCCGGGCCGCGAATTCCGAATAGATGCGCCCGTCTTCTTCTTCGGCGGCGATGGCCAGCGAGAGGATTTCGCGTTCCGAAAGCGAGGCAAAGTCGCGCCGGTTGTCGGGCCAGAGACGCAGCATGGCGCCCTCCAAACTTTAGAATGGTTCCAAACAATGCTTAGAACTGTTCTAAACTGCGCGCAACGACTTTATGATCCCGGTTTTTGATCTGCGACAATGTGAATGCGCTCCCGCCATGCCAAATCTCTTGAGCACTGGCAGGGGCCGGGCTATCGAGGTTGCCGTGAGCACCAGGGCGCAAATCCGAGAGCGAAATCTGTTCCGCGAAGCCGGTCTGGCGGTCGCGGTGCTGGCCATCTATGTGCTCACGCTCCTGTTGCCGCTGCATCAGGTCGCGGGCCTGCAGCGCGATCTCAACGCGCTGGGCTATTCCACTCTCGATAACTGGTCGGCCTGTCAGCCTCTGGCGCAGGACGAAAATGGCGATCCCCAGCAAGCCGCGGCGTTGAGTTGCCCGGCCAGCGGCATCGCCAAGCATCAGCTGGCCGCCGTGCTGCCGCCGGTTCTGGTCTTCGATCCCCCAACGGCTGCCAAACGTGTCGGCTTCGTCGAACTCTTAAGCATCCGCAGCGTCAACCTGCCCGATCATGTGGGGCAATCCCGCGCGCCTCCCGTCACGGTCTGATTCCAAGCATTTCAGTGCCCGCACCAGCGTGCCGGTATCAGACCAAATCGACCGGAGATCACAGATGATCCGTACTTTTGCGCGAGCCGCCCTGGCCGCCACTACCCTTGCCGCCCTCGCCGCTCCCGCTTTTGCTCATGCCACTTTGGAGGTCCAGGAAGCTGAGCTTGGCGCCGGCTACAAGGGCGTGCTGCGCGTCCCCCATGGTTGCGGCACCGAGGCCACCCACACCGTCCGCGTGCAGATCCCTGAAGGCTTCTACAATGTGAAGCCCATGCCCAAGGCCGGCTGGACGCTGGAAACCGTGACAGGTCCCTACGCCAATTCCTATGACAATCACGGCACGCCGATGACCGAAGGTGTCCAGGAAATCGTCTGGTCGGGCGGCAACCTGCCCAATGAATGGTATGACGAGTTCGTCTTCCGCGGCACCTTTGCCCCGACGCTCGAACCCGGCACCTTCTATTTCCCGGCCATCCAGGAATGCGCCAATGGCGAAGAGGCCTGGGTCGATGTCACCGGCGCCGAGGATGCGGAAATGCCCGCGCCCAGCGTTGAGCTGGTGCGCGGAGCGGCCGGACACTGAGCCCTGAACCGGGGCGGAGCTTTGCTCCGCCCTTCCCGGAGGCCCCGATCATGCTGCGCTCGCCCGTATCCCTGCTGGCTCCTGCCCTGGCCCTGCTGCTGTCGCTGTTCGCGGCGCTGCCGGCCCTTGCCCATGCGCAACTGCTCGCCTCGAACCCGGCCGCCAATGCACTGCTCGCCGAAAGTCCGGCGCAGTTGGAACTCACCTACAACGAGCCGGTCACCGCGCTGGCCATGACCCTGATCGGCCCCGATGGCGTGTCGGCCGACATCACCCCATCGACCACTGCGGGCGCCACCCTGGCGATACCGCTCCCCCCCTCCCTGGCCGATGGTACCCATGTCCTGTCCTGGCGCGTGATCTCGACCGATGCGCATCCGGTTGCCGGGTCGCTGATCTTTTCGGTCGGCCATGTCACCGGCGCTGCCGAGGTCGCCGCCGCCCCCACCGGCTCGCGCGCCACCGCCATCCTGCTCTGGGTCAGCAAGGCCTTGCTGTTTTCCGCCCTTTTCGTCGGGGTCGGCGGCGCCGTCTTCGCCCTGTTTGCCCCGCTCCCGCATCCTGCCCGCCGGCTCGCTGCCCTTCTTGCCCTCATCGGCCTCGTCATCGCGCCCCTCAGCCTCGGCCTCCATGGCGCCGATGCCTTGGGCGCCGATCCCGATGCCATGCTCGGGACCGCCCCCTGGTCCACCGGCTTTGCCACCTCCTATGGCGCCACCGTCCTGGCTTTGGCCGCGAGCCTCGCCCTCGGCGCCGTGGCGCTGGTCCATCCCCGCATGGCCTGGCTCGGCTGGCCCGCCTGGCTGGTCGGTGCCCTGGCCCTCGCCATGAGCGGCCATGCCGGCTCCGCCGCGCCGCAGTGGCTCACCCGCACCGCCGTCACCTTCCACATCGCCGGCATCCTGTTCTGGATCGGCGCGCTGCTGCCCATTTGGTTCTGGCTGCGCGACCGCAGGCCCGAAGCGGACAATGCCCTGCGCCAATTTTCCCGCATCATCCCCTTGGCCGTAGCGGCAATCCTCGTCTCCGGCGTGACGTTGGCCGTCATCCAGATGGGGCCGCCCGGCCCAGCCTGGCTCACGCCCTATGGCTATCTGCTGGCCGGCAAGCTTGGCTGCCTCCTCGTGCTGTTCCTGCTCGCGCTCTGGAACCGTTACCGCCTCACCGGCTCGATCCTTCTCGGCGAGCTGGAACCACGCCTGCATCTGCGGCGCACCATCCTCGTCGAACTGGTGCTGGTCCTCGCCATCCTCGGCCTCGTCTCGGCCTGGCGCTTCACCCCGCCGCCGCGCGGCATTGCCGAGGCCGATGCCGCGCAGGCCGCGCGCAGTGAACCGGCTTATGCCCATGTCATGACGGACACCCTCATGGTCGATGTCACCGCCGCGCCCGGTCGCCCCGGCCCGGTGGATTTCGAGATCTGGCTCGTCGATGCGGTGGGCGATCCCGTCGCGCCGCTCGCCGTCGAGGTCACCTTCGCCGCCCCGACGCTCGGCATCGAGCCCTTCAGCGCCAGCGCCACCTTTGCCGACGGCTTCTGGCTTATCCAAGGCCAGACCATTCCCCTTGCCGGCACCTGGGATGTCACGCTCGACATCCGCTTGAGCCGCTATGCCCAGAACACGCTCGCCACGCAGATCGAAATTCTGCCCTGATCCCCTCGAAAGGAAACCACCATGTCCCTCCGTCTCTCCATCATCGCCCTGGCCTTTGCCGCCGCCCTGACGCCGGCATTCGCGCAGGATCATGCCGCCCCCGCCGCTGCCACCGTCACCGTGGGCAGTATCGAGATTTCCGGGCCCTTCACCCGCGCCACCCTGCCCAATGCGCCAGTGGCCGGCGGCTTCCTGACGCTGACCAATACCGGCGCCGAGGATGATCGCCTTCTGTCGGCCACGTCGTCCATCGCCAAGGAAACCCAGGTTCATGAAATGGCCATGCAGGGCGACGTCATGAAGATGCGTCAACTGACCGATGGCATCGTCATACCCGCCGGCGAAACCGTCGCGCTCGAGCCGGGCGGCTTCCACCTGATGTTCATGGGCCTCACCCAGACCCTGGTCGAGGGGGAAACCGTCGCCGTCACCCTCACCTTCGAAAAGGCCGGCGAGATCACCGTCGACCTGGCTGTCGGCGGCACTGCGGCAGACGCGCCGGCCATGGGGCATTGAGCCATGGCGCTCAATCGTCTGCGCCTGGTCCTCTGGCTGCTGGTGGCGTTTGCCGCCCTCGCCGCCACCGGCCTTTATGCCTATACCACCCTCAATCGTCCGGCCCGCGTCGCGGGCCTGGGGCAGGGGGATTATCAGCTCGCCACCACGTCGGGTGAGGCCTTCACCGCGGCGAGCCTCGTCGGCAGTCCCTCCATGGTGTTTTTCGGCTTCACCCATTGCCCGGAAGTCTGCCCCACCTCGCTGGCCGAAATGACCACCTGGTACGAGGCGCTGGGCGATGAGGCCAGGGATCTCAAATCCTTCTTCATCACCGTCGATCCCGAGCGCGACACGGCAGACGTCGTCGCCGACTATGTCGGCTGGACCGGCCATGTCACCGGCGTCACCGGCTCGGTCGAGGAAACCGCCAAGGCCACCGCCTCCTGGGCCGTCTATGCCGAAAAGGTGCCGCTCGAGGGCGCCGACTACACCATGGACCACACCGCCTCGATCTTCCTCATCAATGCCGAGGGCGAGTTCGAGGGCACCATCGCCTATCGCGAATCGAGCGACACGGCCCTGGCCAAGCTGCGGCGCCTTCTCTCGCTCTAAAGCCGCGGCATCCGCGCCTCGATGCGCATCGTCACCTCAAGCCTGTCGCCGATCTCGATCGGCGGCAGTTTCTTTTGCAGGGCGACTTTCAACGGCAACAGATAGCTGCCCTGGCGCGGAAACAGCGATGTGGTGAAGGCGTGCCCGTCGATCTCCGCCGCAACCGGAATGCAGCCCCAGCCATAGCTGACCGCATGCGACACGGCCTGGATCTGCGCACTGATCTCACCCGGCAGCAGGGCAAACAGAAACGGCGCTGGCCCACGCCAATAGATCACCTCGGCGGAGAAGCTGTATCTGTCTCCGACTGGCGGTTTCCCCATCGTTCCGACCCGGCCTGTTCATCGTCACCACCCGACTTGATCGGGTGGTCCATGCTGCACCGGACTGGATTGCCGGGACAAGCCCGGCAATGACGAAGGGGGCGGCCTCTTGTGCCACTCGCCCCACCCCAGGGTCATTCCCGCGAAAGCGGGAACCCCCGTTGGATGCTCCAGCACAGCAAAACCCACGGCTCCGCCCTCGAGGGCGGAACTCCAGCGGATGAGGGGGCTCAGCCCCCCATGAACCGCTCCATGCGGAACGGCGTGATGTCGATTGCCGTCTCTTCCCCGGTCATGGTCTGGGCCAGCAGTTCACCCGTCGCCGGCCCCAGCGTAAACCCATGATGGGCATGGCCGATGCCGACATAGAGCCCCTTGTGCCTGGGCGCCTTGGAAATGATCGGCATCATGTCGGGCGTGCAAGGGCGGGCGCCCTTCCAGGGCTGCTTGTCGAGCCGTTCGCCCAGCGGGAACAGTTCGCGCGCCGCCCTCTCGGCCTTGCCCAATTGGATCGGCGTCGGCGCCGCGTCGCGCATGGCGAATTCCGCGCCGGTGGTGATGCGGATGCCGCGCGCCATCGGCGCCATGGCATAGCCCACTTCCGGGTCGAGCAGCAGGTGGTTGAGCTTGGCGCCCTCGCCGGTGCCGTAATGCATGTGATAGCCGCGCTTGACGAACAGCGGCAGCCGGTAGCCCAGCGGCTCCAGCACGTCGGGCGCCCAGGGTCCGAGCGCGATCACCGCCTCCCTGGCGCGGATGGTCCTGCCGTTGACTTCCGTGCTCCAGCTTTCTCCGTCCTGCCGCAGACCCTTTGCCGCGCCCTGGATGAAGCGGCCGCCCAAGGTCTCGAAGAGCTTGAAATATTGGGCCACCAGCGCGCCGGGATCCTTCACCGTCCACGGATCGGTCCAGTGGATGGCGCCGGCCAGCCCGCCCTTGAGGTCGGGTTCGACGGCCTTGAGCGCTGCCCAGTCGAGCACTTCGAAGCCGATGCCGAATTGATCTCGGTCGCCTTCGGCCTTGGCCACTTCCTTTTCCAGCTTGTCCGCGCTGCGGAAAGCCAGGTGCCAGCCATAGCGCGAAATCAGCTTTTCCGCCTCCGGCCCGGCGGCGGCGATGAGCTCGGCATGGGTGACGATCGATCGCCCGATCAGTGGCGCGTAGCTCGTCACCACCTTGCGATAATGCTCGGGCGAACTCTCCCACCAGTATTTGAGGAGCGGCGGCGCCAGCTTGGGCAGTGCCAACGGCTCGTAGCGCGCCGCGGTGGAAAGATGCAGGCCCACCTGCAGCAGCGTCTGCAGGTCGCGCGGGAAGGCATGAGGGCGGACGCCCTCGCGCTGGATGATGCCGGCATTGCCGAAACTGGTTTCGAGTCCCGGCGCACTCTTGTCGACCAGAACGACGCTGCGCCCGCGCTTTAATAAGTAAATACCCGTAGCTATGCCGACAATGCCTGCACCCAGGATGATAACGTCGTCCATTTTCCCTCTGCAACCAAAGCGGCGCCGTGAAAGTTACTGCACCATTCCTAACAGTCTGCGCGCGGCAATTCTTGCCAAGTTCGGGCGAAAACCACAGTGCAAACTAAATTATATTTAACACAACTACAATTTTACGCAATTTTGTTCGAAAGTGACCATTTCATGCGGGAAATTTCCAGCGACCGCACCAACGACCAGAGCTGATCATTCAACCAGCCTAACGCCGGATCACCATTGATCCAAGAGCGGTCCCCGGACCCCGCATGACAGGCCCTCGAACTTTGTTGAGGAGGCCACAAGCCATGCGTATTCAGTCACAGATTTCAGCCCTCGCCTTTGCCGCGGCCGTGCTCGCCGCGCCCCCTGCCTTTGCCCAACTCAGTCTCGGCATCAATCTTGGCGGCAATGCTGACGGGGGCGGTCTCGGCCTCGATGCCGGGGTCGATCTCGGCATTGGCGATACCGAGGTCAATGTCGATGCAGGGGTCGGTGTCGGCGGCGACAGCCTCGTCGATGCCGATGTTGGTGTCGATGCCGGATCCTCCGGCGGCTCCACCACCCAGGTCGATGTCGGTGCCGAAGTGCTGGGCGATGACGACGTCGTCGACGTCGATGTTGGCATCGGCTCGTCCGGCAGCTCCAGCAGTGGCGGGTCGACCGGTGGCGGTTCGAGCGCCGGCAGCACGGGCGGTCGGCTGATCGATGCCGACGTGACCATTGGCGGCGGCACGGGCGGCAGCGGCGGTAGCGGCGGCACGGGCGGCAATACCGGTGGCGGCTCCGCCGGCAGTTCCGAGCCGCTGGTCGGTGTCCGCGTTTCCGCTCTCGATGACGCCGCGCGCGTCGATGCGTTGATTGGCCAGCTCGGCGCGCCTGGCATTGCCGGCACCGATCTCGACGACATCGTCGACGATACACGGGTGTCCATCGTCGCCGTGGCCGACCTCCTCAATCAGGATGAGGTCGAGGATATAAGGGCTCAGGTTGAACTGGGCGGCGCCGGGCGTGACGAATTGCTCGCCGCCATCGATGCCAGCGTCGAACTGGGTGCCATCCTTGATCGCGCGGGCGTCGACAGCGAAGACGTCATCGCCCTCTCGGTCGATGCCGGCGGCAATACCGAACTGCTGGTCCTTGATCTTGGCGTCGATGTCGCCGACCTCGGCTCTGGCACTGGTGAGGATGGGCCGCTGCTCGATACCGATCTGGCCGCGCTCGACATCGATCTCCTCACCGACGAGGAACTGGCCGAAGTCGATCTGGCCCTCCTGCCCAATGAAGACCAGCGCCTCGACGCCATTGTCCGCATTCTCGGTCGCGATGGTGGCGATGCCGCGGCAGGCGGCGATTTCGAGCTGATCGCGGTCGATGCCCTCTTGGGCGAGGACTCCCTTGCCGAACTCGACGCCATTCTGGGCGGCGATGACAGCGAGGATGTCATCATCACCGCCGACCTGCTTGGCGTGCTGGATGGCGTCGGTCTGTCGCCCGAGGCCGTCATCGGCCTCGATACCCCGCAAAACGGTCCGACCCGCGTCTTTGTCGATGCCGGTCTGGGCGAGGGGCCGCTGGGCGATCTGGCCAGCGTCGACCTCACCCTGGGCACCGGCTCGATCGGCGGGGGTGGCGATGATGGTGGCGACGACGACGGCAATGGTGGCGGCGACGGCGGCAATGGCGGCGGCGATGACGGCACCGGCGGAGACGACGATGACGGCGTCAATGGCGGCGGTGATGATGGCACCGGCGGCGACAATGGCGGCGATGACGGCGGCGCCGGCAATGGCAATGGCGGCAACAACAATGGGGGCAACGGCACTGGCGGCAATGCTGGCAACGGCGGCAACGGTGGCACCGGTACCATTGGCAATGGTGGTGCCGGCTCCGGCTCCGGCTCCGGCGCTGCGGCCGGCGTGACCGGCAATCGCATGCCGGCGGTTCTGCAGCAGCCCGATATCGTCGTGGCGGAAGTCACCTGCGAGGCCGGCCTGCTCGCCCTCAGCGCCGCGAACGTGCCGAGCCCGGCCGATCTTCGCGCCATTGACGATCTGGAGCTGGTCAATATTGCCGGCTGCGTCCAGACCCTGCGCCAGGATGAACTGGCCGCCCTGCGGTCCGCCATCGAGGCGTCCGACGATCTGCGCAACCAGGTCGAAAGCGCCGGTCTTGCGCTCGACGATCTCGTCGGCGGCGGGCTCGACCAGGGCACGCTGACCCTCTACTTCGACGCCGACGGCACCACCGCCGTCTGATCGCCGGAGCACGGGTCAAGGCCGCCGCACTTCGGTGCGGCGGCTTTTCTATGTCACCGAACCCCCTGGCGGCTGCTGATGCACATAGCCGCAGACGCTGGCCGGCACTTCCGCTTCCAGCCACTGCCGGAACAGGCTCAGCTTCTTGGACTCCCGCCGCCCCTTGGCGGTGGCGAGGAAATATCCCTTTGCACCGGTCACCGGCAGGTCGAAGGGCCGCACCAGCCGCCCGTCGCTTACCGCATCGGCGGTCATCATGTCCGCCGCCAGCAGCACGCCCTGTCCCGAAATGGCGGCGTCGAAGGCCAGCGAGGCATCCGAATAGACCGGCCCACCCAGCGCCGTTTCCGGGTCGAGCCCGGCGCGACGGAGCCAGGCCGGCCAGTCGAGCATGCTGGTACGATCCTCGATCACGGGCACGCGCACGAGGTCCGTCGCCGATTTCAGTTGCTCGAGCAGCAGGGGTGCGCAGACCGGCTGGAAATCCTGCCCGCCGATTAGACGGGTATCGACGCCCGACCAGTCGCCTTCGCCATAGCGGATGCCGCAGTCGATATCGGGCCGGCCGAGATCGAGCATGGTTCCCGTCACCGTCAGCCGCAATTCCAGCCCGGGATGCAGGGCAGAGAACTTGTGCACCCGCCAGATCAGCCAGCGCGAGGCAAAGACGCTCCCCACCGTCACATTGAGTACCCCGTCCTGCGCGCCCGTCAGGCCCGCCAGCCCGTCCTGCAACTGCGTGAACCCGGCGCTCAGCTGTGGCAGCACCCGCACGAGGTCCGGCAGCGGCTTCAACCCCTGCGGCGTGCGGGCAAAGAGCTCGACACCTAGCCGCTCCTCGGCCCGGCGCAGATGCTGGCTGACCGCGCCAACGGTCACGCCCAGCTCCTCGGCAGCCGGCGCCAGCGCACCCCGCCGCGCCACGATCTCGATCGCCCGCAGCGCATTGAGGGGAATGGGAAAGCTCTTGCTCATATAGTTTTTCTAAACTCGGTTGCAGAGCTTGTCCATTGAGAACGGCGGCTCTCGGGCGCACTTTGGAGTCATAACAGTTCCCCAACGCAATCCTGGAGACACAAAATGTCGATCCTGGCCCGCCTCCTGGCATGGCTCGGCCGCGCCCGGCCGTCCCGCCCCACCCCCCATCCCGATTGCATGAGTGTCCACGACTGGGCCGACCTCCCGGCCTATCATCCGAAATGCGGGTGACAAAGCATCCGTAGAAGTCACCCCACCCTCATAGCGCCGGTGTTCATCGTCTCCCTCCCCCTTGTGGGGAGGGATCAAGGGTGGGGGTGCGATGGTGCCCTACTCGCAGATCCGCGCCGTGCAGGTCTGCCCGTGACACCCGAGGTCGAGGTGCAAATGGTCCGCGTGCTCGGCATTGGCTTCCGGCCCCAGCACGGTGGTGAAGCGCCCGCAGGCGGCGCCATGCGCCTGCCGCAGCAGCTTGCCTTCCAGGCTGGTTGCCTTTTGCCAGTCCGCCTCGACACTGATGCGCCGCCCATCCGCCAGCGACACGCCGATCACATCCACCGCATTGGCAAAGCCGTGTTCGGAAACGAACCCCTCGTCCCCGCCATTGCGGTTGCGGCACATCATCGACGTGCCGGTATCGAGAGTCGCGACCGGGCTTTCCAGCGCCGCCGCGGCATAGGCGTCCACCTCGCCCACCCAGTCGGCCAGCGCCCCCGCCATTTCGCAATTGGTGGTTACCGGAGCGGAAAACCCGATCTCGCGGCCATTGACCCGCACCGCCGTGATCGACAGCGGCGAGCGCTCCCCGCATATCCCTTCGGCGATCGGCTCGAGCATCTCGCCCATCACTGAGCCATCGAGCAGCGCCGGGCACGCCGTCTGGTAGATCCGCTCCGGCTCCGCTTCGACCGCCACCGGCTCCGGCTCCTCCGCTACAGGCGGCGCCGCAGGCTCAGGAACTGCTTCCTCCGGCCGCGGCCGGGGCAGGGGCGGCTCCTCCGCCTCTTCGACGGCTGCATCCGCATCCGGCCGTTCCACCGCCGGCGTCGGCACCGTGGGCGCCACCGGCTGCGCCACGCTGGGCGGCGTCGGGCGCACCGGCCCCGACTGACCGCCGCCCTGCGCCGGACGCGGCAGCGCGTCCTCGACGAAGCGGCCGAAACTTTCGAAAAAGTCCTGCGCCAGCGCCGGTGTGGAGGCGCTCAGAAGCGCAATGAGGGTGAAGGAGGTCAGCCGCATGTGGCCCAAACGCCCGATCGCGCCGGAATGTTGCGTCCGGCGCCGGGTTAACCCCCGCTAAACCATCTTTCTTGCCCGTTTGGCTTCTGCTATCAGCGCCCTCATGACAACGCCCCTCGCCAATATCCGCAACTTCTCCATCGTCGCCCATATCGATCATGGCAAGTCGACCCTGGCCGATCGCCTGATCCAGATGACGGGCGGACTCGACGCGCGCGAGATGAAGGAACAGGTCCTCGACTCGATGGATATCGAGCGCGAGCGCGGCATCACCATCAAGGCGCAGACGGTTCGCCTGAAATACAAGGCCAAGGACGGCGAGGACTATGTCCTCAATCTCATCGACACGCCCGGCCATGTCGACTTCGCCTATGAGGTCAGCCGCTCCATGTCGGCTGTGGAAGGCTCGCTGCTGGTCGTCGATGCCTCCCAGGGCGTCGAGGCGCAGACCCTCGCCAATGTCTACCACGCGCTCGATGCCAATCACGAGATCGTCCCGGTCCTCAACAAGGTCGATCTGCCCGCCGCCGACGTCCCGCGCGTCAAGGCGCAGATCGAGGATGTCATCGGCATCGACGCCTCCGACGCGCTCGAAATCTCCGCCAAGACCGGCGTCGGCATCGACACCGTGCTCGAAGCCATCGTCCAGCGCCTGCCCGCCCCCAAGGGCGATATCGACGCGCCGCTCAAGGCCCTGCTGGTCGATAGCTGGTACGACACCTATCTCGGCGTCGTCGTCCTCGTGCGCATCATCGATGGCGTGATGAAGAAGGGCCAGCGCATCCGCATGATGGCCTCGGGCGCCGTCTACGAGCTCGATCGCGTCGCCGTGCAGACGCCGAAACTGGTGGAAGTCGATCAGCTCACCCCCGGCGAGCTCGGCGTCTTCACCGCCTCGATCAAGGAAGTGGCCGATACCAATGTCGGCGACACCATCACCGATGATCGCAAGCCCACCACCACGGCTTTGCCCGGCTTCCGCCCGGCCCAGCCGGTGGTGTTCTGCGGCCTCTTCCCGGTCGACGCTTCGGACTTCGACGAGCTCCGCGCCGCCATGGGCAAGCTGCGTCTGAACGACGCCAGCTTCAGCTTCGAAATGGAAACCAGCGCCGCCCTCGGCTTCGGCTTCCGCTGCGGTTTCCTCGGCCTCCTCCATCTCGAAATCATCCAGGAGCGTCTCTCCCGCGAGTTCGATCTCGATCTCATCGCCACCGCCCCTTCGGTGGTCTACGAGGTCGTCATGACCAATGGCGAGACCATGCATCTGCATAATCCCGCCGATCTCCCCGATGTCATGAAGATCGAGGAAATCCGCGAGCCCTGGATCAAGGCGACGATCCTCACGCCCGACGAATATCTCGGCGCCATCCTGAAGCTCTGCCAGGATCGCCGCGGCATCCAGAACAACCTCTCCTATGTCGGCAATCGCGCCATGGTCGAATACGACCTGCCGCTCAATGAAGTGGTTTTTGACTTTTACGATCGCCTCAAGTCGATCTCCAAGGGCTATGCCAGCTTTGACTACAAGCTTGATACCCACCGCACCGGCGACCTGGTCAAGCTCACCGTCCTCGTCAATGCCGAGCCGGTCGACGCCCTGGCCATGCTGGTCCACCGCTCTGTTGCCGAAAGCCGCGGCCGCCAGATGTGCGAAAAGCTCAAGGAGCTGATCCCGCCGCATCTCTTCGTGATCCCGATCCAGGCCGCCATCGGCGGCAAGATCATCGCCCGCGAAACCGTCCGCGCCATGCGCAAGGACGTGACGGCCAAGTGCTACGGCGGCGACGCCACCCGCAAGCGCAAGCTCCTGGACAAGCAGAAAAAGGGCAAGGCCAAGATGCGGCAGTATGGGAACGTCAACATCCCGCAGGAAGCGTTCATCAAGGCGCTGAAGATGGGTGACGACTGAGGTGCGGAACTCGGCCGCCGGCGCCAAGCTCCACACCCATAGCGCTTTCATCTTCGGGTCAGAGCCATCGGCTCTTGTCGAGTTTTGCCCAAGTATCAATCAGAGTTGAAAGTGAAACGATCCGTCCGCGTCGTGTGTGACAGATAACTGCTCTGAGCCACTATGCTTAGGGGGTAATTTGCCCCGATCGCAAAAGTTTCCAGTAGACCTTCAGCCGAGGCAGAGGTTGAGCATCCGGATCGTTTCCATCAATCAATAGCTCGCTAGTATGCGCGGTTCAATTCGCGACGAGTGATTTCCCTCAGCAAATCGATGCTGCCCCAGCGGGTAAACCACGGATTTTGCTCAAAGTCGTTTGCGATGGCTTCGCGCCTAACCTTGTTTATTGCAGACATGCCGAGACCCGTCAGCGCTCCCTGTACGAGTCGCTGACGAATATCGAGTGATAAATGGGGGCAACTCAGCAAGTCGAAGAGTTTGAATAGGTCCTCTGCTTTGCGATGCGGTCGACTTTTATCGGTGACCGCAGCCGTCACTTTACTATAGAAAGGTGGGCCTAGTGCGGGTAGTAGGCCTGTGCGTCCCGCCACAAACAGGACATTGATAAGACTGAAATAGTCAGAAACCCCCGCCGCCATTTTGCGAACAAGCGGGGTGAGGGTACGGAAATACTCATTTGGCAGCTCGGTCAGGCACACTAGAACGTCTATTTGCTCAATGGGAACTACCCCAGATTGAGCCAACGACGTTTCCGTAGCTGCGTTCAGGAACCCGCTGCATTGTCGAATTAGGTGCTCACTGAAAATGGGTAAGAACTCTCGGTAATTTCTTTCCACAAAACGCGTGGCTAAAATTATGCTTCTCCCGAGCTTATACGAGGCAGGTACAGTGGGGTTTACTCCGTAGAGAAAGCAGGAGACCTCCAACAACGCCATTAGCAAATATATCTGGTTTTGGATGAGGGCTGAGGGAATGACGCCTCTGTCGTGACTATCTATAACTCGCTGAATCCGGGAGTCGATAGCCGCGGTTAAAACTGACGTTAGGCTCGAGTAATTTGCTTTATTTTCGTGACAAACGGTCTTGATCGACCTAATCAAGCTCTTGGCAAGCAAGTTGTGATTTTTGATAGGAATAGCGTAAGATAGCGCCATGCCATCTTTGTCCGTCGTGCGAGTGTTCTGCCGCCAGAACTCCTCTAAAACGGCCAGGCCAGCCTCGACTATTGAAGAACCTTTTGTTTGAAATGGCCGTTCGATTAGCTCTGTCTTTGCATTGTTAAAGTGAAGGTTTACATCCGCCAATTTTGACGCGACAAGCATCCTAATATGTTCGGCCATATCGCGATCTGAGCAAAATACAAAGAAATCATCTATGTATCGTCTAATGACGTAATCCCGCCCCTCTATACATTGTGCGTCCTGCAAATCATTTTTGATTTTAACGTCGACAGATTGCAGAATTATCTCGGCAAATATTCTGCTGAATTCAGGACCAACTGGTATTCCGCTGGTCTCATTGTAGTTCATCCTTTGCATAGCGCTATCAAGTTCGTTTCCGAATGATTTCGCCCTAACATTGTTCTTCCCGAAATCTATGTCCTTAACTGCCCAGCTAACAGTGTGAGTGTAAATGCTTGGAAAGCATTTACTCACGTCGAGGCGAAGCATGTAAGAAAATCTCTTCTCCAAATCGTAGAACTCGTCCGAATAGAAATATTTGTAGTATTTATTTATACCGCCGTAGACGAAGTATGACGACGGATGCCTGTACAGGCCGTCCTTGTCGTGCGGCGTAACGGTTGAATCACGATACTTATTTAAATCGGCCAGCGGATTGCGTCGGAAGAAGCTGCTTGAGATTTTGGAAGGAAAGCGCAAAGAGAAGCTGCTCTTTGTGCAGTAGTAAGTTATCAGGTCCGCGTATTCCAGATATATTTCGCAGACTCTCATCTGCGAGCTAGGATGAGGCAATGTCATCTGGCGGAAACCTTCGTCTCCGCTGGTTATGCGATAGCGCAAGGGGAGGGTGTACTGGTCCCCAAGCTCACCTAAGGCCTTCGTGACGAGCAACTGGCTATCTGGTCCAAACCGGCCATTGGACAAGAGATTTTTGCGGAGTCCGTAGTTTGAGAACGTAATTGGTACGTCATCTGGCGACGTGTCTGTTACAAGAGGTAGATACTTATCGTTTCGATCAAATGTATAAAGACGTCCTCTGCTTCTAGGCATATACCCAACACTTTCTCAGTTCTCGCAGGCGGTTAGCAGGAAAATGATAAAACCGACGCGACCTGAAGCTGGCCTCAAAGCTGAATGCGATAAGCCTCGCGGACTGCTGAGGTGTTAGTGCCGCAGCGAGCCTACTCGAGAGCGTGCCGCCATATCCCAAAATCCAGGCCCGTAGAAATTTATCCATTGCGGGGAGAGACGTTGAGCGATCAGCGTCTACAAGCCGGTAGTTGCAGTACAGACCAACGTTTATTCTTCGGCGCCACCGGCTTTCAACTATATTGTAGTTGCCAGACAGTACTTTCATTCGGTCTTCGAAATCCGAAAATTTCCCGTCTGTCAGGAACTCTAGCGTTGCCCGTGCAATGCGAACTTTGAGCCTGCTGACTTTTTTGGAAGAAATATCCAAACTTACTATGCGGTGAAGTCGTTCGTCTTCGGTCCGCCGAATTTCTGAAATCGCCATCCTGTACCCGAGGAAGTTGATCTCGGACTCACTCGCGGGGGAGTTCTTCGCGTGAGCAGCCAAATCAAAGTGCTTTGATTTAGTTGGATGTAACCGCAGACCAGATGGGAGAAGGCCAGCGACCAGCTCGTTAGTCTGCAAGGGCGCCTCGTCACCGGACGTGATCAGCAGTATGTCGTCGACATACCGAGCGTAGAAATACGTTGTAGCAAGGGACTTTAGCTTTAGGTCGAATTCCCGAAGCGACAGCTCGGCCAAGACAGCACTAATTCCGAGACCTCTCGGTGCGCCGGATATAGAGTTGTCTGAACAGAGGTCAACAAATGACCGAAGAACTTTCGACGTCTGCCGGTCAGTTGAGGGCAGATTATCGACGTAGTCCCACACATCGCTTAAATCTATTGTCTCGTAAAACGATTGAATATCAAACTGATATACCCGGTGCCGTGCGCCTTCCGACAAAATTTTGGATATTCTTTTAACCGTAGTTGTTCTGTCAGTCTGCTTTACATTGGCTCCGGATCGAAGAATGCGCGACGCTCTATTCAGCACAATGTTGGTTGCAGGGTCTGAAATGCGGAATATTTCCTTTCCCTTAAAAGGGTGCGAGTAAACCGCGACTGGGGGCAGTCCTGTGAGTGCTATTTGCACTGCTTGATTTACCACGCGCTCTGCCTGTTTGGCGTCGCCAGCCGCAGTCGGATTTTTCCGCCAGACGCTCCTTAGTTCTTCGTGCAATTCTTCTCGGGAGTAACTAAGCATCGCGGCTATTCCAGCAGTTGGACGGCACATCAAAATCAGGTGGGTGTAGTGCAACGGAGCTTACTTCGACAAAAGGCGTCAGGCGAGCATCGTTTGTCGTTATTAACTATCTGCAGTTGTGAGGCGCATAGTGGAGCTGACCCAAAACTAATCCCCACCCCCTCCACCTGTGTGCACCCTCTCCTGTCCGGCCTCCCGCCGAACAGGAGAATCCCATGCCCACACACACCAACCCCGCGTCCTTCGGCCAAATGCCTCAGGACCAGCCTGCGCCGCAGGCTGCGCCCGCCCCACCGCTCCGCGAAGGCACCACCAAAATCCAGGCCGAGCGGCACGAAACGCTGTGGCTGAGCCTTGCCGCCCTCCACAAGGACACGATTGCCCTCGGCGCCAAAAAGCCCAATGCGCCCGTGTCCGAGGCCCTGCGCATCAGCGCCGAAGGCCTCCTCAGCGATTGCGCCGCCTTTACCCGCCGACGCAATGAACGCCTGCCCGTCGCCGCGCCCGATCTTGCCGGTCTTGCCGCCCAGCTCGGCCAGGCGCTGGCGGCGCTCGAAGGCTGGGAGGCGCACCACACCACCTGGGACACCCGCTTCAACTGCCGCATCTGGAACCTCCACACGGGTTACCTGCCGATCATGCGGCTCCATCCGCCCGCCGCGGCGCTCAAGTTTCAGCGCGACGATCCCGACGCCATCCGCCACAAGCTCGTTCGCATGATGGAGAGCCGCCAGCGCCAGGCCTATGAGGAGGGTTTTGCGGCCGGCCGTGCCGCGCGAGAGGGCGTTCCCGTCCCGGAGACCGGACCGGCGCCCGAGACAGCCGCCGCAATTTATCCCCGGTTGCGCCGGCTCGATTAGACTGGCTCCATTGCCCCGCGCGGCGGCCTGCAGGCGAACAGTGGCGGGGCAGGCCGGGTGGGGGCTTTGCCTCTCCCACAGGTTCCAGGTCGGCACAGCGACGGGACGAGCGATCCCCCGCTGCCGATCAGTTCCAAAAACCGGCGCCGGAGACAGGTTTCGTCTCACTAAAACATATCCAGAGACGCAATCTGTCTCCGGCCTGCCTGACATGCCGTCAGGCAAAATCTCTCCGGTGGAGAGATTCTTGGGAAGGCAGGCCATGAGAGCTATGCTCGAATGGCGCAAGCCATCCGCACCCCGGGGCGCTGGTGCCATCGGGCGCCTTGTCATGTCCCCCGAAAACTACCGCCTTGCTCCCGTCACCTTTTCCTGTCACAAACCCTGTCATACGTTTTCAGCCTAAGTCGGCTGCCTCAGCCGGTCATTTCCGGTTCCGGGCTCACTGATCTGCCTTGCGAACGTTGGTAGGACCTCTTGCATGTCGCGGAGGGAACCGCTCGTTCTGCTTCGGCATCGAGCTTTCGAAAAAAGGAAATGCATCATGGCCACCCATAACGGCACCGTGAAATTCTTCAACACCACCAAGGGTTTTGGTTTCATCACCCCCGACAATGGCGGCAAGGACCACTTCGTCCACATCTCCGCCGTGCAGCGCTCGGGCGTTGATGGCCTCTACGAGAACGACAAGGTCTCCTACGATGTCGAGACCGGCCGCGACGGCCGTGAATCCGCCGTCAACCTGACCCTGCAGAAGTAACTTCGAGCCGTCCCGCAAGGGCTAAACGCTCCAGCGGAGCGTTTTGAGGCAAGAAGGCCATGAGGGCTACGCTCGAATGGCGATAAGCCGACTTCCGAGAAAGCCGCCGCGAGGCGGCTTTTTTGTTGCCTGCGTCGGAGCGCCGCACGAAATAATTGCGTCAGCCCTGCGTCCATTTCCGGCTCCACCTCGTACCTGCTCTCGCAAGAGCGAGAGAAACACGGAAAGAGTGCATGATGGCATCGGGTGAAAAGGTCTGGATCATCGGCGGATCGAGCGGCATCGGCGAGGCCCTGGCGAAAGCCTATGCGACGCACAAGGCCCTGGTCGTCATTTCCGGACGGGACGAAAAGGCCCTCGATGCCGCGCTGTCCCGCATCGGCAACGGCCACTTTGCCGCCCGCGCCGATGTCACCGATCCCGATAGCCTGGCCGCCGTGGCCGAACTCCACGGCCCCTTCGACAAGATCATCACCACCGCCGCCATCTACGATCCCGGTCCGGTCGGCAAGGCCGAGCAGAAAAAGGCCGAGGCCATTTTCGCGGTCAACCTCACCGGCACGTTCAACGTGGCGCGGGTGGCGCGCGGGGCGCTCAAGCCCGGCGGTCAACTGGTGCTGTTCGGCTCGGCTGCCGCCATTTTCGGCCTGCCCAATGGCCAGGTCTATTCCGCCACCAAGGCTGCCATCGTCAACCTGGCCCAGTCGCTGCGGGTCGAATATGCGCCCGACGTGGATGTGCGGCTGGTGACGCCCGGCTTCGTGCGCACCCCGCTGACCGATCTCAACGAGTTTCCCATGCCGGGGCTGATGGAGCCGGTCGATGCGGCGCAGCGCATCATCCGCGGGCTGGACGGCAGGGCGTTCGAAATCGCCTTTCCCCGCCGCCTGATCTGGCCGCTGCGGCTCCTTGCCCTGCTGCCGCGTCCGCTGGCTTTCGCCATCACCCAGCGGGTGAACGGCTGATTATTTGACGAGGCTCACGGCGAAATAGCCGGCCAGCGCCGCCGACCCCGAGAGGAAGGCGCCCCAGGCGAGGTCGATGAGGCTGATCTGCAGCGACCAGCCCTTGAGTGTCGACAGGTTGGTCATGTCATAGGTGCCATAGGCGAGCAGACCCAGCGCCACGCCCGCCACCAGCGCCCAGACCCAGCTCCCGGCATTGGCCGCCGGCAGCACGGCAAATCCGACCAGGCCCGCGACATAGAACAGGTAGAATAGTCCGGCCGGCACGAGGTTGGGCTGGTCGAGCAGCAAGTCCCCGATCTCGGCGCGGTAGAAGCCGATGCCGAGCACGGTCAGCCACAGGAAATCGAGCCCGAAGAAAACCAGCGCCGTGCCGCCATAGGCCGCCAGGATGGTCGCAAGCGAAAAGCCGAACATTGGTCTCTCCTCAGATTCCCAGAATGGGCTGGATCAGCCGCACCAGGCGGCTCGAAAATTTGAGCGGCGCATCGGTGACCGCAAGGCATATGCAGTCCGCCTCCGGCCCCGCGATCGGCTGGTGCGTCACCGAGCCGTCGGCATCTTCGACATCGCCGGGCCCGAAGCTGTCGAGCTCGTCGTGAAAGCTCCCGGTCAGGACCAGCGTCAGTTCGCGCCCGCCATGGCTGTGCTCGGGCACCGGCTTGCCGGCGGCGATGCACAGGAGGCGCGTCTGCGTGGTCTCGTCATCGGTTTCGATCAGGATCTGCCGGGCATTGCCGAGGTTGCGCCACTTGAGGCTCTCGACATCGCCGCCCAGATATGAGCGCAGGGGCTCGGGCAGGGTGGCGCTGGCCGGGCGGGCGATCGGCTTTGCCTTGGGCTCCGGCTCGGCGTCGAGCCGGGCTTTCAGCGCATCCCAGCTCCCGCTCGGGCCATCCGCAGGCTGCAGCTCTTCGAGCATCGCGCCGGCGGTGGCTTCCGCCAGCGCCAGTTGCTGACGGCATTGCGGGCACATGGCCAGGTGGCAGGCAACGGCCAGCGACCATCCTTCGGAAAGAGTGCCGGCGGCGTATTCGATCAGGAGGTCTTCGCCGATATGGTGTCGAATTTGGGTCATTTGAATTCCTCCAGCGCCGTGCGAAGGCGGCCGAAGGCCAGTCTGATGCGGGATTTCACGGTACCGATCGGCAGGCCCGTCTGGGCAGCGATGGTGCTGTGCGAGGCGTCGTCGAAAAAGGATAGGCGGATGAGTTCGACCTGTTCCGGTGGCAAGGTCTTGAGCGCTTCATGCAGGGCCGCGCCGCTCTGGCTCAGCACCATGCGCTCGGGCGCGTCGGGCTCCGGGTCGGGCACCAGCGCCGGGTCGTCGTGGTCGAATGTCGGCCGCTTCTGCTTGCGCCAGGCATCGATCCAGATGTTGCGGGCAATGGTGAAGATCCAGGCCGAGGCCTGGCCGCGCGCCGGGTCGAATTGCCCGGCCTTGCGCCAGATGGCCAGCATGGTCTCCTGCATCAGGTCCTCGGCCGCCTGGCGGTCGCGGGTGAGTTTGAGGAGATAGGCGCGGATGCGGGGCCCGAAATCGCGGAACAGCGCTTCGAAGGCGGCCATGTCCTGCGTTGCGGCTATGGCGACGATTTGCGCGCTGGTCTCGCCGGGCGGCGGGGCACCGGCTTGGGTCGGCTGCGTCATGGGCTGCGCACCCTTTCTTGGCGCGGGCACGGCAAGGCGACGGCGCGTTGGTAACGCTCCATCCTGACACGGCCCGGCAAAAGGGTAAATCGCGAGTGACATGCCCCAGATACGGCGCCACTTTTGGGCTGGATCAGTGCCGCGGCAAAAAACTGTGCTGGGGCCGAAATAATTTTGCGTAGGTTGATCTATGTTAGCCCTGCGACCGTATCTGCTTCAAACAATGCAGGACACGAGACCATGTTTCACGCCGCCTCCGGCTTCTCCCATCCGTCTTCCGCGCGCCAGCGCATTGCCGTGGTGGGCAGTGGTGTGTCCGGCCTCTCCGCCGCCTGGCTCCTGTCGCAAAGCCACGATGTGGTGCTCTACGAAGCCGACAATCGGGTCGGCGGCCATGCCAATACCGTCGATGTGCCGGGCACCGGGCCGGTCGATACCGGCTTCATTGTCTACAACGAGAAGAACTATCCCAATTTCACCGCCATGATGAGCCATCTGGGCGTCGAGAGCATCAAGTCGCAGATGTCCTTCTCCGCCTCGCTCGATCAGGGGAGCTTTGAATATTGCGGCGAGGGGCTGACCGGCCTCCTCGCGCAGAAGCGCAATGCCTTCCGTCCGCGGTTCTGGAGTCTCTTGCGCGATCTGCTGCGCTTCTATCGCGAGGCCCCTGCCGTGCTCGACCGGCCGGACCTCCAGAAGCTCACGCTTGACGAATATCTGCGGGCCCAGCGCTATTCGCAGTCCTTTGTCGACGATCATCTCCTGCCCCTGGCCGCCGCCATCTGGTCGTCCTCGGCGACCGATATCCGCTCCTACCCGCTGCTGGCCTTCGTGCGCTTCTTCCAGAGCCACAATCTGCTGCAGATCTGGGAGCGGCCCAACTGGCGCACCGTCAAGGGCGGCAGCCGTGCCTATGTGAACGCGCTGCTCAGTCAGTTCGCGGGCGAAGTGCGGCTCTCCACCCCTGTCACCAGCATCCAGCGCGATGCCGCCGGCGTCACCATCGTCGACGGCAAGGGCGGGGTCGACCGCTTCGACCAGGTCCTCATTGCCAGCCATGCCGACCAGGCGCTTTCCATGCTGGAAACCCCGAGCGAGGCGGAGCGCGAGCTGCTCGGCGCCTTCGGCTACACCGTCAACACCGCGGTGCTGCATGCCGACAAGCGCTTCATGCCGCGCCTCAGGAAGGTCTGGAGCTGCTGGAACTACATGTCGGTCGAGCAGTCCGAAAGTGCTCATCCGCTTTGCGTCAGCTACTGGATGAACCGCTTGCAGAGCCTTTCCGGCCGCGACCTTTTCGTTACTCTCAATCCGCCCGCCGATCCCGAGCACGAGATCGCCCGCTTCGACTATACCCACCCGCTTTTCGATACCCGCGCCATTCACGCCCAGAACCACCTCTGGCAATTGCAGGGCCAGAACCGCACCTGGTATGCCGGCGCCCATTTCGGCCGCGGCTTCCATGAGGATGGCTTGCAGTCCGGCCTCGCCGCCGCCGAGGCCATGGGCTCGCTGCCTCGCCCGTGGACGGTTCCCAATCCGTCGGGCCGCATCGTGCTCGGGCCGCCGCAACGGGCCCTTGCCGCATGAGCTCGGGCTCATCCATCTATGTAGGTCATGTGGTGCACCAGCGGCACCGGCCGAAAAAGCATCATCTGCGCTATCGCGTCTTTTCGGTGCTGATCGATCTCGACGAGTTGCCGCTGCTGAACCGCCTGCGCTGGTTCGGCCACAACCGCCCGGCGCTGTTTTCCTTTCGCGACAGCGACCATGGCGATGGCCTGGCTTTGCGCGACTGGGTTACGGCGCAATTGGCCGCCGAGAACCTGCCGGCGCCGGGGCGCATCCGCCTCCTCTGCTATCCGCGTATCCTCGGCTATGTCTTTAATCCGCTGACCGTCTGGTATTGCGACGATGCGGCCGGCAATCCGCTGGCCACCATCTACGAGGTGCACAACACCTTTGGCGAGCGCCACACCTATGTCCTGCCCTCGGCCGCGCCCGAGCAGCAGGCCAACAAGGCCTTCTACGTCTCGCCTTTCATCGACATGGATTGCCGCTACGAATTTAAGTTGAGCCAGCCCGACGAGCGCATCCGCGTCGCCATCAACGAGACCCAGGCAGGCGAACCGCTGCTTTATGCGGCCTTCACCGGCAAGCAGCAGCCCTTCACCGACGCGACCTTGCTGAAACTGTTCTTCACCCATCCGCTGATGACCCTGAAAGTCACCGCCGGCATTCACTGGGAAGCGCTTCGCCTCATCGCCAAGGGCATCCGCATCCGCTGGTACACGGATCGGAAGCCCAGGGCATCAGGCGAGGCTCACCACTCGAAGTCAGGGCCGTTGTCGCGGGCGCCGAGGAAGAACACGTCGCTCATCAGTCGCAGCGGCGCCGCGTCGACATCGGACTGACGCGCGTCGAGCAGATCGGCGAAGCGGTCATAGATACCCGCATATTCTTCATCGCCATGCTCGAGCACCACGTCGCCATTGATGCGCAGCGTGCGGCCGCCGCGTTCGAGCTTGAGGTCGTCACCGGTGCCCGTCGTCACCGAAATCGTCCAGATTTCGCCGCTCTCTTCGAGCCAGTTGAAGCCCGAGGAGATGGCCGGCTTGTGCGGCTGGCCAGACTTGAATTTGACCTCGACATCGACAGGCGTCTGCCGGTTCGCCGGGAACGTCAGCTTCGCGCTTTCCACGAAGACCGGGAAGGGCATGATCTTGGTGAAGATCGAATAGGCGTTGATACCGGGGTCGCAGACGCCGAACCCGCCCGGCTCCCACACCCAGTCCTGGCCCGGATGCCATTTGCGCACGCTTTCGCGCCAGTCGATGCGGACGGCGTTGACCCCCTGGTCCAGGAGGATCGCCTTGGCCCTGTCGACGGCGGCATTATACTGGCTGTGCCAGGTCTGGAACAGCACGCGGTCGAGCCGCGCTGCATGGGCGATGAGGTCGTCGAGTTCGGAAATCGTGGTGGTGGGCGGCTTTTCCATCATCACGTCCTTGCCCGCGTCGAGCGCCTCGCGCACCAGCGTGTGGCGCACGCCCGGTGGCGTACAGATGGAGACCAGCCCTACTTCGGGCATGGCGGCATAGAGTTCGGCGGCGGTGCGGAACACCGGCACATCGCCATGGCCCACACCGCGCGACGACACGGTCGCCGCCAGCTCGAAATCATCCGATGCGTCGATGACCGGCAGATGCTGGTCCTGGGCGATTTTGCCCACGCCGATCACCGCAATCTTGCGCTTGGCCATAGCTCGTCTCCGCTCTCTTGAGGCGCGGCTATAGAGCAGGTCTTGCCCCGTCCTGCCAAGGTCCCGTCTGCAACAATAGTATGATTTTTATTGCGCGATCAGGATGGCGCGGAAGTCGTTGACATTGGTGCCGGTCGGCCCGGTGACAAACAGGTCGCCGATTGCCGCAAAGGCTCCATAGGCATCGTTGTTGGCCAGCGCCGCCTGCGGATCCACCCCCGCCTCGCGCATCCGCTGTGCCGAGGTCCCATCGACAAAGGCGCCGGCATTGTCTTCCGAGCCGTCGATGCCGTCGGTGTCCCCCGCCAGCGCCGTCACGCCGTCGATCCCGTCGAGCGCGATGGCCAGCGACAGGAGGAACTCGCCATTGCGCCCGCCGCGTCCCTTGCCGCGAAGTGTGACGGTGGTTTCCCCGCCCGAAAGCAGTACGACAGGTTTGCTGAACGGCCGATCGCGCGTCGCGATTTCGCGGGCCAGCGCCGCATGCACCTGCGCCACGTCGCGTGCTTCGCCCTCGATACTGTCCGACAGGATCGCCGCCTCGACGCCATTCTCGCGTGCAAGCGCCGCCGCCGCCTCCAGCGACAAGGCCGCCGAGGCTATGGTCACGACGCTGTTGCCCGCAAAGACTGGATCGGCTGGCTCGGGCGGCAGGTTCTCCTGGCTCGCCAGCAGTCTTTGCGCGGCCTCCGGCAGGTCGAGCCGATAAAGCGATGCCAGCCTGCGGGCTTCGGCGCGCCCGCCGCCGAGGGGTAGGGTCGGACCCGAGGCCACCAGCGCCGCATCGTCTCCCGGCACGTCCGAAACCACCAGCGTCGCGACGCGTGCCGGTGCCGCCGCGGCAGCGAGCCGTCCACCCTTGATGGTCGAAAACTGGTTGCGGATGAGGTTCATCACCCCGATCGGCGCGCCTGAAGCCAGCAGCGCCCGGTTGGTTGCCTGCTCGTCTTCCAGCGTCAGGCCGGCGGCGGGCGCCGGCAGCAGCGACGAGCCGCCACCCGAGATCAGCGCCACGACGAGATCGTCTTCGGAAAGGTCCGAGACCAGCTCGGTCAGCCGTGCCGCTGCCGCCAGGCCCGCCGCATCCGGCACGGGATGGGCCGCTTCGACGATCTCGATCCGCTCGCATGTCTCGGCATAGCCATAGCGCGTCACCACCAGCCCGGCGGCAATCTCGCCCGTCCATGCCCTTTCAAAGGCCCGCGCCATCTGCGCCGCTGCCTTGCCCGCGCCGATCACAATAGTCCGTCCCCTGGGCGGATCAGGCAGGTGCCGCTCCACCGCCAGTGCCGGCTGGGCCTGGGCAACTGCCCGATGAAAAAGGCTTTCGAGCAATGCGCGTGTCATGGGTCCGGGGTGGTTTGCGGCGCTGGGTGGCAACTTGTCGCCACCATGAGGGGTTTTGTCCAGCCCTCCGCCTTGTCAAATGCCTGCCATATAGCTCCATTAGCTCCCCGCGCAGGAGGTCCCATGCCGCAAAGATTCGCCATCTACTACGCCCCTTCAGTCACCGATCTGATCTGGGAGCGCGCTGCGGTATGGCTGGGTCGCGATCCGGCCAATGGCCAGTCCTATGACGGCGCCGTGGCTGGGCTCGAGCGCACGCGCCTCCTCAACCTCACCCAGTCGGCCGGACGCTACGGTTTTCATGCGACGCTGAAGCCGCCCATGGCCCTGGCCCAAGGCGAAACCGAGGAGAGCCTGCGCGCTGCCCTTGCCAAGGCCGCCGCCGAGCTGCCCAAAGTGTCGCTGGGGCGCCTCATCATTGCCAGCCTCGATGGCTTTCTGGCCCTTGTTCCCGATCCGGCCGACAATCCGGCCCTGCAGGATCTGGCCGCCAATGTGGTCGAAACTTTCGAGCCTTATCGCGCGCCGCTGACCCCGCGCGACCACGCCGCCCGCCGCGCCAGGGGCCTCACCCCGCGCCAGGAAGAGCTGCTCGACGCCTATGGCTACCCTTACGTCTTCGATGAATTCCGCTTCCACATGACGCTGACCGATCGTCTCGCGCCCGAAGACTATGACGAGGTGCTGCAGGCTGCGCGCACCTGGTTCGGCCCGGTCCTGGGCGAAGAGGTCGTTCTCGATCGCCTGGTCCTCTTCCACGAGCGCGAGAACAAGCTGCCCTTCAATCGCATCGCCGAATTCCCGCTTGGAGGCTGAGCCCATGTCCGAAATCGCCTTCACCAATGCCCGCATCGTGCTGGCCGACGAAGTCGTCAGCGGCAGCCTCCTGGTGCGGGACGGCCTGATCGTCGCCGTCGATGCCGGCGCGGGCAGGGTGGGCGAGGATTTCGGCGGCGACTATCTCATCCCGGGCCTGGTCGAACTCCACACCGATCACCTCGAAAACCACTATCGTCCGCGCCCCGGCGTCTTCTGGGAGCCGCTGGCCGCGCTGCATGCCCATGACGCGCAGATTGCCGGCTCGGGCATAACCACAGTCTTTGACGCGGTGCGCATCGGCTCCGATGTCGATCTGCCCGATATGCTGACCCATGCGGAAAAGCTGGTTGCGGCGGTGCGATCGGGCGGCGAGGCGGGCTGGCTGCGCGCCGAGCATTTCATCCACCTGCGCTGCGAACTGCCCAGCCACGACGTGGTCGCTCATTTCGATGCACTGGCCGATCACCCATCCACGCGGCTGGCCTCGGTCATGGATCACACCCCCGGCCAGCGCCAGTTCCGCTCGATGGATGCCTACCGCGCCTTCTATGCCCGGCATATGGGCGGCACGGCCGCGGATGCGCAGGCCTATATCGATGCGCGCCAGGCCGAGCATGAACGGTATTCGTCCGCCAATCGCCAGGCGCTGGTGTCCCGCGCCCGGCAGATGAACATCGCGCTCGCCAGCCACGACGACGCGACACTCGCCCATGTCGAGGAAGCCGAGGCCGATGGCGTCGCCATTTCCGAGTTTCCGACGACGCTGGAAGCAGCAGCCGCCGCCCACGCTGCCGGCCTCGCCATTCTGATGGGCGCCCCCAATGTGGTCCGCGGCAAATCCCATTCGGGCAATGTCTCTGCCACCGATCTCGTCGCCTCCGGCCTGCTCGATATCCTCAGCTCCGACTATGTGCCCTTCGCGCTTCTGCAGGCGGCCTTCCTTCTGCCCAGCCGGGTCGAGGGCCTTGACCTCTCCCGGGCGCTTGCTACCGTGACCTCCAATCCGGCGCGCGCTGCCGGATTCGACGATCGCGGCGAGATCGCGCCGGGCAAGCGGGCCGATCTGGTGCGCGTTGCCGGCAGCGGGACCTTGCCGGCGGTGCGCGGTGTGTGGCGCCAGGGAATGCGAGTGAGTTGAGCGATAGGCCGCCCGGAGTCCTGGTCCTCGTCATCGGTCCCTCCGGGGTCGGAAAGGACACGCTGATCGGTGGCGCCCGCCAGGCCCTCGATGGCGACAAGCGCTTCAGTTTCGTGCGGCGCCTCGTCACCCGCCCCGCCGATATGGATCTGGAAGATCACGTTGGCATGGATGTCGATGAGTTCGCCCGCGCCGACAAGGCCGGGCGCTTTGCCCTCACCTGGCAGGCCCACGGTCTCGACTATGCCCTGCCCATCGGCGTCGATACCGATCTGACCCTGGGCCGCGTCGTCATCGCCAATATCTCGCGCCATGCCGTGCCGCAGGCCATCGCCAAATATCCGCTCTGCCGGGTCATCCAGATTTCCGCCGAGATTTCCCTGCGGGCCGAGCGCCTCGCCCGCCGCGGCCGCGA
The DNA here is from genome assembly GCF_016411825.1 of Devosia sediminis. GTDB lineage: Bacteria > Pseudomonadota > Alphaproteobacteria > Rhizobiales > Devosiaceae > Devosia > Devosia sediminis. Next base: position 297,599 of record NZ_JAEKMH010000003.1, read on the forward strand.
GAACCGTGATCAGATCGTGGCCCGCCTGGCGCGCGAAGGCGCGGCCCTGCCGGCCGACGTGTCGCCCATCGTCATCGACAATTCGAGCTCGGTGGGCATCGGCGTCACCGCCTTTGTCATGGCCCTGCGCGGTATTGCCGCCGATTGAACCCGAACCCGCCCTGTTGCGTTTGAACAGCAATCCAAGCGTCAGGAGTTCTGAGTGTCCCGCAATAGTCTTTACGGCGTGATTGCCATTCTGGTCATCGCGCTCGTCGCCTTCGGCATCTACACCTACCAGCAGCAGCAGGCCCGCCCGGGCATCGAGGTGCGTGTCGACGAACAGGGGATTTCCATCGATGGAAACAGCTAGCGATCACACCAGCCAGCGTCGCCAGGCCATCGTCACCGCGCTCACCGCCGAACTCGAGCGGCAGGCCCAGTCGGGCGCATCGCGCATCGATGTCGAGGCCCTGGCCACTGCGGTGGATGGCGCGCTCGATCCGGCCCCGCCGGCCTCCGAGGGCAAACGGCCCTCCGAGCTCAACGCCACCAACGACGACTGATCCATGTTGAAGAATCGGCAAAAAGCCGGTGGTCACGCCACCGGCTTTGTCATGCGCCCTCGCTGCCCTCGACGGCACGGCTGACGGCCAGGTGCGCCGTCTCGATCGAGGGGAACAGATGCCCGTCCATGGCGAAGGCGGGAAGCTTCACGGCCACGAACTTGTAGCCGCCCTCAGCAGGCACGATGACGCCCTGCGGCTCGCCGGCCACTTCGATGACGATGGGTCTGAGCCTTTCGGCCCTGTTCAGATTGTTTTCCTGCATGGGTGGAATCTCCACTTGCGCGCTGGTCCGGCACGGCCCCTTCCATCGAAGGCGGCTCTCGGACTGGCAACGCGGGTTCTATCGGGTTTGTGAGACGGGGATGTGACGGGTGGTCACATTCGTTTCGAGCGACAGGACCCTTGCCAGCGTTTATTGGCGGCTTGCAGGTGGGCTACTACGGTCGAACACGTGGCATGGATTGTAAGGGTCGTCGATGTCGTCATCGTCATTCCTCTCCTTGCAGGTGTTGGACGTAGGGTGCAGCGTCATTGCGGCGCAGCGAAGGCAAGATAGTTCACGCGCTTTGGTTTTGCCAGTGCACCTTTATGCGTATTGGCGACAAATCTCGGAAAAGAAACCCGAAATCTTCCGCCGACGCAAAATCCTGATACATCTTGTCATGATATCTGGCAAGTGCTTCGGCTTGCACATGCTGTCGCAATCTGGTGTTGTCGCCCGATAGCGTCCCCGCCATCCGTGGCGGGTCAGAGGGGAATGTAGTGTCGCAGGAAGAAGGACCGCCCGCCACGCGCGGCAAGCGGGGCGTAAAGCCATCGGGCAAGCCCACGCTCAAGACCATCGCGCAGATGACCGGGCTGGCCGTGACCACTATTTCGCGCGCTCTCAACAATGCGCCGGAACTGGCGCAGGACACGCGTGACCGGGTGCAGAAGATCGCTGCCGAGATCGGCTACCTGCCCGACCGTGCCGCTCTGCGCTTGAAGACCGGCCGCACCAATGTGATTGCGCTGATTCTGGAGCCCGACGAACAGATCTACGGGTTCGGCACCAATCTCGTCACCGGCATTACCGAGGCGCTGCGCGATACCAGCTATCACCTGGTCATCACGCCTCTGTTCCGCAATGTGCAACCGATCGTGCCGATCCAGCACATCGTGCGCAATCGCATGGCCGATGGGGTGATCTTCTCCAAGGCGGAGACCTTCGACGAGCGCATCCGCTTCCTCATCGACAACGACTTCCCCTTTGTCAGCCATGGGCGCAGCCAGTGGCCCGAGCCCCATCCCTATGCCGATTTCGACAACGAGGCCTATGCCTATGGCGCGACCTTGCGCCTGGCCGCCAAGGGATGCCGCAAGGTGTCGATCATCCTGCCCGACAGCGCCCTGACCTATACCGATCACCTCAAGAAGGGCATCGAGCGGGCCGCGCAGGAAAGCGGCATCGCCTATGAATTCGCCGCCGACGTTAACCTCGGCAGCGCCACCGATGCCATCCGCAACTATGTCATCAAGCGCTCCAAGCGCCCCGACCACCCCGATGGCTATGTCTGCGCTTCGGAAGTTTCGGCGCTGGCCGTGATCGGCGGCCTCACCGATGCCGGTCTGGATGTGGGCCGCACCGCCCATGTCGTCACCAAGCAGTCGACCTCGATGTTTGCCCAGTTCCAGCCGGGCGCCGAAACCGTGCACGAGGATTTCGTCGGCGCCGGTCGCAACCTCGGCGCCCTGCTGCTCCGCCGCATATCCGGGGAAACCGACAACCTGCATTTCATGCAAAGCCCGGTTTTCGACTGGAAGGATTGAGGCCCGACAACCTCAAAAAGTACTGCGCCGCCCTCGGGCCTGACCCGAGGGCCGCTGCCCACCAGCACATTGTGGATGTTCTGAACGGTCCTCGGGTCAAGCCCGAGGACGGGCCGGTGGTTTTGTTCCGTCTGCGGACCGGCTTAGGAGCCCTCCAGCTCCTCGCGCAGCATCTCCAGCTCCAGCCACTGTTCTTCGGCTGCTGCCTTCTTGGCGGTCGCCGCTTCCAGCGCCTTGGACTTGGCGGCAAAGCCGTTCGGGTCCTTGCTGTAGAGGTCGGGCGCAGCAAGAGCCTTGTTGAGCGTGACGATCTCGGCGTCCAGCTTCTCGATATCCTTGGGCAGGGTTTCGAGCGCGTGCTTTTCCTTGAAGCTCAGCTTGCGCTTGCCCGCTGACGGCGCGGCCGCCAGGGGCTCGCTCCGGGGTTTGTCGGCCTTGACGGTCTTGTCGACGACCCGCGCCGTGACGCCCTGGCCGCGCTGTCTCACCATGTCCGAATAGCCGCCGGCATATTCGGTCCAGCGCCCATCGCCCTCGGCCATGATGACGGAAGTGGCCACCCGGTCGAGGAAGTCGCGGTCGTGGCTCACCACCACCACCGTGCCGGCATAGTCCGAGACCATTTCCTCGAGCAGGTCGAGTGTTTCGAGGTCGAGGTCGTTGGTCGGCTCGTCGAGCACCAGGAAATTGCTGGGCAAAGCCAGCGCCCGTGCCAGCGCCACGCGGGCGCGTTCGCCGCCCGAGAGTTTGCCGATCGGGGTATTGGCCTGCTCGGGCGTGAACAGGAAATCCTTCATATAGCCAACGACGTGCTTGTTCTCGCCGTTGATCTTGAGCGTGTCGCTGCCCCCGCCCGTCAGCGCATCGCGGAGGCGCGTTTCCGGCTCGAGCCGCGCGCGGCCCTGGTCGAGCATGGCCAGTTCCAGCGCCGAGCCCAGCTTGATCGTGCCGGTGTCGGGTTCGAGCAGGCCCGTCAGCATCTTGATCAGCGTGGTCTTGCCCGCGCCATTGGGCCCGACGATCCCCACCCGGTCGCCGCGCAGCACGCGGGTCGAAAAATCCTTGACCACGGTGCGCGGGCCGAAGCTCTTGGAGATGTTTTCCGCCTCGGCCACCAGCGCGCCCGAAGTCCGGCCCTCGGTCACCGCCATGGCGACCGAACCGGTCACCTTGCGCTGCTCGCGCCGCTCCTGTCGCAAGCCGGCCAGCCGTTCGAGCCGGCCCACATTGCGCTTGCGCCGGGCCGTCACGCCATAGCGTAGCCAGTGTTCCTCGCGCACGATCTGCCGGTCGAGCTTGTGGCGGTCCTTTTCCTCCTGTTCCAGCACTTCGTCGCGCCAGCCCTCGAAGGCGCCAAAGCCCTTTTCGATGCGGCGGGTGACGCCGCGGTCGAGCCACACCGTGGAGCGGCTGAGATCGGAGAGGAAACGCCGGTCGTGACTGATCAGCACCATGGCCGAGCGCATCTGATTGAGTTCGTCCTGCAGCCATTCGATGACCGGCAGGTCGAGATGGTTGGTCGGCTCGTCCAGCAGCAGCACGTCCGGCTGCGGTGCCAGCACACGCGCCAGCGCGGCGCGGCGGCCCTCGCCACCCGACAGCGTTGTCGGATTTTCCGCCCCGGTCAGCCCTAGCGCATTGAGCAGGTATTGCGCCCGATATGGGTCGTCGCCCGGCGCCAGGCCCGCTTCGACATAGGCCAGGGTCGTGGCATGGCCGGTCAAGTCAGGTTCCTGCGGCAGGTAGCGGATGGTGGCGCTCGGTTCGGCAAAGCGCTTGCCCCCGTCATGCTGCACGATGCCCGCCGCGATTTTGAGCAGCGTCGACTTGCCCGAGCCATTGCGGCCCACCAGGGAGATGCGCTGGCCGGGCGAAACGATCAGCTCCGCCGCCTCCAGCAGTTGCGTGCCGCCGAAGGTGAGCTGGATATCCTGCAGGGAAAGGAGAGGGGGCTGGGCCATGACGGTTCCGGATGCGTTCGGCCGCTCTAGAGCATAGGGCAGGGGAGGGGGCAATGAAAAAGGCCGGTCAGGACGTTGAGGATCCTGGCCGGCCCGGGGAGACGGTAGCAGCAAGCCCCGTCGTGTTCTGGCGCTCGGACCCACAGGCCCCAAGGGGTCGCAGCGCCATGACCCCTATCAACCACGTATAAACATGATAGTCAAACTCATAATTGAGTTTTTGAGTCAGATTTTGCTCAGGCGGCCGAAATCGCCGCGATGCTCTCATTCACCGCCTCGGCGGTGGTGATGCCCAGGCGTTCGCGGATCGAGCGCTTCTTGCTGGCGAGGTCGGCTATGGTGTGGCGGCTCAGCACCTCGAAGAAGGCGCCCAACGCCTCGCGCAGCGCGCCGTTGAGGTCGCATTCGCCGATCAGCGGGCAGTCCGCGCCATCCTCGAAGCACTCGGCCAGGGCGAAGTTTTCTTCGGTGAGGCGAATGGTGTCGAGCAGCGTAATGTCCTCGGCCTTCTTGCCCAGCTTGATGCCGCCATGGCGGCCGCGCACGGTCTGCAACAGGCCCGCTTCCACCAGCGGCTTGATCAGCTTGAACAGGAACAATTCCGAAATCCCGTAAGCCCGGGCGATCTCTGCAACCCGGCTCAACCCTGGCTCGTTGACTGCGCAATAGACCAGCGTGCGGATGGCATAGTTGGATTGGCGGGTAAGTCTCACGGGAAACCTTTCTGCGGCCTCGAACAGGTGCGAAATCAGCGTTACGCGCTTCTATCGCGTCCCGTAGCTTATAACCATTCTAAAAAATGTCAATTAATCTTGAAAGCGGTCATCAGGTTTTTTGTGATCGTTGCCGATCTGGACACAGGTTTATGTTCCGCCTATGAACTTAATGGCTGGAGGAGGCTTCAACTTGGACCAGACTGTCACCAGGGCGGCGCTGAGCGAGAGCGCCGCCGAGGCCACGGGTCTCTCGCGTTATGACATTGCCCAGATCGCCGATCGCATGTTCGAACTGATCGGCGAAGCCCTCAAGACCGGCGAAACCGTCAAGCTGACCGGCTTCGGCACGCTTGAAGTGCGCTCCCGCGCCGAACGGGTCGGGCGCAATCCGCGCACCGGCGACGAACATCGCATCGCGCCGCGCCAGACCGTGGTGTTCATTCCAAGCGCCCGCATGCGTGACGCGCTCGATCATCTGGCCTCCGAAAAGGCCTAGACGGTTCGTATCCGGGTCAGAAATAGCGCCTGAACAGCGGCAGTTCCGCAGCCCCAATGGCGGGTGCCAGCCCGCCAAGCTGGCCGGCAATGACGCGTGGCGCGCCATGGGGCCGGCTGGGCAGGCGCGCCATCTCGGCTTCGACCAGCCCCGCCAATCTGGCGCTGACGGCCGGTGCCAGCACCGTGTCGATGATCACCAACGGCTGTTCCACCACCGTATTGGCGTTGAACAGGACCTGCGCCAGCGCCTGCGCCGTCGTGTTCATCCACCCGGCGGCCCCGGCGAGATCGGGGTCGAGATCACGCGCCGGCATGGCCCCGGCATCATGACCGGCCGCGTCGAGACTGTTGCGCAGCGCCCAGATCGACGCGATCCGATGCGCCAGTTGCGGCCTGCCCCCTGCAGGGTTGACCAGCATGGCGCCCAGTTCGGCGGCATTGCCCGTCGGCCCCTCCCACAGCGCGCCATCCCCGACAATGCCGGCGGCGATGAAGTGCGAGACCAGGACATAGATGATATTGGCCGGGCGCGGCGGCGCCAGGGCGATCAGTTCCGCCCAGCATCCGGCATTGCCGTCATTGAGCCGGGTGATCGCAAGACCCGTGCGGGCCCCTAGTGCGGCGACGAGGTCCAGCTCCTGCCAGAGCGCGATCTGCTCCGCCGGCGCTCCCAGCGCGTCAAGCCCCGCGGCCAGGTCGCCGGGCATGGCGAGCCCGAGGTCCATGAGGCGTGCGCGCTGCTCCGGGCGCAAACCGCCGGTGAACTGCTCGATCACCGTGGCAATGGTGTCGACCAGCGTCGCCCCGTCGGGATAGGCATAGTCTACATGATGCCGCGCCAGGACCTGCGCATGCATGTTGAGCAGCACCACGTCCATATGGCGCCAGCCCACCTCGATGCCGATGGCAAACCCGCCGTCGGGATCGAGCATGATCGGCGTGGCGGGCTGGCCGCGCCGGCCGCGCAGCACCGGTCCGCGCAGGATCAGCCCTTCGCGCTCGAGGTCGACCAGGATGGCCGACACGGTCTGCGGCGCCAGCCCGGACAGGCGCGAAATCTCGGCATTGGAGACGCCGGCGTTAAAGCCCACGACCGTCAGCACGGTTCGTTCGTTTGCCCGCCGCACGCCCACATGGCTGAGCCCACGCCGCCCCGATTCGAAGACATCGCGGGTCGGTTCGCCGATTTTGCTCATGTGTTTGACCCCAGCCCGTCGCGCCGCTGCGCGGGGGGAACGACGAAGGTTGCCTTTCGCTGCGCTAGAGTTCGACGAGCAGCGTGACGATTTCGAATGGTCGCAGAGACAACAGAAGCGAATTGCCGTCAAGCACCAGCGGCGCCTCGATCTCCTCTTCCATGAGATTGGCACGCCGTACCGACCTGACCGGCAGGCCGAAAGTCAGCCGCGCCTCCGCCCGCCGGTTGGCATGCTCGAACACCCGCAGGACCAGCGCGTCGGACGCCTCCGCCTTCTTGACCGTCTCGATGCTCACATTGGCCGCGTGCACCGCCACAAGCTCGAAACATGACAGCTTTTCGTCCACCGGCTCGCTCCGTCGCGCCGTCCCCACCACCATGACCGGGTTGTTGAAGCGTTCGGCCGCCCGGTGCACCTCCCCGAGGTCGGTAACCCCTTGATGGATGAAGAGGCCATAGCGCAACCGGTGCTCGCCGCGATCGGCGTCCGGGCTGGGATAGTTCGGTCCGCGCACCAGCGTCAGCCGCACCATCTGCTCATGCGCATCGTAGCCATATTTGCAGTCGTTGAGCAGCGCGGCCCCGAAATCGGCCTCGCTCATGTCGACCCAGCGATGCATCGAGGCTTCGAACCGCGCCCGGTCCCAACTGGTATTGCGATGGGTCGGGCGCGTCACATGGCCGAACTGGATTTCGGATCGGACCTCCGAGGTGTTGAGGTCGAAGTCGAACTCGGCCTTCAGCACCTGCGCCCGTTCCTGCCACTCGATGAAGGTATCGAACTCGAGCTGCCGCTCGCCCGACGCCAGCGAGATCACCTGCACCACGCGCGATGCGCCATACGTGCGCTCCACCCTGATGGCGGCGCGATGCGGTCCGCTTTCCACCACCGAGATGCTGCTGGCCCTGTCGAGCTGCCAGAACTGTTCCTCGAAATAGGCGTCGATATCCCAGGCGTCCCATTCCATCGGCTTGTCTTCATAGGCAACCAGCCGATTGGCACGCCGGCCCGGCTTCAGCACCTGCCGGCCGCTGGTCTTGTCGAGGATGGCGCTGATCTCGCCCGACGCGTCGAACTCGACGCGCAGCAAGCGGTTTTCGAGATGCCCTTCCGAGACAAACAAGTCGGACGCCGTTGCCGGCCCCGCGGCGATCACCCGCGCATCGGCCCAGCCGAGTGCTGGCAGGGTATGCACCGGCGCCAGCCATTCCTCTGTCCCATCGGCCCGCATCGCTTTTTGCAGAACTGCACTGCCGTCACCGACCCGCAGCGCCGCGCCATCGAGGTCAGCGGCGTCGCCCAGGCTCACCAGTCGGTCCCGGCGCTGCGATGTGAAATTGATCAGTCGCACATGCCGTTCATCAAGAGGGTCCAGGGCCCTGGCCAGGTTTTGCCATGGTCCCTGTGCCGCCTCGCAGGCCGAAAAGATCCGTGCATAATCGGCGTCGCTATCGACATAGGCCTCCGGGATCGAGGTCCCGGGCAGGATGTCGTGGAACTGGTTGATCAGGGCCAGCTCCCAGAATTCCCTCAATATCTCGGTGGGATAGGCATTCCCCGCCCGCACCTGCGCCATGGCGCCCAGATATTCCAGTTCGCGCAGGCGCCGCTCGGCCAACCGGTTCTTGGCCTTGTTTTTGGCCCAGGTGGTCAGCGTACCTCTATGATATTGCAGGTACAATTCGCCGTTCCAGGTCGGGAAACGCGTGGGGTCGGACTCCATCCGCGCACTCAAGCGGTCAAGGTAGGGCACGATGCCTTCGAGCTTCACTTTGGGCGCGCCGGGAATGCCGCGCTCCAGCCGTGTCCCCCGCTCGATCATCGCTCGCGTCGGCCCGCCGCCGCCATCGCCATAGCCATAGGACATGATGACTTCGCTGTTGGCGCGCTTGGGCTCGTAGCGCTTCCAGGCGCCCATGGTTTCGCTCACCGACAGGTCGCCATTATAGGTCGTATAGATGGCATCGCTTTCGAACCGCTGCGCGGTGATCAGCTGCGCCTTGGTCACCGTGCCGTCGATGCCGCGCCAGAAGAACGTGTCATAGGGATGCCTGTCGGTGTCATTCCAGCTCAGCTTCGAGGTGACGAAATAATCGAGGCCCGATTTCTCCATGATCTGCGGCAGGTTGGCTGAATAGCCGAAGGTATCAGGGAGCCACACGGTGCGCGGCGTCACTCCGAAATGCTCCTGGTGGAAGCGCCTGCCGCGCATGATCTGGCGCACGAGGCTCTCGCCCGAGGCGATGTTGACGTCGGGCTCCACCCACATAGCGCCCTCGATTTCGAACTGACCCGCCTTGACCCGTTCCAGCAGCCTTTCCCAGAGTTCCGGATAGTCTTGGCGGAGGAAATCAAACAGCACCGACTGGTTGTACATGAAGACGAATTGCGGGAATTCCTCCATCAGCCTCAGCACCGTGGCGAAGCTGCGCGCGGTCTTGTCCCGCGTATGGATCACCCGCCAGAGCCAGGCGACATCGAGATGGGTCGATCCCACGGCGCTGATCTGCGGCTGCACTTCGGTATCCACCAGCGCATAAATTTCCGCGGCAATGGCCTCGGCCTCCTCGAGGCTGTCCCATAGTCCCTCCGCATGGTGGTCGCGCCGGTCCAGCGCCCGCAGCGCCCGTTCGACCCGATCGAGAATGGCATGCCGCCTTGCGTCGCTCTGGTGCAGCCGCACGGCCACTTCGAGCGGCGTCATCAGGTCGTAGTAAAGGCTCTCGATCCGCCGGTTGCGGGTGAAGAAGTCGACCTCGAACCCCACCAGCGGCCGGTCGAAAAAGGTAAAGGCATCGACGACAACCACATGCCGGTTGCCCGGCACGGCCTCGGTCTCGATCACCAGCTCGGTATGATTGCCATCCAGCGCCTGGGCGATCCGCCCGTCGAGATAGACGAGGCATTGCGGGTCGGTCGAACCCGGCCGCTCCTGCCACTGGCTGGACACGCGCATCACGAAGGTCTTGCCGCGCGCCGTCTCGGGCACCACGACTTCGGCGGCAAACCAGCTATGATCCTGGCTTTTCGCCCAGACTGAATGGGCGTCGAACGCCTCCCAGCTTCGCCAGTCGGCTGCCAAAGCTTCGGCGGCGGTCATGCTCTCGCGCTGGATGCGCCAGGCAAAGGGCATGTCGGGGATCGGCGTCCTGATCTTGGCTTCGAGATCGGCGCAGAGCCGCAGCAGCTTGCCCTCGCGCTTCATGTCATCGACACCGAGGCCGAGCCGACCGGCCAATGGATTGAGATAGGTCATGCCTTCATCCTCCCGGCGCATTGGACAGCGCCTTTGGTCGCAAGCTAGAGGTGAAGTTGCAACGTTGCAATGACGATACGGATTGCGCTCTTCCCCTGGGCCTGTTTCACGCTACAAGAAGGGCTCATGGAGCACATTGATGCAGGATCGTGACGACCCGCCGGGGCGACCGACGCTCAGGACCATCGCCGAGATGACCGGCCTCAGCCTGTCGACCGTGTCGCTTTCCCTACGCGGCGGCGCCTCGCTCAAGCAGGAAACCCGCGACCGGGTGGCCGAAGCCGCCCGGCAGGTGGGCTATGTCCCCGACCGCGCTGGCGTGCGCCTCCGCACCGGCAAGACCAATGTCCTGACGCTGATCCTCCATGGCGGCGACGACTCCATCGACTTTGCCCGGCAGATGATCCAGGGCATCGGCAAGGCCCTGTCGGGCACCCAGTACCATCTCAACGTCACGCCCGAATTCGGCGCCAATGGTGGCGTCGCGGCCGTCCGCTACGTGCTCGACAACCGCGCGGCCGACGGGGTTATCATCACCCACACCACGCCCGATGACCCGCGCGTCGCGGTCCTTTCCGAGGCGGGCTTTCCCTTCGTCACGCATGGCCGCACCGCCCATGCGGTGCCGCATCCCTTTCATGACTTCCATTCCGAAATCTTTGCCGAGACGGCTTTGGACCGCTTGGCCGACAAGGGCTGCCGGCGGGTCATGCTGTTTATCGGCAATCCGGGCATCACCAACTTCGCCAATATCGCCAATGCCTTCCGCGCGGCAGCGCGGCGCCGCGACGTTGCGGCCGAAATCCTCGATGTCGGTGACACCAGGCGCACGCCTGATGAGGTGCGCGTGCTCGGCGCTGAACTCGCCCAACGCGCCGACCGGCCTGATGGCATCATCACCGACAACGAAATCCGCACCATCGCCCTCCTCGCCGGCATGCAGAGCGCCGGCCTTGCCCCGGGGCAGGGCGTGGAACTGGTCTACAAACAGACCTCGGGCATCCTCCCCGCCTTCTTTCCCGATCTCGATTCCATCGAGGAGGATGTTACCGCTGCCGGCGCCGAACTGACCCGGCTGCTGCTCGGGCGGATCGATGGGGCGCCCGCAGACGAACTACAGACGCTGGCCGAGCCGGTGCTGCATTGGCGCAGTGGCCCCTGATCGCATCTTAAGTGCCCGCTGCGGTTAACAGTCTGTTAGCATTTTCGGGCAGCGCCAGGCGCACGCCCCGCACCAGGCTCTCGACCTGTTCGACCGACGTTGCCGAGGCGATGGGGGCGCTGACACCCTCCTGCGCCACGAGCCAGGCCAGTGCGACCTCGGCTGGGGTAGCCTTTAGCTCCTTGCCGACGTCGTCCAAAGCCTTGAGGATTTTCAGTCCCTTATCGTTGAGATACTGCCCGGCGCCGCCGCCACGCGGCGATTTGCCGAGGTCGGCTTCATTCCGGTACTTGCCCGTGAGGAAGCCCGAGGCGAGGCTGTAATAGACGATCGAACCCACTTCATTTTCAATGAGATAGGGTTTCAGCGCCTCGAACTCGGCGCGGTCGTAGAGGTTGAAACGGTTCTGCGTTACCTCATAGCGCGGCAGCGATTTGATGATCGCCGTCTGCTGCGCATCGCGCATCATCTCGGCAGTATAATTGGAGGCGCCGATGGTCCGCACTTTGCCCGAGCGGATGAGGACGTCATAGGCTTCCAGCGTTTCCTCGTGGCTCGCCTGGTCATCCGGCCAGTGGCTGAAATAGAGGTCGACATAGTCGGTCTGCAGGCGCCTGAGCGACGCCTCGATGCTCTCCTTGATCGCATCGGGCTTGAGGCCCCCCGGCTTCTTGCCCGAATTGACCTTGGTGATGATGTGGACGCTGTCCCGATTGCCCCGGGCCTTGAGCCACTTGCCGATGATCGTCTCGCTCATGCCCGGCGGATTTCCCGGCACCCAGTTGGGATAGCCTTCGGCCGTGTCGATGGCGGTAAAGCCCGCATCCACATAGGCGTCGAGAATGTCGAAACCCTTGGCTTCGTCCACGGTCCAGCCGAACACATTGCCGCCCAGCACCAGGGGCTCGATCACCAGTTCGCTGCGGCCAAGGGGGCGACGGTTCATTCTCTGTCTCCTTCATCCATTTCGGTTTCAACGTCCTGGACGGCGTTTTGTTCGCCCGCCGGCGCACGCGGCGCGCACCAGTGCAGGGCCTCGGCGATGGCAGTGAAGGAGCCGGAAAGGCCGATCAGGGCAAAGCCGTCCTCCGCATCGTCCTCGTGGCGAAGGTAGACGAACGTGCCGTGGCGCAGTCCGTCGAGCAGCCAGCCGTCCTGGTCCAGGAGGCGTCCGCCATAGGGCCCGCCGGCCTCGGCGACAAGACTGCGGGTTTCCCGGTCGAGGGTGAATTCCCACGCTCCCGCCACCCCGCCAACGCGGCTCGAATGGACATGGACGCCGGTCGAGAAATCGTCCTCGCAGCGCACGGCAAGGCAGGTGTAGTTGCCCGCTTCGGACTCCTGGCTGCAGCCGAGGCTGGCCCGGTCGCCCTCGCCCGGCAGGTGTGAATAGTGCCAGCCTGGCTCCTGCGACAGCGCGGGCCCGGCACACAGCGCCAGCATGGCGATCAACGCTTTGGCTGGATGAGATCCCATTTTGTCCCGTAGAGGTCGACGAAGACCGCCACAGAACCATAGGGCTCGTGGCGAGGGTCTTCGAGAAAGGTGACACCCGCTTCGACCATACGCTTGTAGTCGGCGGCGAAGCTGTCGGTTTCGAGAAACAGCATGACGCGTCCGCCGGCCTGCCGGCCGATCACGGCCGCCTGCTCGGGGCCATCCGCCCGCGCCAGCAGGAGCCGCGCACCGGACCCGCCCGGGGGCGCCAGAAGCACCCAGCGCTTGCCCGAACCCATGTCCACATCTTCGAGTAATGCGAAACCGACGGCATCGCGATAAAAGGCGATCGCTTCATCATAATCGGCGACGACAAGGGCAATGGTTGCAATGGCTTGGCTCATGCAGCCATGCTGGCGCGTGCAAATGAAACGGTCAAGCTGCGCAATTTTTGATCGAACGGTTCGAGAAAAAACCGTCCATTCCTGTGGAATTGTCTTTAGGGCGTCACGTGATTGACCAACTGGTCAATGATTCCCGTTGCGCTCCCCCGAATTCTACGCTTTTGTGTCGCCCAAGCCTCCGGCACTGAGGGTGCTGAGAAGGCGTAAAGTCAAGGAACGGGAGATTTCCAATGCATTCTTCACTGACCCGCATTGCGGCGGTACTTGTTGCCTCCACGATGCTCGCCGGTGTTGCGAACGCCGAAACGATCCGCTGGGCGCGCTCGTCTGACGCGCTGACGCTGGATCCGCATTCGCAGAACCAGGGCAATACGCACACCCTGGCCCACCACATCTACGAGACCCTTTTGGGCCGTGACAATGACGGCAATCTGACACCGCGCCTGGCGACCGAATGGGCGCTCAAGGAAGGCGACGACACCGTCTGGGTGTTCAAGCTGCGCGAAGGCGTCAAGTTCCACGACGGTGCCGATTTCACCGCCGAGGACGTGGTCTACTCGATCACCCGCGCCAAGAGCGAATTCTCCAACATGAAGCAGCTCCACGCCGAAGTGGAGTCGGTGACCGCCGTCGACGACTACACCGTCGAGTTCCAGATGGCCGGCCCGTCGCTCATCTACCCGAACAACCTCACCAACACCTTCATCATGGACAAGACCTGGTCGGAAGCCAACGACCTCGACACCGTCCAGGATTTCGCTTCGGGCGCCACCAACTATTCCGTGCTGAACACCAACGGCACCGGCCCCTATACCCTGGTGTCGCGTGAAGTCGACGTGAAGACCGTGCTCACCGCCAATCCGGAATGGTGGGGCGACGCTCCGGCCGTGACCGACATCGAATATGTCGTCATTGCCGACGCCCAGACCCGCATTTCGGCCCTGCTCTCGGGCGAAATCGACATCGTCCAGGACGTGCCGCCGCAGGACATCGAGCGCCTCTCTTCAACCGAAGGCTTCAAGGTCGAAACCGGCCCGGAAAACCGCGTCATCTACTTCGGCTACAAGGTGAGCGAAGAACCGCTGGCCTCGTCCAATGTCACCGACAAGAATCCGCTGAGCGACCCCAAGGTGCGTGAAGCCTTCGAGCTGGCGCTCGATCGCGATGCCATCAAGCAGGTCGTGATGCGTGGCCAGTCGATCCCGACTGGCGTCGCCAACCCGCCCTTCGTCGCTGGCTGGACCGAAGAACTCGACGCCTATCCGGCGCCGGACGTGGAAAAGGCCAAGGCTCTCCTGGCTGAAGCCGGTTACCCCGATGGCTTCTCGATCACGCTCGACACGCCGAACAACCGCTATGTCAACGACGAAGCGATCTCGACGGCCTATGTCGGCATGCTCGGCCAGATCGGTGTCGACGTCACCCTGGCCTCGCGCCCGGTTGCCGAACACTCGCCGCTGATCCTCAACGGCACCACCGACTTCTACCTGCTCGGCTGGGGCGTCCCGACCTTTGACAGTGCGTATGTCTTCAACGACCTCTACCACACCAATGACGAGACCCACGGCACCTACAATCCGAGCGGCTACTCCAACGCCGAAGTCGACGAGATGATCATCTCGCTCGGTACTGAAAGCGATGAAGCCACCCGCAACGAAACCGTTGCCAAGATCTGGGAACAGGTGAAGGCGGACCGCGTCCTCCTGCCGGTTCACATCCAGGTTCTCGCTTATGCGATGCGTGATGGTGTGACGCTGCCGGTTCAGCCGGAAAACCAGCCGAACATGACCACGGTCACCTTCGAGTAAGCGTCCCGCAATCAGGAGCCGCCGCGCCTGGGCCTGATGGTCCCGCGGCGGCTCCGTCGTATCGGAGGGCACCATGCTGGCCTTCATCGCCCGACGGCTGTTTCAGTCCGTCATCGTCATGCTTGTCGTGGCCTTCATCGCCTTCCTGGTGTTCCGCTATGTCGGGGACCCGCTGGCGAACCTTCTCAGTCAGGATGCCAATCAGGCCGACTATGACGCCGCGCGTCAGCGTCTCGGGCTTGACCAGCCATTCTACATCCAGTTCTTCCACTTCGTGGGCAATGCGCTGCAGGGGCAGTTCGGCACTTCCTACCGGCTGCAGCAGCCGGTGAGCCAGTTGATCCTCGAGCGCCTGCCGGCCACCATCGAGCTGGCCGTGGCCTCCTCGATCATCGCCTTGATCGGCGGCGTGGGCCTCGGCATCTATTCGGCCCTCAGGCCGCGTGCCATCTCCACCGGCTTCATCATGACCGCCTCGCTGATCGGCGTGTCGCTGCCCACTTTCCTTATCGGTATCGGCCTCATCTATATCTTTGCGGTCGAACTCAAGTGGCTGCCCAGCTTCGGGCGCGGCGAAGTGGTGCAGATCGGCTGGTGGCGTACGGGTCTGCTCACCTCTTCAGGCCTGCGCTCGCTGATCCTGCCGGCCATCACCCTGTCGCTGTTCCAGTTGACGCTGATCATGCGGCTCGTCCGGGCCGAAATGCTCGAAGTGATGCGCACCGATTACATCCGCTTCGCCAAGGCCCGCGGGCTTTCCAAGCGCGCGATCAATTTTGGCCATGCGCTCAAGAACACCATGGTGCCCGTCATTACCATTACCGGCCTGCAACTGGGTTCGGTCATCGCCTTCGCCATCATCACCGAAACGGTGTTCCAGTGGCCGGGCGTCGGGTCGCTCTTCGTCAATTCCGTCGCTGCCGTCGACGTGCCGGTTATGGCTGCCTACCTCGTCTTCGTGGCGCTGGTCTTCGTGGTCATCAACCTCATCGTTGATATCCTTTATTTCATCGTCGATCCGCGCCTGCGCGACGGCGCAAAATCCGGGAGGTAGGCTCCATGAGCGATCTGCCCCAAACTACAGCCGCTCCTGTCGTGGTCCCCAAGACCTCGCGATGGAAGATGTTCCTCCGGTCCGACATTGTCTGGTCGTACCGGCATTCGCCGATCACCATCGTGGCGTCCATCGTGGCACTGCTGCTGGTGCTGATGGCCATCTTCGCCCCCTGGCTGGCGCCCTATAATCCGTTTAACCCGGCCACGCTCAACCTGATGGATGGGTTTACTCCGCCCAATTCGACCTCGTTTGCCGGCAACTACTTCGCGCTCGGCAGCGACAGCCAGGGCCGCGACGTGCTCTCGACCATCATGTATGGCCTGCGCGTTTCGCTGTTCGTGGGTCTCATGGCGACGCTGTTCGCCATGGTGCTGGGCGTCAGCCTGGGTCTCGTTGCGGGCTATGTCGGCGGCGCCCTCGACGCGGTGATCATGCGCATTGCCGACGTGCAATTGAGCTTCCCGGCCATCCTCATCGCCCTGCTGATCTTCGGCATTGCCCGCGGCATCATCCCGCCCAACCAGCAGGAAGGCGCTGCCGTCTGGGTGCTGATCATCGCCATCGGCCTTGCCAACTGGGCGCAGTTTGCCCGCACCGTGCGCGGCGCCACCATGGTCGAGCGGCAGAAGGACTATGTCGCGGCCGCCCGCATCCTGGGCGTCAATCCCTTCATCGTCCTCCTGCGCCACGTCCTGCCCAATGTCACCGGCCCGGTTCTGGTGATCGGCACGATCGGCCTTGCGCTCGCCATCATCGAGGAGGCGACCCTGTCCTTCCTCGGCGTCGGCGTGCCCCCGACCCAGCCCTCGCTCGGCACCCTGATCCGCATCGGCCAGCAGTTCCTGTTCTCGGGCGAATGGTGGATCCTGCTGTTCCCCGCCATCACCCTTGTTCTGCTCGCTCTGTCGGTCAACCTCCTGGGTGACTGGCTGCGCGATGCCCTCAATCCGAAGTTGCGCTGATGACCGAGCCCGTTCTTTCCATCAAGGACCTCGTCGTCGAGTTCCCCTTCCGCGATGACGTGTTCCGCGCCGTCGACGGCGTCTCCTTCGACATCATGCCCGGCGAAGTCGTCGGCGTGGTGGGTGAATCGGGCGCCGGCAAATCGATGACCGGCTCGGCCGTCATCGGTCTCATCGATCGACCCGGCCACATAGCCGGCGGCGAAATCCGTTTGAAGGGCGAGCGCATCGACAACTTGCCCGAAGCCGCCCGCGCCAAGCTGCGCGGCAAGCGCATCGGCATGGTGTTCCAGGATCCGCTGACCAGCCTCAACCCGCTCTATACGGTGGGCGACCAGTTGGTCGAAACCATCCGCACCCACCTGCCGGTCTCGGAAGCCGAAGCCCGCCAGAAGGCCATCGACCTCCTCGCCGAAGCCGGAATTCCCAAGGCCGCGGAACGCATCGACTCCTATCCGCACCAGTTCTCCGGCGGCATGCGGCAGCGCGTGGTGATCGCGCTGGCCATTGCGGCCGGCCCCGAACTGATCGTCGCCGACGAGCCGACCTCGGCGCTCGACGTGTCGGTGCAGGCCCAGATCATCAAGGTGCTCAAGAAGCTCTGCACCAATCATGGCGCCGCGGTGATGCTGATCACCCACGACATGGGCGTCATCGCCCAGACGGCAGACCGCATGGTGGTGATGCACCAGGGCAAGGTGGTCGAGACCGGCACGGTGGGCGACATCATCCGCCGCCCGCGCGAGCCCTATACGATCAAGCTCATCAACTCGATCCCTACCATCGAGCGCAAGGATGGTGCGGCAACGCCGGCCCCTGCCGCCAATGACGACGGCGCCTATGTGCAGGTCAAAAAGCTGGTCAAGGATTACGAGATCGGTGGCGGCGGCTTCCTCAAGCTCATGCCAGGCAAGGTCGAGGTCTTCCGCGCCGTCAACGAAGTCAGCTTCTCGATCGAAAAGGGTAAGACCTTTGGCCTTGTCGGCGAATCCGGCTCGGGCAAATCCACCTGCGCCAAGATGATCGTCGGTCTCGTCCGCCCCACCTCCGGTCAGATCACCGTCGACGGCCATGATATCTGGGCCAGCGGCGCCGGGCATCAGGAACGCCGCAAGCGCGTGCAGATGATCTTCCAGGACCCCTATGCCAGCCTCAATCCGCGCTGGCGGGTGGCCGACATCATCGCCGAACCGATGCGCACCCTGGGCATTGCCCGCAATCGTGGCGAGGTCGACGACCGGGTGGCCGAACTTCTCCGTCGTGTCCGCCTCGATCCGGTGGTCATGCGCAAGTTTCCGCATGAATTCTCCGGCGGCCAGCGCCAGCGCGTCGCTATTGCCCGCGCCCTGTCGAGCCAGCCCGAATTCATCGTCTGCGACGAACCGACTTCGGCTCTCGACGTCTCGGTGCAGGCCCAAGTGCTGGACCTGATGAGCGAGCTGCAGGCCGAATTCGGCCTCACCTACCTGCTCATCAGCCATAACCTGGCTGTGGTGCGGCAGATGTCGAGCTCGGTCGGCGTCTTGCACAATGGCGTCCTCGTCGAAAACGGCCCGACCGACGCCATCTTCGACAATCCGCAGGCGGACTATACCCGCATGCTGCTCGACGCGGTGCCGGATATTTCCAAGGTGGCTTAGCGCCATCAGATACTGCGGCCTCCACTCCTGCGCCTCCCTCCCCTTGAGGGGGAGGGACTAAGGGTGGGGTGACCAAGACACTTGATGTCGAGTGCTTCGCTCACCCCACCCAGCTTTGCTACGGACCTGACGGTCCGAGCGCCGCTACCCTCCCCCTCCAGGGGAGGGAGAAGAAGGGCGCCCTCGCCTAAACCTCCACCCGTCTCCCCTCTTTCCCTGACCGGATCAGCGCATCGATGAGCCGGTGTACGGCTAGCGCCGTGTGGCCGGTCGACACCGGCTGCCGCCCCGCCTGCACCGCCTCGGCGAATTCGGCGATCTGGGCCATGTGCCAATCGAAGGGAAAGGCCATGGGGTCGGCGCCGCCGCCCGAATTGCTGGCCTCGCCCACGGTCTCGGTGCGGCCGTCGAACCAGTTGAGCGTGAGGTTGCCACCGGTCAGCGTCGCGCTGGCCTTGGCGAAGTTGAGGGTGAGGCTTTCCGCCCCGCCCGGAAAATTGGCGGTGGTCGCCATCAGCCCGCCCACGGCGCCACTGGCGAATTCCATGCCGCCGGCGACGAAGTCTTCGGTCTCCATCTGGTGGAAACCGGTCGTGGCCGCGAGGGCGGTGACCGCCTTGACCGGGCCGGTGAGGCTCAGCATCAGGTCGAGCGAGTGAATGGCCTGAGTGATCAGCACGCCGCCGCCATCCTGCGCGAAGCTGCCGCGACCCGGCTTGTCGTAATAGCCCCGTTGCGGCCGCCACCACGGCACCACTAGGTGCACGGCATGCAGCGCGCCCAGTTCGCCGCTGGCGACCTTTTCGGCCAGCGCCTTCGAGGCAGCGCGGAAACGGTGCTGGAAGATGATGCCCAGCGTCACCCCGGCATCATCGCAGGCGGCGACAATGCGTTCGGCCGCTTCGGTGGTGCGCTCCACCGGCTTTTCCATCAGCACATGCTTGCCGGCCTTCGCCGCGGCCGCGACGATCTCCTCGCGCGCATTGGGCGGGGTGAGGACCAGAATGGCATCCAAGTCCGGATCGGCCAGCAGGGCTTCGTAGCTCTCCGCAGCCGGAAAGTCATAGGTGGCGCAGAACTGCTCGAGCTCGGTCCGGTTGCGGCGCCAGACGCCGCGCACGGCGATGCGGTCCCTGAGCGCATTGAGCGCCAGCGCATGCGGCTTGGCGGCCATGCCGGCGCCGACGACACCCAGTCCAAATTTTCTCTGTTCAGCCACCATTCAGCCGCCTCCTTCTAAGCCTTGGTTGCGCCACGTTTTCGGCGCTCATTCTGTCCTGGGGACAGCAGGGGGATTATCATGAAATCGGTTGGGATTGTTGCAGCGCTTTTCGTTGCGGCCGGCATTGCGCTGGCTGGTTGGTTTGTCAGCACCGGGCTCGTGGATAGCCGGCAGCCGCTGCGCACCGTAACGGTCAAGGGTCTCAGCGAACGGTCGGTCGAGGCTAATCTGGGCTTCTGGCCCATCCGCTTCGTCGCCACCGGCCCGACCCTACAGGCGGCCCGCGCCAGCCTCGAAACCTCGGAAGCCGCCGTTCGCGCCTTCCTCGCCGATCGCGGCTTTGCCGAGACCGAAATCCAGGTCCAGAACGTCCTCGTCGAGGATCGGGCGGCCGGCTACAATGCCGGCTCGACGCCTGATGACTATCGCTTCGTCCTCACCGAGGACATGCTGGTCACCACCGACCGCGTCACCGACCTGGCCGATGCCAGCCGCTCCGTCGCGGATCTCCTGCGCCAGGGCGTGGTGTTCTCCTCCGATGCCTATAGCGCCGGGGCCAGCTTCGTCTTTACCGGCATCAATGACTTGAAGAGCGAAATGCTGACCGAGGCGACGCAGCGCGCCAAGGAAACCGCCGCCCAGTTCGCCACCGAATCCGGCGCCCAGGTCGGCGATATCCAGAGCGCCAACCAGGGCGTGTTCGAAATCCTGCCCGCGGTGGAAATCCCCAATGACCGGCCGGAAAAGCAGATCGACAAGAAGGTGCGGGTGGTGACCACCATCACCTATTTCCTCGTCGACTGAGCGCCGTACCGTCCACGGTGCGGTCCTCGGGCTTGACCCGAGGACCACTCCTCACCGGCATGAGGTCATTGGGTGTCGCAACGGGCCCTCGGGTCAAGCCCGAGGGCGGTACGGTGCCTGGGGCAAGTTTGGAATGTCATAGGGCGCGTGACGCTCCCCCGCAAACGGGCGAGGATAGGCGCCAACGGCCGTCAGCCCACTTGGGCCCAGGCCTTTTCGTGCAGAAAGTCTTCGAGCGCGTCGCGCGACATCGGGCGGGCAAAGGCATAGCCCTGGAGGATGTCGCAGCCCAGGTCGCGCAGGATCACCGCGTGTTCCATGGTCTCGACCCCTTCGGCAACGATCTCGATATCCATGGACTTGCCGATATCGACGATGGAAGCCACGAGCTGGCGCTGCGCCGGCTCCTTGAGAATGGGCATGACCAATTGCCGGTCGATCTTGAGCCGGCGCGGATGCAGCTTCTGCAGCGATACGATCGACGCATAACCGGTGCCGAAATCGTCGATTTCGACGTCGATGCCCAGCTCCTTGATCTGGTCGATATTCCAGGCGACGACGCCATCGCTTTCGTCGAGATAGATGCTTTCCACCAGCTCGAAGGCGAGCCGGCCCGGCTCCACCGGCAGGGCGCGGAGGCTCTCGATCAGGCCCTCGTCATGCAGGCGCTTGAGCGAGACATTGACCGAGGCGCGCGGCACGCAAAGGCCGAGCTTGTCCCAGCGGGCGAGATCGGCCAGCGTATGGTCGAGCACCAGGCGGTCGATCTGGGCCACCACGTTGAGCTCCTCGGCCACCGCCATGAAGCTGTCCGGGGTCTTGATCCCGTCCTTGGGGTGCTGCCAGCGGGCCAGCGCCTCGACGCCCACCAGTTCGAGCGTGCGGGCGCAGAACTGCGGCTGGTAATAGGGAATGAAGGCCTCCGCCTCGAGCCCCTTGAGCACCTCATCGGCGACGCGCTTGGTGTTGACCACTTCCGCCTGCAACGCCTCGGAGAAGAATTCATGCCGGTTGCGGCCCAGCGCCTTGGCCCGGTAGAGCGCGATATCGGCATTGACCAGCAATTGCTTGACGTCGATGTTGACCGCGCGTGACACGGCGACGCCAATGCTGACGCCGAAGCGACATTCATGCCCTTCATGCGAGGCCGGCCGGCGCATTTCGCGCACGATGCGGTCGGCAATGACGGTGAGGCGCGCATCGCTTGATCCGGCGCTGGAAACGATGACGAATTCGTCCCCGCCGATGCGGGCGACGAAGTCGGTTTCACGGCAATTGGCGCGCAGCACCTGGCTGGCATGGACCAGCATGGCGTCACCCGCTGCATGGCCCAGCGTATCGTTGATCTGCTTGAAGCGGTCGAGATCGATATGCAGGAGCGCGATGGAGCCGCTGCCGTGGTAGCCGTCGGCGGCGTGGCGCTTCAGCACTTCGTCGAGATAGCGCCGGTTGGGCAGGCCGGTCAGGCTGTCATGCAGCGCATTGTGCTCGATGCGAATGCGGGCCGCTTCCAACTCGTTGTTGCGCGCTTCCGCCTGCCGCTTGGCGCGGCGCAGGTCTTCGTTGAGCTCGACATCGCTGGTCACGTCCCAGTTGACGCCGATGACCCTGTCGGGCTGGCCGGGCTCCTGGAACAGCGCTCCGACCGAACGCACATGGCGCGTGCGGCCGTCGGGCGTCACCACCCGATAGTCCGATTCATAGCGGCCCCCGCCGATCATCTCGCGGAAATTGGCTTCGGCGCGATCGCGGTCGTCGGGATGGAGGAGGGCGCGCCAATCGTCGTGGTTGCGGGTCTTGCCGTCGGCCCGCATGCCGTAAAGCGCATAGGTCTGGTCGTCCCAGGTTTGAAGACCGGTGGACATGTCCATTTCCCAGACGCCAATCTTGGACACGTCGAGTGCCAGGTTGAGCCGGCGCGTCAGCCGCGCCAACTGGCTTTCCCGTTCGCCTAGGGCGTGGATGTGTTCGTGCCGCTCGCGGATCATGCGGCTGGTGACGACGACGGGAAAAAGAATGAGAGCGGCGGCGCCCACGAGCATGCCGCGCAGTGCCCAGAGCGAGACCGGATTGCCGGACCAGCCCGATTTCGGAACGGCCGCGATCTGCCATTTGCCCGAGGGCAGCACGACATCGACGACCACCGGGCGCTCGCCGCTGAGATCGGGGCCGAAGAACCGCCGGCCTTCCTCGCCCGTGCCATCGTGGCCGGTGATGGAAATGCGCAGGCTCAGCAGCGGGTTGAAGAGCCCGCTTTGAAGATAGAGCCGGTCCACATCGACCACGGCCGAAACGATGCCCCAGAAACGGCGCTCGTGACCTTCGCCGGTGAAGACTGGGAAGCGTCCGATAAAGCCGCGCCCGCCCTGCACCAGATCGACCGGCCCGGCAATGGAGAGCTTGCCCGTGGTTGCGACCTTTTCGACCGCTTCCCACTGGTTGGGCAGGTCGCGGTAATCGATCCCGATCACCGCCTCGTTGCCCTTGAGCGGATAGCTCATGCTCACCACGAGATCGGGCGCCGCCGCGACCGAACGCAACTGGCTTTTTTCCTCGAAAAGGTTGCTGACCAGCGCATCGTAGCGCTCCTGGTCCATGTCCGGCTCGGTGGCGATCACCGAAACCAGCCCTTTGACGAGCTGCACATTGCTCGAAATATTGCCTTCGAGCTTGGCGCGGATCACCGAAATCTGGTTGAGGGCCTCTGTCCGCAGCCGGTTCTCGGTGATCTGCTGGTTCTGCTGGTCGAGGAATATGCCGATGATCAGCATGGCCACCAGCGCCACCAGCACCGGCAGGACCATGGTGCGCCGCCAATCCCCGCGATGTGTGCCTGACCGAGTATCGACCATCTTTGCCTGAGCGCCCCGACACCTTCTGTGTCAGCAGCAATACTAGGCGGCGAGGCGTTGATGAGTACCTTACCGGTGGTCCAATGTGACAAATTGGTAAATGCGCGGCAAACGGGACGCGCCTAGACTTCTTCGAGTTCGATCAACGTCCCGAAAAAATCCTTTGGATGGAGAAAGATCACCGGCCTGCCATGGGCGCCGATGCGCGGCTTGCCATCGCCCAGGATACGCGCACCCTCGGCCGTCAGCCGGGCTATTGCCGCTGAAAGATCGGGCACTTCGAAACAGACATGATGCATGCCGCCCGCCGGGTTCTTTTCCAGAAACGCGGCAATGGGCGAGGCTTCACCCAGGGGCTCGAGCAGCTCGACCTTGGTATTGCCGGTATCGACGAACACGACCGTCACCCCATGCTCGGGCAGAGCCTGCGGCGCCCCGACACTGGCGCCGAGCTGGTCGCGATACTTTGCGGCGGCAACGGCGAGGTCGGGTACGGCGATGGCAATATGGTTGAGCCGGCCGATCATGAGGGGGCCTTCCAAACTCATCGATTGCTCAGCCTTCCCTCGATCTCGTTCAGCACCGAGAAGGCGGCGTCGAGCACGTTGGTGCCGGGCCCGAAGATCGCCGCGACACCTGCCGCATAGAGGAAGTCGTAGTCCGGTTCGGGAATGACCCCGCCCACCACCACGGTGACCTCGCCGAGATCGCGATCGCGCAGCGCCGCGATCAGTTCGGGAACCAGCGTCTTGTGGCCGGCGGCGAGCGACGAGACCCCCACCGCATCCACCTTAAATGTATCCGCATGCGCAGCCACTTCGGGCGCGGTCTCGAACAGGTCGCCCATATGAACGACGAAGCCCAGATCGGCAAAGGCCGAGGCGATGATCTTGGCGCCGCGATCATGCCCATCCTGCCCCATCTTGGCGATGAAGATGGAGGGCGCGCGGCCGCGCGCGGCCTTGAAGGCCGAGATACGGTCGACCACCGAGGCCAGTTGCGGGTCGTCGCCATACCCACCGGCATAGACGCCCGAAATCACCCTGGTGACGGCGCGGTGGCGGCCGAACACGTCTTCCAGGGCCAGCGAAATCTCGCCCAGCGTGGCGCGGGCCCGGGCCGCTTCCACCGCGGCGGCAAGGAGGTTGCCCTCGTCCTTGGCCGCGAATTCGCGCAATCCCGCCAGCATGGACTGGCACTTGGCCTCGTCGCGCGTGGCGCGGATGCGCTCGAGCTGGGCGATCTGCTCGGCCCGCACTTTGGCATTGTCGATCTCGCGGACCTCGATCTTTTCCTCGGCCTCGACCCGGTAGCGATTGACGCCGACGATCACGTCCTCGCCCCGGTCCACCCGCGCCTGCCGGAGCGCCGCGGCCTGTTCGATGGCCAGTTTCGGGCCGCCGGACTGCACAAAGGCGGTCATGCCGCCCTGCGATTCAGCTTCTTCGATCAGCTTACGCGCCCCGGCGACCAGCTCCGCCGTCAGCGCCTCGATGTAGTAGGAGCCGCCCAGCGGGTCGACGACGTCGGTAATGCGCGATTCATGCTGCAGGATAAGCTGGGTATTGCGGGCGATGCGGCTCGAAAACTCGGTGGGCAGCGCAATGGCTTCGTCAAAAGAATTGGTATGCAGCGACTGCGTGCCTCCCAGCGTAGCGGCCAGCGCCTCGATCGTGGTGCGCACGATATTGTTGTGCGGGTCCTGCTCTGTCAGCGACACGCCGGACGTCTGGCAATGGGTGCGCAGCATCTTGGAACGCGGGTCTTTGGCGCCGAGATCGGTCACGATCTGGCTCCACAGCTGCCGCGCGGCGCGCAGTTTCGCGACTTCGAGGAAGAAGTTCATGCCGATGCCGAAAAAGAAGCTGAGGCGCCCGGCAAAGGCGTCGATATCGAGCCCGCGCGCCTGGGCGGCGCGCACATAATCCATGCCGTCGGCCAACGTATAGGCCAGCTCCTGCACCGCTGTCGCCCCGGCCTCGTGCATGTGGTAGCCCGAGATCGAGATCGAGTTGAAGCGCGGCATGTGCTCGGCCGTATGGGCGATGATGTCGCCCACGATCCGCATCGATGGCTCGGGCGGATAGATATAGGTGTTGCGGACCATGAACTCCTTGAGAATGTCGTTCTGGATGGTCCCCTCGAGCTGATCCTGCCGCACGCCCTGTTCCTCGGCGGCGACAATGAACATGGCGAGTACCGGAATGACCGCGCCATTCATGGTCATCGAGACGCTCATCTGGTCGAGCGGAATGCCGTCGAACAGCACCTTCATGTCCTCGACACTGTCGATCGCGACGCCGGCCTTGCCGACATCGCCGACGACGCGCGGATGATCGCTGTCATAGCCGCGATGGGTGGCAAGGTCGAAAGCCACCGATAGGCCCTTCTGTCCCTTTTCCAGAGCCTGACGATAAAAGGCGTTACTTTCGCGTGCGGTCGAGAAGCCGGCATACTGGCGGATGGTCCATGGCCGGTTGGCATACATGGTCGCCCGCACGCCACGGGTGAACGGCTCCGCGCCGGGCACTTCCGAGCCTTCCCCGAAGTAGACCGGTTTCACGCCGATGCCGCCATAGTCGCGGTCAAGCGAGGACAGCGGCGTATCGCGGAGTTCGTGCTGGGCGAGGGCGGCCCATTTGTCGTGACTATCGGACATGGGCGACATCCTGAGCGAGAGCCACGTTCCTGCCCACCCTCCCCCTTGAGGGGAGGGTAGTGCAGCTAGGCGCCTTGCGCCGTAGCGGAACTGGGGAGGGGGTGGCCATGTGGCCCACTGACCGACCCCCACCCTCGATCCCTCCCCTCAAGGGGGAGGGAGGCGAAGGAGACGGGGCTTCCATGTGAGCCATCATCACACCGCCTCGAATTCCAGCATCACCGCATCCACCGCCAGCACGGCGCCGGGGGCGACATGCACCTTGCTGACCCGCGCCCGCTTCTGCGCCTTGAGCACGTTTTCCATCTTCATCGCTTCGACAATGGCGAGGGTCTGTCCGTCCTCGACCACGTCGCCTTCCCGGACATCGACGCGCACCACCTGGCCCGGCATCGGGCAGAGCAGGAAGCGGCTCATGTCCGGCGGCACTTTGACCGGCATATGTTTGAGATACTGTGCGATATGGGGCCGCAGCACGAGCACCTTCCGATCGGCGCCGCGATAGCGGATGCGGAAGCCCGAGCCTGTCGGCTCGACCTTGAGCACGGCATTGCGGCCGCCCGACCAATCGAGATGGGCGATCGTGTCACCCGGCTGCCAGGTAAGGCGCACCGCCTCTGAGCGCCAGTCGAGGTCGACCAGCGTATCGAGTCCATGCTGATGCAGAACCACGGTCTCGGCCTTGTCGCCGATCTGCACATGCCATTGGCTCTCCGACTCGACGCCCAGCCGACGCGCCTCGCGGCGCGCCATCAGGAGGGCGGCGCCGGCTACCACATCGACATGATGCTCCTCGCTGAGTTCGGCGCCCGCAAACCCCTCGGGAAACTCTTCGGCGATATAGCCCGTGGTCAGCCGCCCCTCGCGGAACCGCGTCTGCTCCATCACGGCCGAGAGGAAGGGCAGGTTATTGCCCACGCCCTCGACTTCAAACGTATCCAGTGCCACGGCCATGGCATCCACGGCCTCGATGCGCGTCGGCGCCCAGGTGCAGAGTTTTGCGATCATCGGATCGTAGAAGGTGGAAATCTCGCCGCCTTCAAAGACGCCGGTATCGTTGCGCACCACCAAGGTGTCCGAGGCGCTTTCCGCTGGCGGCCGGTAGCGCGTCAGCCGCCCGGTCGAGGGCAGGAAATTGCGATAGGGGTCTTCGGCATAGAGTCTCGACTCGATGGCCCAGCCGTCGCGGCGCACCTCGTCCTGGCTCAGCGGCAGTTTCTCGGCATTGGCCACGCGCAGCATCAGCTCCACGAGGTCCAGTCCGGTGATCAGCTCAGTCACCGGATGCTCGACCTGCAGCCGCGTATTCATCTCGAGGAAATAGAAATTGCGGTCCTTGTCGACGATGAATTCCACCGTCCCGGCGCTCTGATAGCCAACGGCTTTGGCGAGGGCCACCGACTGCTCGCCCATGGCTTTTCGCGTCGCCTCGTCGAGGAAGGCCGAGGGCGCTTCCTCGATCACCTTCTGGTTGCGCCGCTGGATCGAGCATTCGCGCTCGTTGAGATAGAGCGCATTGCCATGCGCGTCGGCAATCAACTGGATTTCGATATGGCGCGGCTCGGTGACGAACTTTTCGATGAAGATGCGATCATCACCAAATGAACTCGCCGCTTCGGACTTCGACCGCTCAAAGCCCTCGCGCGCCTCTGCGTCATTCCACGCGATGCGCATGCCCTTGCCGCCGCCGCCCGCCGACGCCTTGATCATCACCGGATAGCCGATCGACTGCGCGATGGTCACCGCATGCTCGGCATCATCGATCAGACCCATATGCCCGGGCACAGTCGACACACCCGCCTCGGCAGCGATCTTCTTGGACGTGATCTTGTCGCCCATGGCCTCGATGGCTTTTTGCGGCGGGCCGACAAAGATGATGCCGGCGGCTTCCAGCGCCTCGGCAAACCTAGGGTTCTCCGAAAGAAACCCATAGCCCGGATGCACCGCCTGAGCCCCGGTCTCCCGGCAAGCGGCAATGATCTTGTCGATCTGCAGATACGAGTCCTTGGCCGGCGACGCTCCGATATGCACGGCCTCATCAGCCATCCGCACATGCAGCGCCTCGCGGTCGGCATCGGAATAAACGGCGACAGTGGCAATGCCCATCTTCCGGGCCGTCTTGATGACCCGACAGGCGATTTCACCCCGGTTGGCGATGAGGAGTTTGGTGATGCTCATGTGTCGCCCCTCACAACGGAATATTGTCGTGCTTCTTCTTCGGCCCCAGCACGCTCTTGTGCCGGAGGGTCGAAAAGGCCCGGATCACCCGCCGCCGCGTTCCATGCGGCATAATCACGTCGTCGATAAACCCGCGTTCGGCGGCGACGAAGGGATTGGCGAAGCGGGCTTCGTAGTCGGCGGTACGCTGGGCGATTTTCTCCTTGTCGCCTAGTTCCGAGCGATAGAGGATTTCCGTCGCGCCCTTGGCGCCCATCACGGCGATTTCGGCCGAGGGCCAGGCATAGTTGACGTCGGCCTTGATATGTTTTGAGGCCATCACGTCATAGGCGCCGCCATAGGCTTTGCGGGTGATGACCGTCACCAGCGGCACGGTCGCTTCCGAATAGGCGAACAACAGCTTGGCGCCATGCTTGATGATGCCGCCATATTCCTGCGCCACGCCGGGTAGGAACCCGGGCACGTCAACAAAGGTCAGGATCGGGATTTCAAAACTGTCGCAGAAGCGGATGAAGCGCGCGGCTTTCTTTGAGGCATTGATATCGAGGCACCCGGCCAGCACCAGCGGCTGATTGGCGACGACGCCCACGGTTTCGCCGTTGAGCCGGATGAAGCCGACCAGGATATTGCCCGCGTGGTTCTTCTGGATTTCGAGGAAATCGCCCTCGTCGGCCACCGTGGTGATGACCTCGTGCATGTCATAGGGCTTGTTGGCGCTGTCAGGAATGATGGTGTCGAGCTTGTCGTCGCGCCGGTCGATCGGGTCATGGGTCACGACGCGCGGCGGCTTCTGCCCGGCGGCCAGCGGCAGATAGGCAAAGAGCCGTCGCACTTCGAGCAGGGTTTCGATGTCATTGGCGAAGGCCGCGTCGGCCACCGACGAGATTTTCGTATGCGTCGAGGCGCCCCCCAGCTCTTCCTGAGTGACAGTCTCATTGGTGACGGTTTTGACCACATCCGGTCCGGTCACGAACATGTAGCTCGTATCCTCGACCATATAGATGAAGTCGGTCATGGCGGGCGAATAGACCGCGCCACCGGCACATGGGCCCATGATCACCGAAATCTGCGGAATGGCGCCCGAGGCCTGCACATTGCGCCAGAACACGTCGGCGTAGCCACCGAGAGACGCGACACCTTCCTGAATGCGCGCACCACCGGAATCATTGAGGCCGATGACAGGCGCGCCATTCTGCATGGCGAGATCCATGATCTTGCAGATCTTCTTGGCATGAGTTTCCGAGAGCGAGCCGCCGAAGACGGTGAAATCCTGGCTGAAAACGTAAACCAGCCGCCCCTCGATCGTGCCCCAGCCGGTGACCACGCCATCGCCTGGAATGATGGTCTTTTCCATGCCGAAATCCGTCGCCCGATGGGTGACGAACATGTCGTATTCTTCGAAACTACCGGGATCGAGCAGCACGTCGAGCCGCTCGCGTGCGGTCAGCTTGCCCTTGGCGTGCTGCGTATCGATGCGCTTCTGCCCGCCGCCCTGCCGCGCCTCCTCGCGCCGTGTTTCCAGGGCGGAAATGATCGTCTGCATGGGCTGGCCTCCCGCTGCCTCTTGTTTTTTGACCGGACAGTCAAATCCGAGATTGGCGGGAACGGGCGCAAAAGGCAAATGGCTTCCGCTCAGCCGGGCTCGAAATCCGGACCCAGATCGGCAACCGGCGCCATCCCGGCGGCGAAGCGCTTTGCATTGGCGACATAGCGGTCCGCCGAGGCGGCAAGGGCGGCCTCGCCTTCGCTGTCGATCTGCCTGACGATTTTTGCGGGAGCACCCACGACCAGGGAATTGTCGGGGATCACCTTGCCTTCGGTCACCAGCGCATTGGCGCCGACGAGGCAGTTCTTTCCGATCACGGCGCCGTTGAGCACGGTGGCGCCCATGCCGATCAGCGTATTGTCGCCAATGCTGCAGCCATGGACGATGGCGGCGTGCCCCACGGTGACATTCTCGCCGATGGTGAGCGGAAAACCCTTGTCGGTATGGAGCACGCAGTTTTCCTGGATATTGCTGCGCGCGCCGATGCTGATGGTCTCGATGTCTCCGCGCGCCACGACACCGAACCAGATGCCGACCTCGGCCCCGACCACCACATCACCCACGATGACAGCCGTCGGCGCGATCCAGCCGACGCCGGGATCAATGCGGGGCGCGATGTCGTCGAGGGCGTATAGGGGCATGGTGGGGGTCTCCTCGGGGAGAGGCTAGCGGCTGGGCTCATGGAGTTCAACAAACACGGCGTCACCCTCGGGCTTGACCCGAGGGCACTTCACTTGCCAATGCCGCCACAAGTGCAACCCCCTCGGGTCAAGCCCGAGGGTGACGACCTGTGCATATGTGGGACAAAGCCTAGGGAACCACCCCATACGCGTCACGCATCACCGCAATCTCAC
Source organism: Devosia sediminis (assembly GCF_016411825.1). Classification (GTDB taxonomy): domain Bacteria; phylum Pseudomonadota; class Alphaproteobacteria; order Rhizobiales; family Devosiaceae; genus Devosia; species Devosia sediminis. Next base: position 328,171 of record NZ_JAEKMH010000003.1, read on the forward strand.
CCAGCGTATCGTGAAACAGCCCCCAATCATCCCGCTCGGCAATGGGCGCCCAGATGGCTTCCATCTCGTCGATCAGCATGGTGCGGGGTGTTTCGCGCGCGAAATAGGCGTGGCCGAGATTGACGTCGTCGCTGGGGCCATAGGCTTCCAGGAGGTCGGCCACCGGCCGGAATTCCTCGCGGGCATAGAAGTGGGCCGATGGGCTGCGCGCCGCCCGGTCCATGCTGAGCACGCCGCCGCGCCAGTCGAAGAAGAACTGCTCATAGGGCGCCCTGCTGGCCGAAAGAAAGCCGAACAGCGCGGTGACGAACGCCCCGTCCTGTTCCACGTCGCGCGGCTGGAGGCCGAGCCGCCGCAGCATCTGGCGCGGGAGTTCCTCGCGAAACACCGGCCATACCGTATTGAGCGCCGGTTCGAGCCGTTCAAGCGAGGACAGTGGAAGAAGACATTCGGCCAGCCGGGTCAGGTTCCAGGCCAGCGTGTCGGGTTGGCGGCCGAAGGCATAAAGACCGGTCTCGTCGAAATAGGCCGCGGTGAAGTCCGGGTCGTAATGCGGCAGGAAACGCCACGGCCCGTAATCGAAGCTCTCGCCGCTAATGTTGATATTGTCGGTGTTGAGCACGCCATGCACGAAGCCGGCCGCGATCCATTGCGCGCCGAGCCGCGCTACCTTTGCGACGACTGCTTCCAGCAGCGCTGCCGCCTTGTCCCCGGCGTCCGCCAGGTCTGGGTAATAGTGGGCGATGGCGTGGTCCACGAGCCGCGATAGGTTTGCGGTGTCATCGAGATAGGCGAGGCGCTGGAAGGTGCCGATGCGGATATGGCTGTGGCTGAGGCGCGTCAGCACCGAGGAGCGGGTGGGAGAGGGCTCGTCGCCGCGATAAAGCGGCTCGCCGGTTTCGACGAGCGAAAAGCTCTTCGACGTATAGACACCCAGGGCTTCCAGCATTTCGGTGGCCAATACCTCGCGCACCCCGCCCTTGAGGGTGAGGCGGCCGTCGCCGCCGCGCGACCACGGCGTCTTGCCCGAGCCCTTGGTGCCGAAATCGAGGAGGCGGCCATCCACCGGGTCCACGCACTGGCCGAAGAGAAAACCGCGCCCGTCACCCAGTTCGGGATTGTAGGAGCGGAACTGATGGCCGTGGTAGCGCAGCGCCAGGGGCTGCTCGAACGAGCCGGGCAGGGGCTCGAAGCGGCCGAAATGGGCAAGCCACTCCGCGTCCGTCAGCGCGCCGAGGCCAAGGCGCTCTGCCCAGCGTCCGTCGCGATGGCGGAGCACGGTCGTGGGGAAATCCGCAGGCGCGACCGGATCGTAAAAATCCCGGCCGAGAGCGGCATGGGCCTTGGAGGCAAGAAACTGGGTCATGGCGGCGCAACGCTAGCAGAGGCGGTTTCGTTCGTCGCGGGTCGCAACCCGGCCTTGCGCCGCCCCGTCTGGCACATGTCGCCGAATGCGCCTATAGGGAGAAGGATGATCACGTCATCTCCCCTCCGCAGCCCCGCCACCCGCCTCGCGCCGTTTGACGCCGCCATCTTCGACATGGACGGGACCCTGCTCGATACCGAGTCGGTCTTCCGCGACATCGTCTTCGATGTCTGCACCGAACTGGGGTTCGAGATGACCCATGACGTGCATCGCTCCATGGTCGGATCAAGCCACGAGCGGACCCAGCAATTGCTGGTCGAAAGCTATGGCGTTGCCTTTCCCTATGCCTTGTTCGACGAAAAGTGCCGCGTCACCATGCGCGAGCGCAGCCATGCCGGCGTGCCGGTGAAGGCCGGGGCGGTGGAGTTCATCCGGGAATTGCGGGCGCGCGGTATCCCGACGGCGGTCGCCACGTCCTCGCGCAATCCCCATGCCCAGCATCATCTGGGCGCGGCGGGCCTGCTCGACCTCTTCGAAACCGTGGTGACGCGCGACGATGTGGTTAATCCCAAGCCCCATCCAGAGCCCTATCTCACCGCCGCCAGCCGCCTCGGCGTCGAGCCGGCGCGCTGCCTCGCGCTCGAGGACAGCCATGCCGGCGTCAGGGCCGCCCATGCCGCCGGCATGCAGACGGTGATGGTGCCTGATCTCGTTCTCGCCAGTGACGAGATCCATGCCCTGGGCGTGCATGTGATGACATCTCTTGTGGATGTTCACCTGGCCGCCTTCGATCACGATTAACCATCTGACGAAATCGTTAAACCTTTAATCAAGCCGTCAAGGCTCGGTTCAGCACGTCCAAGTTGAGGAAATTTCTGGGGTTTTCCTGGGTTCTCCGCTCCATTAACTCTGTCTTAAGTCGCTAATGCTTATGGTTAACCAGCCGTAAATTTCGACTTCCATCCCGGCGCCGCCTTGGCTAGTGTGCAACCGGGAAGTGCAGGGGCCCCTCGCGGGTGCTCTCGATAGAAGGCCCGCCGGAGGCACTGGCAGGGCTCAGGGGTAAGGACTAAGCGTTGACACCTGGCTGGCAGCAGAAAATCGCGCGCGCCGTATCGCCCGTTCTGGCGTTGGGTGCGGCCGCACTGGTGCTCTTCGTCACGCTCTCGCCTGCCCATGCCGAAACCAATCTGACGCTGCCCGCTGCGATCCCGGCCGATGTCCTGAGCCTGCGCGCTCAGCCGGCCCTCGGTCCCACGGCCATGCCGCTGGCGCCCGGCCAGCAGAAGCTGACCCCGGAACTGCTCGCCAACTACGTCAAGCGCCAGCAGGAACTGCGCGCCGTTGACGTGACGCTGTCCGGGCCGCAGCCCGAACTGACCAGCGATCTGCTGATGGGCTATATCGGTCGTGGTTCGCTCGAGGGCGGCAATACCGCGCTCTCCGCCATTGCCAGCTTCACCGCCCCGGCGCCGCGTGTCGAACCCTCCGTCACCTCGGCGCTGCTGGCCGACTATGTCGCCAATGGCTACCAGCCGACCGCCAAGCGCGTCGAATATGCCAATGGCGAGCGCGAATGCCTGGCCCAGGCGATCTATCACGAAGCGCGCGGCGAAAGCGCCACCGGCCAGATGGCCGTGGCCAACATCATCGTCAACCGCGCCCGCTCCAACAAATTCCCCTCGACCCTTTGCGGCGTCATTTATCAGAATGCCGACAAGGGCCGTTACCGCTGCCAGTTCACCTTTGCCTGCGACGGCCGCGACGACACGCCGGGCGAACGCCGCGCCTGGATCAACTCGCAGGACCTCGCCCGCGAAGTCTATGCCGAATTCGCCCTCGGCGAAGAGATCGGCGTGCTGCCCGGCACCGCCCTCTACTACCACACCACGGCCGTGCGCCCCTCCTGGGCCAACACCTTCAGCCGCGTCGCCACCGTCGACAGCCACATTTTTTACTCGCCTAATTGATCTCTGATCACGGGTGATACGGAAAAGGGCGCCAATGGCGCCCATGTTGTTTGGGTCATCCTAACGCCGCTCGCGACGCCGTCCTCGGGCTTGAACCGAGGACCAGCTAACATACCCACTGCGATGCGAGCGGCCCTCGGATCAAGTCCGAGGGCGGCACGGTGCTTAGGAAGTGTTCGAGTTTCTACGCCGCCAGCCGCATGGTGGGGGTGGCCCGGCTACTCCGCCGCCATCTGCAGCCGGGGACCGGCTTCGGCATCGGCGTCAGGCCCGAACTTCTCGAAGTTCTTCGTGAACAGGGCCACGAGCCGGGCCGCCTGCGCGTCATAGGCGTCGCCATCGGCCCAGCATTGGCGCGGCTCGAGCAGGCGCTCGTCGACGCCGGGCACGCTCATGGGCACCTCAAAGCCGAACAGCGGGTCAAAGCGCATGTCGACCTGGTCGAGTTCGCCGTTGAGCGCTGCCGACAGGAGGCGCCGGGTCGAGGCGATGTCGATGCGCTTGCCCGTGCCAAAGGCGCCGCCGATCCAACCGGTATTGAGCAGCCAGGCCTGCGCGCCGCTTTCGCGCAGCCGCTGCGCCAGCATCCGGCCATAAACGGTGGGATGGAGCGGCATGAAGGGTGCCCCGAAACAGGCCGAGAACGTCGCCTGCGGCTCAGTGACGCCGCGCTCGGTGCCGGCAACCTTGGCGGTGTAGCCCGAAAGGAAATGGTAGACGGCCTGGTCCGGCGAGAGCCGTGCCAGCGGCGGCAGCACGCCAAAGGCGTCGGCGGTGAGGAACACCACGGTCTTCGGTGTGCCACCGACGCTGCCCTTGGCGATCGAGGGCAGCACCTGGATGGGATAGGCTGCGCGGGTGTTCTCGGTTCGGCTCACATCCGCGAAGGCCGGCACATTATCGGCATCCAGCACGACATTTTCGAGCACCGTGCCGAAGCGGCGCGTCGCGGCAAAAATCTCCGGCTCGGCCGAAGCCGAGAGGTTCACGGTCTTGGCGTAGCACCCGCCTTCGAGGTTGAAGACGCCGGTCGGGCTCCAGCCATGTTCGTCGTCGCCGATCAGCGGCCGCTCGGGGTCGTTGCTGAGCGTGGTCTTGCCGGTGCCCGAAAGGCCGAAGAACAGCGCGGCCTCGCCATCACGGCCGAGATTGGCCGAGCAGTGCATGGGCAGCACGCCCCGGTCCGGCGCATGAAAATTGAACAGCGAGAAGACGCTCTTCTTGATCTCCCCGGCATAGCGCGTGCCGGCGATGACGACGAGATTGCGGCTCATGTCGAGCGCGATGACCGTCCCGGTGCGGCAGCCATGGCGGGCCGGGTCGGCTTCGAACAGGGGAGCGTGGACGATGGTGACCGGCACGGCACTGTCCGAGGCCGGTATGCCCTCGTCGCGACGGATAAGCAGGTTGCGGATGAACAGGGCGTGCCAGGCGCTGGGGGTCACCACGGTCACGTCATATTGGTGCGCGGGATCGGCGCCGGCCAGAAGGTCCTGGCGGAACAGCGGCTGGCCTGAAAGATGCGCAGTCACATCGGCCAGCAGCAGCTCGAACCTCTCGGGCGCCATGGAGCCCGAATTGTCCCACCACACTTTGCCCTCGGTCAGCCCGTCGCGCACGATGAACTTGTCCTTGGGCGAGCGTCCTGTGAAGGCGCCTGTCTCGACGCTGAGCGCCCCATGTGCCGTCAGCTCCGCGCCGCCCTGGGCGATGGCTGCGGCAACCAGGGCCGGGGCGTTCGCGTTGTCGCTGAGCGAGATTGCCGCATCGGCGATGGCTGTCCTGAGACGCTTGTGGTCGAAGGCCGTCATGGTTTTGTCTCTCCCCTTGGCCGCCGCGCAAGTTGGCGGCCCGATGGGAGAAAAATAGGATCGCAAGGGGCGCTGCAACCATCCCGAAATCGGTCGTACGACGGAAGTCTCATCGACAGGAAATACATGCCGACACTGGCACAAGGCCGCCGAACGCCTTATTTAATACGCAATTTTCGCCTGCAACACCGGCCCAACAACCCACCAAGACAGGTCGCGGCGGGCCGTCTGTGAATCAAAAGCGTCAATGAAGAAAGGCAGTACATGCCCAAGATCGCCCTCGTGGATGACGACCGCAACATCCTCACCTCCGTTTCCCTTACCCTGGAAGCGGAAGGGTACCAGGTTGCCACCTATACTGACGGCGCTTCCGGTCTCGAAGGGCTGACGACCGACAAGCCGGACCTGGCCATTCTCGACATTAAGATGCCGCGTATGGACGGCATGGAACTGCTGCGCCGCCTGCGCCAGAAGTCCGACGTTCCGGTTATCTTCCTCACCTCCAAGGACGAGGAAATCGACGAACTGTTCGGCCTCAAGATGGGTGCCGACGACTTCATCACCAAGCCCTTCAGCCAGCGCCTGCTGGTGGAACGGGTCAAGGCCATCCTGCGCCGCTCGGCCCCGCGCGATCCCTCCGCGCCCGGCGCTGCCGGCGCCGAGCCGGCCCCCAGCAAGGCGCTGATCGAGCGCGGCGCCCTGGTGATGGACGAAGAGCGACATACCTGCACCTGGAAAGGGCAGCGCGTCACCCTCACCGTCACCGAATTCCTGATCCTGCAGGCCCTCGCGCTGCGCCCCGGCGTCGTCAAGTCGCGCAATGCCCTGATGGACGCCGCCTATGACGATCAGGTCTATGTCGATGATCGTACCATCGACAGCCACATCAAGCGCCTCAGGAAGAAGTTCAAGGCAACCGATGACGACTTCGAAATGATCGAAACGCTCTACGGCGTCGGTTATCGCTTCAAGGAGCAGTAGGACCCTATTGGCTACGCTCGACCCTCACGCTGGCGAACCGGAGGCCCGCCCGGCCTCCGCGTCGGACGCGAACGCCCCGCGTTCCGCCCGCCGGGGCTGGCGCATGGTCCTGATGCCGCTGATCAAGGTCTTCGACGCCATCAGGCGCTTTCTCGACTTTACCATCTTTTCGAGCCTCACCCGGCGCATCGTCGTGCTCAACATGGCGGGCCTTCTGGTGCTGGTGGTGGGCATCCTCTACCTCAACCAATGGCGCGCCGGACTCATCGAGGCGCGCGTGCAGTCGCTGCGCGTGCAGGGCGAGATCATCTCCGCTGCCATTGCCGCCTCGGCCACCGTCGACAGCGACATCATCTCCATCGATCCCGACCGCCTGCTCGATGCGCAGTCCGGCTCGATCTCGCCCTTTTCCTATTTCGATCCGACGCTCGAATTCCCCATCAATCCCGAGCGCGTGGCGCCGCTCCTGCGCAATCTCATCACCCCGACGCGCACCCGTGCCCGCATCTATGACAGCCAGGGCCTGCTGATCCTCGACAGCGAGAACATCTATGCGCGCGGCGAAGTGCTGCGGCAGGCGAGCAAGGCCACCGATAAGAGCGACTTCTTCCTTTTCGATTGGCTCAATGCCCTGATTTCCTGGGCCCCGGGCGGCAATTACCCGACCTATCAGGAATACCAGGCCGACGAAGGCACCCGCTATCCCGAGGTCGCCTCGGCGCTGCAGGGCGTGCCGGCCGATTTCGTGCGCGTCGACGGGCAGAACCAGCTCGTCGTCTCGGTCGCCGTGCCGGTTCAGCGCCTGCGCGCCATTGTCGGCTCCATCCTCCTGTCCACCGAGCCGGGCGAGATCGACGCAGTCGTGGCCCAGGAGCGCTGGAGCATCCTGCGCATTGCCGGCATTGCCGCGGGGGTGCAGATCGTGCTCTCGCTGCTGCTCGCCGGCACCATTGCCGGGCCCATGCGGCGCCTCTCGGCCGCGGCCGAACGGGTGCAGACGGCGGGCGACGCGCGCGCCGAAATCCCTGATCTCACCGATCGCGCCGATGAGATCGGGCACCTCTCGGGTGCTTTGCGGCGCATGACCGATGCACTCTACAATCGCATCGAGGCCATCGAGCGCTTCGCCGCCGATGTGGCGCATGAGCTCAAGAATCCGCTGACCTCGCTGCGCTCGGCGGTGGAAACCCTGCCCCTGGCCAAGAAGCCCGAGGACAAGCAGCGCCTCAACGACATCATCCAGCACGATATCCGCCGCCTCGACCGGCTGATTACCGACATTTCCAGCGCCAGCCGGCTCGACGCGGAACTGGCGCGCGAAAGCGCCGAACGGGTCGATGTGGAAAAGCTGGCCGAAGCCATGGTCGCCATCCAGAAGGATGTGGCCGCAGGCCGGGACGTTCATGTCGTCATGGGCAAGCGCGTCGGCCGCGGTTCAACCATGGTCAATGGTCACGAAAGCCGGCTGGCGCAGGTCTTTGCCAATCTCATCGACAATGCCGTGTCGTTCTCGCCGCCGGGCGGCACCGTCACCGTGGCGCTCTCCACCGAGGGCGAGACCATCACCGTGACCGTGACCGACGAGGGGCCGGGCATTACCGGCGATGTCGGGCGTATCTTCCAGCGTTTCTATACTGATCGCCCGGAGCAGGAAGGTTTTGGCAATCACTCGGGCCTGGGCCTCTCGATCTCCAAGCAGATCGTGGATGCGCACAAGGGCAGGATCCGCGGGCAGAACCGCACCGATCGCTCCGGCGCCATTTTCACGATTGTGCTGCCGCGGGCGCGCAAATAGACTCATCCTATGAGTAAGCCAATCAACGTCCATGGGACGGGTGTCGTCCTGGGGGAAACCGGCGTGCTGTTGCGCGGTCCGTCCGGTGCCGGCAAATCCACCCTTTGCCTCGCCTTGCTCGATCGCTGGGAGGGGCGCGGACAGGATGCGCTGCTGGTGGCCGACGATCGCATCGATCTTGCCCTCGACGGAACAAACTTTCTCATGCGGGCGCCGCCGCAACTGGCCGGCCTCATCGAACTGCGCGGCCGGGGCATTGTCAGCCGCCCGCATCGCCAGGAGGCGCGGCTCGATCTCGTCATCGACCTGGTGCCCGAATTGACGCGCATGGTCGAGGAAGAGGACCTGCAGACCGAGCTCATGGGCCACTCGCTGCCGCGCGCGCCGATCCCGCAGGCCGGTGTCGTGAGTCTGGGGCACCAGATCCTGCTCGTGGCCGAAGCGGTGCGCGCAAGCCTCGAACACGCAAAGACGTGACAAATTATCCCTTGCAACCCATTCGGATGGGGACAAGACTGTCCGCCGTTTGCCAACCGGCTCCAGGCGGATTGGGAGACGGGGGACGCAAGAGTTGTCGCGATTGGATTTTCCGGCTGCGGCGACCGTCTGGGGAAAGTGCATGATTGGATTGGTTCTGGTGACCCACGGCTCGCTGGCTGACGAGTTCAAGCTGGCGATGGAGCATGTGGTCGGTCCGCAAGACTATGTGGAGACCATCGCCATTGGTCCGGAAGACAATGCCGAAAGCCGGCGCGAGGACATCCTTTCGGCGCTCGATCGCGCCGATAGCGGCGATGGCGTCATCATCCTCACCGACATGTTCGGGGGCACGCCCTCGAACCTGGCTATCTCCGTGATGCAGAACCGCAAGGTCGAGGTCATTGCCGGGGTCAACCTGCCCATGCTGGTCAAGCTCGGTCGCATTCGCGGCGAGATGAGCATGGAAGAGGCGGTGGCCATGGCCCAGGAAGCAGGCAAGAAATACATCACCGTCGCCAACTCGATCCTGGGTGGCTGACGCATGGATGCCGGCCGGGCGCTTGCGCAACGATTGACCATCCTCAACCGCAAGGGCCTGCACGCCCGCGCCTCGGCGCGCTTCGTGCGCACGGCCGAATGTTTCGATGCGACCATTGCCGTGGTCAAGGACGGCACCTCGGTTGCCGGCAATTCCATCATGGGCCTGATGATGCTGGGGGCCGGGCCCGGCTCCACCATCCTCGTGCAGGCCACCGGCAAGCAGGCGCGCGAGGCGCTCGAGGCCATTGTCGAACTGGTCAACAATGGCTTTGACGAGGACGTCGACGGGGCTGAGAGCTAGAGGCGCCCGATCCTCGTGCTCATCGTCTCCCTCCCCCTTGTGGGGAGGGATCAAGGGTGGGGGTATGAGCGTCCAACGTGCACGTCAATTCCGAAAGAACCTGACCCCACCTGAGGCTCGGCTCTGGGCCGCATTGCGGTCGCTCCGTCCGCTAGGCTACCACTTTCGACGGCAGGTGCCATTGGGTCCCTATTATGCGGATTTCTGCTGTCACAAGCGTTGCTTGGTTGTCGAGGTGGATGGCCAAACGCATTTCGTTGATGGCGCTCCCGAGCGCGACGCACGTCGAGATGCGTTCATTGGTGCCCAAGGCTACAAAGTCTTGCATGTGCCCAATGCGGAAGTATTGGACAACCTAGACGGCGTGATGAGGCTGATACTGTCGATAATGGAGAGTCGGCGGGACGGTGCACAATAGTGACCCCCACCCTCATTCCCTCCCCACAAGGGGGAGGGAGGCGCAGGGCGGCACGGCAGTTTATTCTGCTGTCATGGTTTGAGGAGTTCACCAGGCGCTGGAACGTCTACGGCTGGGCATCATTTCGGTGTTGTTAAACTGTGCGAGGAATTGATGTGCGACGTTTGATTGCCGGTTGCGGTGGCCTGGCGCTGGCCGTCACGCTCAGCCAGTTCCCCGAATATGCCCAGCAATATACCCAGCGCCTCGGCGGGGCCGTGGACGAATTGCGCGTCATCACCGAGGATTTCGACCGCTCCGCCGCCGAAGGCGGTCTCGACCGGCAGGGGGCGCTGGCCCGCTACAGCATTTCTGAAGACGCGTTTCTGGCCGATCGCGGCACCGCCATGTCGGCGACCTTTGTCCGCTACGACATGCTGAGCCAGACGCTCGCGCAGATCGAAGGGGCGGGCCCTGTCGAGCGCTTCCAGTCGCTCCCGGCCTATCTCGATACCGATATCGGCCGCCGCACCCTCGAAAACTATCGCCCCGCCGTGCCGGTCACCGTGGAAGGCATTCTCTATGCCGGGGCGGGCTTTATCGTCGGCTATCTGCTCGTCTCCGCAGTGGTGCGGTTCATGGCCCTGCCGTTCCGGCGGCGCCGGGGGCGGGTCCGGGTCACCGGCGCCTGAGATTAGGCATATAACAAAAGCTTTATATCCGTCATTGATCGGTAACAGCCGCTCCCGTATAGGAAGAGGCAACGAAAACCCATCCTGCCGGAGCCCCTCATGACCCAGAGCCCGACCGACTACGCGGTCAAGGACATTTCCCTCGCCGATTTCGGCCGCAAGGAAATCAATATCGCCGAAATCGAAATGCCGGGCCTGATGGCCATTCGCGAGGAATATGCCGCTGCCCAACCGTTGAAGGGCGCGCGCATTGCCGGCTCCCTGCACATGACCATCCAGACCGCCGTGCTGATCGAGACGCTGGTGGCGCTGGGCGCCGAAGTGCGCTGGGTGAGCTGCAATATCTTCTCGACCCAGGACCATGCCGCTGCCGCCATCGCCGCCGCCGGCGTCCCGGTCTTTGCCCACAAGGGCGAGACGCTGGAAGAATACTGGGATTTCACCGACCGCATGATGGATTGGCCGGGCTCGACCCCGAACATGATCCTCGACGACGGTGGCGACGCCACCATGTACATCCTGACCGGGGCCAAGGCCGAGAAGGACATTTCCATTCTCGACAAGCCGGGCAACGAAGAAGAGGAAATCTTCTTCGCCACGATCAAGCGCCGCCTCGCCAAGAGCCCGGGCTTCTTCGCGCGCGTCAAGGACGCCATCCGCGGCGTTTCGGAAGAAACCACCACGGGCGTGATGCGCCTTTACCAGCTCCATGCCAAGGGCGAGCTGCCTTTCCCGGCCATCAACGTCAATGACTCGGTCACCAAGTCAAAATTCGACAACAAGTATGGCACCCGCGAATCCCTGGTCGACGCCATCCGCCGCGGCACCGACGTGATGCTGGCTGGCAAGGTCGCCATCGTCTGCGGCTATGGCGACGTGGGCAAGGGCTCGGCCGAGTCGCTGCGCGGCGCCGGCGCCCGCGTGCTGGTGACCGAAGTCGATCCGATCTGCGCCCTGCAGGCCGCCATGGAAGGCTTTGAGGTCGTCACCCTCGAAGAGGCCGCCCATCGCGCCGACATCGTCGTCACGGCCACCGGCAACCGCGACGTCTTGATGGTCGACGACATGCGCAACCTCAAGGACATGGCCATCGTCTGCAATATCGGTCACTTCGACAACGAGATCGACGTGCTGGGCCTGCGCAACTTCAAGTGGACCAATATCAAGCCGCAGGTCGACATGATCGAGCAGCCCAATGGCAAGCGGCTGATCCTCCTGTCCGAAGGGCGCCTCGTGAACCTCGGCAATGCCACCGGCCACCCGAGCTTTGTCATGTCCGCTTCGTTCTCGAACCAGACCCTGGCCCAGATCGAACTCTGGACCAACGGCGACAAGATCGAGAAGAAGGTCCACGTCCTGCCCAAGCATCTCGACGAGAAGGTCGCCGAACTGCACCTGGCCAAGCTGGGCGCCAAGCTCACTAAGCTGACCAAGTCCCAGGCCGACTATATCGGCGTCACGCCGGAAGGCCCGTTCAAGTCGGCCGAATACCGCTATTAATCGGTGGATCGCCGATCAATGTGATCGGCGCCGTTAACCAATGACACAAAAAAGCCCGGGGCAATGTCCCGGGCTTTACGCTTTTTAAAGGTTTCTGTTTCGTTCACGGGTCAAGTCTTTTCCTTGCCCTTTGCCCGCAACGCACAGCCCTCAAGACTCTTTTTCGCGATTCGCCTGCCCGCTATGGTCTTGTTGATTCGGGTTGCGGGGGGACACGCAGACCGGTTTCGGGGGCAGCTTGAGCCGCAAGTCGGTTCGCGTCGGCGCCCTTCCTGAAAGTTGAAGCGTACCGGCCGCTCAAGGCCGGGTTGGCATCGCAACAAAGCGAAAGAGGCAGGTATGGCGCCGGATCGATTCCGGAAACAATTGGGATTCGCGGGCCTTTGTGCCGCTCCCTTCACCCTGCTGACGGCCGTTCCCGCCTTGGCGCAGGGTCTTGTCCCAGTCCATCTGGGCGGTATCGCGCCCTTCGCGGTGGCCATCGGCGCAGGCGGCTTTGCGCTCCTCGCCATGGCGCTGGTGCGTACCCTGCTCAAGGACAGCCGCGCCGCCCGCCGCCGCGCCGCCGAGCAGATTGCCGACCTCCGCGCGCTGGTCGACGAATATGAAAGCCTCATCGCCGGCAGCCGCGAACTCACCATTCTCTGGCAGGGCCACGATAGTCCGCGCATCCTCGGCCAGGCCGCCGCCGTGCTGCCCGCCGGACGGCAGCCGCAAAGCGTCCTCAATTTCCACACCTGGCTCGGCGCCGCCGAAACCAACCGGCTGACAACGCAGGTCGAGGACCTGCGCATGCATGGCCACGCCTTTGCCACCAGTCTGGACACGCTCGACGGCCGGATCGTGCGCGCCAATGGCTGGGTCATGGGCGATGCCGTGGCCCTGCGCCTGCGTCCCGCCCACAGCCAACCCAATGACGGCAAGGCCCTCGCCGCCGTGGCCCAGGGTGCCGATCGGGAAAGCGCCCGCGCCATTCTCGAACTCCTGACCAAGCCCGCCTACCTGCGCGACGACCAGCATCGGCTGATCTATGCCAACGGGCCCTATCAGGCGCTGGCCAAGGCCATGGGCAAGGCCTGCCCCCCGGGCGAGCCCTGCGAACTGCTCGACGCCACCCGCCTCGCCGCCCACCTCAAGGCCGCGGGCCAAGGCGTCGAGCCGGTGACCCTGGCGCTCGATTTCGCCACGCATGGCCGCTTCGAGCTGGTGGAGTTTCCGCTGCCCGGCGGCCGCGCCGGATATCTGCGCCCCGTGGGCGAAGCAGCCCGCCCGGCCGCCACCGCCGAAGCCGGCGTCAATCATATCGGCGGCATCATCGAGGCCCTGGGCACGCCCATCGCCATCTTCAACGCCAAGCGCGAACTGGTGCAGTTCAACGCCGCCTATGCCCGGCTCTGGGGGCTCGAGCCGCGCTTCCTGACGCCCGGTCTCGACGAGCGCGCCATTCTGGACAAGCTCAGGACCGAGGGCATGCTGCCCAACCAGGTCGACTACCACACCTGGCGCAGCAAGCATCTCGAGAGCTACACCCGCAAGGAGCCGCACGAGGCCGAGCCCTGGCACCTGCCCGACGGGCGCACCATCAAGGTGATCTCGGCGCCCGCCGGCCCGTCCGGCGGCGTCATCTATGTGTTCGAGGACATGACCGAGCGCCTCGAACTCGAATCGACCAACAAGGCCTTCACCAATGTGCTGCGCGAAACCATCATGGCCCTCAACGAGGCCGTGGCGGTGTTCGGCACCAATGGCCGGCTGACCCTGTCCAATCCGCAGCTTTCAAAACTCTGGAAGCTGCCGATGAACGAGCTGGGCAACCATCCCCATATCGACCAGTTGGCCGAGGCATCCGGCCGCGCCATTCCCGAGGACGGGGCAACGATCTGGCGCGATCTCAAGCGCACCATCATCGATCTCAATCCCACCCGCACCGATCGCACCGGCCGCATCAACCGCTCCGATGGGCGCCTGGTCGATTATGCCATCACCCGCCTGCCCGACGGGCAGACCATGATGACCTTCCTCGATGTCACAGAGAGCGCCAGCTATTCCAAGGTCCTCAAGGAACGCAACGACGCCCTGGTCGCCGCCGACCGCCTCAAGGACGCCTTTGTCGAAAACGTCTCCTATGAACTGCGCTCGCCCCTGACCAATATCATCGGCTTTGCCGATCTGCTGGCTGGCACCGAGGGTGGCACCCTCAACGAGCGGCAGCGCGAATATATCGATTATATCCGCGCCTCCTCGGTGACGCTGGGCGTGCTGATCGACAACATCCTCGATCTCGCCTCGGTCGATGCCGGCATTGCCGAACTCAATCCCGAGGCGCTCGATGTCCCGGCCCTGGTCGACAAGGCCCGCGCCGGCATCGCCGCCACCTTCCCCGAAGTGTCCGGCGAAGCGCCGCATCTGGTGGTCGATATCGCGCCCGATCTCCCCGATTTCATCGGCGACGGCACCCGCATCGTGCAGGTGCTCTATAATCTCCTCTCCAACGCGGCCCGCTTCTCCCCGCCGGGCGGGGAAATCCGCCTCACCGTCGCCCATCGCGGTGATCGCATGCTGTTCGTCATCGAGGACGAGGGCCCGGGCATTACCGACGAGATGAAGGCAGCCATCCTCACCCGGCTCGATACCCCCGCCGCCGGGGGCCGCCAGCGTGGCGCCGGCCTCGGCCTTTCCATCGTGCGCACCTTCGTCAACATGCATGGCGGCACCATTTCGGCCGAAAAGCGCGAGCCCAAGGGCAGCCGTATCATCGTCAACCTGCCCCTCGACAGCGCCATGGCAGGCGTTGCGGAGTAAAGCACGCCGTTCCGCTGTTCTGCCTCCCTCCCCTTGAGGGGGAGGGTAGCGCAGCTCGGCCTTTGGCCGTAGCGTAGCTGGGGTGGGGTGAAACCTGGAACGCGGCGCTCGTTACGTAACCCCACCCTCATTCCCTCCCCTCAAGGGGGAGGGAGGCGATGAACTGAGGCTCCTGCGCCCCCCTGTTGCAAAACACCGGAAAACGCTGTTCATCGTCACCACCCGGCTTGACCGGGTGGTCCATGGATTGTCCGGATGAACCGGGCAATGACGAAGGATGGAAATGCCTGATTCCGTAAGCACCTTCCTCCCCGATGACGACGCCACGGCCCGTTTCGGTGCCGAGCTTGCCATGAGCCTGAAGGCCGGGGATATTGTCAGCCTCGAGGGCGATCTTGGCGCCGGCAAGACGGCCATGGCCCGCGCCATCATCCGGGCGCTGGCCGCCGATGGGGCGCTGGACGTTCCCTCGCCGACCTTTGCCATCATCCAGCCCTATGACACGCCGCGCGGCGCGGTGCTGCATGCCGATCTCTACCGGCTTGCCGATGCGACCGAAGCCGAGGAACTGGGCCTCTTCGACGATCCCGATGCCATCGTGCTGGTCGAATGGGCGGCGCGCGCCCCGCAGGTGCTGGACATGGTCACCCTGACCGTCGCGCTCGACATTCCCCGCGGCGGGGCTGGACGAGAGGTCCGGCTTATCCGGCGCTAGTGATCGCGCCGCTTGTGGTGCTCGCTTTCCTGGTTGGCGCCGCGCCGGATGGAGCGGTCGCCATGCGAGATTTCGTATTCGCCAGCCGGCTGTTCCACGTCCTCGCGCGCTTCGCTCAGCGATTTGCCGTCGGCGGAGACTTCGGCGCCCTTGGTGTTTTCGCGCCCTTCGATGACCGCCTTCTGCTGCTCGCGGGTCTGCTTGCCCTGCACGGTCTTTTCGGTGCCGCGGGTCTCGTGATTGCTCTGTTGCATATCTTCCTCCTTGGGTTTGCCCAATGCCGGTCAACGGCCGGGCCGGAACAGGGTTTCCCGATGTGATCGGTTTGGCCGATCACGACTGGAGCAAATCCAGGGTTCGCCTGTCCTCCTCCCCTCCGTTGAAGGCGAGGAGCGCGGCGCGGAACAGCGGCTCCTCCGGCGCGGCATGGGCGAAAAGCGTCATCGACGAGATGAATTTGAGATCGTCGGGCGTGCCGAAAATGGTGTGGAGGTCGCGCGGCGCCGCCGCATCGGGCGCATGCAGGAGCACCGCTTCGGTCAGCGCCCTCAGCCGCGCGCCGAGCACCGGATGGGCGAAAAAGGCTGCCGCCGCGTCGAGGTTTCCGAGCGCATAGCGTTGCGCCATCTCGCTGCGCCCCAGGCCCGCGAGCTGGGGAAACATGAACCACATCCAGTGCGTTTCCTTGCGCCCGGCCCGCAGCTCCCGCAGCGCCTCGGGATAGGCCCGGTCCTGTGCCGCAAGGAATTTGGCGATCATCGCGCCATACGCGTCATTCGGGCTGGTCATCTTCGGGCTTGGGCTTGGGGTGGTCAGGGTCATGCGCGGTCTCGAATTCACCCGCCGGCTGCTCGGCCTCCTCGCGGGCCTCGACCAGCGATTTTGTGTCATCATCCTGCTTGGCATTGCCGGGCTTCTTGTCCGTACTCATGGCGTCACTCCTCTGCTCGGGACCAACGAAACGCAGCCATGCTGGTTGCAGGCGCGGCAAAGCGGCGCCCGGCCAGATGGCGTCGCGCTCAGAGCAGATGATGGAGCCCGGAGACGGCTTTCGCCTCTGAGTGATTGGATAATGAGACGAGAACCGCCTCCGGGCGCCGGGATTTCTGGCAGGGAGTTTCACTAGGGCCGGCTTGCGCCGGGATTTCCCATCTCCGGACCCAGGCTCCGTAACGATTCAGAGCCCTCCCGACTGTCGCCGGATGGTTGATCGTTGCAACCCCATCTCCATCCGGCTGATGAGAGGAATATGGGGGAGGAATTTGGAGGGGGGATAAATTTGTATCCTGTGGTCCTCCCCCGCTTGCGGGGGAGAGGGAACACGCGCAGCGTGTGGAGGGGGGGCCACAAGTCCGATGCATCGCGACCAGCCGACTGGGGAGATTAGTGTGTGTGGCTCCCCTCTCTACCGCCTATCGGCGGTCCCCCTCTCCCGTGAACGGGAGAGGACCGATCGCGCGGGGCTAGCGTTAACCCTTCATTCACCATGATCCCGGCTTTCCGGAGCCAGGCGGGCCGGATTGCATTGCATTTATATCAAATGCGAGGCAGCCCGATGGCTTACAAAGCGACCGCTTACACCGACCTTTCCGAACCCCTGACCGACGACGCCGTCGCCGAATTCCTCGACCTGGCGCGCTCTGCCAACGTCACCTTCGAAATCCTCCACGACCGCCTCCACATGCGCATGGTCAACCCCGACTGGACCATGTGGTCGCCGATCCGGCATCTGCTCGATGAAATCGGCCAGGAACGGATCGAGGCGTTCGTGCGGGGGGAAACCGCGGCGCAGGAGGCGGTAGAGCGGAGCGCGTTGGCGAGCGCCGACCGACTGCATCTGGCGGTGGAGACGATGCGGGGGGTGAGGGTGGCTCGCGAGCTACCTGGCTGAGCTTTCGTCTTCGATAACAATGCCAAGTTCAGCTGCCACTTCGGCAAGCGAGGACAAGATGGCAGAGGGCTCATTCAGAACGTAGTAAGGCGACTTGTCTTCGATGCGAGGCACGGGCTGGTTTTCATACCACTCTCTTAGCGTTCCGTCAGAATTGCGACGTTTCTGCTTCTCAAATATGTCGCGATATCGTCTAGGGGATATGCCGCTAAAGTGTTCGAAAAGTACGCGGCTGCCTTCATCACGTTCAAGGGTGATAGAGTCGTAGTGGAGCTCCAATGCCTTACTTTTCGGATATGGCTCTATAAAGACAACCCTTTGAATGCCCGCGGCGACTATGTGTTTTGCACAGTTGTGGCAAGGGAAAGTTGTACAATACAAAGTCGCCCCAGAAGTGCTGCGACCAAGTCGAGCAGAATCAGTAAGGGCGTTCATCTCAGCGTGCGTCATTCTCCCAAATTCTGTGATGTCCAGAATTAGCGCATCCTCCAGCGCAGCGCTCTTCGAGATGTCTTTGAATAACTCGGTGATCGGCTTGTCAGACTTGATGAAACCGCCATCAGAAAGGCGCTTCACGGTGTCAAAAAGAACTCGCTTCTTATTTGTGTTGTTTGCGTCATGACCTTCGTCAAAGTCGCGGTGTGGAGAGTCACTATCGGTCCAATAAGTCCCGCCCCCCGCCTTCGGTACCTCGTTGGTCCCTAGTGATATTACCTCCCCATGGCTTGAGAAGATCGCAGCCCCCACTTGGCGCGATGTATCCAGGGATCGGAGAGCTGCGGAGGCCGCTATATATGTGCCATATTCGTCAATGGTCGGGCTGACGGAATTTTTCCCAAATAAAGCATCTATAAACCGACGGGTTGTCCGCTCAATTGCTGCTTCGTTGCGCGCGTCCACAAATACGTCGCCCATGTGAAAAACGTCGCTAACACGTTGACCGTGGTCTACTGCTCTTTCATCCAAGTCTTGCTCAACTAAGGCATTTGCAAAGCCCTCGCATGCCTTCTGGTCGTAGTTCGGATTTTGAGTAGCGATTTTTCTCGATAGCGTCTTTACGCGATCCAACTGGCTTAAGTTGGCGGAAATTTGCACAAATTTTCGGCCGTATGCCTGCCGGAGGAGATCAATCTCCTCCTTTCTCTTAAATTGCCGAATTATGTAAGCGTGGCGGAATAGCGGTAGGTCGGCGAGTAGTGTTCCTTCGGGAGGAGACCTGCCATTTTGATTGTGGGTAGCCGTCCGGATGTCCCGAATATTTTGAATGGCCAGCGCCGCTAGCGCGGCGTCATTCCTACACTTCTCCCTGACTGCGTTCGCATACTCAATCCGGCTTTTGTAGCGCTTAAGCGGATCGGCGCTATCGTCTATGGCCGATTCAACTTCGATCTGCTCCATCAACTCCGTCACGCGGATATCCACGGGAAGATAACCCACGGCTACGAGCGCGGCGCGTAGCTTGTTGGCGACTGAGTCCATGTCGACGCCAATTGGGCCAACAAGTCCAAAAAAGAGTTCTGGGAATTGTGCGGATTCTTCGATCATCACTTGATCCAAAACGTGATTGGATGGAGGTGGAACGGCCTTTCAAGCCATGCCTTAAGAGAATATTAATTTTGTAAGGGGAGGATTCGTGATGATAGTTAAGGGGCACGCATCTATGTCAAATGCAGCGGTGAAGTCACAGTCGGGCCACGCTACTGGTTTGCAGACACAACTGGCCTCGTTAGCCAAAACAATATCATCCAGACCTACCGAACTCAGGGGCTCCTTCAAAGTAGTGATACCCGCGAAATCGTCTGGGAATACCAAATAACAAAAAGCCCGCTTACTTTCTAGTAAGCGGGCTTTTTGTTGGTCAATGCGCCTCGTCCCAATTCTTCGCCGCATGCGCGTCCACCTGGATCGGCACGCTTAGCCGCACCGCCGGTTCCGCCGCCCCCTCCATTACCCGCTTGATCACCGGGATGGCCTGCTCCTCGGTCCCTTCGGGCACTTCAAAGATCAGTTCGTCGTGGACCTGTAGCAGCATCTGCGCGTCGACCCCGGCTTTCGCCAGTTCGGGCTCCATGCGGATCATGGCGCGGCGGATGATGTCGGCGGCTGAACCCTGGATGGGGGCGTTGATGCTGGCGCGTTCGACGAAGCTGCGCTCGCTCGGATTGCCCGAATTGGCATTGGGAAACTGGATTTTGCGGCCGAAAATGGTCATCACGTAACCATCGGCTTTCACCCGCGTCTTCTGGGCGTCCATATAGTCCTTGATGCCCGGGAAGCGCTCGAAATAGGTTCTTATGTAGTCCCCGGCGACGCTGCGTTCGATCCCAAGTTGATTGGCGAGGCCGAAGGCGGAAATGCCGTAGATGATGCCGAAATTGATCGCCTTGGCGCGGCGGCGCACATCTGACGGCATGCCCTCCACCGGCACGTTGAACATTTCAGACGCCGTCATGGCGTGAATGTCGAGGCCTTCCTCGAAGGCGTCCTTGAGGGCCTGGATATCGGCGATGTGGGCCAGGACGCGCAGCTCGATCTGGCTGTAGTCGGCCGAGATCAGCGTCTTGCCCGGCGGGGCGATGAAGGCGGTGCGGATTTTCCGCCCGTCCTCGGTGCGCACGGGGATGTTCTGGAGGTTCGGGTCGTTGGACGACAGGCGCCCGGTGAGCACCGAGGCCTGCGAATAGCTCGTGTGGACGCGCCCGGTGCGGGCGTTGATATAGGTGGGGAGGGCATCGGTATAGGTGCCCTTGAGCTTGGTGAGCTGCCGCCAGTCGACAATGGTGCGGGCCAGCGGAATGCCCTTGAGGGCCAGGTCCTCGAGCACATCGGCGCCGGTCGACCAGGCGCCGGTCTTGGTCTTGGTGCCGCCCTCGATGCCCATCTTGTCGAAGAGGATTTCGCCCAATTGCTTGGGCGAGCCGAGATTGAAACTCTGGCCCGCCAGTTCATGCGCTTCGGCCTCGAAGGCGGCGGCGCGCTGGGCGAAATCGCCTGAAAGGCGGGCGAGGATCTGCCGATCGACCATGATGCCGCGCGCTTCCATGCGAGCGAGCACCGGCGCCAGCGGCCGCTCGATGGTCTCGTAGAGCGTCGTCATGTTCTCGGCCGCAAGGCGCGGTTTCAGCACATGCCAGAGCCGCATGGTGATGTCGGCATCCTCGGCGCCATAGCGGGCGGCGGGGGCGATATCGAGCTGGTCGAAGGTTTTCTGCGCCTTGCCGGTGCCGGCCAGCTCGGAAAAGGTGATGGTCTTGTGGTTGAGCCAGTGGTCGGCCAGGACGTCGAGCCCGTTATATTGCGGGCCATCCAGCGCATAGGACATGAGCATGGTGTCGTCGATCGGCCCCATGGCAATGCCATAGCGCTCGAAGACTTCGAGGTCGTATTTGACATTCTGCCCGATCTTGAGGATCGAGCGGTCCTGCAGCACGCGCTTCAGGGCTTCCAGCACATAGCCGATGGGCAATTGCCCCTCGACAAGGCCGCCGCCTTCAAGGAGGTCGCCGGGCTTGGCGTGTCCCACCGGGATATAGCAGCCCTCGCCGATCTCGGTGGAAAGACAGATGCCGACAATGTCGGCCACCTGCGGGTCGAGGCCGGTGGTCTCGGTATCGACGGCAAAATAGCCCCGGTCCATGATCCTGGTGATCCAGGCTTCCAGCCGCTCGGGCGTGGTGACGGTCTCATAGGCGTCGTAATTGATCGGGATGGCTTTGACGCGCGCATGCTCTTCGGCGGCATGGCGCGCCGGGCCGGAGCCGGGCACGACATTGGCGGCGAGCTTGGCCTTGGCCACCGACAGGTCCGTCGATTTCTTGGGCGCGCCGACATCGGTCGTGCCGCCGGCCTTCAATTCCGGATCGGGCTCGAAATCATCCGGGTTGGCCTCGAGCAGGGTCGCGAGGCGCTTGGTGATGGTGGCAAATTCCATCGCCTTCAAAAACGGGAACAGCGCCGAGGGGCTCATCGGCTGGCGCACGAGCCCTTCGAGGTCGATTTCGACCGGCACCTGGCGCTCCAGCGTCACCAGCTTTTTGGAGATGCGCGCCAGCTCGGCATTGGCGATCAGCTTTTCGCGCCGGGCATTCTGCTTGATCTCGGTGGCGCGCTCGAGCAGCGTTTCGAGATCGCCATAGGTATTGATGAGCTCGGCTGCGGTTTTGACGCCGATGCCGGGCACGCCGGGCACGTTGTCGACGCTGTCGCCGCAGAGCGCCTGCACGTCGATGACCTTGTCGGGCGACACGCCGAACTTGTTGAACACCTCGTCGGGCCCGATCCAGCGGAGCGGCGGCTGGCCGGGGCGGGGAATGGTGTCGAGCAGGCGGATCGAGCCATCGGGCTCGACGAGCTGCATCAGGTCCTTGTCCGAGGAGGCGATGGTGACCTTCATGCCGGCGTCGCGCGCCATGCAAGCATAGGTGGCCATGATGTCGTCGGCCTCCCAGCCCTCCATTTCGATGGAGGGGATGGAAAAGGCGCGCGTGGCCGAGCGGGTCAGCGGGAATTGCGGCACCAATTCCTCGGGCGCCGGCGGACGCTGGGCCTTGTATTCGGGGTAGAGGTCGTCGCGGAAAGTCTTGCCCTTGGCGTCGAAGATGACGGCCATATGCGTGGGCGCGTCGTCGCCGTCCATGTCCTGCGTCAGCTTGTAGAGCATGTTGCAGAACCCCTGCACGCAGCCCACGGGCAATCCGTCGGATTTGCGGCTCAGGGGCGGCAGGGCGTGGAAGGCGCGGAAGATATAGCCCGAGCCATCGACGAGCAGCAGATGCATGAACGATTCCCCTTTAGACAAGCGATGGCGACCTTATCGCCTCGGGAGCGATCTTGGCACCCAAAATTGACCTTTCCTGTCAGCAGGCCGTAAGGGGATCACGTTTTCGCGTCCTCATCTATCTTTGACCTTATTTAAAGCCTACGGTGCCTTTCACCAGGACGAGAGGAGCATCCTCTCTTCCGATAACAGGCTCAGTGGAGCCCTTAAGGACATCCGTGCAGATCACCCCTCTGAGGGGACCAGGCACCACCATCTTGGTGGTGGACGACGATGCCTTGATTACCCTCAATATAGTCGACGTCTTGAACGAGCAGGGCCATACCGCCCTCGAGGCATTTTCCGGCCCGGAAGCGCTCGCCCTCATCGAGCGGCACCCCGATATCGGGGCGCTGATCACTGATTATTCCATGCCCGGCATGAGCGGGGTGGAACTGGCGGAGGCGGCGCGCACCTTGCGGCCCGGCCTCCCTGTGCTGCTCACCAGCGGCTATTCCGAATTGCCCGCGGGCAGCGAGGGGGCGTTTCCGCACCTCGAAAAGCCGTTCCGGGAAGAAGACCTGATCGGTCGCCTCGGCCTGTTGCTGACGGCAGCGGCCGAATAACAGCCGGCTGCGTCCTAGCGCAGCCCGCTTTCTTCCAACAGGCCCAGACGCTTTGCATCGTAATAGAAGCCGCGCGCGTAAAACTGCACGGCGCGATCGTGGTTGCCACCCGCCGTCACATAGGCGCCGGCAAGGTAGCGCACGGCATAGCGTAGGTTGGTTTCCGCATCGAGCAGGCCCGAGGCTTCCCCGGTATAGCCCATGCCGCGCGCCGTCGCGTGGCTGATCTGCATGAGCCCGTAATAGGACCCGTTGCGCGCGCCGGCATTATAGCCGCTCTCGCGCACGATGACGCGGCGCACGAGCTGCTCGGGCACGCGGTAATGGCTCGAATAATGGGCGATGAGCCCGTCAAAGGCATGCTGTCCGCCGCCGCCGGCATAGGCCAGGGCGACGCTGCCCGGCGCAGGCGGCACCGAAGCGGCCTTGGGCACATGGCCGGCAGGGGTGGGGGCGGTCGGCGCCGCGAAACCGGCAATGGCGGCGGTGGCGGTCTTGTTGCCGGGCATGGGCTTGATACCCGCCATCGAACAGCCTGCCAGCACGAGGGCCAGGGCGATGGAACCGGCAATGGGGATGGGCCGAGCCGTCATGGCAATACCTTTAGCAATCCAGTGCAGTCCCTCATCTTGCCCGCTACGGGGCAAACACGGCGGCTTGATGGCGGAAATGCGACACCATGACAAGTGTGATCGCCCTTGGATAGCGGAAAAGCCCTGACACCACGGGCAGTTGAAGGGGTGCGGTTTACATCACGGGCATGATCCCTAGACTGTGGCTTCGCCGTCGCGCGCCTCCAGCGGTCGCTTCAGCCCCATGGCTGCCTACCCAGCGCGACTGACCGAATGGCCTGTTTCCGGGCCGAACAAATCCGAAAGGCTTGTCCCATGACCACTGCCGCAACAGGCGACATCGTGCGAATCCATTATGCCGGCCGCCTCACCGACGGTACCCCGTTCGACAGTTCCGAAGGTCGTGCGCCCCTCGAATTCACCCTCGGCCAGGGCCAGGTGATCCGCGGACTCGAAGCTCATGTGACGGGCATGGAGACCGGCGCCAGGAGCACGGTGACCATCCCGGTCATGGATGCCTATGGGCCGCGCCGGGACGAGGCGATCCAGCAGCTCGACCGGGCCAAGCTGCCCGCGGGCGTCGATGTCGAAGTCGGCACCCAGCTCCAGGCCCGCACCGCCGATGGCGGCATGCTGCCGATCACGGTGGTCGGTTTCGACGAGGCCAGCGTCACGGTCGATGCCAATCACCCGCTGGCCGGCCAGGACCTTGTCTTCGACGTCGAACTGATCGAAGTCGTGAAGGCTGCGTAGGCGTCCTTCCGTAGGAAGGTGAAAGGCTCCGGCGGAGCCTTTCAAGCCGAAGCAGGCCATGAGCGCTACGCGCGAATGGCGGGCAGCGATCCGCTTCGCGGGTGAAAGGCTCCGGCGGAGCCTTTCAAGCCGGAGCAGGCCATGAGCGCTACGCGCGAATGGCGGGCAGCGATCCGCTTCGCGGATGAATGGCTCCGGTGGAGCCTTTCAAGCCGGAGCAGGCCATGAGCGCTACGCGCGAATGGCGGGCAGCGATCCGATTTGCGGATGAAAGGCCGGCTCCGGTGGAGCCTTTCAAGCTCAAGCAGGCCATGAGCGCTATGCGCTGAGACACGCCCCGCCGACGCATCGGAACCAATCTTCACCGAACGCGGTTGCTCCGTCATGTTCTTGGGAGGTTTCATAAAATCATGGCGGCGGCCATTCATTACATCCTGCGCGCGGTGCCGCTGACATGCTTCAGCCTCGCCCTCGGCGCTGACATCATCTATCTGCAGACATCCAACCTGCTCTGGCTGCATTTTTCCGAATGGCTGCTGCTGGTCGGCGTGGTCTTTACCGGCCTCGCGCTCCTGGCGCTGCCCATCGACCTGCTGATCCGCCGGGTGCGCCCATCCTGGCTGGCCGTCCTGGCCGGCGTCGTGGTGCTGGTCCTCGCCATTCTCAACAATCTCGTCCACACCGCCGATGGCTGGACCGCCGTGATGCCCATGGGCGTGACGCTTTCGGCCGCCACTGTCATCGCGATGATCGTGACGGGCATTTTCGGCAGCCGGGGAGAAAAGCATGTCTAGGCTCAAAACCCTCCGGCTCGCGGCTCTGGCCGCTGCCTCCACGCTGGTGCTGGCCGCCTGCGGCAGCAACGAGTTCGATACCGCCACCCAGATCGGTCCCGATCCGGTCCTCCCCGAGCCTTCGCAGAGCCTGATGCCCGACCTCAAGGTCGCCGAAGTGGTCGGCTGGGAAGAGGGGCAGATGCCCACCGTGCCCGACGGCTTCGTCATCACCCCCTACGCGCAGGACCTCGCCAATCCGCGCACCGTCCATACCCTGCCCAATGGCGACGTGCTGGTGGTCCAGTCCAAGGCGCCCGAGGGCAAGCCGCTCAACCGGCCCAAGGATTACATCCGCGGCGTCATAATGGGCATGGCCTCGGGCGGTGGCGGCGAGCAGAAGCCGTCCAACCTCATCACTCTCCTCCAGGATAGTGATCGTGATGGCGTGGTCGATAATCGCGTCGATCTCCTCACCGACCTGACCTCGCCCTTTGGCGTGGCCTGGCACGAGGACACGCTCTATGTGGCGGCCGCCGATGCGGTGATTTCCTACCCCTATGCGCTGGGCGATACCGAGATCACGGTCGAGCCCACGCTGCTCGCACCGCTGCCGGGCGGTCCCATCAACCACCATTGGACCAAGGACCTGGCTCTCAGCCCCGACGGGCAGTTCCTCTATGCCTCGGTCGGCTCCAATTCCAATGCCGGCGAGCGCGGCCTCGAAGCCGAAAAGGGCCGGGCCGCCATCTGGCAGATCGATCGCGAAACTGGCGCCGCCCGCGTCTTCGCCTCTGGCCTTCGAAATCCCAACGGTCTCACCTTCCACCCGGAAACCGGCGAACTCTGGACCGTCGTCAACGAGCGCGACGAACTGGGGCCCAACCTCGTGCCCGACTACATGACCTCGGTCGAGGAGAACGGCTTTTATGGCTGGCCATGGAGCTATTATGGCCAGGTCGTCGACCAGCGCGTGCATCCCCCGCGCCCCGATCTCGTCGAAACGGCCATCAAGCCCGATTATGCCCTCTCGAGCCATGTCGCGGCGCTGGGCATGGCCTTCACCAACGACGCCGCCATGCCGGAGGGCTTTGACAATGGTGCCTTTGTCGGCAATCGCGGAAGCTGGAATCGCAATCAGTTCAATGGCTACAAGGTCATCTACGTGCCCTTCGCCGACGGCGCCCCCTCAGGCACGGCCGTGGATGTGGTCACCGGCTTCCTCGAAGGCGACAAGGCCCATGGACGGCCCGTCGGGCTGGGTATCGACGGCACCGGCGCGCTGCTGATCGCCGACGATAGCGGCAACACGGTCTGGCGCGTCGCCGCGGCTGATGGCACGGTGACACCCGAGCCCATCCCCTCGGACGTGGTGGCCGAAGCTGCGCCCTCCGCCGAAGCGTCAGCCGCACCGGCAGATGCCGAACCAGCAGCGGCGGCTCCCGCCACCGAACCGGAAGCCCCGGCGCTCGAACCCGCCGCCGGCGCCCCACCGCAGACCGACATCGCCCCCGCTGTAGGTCCTGAAGACGGTGCTCCGCCACAAGCGGAGTGATCGGGCAAAGACCCCCACCCTTGGTCCCTCCCCACAAGGGGGAGGGAATGAGGGTGGGGTGATGGAGTGTAAGTTCAGCGCCGCGCCATCTGCTTCTGAATAAACCGGATCGATTTCTCCGGCATCAGCCGCCAGAGCTTGAACAGCATGTTGGCATCCTTGCCCACGAGAATGTGGAGGCGATTGGCCTCGATGCCCGCAAGGATGATGCGCGCCGCCTCGGGCGCCGGCAAGGTCCGGCTGGCGGCTTCGGGGCTCTCCGCCATGGCGCGGTCGCCAATGCCGGAATTGGCCATGATCTGGGTGCGGATGGCGCCGGGCATGACGACGCTCACGCCCACTTTCGTCTCCGCCAGTTCGGCATAGAGAGCTTCCGTAAGCAGTTTCACGCCGGCCTTGGCCGCGCCATACATGCTCTGACCGGGAAAGGGCATGAAGCCGCCCATGCTGGCGACATTGGCCAGATGCGCTTCGGGCCGCGCCTTGAGCGCGGGCAGGAAGGCCTTGGTCATGTTGATCGTGCCCATGAGGTTGATCGCCACCATGCGGTCGATGGCGGCAAAGTCGAGCTCCGAGAAATGCACGAAGGGCTGGATGATCCCCGCATTGTTGATGAGCCCGTCGACCGCTCCATGGCGTGCGGCGATGGCGGCAGGCAGGGCGAGAACGGCATCGCGATCGGATATATCGGCGATATGGAGACTTAGCCTGTCGCCGGCCCGGGCCAAGGCGGCGGTTTCGTTGAGCCCTTCCTGGCGCAGGTCGACAGCCGCCACCCGCGCGCCCTTCGCCAGCAGTGCCAGCACCAGTTCACGGCCGATGCCGCTGCCGCCGCCGGTCACGACGACCGTCTTCTCGTCGAGTTTCATGGCTGTTCTCCATGCCAGAAAAGATCCTTCGCTTATTTGGCAACATTCTGTTGCCTTTACAAGGTCTGGACATGGACCGCGTCTCGCCGCAGGGTGGAGGCATGGCGCAAAAGCAGACAGCACCGGCCGGGGCGGTTCCTCCCCGGCGCACCCGCAATGTGCAGGCCGGACCGCGCAGCCAGGCGGTGATCGAGGCCGTGCGCACTGCCACGCTGGCTGAGCTCGACCGCGTCGGCTATGCCGCCATGACCATGGACGGCGTGGCGCGGGCAGCCGGCATCAATCGCACCACGCTCTACCGGCGCTGGCCCAGCAAGGCCGCGCTGCTCGGGAACTTGCTCGACAGCGAAATCGACCGGCTCGAACAGCCGCCTCTCCCGCCCGGGCTGGGCCCGGCACTGGATGCGGTCCTCGCAGGCCTGGCCGATAATCTGTCACGACGCGAAGGGGTGGCGCTGGCGCGCACCTTTACCGCGCCCGAGCCGGAATTGCGCGACCTCGCCCGAGCCTCACGGTTGCGGGCGCTGGCCCGGATCAGGGCACCCTTCGAAGCCGCGGCGGCGTCGGGCGAGATCGCCGCCGACAGCGACATTGACATGCTGGCGCAGCTTCTGTTTTCGACGGCCGTGCTGTGGACGCTGGAGCAGGGGCTCGACCGCGCCGCCCAGCAGCGGCTCCTGGTGCTGGTGCTGCGCGCGGCCGGCGCCAGTCCTGTGTCAGGCTGAGGCGCCGGGCACTACGAAGGCCGCGCGCATTGCCGCCGCCTTGTCCCGGCTGATGCAGCGCTCCTGATGGTCGTTGACGAGGCCCATGGCCTGCATGAAGGCAAAGACCGTGGTGGGCCCCACGAAGCGCCAGCCGCGTTTCTTGAGCGCCTTGGACAGCGCCACCGATTCCGGGCTGGTGCTCTGGCTCTGCGGTGCCGCCGGGGTATGGGCCTCATAGCGCCAGACGAAGGCGGCGATCGAACCGGCCTCGGCGATCAGTTCCTGCGCCCGCGCCGCATTGTTGATGACCGCTTCGATCTTGCCCCGATGCCGCACGATGCCCTTGTCGGCCAGCAGCCGGTCGACATCGGCGTCGGTGAAGGCGGCGACCTTTGCGATGTCGAAGCCGGCAAAGGCCGCGCGGAACGCCTCGCGCTTGTTGAGGATGGTGCGCCAGGAGAGGCCCGACTGAAAGGCTTCGAGGCTGAGCTTTTCGAAGAGCCGCCGATCATCGCTGACCGGAAAGCCCCATTCGGCATCGTGATAGGGCACGAATTCCGGCGCCCCACCACACCAGCGGCAGCGCTTCAATCCATCCGGTGATTCAAAAAGGTCCATCTTTCCCCCGTCGTGTCATGCCCAATCCAGCATGGCCGGGGGATGCTGTCACCTCCTGGCAGCATCCGTTCATCAAAGGGGGCCTGGACCGGTTTCGGGAGTTGCGCCCGACCAGCCCTTCGACTAGTTTGCGCCCAATCCACCGGGCCCAAAGCCCGATTCCGGCCTGCACCCGTAGCTCAGCTGGATAGAGCGCTGCCCTCCGAAGGCAGAGGTCGTGAGTTCGAATCTCGCCGGGTGCGCCATTTCAGAACAGAACTATGAACGCCGAACGCCGCCGTTTCTACGCTTGAAGCGGCGACCAGCGTTCGCAGCAGTTCCGACTTCGATCCCATGATGCGAACCTCGTCGTCGGCAACCTCGACACGCTGCGCCAGCGCGCGTAGATGGTCGCGGCGGTAGCCGCCATCGTTGAGCCTGATCCGTTCACGGGCTTTGCGGGCAAACCCCTTGAGCATATCGGGGGTGACGCCCTGATTGCCTGAACTATCGAGCGCGAGCTGCGTGCGCTCCGCGTCGGCGGCGGCTTGATCCCGCAATGCCTTGAGGCTCACCATGCGTTCCTTTGCCATGGCGTCGTCCTTGTCCACCATGCCGGCTTCGATGGCGTCAAAGAGACGGCCGAGCCGCTGGTCGGCTTCCGTGATTCGCCTTTGAAGCTCGGCAAGATGCTCGCGGCGGCGCTCGGTGCGTTCCTGTCGGCGGTCGATGACGCTGGCAAGGACGGTTTCCAACCGCTTGGGCAGGAGCAGGCGGTCCCCGATATAATCGGCGACCGTATGGTCCAGCTTGTCCATGGGGATCGTGCGACCCTTGCAGCCGGTCTTGCCCTGCCGGGCCTTGGTCGAGCAGGTATAGTAGCGGTATGTCGCGCCCGTGCTGCCTTGGCCGGTGCGAAGCGTCATCGCTCCCCCGCACTTGGCGCAGAAGCAAATGCCGGTCAGGAGCGTCGGGCCGCTGGAGACACGTGCAGGCGTCACCATGGGATTGCGGGACTTGAGGCGGGCTTGCACCGCGTCGAACGTCTCGCGCTCGATTAGGGGCGGCACCGCCATGATGGCGACCTCGCTCTCCGGCTTCTTCTCCCGATCCTTGTGCGAGCGGGTGTTGAACCTGTGCTCGCCGATATAGGTGGTGCGGGTCAGGATGGCGTGGATTTGCGCCAATCCCCAACGCCCTCCGTCGCGGGTGAAGAAGCGGCGCTCGTTGAGATAGGTGGCGATGGCCTTGACGCCCATCGCGCCGGACGTGCCGTCTCCTTCGAGGAACAGGCGATAGATCAGCCGCACGGTGTCGGCGTGCAGCGGGTCGATCTCCAGCTTCTTCTTGATCTTCGATCCGCGCTGCTCGGCCGCGACGATGCGATAGCCGATGGGCGGCCGTGCGCCGTTCCAGAAACCCTGCCGGGCATTCTCGTTCATGGCGCGCAGGACGTGCTTGGCGTTCTCCTTGGACTGGTATTCGTCGAACAGCGCCATGATCTGCCGCATCATCTGGTGCATGGGATCGTCGCCCATTTCCTGCGTGATGGACACGAGCTTGACGCCGTTCTTCGCCAGCTTGCGAACGTAGAACTCCATCTCGAAGTGATCGCGGAAGAAGCGCGAGAAGCTATGCACCACGACAATGTCGAAGGGCGCGGGCTTCGACGTGCCCGCCTCGATCATGCGCTGGAATTCGGGGCGCTTGTCGTTGGTGGCGGTTGCGCCCGGTTCCACATAAGTCTCAACGAGCTGATAGCCGCGCTGCTCGCAATAGGCTTCGCCCTGCCGCTTCTGGTCGGGAATGGAAATATCATGCTCCGCCTGCCGGGCAGTCGAAACGCGCAGGTAGAGCGCGGCGCGGGCGGTAGTGGTTGGGCTGTGAATGTTCATGGTCGGCCTCCCATAGCTTTCTTCATCTTGGGGTGGTCGATCAGGGGCAACGCCAGCTCCACGCGGTCATGCACCACCTTGGGCGCGAGCTTACGCCCATGCCCCGGTTCGAGTCGCACAAGACCGTAGTTCTCCATGGTTTTCAGGGTGCGTGACAGATTGGAGCCGGCCCGGCCGGTGATTTCCGCCAGTTCCTCCAGCGATGCCGGGGCTTTCTCGGCGATGATGCGCAGCAGTTCGCGGTTGCCGGCCGACAGCACCTTGGCAAAGGATTCGGTCGAGGTGAACCACACCTTCGGATCGCTGGGCGCAGGTTTTTCCTCGCCGCGCGCGATCCGCATGGTGCGGGCCTTCATTTCTTCATAGTCGGCAATCCCGACTTTCAATGTGGTCATAGGGCACCTCGTTCCTTCAATACCGCGTCCACGGCCTGCCAGAAGTCGGCCAGCAGCGTGGCCGCATCCTCGTAGGCGTAAGGCTTCACGGTCTGAAAGCGGTGCCGATGGTCCATCGGCGCGCCGCGCCTGCCTCGGCCGACCGGATGGGCATTGTCGAAGCCGACCAGCCGTTCGCCCGAAGGCTCGTGAAGCGTGAGCGAATAATCGAGGCCGTGCGGCTTTTCCGGCGAGGCCGGAACGCGGGTGACGACGAACTTCACCCAATGGCCGCCCTCGGGATCGACAAAGAGCATCTGTCCGTCGAGGTCCAGAAGCGTGTCGAGGCTTGGATCACGATCCACGCTCACGTCTTTTTCCTATCAGTTTGTGATAGGTATTGCAAGCTGTCATTCGGCTTTCTCGGGTTCAAGAGTTCGTCGAACACATCGCCGAACCAACGCTCGAACACGTCAATCTCGGCTTCGGTGACGGGAATGTCTTCGGGCCAGTCGTCGGTGACACGCATCCTCTGCCCATCCGGGCCGAGAAGTGGCATGTTGCCGGCTCGCGTCCGGCCGTCGGGCGTAGGATCGTCGGCGTAGTCGAAAAGATCGTCGGGAAGTGGTTCGGGGATCGACTGTCGCGGTCGCCCTCTCCGGGCGCGGCGGCGCTCTGCGCACATGGAATCCTCCTTGGTTCTGTTGGAATCCGAGGCGCTCAAGGCCCCGGAATTAGGCGAACCATGGAGGGCAGTCGGCGGCCTGTAGCGTGCCGCATTTGCGCCTATGCGCTGGCGGCACCCCTGCCGGGATGGGACTCAGTTGGCGGCTCGCCGTGCCTTGGCGAAGCCGCGATCCGTTGCGATGAACCGCTCCAGCATCGGCACGATGAGCCTGACGGGATCGGCGGCGGGCTGGCCGCTCTCGCGGGCCAGCACCTCGGCATAGGCGACCAGATCGCGGTGAAGTGGCGCAGGCAGCTCCACGGTGATCTTCACGGGCTTGTCGTCGGGCAGCGGGCCGAGTTTCAGCTTGGTCATGGTCAACCTCCTGCCGGTTCGAATATAAGGTCGCGGGTGACGATGATCCTGACCGGGAAGCCGGGCCGGATGGTCAGCGTCGGTGCGACCTGCAACTGGCGCTGGACGATCTGCTGCCCCGCCTGATTGACGGTATCCTGCGCCCCGTCGCGGATGGCCCGGATAAGCCGGTCCTCGTCGCTGGTCGCCAGTTCCGTGCCGACTGCGAGCAGCGTGGACAGCCCTGCGGCCTTCATCAGATCCCACCAGTGGTAATCCACGCCATCCTCAAGCCCGGCGTAACCGGAAGCGTCCGCACCCGGCAGACGCTCAAGGACGATGGAACGGCCGCCCGGCAGGATCAGGCGGTTCCACACCAAGAGCACCCTTCGCTGGCCGAAGGTCACGCCGTCATCGTATTGGCCGATGATGCGCGTTCCCTGCGGGATCAGCAGCAGCGACCCGGTCGGGCTGTCATAGACGTTCTCGGTCACTTGAGCCGTGATCTGGCCCGGCAGGTCCGAACGGATGCCGGTGATGAGCGCGGCCGGAATCACGGCCCCGGCCTGAAGGATGTAGGGCGATGCCGGCGGCGCGACACGATCCGGCGCGACAGTCTGCCGGTCCACGGGTCCATTGAGGAAAGCCGCGTGCCGGTCCTGCGTCGCGGGCTGTCCGCCGAGGCCAAGACCGGCAAGGCTGGGCATGGCCGTCCCTGCCGGCGATCCCGTGCGCGGGCCGGACTGGAAGAACACATTGCTTAAGCGCGCGGCTTCTTCCTCGGCGCGGCGGCGTTCCTCGGCGGGATCGACGGCGGGCGTCGCCATCGTAGGCGGTGCGACGGGCTGCCCTCGGTTCTGCGCGTCGAGGATCGGACGGCCCAAATCTCCGGGCAGCGCGGGGCCGAGCACCGGCCCGCTATAGTCGCTTGGCAGATCGGCGAGGCCGTCCGCCGTGGGCCGGTTCTCGGTCGAGTAGAGTTCGCCGCCGTCCGGCCCTCCGTCGCGGGTCTGGAGCGCATAGATGAGTGCGCCGCCGATGCCGAGCAACGCAACCGCGCCGACGCCCGCCAGCATCTTGCGGGACAGGCGGGTGACGCGCGGCGGCTCGGCGCGCAGCCGCATGGGGGCTGCGGTTTCGGTGATGGTGTTGTCGGTCATGACGGGGAGCCTCCGGTCGCGCTGGCGGGCTGCGCGTCGGCGGCCTGCGTCGGGTTGGTGCGGACGATCCTGACGACCTGCTGGCGGCTGCCAGAGCCAAGGCGCAGCTCGGCCGCGCCGAACAGGCGGTCCACGATCAGGACGTTCTGGTGGACTCGGCTGTTGACGATCTGCGGCTCGCCGTTCGCGCCAAGCACGAAGATGGGCGGCATCTCGCCCTGCACGATCCCGGCCGGGAAGACGACATAGACGCGGCGGCCATCGTCGAAGACGGAGACGGGCCGCCATGGCGGGCTATCGCCCTGCACCTGCAAGGCGTAGCGATAGTTCCGCGCCGCCTCGGCGGGGATGATCGGGGCTGTCGGAACGGTGCGGCGCTGGCCGGGCGTCGCGGGATAGGCCCAGGCGACGGCGGGCATGTAGAGCGATTCCCGGGCGCGCAGCTCGATCATGTAGGTGCGCCGGTCGGTGGTGACGACAAGGTTGGTGGCGATGTCGGGTCGCGTCGGCTTCACGAGGATATGGACGCGGCGGTTCGCGCCCGAACCGGATTCCGTGTCGCCGATGATCCAGCGGGCGGTGTCGCCCGCCGCGATTGGCCCCGCGCCGGTCAGGCTCTCGCCCGGCTCCAGCGCGATCGTCGTGATCTGCCCGACTGCGGCATAGACCTGATAGAGCGCGCCTTCCGACCACGGATATATCTGGATGGCGTTGTAGTAGCCTTCGCGGCGCGGCTCGACGCGGGCGGCTGCATTGGCGTTCTCGACGCGGCCGGTCGGCGTGCCGGCAGCCGTACCGCCCCGCGCCACGGTCCATGCCGGGGGCACATGCAGCGGCCGGGGCGTGTTGTCGACTGCTGCCGCCTGCACGGTCGGCAGCGGCGGAACGCTGGCGTCATAGCTGAATTGCGGCATCCGATTGGTGGCGCAGCCGGTCAAAGCGATTGCCACGACCGTCACAAAAATAGCATACGATAGCGGCTTTAGGATTAGTAGTGAGGAACTGACAGGATGGATACTGTCCCGACGATTGTTGCCCGGTATATCGACGCCTACAACACGATGAATGTTCAGGCGATGCTCGACTGCCTGTCGGGCGACGTTCGGTTTATCAACAGATCGAACGGAGAAGTGACGAACGAGACGCATGGGATTGAGGCATTTCGCGCGTTGGCGGAACAGGGTGTTGAATTGTTTGCGGAAAGAGAACAGACAATTCTCGACTGCATCGCCATTGAGGACCGTGCAGCGGTGCGCATCGGCTATCGCGCCAAGGTCAAGGCCGACCTGCCCAACGGCTGGAAGGCTGGGCAGAAGATCGAGATAGCGGGCACCTCGTTCTTCATGATCTCCAAGGGAAAGATCAGCGAGGTGATTGATGCAAGCTGACGTTTTCATTGGCTCATCTCCCGCGACCACGAAATTGCATTGACGTAGATTCCCAGCGGATTGGCGCGCAGGCGCTCGGCGTCGCGCGGCGGCTGGATGACGATAGTGAGGATGGCCGTCCATCGTTCCGTGGTGGAAAGCTGGCCGTTCTCGAAATGCCTTTCCGTCCACGCGACGCGGAAGCTGTTGGGCGAGGCCCGGATGACGCTGGACACCTCGACGGCGACCTGTTGGCGGCCGACCTTGGTGAAAGGGTCATTGGCGCGGGCGTAATCGTTCAATGCCGCCGCGCCGCGATCCGTGGTCCATTCATAGGCGCGAAGCCAGTTCTGGCGGACGATGATCGCGTCGGCCGGGATCGCGCGGACCTGTTCGATGAAGCGGCCGAGATGGAAAGCAATCTGCGGATCGGTCGGGCGATAGTCGGCATTGGCTGGCGCGACGGTCTGCGCCTGACCGAGATTGTCCACCTGCACGACCCAAGGCACCACGGTCCCACGCGCGGACTGCCAGACCAGCGCAGAGGCGAAGCCGGCCGAGAGGATCAGCGAGCCGAAGGCCATGAGCCGCCAGTTCCGCGCCTGCACGCGGGCCGAGCCGATACGCTCGTCCCACACTTGCGCGGCGCGCTGATAAGGCGTCTCGGGTTCCGGCGTCTTGCCGTAATGAGTTGCTGGTCGTTTGAAGATGCTCATGAGCGGTCACTTTCGGAAAGATTGATGGAGGAACCGGAGCCGTGGCTGTCGCCGGAGCGCACCGCATGGGCGGCCATGGTCGTGCCGTGGTTGAGGGCTTGCGAACGCTGCATGCGCTGCGCCCAGGCCGGAGGACCGGCGGATGGTGCCGGCGATGCGGGCGCAGCATCGCTCCCGCCGACCGTTCCCATGGTGGAGCTGCCGCCGCTTGCGCCGAATCCGGCCTTCGAACCTTCGGAGAAGCTGGATTTGACGGATTCGCTGGCCCGCGCGGCGGCGCGTTTGAGGGGTGAGATGGCGGCCGAACCTGCTGCGCGGCCGACGCCGCCGAGACCGGGGGCGACGCCTGCCGCGCCGGACTGGCCAAGCGATCCGACGCTATAGGCGGCGGTCGCCGCGCCCGCGGTGGCCGCGCCGCCGCGGACGGCCGCGGCCCCGCCGGACAGGGCAGCGGCACCACCTTTGGCGGCGAGCATGGCCCCGCCGCCAGCGGCGACGGCTGCACCTGCGACCGCAAGCCCGGTTCCCACGGCAGCACCCGCGCCGAGCTGCGGGCCGCCCGAAACGATGCCGTTTGCTATGCCGGGGCCGAAGATGCCGAGGCCGAGCAGCGACAGAGCTGCCAGCACAATCGCCATGGCGTCGTCGATGGTCGGGGTCGCCCCGCCGAAACCGGCCGTGAATTGCGAAAACAAGGTGCTGCCGATACCGATGATGACGGCGAGCACCAGAACCTTGATGCCGGAGGACACCACGTTGCCCAAGACCTTCTCGGCCATGAAGGCGGTCTTGCCGAACAGGCCGAAGGGGATGAGGACGAAGCCGGCAAGCGTGGTCAGCTTGAACTCGATGAGGGTCACGAAAAGCTGGACGGCGAGGATGAAGAACGCGAGCACCACGAGCGCCCATGCGAACAGCAGGCACGCGATCTGAATGAAGTTTTCAAAGAAGGCGATCCAGCCCATCAGGTCGGAAATGGATTCGAGCAGCGGCCGGCCGGCATCGAGGCCGGTCTGCGCCACGCGGCCCGGCCGCATCAGATCGGTAACGGAAAATCCGGTGCCGGATGCCATGAGGCCGAGGCCGGCGAAAGATTCAAAAACGATCCGGGCGAGACTGTTCCAATTGCTGATGATGTAGGCGAAGACGCCGACGAACAGCGTCTTTTTCACCAGCCGGGCGATGATGTCGTCATCCGCACTCCAGCTCCAGAAAAGCGCCGCCAGGGTCACGTCAATGACGATGAGCGAGGTCGCTATGAAGGCTACCTCGCCGGAGAGCAGACCGAAGCCGGAATCTATGTAGCTGGTGAAGACCCCGAGGAAGTTGTCGATTACGCCTGTCCCGCCCATGGATCACCGTCCTTCGCTCTGTTGCGGTGCAGGTGTGCGGCCGAGGAAGCGATCGCGGGATTGCGCCCAAGCGGCGAGGCAGTCGGCGTCATTCGCCGCCGCCTCGCCGAGCTGCTGGCAACGGCGCAGGGTTTCGCGCAGCGGATCGGCCGGGGGCTGGAAGGCCGACGCCGGGGGTGGCGCGGAAGGCTCGTCCTTCCGCGCCATGTCGATTGCGGTCGCCGTGACGGCGATGGCGACGAACACCACGGCCCCGAGCCGGGCCAGCATCTTGCCGTCCATGGCGAGCCTCCCGTCAGTTGTTGCCGTTGAACATCTGCGCGTTGCCCGGCTGGTAGCCGTTGCCCGGCGTCAGGAAGCGTCGGCGCTGCTCACGGCCCTGTTCGGCGGCGGCAGCGCGTTCCGCTTCGGTCAGCGCGTCGGCGCGGCCGTTCGCCGAGATGACCGCGATCAGGTCGGAAAGCTGCTGTGACTGGAGCGCGAGAAGCTGGTTGCCGGCCTGCGTGGCTTGCAGCGCGCCGGTTGCGCCCTGGCTCTGCCCGACAAGCGCGGCCATCTCGGCGCGGTTGCTGTCGATGTTGCCGACGACGCCCGCCTGCATACGCATGGCATCCTGCAAGCCACCGACCGTGTTCTCCCAGCGGCTCCGCGCATCGGCGACAAGCTGTGCGTCGGTCGCCGAAAGCGAGACGTTGCCATATTGCTGCTGGAACGCCTGGTCGATCTGCCCGACCTCGAACGCGATGTTCTGCGCTTGGCCCAAAAGCTGTTGCGTGCGCTGGACGTTCTGCTGGAGCTGCTGGAGCGACGAATACGGCAGGCTCGCCAGATTGCGGGCCTGATTGATGAGCATCTGCGCCTCGTTCTGGAGGCTGGTGATCTGGTTGTTGATCTGCTCCAGCGTGCGTGCAGCGGTCAGCACGTTTTGCGCATAATTCGACGGATCATAGACGATGCGCCACGCATAAGCCGGGCTTACCAGTATCGGCGACAGTGCGATGGGTGCGGCGAGCGCGAGCGCCAGCATGGACGCGCTAGCGAGGCGGGAAACGCGAATAGGGTTCATGGCAGGGACTCCTTCATCTGGGGGGTATCCGGCGCGACCCGCGCGGCGGATTCCGGTCGGTCGGCAAGATTGGTGAGGTTGGGGATCAACTCGGCCGCCCAATCGACGCCGCGCTCGCGCAGCCAAGCAGCAAGGAAGCCGTCGCGGCCGTGTTCGGCGACGATCTGCGCAATGAGCGTCTGGTCGGATTTGGCGGATGCGGCGCAGAGCGCGAGGCCGACTTCGGACAGGCCAAGCTCGAACAGGCGATTGCCCCTGCGGCTTTGGCAGTAGTAATCCCGTTTGGGCGTGGCCCTTGCGAGGATTTCGATCTGGCGGTCATTGAGGCCGAAGCGGCGATAAATGGCCGTGATCTGCGGTTCGATGGCCCGCTCGTTCGGCAGCAAGAGCCGCGTCGGGCAACTCTCGATAATCGCGGGCGCGATGTTGCTGCCGTCAATGTCGGACAGGCTTTGCGTGGCGAAGATGACGCTGGCGTTTTTCTTGCGCAGCGTTTTCAGCCACTCGCGGAGCTGGCCGGCGAAACCTTCATCGTCGAGCGCAAGCCAGCCCTCGTCGATGATGAGCAGCGTTGGTCGCCCGTCGAGCCGGTCGCCGATGCGGTGGAACAGGTAGGACAGGACGGCCGGAGCCGCGCCGGTCCCGACAAGTCCCTCGATCTCGAACGCCTGCACATCGGCCGAGCCGAGATGTTCGGCTTCGGCGTCGAGCAGCCGGCCATAGGCACCGCCGACGCAGAACGGCCGGAGCGCCTGTTTCAGATCGTTGGATTGCAGCAGCACCGCAAGGCCGGTGATCGTGCGTTCCTCGACCGGGGCCGAGGCCAGCGAAGTCAGCGCCGTCCAAAGATATTCCTTCACCTCGGGCGTGATGACGATGCCTTCGCGCATGAGGATGGCGGCGATCCAGTCCGCCGCCCATGCGCGTTCATAGGTGTCGTGGATGCGGGCAAGCGGCTGGAGCGAAACCGACGCCTCAGCCCCTTCTGTCAGCCCGCCGCCAAGGTCGTGCCAGTCGCCGCCCATGGCGAGCGAGGCGGCGCGGATCGAACCGCCGAAGTCAAAGGCGAAGACCTGCGATCCGGCGTAGCGCCGGAACTGCAAGGCCATAAGGGCGAGCAGCACGCTCTTGCCGGCGCCCGTGGGGCCGACGACAAGGGTGTGCCCTACGTCGCCGACATGCAAAGACAACCGGAACGGGGTTAAGCCTTCGGTCTTTCCAAAGAGCAAAGGGGGCGCACCGAAATGCTCGTCCCGTTCCGGCCCCGCCCAAACAGCGCTCAACGGCACCATATGGGCGAGATTCAAAGTGCTGATAGGCGGTTGCCGGACATTGGCGTAGGCGTGTCCGGGCAAGCTGCCGAGCCATGCGTCAACCGCGTTGACGCTCTCGGGCATGGCGGTGAAGTCGCGCCCCTGAACGATCTTCTCGACCAGGCGCAGCTTCTCGTCGGCTAGGCGCGGGTCGGCATCCCATACGGTGACGGTGGCCGTGACATAGGCCATGCCCGCCACGTCCGCCCCAAGCTCCTGCAAGGCCATGTCGGCGTCGAGCGCCTTGTTGGCCGCATCGGTGTCCACGAGGGCGGACGCCTCATTGGTCAGCACCTCTTTCAGAATGGCCGCGATGCTCTTGCGTTTTGCGAACCATTGTCGCCTGATCTTGGTCAGCAGCCGCGTCGCGTCGGTCTTGTCGAGCAGGATCGCGCGCGTGCTCCACCTGTAGGGGAACGGCAGGCGGTTCATTTCGTCGAGCAGGCCCGGCGTCGTCGCGGTGGGGAACCCGACGATGGTCAGCACGCGCAGATGCGCGTCGCCAAGGCGCGGCTCCAGTCCCCCGGTCAAGGGCTGGTCGGCCAGCAGCGCGTCAAGGTGCATCGGCACCTCCGGCACGCGCACGCGATGCCGGTTGGTCGAGATGGTGGAATGGAGATAGGTCAGCGTCGCGCCATCATCCATCCAACGGCACTCCGGCATGAAGCCGTCGAGCAAGGCCAGCACGCGGTCGGTGCGGTCGATGAAGGCGCGCCGCAGCTCCCACGGGTCCACGCCGGTTTTCTCGCGGCCCTCGTAGAGCCATGTTTCGGCGCGGGCGGCTTCCTCGGCCGGGGGCAGCCAGAGGAAGGTCAGGAAATAGCCCGACACGAAATGCGTGCCTGCTTCCTCGAACCCGGCTTTGCGCTCGGCATCGACCAGCGCCGATGCCGCATCGGGAAAGGTGCTGTCGGGATAGGTCGCGGCCTCGCTGCGCTGCGCCTCAACAAAGATGCTCCAGCCGGAGCCGAGGCGGCGCACGGCGTTATTGATGCGGCCGGCGACGGCGACCAGCTCGGCCGCGACGGCGGAATCCAGATCGGGACCGCGAAACTTCGCGGTCCTCTGAAAACTGCCGTCCTTGTTCAAGACGACGCCGGAGCCGAGCAATGCGGCCCATGGCAAATAGTCGGCGAGCCGGGCGGCGGTGCGGCGATATTCGGAAAGGTTCATCATGGCCGCGCCCTCACACCGCCAGATGGCCGGGGACGCGCAGATGCCTACGCCCGACCTCGACGAATTGGGGATCGCGCTTCGCCGCCCATACGGCTGCGAAATGGCCGATTGCCCAAATGGCGATGCCGACCAGCCAGAGGCGCAAACCGAGGCCCACGGCTCCGGCCAGCGTTCCGTTCATGATGGCGATGGAGCGCGGTGCGCCGCCGAGCAAAATATGCTCGGTCAGCGCCCGGTGGACCGGGACCGTGAAGCCCGGCACCGCGTCGAGCAGTTCGAGGCCGCCCGCCATCAAACGAGCGCCCCGCCGCCGAACGAGAAGAAAGACAGGAAGAAGCTCGATGCGGCGAACGCGATGGACAGGCCGAAAACGATCTGGATCAGGCGACGGAAGCCGCCGCTGGTATCGCCGAACGCGAGGGTCAGGCCCGTCACGATGATGATGATGACGGCGATGATCTTGGCGACCGGCCCCTCGATGGACTGGAGGATTTGCTGCAAGGGCTGTTCCCATGGCATCGACGAACCGGACGCATGGGCGGCCGGGGCAAGCATGAGGCTGATGGCAAGGGCAGATGCGGCGGTCGTGGCGAAGCGATAGCCGCGCGTAAGGGTGCGGATCATGAAGATTCTCCTGTGCTGGTGGGGATTGCCGAAGGGATGGGATGCGTGATGCGGTAGTCGCCGTCCGGCCCCAGCCCCTCGACGCGGGCAAGCTCGGCCAGCCGGCGCGCGGAACCGCGCCCGGAAAGGACGGCAACAAGGTCGATAGTCTCGGCGATCAGCGCACGCGGGACCGTGACGACAGCCTCTTGGATGAGCTGTTCAAGGCGACGAAGCGCGCCGATGCCGGTGCCGGCGTGAATGGTGCCGATCCCGCCGGGATGGCCCGTGCCCCATGCTTTGAGCAGGTCGAGGGCTTCCGATCCGCGCACCTCCCCAATCGGGATGCGGTCGGGGCGCAGGCGCAGCGAGGACCGCACAAGGTCCGACAGGCTGGCGACGCCATCCTTGGTGCGCAGCGCCACCAGATTGGGCGCGGCACATTGCAGCTCGCGGGTGTCTTCGATGATGACGACACGATCCGCGCCCTTGGCGACCTCCGCCAAAAGGGCATTGGTGAGCGTGGTCTTGCCGGTGGAAGTGCCGCCCGCCACCAAGATATTGGCGCGGGCTGCGACGGCTTCGCGCAGCGTTTCCGCCTGATCGGCAGACATGATGCCGGCGGCCACATAGTCGTCGAGCGTGAACACCGCGACGGCAGGTTTACGGATGGCGAAGGCCGGCGCGGCGATCACGGGCGGCAAAAGGCCCTCGAACCGTTCCCCGCTCTCGGGCAGCTCTGCCGAGACGCGGGGGCTGCGGGCATGAACCTCTGCGCCGACATGATGCGCGACCAGCCGCACGATGCGTTCGCCATCGGCGGCGGACAGGCGTTCGCCCGTGTCGGAAAGCCCTTCGGACAGCCGGTCCACCCAAAGGCGACCGTCCGGGTTCAACATTACCTCGACCACGGCCGGGTCTTCGAGCAGCCGGGCAATGGCGGGGCCGAGCGCGGTGCGCAACATGCGCGCGCCGCGCTGGATCGCTTCCTGTCTGTGGTGGTTGGTGGTCATGTCGGCCCCGGCTTCTGGCGGGGCGCAACAGGCGGTCCCCGGATCGGGGTCGATTAAGAAAGCCCGGAATTGGGCCGGTTCAACAAGTATCTAAGCGGCGGCGGCAATCGGCGGCCATCGGCGGTAAATAGGACGGGTCCGAATACTTATTCTTGATCGCCGTTGCTCTCGGATTCGTCCGGCAACGGATCGTCGGGAAGTGAGTCGAGGTCGCGCGACAGCTCTTTGAGGAACCTGTCGCCGGTCGCCAGACGCCGGCCGAGATTCTGCTGCCTTTCCACCTCTCCTTTTTGCTACCGAAGTTGCGATCAGGCTTGTCGCACGTTATTGATGGTCATGCCCTATGTTAAAAATGACGACGTTCTCGTGAGGTATGAGACGTTTGGTGATGAAACGAACCTGCCTCTTGTCCTGATCTTTGGCATCAGCATGACCTGTGAGGACTGGTTAGAACTTGGCTACATCTCAG
This sequence comes from Devosia sediminis, assembly GCF_016411825.1. Classification (GTDB taxonomy): domain Bacteria; phylum Pseudomonadota; class Alphaproteobacteria; order Rhizobiales; family Devosiaceae; genus Devosia; species Devosia sediminis. The sequence goes on from NZ_JAEKMH010000003.1 coordinate 370,145, forward strand.
GATTGGCTAAGGAATTTCATGTCGTATGTGTCGAACCTCGCGGGCACGGGCTAAGCACATGCCCCACGAATTCGTCCTCTTACGCATTGCCCAAAATGGCTTCTGACATTGAAACGGTAATCAACACCCTAGATCTAGTAAATCCATTAGTCTGGGGATACTCGCTCGGCGCAAAAATAGCGCTCGCTGCCGCCGTTCAAAATCCAGAGGCTTATCGAGGATTGATTCTTGGGGGGTTCGAGCTTCACTCTGAAGTCGATTTGGCGACAGATATGGTTGCCGAAACATTTTCCAGTGGAGCACAAGCTTGGCTTGCTGTTTGGATGCAAATGTTCGATGTGCCGGACGGCATGGCCACCCGTCTTGCTCGCGTCAACACCAACGCACTTCATGCATTACGCACCGCTGAAGCTGAATGGCCGCCCTTGGGTGCGGCTTCTGAGTCGTTCACTGCGCCAGTTTTACTTTATGCAGGCGAAAAGTGCTTTTTTCGGAATGCAACAGCCGCCGCCGTCGCACATTTCCCATCAGCACGGTATCTCGAACGCCCTGGGCGAAATCACTTTGATCTGATGCCTGATAGCGCGTGGATAACCGGAGAGGTAGTTCAGCAATTCGGAAGCTCTAGATAACATTGATGCGTTGACGGAGAGAAGTAGGCGAACCTAGCGCCGCGCATAGCGACTATAGTCGGTGCAATAATCTTCATCAGCGCTCCTGCGTTGGATGATTGTTCAACCCCGGAAGACCTTCTTCAGGCCCAACATCTCTCGTAATCTCCTTCAAGAACCTGTCGCCCGTCGCCAGACGCCGGCCGAGATTCTGCATGAATCCTTCAAACCGTTCCGCACCTTTCGCGCGGGCAGCAGATTGCGCGGCTCCTGAAAGCGGCGGCGTGATGGTCATCCAGAAATGGATGAACTGCGCGACCGTCTCGCCGAGGACGGCGAGATCTAGGTCGAGCGTGTCGATCTGGCGGCCGAGTTTATCCAAGCGGCGAGACATGGCGGCTTCAAGCTGGTCGTCGGCATCGCCGGACAGGTAGGACATGACCGCCGCCTCCACGATGGCGGATTTCGAGACATTGCGGCGCAGCGCCGCCGAGCGGCGCAGCGCCATCGCCTCGATCTGCGGGATGAGCGCTGGGTCGAAATAGAGATTCAGGCGGGTGCGTGTGGTCATAGGCGTGTCCTCAAAGCTCGATTCCATCATCGGGGTTCATCGCCACCTGCCGCGCCACCATCCTCATGCGCTGGCGGATAGTGCGGGCCTTGGCCGCGTCAACATCCGGCTCGTCGTCCAGAATGTCGAACTCCTGTTCGGGGGATGGCGGCGGGGTGACGATTTCCTCATGCTCGGGCAATTCCGGCTCGCGGCGGATGCCGGCGTTGGCCGGATCGCCCTCGGTCGCATCTGCGGCGACCGTTGCGGAACGGCTTCCCGCCGCGACCACGCGGCCGGACCAGTCATCGGCGGATGGGCTGGGCGCCAGCGGAGCGGCGACCAGATCGGGCGGGGTCAGGATGCGTTCCTGAAACCGCGCATCCTCGAAATAGCGGGCCTTGGTTGCGCGGATCGGCGGCGTGCCCGCGACCATGACGATTTCGTCGGTTGGCGGAAGCTGCATGATCTCGCCCGGCGTGAGCAGCGGCCGAGCCGTCTCCTGCCGTGAAACCATCAAGTGACCTAACCACGGTGCAAGGCGATGGCCGGCGTAGTTGGTGGAATCGCGCAACTCGGTCGCGGTGCCAAGCGCGTCGCTCACCCGCTTGGCCGTCCGCTCGTCATTCGTGGCGAAGCTGACGCGGACGTGGCAGTTGTCGAGGATGGCGTTGTTCGGCCCATAGGCGCGCTCGATCTGGTTGAGGCTCTGCGCGATCAGGAAGCCTTTGATTCCATACCCCGCCATGAAGGCGAGCGCCGATTCAAAGAAGTCGAGCCGGCCGAGCGCCGGAAACTCGTCCAGCATCAACAGCAGGCGATGGCGCTTGCCGGAGGTGGTCAGTTCCTCGGTCAACCGCCTGCCGATCTGGTTGAGGATCAGGCGGATAAGCGGCTTGGTGCGGTTTATGTCGGACGGCGGCACGACCAGATAGAGCGTGACGGGCCGGCGGCTGCCGACCAGATCGGCAATGCGCCAGTCGCATCGTGCCGTCACCTGCGCCACCACGGGATCGCGGTAGAGGCCGAGAAATGACATGGCTGTGGAAAGGACGCCGCTGCGCTCGTTCTCGCTCTTGTTCAGCAGCTCGCGGGCCGACGACGCGATGACGGGATGAACGCCAGCCTCGCCGAGATGCGGCGTATCCATCATGGCGCGCAAGGTCGCCTCGACCGGGCGACGCGGATCGGACAGGAAGTTGGCAACGCCCGCCAAGGTCTTGTCCTTCTCCGCATAGAGGACATGCAGGATCGCGCCGACCAGCAGCGAATGACTGGTCTTTTCCCAATGGTTCCTTTTGTCCAAGCTGCCTTCGGGATCGACCAGAATATCCGCGATGTTCTGCACGTCGCGGACTTCCCATTCCCCTTGCCGGACCTCCAGCAGCGGGTTGTAGGCCGACGATCTGGCGTTGGTTGGATCGAACAGCAGCACGCGGCCATGCTTCGCGCGGAAGCCCGCTGTCAGCGTCCAGTTTTCGCCTTTTATGTCGTGGACGATGGCGGATGCGGACCATGTCAGCAGCGTCGGCACCACCAGCCCGACACCTTTGCCGCTGCGCGTCGGGGCGAAGCATAGGACATGCTCCGGGCCATCATGGCGCAGGTAGTCCCGGTTGTATCGGCCGAGCAGGACGCCATCGGGACCGAGCAGGCCGGCGGTGCGGATTTCCCTATCCTCTGCCCATCGCGCCGAACCATAGGTGGCGACGTTGCGCGCCTCCCGTGCCCGGATGATCGACATGAGGATGGCGGCGGCGATGGCGAGGAAACCGCCCGATACGGCGATGATGCCGCCCTCGACGAAGATCGCGGGCGCGTAGGCGTCGAACGAAAACCACCACCAAAAGAAGGCCGGCGGATAATAGACCGGCAGGCCAACCAGCTCGAACCACGGATTGCCAAGCTGGGGCTGGAAGCCGAGACGAAACGCTACCCATTGCGTCGCCGCCCACGTCATCACCAAGACGATGGTGAAGACTACGGCGATCTGACCCCAAAGGATTCGGCCTCCGCGCAATGCAGGCTCCAGTCGGCAAAAGAGACGGAGCCGATCAGAGAGTAGGCAAAATCGGGACAGGCAACAGGAAAGCGGATGCGAGAGGGCTGCCGGATACTATCGGCGGCAAATAGGACGGGTTGCATTCACCGCCATCCGGCCGGGTGATCGCCGCTGCTCAACTGGTCGGGCGAATCGCCGCAATGGATGCCTCGGATAGCCCTCGCGTCATGTCGCCGCTGTCACATATGTAACTTGCATAATGGAAGTAACGCCATTATGGATGTGCCATGCAACGAACAAGCTTTCTATCATCCGAATGTCCCGCAGCCCGAGCGCTGGAAAGCGTCGGTGACTGGTGGAGCATCCTGATCCTGCGGGACGCCTTCCAAGGGTTGAGCAAATTCGATGAATTCGAGAAGAATCTCGGTATTTCCACGAACATTTTGGCGAGGCGATTGAAACATCTCACAGCCGAAGGGTTGTTTGAAAGGCAACGATACAATGATCATCCGCCTCGATTTGAATACGTCCTTACCGACAAGGGGCGAGATTTCTATCCGGTAGCAATCGCCCTGTTCGCATGGGGAAACCGGAATCTTGCGCCCAATGAAATAGCCATGCGCCTTGGCGACAGGGAAACCGGTAGGGAACGAAACGCCATCATAGTCGATGCGGATACTGGAGAAAAAATCACTCCTGAAAACACGGTTCTTCTAGCAGGCCCAGCGGCGACGGAAGAAACGATGCGCGTCATAAACCGTGTGAAGCGGGTAAACTCAGAAAAAGCGGAATAATCAAATGCGTCGAATTGTTATAACCGGCATGGGTCTGGTGGGCCCTCTTGGTTCCGGGACCGAAACAAGCTGGAAAAGGCTCTTGGAAGGAAAATCAGGAATTAGGAGTTTGCCCGATGAAATCTCCAGCGACCTGCCGGTGAAAATCGGAGGACTCGTTCCCAGCCTGATTGAAGATTCCGAAGCCGGTTTCGATCCCGATGTGATCGTTGACACAAAGGATCAACGAAAAATGGATCGCTTCATTCTGTTCGCACTAGCGGCCGCGATGGAGGCTCTTGAAACGGCGGGATGGCATCCTACGTGCGACTACGAACGTGAGCGCACGGCGACAATTATTGCCTCTGGTATAGGCGGATTTCCTGCAATTGCTTCAGCAGTTCGTATAACGGATACACGGGGAGCACGGAGGCTATCACCCTTTACCGTGCCATCGTTTCTGGCCAATCTCGCGGCAGGACATGTTACCATCAGGCATGGATTTACAGGTCCTATTGGCACGCCTGTAACCGCCTGCGCTGCCAGCGTTCAAGCCATCGGCGACGCCGCGCGGCTGATACGCTCTAACGAGGCCGACATCGCTCTGTGCGGCGGGGCAGAAGCATGCATTGATAAGGTTAGTCTTGGGGCATTTGCTGCCGCGCGAGCACTATCCACCGGCTACAATACTACCCCGGAACTGGCGTCGAGGCCGTTCGACACCGGGCGCGATGGTTTCGTAATGTCTGAAGGGGCGGGTCTGATCGTCATAGAGGAATTAGAACATGCCCTCGCTCGGGGTGCCAAGCCCATAGCGGAATTGGTGGGATACGGCACAAGCGCCGATGCACATCATATGACTGCCGGTCCAGATGACGGCCGAGGCGCGGCCCGTGCGATGGGAATTGCACTCCACAGTGCTGGGTTGAAACCAATCGATATTCAACATTTGAACGCACATTCCACCTCCACCCCCGTAGGAGATCGAGGAGAAATTGCCGCGATACAATCCGTGTTCGGCAATCATGATGTGGTCGTAAGCGCCACGAAATCGGCTACGGGGCACCTACTTGGTGCCGCAGGCGGTATTGAGGCAATCTTCACGGTGCTCGCTTTGCGCGATCAAATTGCTCCCCCAACGAGAAATTTAGAAACCCCCGATCCTGTTGCCGCTGGTATCGACCTCGTTCGCCAATCTGCGCGGCCCATTCTCATGGAACATGCCATTTCCAACGGATTCGGCTTTGGCGGTGTTAATGCAAGTGTCGCTTTCCGGCGATGGCAGTAACAGTCCCGGACTGTGCTTCCGCAAACACTTCGGTTCGCTACGCAACGATGGTCAGATAACGCTTTTGAGAGGAAGGTCGAATAGAGCATTGATCCTATAGCGCCGGTCCTATCTGCCCGCGCAGACCTCGCTGCTGAGCTGGCGGTTGATGACCGGCCGCCACGGGACAAGGGTGCATTTATGGCTCTTTTCAACCACAGCGAACTGGCTGCTGGATAATTGTACGGTGCCGGTGGACTTGTCGCTCACGCCTTCGCTATCCGTGGTAGTATCGAACGGTAGTCCGTGCAGACCTTCCGGCCCATGTCGTTGGCGAGGCTGAGCAGGTTGCGAAGCGCCGCGCTGCGATTGGACGGCGACCAGACAGCCGAGAAGGCGACCGGCTCCGGCTCGTCGGTGAAGGGCAAAAAGACAATGCCGTTTGTCGGCAACAGCGCCGTGGCCGCGCCGACGATGGTGATGCCAAAGCCCTGTCCGACCAAAGACAAAAGGGTGCCACGCCCCACGTCGAAGCGCAGGATCGACGGCGCAGGCCAGCGCTCGGCATGGCGTAGCACGATATGGCTATGAACCTGCGGTCCAGTGCCGCCATGCCGGACAAGGAACGTCTCGCCTGCCAAATCGGGCCATGTGACGGCTGACCGCTTGGCGAGCGGATGCCGTTCCGGTAGCACCGCCAAGAGCGGTTCGGTCCATGTGCGACGGGAATGGCAGTCGGGTGGTTGGGGCGTGCCCGCGACGAACGCCACGTCCAACCTGCCGGCGCGAAGCTGCACCACCGCTTCACGGGCCGGGCCTTCGGCGATCTCGACTTCAACATCGGGGTAATCCTTGCGGTATTGGCCGATCAGCTTTGCGAGGAAGCTATGCGGAATCAGGGCATGGATACCGATACGAAGCCGGCCGCTTTCTCCGGCTGCCGCCATGCCGGCGGTTTTCACCGCATGGTCGAGTTGGTCAATACCTACGGCTATCCGCTCGACGAAATGGCGTCCGGCCTCGGTCAGCCGAACGCCGCGCGCATGACGCTCGAACAAGAGGATGCCGAGGTCTTCTTCCAGTGCCTTCACGCGGGCGCTGACGCTGGACTGTGCAACGCCGAGCGCGTTGGCGGCGTGACGGAAGTTGAGATATTCGGCGACAGCGAGAGTGTGAACTAAGGTCATCATTGGCACTCGCCCCGAAAGGAGATGATTGCTCAACAGATTTAATCCGTCATTTCTCCTAAGTCTACGCATGCCAAATCGCCATGACTAAATCACAATGAAGTTGCGAATGGTCTGCGTAGTATTGGCAGACATATTAAATAGAGGATCGCGCCGACAATCCAAACCCAACCGTTCCATGCCCCGGCGGTGGCAGAATAGAGTGCTGTGAAGCCAAGCGGTCCTGCGATAGAGCTTAGATTGGTGAGGCTCGTTAGCGTTCCTTGCAAAGCCCCTTGCTTGTTACTGCTGACATTGTTTGAGAGCATTGCCTGCAAGGCCGGCATGCCAACACCCCCGGCGGCAAGCAGCAACAGAATCGGGAACACCATCCATCCCTGCGTGGCAAAAGCCAGAAGAACGAAGCCAGTCGCATCCGCAGCCATGCCAAACAGCAGCGTGCGCCGCTCTCCAAGCCGGCTTGAAAGCGGGCCGGTAACAAACGCTTGGAAGATCGCATGTGTTGCCCCAAACGCCGCGAGCGACAAACCAACGGTCGCGGTGTTCCACTGAAAACGGTCCTCGCCATATATGACCCATAGGGCTGCAGGCACTTGGCCGATCAGTTGAATAATGAAGAAAACTGCGAAAAGCGCACCTAGCCCGCGCAATGCATCATCCAGCCGTAACAGAACGAATGGTTTGATGCGAACCGGCTTTCCGGTCCCGCCATGGCTGTGATGAGTCTCCTTGAGGAAAATGCAGGCAAGCAGGAACGCGAACCCGTTGAGAAGGGCGGCGGCGATAAACGGGGCATGAGCAGAGATACCACCGAGCATGCCACCAAGTGCTGGCCCGGCAATCATGCCCGCCCCATAACAGGCCCCCATGTAGCCGAACCAGCGTGCGCGAGAACCTTCCCCCGTCGAATCGGCAATGGTTGAGGCTGCTACAGCTCCGGTTGCGCCCGTGACGCCGGACACGAGTCGGCCGATATAGAGCACCCATAAGACCGGCGCTGATGCCATAATCGTGTAATCGACTGCGGCTCCTGCAAGAGAAGCCAGAAGTACCGGACGCCGACCGTAAGAATCCGAAAGCTGTCCAAGCATGGGCGCGAAGACGACCTGCATCAATGCATAGAGCGACAGCAAGGCACCATAGTGTCCAGCGACCTGCTCTGCTGGCACAAGCTCACGCAGAAGCGTCGGAAGGACGGGCATGATGAGGCCGAGACCCATGGCGTCAAGACCCACGATCAGCAGGGCAATGATGGCAGAGCTGCGCACCTGAAACTCCAGCGCCGCTCAATGGAGCGACTTTATCAACGATAAGGAGATGGACATAGAACTTATCGGTGATAAATTGTCAAGCACTGGCGAAGGAACGTGAATGACCAAACTGGACAAGGGCACCGTGATCGCGGCGGCGCTAGAGCTGTTGAACGAGGTTGGCATGGACAGCCTGACGACGCGGAAGCTCGCTGAACGCCTCAAGGTTCAGCAGCCTGCGCTTTACTGGCATTTCCAGAACAAGCGAGCGCTGCTTGATGCGCTCGCCGAGGCGATGCTGGCGGAACGCCATACCCGCTCGCTACCCGAAGAGAATGAGGACTGGCGGGTGTTCCTGAAAGAGAATGCCCTGAGCTTCAGAACGGCGTTGCTCTCTTATCGCGACGGCGCGCGTATCCATGCCGGCACTCGACCGACAGAACCGAATTTTGGCACCGCCGAGACGCAAATACGCTTTCTCTGCGCGGAGGGCTTTTGTCCGAAGCGCGCCGTTTGGGCGCTCCGGGCGGTCAGTCACTATGTGGTCGGTTCCGTTCTCGAGCAGCAGGCATCTGATGCCGATGAGAGAGTTCCGGACAGGCCAGATGTGTCCGAGCAAGCACCGTCGTCCTTCCTGCACGATCTGTTTCACGAGTTGGAAACAGACGGCATGGATGCTGCGTTCAACTTCGGACTCGACAGCCTCATCGCTGGTTTCGAGCGGCTGCGTTCATCTACAACAGATTAGAGGCTTATGCCCCTTTGCCGCCCCAACTGCCACGACACCGATCCGCTTTGCACGATGCCCATGACCTCACGGCCGAGCTGGCGGTCGATGACCGGCCGCCACGGGACAAGGGAAATGAGCGGTATCTTGCCAGACAGGATACCGCCATTCACGAGGTTTCGAAGATTATTGCGCCGCATCGGAGCGGGCTTGCTTCCAGTCGTCGGCTAGACGACTGGCGACTTCTCGGTGGCAGCATCACGGGATCGAAGGAGCGCCAGCCCCAACGACACCAGCACTGCCATTGCCGTGGCGTAACAAATCACGGGCCACGCTGTATCGCCGTTTAACAGCGTCACCGCCAATGTCCCGACGATACTGACTATCAGGCTTTGGATGCAGAAGTAGAACGCAACCGCTGATCCAGCGATGTCGTCGAACTGCGCAAGTGCGCCGTTGGCGGTAACGGACACCGTGAAGACAATGCCGACCGCGACAACCCACATCGGCAGGATGAAGCTGAAAAATGACGGCGATCCGAAAAGTTGGCCGATCCCCAACAGGATCGCGCCGGAAACGAGCAACGCCATCCCGCGCGCTACGCATCCCGCGATACCCCATTTGGCAACGAAGGACTTTGCGAAGCGGGTTGTCGTGACCATGACCAGCGCGACAGTCGCGAAGGCCAAGCTAAATCCGATCTCGGAATAGCCGGCTTGGCCTATGAGAACACGGGGGGCTGTCGAGAAGAAAACGAAGAATGTGCCCATGCCGGCACTAAATCCGACCGTGTAAACCCAAAAGGCCGGACTCGCGAAGATCGGCAAAACAGATCGTTGCGTTCTGGCCTGATCCAACGGTCGGGTTTCATGCCACCTGAAACTGGCGTTTAAGAGTGCGAGCGAAGCCAGTGCAGCCAGTGTGATGAAGATCGCCTGCCATCCCCAAAACTCGCCGATCAGCGCACCGGCTATAGGGCCGAGCGCAGGCACGAACGCCAGCATCGAACTGAAAAGGCCGTAGATGACGGCACCTTCGGGACGATTGGCATATACGTCGCGCACGGTCGCGAAGGTGGCCACCAGCATGGCCGATGCTCCAACAGCCTGAACCAGACGAAACGCAACAAAGGCTAATGCAGTTGAAGAACAAGCCGCTCCCAGAGACGCAGCAACGAAAGCCGTTGCGCCTACAAGCAGGATCGGCCGTCGCCCGACGCGATCGGAGAGTGGCCCAAAGATCACTTGGCCCACACCGAGCATCACCATGTAGAGGCTCAACGTGAGTTGGATTATGGATGGAGTCGTGTTCAGGACGCCCGGCATCGCCGGAACGACTGGAAGATAAATATCCATCGCCAGCGAGGCGAGGATGTCGAAGGGAGCCATAAGCAGCAAGGCTGCCGGCAGCGTATAGGCCCACGCGGGGCGTGTGGTGGTCATGACGAATCAACCGCTCGATTAAGGATACCGGGCAGCGTCTGCTCGTCAGCAATCAGATGGGATTGGTCTTACAGAGCGCCGCAACAACAATTCTGATGTTGCGGCTTACTTGTCTGCTGACTTGGAATTTCCCATGCTGATGGCTCCACGATTACGAAATTGAATAGCAGCTCTTATCGAATTAGTTGTTGCGTTGCAATGCGGTATCGTTGGCTCCTATAGCCCCAACCCCCGCTGCCGCCCTAACTGCCACGACACCGAACCGCCCTGCATGATACCCGCGACCTCGCGGCCGAGCTGGCGGTCGATGATCGGCCGCCACGGGACAAGGGTGAACTCGTGGCTCTTTTCCACGATGGCGAACTTGCCGCTCGTTAGCTGGACAGTCCCGGTGAACTTGCCGCTGACACTCTCACCATCCTTGGCGGCGCGGAACGGCAGCGCCTTGCCCTCGGCCATCTCCGCACCGGCGCGCGCAACTTCCCGCTCGCGCAGGGTGGCGAGAAGATTGCGCCGGTAGAAGATTCGGCCGTCCCTGTTGCGCGTGGCGTCGCGCTGTTCGATATGATGCTCGCGGCGCTGGTCCATGGCTTCGCGGACCTGTTGCCCGAAGCCGGTCGGCGCAAGGTCGGCCGTTTCGCCATGGACCAATCGCCGGTCCAGCCATGTCGCGCAGTCCGAACGTATCTGCCTTTGCAGATCAACCGGGGAAAGCACGCGAACGCTGGCCTGCCGGTCGCGGCCGGTATCGTAATCAGCCGCGCGGCTGACCAGATCATCTGGGATGCGCCATTGGTCGGCGTCGATGCGCTCGACGATGCCGGCCCGGCGCAGCGCCTCCAGCCGCCGGACATGGGCATCGATATAGCCCTCATCGTCGCCGCCGGGAACGCGGCCCTCGAATTTCGCCTGCTCCAGATGGCGGCTCGGCCGATAGATGCCGTCCTCGGCGATGGCGGTGATGGTGCGGTCGGACGGCCGGGGTGCCACCTCGGCCGGGCCGATCTGGATGACGCTGCCAATGCGGGCGTCCTCCAGCCGCTCGGGCGTGATGCCGGCGATGTGGTGCGTCCTACCGTCGATCCCGTCCACCACGATTGTCAGGTTCTCGCCCAACTCGTCGGACAGGTGCTTGTCCACGACGCGGCCGACGATAGGCGTCTCGGGCGCTCCGTCATGGATTTGGAAGCTCATGGGATCGCGTTCGCCTGCCTGCGGGCCGAGCGCCTTCTGCATGGTGCGGATAATGTCGCCACGCTCGCCTAGCTCGCGCAGGGCCGGTTCCATGTCCTTGCTCAATTCCCAAACGGCGGGCGCGTGCTCGGTCGCCAGCCCCATCTTCTCCAGCTTGGTAAGGCGGCGCAGGCGCAAGGTGCGCTCGAACTGCCGCCTCGGCTCTGCCAGTTCATGGCGCAGGTCGAGGAAACGGGCATCGGCTTCCTCGACCATGGCGCGGTCGATCCGGGTGAAACGGTCTTGGTCGATCTCGGCGGATAGCTTGCGGGCCTGCTCGATCTCGGTCACGGGGCCGAGTTCGAGACTGGCAAGCTCGCTGGCGCGTTCGCGCAGGCCGGCGGAAAGGTAGTCGCCGTTGATGACTAGATCCCCGCCCATATCGTCGCGGCCGTTGACGACGATATGCACATGGGGATGGCCGGTGTTGTAGTGATTGACGGCAACCCAATCGAGTTTGGTGCCAAGGTCAGCTTCCACCTGTTTCATGAAATCGCGGGTGTAGGCCGTGAGGTCCGACAGCTCCGCCCCCTCCTCGGGCGAGACGATGAATCTGAATTGGTGGCGGTCGTCCTTGCCGCGATCAAGGAAGGCGTCGCCATCGGCGCGGTCCTCGGTCGCCGAATAGAGCCGGCCCCGCTCGCCGTCGCGTGAGGTTCCGTCACGCTGGACATAGCGCAGATGTGCACGGGCACGGCCGCCCTTCAATGCGGCCCTGACGCTGCGCTGCTTGACGATGACGCGGCGGCTGCCCGGCTGGCGATGATGCCAGTTGCCCGAGATATTGCGGGCACGCACGAAGCTCGCGCCCCGGCCGCGCTTCACGCCCTTGCCGCTGGCGACCACGGCACGGGACCGGCCCGACGATGACGGGCGGGCGGATGACGGCATGGAAGGGTCGCGGGAGGCTGCCGCCTGATGCTGCCGGGTGATCTTCCTGACCTGCGTGAAAAAGCTCTTGGTCTTGCCAGCCTTCGGCGTGTCGGATCGGATGCGGCCGGGCTTCGGTCGGAAGCGGTTTTCGTCGTCGGCGCTCAAGGGCGCGACTCCAGCCCAAACCGCCGGAAAACCGCCGATCTGCGCCTATGGTGCCGCTTGAAACCCTGCAAAGCCAAGGCTTTGCGCAAAATCGCGGCACGCGGCCCCTCAAAACCATGGTGCCGGAACCGGCCACCTAACCAGTGTGCAGACAACAACAATTTCCAGAAGCGGCCCGACATGGTGCCGTCTTCTTTAATCTTGCCCTCCGCCCTTTCTTCCTTCTCTGCCTTTCCTGCCGGGAATCCAGTCGGGCGCAAACCCGCCTGACTGGACACCGGAATGAGCACCGCCGAGCGCGGAAACACCGCCCTCATGGCGTTCCTCCGTCGCTTGCGCGGACCACGAAAATGCTGCCGTCCTGCTGCTCTGCATCGACAGAATCGCGCATCGAAACGGTCGTGCGGGCGTCGCCGGAGCGCATGACGAACAACGCTGCCTCGCGCCAATCGGGCGGTGGTGGCGGTGCCGATGACGGCGGTTGGGTCGCAGCTGCGCCGCCGAGAACGGGCACCAGCGCGGCGACATAGGCCCGCGTCTCGGCCGGCAGAGTGCGGCCGGTCGCAAGGTAGTGGTCATAGCGGCCGGGACCGGCATTGTAGGCCGCCAGCATCGCCGCGACATTGCCGTAGCGGTCGAACATTTCGCGCAGGTAGGCCGTGCCTGCGAGGATGTTGTCGCGCGGGTCATAGGGATCACGGCCGAGGCCATGGCGGACGCGCAGGCCCGCCCATGTGTCGGGCATCACCTGCATCAATCCCATCGCCCCGGCCGACGAAATCGCGCGCACATCGCCCGCGCTCTCGGCGTGCAGCACGGCGCGAATCCAGTGCTCTGGGATGCCGAAACGCTGCGACGCCTCGGCGATGTGCGCCGCATAGGGCTGGGCGGCAGCCGGGCGCTCAACCGACGCGGATTGCGCGACAGCGACGCCCGATCCCGCGCAGGCGAAAAGCGCGCCGGCCAGTATCAGGACGGCATAATGCCATGCAGTCCTGTCTCCGCTTCGACACCAGCCTGCCAGCGTGCTCGCTGCGGTCAAGGGCAAGGCGCAAGCGCCGGCCGATGGCCGCCCCTGACCTTCGCTGTGCGCGCCGGCCGTCCGGTGGCCGAGCGGAACGAAGGGATGAGACGGCTTTTCCGCGAACAAAGGGATGACGATCTTGGACCGGATGGCGGGCCGGACGCGCGCGGCCGTCATTCGTCATCCTCGATCTTCCGGGCGTGCTTCCAACGCAGGGTCCAGACCGAAGGATCGTCGTTGGACTGGAACAGTTTGGCGCGGATCGGGAACGGGAAGATTGGTCCCTCCAATCGCATCGAAACGAACTCGCCAGCGTTCTCGCTGGAGTCTTTCCATGCGGGTCCGGCGTCCGGGCCGTCCCCGCTATCGAGGCGCACGCGATAGTCGGGGGCGTTTTTCACGTCGCTCGGTTTGGCCGGGACGATGAACAGCTTTTCGTGGAGGCCGAACGAATGAAGCACTCCCGCATAGCCGGTTTCGGTGCGGGTGAAGGTGCCTATTTCTGCCATGGAAATCTCCTGCGGTTGGTTCTCGGGGGGAATTTCAGTGCGTCGGCGCGCGCCACTCGTAGCGGCCGACGCCTTCCTCATCGGTCCAGAGCGGGACCGCTCGGCCGATGACGGAAACTGCGGGGATGGGTCCGAAATACCGGCCGTCGAGGCTGTCGCGGACTTCCCAATTCATGAGGAAAAGCTGGTCGTCGCCGATGACGCGGCAGCCCTGCCAGACGGGCAGATCGCGGCCGAGGCTGTCACGCTCCAGCGCCTCGCCCATGTCGATCCCGTTCACCGTGATCGTGCGGCCGGTGCGGCAAACCCGCTGTCCAGGCAGGCCCAAGACGCGCTTCAACAGCGGGACGCCGCGCGCGATATAGCCGCGCTCGACCATGAAGGCGGCCAGCGGTTCGGGCGGCATGATGGCGACCAGCTCGGGCACGTCGAGCGCGTCGGCCGGCTCTACCGTGTAGAAGCCGACCGGCGCGCTTGCCGTGGCGTTCCAGATGAGTTTTGCGGGCCAATGGGAGGCGCTGGTGGCGGCGATGCCGATGACGGCGAGCGCCGTCACCGCGAGGGTGCGGCGGCGCGTCATGGGTCGATCCTTCGGCGATGAAGCCAAGCGGCATGTCGCTCGGGGGTGTAGGCGTGCGGCTCCAGATTGGCGGTCAAACGGTTGTGGACGTGCCGCCAGTGGTCCGGCGAGGCGTCGGCCGGATCGAGGCCGAGCGATTCCACGGCGTCGATGGCGGCAAGTGCACGCTGCACCTTGGACCAGCTATCGAGGCGCAACAGGATTTCGCCGCCGGGGCGCACGAACGGCAATGTCTGGAACGGCTCGCCGCGCCCGATGGCGCGCACAATGTCAATGCGCGAAACGACAGTGCCGTGCTCGCCCTTCGCCCATCGCACGAAAGCAAAGACGCTGCCCGGCGCGAAGCCGACGAGACTGCGGCGGCGGTCGATGATCTGCTCGTAGCTCTTGCGGCCGAAGCGTATCCAGTGCTCGACCTTGCGCTTCTCGAAGGTCAGCTCAACCAACGTGGTGAAGGGCGCAGGCCCGTCCGGCAGCGGACGGCCGTGCGCGCTGCGATGGGCGCGACGGGTCATTGTGCGTCTCCGGCGATGTGCTGGTGGGGAGTGCGCGCGTGCGCTGCGTCAACGGCGTGGGTCACGGCTGTCTTCCCGCTCGATCTGGAGGCGGTAGCCGGGGAGTTGCTGACGGGCCGCGATCCGGCGTAGGTCAAGCGCGAAGTCGGACGGCCGTGCGAGGCTGCCGGACTTCTGATGAAGGTGCGCGACCTCGAAACTCCAGCCATGACGCTGGTGTCCGGCGTGCTTTCGGGCGACGCGGTAAAGCCATCGCTCGATGCCGCCAGTCAGCCGGAAATAGGCCGGGTCGATGGTCAGGACCAGCGAGCGGTCGATGACGCTGTTGTAGAACCATTCGGGCAGGACGAACTCCATGCCCTCAACGCGGCCGGCGCGCGTCGTCATTTCCTCCCATTCGTTGATCCAAGAAAACTGGCGGCGACGCCAATGCGGGCCGTTGCGAATGGTGGTGGCGATGACGGTCGATTGCAGCCGCGCCAGCGCAGCTTTCAAAAGCCGGTATTGCTGATTGCCGGTCGGTCGTCCGATGGCGCGCAACAGATGGTAAGGCGTAAACCGGACAAAGCGCGACGTGGTGAGGCCGTTGTTCTCGGCCGCGACGATCTGCGAGGCAGCCCATATCAGCACATCGGCGTCCCAAATGGTCGCCATCCCATGCTCGGGCATCCCGAACACCTGCACCTCTATGTCGGCGGCCTTGTAGAGAATCGGCTTGATGCGCGGGGTCTTCGCCAGCGAGAAGAACGGCCGTTCCATCAAGTCGCGCTGGTCGCGCGGCGGCGCGTCGCCCGTTGCGACCACGAAGGGGTCCAGGCGGCTGCGCTCGCTGTCCTCGGCCGGCTGCGCAGGGGCGTGATCGTCCTCGCGCAGCATCTAGCAGTCGCCCCGTTCTTCGGGCGTGAGCGGACGCGCGGGAAAGACCGTGCCGGCGGTCTTGTCGCGGGTGGATTTGCGCTCGCCGGCCGCGCTCCAGTCTTCCAGATCGCGGACGGTGTAGAGGACGCGCCCGCCGACCTTGCGATAGGTCGGCCCGGTGCCGTAGGTGCGATGTTTCTCAAGGGTTCGGATGGATATGCCGAGGAAGCGTGCAGCTTCCTTGGTGCGCAGCAGGCGCGGCGGCAGGCCCGCAAGCGGGTTGGGCATGGATCACCTCCAGTCGGGATTGGGCTGCCGGGGGCGGCAGCGGACTGTGGCGAACCATGGCGAGAGACCGGCGGCGCGTAGCGTGCCGCATTTGCGCCCATGCGCTGGCGGCACCCCCCTTCGGGGCGGTGCGTTGCTAATAGTTGAGGGATTTCAGCGGCTCGCTGCCTGCTGCGCCGAATAGGCGAAGACATTCACGGCCGGTTCGGATAGAAACGTAGACGGAGCAGACGCGCTGCTCTGGGGCGTAGTAACCCCTGACTAGCGGTTGGTGCCGGCCGTGACGGCGCCACCATCCTCGAACCTTATGGTCGGGGAGCCCATGGCGTATGTCCAGGGCTTCTCGCCTAAAGGTCATGGGGCCGTCTAGTCACGGTTACTAACTCCCCGATCACCAGGTAGAGGGGCCAATTGCGGGGGCGTACCGCAAGCAAGGCTCTCTGGAACCTAGGGGGAATGGCTATGCGGGTTCCCGTCGAACTCGATCCCGATGTGGATGACGAAGCGCCGACTGGCGACACCATAACCGTCTATGACGAACGGCATTACGTCATCTATCTGCGTTTGCTGGATGCGAAGGCCGACGGCGCGGACTGGAAGGAAGTCGCGCGGATCGTGCTGCACCGCGATCCGGCAGCCGAGGAACTTCGGACCTATCGTTGCTGGCAAAGCCACCTCGAACGCGCGCAATGGCTATCGCGTGAGGGCTATCGCAAGATTCTGGAGCAGGCGGCAGCCAACAAGGCGTGAGGGCCACGTCTCCCGGTTAACGCTTGCCGGGCTTGATCGGGTAGTGAAGCAGCAAGCGATAGCCGCCGCGCATCATCTTGATACCGTGCGCGACCAGGCGGCGGGCCTTGTTCTTGCGCGGATCGTTCTCAAAGTCTTCCTTGGTGCCGCGAAAGCCGAGCAGGACTTCGGCGATGGTGCGATAGCTCTCGCCGCGCAGCCGGGCGTCGAGCGCGCGCAGGGACAGGATATGCCACTGCCGGAGCTGCACGGGAACAGCCCGGAAGTCGGGACCGGGCGAGCGGCCATTGAGGGACCGCCAAAGACGGCGGGCGGCGTGAGCGCGTAGCTCTAGAAAAGCATCCATCGGCAGCGTGACGGTATAAAACGCGGCGGCGTCCGGCACCGCCTCGGGCAGCCAGAATTGATGCGCGACGCCATCCACATGCCAGATGCCGTGCCAGCCATCGGCAGCGCGGCGCAGGTCAAGGCGGTCGAGATGCGCCAACGTCAATACCGGTTCGGTATCGTCGTCTTTCTGATTGACTGGCGACAACATAACGGCTTGCGGTTGAAGGCGCGGACTCCAGATCGGCGATTGCCGATCATGCGGCGCGTCGGGATCGCACGGGAAATCGCAAACCCCAGCGATGCGCGAACTCTTCGAGGTCGCGGGCAGCCGTCCCTCCGGTCAATGCGATGGTCTGGCAGTCCCGACGATATTCGTCGTTGCGGCGCAAATATTCCCAAGCGAAACCAGCGGCAGGGATGTGCTTTGTATGCCCGTATGCCGCAGGAGATCGCCAATCGATGCTGAGCATGGCGTCACCTCCCCAAGCCGGGATGCTGGGCAGCGCCCGGCAAAAAGAGGTTCAAGGATCACCGAAAATATAGAACCCGCTCAAAGCAGATACCTTGAGCGGCTAACCCGATCATTCTTTGGTGTTTTTAGCTTGGCAACAGCCGGTGCTTTGGAGCTGCCTGCCCGTATGAGCACGGACAGGCAGTCATGTATTCACCTGTTGGAAAACACATGGACCTCGCCGTGCGCGGTCTCGATAGTAAACAGGTCGCCGCCCGTCTCGGCGTCGCGCGCCATCCCCTCCCAATCGACATAGTAGCGCAGCGCCTCGGGGATCGTGACGTTCTCGGTCGTCAATTCCTCCATGTAGTCGGCGAGGCTGGCGAACTGACCATGATAGCAATCCTCCAACGTGGATTCGGCTTGGTCCATGTCGCCGCTGAACTGCTCCAGCAGGCCCGTGCCAAGTGCGCCATGCTCTGCGATGAAAGCGGCCATCCGCGCCACCCTGTCGATGTCGGCATATTCCGAGATGTCGACGCCCTCGAAGCCCTCATAGTCGTGAATGGCATATTCCTCCGCGTCCTTGACAGGGGAACGGGCAAGCATCGCGGCAATCTCGTCCCTGATCTGGTCGGCGTCCTGATCCGCGTCGATCCAAGCTCCATGCAGAAAGCCGTTATTGTAAGCTGCAAGGCAAGCAACATAAATGCGGGGGCTGCTGTCGGATACGTTAGTCATGTCTCTGATCCTCGGGTCTGAAGGTCAGCGAAGCGGAACGCCGCGCCTGACCTTCTGGCCGTCGCCGAGACCGGGTGTGCAAACGGAGGGAGGCTTCGCGGGGAACCGGCTGCACGGAGCGCGTCACGCGCGGAGGAAGCTGGGCGGAAGCCTTTCGAAGTGCGCCGAGGGCAGAGCCCTAAGTTACCGAACTTTTTTCCTGCCAGATCAACTACACGTCGAAACCACCTTGGCGTGCGATTGGCTCTTTCACGAAGCTGTCGGCATCCAAGCCAGCTTGGCGCAGGAATGGTGCCTCGGAAAGCCGTGCATACAGATTAAGCATCCGAGTTTCGGCACGTCGGATAAATGTTTCATAGGCCATGGGGATAATCTTGGTCCGCCCTTCCTCACGGACGCCTTCACGGGGCGTTAGTCGCGATCCCAGGACAAAACAGGTCACACGCGTAGAATCGTCAATCAATCCGTGAGTCTGCAATTCAACGACATACTTCCATGCTTGGTTCTTCTGATCCATGCCGATAGGAATGCCGGGCCGCTTCAACTCGACAACAATCAAGTGCTCCACGCCAATAACTTCGTGCTGCTCATCGAACGCGGGGCGGGCAAACAGTCCTACACTGCCATCGGGTAGAATAACGAAGTCGGGCCGGTTCAGGCTGCCCTGCGCGGTTCCGCCAAGCAACCGTCTGATAACCTCCGACATGCCGCGATTGGACGTGAACTCGATGCTTTCGAACTCAGGACCGAATACCCATAGACTCCGCTCAATAAGAGGCTGAAGCTCGCGGACTTCATCGGCGCGTTCATCGCGAAGCTTTTCGTGCAGTTCGCCGATCAGCCTCAGTCGATTCTGGATTTCATCTAGCGCCAGCTTAGCGGTCGCGACGCTCCAATCTGCGAGAATGCCGTCCAATTGGTCCAGCTCGCCTGGTTGAAGGCCATGCAGTCGCGCCAGCAAGCTGTATTGGGACGACGACGCCTCCAAATTAGCAAGAATGCCAGCCACTTGATCAATCTGTTCGGGAGAGATGCCGGGACAGGTATCGATGACTTGATCGACAAAGCTGTTCCACCGCTCACGCGCGCTCGGAGCTATCCTGACGACGGTCGAAGCATAGCGTTCGCGAACCGCCTCCTTGGCTTCCGAACGCCGCTCGAAACTGAACGCAGCAATTTCTTCGCGAATTTTGTCCTGCACGGCGATCTGGGTCTTCTTCCAGATTTCATTGTTGGGCTGGAACCCCGACCAGTCTGGCAGCACGGCATCGCTGTCCGCCAAGAAGTCGGCAAAGACGATGAACGTGAAGCGCTTGGCTTCGCTCGTCCGCCCGTCGAGCACGCGTTCATAGTCGGTGCCGCGCCAGCCGCAATCACCGACCAGCCGGTTGTTGACATGCCAAGCGATGCCGTGCTGCCGCGTTGTCCGGTCGGCCCGCTGCGAGTCGATCATGAGGATTGTCGCACGACCGATATCGGGGATATCGACGAAGCTCTCCCGCAAAAAATCCTGGGGAATGTCATCGAAAGTGACGGGCTGGCTGTCCACCGACACCTTGAAGTTCGGGTCTGTCAGAAAGCGTGTTCCAAGCACCTCTCGAACATCAGCGGCGCTAAGCCGTAGCCGCGTCGATTCTACCGCGCGAATTTCCACACCGTGCCCGGTGCTCTGTTCACGCTTAATAACTTCCCAATCGAAGGGGCGCTGCCCGCCCCTGGAAACCCGATAGGCTACTTTTTCGCCGGCGGCCTCTATGATTATTTCATAGGGATTGGAGAAGGCGAAGCCGCCGTGCCGCCCTCTACCATTGCGTCCGTATACTCGGCGCGGCGCCAGTTCGGGGAGTTCTGTGGGTGGTGAGACATACTCGCCCTCGGCCTTTACCCGATTATAATCAAAGACGCCCCAGCGCTGCTCGAACTGCGCGGCGGTCATGCCGCGACCGTTATCCTTAATCGAGAATTTCCGGGCACCGTCATTTGTCGGCCAAGTTATATCCACCTCTGTCGCGTAGGCATCCCAAGCATTCGCGACAAGTTCGACCACGGCGACCGAAAGATCAGAAATGATCGGTCCAGCATGGCGGTCCAAGAAACGCTGATCAAATGCCAACAACTGCTGTTCGGATGCCATCGCCCACTCCCCCTTCGCCTTCTTTAGCAGTTTCGGCGATTACTGCCGATCAAGTCGTCGATAATATTTCCGCTGATTGTTGGCAGGATCGGTCCAGCAGAAACAATCGGCAAGCGCGTCCACACTTTGCAGAACGCCGAGCAAGGCATAGGCGTTGAACGGATTGCCTGCGCCTGTCTCATAGTGGCTGACATAGTTCGCCATGATGGAAGGCATGTGGTGGTTCTGAAGGTCGGCGACCTGTTGAGCGGAGAGGACGCAGCGCCCCGCCGCCTGATAGAGCACGACCGCCGCCGTGATCGCGTCCACATAGGTGGACAAGGTACGCTTGTCGCCCCGCGTCGCGTAATCGGGCGGCACCGGAACCTCTAAACGGGTGATGATCTGGCCGAGCTTGTATTCAAGATACTGGCGGACAAACGGTTCACCGATATCTATCTGCCCCGCATTCAGATATTGCTCCGCCTGCGCCTTCAGGCGATCCGCCTGTTGCGTGGCGATCATTAGCCGCCCACGGGGCGGCATGCCTTGTAGCTTTTGGTGATTCCACTCTGTCGTGCCGTTGAGCCGGTCAAAATACTTCTCAAGGCTCGTATCATGGCTGAGGATGATGAATTGAAGTCCGCCGGGCAGACCGTTCGCCGCGCCAAAGCGCAATTTCGTCCGGATCGTATCCATCAGGCTGAACTGATGTCCGGCATCGAAACTTGACGTCACATCATCCAACACCATGAAGCGCGGCACGCCCTGTTGCCGGGTAGCCGCCGCCATGAAGATGGAGGCGGCGACGGCATTGCGGTAGCTCTCCGACAGGAGCGCCCGCGCGCTTTGGTTTGGAAGGCCGAAGAAATCGGCGAGCTTCAAATCTACCTGTTCGGTATTCTGCGCCCGGTTCAGCGTCGGCCGCACGTCCGGACCGCCGCGCACCAGATGCCCGAAAAGCTCCTGACAACTAGCCTGAATATCCGTGATGCGCGCGTTGGCGAGCGCGCTTTCCGCCGTTGCGAACTGCCCGGCTACGTTCGTGATGAACGTCTTCCAGCGATTGAGCTTTGCGAGCTTGGCCCGTTTGGCCGCGAGCGCCGGAAGGGTCCGCTCGTATTCGTTCATGGCGTCGCGGAATTGCTTGGCCTGCCCAAGGGTGCGGGTGACGGCGACCAGCGACGGCGGCAAGCTGGCTTGCAGCGTCGCGATCTCGGCATTGATTGCCGCGAGCACGTCAATCCGCTTCGCTTCGAGCGCGCCAAGCGCATCTTTTGCGCGTTCCATGTCCGCCGTCGAAACCGACGACTGGCGCGCGGCCAGCGTCAGGACCGGCGCGATGCGATCAGCGTCCACAACGCCAAGACGCGCCTGCTCTTCAAGCTGCCGGAGCTTGCCAACGCATCCCGCACTCTGCACCTGCCGTTTCAGCTCCGCGTCGAGCTGATCGGCCTCGTCGTAAAGCGCGATCTTCGCGTCCAGTTGATCTTGAAGCGGCCCATCGCCAGCCTTTTCGCAGACAGGGCAGACCTTCGGATCGTGCCAGTCCGCACTGTTCACAACCGACAGCGCGCTTTTCAGCAAGGCGTGCAGGCTGGCGGCACCGACTTTGCGCATCGCATCATCGCGCGCCTTGGCCGCCGTCACCAGCGCGTCGATCTCGGCAAGTTCCGCCGCCGAGACCTGCAAGCCGCCGAGCGTCGTGACGGCGGTGTTGAGGCCGTCGAGAGTTTTCCGCGCCGCGCCGCCTTCTTCCTCATCGACGATCTTTTCAGCGGCGTCAAAATCGAAGTCCATCACCGAGGCGTTGGCGAGCAACGGCGCGAAAAGCGCGATGCCCGCCAGTCCGGCGGTCACCTGCGCTTTCAGCGCGGCTGTATCCGCCATCTGGCCGCCGGCCGCGCCGGTTACTTCCTGATGTGCGGCGAGGATGCGCTGTTCAACGGCCCCCAAGGCGCGGTTTTCGGCGGTCACTTCGGTGTCAAGCGTGGACAGCCCAAGATCGCCATTGATGTTGCGGGTGTTCTTGGCCCCGTCGAGCGCCTGCCGGAGCTGGGAATACCGGCTCATGCCGACCAGCGAGGCGAAGGAGCGCCCGCGCTCCAAGGCCGAGCAGTCCACGAGGGAGGCAAAGCGCGGGTAATCGACCAGCACGAAATCCTCGCAAAGATCGGCGAGGAAGCTGTCCGGATCGGCGTGGCCGGAAGGAGACGTGACGACCCGTCCGCCCGCCGCCGTCCGGGTGACGGTGATCGACACATCGGGCGTGCCGTCATCGCTCTTGAAAACAAGGGCGACCGTCGCCTGTTGCGCCGGATGGAACTTGTTGACGATGTAGCTGGCACCCTGTTCGGCGTCCTGCATCCCTTCCAGGCGCGGCACCGTGCCGTGCAGGGCGAAGTGCAGCGCTTCGAAGATCGAGCTTTTTCCGACCCCATTGGGCGCATGGACGGAATTGACGGCATCGTGCTTGAACTTCAGCACGAGGGGATCGCCGTCATTATTGATGCCGCGAAATCCCTCAATGGCGGCAGAGGCGAGAAAATACCGGCTCATGCCGCAGGCCCTTCCGGCAGGCCGTCGAGCGCGGCGAGGACCGCCCGGTTGAACTCCTGAACGGCCTGACGGGTGCGCGTCGCATCACCGTCGCGCGCCAGCAGGGCCAGATTGTCGAAAAGAATGCGGGCGCAATCGGCATCGATGCGCTCCGCTTCCGCCCGGAAACGGGCAAGGTTGTCCGAGAATGACAATGCCGGATCAAATTCCATACGCCCCCCAATACCGCGCCGTCAGAGATACGCGGGCAGTTTCGCCTTCCATTCGCTCATCAGGATCAAGGTGCCTTCCACGGTCTCGCCGTTGTTGACCAGTTCCAGCTCGCCGACCGGCGTTGCGTCGTCCCATTCGAAATGGTCCGAGAGGAACGCCAGCGCCTCGCGCTTGTACGCCGTGTCGAGGTTGTCGAGTTGGTCGCCCTTGGTTTCCAGCACCGTGATCCGCTTCGCTTCGCCGTCGCGCTGCACGGCGAAGATGAAATCCGGATAGATTTTGGCCTTCTTCCATCCCTGAATGCCGTATTGCGTCCGCGCGACATTGCGGTGCCACCAGGCCAGCGTCTTTTCGCCGTCGAGATAGACCGCCACATCCCGCTCGTCGCTGTTCAGCTCGTTCTCATAGACCGGAGCGAACAGGCTCTTCTCGAGCGGGCCACCAGCGCGGTTAAGGAGTTGGCGGGCGTTCTCCGGTTCCGTCGTTTCGATGCTGAACGGCATTCGCCAGTTGCGGCCATCGAGCCGCAAGCGGAACTGGATGCGTCCCGCCGCTACCTCGGCCTTGAACAGGGCTTCGGCGCGCGCGTTCCGCGCCGCTTCGAGGCCCTTGCGCAGCTCTTCCACGATCAGGCTAGCGAGCAGGCCGAGCTTCGCATCATCGAAGCCCCGCGCCCGCAGGGCCGCAACCGTCGCGCCGACAATCTCGCGGCAGACGAAGGGATTCGGCACGATGTCGGAAATCATCCGGACAGCATGCGCCGGATCGAAGGCGAGGATTTCCGCGTTGGCGGCGACAGTCTCGCCGACGAACAATTCGTCGCCGTCCTCGGCAAGCCTGATCCGTTGGAGCTGGCTTTCCGCCGCCTGTGCGTTTTCGGGCACCCGATCCGCGATGTCCTGCGGATCGAAGCCCCGCCAGTCGAGCGCGGAGAGCACATCCGTCTCGTAGTCCAGCTCGCGCGCTTCGCCGCTTTCCACCAGCATGACCTTGGGCAGGTAAATTTCCGTCGAGGCAAACGCCGCGCGGCGCTGGATCGCGCGGGCAGTTTTGCCCATCACGCTCTTGTCGTCCTGTGTCACGCGCAAGACGAGATCGCCAAGGCCGTCCTGTTCGAGGCCGTCTTTAATGGCATCGACGACCGTAGCAGTACCCGCGTGATGCGTGATGACGTGGCACTCATCGAGCGCTTCAACGCCTGTTTTGAGCGCGCCGGGCTGCCGAAGAATACGGCCGACAAGCTGAGTCATGGCTTTAAGGTTGGCGCTGGCCGCAAGGCTGCACAGCACGTAGGCAAATGGGCAATCCCAGCCCTCTTGCAGCGCCTGTTTCGTGATGATCGCCCGCACCCGGTTGGTGGGCGACAAAAGGTCCTGATTTTCAGGATCGTTGAGATCGTTCTGCTGCGCAGTTTTGATCGCGATTTCCGCCTGGTCGAAGCCCGCCGTCAGGAGCCAGTCTCTCACGTCCTCGGCGTGGATATGGCCGCTTTCGCGCTGATCCGCACCTGTGCGCTCGACCTGGACCAGCATGATTGGGCGAATATAGCGGCCCGTATCGGCTCGCAGTTTTCGGGCTTCAACATCCAGCGCGCTAAGCTTTGCAAGCGCCGCGTTCAGTGTCGCTTTCCAGTCATTGCCCTGCCGGGGATCGAGGTTGAGCGGCATCTTTATCATACCCTCGCGGTCCAGCTCGCGCCCTGTCACTTCCACCAGCACATTGGCATAGCGGCCTTCGCGCGGATTACGGCCGCCGCGCGGCTGCACATCCTGCGGCGTGGCCGTCAACTCCAGCACGAAACACGGGTTGAACCCGTAGAGCGTACCGAAGGCGAGATCGGAAATGGCGCGGTGGCCTTCATCCATCACGACCACGGGCCGGATGATCCGAAGGGCGTTCCCGAGGGAATCCTTCACCATCGGGAACATGCCCGTATAGGCGGAGAGGTTCGGGGTGCGGTCGATGGCGGCCTGATGAGCCTGTTGTTCGCCTTCGGGCGGGAAGAAGCCGTGCACGTCGCCCCGGTCCTGAAACATTTTCAGGGAATCCTGCGTCTCGCGGTTCGCGGATTGCAGCATCAGCAGCATGACGCAGAGATTGGTTTCCACGTCCCGCGCATCGAGCCGGTCGGTTTTCTCCATGATCTTCACGCGCCCCGCCGCTGCGCGGTCGAGCGCTTGACGATAGGGGTGCTGTCGATCCTTCAGGTGCTTGAGGGTCTGCGTATAGATCGCCTCGTTCGGCACAATCCACAGGACGAAGCCGGTGTTGCGGTCGAGATAGCGGCCCATCACCCGCGACACGGCGGAGACGGCAAGCCATGTCTTGCCGCCGCCCGTCGGCACTTTCAGCACCGCATTGGGCACGGGCCGCTCGCAGCCGTCCATGCGCGGCGAGAACGGAATGGCTGCGCGGGAAGCGGGCAGTTTGCCCGCCGCCTTCATCGCTTCCCAAGCGTCTTTCGCGAAGTCCGGAATGGCGAGGCCAAGGTCCGGGTCCTGCGCGGCGAGCGCCGCCACCTTGTCGGCGCGCGTTTTCTTTTCCTTCAGGAGGTCCAGATAGGCGTCGAGCGTCGAGAGTACGCGGTCCTGATAATCGAGCTGGCGAAACACGGCGTCAGCTCCGATCTATCCGGTAGAGCGCGAAGGGTAGCGGCACGAACTCCACGGGGATGTTCTGTTCCGCCAGCATCTTCTGGCTCACGAAGCGTGCCGGGGCGAAAACAAGGTGCCGCTTGCCAGGATCGGAGGCGGCGAATGCCTTGGCGCGCGCTAGCGTCAACGCCGCTTCCGGCGACTTCAGCCAGTCGAGATCGGGCTTGTAGATCAGCCAGACGTGCTGGCCTTCCATAGCACCGAGATAGAAATCATCCTCGCGCACGGCGGCGGGATCGAGCGCGTGATTGGTCGCCATGTGGAACAGCGCCGCGCCGAGACCGGCATAGGACGGCAAGGTTTCGCCGCTGAGTACCTTGTCAAGCTGGACGGGATCGCCAAGCGTGCAATAGGTGAAGGTGCCGCCGAGGCCTTCGGCACGTTCCGCCACCATCTTTTCGCCAGTGACGATCAACTGACCGTCTTTCACCTCTTTCTTGATCTGGTCGTATTCATGGCCGTGCAGGTTTTCTATGGCTTCCACAGCATCGGTCAGCTTCTCAGCTTTCTTGAGCTTGGTCCAAGTGATCCCCTCGCGATGAAGTTCCGTCTTCTGAGTGCCTGTGAAATTGTAGCCGTTGATCACGCGCCGCATCCGCTCGGCCGTAAGATTGTCGGCATAGTCTTCCATCTCTACTAGGACGAAACGCCGCTCGCCGCCATCACGCCGGTTGGAGTTCAATACGGCATGGGCAGTCGTTCCCGACCCGGCGAAGGAGTCCAACACGATGGAGTCCTTTTGGGTTGCTATCTCGATGACACGCTCGATTAACTCGACTGTCTTTGGTGCGTGAATTGTAAGGTCGGCTTCTTCGTATTCCGAGAAAATCTCGAGAAGATGTTTCTTGGAGTCCTCTGTAGTGCCGACTTCGGACGCAGGCCATAAAGTCATCGGCACGAGGCCCTTAGCTTTATCCGGGAACTGCTTTATTCTCGGCTTCCCATTCCCGTTCTTCGGCCAATACACCATATTCTGTGCTTTAAGGCTCTCGAACTCTGGTTCCGTGGCCCCCCAGCAACGCCCCTTAGGCGGCTTGTGCTTGACCCCGGTGGGCGTGGTGATCTCGTAGACTTGGTTTTCGCGGTAGCCCTGCGCCGAGAACGGAATAGATGCCCATTCGCCACGTGGGTCGTTATCAGGATTGGCATATCCGCTGTCCTTAGGAGTGAGAAGATTACGACGGAGCTTCCATGTGTCTTTCAGAGCCTTCGAATACAAAAGGATATGATCGAAGCTGGGGGAGAGGACAGCCCGATTTTCACGCGAGGTTCGCTTTTGCCATGCAAGCTGTCCGACGAAGCAATTCTCGCCGAATATGTGGTCCAGCATATTCCGGGCGTGGTGAACCTCGTTATCGTCCAGCGTGATCCATATGCTGCCATTTTCGCTTAACATCTCATGCAGAAGCCGAAGCCTCGGCCACATCATCGCACACCATTTGTCATGGCGCAGACCGTCCTCGATGCCGATGGGATTGGATTCCAGCCACTCCCGGATCATCGGCGCATTGACGTTATCGTTGTAGCACCAGCCCTCGTTACCGGTGTTGTACGGCGGGTCGATAAAGATGCAGTCCACTTTGCCCGCGTAGAGTGGCAAGAGCGCCTTCAGGGCGTGGAGGTTGTCACCGTGAATGACGAGATTGCCGTCGAGCGCAACGGGGCCGATGCCTTTGGTTTCGTCGGGCACGAGCGGGCGGAAGGGCACCGCCAGATGATGGTTGTAGACAAACTCTTTGCCCTTGAAACTCAGCTCCGTCATGCCCGCCCCTTCGTCGTCATTCCAGTGTATCGCTCGACCTTGATCTCCGCTTCCCGCTTGCGGGCCTGGGCGATGTCGTAGCTGTTCTGCATGCGCATCAGCGTCTCCATCGAGACGCCGAAGGCTTTTTCAATTCGGATCGCCATGTCCGGCGACAGGTGCGCGCGCTCGTTCAGGAGCGCCGACAGTGCCGGTCGCGTGACGCCTAGCGCATCCGCCGCCTCTGTCACCGACAGGCCGAGCGGTTTCAAGACCTCTTGCTTCACGAAGCCACCCGGATGGGCGGGCGTCTTCAGCCGAAGGTCATCCTCATCGGTCATCGCGCGCTGCCCGTTGAATGTTCATCGATTCGGATGCAGCGTATCGGACGTAACGTTTCCTGTAAAGCGACGCTTTACGGAACATGGCGGTGCCAACCACCTATTTTCGGGCGCGAAAGCAGGCCAGAAGCCCGCCTCCAAAAAACCATTGTGACAGAGACCAAAAAAACGGACCCGGAAAGATCCCTCTAAACCATTGATTTAAAACAATTCTGAACACATCGTTGAAAAACGAGGCCGTGTAAGTAGTTGAATTAATAAATTAAGTAGTGTGACATGCCCTATGACCAGCGTTGCGCAGTACCTTTCCGAGCATGGTCCCTCACGTTCCTCACGGATCGTTGAGGCATTTGTCGCATCTGGTTTATCCGCAGAGGCAGCGCGTCAACGCGTATCGCGAGCCAAGCCGCCGGTCCGCAGCTTTCCTGTTCCGCTCCTGCCTAAACGCGAGGCGTTCCTCTATCTGGAGAAGGACCGTAACGGCGAACGGTTCTGGCAAAATTTCCTGCGCGATCTCCGCGAAACCAATTCGATTACGGCGGCGGCTATCGACGGCGTGATCGCTCGGGGCGGCATAATTCCTGTCGAGCAATTCGCGGTTGTAAGCGGTGCGACGGTCAGGCCTAAGACCGGGCAAGTCCCGGCTGATACGGTCGCCAGCCGTCTCATAAAGTCCGACTTCCTCAAGGAATTCCACGACCCGGAATATGGCCGCTGTTTCCACACGGCTCCGAGCTTGGCCATGGGCACACCCGCTGCCATGCGGGCGCGGGACATTACGGAACGTGTCTTGCTGGATGGCCTGCGCGAATGGTGCCGAAAAATTGGCCTCGCGAGCTACAACGCTATCCGCATCCGGGGCGACGAAGACTTGAAGCCGATCGGGCCTTTCGCATTCGATCTTGCCGGGCCGAGCTATCTCCTACCGTTGCAGGGATCGGCAAGCAAACCGGGTTTCGTTGTGGCGGACGTTTTCGCCGAAGGCATTTTGACCGTCCATGAGATTCAGTTCTTCATCCGCAAAGCTCGCGTTCTCAAAGCCAGCTTCAAGGATATCGGCATTCTGTCGATCATCGTCGCGGAAGGCTTCACGGGCGAAGCAATGACCGCAGGACATGCGGCGGGTGTTATGCTGGCAACCCCCAAAGACCTGTTCGGGAGGCGTGTCGGGGAGGCAATCGCCTCGCTGTGCGAAGTGCTCAAGAATGCCGCGAAATATGCGTCATCGAGCCCCCAACGCCTCACCATGCTGTTGAACAACCTGTTTGATATCGAAGGACGCAACAAGAACCTTCGGGGCATCCTGTTTGAGATGGTGGCGGGCTATCTTGCAAGGCGCACAGCCATGACGATGGATATGGGCGTCACCGCCAAAGACCCGAGCACCGGGAAGACAGCGGATATCGACGTTCAGACGATCACCAACCAGAACGCAGTCGTCACGGCCATTGAATGCAAAGGTAAGGAGCCGAGCGGTGTGTTGAGTCTGGCAGAGGTGGAGGAATGGCTCGCGAAGATTCCCACATTCCGCGCTCATTACGCTCAGCACGGGTATTTACGCGAGGCAGAGCAGCGCTTCGAAATCTGGACGAGTGGCAGCATCGCACCTGATGCGCTGGCGAAACTGAAAGAGGAACAGGTCCGCCGCGTAAAGGCGAAGATCGACTGGAAGGACGGCGATGCGGTTCTGGCGCTGGCGAGGGCGGGCAAAGAGAAGGCCCTTGCCGACGCTCTCAACCAGCATTTCTTCCGTCACCCGCTTGCCGAAGTCTCCAAGCAATTCGAAGCCGACGAGGCCGCAGGAAAAGTGCAGTCATGGATGGCTCCTACGAAATCTAAACCGCCTGAGTTCAAAGGTCCGGCGATTGAAGTCGTCTCGTTGGATGACGAGTTGGACGCCGCCGAGTGACCTAGCGCCCGACATCCGAATTGCCGCCGATAGCCACATAAATTCCGCTGAAAACCGCTGGCTGACGCAAAATCATGGATGCCTGAACAAACTGCCGGCCCGAAGCGAACGCGCTATTCGTTGCGCTGTAGAGAGCGGCCAGTGACATTGTCCCGGCGCTGTAGCGCCGGGTCCGTAGAAACACATGGTGAAAACGAGTAGACCGGAACCCATTGTAATACCAATGGTTTCCGGTCAATTCCCGAACCCTGATTTATAGGGCTACGGAGTAAACGTAGTTGTCATCTTCACCTGGCGCGGTGCGCCACTTGCGGGTCGCCGTTTTCCCTCATCACAATCAAGGGCTTAGCGCAGTTCGCGTTCCTTTTCCGCGCCCGCCATGTTGCGGAAGGGGTTGCGGAAGAAGGGCAGGCGTTCCGATACCGGGGGCAGGGCCGGGAAGGGCTGGTGGGGCTCGCTCTGGTACCAGAAGGCCACCGACGACACATCGTCCGAACGCCGGTTGGCATGGCCATGCTCAATGGTGACGCGGATTTGCTTGTGGAAGATCACCGGGTCCTCGATATGCCAGCGATACAGCGTCACCGGCTCGGTCCAGTTCGGTCCGCCGCCCGCGATGATGCCGTGATAGGGCGCCGAATAATCCTGGGTGGGGCACCAGGCGGTGTTGAAATAGTCTTCCGTGCCGGTGCCGTGCAGGGTGGGCGGCCAGGCATCGTTGCTGCCCGGCGCGCTCTCGTCGCGCTCGGCGATCATCTCCGCCTGCGGTCCGATGCGGAGATCGGGGAAGCGTTTCGTGTCGGGCACCGAAATGCCCTTTTCCCCGTCCACGAAGATCATGTCGTCGCCTTCGCCATACCAGTTCCAGCTCTGCGTCGCCCGGCGCGAATAGACCGAGAACAGCACGCCCACATAGTGGCCGTGGCCGCTGGCCTCGAGCATGGTGTAATTGTCCGCGCCATCGACATTCTCGCCGCCGAACAGGAACTCCTCGTTGACGAGGCCTGCCTCCGACATGCCCGCCGGCCGATCCTGCCGGTACTGCGCGTGAAACCGCCCCATATCGTCCTCGAGCGCGTCATGCAGTTCGAGGTCGACGTAGTAGTAGAACAGCAGATTGTGCTCGGCCTCGTTGGTGATGGTGATCTTCATGCCCGACGCGAAGGGCATGGGGAAGTAGCAGTTGAAGGCCTTGCCGTCCTGGGGGCTCGCCTGCATGGGCAGCGAGGCGTAATTGGCGGTCCGGCCATGGCCCATGCCGAAGAAATCCCCGATCGGGGTTTCCACCGAGGGCGTGTCTTCGCCGTCCCACCAGGCGCGGATGACGATCTTGCGCAGGAAACTGTCGCTGTCGCAGGCCAGCGTCGCCCAGATATGGGTGATGATGCCGGCGCCATCGTGCTGGGCGATGGTGACGGTCTCTCCCGGCTGGATATGGAGGCGATCGTCGTTGCCGCCGGTGCGATCATAGCTCGAGAATCGCCGCGTACGCGCCTGACGCAGTTTGGCAAGGCCGCGGAGCGGCGAAAGGCCGGCATTGGTGGTCATGATGGTCTCCTCGCGGCCTGTTCCGGCCGATTGTTCGTTCCGCATCCGCCTCAGGCGGTTTCGTATTCCTGCAGGTTGCATCGCAGCACTTCGGTGCGCACCGGACCCGTTTCCTTGCCGGTCAGCCGCCCGAGCAGCATCTGGCTGGCGCGCGTCGCCAGCGCGGCGGGGCTGATGCCCACGCGCGTCAGGCGCGGCCGCACATATTCGAGCTGCTGCTGGTCGCCGAACACCGAGACGGCGATATCGCCGGGTATGCCGATGCCGCGATCGTAGAAGCTCGCCATGGCCCCCATGGCCATGAGGTAATTGCCGTAGAAAACCGCGGTCGGGCGCTGCGGCGCCGGCATGTCCAGGAGCCACTGCACCGAATTGACGCCGGAAGGCGCGAGATAAGTGCCTTCGAACCGCAATGCGGGCGCGGCCTCCACGCCATGGTCGCGCAGGCCCTGCTCGAAGCCGGCAGCGCGCGCCATGGCTTCGGCGAAATCGGCCGGCCCGGTCACCTGGGCGACGCGCTTGTGGCCCTTGCGGGCAAGGAAGGCGCCCATCTGGTAGCCGCCGCCAAAATCGTCGAGCTTGACGCTGTCCACCGCCTGGTTGGGCAGGTGGCCGATGAACACGGTCGGCAGGTCGAGATTGACGATGTCGTTGTGCAGTCCATGCAGCGCAAAGTCGCTGATGATGAGGCCATCGACGCGCTTGCGGTAGATCTGGCGCAGATATTCGCGCGCATGGTCCTGCGAGTGGCCCCCCGGCACGTCGGTATTGAAGATCAGCATGTCGAGGCCCTCGGCCTCGAGCTGCGACTGCGCCGTCTTGACCAGTTCGGGATAGAAGGGGTTGCGGATATCGGGAATGAGCATGGCCACGATATTGGTGCGGCCGGTGCGCAGGCTCTGGGCTTGCGGATTGGGCACATAGCCCAGTTCCTCGATCGCCTGCATCACCCGGTCCCGCAGGGGCTGGGACACCCGGTCGGCATGATTCAGCACATGCGAAACGGTGGTTCGAGAAACGCCGGCCCGAGCGGCAACTTTGGAAATCGTGCTCATACAGTACCGGCTAGCACCGGTTCCGGACTTTTGCAAATTGATTTGTGAATGCATTTGCAAAACGATTTTTTGTGGGTATGGTCAGGGCGTCTCGGAGGAGGCAAGCGACTATTGGTTGCCGTCAAGGCATTGGGCTCACGCGGAAATTTTGCCGCGTTGAGCACCGGCGAAGCCATGCCCGAGGTCGCACATCGCTCCCCGAGTACCAAAGGCCGGTCCATCAACGGGTCCCGGCCGCCCGAGGAGGATGGAAATGCTCAGAAGAACCCTTTTGACCCTGCTGGCCGGGGCCAGCATCGCCGCCGTCGTCACCGCACCCGCTCTGGCCCAGTCGGATGAAACCGGCTCGCTGCGCCTGATGACCTTCGGCGGCGATGCCCAGCTCAAGGCGACGCAGGATGCCGTCGCCCGCTTCAACGAGAAATATCCCAACGTCACCGTCGAAGTCGGCATCGACTCCGTGTCGGGCGGCTGGGGCGATTTCGTCAGTCGCGTGCTCCAGCAATACAATGCCGGCCAGCAATATGACGTCTATCACACCGCCGTCGAGACGCTGCAGTCCTTCGCCGCGCGCGACATGTTCCTGCCGCTCGACGACTTCATCGCCGCCAACGACACCTTTGCCGACTTTGACCAGCGCCTGTTCGAGCTGACCGAATACAAGGGGAGCACCTATTTCATCCCCTCGACCTGGAACAACATCATGGTCAACTACAACCGGGCATTGTTCGAGGAGGCGGGCATTGAATTCCCCAGCCGCGAATGGACCTGGGAAGAGTTTGCCGACATCGCCCAGCAGCTCACCGTGCGCGACGCCGGCGGCAACGTTACCCAATTCGGCTACGAAGTGCCCTCCTTCTTCTTCGGCCTCATGCCCTGGTTCTTCTCCAACGGCACCTCGCCGATCACCGAGGACTGGACCGCCTCCAACATGACCGATCCCAAGGTCAAGGAGACGCTGGAATACCTCTATGACCTGATCCACGAATACAAGGTCTCCCCGGTGCCGGGGCAGGAGGGCATCGAAAACCAGTTCTTCGCCGGTCAGATCGCCATGATCTCGCGCGGCCACTGGATCGTGCAGAACGCCATCTCCTCCGAACTCGACATGGACGTCGCGGTGCAGCCGGCGCGCGAAAGCCACAATACGGTGATCGGCTTTGGCGCCTATGGCATCTCCTCCAAGACGGCCAGCCCGGAACTGGCGGAAGCCCTGGTGCTCGAACTGCTCTCGCCCGAAACGCAGCAGGCCGAGGGTGAACTGGGCGGCGCTGTTCCCGGCCGTCGCTCTGCCGCCGAGACCGAAGGTTTCCTCGCCTTCCCGCCCTCGGCCGCGCTCTACTACGAGACCCTGCCCGATACGCAGGCCGTCCCCTCGCCTGCCAATTTCCAGGAAGTGGACCAGATCGTCATGCGCTACTTCACGGCCATGATGACCGGCGAAATCAGCATCGATGACGGCATTGCCCAAGCCGACCAGGAACTGACCCGCTCGTTCCAGCGCATCGCCCGCATCACCCAGTAACCTCCCTGGTGGCCGCGCCCATTGGGCGCGGCTGCTTCCCGCGGCACAGGCGAGGACCGTCATGGCCAGACACTACCGTTCCGATCTCTACAAGGCGCAGGCCCGGGCCGGGTACCTGTTCGTCCTGCCGTCCTTCCTGCTCTACGCGGTTTTCGTGCTGGCGCCGGTCGTGGTCACCATCATCCTCAGCTTCGCCTATTACGACATCAGCT
Source organism: Devosia sediminis (assembly GCF_016411825.1). GTDB lineage: Bacteria > Pseudomonadota > Alphaproteobacteria > Rhizobiales > Devosiaceae > Devosia > Devosia sediminis. The sequence goes on from NZ_JAEKMH010000003.1 coordinate 404,141, forward strand.
TCGGCTTTTTCTGGGTGGGCCTGGAAAACTACCAGCGCTTCTTCAGCGAGCCGCGGGCGCTGACCATTTTCGGCAACACGCTGCGCTTCGCCTTTCTTGCCGTCACCTTCAACGTCGCGGTCGGGCTCATCCTGGCCCTGGCGCTCAACCGGGCCATGCCGGCGCCGCTGCTCTACTTCTTCCGCCTTGCCTTTTTCCTGCCTGTGATCATCGCCGCCGCCTTCGTCTCGGTGGTGTGGAGCTATTTCTACAGTTTCGATTTCGGCGTCATAAACTACTACCTCTCGACGCTCGGCCTGCCGCGTATTCCGTGGCTCAGTTCGAGCCAGTTCGCCATGACCTCGATCATCATCATGGACGTCTGGAAGAATACCGGCTTCTTCATGATCATCCTGATCGCTGCCCTCCAGGGCGTGCCCAGGCCCATCCTCGATGCCGCCAGGATGGATGGGGCATCGCCCTGGCGCACCTTCAGCCGCATCACCCTGCCTTACATTTCGCCGGTGCTGTTCTTCTGTGTCGTCTTCGCCTCGATCGGCGCCCTGCAGGTGTTCGAATCCATTGTCATCCTCACTGGCGGCGGACCGGGCGACGCCACCCGCTCGCTTTCCATCTACCTCGTGGACGAAGCGTTCAGCGGCTTCGAGCTTGGATATGCGGCCTCGGTATCGGTCATCATGATGGTGCTGATCCTCATCATCACCATCATCCAGCTGGTCGGCTCGCGCCGCCTGGTCACGCATTAGGAGTGTCGGCGATGGAGAAGAAATCGAGCCTGGTCTGGATCGACCGCGGCATCGTCGCGGTGCTGGTGCTGATGGGCATCATGATGCTGCTGCCCTTCATGTGGCTGTTTTCCATGTCCTTTCGCCCGGCCGCCGAAGCCTATCGGATGCCGCCCAGTTTCCTGCCTCCTACGCTCGACCTGGCCAATTACCAGGCCGTGCTGGACTCCAGCGTGCCCTTCCTGCGCATCTACTGGAACTCACTGGTGGTAGCGGTGCTCTCCACCATTGGGCAGTTGATCACCTGCACGCTGGCGGCCTTTGCCTATGCGCGACTGCGCTTCCCCGGGCGAGACGGCTTGTTCTTCGTCATGCTGTTCGGGCTGATGTTCCCGGCCCAGGTCACTATCCTTCCCATTTATCTCGGCTATGCGCAGGTAGGCCTGCTCAACAATCCTCTGGGCCTCGTGCTGATGGGCCTCACCTCGAGCTTCGGCATCTTCATGCTGCGCCAGTTCATGCGCTCCCAGCCCAAGGAGCTCGAGGAGGCGGCGCTGATGGATGGCGCCGGCTACTGGAAGATCTTCTGGCGCATCTCGCTGCCGCAATTGAAGCCGGCTCTGTCCGCGCTCGCAATCATCACCTTCACCGGCGCCTGGAATGCCTATTTCCAGCCGCGCGCGCTGATCGAATCCCAGGACGCCATGACCCTGCCTCTGGCGATGGACCTGCTGCGCGGCTATCTCGGCCAGGGCAACATTTCCATCGTCATGGCGGCCATGAGCATGGCCATCCTCCCCGTCGTCCTGCTGTTCCTCGTCGCCCAGAAAATGGTCATTCAGGGCGTGACGTTCAGCGGCATCAGAGGCTAAGGCATGACCGTTCTTTCCAAACTCGACAACGAGCGCTTCGTCTATCAGGGCGAACGCAGTCGCTACCTGACCTTTCCGCTCGGCGGGATCGGCGCAGGGGGCTTTGCCATCACCGGGGCGGGCCGTCTGGTCGATTGGTCCATCCGCAACCGCCCGGGCCTGCAGACGTCCAACGGCTACAGCCACTTCGCCATCAAGGCGGAACGGGACGGCAAGGTGCTCGACGCACGCGTCCTCAACGGCCCCTATGAGGGCGACCCGACCGGCTCGCCCGGCATGCGCCGCTTTTTCGACGGCTATGGCTGGGGTGCGAACCGCAATGCCCTGGCTGGCGTGCCGCATTTCGAAAGCAGCGTCATGACCGGGCGCTTCCCGGTCGCCGACATTGCCTTCAGCGACGCCCGGTTTCCCGGCACGGTGGGGCTGACGGCCTTCAGTCCGTTTATCCCGACCAACGACCGCGACAGTTCCTTGCCGGTCGCCATGTTCGAAATCACCGTCACCAATGATGGCGATGCACCGACCGACTACACCTTGGGCGCGACGCTCGGCAACCATGGCTGCCAGAACGGGCGCCACGCCTTTACCGATCAAGCGGGCGTCCGCTCACTGCGGTTGACCTCGGCCGAGCCCGACCTGGCCGAGCCGGAGCGGGGTGATCTCACGATTGCCACCGACGCCGATGATGTCGATCACATGGACTATCATTTCCGCGGCCAGTGGTTCGATGACCTCAACCTCTTCTGGCGCGAATTTTCGCAGCCCGGCCGCCTGCCCGCGCGTCACTACGACCGACCGCGCAGCAACCGGAACATGTTCGACCAGCCCGAGCACGGTACCATCGCGGCGCGCCTGACGCTGGCGCCGGGGGAGAGCCGCACCGTCCGCTTTGCCATCGGATGGCACTTTCCCCAAGGCGCGGTCTACTGGCACCAGCAGGCCACCGAAGGCGCGACGGCCGGCTGGCGCAACTATTATGCGAGCCAGTGGGCGGATTCCGCTGCCGCCGTCGTCGATGCCTTCGGCCGCTGGGACGAGTTGCGCGACGCCACCTTCGCCTTCCGCGACGCCCTGTTCAGCTCCGACCTGCCGGTCGACATTGTCGATGCTGCCGCCGGCACCATGGCGATCCTCAGGACCGCGACGGTCTTGCGCCTCGACAATGGCGAGCTCTGGGGCTGGGAGGGCCAGTTCAAGGATGGCGGCTCCTGCGAAGGCTCCTGCACCCATGTCTGGAACTACCAGCAGACCGTGCCCTATCTCTTCCCCGCGCTGGAGCGCAGCCTGCGCGATACCGAATTCGCCTATAACCAGCTTCCCAATGGCGGGCTGACCTTCCGCCAGATGCTGCCGCTCGGCTCCGGCTTCTTCCCGCTCAATCCCTGCGCCGACGGTCATTTCGGCGCTGTCATCAAGACCTATCGCGATTGGAAGATTTCAGGCGACACCGATTGGCTGCGCGGCCATTGGCCCAATATCCGCGCCGCCATGGAATATGCCTGGTCGCCCGACAATCCCGATCAATGGGACCCCGAGCAGACCGGCATCCTTTGGGGCCGTCAGCACCACACGCTCGACATGGAGCTGTTCGGGCCCAATTCCTGGCTGTCCAGCATGTATGTGGCTGCCCTCAGGGCCGCCGCCGCCATGGGCGAAGCGCTGGGGGATGCAGACTTCGCCGCCCTCTGCGAGCGGCTCGGCAAGGCAGGAGCCGCCTGGATCAACGACGAGCTCTTCGCCAATGGCTATTTCGTGCAGAAGCTCGACCTCGGCGACAGGTCCCAGGTCGAGCGCTTTGCCGGCGCCAGCGGCAAGGTCGGGGTCATCGCCGACGACTTCATGCAGACCTACTGGTCCGACGAGCATGGAGAGATCAAGTACCAGTTCGGCCTGGGCTGCGCGAGCGACCAGATCCTGGGGCAATGGCATGCCGACCTCGCCGGTCTCGATCCCTTCCTCGACCCCGAAAAGGTGGCCTCGGCGCTCAAGGCCATCCATACCCACAATTTCCGCCCCAGCCTTGTCGACCACTTCAATCCCTGCCGCGTTTACGCGCTGGAAGAGGATGCCGGCCTGCTGATTGCGGACTGGCCCGAGGGCACCGAAAAGCCCGCCGTGCCCGCGCCCTATTCTGAAGAAGTCTGGACCGGCATCGAATATGCGGTGGCCTCCCATCTCATTCATCATTCGTTCATCGAGGAAGGCCTGGACATAGTCCGGGGCGCCCGGGCCCGCCACGACGGGTCGCGCCGCAACCCCTGGAACGAGTTCGAATGCGGCTCCTACTACGCCCGCTCCATGTCCGCCTATGCGCTGGTCAACGCCTGGTCCGGCCTGCACTATGATCTGACCGGGGGCGAAATCGGCTTTGCTCCCAAGGCCTTGGGCCGTTTCTTCTGGTCGATCGGCGAGGCCTGGGGCGATGTCAGCGTGGCGGCCGGCGCTGTCGAATTGCGGGTACTCTACGGCCGGCTCGACCTTGCCCGTTTCACCCTGGGCAAGGCGCATCACAGCTTCGATCAGCCGCAGCAACTGACCGCCGGCTCCATCATCGCCTTCACCCTCGACAATGAAAATATCCAGCCAATACAGGAGGTTGGTCATGGCCCGGCTTGAACTCAGGCAGGTTCGCAAGAGCTACCAGTCGCTCGAAGTGATCCACGGCATCGACCTCGTCGTGGACGACGGCTCCTTCACCGTCTTCGTCGGCCCCTCCGGCTGCGGCAAGTCCACGCTGCTGCGCATGATGGCGGGGCTCGAGGAATTGAGCGGCGGCGAAATCATGATCGACGGGCAGCGCTGCGACCACCTCGTGCCCTCGGCGCGCGGCATGGCCATGGTGTTCCAGTCCTACGCGCTCTATCCGCATATGAGCGTCCACGAGAATATGCGCTTCGGGCTGGTCAATGCCAAATTGCCCAAGGCCGAAATCGAACCGCGCATCCAGCGTGCCGCGGAAATCCTGCGCATCGAGCCACTGCTCGAGCGTCGGCCATATCAGCTCTCGGGCGGCCAGAGCCAGCGTGTCGCCATTGGCCGCGCCATCGTCAAGGAACCCAAGGCCTTCCTTTTCGACGAGCCGCTCAGCAATCTCGACGCCGAATTGCGCGTCAAGATGCGCAGCGAAATCGTCGCCCTGCACCGGCGCCTCGGCACCACCATGATCTATGTGACGCATGACCAGGTGGAGGCCATGACCATGGCCGACAAGATCGTGGTGCTGCGCGAAGGGCTGATCGAGCAGGCCGGCACGCCGATCGAACTCTATGCCCGCCCGGTCAACCGCTTTGTCGCGGGCTTCATCGGCGCGCCGCAGATGAATTTCTTCGACGCAGCCGTCACGGCCCGCGACGGCGATCGCTGCAGCGTCTCGATCGACGAGGGGCGGTTGACCCTGGCTCTCGATGGACGCAGTGGCGCCCTCAAACCCGGCGATGCCTGTTCCATCGGCATCCGCCCCGAGCACCTGCAATTGACCCAGGACGGTGGCTTGCGGGTTACTGTCGAGGCAACCGAGGTTCTGGGCTCCGAAACCGTAGTCCATGCCCGCAGCGCCGCCGGTACGCCTGTGACCGCCACCATGCGCGGCATCCTCAACCTGGCCGTCGGGACCCAGCTCGGTTTCACCGCGCCGGAAGCCTTCGTGCACCTGTTCGGCGCCGATGGCGTCACCCTGCCGGCGCACCGGCCCTGGCAGGACGACTATGTCCGCGCCATTGCGTGAGGAGCCATCAACGATGCGCGCACCAGTCCTTGCTCTGCCGTTGACCGCGGCGCTGCTGCTCCCCGCAGCGGCGGCCGACTACACGGTCGCCGTCGAAAAGATCGCGGCCCTGACCGGCCCCGAGGCCACGGCCGATATGCGCGGTCCCGACATCTGCGGCACTGATATCGGCACCATCGCCGAACTGGACGGCAGGATGCTCTTCGCCTTCGGCGATACCTTTGGGTTCAACGGCGCGGATTGCCCGCGCTTTGGTCCGAACTGGCGCTCGAACGTCTTGGCCAATTCCACCGATTTCGACGCTTCCGACGGCATCGACCTGACCGATTGGCTGACCGGCATGACCGGCCGCGCCGTCGCCGTCAGCGAAGGGGATCACCTGCCGGCCTTTTCCGGCGCGGATGGCGAACAGACCCGCATTCCCACAGCCATGGTCGCGGTCGGCGACCGCTTGTATCTGCACTACATGTCCGTGCACGGCTTTGCGGCGCGCGGCGGCGAATGGGAGTGCAACTGGTCGCGCTTCGTCTGGTCCGACGATGGCGGAAAGAACTGGACGGAGAACGAGACCGTTTTCGGCGAAAGCGACAGCCGCTTCAACATGCTTGCGCTGTCCAACGCGGCCGGCCCGGGCAATGAGGATGCGGCCCATGTCTATGCCGTGGGCACGGCATGCGGGCGGTTCGGCGCCGGCTATGCCGCTCGAGTCCCGGCCGGCGATCTGCTCGACCTTCCGGCCTGGCAATATTGGGACGGTGCAGAATGGTCAGGCGACCCTGACACTGCCGCCGAGGTCATCCCGCCCATTGCCGGGGAAGGCTCGCTTGTGTTCAACACCGGCCTTGGCAAGTGGATGTATACGACCCTCGACCAGGATGCCGAGGCCATCGAACTCTACCTGGCCGACAAGCCCTGGGGCCCATGGGACACCGTTATCCCCCTGGTCAGCGGGCTGGAGTTCGAGCAGATCTACGGGGCCTATATGACTCCCTCGCTGGTCAGCGAAGACGGCTGCAGCTTTTATTTCATTATGTCCCAGTTCGGGCCCTACAACACCTATGTGATGCGGGCCGAGCTGAAAGCGGCGGACGCGGACGGGGAACACTGCGCCTAACAGGCACCGGCATGGCTGGCCGATGCGGCTCGGCAGTGTCAGGTCGCGGGGAACAGGGCCCAGCGCTTGGGGCGGAAGGCGATCTGCGATCGTTCTGCCGCGGGATGATCGAAGGGCAAGTCGATTTCGACGCGATGGGCGGCACCGCCAATGTCGAGCTCGACCCGGCGCGTACCACCCACTCGGCGGCTCGAGGCAACGACACCGGCCAATGCCGCGCCGCCTTCCACCAGCTCGATATCGTGCGGGCGGAAGAACAGCCGCTGCTGGCCCTGGGCCTGCGCGCCGGCAATACCGATCGGCCGGTCGCCCAGCCAGATATCACCCTTGTCCACGCTCACCGGGAGTTCCGAGGATTCCCCGATAAAGCCGAAGACGAAGGGCGAGGTGGGCTTGTCGTAGACGCTGTCGGGCGAGCCGACCTGCTCGATCTTGCCCTGGCTCATGACGCAGAGCCGGTCGGCCAGTTCGAGCGCCTCTTCCTGGTCGTGGGTCACAAAGACGGTGGTATGGCCGGTACGGTCGTGGATCTCGCGCAGCCACTTCCGGAGCTCGCGCCGCACCTGTGCGTCGAGTGCGCCAAAGGGTTCGTCGAGCAGCAGGACGCCCGGCTCGATGGCCAGTGCCCGCGCCAGGGCCACGCGCTGCCGCTGGCCGCCCGAGAGCTGGTTGGGATAGCGCTTTTCAAGCCCGGACAATTGCACGAGGTCGAGCAGTTCCATGGCGCGACGGCGGATTTCACCGGCGGGGGGCCTCGTGGAGCGCGGCCGCACCTTAAGGCCGAAGGAGACGTTCTCCAGGATCGTCATGTGTCGGAACAGGGCGTAGTGCTGGAACACGAAGCCGATATTGCGCTCCTGCACGCTCTTTTCCGAAGCATCGGTGTCGCCGAAGAAGATGCGGCCGGCAGTGGGGCGTTCGAGACCGGCAATGAGGCGCAGCAGCGTGGTCTTGCCCGAACCCGAGGGCCCGAGCAGCGCAATCAGCTCGCCCGAGCGAATGTCGAGCGACACATCATGCAGCGCCGGAAACCGGTCGAATTCCTTGCGCACATTCTCAACGCGTACTTCCATTTTCTATCCTGCTAGTGGCCGCGTCCGGTAGCGGCCAGCTCATCACTGAAGCGCCATTCGAGCACGGTCTTGAGAACCAGAGTGACCAGGGCCAGGAGGGCCAGCAGTGATGCCAGCGCAAAGGCCGCGGTGCCCTGATACTCGTTATAGAACATTTCCACCTGCAAGGGCATGGTGGTGGTCTGGCCGCGGATCTTGCCCGAGACCACGGCAACGGCGCCGAACTCTCCCATGGCGCGCGCATTGCACAGCAACACGCCATAGAGCAGGCCCCATTTGATATTGGGCAGGGTGACGCGCCAGAAGGTTTGCCAGCCCGACGCACCCAGCGACAGGGCCGCTTCTTCGTCGCCCGTACCCTGATCCTGCATCAGCGGGATCAGTTCGCGCGCCACGAATGGGAAGGTGACGAAGATAGTCGCCAGGACGATGCCGGGCACGGCGAAGAGGATTTCGATGCCGTAGGACTTGAGCCAGGGGCCGAGCAGGCTGCCGCTGCCGAACAGCAGCACGTAGACGAGGCCCGAAATCACCGGCGATACGGAAAACGGCAGATCGATCAGCGTGGTGAGGAAGGCCTTGCCCTTGAATTCGTATTTGGCGATGGCCCAGGACGCGGCGATGCCGAAAACGACGTTGAGCGGCACGGCAATGGCGGCGACCAGCAGCGTCAGCCGGATGGCCGACAGCGCGTCGGGCTGGCGCAGCGCGTCGAAATAGGCGCCGATGCCCTGCCGGAAGGCCTCCGAGAACACCGCAACCAGCGGCAGGACCAGGAACAGCGCCATGAACAATACGCCGACAAGGATCAGCGTCCAGCGCACCCAGGTGGGCTCATTGGTAGGCGAGACGAGACGGTGGGCGGAGGAATTAATTGCCATAGCCATACCGCTTCCGGCTCCAGGCCTGGATCAGGTTGATGATGAACAGCATGACGAAGGAGATGGCCAGCATGACCATCGCGATCACCGCCGCCCCGGTATAATTGTACTCTTCGAGGCGGATAACGATCAGCAGGGGTGCGATTTCCGAGACGAAAGGGATGTTGCCGGCAATGAAGATCACCGAGCCGTATTCGCCCACCGCCCGGGCAAAGGCCAGCGCGAAGCCGGTGAGGATGGCGGGCGTGAGGCTGGGCAGGATCACCCGCGAAATCGTCTGGAAGCGGTTGGCGCCGAGCGTGGCCGAAGCCTCCTCCACTTCCTTGCTGACTTCCTCGAGGATCGGCTGGATGGTCCGCACCACGAAAGGCAGGCCGATGAAGATCATGGCGATGGTGATGCCGACGGGTGTGTAAGCGATACGCCAGCCCAGCGGCGCCACCAACTGGCCGATGACGCCATTGGGCGCATAGATGGCGGTGAGCGCAATGCCGGCCACGGCGGTGGGCAGCGCAAAGGGCAGGTCGACCATGGCGTCGAAGATGCGGCGGCCGGGAAAGCGGTAGCGCACCAGTACCCAGGCGATCAGCGTGCCGAAAACCACGTTGATACCGGCGGCGATCAGGGCCGTGACGAAGCTGGTGCGCAACGATGCAAGCACGCGCGGGTCGAGCGCCGCTGCCCAGAACCCTCCCCACCCCAGGCCCGCCGAGCGAAACACCAGGGCGATCAGTGGGATCAGGATGATGAGCGAGAAATAGGCAATGGTGAAGCCGAAGGTCAGCCCGAAGCCGGGAATGACGCTGGGCTGTCGGAAGCGGCCAAATCTGCTCATGCTGGCCCTTTCCTGGTCCGCCGCAAGGTCGATGGAGGTGTAAGGAGGGACATCTGCTACGGCCTTGCTCAACGGGCCGCAACTCTACCCGGATAGTAGGGTATCTCAAGAACCCGATCGGACAAGATTTTGCGGGAATCTAGAAAATCGTTCTTCCGCGTCACAGATTGGCGTGGCCTGATTTGCGCCGGGCCCGCCCTATGACGCCGGACGCGCAACGATGATGCGGCGTGGTGGAACCACCATGTCAGGCGGCGCTGGGCGTCAGAGCCGCTTGGCCAGGAAGCTGCGTGTCCGCCCAAGAGGAAAATCCGGCAACTGGCCGAAGACCACATAGCCCGCCCGCTCGTAGGTCCCGAGAGCGTGCGGGTTGAAGGTGTCGATATGGGCGCTATGGCAGCCGCGCGCCTTTGCTTCGGCCTCGGCCGCGCGGAGCATGTGACCGGCGAGTCCCTTTCCGCGCTGGGCCTCGGAAACGAAGAGCCATTGCACGTAGAGCCAGCCCCAGGCCGTATAGCCCGAAAGGCCGGCGACGATGGCGCCGGCCTCGTCGCGCAGGAACACCGCGATGATCCGGCGCGCTGCCGGACCGACATCGACGTCGTTGAACGCCGCCAGCGCCTTGCCAATGACGTCGACATCGCCCGGCTCGGGCGTCTCGGTAACCTCAAGGGCAAGGTCGCTCATGATCAGGCCGCCAGGACGCCGCCGGTCAGCGGGTGAGGCGCGCCGGTCGTCGTCGGAAAACTGATCGGCAGGCCGCGCAGCACGCGCACGGCAAGAAGCGCGAAGCATTCCGCCTCGACCGCATCGCCGCGCCAGCCCACGGCCTCTGCCGGAACCGCTTCCACCCTGGAGCGGGTTTGCAGCATGGCCATGATCGCCGGATTATGCCGGCCGCCGCCACAGACCACGAGCCGCTCTGGCCGCTGCGGCAGGAGGTCCAGCGCCTTGCCCACGGCGCCGGTGGTGAAGGCGGTGAGGGTCGCCGCGCCATCCTCGGCACCAAGCCCATCGGCCATGGTAGCGAGGAAATCGAAGCGGTCGAGCGACTTGGGGTAGGGGGCCGAAAGGTAGGGATGGGTAAGAAGTCGCGCGAGGCGTTCTTCGTCCACCTTGCCGCGCAGGGCCATCTCGCCATTGCGATCCATGTCCCCGAGCCCGAGGCCCCTGATGAAGTCATTGATCGGGGCGTTGGCCGGGCCGGTATCGAAGGCGATCAGCGTATCGGCACCGTCCCAATAGGTCACGTTGGCGACGCCGCCCAGATTGAGCACTGCCGTCTTGCCATCGGTGGCGCCGGCCTTTTTGAGCAAGGCCTTGTGGTAGAGCGCGGCGAGCGGCGCGCCCTGGCCACCGGCCCGCACGTCGGCGGAGCGGAAGTCGTAGGCCACTCTGATGCCGGTGAGCTCGCGCATCAGGGCGCCATTGCCAAGCTGACGGGTCGCACCGATGCGGCCCGGCTGCGGTGCGCGATGCAGCACCGACTGGCCGTGGAACCCGATGATACCGATATCTTCGGGCTTGAGCCCGGCCTGCTTGACGAGGTCAAGCACGGCGGCCGACTGGGCGCGGGTCAGGGCATCTTCGGCCTCGGCAAAGATCGCCGGGTCGGCCCCCTCGAAATTCCACCTGCGCGCCTGGCTGAGGGTTTCCTCCAAGGTGTCGCGGATCGACTGCGGATAGGGGGCCAGCGTATAGGCGCCGAATTCCGCGATGGTTTCGCCATCAGTGCGTAGGAGCGCCACGTCGATATTTCCATCGAGCACGGTGCCCGTCATCAGCCCTATGGCCCAGATCGGCTCCATAGTCGTCTCCTTATTCGGCATTGACGGCGTCTCCGACGGCGCGACGCAGGGGCAGGATGCCGCTGTCGAAATGGCGCGTGGGGTGGACGCGGTTGGTGAGCAGCGTCCAGGCATGGCCGCGCTCGAAATCGATCCAGAGGCCGGTGCCGGTAAAGCCGGTATGGCCGATGGTCCCGGGCGAGCACTTTTCACCACCCGACCAGCCTTCGTAAGGACGCTCCCAGCCATGGGTGCGGCGGCCGCTGAGCGGCTTGCGGATCAGGGCGCCCGGGCCGGCGCTGCCGAGCTTGGCTGCGGCGAAGTCGAGCACGCTCGCCACGGTGCCGAAAAGACCGGCGTGACCGGCGCCTTCGAGGGCCGAGCAGTTGTCGTCATGCACTTCGCCCACCACTACGCGATGGCGCCAGTAGCAGTCCTCGGTGGCGGCGGAGGCATTCGGATCGGCCGACCAGGAAAAGCCCTTGCCGGGGTCCTGCTCGCGGATCCACTTGCCCTCGATGCGTTCCAGCGCAATGCCCAGCAGGATGAAGTTGATGTCCGAATAGACCGCCGGACCTGCCGGAAATTCGTGCTGCAGCAGAAAGGTGCGCAGGAGGTCCGGATCGCGCCCATAGGTGTAGAGCGGAAAGACGGCCGGATAGGGCGTCTGATGGCCAAGGCACTGGCGGAAGGTGACCTTGCGCTCCCAATTGTCGAGATTGTAGTGGCGATAATCAGGGATCACCGAGACCAGCGGCGCGTCGAGATCGATGTGGCCCGCTTCAGCCAGTCCGAGGATACGCTCCGTGGTGAACAGCACCTTGGTGAGCGAGGCCAGGTCGAACCAGGTGTTCTCGGTCATCGGGCGGCTCGTGGGCACGGTCTGCGCCTGGCCGATAACGCGGGTGGCGCGGTTGCCGTCGCGATCGACGACGCCCAGCACGCCGCCCGGAATGCGGCCGGCCTCTATGGCTGCGGCAAGCGGGGCAAAGGCCCGATCGAGCTGGGCGTGAACGCTGGTCATGCTTGTTCCTCAAGGCGGACGCGGTGATCCTCGCCGGCCTCGCGCCATTGCGCGGCCGGCGGTTCGTAACCGGCCGGGCGGACCAGCGAGGGCACCTGCGTCATGTCGACGGCGAAGCGCTGGCGGCGGCGCTCTACTGCCGGCACTGCGGCGATCAGGCGCTTTGTATAGCTGTGCTGCGGTTCATGGAGCACGGCGCGCGCATTGCCGATCTCCACCACCTGGCCGGCGAACATCACGGCGATGCGGTGCGCGATGCGCTCGACCACCGCCATGTCATGCGAGATGAAGAGATAGGCGAGACCAAACTCGTGCTGCAGGTCGATGAGGAGATCCAGCACCCGCGCCTGCACCGAAACGTCGAGTGCCGAAACCGCCTCGTCCAGCACCACGACATCGGGATTGAGCATCAGCGCGCGGGCAATGCAGAGCCGTTGCCGCTGACCGCCCGAAAACTGGTGCGGATAGCGGCTGAGCGCATCCTGGGGCAGGCCGACGCGGTCGAGCAGGAAGGCCATGCGCTTGCGCAGGTCCGCGTCGAGCCGCTGGCCATTGGCGATGGCTGGTTCGGCCAGCAGGGCTTCGACATTGAGCCGCGGATTGAGCGAGGCGAACGGGTCCTGGAACACCATCTGCACCGGTCGGCCGGACCGGCCTGAAGTCACCTGGATATCGCCACGTGTCACCGTGTTGAGGCCGAGCAGCGCCCGCGCCGTGGTGGACTTGCCGCAGCCGCTCTCGCCCACGATGGCAAGGGTTTCGCCCGCCATCAGGTCGAAGCTCACGCCATCGACGGCATGGATCGCGCCCTTGGGCTTGAACCAGGCGCGTCCCACCGGAAAGCGCACGACGAGGTCATCCACCTTGACGATGGGCTCGCTTGCCGTGGGGCGAGCACTGTCGCCGCGCACGGCGGCGCCCGAGGTGAAATGCGGCACGGCGCGCAGCAGGTGCCTGGTATAGTCGTGCTGCGGCGCGTCGAGCACGCGGTCGGCCTCGTCCTGCTCCACGGCGACGCCGTTCTGCATGACCATGATGCGGTCGGCTATGCCGGCGACGAGGCCGATGTCATGGGTGATGAAGATCATCGCCATGCCGGTCTCCTCGCGCAGCTCGGCGAGCAGGGCCATGATCTGGGCCTGCACCGTGACGTCGAGGGCGGTGGTCGGTTCGTCGGCGATCAGGAGCCGCGGACTGGCGGCAAGGGCCATCGCAATCATGATGCGCTGCCGCATGCCCCCAGAAAGCTGGTGCGGATAGTAGCCGAGGCGCGACTGGGCATCGGGAATGCGCACCCGCCCGAGCACATCGAGGCTGGCCCGATGCGCCTGCTCGCCGGTCAGGCCCTTGGAAAGGCGAAACGCCTCCTCGATCTGCGCGCCCACCGTATGCACGGGGTTGAGCGAGGTCATCGGCTCCTGGAAGATCATCCCGACGTCATGGCCGCGAATGCCCAGCAGCGTGCGTTCGTCCGCCTTGGTGACATCCAGCACCGAGCCATCGGCACGCGTGAGTTCGATTGAGCCGCCGGTGATGCGGCCACCGCCGAAATCAACAAGCCGATTGATCGAGAGCGCCGAGACCGACTTGCCCGAACCCGATTCCCCGACAATGGCGAGGGTCTGGCCGGCATCAAGATCGAAGCTGACTCCCTTGACCACTTCATTGGCCTTGGGGTCCTGGCCGAAGCCGACGCGGAGGTCGCGGACCGAGAGCAATCTGGTCATGCCTCTCTCCTCTGGGTGCGCGGGTCGAGAATGTCCCTCAGGGCATCGCCGGTCAGGTTGAAGCCGAGAATGCCGAGCATGATGGTGACGGCCGGGAAAATCATCAGCCAGGGCGCCTGTTGCATGAGGTTGCGGCTCTCCGACAGCATCAGCCCCAGCGATGGGGTCGGTGGCTGGGTACCGAGGCCAAGGAAGCTGAGGCCGGCCTCGGTGAGCAGCGCCCAGGCCAGCGCCAGCGTCACCTGTACGGCCAGCGGCGCGACGAGGTTCAGCAGCAGGTGCCGGGTGAGGATATAGGGTTGCGAGCTGCCGAAGGTGCGGGCGGCATCGACGAAGTCGCGTTGCTTGAGCGACAGCGCCGGGCCGCGCACCACGCGGGCAAAGATGGGCGTATAGACGATGGCGATGGCGGCGATGCTGGTCGTGGTGCCGGGGCCGACAATGGCGATGATCAGCAGCGCCAGGAGGATGGCCGGGAAGGCCAGCAGCACATCCATGACGCGCATGAAAATGCCGTCCCAGACGCCGCCCCACCAGGCCGAGAGCAGCCCGATAATGGTGCCGGCGAGGGTGGCGATGGCCACCGAGGCAAAGGCAATGACCATGGACTGGCGGATGCCCACCATCAGCCGGCTGAAGGTGTCGCGGCCGAGCAGGTCAGTGCCGAACCAATAGGTGGCGCTGGGTGGTTTCAGCCGGTCGATGGCGAAGAGCTTGAGCGGATCATGCGGCGTCAGCCCCAGCATGCCAAGTACGGCGATGATGAGATAAAGCCCGATGATGACGAGGCCGATGCGGCCGGAGGGATGCCGGAAGAGGGCGGAGAAGAGCTTTCCCATCAGCGTCTCCCGATCCGGATGCGCGGATCGAGCGCGACATAGGCAAGGTCGACGAGCAGATTGACCACCAGAAAGTTGAAGGCGATGAAGAGGATCGTGCCCTGCACCAGCGCATAGTCGCGCTGGGTGATGGCGTCGAGCACGAGGCGCCCGAGACCGGGCAGCGCAAAGATCTGTTCGACGATGACGGCGCCACCGAGGAGATAACCGAACTCGACGCCGCACAGCGTCACCACGGGGATGAGCGCATTGGGTAGCGCATGGCGCCAGATGACGCTCATCGGCGAAGCGCCCTTGGAGCGGGCGGTGCGCACATAGTCGTCGCTGAGCACATCGAGCATGGCCGAGCGCGAAATGCGGGTGACGGATGCGGCGAAGGCAAAGCCGAGGGTGATGGCCGGGAAGATCAGTTGCGCGATGCTGGCCAGCGGATCGACAAAGAGCGGCGTGAAGGTGCCCATGGCCGGCACGAAGCCGAAAAACACCGAAAGCACATAGATGATGAGAATGCCGATGACGAAGCTCGGCGTCGACTGGCCGAGCATGGCCAGGACGCGCACAACGAGATCGCTCGGCCGTTCATTGCGCGTGGCGGCCAGGACGCCGAGCGGAATGCCGACGCAAAGCGAAATGGTCATCGACATCAGCGCCAGTTGCAGCGTCAGCGGGAAGCGCTCGAGGATGACCGTGAGGACAGGCTTGCCGTAGATCGAGGAAATGCCCAGGTCGCCCTGGAACAGGCCACCGAGCCAGCGCAGGTACTGGCTCCAGACCGGCTGGTCGATGCCGAAATAGGCGGCCAGTGACTCCCGTTGCGCGGGAGTGAGCAGCCCCGCTTCGGTGCCGAGCATGGCGGTGATCGCATCGCCCGGCACCAGCCGGATCGAGACGAAGACCAGGATGGAGACCCCCAGAAGGATCAGGGGAAAGGTCAGCAGACGCTGAACCACATAGCTCATGAAATTCGATCCGTTGGGGCAGGCCGGCCCCGAAGGGCCGGCCCGGAGGCGATTACTCTACAGTGACGTCGACGAGACCGAAAAGCGTGCCCGTCGGCGACGGCTCGAAACCGGTGACGGTGTTGAGCTGAGCGGTGTAGCCATAGCTGGTGGAGAGCCAGAGCCAGGGGGCCTGCTCGGCCAGGTGGCGTTCGAACTCCTGGAAGATTTCCACGCGTTTGGCCGGATCGGTCTCGGCCTGGCCCTGCTTCATCAGGCTGTCGAGCGTGTCGTCGACGAAGTTTGAAACCTTCAAGAGGTTCCCGTCCTTGGTGAAGTAGCGGTTGTACATCGGATAGGGGTCGGGACGGCCGCCATTGAGCGCCACGGCCATGTCGAAATTGCCGGCGAGCCAGGTATCGACATAGACGTTGAGTTCCATCATCTCGATTTCGAGATTGACGCCAATCTCGGCCAATTGGGCCTGCAGCACCTGCGCTTCCGATGCGGCGACGGGCGGCTCGCCGGTCGCGGCGATCACCTTGGCAGTGAAGCCATCGACACCCGCTTCGGCCATCAGTGCCTTGGCCTTTTCGAGGTCCTGCGTGTAGCAGAAGAGGCTGTTCGGATCCTGGGCAAAGGCCGGCATGGTGAGGGGGCCGGTCACCACGCCTTCACCGGCCAGCGCCGCATCGATGATGGCCTGGCGGTCGATGGCGCAGCTCATGGCCTGGCGGACCTTGAGATTGTCCATCGGCGGGCGCGACGGGTTGAGCTGCAGCACGTTATAGGCGAGCTGGCCGACGCGGTTGAGCTGCAGGTTTGCTTCGTTCGGCACGAGCGTGGCGACCAGCGGATCGTTGAGCAGCGCGAAATCGGTCTGCCCGGTGCGGAGCGAAGCCAGGATCGCCATTTCGTCGGGCAGGACGGAGATGGTGATGCCATCGAGCGCGACGTCGCCGCCGGCCCAGTCGGGGTTGGCCGACAGCACTTCGCGCGAATTGGGCTCCCAACTGTCGAGAATGAAGGGGCCCGAGCCGATGGCCTCGGTGCCGATAGTGCCCGCTTCGATTTCCGACGCCGGGACGATGGCGGCGTTGATTGTCGCCATGGCAACGAGGATCGGCACGTCGGCGGTCGAGAGGTTGAACACGACGGTGGTGTCATCAGGGGTGTCGATGCTCTCGATCGACAGGAAATTCGATCGTGCGGCGGCGGCGGTCTCTTCGTCGAGCAGGCGCTCGAACGAGGCCTTGACGTCGGCCGAGGTCACCTGTGCGCCATTGGTGAATTTGGCATTGGGGTCGAGCGTGAAAGTCAGGGTCTTGGCGTCCTCGGCGAATTCCCATTCCGTGGCGATCGCCGGCACCACATTGAGCTCGGGGTCGAGGCGGACGAGCGGTTCATAGATCAGCTCGAGCAGGCGCAGCGAGGAAAAGGCGGTCTGCTTGTGCGGATCGAGACCGGTAGCGTCCTGCGACCAGGCCATGCGCAATTCGGCCGCCTGCGCCGGCAGCGCGACGCTGACCGAGGTCAAGGCGGTGGCCAGGGCCAGGCCAGCCAGAAGGTTCTTGGAAAGATGCATCATCGAATTCCCTCACTGTTGAGCCGGCCCCACTCCGAGAGGCCGTGCAAAGGTCGTGTGGCGCAGGCCTTCGGCACGGTTCCCTCGCCCGGCTGCGCCAACCTCCGTGACAAACCTATGAAGTCCCCGCTGCCCCTGTCAATTATTTTCACGATTGAAATTTGCGCTGAACTTTTGTTTCAATAGGCGGCCGGGCGAAGCACGGATAGGGTCGCGCCGATTCAGCGCCGGAGGGCAGGCGCCGGGGCCGGAGAGAGGGGTTGTCTTGGGCATACAATCGAGCATCGAGGCGTCCGCCGATAAGTTCACGCCCGCCATGCAGCGCGTCGCCTCGGTGATCCGCGAACGGCCGCGCATCGTGCTTGACCAGACCATTTCCGAACTGGCCGAAAGCTGCGGCACCTCGGTCGCGTCGGTTGTCCGCTTCTGCCGCGCCCTGGGCCTGTCCGGTTATGCGCAATTGCGCATGCGCCTCGCGACCGAGCTGGGCAAGGAAGCCGCACAATTCGGCTCCGACCTGATGCTGGGCGCGGAAATTGCTCAGTCCGATACCTTGCAGGAAATGGCGTCCAAGGTCGCGTCGCTCGAAATCCTCGCCATCGACGAAACCGTTTCCGGCCTCGACTATGGCGCCCTCGAACGCGTCGTCGCGGCGCTCGATGGGGCCGAGCGCATCCTGATGTTCGGCATCGGCGCCAGCCAGTTCGTGGCGCAGGACCTGCATCACAAGCTGTTCCGCATTGGCCGCAACGCCTTCCTCCTGGCCGATCCGCACGAGGCCTGGACGGCGGCGCTGCTGTCGCCGCCCCGCACCGTGGCCCTGGGATTTTCCCATTCCGGCAGCACTGCCGATACGGTGCGGTTTCTGGAAATCGCCCGTCAGGCCGGCGCGCTGACGGTGGCGCTAACCGGGGCGCCGGATTCTCCATTGGCCAAAGCCGCCGACGAGCGTCTTGTCAGCCGCGCCCGGGAAAGCCGCCTCCGCGCCGGCGCCATGGTCAGCCGTATCGCGCAACTGGCCATTGTCGATTGCCTTTTCCTCGGCGTGGCCAGCCAGCGCTACGAGCAGACGGTCGATGCGCTGAAACGCACACGGGACGTGACGCATCCGAAGTAGACGGGCTTGTCTCTGGTCAGGCACGAAATCACACCCATCGTCACCACCCGGCTTGACCGGGTGGTCCATGCCGCGGCGAGATGAATTGCCCGGTCGAGCCGGGCAATGACGAAGGAGGTGTAAGCGCCCGGCTGGTCTATCCACCCCAAAGCGGCGATGCACCCGTTTCGATCAGCCCGCCGCGATAGACCAGTCCACCATCCCTATCCGCAGCCAGCAGCAAGGGACCGTCGAGATCGACCCAGCGCGCCCGTGATGCCAGCAGCCGTGCCGGAAACATGGAGAGCGAGGTCGAAACCATGCAGCCCACCATGATCGACAGGCCCAGCTCGTCAGCGCGCTTCGCCACGGCCAGGGCCTCGGTGAGGCCACCTGTCTTGTCGAGCTTGATATTGACCGCGTCATAGCGCCCGACCAGCCTTTCGAGCCCGTCCAGCGCATGCACGCTTTCGTCGGCGCAGATCGGCACCAGATGCTTGATGTCAGCCAAGGCGGCGTCATTGCCCGAGGGCAGGGGCTGCTCCACCAGTTCGACGCCGCAGTGCCGGCAGACATCGAGCAGCACGCCGAGGTCATCGACATGCCAGCCCTCATTGGCATCGACCACGAGGCGCGTATCTGGCGCTGCGGCGCGCACCGCACCCAGCCGTTCCGCATCGCCCGGCGCACCGAGCTTGATCTTGAGGAGCGGCAGATGCGCTGCTTTGGCAGCCGCCTCGGCCATGGCGTCGGGCGAGCCGAGGCTGATGGTGAAGGCGGTTTCGATTTTTTCGGCCAGGGTGACGCCCGCCAGGTCTGCGACCGTCCGGCCCGCCAGTTTCGCTTCGAGGTCCCAGAAGGCGCAGTCGAGCGCGTTGCGCGCCGCGCCGGGCGGCAGCGCCTGTTGCAGCTCGAGGCGTGTCATGCCTCTGGCTATGGCTGGTCCGAGCGCCTCAATGGCGGCCAAGGTCGTTTCCGGCGTCTCGCCATAGCGGCCATAAGGCGTGCATTCGCCCCGTCCGACGGCACCGTCCCGCTCTAGGGCCACCGAGACCACCACGGCTTCGGTCTTGCTGCCCCGGGCAATGGTGAAATGCCCGGCGATCGGGAAGGCCTCGATGGCCGCGGAGAGTCTGGTGGTCATGTCTCAGGCCGGCATGGGGCGGAAGAAGTGGTTTTCGCCCACCTGGCTGACTTCAGGTTGCGCCAGCGCCGCCTGCTGGCGGATTTCCTCGATCCGGCCAAGTTCGTCGGCAAATCGGATGTCGTCAAAGCGCCGGTCCGGATCCGGCACGGCCGAGAGCAAGAGGCGCGTATACGGGTGGCGCGGGTCGTCCAGCACCTTGTCGACAGCGCCCCATTCCACGATCTGCCCGGCATACATGACCATGATGTCGTCGGCGACATAGCGGGCCGTGGCGATGTCATGGGTGATGTAGAGCAAGGCCAGCTTCAGCTCGGCCTTCATGTCGTTGAGCAGGTTCAGGATGCCCTGCCGCACCGAGACGTCGAGCATCGAGGTTGGCTCGTCGGCCACGATCACCTGCGGGTTCACCGCCAATGCCCTGGCGATAGAGATGCGCTGCCGCTGCCCGCCCGACAGTTCATGCGGAAATTTGGGCATGATCAGCTTGGGGTCGAGTTTGACCCGTTCGAGCAGTTCGACAATGGCTGCCTGTCGCTGGGCGGCCGTGAGCCCCCTTTGGTGCAGCTTCAGGGGGCGCTCGAGATGGTAGCGGATGGTATGCGTCGGGTTGAGCGACGAAAACGGATCCTGGAACACCATCTGCAGGGAAGAGCGATAGTCCCGCAGCGCCTTGCTGTCAGCTTTGCCCAAAGGCGCGCCGCGGAACATCAGCCGGCCTTCGTCAGGGGTATATTCGCGCATGATGAGGCGGGCTGCCGTGGTCTTGCCCGAACCGGATTCGCCCACCAGTGCCAGTGTGCGGCCCGGATAAAGGGCGAAGCTCACCGCGCGGGCGGCATAGACCGGCTTGTCGGCGCGGCCGAAAACCTTCGAGACATTGTCGAGGGCGAGAATGGGATCGCTCATGACGAGGCCTCCACGCGAGTCTGTTCGCCACGGAGCTTGGGCATCGAGGCCCAGAGCTTCTTGGTATAGGCGTGCTGGGGCCGGCGGTAGATCGTCTGGGCGTCGTTGACCTCGACCAGTTCACCTTCGAGCATGATGCCGATGCGGTCGCTGACCTGCACCATCAGCCCCAGGTCATGGGTGATGAACAGCACCGCAAAACCGAGCTTCTTGCGCAGCACGTCGATGCGCTGCAGGATTTCGCGCTGCACCACCACGTCCAGCGCCGTGGTCGGCTCATCCATGATCAGCAGTTTCGGATTGAGCGCAAGGCAGATGGCGATGACGATGCGCTGCCGCATGCCGCCCGAGCATTGATGCGGGTAGGAATCGAGCCGCTCCGGCGCAATGTCCACGAGCTTCAGAAGTTCGGTGGCGCGAGCCCGGGCATCGGCGCGGCTGATCGGGCCATGGGCCCGCAGCACGTCGTAGAACTGCGTCTCGATGGTCAGCACCGGGTTGAGCGAATTCATGGCGCTCTGGAACACCATGGCGACCTCGCGCCAGCGGAATTTCCGCAATTCCTCGTCCGAGAGATCGAGCACATTGCGCCCGCCCACCAGGATTTCGCTGCCCGTGCGGATCAGCGCCGGCGGACGGTGCAGGCGGCTGACGGCAAAGGCGATGGTCGACTTGCCGCAACCTGATTCACCGGCAAGGCCGAAGAACTCGCCGGGGGCAATGTCGAAGCTGACATTCTTGACCGCGTGGAAATCGGCTTCCGAGCCGACATAGTCGATGTTGAGATTGCGAACGGAAAGGACGGGCGTGGTCACAGCTTGCCCTCCCCGATGCGCACCATGCGGGTCCAGCGATTGAGCATGCCGCCGGTCCGGAGACGCGGATTGGCGATCTCGTCGATGGCGAAGTTGATGAGCGCGAGGCCAAGGCCGAGGAAAGCCAGGGCAAAACACGGCGAGAGCAGGTCCCACCAGGCGCCGACCGAGAGAGCCGCCGCGTTCTGCGCATTATAAAGCATGATCCCCCACGAGACGGTGTTGGGATCACCGAGGCCCAGGAATTCCAGCGTCGCCTCGGTGATGACGGCAAAGATCACCGATCCGATGAAGTTGATACCGACGATGGAAATGAGGTTCGGAAAAATCTCGAACAGCATGATGCGCCAGCTCGGTTCGCCCAGCATTTCTGCCGATTTGACGAAGTCGCGCTGACGGATCGAGAGCGTTTCCGAGCGGGTGACGCGCACGCCCCAGGCCCAGGACGTCAAGCCAAGGATGATGGCGATGACGAGCGGGCTGGCCTGGCCGATGAACGCGGCCAGCACCAGGAGCAGCGGCAGGTTGGGGACGACCAGCACCATATTGGTGAAGAAGTTGATGACCTCGTCGACCACGCCACCTTTGTAGCCGGCAATGATGCCCAGCACCGTGCCGATGATGGTGATCATCAGCCCCGCGCCAAAGCCCACGGCCAGCGACACGCGGGCACCATAGACGAGACGCGCGAAGACGTCGTGCCCGAGCCGTGTCGTGCCCAGCCAGTGGTCCCAGCTCGGCGGCTGGTGCGGGCGGCCGACGCGCTTGACCGGGCTGTATTCGGTCAGGAGCGGCGCAAAGATCGCCACAAGGAGGATGATGGTCAGGATGACAAGGCCGGTCATGGCCTTCTTGTTCTGCAGGAGCTGGCTGATGAGCTTCATCGCGTCAGGCCTTCTTGAGACGCGGATCGAGCAGCACATAGCTCAGATCGACGACGAAATTGGAAACGAGCATGGCGGCAGTCATGATCAGCAACTGGCCCTGGATCACAGGATAGTCGCGGGCGATGATCGCCTGGTAGAGCGTGTTGCCGAGGCCCGGATAGTTGAACACCACTTCGGTGACCAGCGACCCACCGAGAATGGTGCCGATGGCGATGGCTAGGCTCGATACGGTGGGCAAGAGCGCGTTGCGCGCCGCATACCAGAGCATGACATTGTTGTCCGAGAGGCCCTTGGCCCGGGCCATGACGATATAGTCTTCGCCCAGGAGGTTGATCATGTTGTTGCGCATGGTCACGGCGAAGCCGCCCGTCAGCACAAAGACCAGCGTCAGCATGGGCAGGGTGCCGTGGTAGAGGACACTGGAAATATACTGCCAGTTCCAGGCGGGATCGATCAGCGGATTGGCGGCATAGCCGTTGGGGAACCAGCGCAGCGTATAGCCGAAGATGAAGAGCATGATCAGCGACACGACCACGGCCGGCACCGAGCTCGAGAAGATCGCGCCCAGCGAAATCACCGAGTCCACCGCGCGACCCCGGCGCCAGGCGGCGAAGATGCCGAGGAAGCTGCCGAGGGTAAAGCTGATGACGGTGGCAATGCCCATCAGGCCCACGGTCCAGATCAGTGCGCGTCCGAGCAGCTCCGTGACCGGCAGCGGGAAATACTTGATCGAGCGGCCGAGGTCGCCGGTAAACACGCTCTTGAGATAGGCGAAATACTGTTCGTGCAGCGGCGCATCGATAAAGCCGAAAGTCAGCTTGAGCGCATTGAGGTTCTCGAGGCTGAGCTCGGACCCGGCACTGGCGAACATGATCTGGATCGGATCGCCCGGCATCAGCCTGGGCAGGAAGAAATTGATGGTCGCGGCGACAAGAAAGGCCGCGAGATAGAACGCCAGTCGCCGCAGCAAAAAGGCCATGGTGAAATTCTCCCGGGGCAAGTGAGAACAGCTAAGGCGTTCAATCCCCAATTGTCACCCCGGCGAAGGCCGGGGCCCATCTTGAGATCTCAGGATGGATCCCGGCCTTCGCCGGGATGACAGTCTGCGTTGGTGGATGCCCTGTGCTCGAGCAGCCAGAATGGAGGAGCGCAGCTCGCGCTCCTCCGGGTTGAGTATTTACTCAGCCGCGACCGGATCGAGATCCAGCAACTGCAGCAGGCGGGCCGGGTTGGCGTTGGAGACAACGGGCGAGTACTTGGGGTTCTCGGCGTCGGCCCAGCCGGTGAAGCGGCTGGTATTGTACTGGTAGAAGGCCGGGCTGTTGTAGATCGGCACGATCGGCAGGTTCTCGGCCACGATCAGCTGGGCCTGGTCCATCAGCGCCTTGGCTTCGTCCGCATCCTTGGTCTGGGTATACTGGGCCAGCAGGTCGCTGAGCTCGGCATTTTCCCAATGCGGCGCGGTGAAGCGCGACTTGCCGAAATCGTTCGGGTTGAACGAACGGATATACGGGAAGTACGGGTTGGCAGCCGATGCGAGGGCATTGAGTGTCATGGAATAGGTGCCGTCGATCAGGTTCTGCGTCCAGACCGCGGCTTCCGGCGTCGACATCTTCACGTTGAGGCCCGCTTCGCTGAGGCTCTCGATGGAAATCTGCACCGCGTCGATCCAGTCGGTCCAGCCATTGGGCACCATGAAGTCGATGGTGATCGGTGTGCCATCGGGATTGTCGCGGAAACCGTCGCCATCGGCATCGACATAGCCGGCAGCGTCGAGCGCGGCGATGCCGGCTTCGAGGTCGAACTGGCCATACTGGCCGAACTGGGCATCGACTTCGGGATTGGCGAAGGACGCATAGAGTTCGCCCAGGGCCGCCGGGTCGTCATTGACAAGCGGATAGCCATAGCCGGCAATGTCGACAATCGTCTGGCGGTCGATGAGCTGCGACAGGGCGCGGCGGAAGTTGACGTCGGTGAACGCCTTGCGGTTGTTCTCGTCCGGCGTGGTCATGCTCATCTGGAGCGAAACCAGGCTCGACGGGGTGAACCAGTAGTGGTGGTGCTCCGGATCCTTGGCGACAAAGGTATTGTCGATGTCGGGGATGAAGCTCGTGGCCCAATCGAGGGTGCCTTCGGCCAGCGCCGAGAGAACCTGCGGGTTGTCGGCGAGCTGCGGCATGCGCAGGCAATCGACCTTGAGGTTTTCCGCGTCCCAGTAATGCGGGTTGCGGCACTGCTCGTAGACCTGCGGGGTGAAGCGGGTGATTTCGGTCATCGGACCCGAACCCACCGGATTCTCGTTGGCAAAGGTCACCGGATCGGCGACATCGGCCCACACATGCTCGGGAACGATGGGCATGCCGACGATCGTGTTGGCGATCAGGGAATTGGGTTCCTTGAGGTGGAAGGTGACGGTGCGATCGTCGACCTTCTCAACCGATTCCAAAAGCGCCGAAACCGAGATGAAGTCGAGCGCCGGGAACTTGGTGATGTAGTCATAGGTGAAGATGACGTCGTCGGCATCAAGCGACTCGCCGTCCGACCACATCAGGCCTTCACGCAGCACGAAGGTGATCGACTTGAGGTCGTCGGCCAGCTCGTAGCTCTCGGCGAGGCGGAAGTTCGGTTCATTGGCCTTGAGGCGGTTGAACACCACCAGCGGCTCATACATGAAATCGAGCGTGGTATAGCGCGCCGAGGTCTGGCCGAACGGGTTGAAGTTGCGCACGAAAGTGGTGGTCTGCTCGGACACCAGGGTCAGCACATTGCCGCTGGCGTCCTGGGCCTGGGCCGGCGCCGCCGCCATGAGGGCGAGCACGGATGCGGCTGCAATCCATGACGTTCTGATCATTTCAATATCTCTCCTTGTTATGCGGCTCGTCTGTCAGGCGAAGCCGTTCTCCCTGAAAATGTCCTCGACTTCGCCATGCAGGGCCTGGACGTCGAAGCGAGCTGACCCGAGCCGGGCTTCGGCGCGGGAAATACGGGCGAGGCTTTCGGCGCTCAGCGGGTTGGCCGCCTTCGCCGCCGCCTCGCTGGCGGCCAGATTGCCCTGACTATGGAGGGCGATGTCATAGCCGGCATCAAGGCAAGCGCGTACGCGTTCCGGCCAGGTCCCCTTGAGCGCCTCCATGGTGAGGCAGTCGCTGATCAGGACGCCGTCAAAGCCGAGGTCGCGGCGGATCATGTCGCAGACGACGGGCGAAACCGAGGCAGGGCGCTCGGCGTCGATCTGCGAGAAGATGAGATGGGCGACCATGGCCCAGGGCGCGTCACGCAAGGCCACGAAGGGCTTGAAGTCGGTGCCGGCCATGTCCTCGACCGTGGCGTCGACCACCGGGCAGGTGAAATGCGGATCGACATTGACGCGACCATAGCCGGGGATGTGCTTGAAGATCGGCATGGACCCCACTTCCAGCATGGCTTCGACGACGACGCGTCCGAGCGTCGTCACCAGTTCCGGATCGTCGCCGAAGGAGCGGTTGCCGATGACATTGTGGGTGCCGGGACGGGCGAGGTCGACGACCGGCGTGGTACCGCTGCCGAGCCCGAGTTCGGAAAGCATCGTGCCCATGGCGAGGGACGAGAGGCGCAGGGCCCGCTTGCCGGTCTCGAGGTCCTTGCGGGCGAGGGCACCGAAATCCCCGAGCGAGCGGTAGAGCGGCCAATTGCCGTTGTCGAGCCGCTGCACGCGGCCGCCTTCCTGGTCGATATAGACAGGGGCATCGTCGCGGCCGACGGCCTCCTTGAATTGCCCGACCAGGTGGCGGATCTGGTCGGGATTGTCGAGATTGCGCTTGAAGAGGAAGAGGCCGAACGGATTGGCTTCGCGAAAGAAGGCGATTTCCGACGGCGACAGCTCATGGCCCGGCATACCGACGAAAAGGGCGAGAGGCGTCGACGGCATAGAACTAGTTTCCTTGTGGCTGCGGCTTGATGCGCAGGAGGCCCTGGTAGATGTCCTCCTTGTCGGAGGGGATGGGCATGGCGCCCGCAGCATTGACGTAGAAGTCCACCGGGCCAGCCGAGCCAACCACCGCATAGGCATAGCCATGCGCCTTCATGGCCACGAGCGTGTGATAGAAGAGCGCGATGCCGATGCGCTTGCCGCGCTGGTCCTCAGAGACACCGGTGGGGCCGAAAAAACCGCGCGCCGTTGCGTCGTAGCAGGCAAAGCCGACGAGCTGGCCATCCACCGTGGCGATGAGGCATCCCGGCGGCTGATGCGCCATGGCGGCGCTGACTTCGCTCACCCAGTATTCGGAAAAGTGCTTGCGCACCCAGTCCTTGATGATGTGCTGCTCGGGCGGCAAGGCGACCCGAATGGTCGCCTCGACCTTATCGGCACGGGCCTTCAGGTCATCCAGTTTGCGGCTATAGAGATTGACGAGCAGGTCCATGGCTCAGCTCGCCGCGCGCGGCTGGTGCTGGGCAGCGGCCCGGCGCAAGAAGCCGTCGGCATTGCCAAGGGCCGTCTCGGCGGCTCCGGCATCCATGCCGGTCAGCGCCATCATGATGGCGAGCTTGACGTTGTTGTTGCTGGCCACAAGGAATTTTTCGGCATCCTCGGGCGAGCAGCCGGTGGCGTCGACGAGGATGCGCGTGGCGCGGGCCGCCAGCTTTTCATTGCTGACCGAGAGGTCGACCATGAGGTTTTCATAGGACTTGCCGATGCGGATCATGCTGGCCGTGGTCAGCATGTTGAGCACCAGCTTCTGCGCCGTCCCCGATTTCAGTCGCGTGGAACCGGTCAACGCCTCGGGGCCGACCAGCGGCGAAATGGCAATGTCGGCCATCCTGGCAATGGCGGAATCCGGATTGCAGGAAAGGGCGGCCGTCACCGCGCCGACCTGCTTGGCATAATCGAGCCCGCCGATGACATAAGGGGTGCGGCCGGAAACGGCGATGCCGACGACCACGTCTTTCGCCGTAAGATTGATCTTTTCGAGGTCCTTGCGGCCCTCTTCGCGGGAATCCTCGGCGCCTTCGATGGGGTGGCGCAAAGCCCGGTCGCCGCCGGCTATGAGGCCGACGACCATGCCCTCAGGCACGCCGAAGGTCGGGGGGCATTCGGACGCGTCGAGCACCCCCAGGCGCCCGCTGGTGCCGGCGCCCATGTAAACGAGGCGCCCGCCGGCCTTGAAGGCTTCGACGATGCAATCCACCGTGGCGGCGACCTGCGGCAGGACCTTGTCCACGGCCTCTGCGACGCGCGCATCCTCGCGGTTCATCGCCGCGACGATTTCGCTCGAGCTCATGAGGTCGATCTGCATGGTCTCGGGATTGCGGGCTTCGGAAACGAGCTGTTCCAGCTCGGCCATGAGGGTGGTTTTTGCCATTGTGCCTATGCTCAAGTTCCGGCCTGATGCTAGAAATGAATATTCCGTCTGTCAACGATACATGGAATATTGTATTCCAGATTTTGCGCTGAACCGCTTGGCCATGGGGCGGGTGGGGATGTGCGGGAGAAGCCAGTTGCAATTTTGATGGCGTCCGCTTTAGTCCTCGGGAAAGACGGGGGCCGGAATGGGCACCGGTGTCACGGAAGCCGCAATGTCTGTCCTCAAGATCCTCAGCGCCAAGCTCGAAACCATGACCCAGGCCGATCGGCAGATCGCCCAGTTCATCATCGACCATCCCGAGCAGATGCTGACCCTGTCCTCGGCGGCGCTCGCAGAAGCCACCGGCCGCAGCCAGTCGAGCGTGGTCAAGTTTAGCCAGAAGCTCGGCTATGCCGGCTACCAGCAACTGAAGCTCGCGGTAAACAAGGCCAAGGCGCTGGAATGGCATGCGCCGGGCGGGGTGATCCATGGCACCATCGACGCGGCCGACAGCTATGTCACGATCCTGCAAAAACTGATCGGCTCGAAGCTCCTGTCGATGCGCGAAACGCTGGCCGCCAACAATGAGCAAACCATTGATCTGGCTCTGACTTCCCTCGTCAATGCGCGCAAGATCCAGCTTGCCGGGGTGGGCGCCTCGTCCCTCGTGGCAAAGGATTTTTCCTACAAGCTCCTGAAGCTCGGCCGCATGGCGCTGCTCGACAGCGACAGCCACATTCAGATTTCCAATGCTTCGGCGCTCAACGAGGCCGACGTCCTCCTGGCGCTCTCTCATTCCGGGCGCAGCGTCGAAACCCTGCGGATCGCCGAAGTCGCCAAGCAGCGCGGCGCGACGGTCATTTCGATGACCGGCCTGCAGCCCAATCCGCTGCTCGACCTGGCCGATATTCATCTCTTCACCGTGGCCGATGAAGAGCGGGTGCGGTCCTCGGCCATTACTTCGCGCGATGCGCAGCTCATGCTGATGGACATGCTGTTCATCCTGATGATCCGGCAGCAGGCCGATGCGCATGACTTCATTCATAATTCCGAAAGCGCCGTGACCGTGCTCAAGGCGCGCTGAACCGGCCCCCCTCCTGGACCCCTCGGATGAACGGCCGGTCGCGACGCTTTTGCGCGACCCGCTCACGAGGGTTGTGTAATCGGATATTCTTGACACATTCAATTTGCGGAATTTAGTATTCCAATTGGCGCGCTGGTTGCAGCGGGCCGAGGACCTGCGTGGGCGGGTCGGGACGGGAGAGCAACGTGGCTCAACTATCGCTTCGCGGCATCAAGAAGCGCTTTCGCGAAACTGCCGTCCTGCATGGCATCGACCTCGAGATCGGTGACCGCGAATTTGTCGTCTTCGTCGGCCCATCGGGTTGTGGCAAGTCGACCCTGCTGCGCCTCATTGCCGGGCTCGACCCGATCACCGAGGGCGAGTTTGTTCTCAACGGCACGAGGATGAACGACGTGGCGCCCTCGCGCCGCGGCATCGCCATGGTGTTCCAGTCCTATGCGCTTTATCCGCATATGGACGTCTATGAAAACATGGCCTTTGGCGCCCGGCTCATGGGCCTCACCAAGGCCGAGGTCGAAGCGCGCATTGCCGAGGCGGCGCGCATGCTGCGGCTCGAAGCGCTCCTCAAGCGCAAGCCGCGCGAACTTTCCGGCGGCCAGCGCCAGCGCGTCGCCATCGGCCGTGCCCTGGTGCGCAAGCCCGACGTCTTCCTGCTCGACGAACCGCTCAGCAACCTCGACGCCGCTTTGCGCTCCGAGGTTCGCCTCGAGATCGCCCGCCTCCATCGCGAGATCGGCGGCACCATGATCTATGTGACCCACGATCAGGTCGAGGCCATGACCCTGGCCGACAAGATCGTGGTCATGAACAATGGCCGCATCGAACAGGTGGGGTCGCCGCGCGATCTCTATGAAACGCCGGCCAATACCTTTGTCGCCACCTTCATCGGCTCGCCGCGAATGGCGCTGGTCGACGTGACGCGGGATGGCGATCGGCTCGCCGTCGCCAATGGTGGCGCGGTGGTGACCGGCGCGCTGCCGGACGCGACATCACTGAAATTGGGCCTCCGGCCCGATGCGGTGCAGCTCCATCGCGGTGCTGGGAGCGAGGGGCTCTCGGCCAAGGTCGAGTACACCGAATATCTGGGTGACAACGCCTATGTCTATGCACGGCTGGCCGACGGCACGCTGCTCTCGGCCCGCACCACCCCAAACGATCTCTTTGCTCCCGACGAGGCGGTGACCGTGACGGTCACGCCAGGCGCGGCGCATTATTTTTCCGCCGAGGATGGCCGGCGGCTGAACCCCTGACGGGGTTTGGAAGGGACCATTCCAAGACGTTTTCAAGGGAAGGGAAATCCATGAAGAAAACTGTACTTCGCGCGGGAGCCTTGCTGGGCGCCGTGCTCGTCGCCGCCCCGGTTATGGCCCAGGATCTCACGTTCTGGAGCTGGCGCCAGGAAGACCGCGCTGCCTATGAGCAGTTCATCGAAACCTTCGAGGCGGCCAATCCCGGCATCACCGTCACCTTCGAGACCTTTGAGGCCACCAATTACAACACCATCCTCTCGACCGCCCTTGCCGGTGGCACCGGTCCTGACGTGATGATGGTGCGCGCCTATGGCGGGCTCGAAAACGTCGCCGTCGCCGGCTATCTCGAAGAGCTGACCACCGACAGCGTGCCGGCTCTGGCCGACTTCGCCGCCCCGGCCCTCGCCGCCGAAAGCGTGCGCGCCGACAACAAGCTCTATGCCGTGCCCTTTGCCAGCCAGACGCAGTTGGTGATCTACAATACCGCGCTCTTCGAAGCGAACGGGCTCGACGAACCCCAGACCTGGGACGAACTGGTCGCCGCCGCCCAGACCCTCAAGGATGCCGGCGTCATCCCCTTCGCCAATGGCACGGCGACCGCCTGGCAGAACGAGACCGTGACCTTCGGCCTCGGCTCCTCGCTGATGGGCAAGGCCTTCTATGACGAGCTGATGGCCGGCACTGCCGACTTCACCGACGAGCGTTTCACCTCGGCCCTGGCCTCCGTCAACGAGCTGGCCCAGGAATACTTCCCCGATGGCTTCATTGGCCTCGACTACCCCAGCGCCCAGCAGCTCTTCTCCTCGGGCATGGCCGGCATGTTTGTCGGCGGCTCCTATGAGCTGGCGACCTTCAAGGCGCAGAATCCGGATATCGAACTGGGCGTCTTCCCCGCTCCGGGCCGTGCCGCCGAGGACGACAAGCTGGTCGGCCTCTATTTCGACGGCGGTTATGCGGTCAATGCCGCCTCGCCCAACAAGGAAGCGGCCATCACCTTCGTGAACTACCTGGCCAGCCAGGAATTCGGCCAGGCTTTCGCCAATACGCTCAACAACATCTCGACCATTCCGGGCGTCACTTTCGACAACCCGCTTCTGGCCGAAGTCAATGAGCTGAACCAGTCCTCGATCCCCTACCTGATGCTCGCCCATTTCCGTTACGGCGAACCCTCGGGCTCGGTGCTGATCCAGGCCGAAATGCAGAAGCTGTTCGCCGGCGAAACCACGCCGGAAGCCATCGGCGAAGCCCTGACCACGGGTCTTGCCGCCTGGTACGAACCCTTCAAGGACTAAGGCGGCCACTCCCTCCGCCAAAGGGGGAGTGACGGGCAATTGACCCCGTCACTCCCACACCCGAATTAGCGCCTTCGCCTCCCTCCCCCTTGAGGGGAGGGAATGAGGGTGGGGGTCCACCGGTGAAACGCCGGGCTACCCCCTCCCCAGCTCTGCTACGGCCCACTGGGCCGAGCGGCGCTACCCTCCCCTCAAGGGGGAGGGTGGGCTGGTGCCGAGACTATAAAGTGCGTTGAGCCTTCCATGCGAAGGGCGCGACGGCCCAAGAACTTGATGCGCGAGAGCCCCAAATGCCTCAGTTTCGGATGACCGGCCGCGGCCTCTGGATCACGGTGCTGATCGTGCCGCCGCTCGCCTTCGTGGCGCTGTTCATCGTTTATCCGATCATTTCGGCCTTCGCCTATGCCTTCTTCGACTGGCAGGGCTTGAAGCGACTCGATTTCGTGGGGCTGGAAAACTTCCACACCGTGCTGTTCGTCGAGCCCTATCGAAGCTGGACGATCAACGCCTTCAAGAACAACATCATCGTCTTCTTTGCGCTGATGGTGCTGCAGAACGGGCTGGGATTCATTCTCGCCTATGCGCTCTGGCGCGAACTGCCCGGCGCGCGCTTCCACCGCATCGCGGTGTTCCTGCCGGTGGTGCTCTCGACCATCATCGTCGCCTATCTCTTCAAGCTCTTCTACCACCCGCTCTTCGGCGTGGTGAATGTGACGCTCAAGAATATAGGGCTCGACTGGCTGGCCCAGCCATGGCTCGGGCAATCGAGCACGGCGCTCGGGAGCATCATCGTGGCCCAGGCCTGGCATATGGTGGGTTTCCCGACCCTGGTTTTCCTTGCCGGCATGCAGCGCATCCCGAGCGAAATTCTCGACGCCGTGCGCATGGAAACCGAAAGCGAGTGGGTCAAGATCACCAAGGTGGTGTGGCCGCTGGTGGCCCCCAGCGCTACCATCGTCTTCACCCTGCTCTTCGTGGGCGCCTTCAACTGGTTCGAGCTGCCCTACATCATGGGCGGGCTTGATGGCTCGCCCTTCGGTTCGACCGACGTGCTGGGGCTTTATTTCTACCGCACCGCCTTTGGCAACGTGTCCTCCGGCCAGCAGGATTTCGGCCTCGGTTCGGCCCTTGCCGTCCTGATCTTCATCTTCATCGCCGTCATCGCGGCGGTCATCACCACGCGTCTGCGCGCCCGGGAGATCCAGCTATGAGCGCCGACGCGACCAACTACTACGACCGCAAGGGCATCCTCGGCGCCCTCGGGCGCGATGGGCTTCTGCAGGTCATCCTCATCGCCAACACCATCCTCATGCTGGCGCCGATCGTCATCATGGTGTTCTCGGCCTTCAAGACCACGCCGCAGATCTTCCAGTCGCCCTTCGGGATTCCGGACTTCACCCAGGTCCAGAACTTCGTGAAGATCTGGAACGAGACCAACTTCCTGCGCTACCTGCTCAATTCCTTCGTCGTCACCGCGGCCTCCATGGTGCTGATCCTGACGCTGGGCACCATGGCTGCCTATGCCCTGGGGCGCTACGCCTTTTCCGGCGCCAGCTTCATCCTGATGTTCTTCATCGCCGGGCTGACCCTGCCACTCAAGCTCGCCATCATCCCGCTCTTCATGCTGATGCGCGACCTCTCCATCCTCAACAACCAGCTTTCGCTGATCTTCGTCTATACGGCCATGGGCCTGCCCTCGACGATCTTCATCATGACCGGCTTCATCCGCACCCTGCCCAATGAGCTGGAAGATGCGGCGCGCATGGATGGCGCTTCGGAAGCGCGCATCATGTGGTCGATCATGCTGCCTTTGGTGCGCCCGGCCATGGTCATTGCCGGCATCCAGAATGTCGTGCCCATCTGGAACGACTTCTTCTTCCCGCTGGTCTTTATCCAGAACGACAATCTGAAGACCCTGCCGCAGGGCCTGACCACCTTCATGGGCGAATATACGACCGATTGGGGCGTGCTGTTCTCCGGCCTCACGCTCTCGGCCGCGCCAATCATCATCATCTACATCGTGCTGTCGCGGCAGTTCATCGCCGGCATGACCTCGGGCGCGATCAAATGATCCTGCCCAGGGGCCTCGTCGTCTCCTGCCAGGCGCGGGCCGACAATCCCTTGCATGGGCCGCACTTCATGGGAGCCATGGCCCTCGCGGCGCGCGACGGCGGCGCTGTCGCCATCCGCGCCAATGGCCCGGCCGACATCGCCGCCGCCAAGGCAGCGGGCCTGCCGGTCATCGGCATAAACAAGGTCTTCTCCGACACCTGGCCAGTCTATATCACCCCCGACTTCGCCGCTGCCTCGGCCATCGTCGAAGCGGGCGCCGAGATCGTGGCGCTGGACTGCACCGAGCGGCGGCGCGCCGGCGAGCATCCGAGCGTGCTGATCCGGCGCATCCGCGAGGATCTCGGCGCCGAGGTGTTCGCCGATATTTCCACGCTCGACGAGGGCATGAAGGCCGCCGCCTGGGGCGCCGATTATGTGGCGACGACGCTCTCGGGCTATACCGAGGAGACCATGCCCAAGCCCGATGCACCCGACCTCGCACTGATTGAAGCCTTGGCGACGCGTCTGACGATTCCCGTGGTGGCCGAAGGGCGCTACAATACGCCCGAGCTGGTGCGCGACGCCTTTTCGGCGGGCGCTCATGCCGTTGTGGTGGGAACCATGATTACCAATCCGCGCGAAATCACCCGCGCTTTCGTCAGGCAAGGCGTGCCCGCGTGAGCCAGGTTCATCTCGGTATTGATGTCGGCGGCACCGCCAGCCGTTGGGTGGCCTGCGACACAACGGGGGCGCTCGTGGCGCGCGGCAGTGCCAGTGGCGCCACGGCGCACGTGTTCAACCCGGCCGAACACGCTCGTCTTGCGGGGGTCTTCGCGTCGGTCGCCGCCGAATTGAGTGCCGCCGGATTTGAGGCCGCGAGCCTCTGCGCCGGCATGACCGGCTTTGGCCAGCCCGCTACAGCGGAAATTCGGGCCATGGCCAGTGCGGCTTTGGGCCTGGCCCCCGACGCCGTCCTCGTCATGGACGATATCGCCATGGCCTATGCCGCTCATTTCCGCCCCGGCGAGGGGCATCTCATTTCCGCCGGCACCGGCTCCATCGGCATCCACATCACAAGCAAAGGCGAAGTGGTGCGCGTGGGCGGCCGGGGAATCCTCATCGACGATGCGGGCTCGGGAAGCTGGATCGCGCTCGAGGCGCTCGATCAGATGTATCGGGCGCTCGACCATACCGGTTCGTTCGACGAACTGTCGGAACTGGCCGCGGAAATGTTCCTGGCCGTGGGGGGCAATAGCTGGAGCGATGTGCGCCAGTTCATCTATGCCGGTGATCGCGGCCGCATCGGCACGCTGGCAGTCGGCGTCGCCAGGGCCGCCGAAGCGGGCGACCAGACCGCGCTCGATATCCTGCGGCGCGCCGGAGCGGAACTGGCGGGCCTCGGCGAAGCGCTCAGCAAGCGCGCTGGAGCGGGGCCGCTCGCGCTGATCGGCGGGGTGCTCAACCTCCATCCGGTCATTTCCGAGGAGATCGCCTGGCGCTTTCCGGGCGTCGAGGTCACTCGCCCCGTCATCGACAGCGCTTTCTCCGCCGCGCGGCTCGGGGTGAGCGAAGCCGGCCAGGCCTGGCTCCCGCTACTGGCGCGGGGATTGTCTACGCCCTGAGCGCTGCCTTCCGCGCGATCATCGCCTCGATGCCGTCGAGCATGCGCTCGAGCCCGAAAGTGAAGGCCCGATCCGGGTCACCCAGGCCATAGAGTTCGCCCACGACCGGGCCGACGCGGCTGGCGACGGGATAGGGCGCCCAGTCGATGGTCTCGAGAAACGGCGCAATGGCATACCACCATTCGTCGTCGCTCATGCCGGTCTGCTGCTTGACCGAAGCGGCCCGCGCCACGTCGCGTACGGCGCCAAAGACGTAATTGGTGATCAGCGTCACCGTCATGTCCATCTCGACCTCGTCGAGCCCCAGCCCGTCGACGACGCTGAGGATCGCCTCATAAGCGCGCAGCGTGTTGGGACCGAGCACCGGGCGATGCGTGCCCACCTGCAGCGCCCAGGGGTGGTCGAGATAGAACTGGCGATAGGCGGTGGCCACCATGGTGATGTTGTCGCGCCAGTTCGCCGGATCGAACCGGGGGAGGGCGGCGCCCTCGGGTCCCCCGGCAATGGCATCGATCATCAGGTCGATCAGCGCCGACTTGTCGGGGATGTGGGTGTAAAAGCTCATCGCCGAAATGCCGACCGCCTCGGCCACGCGCCGGGTCGAGACGGCGTCGATCCCCTCAGCATCGGCAATGGCGATGGCAGCCTGCACCAGATCGGCGAGCTGCACCTTGGACTTGGGCCCGCGCTTGCCGGCGCTTGCCCGGCCCCACAGCAAGTGCAGCGATTTGAGCGGATCGCCCCTGCCGGAAATCTCCTCGGCCATGCCTACCTCAAAATTACCCTTTACACCGTACAATGTTATGCTAAACCTTGTGCGGCGTACAAAGTTTAGTATCGCTCATCGCAAAAGTCGAGCGCCTGTCGAAATCGCCGCTGCTGACACGTCATGTCGGCAGGCGGGTCGATGCTGCTTCGGCGCTCAAAGGGGAGTTGAGAATGATCCATGCACGTGACCTGGCGCGCAGTTTCAAGACCAAGGCGGGGCCGGTCGAGGCGGTCAAGGGACTGAGCCTCGACGTCGCCGAGGGAGAACTGGTGGCCTTCCTGGGCCCCAATGGCGCCGGCAAATCCACCTCGGTGCGCATGCTTACCACCCTGCTGCCGCCCTCCTCGGGCAGCGCCATGGTCGCCGGCTGCGACATCGCCCGCGATCCGGCCGGGGTGCGCAAGCGCATCGGCTATGTCGGGCAGGGGAGCGGCGCCGGGCAATATTACAAGCTGCGCGACGAGTTGCTCACCCAGGGCGCCGCCATGCGCATGCATCCGGCCGACGCGAAAAGGCGCGCCGATGCGCTGATCGATATGCTGGAGCTGACCGGCATGGAGGATCGCATCGGCACGACGCTCTCTGGCGGGCAGAAGCGGCGGCTCGACGTGGCGCTGGGGCTGATGCATTCGCCGACGCTGCTGTTCCTCGACGAACCTTCCACCGGGCTCGATCCGCATAGCCGCGCCAATCTCTGGGAGCATGTCTTAAAACTCCGGCGCGAGACGGGCATGACCATTTTCCTCACCACCCATTATCTCGAAGAGGCCGACACCATGGCCGAGCGGGTGATGGTCATGGACAATGGCCAGCTCATTGCCGACGACACGCCGGCGCGTTTGAAGGCCAATCTCGCGGGTGACCGCATCACCATTGGCCTTGCCAATTCCGATGCCGCGAAGGCCGCCGAACTGGCGCAGAACCTGCCCCAGGCCCGTGAGGTCGCGGTCGGCGACAGCCGCGTCGAGGTAACGGTAGGCGAGGGCGAAGCCCTGCTGCCCGAATTCATCCGGCGCCTGCATGAGGTCGGGGTCGACATTGCCAGTGCCAATGTGCGCCGCCCCACCCTCGACGACGTTTTCCTTGGTTTGACCGGCCGTACGCTGCGCGAAGCGCAGGGCAGCGTGGCCTGAAGGAGCGACAGCAATGGATTTCCTCTACGACGTGAAGACCAGCTTCGTCCGCGAGATGAAGCCGCTGATCTCGGGCTGGGTGTGGCTCGCCTTCGGCCTCGTGCAGCCGCTGCTCTATATCGGCCTCTTCGTGCCGCTCCTGGGCGATGTCGGCGGCGCCGGCGTTTCGCCGCTGCAATGGTTCATCCCCGGCATGATGGTGATGCTGACCCTCTTCGGCACCGCCATGGTTGGCTGGAGCCTCACCGAGGAACTGCTGTCCGGCGTGCTCGAACGGTTCCTCGCCACGCCGATGTCGCGGCCGGCGCTGCTGATGGGCCGGGCGCTGAAAGAGATGTTCCCGCTGTTCTTCCAGGCCGTGGTGATGATCGTCATCGCCATCCCCTTTGGCCTCAGGATTTATGCCGTTGAAATGCTCTATGGCCTCGTGCTGCTCGGCCTCTTCGGCGTCGGGGTCGCGGCCCTGTCCTATGCGCTGGCCATTGCCGCCAAGAACAATACCTCGCTCTTTTACATGGTCAGCCAGTCCGTGGCCCTGCCGCTGATGCTGCTGGGCGGGGTGCTGTTGCCGCTCGAAAGCGGCCCGGCCTGGCTCTATGTCGCGTCCCGGTTCAATCCGCTGACCTATCTCATCGAGGCGGAGCGGGCGCTGTTCATGGGCGAGCTGTTCAGCACGACCGTGCTTTATGGCACGCTGGTCGTGGCAGCCACCCTCGTCATCGGCCTTGCAATCGGCGGCAGCGCCATCCGCAAGGCGAGTATCTAGGGCCGCTGATAAAATTGGACCTCCCCAAAGGCGTCACCACCCGGCTCGGCCGGGTGGTCCATGCCGCGGGGAGGTGGATTGCCCGGTCAAGCCGGGCAATGACGAAGGAAATGAAGACCCGTCGAGTTGGACGGGGACATGACGAGGTCGGGAGACGACATGCAGGACGATCTTTATGGCGCCATTGTCATCAGAGGGGCGCGCGAGAACAATTTGAAGAATGTCTCGCTCGATATTCCCAAGCGGCGCATCACTGTGTTTACCGGCGTCTCCGGCTCGGGAAAGTCGTCGCTGGTCTTCGGCACCATCGCGGCTGAATCGCAGCGGCTGATCAACGAGACCTATCCGGCCTTCGTGCAGCAATTCATGCCCAGCTATGGCCAGCCCGATGCCGACCAGCTCGAAAATATCTCGGCGGCCATCATCGTCGACCAGCAGAGGCTCGGCGGCAATTCGCGCTCGACCGTGGCGACGGTGACAGATGCGGCGCAGATGCTGCGCGTGCTGTTTTCGCGTCTGGCGGAACCCAAGCTCGGTCCGCCGGGGCTTTATTCCTACAACGATCCACGCGGCAAGTGCCCCGACTGCGAAGGCATTGGCCAGGTCGCGGCCATGGACATGTCGGCTGTGGTGGATGAGAGCAAGTCGCTCAACGAGGGCGCGCTGCTGCCCAAGGATTTCGCCCGCGAAAGCTGGTGGTGGGAAATCTTCGCCAATTCCGGCCTCTTCGACATGGACAAGCCGGTCAAGGATTATACCGAGGAAGAGCGGCACAACCTCTTCCACCTCAATGACGGGCGCAAGATCAAGGTCGGCAAGATCGGCCTCACCTATGAGGGCGTGGTCTCGCGGTTGAAATCCGGGCTCGGCTCGAAGGATCCCGAAAGCCTGCAGCCCCATGTGCTGCGCGAATACGAGAAGATCTTTACCCGGGCCGTCTGTCCCGCCTGCCACGGCACCCGCCTCAATGCGGCAGCGCGCGGCAGCCTCGTCAACGGCAAATCCATTGCCGAGCTTTCGGCCATGCAGGTATCCGATCTCGCCGTCTTCATCCGCGCGCTTCAGGCGCCGCAGGTCGGCCCGATGCTCGAGGCGCTGGCGCTGCGGCTCGAAAACCTCGTCACCATCGGGCTTGGTTATTTGAGCCTCGATCGCGAAAGCTCGACCCTTTCGGGCGGTGAATCGCAGCGCGTGAAGATGGTGCGGCATCTTGGGTCGTCGCTCACCGACATCACTTACGTCTTCGACGAGCCTTCGGTCGGCCTTCATCCGCATGATGTGGGGAGCCTCGCCACGCTGATGACGCAGCTCCGCGACAAGGGCAATACGGTACTGATCGTCGAGCACAAGCCCGACATGATTGCCATTGCCGACCATGTGGTCGACATGGGCCCGCTGGCCGGATCGCGCGGCGGCGAAGTCGTCTATGAGGGTGATTTTCAGGGACTGCTGTCCTCGGGCACGCTGACCGGCAAGCACATGATGAAGCACCAGGCGATCAAGACACACGTGCGCCAGCCCGCAGGCGAGCCGCTGCGGATCGAGCACGGCACGATCAACAATCTGCAGGATGTGAGCGTCGACATTCCGCGTGGCGTGCTGACGGTGGTGAGCGGTGTCGCCGGATCGGGCAAATCCAGCCTGATCCAGGGGTGCCTGCCCAAGGCCTATCCCGAAACCATCATTATCGACCAGAACCTGGCGCGCGGCTCGCGCCGGTCCAACACCGCCACCTATACCGGCATTCTCGATGGCGTGCGCAAGGCCTTCGCCAAGGAGAATGGGGTGGAGGCCGCGCTGTTTTCCGCCAATTCCAAGGGCGCCTGTCCGGACTGCAACGGCCTCGGCGTCATCTATACCGATCTCGCCCATCTCGATCCGATGGTGACCACCTGCGAAACCTGCGAAGGCAAGCGCTTCCTGCCCGAAGTGCTGGAACATAAGCTGCGCGGCAAGTCGATCAGCGATGTCTACGAGATGAGCATCGAGGAGGCCGCCACCTATTTCACCGAGGCGCCGCTCAAGAAGATCGTCCAGGGCCTGGTCGATGTCGGCCTCGGCTATCTCACCCTCGGTCAGCCGCTCTCGACCCTCTCGGGTGGTGAAAGGCAGCGCCTGAAACTCGCGGCGGAGCTGGGCAGACAGGGCAATATCTACGTGCTCGACG
Organism: Devosia sediminis; assembly: GCF_016411825.1. Classification (GTDB taxonomy): domain Bacteria; phylum Pseudomonadota; class Alphaproteobacteria; order Rhizobiales; family Devosiaceae; genus Devosia; species Devosia sediminis. The sequence goes on from NZ_JAEKMH010000003.1 coordinate 443,572, forward strand.
AACCGACAACGGGCCTGCACATGAATGACGTGGATACGCTGATCGGCCTTTTCGACCGGCTGGTGGACGCCGGCTCGACCGTCATCGTCATCGAGCACAATCTCGATGTCATTTCGCGGGCGGATTGGGTGATCGATATGGGACCGGGCGCCGGACACGACGGCGGCACGGTGCAGTTCGAAGGCGTGCCCGGGGAGTTGGTCAAAGCCAAAGGGTCGTTGACAGGGCAGTATTTGGCGCGACGCACCTGAACCCTGCACCCCTGTTCATCGTCACCACCGAGCTTGTCCCGCTGGTCCATCTTCTGTCGCCGCATGGATTGCCCGGTCAAGCCGGGCAATGACGAAGTGTGGGAGGGGCGGAGAGGAATTACGGCCTCCCAACCCACCGCACCGCCCTCGGGCTTGACCCGAGGGCCGCTCGTCACACCCGCAAGGTTCCTGTTCTGAGTGGTCCTCGGGTCAAGCCCGAGGACGGCACGGTGGATGGGAATGTCGCGGCGCACCTGAACCGTGCAACCCTTGTTCATCGTCACCACCGGGCTTGTCCCGGTGGTCCATCTTGCTTTGCGGCATGGATTGCCCGGTCAAGCCGGGCAATGACGAAGGATGGGAGGGGCCGGTGTGAATGAAGCCCTTCCAAACTCACCGTCCCGCCCTCGGGCTCGACCCGAGTACAGCACGGTGGATGGGCTTATTTTGGAGAATTGGCTCCTTCCCACCCTCCGCCTTGAGGGGAGGGTAGCGGCGCTAGACCGGTACGGTCGTAGCAAAGCTGGGGAGGGGGTGTCGAAGCCTGGACGGCTCGCAGCCTCTCGGATGAACTCACCACCCCACCCTAGTTGCGCTAGGCTGCTCCGCAGCCAGCTTCACTACCCTCCTCTCAAGGGGGAGGGTGGATGGAGCCGCGATAGCAATATCAACCTAGGGCCAGGCCGCATACGATCCCCCATCCCGCACCTGGTTGATCGCCGCATCGAGCCGGTACTGTCGCGGCGATTTTCCGCTGAGGCGCTTGAAAAAACGGGAAAAATAGGCGGGGTCGTCGAAGCCGAGATGGGCCGAGACTTCCGAAATCTGCAGGCCGGAATTTTCCATCATCTGCCGCGCTTCGGCAAAGAGGCGGGCATGGATCAGCGCCAGGGGCGTCTGCCCGGTGGCGCGCTGCACGGCGCTGGTCAGCCGGTCGACACTGACGCCCAGATAGCGCGCATAGCTGGCCACCGTCCAATGGCTGCGCATCTGCAGGTCGACGGTGGACAGGAAGTTGCTGACAATAGTCCGCGGCGCGGGGCGGGCCTGTGCCGGCGCCAGGTCGGAACTGCGCCAGAGGAGGATTGCGACGATGGCGAGCTGGTGCCGCACCATGTCCTCCGAGCCCGAGGCGCTGGCACGCAATTCCTCGGTCATGAGGGCAAAGAGCGTGGCGAGGCGCGCCGCCACGTCGCGCTCGATGCGGGTGCCCAGTTGCGGGCGAAGCGCGAAGCGGCGCATGTCTTCGGCCATGTGGCCGGGAAGGGCAATCTGCCCGAGGGCCGCGTCCGATATGGTGAGCCAGGCGCCGCGCGACCCGGCCAGCAGCATCAGCTCGGCCCGCTGCCCGGCGGGAATCCAGATGAGGTTGGGAGCCTGCAACGGCGTCGCCTCCGCGCCGGTCATCACTGTGCCCGAGCCGGCAATAAGCACAAAGACGCAGTTCTGGCCGCCCGGCAGGGTCCAGCGGGCGGTATCGAGCGTAGTGGAAATGACCTGCCCATCAAGCTCGCGCGCCAGCTCCACGATCGGCCGAAGGCTGCTGTTATTCATTTAGCGCATTTCCCTCCATCACTGCGGTAAAAGTACAAGTTTCTCCGCAAAAAGTCTATTCGTGATTGGCCGTTTCCGCATGTAGCGTTGGTCCAGTAGCCGGAGAACAGTCGAAGACGTCCCGGCTTGGCTGGCCCGCTTGGAGGGCCCAGAGGAGGAACCCAATGACTGTGTTTTCCCGCAGGTCCGTCCTGCGCGCCATCGGCCTTGCCGCGACCCTGCTGGCCGGCGTCGGCACTGCCGCCGTTTCCGCTCAGGACCGCACCTCGGTCAAGATCGGCTATGCCATTTCCAAGACCGGTGCCAATGCCGGCGGCGCCGGCATCACCACGCTGCCCAATTATCAGCTCTGGGTGCACGAGGTGAACGAAGCCGGCGGCCTCGAAATGCCCGATGGCAGCCGCCTCCCCATCGAAGTGCTCGAATATGACGACCGCTCTTCCTCCGAGGAAGTGGTGCGCGCCGTCGAGCGCCTCGCAACCCAGGACCAGGTCGATTTCATCCTCGTGCCCTGGGGCACGGGCTTCAACCTGGCGGTGGCACCGCTGTTCGATCGCTTCGGCTATCCCCAGCTCGCGGTGTCGGCCGTGACCGACAAGGCCCCCGAATTCGTCCAGCGCTGGAAGAAGAGTTTCTGGCTGCTCGGCGGCGGCCATGACTATACCGAGGCGCTCTCGAAAATCCTGCTCGACCAGCAGGCCGCCGGCACCATCAACGGCGATGTCGCGGTGATCTCGGTGGCCGACGGTTTTGGTATCGACCTCATCACCGCGGCCCGCCAGTCCTTTGCCGATGCCGGGCTCAATATGGTCTACGATGTGACCTATCCGGTCGGCACCACCGACTTCACGCCCATGCTCAACGAAGCCGCCGCTTCGGGCGCCGACACCTTCGTCGCCTTCTCCTATCCGCCCGACACTTTCGCCCTGACCCAGCAGGCCCAGGTCGCGGCCTTCAATCCCAAGGTGCTCTACCTCGGCGTCGGCACCGGCTTCCCGGTCTACCAAGCCAATAATGGCGACAAGATCGAAGGCATCATGAGCCTCGGCGGCATCGACGTGAACAATGAAGCGGTTATGGACTACCGCGCCCGCCACGAGGAATTCATCGGCCAGGCGCCGGACTGGTGGGGTTCGGTGATCACCTATGCGAGCCTGCAGATGCTCGAAGAGGCGATCAAGCGCCATGGTCTCGACCGCGAGGCAGTCTCCGCGGAATTGTCCACCGGCACGTTCGACACGGTGCTGGGCGAAACCAAGCTCGAGGACAACCAGCTCCGCCAGCTCTGGTTCGGCGGCCAGTGGCAGAACGGCAATTTCGTCGCCGTGGCCCCGTCCGACCGCGAAGGCGCCTCGGCCCCGATCCTGCCCAAGGCCCCCTGGCCGGCGCAGTAATATACCTTATACCCCCACCCCACCCCTCCCCCTGATAGGGGGAGGGAGCCAAGCCGGTGCATCTCTTCTCCTCATCCACCTTCTTCAGGGGGAGGTCGGGTGGGGGTGATCCTGGCCGACGGCAGCGGAGAAGGACAAAATGCTCTCGACACTGATAACCGGGCTGGTGCTGGGCGGCACCTATGCGCTGGTTGCCATGGGGCTGACGCTTCAATACGGCATCTCGCGCATCATGAACCTCGCCTATGGCGAGACGCTGATTTTCGCCGCCTTTGCCGCCTTCCTGCTGTTCACCACCTTCGGCATCAACCCGATCCTCGGGCTGGTCATCATTCTGCCCGTGGCCTTTGCAGTGGGCTATGTGATCTACGGCGTGATGATGCAGCCGCTGGTCACCCGCTCGAAAAAGAGCGGCACGCTGGAAGTGGATTCGATCCTCGCCACCTTTGGCCTCTTATTCGTCATCCAGGGCGTCATGCTGGTCGCCTTCGGCTCGAACTATACGAGTTACAATTATCTCAATGTCGGCATCAACGTGCTGGGAGCCAATATCGCCGCCAACAGGCTCCTGGCCTTTGCCCTTGCCGTTATCATCGGCGCGACCCTGTTCTATGTGCTGACCCGCACCCGCTGGGGCACGACGATCCGCGCCATTGCGGTCAATCCCAATGCCGCGCCGCTGGTGGGCATCGACGTCAACCGGACGGCCCGCTTCGCCTTCGCTTTGGGCACCATGCTGGCCGCCTCGGGCGGCGTGATGATCTCGATGTACCAGACCTTCAACGCCTCGATGGGCGTGGTCTTCACCATGAAGGCGCTGGTCATCGTCATCATGGGGGGCCTCGGCAACCTCATGGGCGCGCTGGTGGCGGGGCTGCTGCTGGGCGTCGTCGAAACACTGGTGGCCACCTATGTCGATCCGGGCCTGACGCTCGCCGCCACCTATCTCATCTTCCTCGCCGTGCTCCTCTGGAAGCCTGCGGGTCTCTTCGGAAAGGCTGCCGGACGATGACCCGCACCATTCTTGGTTTCGCTCTGGTGGCCCTCGGCCTTGCCGCTCTCGCCTGGCTGCCGACCCAGGTCGGCGCCTATGGCGTGGGGCTGCTGCTCGGCATGACCGGCTATGTCGTCCTCGCCAGCGCATGGGCGCTGTTCTCCGGTCCCACGCGCTATGTGTCGCTGGCGACGGTCGCCTTCTTCGGCATCGGCGCCTATACGGTCGCGGTATTGAGCGAGACGCTGCCCTATTGGGCGGTGCTGCTGGTGGCCGCCGGCATCGGCCTCGCCGTGGCGCTGGTCGTCGGGCTCGCGACGCTTCGTCTCGCCGGGGTCTATTTCGTGATCTTCACCTTCGGCTTGGCTGAACTCATCCGCCAGCTCGTCACCTGGTACGAGGTCAATGTCACCGGCACGCTGGGCCGCTACATTTTTCTGCCCATCAGCCCCGAACAGATCTACTGGCAATTGCTGGCACTGGCCGCCCTGACCATCGGCATCGGCTGGCTGATTGCCCGATCGCGGCTCGGGCTGGCGCTCAAGGTCATCGGCGATGACGAAACTGTCGCCGCCCATACCGGCATCGATATATCAGGCGTAAAACTGGCGCTTTTCGCGGTCAGCGCCACCATCATCACCCTGGTGGGCGCCATCCAGGCGCCACGTTGGACCTATGTCGAGCCGTCCATCGTCTTCAACCCGACGATCTCCTTCCTGACGCTGATCATGGCCCTCCTGGGCGGCGCCAACCGGCTCTGGGGTCCGGCGCTCGGGGCGATCCCGCTGTTCCTCCTGTTCGAATGGCTCAGCGCCAATTTCCCCTCCCACTATTCGATCATCCTGGGGCTCATGTTCATCGCCATCGTCTTCGTGGTACCGCGCGGCGTCCTGGCCGGGGTCGAGGACCTCTGGAAACGCCTCAGGCGCAAGGGGGAGGCCGCCTGATGACCACGCTTCTCAAAATCCAGAACCTCAAAAAGCAGTTCGGTGGTTTGACCGCCGTCAACGATGTCAGCTTTTCGGTGGCCGAAGGCGAAACGGTTGCCCTCCTGGGCCCCAATGGCTCGGGCAAGACCACCGTCATCAACATGATCTCGGGTGCCTTTGCGCCGACCTCGGGGCGCATCGTGCTGGCGGGCGAGAACATTGCCGGGCTCGCACCCAATCGCATTGCCCACAAGGGCATCGCCCGGACCTTCCAGCTGGTTCGCATCCTGCCTTCGCTTTCGGTGGCCGAGAACGTCATGGCGGCTTTGGCATTCCGGCCGAACCATCTGTGGGGCACCGAGGCCCGCGACCGGGCGGAACACCTGCTGCTCGAGGTTGGGCTGGGCGGTCGTGGCCACGAACATGCCAACGACCTCACCTATATCGACCAGAAGCGCATGGAGCTGGCCCGGGCGCTGGCCGCCGAGCCGCGGCTCTTGCTTCTCGACGAGTGGCTCTCCGGCCTCAACCCGACCGAGCTGGGGGTCGGCATCGACCTCATCACCTCGCTGGGGCAACGTGGCATGACCATCCTCCTGGTCGAGCACATCATGGAAGCGGTGCGCGCGCTCTGCAGCCGCGCCGTGGTCATGAATGTCGGCACCAAGATCGCCGATGGGCCGACGGCGGATGTGCTGGCCGACCCGGCCGTGATCGTCGCTTACCTGGGAGACGGCCATGCTTGAAATCGGCAACCTCTCGCTGCGCTATGGACGGCACCTGGCACTCAACCAGGTCTCGCTGCGCATCGCCGAAGGCGAAACCGTGGTCATCCTCGGGGCCAATGGCGCCGGAAAATCCTCGCTGCTCAAGGCCATTGCCGGCCTTGCGCGGACGGAAGCGGGGTCTGTCGTGACCCTGGACGGACAATCGATCCTGGGCACCAAGGCTCATCTCATCCCCGAGGCCGGCATTGCGCTGGTGCCGGAGGGACGAGGCGTCTTTGGTGACCTGACAGTCGAGGAAAACCTCACCCTTGGCGCCAATCCCAAGCGGGCCCGTGCCGGCGAGAGCAGCCGTCACGCCCTGATCTACGATCTGTTCCCCCGGCTCGCCGAACGCAAGAGCCAGCTCGTGCGCACCATGTCGGGCGGCGAGCAGCAGATGGTGGCCATCGGGCGGGCGCTGATGAGCAATCCGCGCTTCCTGATGCTGGACGAGCCCAGCCTCGGGCTGGCGCCAATCGTCGTCACCGAATTGTTCGGCGCCTTGCGGCGCGTCAAGCAAACCGGCGTCGGCCTCTTGCTTGTCGAACAGAATGTGTCGATCTCCCTCTCGATTTCCGATCGCGGCTACCTCATGGAGGCCGGGCGCATCACCGGCGAGAATTCGGCCGAGGCGCTCCGCACCGACAAGGCCGTGCAACAGGCATTTCTGGGCGGCTCAGCCGCCTGATCAAGGACAATAAAGGAGAAGAGCCATGGACCAGTTGGGCCTGCTCATTGCCAACCAAGACCAGAAGGCAACCGGCGGCGGGGTGTTCGAGCGCCTCAACCCGATCTCGGGCGAAGTGGCCACGCGCGCCGCTGCGGCCACGGTGGACGATGCACAACGCGCGGCTGACGCCGCAGCGGCCGCCTTCCCTGCCTGGTCGAAGACCACGCCCAAGGAGCGCCGCAAAATCCTGCTCAAGGCGGCCGACCTGCTGGAGGAAAAGGGGCCACTCTTCGTGGCTGCCATGGGTGCCGAAATCGGTGCCACGGCCGGCTGGGCCATGTTCAACGTGATGCTGGCCGCCGACATGCTGCGCGAGGCGGCCAGCCTCGTCACCCAGATCAAGGGCGAGATCGTGCCCTCCAACCGCCCCGGCTCCACCGCCATGGCCGTGCGCCAGCCGGCCGGCGTGGTGCTGGCCATGGCGCCCTGGAATGCCCCCGTCATTCTCGGCGTGCGCTCGCTGGCGACGCCCCTGGCATGCGGCAATACGGTGGTGATGAAGACGTCCGAGCTTTGCCCGCGCACCCATCGGCTGATTGTCGAAACATTGCTCGAAGCGGGCCTGCCCACCGGCGCGCTGAATGCCGTTTCCAATGCCCCGCAGGACGCCAGCGAAATCGTCGAGGCACTGATCGCCCATCCGGCGGTGCGCCGCGTCAACTTCACCGGCTCCACCCGCGTCGGCCGCATCATCGCCGAAAAGGCCGGGCGGCATCTCAAACCCGCTTTGCTCGAACTCGGCGGCAAGGCCCCCTTCATCGTGCTGGATGACGCCGACCTCGACGAGGCCGTCGCGGCGGCGGCTTTCGGCGCCTACATGAACCAGGGCCAGATCTGCATGTCGACCGAGCGCATCGTCGTCGACAATACGGTTGCCGATGCCTTTGTCGAAAAGCTCGCCGCCAAAGCCGCGACACTGGTCGCCGGCGACCCGGTGAAGGGCCAGACCCCGCTTGGTTCGGTGGTGGACCAGACGGCCGCCACTCGCCTCGAACAACTGGTCAAGGATGCCGTCGCCAAGGGCGCGGTCCTGGCCGCCGGCGGCAAGATCGAGGGCACGCTGGTCGACGCCACCCTGCTCGACAAGGTGGCCCCCTCGATGCGCATCTATGCCGAGGAATCCTTCGGCCCCGTGGTGACCGTGGTCCGCGTCGGCTCGGTGGACGAGGCGGTGCGGGTGGCCAATGACACCGAATATGGCCTCTCCTCGGCCGTCTTCGGCAAGGACGTCAACCGTGCACTGGCCGTGGCCCGCCGCATCGAAAGCGGCATCTGCCACGTCAACGGCCCCACCGTCCATGACGAGGCGCAGATGCCGTTCGGCGGCGTCAAAGCCTCGGGCTATGGACGCTTTGGCGGCAATTGGGGCATTGCCGAATTCACCGAACTGCGCTGGGTCACGGTGCAGGACGGCCACATCCACTATCCGATCTGACCATGGGTCTGCTCGACGGAAAGGTCTGCGTCGTCACTGGCGGCGCAGGCTCGATTGGCAGCGCTGCGGCAAAACTGATGCTGGCGGAGGGGGCGAAACTCGTCCTTTCCGATCTCGATCTGGTGGCGCTGGAAAAGGCGCGGGATAGTCTGCCCGACGGAGCAGTTGAACTGGTCGCTGCTGATGTCTCGCGTCCCGAGGATGTCGCGGCTTTGGCGGCCCGCACCCTCGAGCGCTTCGGCGCCGTCGACGTGGTGTTTTCCAATGCCGGCAATTTCGGCACCGTCGCGCCCATTGCCGACTATCCGCTCGACACATTCGAGGCGGTCCATGCCGTGCATGTGCGCGGGGCTTTTCTCATGGCGCAGTCGTTTACCCCACACATGCGCGCGGGCGGCAGCTTCGTCATCACCTCGAGCGTCGCCGCGACGCGTGGCGATCCGGGCGTCTATGCCTATATATCAGCCAAGCACGCCCAGGTGGGGCTGATGCGGTGCCTCGCCAAGGAACTGGCGCCGCGCAATATCCGCGTCAACACCGTCCATCCCGGCCCCATCGACAATGATTTCCAGTTGCGGGTCGAGCAGGGTCTCGGCGCCGAGATCGGCCGCGACGGGACCGAATTTTTCAATGACATGATCCCCATGGGCCGGCATGGCAGCGCCGAGGAGGTGGCCAAGGCCGTGCTGTTCCTCGCCTCGGACATGTCGAGTTTTACGACCGGGTCGATGCTCATGGCCGATGGCGGCATGAGCGCCTGAAACTCCGCCGACAAGAGCGTATACGAGAGGCCCTGCAGGCGTCCACCTGTGCGGCCTTTTTCTTAGAAAAGAACCCCCACCCTTGATCCTTCTCACCTCAAGGCTCTCCACCGGAGAGCCTTGCCCTGTGGGACGGATCGAAGCCCACAAGGGGGAGGGAGACGATGAACACAGGCGCTGCGGCCCTGCGCCTCCCTCCCCTTGATGGGGAGGGAATGAGGGTGGGGTGACAGCACCCCCACCTAACCTCCCCCTGAAACAGGGGGAGGGACCGATCGTGCATGGAGACCCCTTTCTGCTCCTCCCCTGAAACAGGGGGAGGCCGGGTGGGGGTGCTGTATGCCTACCGGAACAGCGAATTCACATAGTCCGCCCCAATCCCCACCTTGTCATAGTGTTCGCGGCACATGGCGATGTAGTTATGGACGTCGAAAAAGCCGTTGGGTTCGCCGTTCTCGTCGAGCCAGATCAAGGGGCCGGTGACGGTGAAGAACACACGCATCGGCTCCTCGTGCTCATAGGCCACCAGCGTATGACCTTCGCCCGGCGTCTCGTAGACGAAGTCGCCTTTGGTGGCGGTCCAGTCGTGTTCCAGATAGCCCCACTTGCCTGAAAGCGTCAGTGCAAAGACTTCGTGCGGATGGTAGTGGCGGTTCACCAGCCCCGCCTTCTTGGCCATGAGGATATCGCACCACTTGTTCTGCGTCGGTGAAATCCACAAGGGTCGCGACGAGACGGTCTCGGTGAAGGGCACGTAATAGCGCTCGTCCTCGGTAGGCGCATTGGCGAGATACACTTCGGGCAAGGCGTCGGGCTGGAACACCTTGGTGATGGGCTTCAGATCCTTCCAGAATTCATTTGTCGCAATTTCGGGCATGGGGCCTCCTCTTATAAAAATCTGCGCTTCAGTTGCGCATGGTGACGTCAAGCAGCGCGAGCGTGCGCTTCTCGGCGATATGGGCGAGGGCTGCGGGCAGCGCCTTGGCGAGTTCGATTGCTGTCTCGACCTTGCGCGCAAAGGCGCGGCTGGCGCGGGCCACCTGCACGAAGTCCGGGCCGGGACTGAGGGCCGTCAGCGGCATCTGGTTGGCCTTGGCGGCATAACCATCGGGATAGATGTCGGTCACTGAATGGCGCACGGCAGCCCATTCATTGTTGTTCATGACGATCAGCAGCAGGGGCAGTTCCAGCGCCTCTGATATCTGGTGGCAGGCGACCGGATTGGCGAACATGTAGGAGCCGTCGCCCATGGTGGCGACGACCAGGCGGTCGCGGTCGGCCAGTTGCATGCCGAGCGCCGCCGGAAACGACCAGCCGAGGCCCCCGGCATGCGGCTCCTGATACCAGGCCTGATGATGGGTGAGGGTCATGGCGCCCATCGGGCAGCCGCGCTCGGAGAGCAGAATGGCATCCCGCCCGGCAATCGCTTCGGATACCGCCTTGGCCACATAGTCGGCGCTCATCACCCCGTCGCGGCCGGTTTCGGCGCGGGCCAGGGCCGCCTGACGCATCTGCGCATTACGCGCGGTGATGTCGCCGCGCCGTGCCTCGATGGCTGGGCCGGGCTGCAGCCTGGCAAGCGCCTCGCTGAGCGCCAGAATGGCTTCAGGCAGTTCGCTGGCGATGGAGAGGTCCGAACGAAAGTTGCGGATCGGCGTCCGGGCCTTCAGCGGATCGGGGCCTATATGGATGATCATGGCGTCGTCGCGCGCCGCATGCGCCTGCTGCGACCAGGGCGCCAGGCTATCGAGCACGATGACCAGATCGGCTCGCTCCAATAGGTCCTTGGGATTGGCCCCGGCATGCATGGCGTGGTCGGTGGGCAGAGCGAGTTGCACGGCCCAATATTGGCAGACCGGAATGGCCCAGCTTGTGACGAGGTCGGACAGCGCCGCAAAGGCTTCCGCCGACCCGGCGCCGTGCTGGGCGAAGATCACGGGGAATTGGGCGGCGGCGATGCGCTGGGCCAGGGACTCGATCTGCGCCGCCGAGGCGGAAATCCCGGCCGGCTGCATGGCGAGCGGCCGGCCGATATCGGCCCCATCATAGGGCTCGCACAAGACCTCGCGCGGCAGGCTGACATAGACCGGGCCCTTGGGCGTCGAATTGGCGATCGCAAAGGCGCGGTCGGCAAGCTCCCCCACCTGTTCGGGAAAACGCAATTCGTAATCCCATTTGCTGGCCTCGCGCACCAGGGCGGTCTGGTCGCGCATTTCCTGGCCCCAGCCGATGGGCACGGTGCGGGCGCCGAAGCGGCCGGCCTCGGTGACCGGCGTGCGGCCGGAAAACAGCAGCACAGGCACATTCTCGACCGCCGCATTGATGGCGCCGATAGCACAATTGGCGAGGCCGACATTGGTATGGGCCATCACCACCTGCGCCCGGCCGGTAGCGAGATAATAGCCGTGTGCCATGCCCATGGCCGCACCCTCATGCGGCATGACCAGGGCCTGCGGCAGCGGCACGCTTTTCGCGGCGGCCTCGGCAAGACCCTCGATGATCGGCGGAAAATCGGTGCCGGAATTGGCGAAGATATAATCGATGCCGATGGTCTTGAGCCGGGCCAGCAATGCGCCGCCGGCCGTGAGGGTTGGGCTGTCGTGCTTCATTTTATCTATTATAGTTCAATAAATTCCGCTAAAAGCGTGTATGCGGTGACCGCGCCTGTCAAGCGAGGGTGGAAAGCCCGGTTTTTCGCGGATTTCGCGATGCCCGATCCAGAGGGGCGGCGACGAAGCAGGATGTGTGGCTGAGGGCGCCTATCTATATTTGAGAAGTGGAGGGCGCGTTGGCGCAGCAGCTCAACAATTCGGTGGCGCGGGCTTTTGATATTCTCCGCCTGCTCGGGCGCGGGCGGCCGCGCATCGGGGTGGCCGATGTGACGCGGGAACTAGGGCTCAATGCCATCACCGCCCACCGGTTTTTGAAGACGCTGGAGGCAGAGGGGGCGCTGGTGCAGGTCGCCAAGGGCAGCTATCGGCTCGGCTATGCGCTGGTTGATCTGGGCGATCGGGCGCGCGACGAGGACCGGCTGGGCCAGTGGTTGCAGCCGATGCTCGACGACCTGACGGCCGATCTCGGCGAAGCCAGCATGGCCACGATTTATCAGGCGGGCATGGTGGTCTGCATCGCCCGTGCCATGCCGCCGCGCAGCCTGTCGGTGGATATCCGCGTGGGCGATCGGCTGGAGGCCTATTGCACGGCGCATGGCAAGCTCTGGCTGGCCCATGTCAGCCCCAGCGAACGCAGCCGCTATCTCAAATCCACGCCGCTCGATGCCCTGACCGGGCGCACCATTACCCACCGTGCCCAGCTTGAGGACGAGATCGCGGCGATAGGCGCGCGGGGCCATTCCTATAATCTGGGCGAGCGCGAGGACGGCATCACGGCGGTGGCCGTGCCGGTGAAAACCGATGGCGGGCGCATGGTCGCGGGCCTTTCCATGTTCGGACCCTCGTCGCGCATCGACCGCGCGGCGCTGGACCGGGCCTTGGTGCGGCTTGACGCTGCGGCGCGGGAGGCTGCGCTGCTGCTCTATGGGCGGCGGCTGGTCTGACCCCGCTTGCTCTCGATATAGTTATAGCGCATAACTAAGTTCGTGAGGGAGGAAACTCATGAATATGACGCCACCGATCCGTCCGGTGCGGCTGGGCAGCATGGCGGCCAAAGCCGAACATCGCGGCGACGGCACGACCATCATCCGGCCCGAGGAAGCGCTGGGCGTCTATCCGCGCTCCATCGTCGATGGGCTGGAGGCCTGGGCCGAAAAGACGCCGGATGCGCTGCTGATCGCCGATCGCGATGGCGAGGAGTGGCGCAGGCTGAGCTATGCCGACGTCCTGGCGCGGATCCCGCCGCTCGCGCAGGCCCTGCTCGATGCCGGTCTCAGCCCGGAGCGGCCGCTGCTGATCCTGTCGGGCAACGAGATCGAGCATTTCCTGCTCGGCATGGCCGCCATCTGGGTCGGTATTCCCTACGCGCCGGTTTCGCCAAGCTATTCGCTGCTGTCGAGCGATTTCGGCAAGCTCCGGCACATTGCCGGGCTGCTCACACCGGGCATGATCTATGCCAGCGATGGCGAAAAGTTCGCGCCGGCGATCGATGCCGTCTTTGGCGACGACGTTCCGCTCATCGTGCGGGCGAGGCCGATCGCGGGCAGGGCGGTCAGCCTATTCGATGACCTGCTCGCGACGCCGGTCACCGCTGATGTGGCCAGGGCGCATCAAGCGATCACGCCGGATACGGTTGCAAAAGTGCTGTTCACCTCGGGCTCCACGGGCCTGCCCAAGGGCGTCATCACCACCAACCGCATGATGGCCTGCAACCAGCAGATGATCCGCCAGGCGCTGGCATTCCTCGAAGACGAGCCGCCGGTGCTGCTCGACTGGATGCCGTGGAACCACGTGGCCGGCGGCAGCCACAATATCGGCATCGCCCTCTATAATGGCGGCAGCTTCTATATCGACGATGGCGTGCCGACGCCCGCGGGCATCGGCCGGACCCTGCGCAACCTGCGTGACGTGCAGCCGACCATTTCCACCAATGTGCCCAAGGCCTACGAGTTTCTGGTTGCCGCCTTCGACACCGACCCCGAAGTGCGGCGCAACTTCTTCGCCAGGCTCAAAATCCTGCAATATGCCGGCGCCAGCCTCTCCCAGCATGTGTTCGACGGGCTCGACCGGTCTGCCCGGGCGGAGCTGGGGCAAAGGGTGATGATCATCACCGGCTATGGCTCGACCGAAACCGCGCCCTTTGCCTTCACCACCACCTGGCCGGTGACCGAGGCGGGGCATATCGGCCTGCCGGCAGCGGGCATGGAAGTCAAACTCGTGCCCAATGGCGAAAAGACCGAGATCCGTTTGAAGGGGCCCAATGTCACGCCGGGCTACTGGCGCGACGCCGAAAAGACTGCCGAAGCTTTCGACGAAGACGGGTTTTATCGGATCGGTGATGCAGTGCGCCGAGCCGACCCGGATGATCTGGGCAAGGGCCTGGTATTCGATGGCCGGGTGGCCGAGGATTTCAAGCTTTCGACCGGCACCTGGGTCAATTTCGCCGCGGTGCGCGCGTCGGTGATCCGGATCTGCGCTCCGCTGATCCGCGATGTGGTGCTGACCGGTGCCGACGACAATTTCATCGGCGTGCTGATTTTTCCCGATCTTGGCGCCTGCGCCCGCCATGCCGGGCTATCGGCGGAGACGGGCAGCGAAACCGTTCTGGCGCATCCCGCCGTGCGCGAGAAGTTCGCCGCGAGCCTCGATGCACTGGCAGCCCAATCGACCGGCAGCTCGACCCATGTAGCACGGGCGCTGGTCATGGCCGACCTGCCCGATATCGACAAGGGCGAGGTCACGGACAAGGGTTCGATCAACCAGCGCGCAGTGCGCACGCATCGCGCGCATCTGGTGGCGCGGCTCCATGCCGAAACGCCCGATGCCGACATTCTCATTCTCTCCCGGAAAGGCGGCTGACATGAGCCAGGGCCTGCGCCTCACCTTCGACGACGCCTACCTGCTCGGCGGGGCGCGTACCCCATTCGTGGATTATCGCGGTGCCTTTGCCGAGATTTCGCCCATCGATCTCGGTATTGCAGCGGCGCGCGCTGCCATCGCCAGGACTGACGTTAAAGCCGCCGATATCGGCCACACCATTGCCGGGTCGATGGCGCAGGCCTCGTTCGACGCCTTCATGACGCCGCGCCATATCGGGCTTTATGCCGGCGCGCCCACCGAGGCGCCGGCGCATCTGGTGCAGCGCATCTGCGGCACCGGGCTCGAGGTCATCGCCCAGGCGGCGGATTCGGTGGCGCTCGGCCGTGTCGAACTGGCGCTGGCCGTCGGCACCGAGTCGATGAGCCGCAATCCCATCGCCGCCTATACCCACCGCAATGGCTTTGCCATGGGCAAGGTCGAGTTCAAGGACTTCCTCTGGGAGGCGCTCTACGATCCGGCCGGCTGCGTCACTATGGGCGATACGGCGGAGAACTTGGCGAAGAAGTACGGTATTTCGCGCGAGCGGGTGGACCGCTATGCCGAGCGCAGTTTTGCGCGCGCCATCGCCGCGCGCGATGCCGGGTTTCTCGCTGAAGAGATCGTGCCGGTGACCAGCGAAGTCTTCGAAATGGACGGCATCGACAAGCGCGGCATTCGCCTGCCGCGCGGCGTGGACAGTGTCGAGGCCGACAGCCATATCCGCCCTTCGCCCTATGAGGTGCTGGCCAAGCTGCGCCCCGCTTTTGGCGGGGTGCAGACCGGGGGCAATTCCTCGGCCATCGTCGATGGTGCCGGGGCGGTGCTTGTCGCATCGTCGGCCTATGCCAGGGGCAATGGGCACAAGCCACTCGCCCGCATTCTTGCGTCCGCCGCCGTGGGCGTTCCGCCGCAGATCATGGGCATCGGTCCGGCGCCGGCCATCCGCGCGGTGCTGGAGACGGCAGGCATGACGCTGCACCAGATCGACCGCGTGGAAATCAACGAGGCCTTCGGCGCGCAGGTGCTTGCTTGCGTCGAGGAACTGGGGCTCGACGAGACAAAACTCAACGTCAATGGCGGAGCCATCGCGATAGGCCACCCGTTGGGCGCGACGGGCATTCGCCTCGGCCTCACCCTGGCCCTGGAACTCAAGCGCTCCGGCACCCGCTACGGCATTGCCTCGGCCTGTATCGGCGGGGGCCAGGGCATTGCCCTTCTCATCGAAAATCCGGAGGCGGCGTGATGGAGATCGCGGGGAAAACGGCCTTCATCACCGGCGGTGCATCCGGCCTCGGTGCGGCAACCGCGCGTACCCTCGCGGAGTCAGGCGCCAGGGTCGGCATCTTTGACCGCGACGCTGCCAGAGGGGAGGCCATCGCCGCCGAACTCGGCGGCAAGTTCTTTGCCGTCGATGTCTCCGACGCCATCAGCGCCGAGGCGGCAGTCGCAACAGCCATCGACGCGCTGGGGCCACCCTCGGTTCTCGTCTGCTGCGCCGGCATCGGCACGGCTGGACGCATTGTCGGGCGCGACGGGCCGATGGACCTTGCGGCCTTCCAAAAGGTCATCAACGTCAACCTGGTCGGCAGCTTTAACATGATGCGGCTCTGCGCCCATGCCATGTCGCTGGCCGAACCCGATGCAGCCGGCCAGCGCGGCGTCATTATCTCCACCGCCTCGGTCGCCGCCTATGAAGGCCAGATCGGGCAGGCGGCCTATGCCGCTTCCAAAGGTGGGATCGTGTCGCTGACCTTGCCGGCGGCGCGCGAATTTTCCCGCCTCGGCATTCGCGTCCTCGCCATTGCGCCTGGCCTCTTCCTGACGCCTCTGCTCGAAGGCCTGCCCGAGGAAGCCAGGGAGGGCCTTGCCGCCGCCATTCCCAATCCGCCGCGGCTCGGCCGGCCGGACGAGTTCGCGGCTTTGGTCAAGGCCATGGTCGAGAACGATTACCTCAATGGCGAAGTGGTGCGGCTCGACGGCGCCCTGCGCATGCAGCCCAGATAGGAGACGCCATGTATTCGCGCACGACCGCGGTAGAGATCCAGTTCGGCGACTGCGACCCGGCAGGCATCGTCTATTACCCTAATTATTTCCGCTTCTTCGACAATGCCACGGCCGGCCTGCTCTCGGCGGTCTTTGCCATGCACAAGCGCAACTGGCTCGAGCATTACGGGATCCTGGGCATCCCCATGGTCGATACCGGCGCCCGCTTCATCCGTCCGTCCAGCTTTGGCGACGTGGTGGAGATCAGGAGCGAGATTGCCGAGCTCGGCCGCTCGAGCTTCGGGGTGAAACACAGCCTGTTGCGCGACGGCGAGCTGGCCATAGAGGCGCATGAAAAGCGCGTCTGGGTGGTCAAGGGCGAGGATGGCGGCATTCGTTCGGCGCCGCTGCCGGACGAGGTGAGACGACTTCTGGGACAGGACGCATGATGGACAAGGACAATGTGCTGCTGGTCGAGCAGAAGGGGGCAATCACCCACCTCACGCTCAACCGCCCGGACAAGCGCAACGCGCTCAATGACGATCTCGTCGCGGCGCTCGACCGGTTCTTCGCCAATGTGCCGTCGGCGACGCGGGCCATCGTTATCTCGGGCGCGGGTGGACACTTTTCGTCCGGGCTCGATCTCTCCCAGCATGTGGCGCGCGAGCCGCTGGAAGTCATGGCCCATTCGCGCAACTGGCACCGGGCGGTGGCGCAGATTGCCCATTCGCCGGTCCCGGTCATCGCTGCAATGAGCGGCGCGGTGATGGGTGGAGGCCTTGAAGTCGCCGCCACCTGCCATGTGCGCGTGGCTGAGGAGAGCGTGCGCTTCCAGATGCCCGAGGGCCTGCGCGGCATCTTTGTCGGTGGCGGCGGTTCGGTGCGGATTTCCCGCCTGATCGGACCGGACCGGCTGACCGAAATGATGCTGACCGGGCGCACCTATTCGGGCGCGGAAGGCGAGCGGCTGGGCCTTGCCCATCACGTCGTGTCCGAAGGACAGGCACTGGCAAGAGCCTTCGAACTGGCGGAGCGCATCGCCAGGAACTCGCCCACCATCAACGGTTTCATCATCCAGGCGATCGCCCAGATCGGCACCATGTCGCCCGAAGCCGGACTTTATGCCGAAAGCCTCACGGCGGCACTGAGCCAGACCGGTCCCGATGCCGAGGAGGGGCTGCGGGCGTTCCTCGAAAAGCGGCCGCCCAACTTCGGGTAGGGCGCCATTTCCCCACGCCCGCTGTTCCGTCCTCGGGCTTGACCCTCAGATCAACTGGTCCAGCAGGGCCAGCAGCTGGTCGCGGGCCGCCGGGCCGCCCAGCCGGGCAGCGATCTCGTCTTCGAGCTCGGCGTGACGGGACTGGGCCGTGCCGAGAAATGCCGTGCCGGCCGGCGTCAGGTGCAGGGCATTGGCTCTTCTGTCATGGTCCGAGGGGACCCGCTCGACGAGGCCCCGCTGTTCCAGCCCATGCACCAGGGTGACGAAATTGGCGCGCTTGATGCCCAGCACCTGCGCGATTTCGGTCTGTTTGCGGCCGGGATTGTCGGAGATGAGCACGAGCACCGAAAATTCCGCCGGCCGGAGCTTGAACTCGTCGAAAAAGGCGAGGAATTTCTGGAAGACGCTGAGCTGGGCGCGCCGCAGCCGATAACCCACGGCACCCGTCGTCGTTTCGGTGCGCAGGCCGGCTTCGGATTCCGGCAATGTGTCGGCGGGACGTGTCATGATGGCGAACCTAACGGGGCCGGTGCGGAAGGCAAGGGCAACGGACCGATGGGATAGCCCGTATCGCGTCCGTCGGACAGGTTTTATTCGTTACGGTTATAGGATTGGCGCCAAGTGGCGGTAAATTGAGCCTGGCGGCGGCCGGTAACATGTCGTCCAGGTTATATCACGGCGTCCAATTGTCATTTTACATGGCTCAGGGCAGCGCCTTTAATCGGTGCCCAAGTGGGGGAGGACCTACGTGTTCAGAGATGAGTCCCGGTTGGGGCGCTTCGTCGTGGGACTGGCCATGTGGCTGGCCATTGCGGGCGGCCTCGTGCTCATGGCCATGGTCGCCATGATCTGCATATCCATCGTCGGCCGGGCCTTGCTGGCCTTCGGCCTCAAGCCGATCACGGGCGATTATGAACTCGTGTCGATCGGCATGGGTTTTGCCGTCTTTGCCTTCATGCCCTGGGCGCACCTGACCCGCGCCCATGCTCTGGTGTCGCTGATCACCGACAGTTTCGGCCCGGCTATCAACAACTGGATCCTCGTCGTCACCGATCTGATGATGCTGGCGACCTCGGCCTTCATCGCCTGGCGGCTCTATTTCGGCATGATGGACAAGTTCGCCTACAAGGAAACAACCCTGCTGCTCCGCTTTCCGCTGAGCTGGGCTTATGCGATGGGCTTTGTCGGCGCTGTCATCTGGGTGATCGTGTCGCTCTACGTTCTGGGCCGGTCGATCGGCTATGCGACGCGCGGCGAAAGCGAACCCAAGCGCATGGGAGCCGAAGTATGACCCCCCTGATGCTGGGCTTTCTCGGCCTGCCGACCGTCTTGATCCTGATCTTCCTGCGCGTGCCGATCGGCATTGCCATGTTCGCCGTGGGCATTTTTGGCACCTGGATGATCACGGGCAATTTCAACCCGGTCGCCGCGCAGTTCAAGAACCTCACCTATTCGACCTTTGCCTCCTATTCGCTCTCGGTGGTGCCGCTGTTCCTGCTGATGGGCCAGTTCGCCACGGTGAGCGGCCTCTCGGCGAGCCTCTTCAACGCGGCCGCGGCCTGGCTGGGGCATAGAAAGGGCGGCGTGGCCATGGCAGCCATCGGCGCCAGCGCCGGGTTTGGCGCCATCTGCGGCTCCTCGCTGGCAACGGCGGCGACCATGGGCCAGGTGGCGCTGCCCGAACTCAAGAAATACGGCTATTCCGGCGCGCTCTCGACCGCCACCGTTGCTGCGGGCGGCACGCTGGGCATTCTCATTCCGCCTTCGATCATCCTCGTCATCTTCGCCGTGCTGACCGAGCAGAACATCGCCAAGCTGTTCATGGCCGCCTTCATTCCCGGCATCCTCGCGGCCATCGGCTATCTCATCGTCATTGCCATCTATGTGCGCATGGTGCCGGGCTCGGGCGGCACGCGCGAGCGCATGCCCTATGGCGAGCGGTTCAAGGCGCTGGGCCAGACCTGGCCGGTCATGCTGGTTTTTCTTGCCGTCATCGGCGGCATCTATGGCGGCATCTTCACGCCCACCGAGGCAGCGGCCGTGGGTGCCGCCGGCACCTTCCTCATCGCGCTGGCCGCCCGCCGGCTCAATCGCAAGGAAATCGTCGAGGCCTGCCTCTCGACCGCCAGTTCCACCGCCATGATCTTCCTGATCGTCTTCGGCGCTGCCGCCCTCAATGGCTTCCTCGCGCTTTCGCAGGTGCCGCAGACTTTGGCCATGTGGGTCGGCGAGCAGGGCTTCAATCCCTGGATGGTGATGATCCTCGTGCTGATCTTCTATCTGATCCTGGGCTGTTTCATGGACTCGCTCTCCATGATCCTGCTGACGGTGCCGATCATCTATCCGATGATGTCGGTCCTCGATTTCGGCCTGACGCCGGACGAGTTCGGCATCTGGTTCGGTATCATCGTGCTGATCGTGGTGGAGGTGGGTCTCATTACCCCGCCGGTGGGCATGAACCTCTTCATCATCAATTCCATGTCGCCGCAGACGCGGCTGTCGGAGACCTATCGCGGCGTCGTGCCCTTTGTGGCCAGCGACATCATCCGCACCGCCATTCTTGTCGCATTCCCGCCGATCACGCTGTTTCTGGTGTGGATGCTCTACTAGGCAAATCGCCCGCGCCCGGTTGCCGGACGCAGGCAAAGAACCGGCCCAAAGGGCCAACACGGGAGGAGTACCAAATGAAGACCAAGTCCTTGCTGCTGGGCGCGCTGGCCGCGCTGGCCCTGTCCACCAGTGCCTTTGCCCAGGAAGTTACCCTGCGCATCCACCAGTTCCTGCCCGCCCAGGCCACCATGCCGGCCGGCGCCATCGAGCCCTGGGCCAACAAGGTTTCCGAGGAATCCGAGGGCCGCATCAAGTTCGAACTCTACCCGGCCATGCAGCTCGGCGGCGCCCCGGCCGAGCTTTATGACCAGGCCAAGGACGGCGTCGTCGATATCGTCTGGACCGTGCTCGGCTATACGCCCGGCCGCTTCCCCAAGTCCGAAGTGTTCGAACTGCCCTTCATGTCGCCCAATGGCGAAATCGGCTCGGCCGCCTTCTACAACTACGTGATGGCCAATTCCGCCGACGAGTTCGCCGGCGTCCACGTCATCGCGCTCCACACCCACGGCCCCGGCCTCTTCCACTCCAAGGACCCGATCAATACGCTCGAAGACATCAAGGGCATGAAGGTGCGCGGCGGCTCGCGCATCATTTCCGACATGCTTGCCAATCTCGGCGCCGAACCGATCGGCATGCCGGTGCCGCAGACCACCGAGGCGCTCTCCAAGGGGGTCATCGACGGCACCACCGTGCCGTGGGAAGTGACGCCCTCGATCCGCGTCGCGGAACTGGTCACCAACCATACCGGTTTCACCAGCCAGTACGGCCTCTATACCCAGACCTTCGG
This sequence comes from Devosia sediminis, assembly GCF_016411825.1. Taxonomy (GTDB): domain Bacteria; phylum Pseudomonadota; class Alphaproteobacteria; order Rhizobiales; family Devosiaceae; genus Devosia; species Devosia sediminis. The sequence continues at coordinate 464,457 of NZ_JAEKMH010000003.1, forward strand.
CTTCATCATGAACCAGGACAGCTACAACAACCTGCCCGATGACCTGAAGGCGATCATCGACGCCAATTCCGGCCTCGAAGTGTCGCGCCAGTTCGGCATGGTGATGGATGAAGGCGACGCCCGCGGCCTCAAGATCGCGGTGGATGCGGGCAACAATATCGTCCAGCTCGACGAAGCCCAGACCCAGCTCTGGATCGACGCCGCCCAGCCTACCATCGACAAGTGGTTTGCCGACATGGAAGGCCAGGGCATTGACGGCAAGGCCCTCTACGACGCCGCCCGCGCCGCCGTCGCCGCCGAAATGTAAGTTGGATTTTTCGAACATTTTGGACCCGGCCGGGAAACTGGCCGGGTCTTTTGTTTTTGGGGTCGGTGGTCGCGGCGATGCTGCGAGGGGTCGGGTGAACGCGTTCCTCGCCCAAACACAGTGCCGCCCTCGGGCTTACCCGAGGGCCTGCCTCAACAGATGCGATGTGGAGAGTGGTCCTCGGGTCAAGCCCGAGGACGGCGCGGTGTAACTTTGGGTTGTGTGCACACCCACGGTGTCATTCCCGCGAAAGCGGGAACCCCGTTTGTGGTCACCAGCGCGCTGTGAGATCCAGAACAGAGGTTCCCGCTTTCGCGGGAATGACCTTGTGAAAGGGATAACCAGTCCTACCCTCACCCGCCGCTGTCATCCCGGCGAAAGCCGGGATCCATCTTTAGATCTCAGGATGGGCCCCGGCTTTCGCCGGGGTGACAGCCGGCGAGAACCTACCCCGGCAGTCCCGTATAATTCTCCGCCAGAGCCTGCTGCGCTATGCGAGACCCTGCCAGGTAGTCGAACTCGGCGCGCTGGATGCGGCGGCCGAAGGCACCGTTTTCCGGGAAAGTGTGCATGAGGCTGGTCATCCACCAGGAAAACCGCTCGGCCTTCCAGATGCGCGACAGCGCTTGGGCCGAATAGAAATCGATGCCGACCGGTGAGTGCTCGCCATAGTATTCGATAAAGGCGTCGGCCAGCATGGCGACATCGCTCATGGCGAGGTTGAGCCCCTTGGCGCCGGTGGGCGGCACGATATGGGCCGCGTCACCGGCCAGGAACAGCTTGCCGAAGCGCAATGGTTCGGCCACGAAACTCCTGAGCGGCGCGATGGATTTTTCAATCGAGGGCCCCGTCTGCAGCGCCTCGGCGGTTTCAGGGTTGAGGCGCGCGCGCAGCTCGTCCCAGAAGCGGGTGTCGCTCCAGGCCTCGACCTTTTCCTCGGCGCCAACCTGCACATAGTAGCGGCTGCGGGTCGGCGAGCGCTGTGAGCAGAGCGCAAAGCCGCGCTGGTGATGGGCATAGATCAGCTCATGGGCGACGGGCGGCTTGTCGACCAGAATGCCGAGCCAGCCGAAGGGATAGACGCGCTCGAAAGTGGCGAGGGACGCCTCCGGCACGCTGGCGCGGCTGACGCCATGGAAACCGTCGCAGCCGGCGATGAAATCGCAATCGAGGCGATGCGTCGTGCCGTCCTTGGTCCAGGTGACGAAAGGTTTTCCGTCGAAATCGTGCAGCGACACATCCTCGGCCTCGTAGATGGTCTGGCCCTCGCGCGCCTCCATCAGGTCGCGGGTGACCTCGGTCTGGCCATAGACCACGACATGACGCCCCACGAGATCGGTGAAGTCGATATGGAGCCGGTCGCCGTCGAAACTGAGTTCGGTGCCGTGATGGACAAGGCCCTCGGCATGAAGCCGTCCCGAGACCTGCGCGCGATCCATGAGATCGACGGTGCCCTGTTCGAGCACGCCGGCGCGGATGCGGCCGAGCACATAGTCGGCGCTCTTGCGCTCGAGAATGACATTGTCGACGCCGGCGAGGTCGAGCAAGCGCCCGAGCATGAGCCCGGCCGGCCCGGCTCCGATAATGGCAACCTGTGTGCGCATTTTTCCTCCCTCGTCCTCGTGGCCACTATGGGTCGGTGGGGGCGGGGGGAGAATGGACAGGCCGGGCAATCTCTTGCACTATCCGAACATGAATTTTGTCCCGACCTATGCCCTTTACGGGGAAACGCAGAGCCCGCACCGGCAGGATTGGCTGCATTGGGAGACCATCCAGGCGCGCAGTCGCCTCCATGACTATCGCATCGCGCCGCACCGGCATGAGCAGTTCTTCCAGGTGCTGTATCTGACCGGCGGCAAGGCCGAGATGCTGCTTGATGGCGACCAGCACGTTCTGCTGCCCGACAGCGTCGCCGTGGTGCCGGCCGGGGTGGTGCACGGCTATGCCTTCAGTGCCGATGTGCGGGGCCTCGTTCTGACCCTGATGGAGCGCGATCTCGATGGCCTCGGTCTCGCCCGGCCCGGCGCAATTGTAATCCGCGGCCAGTGCGGCGAGATCGCCGTGGCGCTGGGGCGGCTGACGGCGGAGGCGGACCGGCCGGGCATAGGGCACGACATGGCGATGCGCGCCCATCTCACCCTGTTGCTGGTGGCGCTGACCCGGGCCCGTCCGGACGGGGCAGGGAGCGTGGAGACGGGACGGGCGGCGCAATTCGTGACGCAGTTCCGCGATCTCGTCGAACAGCGCTTTCGCCAGACGCGTCGGGTGGCCGACTATGCCGGGGCGGTCGGGGTCAGTCAGACCCATCTCAATCGCCTCTGCCGGCAGGTGCTGGGGCGCTCGGCGCTTGCCGTGATCGAAGATCGTGTGGCGCTCGAAGCGCGGCGGCAATTGCTGTTCTCGACCCTGCCGGTCAAGCAGATCGGGGCCGAACTGGGCTATGAGGACCCCGGCTATTTTTCCCGCTTCGTCTCGCGGAAACTGGGCATGGCCCCTGCCGCCCTGCGGTCGCAGATGCGGGGACGGTAGTGCGCCGCCCGCCGTACCCCCACCCTTGGTCCCTCCCCACAAGGGGGAGGGAGACGATGAACATTGACGTCGCGGCCCTGCGCCTCCCTCCCCTTGATGGGGAGGGAATGAGGGTGGGGTGAACCACGCGCGCAGGCTCTCGCGCTAACCCCCCGCCCGTCGCAATTTCTCCGCCACGTCACGCACTGCCTGCATCAGGCTGGTGGCCGCCAGGGTTGCCGGCGTATCGGTGCGGGTGGTGAAACCGACGGGCCCCAGGGTCTCGCTGGTATCGACGGGGAGAATGGCCAACTGCCCCTCGGCGACGTCGTCGGCGACGACGCCTTCGGAAATGATCCAGATGGCGTCGGTTTGCCGGACATAGGAGCGGCCGAAGGCGTTGGAAACGGTCTCGATCTCGTCGCGGAGATGGGTGACGCCATGGGCAAGGAGAATGCGCTCGACCACCGGGCGGATGACCGAATCCGGCGTGGGCATGAGCGTCTGAAAACCCTCGATGAGCCGCAGGTTGAAATCGGGCGCATCGAGCACCGGATGGCCTGGGCGCACGGCAAGCACGACGCGCTCGGAATATAGGTGCTCGAAGCTGAGGCCCACCATGGCATTGGGCTCGGCCATGCGGCCGATGACGATATCGACATCGCCGGTGCGCAGCAGCGAGAGCAGATAGCCATTGGGGCCGGTGATGATGCGGGTGGTGACCCCGGCATTGTCCTGGGTGAAGGCGCGCACTGCATGGGGCAGGATACGGGCTGAGACGGTGGGCAGGGCGCCGACGCGGACCATGGCCGCATCATGGGTGCCGCGGGCGGCATCGATGCCCTGCCGCAGCGCGGCGAGGCTGGTCGAGGCATAGCGGAAGAACACTTCGCCAAAGGCGGTCAGCGCCAGCCGGCGGCGGCTGCGGTCGAACAATTGCCCGCCCAGCAGCGCCTCGAGTTCCTGCACCGTCTTGGTGGCGGCGGGCTGGCTGATATTGAGCGCATCGGCGGCGCCGGCCATGGACCTGAGGCGCGCCACTTCCAGGAAGCAGGCAATGTGCCGCAAGCGGATGCGGGGATCGATGATACGTTGCGCCATGCATTCACCGGTTATCGCATAGGGCCGATTCTCGCCAAAAACGGCCCAATGTGGGGAATGACGATAATCTGACGGTTATGATATGGCCAAGACATATCATTTTACACCAACCCTGCCAGTCCCTTAAATCGAGGCCGAGGGGAAGCCATGTCTTTTGTCCGCATCAACGGCACATTGCTGCACTATCGCCTGGTTGGGCCCGAGGGCGCGCCGGCGCTGGTCTTCGTCAATTCGCTGGGCACCGATGCGCGCATCTGGGATGAGGTCATCGCGGCGCTGAGCGAAACCCATAGCTGCCTCAGCTACGACAAGCGGGGCCATGGCCTTTCCGATGCGCCCGATGGCGACTACGCGCTCGACGACCATCTCGACGATCTCGCCGGTGTGCTGGACCATGCCGGCATCGAACGCGCCGTACTGGTCGGCGTCTCGGTCGGGGGCCTCATTTCTGAGGGCTTCGCTCTGCGCCACCCCGAGCGTGTGGCAGGGCTGGTGCTGTGCTGCACGGCGCCGCGCATGGGCGACACGGCCATGTGGACAGCGCGTATCGAAACCGCGCGGAGCAGGGGGCTGGAGCCGATGGTCGACGCGGTCATGGAGCGCTGGTTCAGCCCCGGTTTTCGTGCCAAGCGGCCCGTCGAGCTCGCCGGCTGGCGCAATCTGTTCCTCCGCACCGACCCACAAGGCTATGCCAATACCTGCGCCACGCTGCGCGACACCGATCTCACCACTGCCATTGCCGGTATCACCGCTCCGGCGCTGATCGTGGCGGGCAGTGCCGATCTGGCCGCGCCGGTGGACCTGGTGCGCAGCGGCCTCGCCATTCCGGGCGCGCGTCTCGAAGTCATCGAGGGCGTCGGCCACATTCCCAGTATCGAGCAGCCCGGCATTCTCGTCGGCCTCATCCAGAATTTTCTCAAGGAGGTCGGCCATGGCTGACTCGGACCTGTTCAACCAGGGCATGGCCACGCGCCGCGCCGTATTGGGCGATGCGCATGTGGACAGTGCCACGGCGCGCAAGACCGGCTTTGACGAGGCCTTCCAAACCTTCATCACCGAAGGTGCCTGGGGCTCGGTGTGGTCGCGGCCGGGGCTGACCAGGCGCGAGCGCTCGATCATCACCCTGGCGCTGCTGGCGGGCCTGGGGCACGAGGAAGAATTCGCCATGCATGTGCGCGCCACGGTCAATACCGGCGCGACGGAGGAAGACATCAAGGAATTGCTGCTGCATGTCGCCGTCTATGCGGGCGTGCCGGCGGCCAACAGTGCCTACAGGATCGCCAAGCAGGAATTGGCCAAGCGGCAGGAGGCAGCGCAATGAGCGGCATCATTCTTCCCGGCGCCGATGGCATGCTGTTCCAGCGCGACCGCGATTGGCACCCCAAGGCCGATACGCCGGGCTACAAATCGACCACTTTTCGCGCGCCAAAGCACAGCCTGCTTGCCCTCGGCCCGACGAAATCCGAGATGACCGGCCCCACCTTTGGCCACGAAAAGCTCGGGCCGCTGGACAACGACCTCATCCGCAATTTCAGCCAGGACGGCACCGACGCCATCGGCCAGCGGATGATCGTTTATGGTCAGGTGCTGGACGAGAATGCGCGGCCAGTGCCGCATACGCTGGTGGAATACTGGCAGGCCAATGCCGGCGGCCGCTACCGTCACAAGAAGGAAGGGTATCTCGCCGCGCTCGACCCCAATTTCGGCGGGTTCGGTCGCTCCATCACCGACGAGAACGGCTTTTATCACTTCCGCACCGTCAAGCCCGGCGCCTATCCCTGGCCCAATACCGGCAATGACTGGCGCCCGGCCCATATCCATTTCTCGGTTTTCGGCCATGCCTTTGCGCAGAGGCTGATCACCCAGATGTATTTCGAGGGCGACCCGATGATCTGGCAGTGCCCGATCGTCGCTACCATCAACGACAAGGCGGCGATCGATCAGTTGACGGCCAAGCTCGACCGGCTGAACACCACACCCATGGATGCGCTGGCCTATCGTTTCGACATCGTGCTGCGCGGCCGCCGCTCGACCATGTTCGAAAACAAGCTGGAGGGGAACTGATGCTGCACCCTGTTCCGACGCTGAAGGAAACCCCCTCCCAGACTGCCGGTCCCTATGTGCATATCGGCATGACGCCGAATTTTTGCGACATCACCGGGGTGATCGCCGAAGACCTTGGCAAGACCATGATCCATGGCGAGGTCGCGGGCGAGCGCATCGATATCGTCATCCGCATGTTTGACGGCGCCGGCACGCCGGTCTTCGATGGCGTGGTGGAAATCTGGCAGGCCGATGCATCGGGCAATTTCGTCGGTCCGACGGCACCCAATTCCAATGCCGTGCCCACCTTTACCGGCTGGGGCCGCCAGCCGGCCAATGAGCAGGGCGAAGTCCGCTTCGAGACGGTCAAGCCCGGCCGCGTCGTGGGGCCCGACGGCAAGCTGCAGGCGCCCCACGTCTCGCTCTGGATCGTGGCGCGCGGCATCAATATCGGCCTTCAGACCCGCCTCTATTTTGACGACGAAGCCGAGGCCAATGGAGGTGATTTCGTGCTCAACAAGATCATGGACAAACGCCGCCGCGAAACGCTGATCGCCAAACGGGATGGCTCGACCTACCGGCTCGACATCCACCTGCAAGGTGAGAAGGAAACGGTGTTTTTCGATATCTGAGGAGGGTGGGTACTCCACCACAGGATGTCATCCCGGCGAAAGCCGGGACCCATCCTGAGATCTCAAGCTGGGCCCCGGCTTTCGCCGGGGTGACAGTCGAGGTTATGAATAGTCTTCAGGGCCGATCGGCTCAAAACCGTCGGAATATCATGACCCTTCTCTCTGCCCTTGCCGGTGACGCCGAAATCGAAGCGCTGCTGTCGGACGCAGCCCAGCTCGACGCCATGCTGGCTTTCGAGCGGGCCTTGGCCGAGGCCAGCGCCGAGGCGGGGTGGATCGCAGACGATGCGGCGGCCGCAATCAATAAAGCCATCGACAGCTATTCCCCGGACTGGTCTGGGCTCGAAGCAGGCATGGCGCAGGACGGTGTCGTCGTGCCGGCACTGGTCAAGCAGCTCAAGGCAAAGGTCGCCGACCCGCATGGCGCCGCCCTGCATCGGGGCGCCACCAGCCAGGATGTGATCGACACGGCGCTGATGCTGCAACTGGCCAAAGTGTTCGACGTCTATGAAGCGCGGCTTTCGGGGCTCCTGGAAAAGCTCGACGCACTCGCAGTCGCGCATGGCGCCAAGCCGCTGATGGCCCATACACGGATGCAGGTGGCCCTGCCCACGACCTGGCGCGCCAAGCTCGGCAGTTGGTCGGAACCGCTGAAGCGCCAATTGCGCGCGCTGGTGGCGATGCGGCGGAGCCTCCTCGTCATCCAGCTCGGCGGGCCGGTGGGCGACCGCGGCAGCTTCGAAACCCATGGCGACGCCATCGCGGCCGGCATGGCGCGGCGCCTTGATCTCGGCCTGGCGACGCCCTGGCAGGCGACGCGCGATCCGATTGCGGCGCTCGGGGGCCTCCTGGCGCAGATTTCCGGGTCGCTCGGAAAACTCGGCATGGACGTGACGCTGCTGGCGCAGAACGAGGTAGCCGCGATCACGCTCGCCGGCGGCGGCGGATCCTCGGCCATGGCGCACAAGTCCAATCCGGTGAATGCCGAGGTGCTGGTGGCGCTGGCGCGGCACAATGCCGGGCTCTCGGGCACGCTCAACCAGGCGCTGGTGCATGAAAACGAACGCTCCGGCGCGGCCTGGACGCTCGAATGGCTGACCCTTCCGTCCATGCTGGTGTCGACGGGCGCGAGCCTGCGGCTGGCGCAGAAGCTGGTCGACCAGATCAGGATCGGGTGAGCCGCGCATCCACCGACTGTCATCCCGGCGCAGGCCGGGATCCATCTCGAAATCTCGGGATGGGCCCCGGCTTCCGCCGGGGTGACAGACATGGTTTTGGTTATTGACCTGCAGGCCTTTCCGTCAAGTTTCTGACGGCGCGGCCAATCTCGATAACCCCTGGCTTATCAGATCGCCCCGCCATTTCATTTCCATTCGCCGCCTTAGGGTGGCATGACTGCCCGCGAATAGGCGGGAAAGGATGTGCCGATGGACAAGACAGTCCCCGACCTCGCGGCGGCCGTATCAGGCATCGAGGATGGCATGGTGCTGATGGTGGGCGGCTTTGGCGGCTCGGGCGCGCCGATCGAACTCATCCATGCGCTGATCGACTGCTTCAAGGCGACCGGGAGCCCGAAAAACCTCACAGTGGTCAACAACAATGCCGGCAATGGCCGCATCGGCATCGCCGCCATGATCGATGCGGGCATGGTCGCGAAAATGATCTGCTCGTTTCCGCGCTCGGCCGATCCACGCGCCTTCACCGAAAAATACCTGGCTGGTGACATCGGCCTTGAACTCGTCCCGCAGGGCACCTTGGCTGAGCGCATCCGCGCCGGTGGCGCCGGGATTCCTGCCTTTTATACGCCCGCCAGCTACGGCACCGATGTCGCCAAAGGCAAGCCGGTGGCCGAATTCGACGGCAAGCATTACGTGCAGGAGCGCTGGCTCAAGGCCGATGCGGCGCTGATCAAGGCCGAACTGGCCGATACTCTGGGCAACCTCACCTATCGCAAGGCGGCGCGCAATTTCTCGCCGCTGATGGCGGCGGCGGCAAAGCTGACCATCGTGCAGGCGACACGCATCGTGACGCCCGGCGACATCGACCCCGAACAGGTCGTGACCCCCGGCATTTTCGTCAATCGGATCGTCGAAGTGGCAGAGCCCAGGCAGGAAGAAGCCCTGATGCGCGAAGGAGTGGCCTACGTATGAGCGCAAAACTTTCCAACGCCCAGATCGCCTGGCGCGCGGCACAGGACATCGAGGACGGCGCCTATGTGAACCTCGGCATCGGCTTCCCCGAAATGGTGGCAAAGTTCCAGCCACCGGGGAAGCAGGCCATCTTTCACACCGAGAATGGCGTGCTGAACTTCGGCGAAGCGCCGGCCGAGGGCGAGGAGGACTGGGACCTCATCAATGCCGGCAAGAAGGCCATCACGCTCCGCCCCGGCGCCGCTTTTTTCCACCATGCCGACAGTTTTGGCATGGTGCGCGGCGGCCATCTCGATGTGGCGATCCTCGGGACCTATGAAGTGGCCGAAAATGGCGATCTCGCCAATTGGTCGACCGGGCCCAAGGGCGTGCCGGCGGTGGGCGGGGCCATGGATCTGGTGCATGGCGCCAAGCGCGTTGCCGTCATCACCGACCACGTCACCAAGGACGGCAAGCCGAAACTGGTGAAGAAGTGCACCCTGCCACTGACCGGCGTCGGCTGCGTCACGCGCGTCTATACCAGCCTTGCCGTGCTCGATATCGAAGGCGGCCGCTTCGTGCTGCGCGAAAAGCTGCCCACGATGAGCGTCGCGGACCTGCAGGCGGTGACCGGCGCCGAAATGGTGCTGCCCGACCAGATCGGCGACCTCGTCGCCCCGGAGCTCTGAGATGACCGAAGCCTTTATCTGCGCCTATAGGCGCACGCCCATCGGCCGCTTTGGCGGCGTGCTGTCATCCGTTCGCCCTGACGACCTCGGCGCCATTCCATTGAAGGCGCTGATGGCGGAGCATGCCGGTGTCGACTGGGAGGCGGTCGACGACGTCATCTTCGGCAATGCCAACCAGGCAGGCGAAGACAACCGCAACGTCGCCCGCATGAGCCTCCTTCTCGCCGGCCTGCCGGTTGGTGTCACCGGCACGACCATGAACCGGCTCTGCGGCTCGGGCATGGATGCTGTCATCACCGCCGCCCGGGCCATCAAGTCGGGCGAGGCCGAGCTGGTGATATCAGGCGGCACCGAGAGCATGTCCCGCGCGCCCTTCGTGCTGCCCAAGGCGGAGACCGCCTTTTCGCGCAATGCGGAGATTTATGACACGACCATCGGCTGGCGCTTCATCAATCCGCTGATGCAGTCGCTCCACGGCACCGATTCCATGCCCGAGACCGGTGAGAACGTGGCGCAGGAATTTGGCGTCAGTCGTGCCGCGCAGGACGCTTTTGCCGTGCGCAGTCAGGAGCGCGCCGTGGCGGCGCAGCAGGATGGACGGCTGGCGCGGGAAATCGTGCCGGTGACCATTGCGCAGAAAAAGGGCGACCCCGTCGTCGTCGACACTGACGAGCATCCGCGCGCCGGGACCACGGTGGAAACCCTCGCCAAGCTCAGGCCGCTCTTCCCCAACGGCACTGTCACTGCCGGCAATGCCTCGGGCGTCAATGACGGCGCCGCGGCGCTGATCATTGCCTCGGAAGCCGCGGCGAAGAAGCATGGCCTGACGCCGATCGCCCGCATTCTCGGTGGCGCCACGGCTGGCGTGCCGCCCCGCATCATGGGCATGGGGCCCGCGCCGGCGAGCCAAAAACTGTTCGCGCGGCTGGGTCTTTCCGAGGCCGATTTCGACGTCATCGAACTCAATGAGGCCTTTGCGAGCCAAGGCATCGCCGTGCTGCGCGAACTCGGCATCGCCGAGGACGATCCGCGCGCCAACCCCAATGGTGGCGCCATTGCGCTGGGCCACCCGCTGGGCATGAGCGGCGCCCGCATCACGGGGTCGGCGGCGCTGGAACTGGCGCTGACAGGCAAAAACCGGGCGCTGGCCACCATGTGCATCGGCGTCGGCCAGGGCATCGCCATTGCTCTGGAACGGGTGTGATCCCTAAAGCGGCACAGTCAGCGTATAACGGCCGGATCCGAGGGTGAACTGCGCACCCGGCACGGCGGTAGCCTTGTCGCCGGCGGTCAGTGAAGCCGGTGCCTTCACCAACGCGATGGCTGCCTCGCAATTGGGCGGCACCGCAATGGTCCAGGTGACCAAGTCCCCCTCGATCCGCCATTGGCTTTCCACCCGGCCAGTCGGCGCGTCGTAATGCGCATCGACCCAGCCCAGGCGCCGGTCGAACAGCGGGCGCATGCGGATCGTGGAATAGCCCGGAGCAGCCTCGTCCCAGTCGATGCCGGCGGCGCGGGCATAGAGCCATTCGCCCACAGCGCCATAGGCATAGTGGTTGAACGAGTTCATGTTGACGCTCTGGAAGCCCTTTTCCTCGGTCCAGCCGTCCCAGCGCTCCCAGATGGTGGTGGCGCCCTGCCGGATCGAAAAGCCCCAGCTCGGATAGGTCTCGTTGAAGAGGAGATCATAGGCGCGGTCCGGCGCGCCGATGTCGCTCAGCACCGGGCAGAGATGTTTCACGCCGAGAAACCCGGTCTGCAGATGGCCATCGGCCTCGTCCAGCTTGCGCAGGAGATGTGCAGCAGCCTTCGCGTGCAGGTCGGGCGGCAGGATGGAAAAGTCGAGGGCGAGGAGATAGGCGGTCTGCGTGTCGCCCTTGATGATGCCGTCGTCGCCGACAAAGGCGGCGAGGAAGGCCGTGCGCACGGCGGTGGCCTGCGCCTCGTAGTGGGCGACCATGTCGGTACGATCGACCACGGCGGAGAGCTTTGCCATCAGGTCTGCCACAAGGACCCAATAGGCGGTCGCCACCATGGTGCGGTCCGAGGCCGGGCCGATGCTCAACCAGTCGCCGTAATTGTTGTAGACGGCGTTGACGCGCAGGTGGTCGGGATTGGCATCGGCAATGTGCTTGAGCCAGGCGACCAGCCGGTCGAAGTGTTTTTCGACCAGCGCCTTGTCGCCATAGCGCAGCCAATGCTGCCAGGCCATGATAACCGGGGCGTCGCCCCAGCCGGGGGCGCCGGGCTGGGCGGTGAGGCGATAGGGGTTGAGCGGCTTTGATGGCGCAACATCGGTAAAGGCGCCATCGGGGAGTTGTGCCTCGGCAATGTCCTCGAACCACTTTTCGAGGAAGGCCGACACGTCCATGACATAGCCTGATGTCTTCCAGAACACCTGCGCATCGGCAGCCCAGCCATAGCGCTCGTCGCGCTGCGGGCAATCGGTGGGGACCGAGAGGAAATTGTCGCGCTGGCTCCATTCGATATTGGAGAGGAGCTGATTGACCATGTCAGAGCCGGTGCGCATGGCGCCGGTCACAGGAAGGTCGTTGTGGATGGCGATGCCTGTCAGCGTCACATCAGCAGGGGAGACACCCGCGGGCAGGGTCAGCTCGACATAGCGGAAACCATGAAAGGTGAAGCGCGGCTTGAATTTTTCGCGGCCCTCACCCTTGGCGATGTAGTGGTCGGTGGCCACGGCATGGCGGAGATTGGCGACATAAAGCTCGCCCTCGCCATCGAGGATTTCGCCATGGCGCAGGGTGAAGCGGTCGCCGGACTGGCCTGAAAGCTCCAGTTCGCAATAGCCGGCAATGTTCTGGCCGAGGTCGTAGATATGGCCGCCGGTTTTTGCCTTGTGGAGGTATTTGCCCGGAAAGCGAACGGTTTCGCGCACCTGTGGCGCCCGCGAGGCTTCGAGATGCGGGGCGCGCGGATCGGGGGTGAACACTTCGACCGGCTGCCAGCGGCTGGTGTCGTAGCCGGGCTCGGCCCAGCCTGGCATTTCCAGGCGCGCGTCATATTGCTCGCCCATGAGGAAATCGCTGTAGCAGACGGGGCCCTGCACGGTCTTCCAATGTTCGTCCGTGACCACACGCTCTACGCGCCCATCGGCATATTCAAGATGCAACTGGCAGAGGAGGGCGGGGCGGCCGCCATAGTGATTGCCGGCGCGCCGCTGGTTGTGGCCGACGCGGCCCGAATACCAGCCTTCGCCCAGCATGGCGCCAATGGTGTTCTCGCCCGAGTCGACAAGATCGGTCACGTCATAGGACTGGTATTCGACGCGCTGGTGATAGTCGGTCCAGCCGGGCGCCATGACCGCATCGCCGACGCGTGCGCCATTGATGTAGAGCTCATAAAGGCCGAGCGCCGTGACATAGGCCGAGGCGCGGACCGGCTTTTCCGAGGCGGAAAAATCGCGGCGCAGGTGGTCGGCGGGTCGGGCCTGCCACTTGTTGTCATAGGGATTGTCGCTCGGCGCCTCGCGGCCGGCGGGCAGCACGAAATAGCGGGCGATCCACTGTGCCTGCCAGTCGTCCTGGCTCATGAGGCCGGTACGGAAGGGCGCGGCATCGACCGGATCGGAGGGCTGGTCGTTTTCGTCCCAGACCGTCAGCGACCAGCCGAGCGTCAGGTCCGAAGCCAGTGCTATGCCGGCATATTGTATCTGGTGGGTCTCGGCGGACGGGACCTTGCCGCTGTCCCAGAGCACCTTGCCGCCATTGCGGACCACGATCTGCCAGGCGCTCTGGCGCCGGTCAAGGCCATCGCCTTCGAGCGCCCAGTCGAAGCGCGGTGCCGAGCGGTTGAGGCCCATGGGGGCAAGGTGATGCTCGCAGCGGAGCGCGACAGGACGCAGTTTGGACATGGTTGGGCTCTCGGCCGGACCCGGCCGTCTACAGTTCGAGGGCGCGCTCGCGGGCGTTCATCATGTGCCGGTCCATGGCATCCATGGCGGCATGGGCATCGCGCGAGCGGATGGCGGAAATGATGGCCAGGTGATCGGCGAAGGCCGAGGGCAGCACGCCGGCCGACAGGGTCACCCGGTCGAGCTTGATGAGACGGATGCGGATGGCATTGACCGCATAGGCCTGGGCCAGCAGCTCGTTCTGGGTGGTGGCGACAAGGAGGGCATGAAAGCCGTCGTCGATTCCCTGGCCGCGCTCGAAGAGTTCGGCGCTGGGATTGACCTTGACCTCTTCAACGATGGCGCGATGCAGCTTTTCCTGCTCGTCGAGCGCGGCGTCTCCAAGCTTGCGCACGGCCGTCATGACGGCCTCGCGCTCGAGGGCCATGCGCATCTGGAAGGCCTGGCGGATCATCGCCAGGTCGATCTGGGTGATCTGGATGCCGCGCTGCGGCATGACCTGCAGCAGGCCTTCGAACTGCAGCCGGGGCAGCAGTTCACGCAAGGCGCCGATGGAAAGGCCGAGCAGGGCCACCAGTTCGCGCTGCGACACGAACTGGCCGGGACGCAGGCGCCCATCGAACAGCGCCTGCCGGAACCGCTCATAGGCCGCGCCCTTGACGGAGCTGCGTTCCCCCGCAGTTTCGGCGATGGCACTTTCGATGACCGGCATTCTCGTCTCCTCCCAGAGCCAGACGACGTTCAGGTGCGGCGATCAGGCCGCGGCACTGAACCCGCTCTGGGCAAAGCTGGCAAGCAGATCGGCAAGTCCCTGGCCTTCGAGGCTCTTGAGCGGCGGCAGCACGCGGGCAAGATTATCGTCGCCCGAATAGTGCGCCAAGGCGGCCTTGAGGGCCACCAGCGAACCGCCTTTGTCCACTGCCAGGATGCGGGTGGTCTGCTTGGCGAGGAGGTCGGCATTCTGCGGATTGTTGTAGAGCGCCACGAGATCGCGGGTGAACACATTGGGCATGCCGCCGATCATGCCGGCACCGCCATTGGCGAGCAGTGTCGGCAGGACACGGTCGTCGCCGGTAAACACAGACAGTTCCGGGAAGGTCCGGGCCAGCATGACGCCGTTGTCGACATCGCCGGTGGAATCCTTGATCCCGACAATGCGCGAACCGTGCTGGGCCAGGATCGACTTGACGAGGTCGGCGGTGAAGCGGATGCGGCTCAACTGTGGAATGTTGTAGAGCAGGATGTCGATATCGGTGGCGGATCGGGTGCGCTCGATCAGCGCGTCATACCAGCCGGCGATGCCCGCTTCGCTGGTGCCGTAGTAATAGGGCGGCAGGACCAGGGCCGCGCGGCAGCCGGTCTCGGCAATGCCCACGAGCATTTCGGCGGCGTCGTCCAGCGTCGGGGTCATGACGCCGGGGATTTGCCTGGACATGTCGGCGCCAGCGGCCTTGAGGGCCTTCAAGGCGGCAAGCTTTTCGCGGGTCGAGAGCGAGGCGCCTTCACCCGTCGTGCCAAAGGTCGAGACGAAGCTGCCGCCGGCCTCGAGCAGTTTGGCGCTATGGGCGGCCAGGCGCGCAATATCCACGCTGAAGTCGGGGGCGAAGGGGGTGATCGAAGCGGTGATCACGCCTTTAAGGTCTGCGGCAGCCACGAAAGTCTCCTCATCAAGCAACTGATACAATCAGTTCGTGCATCAGTCGATAAATCACTGTTTACATGAGTGAGAACTTATTGCAAGGTGCCGCCGTCTAAGCGCCACTGTCTGGGGAGGCAGGCGCCAACGGTTCACATAATGCCCTTGGAGGAAGGGACCCATGACCCGCTTTACCTCGCTTGCCCTCGTGGCGGTTTCCACCCTTGCGCTGACCGGCGCCGCTTTTGCCCAGGACAAGCTGGAGCTGAAGTACACCGTTCCCAGCGTTCCTACCGACCTGCATACCCAGGCCATGAAGGTCTTTGCCGACAAGCTCGAAGAGCTGTCGCCCGGCCGCTACGACATCCAGCTCTACGATTCGGGCTCGCTGTTCGCCCAGGGCGCCGATCTCGACGCCCTGCAGCGCGGCAATGCTGAAATGACCTATGTGTCCTATCAGCTCATCGCCGACGCCATTCCCGAATACGGCCTGCTCACCGCCGGCTACCTGTTCCAGAGCCCCGAGCACTACCGCGCCTTCCTCGCCAGCGACATCGGCGCCGAATTCAAGCAGCGCGTCAGCGACGAAATGGGCATCCAACTGCTCGACGCCTGCTATCTCGGCACCCGCCAGGTGAACCTGCGCACCGCCCGCGACGTGCAGACCCCCGAAGATCTGGCCGGCGTCAAGCTGCGCATGCCTTCGTCCGACGCGTGGTTGTTCCTCGGTCAGGCCCTGGGCGCTAACCCGACCCCGCTGCCGTTCGGCGAAGTCTATCTCGGCCTCCAGGCCGGCACGATCGATGGCCAGGACAACCCGCTGCCGTCTGTCGAGGCTGCCAAATTCTACGAAGTCACTGAGCAGATCGTTCTCACCAGCCACCTGGTCGACGCCATCAACGTGGCCGTTAACAACCAGACCTGGGAACAGCTCAACGACGAGGAAAAGGCTGCCATGACCGAGGCTGCCGTGGCCTCGTGCGACTGGAACAACACCGAGCGCACCGCCGACGAAGAGCGCCTCGTGTCCTTCTTCGAGGAGCAGGGCCTGCAGGTCACGACGCCCGACGTTGACGCCTTCCGCAGCCACGTGCAGGACTTCTACCTCAATTCCGATCGCGCTGCCGCCTGGCCGGAAGGCTGGATCGACCAGATCAACGCCCTCGCTACCGAGTAAAATATGACCGACTATTCCGCATCCGTGAGGCGGATGCCGACATGGCTGCGGGTACTCAAGGAGGGCGCCGATCTTGTCGGCGTCCTTCTCTTCACCACCGCCTTCCTCGGCTTCATCGTCCAGATATTCTTCCGCTACGTCGTCAACCGCCCGATCCTGTGGACCGAGGAGGTCACCATGATCGCCTTCGTCTGGACGGTGTTTTGGGCGGCCGCCTTCATGGTCAATATCCGCGAACATGTGACCTTCGACGTCGTCTATGAAGTCATGTCGCCGAAGATGAAGCGCATTTCCGCGATCTTCTCGATGATCGTGCTGATCGGCTGCTTCCTGCTGCTGATCCCGGCCACCTGGGATTATCTCGAATTCCTGCTGCGCAAGCGCAGCCCGGTCCTGCGCATCTCCATGACCTGGATCTACGGCTGCTACCTGCTCTTTGTTGTCAATTTCACCATTCAAGCCGCGGTGCGTCTCTGGCGCCTGTTCACGCCCGAATGGGGCAAGCAGATTTAAGGCGCCCAGACTATGCAAATCCTGGCTGAATACGCCCTCCCCATCATGCTCGTGGTCCTCGTCGTGACCACGATCGCCGGCCTGCCCATGGGCATCGCCATGATCGCCTCGAGCGTTCTCTATCTTTTCATTTCCGGCCGCGACGTAGGCCTCGGCGCCGAAATGGTGCTCAACGGCATTTTCGGCAATTTCGCCGCCGTGGCCGTGCCGCTCTTCATCTTTGCCGCCAACATCATGGATGCCGGCAAGATATCGGATCGATTGCTCAAATTCTGCCTTGCCCTGGTCGGACGCAGCCCCGGCGGCATGGCGCAGGTGAACATTCTCACCAGCCTCATCTTCTCGGGCATGAGCGGCTCGGCAATTTCCGATGCCGCCGGCGTCGGCAAGGTCGTCAACGACATGATGATGCGCGAAGGTCGCTATCCGCCCGGCTATGCTGGCGCGCTGACCGCGGCCACCGCCGTGGTGGGGCCGATCTTCCCACCCTCCATCCCCATGGTCTACTACGCCCTGGTGTCGTCCGCCTCGATCGGCGCGCTGTTCCTCGGTGGCGTGGTGCCGGCGCTGATCATCGTCGCCTTCCAGATGGTGGCCGCCTATTTCACCGCGAAGCGTCGCGGCTTCCCGGTGGAAGAGGCCATCCCGTTCCGCCAGTTCCCGCTGATCTTCCTCCGCGCCTTCCCGGCGCTGATGATGCCGGTCATTCTCCTGGGCGGTATCTATACCGGCGTCTTCACGCCCACCGAAGCGGCGGCCGTCTCGGCCTTCTATGCGCTGCTGCTGGCTTTGTTTGCCTATCGCACGCTGGGACCGCGGAGCTTCGTCGGCGTGGTCTACGCGACGGTCAAGACCACGGCCGTGGTGTCGATCGTGCTCTGCGGCGCCTTCGTCTTCAACTACGTGATCGCCGTCGAGCGCATCCCGCAGATGGTTTACGAGTTCTTCGCCTACTACCAGATGGAAGCCTGGCTGTTCCTGCTCTTGCTGAACATCCTCTTCCTGATCCTGGGCTGTTTCCTCGACGTCTCGACCATCCAGCTCGTCATCGTGCCGCTGTTCATCCCGACCGCCCTGGCGCTCGGCATCGACCTCGTGCATCTCGGCGTCGTCTTGGTACTCAACATGATGATCGGCCTCATCACGCCGCCCATGGGCATGCTGCTCTTCGTCATCAAGGCGGTGAACGACATCCCCATATCGGCGATGATCAAGGAGCTCTGGCCTCATCTCCTGCTGCTGATCGTAGTGCTGTTCATGATCACCTACATTCCCGACCTCGTACTGTGGTTGCCCAGGCAAGCCGGGGCGATGCAGTAACAACCGGACGGCGCCGGTGCTCCCCACCGGCGCCGTTTGCTTTTGCGCCGAGGGCTGCGTTAGATGCCCCTCCATGATCACCTGTTTCGATATCGGCGGCACTACCATCAAGGCCGCCACCGCCACCGGCCCGACGGCACTGAAGCCGGTCGGCCGGATGCCGACGCCGCGCGACGATTTTCAATCCTTCGTGGAGACGATATCGGCGCTGGTCGATCAAGGCGGCGCCCCGGCGGGCAGCGCCATTTCCATCTCGGTGACGGGCGTAGTCGACCCCGATAGCGGCGTCACCACGGTTGCCAACATTCCCTGCATCGACGGGCGTCATCTGGGCGCTGAACTGGGCGAAAAGCTCGGTCGCCCGGTCTTCGTGGCCAATGATGCCGATTGCTTTGCCCTGGCCGAGGCTCATGCCGGGGCCGGGCGCGGCCATCGCGTCGTCTTCGGCGCCATTCTGGGCACCGGCGTCGGTGGCGGCATTGTCGCCGACGGAAAGCTCTTTCGCGGTGGCGGCGGCCTTTCGGGCGAATGGGGGCATGGCACGGCGGTGGCCACCAAGGTCAGCGTGCCGCCCCATGAGATCGAGCACTTCCGCTGCGGCTGCGGCCAGGCCGGCTGCGTCGACACGATCGGCGGGGCGCGCGGCATCGAGAAGCTGCACAAGCTGCTGCACGGTACGGACCTGCCGAGCACCGAGATCATCGCTGCCTGGCAGGCAGGGGATGCCGGTGCCGCACAGACGGTGGACCTCCATGTGGAACTGGTGAGCGTGCCGCTGGCCCTGACGGTCAATATCGTCGGGCCGGACATCATCCCGGTCGGGGGAGGCTTGGGCAATGCCCGTGCGCTCGTCGCGCGACTGGACGAGGCAGTGCGCGCCTGTATCCTCCGACGGATCGATCGGCCGCTGGTCGTGCCGGCGCAACTGACCGTCGATGCTGGGCTCATCGGCGCCGCGAGCCTCGCTTTCTCGGAGGGCGCGGCATGACCCTGCTCGAAATCTGCGTCGACGATGCCGCCGGGCTCGCCGCAGCCCTCGCCGGGGGTGCCGACCGCATCGAACTCTGTTCGGTGCTGGAATTGGGTGGCTTGACCCCGCAGCCGGGCCTGATGGCGCTGGCCGCGAAAGCCTCGGTACCGGTGCGGGCCATGATCCGGCCGCGCGGCGGGGATTTCGTGTTTTCCGCTGCCGACCGCGATGCCATGCTCTTCGATATCGAAGCCGTGCGTCAGGCCGGCCTCGCGGGCGTGGTGCTGGGCGCCAGCCTGCCTGACGGGCGGCTCGATATCGCGCTGCTCGAGCGGCTGGTGGATACGACCGGCGAAATGCCGAGAACCCTGCATCGCGCCTTCGATCTCGTCCCGGACATTGGTGAAGCGGTGGAGCAGGCAGTGGCGCTGGGTTTTGACACCATCCTCACCTCCGGAAGGGCGCGGACGGCTCGCGAAGGCATTGAGGATCTGGCGCTGGCCCATCAATTGGCCGACGGGCGCCTGACCATCATGGCCGGATCTGGCGTGACGGCCGAAACCGCCCCCGCCATCCTCCAGCGCGTTCCGCTCTCGGCCGTGCACGGCGCCTGCGGCGAACCTGCTTCACCCGACAGCGCCCCGGCCCAGCGTCTCGACTTTGTCAGCCCCACGCGCAAGACCACCAGCCGGGACAAGGTCAAGGCGCTGAAGGCGGTGCTGTCGCGTTGAAACAGCCTCCCGGCTGTCACCCCGGCGAAAGCCGGGGCCCATCCTGAGATGTCGAGATGGGCCCCGGGTCAGGCCCGGGGTGACAGCCGCTGGGTGATAAAACTACTCCCACGCTTCCAGCATCGCATCAGCAACAAACTCCAGGTGCTGCGCCATAGCCTTGCGCGCCGCTTCGGCATTGCCGCTGACCACGGCGGCGATGATTGCCTCATGATCGCCAAGGATGTGCGAGCGCACTTCACCGATATCGGCCAGGTGCTGGTGGAAACGCGTGTCGACTTCCCCGCGCCGGGAATTCCAGAGCCCGTCGAGCATTTCGCGCAACACGGCATTGCCCGAAGCGTCGGCCAGGGTCATGTGAAGGATACGGTCGCTTTCCGATGACCATTGTCCCCGCGTCGTTTCCGCGCGCATCTTGCGGATGGTTTCGGCCAGGCGCGCCGTGCCCTCGGGAGAAATGTGCTGGCTGGCCAGGGCCGCGGCCTCGGGTTCGAGGAGGCGCCGCACAGCCATGATTTCGAGCGGCGAGGCGCTCTGTTCGGGCAGCGTCTCGTCTGCCGTGTCGCGCTTGCGCACGAAGGCGCCGACGCCCACCCGCACTTCCACCAGCCCCGCCACTTCGAGCGCGATCAGCGCCTCGCGCACCGTGGGACGCGAGACGCCCAGACTCAGCGCCAGGTCGCGTTCCGAGGGCAATTGTCCGCCCGGCTCCACCGCGCCCTTGTGGATCTGGTCGCGGATCTGGTCGGCGATCTGGATATAGAGTTTGCGGTTGGATACGGCCTGAAGCTTCATACTGCCCTCGTTGCCCTGTCATAGCCCCGGTCACGTCGGCTGTCCACTGGTCTGACCACTTGACAGCCTGACTGACTTGCCATTAGCTCCACGACGGTTCGACGACCCGGCAAAGAACGGGCGGCGACGCAGAGGGAGGACGGGAGCATGGTGGGAGGGTCATCCGAGCGCGCGACGACGCCTGCGCCTGCCGTGCCGCTGGTCGAGATGACCGGCGTGGACAAGAGCTTTCCCGGCGTGCGCGCGCTGATCGGCGCCCAATTCGATCTCAGGCCCGGCGAGGTCCATGCCCTGATGGGCGAGAATGGCGCCGGCAAGTCGACCCTGATGAAAGTGCTCTCAGGCGTCTATTCGCGCGATGCGGGGGTGGTGAAGCTCGATGGCGTGCCGGTGGAGATCACCTCGCCGCGCCAGGCGCAGGACGCCGGCATTTCCATCATCCACCAGGAACTGGCCCTGATGCGCGACCTCACCGCCGCGCAGAACATCTTCATCGGCCGCGAGCCGCGCCGCTTCGGCATCCTCGACGAGGGCCAGCTCAATCGCGACGCGGCTGCCATCTTCGCCTCGATGAATCTGAAGCTCGAGCCGACGGTAAAGGTGGATACGCTGACCATTGCCAAGCAGCAGATGGTCGAGATCGCCAAGGCACTGTCCTATCGCTCCCGCGTGCTGATCATGGACGAGCCGACGGCGGCGCTGAACGATGCCGAGATTGCCGAGCTCTTCGCCATCATCGTCAGGCTCAAGGCCGAGGGTGTCGGCGTCGTCTACATTTCGCACAAGATGGACGAGATCAAGCGCATCTCCGACCGCGTCACCGTGATGCGCGACGGCGAATATGTCGGGACGGTCCCGGCGGCCGATACGTCCATCGAGACCATCATTTCCATGATGGTGGGCCGCACCCTCAGCAACGAGACGCTGGCCATTCCCAATACAGCCAATGCGCCGGTGGCGCTGGAGGTGAAGAACCTCAGGCGTGGTCGCGAAATACGCGATGTCAGTTTCTCGGTACGGCAGGGCGAAATCCTCGGCTTTGCCGGGCTGATGGGCGCCGGGCGCACCGAGGTGGCCCGCGCCATCTTCGGCGCCGACCGCAAGGAGGGTGGCGAGATCTGGGTCCATGGCAAGCGCGTCGGCATTTCCACGCCGCGCGACGCCGTGGAAAAGGGCATCGGCTACCTGTCGGAGGATAGGAAACTCTTCGGTCTCGCGACCGGGCTCGACGTGCGCAACAATATCGCGCTGGCCAGCCTAGATCGCTTCACCGGTCCCGGCGGTGTGCTCGACGAGGCAGGCATGGAACAGGCGGCCAAGGAAGCCATCCGCCAGCTCGCCATCAAGACGCCCAGCGACACCCAGGAAGCGCGGCTGCTCTCGGGCGGCAACCAGCAGAAAGTGGTCATCGCCAAATGGCTGCTGCGGGACTGCGACATCCTGATTTTCGACGAACCGACCCGCGGCATCGATGTCGGTGCCAAGTCGGAAATCTATAAGCTCCTCAACAACCTCGCCGCCCAGGGCAAGGCGATCATCGTCATCTCCTCGGAGTTGCCGGAAATCCTGAGGCTCAGTCACCGCATCGCCGTCATGTGCGAGGGCCGGCTGACCGGCGTCCTGCCCGGCGGATCGAGCCAGGAAGATATCATGCGGCTCGCGACGATGCGCGAGACCGCCATGGAGCTGCGGCATGCGGGTTAGCATCAAACCCGTATCCAGTGTTCTGCCCACCCGCCCCCTTGAGGGGAGGGTAGCGCCGCTCGGTCCGAAGGGCCGTAGCAGAGCTGGGGAGGGGGTGGTTCTGTGGACTGCCAATGGACCCCCACCCCCGACCCCTCCCCTCAAGGGGGACGGGAGCCAGACCTCGCACACCGGAGCCACAGCATGACCGACACCACCGCCCCGGGCCAGAAAACCGGCATCCGCATATCCGGCGCCTTCCACCGCCTGCTTGCCTTTTCCGGCCTTATCGCGCTGGTCGTGGTGTTTTCGCTGGCTTCGCCCAATTTCATGCAGACCCAGAATATCCTGGCCATCCTGCAGGCGACCTCGGTGAATGGCGTCCTTGCCATCGCCGCGACCCTGGTGATCATCACCGGCGGTATCGATCTCTCGGTCGGCACACTGATGACCTTCTGTGCGGTTATTGCCGGCGTGATCCTCACCTATTGGGGCCTGCCGCTCCCCTTGGGCGTCATCGGCGCCATCCTCGCCGGCACGGTGGTCGGCTTCACCTCGGGCACGATCATCGCCAAATTGAAGGTCCCGCCCTTCATCGCCACCCTGGGCATGATGCTGATCATGAAGGGTCTGTCGCTGGTGATCTCGGGCACCCGCCCGATCTATTTCAACGACACGCCTGGCTTTACCCAGATTTCGCTCGGTTCGATGGTTGGCTCGGTCATTCCGGGCCTCCCCATCCCCAATGGCGTGCTCATCCTTTTTGCGGTGGCTTTGCTTGCCGCCTTCATTCTCGGCAAGACCGCGCTCGGTCGCTACACCTTCGCCCTCGGCTCCAACGAGGAGGCCGTGCGCCTTTCCGGCGTCAATGTCGATCGCTGGAAGATCGCCGTCTATGCGCTGGCCGGCTCGATCTGTGGCGTTGCCGGTCTCCTCATCGCCAGCCGGCTCAATTCGGCCCAGCCGGCCTTGGGGCAGGGCTATGAACTCGATGCCATCGCGGCCGTGGTCATCGGCGGCACCTCGCTCTCGGGCGGGCGCGGCACCGTGCTCGGCACGCTGATCGGCGCACTGATCATTTCGGTCTTGGCCAATGGCCTCAGAATTCTATCGGTGGCGCAGGAATGGCAGACGGTGGTCACCGGCTGCATCATCATCCTCGCCGTCTATGCCGACATCCTGCGGCGCCGCAAACTTTAGGCGTCGAGAACTACCGCGCGTCCCGCGCCAAGACCAAGAAGAACACGACTCAACAGTTTCAAAGCAGCATCTGGGAGGAAAACCATGCTCAATCGCCGTAGCCTGATTGGCGCCATCAGCGCCATTGCCCTGCTGGCCGCATCCGGCCCCGCCGTCCTGGCACAGGACCAGGTCGATATCGCCCTCATCTCCAAAGGCTTCCAGCATCAGTTCTGGCAGGCCGTGAAGGCCGGTGCCGACAAGGCCGCCGCCGAATTCGGCGCCAATGTCACCTTCGAAGGTCCGGAAAGCGAGTCGCAGGTCGACCGGCAGATGGACATGCTGGCCGCAGCCCTGTCGCGCCAGCCCGACGCCATCGGCTTTGCCGCGCTCGACTCGCAGGCCGCCGTGCCGCTGCTGCAGCAGGCATCCGATGCCGGCATTCCCATCGTCGCCTTTGATAGTGGCGTCGACAGCGACATCCCGCTGACCACCGCCACCACCGACAACGTGGCGGCTGCCGCGCTCGCGGCCGACAAGATGGCCGAACTGATCGGCGGCGAAGGCAAGGTGGCCGTCGTGGCCCACGACCAGACCAGCCGCACCGGCATCGACCGCGTCGACGGCTTCGTCAACCGCATGAAGGAAGCCTATCCCAATATCGAGGTCGTGTCGGTCCAGTATGGCGGCGGCGACCAGTTGCAGTCGACCGAGATCACCAAGTCGATCCTCCTTGCCAACCCGGATCTCAAGGGCATCTTTGGCGCCAATGAGGGCTCGGCCATCGGCGTCGCCAACGGCAAGACCGAACTGGGCTCGGAAATCGTCGTCATCGGCTTCGACTCCGGTGCTGCCCAGAAGGGCATGGTCGAATCGGGCGTCATGGCCGGCGCCATCACCCAGAACCCCGTCGGCATCGGATACGAAACCGTCAAGGCCGCCATCGGCGCCCTCAACGGCGAGGAACTGCCGGAGGTCATCGACACCGGCTTCTACTATTATGATGCGACCAACATGACCGACCCCGAAATCGCAGCCGTGCTGTACGACTAAGACGACGAGCCTGTGCAGGCGGCTCCCCTCCCCCTTGAAGGGAGGGGATGGGGGTGGGGGTGGTTCAGTTGGCCACCGACGGCCCCCCACCCTCGGTCCCTCCCCTCAAGGGGGAGGGAGGCGATGGGGCCACTGCCAGCAGACTACAGGACCAAAGGACAAAACGTGGCCGACCTCACTGGAAAGATCGTTCTCATCACTGCTGCTGCCCAGGGCATCGGAAGGGCATCGGCCGAGGCTTTTGCAAGAGCCGGAGCAAAGGTGATCGCGACCGATATCAACGCGCCCCTCTTGGCCGAACTCGACGCAGTCCCCAATGTGACGACGCGCGTGCTCGATGTGCTCTCCACCGACGCCGTCAACCAGGCCGTCGCCGAGATCGGTCATATCGACGTGCTGTTCAACTGCGCCGGCGTGGTGCATGGCGGCACGGTGCTGGAAATGAGCGATGACGATCTCGATTTCGCGCTGGCGCTGAACGTCAAGGCGCAGATCCGGACGATCAAGGCGGTGCTACCGCAGATGCTGGAGCGCCAGGACGGCGCCATCATCAACATGGCGACGGTGGCCTCTTCGGTCAAAGGCGTGCCCAACCGGGCGGCCTATACGATTTCCAAGGCGGCCGTGGTGGGCCTCACCAAGTCCATCGCCGCCGACTATACGACCCAAGGCATCCGCGTGAACGCGATCTGCCCCGGCACGGTGGACTCGCCGAGCCTCCACCAGCGCTGGCACGCCACCGGCGATTTCGAGGCGGCCAGGAAGGCCTTTATCGCCCGCCAGCCGATCGGCCGCATTGCCCGCCCCGACGAAGTGGCGGACCTGGCAGTGTATCTGGCGGGAGCCACCTACACGACCGGGCAGGTGCATATCATCGACGGCGGCTGGACGGCTTGAGCCCAATGAAGATCACCACCCTCGCCACCCACGACCTCCGCTTCCCCACCTCGGCCTCGCTCGACGGCTCGGACGCGATGAATCCCGATCCGGACTATTCCGCCGCCTATGTGGTCCTCGGCACCGATGGTACCCTCGAAGGCCATGGCCTCACCTTCACCATCGGCCGCGGCAATGAAGTGGTGTGTGCGGCGATTGCGGCGCTGACCGATCGCGTCGTGGGGCTCGATCTCGACTGGGTCGAGGAAAATCCCGGCCGCTTCTGGCGGCATATGACAGGCGACAGCCAGCTCCGCTGGATCGGCCCCGACAAGGGCGCCATGCATCTGGCGACCGGCGCGGTAGTCAATGCCGTCTGGGACCTCCTCGCCAAGCGGGCGAAAAAGCCCGTCTGGCTCTATGTCAGCGAGATGAGCCCCGAACAGCTCGTCAGTATCATCGACTTCCGCTACCTCACCGACGCCATCACCCCCAAAGAAGCCCTGGCCATTTTCCGCGCCGCCGAGCCCGGCAAAGCCGAGCGCATTGCCCGCCTTCGGGCCGAAGGCTATGCCTGCTACACGACCTCGGCCGGGTGGCTTGGCTATTCTAACGAGAAGCTGACGCGGCTGGCCACCGAAGCGGTGGAAACGGGTTTCACCCATATCAAGATGAAGGTCGGGCGCGACCTTGCCGACGATATCAGGCGCCTCGAAATCGTCCGATCGATCATGGGGCCGGATCGCTATCTGATGATCGACGCCAACCAGGTCTGGGAGGTCGATCAGGCGATTGAGTGGGTCAACCAGCTCAAGCGCTTCAATCCCTATTTCATCGAGGAGCCGACCAGCCCCGATGACGTAGAAGGCCACCGGAAAATCCGCGAGGCCATCGCGCCAGTGAAGGTGGCGACCGGCGAAATGTGCCAGAACCGCATCCTCTTCAAGCAGTTCATCACCCGCGATGCCATCGACATCGTCCAGATCGATGCCTGCCGCATCGGTGGCCTCAATGAGGTGCTGTCGGTGCTGTTGATGGCGCAGAAATACGGCAAGGCGGTGTGGCCGCATGCCGGTGGCGTCGGCCTCTGCGAATATGTGCAGCACCTCTCGATGATCGATTACCTGGTCGTGTCAGGAACCAAGGAGGGCAGGGTGATCGAATATGTCGACCACCTGCACGAACACTTCCTCGACCCCTGCGTGATCAAGAACGCCGCCTACATGCCCCCGGAGCGTCCGGGGTTCTCGATCGAGATGAAGGCGGCGTCGATTGCGGAGAATACGTTCGGGGGTTAGCAGTCACCTCTTCACCTCTCCCTTTGGAGGAGAGGTCAGCGCAAAGCGCCGGGTGAGGGGGCCTTTTCATCGGACTGGCCGGAAGGCCCCCTCACCCCAACCCTCTCCGCCAAAGGGAGAGGGGGCGACGAACAGGGATTGGAAGATCAAACCCCGCAGCTCACCCGACCCCAATCGCCCAGCACGCCCTCGACCCTGGTCGCGCCGTCGAGTTTGAGCAGCGCCCTGGCGCCGGTGATGATCACCTGGCCGGCCTTGAGCGGCAGGCCGCGCGCCTCGGCATGGCCGGCAAGCCAGGCGATATCCTTCACAATGGCGTCCCAGCTTGCGCCCTTGTCGACGCTGTTGACCGCCTTGCCGTCGAGGCTCAGCGTGACATCGAGGGTGGCGAGCGAGGCGGTGATGCCGCGGTCGAGATCGCGGCCGACGACGACGGCGCCATTGGATTGCAGGTCCGCGAGCTGCACATTGCGCGGTTGGGGTCGCGGTCGGTGAAAGGATTGCCGATCAGCTCGATGGCCGGGTGGATGCTGGCAATCGCCCGCTCGACTTCGAACGTGTTTGCCCCGGCAACAATGTCCGCGCCCAGCCGCACCGCGACCTCGATCTCAGCAAGGAAGATCTTGTGCCGCGCGCCATCGATCCGGTCGCCATCGACGAAACAGCGATTGGCCGGAATGGGCGAGCAAAGCGGCGGATCGCCGAGCCCCGCTGCAACCTTCCAGGCGCCCACCGGGCCGATCTGGCTGATGATCTCGTCCTGCGTCGCATAGACGGCGTCGAGATCGGCAGGGACCAGGGCTTCGGGCACGGCGCCAACCTTGGCACCTCCGTCATGGGCGGCGACAAGGGCGCTGGCGAGTTCGGCAATGGTCTGCATGGCAAGATCCCGGAATGGTCAGGCGGCGCCTGTTTCGATCAATTGAATGCCCGCATCTGCGCAGACCTGGCGGATGGAATCCAGATGGCAAATGTCGGTAATAAAGCTCTGCGCCTGGGAAAGGTGGCCGATCCGCACCGGGGCGGTGCGGGTGAACTTGGTCTGGTCGGCGACGACGATGACATGGCGGGCATTGGCGATGATGGCCTGCGCCACTTTCACCTCGCGGAAATCGAAATCCAGCAGCGCCCCATCCGGGTCGATGGCGGAAACGCCGATCACGGCGAAATCCACCTTGAACTGCCGGATGAAATCGACCGCCGCTTCGCCCACGATGCCGCCATCGCTGGGCCGCACCACGCCCCCCGATATGACCACCTCGACCGTTGGCACGACGCGCAGGTGATTGGCGACATTGATATTGTTGGTGATGACCATGAGCCCGCGATGCGCGCTCAGCGCCTGGCTGACCGCCTCGGTCGTGGTGCCGATATTGATGAACAGCGACGCATGGTCGGGGATCAGCGCCGCAGCGGCGCGGCCGATGGCACGCTTTTCATTGGGAGCGATCTGCCGGCGCGCTTCATATTCGACATTTTCCACGCCCGAGGGGTGCATGGCCCCGCCATGGGTCCGCTTCAGCGCCCCGCGATCGCAGAGAATATTGAGATCCTTGCGGATGGTCTGCGGCGTCACCTCGAAAGCCGCGACCAGTTCCTCTACGCTGACTTCGCCCTTTCGGCGCGCCAGTTCGACGATCTTCGCCTGCCGCAAACTCGGTGTCATCGGGCGGCCCTCCCTTTCGTTTGGTGATTAAACGAAAGGGGGTGAAAGGGGAAGGGCGAGCGCCTGTCCGGCAGGCGGATGTAACATTTGTCGTCATTGCCGGGCTTGTCCCGGCAATCCATCTTGCGGGTGCATGGACCACCGGGACAAGCCCGGTGGTGACGATGGGGGCGGGTGCTGCTGTCGCCTATTTCACCCTCCCCCTTGAGGGAGGGTAGCGCAGCTGGCCGAAGGCCTAGCGAAGCTGGGGAGGGGGTAGTTCGGTGGGCCGCCGAGGCACCTCCACCCTCGATCCCCCTCTCAAGGGGGAGGGAGGCGCAGGAGCCATTCCTTCCAAAAAGGGTAGCAGTCAGCGGCCCGCCCGCTTCGACCACTTCACCTGCGGCGAATACCCGAAATCCCGGTCAAACGGATAGCTCGGGCGCGGGGTGTGCTTGCGCTCCGTGCGCTCGACGAACTGGTCCACCACGCCCGGCGACAGCGCCATGATGCCAGGATTGGCGATGGGCCCGAGTTCGGGGGAGAGATAGCCGGATTTCACCGCAATGATCTTTGCCGCATGCGGATCGAGGCCGAGCCGGGTGAAGTCGACGATATTGTGGAAGGGACGGCGGCGGGCCGTGAGGACAAGGTCCACGCCCCCGATGCGTACCACCGCCTCGCGGAGCCGTGGTTCGCTGACTTCGGCGAGGTAGATGACTTCGGCTTCGGTCTCCACCGGCCTGCTCGACGGGTCGAGGCTGGCGCCGATATGGAGGTTTACCCGCGCGCCCACGCCGGCCGCATAGGCCGCATCGGTTGCCGCCTTGTCGGTGATACCGGCAAAGATGACGCCATCGGCGCCCTGATTGAGCAGCTCGGCCAGCACTTCTGCCCTGTCACCCACGCCACCGCCGGTCGGATTGTCACCCGATTCGGCGAGCACGACAGGGTGAGACGGGCTGGCAATGGCACGGTCCACGCATTCGGCGATAGAACCGGTCTCCATGCCGAACACAAAGCCATCGCGGATATCCCAATAATCCTGGGCGAGGTGAGCCGCCGCCTTTTCCATGGCGGCGCGGTCCGTCCCGGTCACCACGGCGCAGGCGGTCGCGCGGGGTTCGTCGGCCCAGACATAGCCCACCTGGAACGAGGCATCCCAGATGCCCGTCGGTTCCTCGACCTCGTGGATCTGCGTGTAAAAAGTCCGCGCCGGTTCATCCTGCGTGGACGTGCGCTCGCCCGGCAACAGCACTGGTACCGGCGCCCAGGCGAGCAGCGGTTTCACGCCGGTCTTGAGGGCGCGCACCAGCATGGTCACGGAGCGGCGCATCGTGTCCTGCACGTCGATATGGGGCGCCGTGCGATAGGTCGAGAACATGTCGAGCGCGTCGATGATCTTCTGGCTGACATTGCCATGGAGATCATAGCTGGCCGAAATCAGCACATCCGGCCCGACCGTCTCGCGCACCGCGGCGATGAAATCGCCCTCGGCGTCGAACAGGCCTTCCACAAACATGGCGCCATGCATGGGGAGGTAGACGCCGTCAAACGGCATGGCGGCCCGCAAACCGTCGAGGATTTCCGCCTTCCAGGTCTCATAGGTGTCGCGCGCCACCGGCCCGCCGGCAATGGCGCGGGCGTGGAAAATGGTGATGAACTCGGCCGGAAAATGCGTCACGAAATCAAAATACTGATCCTTCAGCATGGCGGGCCCGCGCAGCACGCGAAAATCGGCCTCGCGATTGAGCACGGGATTATAGGTGCTGCATTCGATATGCAGCCCGGCAACGGCTATCTTCATCACAAAACTCCCGGCACTTCGGATTCTGGATTATGGGCTGTCCGCGCCGGCCTTGGCTTCAGTCGACCGGTGAGAAAGAGGCTCACTAGCAGCACCGGGATGACGCAGGCCACGCCGACGCGGATGCCCCAGTGCTCGGCGACGAAGCCGATCAGCGGCGGCCCGATCAGGAAGCCGGTCAGCGCCACGAAGGAGAGGACGGCCACATTGGCCGAGGCGGCGCGGTCGCCGATGCCGGCGGCAGCGGTCACGGCCAGCGGAAAGCCGACCGAGACGCCGACGCCGATGATCCCGAAGCCCACCAGCGCCAAAGGCACGCTGGGCGCGAAATACAGCAGCACGGCACCTGCTACTGCCAGTGTGCCGCAGATCTGCGCGGTGCCGACGCCACCAAAACGACGCTTCAGCGTATCCCCGCCAAAGCGGCCTGCGGCGACCATGAAGGCAAAAACCGAATAGCCGAGGCCGACAAGGCCGCCCTCGGCCGAGAGCGCATCGCGCAGGAAAATGGCCGACCAGTCTGCCATGGCGCCCTCGGTCATGGTGATGCCGAACACGAAGAGGCAAATGCCGATCAGCGCTGGGCTGGGCAGGGCCCAGGCCGAGCGCTGGGTCTCTCCCGCGGGCGCCGCGTCGTGGAGCACCGGCAGGGCTTTGGCCGCGAAGAGCGCGATCGGCAGCACCAGGGCGGCCAGCAGCGGCACGGCAAACCCGGGCGCCAGGCCGATTGCGGCAAAGCCCGAACCGATGAGGCTGCCCGCCATGATGCCCAGCGACCAGCATCCATGCGAAGTGTTCATGATCAGCTTGCCGCTGGTCTTCTCGACGAGATCGGCCTGGACGTTGAGGCCCAGTTCGACAAAGGAAATGGCCGAGCCGGCCAGGGCAAGGGCGATGAACAAGAGGATCGGATCGGGCGCCAGCACCGGCAGGCTGGCGGCGATGGAATAGAAGATGAAGCCGACAAAGATCGCGGTCCGCGCCCCGATCCGGCCCACCAGCGGCCCGGCAAATGGCAGGGTGAGAAGCGTGCCGCAGGGCATGCCGAGCAGCGCCAGTGCCAGCGCCGCCGGCCCCAGGCCCATGGCCGCCTGCACCTCCGGAATGCGCGGCAGCCAGGACCCGAAGGCGACGGGCTGGAGGAAGAACACCAGCATGACAAGGCGTTGGGGGGTGAAGAAGGACATGGCTAGCTTTTTGCTCCACCCACCGGGTCATTCCCGCGAAAGCGGGAACCTCCGTTGGGCCAGTGAAACAGGAGTTCCCGCTTTCGCGGGAATGACGCCGTCGGTTGAATTCCCACGGCGCCGTCCTCGGGCTTGACCCGAGGACCAGTTCAAACATCCACCGCGATGTCGGTGGCCCTCCGATCAAGCCCGAGGGCGGCGCGGAGCATTTGAAGAATGCTCAGCTCTGCTTCGGCATCGGATAGGGCAGATACCCAACAAACCCCGTCAGCTTCCATTCGCCGCTCACCTTGCGCAGGAAATAGAGCGTCTGCCAGTTGAGGCGGTCGACCCCACCATTACTGAGCTTGATTTCGCCGTTGAACTTCTTGTGGGCGATGGCCCGCTCGCCGGTGATTTCGATTTCGGTGAGGCTGGTGGCGCGGTGGATGCCGGCCTCAACATCTTCGGCATAGCTCTGTGCCTGGCCCTCATGCGCCTGGCGCAGCCATTCGTCGCGATAGTCGGCCAGCGTGGGGAAGCTGATGGTCCATCCGTCCGGGTTGTCGACGCGGTTGCCGTTGATTCCCATGAAATCGTCGGCGACGAAATCGCCTTCCACCATCGACCAGTCGGCGTTGACATAGGCCTTGATGTCGCGTGGCACGAGCATGGTCCAGATGGCCGAGCGGTCGGCGTCCTGAGGGAAGGGATTTGCGGATAGGCTCATTTTCGTCTCTTGCCTGGAAGGAGCACGGCTTCGAGGCACGTGCGCCATTTCTGTTTCAAATTTTCACAGTCGACACGCAGATGGGGTCATGTGAAAGAGGCCACATGGATACCAATTCGGACATGCTGCCGCTTATCGAGGGTTTTGTCCACTCCTCTAATACCACTGCAATACCAATAAACGCCTAGAAATACGGCAAAACGCCGCCCGTTTGAGCAGAGTTTCAGGGTGGCTTAAATTGGTATTGTGCGGGATCGGAATGTGTGTTGACATTGTTGTCGGAAGGCGCCTAGTCTTGAAAATCGTTTACACAAACGACACCGATCCGCAAAGAGATCGGCGGGTTAATAAACAGGGAACGGCAAGGTTATGCGGGTAGGCATCGTCGGCCTCGGATATCGTCTGGGCTATCTGGCGCGCATCTTTTCAGCGGCGCGCGACGACTTCGAGATTGTTGGCTATGTGGATCCGGCGCCCGCCGGTCTGTCCTATGCGACCGAGCATGGTGTTTCCGTCGGCAAGTCTTTCGACAGCCTCGAGCAGATGATCGACGAGGGCAGTCTCGACCTCCTCATGGTCGGCTCGCCCAATCACCTCCATCTCGAGCACATTCGCACCGGCCTCGAGCGCGGCATGAAGATCTTTGCCGAAAAGCCCGTGGTGACCACGGTGGAAGACACCATGGCGCTGGCCGAACTGATCGGCAAATACGGCTCCGACAATGTCATGGTGGGCCTGGTGCTGCGCTATGCGCCGCTCTATGTCGATCTGCGCAAAGCCCAGGCCGAAGGCAAGCTGGGCGAGGTGGTGTCGATCGAAGCCTCCGAGCACATCCCGCCCTATCATGGCGCTTTTTTCATGCGCGACTGGCGCCGCTACGGCAAATATGCCGGCGGTTTCATGCTCGAAAAATGCTGCCACGACCTCGATCTCTATAATGGCGTCATGGGCTCGCGCCCGCGCCTCGTCGCCAGCTTCGGCGGCCGCAAGAGCTTCATTCCCGAAAACGCCCCGGCCACGGCGGGCGTCAACGACATGGAAGTCTACCATCGCAAACCCTCGGGCTGGGAAGGTTCGGACAAGGTCTTCGACAGCGACGGCGACATCATCGATTTCCAGACCGCCATCGTGCAGTACGAAAGCGGCGCAGCGCTGACCTTCCACACCAATATGAACGTGCCCGACGACTTCCGCCGCTTTGCGGTCATGGGAGCCAAGGGCATGGCGGAAGGCGATTTCATCCGCAACTACTTCCGCGTCACCGACAGCCGCACTTCCGAGCGCCTGACCGACACGACCTACAAGACATCGGAACTCAGCCAGCACTATGGCGCCGACGAGCAGATGGCCGAGGACATCCTCAAGCATTGCCTCGAAGGCGCGCCGCTTCCCGTCTCAGTGACGGATGCCCTGGAGGCGGGGCTCCTCGCCATTTCCATGGACGAGTCGATGCGCACCAGGTCGATCATCGACATGACCCCGATCTGGCAGCGCTTCGACGCTGCCCTGGGCCGAGCGAACTGAGGGACAAGCCAATGACCAGCACCAGAAGCGCCACCCTCTTCGCCTTTGCCCTGCTGGCCCCGGCACTGATCTACATCCTGACCATCGTGGCCTACCCGCTGGTGGACACGATCGTGCTGAGCTTCACCAATGCCTCGCTGCGGCAGGACTATGATTTCGTCGGCTGGGCCAATTACCAGCGCATCTTCGGCGCCGGCAATTTCACCGAAGTCATCATCCGCACCTTCATCTGGACCTTCTTCTCGGTCTCGACCAAGATGGTGATCGGCATGCTGGGCGCGGTGCTGCTCAATGCCGCCATTCCCGGCCAGGCGTTGTTCCGCATCCTCACCATGCCGCCCTGGATCGTGCCCATGGCCATCGGCATCTACATGTGGGCCTGGATGTATAACGGCCAGTTCGGGATGATCTCGGGCCTGCTCGAAAACTTCGGCATCACCAACGGCCCCATTGCCTGGCTGGCCTATGGCAACACCGCCTTCTGGGCCACCATCGTCACCGACGTGTGGATCGGCGTGCCCATGGTGACCATCTATTTCCTGGCCGCCATGCAGTCGATCCCGCGGGACCTGCACGAAGCCGCCTGGACCGATGGCGCCGGCCGCTTCTACCGCTTCCGCCGCATCACCGTGCCGCTGATGGTGCCGGCCATCATCACCATGAGCCTGCTCTCGCTCATCGCCACCTTCAATTCCTTCGACATCATCTGGATCCTCACCCAGGGCGGCCCCTCGGGCTCCACCACCACGATGATCATCGACACCTACAAGACCGCCATCGGCAGCCGCAAATACGGTGAAGGCGCCGCCCGCGCCGTGGTCATCTCGCTCTTCGTGACCGCCTTCTGCATCGTCTACTTCCGAGCCGTCCGCAAGCTCCAGCAGGGAGAAGCCAAATGAGCGACGTCGCCCGCACCACCGAAGTGGCCGCCGCCGACAGCCCGGCCAGCGTCAAGCCGGCCGCCCCGCGCGCCCGCCGGGGCCTCTGGTCCGCTTCCCGCCCGATGATCGACCGCTACAAGTGGTACGAGGTCGCCGCGCTTTATGTCGGGCTCTTCTTTTTTCTGTTCTTCGTGCTCTCGCCCTTCATCGAAGGCTTCCTGGTCTCGCTGAAGCCGCTCGCGCAGCTCTTTTCGCGGCCCTACAGCTTCATCCCCAAGACCTGGAGCTTCGACGCCTATTTCACCATGTGGCAGTCGGTGCCGGCTCTGGGCATGCACATCTTCAATTCCTTCTTCATCTCCACGGTCGTCACCCTGATCGTCGTGGTGATCGTGGTCCCGGCGGCCTATGCCTTTGCCCGCTTCAACTTCGCCGGCGCCGGCTTCCTCCTGGGCGCGTTCCTTGCGGTCAACATGTTCTCGGGCGCCGTGCTGCTGATCCCGCTGTTCCGCCTGATGCGCACGCTCGGGCTGCTCAATACCTATTGGGCCATGATCGTGCCGGGCGCCGCCTTCCTCATTCCCTCCTCGGTCTGGCTGTTGCGCACCTATCTCATGCGCATTCCCCGCGAGCTCGACGAGGCCGCCTGGGTCGACGGTGCATCGCGCCTTTACACGCTGCGCCGGGTCATCCTGCCGCTGGCCATGCCGGGCATCGTCGTGGTCGCCATCATGACCTTCATCGGCGCCTATGCGCAGCAGTTCATCTTCGCGCTGACCTTCAATTCCAAGACCGAGTTCATGCCGCTGCCGGTGGGCCTCTTCGCCTTCTTCGGCAAGCAGGAGGTGATCTGGAACGAGCTGATGGCGGCCAGCTTCGTGGGCATCCTGCCGGTGATGATCGTCATCATCTTCCTGCAGCGCTACCTCGTCGCGGGCCTCACTGCGGGGGCGGTCAAGCAATAGGGGGCGCTCCCCCTCCAATGGGGCGCACAAGGAGTTTGGAGCCGGTCCGCCGTTTCGCTGAAACGTGATCCGCTCCGGAAAGGGCCGAGGGGCCCACATGCAAGGGAGACTACAATGAACAAGACTTTCGGTTTGATGGCCGTATCGATGCTGGCGCTTGCCAGCGCGACCAGCGGCGCGTTTGCCCAGGACGTGAAGGAAATCTCCTTCATCAACTGCGGTGACGAACTGACCGCCGGCTATGCCGAATACTTCGCCGAGTGGGAAGCCGCCAATCCCGGCTTCAAGGTCGTGCCGGAAATCGTCGGCTGGGGCCAGTGCCAGGACAAGGTGACCACGCTCGCCGCCGCCGGCACCCCGGTCGCGCTCGCCTATGTCGGCTCGCGTACCCTCAAGCAGTTCGCCCAGAACGACCTGATCGTTCCGGTGCCGATGACCGACGAGGAAAAGGCCGCCTACTACAACTACGTGCCCGATACCGTCACCTTCGACGGCACCCAGTGGGGCGTCCCGGTCGCCTTCTCGACCAAGGCCCTGTTCTGGAACAAGGACCTGTTCGAAGAAGCCGGCCTTGATCCGGAAACCCCGCCCAAGACCTGGGAAGAAAAGATCGCTTTCGCCAAGCAGATCACCGAGAACACCGATGCCGCCGGCTACGGCGCCGTCGCCAAGACCTTCGACAACACCATGCACCAGTTCCTGCACTGGGTGTACACCAACAATGGTTCGGTGATCGACGCCGATGGCAACATCACGCTGAACTCGCCGCAGGTCCTGGCTGCACTGACCGCCCTCAGGGACATCATCCCCTACTCGGAAGAAGGCCCGACCGCCTACGAGCAGAACGAAGTCCGCGCCATCTGGCTCGACGGTGGCGTCGCCATGATCGAAGCCTCGCCGGGCGCTGCCATCCGTGCCGAAGAAGCCGGCATGAACTGGGGTGTCGCCAACCTGCCGCTGGGTCCCGATGCCCAGGGTCCTGGCACGCTGCTGATCACCGACGCCCTCGCCATCTTCAAGGGCACCGGCGTTGAAGACCAGGCCATCAGCCTGGCCAAGTTCATCACCGAAGGCGAACGCCAGTGGGCCGCTGAAATGGCTCAGGGCCTGACCCCGCTGCGTCCGCTCGAGCCGCAGACCGCTGAACTGCTGGCCGAAAAGCCGTACTGGCAGCCGTTCCTCGACGGCATCGAGTTCGGTGGTCCCGAGCCGCTGTTCAACGACTATATCGGTCTGCAGAACGTCATGATCGAAATGGTGCAGTCGGTCGTCACCGGCGCTGCCGAGCCCCAGGCTGCCATCGAAAAGGCCGCCGCCGAGCTCGAACAGTACAAGTAGGGTCCTCCCAGACCTGCTGCCGTCGCCCCCCGGGGCGGCGGCGCCCTACCCCTGATCCCTCCCCACAAGGGGGAGGGAGACGATGGAACCGGGACCTCTCACCTGCGCATCCCTCCCTTGCTGGCGAGGGACCGATTGTGGGTGATGGGGGACCCGATAGCACCGATGGAACGCGAACCATGTCGCAGTTGAGCCTCAAGCGCCTCGAAAAGTCCTTCAACGAAGCGCGTATCATCAAGGGCATCGACCTCGATGTCAGCG
Source organism: Devosia sediminis (assembly GCF_016411825.1). GTDB lineage: Bacteria > Pseudomonadota > Alphaproteobacteria > Rhizobiales > Devosiaceae > Devosia > Devosia sediminis. The sequence continues at coordinate 501,288 of NZ_JAEKMH010000003.1, forward strand.
AAGGCGAGTTCGTGGTCTTTGTCGGCCCGTCGGGCTGCGGCAAGTCCACCCTGCTGCGCATGATTGCCGGCCTCGAGGACGTGAGCCAGGGCGAGATCGAGATCGGCGGCCGCGTCGTCAACGACCTGCCCCCGGTCCAGCGTGGCATTGCCATGGTGTTCCAGTCCTACGCGCTCTATCCGCATATGAGCGTCTACGAAAACATCGCCTTCCCGCTGCGCGTCGAAAAGCTGCCGCAGCCTGAGGTCGACAAGCGCGTGCAGGCCGCCGCCAAGGTGCTCCAGCTCGAAAGCCGTTTGCAGCACCGCCCCGGCCAGCTTTCCGGCGGCCAGCGCCAGCGCGTCGCCATCGGCCGCGCCATCGTGCGCCAGCCCAAGATTTTCCTCTTCGACGAGCCGCTCAGCAACCTCGACGCCGCCCTGCGCTCGGAAATGCGCATCGAACTCATGGAGCTGCACAAGCGCCTCGGTTCGACCATGATCTACGTCACCCACGACCAGATCGAAGCCATGACCATGGCCGACAAGATCGTGGTGCTCAATGCCGGCGAGATCAGCCAGGTGGGCTCGCCGCTCGACCTCTACCACAAGCCCGACAATCTCTTCGTGGCCGGCTTCATCGGCTCGCCGAAGATGAACTTCATCAACGGCAAGGCGCGCGCCGCCAATGGCACCACCGTCACCGTGGACCTCGGCGCCCTCGGCACCATCGAGCTGCCGCGCACCAGCACCGACATTGCCGGCCAGGATGTCACCGTAGGTATTCGCCCCGAGCACCTCTCGCTCAATGGCGGCCAGTTCACCATCGACACCACGCCCAATATCGTCGAGCATCTGGGCATCCACACCATCATCTATTCGACCCTGCCGGGTGGCGAGCCCTTTACCGGCCTGTTCGAAGGCAATCCCGACCTCGAGGATGGCAAGCCCGTGCGTGTCGGCTTCGACGCCGCCCAGGCACACCTGTTCGACACGCGGGGCCTGGCAATCTACTGAGCCAGCCATACGGGGGCAGGGGGAGACGCGATGCTCGATATTGTGGGTCTGCTGCAAACCGAGAAGGACGCCTTCACGCGGTCCGAACGCGCCCTGACGGAAATCGTGCTGGCCGATGTCGACAGCGTGCTCAAGATGAGCATTGTCGACCTCGCTGCCCAGGCCGATGTCTCGCCGCCGACGGTCACCCGCTTCTGCCGGCGCCTCGGCTGCGACAGCTACGCCGATTTCAAGGTGCGGCTGGCCCAGTCGCGCTTTGTCGGCCAGCGCTACTTCGCCCCGGCTTCCGGCCCCTCCAGCGTGCGCGAGATCGCCCAGGGCGTCGTCAACGGCATCCAGTCCATCATCTACGAGACCTTCGACAGTCTCGACTTCGCTGCCGTCGAGCGCGCGGCGGAAAGCATAGCCAAATCAAATTTCGTGCTCTCGTTTGGCTCCGGCGGCGCGTCCTCGATGATGGCCGGCGAGATCGAGACGCGGCTCTTTCGCCTGGGGCTGAAGGTCGCCTCCACGGACGATCATCAATTGCAACTGATGCGCGTTGCCGCGGCACCCACCGGCACCGCCATCATCGCCTTCTCGCTATCGGGAAATAATACCCAGCTTGCCAAGACCCTGACCGTTGCCGGGGAATATGGTTTGACGCGCATCGTCGCCACACGCTCGGGCTCGATGGTTTCGGCCCAAGCCGACATCCTACTGCCGGTGAACTGGCACGAGAATGCCGATATTCTGCGGCCCACGCCCGGCCGCTACGCGTTTCTCGCCACTGTCGACGTCTTGTCCCAGACCGTTGCCACCCGCCTCGGGCCGTCCGCTGTCGCCAGCATGCGCCGCATCAAGCACCAGCTCGTCGTCAATCGCGATGGCGACGACGCTCAGCCGCTGGGGGATTGATGTTCGCAGTCTCTCCACACGCGCGGTGTCACTCCTCCCCCTTGACGGGGGAGGCTGGGTGGGGGTGCGCCACGCACACCTTGCCCGTGATACCCCCCACCCCCGCCCTCCCCGCGAGGGGGAGGGAGTAGTTCGGCGCTCGCTTCGCCATTTTCCTTGTCCGAATTGGTTTTGTTAGGACCTCCCTCATGTCTTTTTCCCTCGTCACCACCTGGTCGCCGGCGACCGCAACCGAACCGCTCGGCTATGGCATCGAGTTGACCAATATTGGCGATCAGCCGATCCGCAATTTCCAGCTCGGCTTTTCCGGCCCCGCCCGCATCGATCCGCATGCGACGCTGGAAAACGGCAAGCTGCTGGTGCGCCTCTCCAACCACACCATGATCGCCCCGCCCGATGGCTATGTGCTGCAGCCGGGCGAGACCTGGACCGCCACGGCGCGCGGCCTCTCCTATGGGCTGCGGCACTGGAGCGACGGCGCCAATTCGGCCTATGTCGTGCTAGAAGACGGCAAGGTCATCGCCGTGCCCACCGCCCCGACGCAGGGCAAGGGCCACAACTCGCCCCTGCTCAAGGGCGCCGCAAAATTCCCGGTTCCGGCCAAGGCGCCGGCGCCCTATTCGATCATTCCCTGGCCCAACCATGTGGCCGCGAGCGGCAACCGCATCGCTCCGCCGGGCTTTGATTTGAAGCCCGTTGGCGATCTCGCCACCCGCGCCGCCAAGGCCTTTGCCGATCTCACCGCCGAGCTTTTCCCGGTAGAAGCCATCGTCCGCCCCGCCTCCGAAGCCGGCATGCCGGTCCATATCGTCGAAAAATCAGGCCTTGGCGACGAGGCCTATGAAATCGCCTTTGCCGATAACAGCGCCACCGTGTCCGCCACCACGCGCTCGGGTCTCTTCTATGGCCTCGTGACCCTCGGGCACATCCTGCGCGGTGCCCGCCAGTATCCGGCGACCTTCCTGTTCCCCACCGCAGGCACGATCAGCGACGCTCCGGGCTTCTCTTTCCGCGGCGAGCATCTGGATGTCGCCCGCCAGTTCTACACCGCTGCCGAAGTCAGCCGCCTGATCCGGCTCATGGCCTGGAACAAGATGAACAAGTTCCATTGGCACTTGACCGAGGATGAGGCCTGGCGCCTCGAAATATCGGCCTATCCGCAGCTTACCGAGATCGCCGCCTGGCGCGGCCACGGCAAGGCGCTGCCGCCGCTGCTCGGCTCCGGTCCTCAGCCGACGGGTGGCTATTATTCCAAAGAGGCGGTCCGCCAGATCGTCTCCCTGGCCGATGACCTTGGCATCGCTGTCATCCCCGAGATCGACATGCCGGGCCATTTCTACGCCGCCCTCCAGGCGCTGCCCGAACTGCGCGACCCCAATGAAAAGGGCGAGTATCAGTCGGTCCAGGGTTTCCCGAACAACAGTCTCAACCCCGCGCATGAGCCGGTCTATCGCTTCGTCGAAACCATCGTCGACGAAGTGCTGGAGCTCTTCCCGGCCGGCATCTTCCACCTCGGCGCCGACGAAGTGCCGCTGGCCGCCTGGTCGGGCTCGCCTTTGGCGCTCGACATGATCGAGAAGATGGCCGGCCCCGCCATGCGCAAGAAGCACGAGGCCCAGTTCAACCAGCTCGGAAATCACCACGGCGCCGACGAAATCGAGGGCTCGCCCACGGCCGTTATCCAGGCCGAGTTCATCCGCCGGGTGCACAAATATATCGCCTCCAAGGGCGCCATTACCGGCGGCTGGGAAGAGGCAGCCCATGGCGATGCCGTGGACAAGGACAAGTCCTATGTCATCGGCTGGCGCAATGTGGAGATCAACGCGGCCCTCGCCGAACGCGGTTTTGATATCGTCGTCTCGCCCGGCCAGCGCTACTATCTCGACATGGCCAATGGCGTGAGCTGGGCCGAGCCAGGCGCCGGCTGGGCCGGCTGGTCGGGCCCGCAGGAGACATACGAATTCGAAGCCCGCGCCGGTTTCTCCGAGGAGGGGCTGAAACATTTGAAGGGCATCCAGGGCTGCATCTGGTCGGAATCGATGACCGACCGCGCCATCTTTGACCGCCTCGTCTTCCCGCGCATCTCCGCCATAGCAGAAAGCGCCTGGACCCTGCCCGAGCGCAAGAGCTACGACCGCTTCAAGTCCATGGTCGGCCTGATGCCGATCATGTACGGAAACTTCGAGCAGGCCGTGTAACGGCAAAATCTCTCCAGGGGAGAGATTTTAGGCGAGAAGGCCATGAGAGCTACGCTCAAATGGCGGGGCTGAGTAAGGGCCCTCATCTCTCCACAAACCCGATGTCACCCCGGCGAAGGCCGGGGCCCATCCTGAGATCTCGGGATGGATCCCGGCCTTCGCCGGGATGACAATGGTGGGCGTGGACGGGTCAGAGTGCTCGGCTCCTGCCCCCTCCCTCCCCTTGAGGGGGAGGGTAGCGTCGCTAGGACCGTGAGGTCCGTAGCAGAGCTAGGGTGGGGTGAGTGGCTTGGCCACACCCACGAAGCCGCCCTCGGAATTGTGGTTGAGGTGAATGGTGCGTCTCAGTCCGGGCAAAGCTCACGCCCACGGATTTTCCACCATCGGCCAGATGTCCCGGCGCGCCTTGCGGTACGCCGTCTCCGCCGGCCGGTTCGGGTAAGGCTTTCCCGCCGAGCAATAGATGATCTCCGACGCAATCCTGGAGAACGAGTCGTAGAAGTGGTTGGTCGACTTGATCAGCAGGATTTTCTTCGACGTAGGATTGATCCCGAGCGCCGAGAACAGGCTCGGATCAAAGCTCTGCGCCCGGGTGGAATTGAGGATCACGTCGATCCCGTCGAAGTGCACCCAGGCCGCGTCACCAAAGGGCGCAAAGCTGTCGCCGAACTTCATCTCGGCATTGCGCACGAGGCCCTTCACCGTCACCAGCGCATCGATCGGGTGACCGGTATGGGGCGCTGACTTGGCCCCGAAGCGCAGCGGAATGACCGCGCCTTCGCCGGCTGCGAAACAGATCTGCACCGCGATCGGGTCCCAGATCGTGCCCACGGCGGCGCCGGTGGCGCCGCGCGCCATCAGCTCTTCGAGGATGACCGTGGCGTCGCCAGCCGTGCCGCCGCCCGGATTGTCCCAGACATCGGCGATGACCACCGGGCCATGCGGGGCGGCGAGCGCGGCATCGACGGCGGTCTTCTCGTCGACCTGCGCCACCATGAAGGTGCCGCGCATCGAATAGAGTTCGCGGCCGAGTTCTTCGGTCAGCGCGTCGCCCATCGGCTTGTGGTCGTCGGTGACGGCGACGATGCGGGTTCCCATCTCGGGAACATCACCGGCCATGAAGCCGTGCACGACCGAAAGTGACAGAAGTCCCTCTCTTGTGGCTTCTAATGCTGACAGTCTGTCAACAAATCCCCGCATCGGCTGCTTGCTCGTGGGGAAGACATCGATCATCCGGCAATCGAAGACGCTCATGACCGGTCTAACCTCGCCCTTGAGTGCCCGCACCGCAATGGCCCACAGGTCGCGCGCCCGATCGACGAAATCGGTATGCGGGAACTCCTTGAAATAAACGAAGAAATCGGCCGCCTCGGCGCGCTTGGCGGTGAGGTGGCTATGCGGATCGAGCTCGGCGCAGACCAGCACATCCGGTCCGACAATGGCGCGGACGCGGGTGAGCAGATCACCCTCGGGATCGTCATAGCCCTGCGCCACCATGGCGCCATGGAGCCCGAGAACAACCCCGTCCACCGGCATAGCAGATTGTAATTGCTCAATGATTTCGTCGCGCAACTCTTCATAGGTGTCGCGCGCCACCAGCCCGGCGGGATCTGCCCAACTTGCCGTGCCCTCGATCAGCGTCCACCCTTCCCGGGCACAAACCTCCCGGCCCACCGTGATCGGCGCGGTGCAAAGCGTGGGCGTCACCGGATGCTGGCCCGGCTTGGCATGGAGCGACGCCTCGAAGGCACGCTTGTCTATGGCAATAGGCGAGAACGTATTGGTCTCGGTGGCCAGGGCGGCGGTGAAAATGCGCAAGGGACGGATTTCCGATGAAACAGATGTGACGGGATCAGGTGGCAAGCTACACGAAAGCCGACCCCAGTTCACGTAAGAAATTTACATTTCGGAGCGTGATTGGTCGGCAAACACGCAAAAATCGGGTATAGATGCCGTTCAGAGAGAAATTGAATTTCAGAGAGTGGAGATCAGAAATGCCGATCAAGCGTTATGGAGCGGAAAAGTCGGGCGCCGGCGGGCAGAACCTGCCTTTCGCTCGCGCCGTCGAGGCGGGTGGCTGGCTGTTCGTTTCGGGGCAGGTGCCGATGAAGGACGGCGAGATCGTCGGGTCAGGCATCATCGAGCAGACGCACCTCACCATCCAGAACGTCATCGCTATTCTCGAAGAGGCCGGCTACGGGCTGGAACATGTAGTGCGCTGCGGCGTCTGGCTCGATGATCCGCGCGATTTCTGGAGCTTCAACGCCGTCTATAAGAGCTATTTCGGCGAGCATCCGCCCGCCCGCGCCTGCGTCCAGAGCCACATGATGGTCGACTGCAAGGTCGAGATCGAATGCGTGGCGTACAAGGGGCCGTAACGCCAGCGCACTTGGCCCCACCCCACCCTCATTCCCTCCCCATCAAGGGGAAGGAGGCGCAGGAACGGAGGCCAGTGTTCATCGTCTCCCTCCCCCTTGTGGGGAGGGATCAAGGGTGGGGGTGTTTGTGATACGGGGTGCAAGACCATGACAGCCAATCCCTTCCGTCTCGACGGCAAGAGCGTCCTCATTTCCGGTGCCGGTGGGGGTATCGGCCGCACGCTGGTGCGGGTGTTCCACGAAGCGGGTGCTGCCATTGTCGGTGCCGATCGCGAAGCCGCGATGCTCGAAGGCCTGCAGCTGGCGCGTACCGTGCTCTTCGACCAGGCCGACGCCAAGGCGACGCGCGCCGCCGTCCTGGCCGACATCGCTGCCCATGGCGCGGTGGACGCGGTCATCGCCAATGCCGGTTTCACCCGCGCCGAGCATCTGGGGCATCTCGATGACGATGTCTGGGCCAGCGAAATGGCCATCAATCTCAACGGCGCCTATGCGCTGGTCGATCCGATCACCGATGCCATGGCGCAACGCGGCTCCGGCAATGTGGTTTTCATTTCCTCGGTCAATGCGATCCAGCATTTTGGCAATCCCGGTTACTCGGCAGCCAAGGCGGGGCTCATCGCCTATGCCAAGGCCATTGCCGTCGAGCGCGGCGGCGAGGGTGTCAGGGCCAATGTCGTGGCGCCGGGCTCGGTCCGCACGCCCGCCTGGGACCATCGTCTCGCTGCCAATCCCAGGCTGCTCGACAATGTCCTGCCGCACTATCCGCTGGGACGCATGGTGAGCCCGCAAGAGGTGGCAAATGCCGCCCTGTTCCTGGCTTCTGATGCGGCTTCCGGCGTGACGGGCGTCACCATTGCCGTCGATGCCGGTCTCACCGCAGGCAATCTCCGTTTCGTCAACGAAGTGCTGAGGGCGAAATGACCCATTACACCGAACTCGACACGCCCGCCGTCCTCATCGACCTCGACCGCACCGAAGCCAATCTGAAACGCGCGCAGGACGCCGCCGAGAAGGTCGGCATTGCCTTGCGGCCCCATATCAAGACCCACAAGCTGCCCTACTTCGCCAGGCGGCAAGTGGACCTGGGGGCGGTCGGCATCACCGTGCAGAAGCTGGGCGAGGCCGAGGTCATGGCTGATGCCGGTCTCACTGATCTGCTGCTGACCTTCAACATCATCGGTGCTGCCAAGCTCAAGCGCCTCAAGGCCCTGCATGACCGCGTGACCATTCGCGTCGTGGCCGACAGTGCCGATTGTGTCGCGGGTCTGGCCGCAACTTTTACCGACGCGACGAGACCGCTCGGCGTCTTTGTGGAATGCGATACCGGCATGGGCCGCTGTGGCGTGCAGTCTCCGGCCGCGGCCGTCGAGCTGGCGCGCAAAATCATCGCCGCGCCCGGCCTCGCCTTTGCCGGTCTCATGACCTATCCGGCCGCCGGCAAATACGCCGAGGCGGCGCGGTGGCTCGGCGAAGCGCGCGACGCCTTTGCGGCGGCTGGCGTTGATCTGCCCGCCATCACCACCGGCGGCACGCCCGACATCTGGCACATGGACGATGCCGCCCGCGTCGCTACCGAATACCGCCCCGGCACCTATATCTACATGGATCGCTCGCAGGTCGCGGCCGGCGCCGCGACATTCGACGACTGTGCGCTGACGGTGCTGGCCACCGTGGTTTCGCGCCCGACGGAAGGCCGCGCCATCGTCGATGCCGGGTCGAAGGCGCTGACCAGCGATCTCTTGGGTCTCGTCGGCCATGGCCATGTGGTCGAGTTCCCGGATGCAAAAGTCGTCGGTCTCAGCGAGGAACACGGCACGCTCGACGTCTCGGCCTGCGCGAGGAAGCCTCGCATCGGCGATGTCATCCGCATCATCCCCAATCACTGCTGTCCGGTGACCAATCTCTTTGATCGGGTCAATCTCATTCGGGATGGCGAACTGGTCGAAACAGTCGACGTCGCGGCGCGGGGCCGGGTGGACTGATCGTCGCGCCGCCTTGCGCTGGCCGCTATGTCGTGGAAGTCTCTCATGAAAAGAGGAGTCCCAAATGGCCGATCCCAACCAGCGCATTGCCGTATCCACCTGGTCGCTGCACCGTCTCCTGGGGACGATCTATCCCCATGACCTGACGACCGATGCGGTCAGCGATGGCGACGACCGGTTCGGCGAGGGCGAGGAATCGCTGCTCGGTCTGCCCTCGGTGCTCAACAATCACGGCTATAACCGGCTCGAAATCGTGTCCTTCCACCTGCGCAGCCGCGACCCGGTCTATCTCGGGGAACTGCGCGATCAGCTCAATGTCACCGGTGTGACCTTGCAGACCCTTCTGATCGATGCCGGCGACATGACCGACCCGGTCCATGGCGAGCGGGACACCCGCTGGATCGGCGGCTGGATCGACGTGGCCAATGCCCTGGGCGCGGAAAATGCCCGCATCATTGCCGGCAAGCAGTTGCCGACGGCAGAAACCATGGCCCGCTCGGTGGCCGGCTTCAAGGAATTGCTGGCGCTCAATGCCGGCTCGCCGTTGAAACTCGTGACCGAGAACTGGTTCGACCTTCTCTCGACCCCCGCGGCGGTGCACGAACTGCTCGACCGGCTGGACGGGCAGGTGGGGCTCCTGGCTGATTTCGGCAACTGGACCGGGCCCGACAAATATGCGGGCCTCCAGTCCATCTTCCCGCGCGCCTCGCTGTGCCACGCCAAGGCCAGTTTCGCCGATGGACAGATGGATGAGGCTGACTACGGCCTCTGCCTCGCCGCGGCGCAGGATGCCGGCTATGCCGGGCCCTATACGCTGATCTTCGATGCCGAGCATCCGGGCGAGTGGGCCGGGCTCGGCGAAGAGCGGGATTTCATCCTCTCGCGCCTGCCTGATTGATTGCAAATGTGATCGGCGCGAAGCCTCTTATTAAGGCTCCCGGACCAATATGGCGCCATGGCGACGCCCCGACCACATGATCCTGCCCTTTTGGGCACCGATGCCTGGCATTCGGCCCGGACCTTTGCACGCCTGCTCGACGCGGCGCCGCTGGGCATGCTCGTGACCACGGTCGACGGCCGCGTGGTCTATGCCAATCCGGCCTTCGCGGATTTGCTGGGACACCGGCCCGAACCCGGCGCTCAACTCGAATTCGCCGACCTCGTGGCCGAGAGCGCCCGTACCATGACGCGGCTGCATTTTGACCGCCTGTTGCGCGGCGAAGTTCAGGTGACACGCGGCGAGCATCAGTTGCGCCATGTCGATGGGCAGCCTGTCTGGGTCATGGTCGGCGCCACCGTGTTGCCGGCCGACGACGACACGCCGCCGCTGGTGCTGGTGCAGATGAACAGCATCGAATTGCAGAAGCGGGCCGAAGAAGCGCTGGCCGCCTCGGAAAGCCGCTGGAATTTCGCGCTGGAAAGCGCGCGGCAAGGCGTCTGGGATCACGACATCCGCAACGACACCATGTTCTATTCGCGCATGTGGCGGGTCATGCGCGGCATTCCGCCCGAAGAAGACGTCGATGGCGACCAGCAGGTCTGGCTCGATCGCGTGCATCCGGATGACCGGGCACATGTGGTCGCCAATGTCGACAAGCAGGACCAGGGCGATACCGATTTCGATGCGCTCGAATATCGCGAACGGAAACGCGACGGCAGCTATGTCTGGATCCTGAGCCGCGGCAAGCCGGTCGAATGGGACGAAGCCGGCAATCCGGTGAGAACCATCGGCACCGATACCGACATCACCCGCCTCAAGGTGATGGAACAGGAACTGGCGGCCGAAAAGGAACGCCTGCGCGTGACGCTGGAGGCCATGGCTGACGGCATGATCTCGACCGATCTCGACGGCAGGGTCGTGTTCATGAACCCGGCCGCCGAGAAGCTGACCGGATTGCGGGCGACCGCGGCCGTGGGCCTGCCGGTCAGCCGCGTCTTCCGCTTGCGTTCCGAGCGCGACGACGTCGACTTGCCCTGTCCCGTTGCCGATTGCCTCGCCACGGCCACCCAGATCCGCGCCGATGACGACAGCGTGCTCTGTGCCCATGACGGACCGCGCCGCGACATCCGCTGCACCGCTTCGCCCGTGCTGGGCGAGGGGGGCGTGCTCACCGGGGCGGTGCTGGTCTTCCAGGACGTGACCCAGAGCCGGGCCTTGCAGCGCCAGCTTGCCCATTCGGCAGCGCATGACGATCTGACGGGTCTGCCCAATCGCGCCGCCTTCGAGCGGGCGCTAACCAACACCATTCTCGGCGCTCAGCATAGCCAGCGCGAGCATTGCCTGGTCTATCTCGATCTCGACCGTTTCAAGCCGGTCAACGATACGGCCGGGCATGCCGCGGGCGACGCCCTGCTGCGTCAGGTGGCCCAGACCATCAAGGGCGTGTGCCGCAGCCACGACATGGCGGCGCGCATCGGCGGCGACGAATTCGCCGTCATCCTCGAAGACTGCCCGCTGCCTCATGGGCGCATCGTCGCCGAAAAGATCGTCCGCTCCATCGGGGCGCTGGTGTTTTCCTGGGCGGGTCGCGACTATGTCATCGGCGCCAGCGCCGGGGTGACGGCGATTACCCGCGCACCCGCCTCGCCGCTCGGATTCATGGGTGAGGCCGATGCCGCATGCTACGCCGCCAAGGCCAAGGGCCGTGGTGGCGTCGTCGCCTTCTCGGAAATGATGGGCTAGCCGTAATAGACGCTGATCCGCTGGCCGCCGATCTCGTGCACCTTGATGTCCATTTCGTAGATATCCGAGAGGACTTCGGGGCGGATCATCTCTGCGGCCGGTCCCTGCGCCGAGACCTTGCCGTGCTTCATGGCGACGATATGATCTGAATACCAGGACGCGAAATTGATGTCGTGCAGCACCAGCACGACGGTCTTGCCCAGGTCGTTGGCCGCCTGCTGCATCAGCTTCATCATGCCCATGGCATGCTTCATGTCGAGATTGTTGAGCGGCTCGTCGAGCAGCACATAGTCGGTGTCCTGCGCCAGCACCATGGCGACGAAGGCGCGCTGGCGCTGGCCCCCGGAGAGCTCGTCGAGGAAGCGGTGGGCCAGCGCGTCGAGATCGAGATAGGTGATCGCCTTCTCGATGTGCCCCTTGTCGTCCACGGTCAGCCTGCCCTTGGAGTAGGGATAGCGGCCGAAGGATACGAGATCGCGCACGGTCAAACGCGCGGTCATGTGATTGTCCTGCCTGAGAATCGACATCCGCCGCGCCAGTTCGTCGCTGGGGGCAGTGGTGACGTCGAGGCCGCCCACGGTGACGGTGCCCTTGTCCATTGCCATCAACCGGCTGACCATGGACAGGAGGGTGGATTTTCCGGCGCCATTGGGGCCGATGATCGAGGTGATGCCGCCCGCAGGGAGCTCCAGCGACACGCCGTCGACCACGCAGGCCGCACCGTAATTCTTGGTGACATTGCTGGTGACGATCATCGGGCTGATCTCCTGAGGACAAGGGCGATGAAGACCACGCCGCCCAGAAATTCGATGATGATGGAGAGCGCCGTATCGAAAGCGAAGACGCGTTCGAGCAGCGTTTGCCCACCCACCAGCGCCACCACGCCGAGCAGGATCGCCGCGGGCAGGACGAAGGCGTGTTTCGAATTGCCGACCAGCGAATGGGCCAGCGTCGCGACGAGAAGGCCGAAAAAGGTCACCGGGCCGACCAGTGCCGTCGATACGGAAACAAGCACGGCCACGAGGCTGAGGATGATGACCACGGTGCGCTTGTAGTCGACGCCGAGATTGATCGCCTGGGCGCGCCCCAGCGACAGAACGTCGAAGGTGTGCATGAGCCTTAAACCAATGACGCTCACCGCCACAACGATGACGCAGGATATGCCCAGCAGCGTCGGATCCGTGGTGGCAAAGCTGGCGAACATCGTGTCCTGCAGCACGTTGAAGGCGCCCGGATCGAGCATGCGTTGCATGAAATTGCTGAGCGAACGGAACAAGACGCCGAAGATGATGCCGACAAGGACGAGGAGATGCAGGCTCCGCTCTTCGCCCAGGAACAGCCAGCGGAACAGGAGACCCGAAAAGGCCACCATGACCAGCACTTCGACGACGAACTGGATCTGGCTGTCGATGGCGGTGAGGGCGCCGACGCCAAGGAAGAACACTATGGAAGTCTTGATCAGCACATAGAGCGCGTCAAAGCCCATGATCGAGGGCGTGAGGATGCGGTTATTGGTGACCGTCTGGAACAGCACGGTCGAGACCGCCACCGCATAGGCGACGAGGATCAATCCGAGCAGTTTCTTGCCGCGGAAAGTGAGCACAAAACTCCAGCTTCCCTTGGCGCCCAGCGTCATGAACAGCGCGATGGAGACGAGCGCTAGCAGCGCAAGGCCGATCAGCACGAGGGCCGGGCGGCCGATAGTCCAGCGGGAGGGGGCGACGGCCTGGTCGGTCATGTCGCGCCTCGCGGGGTGCGCAGGAGGAGGTAGAGAAACATGGCGCTGCCGACGACCCCCATGACCACCGAGATCGGGATTTCATAGGGGAAGCGGATCAGGCGACCGGCAATGTCGCAGGCCAGCACCATGCCGGCGCCGCCTATGGCCACCCAGGGTACCGTGCGGCGCATGTTGTCGCCGATCATCAGGCTGACGAGATTGGGGACAATCAGCCCGAGGAACGGGATCGAGCCTACCGAAACCAGCACCACGGCGCTGACCAGCGAAACGATGACGAGGCCGAGCATCATCACGCGCTGGTAGTTGAGCCCCAGATTGGTGGTGAAATCCTTGCCCATGCCGGCCACGGTGAAGCGGTCGGCGGCGATATAGGCCATAACGCAGCAGACAAGGCCGACCCATAGCAGTTCATAGCGGCCGCGCAGCACGCCGGAAAAATCACCCATGTTCCAGGCCAGCAGCGAGGCCATGAGATTGGTGCGATAGGCGATAAAGGCGGTGAGCGCGCCGATAATGCCACCGAGCATGATGCCGACCAGCGGCACCAGCAGCACATCGCGCAGCGGCACGGCGCGGAGAATGCGAAGGAAGAGGGCGGTGCCCCCCAGTGCGAAGACGGCGGAAACGCCCATCTTGGCCATCAGCGGCCAACCGGGCGCGAGCAACGTGACGACGAGAAAGCCCAGCGCGGCCGACTCGGTTGTGCCCGTGGTCGAAGGTTCGACGAAGCGGTTGCGCACCACCATCTGCATGACGAGGCCGGCAATGGCCATAGAGGCGCCGGCAAGGACCAGGGCAATGGTGCGGGGGATGCGGCTGATCAGCAGCACTTCCATGGCGCGCGAATCGACGCCGCCGACGAGGAGGCTCGGGATCGACACATCGCTGACGCCGACAAAGACGCTGACAACGGCAAGGACGAGAGTGCCGAAAAGGGCGAGAAGCAGTGTGCGCAAGGTGGGGGCCTTGTCAGTCGTGAACTATTCGGGTCGCAGGCCGATTGGCCCTGCGCCTCCCTCCCCCTTGAGGGGAGGGAATGAGGGTGGGGGTGTCGAAGCCGACCCGACCAGTCTGGCGAACCGGCGACACCCCCACCCCAGTTCCGCTAAGTCCTTGCGGACCAGCTTCACTACCCTCCCCAAGAGGGAGGGTGGGCAGGAGCGAGAGATTACCCGTTCAGACCAGCCAGGACCTGGTCGAGCAGCAGCATGACGCCCTGGTAGCCGTGCATCGAGATGTAGGAGGCCTGCGGATCGAGATAGACGATCTGGCCCTCGGTGGCGGCAGTGGTCTGGTTGAAGAGCTCGTTATCGAGCAGGGCCTCGGCCGCGCCGGCATTCTCGCCGGTGCCGGCATCGCGATCGACCACGAACACCCAGTCCGGGTTCACTTCGAGCAGGAATTCAAACGACACGGCGTCCCCGCCATGGTCGCCATCGGCAACGTCAGCCAAGGCCGAGGGCATGCCGACATTGTTGTAGACCCAGGAGACGCGCGAGTCCGGACCATAGACACCCAGCTTGCCGGCATTGGTGACGAGCACCAGCGCAGTGCCCTTGCCTTCGGCGGCGGCGGTCACTTCGGCGACCTTGGCGTCGAGCGCGGCGTTGAGTTCAGCGGCCTTGTCCTGGAGGTCGAAGATCTCGCCCAGCTTGGTCATGTTGGCCTTCACGCCAGCCACGATGTCGGCATTGTCGACCGAGAGGTCGATCGTGGGCAGGATGTCCTTGGAGGTCTCGAAGGCAGCGGCCGAACGGGCGGCGACGAAATAGGCATCGGCTTCGGCGGCGGCGATACCCTCGAAATCGGGCTCGAACAGCGAGCCGATCTGGATGGCGTCGGCCGGGATCTGGTCGGCCAGATAGGTCGGGGCATTGGACGATGGCACGCCGGCAACGGCGACGCCCAGGGCGCTGAGATCATCGAACACCGCCCAGTCCTGCGTCAGCACCTTGGCGGGCACGCCCGGCAGGGTCACGTCGCCCTGCGGCGTGGCGACAACCTTTTCCTGGGCGAACACAGCGGGAGCAAGGGCGAGGGAGCCGGCGAACAGTGCCGCCACGAGGGCGGTGGTGCGCAAAAGCGAAGTCATCAGGACAATCCGATCAAGGGTTGGCGGTCGCGTCATACATGATAACGCTTGTCCGGTTTCCTAGACTCGGTGTCGCGAGGCTGTCAAAGGAAAATATGACGCAGTCAGTCTTATTAATTATGCGGAGCGCAGACTTAATCTATGCGGAGGGCAGGTAGGTCTCGCTGGCCAGCGCCACGAAGCTCTTCATCGCTGCCGAAAGCGGGCTCGACTTGCGCCGCGCCACCAGCAATTGCCGCATCGCCCAGGGCTCGGCCAGCGGCGCGCAGACCAGATCCGTACCGGCCAGGAGGTGCAGGCTCGTCGAGCGCAGGAAGCCGATGCCGAAGCCGGCCTCGACCATCCGCACCAGGGCAGGAAAACTCTCGACGCGCAGCGCCTCGGTGAGCTTCTGTCCGTGCTTTTCGGCGGCTTCGGTCAACAGGCGGTCGAGCGAACCGGCATGGTGGATGCCGACAATGGCATAGGGCAGCACGGTGGCGAAGGCGACCGACTTGCGCGGCTCGATCTGGCCGGCCAGGTCGTGTTCGGGCGGCACCAGCACCCAGACCCGCTCGTCTTCGAAGGGTCGGATATCGAAGCGGGAAAAGTCGTAATTGTCCGAGACGATGGCGATATCGGCCTGGCCTTCATCGAGCGCCAGCAGCGCCTTGGCGGCGCCCATCTCGGAGATGGCGATTTCGATGCCTGGATATTTGGCGGCAAATTTGGCGAGCAGTTCCGGCAGGCGCCCGGTCAGCGCCGAGCCGGTGCAGGCGAGCCTGAGGCTCCCGCGCTGGCCGGAGCCGAAATCGTCCATGATGGCATCGAGATCGGCTATGGAGCGCAGCACCGTGCGGCACCCCTCGGCATAGGCTTCGCCGGCCTTGGTGAGCTTGACGCCATGGGCCGAGCGGTCGAACAGCACCACGCCCAGGCGCCCTTCGAGATCGGAAACCCGCCGGCTCACAGCCGAGGAGGCTATGCCTTCGCGCTCCGCAGCGCGGCCGATCGAGCCTGTCTCGGCCAAAAGCAATATGAGGCGCGCGGTTACGCTGTCGAAAGGTGCCATGTCGTCTCCCATGGGCACCATAGAGCATCGTCCGGAAAAGTGGGAACCGGTTTTCCGGCCAAGGCGATGCTTCAACAGGAGATTCAGAAGCCAAGAAGCAAGGACAAGCCACGGACGAAATAGAATAATCCAATGGCAGTGACGACCCACCGCGTCCAGTGGCGGAAGCCGTCATCGGTCATGCGCTGGAGAATGTGGTAGCCCAGATTGGTGCCCGCCACCGCAAAGGGTGCTGCGATCAGTACCATCAGCCAGTCGCCCTGGCCC
Organism: Devosia sediminis; assembly: GCF_016411825.1. GTDB lineage: Bacteria > Pseudomonadota > Alphaproteobacteria > Rhizobiales > Devosiaceae > Devosia > Devosia sediminis. Next base: position 517,575 of record NZ_JAEKMH010000003.1, read on the forward strand.
ATGGCGGTGGCGAGCCCGCCATAGAACACGACCTTGGAGGCATGCGAGATCACCTGCGTCGCCGCCTTGGTGGCGATGATCCGGCGCCGGTCCATGGCTGTGCGGATGAAGAAGACATCGACCGTGGGGCCGGATACGCCGACGGCGAGGTTGAGCCCGCCCCCGACAAAGCCGCAGATAAAGGCATGCAGCGGCTTCTGTGCGTCGAGCGCCAGCCAGTCCTTGGGGATCCAGACCAGGATCGGCATCAGGCCGATGGCAAGGCACACCGTGGCGAGGTCGGGCGTGTAGCGCAGGATCAAGAGCAGGATGGCCGCGGCGGCGAGGCCGGTGCAGATGATGCCCAGCACGCGCCAGTCAATATGCTCGCGGCTGAACCAGGCGCGCGAGCCATTGGCGACGATCTGGATGGCGCCCTGCACGGCAATGGCCGTCGCCACCGGCATCATGGCAAGCAGGATCGCCAGCAGCACCAGCCCGCCGGCCATGCCGAACACACCCGACAGCGTCGAGGTGAGGAGGACGGCGAAGGCGATGAGGGCAAAGGTCAGGGGCGCAAACATGGGCCAGTGATGAACCCGCCCGCGCCCATCCGCCAGATCAGTTGCGGCATGGGGGCATGCTGGAGTCATTGTTTGCCACAACCACTGTGCCGTCCTCGGGCTTGACCCGAGGACCGCTCTCAACCTGCGCACATTGATAGTGGCCCTCGGATCAAGTCCGAGGGCGGCGCGGTGGGTATGGAGAGTCGGTGCGCCGTGCCCTGCCTGTCACCCCGCAGTCACACAATCGTCGCAACGTTGCATTTTTTGCGCAATTTGCATCTTGAATGGAACGGGCGATGCGCCTTTTATAGGCAGGCGAGTAATTTGATTTGCCCGATTGCCGGTCGACGGACCTCCCGCCTCCCCCATTCGGGTCCCACCTAACTGACGTCTGGATACTTCCTTGATTACCCTCAAGGCTGGCCGCGAACGTGCACGCGGCGATGCTCGGGACCATGTTGCAGCCGCCCATGCCGGCAAGGGCATGGGTCCGCTGATGCGCATCACCCGGTTTTCATTTCGACACCCGTTTCAGGCTAGCCTTGCCATCGGGGCCACCATCGTGGCCTCGGTTCTGCAACTGCTGATCCCGCGGCTGCTCGGCCAGGCCATTGATCAGGCGCAGAACATCCTGACGGTTGCCGGGGAGGGGCCGCAGCAGGCGCTGCTCTGGACGGCAGCGACGCTACTGGTCGTTTCCGTGGCGCGCGGCATGTTCACGCTGGTCCAGAACTATTTCTCGGAAAGCGTCGGCCACCATGTCGGCTACGAATTGCGGCTGGCTTTCTACGACAAGGTCCAGCGCCTCTCCTATTCCTACCACGACCGCGTGCATTCGGGCGACCTGATCACCTTGGGCCTGCTCGACCTCGATGGCGTGCGCATGTTCTTTGCCACCGGCTTCGTGCGCACCGTGCTGCTTAGCGTGCTGATCGGGGTCGGCGCCTGGATGCTGATCTCGACCGACTGGCTGCTGGGCCTCCTGGCGCTGAGCTTCGTGCCCTTCGTCGCCTGGCGCTCCTCGGTGGCGCAGTTGACCCTGCGGGCCACCTGGATGGTGCTGCAGGAAAAGCTCTCCGTGCTGACCCGGGTGATGGAAGAAAATCTCGGCGGCATTCGCGTGGTGCGGGCCTTTTCCGGGCAGAACCACGAACTGGGCAAATTCGACGCTGCCTCCAAGGCAGCGCTGGAGCTGGCGCATCAGCGTGTGCTGGTCCGCGTCAAGAATACCTCGATGATGACCTTCTCCTTCTTTGCCGCGATGGGTCTCGTTCTCTGGGTCGGTGGCAACAAGGTCATCGCGGGCGAGATGAGCGTCGGCACGCTGGCGAGCTTCTTGACCTTCATGACCATCCTGCAGATGCCGGTGCGGCAGCTTGGCCTGATGGTCAATTCCTTCGCCCGCGCCCAGACCTGCGGCGATCGCTTCTACGCCTTCCTCGACGCGCCCGAAGAAATTGCCGACCGGCCCGGTGCCACTCCGCTCAAGATCAGCGAGGGCCTGCTGCGCTTCGAGGATGTGCACTTCACCTATCCTGGTTCCTCCGTGCCCGCCCTCAACGGCATCAGCTTCGAGGCCCGGCCGGGCCAGACCATCGGCATTGTCGGCGCGCCGGGCAGCGGCAAGTCGACCCTGGCCCATCTCATTCCGCGCTTCTACGATGTCACGTCCGGCCGCATCACCCTTGATGGCCAGGATGTGCGCGACGTCACCCTGCAGAGCCTTCGCCGCTCGGTCGCCGTGGTGCAGCAGGACACGTTCCTCTTCACCACGACCATCGAGAACAACATCGCCTATGGCGATCCGTGGTCCAAGGAGACCAAGATCGAAAAGGCCGCCGAAAGCGCGCAACTGCACAACTACATTATGGGCCTGCCCGCCGATTACGACACGGTCGTCGGTGAACGCGGCGTGTCGCTGTCGGGCGGGCAGCGCCAGCGTCTCTCCATCGCCCGCTCGCTGGTGTTGAAACCCGCCGTCATGGTCTTCGATGACTCCACCGCCGCCATCGATGCCGGCACCGAGCACCGCATCCGCTCGGCCATCCGGCGCTATGCCAGCGACCGGGTGACCATGATCATCGCCCATCGCCTGTCCTCGCTCATGCATGCCGACCTGATCCTTTTCCTCGAGGATGGCCGCATCGTCGAGCGCGGCAGCCATGCCGAACTGCTCGAGCTGGGCGGCCGCTACAGCGCGCTCTATGACCTGCAGACAAGGCCCACCGACGATCTGGAGGCGGCAGAATGAGCGTAGTTGACGAAGACGAACGCGAAGTCGCCGCCTTCCCGGGCCAGCGGCCTCCCCGCGCCTCGGTGGGCAGCCATCGCATCGAGGAAGAGGTTTTCGGCAAGGCCTATGACCCCAAGACGGTCAGGCGCATCTGGGCCTTTGTTCGCCCCTATCGGATGAAGATCTATCTCTCGGTTTTGGCCGTGCTGGTCTTTACCGGCACCCAACTGGCCATTCCGCTAATCATCGGCAACGCCATCGACACCGGCCTCGTGGCTGGCGGCGACCCCTCTGCCCTGGGCTGGGCCGTCGCGGGTTTTGCGCTCGCCGTGCTGCTCAATTTCGGCGCCTCCTATGTGCAGGAAACCGAAGTGGGGCAGGTGGCCGAAAACGTGCTGTTCGACATGCGCCGCGCCATGTTCGCCCAGCTCCAGCGCGTGTCGCTGAGCTTCATGGACAAGACCGAGGTCGGCCGCCTGATGAGTCGTCTCCAGGGCGACGTCAATTCCATGCAGGAATTCCTCGAGACCTCGGTGGTCTCGGTCGGAGACATCGTGCTCCTCGGCGGCATCATCGTGGTGCTCCTGAGCCTCGATCCGTGGCTCGGGCTCCTGACGCTGATCACCATGCCGACACTGTTCATCATCCGCATCTTCTGGCTGCCGCCGGCCAAGCGGGCCTTCTGGGCCGCGCATGAGACCAATTCGCTGACCAATGGCGCCATGGCCGAAGGCATCAACGGCGTGCGCACGGTGCAGAACCTCGACCGGCAGAAGGTCAATTTCGACCTCTATGACGACAAGGCCTACCACAACCTGCGCACCCAGCTCACCGGCTCGAAATATGCGCAGGTGATGGTGCCCATCGTCGACAGCCTCACCGGCATTTCCATGGCCACAGTGGTGGTCGTGGGCGGCGCCATGGTGCTCAACGGCACGCTGCAGGTTGGCGTCATCGTCGCCTTCCTGTTCTATATCCAGCGCTTCTTCGATCCCATCCGCTCGCTGACCATGCAGTATTCGATCATGCAGCGCGCCATGACTTCGGGCCGCCGCATCACTGAAGTGCTCGATCTGCCCACCGTCATCGAGGACAAGGCCGATGCGGTGAAGCTGACGGGCGCCATGGACGGTTCGGTGGAATTCCGCGACGTGGTCTTCGGCTACGATCCGGGCCGCCCGGTGCTGAAAAACGTGTCGTTCAAGGTCAATCCCGGTGAAACGGTTGCGCTTGTGGGGCCCACCGGCTCGGGCAAGACCTCGGCCATGGCGCTGGTGCACCGCTTCTACGAAGTGCAGGGCGGCGCCGTGGTCGTCGGCGGGCATGACGTCCGGGACGTGACCCAGGAGAGCCTGGGTGAACAGGTTGCCATGGTGCTCCAGGAGCAGTTCCTCTTCACCGGCACGATCTTCGAGAACATCCGCTACAACAAGGCCTCGGCCACGCGGGAGGATGTGGTCAATGCCGCCAAGGCGGTAGGCGCGCACGAGTTCATCTCCCGCTTCGCCAATGGCTATGACACCGTGCTCGAACAGCGTGGCTCCAACCTGTCGCTGGGGCAGCGGCAGCTTCTGAGCTTTGCCCGTGCGCTGGTGGCCGATGCGAAGATCCTCGTCCTCGACGAGGCGACAGCTAATATCGACAGCTATACCGAGCGGCAGATCCAGAAGGCGCTCGAAATCCTGCTCGAAGGCCGCACCGGCATGGTCATCGCCCATCGCCTCGCCACCATCCGCGGCGCCGACCGCATTATCGTCTTGCAGAATGGCGAGAAGATCGAAGAGGGCAACCACGATCAGCTCATGGAACTGGGTGGCCTCTATTCGCGCCTCTACAACATGAACTATGCCAGCTTCGACGACATCCCCGACGAACTGGTGGCCCAGGCCAATGCCAAGGCCGCGAGTACGTGAGACCCCACCCAGCCTCCGCCTGTAGGGGGGAGGAGCAGGTTCGCGCTCTGCACCGGCGCAGCGGTCAGTCTCGATCGGTCCCTCCCTCTCCTTCAGGGGGAGGTTAGGTGGGGGGCAGCGCCCTCACTTTCACTCATCCCCCATTCATCGCGGCATGCTAGGACAGCGCAAACGGGAGTTTCATCCATGCGCATTGCCCTTGCCTTGCTGGTCTCGCTGTCTGCTACGCCGGCCTTTGCCGCGGCCCTGACCTTTGGCGGCGTTCTCGATGGACGGCAGATCGTCGTCGAGATCACCCAGCCCAGCGATGGTGGCGTGGCCGGACGCTTCGCCTATCTCGATACCGGTGGGGACATTCCCTTGGTTCCGGTTTCCAACCAGGGCGACACCTGGATTCTCCACGAAGAGGCCGTCTGCGGCGAGGCCGATTGCGTGCTCGACGACAGCGGCGATGTGCTCGAAGCGCCCGTCGCCGCCACCTGGCAACTGACCTATGACGCCAACAACCTCGTGGCGACCGGCACACGCCAGGGCGCGGGCAAGAAGGCGGATGTGGATGATCTGGTGCTGGACGTCATCGCCTGGCGCCCCCTCGGTGACGATGAGAATGCCACGGCTTTGTCGCTTCACGAGCAGTCCTTCTATCTTTCCTTCTCCGATGGCGGCCCGCTGGATTGGACCACGGCGCCCTACGAAATGGCACTGCTCGATGTGCCCCTGGAGGAGGGCCCCGTGCGCACGCTGGGCGGCGCCGAATATCGCGACGTTGTCGATCCGCGCACGAAATTTGCCTTCCCGCGCGTCGTCTCCCTGCCCGGCGGCGAAAGCGTCGAGCCGATCAACCGCATCCTCGCCGACCGCCACGGGCGCATGAACCTTTCGGCCTTCGATTGCCTCGCCTATCAGTATGCCAGCTATGGTTTGCAGAGCCAGAACAGCATCCGCGGCGGGCACCTCGGCGACTATGACAGCGAGCTGGTGGAACTGACCTATGTTTCGCCGCGCCTCGTGAGCTGGACGCAGTCCGGCAGCCTCTGGTGCACCGGCGCCCATCCCTACAATCACTCGGACAGCTTCACCTTCGACACCGCGACCGGGGAAGCGCTGGACATGCGCGACATCTTCTCCGCCTGGGTGCCGCGCGAATGGGGCGCCGCCCCCTCGGACATCGTTGACGCCGCCGTGGCCGAGGCGGCCCCCGCGGAATATGTCTGGGGGCCGAGCCAGGAACTCATCGCCTATGTGCGCGAGCGCCTGCCGACCGACGTCCTCTTCGATGACCTGGAGATGGACGAGACCTGTTATGGCGAACAAGCGCTGTCCGAGCATCTCGGTCTGCGCTTCGCACCCGGTCCCTCGGTGGTCTTCACCGCGTCAGGCTATCCGCATGTGATTTCGGTCTGCACGGCCGATCTCATCACCGTGCCGCTGTCCGATCTCAGGGACTTTCTGGCGCCGGCGGCGGCGACGTATTTTCCGGAGCTGGCGGAGTAGGCGTCTCGAGCTCGGGATAGATCAGCGCCGAGCATTGCCGGTTATTGGCATCGAGCTTGGCCTGGTCCTCGGCCGAAACAAGACCGGAGAAGACCGGCTCCCAGAGATTGTCGCGTTCGACGCCTTCGAGCCCGCACTGGCAATAGATGGCGCAGAGCGCCGCCGTCGTGCCGCTCGCTTCGCAGCTCGCCTGGCACGAATTGAGGAAGTCCATGTCGCGGCTGGCTTCCTGCGTACCCATGGCCATGGACAGGGGCACGATGATCGCTAGAAGCAGCGGCTGGTGCACGAGATAGATGACGAGGCTCCAGCGGCCCATCCACCCCAGGAGGCGGGCGACAGCGTTGTTGGGTTGGATCGATGCGAGCCGTGCTTCCACCGCAGTGCCCCGAACCAACCGCATGGCGATCACGCCCAGCAGCACGACGCCGAACCACGGAAACACCGGAACGAGGTCATTGGTCGGCGGCGGCACCACCCAGAAGCCGATCCAGGAAAACACCTTCTCGTTGAACAGCGGATCGGCAAAAACGAAATGGAGGCCAATGACGGCAATGGCCACGACCCCGGTCAGCCAGACCGGCGTGAAGAGGAGGGGCAGGGCGAGGAGGCTGCAGAGCGCAATGGCGTGGAGCACGCCGAAATAGACGAAGCTGTCAGGGAAGGCGAACCAGGTGCCCAGCGTGATCAGCGCCGCGCCGCCCACAACGAACAGCCACCGCCGCCAGAAGCTTTTCCAGCGCATGCCATCGCCATGGCCGAGCACGAGGCCGACACCGACCAGCACCATGAAGGCAAAGAGAATGGAGCGGGCGAAAAACACCCAGGCCGGATCGAAGCCGACATCGGCCTGGATGAAGCGGTAGAACCAGAGGTCCCACGAGATATGGTAGATCACCATGGCGACGATGGCGACGCCACGCGCGATGTCGATCACGGGCAGGCGGGGGCGTTTCACACCGTGTGCCATGCCAAGGCCCCCTCGCCCGGCCTGCGGCCGACCTCTCCCCCATAGGGGGAGGTGTCGCTGCGCGACGCCGCGGTCCCTTCTCCACCTTTCCCTGCGGGGAAAGGTCGCCGCGAAGCGGCGGGTGAGGGTGCCTTGCTCATGCAGACTCCACCAGATGCCGCCGCACCACCGCCAAAAACTCCTCGCCATACCTGTCGAGCTTGCCCTGGCCGACGCCGGGCAGGTTGAGCATGTCATGCGCATGGGTCGGCTGGGCCAGGGCCATGGCCTTGAGCGTCGCGTCGTGGAAAATCACATAGGGCGGCACACCCTGCGCCTTGGCCAGCTTGAGCCGCTCCGCGCGCAAGGCATCGAACAGCGGCCGCGCATGCTCGGGCACGTCGACTGACCGCGCCAGCGAGCGCCGGACCTCGACGGCCTTTTTCGGCCGGTCCTTGCGCAGGGTGACGCTGCGTTCGCGCTTGAAGACGCAATGTGCGCCCTCGCTCAGCGTCAGCGCACCATGATTGGCGTGGTCGACCACGATCAGCCCCATGGCTGTGATCTGGCGGATCACCGACTGCCAGGCCTTGGCGTCGAGCTCCTGGCCCTGACCAAAAACCTTCTGGTGCTGGTGGCCGAAGCGAGTGACCTTTTCGGTTTCCTTGCCTACCAGCACGTCGATGACATGGGCGGCGCCGAAGCGCATGCCGGTGCGGTAGATGGCGGCCATGGCCTTGATGGCGGCCTCGGTGCCGTCCCAGCTTTCGACCGGCGAGCGACAGGTGTCGCAATTGCCGCAACTGCCGGCATGGGCCTCGCCGAAATGGTTGAGAATGGCCTGGCGGCGGCACGAGGCGGTCTCGCAGACGCCGAGCAGCGCATTGAGCTTGCCGTGTTCGAGCCGCTTGATCTCGTCGGGCGCATTGCCCTCGTCGATCATACGGCGGCGCTGCACCACATCGGCCAGGCCATAGCTCATCCAGGCGTCGGCGGGCTGGCCGTCGCGTCCGGCGCGGCCGGTTTCCTGGTAATAGGCCTCGATCGAGGCCGGCAGGTCCATATGCGCCACATAGCGCACGTCGGGCTTGTCGATGCCCATGCCGAAGGCCACGGTGGCCACCAGGCAAAGGCCTTCTTCCTTGAGGAAGGCGTCCTGGTTGGCACTCCTCAAATCGGCGCTCATGCCGGCATGATAGGGCAGGGCGCGAATACCCTTGCCCGAAAGATAGTCGGCTATGTCCTCGACCTTGGCGCGGGAAAGGCAATAAACGATGCCGCTTTCGCCCTTGTGGCCGGCCAGGAATTCGAGCAACTGCTCGCGCGGCTTGTCGCGCTCGACAATGGAATAGGAAATATTGGGCCGGTCGAAGCTGGTGGTGAAAACCTGGGCCTGTTCGAGGCCCAGCCGCTCGATGATATCTTCGCGCGTGGTCGGATCGGCTGTCGCCGTCAGCGCGATACGCGGCACCCCGGGAAAAAGTTCGACGAGGTGGATGAGCTCGCGATATTCGGGGCGGAAGTCATGGCCCCACTGGCTCACGCAATGGGCTTCGTCGATGGCGAAGAGCGCGATCTGCGTATCGGCCAGCATATTGGCAAAGCCGGGCGTCGCCACCCGCTCGGGCGCGACATAAAGGAGGTCAAGCTCGCCGCGCCGCAGCTTACGCCGAACCTCGGCGCTTTCTTCCTGACTCAGCGATGAATTGAGTGCCGCGGCAGCCACCCCCGCCTGTTTCAGCGCCTCCACCTGGTCGCGCATCAGCGCGATCAGCGGCGAGACGACGATGCCGACGCCTGTCCGGCAGATGGCCGGGATCTGATAGCACATGGACTTGCCGGCGCCGGTTGGAAACAGCACCACGGCGTCGCCGCCCTCGGCCACATGGTCGATAACATCGGCCTGCTGGCCACGGAATTCCCGATGTCCGAAAATGTCGCGCAGAACCGCGAGCGGGCTGGGCCGCTCGTGGCGATGGGGCGAGAACAGGTCGAGCGACTCAATGGCTTCCACGACCCTGTTGAATCACGGGGTCGCGGGGGAGGCAACATCGCGGGCGATCAACCTCCGATGATCTCCCCGCCATTCGGGTGCAGCACCTGCCCGGTGATGTAGGAGCTCTCGTCGCAGGCAAGGAACAGGTGGCAGGTCGCCACTTCATTGGGCTGGCCGGCGCGCTTGAGCGGCTGGGTCGAACCGAACTCGGCCACCTTCTTGGCCGGAAAGGTCGCCGGGATCAGCGGCGTCCAGATCGGGCCGGGCGCCACGCCATTGACGCGAATGCCCTTTTCGGCGAGCTGGCCCGACAGCGAGCGGGTAAAGGCGGCGATGGCGCCCTTGGTCGCCGAATAGTCCACCAGCTCGGGCGAGCCGCGATAGGCGGTCACCGAAGTGGTGTTGACGATCGCGGCGCCCTTTTCGAGATAGGGCAGGGCGGCCTGGGTCAAATAGAAATAGCCGAAGAGATTGGTCTCGAAGGTCTCGCGCAATTGCTCGGGCGAGATGTCGGTCAATTCTTTCTGCGGATGCTGCTCGGCGGCATTGTTGACCACCACGTCGAGCTTGCCGAAATTCTCGATCACCTGGCCGACGGCATTGTCGCAAAAGGTCTTATCGGCCACGTCGCCACGCAGCAGCAGGGCTTCCTTGCCCTCGCGCTTGACGGCATCGGCGGTGATCGCCGCGTCCTCGGTTTCCTCGAGATAGACCAGCGCCACCTGCGCGCCCTCGCGGGCAAACAGCACCGCGCAGGCCCGGCCGATGCCGCTGTCGCCGCCCGTGATGATCGCGACCTTGTCCTTGAGCCGTCCATTGCCGGGGAATTTCGGCATATATTCGGGCTTGGGATGCATCTCGGTCTCGCGACCGGGCTGATGGTCCTGCGTCTGGGGCGGGTTAATCGGCTTGGCGGCACCGGAATCGGACATGGACTTTTCCTTAAGTGTGGGCGTGGTTCTCGGCATTGCGCTTGCGGGTCGCGGCGGCTTTCTTGGCCGATGCGGAGCGTTCGGCGGCGGAGCGGCTGGCCGATGCCTCGCCACCCTTCTTGCCGCCCTTGTGGGAGGCAGGGTGGCCGGTATCCTTCCCGCGGCCGGAGCCCGACTTCTTGCCGCCGCCATCGTCCTTGTTGACGGTGGCCCAGGCGCGCGCCTCGGCTTCCTTGTGGCTGACGCCCTTTTTCTCGTAGCCTTCCTCGATATGCTCGGCCTTGCGCTTCTGCTTGTCGGTATAGGCGCCCTTGTCTCCTTGGGGCATGATCCCCTCCTGCATCCTTGAAAAGGTTGGCGCGGTGCGGGCGAGACAAAGGCCTGGGTCAGGTTGAATGACTGATGCGGGAAACCGGAAAAACCGCACCAAAAGCCCTACTATCGCCGCGTCCGGTTGACGCGCACCGGCCTGGTCCCCCAACGATGCGAAGCCGGAGCGGTTCCCCGATTGGATTCACAATTCCCGCGTGGCCTTGGGCAAGGGCTTGCTGAGAAAGGGCGATCCGGCCTTGACGAAACGCCACGGCGTCTCGACGCCCTTGGTGATGCCAATGCGCGTGCCGGTGGCAATGTCGTGGCCCATCTCGGCCGCACCGATCTCGAAGGGCGGAGCGTCGAGCGCCAGCCCATTCTGCGTGAGATCGATAGCCAGCGCCTGCGCCAGCTTGCCCGGTCCCGAGCAGAGATTCTTGTCCGGCATGGCCCCGCGCCGCTCGCGCATGGTCTCGAGCCCGAAAACCGGTTCGAGCGCCCGGATCAGCACGGCGCTGCCCGGCCGGCAGACGAAATTGAGGCAATAATGGATGCCGTAGATCTTGTAGACATAGGCATGGCCCGGCGGCCCGAACATCACCCGGTTGCGCGGTGTTGGCCCCGCAAAGCTGTGCGAGGCCGGGTCGGCTTCGTCATAGGCTTCCACCTCGACAATGGCGCCGCCCACGCCCTCATGCAGCAAAGTTGCCCCGATCAGGTCGCGGGAGACCTCGGGGGCAGGGCGGTCGAAGAAGGATTTGCTAAGCATGAGGATGGAAACGACCTTGATCCGCTGAGGCTGCCGCGATTGGGCCGGATTTGTGTAAAAATGAATCGGCAAACGCCGCTGCCATTGGAGCACAGATGTACAAGATCAAACCACTCGCCGCGCTGGTCTTCGTCGTGCTTTCGCTGGCCACCGTACCCGCATCGGCGCGCACCATCTGCACCCTGGTCGTCGAGCCGGTCAGCCGCGAAATCCTCCTGTCCGAAGGCGACTGCGAAACGCGGGTCACGCCCGCCTCGACCTTCAAGCTGCCCCTGGCGGTGATGGCTTTTGATGCCGGCATCATCACTTCGCCCACCGAGCCGAAATATCCGTTTAGGGAAGGCTATCCCGACTGGGTCGCGGCCTGGCGGCAGGACACCGACCCGACCATGTGGATGCACTATTCCAATGTCTGGTATTCGCAGCGCCTGACCGAACAGCTCGGGATGGAGGCGCTCACCGACTATGCAAGGCGCTTCAACTACGGCAACGCCGACTTTTCCGGCGATCCCGGCCGCGACAACGGCCTAGAGCGCTCCTGGATCTCGTCCTCGCTGCAGATTTCGCCCATGGAACAGATCGCCTTCATGGCCGCGCTGATCCTCGGCCATCTCCCGGTCTCCGAAGCGGCGACCGAGGGCGCGCTCGGCCTCCTCGAAAGTCCCGGCATGGCCGATGGCTGGCAGGTCTGGGGCAAGACCGGCTCGGCTTATCCGCGCCGCGCCGACTACAGCTTCGACTATGCCAGCGGCTGGGGCTGGTATGTGGGCTGGGCCGAAAAGGACGACCGCCGCGTTGTCTTCGTGCGGCTCAACCAGGACGACCAGCGCCATGAGGTGACCGCCGGCCTCCGCGCCCGCGATGGCCTGATGGCCGAATGGAGCGCGGTCGCCGCGAGATCGGGGCTCTAACTGGTGCCGATCAGCGAACGATGCCTTCGCCTCGGGCTTCTTTGTGCAACCACCGGGGCGGGCTATCTCTTGGGCAATTGATCCATTCATGGAGGTCGAGATGATCGACACATCCGTCCAGACCAATGTCCGTTCCAAGCCCATCCTGCCCCTCGCCACCAAGCTGGGGCCCGTCCATCTCGCCGTCACCGATCGCCAGAAAGCCCTCGCCATCTGGCAGGACGTCGTTGGCCTCGATCTCATCGAAGAGCGCGGCAATGCCCTGCATATGGGCGCGGGCGGCACCGTTCTGCTCGTGCTCGAAACCGGCGCCACGCGTCCGGTCGTGCCGCGCACCATTGGGCTCTATCATGTCGCCATCCACGTGCCAAAGCGCGTCGACCTGGCGCAGATGGCGGTGCGCGCGCTCCAAGGCAATGTCCGCATCTCGCCCACCGACCATCTCGTATCCGAGGCCATCTACCTCTGGGACCTCGACGGCAATGGCATCGAAATCACCTTCGAGACGCCATGGCGCGGTTCGCTGGGCGATCCGGACAAGGGCCAGACCTATGCCGTCACCGCCGAAGGCAAGCCGCATTCGGGCCGCGAGCCGATCGATCTCGATGGCCTCCTGGGCGAACTCGGACCCTCGCCGGTGCTGGCGGCGCGCATGCCCTCGGGCACCCGCATCGGCCACGTGCATGTGCATGTGCGAGACCTGCACCAGGCGATGGACTTTTATCGCGACGTGCTGGGCTTTGCCGGCTTCCTGCTGATCGAATCCTTCGGCATGGGCGATGTCGGGCTCGACTACATGCCTCATACCCTGGCCTTCAACGTCTGGTCCGGCCCCAATGCGGCGCTGCCGCCGGCCGGTTCGGCGGGGCTGCGCTGGTTCACCATTGCGCTGCCCGATGCTGAAAGCCTCGCGGCGCTGAAGACGCGGTTGGAAAAGGCCGGCGCCCCGCTCGACGTCGTCGGCAACGATCTCGCGACCCGCGATCCCTCGGGCAACCGCATCCGGCTCGAACTACAGGCTTAGCGACAACCCACGATCGTCACCCTCGGGCTTGACCGGAGGGCTCTGCACTTGTTCAAAGTCCGTCAGTGCAACACCCTCGGGTCAGGCCCGAGGGTGACGGTCGCGAAAGTGGAGAATGCTATGCAAGGCCCCGACGCCATCATCCGGTTCTGGTTCGTCGAACACGGCTATGACGACTGGTTCGGCGGCGAGGCCGAGTTCGACAATCGCTGCCAGCAGTTCATGGATCTCCATGCGCAGGTTGCGCGTGGGGAAGCCTGGGCGTGGCGGGAGACGCCCGATGGGCGCCTCGCCGAACTCGTCGTGCTCGACCAGTTTTCGCGCCAGCTCCATCGCAACAGCCCCGTGGCCTTCGCCCAGGACAAGATGGCCCTCGCCCTCGCGCAGGAAGCCATTGCCGGGGGCCACGACATGGCGGTCGAACGCGAGCGGGTCATGTTCTTCTACATGCCGTTCATGCATGCCGAGTCGCTGGTGATCCAGGACGAGGGCGTGAGGCTCTTCGATGCCATGGGCAATGAGGACGCTGCCAACTACATGCGCGCCCATCGCGACACGATTGCCCGTTTTGGCCGCTTTCCGTTCCGCAACAAGGCGCTGGGGCGTCAGAGCACGCCCGAGGAAGAGGCCTATATGCGCGAGCAGGAAGGCCGGGCCTTCTAACCACGCAACCCACAGCCCGCCGAGCCGTTCCTGCTGTCAAAGGAGAACGGCGATGGAATATGGCGGACAGGCAATGTGGCTGGTTTTGCTGACGCTGGGCGTAGTTGTCCTGGCAGCGGCGATGATCTACGGCACCATGCGTAACCGGCAGCGGAGCTTGAGCGAAAAGGTCACCACCGAGGTCGAGACAAAGCGCGAATATCAGCGCGAGAACCGCGACGCGAGCTGAACAAAGGGGCGCCGCAGCGCCCCTTTTTCGCATCAGGCCACAAGGCCCTTGGTCAGTTCCAGCGCCTGCCGCTCGAACAGGCGCCGGTAGATGCCGCCATTCAGTCGGATCAGTGCCTGGTGGTCGCCTTCCTCGACGATCCGGCCCTTGTCGAAGACCAGCAGCCGGTCGAGCGCCCGCACGGTGGAGAGACGGTGGGCGATTACCAGCGTGGTCCGCCCCTGCATCAGCCGCTCCATCGCCTGCTGGATCATCACCTCGCTCTCGCTGTCGAGGCTTGATGTCGCCTCGTCGAGAATGAGGATCGGCGCATCGGCCAGGAAAGCTCGGGCAATGGCGACACGCTGGCGTTCGCCACCCGAAAGCTTCACCCCCCGCTCACCCACCAGCGTCTCATACTGCTTGGGCAGGCTCATGATGAAGTCATGCGCATTGGCCTGCCTGGCCGCTTCGATGATCTCGGCACGGCTGGCCTCGGGCCGGGCATAGGCAATGTTCTCGGCCAAGGTCCGGTGGAACAGGATCGGCTCCTGCTGCACGATGGCGATCTGGTTGCGCAGGCTCGCCTGCTGGTGCTCGGCGATGTTCTGCCCATCAATGGTGATGGCGCCGCCCTTCACGTCATAGAGCCGCTGGATCAGCTTCACGAATGTCGTCTTGCCCGAGCCCGAATGACCGACGAGGCCAATGCGTTCGCCCGGCCGGATGTCCACCGAGAAATCCTTGTAGAGCGGCGTCGGGTGCGAGCCATACTGGAAGGTGACATTATCGAAGCGGATGTGACCCTCGCCGATGACGATCGGCTTGGCGCCCTTGGCGTCGGCAATGCCCAGGGGCTGGGCATGCAGGTTCACCAGCTCTTCCATGTCGTTGACCGACTTCTGCAGGTTGCGGATGTGCTGGCCCACGTCGCGCAGGTGTCCTTGCAACAGGAAGAACATGGTGAGCACGAAGGTGATGTCGCCCGCGCTGGCGGCGCCGCTCTGCCACAGTATCAGCGCCGTACCCAGGATCGCGGTCTGCATGGCCACCATCATGACGCCCTGGATGCCGCCATTAAAGGTGCCGCGCCGCCAGGTCCGCCGCGTGCGCTTGCGCCACTTGGCGACGACCCGGTCGAGCAGGCCATCTTCACGGCTCTCGGCGCCGAAGGCCTTGACCACGCTGTTGCAGCTCACCGCATCCGCCAGCGCCCCGCCGACCTTGGTGTCCCAGGCGTTGGAGAGGGTCGCGGCCGGAGCGACAAACCCCACCGACAGCCACACGGTGACGCAGATATAGATGAGCGATCCCAGGCCCACGACAAGGCCCATGATCGGCCAGGACGAGCCGAGAATGATGGTCGCGCCCACCAGCATCACCACCGAAGGCAGGAGCGCCAGCAACAGCGTGTCATTGAGCAGGTCGAGCGCCCACATGCCGCGCGTGATCTTGCGCACGGTGGAGCCGGCAAAGCTGTTGGCATGCCAGTCGGTTGAAAAACGCTGAACCCGGTGAAAACCCTGCGCCGCCACATTGCTCATCATCTTGAGCGTCAGCGGAATGATGTTGAGGAACACCAGCTGCCGCAGCGCCACCGATGCCAGATAGAGGCCCGACATGAACCAGAAGGCCGAAACGGCAATGTCCCAGCTCCCCTGGCCCGAGGCCACGGCATCGACCAGGCGTCCCGCAAAGACCGGGCTCAGCGCTTCGGCCACGGTCGCCGACAGGACCAGCAGCGCAATGGCGGCGATGCGGACCGGCTGGTGTCGCCAGTGGCGGAAGGTAAAGCCGAGCACGTTGCGGAAAGCATCGGCCCGGAAGTCGAGTTTCTTGCGACTCATCTTGATATCCGGCGCCGTTCTCCGGCAGCCGGTTCCTTGAAACGGAATATGAAAGGCGCAGCGCCGCGGAGCGGCTGGGTGGTCGGACTGCGCAGGAAGCGGAAAGGCCGCGGGCGGCAGGTCGCTGGAGCTATTCCAGGGCGGGCCGCGGCAGGCGAGGACCTAAGGTCGGACGTCGCCGGCGAGGGAGGTATAGTGCGATAGTTTCATGCAACGCCTCCCGTGTTTGAAAATGAAGCGACGAACGGTTTGTAGCCAAATCGTTCGCAGTTGCCAATGGCGCAAATGACAAAGAGCGCGATGCTCACCCTTCCCCGTCTACGGGGGGAGAAAGCAGCCGATAGGCAGTGGAGGGGTGCAACACGTCTGGACAGTCTACGTGGGATGAGGCGCGCGCCCCATGGCACTCCAACTTGCCCACCCACCGAGGACGGCACCGTGCTCGGACAGACGTCGAGACTTATCCCCGCCTCATTGAAGGCTGCGATACTCCCACCCATCAGCCGGGTGGAGATGGGGTTGCAACGATCAACCGCGCGGCGACAGTCGGGAGGGCTCTGAATCGTTACGGAGCCTGGGTCCGGGGATGGGTTGGGGCAGCAATGTTCCCCCTAGCGAAACCCTTCGCCCTGTCCCGCAGGGCCAATCGCTCCAGTGGAGCGATTGGAAGGAAGAAGGCCAATGCGAGCTGCGCTCGATTGGCTCATCGGCCGGAAATCCTGACGCCCCGGGACGTCTTGCGTCTCATATTTTACTACTCACGAGGCGAAAGTCGTCTCGGGGCACCATCAATCACCCAGATCCGGAGGCATCCCTGCCGGCCGGCGCATGGTCACGTCTCGCTGTTATTCAGGCAGGCGCGCACCCGGGCCGACCAGGCCGCGGGTCTGCACCTGTGCATAGCCCAGGCCCAGGGCGAAAACCGAAAAGATGGCGCCGACAGCGGCAACGAGCACGAACATGGCAAAG
Organism: Devosia sediminis; assembly: GCF_016411825.1. Taxonomy (GTDB): domain Bacteria; phylum Pseudomonadota; class Alphaproteobacteria; order Rhizobiales; family Devosiaceae; genus Devosia; species Devosia sediminis. The sequence continues at coordinate 534,340 of NZ_JAEKMH010000003.1, forward strand.
CCTCCTTGGATGTCGATACATCCATTTGGCATGGTGCCGGTGGCGGGGAATTGATCGGGGTCAAGAAACCGGTCGTTTGCGCCGGGGTGGCGCCTTCCGCAATCGGGCGATAGGCTTGTGGCCAACCGATTCAAGAGCAAGAAGGCTTTTTGCCCAATGAGCAATTCCCCCATCGATCCGGTCAAGCTCGACAAGCTCGGCGAAGTCGCCATCAAGGTCGGGCTGCAGCTGGCCGAAGGCCAGGACCTGATCATCACTGCGCCGATGACATCGGCGCCGCTGGTGCGCCGCATCACCGAGCATGCCTACAAGGCCGGCGCGGGTGTGGTCACCACGATCTATTCCGACGAGGAAGCCACCCTGTCCCGCTTCCGTCACGCCAGGGATGCGAGCTTTGATCGCGCCGCCGGCTGGCTCTACCAGGGAATGGCCGAAGCCTATCGCAACAACGCCGCGCGCCTCGCCATTTCGGGCGACAACCCGATGATGCTGGCCAACGAGGACCCCGACAAGGTGTCGCGCGCCAACCGCGCCAATTCGGCGGCCTACCGTCCGGCGCTCGAGCTGATCACCGGCTTCGACATCAACTGGAACATCGTGTCCTATCCGACGCCGAACTGGGCCAAGCTGGTCTTCCCCAACGATCCCGAAGACGTGGCGATCGCCAAGCTTGCCGACGCCATCTTCAAGGCAAGCCGTGTCGATCGCGACGACCCCATTGCCGAGTGGAAGCAGCACAATGCCAATCTCAAGGCGCGCTGGACCTGGCTCAATGGCAAGAAGTTCGCCTCCCTGAAATACAAGGGCCCCGGCACCGATCTTTCAGTCGGTCTTGCCGACGGCCATCGCTGGAAAGGCGGCGCCTCGGAAGCCAAGAACGGGGTCACCTGCAACCCCAATATCCCGACCGAGGAAGTCTTCACCACGCCGCATCGCCTGCGCGTCGAGGGCACGGTTTCGGCGACCAAGCCGCTGTCGCACAACGGCACGCTGATCGAAAACATCCAGGCGCGCTTCGAGGACGGCCGCATGGTCGAGCTCAAGGCCAGCAAGGGCCAGGAAGTGTTCAACAAGGTGCTCGACACCGACGAGGGCGCGCGGCGCCTGGGCGAAGTGGCGCTGGTGCCCCATTCCTCGCCCATCTCGGCCTCGGGAATCCTGTTCTACAACACGCTCTACGACGAAAACGCCTCGTGCCACATCGCCATGGGCCAGTGCTATGCCGACTGCTTCGAGGACGGCAAGACCCTGACCCAGGATCAGATCTTCGCCCAGGGCGGCAACAAGAGCCTCATCCATATCGACTGGATGATCGGCTCCGACCAGGTCGATATCGACGGCGTCCATGCCGACGGATCGAGCGAGCCGGTCAAGCGCAAGGGCGAATGGGCGTTCAGCGTTTAGGGGGCGCTGGCCCCTTTCCTCTCACGGATGCGGGAGAGGAAAGGGAAGGGGCCTACTCCTCCTGAATCTCCAGGAAGTCGTCGGCGGTCAGCACGATCTTGCGGTCGATCTCGCCGATCTCGCGCTCGTCCTTGCCTTCATAGTCGAGGGCGTGGAGCACGACGCGAATGGCGTTGAGCCGGAGGCGGTTCTTGTCATTGGCGCGGATGACGGTCCAGGGCGCATGCTTGCTGTCTGTCGCCTTGAACATCCGGTTGCGGGCCTCCGAATATTCGTCCCACTTCTCGAGCGCCTTGAGATCGACCGGTGACAGTTTCCAGGTCTTGAGCGGGTCGTGCCGCCGGTCGTGGAAGCGCTTGAGCTGCATTTCCCGGCCGATGGACAGCCAGAACTTGAAGAGCTGGATGCCGTCACGCGTCAACTGCCTCTCGAACTGCGGCGCCTCCTCAAGAAACCGCTCGCTCTGCTCGGGCGTGCAGAAACCCATGACCGGCTCGACCACAGCCCGGTTGTACCAGGAGCGGTCGAACAGCATCATCTCGCCGGCGGCCGGGAGCCAGTCGACATAGCGCTGGAAATACCACTGCGTGCTTTCCCGGTCGCTGGGCTTGGGCAGGGCCACGATCGTGGTGTAGCGCGGATTGAGATTTTCCCGGAAGCGCTCGATCGTGCCGCCCTTGCCGGCGGCGTCGCGCCCTTCGAACAGGATGATGGTGCGGGTACCCGCCTTGGCCATATGCGCCTGATGCACCACCAACTGCTTTTGCAGCGCATACATCTGCGTGTCATACTCGTCGTCGTCGAGCTTGTCCTCGTAGGGATAATTGCCCGAGCCGAAAGCGGCCTTCTTGATGGCCTTGGGGAGCTCGGGATCGTTGATGTCGAAGTCGTCGATGGGATCGGTCACGCTGTCTCTCCACTGTCATACAGACCGTGCTATGAACGCCGCTCCCGCGCAAGAGGCGGGCTTAACCCTTTGATTCGACCCCCCGAAATGGATGACCTCCGCAGCACGAGACTGACCAGCCGAACGGACAATGCTCTGGCGCGCCTTGCCGGCCAGGTGCCGCTGCTCCTTGGTTTAACGGGCCTCATCCTCGCTTTCGTTCTGCTCGGTGGCCTGCGCCCGGATCTGGCGCTGCTCGGTTTTCTGGTGATGGTCGGCCTGGTCGCGCTGCTGCCGCGACCCGTGGTCCACCTCACCCATACGGTCGAAGTGCCCGCCATCGGTCCGGCTCGTCAGGACGTCGAGCGCGAACTGCTGCACTCCATGGTCGAGGCGCTGGGTGAACCCGGCCTGGTGCTCGACAGCCGCGGCGCGGTGCTGCATCGCAATGGTGCCGCGGCCCGCCAATATCCCAACCTGCAGGTCGGGCGGGTCATGACGCTGGTCATGCGCAATCCCGATCTGGTGGCGGCCATCGAAGGGTCGCAACGCAGCGGCGAGCCGCGCAGCTTCGAGCTGCACGAGACCGTGCCCTCGGAAACCTGGGATCGGGTCATGGTGGCGCCCATCCGCCGCCCCGACCGGGACTGGTTCGCCGATGAAAACCGTCAATTGCTGGTCACCTTCCAGAGCCTCACCGATCTCAAGCGGGTCGATGCCCTGCGCACCGATTTCGTCGCCAATGCCAGCCACGAACTGCGCACCCCGCTGGCTTCGCTGATCGGTTTCATCGACACGCTGCTTGGCCCGGCGGCGCGCGACGCGGAAGCGCGCGAAAAATTCCTCGGCATCATGCGCGGCCAGGCCGACCGGATGAGCCGGCTGATCGATGACCTGCTGAGCCTTTCGCGCATAGAGATGCACCAGCATGTGCGCCCGACCGGCTCCGTCGACCTGAGCGGCCTCCTGCGCGAAGTGCGCGAAGGCCTGCAGATCCAGGCCAAGGCCGCCAATCTCGATGTCGTGCTCAGCCTGCCCCACACGCCGGTCGCCGTGACCGGCGATCGGGGACAGCTCTATGAAGTGTTCGAAAATCTCATCGACAACGCCATCAAATATGGCGCCGACGGCAAGACCGTCGAAGTCACCCTCACGGCGGTTGACCGCCCCGGCCTGCATCACATGGTCAGCATTATCGACCACGGTCCGGGCGTGGAGCCAGAGCACGTCCCGCGCATGACCGAGCGCTTCTACCGCATCGATGCCGAGGCCAGCCGTCGCAAGAAGGGGACGGGTCTCGGGCTCGCCATCGTCAAGCATATCGTGCAGCGCCATCGCGGCCAGATGACGATCCGCTCCAAACCGGGCGAGGGGCTGCGGGTCGACGTGCTGCTGCCCTGACTGGACGCCGACTTTTCAGCTCGCGCGTAACCCGGCTTTAAGCCATTCGACGGGGTTGAGTGGACGGCACGCCGCCGCAGCGGCACTGTTGACGGGCACAGGAGCGCCCGCATGAGAACCATCTGGCCCGCCGCAACTCTCGCCATTGCCGTGACCGGCTACTTTGCCTGGAGCAGCTATTCCGCCCCCACGGCGCATCAGACCACGCTGGACGATTGCCATCGCCTTGCCGGCCAGGTGAAGGCGCTGCACGAGAGCGGTGGGGTGATCTCCGACGACCTGCTGGGAGAAGCGCGCACCTGTTCGGTGTCGTTCGGGCAGGACTGGGCCGCGACCGGTGGCGAGCATGCCGCTGCCCTGCGGGCGGAAGGGGCGCTGCGCGTCCCATAAAAAAAAGGGCGCCCGCAGGCGCCCCATTTTTTGTTGCAACCGGCCCGCTCAGCGGCGGCGCTTGTCCATCTGGTGGTAGGCGCGGCGCGAATGGAATTCGCAATAAGGACCGGATTCGAGGCTGTGCTGGCCGCAGAAGTAGAAGTCCTTGTTCAGCGGATCGCCGATGGGCCACTTGCAGGTATGCTCGTTGAGCTGCAGCAGGTTGAGGCGCTTGTCTTCCGGAATAAAGAGTTCAGCGGCTGCCGGGGCCACGTAGAGCTCGGCTTCCATTTCCGGCGCGGCGGCCAGCGCCGTGGCGCCCATCACCTGCGGCCGGGCCATGGAAACGCGCGGCTTGGCGCTCATCGGCGTGGCGCCGGAAGTCTGGCCGGTCACGCGGCGCGGCGCTGCCGGGCGCGCGGCGGGGCGAGCCCGCGGGGCGGTATTGGTCGGCTTGGCACGGGCAGAGAGCTTGAGGCGGTGCACCTTGCCGATCACGGCATTGCGGGTCACCCCTTCGCCCAGCTCCGCCGCAATCTGGCTGGCGCTGAGCCCTTCCATCCAAAGCTTCTTCAAAAGTTCGACGCGCTCGTCAGTCCAGCCCATCGATTGCGCTCCTGAAACCATCGACAAAACAGAATCCTTCATTGCGCTGCCAAAACGGCATGGCAGCCTTTTGACTCTACAGCTCGTATGTTGAGCGGGTCCGCCGCACGAGATATCGTGTCCCCAACGCCTCGGAGATTACGACATCGCAGGAATCGGGATCAAGAGTCGGGGCGGATTTTCCCCGTTTATTCATTGGTTAAGATTGCCCTAACGATCCTCGAGTCAAATCAGGCACTTGGGCCGTGAGTCATTGACTTGCCGCAGGTTTTTCGCCTAATTCTCAGGTCCAAACGCGCGGCCGAGAGGGCGCGTTTTTGATTTCTGTGGCAGCTTTGCCACGCTCTTCGTTCAACCCCAGAGGAAACTGCCATGTCTGCGCTCTACGGCACCTATGCCCGGTCCGATCTCGCCTTTGAGCGGGGCGAGGGCATGCGCCTGTACGACCAGCACGGCCGAGAATATCTCGATTTCCATTCGGGCGTTGCCGTCAACGCCCTGGGCCATGGCGACCCGCATCTCGTCGGTGCGCTCAAGGCTGCCGCCGAGAAGGTCTGGCACACCGCCAACACTTTCACCATTCCCGAGCAGGAACGGCTCGGTCAGCGCCTTGTCGAAGCCACCTTTGCCGACAGCGTCTTCTTCACCAATTCAGGTGCCGAAGCGCTGGAATGCGCCATCAAGACTGCGCGGCACTATTTCTGGGCCAAGGGCCAGGAAGACCGCTACGAAGTGATCGCCTTTACCGGCTCCTTCCATGGCCGCACCCTGGGCACCATCGCCGCCGGCGGCAATCCCGATTATCTCCAGGGCTTTGGTCCGGCGGCGCCGGGCTTCAAGCATGCCAAGCCGGGCGACCTCGATGCCGTCAGAGAGCTGATCGGCCCGCAGACCTGCGCAATTCTCATAGAGCCAGTGCAGGGCGAGGGCGGCGTCACCGCCATGACCAGCGAGTTTATGCAGGGGCTGCGCCAGCTCTGCGACGACAATGACATGCTGCTCATTCTCGACGAAGTGCAGTGCGGCTTTGGCCGGACCGGACGCTTCTTTGCCTTTGAATGGTCCGGCATCACCCCCGATATCGTTGCGGTTGCCAAGGCCATCGGCGGCGGCTTCCCGCTCGGCGCCTGCCTCGCGAAGGGCGACGTGGCGGCATCCATGGTGCCCGGCACCCATGGCTCGACCTATGGCGGCAATCCGCTCGCGACCACGGTGGGCAATGCGGTGCTCGATCGGATCCTGGCGCCCGGCTTCCTCGATCAGGTCAATGTCATGGGGCAGCGGCTCGCCTGGCACATGCAGCAACTGGCGCAGAAATATCCCGACCACGTGCTCGAACTGCGCGGCAAGGGCCTGCTCGCCGGCATCAAGATCGCCACCCCGGTGCGCGACATGGTCGCGCGCCTCCGGGACGACCATCAGCTCCTTGCCATGAGCGCTGGCGACAATGTTCTGCGTTTCCTGCCGCCGCTGATCGTCACGGAAGCCGACATCGAAAACGCCATGGCCAAAGTCAGCGCTGCTTTCGAGGCGATCGACGCCGAGGCGGTCACGCCGGCTGCGGGGTCGTGATGTATCTCACTTTCTACCATTTCGGACGCCGCCGAGGCCTTTGACATCGTTTGTTAGCCGTTGCCCCTCATGGTCACGGCACCGATCTCAATTCGACTAGCGTCAATAAAGGAGCCCGGCCCATGACGACCGGCACCCCCAATCATTTTCTGTCCATCGACGATTTTTCCTATGCCGAACTGCGCGGCATGCTCAACCAGGCCACAGCCCTCAAGGGGCGCCTGAAGGACGGCGACCGCCCGCTGCTCCTCAAGGACAAGACGCTGGCCATGATCTTCGACAAGCAGTCGACCCGCACCCGCGTTAGCTTCGACGTCGGCATGCGCCAGCTTGGCGGCGAAACCATCATGCTCTCGGGCAACGACATGCAGTTGAGCCGCGAGGAAACCCTGGCCGATACCGCTAAGGTCATGAGCCGCTATGTCGATGCCATCATGATCCGCATCCTCAGCCATGCCGATCTGCTCGAGCTGGCCGAGGCCGCCACCGTGCCCGTTATCAACGGCCTCACGCGGCGCGCCCATCCGTGCCAGATCATGGCCGACCTAATGACCTTCGAGGAGCATCGCGGCGATATCCGCGGCGCCAAGATCGCCTGGGTGGGCGACAGCAACAATGTGCTGCATTCCTGGGTCAATGCTGCCGAACTCTTCCAGTGCGAGCTGACCATCGCCACGCCCGACGAATACAGCCCGGAAAAGGACCTGATGCAGGACATCACCCGGGCCGGAAAGTATGCACGGCTCATCGAGGATCCGCGCGAGGCCGTGGAAGGGGCCGATCTCGTCATCACCGATACCTGGGTGTCGATGGGCGACGTCGATGCTGCCGAGCGGCGCCGGGTCTTGAAACCCTACCAGGTCAACACCAATCTAATGGCCTTGGCGAACAAGGACGCCCTGTTCATGCACTGCCTGCCCGCCCATCGCGGCGACGAGGTGACCGACGACGTGATCGACGGTCCCCAGTCGGTGGTGTTTGACGAGGCCGAGAACCGCCTCCATGCCCAGAAGGCCATTCTCTGCTGGGCCTTCGGAGTCGAAACGAACTAGACGGGGCGCCTCGTCATCGTTGCATTCCACAAACCGTCACCCCCGCGCAAGCGGGGGCCTCTGTTTTTGCGAGGTCGTCACGGGTGGTGCATCGCGATCCCGAGGCGTAGCTTAAGGAAAGACCAGATATGTCCACGGACCAGACCATGACCGAAACCCTGCTCTCGAGCCTTGGCCTCGATCGTCCCGAGACCGGTGATGATGCCGTGGTGCCCTTTACGCTCGACAAGCTCGATACCCGCGGCCGCGTGGTGCGCCTCGGCGAAGCTCTCGACACTATCCTGAGCCGCCACGACTATCCGCTCCCGGTGGCGCGCCTCTTGGGCGAAGCCGTTGTGCTGGCCTCGCTGATCGGCTCCTCCCTCAAGTTCGAGGGCCGCTTCATCATGCAGACCCAGACCAATGGCCCGGTGAACCTGATCGTCGTCGATTTCGACGCACCCGACGGTATCCGCGGCTATGCCCGCTACGACCACGACGCGCTCGTCAAGGCGGCCGAAACCGGTGAGACCAGCCCAGCCCAGCTTCTGGGCAAGGGGCACCTCGCCATGACCATCGACCAGGGTCCGCATACCGAGCGCTACCAGGGTATCGTCGCCCTCGACGGCAATTCGCTCGAGGAAGTGGCGCACACTTATTTCATGCAGTCCGAACAGATCCCCACCCAGGTTCGCCTCGCGGTGGCGCAGATCACCACTCGCGGCGACCATCGTCCGCGCTGGCGCGCCGGCGGCATGCTGGTCCAGCACCTGCCGGCCAATGGCATGTCCGTCATGGCTGACTTGCCGGGCGATGGCAATTTCGACAACCCGGATTCCGCCGACCCCGATTTCGTCGAGGCCGATGGCTGGGCCGAAGCCAAGGCGCTTCTGGGCACGGTGGGCGATCTCGAACTGACCGATCCGGACCTCTCACCGGAGCGGCTGATGTTCCGCCTCTATCACGAGACCGGCGTGCGGGTGTTTCCGCCGCAGGACCTGGTGGAGCGTTGCACCTGTTCCGCCGATCGCATCGAGGACATGCTGGCCAACAGCTTTTCCGAGCAGGAGCGGCAGGACATGGCCGTCGACGGCGAAATCGAAGTGGTCTGCGAATTCTGCTCGACCGCCTACCGGTTCAACCCGCACCAGTTCCATTCCTCATAATAAATAGCATGCGGCACCGGCTTCCCATGAGGCGAAGCCGGTGCCGCATCACTTGCCTTCGCGCGCGAATAGGGTCAGAATCCGCCTGTGTTCAATTGGCCTGTGGGGGATGCCAAGGTGAATGCCGATCTGATGTCGACGATTGAGGGCATCCAGAACCAGACCAGTTCCGACGCCATTCTCGATATCATGTACCGGGCTATCGGCGGCTATGGCTTCGAGCGCTTCATCGTCTCCGGCCTGCCCGATCCGGGTATCGATGTCCGGCCCTTCGTCCTGCTCTCGGGCTGGGACGACGAATGGTACGAGCGCTATACCGGCAAGGGCTATGTGCATCTCGATCCGGTCGCCCGGCACTGCTTTTCCACCACCTTGCCCTTCGACTGGTCGGACGCGCCTTACGACGCGGAGAACGACGCCCCGGCCCGGCGGGTGATGCAGGAGGCGCGCGACTTCGGCATGGACGAGGGTTTCTGCGTGCCTGTGCATATGGAAGGCGGCATGCAGGGTGTGGTTTCCCTGGTGGGCAAGACCGACCATCTCGATGAAAAGGACCGGCTTGAGCTGCACATGTTGGCCCTCTATGCCCATGGCCGCCTACGCTATCTCAATTCTCCCCAGGAACGCCTCGACGGGCGCCGGGGCATCACCCGGCGCGAAGCCGAGATCCTCAAATGGGCAGCGACCGGCAAGACGGCTGCCGAAATTGCAGATATTACTGGCCTCACCACGCGCACCATCAACCAGCATTGCGAAAACGCGCAAAAGCGGATGGGCACCAACAATCGCCTGCATACGGTGGTTGAGGCGATCCGGCACAAGCTCATTACGCTCTGACGCGGATTTCCGCCGCGCCTTGTGATTTCTCCCAATTTCGCGCGCCGCGTCACCCGTGCCTAATGCTTCTATTGAGGGCGTTGGCTCGGGGGGGCAGCGCGATGAAATTGCAGATCATCCGCGGTTTAGCGGACCGGCAGAGCCACGATCTACTTGAAGAGAATTTTCGGCTGCGACACCGGGTTTTCGTCGACATGGAGGGCTGGGAGGCCCTGCGCCGGCCCGATGGCCGCGATGTCGACGACTTCGACAATGCCGACGCCACCCATCTTCTGATGACCGATACAGCCGGAAAGCTGGTGGGCGGCTCGCGCATCACCCCGCTCGACCGGCCGAACTTGCTGCAGACTGTCTTTAACGGGCTCGTGCATGGAGAACTCCCCGCGCATCCTTCGCTAGGGGCCGACTGGACACGCTTCTACGTGCGTCCGGATCGACGCGAAGGACGGCGGCGCGCACCCGAGTCTGCAGCCCTTTTCTGCGCGGTGATGGAATACGCCCTCAGCCAAGGGTTGAGCTACATCACCTTTGTTTCCTCGATCTACATGCTCGAGCATGGCACGGCCGTGGGGTGGCGGATCACGCCGCTCGGCCCGCCGGTGATCAGCGAAGGCAAGCCGACCGTGGCCGCCTGGATCGAAGTGTCGGAGGCGGCCCTTGGCGCCGTGCGCCGGGCGACCGGCTGGGTCACGCCCATGCTCCCCGACGGACCTTGGCCGGCCGAACATCTTCCGGATCGCGGCCTGCCCGTGTGAGGCTCCCCCATGTCGGCGGCGACCGGTTTGATGCAGGCTCTGCTCGGCCCCGGAACGCCCCCGGACGTGGCGCGAGCCGCTCTCGACGAAGCGCTCCTCTCCGAAGTCGATCCGCTGCATTGGTGCGCGACCCACCTTCGTGTTCCCGATGCAGAGGTGATGCGGCGCGCGGCCGACTGGGCCGGGTTGGCCTTCCTGGACGCCGTTCCCCGCCTTGGTGACAGCGGCGCCGAGCCCGAGCGGATCGACCGCCTGGCCGACATCCGGATGCGGCGGATCGCGCTGCAGGACCGGGAAATCGTCATTGCCGCGCCGGATTTCTTTGGCGTCATTCGGATGGAAGAGTTCCGGCGCAAGTATCCGACACAAGGCCCTGCGATCTGTCTCATTCCCGCACCGGCCATGCGGGAACATCTTGTCGCCGAGGCGAGTGCCGCTCTGGTGGAGAGCGCGCGCCAGACCATGGCGCGTCACTGGCCTCGCGCTGCAGCCCAGCTCGAACTGACAACGCCGATGCGGCATGCCTTTGCCTGTCTGCTGCTCGCTCTCGCCGCGATCCTGGTCGTGGGTCCGATGACCGGCTTCCTCCTGTTGATGCCTCTCTGGCTGCTGCTTGTGCTGATCCCGAGCTTCCTCCGGTTGGCGGCTCTCTGCCTGCCGGTCGCTCCGGACCCACAGCTTGGCCCCTTGGCCGACCTGCCGGTCTACACTGTCCTGGTGCCGCTCCGCGACGAGGCGCACATGGTCGACCAGCTCTGCGCCTGCCTTGGCGGCCTGGATTACCCCGCCGAAAAGCTCGAGATCATCTTTGTGGTCGAGTCGAGTTCGCCCGAGACCGTGGCGTCCGTCCGCCGGCATCTGGACGATCCACGTTTTTCCCTTCTCGTCGTGCCCGATGCGCTGCCGCGCACCAAACCCAAGGCGCTGAGCTTTGCCTTGCCGCTCTGTCGGGGCGAATTTCTCGTGGTCTATGACGCGGAGGATCGCCCCGCGCCGGGCCAGTTGCGGCAAGTGGCGGCCTGCTTCGATCGCGATCCGGAGGTGGCCTGTGTCCAGGCGCGGCTCGTGATCGACAATGGCGGTCGATCCCTGTTGCCTTCCCTTTTTGCCGGGGAATATGCCGCGCTGTTCAGCGTCCTGCTGCCCGCTTTGGCCAGGTGGGGCCTGGTCATGCCGCTTGGCGGCACGTCCAATCATTTTCGCACCACGACATTGCGGGCGCTGGGCGGCTGGGATTCGTTCAATGTCACCGAGGACGCCGACCTCGGTGTGAGGCTGGCGAGACGGCACCTGCGTTGCGCCACGTGTCTGTCGGCCACGCTGGAGGCAGCGCCGACGCGCTGGTCTGTCTGGTTGGGGCAGCGCACGCGCTGGATGAAAGGCTGGATGCAGACCTATGTCGTGCACAACCGCCACATGCCCGAACTGGTCTCGGATCTGGGTTGGCGCGGCATGCTGATGCTGCAGGTCGTGCTGTTGGGCATGCTGCTGGCGCCCCTGCTGCATGCCGGCTTCCTGATCGTCCTGATTGTCCACCTGCTGACGGGGCAACTCGCCTGGCCGATGGTCGAGCCCTGGCCGTTGGCCTGCATCGTCGTGCTGGTCGTGGGCGATACCTGCGCGATTGCCACCAATCTGGTGGGCCTGTCGAGAACCGGCCAGCGTCATCTCTGGGCCTGGCAGGCCCTCCTGCCGGTCTATTGGGTGCTGATCTGGCTGGCCACCCAGCGGGCCATGCGCGAATTCACCCTGCGCCCGTTCCACTGGTTCAAGAGTCCGCATAGCACAAGCGACGAGACCACGCCGGGGCCGGAGGCGGGCCCGCCGAGGGCCACAGAACCGGCACACCACGTCTATGCCGAAAATCCCGGAAGGGTGGAAACACCAGCATAGCCGGGCACTTCGCTCGGGTTTTGCACATGCCCGACGTGGGGCGCGCAAGAAATGTCATCTTTCTTTCATGAGGGGTGTTGACGCGGAAATGGGCCTCCCATATAACCCCGCTTGTCGACGACGCGACGCGCTCCGGTGCTTCCCACTGATCGACGATCTCTGAAAGGGCAGATATGCTGCCGGGTAACCGGAAGCGAAATCTTGTTCCCTGAAGGAATATAGAGAGTGCCAACTCTCACCGACGCTGTAGTCCTCGCGGACACTGGGTCAGCTCTTTGACATTGTGAAGAATTGAAGAAAGAGAGACGTGGACGGCGAGGTTCTTGCGAGCTGGATCTGG
>NZ_JAEKMH010000004.1 GCF_016411825.1 Devosia sediminis
CCAGATCCAGCTCGCAAGAACCTCGCCGTCCACGTCTCTCTTTCTTCAATTCTTCACAATGTCAAAGAGCTGACCCATCGCCGTCACCGGCTGACACGTCGGAGGAAGCAGGGCTTCCATGTTCTTCAGGGAAACAGAATTCTCCGTCCGGCGAACCGGCAGATCGTCTGCCCTGTAAGATTGCGCTGATCAGTGGGAGCAACTTTGAAGTGCTCGCGTCGTCAACGCTGGCGGGTTGTAGTCGAGACGTTTTGGTCTGTCAACAACCTATTTTCGTTTTTCTGCCGTGGCTGAAACTCGAAAACCTGAAACCGAAATTTGCATTTGATTTCAGAGGTTTGCTTCCAAGTTCGCCGCCGTTTGGCGCCGCGCTCTTCAGCGATGGGCGGGTTATAGTCAGGCGGTTTTGCCTTGGGAAGCCCCCTTGTGACGAAAACGCCATTTTTCTCGTCAGCGGGATCTGGCCGTGTGGATAACTCGACCAAAGTACCAGTGATTTAGGGCATTTCCGGCGGACCACCAAAATGGGTGCGCCGAGTACGCATTTCAAGGGCGGGCGTGACACGGTGGCGAGACGTCCCCGACTCCCAGTTTCGCCGCAATTGTGCCCGATAGGCCCAGAGCATTGCTAACGCGTGCGCGCCTACGTAGGTTACGCGCGGCAACGAGGCGGCCGAGGCCGGTAGCGACCCGGCAGGGACTGATCCTGGCAACGACCAGAAGGATGGAGCGTTGAACGCAACGCAGAGACGACGCCATGTAGCGCTGCTGCATTCCACCGGTTACGAGGACAGCCCGGCTTTGACCGTGCAGTCGACGGACGGCGAAATTCCGCAGGGGCGCGAACTCAGCTTCGCCTGGCTCACCGGCACCGTGATGACGGGCCTGACCAGCGTGCTGCTGATGGGCGCGGCGCTCTATGTCTCCTTTCAGGGTCAGGACACTTTCTCCACGGCCTATGCGGCGCTCAACCTGGCGGCCCCGCGCATCGACCAGCCGCTGGCCACCGACCTGACCTCGAAAACCTCCCGCCTGCGCCCGGTTGCGGCGACCCGCTCGGACCGTGAGGTCATCGAGGCGTCCACCCGGCAGATGGTCGAAGGCCGCGAGATCATCCGCAACCAGCCTTTCGTGCGCATCAGCGCCACCCTCGCCACCACCGGTACCTCGCTTTCGGCCGATATTCCGGCCTACGACCCGGTCGCCATTCTCAACAAGACCCAGCCGATCACGAGCGTCGCCCTCGATATTGCGTCCGATGTCTATGGCACGGATGTCGACGGCGAAGTCGCCGTCAGCCAGTCGAGCCTGCCGGCCGATTTCGTGCCGGTGCGGAGCGTATCGGACCAGAGCGCGGCCGACTTCGTCCGCGGCATCGGCGGCTCGCAATTCACCGTCGATGGCGGGCCGGCCCTTGCCTATGCCGCTCTTGCGCCTGCCGTGAGCGAACTGGGCCAGGCCGGCACGATCAGCGGCGTCGCTGAAAACGTCACGGTCGTTCCCAAGACCGCCCTGGCATCGGGCGAAAGCCTGGGGCGGACCGAACGCTTCCTCACGGTGCGCGAACTCGGCCCCTTCGGCGACACCCTGCTGCGCAACGGCTTTACCGGCGCCCAGGTCGGCATGGTGGAAAACACGCTGGCAAATCTCATCCCTGCGGGCGGTTTGCCGGCCGGCCTTCGCCTGCGCATTCTTTATGGTCCGATTTCGCAGTCGGGCGACAGCCTCGTGCCCTATCGCATGTCCATCTACCAGCCGGATGGCGCGCCGGGCGACCGGCATATCGCCACTGTCGCTCTCAGCGACAACGGCCAATATGTGGTCGGCCTGCAGCCGGACTGGGTGGATTTTCCCGCCGAGGACGTCGAGCAGATCAATGTGGGCAACCTGCCCACCATCTACCGGTCCATCTGGGAAACCGGCCGCAAGCACGATCTCGACGACACGACCATCGAGCGCATCATCGGCATGTTCGCCTATGACATCGACATGACCAAGCGCATCACCGCCGGCGATACGATCGAAATCCTCGAGGCTGATGATGCGGGTGGAACCGGCGCGGACGAGTTGCTCTATGTGAGCCTCACCCTGTCGGGGACCAAGCGGGAATTCTATCGCTTCTCGACCGACGACGGCGTCGTTGATTTCTATGATCCCGATGGCGAGACCGGCAAGCGCTTCCTCAACCGTCGCCCCCTTGAAGGCGGCGGCACGCTGCGCTCGCGCTTCGGCTATCGCATCCATCCGATCTTCAAGACCCGCAAGCTCCATACCGGCGTCGACCTGGCCGCACGGACCGGCACGCCCATTTATGCGGCGGGCGACGGCGTCATCAGCTACTACAAGTGGCAGTCTGGCTACGGCAACAAGATCGAAGTCCAGCACGTCAACGGCTACGAGACGGCCTATGGCCACCTCTCGCGTTTCGTCGACGGCCTGGGCGTGGGCAGCCAGGTGCGCCAGGGCCAGGTGATCGGCTATGTCGGCTCGACCGGCCAGTCGACCGGACCGCACCTGCATTTCGAAATCCTGATCAACGGCAATCTCGTGGATCCTCTCAGCGTCAAGCTGCCCAAGGACAATGTCCTTGCCGCTCAGTACCGCGAGGAATTCGACCAGACCATCGCCCAGATCAGCGAACTGATGGCGCGCGACCCGGCCCCTGTCACCGTAGCCGCAGCGACGAACTGAGCCTATTCGGGCCGGCTGACATAGACGGCCAATTCATTGCCGCCCGGTTCGCGGAAATGAAAGCGCCGTCCGCCGGGGAAATCGAACTGCGGACGGGTGATCGTGCCGCCTGCCGCCACGACCCGCTGCTCGGCAGCATCGAGATCATCGGTGCGGACCACGGCCATCGTGGCCGCCACCCGCTCGGCGCTCGCATCGACGCCGCCATCGATGCCGGCACCCTCTATCCCGTCATAGACAGGGCCGTAACTGGTCGTGCCCCAGCCGAAAGCTGAACGGAAGAACGCACTGCTCTTCTCGCGATCGGTCGAGGGGAATTCGATATAGTCCAGACGATCTGCCACGGTCTTCTCCTCAGGCGCGCTTGGAGCGAAGGCCAGGGCGCTTGGTAATGTCGTCCCGGGCCATGAGTTCTGCAAAGGCGGGGCTCACCGGATCGACCAGGGCCACCCGCCCCTCCCCATCGTGATGCAGTGCCCAGCCCAGTGTCTTGACCAGCGGCGAACTGCGCAGGCACGGCTGGCCCTTCGAGAAATATTCCATCCGTGCCGGGCCGCGATCCTCCGCCTCCATCTCCTTGCGATCGGCAAAGATCTCGAACTGCAGGTCGTCGCTGGTGAAACGATAGGGATCGGCCAGGAGGCGCTCATACTGCATGGCGGCGACCGTACCCGGCTTCTTCGGCGCACCGGCCACTTCGACCGGGCAGTCCGGCGAGGGCAGGATCAGGGTATCGAAATAATTGGTCGTATGCATGCCCGCCCCCATGTTCGCTATATGTTCTAATTGGGTTTGATCAGTTCGGCAAGCCCGGACGCAACGAAAGGGCCGGTCTTGGGACCGGCCCTTCATCATGGAAACGCTGCCGATCCTGCAGCGGCGTGGGTATCGCCCGTGGCGCCCGAGCGAAGAACAATACCACTATCGTCGGCATCGACCACCACGCGTCCGCCATCGCTGACCGTACCGGAGAGAATTTCCTCCGCCAGCTCGTCCTGCACTTCGCGCTGAATGACGCGCTTGAGGGGACGGGCGCCATAGGCAGGATCGTATCCCTCATTGGCCAGCCATTCGCGGGCCATGGGGGTCAGCTCGAGCGTGATGTCGCGATCCCGCAGCAGGGATTCGAGGCGCCCGAACTGGATATCGACGATATCGCCCATATGCTCGCGGCCGAGGCGGTGGAACAGCAGGATTTCGTCGATGCGGTTGAGGAATTCCGGCCGGAACGCTGCCTTGACCGCATCGAGCACCTTGCCGCGCACCAGCTCCACCGATTCTCCGTCCTTGAGGTCCACGAGATACTCGGCACCGAGATTGGAGGTAAGGATGATGACGGTGTTGCGGAAATCGACCGTGCGGCCCTGCCCATCGGTCAGGCGTCCGTCGTCCAAAACCTGCAACAGCACGTTGAAGACGTCGGGATGGGCCTTTTCGATCTCGTCGAAGAGCACGACCTGGTAGGGCCGGCGGCGAACGGCCTCGGTCAGGACACCGCCTTCGTCATAGCCGACATAGCCCGGGGGGGCACCGATGAGCCGGGCCACCGAGTGCTTCTCCATGAATTCGGACATGTCGAGCCGCACCATGGCGGTCTCGTCATCGAACAGGAACTGCGCCAGTGCCTTGGTCAGTTCGGTCTTGCCCACGCCGGTCGGCCCGAGGAACATGAACGAACCGATCGGCCGGTTCGGGTCCTGCAGGCCCGCACGCGACCGGCGCACCGCCTTGGACACCGCCCTGACCGCTTCGGCCTGGCCGATGACGCGAGCGCCAAGCGACGCCTCCATGTGCAGCAGCTTTTCCTTTTCGCCTTCCATCATCCGGTCGACGGGAATGCCGGTCCAGCGCGACACCACCTGGGCGATGTCGCTGGGCTCGACGGTTTCCTTGGCCATGACCGGATCGGGTTTGCCGTCGCCATCGGCATCGTCGGCGGATGCGAGGCGCTTTTCGAGATCGGGGATGACGCCATAGGCGAGCTCACCCGCCTTGGCGAGATCACCCTGGCGCTGCGCGATCTCGAGTTGCGAGCGGGCTGCGTCGAGCTCTTCCTTGATCTTGGTCGCCCCCTGGAGGCGTTCCTTTTCGGCCAGCCACTTGGCCGACAGCGCCTGGGCCTGCTCCTCGAGGCCGGCCAGCTCATGTTCGAGCCGTTCGAGCCGCGTCCGGGAGCCCTCGTCGGTCTCTTTCTTCAGCGCCTCGCGCTCGATCTTGAGCTGCATGATGCGGCGATCGAGCTCATCGAGAGCCTCGGGCTTGCTGTCGACCGCCATGCGCAGGCGCGCCGCCGCCTCGTCCATCAGGTCGATGGCCTTGTCGGGCAGGAAACGGTCGGTGATGTAGCGGTTCGACAGGGTCGCCGCGCTCACCAGCGCCGAATCCGCGATGCGGATGCCGTGGTGCAGCTCGTACTTTTCCTTGAGGCCGCGCAGGATGGAGATGGTGTCTTCCACCGTCGGCTCGCTCACGAAAACCGGCTGGAAGCGACGGGCCAGCGCCGGGTCCTTTTCGACATGCTTGCGATATTCGTCGAGCGTGGTGGCGCCGACGCAATGCAGCTCGCCCCGCGCCAGCGCAGGCTTGAGGAGATTGGACGCGTCCATGGCGCCCTCGCTCTTTCCCGCGCCCACAAGCGTATGCATCTCGTCGATGAAGAGGATGATCTGCCCCTCCGCCGCCTGCACTTCCGAGAGCACGGACTTGAGGCGTTCCTCGAACTCGCCGCGATATTTCGCGCCGGCGATCAGCGCGCCCATGTCGAGCGCGAGAAGGCTCTTGTTCTTGAGCGATTCCGGCACGTCGCCATTGACGATGCGGATGGCAAGGCCCTCGGCGATGGCGGTCTTGCCGACGCCGGGTTCGCCGATCAGCACGGGATTGTTCTTGGTGCGGCGACTCAGGACCTGGATAGTGCGGCGGATTTCCTCGTCGCGGCCGATGACCGGGTCGAGTTTGCCCTCGCGCACGTCCTCGGTGAGGTCGCGGGCATATTTCTTGAGAGCATCATACGTGTTCTCGGCCGAAGCGCTGTCAGCAGTGCGGCCCTTGCGGATGGCCTCGATAGCGGTGTTGAGGCCCTGCGCCGTCACGCCACCAGAGGCGAGGATCTTGCCCGCATCGGTGTCCTTTTCGATCACAAGGGCAAGCAGCAGCCGCTCGACCGTGACAAAGCTGTCGCCGGCCTTCTGCGCGGCCTGCTCGGCCGTGTCGAAGACCCGCGCCAATTCGCGGCCGAGATAGAGCTGGCCGGCATCGCCGGACACTTTTGGAATTTTGTTGAGGGCCGCTTCCACACCAGCGCGGACCGCCTTGGGGTCGCCGCCGGCCCGTTCGATCAGCCCGCTGGCCATGCCCTGGTCGTCATCCAGCAGCACCTTGAGCAGGTGAACGGGGCTGAACTGCTGATGGCCCTTGCCCAGCGCTGCGGTCTGCGCGCTCTGAATGAAGCCGCGCGAGCGTTCGCTGTATTTCTCGATATTCAATGCAACTCTCCTTGTCTCGCCCGTCAGCGGCCCAGAAAAGGCACCGGCATGACGGCGGAAGCGTCGTTTTGAACAATGCCCGGGATCGGCACATCGTTCGCGTTCAGATGTAGGTATTGGCAGCCGGAACAAAAGGGCCCGGTGGCGACATTTGTGGCGTCCGCATCTAGAGAACCCAACCAACCCGAACGTCCTAGTTAACCCGCGCGCAACGCCGCGCAGTTACCATGGCCGGACGAAACGCTTTTGGCATGCGGGCGCGAGGGGACGATGGCAGGACAGTTCAGGATAGGCGCGCTGCCGCTGGCGGTGCTGACCTACGCGGCGCTCGCCTTCGCTGTATCACCCGACACCTATGGCACCATGCTGCAATTGTATCTGCGGCAGGCCACCATATTGCCGATCCTGCTGCTGGTTGGCATTCCCGCGGCGGCGCTTGTCCTGCAGCCGAAATCGCCCATCGCGATGATATTCGATATCCTGCGTGGCGGCGCGCTGCGCCTCGGCGTGGTCATGGCCATTTTCTGCCTGGGCACCGCGGCCTTCACCACGTTCAAGCTGGCCATACCAGACTTGGTGCCTTTCTACGCCGATGCATTCCTCGCCAAGGCCGATGCGTGGTTGCATGGCGGCGATCCGGGCAATTTTGCCCATGCCATCGTACCAGCCTGGGCGCAGTATCCGCTCGCCTATCTCTATGGCCCGATCTGGTTCGTGCTCTGGTTCGGTCTCCTGGCCTTTATTGCCCTGCATCGGGACGCTGCCCTGCGCCGGCGCTACTTCTGGTCGATGAGCCTGACCATGGGGCTGATCGGCACGGTTGCGGCGACGGCCTTTTCTTCGGTTGGCCCGATCTTTTATGACGAGTTCGTCGATCCGAACCGCTTCATCGGGCTGATGGACAAGATCAGGGGTACTGCCATCGGCGACTACATGGCGCAGGCGTCCGCCTATCTCCTGACCAGCTACGAGACCGGCGCACACGCCATGGGCACCGGCATTTCGGCAATGCCGAGCATGCATCTGGCCATCGTGACGCTCAATGCCTGCATGCTGAGCGGGCTCAACCGCTACGTGGGGATCCTCGCCTGGCTCTATGTCGGGGTGATCCAGATCGGCTCGGTCTATCTCGGCTGGCACTATGCGCTCGATGGCTATTTCTCCATCGCCGCGGTGAGCCTGATCTGGTGGGCCGTGGGACGCCTGGCGCGGCGCAGCGCCACCCTGCCCCAGGCGGCGCCGGTCGCGGCCTAGGCGTACGTCGAAAGCAAAATGCCGGGCACTGGGCCCGGCATTTTTCCGTTTGCGATTGGTCTATTCTGCCACGTTGCCGGTGAGGAAGGCCGGCAGCGCGGCCGGAGCCTCATTGCCATTGTCGGCAGCGCCCTCGCCCCCTGCCGGACGGCGGCGGCGCGGACGGCGCTCACGCGGCTTGCGGGCGGCCTGCTCGCCCTCACCCTCGGCAGCAGCGGCAGGAACGGCTTCTTCAACCGGCTGCGGCTGGCTCTCGGCCGGACTGCCTTCACCCTCGTTCTCGTTGCCCTGCTGCACATGCTGCTGCGGCTGGGGCGAGGAGAAACGGGAATTGATGTCGTTGGCATCGTCGTCGAAATCGACGTCGTCCTGGCTCTGGCCGTCACGTGGGCCGTTCATGGCCTGCTGGGCGGAGGAGACGATGCGGAAATAGTGCTCGGCATGCTGCAGGTAGTTCTCGGCCATCACCGAGTCACCCGAAGACTGGGCGTCGCGAGCAAGCTGCAGGTACTTTTCGGCGATATGGGCAGCGTTGCCGCGCACCTTCACGTCCGGACCGTTGCTTTCGTAATTGCGCGACAGCGGATTGACATGCTTGCGTCCGCCATTCCGGCCACGCTGCCGGTTCTTGTTCTGGTTAGGTCTCATCGGGTCGCTTTGTCTAACTCTGAAAGTTAAGCGTCACATCAGGGGGCTGACCGGTGCAATTTGGCCCGATCCGGCCCGTGACCCCGGCGGTGGTAAGTGCGCACCGTGCGGGGATTGGTCTGGCTTCATGAAGACCGAGTGCGGTCTGCAACGACCTACGGATTAGTCCGTCCCGTCCCTCGCGTCGCTCCGGCCCGCCGGAACCGCGCTGCTTGAAGCAGCCCATACATTTTGGATCGGGTGATCGCCGCGGCGCCCATGATGCGCCATTGACAGCAAGGGCAAACTACCCGCTTCGCCCGGATTTGACCAGCACAAACTGTGCTTTGCCTGACCGGGCCGGTTACTTGTCCTTGAAGTGGTGCGCCAAGACCACACGATCAAGGCCACCAAGGTCCTTGTGTACCGCAATATCGGCAAATCCGTGGTCGGCGAAGAGTTTTGCGACCGCCGCGCCCTGATCGTAGCCGATTTCAACGAGCACAATACCACCAGGGGCGAGAAACCGCGCCGATTGCGCGGCGATGACCCGGTAGGGCGCGAGCCCGTCCGCCCCACCATCGAGCGCCAGGCGGGGGTCGAAATCTTTCACCTCCGGCGCCAGAGTCTCCACCACGGCGCTGGCGATATAGGGCGGGTTGGAGGTGATGAGGTGGAATTGGTCTCCCGACGCAGGCGATGAGCCCGCGGTCACCCCACCCTCAGTCCCTCCCCATCGAGGGGAGGGAGGGATCAAGGGTGGGGGGCCTACCAAGGCCTCGAACCAACTCCCCAGCGCAAAATCCAGCCGCTCCGCGACGCCGTTGCGTTCGGCATTGTCTTGCGCCATGGCCAGTGCGTCGGGATTGAGGTCCGTGGCCAGACCTGTCGCATCCGGGCGATTGGCAAGGACGGCGATGGGGATGCAGCCCGTGCCGGTTCCCAGATCGAGAAGCCGCCCGCCGGGCGGCAGGTGCTCGAGAGCGAGGTCGACGAGAAGTTCGGTATCCGGGCGCGGCTCCAGCGTTGCGGGCGAGAGGCGGAACGGGAGCCCGTAGAATTCCTTCTCGCCGATGATCCGCGCCACCGACTCGCCGCTCATCCGCCGCTGCAGCAGGTCCGCGACCCGGAGTGCGTCGGCATCGGTGACACCGTCCTGCTCGCGGGTGGCGAGGGCCAGGGTATCAAGGCCGAGGGCGTGGCCGGTGAGCAGTTTTGCGTCGAGCGCCGCGGTTGCGAAACCGAGCCGCGTCAGCACATCGCGCCAGCCGCGCCAGAGCGCGCCGATGCTGGTGCCATCCGTCAGTTGACCTGCTCCATGGCCGCCAGTTGTGCTGCCTGGTTTTCCGTGATCAGCGCCTCGATGAGTTCATCCAGTGCTTCGCCCGCAATGACCTTGTCGAGCTTGTAGAGCGTCAGGTTGATGCGGTGGTCGGTCACCCGGCCTTGCGGGAAATTATAGGTGCGGATGCGCTCGGAGCGATCGCCCGAGCCGACCTGGCCCTTTCGTTCGGCCGAGCGGGCCGAGTCGCGTTCCTCGCGCTGCATTTCGTAGAGGCGCGAGCGCAGCACAATCATGGCCTGAGCCCGGTTCTGGTGCTGCGATTTCATTGCCGAAGTGACGACGATGCCGGTGGGAATGTGGGTGATGCGCACGGCCGAGTCGGTGGTGTTGACGTGCTGGCCGCCGGCGCCCGAGGCGCGCATCGTGTCGATGCGGATATCCTCGTTGCGGATTTCGATGTCGATGTCTTCCACTTCCGGAAGCACCGCCACGGTGGCGGCCGAGGTATGGATACGGCCCTGGGCTTCAGTCGCCGGCACGCGCTGGACGCGGTGCACGCCGCTCTCGTATTTCATCCGCGCATAGACGCCCTTGCCAGAGACATTGGCGATGATTTCCTTGAAGCCCCCCATTTCGCCGGGGCTTTCTTCCATGACCGTGACCTTCCAGCCGCGGGTCGCAGCGTAGCGCTCATACATGCGGAAGAGATCGCCCGCGAACAAGGCCGCCTCGTCGCCCCCGGTGCCGCCGCGGATTTCAAGGATGATGGACTTGTCGTCGGCCTCGTCCTTGGGCAGCAGCAGGATGCGAATGGACTGTTCGAATGCTTCGAGGCGCTCGTCGAGTTCCTCGATCTCGGCCTGAGCCATCTCGGCCATTTCCTTGTCGCCGCTCTTGAGCAGCGCCTCGGCCTCGGCACGATCGCGCTGCGCTTTTTTGTAGGCGGTGATTTCGCTGACGATTTCGGAAAGGTCGGAATGCTCCTTGGAGAGCCGGGCCAGTTCATCCGGGCTCGCGCCAGAGGACAAGGCCGCCTCGATGTACTGAAAGCGGGTTTCGAGGGCGTCGAGCTTGTCCTGGGGCAGGCTGGGCATCTTTTGTTCCTGTGGGCCAACGCCCTCGTCACAACCACCACGTCATTCCGGCGCAGGCCGGAATCCAGGCGCGAGGCACCGACCGTGTGGATGGTTCAAAACATGGACCCCGGCCTTCGCCGGGGTGACACCGAGCGTTTAATGAGGCTGGACGCCAACATCAAGCATTTGCGGGCGCGCTACCCCATGGGCAGGTTCTGCCTGTCCACCCATTCGGTGAGCAATTGCCGTATGGTGATACCATCGGCGCCGACGCTGAGGGCCTCGGCAACGGCGGCCTGGATGGGCTTCAATTCGACATTAAGCACCAGTTCCTTGATCGGGCCGATCGAGGCGGGGCCCATGGAGAGGCGGGTCATGCCGATGGCCATCAGGGCCAGTGCCTCCATCGGGCGCCCGGCCAGCTCGCCACACATGGTGACCGGCTTGTTGTGGCGCCGGGCCGCGTCAACCACGAGGCGAATGGCCCGGAGACGCGGCAGGGCAATGGGGTCATAGGCCTTGGACACACGCGGATTGGCGCGGTCGGCAGCCGTCAGGAACTGCACCAGATCGTTGGAGCCGATGGAGGCAAAATCCGCCTCGGGCATGATCTGGTCAAGTTCGAACAGCAGCGACGGCACTTCGACCATGACGCCGATCTCGACCTTTTCGGGCACTTTCTGCCCGGCACGGGCGAGGCGTTCGATTTCCTTTTTCAGCACCAGCTTGGTCTGCCGGAACTCGAAGGTCTCGGTGACCATGGGCACGAGGATTTTGAGCGGCCGGCCGCGCGCCGCAAGCAGGAGGGCGCGGATCTGGGTGCGCAGGAGGCCGGGCCGGTCGAGCCCGAGCCGGATCGAGCGATAGCCCATGGCCGGGTTTTCCTCGGCCGCCGAGCGCAGGTAGGGCACGACCTTGTCGCCACCGATATCGAGGAGCCGGAACACCACCGGGCGGTCGCCGGCGATTTCCATCGCCTCGGCATAGAGGTCCACCTGCTCGTTGAGACGCGGCAGGCGGCTGGCGATCATGAACTGCAGTTCGGTGCGGAACAGCCCGACGCCGGAGGCGCCGGTATCGTCGAGCATGGGCAGGTCGGCGACGAGGCCCGAATTGTGCAGCAGCGTGATGTCGATGCCGTCGCGGGTGATGCTCGGCCTGTCCTTGAGCTCGGCATAGTGGGCACGCCGCTTGGCGGAAATCCGCACCTTGTCGACATAGGTCTGCTCGACATCGGGCGTCGGCCGCAGATGCACCTGGCCCAGCGGACCATCGATGATGATATCGTCGCCGGTTTCGCACATGGAAACGATGGACTGCGCCTGCCCCACGGCAACCAGGCCCAGCGAACGCGCCACGATGGCCACATGGGCGGTGGCGCCACCTTCCTCGAGCACGACGCCGCGCAGCTTCTTACGATCGTATTCGAGCAGCTCGGCCGGGCCCATATTGCGGGCGACGAGAATGGCATTGTCGGGCAGTTCGCGATGCGCGGGCTGGCTCGAATTGGTCAGGACGCGCAGGAGGCGATTGGCCAAATCGTCGAGATCGTGGAGCCGGTCGCGGATATAGGGATCGGTCTGCCTGAGCATGCGGGCGCGGGTATCGTTCTGCACGCGCTCGACGGCCGCTTCCGCCGACAGGCCGTTGTCGATCGCCTCGGCGAGACGGTTCACCCAGCCCCGGTCATTGGCGAACATGCGGTAGGTTTCGAGGATTTCCCGATGGTCCGAGGTCGGCTGCATGTCGCCATGGTCGAGCATGGCATCGATGGACACGCGCATCGAGGCCAAAGCGGCGTCGAGGCGCTGCTTTTCGGCGTCGGTATCCTCGGCGATGAAATTGGTCACGACGACGCGGGGATCGTGAAGCACCACGGTCCCGAGGGCTATGCCATCGGTGAAGCTAACGCCGGAATACATGCGAGGCCGCCTGAGATCGATATCCGACCCGGGCTTGATCAGATTGTCGAAGTCGCTGGTAGCGATCATCTCTGCCAGGATTGTGGCCGTGGTCAGCATGGCCTCGGTTTCATCCTCGCCATAATGCCGCCGCTCGGCATTCTGGACCACCAGCACGCCCAGCGTCTGGCCGGCGCGCAGCACGGGCACGCCGAGGAAGGAATTATATTTGTCCTCGCCGGTTTCCGGCCGATAGGCGAAGGCCGGATGGCTGGGCGCGTCGTCGAGGCTCAATGGTTCGGCCTCGGCCGCGATCAGGCCCACAAGACCCTCGCCGAGGCGCAGCGTCGTCAGGTGGACCGATTCGGCCTTGAGGCCGCGTGTGGCGAAAAGTTCGAGCGCGCCGTCATCGCGCAGCACATAGAAGGAGCAGACATCGGCCCGCATATTGTCGGCGATGAGGGCGACGATCTTGTCGAGACGATCCTGCGAAGCCAGCGGCTCCGCCATCGTCTCGCGCAATTGCCGCAGCAGCACCCTGGGGCCGCCTATGGTCGTGACCATGCCTCTTCACGGCGGCCCGCACAGCCGCCCCCCTTCAAAGGACGCGGCCCGTAGTCCCCTCGACTGGGTCAGGCGTCCTGTCTGTCCAGACCGTAATAGGTGTGCAGCGCGCGAACCGCAAGCTCGGCATATTCTTCATCGATCAGAACCGAGGTCTTGATCTCGGACGTGGTGATGAGCTGGATATTGATGCCCTTGTCGGCCAGAGCCTTGAACATCGAGGAGGCGACGCCGGCATGGCTGCGCATACCCACGCCCACGACCGACACCTTGGCCCCGCCCTTGGAGCCGGAAAGGCGCGCATATTCGAAGCGCCCGCCATTGTCTTCGAGCGCCTTGACGGCCTTGTCATATTCGCTGTCGGGCACGGTGAAGGTGATGTCGGTGGTGGCGCCATCGTCGGAAATGTTCTGCACGATCATGTCGACGATGATGCCCTTGTCGGCCAGGGTGCCGAAAATGGCGGCGGCGACGCCGGGGCTGTCCTTGACATCGCGCAGGGTGATCTTGGCCTCGGCCTTGGCGAGCGTCACGCCCGAAACGATCTGCTTTTCCATGATCTCTTCCTCATCGCAGACGAGAGTGCCCGGAACGCCGGGCGTGCCGTCGGGCGCGATCTGCGGCGCGTCCGGGTCATCGAAACTGGAGCGGACCAGGAGGCGCACCTTATGCGCCATGGCCATTTCCACCGAGCGGATCATCAGCACCTTGGCGCCGAGCGAGGCCATTTCCAGCATTTCCTCGAAGGAAATGCGTGTCATGCGCCGGGCCTTGGGCACGATGCGCGGGTCGGTGGTGTAGACGCCGTCGACGTCGGTATAGATATCGCAGCGATCGGCGCCCACGGCGGCGGCCACGGCCACGGCCGACGTATCCGAGCCGCCACGGCCCAGCGTCGTGACGCGACCATGCGGGGAAATGCCCTGGAAGCCCGTGATGACGGGCACCCAGCCATCCTTCATCCGCTTGTCGAGCTCGGTGGGATCGATACCGGTAATGCGGGCGGTGCCATGGGCGTCATCGGTATGGATGGGCACCTGCCAGCCGGCAAAGCTGCGCGACTGCACGCCCATTTCCGAAAGCACGATGGCCATGAGCCCGGCAGTGACCTGCTCGCCTGAGGCGACCACGGCATCATATTCGCGCGCGTCGTGGAACTTGCTGGCCTCGTTGACCCAGCCGACCAGCTCATTGGTCTTGCCGCTCATGGCCGAAACGACCACCGCGACTTCGTTGCCGGCGTCGATCTCGCGCTTCACATGGCGCGCCGAGTGGCGGATGCGTTCGATATTGGCCATGGATGTGCCACCGAACTTGACGACGATACGGGCCAATTGCTTCCCCGGAAATCTGAAGGGCCGACCGCCGAACCCGGCGGTACGCTTGTTGTTGGGCGCGGACATACGACAAACGCGAATGCCGATCAATGGGCATCCCGGCATCAGCGCCGCGACATGATCAAAGTGAAGTATTGACCGCCAGGTTGTTTCGATAGTCTGTTGCCATCATGTAATTCTGGGGGAGAAACAGGGTGAAGCGGTATTCGAGATTGGCGGCGATCTTGCCATTGCTGGCAATGCCGGCTTTTGCGCAGGATGCGCAGATGCAGGCCTTCACCGATTTTCGCACGGCAGTGGCCCTCGACGACAAATGTCATTTCCTGGCCTTCTTCGAGCGCCACCGCCTCGGCGCCATCGAAGAGAAACTGCTCGAACCGCTCTCCTTCTACGGCGCCTATACTGCGGGCAAACTGACCCAGGAACAGTATCTGGAACAGTATGATGACCATGACGCGGCCGCACGAGAGGCGGCAGCGGGCATCGACTGCGCCGACGCGGCGCGGACCAGCAGCATGATCGTGCCGCTGCGCGGCCAGATCGCGCAGATGGTCTATGCCGACCTGATGATCGCCTACCAGTTGGGAGAGATCACCGCCGAGCAGCAGAATGCCGCAATGGCCTACGAAAACATGATCGGCCCGCTCTACGGCGAGGCGAACTGGCCGAGCTTTGTCCAGTCGGCCAGCGTCCTCGCCCGCTCCCTGATCGACGAGGCCAATACCGGGGATACCGGCTACAGCATTTTCGGAGACGACAGTCTCGGCGGTCTTGGTGGCGCCGGCGGGCTCATTGGCGACGGCGATCCCTATGGCTTTTATGCCGAAGGAGAAAACGGCTTCTATCTCCAGTCGCTGATCGATAGTTCGCTCGGCGTCGCCGATACGATCCTCTTTGAAATGATCGCGCAGCAATTCGGCTATCGTCGCATTGAATCCGCCACACCCGGAGAGAGTTGGTTCCGCGACCAGCTTGCCACGCCCACTTTCGAGCCGGTCTTCGACCTGCTCGACCTGCCGGGCCGCTACGAGGCGCTGGGCATGGGCACGCGGTTCTACGCCGTGCTCGGCGTCAGCATGGGCGATGAAATGCGGCTGATGACCTTTGGCGAGGGCGCCGACCGCATGCGCGACGGCACCGTCACTTTTCTCGTGCACCCGCCCAAGGAGGGCTTGGCGATACAGGGATACGACCTGGTCCGCTCACAGGAGTGGTGGGACGGCGCCACCCGCTACGAGGGGGAACTGGTGATCGATACCTGCCTGGGTGGCCCCTGCTTTGCCATGCCTGCCGCTCTTCTCGAGGCGCTCGCCACCGCGCCGTCGGGTACCGAATACCGCTTCTTCTTCAGTGACCAGCCGGAGGGCTTCGAAACGGTGCCCGACGATCCGCGCGTCCAGAGCGGCTGGAACTACAAGGCGGTCTATCGCCGGGAGATGCTCGCAGCCGGCTCCTGATGCGACGCGGCGGCGTCTTGCCCATGCCACGATGGCTGGGTCATATGGCGGGCAAAGGAGCCCGCCATGACCGCCACCACCGTCAATGACGCAGAAGTCGCAAAATTCACGTCCATGGCCGAGGAATGGTGGGACCCCAAGGGCAAGTTCAAGCCGCTGCACAAGTTCAATCCGGTGCGTCTCTCCTATATCCGCGACCACCTGATCCGCCAGTTCGGCCGCGACGCCACCTCGATCCGGCCCTTCGAGGGCATCAGTATCCTTGATGTCGGCTGCGGCGGGGGCTTGCTGTGCGAGCCGCTGACAAGGCTGGGCGCCACGGTGACCGGCATCGACGCGGCCGAGCGCAATATCGCCATTGCCAGGATCCACGCCGAGAAAGCAGGACTCGCCATCGATTATCGCGCCACGACTTCCGAGGCGCTGGTGGCGGCTGGGGAACGTTTTGACGTCGTGCTCAACATGGAAGTGGTGGAGCATGTCGACAATGTGCCGCTCTACATGAAGAGCTGCGCCGACCTCGTGGCGCCGGGTGGCCTCATGTTCACCGCGACGCTCAACCGCACCGCCCGCTCCTGGGCCTTGGCTATTGTGGGGGCTGAGTATGTGCTGCGCTGGCTGCCGCGCGGCACCCATGACTGGAAGAAGTTTCTGACGCCGGAAGAGATCGGCGCGCAATTGCGGCGCAATGGCCTCAAGGTGATCGACCAGACCGGAGTGACCTTCAATCCGCTGGCCGACGAATGGCGCGCCTCGGCGGACATGGCGGTCAACTACATGGTGCTGGCCGAGCGACCCGCTGCCGCCTGACACGACGAGACCGGCCGCCCTGGGGATGGCGACCGGTCCGCTTGCTACGGTCTGACCGGAGGCAGGATCAGAACACGTAGACCATCAGCGTCGACCCCTGCCGGTGAACGCCAAGCACATGGCCTGGCCGGTACTGGGTACGGCTGAGGGCGGCGTTGATCAGGGGGTCCTGCGCCACGGCGCCCACCATGTTGTGGTAGTTGCCGTTGGAGGCGAGCCAGGCCGCAACCTGGCGCCGCAGATCGGCGCAGACCTTGATCGGAACGAGCTGGATGCCGATGGCGCGATGCCAGTCGCGCATGCTGGTCTTGTTGAAGACGTCGACCAACTGGTTGGTGTTGTAGCCTTCGCAGGCAGCATTCATACCGGACGAACCGGACGTGGTGTTGCGGGTAATGATCGACCCATTGCCGCCATTGTTGCCGCCGGCGCCATTGTTGCCGTTATTGCCATTGGAGCCGTTGCCCCCGCCATTGCCGCCATTGCCGTTGCCGCCGTTTCCGCCGTTACCGCCGTTTCCACCGTTCCCGCCATTGCCACCGTTACCGCCATTGCCGGCATTGGGCAGGCCGATATTGACGTCGATGAGGTTGGGGCCGCCGACATTGACATTGGCGTCGATGTCGCCGAGGTCGAGATCGACGTCGACAATGCCCTGGGGACCCAGGACCTGGGCGCCGATGACAGGATCATTGGCCCCGACATTGGCGGTCACAAGCCCGTCGCTGCCTCCGAGGCCGAGATTGACGAGTCCGGAATTGCCGGCATTGCCGGATTCGAGGGTAATCAGGGCGCCGCTGTCCCCGCCACCGATGACGCCCAGGACGCTGGAATTGTCCGAGCCGCCGCCGAGCACACCACCAAGCAGGCCGCCATCGCTGGAGCCACCCAGAACACCACCCAAGAGGCCCTCGGCCGACGCGATGGATGGCATCAACACGACCGACACCATGACGGCCGCAATCATACGCTTGTACAACATGATCATCTCCCAATGAGGCGATGGCGCGTGCCACCGTGATTGAGAGCATCGGCCGGTCTCCGATCCCGGAAATCCGAACTTCTACCTACTCGCACCCTGCCGAGCGTCCGGGTGGTAAACCGACCTAGTTAAAGCGGGCCCCGGCCATTGATTCATAACGCTTTTCTTCGGTAACCATAGGCACAAGCCCCGCCAGAACCAGTCCTGGCAAGGGCCTGGAACTGTCGGAAAAGCTTCCATTTCGAGCTGGCAAAGACGTCCGGACGGCGGGAAAACTCATGCCGCCCGAACGCCGCTGCTGATCAGAAATTGGCGCCGCCGGCGATTTCGCGCAGTTCGAGCACAAGGCCGGGAATACCGTTGTCGATATGCATCTGCATGAATTCACCCGCCAGGGCGGCGGCCGCATCCATATCGGGCGCCTCGAAGACGGCATAGCCGCCGAGGACTTCCTTGGTTTCGGAGAACGGACCGTCGGTGACGATGATGGTGCCGGTATGGCCGCTGAGGCGCCGCCCCTCCTCGGCGCCCTTGAGACCACCGGTGGAAATGAGGGCGCCCGAAGCGATGCGGCTGTCCATCCAGGGGCCCATCGCGTCCATCAGGCCTTGCGAAATGTCCTCGGGCTTGAGATCGGCGGGGGGAATGATGCTCATGAAGTAGCGCATGAAAGGCCTCCTTTGGGCTGGGTTCGCGATACTGACACGGGGGCAACGGACGCGCTTCGACAATTTCGACACAAACCGAACCGTACGGTACGGTACGGATATTCCTTGCTGTCGCCTTGGAATGGGTCTAAGAATTCCGACCACTCAACCGGCCCCACCGGTATCGCACCGAGGATTTCGTCATGCCCGTCTATCGTTCCCGCACCACCACCCATGGCCGCAACATGGCCGGCGCGCGTGGCCTCTGGCGCGCCACTGGCATGAAGGACGGCGACTTCGGCAAACCCATCATCGCGGTGGTCAATTCCTTCACCCAGTTCGTGCCCGGTCACGTGCACCTGAAGGATCTCGGCCAGCTCGTGGCCCGCGAGATCGAGGCGGCCGGTGGCGTGGCCAAGGAATTCAACACCATCGCGGTCGATGACGGCATCGCCATGGGCCATGACGGCATGCTCTATTCGCTGCCCAGCCGCGATATCATCGCGGACTCGGTGGAATACATGGTCAACGCCCATACTGCCGACGCCATGGTCTGCATTTCCAATTGCGACAAGATCACCCCCGGCATGCTCAATGCCGCCATGCGGCTCAACATTCCCGTGGTCTTCGTGTCCGGCGGGCCGATGGAAGCGGGCAAGGCCATCGTCAAGGGCAAGCTGCAGGCGCTCGACCTGGTCGACGCCATGGTGATGGCCGCCGACGACCACTATACCGACGAGGAAGTGCAGGCCGTCGAAGAAGCCGCCTGCCCCACCTGCGGCTCCTGCTCGGGTATGTTCACCGCCAATTCCATGAACTGCCTCACCGAAGCGCTGGGCCTCAGCCTGCCGGGCAATGGCTCGACCCTCGCCACCCATTCGGACCGCAAGCGCCTGTTCCAGGAAGCCGGACACCTGATCGTCGATCTCGCCCGCCGCTATTACGAGCAGGAAGACGAAAGCGTGCTGCCGCGCTCGATTGCGACCAAGGAGGCTTTCGAAAACGCCATGGCGCTCGATATCGCCATGGGCGGCTCGACCAACACCGTGCTCCATATCCTGGCCGCGGCCCATGAAGGCGGCGTCGATTTCACCATGGACGATATCGACGCACTGAGCCGTCGCGTCCCGGTGCTCTCAAAGGTCGCGCCGGCCAAGAACGATGTCCACATGGAAGACGTGCATCGCGCCGGCGGCATCTTTGCCATCCTCGGCCAGCTCGATCGCGCCGGCCTCATCAACCGCAAAGAACCCACTGTCCACGCCGCGACCATGGGCGACGCCATCGACAAGTGGGACATTTCCCGCACCAATTCGGAAGCGGTGCGCAATTTCTACTTGGCCGCGCCCGGCGGCGTGCGCACCACGGAAGCCTTCTCCCAGTCCAACCGCTGGGCCGAGCTCGATACCGACCGCACCAATGGCGCGATCCGCTCGCCGGACAATCCGTTCTCCAAGGACGGGGGCCTCGCCGTGCTCAAGGGCAATATCGCTCTCGACGGCTGCATCGTGAAGACGGCGGGCGTCGACGAATCCATCCTCAAATTCACCGGCCCGGCCCGCGTCTTCGAAAGCCAGGATTCGACCGTCAAGGCGATCCTCTCCAACGAAATCAAGGAAGGCGATGTCATCGTCATCCGCTATGAAGGCCCCAAGGGCGGCCCCGGCATGCAGGAAATGCTCTACCCGACGAGCTACCTGAAATCGAAGGGCCTGGGCAAAGCCTGCGCATTGCTGACCGACGGCCGCTTCTCCGGCGGCACTTCGGGTCTTTCTATCGGCCATGCTTCGCCTGAAGCGGCCGAAGGCGGCGCCATCGGCCTTGTCCGCGAAGGCGACATCATCGAAATCGACATCCCCAACCGCACTGTGAACGTGCTGGTGACCGATGCCGAGATGGCCACCCGCCGCGCCGAGCAGGATGCCAAGGGTTGGAAGCCCGAGCATCCGCGCAAGCGCAAGGTAACCACGGCCCTAAAGGCTTATGCGGCACTGGTGACCTCAGCCGCCAAGGGCGCCGTGCGCGATACCGCCGCCATCGACAAGCTCTGGAACTGAGCCCGCGCCGGTCGGGTCGACGCGAAGGATAAAATTGTAGCGATATCCCGAGCCCTTCCTTCAGGGCCGGCACCTAGTGTGCCGGCAACCTGGAGACAAGAATGTCGGCACTTTCCAAAAAACTTCTTCCCCTCGTCAGTGGCGGCGCCCTTGCTGGCGCTGCCTGGGTCGCCCTGAGCGGCTACCCGGCCGACATGTCACTGATCGGTACCGGCGTGGTGCTGTGCTTTGCACTCGTGCTGATCTATCGCTGATCGCCGGGCCGCAAACGCCAGCGGTGCTTTCATGCGACAATCGCGTGACAAGCCCCCATTGCAGTGCTAGTACCCCGCCCAGCCAACCAGCGGCCTGCCAAGGTCTGCTGGCCTGGTCAGGCTCGATAGCGGGGATTCCACCCTCCCTATCGAGCCGACCCTAATCCCCCAAATCGTCAGCGCCTGCCGATTGCGTCGAGCGCCGCAAAGTCCTCGTCGCTGAGGTCGATCGCGGCTGCGGCGACATTGTCCTCGAGATGCTTGACCTTGCCCGTCCCCGGAATGGGCAGCATGACGGGCGAACGCTTGAGGAGCCAAGCCAGCGCGATCTGGCTGCCGCTGGCGCCATGCTTGTCCATGATCGCGCGCGCCTTGTCGTGGCCCTCGACCAGGTCGCCGCCGGCCAGCGGGAACCAGGGGATGAAGCCGATGCCATTGGCTTCGCAATAATCGAGCACATCTTCGCTCTGCCGATTGGCGAAATTGTAGAGGTTCTGCACCGTGGCGACCTTGAAGTACTTGCTGGCCTCCTTGATGTCGGCAACGCTGACCTGGGAAAGGCCGGCATGGCGGATCAGCCCTTCCTTCTGCATGGCGGCGATGACTTCGAACTGGTCCTGGCGCGGCGTCTTGCCGTCGATGCGATGCAATTGCCAGAGATCGAGGCGTTCGAGTTTGAGCCGGCGAAGGCTGGTCATCACGCCTTGGCGCAGGAATTCGGGCCGGCCGACCTGGTGCCACTCATCGGGACCGGTGCGGGTGAGCCCGGATTTGGTGGCGACGACCGTGCCTTTGTCATAGGGCGCCAGCGCCTCGCCGATCAGCTCCTCGCTGATATAGGGGCCATAGCTTTCGGTCGTATCGATGAAATCCACGTTGAGCCCGGGCAGGCGCTTGAGCACGGCAATGGCGTCGGCATGGCTTTCCGGTGGACCCCAGATGCCCTTGCCAGTGATGCGCATGGCACCGAAGCCGAGGCGGTTGACCTCGAGGTCGCCGCCAATGGCAAAGCGCCCCGACAGGGAGGCGTCGAGTTTGGTCATGTCAGAGTCTCCAATGGTATTGAATAAAGGGCGCTAGGCTATGCCCAGTTCCGTACGGAGTTTCTTGGTGAGGCCGGTAGCGATTAGCGCGTGCGAGCGGGACGCATAGGCGAAAAGATCGGCCTCGGTGAGATCGGACCCCTGGACGACACTCACCCATTGCCGCTTGGCGAAATAGGCGGCCTGCTCGACCCCGTCGAGCGCGGTCAGGATATCAAAACTGTCCTCGCCACATTTGAACACCAGGCGATGCGGCGCCGCGTCGGAGAGAAGACAGAAGACCTTGCTGCCGACCTTGGCGATATGCGCCTCCCACTGATCGACAAACGTCACGCCGGGCAGGGCGGCGAGCGCCGCATCGAAGCCTTTGCGCTCATAGAGGCTCAATTGTCGTCGCCCACGTCAGGCAGGGGCAGGAAATCGACGCCATCTTCGATCAGGCCAGCCACCTCTTCATGCGTCGCCTCGCCATAGATGCCGCGCGCTTCTGTTTCCTCGAAGTGGATCTTGCGCGCTTCCTCGGCAAAGCGGGGGCCGACATTCTCGGCCTCACTCACGACCTTCTGGCGATAGAGCCGCAGCATCTCGCGGATCTTTGCCGCCTCGGGATGGGCTGCCGAAAGCGGCACGCGCCCGGTATCGGTGCGCGCCACATTGGGGGCCATCGGGGCCTTTTCGACATGCGCATCACCGCACTGGGCACAGGTGACGATGCCGCGCGCCTGCTGCTCGTCATAGGCGGCGGCGTTCTTGAACCAGGCCTCGTAGCGATGGCCGTTGGAGCACTGGAGTGCATACTGGATCATGCCTGCGCACCCGGCAGGGCAAAGTCCCGCGCATTAGCCAGCGCCGGCACCCTGCCCCGCGCCTCGGTGACGGCGGCAGGATCGATCTCGGCGACCAGCACGCCCGGCTCATCATGATCGAGCTCGGCAATGACCTTGCCCCAGGGATCGACAACCAGCGAATGCCCATAGGTGGCGCGACCATTGGCATGGGTGCCGCCCTGTGCCGCAGCAATGACATAGGAGCCGGTTTCGATGGCGCGGGCGCGCAACAGCACATGCCAGTGCGCCTGGCCTGTGGGCACGGTGAAGGCGGCCGGCACCGCGATGAGATTGGCCCCGGCATTGGCGAGGGCATTGTAAAGCCGTGGAAAGCGCATGTCGTAGCAGATGGAAAAGCCGAGAGTGAAGTCGCCGACCGGGGCCGTCACCGCCCGCTCGCCGCCCTTGTAGGTGGCGCTTTCGCGATAGGCGTTGAGCCCAGCGATGTCGGCGTCGAAAAGATGGATCTTGTCATAGGTCGTTACCTGCGCTCCGTCCGATCCGAACAGCACCGAGCGGTTTGCGAAGCGCCCGTCATCGAGCGGGATCGGCAGCGAGCCGATATGGACGAAGATGCCGTGCTGTTTCGCCAGTGCCCCAACCACCGCCAGCTGCGGGTGACCCTCGAACGGCGCGGCGACGGAGCGGAGCTGGTCGCGGTTTTCCGGAAAGATCAACGTGACTTCGGGCGTCAGCGCATAGCGCGCGCCCTGCGCTGCCGCCTCGGCCAGGAGAGGCTCCAGCGCGGCAAGATTGGCGTCGGGATCGAGGCCCGATCGCATCTGAATTGCGGCGATTTTCAAGGCGTTACCGGGCCAGCAGGGGATCGAGGCCGCCCTGGCGATCGAGCGCGGCCATGTCGTCATAGCCGCCTACATGGGTGTCGCCGACAAAGATCTGCGGCACGGTGCGGCGGCCGTGGGCGCGCTGCGTCATCTTCTCGCGCAGATCGGGGTCGAGCACGGTGATCTCGGTATAATCGACGCCCTTGTCGCTCAGCAGCGCCTTGGCGGCGTGGCAGTAGGGGCAGGTGGGCGTCGTGTAGATTTCGACCTTGGCCATGGTGTTTTCGGCTCCGGAAATCAGGGGGTTGATCCTTTATATGGGTAGATCCTCGCCGATGACAACGCGGGCAAAGGTCAGAATGTTCACCTCGCCGACGCCGGCGCGCTTGAGCACCCGCGTCACCGCCTTGACGGTGGCGCCGGTGGTATAGACGTCGTCGACGAGGACCAGGGGCCGGCCGTGGACCCGCTCGATGAACGATGGATGAACGGCAAAGGCGCCCTGCACATTGCGCAGGCGCCCATCGCCCGAAAGTCCCACCTGCTGGCGAGTATTGCGATGGCGCCGGACAAGGTGCGGATCGACCGCGAGGCCCGTGAGGCGAGCGACTTCGCGGGCCAGCAGCATGGACTGGTTGTAGCGCCGGAAACGCAGGCGGCTGGCATGGAGCGGCACCGGCACGAGGATGGGCCGTGCATCCCAGAAATCGCGGCCTGCAGCAACCATCAGCCGGGCGCAGAAGCGCGCCAGCTCCGGGCGGTCGCCATATTTGAGACGGCTGACCAGGGTACCGGCAATGTCGCCGTAGCAGACGGCGGCCCGGGCCCGCTCGAACGGAGGCGGGTCGGCCAGCGCCTCGGCCGAGTGGGCGCCCGGCCCCATATCGGCATCGAAGGGAAGTCCCAGCACCGGGCAGAGCGGCGCGGAAATCCGCCTCAGCCCGGCAAAGCATTGGGGGCACAGACCGTCGCTGGTCGTCAACGGCGCCTGGCAGGCGATGCAGGCGGGCGGATAGAGCTGATCGAGCAGCACGCGACCGATAGCGCCGAGGCCCTGCCCCAGCCGCGCCCCCAGGCCGATCTCTTTGACTTCCCCAAGCCTGCTGTTCATAAGGGCGATATTGCCCCTGACGCGGCCTTGGCGAAAGCCCCTTCCATGACCACCCCGCCCCGCCTCTTTGATGACGCCAAGATTGTCCGCAACCTCGCCCGGCGACCGGGTGGCGACAATTTCGTGCGCGACCTCGTGCTGGAGGACCTGGCCGATCGCCTCAGCGCCTATAAGCGCGATTTCACCCACGCCGTGCTGATCGGGCCGGACGCCGCCATCCTGCCCGCGACGTTGTTCACCGCCAACGGGCCGGTTGCTGCGCAGCGGGTGGAGGCATTCTCCGGCGCCGACTTCCCCGATCTGCCCGAGGGCGAGCAGGACCTCATCGTTAGCTTGTTGCACCTGCAGGCAGTCAATGACGTGCCCGGCCACCTGGCGCGGCTGCGGCGGCTGCTCAAGCCCGATGGCCTGCTTATGGCAGCCTTTGTCGGCGGGGAAAGTCTCACGGAACTGCGCGAAGCCTTTCTCACGGCCGATCTGCAGGTTTCCGGCGGCGCCTCGGCCCGTGTGGCGCCCATGGCGCAGGTGCGCGATGCTGGCGCCCTGCTGCAGCGCGCCGGCTTTGCACTGCCGGTTGCCGATGTCGAAACCCATCGCGTGCGCTATGGGACGCCCTTTGCGCTGATGGCCGAACTCAAGGCGCTCGGCGCCAGCAATCCACTGGCCGACCGGCCCCGGCGATTTGCCACGCGGACGCTGCTCGCGGCTGCCGCCCAGGCCTATGCGGAGCGCGACAGCGACCCCGATGGAAGGGTGCGCGCGACGCTGGAAATCATCTGGATCGCCGGCTGGGTGCCGCATGAAAGCCAGCAGAAACCACTGCGGCCCGGCAGCGCCACCGTGAGCATGAAGGATATTCTGGGAGGCAAGGCATGACGGACCTCGTCGCCGGTCAAATCCTGCTGCTGTCCGGCCATCCCGGCTCGGGTAAGACCACCACCGCCGAGGCACTGGCGCACCGGCCCGGCGTGCCCAAGGTGCACCTCCACTCCGATGATTTCTGGGGCTATATCAAGACCGGCCTCATTCAGCCCTGGCTGCCGGAATCGCACCGGCAGAACCAGATGATCATGGACATTGCGGCAGGCGTCGCGGGCACCTATGCCCGTAACGGCTATGCCGTCGTGCTCGACGGGGTCATCCGGCCCTGGACGCTGCCGCATTTCGAGGCCCTCGGCCTGGCCCTGCACTATGTGGTGCTGCGCACATCCGCCAATGAGGCCGTGGCCCGCTGCGTCCGACGCGGCGGCGACAGCCTCAGTGATCCGGATGTGGTGGCGTCCCTCCACGCTGAATTTTCCGATCTGGGCGAATACGAAGGTTTCGCCCTCGACGTCGGTGGGCGCGGCCGCGACGACGCGGTCGATCGGGTGCTGGAGGCCATGGCGTCAGGCGCTCACCTGCTCACGCGGAGCGGCTAACCAAAAATTATCCATGTACCGCTAGGGCTGGAGCCGAGACCCCGAAGGGGCCACCGGAGGACCAATTCCAGACCGCAGAAGGCGGGCCCAGGGGTAATATGTCGCTCAAACATCTGCCGATCCTCCAGAAGTTCCTGCTGACGATCATGGTCATGGCGGTTGCCGCCGTGGTCCTCGGCGCCGTCAGCTGGCGCGAAATCACCAGCCTGCGCGATACCATGCTGACCGTCGGCGCCAAGGAAGAGGCCGCCCGCGAAGCCATGGACCTGCGCATGGACATCATCGCCATTTCGCGCATGACCTATCAGCTTGCGGCAGCACCCGAGCGCACCGAGGACTTCGTTGCCGAAGCTGCCCGCCGTACCGAGGAAATGCGCGCCCGCTTTCCCATCATCGAAGCGGCTGCCGATGCCGAGGAAATGCGCCTGCTTGGCGACGTAAAGCCGGTGCTGGACGCCTATTTCGGCAAGATCGACGCCATGCTGGCGACCACGCCGGCCGGCAACCCGGCCGCGATCGGCGCCGCGCTCGAAGAAGCGCTGGCGGCCCAGAAAGTGGTAACCGATACGGTCAAGCTCTATTCGACCTATTCGGGTGAACTGATGGCCGGGATGCGCGAGCGCGCCGAGGCTGGCTCCAACCTTGCCCTAATCGTCGTGGTCGCCACGGCCGGCATCGGCGTTGCGCTGGGCCTCGTGCTTTCGATCCTCATCGGCCGCCGCACCATTGTCGCGCCGGTCAAGGCGCTGACCGACAAGATGGGCCACCTGGCCGAGGGCAATCTCGACATCACCATCGAGGAAGCGACCCGTCGCGACGAAATCGGCGCCATGGGCCGGGCGGTGGAAGTGTTCCGCGAAAATGCCCGCCAGATCGCGGCGCTCAGCGCCGAGGAACAGGAGCGTGCCCGCTCGCTCGCCGACCGCGCCCAGGTCATGGACAGGCTGGCCACCGAGGTGCACACCGCAGTCGATGCGGCGGCACACGGCGATTTTTCCTGCCAGGTCTCGACCAATTTCGGCGATGACGGCTTCAACGCCATCGCCACCAGCGTCAACGGCCTCATCGAAACCGTCGATCGCGGCCTCACGGAAAGCGGCGCGGTGCTGTCGGCCCTGGCCAAGGCGGATCTCGAACCGCGCGTCGAGGGTCACTATGAAGGCGCCTTCGCCAATCTCAAGGACGACACCAATGCGGTGGCCGAGCGCCTAACCGAGATCGTGACGCGGCTGCGCGCCACCTCCCGCACCCTCAAGACCGCCACCGGTGAAATCCTCTCCGGGACGAACGACCTGGCCGAACGCACGACGCGGCAGGCGGCCACCATTGAGGAGACCTCGGCGGCCATGGAACAGCTCGCCGGCACGGTGCAGCAGAATGCCAAGCGCGCCGGCGACGCCAGCCAGGCGTCCGGCGCATTGACCCGCGAAGCCGAAGAGGGCGGGCTGGTCATGTCCGAGACCACCGCCGCCATGGAGCGCATTTCGGCTTCCTCGGCATCGATCTCCAACATTATCGGACTGATCGACGACATCGCCTTCCAGACCAACCTCCTGGCGCTCAACGCCTCGGTGGAAGCGGCGCGCGCCGGCGAGGCCGGCAAAGGCTTTGCTGTCGTCGCGGTGGAAGTGCGGCGCCTGGCCCAGAGCACGGCGGAAGCCTCGCGCGAGGTCAAGCACCTGGTCGAACAGAGCGCCGGCGAAGTGGCCAGCGGCTCGCGCCTCGTCGTCGACGCCGCCGAAAAGCTGAACCTCATGCTCGAAATGGCGCGCACCAGCCATGGGCTGATGGACGGAATTGCCCGCGACAGCCGCGAACAGGCTTCGGCCATCGACGAAGTGGCCGTGGCCGTGCGCCAGCTCGACGAAATGACCCAACACAATGCGGCGCTGGTCGAACAAACCAACGCGGCCATCGAGCAGACCGAAGGCCAGGCCAGTGAACTCGATGGCATGGTCGACATCTTCTGTCTCAAGGCCGGGGCGGCGGCACAGCCACAGGCAACAGTGCGCAACCAGCCGGTCGAACCACCGGTTGCCCGCCCCGCAGCCAGCCCCCGCTACCTGAGCCAGGGCGGCGCGGCGATTTCAGCCGATTGGGACGAGTTCTGAGGTTTTGGGGGCGGCACTTCGGTGCCGCCCCTTTTCGTTGCGCGAACCCTTCCGGCATCGACTGGCTGATCGTATCGTCGGCGGCGGACCCGGGAGGCAGGCATGAAAGAATGCAGAATCGTGCGCGGCGAGGCGTTTCGCGGCAAGCAGGGCATGGATTACTTTGCCGGCATCTCGGCCGAGAGTGCCGGCTCGGAGGGCATCTGCATGCATATGCTGGTGCTGCCGCCCGGGGGCAAAGCCAAGCCGCATTACCATGAAAGCCATGAAACGGCGATCTTCCAGCTCGAGGGCTCGACCTCGTTCTATCATGGGCCCAACCTCGAATTTCTCGATGAGGTGCGGGAGGGCGACTATGTCTATATCCCCGCCGGCGTGCCGCACCAGCCCTTCAACCCTACCGACAGGATGGCGCGCGCCCTGATTGCCCGCACCGATCCCAATGAGCAGGAAAGCGTCGTGCTGCTGCCCGAGGCGATGAGCCGGCTCTAGGGCGGCACGAAACATGATTGTTGTTCTCATATGCGCTAGGAGCCTTCGCATCCTTCATGCGGAGACTTCTCCATGCGTCGCTTCTGTCTCACTGTCGTTGCCGGAATGCTGCTGGCCAGCCCTGCCTGGGCCCAATCCTTCCCGGTCACCCTCACCCACGCCAAGGGCGAAATCACCATTGCCGCCGAGCCGCAGCGCGTCTTGTCGCTTGGCCTCAATGACCAGGACTTTCTTTATGCCCTGGGCGTGGCGCCGGTGGCTGTGCATGAATGGTGGGGCGAGCAGCCCTACGCCACCTGGCCCTGGGCCGAGGAGGCGCGGCTGGCTCTTAGCGCCGAACCCGCCGTGCTGATGGCCTATGAGGCCGACCTCGAATGGATCGCGGCGCAAAAGCCGGACCTCATCGTCGCGACCTATTACGAACTGGACGAAGCCACCTACGAGCTCCTCAGCCAGATCGCGCCCGTGGTGGCGACGCCGGAAGGCTTCAAGGACTATGGCGCGCCCTGGCAGGAACAGCTCGAGTTGATTGCCCTCGCCACATCAGGCTCGACCGAAAAGGCCGATGCGATCGCCGCCGAGCTCGATGCGCAACTGGCAGCCATCAGGCAGGACTATCCGCAATTTGCCGAGCACACCGCCTCCATGGCCGACCTGCGTGAAGGGCAGTTCACGCTCTGGGCCCGGGAGCATGCGCCGACCCGCTTCCTCGAAAGCCTCGGCTTCAGCTTCCCCGAGGCGCTCGACGCCCAGGCCGACGAGGCCGGCTGGATCTATCTCAGCGCCGAAAAGGCCGACGAACTCGACCTGCTCGATGTCGTCGTCTGGCCCAATGGCAAGAGGGAAGAAGTCGAAGCCATTTCCACCTATGCCAATACGCGGCTCTTCAAGGAAGGACGCTCGGTGTTTCCCGGCGAAGGCGAGGATGCGCTGGCCGCCGCGCTGTGGTTCTATACACCGCTTTCGATCGGCTATGCGGCCGAGCATTTCGCGCCGAAGCTGGCAGCGGCGCTCGATACGGCGGAGTGAGGTTCACCCCCACCTGGCCTCCCCCTGAAACAGGGGGAGGGACCGATCGGGCTTGCCGCGGGTTCTTGGTCGCCCACCGTGTCATTCCCGCGAAAGCGGGAATCTCCGTTGATGATCCACGGCCAAAACAGGGGTTCCCGCTTTCGCGGGAATGACTCTGTGGCTGAGACATAAAAATAGGGCCGGTGTCACCACCGGCCCTTTTTCATTCAACTCGAAATAGCTGCTTACGCGGCAGCTTCTTCGTCGCTTTCGGCTTCAGCCGCGTCGGCCTTGGTGCGCTTCGGGCTCTTGGCGAGCTGCTTTTCGATGAGCTGCACGGCTTCAGTCAGCGTCAGCTTGCGCACGGCGCCGATCTCGCGGCTCATGCGATCCATGGCTTGTTCGAACAGTTGGCGTTCCGAATAGGACTGCTCGGGCTGCTCTTCGGAGCGATAGAGATCGCGGACCACTTCGGAAATGGCGATCAGATCGCCCGAATTGATCTTGGCTTCGTATTCCTGGGCGCGGCGCGACCACATGGTGCGCTTGACGCGGGCACGGCCGGTGACGGTATCGAGGGCCTTCTTGACTTCATCTTCCTCGGCCAGCTTGCGCATGCCGACAGACTTGACCTTGGCAACAGGCACGCGAAGGGTCAGCTTGTCCTGCTCGAAGCTGATGACGAACAGCTCGAGGGTCAGGCCAGCGACTTCCTGTTCTTCAATGGCGGTGATCATACCGACGCCATGGGCGGGATACACCACGTGTTCACCCGTCTTGAACCCGAGCCGCTGCTGCTGCTTCTTGGCTACCATATCCTGGAACTCCTTGTTGACGCCCCAATCGGCAGGTTCCCTGCGGCAAGGACCTGCCTTCCTACTTGTTTGGCGCCCGACCTGGGCGCGCACGCGCAATCAAACCCACTGTCGTCCCGAATCCGCTTTTTTCGGGAACGCCACGCATCCACTTTGTCTGGTGTCAAAAAAATCGTGCCTTGCGGCACGGGCTGGGTGAAGGGCTCAACTGCATATGGTGGGACCAT
The DNA here is from genome assembly GCF_016411825.1 of Devosia sediminis. Taxonomy (GTDB): domain Bacteria; phylum Pseudomonadota; class Alphaproteobacteria; order Rhizobiales; family Devosiaceae; genus Devosia; species Devosia sediminis. The sequence continues at coordinate 30,271 of NZ_JAEKMH010000004.1, forward strand.
AGCACAATTTTTCAGCAGAATCAAAAAGAACGAATCAGCCAGTGCCAGCGGGGCCGCCGATGGGGCGACCCTATGTGACGAAAGCGCGACAAAGCCTTGCCGCGTCTGGAGATTTGCCTGATGACCCGGCCTCAGTCGCCCTCGCCCGGGGCTTCCGAGAAGTACTTGGCAAGCTTGCCGTCCTCGCCGTCACGCTCTTTTGCTTCCGGCAGGGGATCGCGGCGCTCGGTGAGATTGGGCCAGGCGGAGGCGAACTTGCGATTAAGCTCCAGCCACTCGTCGAGACCGCTTTCGGTATCGGGCTTGATCGCCTCGGCCGGGCATTCGGGTTCGCACACGCCACAATCGATGCACTCGTCCGGATGGATCACCAGCATGTTCTCGCCCTCATAAAAGCAGTCCACCGGACACACTTCCACGCAGTCGGTATATTTGCAGGCGATGCAATTGTCGGTGACGATATAGGTCATCTAGGAGGCGATCCCATGTAAATGCGGCCTGACCCCTGGGGCAGGTCAGCCCGCCTGTCTCAACGGGACCGGTGCTAAACCGTTTTCTTGGCGCCCGCAAGGCTGTCCGAGGGGACGGTTTGGCGCAGGCGCGCCCGGATGCGGAATGACTGTCTAGTCCTCGTGGTCCCCGGACAGGCGATCGGTGTCGCGGCGCTCCTTTTTGGTCGGGCGGCCGGCGCCGGGCGGGCGTTCGGCGATCGCCGCCTCATAGGGCGAACGCTCGGCCTTCGGCACGGGCGGGGGCGATATGTCCTCGTAAAGGCCCTGCGCCTCGTTGGCAGGACCGCGGCGGGTGCCGGGATCGAGAATGCGCCAGACCACGATGCGATTGTGCAGCGACATGGTCAGCACGTCGCCGGCCCCAACCTTATGATCGGTGCGTTCGGTGCGTTCGGAATTGACCCGGATGGCGCCGCTCTCGATGATCTTCTGCGCCAGGGTGCGCGACTTCACGGCGCGCGAGAAGAACAGGAACCGGTCGAGCCGCTCCTTGCGGAGCGGTGTTTCGCCCGGCCCTTCCAATCCTATTGCCCGTTGGGCGACTTGAGCGCCATCAGCTTGGCGAAGGGGCTATCCGGATCGAACGCCTTTTCCTTGCGCTCGTCGCGCGGCGGCTGGAAGCGGGCACGTTCACCCTTCTGGTCATCCGGCCGGCGATTGTCCGGCCGCCCCTTGCCCTTCTGCAGGTGCCGGGCCTTGGACAGGTCCTGCACCTCGCCCTCGGGGCGGCGCGGGCCCTTGCCCTGCCGCGGCCGGTCATGGCGCTTGCCCTGCTGGCCTTCGGCATCGCCCTCACGGCGCGGACGGCTTTCGGACTGGCGGCCACGGTGATTGTTGTCGTTGTGGCGACGGCCGGCGGGGAACCAGATCTCGTCGAATTCCGGCTCGGCGGGTGCGGCATCTGCCGGCGCCGCGTCGGGCACCGCGCCCTCGGCAACGGCCGGCACTTCGGTTTCAAGCGCGGCGGGCGCCGCTTCGTCGACCGGATCGACGCCGGCCGGCGCGGCATCGAGGCTGGCCTCGAGCGCCGGTACTTCGGCCGAGGCTTCCGCCGGAACGGCCGCGGGGGCCTTGGGCGTACGGCGGACGCGATAGCCCAGCGAGGTCAGGATCGAGGCGAAATCTTCACCCGAGCAACCGAGCAGGCTGGTCATTTCGACGGTGACGCGGAAGCCGTTGCCCTCGGCGGCGCCGGCCGGCAAGTCGCCGGCATAGGGGCGCGCGGCATCGAGCGCGATCAGCGGACGGATGATGTCGGCCAGGCGCTCGAGGATATCGACGCGGACGGCGCGGCCGCCGGCCACCTTGAAGCCGGCGATTTCATAAAGGCGGGTATCGACTTCCGGATCGACCACGAAGGAGGTGCGGCCCGAAAGCACGATATGGGGGATGTCGGTGACGCCGGGCTGGCGGATGCCGCCATGCTTCAATGCAAAGAGGATCAGCGCCAGTTCGCGCGGGGCGGGCTTGAGGCTGAGCGGCAGGTAGATGTGATAGGCACCAAACTTGATGCCGAGCTTCCTGAGCTTGCCGCGGACATCCTGATCGAGCCCCTTGACCTCGTCAGCCACGCCGGCGCGCGGCAGTAGGCCGATATGTTCGAAGAGCTGGTAGGCCAGGCCACGGGCGGTGCCATCGAGATCGGCCGGCGCTTCCAGCGCCATGACCTGTTCGAGCACGGTATTGATGTGGTGGCGCAGCCAGAGCGAGAGACGATCCTGGACCTTTTCAAGATCGGGACCGGTCAGCGTCTCGTCGGCCAGCATGATGATGCGCGGGCGATAAAGGCTGTCGCCCTCGGCCAGCTCGGCGACGATCTCGCCGCGCCAGCGCAGGCGGCCGTCGGTCGCCAACACGAATTCTTCATTTGGCGAACCGGCCAGGCGTTCGGCACGATGGCGCATCTCCGGGGCGACCACTGAGTCGGCGGCTCCACGCAGGCCTTTGGCGTCCACGTCGCCATCGTTGCGGGCCAGGGTGAAGCGGAAGCCTTCAAGCGTGCCGATGAGGTGGCCTTCCAGCCGCACTTCGCCGCGCTCGGTAATTTCGGGAGATACCATACGTTTGTCTTTCAGGTGGCGGAGCAACACGCTGGTGCGCCGGTCGACGAAGCGCTGGGTGAGTCGCTCGTGCAGAGCGTCACTCAGGCGATCCTCAATGTCTCGCGTCTTTTCGCGCCAATAGGTAGGGTCTTCAAGCCAGTTTTTACGGTTCGCGACAAAGGTCCAGGTCCGGATCTGCTTGATCCGATTGCTGAGTGTGTCAATGTCGCCCTCCGCATTGTCGCAAAACCGCACCTGCTCGGCAATCCAGTCTGCCCTGACCGATCCAATTCGTCTCAAATCCGAATAAATGCGGGTGACAATCTCGCCATGCGCGGCCGGTGATATCCCCTGATAGTCGGGAATCTGGCAGCATTCCCAGAGCAGTTTGACCGCATCATGGCCGCGCGCCAGCGCTCCGGCTTCGTTGCGCGCGACGAATTCGAGCGCATGCTGGTCCTTCGCGACCGGCACACGGGTCAATGTCCAGTCATCCGGCGCCTCCTCGAGCGAATTGCGCAGGCGCTCGATGGAGGAGAAATCGAGCTTGCTGTTGCGCCATTGCACCTGCCGGATCGGCTCGAAATCATGGGTTTCGAGCTGGACCACCAGTTCCTCGTCGAAATTCTCGGTGCCGCCGGTGACGCCAAACGTACCGTTATGCCGGTGCCGGCCGGCGCGGCCGGCAATCTGGCCGAGCTCCGCCGGGGTCAGCGGCCGGCTCTGGTGGCCGTCAAACTTGGTGTCGTCGGCAAAGGCCACGTGGTGGATGTCGAGATTGAGGCCCATGCCGATGGCATCGGTGGCGACGAGAAAATCGACATCGCCATTCTGGTAGAGTGCGACCTGGGCATTGCGGGTGCGGGGGCTGAGGGCGCCCATCACGACGGCCGCGCCGCCGCGCTCGCGCCGGATCAGCTCGGCAATGGCGTAAACCTGGCGCGCCGAAAAGGCGACGATGGCCGAGCGGGGCGGCTGCCGCGAAATCTTCTTGGAGCCGGCATAGGTAAGCTGCGAAAAGCGCGGCCGATCGATGATTTCGACATGCGGCACCAGTTTCTTGACCACATTGGCCATGGTGCCGGCGCCCAGCAGCAGCGTTTCATGAAAGCCGCGAGCCTTGAGGATGCGGTCGGTAAAGACATGGCCGCGATCGAAATCGATGGCGGTCTGGATTTCATCGATGGCGACGCAATCGACATGGATGTCCATCGGCATGGCTTCCACCGTCGCCACCCAATAGCGCGGCTTGGCCGGCACGATGCGTTCTTCGCCGGTGATCAGCGCCACGGTCTGCTCACCCACCCGCTCGACGACACGCTGATAGACCTCGCGGGCGAGCAGGCGCAGCGGCAGGCCGATCATCCCGGTGGGATGGGCCAGCATGCGCTCGATGGCGTAATAGGTCTTGCCGGTATTGGTCGGTCCGAGGATGGCCTTGACCGACTGGGAAGGAGAAAAGGTCATTGCGCTCTATGTAGGGTCTTCCGGCAAGGCTTGCGAGAGGCTTCGTCAACGCGTTCCAACACGGGACGGTTCTGACACAGATTTGTCACGAGCCTTAACGGCGGGAACGCAACTGGAACGAAACAGAACCGAATCGGCGCGACACGCCAAATCCGCATTTGTTCACGGCTAGATGTGGTGGCCGACCGACCCGATTCTCCACAAGCAGGGGTCTGCTGGGTCGCGGCATCACCGCCAACGGCCAAAACGCCTTCACACTGGTTGCCAGAGACTTAATTTCGGGCGGATTGGCTCAAATCTCAACGGAAGGTAAACGTCGTCTCCGCCAAGATTTTCTCCTTCTTCACGCCGTCACGCCGGTGTGACAGGGGGCTCTTGAGCCGGAATTACGAAAAAGCCCGTTGACGTGCCGCAATGGCACAGCGGTGACGCCGTCGCAGCCGGCTGCCCGCATGGATTCTCGACACTTGCGGAGAGCACCCTGTCCAGTTTCGACCCCAGGGCCCCGCCCGTGCCTCGCGCGGCGGATTTCAGCACCAAGGGCGAAAGCCGGGTGGCACCATCGTCCTGTTCCGGCACGATTTGGCGCCGGATTGCGATCTGGCCTTAACCTTGAGGCCAAAGCCGGAACGAACGGAGACAGAATCGGGCCGGAATCGCCAATGCGGCTTTGTTCTCCACCACATATGGCGTAGCGCGGCGACCGACCCCACTAGAGGGGACAAGTGCTTGCCGGAACAGACGAAATCCCGTTCAGACGAATGAATTTCGAGTTAATCCGGCCTGGTTTCGGTGCTTTCCTGCCATGGCGTTACCGCGCAAGACGGCTGCCAAGCGCGGGCATTAACCGATGCACCCCGGCCAGCCGGGCGCACGGACGTGTAAAATTGGCAAAAAAGCTTTTGACCGTCACAAATCGGGACAGCGGTCCTGCTGCCGATCAGCTTTCGGCGCGGGTCAGCACGATGGACAGGTCGCCCATGCTGGTGCCGATATTGACGCGATAGGGAATGAAATAACCGGTCGCCCCGAGCGGCGCATACCAGAGGATCATGCGGCTGGTCTCGGCCATATAAGTCGTCATTTCCGAGCTTTCGAAATGCCCGGAGACCGGCTGGTACTTGAGCGAGCAGGCAACCAGCGGCCCCTGATAGCCGGTGCGCGGCGAGGTGGCCTCGTCATTGTCGAGGAAGTTGAGCGCGATGTTGAAGCGCTCGACGCCGGTAAATATCTTGAGCGTACGCTCGCAGAGGCTCCTGTCGAGCCCATCGGCCTTGAGCACGAAGGCGGAGAGGAAATCGCCGACCCCGGTCAGTTGCGCGCGTTCGAGCGGCACCCGGTCATAACTATCGAGAACCGGCGGATTGACCTGGAAGGCGGTGACGTTGCGGCCCTCGTAATCGACATTGGCCGTGAAGAGTTCGCCATTGGCGCGGGTTTCGAGCGCGAAATTCTGCGACTGGAGGGTCGCGCCGGAGGAAGACCCGGTGGCCTGCGCCGTGGCGGTGCCGCTGGCGACGATGGTGCCGAGCCCCGCGACACGCGCCGACAGATCGAGCCCGTAGCGCCGGCCGTCGTCATCGAGATCGATATCGATGACCGCGACATTGATGCCGCCCACCGTGACCGCATAGCTGGCGCGGGCATCGACCTCGGCGGCCGGGACCGAATGGGCGGCAAGAGGGGCAAGCACGGAGCAAAGGACAAGGGCGGTACGGATCACGTCGGGACTTCTCGGCTGGGGCTGCCCGTGCAAGACAGAGGCCGGGCAGGTCGAATCAGTGTTTGACCCCAAAGTGCCGCTCCCTCCGGGCCGAAGCAAGGCGCTCGCGGGCCTTTGAGTCGGCCTTCGGGTTGACGCGCCGCCCACTATTCTCTAAAGACCCGCTCGATTTCATCACAATCGAGGCCCGTAGCGGTATTGCCGCCACGCAGGACCTTTACACAAACAAGGATATCACCAATGGCACGTCGCTGCGAATTGACCGGCAAGGGCGTTTTGATGGGCAACACTGTTTCGCACGCCCTCAACCGTCACCGCCGCCGCTTTCTCCCCAACCTGATCAACGTCACGCTGATCTCCGAGACGCTGGATCGTCCGGTCAAGCTGCGCGTCTCCGCTGCAGCCCTGCGCACCGTTGAGCACCGTGGCGGCCTCGATGCCTTCCTGCTCAAGCAGGACGACGCCGACCTGTCGCCGCTGGCCCTGGGCATCAAGAAGGAAATCCGCGCGGCCCAGGCCGCCTGAGCGATTTCCGCTTAAAGTTTCGACCGCGTGGTGGGCGACTGCCACGCGGTTTTGTTTTGGGCTCTCCACCTTCGTCATTGCCCGGCTTGACCGGGCAATTCAGACGATGCGACAGCGCCCCTGGACTACCCGGTCAAGCCGGGTAGTGACGACTGCGGGAAAATCCCGCTCAATGACGACATCCGCGCCGGTCTTTTGCCGGACTGCGGTAAATTGAAGGTACAGTCTGATGCTGTCTCGTTTCCTGGTGGCCGTGGCCGCCATGGTGGCCGTGGTCACCGCTTCCAATATCCTTTTGCAGTTTCCCGTCCAGGTGACACTGGGCGGCGTCAACCTGGGTGACATTCTCACCTGGGGCGCCTTCACCTACCCCATCGCCTTCCTCGTCACCGATCTCTCGAACCGGGCCTTCGGTCCCGCCGGAGCGCGCTGGGTGGTGGTCGCCGGCTTTGCGGTAGCCGTGGTGCTTTCGGTCTGGCTGGCGACGCCGCGCATTGCCATCGCCTCGGGCACGGCATTCCTCGTGGCGCAACTGCTCGACGTGTCGATCTTCCACCGGCTGCGCAACAGCGCTTGGTGGCACGCGCCGATGTTCTCCTCGCTGGTGTCCTCGGCGCTGGACACGGTGATCTTCTTTTCGCTGGCGCTGGCACCGGCGCTGGCCGGCATCGACTTCTTCTTCGGCATGGAAGACGGCTCGCTCGGCTTCCCGGCGCCGCTCTTGGGCGTCGGGCCGGAGGTCGAGCTCTGGCAGTCGCTGGCCCTGGGCGATTTTCTCGTCAAGCTGGGCATGACCGTGCTGATGCTGGCGCCCTACAAGACCGTACGCGATGTACTGCTGCGCGGCGTACCCAGCCGCGCCTGACGCCTATCGGTACCGGCGACGCTAGGCGCGGTTCCGCCGGTACTGCACCACCATGGCCCCGATCAGCAACAGCGTGACGGCGCCCGAGACCAGCGCGTTGTAGCCGGCCAGAGAGATTCCGAGGAAGCGGAACTGCACCACGTCACAGCCGATGATGGGCTGGAGATTGGTCAGCGATTCGAGCGAAATGCTACCGCCAGTGGCGGCGCCGCTGCAGGCGGTCGGGCCGGGCCAGAAACCCCATTCGACGCCGGCATGGTAGACCCCAAGATAGGTGCCCCAGGCAAAAAGCGCAGTGACGATGCCCATGCCCGCGTACCAGGCAGGCAGAGGCAGGCGGTTCCAGAATACGAGGACCAGCGCCAGGAGCGGCAGGCCCCAATAATAGGGCAGGCGCTGCTCGAGGCAGAGAGCGCAGGGCTGCAGACCGCCGAAATACTGCGAGCCGAGCGCGCCGAGAATGGTGGCGAGGCCAAGGATGAAGGCAAGACCGGTGAGGATCTTGTCGAGGGGACGGGCAGTGGTCATGTGAGACACTCGATGTGACGCTGAGCAAGGCCAATAGGCTCAGCTTGCGGCAAAATCCAGACGCAAACGCGTCCGTGATCAATCGGTCGGCAGGCTGATGCCAAGGGCCTTTCGCAGGGCCGTGGCATTGGCCGGGGCGTGCAGTTTGTCCTCGTGGACGAAATAGGCATAGACGTCGCGCCCGCCATCGCGCCAGCCGCCAATGGTCCGTGCCCAATCGGCAATGTCGGCCTCGCCGTAGCCGGCCGCATCGGGCCGGGCCGGGCCCTGGAGCCGGCAATAGGCGAAATCGGCCGTCAGCTCCCGCGCCGGATTTTCCACCGTATCGGCAATCACCCGCGCCACATTGTGCCGGGTAAGGAGCGCATTGACCTCCGCCTTGTCGAAGCTGGGATGACGCGGCTCGATGGCATGGCGAATTTTCCCGACCCCAGTGGCATCGAGATAAGGCTCCTGCTTTGCACCGTCGGCCTTGCCGGCCAGGGCCAGGTAGCTTTCGATATCCCTGGGCAGCAGTTCGAGAAAGGCCGAAAAGCTCGCCGCGTCATAGGCGAGGTTGGGCGGCAATTGCCACACGAAGGGCCCAAGCCGGTCGCCCAGCGCCAGCGGCCCCGAGGCAAAGAAATTGGTCAGCGGCTCGGCGCAGTTCTTGAGGCGCTTGATATGGGTCACCAGTTGCGGACCCTTGATCGAGAACTGGAAGCCCTCGGGGGTCTCGCCCGCCCATTTGAGAAAGCTCGCCGGCTTCTGGTTGGCGCGGAAGGTAGCGTTGATCTCGATGCCGGTGAGGTGGCTGGCCGCATAGGCCAGTTCCTTTTTCTGCACGAGACCGGCGGGAAAGAAGGTGCCGCGCCAGGGCTCGAACACCCAGCCGGCGGTGCCGGTGCGAACGGTTCCCGATGTGCTCATTTCTGTCCCTCCGATGCGCCCAGCTTGGCCGGGCCGTTGCCAATTGGCAATGGTTGGCGGGAAAGCGCGCCGGAATGACGCCGGGACGCAATCTCCCATCCTTTTTTGCCGCAATTGGGTGCATGGTGATCCGCACGTTCAAAGGGTCGTTTGCTTGCGCCGCGCTACCATCGCCACCATGACTGCCACCATGCTGATCGGGCTCGATCCGGCTGCCGCGCAGGCTTGCGAGACCTTGCGCCTGGTGCCGGGCGGCACGGTCACGCAGGTCACCGATGGCGATACGCTGGTGCTCGATTCGGGCCTCGTGGTGCGGCTGATCGGCACCCAGGCGCCCAAGCTGCCGCTGGGACGCGAAGGCTTCCCCACCTGGCCACTGGCGCCCGAAGCGCAGGCGGAGCTGACGGCCCTGGCTCTCAACCGCAGCGTGACGCTGGGCTATGGCGGCGAGGAAGTGGACCGCTATGAGCGTGCCCTGGCTCATGTTTTCGTCGAAACCGGCACCGACACGCCGGTCTGGGCGCAGCAGCACATGGTCGAAAAGGGGCTGGCGCGGGTCTACTCCTTCCCCGACAACCGGCAATGCCTTGATCAGCTCCTGGCGGCAGAAGGACGTGCGCGCGCCGAACGGCTTGGCATCTGGGCCGATCCCTATTACAGCGTGCGTGCGGCGGATCGTCCCTCCCAATTGCTGGACCTGGCAGGACATTACGAGCTGGTGGAAGGCCGGGTCTTGCTGGCCGACCAGAGCGGCTCGCGGGTCTATCTCAATTTCGGCCGGTTCTGGAAGGAAGACTTCACCGCGGTGATCGAAGCCCCTGCCCTGAAGCTCTTCAGCGGCGATGGCCGGGATCCGCTGTCGCTGGAAGGCGCGCTCGTGAGGGTGCGCGGCTGGGTGGACGTCCGGGATGGTCCACGCATCGAAATCACGCATCCCGAGCAGATCGAGGTTCTCGCGAGGCCATGACCGCGCAATTGGGTAAAAGGGTTTTGCGGACCGCAATGATGACCGTCAGCCTCGTGGCTTTGACGGCCTGTTCGTCGCTGGTCGGGTCCAATGTCAACGTGGCGCGCACCGGTGACAATCCGGCGCCCACCGTCGTGCCGCAGGGCACCGAGCCGGATGATGCCGTGCTCGGCCTGCGCGAGCATCCGCGCATCGTCGCGGCCTATGGCGGGGTCTACGAGGACCGGCAGGCCGAAATCATGGTGGCGCGCATTGTCGGACGCCTGCTGGCGGCCGCCAACCAGCCCAATGCCAAGTTCCAGGTCACCATTCTCGATACCTCGGAGGTCAATGCCTTCGCGCTGCCGGGCGGCTATATCTACGTGACGCGCGGCATCCTGGCGCTTGCTTCCGACACCAGCGAACTGGCGGCTGTGCTGGCGCACGAAATCGCCCACGTCACCCTGCGCCATGCACGGGCCCGGACCGACCGCACCAGGCAGACGCAGATCGTCGACCGCGTCATTACTGGCATTTTCGGCGGCGACACCTCGACCGACGCCACCGCCAACCGCACCCGCGAACAACTCGCCGCCTTCAGCCAGAACCAGGAACTCGATGCCGACAAGGAAGGCATCAAGTTTGCCGGTAAGGCCGGCTTCGACCCGCAGGCCGCCGCGCGCTTCCTCGGCGTCATGAGCCGCTTTGCCGCCTTCTCGGCCGGCGCGGCCAGTGGCGGGGAAGGGTTCCTGTCCTCTCACCCCTCGACGCCCTCGCGCATCGAGACGGCCCTTTCCACGGCGCGGGGCATGTTTGGCTCGGCCGAAGCCGGCGAAACCGATCGCGAAGCCTATCTCTCGGCGATTTCGGGCCTCACCTTCGGCGACAGCCCGTCTCAGGGCTCGGTGGTCGGCCAGCGCTTCATCCACCCGGCCAACAAGTTCACCTTCACCGTGCCGCAGGGCTATACGCTTCAGACCTCGCAGAGCGCGGTGGTAGGCGTTGCCGGCGATGGCGAAGCCGTGCGCTTCGACAGCGCCCAGGTGCAGGAGAACATGTCGCTCACCGACTATCTCAAGTCCGGCTGGATTGCCGGGCTCAAGGCGGAGACGGTGACGGCGCTCGAGCATAACGGGCTCGAAATGGCCTCGGGCCTGGCCCAGACCGATCAGTGGTTCTTCCGCGTGGCGGTGATGCGGCACAATGGCGACGTGTATCGCTTCATCTTCGCGGCCAAGGCCGACAGTCCGCGCTTCCAGCAGGGCGCCGATGCGACAATCCAGAGCTTCCGCCCGACCACGGCGGCGGACCTGGCGCAGATCCGCCAGTTGTCGATCCGGCTGGTGACGGCCCGGGCCGGCGACAATGCCGACCGGCTGGCCGGCCAGATGGCCGACATCGCCGGCGGGCGCGATCTCTTCTATATCCTCAACAACCTCTATCCCGGCGACCCGGTAGTACCGGGGCAGCGCTACAAGATCGTCGGGCGGCCCTGAGCTGCCTGATCAGCGACGCGACTGGAGGGCTTCAGAGGTCTTCCATCGCCTCTGAGATGACATTGGCGGCTCCGCCCGCGCCGGTGCCGAGGATATTGCCCAGGCTATTGCCGACGACGGTAAAGGTGGCGATCAGGGCCACGCCAATCAGGGTGCCGAGCAGGGCATATTCCATGGCCGTCGCGCCACTCTCGTCGGCTGCAAATCGCCTGATTGCTTGCGCCAGCATGGTCGCTCCGTGCACTTGTGGCCTTCTGGCCATCACAGAAGATCGCAGAGGGCCGCGATCAGGGGTTCGTCTGCCGGCGGCATGGGATAATCCCTCAAGGCCTGCGGGCGCACCCATTTGAGGGCAATATGCTCGCGGGCCTCGGGAGTGCCCTGCCATCTCCGGCAGACGTAAAGTGGCATCAACAGGTGAATGTTTTCGTAAGCGTGGCTGACGAAGGAAAGCGGCGCGAGGCAGGCTTCCTTGGTCTCGATGCCCAGCTCTTCATGGAGTTCGCGGATCAGCGCCGCTTCCGGCGTTTCACCCGGCTCCACCTTGCCACCGGGAAATTCCCACAGGCCGGCCATGGACTTGCCTTCCGGCCGCTGGGCAATCAGCACCCGGCGGTCGGTGTCCACGAGGGCGCAGGCGACGACCAGCAGCAGCGGTTTGGCGCTCACTTGGCTTCTCCCGGAATGCGGTATGCGTAGTCGTACTGGTGGGCATAGCCGAGGCCGGCATAGAGCGCCTTGGCGGCCGCGTTGTCCGCCTGCACATTGAGCGCTGCAAATTTCGCACCTTCTCCGCGGGCCCAATAAAGGCCCGAGCGCATCATGGCGCCGGCAAGACCCTGCCGCCGCCGGGTGGGATCGGTGACCACATTGCCGGTAATGACGATGCCGTCGGCCACCGCCATGATCGAGGAGGCAACCGCCTCGCCATCGCGCGTGAGGACGACGCCGACCGCCGGGACCTGGAACACGGCGAGGAGGTTTTTCATCGCCGTCATGGCGGCATCGTCATAGCCCTGGAGGCGCTGCGCCACGGCGAGAAATTTCGGATCGAGAACCGGCAGGTACTCGGCGCCGGAATCGGGCTCGTGCTCGCCCAGCTCCATGGCATAGAGATGGGAGGGGTCGATTTCGACCCAGCCGGCCTCCGCCAGCGTCGCATTGAGCTCGGGGCTCGACAGGGGCGTGATGCGAAAGACCGGCTTGATCTTGCGGATCACCATCCAGGTGCTTGCCGAGATCACCCTGATATCGGCGTCCTCGAAATCATCGGGATCGAAGCACTGGGTGGAATTGGCACGCTTGGTATAGCCCCCTGCGGCGCGGCGGACCCAGGAACCGTCCCATTTTTCCTCGATGCCCGGCCAGGCCTTGAGGCCGGCGCGCTCGAAGCTTTCGACTGTGGGGAGGGTGGATGATGTCATGATCTATTTCCGTATTCATCCACCGGCTGTCATCCCGGCGCAGGCCGGGATCCATCCTGAGATCGCGGGATGGGCCCCGGCTCAAGGCCGGGGTGACAGTCGAGGGTGAGGCAAGGCCTCCGAAAGGGCTGAAATCAGCTCCGGTAGTCGCCATTGATGGTGATGTAGCCATGGGTGAGGTCGCAGGTATAGACCGTGGCACTCCCCTCCCCCAGGCCCAGGCTGACGGTGAGTTCGAGGTCCTCGCCCTTCATATAGGCGCTGGTGGCCTTTTCGTCGTAACCGGCGGCGCGTTCACCATCCTTGGCCACAAGCAGATCACCGAAGCGGATGGACAGCTTGTCGCGATCGGCGGGCTCGCCGGCCTTGCCCACGGCCATGACCACGCGGCCCCAATTGGCGTCCTCGCCGGCAATGGCGGTCTTGACCAGCGGCGAGTCGGCAATGGCCTTGGCGATGCGGAAGGCACTTTCGTCGGAGACGGCGCCCTCGACATGGACGGACACCTGCTTGGTCGCGCCCTCGCCATCGCGCACGGTGAGAATGGCGAGCTCGAACAGCACGTCGAACAGCGCTTCGCCGAAGAACTGCGCCCGCGGGTCGGACAGGCTGGTGATCGGCTCGACTTGGGCCTTGCCGGTGGCGAAGGCCAGCAGCGTATCTGAGGTCGAGGTGTCGCTGTCGACGGTGATGGAATTGAAGCTTTTCTGCACATGCTCGCTGAGCAGCGCCTGCAGCACATCGGCCGCGATGGGCATGTCGGTGACCACGAAGGAGAGCATGGTGGCCATATCGGGCGCGATCATGCCCGAACCCTTGGCAATGCCATTGATGCGAACTTCGACATCGTCGAATTCGAGCACCGCGCCCGCCAGCTTGGGGAAGGTATCGGTGGTCATGATCGCCTTGGCCGGCTCGATCCAGGGCAGCGCGTTCATCCGCGTCGCCGCCTGATCAAGGACGCCGTCGAACTTGCTGGCATCGATCAGCTCGCCGATGACGCCGGTCTGGGCGATGAACACTTCCGAGGCCGGGCAGCCGAGCGCCTTGGCGGCGATATCGGCAATATGCTGGACGCTTTCGCGCCCCTTCATGCCGGTAAAGGCATTGGAATTGCCCGAATTGACGACAAGGCCGCGCGCCTTGCCGCCCGGCAGGTTGGCCCGGCAGAGGTCGACCGCAGCCGACGAACATTTGGAGCGGGTCAGGACGCCAGCAACCGTGGTGCCCTCGTCGAATTCCATCAGCAGGACGTCTGTGCGGTTCTTGTACTTGATGCCGGCTTCGGCCGTGGCAAAGCGCACGCCCGCGATTTCGGGCAGGTCCGGATAGGACTGGGGGGCGAGGGGCGAAACCGGAATTGCAGCCATGGTCAGAACCTTGCGAACGATTGGTGCTCCGGTGTGCCTCAAAGGTGTGACGTGCGCAAGGCAGGAGCGGGCGAAGCTTTCGGCAAGTTGTGGCGCCGGTCGGCTGTCGGCCTCCGGTTGGACGGTTGTTCGACGGACCCCGAGGCGGATAGCGCCCCATGAGAACAAAAAATGAGACGCCTACCGCCTCGGGGCGCCGGTTTTTGGAACTGTCCGGCGGCGGGGGATCGCTCGTCCCGTCGCGGCCGGACTGGAACCTGTGGGACAGGCAAAAACCCCACCCGGCTCACCCGGCCACTGTTCGCCTGCAGGCCGCCGCGCCGGGAGATGCGGGGCATTATGGGGGACGCTCCGAAAGCGGGGATATCTTTGTCGCATGCGGCGGACGTAGAACGCTCTTAGGCTCGCGCGGAGGCGCAAGGTGCGCAAGGCGGCGTCGAGGTCAACTGCCCGCCGGGTGCTCGGGCGCGGCGTGCACGAGCTGAACTTCAGGCGACTGAACCAGTTGCAGATAGCGCTCGAACTGGGCGAGCACGTCCGAAATCAACTGGTCGCGGTGCAGGCCCATGATGTCATAACCGCGGCCGCCACTCGAAAAATAGGTGCGGGCCTCGTAGCGCTGTTCGGGCTTGCTGGCCGCCATGGGCGAGAAATTGGCAAGCGGCTCCGAGACGAGGCTGACGCCATAGACGAAGTCGCGCACATTCTCGGCCGGTGAGCGCAGTTCGAGCGTCCCATCGGGTTGCTGCTGGACATTGGCCGGCCGGCCACGGCGGGTCAGTTCCTCGGCGACCTGATCCAGTGCCGGACGGACTTTCTTGCCCATATATTCGAGGACGTCGCGCCGGCTTGGTGCATTGAGCATCAGCGACAGCCGCCTCTGCCAAGTGAGGCCCGCGGCAGGCTGGTTGGTGACGGGTGATGGGGCGACGAGAGCGATCTGGGCATATTGCTGGGCCAGGTCCGATCGCATGCCCTGTATCAGGGACCATACCAAGGCCAGAAGGACGAAGGTGAATGGCAGGGCGGTCGCGATTGTAGCCGACTGCAAGGCGGTCAAGCCGCCCGCCAGCAACAGCGAACCGGCGACCACCGCTTCCATGACACACCAGAAAACCCGCTGGAGCGTGGTGGTTTCGGTTTCGCCGCCTGCGGAGATGGCATCCATGACCAGCGAGCCGGAGTCGGCGCTGGTGACAAAGAAGATGCCGACGAGGATGACCGCGAGGGTCGAGGTTACCATCGGCCAGGGCAGGTACTGGAAAAAGACAAACAGGCCGGTCGACACATCGGTGGTGATCGCCTGGCCCAGGGCGCCGGCAGCAATACCGGTATCGATGAAAATTGCGGTATTGCCGAAGACGGTCATCCAGAAAAAGGTGAAGCCTGCTGGAATGAACAGCACCGCACAGACGAATTCGCGCACCGTACGGCCGCGCGAGATGCGGGCGATGAACATGCCGACGAATGGCGACCAGGAAATCCACCAGGCCCAGTAGAACAAGGTCCACGCATCCACCCAGGGCGTGGGCTCATAGGCATAGATGTTGAACGTGCGCAAAACCAGACGGTCGAGATAGAGACCGATATTCTGGACAAAATCGCGGAACAGCTCAGCCGTTGGCCCGACGAGGAGGACGAACAGCATGAGGCAGATCGCGACGACAAGATTGGTTTCGGACAGAATCCGCACCCCTTTATCGAGCCCAGTGGTGACCGAAAGAATGGCAAAGCCGGTCACGATGATGATTAACGGAAGCTGGATGGTCGGGCCGGCGGGCCAGCCGAGCAGGAACGACAGGCCGGCATTCATCTGTGTGACGCCCGTACCCATGCTGGTGGCAATGCCGAACATGGTGCCGACGATGGCGAAGATATCGACGGCATGGCCGATGGGCCCGTTGATCCGCTCCTTGAGCAGCGGGTAGAGGCCGGAGCGAATGGTGAGGGGCAGGTTGTAGCGGTAGCCGAAATAGGCAAGGGCAAGGCCAACCACGGCATAAATGGCCCAGGCGTGGATGCCCCAATGGAAGAAGGTAATGCTCATGGCCTCGCGCATCGCCGCGACCGAACCGGGCTCTCCGGTCGGTGGCGCGAGGAAATGGCTCATGGGCTCGCCCACCCCATAGAACATGAGGCCGATCCCCATGCCGGCCGCAAACAGCATGGCTATCCACGAGGTGAACTTGAAATCCGGCTTGGAATCGTCCGGTCCAAGCTTCAGGCGGCCGTAGCGACCGAGGCAAAGAAGCAGCACCGTAACCAAGAAAATGCCGGCGGCCAGCAGGTAAAGCCAGCCGAACCAGCTCAGAATGAGCACCTGCATGGCGCCAAAAATCTCGCCTGCCTGGTCGGGCAGGAAAATGCCGACTGCAAGGAAAAGTCCGATGATCAGCAACGCCCCCCAGAATACGGGTGGGTTGATGATGAATGGCTTGAGCATGAGGCACCTATGACGCAGGGCACCTGATGCGGTGTTTTGGTTAGGAGGCGCCTCAGGCCAAAGGCGCCAGAGCCAGTTTGGTTCCGTCGCGGAACTTAGCGCTAGTTGGCCTTGGCAGGGCGACGTCCGGCGATGAAAGCGCCGAAGCGGGTGGTGATGAAGGGAACGATGAAGAAGACGATGGTGATGGCCATCAGCGGCACAATGATGAAGCTGCGCTGCCAGAATTCCCAGCCGGGGGTGAGCAGGCTGATGAGGGTCGCATAGGCGACAACGACGGGATAGACGGCAAAGCTCATGAGGAAAGCCATGCGGGCGCGGGCGGAGAGAGACATGAAGCACCTTTAATGAAACGCTACGTTTCGTTATGTATCGAAACGAGCCGTTTCGTTCAAGTCTTTTCTTTGCATTCTTTTTGACCGATATATGGGCCATGAACAGTACCCAGCCCGAGACCGAAGACAGCGAAGACGGCACGCGCCGCTCCATTGGCGCGCGGCGCAATCCGGCCAGCCAGGAAGCCATTCTCGATGCCGCCGAAGCGGTGTTGCGCGAAGGCGGCATTGCCGGCTTTTCCATCGAGGCCGTGGCGCGGCGGGCCCGGGCCGGCAAGCCCACCATCTATCGCTGGTGGCCGCATCGCACCGCGCTGATGCTCGACGTCTACCGGCGCTTCAAGAACACCAAGGGCTTTCCCGACACCGGCACCTTGCGTGGCGATCTCGTCAGCCTGCTCGACAATCACCTCCTGGGCTTTTGGAACAACAGCCTCTGCGGCACCGTCTATCGCGCCATCGTCGCCGAAGCGCAGACCGACAGGGAGGCGGCCAAGGTCCTGATCGCCTACCAGGCCGACCGCAAGGCCTATTCGGCGCGCATTGTCGAACGGGCCAAGGCGCGCGGGGAAGTGCCGGAGGACACCAATTCCGCGCTGGTGATCGACCTTGTCGTTTCCTATGCCTGGCATCAACTGCTGCTGGGCCAGCTCGACGCGGCCCTGGCCGAAGCGCCCGCCGTCGTCGACCTCATCCTCCGCGGCGTGGCGGGCTACAAGGGATAAAGAAAAGCCCGGCGCTGGGCCGGGCTTTGAGCTTTGGCCTGAGGCTCAGGATTACTGCGGAGCGGCTTCCGTAGTGGCGTCCGCGGGAGCGGCGCCTTCCGGGGCAGCCGCACCGGCGGCCGCAGCCTCGGCGGCTTCCTGAGCGTCGAACTTGGCCTTGAGCTCGGGATCGACGATGTCGACGGTGACCCCGCCCATCAGTTCTTCCACCTTCTGGGTGAAGGTTTCCATCAGGAGCTGGTTCTGGATCTGTGCGGCGACCTGTTCAAAGGTCGGCGGCGCGGACTGGCGCTTTTCCTCGAGCCGGATGATGTGCCAGCCGAACTGCGACTGCACCGGCGCCGAGACGTCGCCCGGCTCGGCCAGCGCGAACACGGCTTCTTCGAACGGGGCGACCATCATGCCCTTGCCGAAAAACCCGAGATCGCCGCCATTGGCCGCGCCCGGATCGATGGAATTGTCGCGAGCGAGGGTTGCAAAGTCGGCGCCGCCATCGAGTTCGGCCTTGAGCGCATTGGCTTCTTCCTCGGTCTCGACCAGGATGTGGCTGGCGCGCACTTCGTCGGCCGGCACAAAGGTGCTGACGAATTCGTCATACTTGGCCCGCACCGCCTCTTCGGTCACGGCGCCGGCAATGGCCTCGGCGAAATAGGCGCGGCGCAGCGCACGTTCTTCGAGATATTCGCGACGCTGGGCAAAGAGCGGGGTCTGGTCCATGCCGGCATCACGCGCCGCCTGCGACATGACCTTCATGTCGATGAGGATGCGCACCAGGAAGGCGCGGCGCTCTTCGGGTGGCATCTGCGCCAGGTCCTGCGCCATGTCTTCGGCGGCAAAGGCCAGGTCGCCCTCGGTGATGGACTGGTCGCCGATGGTGGCGACCACGGTGGCCGGATCGACGGCCGGCGCGGTTTCGGCAGGGGCCGCCGCTTCATTGGCAGGCGCCGGGGCATCCTGCGCCACGCTCGACAGGACCGGTACGGCGACGAGCAGGGCGGCGAGGCTGGCGGCGCGCAGAAGGCGCTGGGTCGGGTTCGACATGGGATTACGTGCTCCTTGGCCGGACCACTAGAGGCCGGCATGGTCAGAAAGTTGTCGGCCCGAACTCGCATGGCAAGTGGGCCAAACTGTGCCGCCTCGGCCGGCATTTGCCGGCGCCATAACCAGAGCGCAATACGCGGCCGGTCAAAAGGTTGCGAAGGTGTGGCCGATTTCGGATACGTTGACAAGCCAGACCCCCAATCTTACATCTCACCCGCTTTTCAACAGAGCCTGGGGAGAGGCTGCGCCCGTTCGGGCGGCGCTCGCCAGGCGATAATCCGCATCGGGAACCGAGAAGGGTTCCCCAAGTTGTGACGAGGCGAAACGAGGCCCGCCAGCGCCCGCTCCGGCAGGCAGCCCGCCCCACCAGCCCCGCCGCTCACAAACAAAGGACCACACAATGGCACTTGCGTCGCTTGCCCGGAAAATCTTCGGGTCACCGTCGGACAGGCAGGTCAAGCGGTATCAGGGCAAAGTCGCGGCGATCAATGCGCTCGAGCCGGAACTGGTCAAGCTCAGCGACGACGAACTCCGGGCCCGCACCGCCGAGTTCAAGCGCCAGCTCGAACAGGGCACCAGCCTCGACGACCTGATCGTGCCTGCCTTCGCCACCGTGCGCGAAGCGTCCAAGCGCGTGCTCGGCATGCGCCATTTCGACGTGCAGATGATCGGCGGCATGGTCATGAACGACCGCGCCATTGCTGAAATGCGCACCGGTGAAGGCAAGACCCTGGTCGCCACCCTGCCCATGTATCTCAATGCGCTGACCGGCAAGGGCGCGCATCTGGTCACCGTGAACGACTACCTGGTGCGCCGCGACGCCGCCTGGATGGGCCAGATCTACAATTTCCTCGGCCTGAGCTGGGGCGTCATCGTCCACGGCCTCAGCGATACCGAGCGCAAGGCCGCCTATGCCGCCGACATCACCTATGGCACCAATAACGAGCTGGGCTTCGACTACCTGCGCGACAACATGAAGTATACGCGCGCCCAGATGGTGCAGCGCGGGCATGAATTCGCCATCGTCGACGAAGTGGACTCCATCCTCATCGACGAAGCGCGCACGCCGCTGATCATTTCGGGCCCGTCCGAAGACCGGTCGGAACTCTATATCAAGATCGACGGACTGATGCCGATGATCGGCGAGGGCGATTTCGAACTCGACGAAAAGCACCGCGCCGCCACCTATACCGACCAGGGCGTGGAAAAGCTCGAAGCGGCTCTGGCCGAGGCCGGACTGCTCAAGGGAGAGTCGCTTTATGACGTGGAGAATGTCGCCCTCGTCCACCACGCCAATTCGGCGCTGCGGGCGCACAAGCTGTTCCGCAAGGACAAGGACTACATCGTCCGCAATGACGACGTGGTCATCATCGACGAATTCTCCGGCCGCATGATGCCGGGCCGCCGCTATTCTGAAGGCCTGCACCAAGCGCTGGAAGCCAAGGAACGCGTCAAGATCCAGGCCGAGAACCAGACGCTGGCCTCGATCACCTTCCAGAACTATTTCCGCCTCTACAAGAAGCTGGCCGGCATGACCGGTACGGCGGCCACCGAGGCCGAGGAATTCGCCGACATCTACAAGCTCGGCGTCACCACCGTGCCGACCAACCTGCCGGTGCAGCGCATCGACGAAGACGACGCCATCTACCGCACGGCGGAAGAAAAGTTCGACGCCATCGCCGACCTCATCAAGGAATGCCAGGATCGCGGCCAGCCCGTGCTCGTCGGCACCACCTCGATCGAAAAGAGCGAAATGCTCGCCGACATCCTTCGCAAGAAGAATGTGGGGCAGATGAACGTGCTCAATGCCCGCCACCACGAGCAGGAAGCCTTCATCGTGGCCGATGCCGGCCTGCCGGGTGCCATTACCATTGCCACCAACATGGCCGGCCGCGGCACCGACATTCAGCTCGGCGGCAATCTTGAGATGCGCATCCAGCGCGAGGCGAGCGAACTCGAGGGCGAAGCGCGCGAGGCCAAGATCGCCCAGATCAAGGCGAGGATCGCCGAGGACAAGCAGAAGGCGCTGGCCGCCGGCGGCCTCATGGTGATCGGCACCGAGCGCCATGAATCGCGCCGCATCGACAACCAGTTACGTGGCCGTTCCGGCCGCCAGGGCGATCCGGGGCACTCGAAATTCTTCCTGTCCCTGCAGGACGACCTGATGCGCATCTTCCCGGTCGACAGCATGGATTCCATGCTCGGCAAGCTGGGGCTGGAACAGGGCGAGAGCATCACCCATCCCTGGGTCACCAAGGCGATCGAACGCGCCCAGGGCAAGGTCGAGGCGCGCAACTTCGACATCCGCAAGAACATCCTCAAATACGACGACGTCATGAACGATCAGCGCAAGGTGATCTTCGAGCAGCGTCTCGAATTCATGGATGAGGAAGATGTCAGCGAGACCATCGCCGACATGCGCCATGACGTGGTCGAGAACATCGTCGCCAAGGCCTGCCCGCCGCGCTCCTTCCCCGAGCAGTGGAATACCGAGCAGCTCGCCGCCGCCGCCAAAACCTACCTCAATGTCGAAATTCCCGCCGCCGAATGGGCGCAGGAAGAAGGCATCGGCCCCGAGGACGTGGAAGAGCGCGTGCGCGCCGCCGCCGACGCCCATATCGCGGCCAAAACGGAAAAGTACTCGGCCCAGATCATGCGCCAGGTGGAAAAGTCCATCTTGCTGCAGTCGGTGGACGGGCTCTGGCGCGAACACCTCGTTATGCTGGATCACCTTTCGAAGGTGGTGGGCTGGCGCGGCATCGCCCAGCGCGATCCGCTCAACGAATACAAGCAGGAAGCCTATGAGCTGTTCCAGGCCATGCTGGCAAACCTGCGCGAGCTGGTGACCACCCAGATCAGCCATGTCGAACTGACGATCCGCCAGCCGGACGCCCCGCAGGCGCCCGATCCCAGCCAGTTGACCGAGACCCATATCGATCCGATCACCGGCGAGAACGATGCCGCGGGCGATGCCGTGGCGAGCCGCGAGGGCCTGCCGCCGATCGACCCCAAGCTGTTGCTCGGCGTGTCGCGCAATGCCCCCTGCCCCTGCGGCTCGGGCAAGAAGTTCAAGCACTGCCACGGCGCCTTCGCCTGAGGGCGTGAGGACCGGATGGACTAGAAAGGGCGGCCTTGTGCCGCCCTTTTCGCGTCTGCCATCCTGCGCTAGCCTCAGGCATGACCCACACCCACCTCATCGAGCAGGCCAGCGCGCTGCTCAAGCCCCATACGACCGGCGCGGGCCGGCTGATCGGCGATGTGGCTGCCGTGGTCGTCTCGGAAGGCGGCACGGTCTATGGCGGGGTCTGCGTGGACACGGCCAGTTGGGGCCTCTGTGCCGAGCGCAGTGCGCTGGCGGCCATGGTCAGCGCCGGGGAATATCGCTTCCGCTCGGTCGTCGCCGTATGGCGCCATCCCGAAACCGAAGCCCTTCATGTGCTGCCGCCCTGCGGGGTGTGCCGCGACTTCATGCGCCAGCTCGACGACGCCAATCTGTCGGCACTGGTGATCCTGGGACGGAACAGCGGCAAGACGCTGGCCGAGCTCCTGCCCGAACACGCCTGGCCGGCGCCGCTCTCGGACGGCTGATCAGCAGTTGACGCGGATCTCCGCATAACCCGTCAGCCCCTCATCGCCACCGGAGGTGACCGCCAGGGTACAGGCCGGCAGGCCCGGCAGCGGCGTGGTGCCGCCCGAAGCGACCGAGGTGCCGTCGCTGAGCGTGATATAGCCATTGGCGACGGCGCTGACCGTGACCTCGGCATCCTGGTCGCAGATTGGGTAGCTGTCACCGGCCGCGACAAGCAGGCGCATGCCGGCCGGCAGGCAGTCCTCGGCGGGAGTGCTGGCCGATGCGGGCGCTTCGCCGGACTGGGGCGCAGCACCGGTGCCGGGCATGGGCACGGTGGTGCCCAGCGCGCCCTGCTCGAGCGCCGTGAGCCGATCGCCGAACTGGGCGAGGTCGGCGCCGGGGCTATTGCGCGCATAAAGATCCAGGCTGACGCGCAATTGCGCGACTTCGGTCGATAGTCTCAGGATTTCCTTCTGCCCTTCGCCATAGCTCCAGGCGGCAAAGCCCAATGCCACGAGGCCCGCGGCGAGGCCGCCGAGACCCATTGCGATGCCCCAACGGCCGCTCGTTTTTGGGGCGGGCGTGGGCGGTGGTGGAGAAGGTAACGGCCCCCCGCGCTCCGAAGCGAGCGGACGCATGTCGGGCGTCACCGTGACCCGGGCACTGTTTGCCGGTGCGACACTCTCTGGCTGGTCCACTCTGCGTCTCCGAATTGGGCCTTACTGCCCTTTCACCCAAGTGGGGCCGAAGCGGGGCAGGGACAAGCCCGATGCCGGAAGAGCGGCGGAACCGTCAGGGCCGCTGCGTCGATGGCGTCGGCAGGCTGGCCGGCTTGCCCGAAATCACCGGGGCAAGGTTGGGATCCTGGCCCGGATTGCCACCAAAGAGCCCACCGATATTGGTGCCGATGCCGGAGAAGAAGCCGTTGACTGCCTCGCCGCGCGCCTTGAGCGCCGCCTCCTCGGCGGCCTTGCGTTCGGCGGCCTGCTGCGCGGACGCCGCCTTGTTGGCCAGGTCGGCCTCGTCGGCCTGCAGCTTGGCGGTCAGCGCCGCATTCTGCACGGAGGGCGGGCAGATGCCGGCGGCATCGAGCGGGCCGGCGCTGGAAGGATTGAAGATGTACTGCTTTTCGCAAACGTCCCAGACCGGCGGGGTCTTGGTCAACTCGAAATAGTCGTGGCCTTCCTTGATGTCCTTCCAGAAGTCCATATGCGGGCTGGTGGAATGCTTGGCCATATTGGCGGTGGTCATGCGGAAGGGGAAAATCTGGAGCTGGAAGCTGGTATTGCCGCCGCGGAAAGTTTCGCGCGCCAAGGCATAGATCTCGGCAATGCCCTCGTCGGTCATGGCGTAGCAGCCGCGCGAGGAACAATCGCCATGCACCATCAGGTCAGATCCGGTGCGGCCATGCACGCGGTCGAACTTGTTGGGAAAGCCGGTATTGAAGGCCAGATAGTAGCTCGAGCGCGGGTTCATCAGCCCCGGCGTGATCGTATAGAAGCCTTCGGGGCTCTGCCGGTCGCCTTCCTTGAACTTCGGCCCGAGATCGCCCGAATAGGCGCAGATCTCATAGGTCTTGAAGAGGCGATAGGTGCCCCCGCTGGTCTTCTTCCAGACTTCGAGCGTGGATTCTTCCTTGAAGATGCGCACCATCATGCCCTCGGCGGGCGACGATCCCATATTGCGCAGACCCTGCACCACGCCGCCCGAAAGCGGAATATTATGGCGGTTGTCGCCGCCCTTGACGAAGTTGGAGCAGGCGGCAAGGCCAACACCGAGCCAGAGAACGATCACGAAGGCGCCGAGGCGGTGAAAAAAGGTGGCAGTCAAAACGATCAGCCCGTCAGTGAAAAAGCCCGCAGCCGGGCGAAAAGGTTAGCGCAATATGAGCCCATGCGGTGAACGAAGCCTTTACCACGCGGCTTTTGCCGCCGGAAGCAGCCTCCGATCACACGGATGTGTGCCATCCGGCCAAGAAAAATGCCCGCAGGCCTGAGCCGACGGACATTTTGAAATCGAAGGGCGGACCGGGGCGGCTGGTCTCTAGAGATTGGTGCCGATGGCGAGGAATTTTTCCCGGCGGTGCTCGCGGGTTTCGAGCCGCGACTTGCCGGCAAAATCCTTGAGGAAAGTACCGATGGCGCCGCCCGTCGCCTCCATGATCGCACCGTGGTGGCGATGCGCTCCGCCAGCCGGTTCGGGGATGATGGCATCGATCACGCCGAAACCGAGCAGGTCCTGGGCAGTAATCTTCTGGGCCGTGGCCATGTCCTGGGCGCGCGCGGCGTCGCGGAACAGGATCGAGGCGCCGGCCTCGGGCGAGATCACCGAGTAGATCGAATTTTCCAGCATCAGCACGCGATTGGCGGTGGCAATGGCAATGGCCCCACCCGAACCGCCTTCGCCGATGATGATGGCAAGGTTCGGCACGCCCAGTTCGAGACCCTTTTCGGTGGAGCGGGCAATGGCCTCGGCCTGGCCGCGTTCCTCGGCACCGATGCCGGGATAGGCGCCAGCGGTGTCGACCAGGGAAATGACTGGAATGGAAAAGCGGTCGGCCATGTCCATGATGCGGACGGCCTTCCGATAGCCTTCGGGATTGGCCATGCCGAAATTGTGCTTGAGGCGCGTCTCGGTGGAATTGCCCTTTTCCTGGCCGAGAATGGCGACGGGCGTGCCGTTGAAGCGGCCGAAGCCGGCCTGGAGGGCTGCGTCTTCGCCATATTTGCGGTCGCCGGCCAGGGGCGTCCATTCGGTGATCAGCGAGCGCACATAATCGGAAAAATGCGGCCGCTGCGGATGGCGCGCGACCTGCGTCTTCTGCCAGGGCGTCAGCTTGCGATAAATCTCGACCAGCGCCTCGTCGGCACGCGCGGAAAGACGGGTGACTTCCTCGTCGATGCTGACGGCCTGATCCGTGGCGGCCAGCGATTTCAGTTCGGCGATCTTGGCTTCAAGATCGGCGACCGGCTTTTCAAAATCGAGATAAGACTGCATCCCACCGCCCGTAAGGGTCATCGTTTCCGGCAAGGCCCAGCGGCCCATGCGTGATTGGCCCGCTGCTCTTGCCCTTTAAAGTGGCCGGAAAGTGGCGACGGAGCAATGGCAAGTCAAGCTTCGGGCACGAAATGATTGGGATTCACATATCCGCATTCAGCCATTGGCGAGCGGATGGTGGCTTTCCACGAGGCTGCGCAACTTCTCGTCGAGCACATGGGTATAAATCTGCGTTGTGGAAATATCGGCGTGCCCGAGCAGCATCTGCACCACGCGCAGGTCCGCACCACCGGCCAGGAGATGACTGGCAAAGGCGTGGCGCAGCACGTGCGGAGCGACCCGGTTCGCAGAAATACCGGCGCGGGCCGCCAGCGCCTTGAGGTCCCGCGCAAAGACCTGGCGGCTGAGATAGCCGTCCTCGCCCTTGGCCGGAAACAGGAACGGTCCGGCTTCGAGCGTCTTGACCCAGAGCCGCACCGCATCGCGGGCGCGGTCGTTCATGGGCACGACGCGCTCCTTGTTTCCCTTGCCGACGACGGTGAGAAAAGCGCCCTCGCGCATCACCGCAGAGCGGCGGAGGCTCACCAGTTCGGACACGCGCAGGCCCGTGGCGTAGAGCAGTTCGAGCAGCACATAGAGCCGCAGCGACGCGACTTGCCTGTCCGTTTCGGCCGCCTCATTGGCCTCTCGTTCGGCAAGGCTCAGCAGCCGGTCGACCTCCGATACCGAGAGGACCTTCGGCAAGGCGCGGCGTGACTTCGGGCTGGCGACGATGCGGGTCGGGTCGTCCCCGCGCAGGCCATCGGCGCAGAGAAACTTGTGGAACTGGCGGATGGCGGAAAGGTGCCGGGCGCTCGAGGACGCCGAAAGCCCCTCGCCCTTGAGATCGTCGAGCCAGGCCGTCACCGTCTCGCGCGGCGCGGTGAGGAGGGTCTGGCCTTTCGAAGCAACAAAATCGGCATAGCGCCAAAGGTCGCGGCGATAGGCCTCGATGGTGTTGGCCGCCGCACCGCGCTCGGCGCTCATCATTTCGAGAAAACTCGAAATCAGGTGCCCGCCGCTCATTGGGCGGTGCTGGGCTCGGATGTCACATTGGGCTGCGGCAGGGCCGCGCCGGCACCACCACCACCCTCCGGCCCCGTCTCGCCCAGCAGATCACGCGTCGGAATGCGCTGGCTGACTTCCTTGGGCGTCGGCTCGACAAAGGTGACGAGCGCGAACATGCCCGCAAAGACCAGGCCGCCGAGAAAAAGCAGGACAATGACGAGGCGGATCAGCGAGGGCATAAAGAGCTTCCGATTGGGTCGGGTGCCAACACTTTAGAGGCAAAAGGTTGCCGTTCTGTTGTCCCGCCAGCTTGACCCAAGCAGGTGGGCAAAGCAACCGCGACATGGGGTGTGCTTGACAGTGGGGGCCCGGACCGGTTGATAGCGACCAGGAGCGGAGGGCGCGGCAGGTGACGAGATCCGATGGCGGTGGACGGCAGGGCCGTGCCAAGGCGCTGGCCAACCGGCTCGACGGCAGGCCCGTCGTCCTGGTTGGCATGATGGGCGCGGGCAAGACCACGGTCGGCCGGCGCCTCGCCAATCGCCTTGGCCGCCAGTTCATCGACAGCGACGAGGAAATCGAGCGCGCCGCGCAGATGACCATTCCGGAAATCTTCGAGCAGCGCGGCGAAAGCGAATTTCGCGCCGGCGAGATGCGGGTCATCGCCCGGCTGCTCAAGGAAAAGGACATCGTGCTGGCCACCGGCGGCGGCGCTTTCGTCAATCTCGATACGCGCGCCCTGGTCAAGGCCGAGGCCGTCTCGGTCTGGCTCAAGGCCGATCTCGACGTGCTGTTCGAGCGGGTGTCGCGCCGCTCCAACCGGCCGCTGCTCAAGACCGCCGACCCCAGGGGGACGCTGGAAAAGCTGATCGCCGACCGCTACCCCATCTACCAGGAGGCCGATGTCACGGTGTTCAGCCGCGACGTGCCGCAGGACAATGTCGCCGCCGACGTCATCGGCGCGCTGCTCGACCATCTCAAGACCCGATAGGCATTCCATGGCCAGCATTGACCACACAGTCCACGTCGCCCTCGGCGAGCGCGCCTATGACATTCTCATCGGTCCGAAACTGATCGACGAGGCCGGCGCGCTCCTGGCCGAAAAGTTTCCCGGCCGCCGCTATGGCATCGTCACCGACGAAACGGTAGCCAAGGCGCAATTGCCGCGCCTCGTCGCCGGACTCGAGACGGCGGGCCTATCCTATGACACCATAGTGCTGCCCGCAGGCGAGGCCACCAAGTCCTATGCCATGCTCGAACGGGTGGTCGAGGGTCTGCTTGCAGCAAAACTCGAGCGCGGCGACCTGGTGATTGCGCTGGGCGGCGGGGTCATCGGCGACCTGGCCGGCTTTGCCGCATCCATCACCCGGCGCGGCATGGATTTCGTGCAGATCCCCACCTCGCTTCTCGCGCAGGTGGATTCCTCGGTCGGGGGCAAGACGGGTATCAATTCGCCGCATGGCAAGAACCTGGTCGGCGCCTTCCACCAGCCAAAACTGGTGCTGGCCGACCTCTCGGCCCTCGATACCCTGGCGCCGCGCCAGTTCGCCGCCGGCTATGCCGAAGTGGTCAAATATGGGCTGATCGACGACCCCGATTTCTTTGAATGGCTCGAGGCCAATCGCGCCGAGATTTTCGCCGGCGGCCCGGCGCGCGGCGAGGCCATAGCCCGCTGCTGCGCCCACAAGGCGCGTGTGGTCATCGAGGACGAAAAGGAAACCGGCGTCAGGGCCCTGCTCAATCTGGGACACACCTTCGGGCATGCGCTCGAAAAGGATACCGGCTATTCCGACCGGCTGCTGCATGGCGAGGGCGTTGCCATCGGCATGGTGCTGGCGCACGGCTTTTCGAGCCGACTTGGCCTGGCTCCGGGGCAGGACAGCGGCCGCGTCGCGGCGCACTTGAAGCTCGCGGGCCTGCCCACCACATTGGCAGATATCCCCGGAACGCTGGGCTCGACCGATGTGCTGATGGCCGCTATTGCCCAGGACAAGAAGGTGACGCGCGGCGCGCTGACCTTCATCCTCACTCGCGGCATCGGCCAGGCCTTTATCGAGAAGAACGTCGATCCAGAAAAGGTTCGGGCATTCCTAGAGGAGAAGCGCTCCATCTAGAGCCGCCACCCCCACGATTGTCACCCCGGCGAAGGCCGGGGCCCATCCTGAGATCTCAAGTTGGATCCCGGCCTTCGCCGGGATGACAGCCGGTGGTTGATTGGGCATAAGACGCCTCACGTCGTCGGCAGCACCTCGATTGCGAGGGCATGCACGCGGGCTTTCAATTCATCGTCAAGCGCATCCATGACCGCGCGGTGTTGCGCAACGCGGCTCATCCCGTCAAAATTGCGGGTCGCGATTCTGACACGAAAATGGGTTTCACCACCTTCGCGCCAGCCGGCGTGGCCGTGATGGGACATCGATTCATCGATCACCTCCAGGTGGGTGGGCGAGAATCGCTCGGTGAGCTTGGCGCGGATCGTGTCCGTCATGGACATGGCTTTGCGTCTCCTGACAGTCTGCAAGAGATCTAACTAGGCACAATGAAACTGCAATCCAAGCTCTTCGATAACATTCGCATCCGTTCGCGCCGGGAAGAAAAGCCCGAGCCGGTGGACGTCGCCTGCGATTGGGAAGGCTGCGAAGAGCCCGGCGAGTTCAAGGCGCCCAAGGGCGTGCGCTCGGAGGGCCAGTACCACCACTTCTGCCTCGAGCATGTCCGGCACTACAACAAGGCCTTCAACTATTTCGCCGGCATGAGCCCGGAGGAACTGGACGAGGCCCTGCATGCCCCGCCCAAGGCCGAATCGCGCTCGACCTTTGCCACCGGCAATCCCGGCACGGCGCGGGCGGCAGGGCGCAACGCCGCCAAGCCGGGCGACAAATATGGTGATCCGTTCGGGGTCTTCGCGCGCTATCGCTACCAGCAGAGCAAGCGCCCGGCGACCGAGCGGGTCAAGCCGCTCAACGAGCCCGACCGGCGCGCGCTCGAAACCCTCGGCATCATGGGCCACGCCAAGTCCGACGACATCAAGGCGGCCTACAAGGCGCTGGTCAAGAAACACCACCCCGACGTCAATGGCGGCGACGCCTCGTCCGAAGAGCGCCTGCGCACCGTCATCGCCGCCTATTCCCACCTCAAGAAGCAGGGTTTCGTGACGCGGTAGCGCGGGGCCGCAGCCCCCCACCCTTGATCCCTCCCCACAAGGGGGAGGGAGACGATGGACACCGGCGCGCCAGTCCTGCGCCTCCCTCCCCTTGATGGGGAGGGAATGAGGGTGGGGTGACGTCTCGCGCTGATCCAGGCAATGCCCATCCCAAGGCTACCCGCCCCGTCACAATGCTGCTATAGAGCCACCGCCCGCCAGATTTTATCCAGCCATTCCAAGAGCCCGACCATGACCCAGTTCGCCAATCTGCCCGACCACGACTACAGCGCGCGGGAAATTTTCGGCATCGATACCGACATGGTGGTCAAGGGCTACAAGGACCGCACCGACCACGTGCCGCCCGTCGATCCGGATTACCTGTTCGACCGCAACACCACGCTCGCCATCCTTGCCGGCTTTGCCTACAACCGCCGCGTCATGGTTCAGGGCTATCACGGCACCGGCAAGTCGACCCATATCGAGCAGGTCGCCGCCCGCCTCAACTGGCCGCTGGTCCGCGTCAATCTCGACAGCCATGTGAGCCGTATCGATCTCGTCGGCAAGGACGCGATCGTGCTCAAGGACGGCAAGCAGATCACCGAATTCCGCGACGGCATCCTGCCCTGGGCGGTGCAGAACAATGTGGCCCTCGTGTTCGACGAATATGACGCTGGCCGCCCGGACGTGATGTTCGTGATCCAGCGCGTGCTCGAACAGTCGGGCCGCCTGACGCTGCTCGACCAGAACCGCGTCATCGTCCCGCACCCGGCCTTCCGCCTGTTCTCGACCACCAATACCATTGGTCTGGGTGACACGTCGGGCCTTTACCACGGCACGCAGCAGATCAATCAGGGTCAGATGGACCGCTGGAGCATCGTCACGACGCTCAACTACCTGCCGCATGACAAGGAAGTCGGCATCGTGCTGGCCAAGAACAAGGCCTATGGCGAGACCGAAAAGGGCAAAAAGCAGGTGGCCAACATGGTGCGCCTCGCCGACCTCACCCGTTCGGCCTTCATCAATGGCGACATCTCCACCGTCATGAGTCCGCGCGGCGTCATCACCTGGGCCGAAAATGCCGTGATCTTCGGCGGCGACATCGGCTTTGCCTTCCGCCTGACCTTCCTCAACAAGTGCGACGAACTCGAACGCCCCGTCGTGGCCGAGTTCTACCAGCGCGTGTTCGGCGAAGACCTGCCGGAAAGCTCCGCCAACCTTGCTGTAATGGCCTGACACGAGGCATGGACCCTCTTGCTCCCCTCCCCCTTGAGGGGAGGGGCTGGGGGTGGGGGTCCATCGGGTAACCACTGATCCACCCCCTCCCCGACCCTCCCCTCAAGGGGGAGGGGGCGCAGGTGTGACGTCCAAGCGCCAGTCCCAACCGACGAGCGTATTCATGGCAACTCCCCCGCGCAGCAAGCCCAACAAGCCCGATCAGACCCAGGCCTTCAAATCGGCCATGGGCGCCACGGTGCGCGCTATTGGTGGCAAGGCTGATCTCGAGGTGACCTTTACCGCCGACCGGCCGCTGCTCACCTCGGACAAGGCGCGTCTTGCCAACCTGCCGCGCCTTCCCACCAAGCGCGACATTGCCATTGCCCGCGGCCAGGGCGACGCCATGGCTATGCGCCTCGCCAGCCACGATCCGGAAACCCATCGCAAGCGCAGCCCCATCGACCCGCAGGCACGGGCTGCATTCGATGCGCTCGAACAGGCGCGCGTCGAGTCGCTGGGCTGTATCCGCATGCCGGGCATGACCGGCAATATCCATGAAATGCTGGAAGACCGGCTGTTCCGCGCCAATTTCGCCGAGGTCGATGACAAGGGCGATGCGCCCCTTGCCGAGGCCTTAGGGCTGATGCTGCGCGAAAAGCTGGCTGGGGTGGAAGTGCCACCCTCGGGCCATGCGCTGGTCGATCTGTGGCGCAATGAGATCGAGAGCAAGGCCGGCACATCCATCGACGCGCTGCTCGACAGCTACGAGAACCAGGACGAATTCTCGCGCCTGGCTCGCAAGGTGCTGCGCGACCTGAACCTCATCGCCGAAAGCGACATGCAGGACCCGGCCGACGCCGAGGAAGAGGCACAGGACCAGGAGCCCGAACAGGACGACAGCTCCGACAAGGCACCCGAGCAGGGTGAGGGCGAAAACGAGCAGGCCGAGAGGGACGAGGATCAGCAGGCCGGCGAGAGCGAGGAAACCGGCGACGTCGAAGGCATGGAAGCCGACATGGCCGATGCCGACGAGGATGCCGAGGCCGAGGCAGGCGAGGACGCGCCCATGCCCCCGCCCGCCAAAGATGGCGGCGAGCGGCTGACCAACCAGTTCAACTACAAGGTGTTCACCACCAAGTATGACGAGATCGTCAAGGCGGCCGAGCTGTGCCCGCCCGACGAACTCGACCAGTTGCGCGCCCTCCTCGACAAGCAGCTCGAAAACCTGGCTGGCGCCGTGGCGCGGCTGGCCAACAAGCTGCAGCGGCGCCTGATGGCCAAGCAGAACCGGAGCTGGCAGTTCGACCTCGAAGAGGGCCTGCTCGATACCGCACGCCTCACCCGCGTCGTTACCGATCCGCTGCAGGCGCTGAGCTTCAAGGTCGAAAACGACACCGATTTCCGCGACACCGTGGTGACGCTGCTGATCGACAATTCCGGCTCCATGCGCGGCCGGCCGATCACCATTGCGGCGATCTGCGGCGACATTCTCGCCCGCACGCTGGAGCGCTGCGGCGTCAAGGTCGAAATCCTCGGCTTCACCACCCGCGCCTGGAAGGGCGGCAAGAGCCGCGAGGCCTGGCTCGAGGCCAATCGCCCGCCCAATCCGGGCCGCGTCAACGATATCCGCCATATCATCTACAAGGCCGCCGACGAACCCTGGCGCCATGCAAGGCGCAATCTCGGGCTGATGATGCGCGAGGGCCTGCTCAAGGAAAACATCGACGGCGAGGCGCTCGAATGGGCCCGCAAGCGCCTGATGGCCCGCCCCGAGCAGCGCCGCATCCTTATGGTGATCTCGGACGGCGCGCCGGTGGACGACTCGACCCAGTCGGTCAATGCCGGCAACTATCTCGAAGCCCATCTCCGGCAGGTGATCGAGGATATCGAGACCCGCTCGCCCATCCAGCTCGTGGCCGTGGGCATCGGCCACGACGTGACGCGCTATTATCGCCGCGCCGTGACCCTGCTCGATGCCGAGGAACTGGCGGGCGCCCTGACCGACGAACTGGCTTCGCTGTTCGACGAGGAAATGCCGGCCCAGGCGAGGCGACGGGGACGCGCATGATTGCGCGGCCTGCCCTTGCTGCTGCATTGCTGCTGCTGGCGGGACCCGCCGCGGCGGTCGATGCGACGGTGAGCGCCGCGCCGGTAACGAGCTTTCGCGGCGCCGGTCTCGATATGCCGGTCGATCGCTTGATCTTCCGCGGCGGGCTCACCCTGCAAAGCCAGGACGATACCTTTGGCGGCCTCTCCAGCGTCAGCCAGACGGGGCCGGAACAGCGCATCACCTTTGTCACCGACCGCGGCAATTTTGTTGCGGGGCAACTGGCCTATGACCAGGCCGACCGGCTGATCGGCCTCATCGGCGTCACCATCGAGCCGATGCAGAATTCGGGCGGCGAGGTGCTGCCGCGCCAATATGCGCGCGATGCCGAGGGCATGGACACGATCTGGCGCAATGGCGAGGCGGTGGCCGTCCGCGTCGGCTTCGAGCATCTCACACGCGTCGCCGATTTCGCCATTACCGACGGCAAGCCCGGCGGCCCGGCCCGGGAAATCTCCATTCCGCAATGGCTGACCGACCTCAGGACCAATGAAACCCTGGAATCGGTCTGCATCGCCCCGCCCGCCTCGCCGATTGCCGGCTCGACCCTGCTGATCGCCGAGGAAGCGCTGGACGAGAACGGCAATCACCGTGCCGAACTGCTCGGCCAGAACGACAAGGGCCCGCTGACTTACGTCAACAGCCCGATCGTCAACCCGACCGACTGCAAGTTCCTGCCCAACGGCGACCTCCTGGTGCTGGAGCGCGGCGTCTCGCTCTTCGCCTTCGTCATGAATCTGCGGCGCGTGCCGGCATCTGAGGTGCGGCCCGGCAACCTGATGGAGGGCGAATTGCTGCTCTCTGCCCAGGGCGGCGAGATCGACAACATGGAATCGCTGATGGTGCACCAGACGCCGGGCGGCGAAACGCGCATCCTCATCGGCTCGGACAACAATTTCAACGATTGGCAGCGCACCTTACTGCTCGAATTTGCCCTGCCCGATCAGGGCTCGAGCTCGATATCCCAGTAGAGATAGTCCAGCCAGCTCTGGTGCAGGTGGTTGGGCGGGAAGGCGCGGCCGTTATTGTGCAGGTCATGCACGGTGGGTGCGTAGGGCGCCTGGTGCGGGAACATCTTGATTTCGCTGGGCAATCTGTTGGCCTTTTTCAGATTGCAGGGCGCGCAGGCGGCCACGACATTCTCCCAGGTGGTCAAGCCGCCCTTGGAGCGGGGAATGACGTGGTCGAAGGTCAGGTCATGGGTCGAGCCGCAATACTGGCACTGGAAGCGATCGCGCAGGAACACGTTGAAGCGCGTGAAGGCCGGATGGCGGGCAGGTTTGACATATTCGCGCAGCGACACGACGCTCGGCAGCCGCATCTCGAAACTGGGCGAATGAATGATCGTGTCGTAATGCGAAACGATGTTCACGCGATCGAGGAAGACCGCTTTTATCGCGTCCTGCCAGGACCATAGCGACAGCGGATAATAACTGAGCGGCCGGAAGTCGGCGTTCAGTACAAGAGCGGGACAAGCCTCAGGCGACACATGGATAGTCACTTGAGTCTCCCGTAACGGGAATCGCGTAAGTCCATAGCCCCTTTATACTAAGCCCTTTGTGTCGGGCGTGTGAAGCGGGGGCGGCAGGCTTATTTTGCAAGTCTGGCGATGAAGCTGGCAATGGCCTCCATGCCATCGGGCGCCACGCCGTGACCGACGCCGCGGCTGATGTGATAGGTCACGTCGAAGCCCGAATTCGTTAGCAGACTGTTGGCATCAGCGCTGTGATTGGGATCGACCACGTCATCCATGTCGCCATGAACGAGGCAGACCGGCGGATGCGCCAGGGTGTCCGAGCCGAAACCCTCGGGCGGCAGGAAGGCGCCGGAAATGCCGATGACCCCCATCAGCGTTTTTTCCTTGGGGAGCGAAAGGCCGACATGCAGCGCCATCATGGCGCCCTGGCTGAAACCGACGAGGAGGGTGCGGTCGGGCGTGATGCCGGTCTGGGCCCAAAGGTCCTCGAGGAAATCGACGATGACCGGACGGGCGCCGACGACGCCGGTCTGGCGGCTGGCGAGACGATCCCCGGACCAGTCGATGGGAAACCATTGAAAGCCGCCCATGCCTAGCGGGGTCGGCGCATGGGGCGAGACGAAGAGCGCCCCCGGCAGCAGCGGCTGGAAGGCCGGCGCCATGGCGATGAGATCGTTGCCGTCACTGCCATAGCCATGCAGCAACACGACGGCACTGTCGGGCGCCTGCCCATTGGCGGGCGGCAGCATCGGGCCGGAAAGCTTGGTCATAAAAGGCTCGATTCCCTTTGCTTGAGCGCCGCGAAATAGCGCCAGAACAGCAGCGCGGCAACCGAGCGATGCGGCGACCAGTCCTCTGCCAGGCCGATCATTTCCTTGATCGTCGGGCGAGCGTCAAGGCCGAGGCCGTGATGGGCCGCCTTGAGAAGGGCCAGGTCCCCGGCCGGAAAGATGTCGGGATGACCGGCGCAGAACAGGAGATAGACCTCCGCCGTCCAGGGGCCGATGCCCTTGATCCCGACGAGACGGGCCACGGCCTCCTCGGCCGGCAGCGCGTCGACATGGTCGAGATCGAGTTCCCCCGCCGCAATGGCCTGGGCCACGGCGCGCAGGGTCAGGAATTTGCCGCGCGAAAAGCCCGAGCCGCGCACGGTCTCCTCGCTGAGCAGAAGGTAGGTGTCCGGCTCCAGCGCACCGGGAATGACGCTGAAGCGGCCCCAGATGGCGGCGGCGCTCGCCACCGAAATCTGCTGCCCGCAAATGACCTTGGCCATGCCGGCAAAGCCCTTGGGATTGACCCTGGGCAGGACCGTGCCGACCGTCTCGAGCATGGGCGACAGATGCGGCCGGAGGCCGGTAAGGGTCGCTAGATGCCAGGCGACGCCCTCGGGCGTATCGATCCGGGGTGTGTCTTGAAGGGTGGTTTCTAGCACCGGCTCAATCCCGCAAGCGGGAACCTCTCTTGGTTTGACTGCATCCTGACGGGGGTTCCCGCTTTCGCGGGAATGACCCCCTGGGGTAGAAGGGCATATGGCAAAAAACGTCCTCCGCTTCGCCCCCAGCCCCAATGGTTTTCTGCATCTGGGCCATGCGCTCTCGGCGCTGGTGACCTGGAAGGCGGCCGAGCTGCTCGATGGTACGGCCTATCTGCGCATCGAAGACATCGACGTCCAGCGCTGTAAACCCGAATTTACCCAAGCCATCATCGAGGACCTCCATTGGCTGGGGCTCGACTGGCCCGAGCCGGTGCTGGTCCAGTCCGAGCGCTTCGATATTTATGCCGATGCCGCCAATCGGCTGCGTAACATGGACCTCCTTTATCCCTGCTTCTGCTCGCGCGCCGACATCGCCGCGGCGGCGGACGGTAGCGATCCCGATGGCGCGCCGCTTTATCCGGGCACCTGTCGGCATCTTTCCAATGCCGAGCGCATCGAGCGGCTCGAGCGCGGCGATCCGGTGCAGTTCCGTCTCGATACCGAGGCGGCGACCGAGCGGACCGGCATGCTGACTTATTCCGTGATCGGTCCGACGCTCAATGACCGACCGCAGATCCGCTATGCCCGGCCGCAGCGCTGGGGCGACGTGGTGCTGCAAAGGAAGGACACGCCGACCAGCTATCACCTGAGCGTGGTGGTCGACGATGCGGCGCAGGGCGTGACCCACGTGACGCGCGGCCGCGATCTCGAGGCCGCGACCGATATCCATGTGCTGTTGCAGATGCTGCTCGGGGTCTCGACGCCGATCTACCATTTTCATCGGCTGCTGCTGGGCGACGATGGCGAAAAGCTCGCCAAGTCGAAGGGATCGCCGAGCTTGCGGGATTTGCGGGCAGAAGGCTGGACGCCTGAGGATGTGCGGCGGGCAGTGGGGGTTTTTCCCTAAAGGGGCCTCCGCCCTTGATCCCTCCTCACAAGGGGAGGGAGACGATGAACACTAGGGCCACGGTCTTTCGCCTCCCTCCCCCTTGAGGGGAGGGACCGAGGGTGGGGGTGTCGCAGTTTGCCGAGGCCTCGACACCCCCTCCCCACCGCCGCTACGGCCTCCGGCCTAGCTTTGGTACCCTCCCCTCAAGGGGGAGGGTGGGCAGGAGCCGCTTCAACCGCGCTTGCCGATCCGCCCCAAATGCGTGTCCTGGAAACTCGCTTCCGACTTGAGGCCGTAGCCCAGCATGCGGTCAAAGCCGGAATGGGCGAGCCAGAGGGCGCCGAGGCCGACAAGGAGCGGCTGGGCGGCGAGCATGCCGAGAGCCAGGAGGACGAGGCCGAAAGCATAGACATGGACCGTGTTATAGACCCATGACCCCCAGCGCGGCCCCAGCCCATAGGCGAGGAAACTGAGATCCGGCGCAAAGAAGACCGGCAAAGCCAGAAACCAGGCCAGGTCCGAGCCGGAGAGCGAGAACAGCACGAGGCCGGCGATAAACACCAGCCCGCCTTCCGCGCGCTGCCAGAGAATGACGTCCTTCATTGGATGCTCCAAACAACTGTAAGGCGATACACGTCGCCCCCTCCTTCGTCATTACCCGGCTCGACCGGGCAATCCATGGACCACCCGGTCAAGCCGGGTGGTGACGGTGGGGGATGGGGCGAGGGCTACATTGGCGCTGGCGACTGGCCTACGCCACCTTCTTCATCGGATACTTGGCCTCGACCAGTTCGGTGACCGTAGCCGCGACGGCTGTTTCGAAGGGCGTGGCGAAGCCGGGGCCCAGGAGCGCATCGAGGCGCGGATCGACCAGTTCCATCTCGTTGGTCCAGATATAGCGCATGCGATGGATGTCACGCATGACCGGATTGACAAGGCCCATGGCCCCGAGGAGCCACCAGGGCAGCGGCGTGACCTTGAGCTTGCGCCCCAGCGCCGACTGCACTGCCGCCATGATCTGCCCGTGGCTCACCCAGTGGCCAGCGAAGTGGAAATTTTCGAACCTGGCGAACTGGTCGCGCTTTTCGGCGAGCACGGCAAAGGCGTGGGCGAGATCGGGCAGGTAGGCCCAGCTATGGCGCATGTCGAGATCGCCCATATGGTGAACGGTGCCCCCGGCAAAGCTCATGAACATGCCGGCATCGTACCAATCATCGCGATTGCCCGGGCCGAAGAAGTCTCCCGCCCTGAGGATGATGACCTGGAAACCCCGCGTTTCGGCGGCGTCGCGCAGCATCTCTTCGAGCCGGATGCGGATTTCGCCGCGCGGCTTTTCCCCGCTCTGCCGGAGACCGGGCGCGATGGTGCGGTCGGAAGCGCGATAGTTGTAGATGGTGCCGGGAAAAAGCAGGGTCTTGCCCGACCCGGTCATGGCGTCGATCACCACCTGCAACTGCGCCTCGGCCGCGCCATTGCCCCACTTGTCATAGGGCAGGTGCAGCGCATGCACCACCACGTCCGCTTCGGCAATGGCGGCCTTGACGACGCCCAGGTCATTGGCATTGCCCTGAATAAACTGCGTCTTCGAAACCGGCCGCCGATTGCTCCGCCCGAGACCGGCGACATCCCAATCTGCATCGCGAAAGGCGATCATCGCGGCATTGCCGATATGGCCGTTGCTGCCCAGAACCGTCACGTTTCCCTTGGTCATTTTTGTCTCCTGCTGTTGCTGGAGGCCAAGATCGTCGATACAATGATGAATATCGATTGGCCGATTTTCTGGGTTTGATATTCAAGAATGAATAGGGAGCCGGACTGGTCGCTTTGGCGCAGCTTCGCCGCCGTGATTTCCGAGGGCTCGCTGTCAGGCGCGGCGCGCAGCCTTGGCCTCAGCCAGCCCACCGTCGGTCGGCATATCGAGACGCTGGAGGCCGATCTGGGGATCGGGCTCTTCGAGCGAACCCTCACCGGCCTCAAACCCAATCCGACGGCGCTGAAACTCTATGAAAGCGTGCGGCTGGCCCAGTCGTCGCTGGCCGAGGCGGCGATCCTCGCGGCCGGGGCGCAGGACGAAGGCGGCGGCACGGTGCGCCTCACCGCCAGCACCATGATTTCCAACTATGTGCTGCCTGGCATCTTGCGCGAAGTGCGGGCGCTGCATCCGCGCATCGCCATCGAGACCGTGCCCTCCGATTCGGCCGAGAACCTGCTGATGCGCGAAGCGGACATCGCCATCCGCATGTTTCGCCCCACCCAGCTCGAACTGGTGACGCGGCACCTGGGTGATATTCCGCTGGTGCCGGTGGCCCACGAGGACTACCTGGCCCGGCGCGGCCGGCCGACAACGCTCGACGACCTCTGGACACACGACATGCTGGGCTTCGACCGCTCCGACGCCATCATCAGCCATGCCCGCTCGCTCGGCTACGACCTCAATCGCGACTATTTCCCCCTCCGCTCGGACAACCAGACGCATCTATGGGAGATGGTGAAGGCCGGCCTCGGCATCGGCTTTGGCCAGTTGCAACTGGCGCGGCGCACGCCGGGCCTCGTGGCCCTGCCGCTCGAGCTCAACATCCCGCCCATGCCGGTCTGGCTGACCACACACAGGGAATTGTTCACCTCGCACCGGATTCGTGCCATTTATGACGCAGTGGCAGCCGGCCTCGATGCCTATATCAATGGCGCAACCGCGCCCGTCTCACCCCGTTAAGGCACTCATGGAAACGCTTCTCAATATCGCCATCGCGCTGGCGCTGCTCTTCGTGGTCATCGTCCTGGGCATGGGTCTCTGGAACATGCTCAAGGGTGGCCCCGGCAATACCAGCCAGCGCCTGATGCGCCTGCGCGTCATCGGCCAGGCCGTGGCGCTGGCGCTGCTGCTGGGCGCGCTGTTCTTCTTCGGCCGCGGCTGACGCCGGGCGAGCCGGAGGGGGCGGCATGGTCAAGCTCAACAAGATCTATACCCGCACCGGCGACGATGGTACGACCGGCCTTGTGCGCGGGCCGCGCCGGGCCAAGCATGACCTCAGGATCGAAGCCTATGGCACGGTCGAGGAGGCCAATACCCTGATCGGTCAGGCACGTCTCTCAGCCGCCAATCAGCCCCGCGTCGATGCCGTGCTGGCGCGTATCCAGAACGACCTTTTCGATGTCGGATCGGATCTCGCGACCCCAGGCATCGACGATCCGGATGCCGAATATCCCAGCCTCCGCGTCCGCCCGGTGCAGACCGATTGGCTGGAAAAGCAGATCGACCATTTCAATGCCGATCTCGCTCCGCTGACCAGCTTCATCCTGCCTGGCGGCACACCGCTGTCATCGGCGCTGCACATCGCCCGCACCGTGACGCGCCGCGCCGAGCGGCTGGTGGCGGCGCTGGTGGAGGCCGAGCCGGAGACCGGCGGGGAACCCCTGCGCTACATGAACCGGCTCTCTGATTTACTGTTTGTCCTGGGCCGCGTCGCCAATGCCAATGGGACGAAGGATGTGCTTTGGGTGCCGGGGAATTATGGGGATGTGAAAAAGGGCGAGTAGCCTGCGGCCACCCAGGTCGTCACCCTCGGGCTTGACCCGAGGGGTCTTTACTTGCTCAGTGGCCGGTCAGTGCAGTGCCCTCGGGTCAAGCCCGAGGGTGACGCGCGGTGGGTGTTGCGGCGAAAATCCAGTGCCTGAAACCGGGCAGGAAGGAAGAACCCCTCATCCGGCGCTTCGCGCCACCTTCTCTTGCAAGGGGAGAAGGAAGACCGAAATAGCCGGGCGCCCGGCGGGAATGGATGGATCAAAAATGTTCCTGCCGCTGCATGACACCAATCCGATCCGGCATATTCCCTTTCCTTTCGTCAATTACGGGCTGATCGGCGTCACCATGCTGGTCTTTGCGGTGCAGGCAGCGCTGCCGCCGGCTGGGTTCGACGCCATGGCAATCAATTTCGGCATGATCCCGATCGTGGTGCGCGATCTTTATCCGCAGCCGGTGGCCTGGCTGCCGGACTATGCCAATCTCGTCACCTATGCCTTCCTCCATGCCGACTGGATGCACCTCCTCACCAACATGCTGTTTCTCTGGGTTTTCGGGGACAATATCGAGGACGCATTGGGGCACTGGAAATATCTGTTCTTCTACCTCGCCTGCGCCGTGCTGGCGGCGCTCGCCCACCTGCTCTTCAACCTCGACGCCAATGGCCCGCTGGTTGGCGCATCGGGCGCGGTGGCCGGAGTGATGGGCGCCTATATCCTGCTTTTCCCCCATGTCCGGGTCTTCGTTCTGGCGCGCATCGTCTGGCTGATCCCGCTGCCGCTGCCCGCTTTCTGGATGCTGGGCTTCTGGATCCTGACGCAGTTGTTCTTCGCGCTGGTGGGGTCGGACGAGCCGGTCGCGTGGTGGGCGCATCTGGGCGGCTTTGCCGCCGGGCTGGTGCTGGCGCCGCTGCTGAAACACCGCGACGTGCCGCTCTTGGGCGGTCGATAGGTTCGAAAAAATTCACCCTTTCGGGCAAGCAAGCGTTAACCCGGCTTAACTAGGGTTGAAGTCCGCATTTCCATCGGGACCGGACATGAACACGGACCTTGCCAGCAATCTCCTGACCACGCGCGCGTCGATGACGCAGCAATCGGTGCAGATTGCCGTGGTCAAGAAGGCCCATGACATGCAGATGGACCTCATCAGTTCGCTGATGGAAACGGCCCTCGCAGCCCCGCCTCCCGGTCAGGGCGCCCGGGTCGACAAGCTCGCCTGAGGCTAAGCGATGGGCAGCGGCATCGGCATTGCTCCATCGATCATGATCAACCGCATGGTGCATGAAAAGGGCGTGCCGCAGGCTGGGCACCTGCTCGAAGTCGCGCGGCTCAGGGCCGAGATGATGCAGGCGCAGGCCGAAAACGCCGCCGCGCCTCTGCCGACGTCCGCGCCCGCCGAGGCGCCGCTCAATGGGGCGGAAGTGGATCTGCTTATTTAGGGCCAGGCTGCTCGACACAGAGCTCTCAGACTTCCGTCTTTGCCCGGCTTGGCCGGGCAATCCATCTCTTGTCTCGATATCGCATGGACCACCCGGTCGAGCCGGGTAGTGACGATGAACAGGAGAACGGCGCCCCCTACCCCCTGAGCCCGATCAGTGCTTCCACAACCGCCTTGCCGTCGTCGCCATGCCATTCGGCAGGGCCCTGCAGCACGGCGATTTCGCAGCCTTCCGGATCGAGCAGCAGGGTTGCGGGGAGGCCAATGGCCACGGCCTCGCGCTTCAGGCGCTCGAAGGCGGCAAAGGTGTTGTCGGCATAAAGCGGCAGGTTTTCGAACTGCCCCTCGTCGAGGAATTCCTGCGCCTTGGCGAGCCCGCCCTCGCCGATATCGAGATTGATGGGCAGGACCATGAACTTGTCGGAATTGTACTGGGTGGCAACGGCGTCGAGCGCCGGCATTTCCTCGCGACACGGCACGCACCAGCTCGCCCAGAAATTGACGAGGAGGAACTTGCCGGCAAAGTCGGCGACGCTCATCTCGGTCCCCGCCTCGTCCTTGAATTCCATGGTGGAATAGCCGCGGCCCTCGCCGGTACCATTGAGGGCGGCAAGTTCGCCCACGGCGGCGGCATCGACGATCTGCGCGGCGGCGGCCTGGGCCGGGCATTCATTGGCCGTGCCGGCATTGCCCAGCATCAGCCAGGCGGCTATAGACCCACCAACAACGACCACCCCTGCGGCGACGGGCAAAGCCCACTTCGGAGCCTGGGGACCTTTTGAGCGGGTATTTTCCATGGTGTCTCCGTCGGACAAGGCTCTGAGCAACAAGATGTGGGGCGGACGCTTCGCCGAGGCGCCCGATGCCATCATGGAGGAAATCAACGCCTCCATCGGCTTCGACCAGCGCCTCTACCGCCAGGATATTGCCGGATCGAAGGCCCATGCCACAATGCTCGCCGCGACGGGCATTCTGACGCAGACCGACCGCGACGCCATCCTTGCCGGTCTAGATGAGGTGCTGGCCGAAATCGAGGGCGGCCAGTTCAAATTCTCGCGGGCGCTCGAAGACATCCATATGAATGTCGAAAGCAGGTTGCGCGAAAAGATCGGCGATGCCGCCGGGCGCCTCCACACCGCGCGTTCCCGCAATGACCAGGTGGCCACCGACTTCCGCCTCTATGTGCGCGACTATATCGACACGCTGGTGGGCCAGGTCAGGGGCCTGCAACTGGCTTTGGTCGACCGCGCCGAGGACGAGGCCGAGACCATCATGCCCGGCTTCACGCATCTGCAGAATGCCCAGCCGGTGACCTTTGGCCATCACCTGCTCGCCTATGTCGAAATGCTGGGCCGCGATGCCGGGCGGCTCGAGGATGCGCGGAAACGCCTCAACGAGAACCCCCTGGGTTCGGCGGCGTTGGCCGGCACGCCCTACCCCATCGACCGCACGATGACCACGGAGGCCCTGGGCTTTGACCGCCCGACCGCCAATTCGCTCGATGCGGTCTCAGACCGGGACTTCATCCTCGAAACCCTGGCCGCCGCCTCGATCTGCGCCATGCACCTTTCCCGCTTTGCCGAGGAAATGGTGATCTGGAGCTCGGCGCAGTTCGGCTTCGTCAAGCTCAGCGACAAGTTCACCACCGGCTCCTCGATCATGCCGCAGAAGCGCAATCCGGACGCGGCCGAACTGGTGCGCGCCAAGATCGGCCGTATCCTTGGGGCGCTGACGTCGCTGCTGGTGGTGATGAAGGGCCTGCCCCTGGCCTATTCCAAGGACATGCAGGAAGACAAGGAAGTCGCCTTCGACGCGCTTGATGCCCTGTCGCTGTCGCTGGCCGCCATGACCGGCATGGTCAAGGACATGATGCCCAATCGCGAGCGCATGCATGCCTCGGCTTCGGCAGGGTTCTCGACCGCCACCGATGTCGCCGACTGGCTGGTGCGGGAATTGAACATCCCCTTCCGCGACGCCCACCACATTACCGGGCAGATCGTGTCGCTGGCCGAGCAGAAGAATTGCGGCCTGGAAGGCCTCACCATCGAGGACTTCAAGCTGATCGATCACCGCATCGACAGCCGCATCCATAAGGTTATCACGGTCGAAGCCTCCGTGGCCGCGAGAAAGTCCTATGGCGGCACGGCCCCCGCCAATGTGCTGGAGCAGGCAGCGCGCTGGAAGTCAGCGCTGACGGGGGAACAGCATGAGGCGCGGGCGCTGAAGGCCAGGAAGCATGGCGGCCATGGCGATGGCGGGGTTGAGTAAGGCCCGCGAATAAGACACGATTTCTTCCTCTCCCCTTGTGGGAGAGGGTGCCCGAAGGGCGGGTGAGGGGTCTCACCGCTGATTCAGCACCCCTCATCCGGCGCTGCGCGCCACCTTCTCCCACAAGGGGAGAAGGAAGAAGGGCCGGTGATGACCAAACCCTCGCGACAGATGCGTCTCAGTCCGCGTCATGTCGCCTATGTGCAGCCAGCCGTCATTAGCGAAGACATGCCGCCGCCGCCCGAGGGCATGCGATCGGCCACCGAGGACGACCATCGCGCCACCATTGACGCTCTCATGGCGGGGACCGACGATCCCGGCGAAATCTGGTTCTTTGCCTATGGCTCGCTGATCTGGAAGCCGGCCTGCGACTTTGTTGAAATGCGCACCGGGCTCGTACGCGGCTGGCACCGCGCCTTTTGCCTGGGGTGGAACAATCGCTGGCGCGGCTCGGATGAGAATCCGGGGCTGATGCTGGCGCTCGATCGCGGCGGGGCCTGCAAGGGCGTGGCCTATAGGCTGCCGCCGGACCGGGTCGAAGACAACCTCATAAAGCTGTTCGAGCGCGAAATGGGCTGGCTGCCCTCGGCCTTTCCGCCGCGCTGGGTCAATGTGCAAAGCGGCGAGCGCCGGATCCGGGCGCTGACCTTCTGCATCGACCGCAAGTCGGGGCGCTATGTCTCCGGACTCAGCGAGGCCGAGGTGGCCGCGGTGCTGGCCAAGGCCGCCGGTTCGCGTGGCTCGATGGCCGACTATCTCCACGCCACGGTCGAGCATCTCGAACAGATGGGCATTCACGACCCTCATCTCTGGCGATTGCAGCACCTGGTCGCCGAGCACATCGAAGCCGCTTATGAAGCGGATCGATAAGTCTGGCTTTTGTTTTTTGCCGAGCTGAACTAGGGAATAGCGCGAAATTCGTCACACTCTCGATGTCATCCCGGCGAAGGCCGGGATCCATCTTGAGATTTTACAATCCGCCCGATCTCAGGATGGACCCCGGCCGTCGCCGGGGTGACAAAGTGGGTGTTGGGAGAGCGGGGCAAAAATGGTCCACCACTTCACTCACCGCGATGGCGTGCTCCATGCCGAGGACGTTGATATCAACGAGCTGGCTGAGAAGGTGGGGACGCCTTTCTACGTCTATTCCAGCGCCACTTTGCGCCGGCATGTGCGGGTGGTGCGCGAGGCCTTTGACGGCATTCCCATGCTGATGGCCTATGCCATGAAGGCCAATTCCAACCAGGCGGT
The DNA here is from genome assembly GCF_016411825.1 of Devosia sediminis. GTDB lineage: Bacteria > Pseudomonadota > Alphaproteobacteria > Rhizobiales > Devosiaceae > Devosia > Devosia sediminis. The sequence continues at coordinate 75,020 of NZ_JAEKMH010000004.1, forward strand.
GTTGCGGCTGATGGCCTCGGAGGGCTGTGGCGCCGACGTCGTCTCGCTGGGCGAGCTCGAACGGGCACTGGCCGCCGGCATTGCACCGGAAAAGATCGTCTTTTCGGGGGTCGCCAAGACCGAAGCCGAGATGCGCCGCGGGCTCGAAGTCGGCATCAAGTGCTTCAACCTCGAAAGCGAGCCGGAGCTCGAACGCCTCTCTCGCGTCGCCACGGCGATGGGCAGGACGGCGCATGTCTCGGTCCGCATCAATCCAGATGTCGACGCGCGCACCCATGCCAAGATTTCGACCGGCAAGAGCGAGAACAAGTTCGGCATCCCGTTCAAGCGGGCCCTCGAGGTCTATGCCCGCATTGCCGCGCTTCCCAATGTCGAGGCCGTCGGCGTCGACATGCATATCGGCTCGCAGATCACCGATCTCGAACCCTTCGGCAATGCCTTCGGCCTCATGGCCGAACTGGTCGAGGCGCTGCGCGCCGATGGCCACGATATCCGTCATGTCGATGTGGGCGGTGGTCTCGGCATTCCCTATAATGTCGACGAGGACGCCCCGCCCCACCCGCAGGCCTATGCCTCGGTGGTGCGCGACAAGGTCGGGCAGCTCGGTTGTTCGCTGGTGATCGAGCCGGGGCGGCTGCTGGTGGGCAATGCCGGCATCCTGGTCACCAAGGTGGAATATGTGAAAGAGGGCGAGGCCGACTTCATCATCGTCGACGCGGCGATGAACGATCTCATCCGCCCCACGCTTTATGAAGCCCACCACGATATCCAGCCGGTGAACCCGTCCAACCTCCCGCCGATCACCGGGGACATTGTCGGGCCGGTCTGCGAAACCGGCGATTATCTCGCCAAGGGTCGCACCATTGCCGGGGTCAAGGAGGGCGACCTCCTGGCGGTCATGAGCGCCGGCGCCTATGGCGCGGTCATGGCCTCGACCTATAATTCCCGCCCGCTGATCCCCGAAGTGCTGGTGGATGGCGACCGCTGGCACGTCATCCGGCCGCGCAGGTCACTGGACGAATTGCTGGCACTGGATAGCGTGCCGGACTGGGTCTAGCGCGAAGGTCGCGCCCCCTGCGCCTCCCTCCCCTTGAGGGGGAGGGACCGAGGGTGGGGTGACAGGTGCTGAAAATCACCCCACCCCAGCTTCGCTAGGGCCGATGGCCCAGCTGCGCTACCCTCCCCTCGAGGGGAGGGAACGAAGGGCCTTGGCGCTGGAGGCGTAGAGGCAAGGCCCCCGCAGCCACACTTTCTGTTCCTGGTCCGCGCCTAGCGGCTGAGGAAGTCGCCCCAGACCCAGCCACCCTGCACCTGGCACCAGTTGTCGCCCCGGCACTGCATCAGGGGCACGCTGCTGCCCGCATTGAGCATGCCGATGACCGAGCCGCTGCCGCCGGGAGCGTCGTAGAGGTCGACGTCGCCGGTGACCTTGGCCATGTTGGAAGCCGGTGCGGCCGGCGCTGGGCCAGTGGTGCCGCCGCCGGCAGGAGCGGCGTTGCCGGTGCCGAAGTAGAGGTCCGTACTCTGCTTGATGTAGTCCTGCACGATCTGGCCCTGGCGATTGGGCTGGGCGGCGGCGAAGCCGGGGTAGAGGCAGGCGGCAACCGCGAGACTTGCAAAAACGATGCGCACGATAAGTCTTTCTCCTGAACGTTATTGATAAAGAGAAACCAATAGGTTGATCGAGACTCCAACCTACCGAGACAATACTGATCGAAACTCTGCTCTATACAGTTAGCAGTAGACAGTGCCGGCTACAATGAGAGAGGCGGAGATGTGATCGGCCGGGAAGCCGCGCGATGTGCCGTCACCCAATGGCGAGCGGACACAATTAGGGCGCGCAGGATCAGGCACCCAGACCCGGCCTCCCCTGAGGAGGACGGATTGGGTCTCAGGCAGCGTCCCTGATGCAGCGCAGCCGCATCCCCCCTCCTTCAGGGGGAGAGTGGGTGGGGTGGACGGCTTACTGCAATCCGCGCCGGGCCAGCGGCACGACTTCGACCGGAACGCCGTTGAGCGCATCGTCGACCTTGGCCAGCAGATCGGCCAGTGTGAAGGGCTTGGCGATGACGTCGTAGATGAGGGCGTCGAGCCCATGGGCGCGCTCGCGCTGGTCGGCAAAGCCGGTCATCATCAGGATGGTCACATCGGGATAGCTGGCGCCCACCTGCAAGGCCAGCGCAATGCCATCCATGACCGGCATCTTGATATCGGTGAGCAGCAGGTCGAAGCGCCCGCCCTCGGCTTCCATGGTTTCGGCAGCGAGGCCGCCGTCTTCCTCGGCAATGACCTCGTGGCCCTTCATGGTGAGGGCGGATACGACAAAGGCGCGGACCGAAGGATCGTCTTCGGCGACAAGGATGCGAGCCATGACGCTCTCCTAATGGTGTTCGGTGGCCGCCGGTTCCGGCGCATGGTCCGGTTCGGCGGCGGGATCGGCATGTCCGGCGGACGGGGCCGCATGCGAGGGTTCGGCGGGAGGTGACACGTGCACGGCAGCATCGGCCGGCGCGGTTTCCGTGGTGGCGGTGGTCGAGGTGGCGCCGCGACCGGCAAAACTGAGGCGCACCCGCACCGCCTCGCTGGGCGGCAGGGAAAGCCTGGTATCGAAAGTGGCCCGCTCGCCCGCCATCAGGTTGGAGACGCGTGGCGCCACGCTCCATTCATAGACGGCGCTGCCGCCGGCATCGAGCAGGCTGATGACGACGGGCGGCACTTCCACCGGACGCGGCTCGAGGCCGACGATCTGGGCGGAGACGGTCAGCACTTCATTGCCGGCCGAAAGCGCCTTGAGGGTTTCGAGATTGGAGAAATCGAGGCCCACGACATTGACGCCGAGCCCGACGGCTTCATAGACGCCCGCCATGTCGGGATAGCGCTCGACAATGGCCACCCGGCCAAACCAGGCGCCGCCTACAAGGCCGGCGAGGAGCACGATGCCGGCCAAGCGCGCGGCGCGGCGCAATCGCGCCAGCGGCAGGCTCGAAATCATGGCGTTCTGGCGCCGGTTGAACGCCTGCTGGCGCTTCTGCAGCTCTGCCGCATCGGTGCCGGGCAGCGCCCGCGACGGTGCGGCGGCAGGCTTTGCGACCCTGGGGGCCTCGGCGGCTACGGCGCTGGCTTCGGCCGCCATGGCGTCGTCCAGCGCATCCTCGGCCATGGCCTCGAACAGCGCGTCGTTCCGGACTGCGTCGGCAGACCGCACAACCGGTTGCGGCACCGGGTCCTGGTTCCAGGCCTGATGGCAATGGGCGCACTGCACCTTGCGACCGGCCGACCCGATGGCCTCATAGGTCACCTGGTACTTGGTCTGGCAATGTGGGCAGGTGATGATCATCAGGCCTGACGCGATCCCGGAATGGTCAGCGACCCTATCCCCGGCGGGGTTAAAACTCCTCAAACCCGACCCAAAACCCGCGCCCCGACCAAAATTGTGCCGCTTTCCCCCGGCCAATGACCGGGCCATGCCGCGGGGCTTGCGCGCGGCTGCTATGATGCGGCCAAACGCTGATTCGCCGCGATGACGCCAATGCCGCCGGACGAGCTGGGGAGCACCCGTTCTTGATCGAGTTTTCCGATGTGGGCCTGCGCTACGGCAATGGCCCCGAAATCCTCAAAGACCTCACCTTTTCGATCGAGCCGGGCTCGTTCCACTTCCTGACCGGCCCTTCGGGCGCCGGCAAGACCAGCCTCCTCAGACTGCTGCTGCTCTCAGTCCGCCCCAGCCGCGGCAAGGTCACCATGTTCGGCGAGGATGTCGGCAATCTCGACCAGGACGCCCTTCTGCAGATGCGGCGCCATATCGGCATCGTGTTCCAGGAATTCCGCCTGCTCGACCACCTCACCACCTTCGAGAATGTGGCGCTGCCGCTGCGCGTTCTGGGACAACCCGAAAGCGAATACCGGCCCAATGTCACCGAGCTGCTCGAATGGGTGGGCCTGGGGGAACGCATGCACGCTTTGCCGACCCTGCTTTCGGGCGGGGAAAAGCAGCGCGCCGCCATTGCCCGCGCCGTGATCGCGCGGCCCAAGATCCTGCTCGCCGACGAGCCCACCGGCAATGTCGATCCGGACCTTTCGAGCCGCCTCGTGCATCTTTTTGCCGAGCTCAACCGGACGCTGGGCATGACCATCATCCTCGCCACCCACGAATTGCCGCTGCTCGATCGCTTTCCCTATCCGCGCATGGTGCTCAACAAGGGGGAGCTGACCATCCATGGTTAGGAACGTGCTCGCAAGACTGCCCCGCCGTGGCGGCGCCGCGCCCATCGTGCCCGAAAAAAGCGTAGCCGGGCGCACCCTGCTGCTGCTCGTCACCATCATGGCCTTTCTGTCGGCAGTGACGCTGGGCGGGGTGGTGCTGGTGCAGAAATCGGCCATTGCCTGGTCCGCCGATGTGGGCCGGGAACTGACCATCCAGATCCGTCCGGTCGAGGGCGAGGTGATGGAATCGAGCCTGCGTACCGCCGTGTCGCTGGCCCAGTCGACCCCCGGCATCGCCGGAGCACGGGCGCTGACCATCGAGGAAAGCCAGGCCCTGCTCGAACCCTGGCTCGGCGCCGGCCTCGACCTCTCGGCCATCGCCATTCCACGGCTCGTCGTGGTGCAGCTTTCCGATCCGGCCGAGGCCGATATCGAGCAGTTGCAGCGCAATCTTTCGGCCATCAAGGGCGCCAGCCTCGATACCCATGCCGCCTGGCGGCAGCAGCTCAACACCATGGCCGGCACCGTCGTAATCTCGGGCCTTCTGGTGCTCGGGCTGATCGGCGTCGCCACCGTGCTCGCCATCATCTTCGCCACGCGCGGCGCCATGGCGACCAATCGCGAGATCGTCGACGTGCTGCACTTCATCGGCGCGTCCAACAAATTCATTGCCGGCGAATTCCAGGGGCGGTTCCTCTCCATCGGCCTCCAGGGCGGTTTCCTCGGAGCGCTGCTGGCCATCCTCTTCTTCCTGCTGATCGGCGCCGCCGCCGGCAGCGTGCTGCCCAGCGAAGCCACGGCGCAGGTGGGGGCGCTGTTCGGCTCGTTCCTGCTCGGCTGGGACGGCATGATCTTCATCCTCCTGATCGTGCCGGTCATGGCGGTGCTGACCGCCGTCACCTCGCGCACGACCGTCAGGCGGTATCTCAGCGAAGCCTCCTAAACCCTCGCCAAGCGCGGCGCGCCCGGCTATGAGGGATAAAGGCGCCGGATAAGGCGGAGGACCCATGTCGATCAAGGCCGCGTTCCAGGCGATCCGCACCGCGCTGTTTTACCTGATCTTTCTGGGGCAGACGGTGATCTGCGCCATCCTCGCGGGCACGGTGGGCATCATCTTCGGACGCACGCGCTTCGGCTGGGCCATCGCCCGCTGGTGGTGCTGGTCCAACATCCAGTATCTCAAGCTCACCGGCATGGGCACCCATGTCGAGGGCGCCGAACACATCCCGCCCGGCGGCTGCATCATCGCCTCGAAGCACCAGTCCGACTGGGACATTTTCGCGATCTTTCCGCATACCGGGCGGCCGGCCTATATCGCCAAGAAGGAGCTGATGCGCATCCCCTTCTTCGGCTGGGCGGCCCATTCGCTCGACTGCATCGAGATCGACCGCCAGAAGGGCGGGCAGGCCATCCCGGAAATGATCAAGCAGGCGAAAGCCGCCATCGATCGCGGCTGCCGCATCGTCATCTATCCCGAGGGTACCCGCAAGGCGGTGCTGGCCCCGGCCGAATACCGGCAGGGCATCGTGCGCATGTATACCGAGCTCAACGTACCGGTCGTGCCGGTGGCGCTGAATTCGGGCCTGTTCTGGGGCCGCAACAGCCTCGTCATCTGGCCCGGCACCGCGCGGGCGAAATTCCTGCCGCCGATCGCGCCGGGCCTCGCGCCGGAAGAGTTCCGCCAGCGGCTGCACGACGTCATCGAGGCCGAATCGACCCGCCTCACCCTCGAGGCCATCGACCAGGGCATCGGCAGGCCGCTCGATGCGCGGCTCAAGGCACGGGTAGATGCCGTTCGCCCTGCCCCGACCCACTAGATATTGACGTAAACTGCGAACACACCCATACCTATAGAAGTTGCACCGGCAGCCGTTGACCTTGCCTGCAATTTGTTCTATTTTTGTTCTTCTCTGGGACGCAGGGGAACACCATGGTGTATTTCGCCAATCTCGCGCAGCACACACGACGGCAGCCGGCGCTTGCGCACTGGATCGGCCAGTCGGGCCGCGATTATGCGCTCAGCGTCGAAAGTCTCGAGAGCTTCGCCATGGCAGAAGCCGCGCTCTATGTCATTGCCAAAGGCGGCAATGTGCTCTGGGTCGGCTCGGCCGATGACCTCGTCGCCGATCCGATGAGCCGCACGCGCTTCCGCCTGGCGCTCGACTGCGCCAGCCATGTCTTCCGCTTCGACGCCGCCGACGACCGGCTGGCCACCATCTGGGATCTCGAACAGGCCGTGCCGGCCCCGCGGCTGGCGGCTCAGGCCGCCTGACCCTTGTCCTCGGGCGCGTCGGCCTCGAGCTGCCGCGCCAGGGTCATCAGCGCCTTGTCGCGAATGCCCAATTGCATGAGGTGACGGGCGGTATTGAGCACGTAATCGACATTGCGGCCCGAAATGCCCACCCCGGCGCGGATCATGGCCAGTTGCTGCTCGACGCTCAATTGCCCGGCAAACTGTTCATGAGCCTCGTCGACCACATAGGTCAGCGCCCTGACATGGCGCCCATCCGCGAGAGTGACCGGGCGCCAGACATCGCGATAGACCGAGGTGACGAGTTCGCGCGCATCGAGATAGGCCCGCGCCTCGGCCCAGGCCGTTGCGCAGACTTCGAACACCATGCCGCGGCACGAGCCGCCACGCGTCAACCCGAAGACGAGGCCCGGCGTGTCGCGCGTGCCCCGATGATGATGCGAAATGATCGAGAGCGAGCGATGCGCCCCCCGCAGTAGGCCAAGCTGGGCGCTGAGAAAGGAAAATCCCGGATTCCAGATCAGCGACCCGTAGCCGAAAACCCACCGCGTGCTGCCCGGATCCGTCTCGTCCATTGCCTTTGCCATAGCGCAACCACTTTCCTCACTAGGCTAGCGCCGGGCATCGCGACCGGCAAGAACAGTGCTGCATGGTGATGCCAGCAGAAATGCGGCACGCAAACCCGCTTCTGACAGGCGGGCGTCGCGGTTAAGAAGAAGCCATGAAAAAACGAATCATCATCCTGGGCAGTGTTGTCCTACTCGTTGTCCTCGTCTGGAGCGCCGGCTGGCTGTTTGTCGCCGGCCAGATCCGCCAGCAGGTGGACCTGCTGGCGCTGGGCGATGGCGAGACGGCGCCGCAACTGCAATGCGGCACTCTGGACGTGAGCGGCTTCCCCTTCCGCTTCGACATCGCCTGCACCAATGCGGCAGTGGTGTCGGGCGACCTCCTGGTCGAAATCCCTGGGCTCAGGGCCAGCGCCATGGTCTGGCGCCCCAACCATATCCTGGCTTCGGCCGCCGGTCCGGCCCGTATTTCGGACGCCTTTACCGGGCTCGAGCAGAGCCTGTCGTGGACCAGCATGGAAGGGAGCCTCAGGCTCGACGACTGGCGCATTGCCAGGGTGTCGCTCGTCGCCAATGCGATGCAGTGGACCGATCTGCTGTTCGGGGAAACGGTGATCGCCACCGCGCCGGCGGTGGAGCTGCACCTGCTCGACATGCCCGAGCAGCATGACGCGACCACGCGGCGCGCGGCGCTGGCCGGCTATCTCAAGGCAACCGACGTGGAAGCCCCCGGCATCGCTCTTGCCAAGACCAATGCCGAGGTGGAGCTCGAACTGACCGGACTCATCGACGACATCAGGGACTGGGGTATCGTGCCGTTCCTGCCCGACTGGCAGGCGGCCGGCGGCAGGCTGCGCGTCGTCGGCATTCGGGCCGATGACGGCACGGCCGACCTCAACGCGTCGGGCGAGCTGGCGCTCGACGCCAGCGGCTTCCCCACCGGCAGTATCGCAATCGACTCCCTCGGCGTCGCCGAGCGCATCGGTCCCTACCTCGAAGAACCGTGGCGGACCCTCGTGCTCGGCGTTCCCGGCGAAGACGGCCGCCACAAGAACCAGCTCAATTTCGGCGGCGGCGCCCTGTCGTCGGGACTGGTGCCGATCGCGCAACTGGCGCCGCTGTTCTAAAGCTCAATTTGTCGGTTCCTGCGCCCCCTCTCCCTATGGGGGAGAGGGTGGGGTGAGGGGGGCTTCGGCAAACTGAGTGGCAAGGCCCCCTCACCCGGCGCGGCGCGCCGACCTCTCCCCCAAAGGGAGAGGTGAAGAAGGCGCCGCTGTTTTCGCGCTCCAAAGACGCAAAACCATCCATGCCTTCGTCATTGCCTGGCTTGACCGGGCATCGCATGGACCACCCGGTCAAGCCGGGTGGTGACGATGGGGGAAGTATCGGGCCAGCCATTCAAGCATAGCTTTCCTCGCCTTGGACGCTCAGATCGCTTCACCGGAGCGATTTGGCCGAAGGCACGCGTTCAAGCATCATCCCCGCCGCCATGGTCGCGGACTTGCGTCGGCTCGGGCACCGGCGGGGCTTCGTGCGGGCGGCCGAAATCGGGCGCGGCGGTTTCCTGGCCGGCATTGATGATCGAGCGGCGAATGGCCCGGGTGCGGGTGAACATGGCTTCAAGCGCCGCGCCATCGCCATTGCGCACGGCGCGCTGCAGCACCGACAGGTCCTCGTTGAAGCGGCCGAGCATTTCGAGCACCGCTTCTTTGTTGGTGAGGAAGACGTCGCGCCACATCACCGGATCGGAAGCGGCGATGCGGGTGAAATCGCGGAAGCCCGACGCCGAGAATTTGATGACTTCGGACTGCGTCGAAGCTTCGAGATCGGCCACCGTGCCCACGATGTTGTAGGCGATGAGATGCGGAATGTGGCTGGTAATGGCCAGCACCATGTCGTGATGCGCGGCATCCATGCACTCGACCTGCGAGCCCATGGCCTGCCAGAAGGCGACGAGCTTAGCCGTATCGGCTTCGGGCACGCCTTCTGTGGGGGTGAGGACGCACCAGCGCCCCGCAAAGAGCTCGGCAAAGCCGGCCGAGGGCCCTGAATGCTCGGTGCCGGCGATGGGGTGGCCGGGAATGAAGCTGACGCCCGGGGGCACATGCGGGCCGACTTGCCTGACGACGTGTTCCTTGACCGAGCCGACATCGGACAGGATGGCGCCGGGCGCCAGCGCCGGGGCGATGGCCGCAGCCAGCGCGCCATAGGCGCCCACCGGAGCGCAGAGAATGACGAGATCGGCGCCGCGCACGGCCTCGGCGGCATCGAGCGTGTAGATATCGCCAAGCCCGAGGGCGCGCGCCTCGTCCAGCGTTTCCTGCCGGCGCGTGGCGATGGAAATGACGTCCACCAGGCCCTGCCGCCGCGCCGCCAGCGCGATGGACGAGCCGATAAGACCGATGCCGACCAGCGCCAGTTTCTTGAAATGCACGCTCATCGGGTTTCGTCCATGGATTTGAGCACATTTGCCACGCCGCGCATGGCCTCTTCCGAACCGATGGAAATCCGCAGCGCCAGCGGAATGCCGTAGGACACGCCGATTTCGCGCACGATATAGCCAGCTTCGGCCAGCGTTTCGAAGGCGCGGGCCGCGGTTTCGGGCGTGTCGAACAGCACCATGACGAAATTGGCCTGGCTCGGCACGACGCGCATGCGATTGCCGGACAGTTCCGCTGTCAGCCAGTCGCGCCACTGGGCATTGTGTTCGCGAAGGCGGGCGGTGAACTCGACATCGCGCACCGCGGCGGCACCGGCCATCTGCGCCGGCAGATTGACATTGAACGGCCCGCGGATGCGGTGGATGGCATCGACCACATGGTCGGGACCCACCATCCAGCCGATGCGGGCAGCGGCGAGGCCCATCTTCGAAAAGGTGCGGACCATGACGACATTGTCGTGCGCATCGACCAGGTCGAGCCCGACAGAATAGTCGGCGGCGGTGACATATTCGGCATAGGCGCTGTCGATGACGAGGAGAATGTCGGGCCGCAACCCGGCATGGAGCCGCGCCACTTCGGCCTGCGTCAGATAGGTACCGGTGGGGTTATTGGGGTTGGCGAGCCAGACCACCTTGGTCCGCTCGGTGACAGCAGCGAGGAGCGCATCGACATCGGCGCGATAATCGGCCTCCTCGACCATGACGATCGATGCGCCGGTTGCCCTGGTGATGATCGGATAGACCGAAAAGCCATAGCGGTTCATTACCGCCTCGTCGCCTTCGCCCAAATACACCTGCGCCAGAAGGTGCAGGAGATCGTCCGAGCCATTGCCGCAGACGATGCGGGCCGGGTCGATGCCATGCACTTCGCCCAGCGCCTCGCGCAGGAGGCGCGACGAGCCCTCGGGATAGATTTCGAGATGCGCCGCCGCCTCGATCATGGCGGCCAGCGCCTTGGGGCTGGCCCCGAGCGGGGATTCATTGGCCGAGAGCTTGATCGCCTTGCTGCCCGGCTTGCCGGACTTGCCCGGCAGATAGGGCGCAATATCGAGAATGCCGGGCTGCGGCGTGGGGCGGTTTGGAGCGGTCATGACGCACTTCGTGACAGGCAGGAAAGCCGCGCGGACCATAGTGAAAGGCGGTGGCAAAGGCAAAGGCTGTGTGTGCCTTTATGCTCTCGCTGCCACCCTCCCCCTTGAGGGGAGGGTAGTGGAGCTTGGTCCGTGAGGACCTAGCGGAACTGGGGAGGGGGAGCTTGGTCGACCGGACCTTTTAGTGCCAGAATAACCGCGCGAAACACACCGTCAGGGTTTCGCATCACCTCGTCATTGGGAATTCTCAGAACTCGATAGCCATGCGCGGCCAAGGCCGCATCGCGTGTGGCATCTTTGTGCGGCGCGTCGCCTACGAAATGCGTTTCGCCGTCGATCTCAACGACCAATCTTGCTGCATGACTAGCGAAGTCTACCACATACGGGCCCATCTGGACCTGCTTGCGAAAATGATACTGGCTTCGCAAGCTTGCGATGATTTTCCAGAACCGGACCTCCGCTGGTGTTGGGTTCTTTCTTAATTTGCGCGCCAGTTGGGACAATCACCCCCTCCCTAGTTTCGCTAGCTGCTACGCACCAAGCTTCACTACCCTCCCCTCAAGGGGGAGGGTGACAGTGACAATGTTCAATTTACCCGCTCCGCGCGGTGGCGGCGCTGAGGCCGGGCACGCGGACATAGCGGGCTTCGCGCTTGCGGCGGGGAATGGCTGGAAAAGCTTCCTTGCGGGCGCGGATGCAGATGACCCCACTCATGGCCGGCCCGAAAATGCGGCCGAACCGCTCGAAGAAGCGGGGATATTTGAGCACCAGCCGCGATTGCAGCGGCGGCAGGAACAGCGCATCGCGCCAGGCTTCCGGCACGAAGGAGTGGTCGCGCAGGAGCTTGTCGAGCTGCCCGCCGGAATAGGGATTACCCTGGCCGAAGGGGGTATTGTCGCGCTGCGCCCAGATGCCCCGCCGCCGCGGCACCACCAGCAGCAGGTGGCCATTGGGCGCGGTGATGCGCCAGAGCTCGCGCATCAGCTCCTCGGCATCGGCCACATGTTCGAGCGCATGGATGGCGATGGTGAGATCGACGGCGGCATCGGTGAGCGGCATTTCCAGGGGATCGCAGAGCACGGTGCGCGACGGACCCTCGCGCGGCCAGGCCGACGCCCCCTGCCGCTCGGGCATGAAAGCCACGACCCGTTCCGCCGCGCCCAGGGTGAAACGCAGATAGGGCGTGGCAAAGCCCAACCCCAATACGCGCCGCCCGGCGACATCGCCGGCCAGGGCAATGACCTGCTCGCGCACCAGCGCCCGTGAAAGGCGCCCGAGCGGGGACTTGTAGTAACCGATGAGGCGGACGACATCGCTGGTCATATCAGGAACTTGCCAAAGCCACGGGGACTTGTCCAATCCGAGGTTGTCACGCGGCGCCCGGCTCCCTAGCTTGCGGGCAATTGAATTGAAGGAGATGACTATGGGCCTGATCGTGGACGTGTTTCCCGCCCGCAGCGACAATTTCGGCTATCTGGTGCATGACGAGGCCACCGGCCGCACTGCGGCCATCGACGCGCCCGAGGCCGGCCCGATCCGCAATGCCCTCCTCCACCGGGGCTGGACGCTGAGCGACATCTTCATCACCCACCACCATATCGACCACGTGGAAGCGATCGGCGAACTCAAGGCCGTCTTCGGCGCCCGGGTGGTCGGGCCGCGCGACGAGGCCGACAAGATCGAAGGGCTCGACGAACTGGTGGGCGACGGCGACGTGATCGAGCTGGGCGACAGCCGCTTTGCCGTGATCGCCACGCCCGGCCACACGCTGGGGCATGTGGTGTTCTACAACCAGGATGGCGGGCACCTCTTCTCCGCCGATGCGCTGTTTTCTCTCGGCGTTGGGCGCATGTTCGAGGGCACGCCGGGACCGATGTGGGAGGGGGTCAAGCGCCTGCGCGACCTGCCCGATGCAACTCTGGTCTATTGCGGCCACGAATACACCCAGAGCAACGCGAAATTCGCGCTCTCCATCGATCCGGATAACGCGGCGCTCAAGGCCCGCGCCGCCGAAGTGGACCGCCTGCGCCTTGCCGGGCGGCCGACCATTCCCTTCAATCTGGGCGAAGACAAGAAGGCCAATCCGTTTCTCCGCGCCGACGCGCCGGAACTGGCCAGGCATTATGGCCTCGAGGGCGCCGATCCGACCGAGGTGTTCGCCGCCATCCGCAAGGGCAAGGACAATTTCTGAGCCATGCCGGACACGCTGACATTCAAACCGGTGACGGAAAAGACTGTTGGTGATTTCGAGAAGCTGTTCGGGGCGAAAGGCGGCCCGAACTGGTGCTGGTGCATGGCCTTCCGGGCGACGCCCGAGGAAATCCGCAACAGCAAGAGCCCCGAGCGCAGGAAGCAGATCCTGGCGCGGGTTTCGGGCAAGGTGCCCATCGGCATTCTCGCCTATGAACAAGGCGAGCCGGTTGGTTGGGTGTCGCTGGCGCCCAAGGACACGTTTCGCAAGCTGGGCGGGGTGGAGGACACGGACAAGGTCTGGTCCATCACCTGCCTCTTCATCCCCCGCGCCCGACGCGGCCAGGGCATGGCCAACCGGCTCATTGCTGGCGCCATCGCCTATGCGAAAAAGCGCAAGGCACGGCTGCTGGAAGCCTACCCGGTCGATCCGGACTCCCCCAGCTACCGGCATATGGGCTTTGTCCCCGCCTTCGAGCGGGCCGGCTTTACCGAGACGGGACGGGAAGGCACGCGACGCCACGTCATGCAGCTTTCCCTGTGAACCCACCCGTTCGGGGGATCGATATTCCTTAACGAAACGTTACCATCTGGCACGGTGATTGCCCCTAAGGGGGTATGAGCCCGCTAGGCCTGTGCCATTCCGGCACGGGGCGGCCCGAAATGGTACGGTCGATGTCCGATCCGGTGCAAAGCGAGACAGTTTCCTCCGGCCTGCCGATGGCACTGGGCCTGGCTGCGCCGCGCCCATCGCTGGCTTTTTCCGCCCCCAACGCCGCCTTTGTCAGCCAGCTCATTGCCGCGCGCGCCCATATGGCGCCGCAGCGCGCCCGCCGCATGGGCACCGCCGAGGGCGCCGTCGGCGCCTATGGACAGACGGCGCGGCTGACGCAGCGGCGCATGCCGCAGGGCTATCGCAAGACGGTCGTGGCGTAGGGACCGCGGCCTAGTTCATCTCGACATCGCGGCTGGCGCTGGTGATGGAGACGGTAAAGCCCGCCACCACGTCGATCAGGCTCATCACCATGAGCAGGAAGAAGACCGAACTGGAGGCGGCGCCCACCAGCAGGAATTCGACGAGAAAGGCAACGAATACCACCATGGAGAGCATGTGCTCGATAATCGACGAGCGCGCCGAATTGGTGGATTTGAGCACTTCCACAAAGAGCAGCAGCACGCCGACGACGAGCAGGAAATCGCCCGCCGTGATTGCCCAGGGCATGCCCGAGGGCATGGGCAGCGAAAAGAGCCCCGCGGCCCAGTTGACCGGATTGCCGCCGAAAAACACGAAGACCACGATGTTGTAGAGCACGAAGGGCACGGCCAGGAGCGGGAAGATGAAGCCACCGCGGCGCCGGGTGCGCGCGGAAGTATGAGGGATCATCACGGTTTCGGTCACGGCGCGGCCTCCAGGATTTTGGCCACCATGCCAGAGCTTGCGCAGACGCGAAAGGGCATGTCGAAGCGGCGCATGCTGGACCGTCGCTACCGTGCAGGCCATGCTAGGGCCGGCACATCGATCGAGGAGAACGACATCATGGCCCAGGCCAAGAACACCATCTGCATCTGGTACGACAAGGACGCCGAGGCGGCGGCCAATTTCTATGCCGCGACCTTTCCCGACACCAAGGTGACCAGCGTGCACCGCGCGCCGAGCGACAATCCATCGGGCAAGCAAGGCGAGGTGCTGACGGTGGAATTCACCATCATGGGCATCCCCTGCATTGGCCTCAATGGCGGCCCGGCCTTCAAGCATTCCGAGGCCTTCTCGATGCAGATCGCCACCGACGACCAGGCCGAAACGGACCGCTATTGGAACGCCATTGTCGGCAATGGCGGCGAAGAGAGCATGTGCGGCTGGTGCAAGGACAAGTGGGGCCTCTCCTGGCAGATCACGCCGCGCGCCCTCAGCGCCGCCATGGCCATGGGCGGCGACGCCGGCAAGCGCGCCTTCGAAGCGATGATGACGATGAAGAAGATCGACATCGCCAGGATCGAGGCGGCGGCCAAAGGTTAGCGGCTAGCCCAAGCCAACCTCCCCCTTAACGAGGGGAGGCTGGAGCCTTTCGTCTCAGAGCTTCTTGAGCTTGAGCGGGCCGACCATCTGCTCAGGCTTCACCTCGGCGTCGAATTCTTCTGCGGTGAGCAGGCCCAGGTCGATCGCGGTTTCCTTGAGGGTGGAGCCGTTCTTGTGCGCGGTCTTGGCGATCTTGGCAGCGTTGTCGTAACCGATCTTGCGGTTGAGCGCGGTGACCAGCATCAGCGACTGGTCGACGAGCTGCTTGATGCGCTTGTGGTCGGGCTCGATGCCCACGGCGCAATTGTCGTTGAACGACTTGGCCGCATCGGCGAGGAGCCGCACGGTCTGCAGGAAATTGTAGGCGATGACGGGCTTAAAGACGTTGAGCTCGAAATTGCCCTGTGACGCGGCAAAACCGATAGCGGCGTCATTGCCCATGACCTGGGCGACTACCATGGTCATGGCCTCGGACTGGGTCGGATTGACCTTGCCCGGCATGATCGAGGAGCCCGGCTCGTTTTCCGGAATGGTGATTTCCCCGAGGCCCGAACGCGGGCCGGAAGCCAGCCAGCGCACGTCATTGGCGATCTTCATGAAGGCGACGGCGAGCTGCTTCAGCGCGCCCGACGTGCCCACAAAGGCGTCGTGCCCGGCAAGAAGCGCGAACTTGTTGGGGCCGGTGACGAAATCGCGGCCGGTCAGGGTGGCGATTTCCTTGGCAACGGCCACGGCATAGTCAGGATGGGCATTGAGGCCCGTGCCGACGGCGGTGCCGCCCAGAGCCAGTTCCTTCAATTGCGGCATCGTCGCCTTGATGGCGGCCATGGCATAGTCGATCTGCGCCACCCAGCCGGAAATTTCCTGCCCGAGGGTCAGGGGCGTCGCGTCCTGAAGATGGGTGCGGCCGATCTTGACCACGTCCATGAACGCCTCGGACTTGGCGTTGAGCGTGTTGCGCAGCAACTCGACGCGTTCGTAGAGATAGCCCTCCACCGCCTCGACCGCCGCGATATGCATGGCGGTGGGGTAGGTGTCGTTGGACGACTGGCTCATATTGACGTGGTCATTGGGATGGACGGGCTTTTTCGTGCCCATCACTCCACCGGCCATTTCGATGGCGCGGTTGGAAATGACCTCGTTGACATTCATGTTGGACTGGGTGCCCGAGCCGGTCTGCCAGACCACCAGCGGGAAATGGTCGCTGAGCTGGCCGGAAATCACCTCGTCGGCGGCAGCGACCACGAGGTCGCGGGTGGCTTCGTCCATGAGGCCGAGCTTGTGATTGGCCAGTGCTGCGGCTTTCTTGAGGATGCCGAAGGCGGTGATGATCTCGGTGGGCATCTTCTCCCCGCCGATATCGAAATTCATGAGGCTGCGGGCGGTCTGCGCGCCATAGTATTTATCGTTCGGAACCTCGATCTGGCCCATGGTGTCCGATTCGACGCGCGTGCTCATCTAGCCTCTGCTCCGGTTTGGCCGCCCTTGCTGGCGGCAGGAAAAACAAAACGGCCGACCCTTGTGGGGGCCGGCCGTCGAAATATCAGAAAAAGCGCATCAGCGCCCGCTCGCCTTTCGGCTTAGTTCTTTGCCGCGAGGATCTGGCGACCGCGATACATGCCGGTCTTGAGATCAACGTGATGCGGACGGCGCAGCTCACCCGAATCCTTGTCTTCGACATAGGTCGGGTTGGCAATCGCGTCGGCCGAGCGACGGAAACCGCGCTTCATCGGCGAGGTCTTGCGTTTTGGCACTGCCATGGTCGGTACTCCGAAATTCAAAATCGTTGTGCCGCCAAAAGCGGCCAGAGACGGTCTCTCTGCAGGATTGGTGGGGTCTATAGAGCAGAACGAAAGGATTGGCTAGGGGATTCTTGCCCTAGCCACGATCGATATCGGTGTGCATGAAGTCATTGCCCTTGAACAGCAGTGGCACGCCATGAATGCGGGCACAGGCATAGGCAAAGCAGTCGCCCATATTGAGATCGGCCTTGTGCCGGCCCTTGCCGTATTGTGCAAAAGCCGCAATGGCCGCGCGGCCGATGGTGGAGGAAATTTCGACCACCTCCACCCGTGCCTCCTCGATGAAGACATCGACCAGGGCCTGCGCTTCCTCCACGCTACAATCGCGTTTCCGCGCCAAACCCGCGACTGTTTCGTAAAGGGCCAGAGGCGACATCAGCGCCCGCTGTGCCCGCTCGAGCTTCTGCACCAGACTATTGGCGTCATCCTCACCGCCGAGAATGGCAATGACGGCCGAGGCATCGACAAACATCACTCGTCGCCCGAAAGCGCGTCAAAAAACGCCTTGTCGGCCTCCGCACCCGTCTTGGGAAAAGCCCGGTAGCGGCCGACAAGGGGCGCGAGCCGTTCCGCCAGCGGCACCCTTTCGCGCTGGCGTTCATATTCCGCCTCCACCGCGTGCCGGATCGCCTCGGTCAGGCTCTGGTTCTTGAGACGGGCCAGCCTGCGCACCGCAGCATCAGTCGTCTCGTCCCGGATGTAAAATGCCATGTATATACTCCCGTTCCGGATTGTATATACAACCAGACAGTGCCGCCTGCAAGGTCATCAGAGCGCCAGCCGGCCATTGGCCCCCACGCAAGCAGCCCGATCGACATATCGGCGCGCCCGCTCCTCGACAATGCCGGCCACCCGCAGGAGGCCCACATTGGGGCGCGCCGGATCGCGCAGGATGGGATTGGGCAGAGTGACGGCCAGGAGGCTCGCCGTCTGCCAGTCGAGGTTCTGCGGTTCGCGCCCGAAGGCGCGCAGCGCCCCCGCCGCGGCACCGAATTCGCCCTCCGGTCCCCATTCGGCGATGTTGAGATAGATTTCCATGATCCGCTTCTTGGGCAGCACCAGGTCGATATAGACCGCCAGCGGCACTTCCAGCGCCTTCCTCAGCGCGCTTTGGTGGTTCCAAAGGAAGAGATTGCGCGCCACCTGCATGGTGAGCGTCGAGGCGCCCCTCGCTTCCCGTCCGGCAAGGTAGTTTTGGACCTCGTCCTTGAGCGCCGCGACATCGACGCCCCAATGGCGGCAGAATTGTCCGTCCTCGGAGAGAATGATGGCGGCCTTCAGGCGATCGGAAATATCATCGATATCCCGCCAGTGCCGCGTAACAGGCTGCCCGGTGGCGAGGCGCGTGAGCATCGGCACGGAGACCGGCTGCACCACGAGATAAAGCGGCGTCAGCAGCAGCGGAATGGCCACCAGCACGGCCAGCATGCCGAGCGGAATGCGGAGGATCCGCCAGAGGGTTTTCTTGCGCCGGGGCATGGTGCTTTCATGGAGTGGTGTGTGCGGGGAAGCAACCCCTCACCCGTCTCGGCCTGCGGCCGATCCACCCTCTCCCGCAAGGGGAGAGGGGGAGCCCGGTGGCCGATCGCACTCGGAATCCACTTCTCCCCTGGCGGGAGAAGGTGCCCGAAGGGCGGATGAGGGGGTCTTGCCGCCCCCATCCCAAAACGCTAGCACATCCTCATGTACGACTTTTCCGCCGACAGCGCCGATTGCGCCCGCTCCGTCGAGGCCGGGCTTTCAGACTATCTTTCGGGCGCGCGGCTCTCCGGGCCCGGTCCGGCATCGGACCGCGTGGTCGAAGCCATGCGGCATGGCAGTCTCGAAGGCGGCAAGCGGCTGCGCCCGCTGCTGGTGCGGCAGGCCGCGGCGATCTTTTCGGTGCCGCGCGACCTCAGCTTGCCGGCCGGCCTGGCCGTCGAAATGGTGCATTGCTATTCGCTGGTGCACGACGACCTGCCCGCCATGGACGACGATGACATGCGGCGCGGGCGCCCGACCGTGCACAAGGCGTTCGATGACGCCACGGCGATCCTCGCTGGTGATGCGCTGCTCACCCACGCCTTCGCCATGCTGGCCGACCCATCCACCCATGCCGATGCCGAAGTGCGCATCCGCCTCGTCGCCGAACTGGCTGCCGGCAGCGGCGCAGGCGGCATGGTGGGCGGGCAGATGCGCGATATCGAGGGCGAGACGAGTGGCTTTTCCGAAGGCGACATCGCCGTGATGCAGGCCATGAAGACGGGCGCCCTGATCCGCGCCGCGGTGCGCATGGGCGCCATCCTGGGCGGGGCTGAACCGCGGGCGCTCTCCGCCCTCACCGCCTATGCCGAGGCGGCCGGTCGTGCCTTTCAACTGGCCGACGATATTCTCGACGTCACCGCCACTGCCGAAGCCATGGGCAAGGCCACCGGCAAGGACGCCGCCCTGGGCAAGCAGACGGTGGTGGCCCGGCTAGGCGTCGATGGCGCCCGCAAGATGCTCGATGCAACTGTCAACGAGGCCCTGCTGGCGCTGCGCACCTTTGGGCCCAAGGCCGATGGGTTACGCGCCACGGCCCGCTATTTCGCAGCCCGGGAGAAATAACGTGGCACACCTTCTCAGCGTCAATATCGGCCGGGACGGCGTCATTCCGGGAACACATACAACGACGGGCATCTACAAGGAGCCCGCAACCGGCCTTGTGGTGATCACCTCCAGCGGCATTCCGGGCGACGTGATCGGTGACCGCAAGCTCCATGGCGGAAGCGACCAGGCGATCTACGTGTATTTCCAGGACGATTATGACTGGTGGAGCGGCGAACTGGGCTATGCGCCGCAGCCCGGTCTCTTCGGCGAGAACCTGACGATCGTGGGAACGGACAGCGCATCGACTGCCATCGGCGATCGCTTCGCGATTGGTGATACGCTGCTGGAAGTCACATACCACCGCACGCCCTGCGTCACCTTCGCTGCCAAGATGGGCGATAAATTCTGGGTCAAGCGCTTCCACAGGGCCAATCGGCCCGGCGCCTATTGCAGGGTGCTGCAACCAGGCACCGTGCAGGCCGGTGAAGAGGTCGTCATCACTCCTTATCCGGGCGAACGCATCACCGTCTCGGACCTCATGGCCTTCGACGTGACGAAGGACATTCCGCTCGACTTCATGCGCCGCGCCCTGACTACCCCGATCCGGGAAAAGACGCGGTTCAAGTATGAGACGCGGCTGGCGGATCTATTCTAGCAGAGACCAAATGTTCATCGTCACCACCCGGTTCATCCGGGTGGTCCATACCGCCAGTGACTGGATTGCCCGGACAAGCCGGGCAATGACGACAAGTGAGAGACTGAAGAAGCACCATGAGCCTCCAATCCGTCCAGACCGATCTCGCTGCCCGCGCGCCGGATCTCACCGTCATGGTCACCGACCAGTCCACTGCCACTGTGCAACTGGCGGCCGACGTGCATGGAGTGGAGCCGGGGCAGATCGCCAAGACGCTCTGCATCCGCGTCAAGGACGAGGAGGTGCTGCTGGTGACGCGCGGCGATGCGCGGCTCGACAACCAGAAGTCGAAATCTGCCTTTGGTGGGCGTCCGCGCATGCTGGGTCCCGAGGATGTGCTACGCCTCACCAGCCACCAGGTGGGCGGCGTCTGCCCCTTCGGCCTGCCCGCGCCGCTGCCGATCTATCTCGACACGTCGCTGAAGATTTACGACCTCGTCATCCCCGCCGGCGGCGATACGCATGCCTCGGTGAAATTGACGGTCGACCGACTGGCGGACCTATGCGGCAACAGATGGGTGGATGCGTGCCAATTGCCCGCATAGCACGCGCGGAACAGTTCATCCGCGAGCGCATGGTCTTGCGGGCCATGCCCTTTCGGCCCGATATTTCCATCCATACGCCTACCCCACAGAGCGGCATCAATGCCTGGCTGGCCGGCGAAGGGCAGGACAACGAGCCGCCCTACTGGGCCTATGCCTGGGGCGGCGGCGCGGCTTTGGCACTTTACCTCCATGACCATCCCGAAGTGGTAGCGGGCAGGAGCGTGCTCGATTTCGGCGCCGGATCGGGCCTCGTGGGTATTGCAGCGATGAAGGCGGGCGCCCGCACCGTGCTTCCCCTAGAGCCCAATCCGATCGGTCAGGTGGCGCTGAAACTCAATGCCGAGGCCAATGGCGTGGCGCTCGACCTCTGGACAGCGCCGGGCCTGCCCCAGGTCAATGTCGTGCTGGCGGGCGATGTCTTCTACAGCGCCGACGTGGTGGCTCAGACCCTGCCTCTGCTGACCCAACTGGCCGGGCGCGGTGCAAAGGTGCTGGTGGGCGATCCATTCCGACGCGACCTGCCGGTCGATCGGCTGGAGCTCATCGCCGAATATGACGTGCCGGACATGGGCGGGCCCGCGCCGGTGCGCTCAGGGGTGTTTGCCCTGCGCTAGCGGCATATCGGAAATGCCCGAAAATCCTTGCCCCTCTGGGCGGGGCAGCCTATATCCCTCCCCGAAGCGAGGACGGCCTCCCCCAGTTTGGGTCAGCGATCGGGACGGCCCGGAATTCGATAGGAGAATTCCATGCGCACCACTGCTGACCGTATCCGCCACGCCATTTCCTTTGAAGTGATCGGCATTCTGATCGCGACGCCACTGGCGGCCTTCGCCTTCCACATGCATGCCGGCGACAGCGCCGTCATCGTCGTGGGCAGCGCCACCGTCGCCATGCTCTGGAACTATGTCTACAATCTCGGCTTCGACAAGGCGATGAACCGTTTTGCCGGCACGACACTGAAGACCGCGCCCCTGCGCGTGCTGCATGCCGTGCTGTTCGAGATCGGCCTCCTGCTCATGCTGATGCCGCTGATCGCGCTCTATCTCGGGATCACGCTGTGGCAGGCCTTTGTCATGGACCTGGCCTTTGCGCTTTTCTACATGGGCTATGCGCTGGTCTTTAACTGGGCCTATGACCGCATCTTCCCGCTGCCGGAATGGCAACAAAATGCCTGAATGCGGGTCTAGGGCGAGTGGATCAACAGCCAAGGACTAACCATGCTGAAGCCACTTGCCCTGATCGCCCTGACCCTTGCCGGAATTGGCGGCGCCGCTGCCGCCTCCGGCGATGCCTGGGAAGAATTCGCCGCCGAGGTCGAGGAAGCTTGCCTTGCGGCAACGGCGGATTATTTCACCGATGCCAGCGTCGTGGTCGACCCCTTCGGCAGCGAGAGCTTTGGCCTCGCCATTGTCTCGAGCGACACGGCGAGCATTGTCTGCGTCTTCGACAAGGAGACCAAGGCGGTGGAGATCGGCGGCGAACTGCCGGTAACCGTCACGGCGACCGAAGAATAAGCCGCACCGGACCCGGCGTCAGCCCAGATGCCCGGTCCATTTGAGGACGCCCAGCACGATGATCAGCGCGGCCAGCCAGAACAGGCGCCGCGTATTGCGCTCGTTCATTATTCCGCCGCGTTCTGCCGGCCGGTGCCGAACTTGCGCTCGATATAATCTGCCACCATGACCTTGAACTGGTCGGCGACGTCCGCGCCGCGCAGCGTCGCGACCTTTTCGCCATCGACAAAGACCGGTGCCGCGGGCGTTTCGCCTGTGCCGGGAAGCGAAATGCCGATATTGGCGTGCTTGCTCTCGCCCGGCCCATTGACGATGCAGCCCATGACAGCCACCGACAGCGTCTCGACGCCCGGATAGCGCTCGCGCCATTCCGGCATCGAGGTGTTGAGATGGTCCTGGATATCCTTGGCCAATGTCTGGAACGTGGTCGAGGTGGTGCGCCCGCAACCGGGGCAGGCTGCGACCACGGGCAGGAACTGGCGGAAACCCATGGTTTGCAGCAGTTCCTGCGCCACCTTCACTTCCGTGGTGCGATCGCCACCCGGCTCGGGGGTGAGGGAAATGCGGATCGTGTCGCCAATGCCCTGCTGCAGGAGTATGCCCAGGGCCGCCGACGAAGCGACGATGCCCTTGGATCCCATGCCCGCTTCGGTCAGCCCCAGATGCAGCGCGTAGTCGCAGCGGGCGGCGAGGTCCTGGTAGACGGCGATCAGGTGCTGGACGTCGGACACCTTGGTCGAAAGCAGGATCTGGTTGCGCCGCATGCCCAGTTCTTCGGCGCGCGCAGCCGAGAGCAAAGCCGACTGGATGATGGCCTCGCGCTGCACCGCCGCCGCAGAAATGGGCGTCGCGGAGGCGGCATTCTCGTCCATCAGGCGCGTCAGCAATTCCTCGTCGAGCGAGCCCCAGTTGACGCCGATGCGCACCGGCTTGTCGTAGCGGTTCGCGATCTCGATGAGGGTCGCGAACTGCGTGTCGCGCTTGGCCTTGAAGCCGACATTGCCCGGATTGATGCGATATTTCGCCAGGGCTTCGGCGCAGGCCGGATGATCCGTCAGCAGTTTGTGGCCGATGTAATGAAAGTCGCCCACCAGCGGCACGTCATAGCCCATGAAGGCGAGGCGGTCGCGGATGATGGGGACAGCGGCGGCGCTCTCGTCTCGATCGACGGTGATGCGCACGATTTCCGAGCCGGCGCGCGCCAGTTGCATGACCTGCTTGACGGTCGCGTCGATGTCGGCCGTGTCGGTATTGGTCATGGACTGGACGACCACGGGGGCGCCGCCGCCGACCATGACGCCACCGACATTGACACCTACCGATTGCCTGCGGGCTGCCGGACCGGCCATAGTTCACCTCGTGTTTGCGCCACAGATAAGCCGCCAAGGCGAGCGACGCAATGTTACGCTTGCGTGATCGGGAGAGGAACCCATGCGACTAGCCGCCACTGCCCTTGCCATGGCCCTTGCCTTGCCCGCCATGGCCCAGCCGTTGACGGGCAATATCGCCATTCACGACCCATCCATAGCGGTGCTGGATGACGGTTTCGTCTCCTTCGCCACCGGGGTCGAGCGCGCCGGCGATGGCGGACAGATCCGCACCAAGACCTCGCCCGACGGCTTGGACTGGCAGGAAAGTGGTCCCCTGCCCGGCGGCATGCCGGAATGGGTCAGTGAGGAGCTCGGCCTCACCCCGCCCAATCTCTGGGCGCCGTCGGTGTTCGAGAAGGATGGGGTG
This sequence comes from Devosia sediminis, assembly GCF_016411825.1. Lineage (GTDB taxonomy): Bacteria > Pseudomonadota > Alphaproteobacteria > Rhizobiales > Devosiaceae > Devosia > Devosia sediminis. The sequence continues at coordinate 98,638 of NZ_JAEKMH010000004.1, forward strand.
CATTACCTCTACTATTCGGCCTCGAGTTTTGGCCGCAATGACAGCGCCATCGGGCTGATGACCAATGATGCGCTCGATGCGACCGATCCCACCGCAGGCTGGGAAGACCAGGGCATGGTCATCCGCTCGCATGCGGGCGACGACTACAATGCCATCGACCCGGCGCGCATCGATACCGGGGGCAAGGCGTGGCTGGCCTTCGGCTCCTTCTGGGACGGCATCCGCATGGTGGAGCTCGATCCCGCCACCGGCATGGCGCTGCCCGATACGGAGCTGATCGCGCTGGCGTCGCGCGGCGGCGGGGCCATCGAGGCGCCTTCGATCCTCCAGCATGACGGCAAGTTCTATCTCTTTGTGTCCTTCGACCGCTGCTGCAACGGCATTGCCTCGTCCTACCGCATCATGGTGGGGCGTGCCGATGCGGTGGAGGGGCCCTATCTCGACCGCGACGGAAAACCACTGCTTGAAGGCGGCAGCACCGAGCTGCTCAAGGCCGATGGCCGCATGCGGGGGCCCGGCGGGCAGGAAGTGTTCATGCGGGACGGTCAACCCTGGCTCGCATGGCACTGGTATGACCGCGACCAGAACGGCATGCCGAAACTGGCGCTGAGCGCGATCGAATTTGATGACGAGGGATGGCCGGTGATTGAGGGGCCTGCGTTTTAGAACCCCACCCTTGGTCCCTCCCCACAAGGGGGAGGGAGACGATGAACACCAGCGACTATGCCTGCGCCTCCCTCCCCTTGATGGGGAGGGAATGAGGGTGGGGTGATGCAAAACTTGTGATCGCCCCTGCCCTTGTATCGCCACCTCCGCGGGCCATCTATCACACATGATCAAGATGCTCCTCCCCCGCCTCATCCTGTTCCGCAAGGAAGTCGTGCAGCTCTGGAACGCATTCCGGTCGCCGCACACCCCGCTCTATCTCAAGGCGGCGACGCTGTTTGCCGCTTTCTACCTGGTCAACCCGATCGACATCCTGCCCGACTTCATCCCGTTCCTGGGCTGGGTCGACGACATCGTCCTCGTGCCGATGATGGTGAGCTGGATCGTTTCCCGCCTGCCGGTGCCGGCCCACGCCTATGCCGGCCGCTACGGCAAGACGGTCGACGGCACGGCCCGCCGCAAGTGAGCCCAGGGCGGGGCAATTTGACATTGCCCCGCTTATGGCCATGATGGTGACCATGAACGCCCTTCCCCTGCCCACCTGCCGGTTTTTGACGCGCCTCAGCCAGGCAGGCTGATCGCCTGGTGTTGCCACCTGCCCGAGGGCAAGCGCGACACCAGGAGTGCTGAACACTTTTCCCAAATGTTCCGACATGCCCGCTCCAAGCGCCCTGCGCCTGGAGGCCTCCGCATGTCTTCCGAGGCGATCAGAATGACCTTCAAATATTCCGTCACCCTGCCCATCAGCGGCGGCAACAAGCTGCGCCGTTTCCAGGATTGGGCCAGCGACCATCTGCCCGAGCTGAGCTACAGCCTGCCGCACCAGACCCCGATCAAGACCGAGACCATGACCGTCCGCCTGCGTTCGGTGGAAGACCGGGCGCGCCTGCTCGAGGCCATGGCGGCAACGCCATTGTCCTGAGGAGGGCGTGATGCAGATTTTACGCTGTTGCCGCTCCTGTACCGGTCCGCGGCCGCGGGCAGCGCGCCGATGCCCATGGTGCCACCGTCCCTATGGCGGGCCGCCTGCTCACCCCGAGCATCTCTTCGCCAGCTTCGACCGCAAACCGCCATCGGTAGAGGGAGATCGGTCATGACCACCATTTCGCTGGCCGATTGGTCCCGCTCGCCCGAGATCATGATCGGCGCGAAGGAGCACAAGCGCCTGACCATCGCCGCCCTCACCGAGATCGGTGACCGGGGCGACAGCACGGATTTCCTGCTGCACGAGCTGGATCGGGCGCGCATCGTGGACGACAGCCTCCTGCCGCCCGATCGCATCCGGGTGGGCAGCATTGTCCGCTTCAAGCCCATTCCGGGCAAGGAACAGACGATCAAGCTGGTCATGCCCGGAGACGAGAACCTGCCGGGCAATTACCGGCTTTCAGCCACCTCGCTCACTGGCGCGGCGCTGCTGGGCCTCCGGCCGGGTGACCTGATGAGCTGGCTCTCGCCCGACGGGGTGACGCATCGCATCAAGGTGCTCAAGGTCGCCAACACCGCCACGGCGCCTGATGGCGGAGACGATCCCGGCCCCAGCGCCGCATAAGGAAAGGCCCGGATCGCTCCGGGCCTTTTTACTATTCCAGCCGGACCAGTAGGTCCTTGGCGTCGATCTGGTCGCCGGGCTTGATCAGCAACTCGGCCACCACGCCATCGACCTCGGCATGGATAGCGGTTTCCATCTTCATGGCTTCGATCGAGCACAGGACGTCGCCGGCCTGGACCTTCTGGCCTTCCTTGACCGCAAGGGTCGAGATGACGCCCGGCATCGGCGCGCCGACCTGCTTGGGATCGCCGGCCTGGGCCTTGGCGCGAACCTTGACCTCGCCGGCCTTCAGCCGGTCCGGCACGGTGATGGTGCGCGGCTGGCCGTTGAGATCGAAGAAGACGCGGACCTCGCCCTTTTCATTGGTTTCGGCGCGGCCCTGATAGGTCACGACCAGGGTCTTGCCCTTTTCGATATCGACCAGCAACTCGTCGCCTTCCTCGAGCCCGTAGAAGTAGACCGGCGTCGGCAGCACTTCGGTCGGGCCATAGCGGTCCTGGGTTTTTTCGAAATCCGAATAGACCTTTGGATACATGAGGTAGGAGGCGAGCCTGAAATCATCGACGTCGATGCCGACCTCTTCGGCCACCTTCTTGCGCTCGGCTTCGAGATCGATCGGCTTGAGGTAGGAGCCCGGGCGTTCGGTCAGCGCGGTCCGCCCTTTGAGGACCTTCTTCTGGAGGTCAGCAGGAAATCCTCCGGGCGGCTGGCCCAGATCTCCGGCAAAGAAGCCGACCACGGAGTCGGGGAAGGCGATGTCCTTGTCCGGGTTCTCGACATCGGCGCGCGAAATACCGGCCGAGACCATGGCCAGCGCCATGTCGCCCACCACCTTGGAGGAGGGCGTGACCTTGACGATATCGCCGAACATCTGGTTGACGTCAGCATAGGTCTGGGCGACCTCGTGCCAGCGGGTTTCAAGGCCCAGCGAACGCGCCTGTTCCTTGAGATTGGTGAACTGGCCGCCCGGCATTTCGTGGAGATAAACCTCCGAAGCGCCGCCCTTGAGATCGCTCTCGAAGGCGCGGTACTGGGTGCGCACGGCTTCCCAATAGAACGAAATCTGGCGGATCGCCTTGGCGTCGAGTTCCGGATCGCGCTCGCCATCGGCCAAAGCCGCGACCAGCGAACCCAGGGTCGGCTGCGAGGTGGTGCCCGAGAGCGCGTCCATGGCCGCGTCGACGGCATCGACGCCGGCATCGACGGCGGCAAGAACGGTGGCTGCGGCAGCGCCCGACGTGTCGTGGGTATGAAGGTGGATCGGCAGGCCGATTTCCTCCTTCAGCGTGGCGATCAGCTTCTTGGCCGCAGCGGGTTTGAGGAGCCCGGCCATGTCCTTGAGACCGAGGACGTGGGAACCGGCGGCTTCCAGTTCCTTTGCGAGGGCCACATAGTATTTGAGGTCATACTTGGCCCGGTCGGGGGCCAGCATGTCGCCTGTATAGCAGATGACGCCTTCGGCGACCTTGCCCTCTTCGATGACGGCATCGAGCGAGACGCGCATGTTCTCGACCCAGTTGAGGCAGTCGAAGACACGGAAGATGTCGACGCCACCCTTGGCGGCCTGCTTGACGAAGAATTTGACGACATTGTCCGGGTAATTGGTGTAGCCGACGCCGTTCGAGCCGCGCAGCAGCATCTGCGTGAGAATGTTCGGCGCACCGGCGCGGACCTTTGCGAGGCGCTCCCACGGATCCTCGTTGAGGAAGCGCATGGACACGTCAAAGGTCGCCCCGCCCCAGCATTCGAGGCTGAAGAGGTTCGGCAGGCCGCGCGAATAGGCCTGGGCGATGCGGGTGATGTCGAATGAGCGCATGCGCGTCGCCAGCAGCGACTGGTGCGCATCGCGCATGGTGGTGTCGGTGAAGAGAACGCGCTTCTGCGCCTTCATCCAGGCGGCCAGACCCTGCGGACCGTCGCGATCGAGGATCTGCCGGCTGCCTTCGACGACCGCCAGCGGCGGAAAATCCGGCACGAAGGGCGCGGCGGCATCGGCCGGCGGCCGCGGCCGGTCGCGCACTTCCGGATGCCCGTTGACGGTAACGTCGGCGATATAGCTCAGGAGCTTGGTCGCCCGGTCCTTGCGCGGCTTGAAGTTGAAGAGATCAGGCGTCGTATCGATGAAGCGCGTCGTGTAGCGGTTCTCGAGGAAATCGGGATGCGTGATGATGTTTTCGAGGAAGGCCAGGTTGGTCGCGACGCCGCGAATACGGAATTCACGCAGGGCGCGATGCATGCGGGCAATGGCCTCGTCGGCCGATGGCGCCCAGCAGGTGACCTTTTCGAGCAGCGGATCGTAGTAGCGGGTGATGATGGCGCCGGCATAGGCCGTGCCGCCATCGAGGCGCACGCCGAAGCCGGTGGCACCGCGATAGGCGGTGATGCGGCCATAGTCGGGGATGAAGTTCTGTTCCGGGTCTTCGGTGGTGACACGGCACTGGATGGCATTGCCGTTGAGGCGGATGTTCTCCTGGAGCGGCACCCCCGATTCCGGCGTACCGATGACGGCGCCGTCGAGCAGGTGGATCTGCGCCTTGACGATGTCGATGCCGGTCACTTCCTCGGTGACGGTGTGCTCGACCTGGATGCGCGGGTTCACTTCGATGAAGTAGAACTTGTCGGTATCGGCATCCATGAGGAATTCGACCGTTCCGGCGCCGCGATAATTGGCGGCCTTGCCGAGGCGCACGGCCGCATCGGTCAGCTCCTTGCGGACGGCGTCGGAGAGATAAGGCGCGGGGGCGCGCTCGACGACCTTCTGGTTGCGGCGCTGCACCGAGCAATCGCGCTCATAGAGGTGGACCAGGTTGCCATGGTCATCGCCGATGAGCTGCACTTCCACGTGGCGGGCGCGCTCGACCAGCTTTTCGAGATACATCTCGTCCTTGCCGAAGGCGGCCTTGGCCTCGCGCTTGCCTTCGGAGACTTCCGAGACCAGGGTCGATTCATCCATGATGCGGCGCATGCCGCGGCCGCCGCCGCCCCAGGAGGCCTTGAGCATCAGCGGATAGCCGATCTCGGCGGCCATGCGCCTGACTTTGTTCATGTCATCGGGGAGCGCATCGGTAGCGGGCACCACCGGTACGTTGGAGGCAATGGCCATGTTGCGGGCGGCAACCTTATTGCCGAGATCGCGCATGGTCTGGGCCCGCGGCCCGATGAAGATGATGCCGGCATCCTCGCAGGCATCGACGAATTCCGGGCTTTCCGAAAGGAGGCCATAGCCGGGATGGATGGCATCGGCGCCGGAAATCCGCGCGATGCGGATATATTCGTCGATCTGGAGGTAGGCCTCGACCGGGCCCTTGCCCTTGCCGATGAGATAGGCCTCGTCGGCCTTGAACCGGTGCAGCGCCAGCTTGTCTTCCTCGGCATAGGCCGCCACGGTCTTGAGACCGAGTTCATTGGCGGCGCGGAAGACGCGGATGGCGATTTCGCTTCTGTTAGCGACGAGGATTTTCTTGATGGGCATCGGTGTCCGTTCCGAGCAGGAGGGGGCGTGGACCCGCGCGGGGTCCGGCTCAGCAAAACCAACGGAACGGACGGTTGACCGTCCAACCGTCGAAGACTTCAGATCTATTTCTGGCCGAGATATCCGGCCAGGTGGCTCATGTCATAGCCGGCCTCGGCAGCCTGGGCGATGATCTCCGAGGCGGGCGCCTCGCCGGCCTGGGAGAGAGCCCATAGCGTGGTCGAACGCGTGCCCGACCGGCAGTAGCAGAACACCTTGCCGTCGCTCCCCTCGAGCACGGCCTTGGTGGCATTGACGAGATCGGGATTGACCCCTTCGCGACCCAGAGGAATGGCGTGGTAGGCTAGCCCGGCAGCCTTGGCGGCCGCTTCGATTTCGGCTCCATCGGGCTGGTCCGGCGATTCCCCGTCCGGCCGGTTGTTGACGATGGCGACAAACCCCAGGTCCTTGAGCGTTTTCACGTCTTCCGGCTGGATCTGTCCAGAGACGCTGACGTGATCGTTGATCCGCTTCAATTCCAAGGCTTTTTCTCCCACAGTCCACCAAACCTATGGCGTCTCATGCACTCTGAGAAACCAGCCATTGGTCTTAGGTCATCGCCGTCGCGATGGCCCGTTATAGCCACGCGCCGGGCCCAGACGCAACTGGGACGGGTGCAATCCTGTCACCGAGCTGTCACCTGCGCCGATCAGGCCGCCGAGACGATTTGGGGGAGGACGAGCGGACGCGGCCGGCCGAGATAGTAGCCCTGGAGGCCCGTGCAGCCCGCGCCCACCAGCGCCTGCAACTGCTCCTCGGTCTCGATCCCCTCAGCCACCACTTCGAGCGAAAGCGAGCGGGCAATGTCGCAGATCGCCGTGACGATCATGGCATTGACCTGATTGGCCGAGAAATCGGCCACATAGGTGCGGTCGATCTTGATGATGTCGAAGGCAAAGTCGCGGAGGTAATGGAGGCTCGCATGGCCGGCGCCGAAATCATCGACGGCAACGCGGATGCCCATGGCTCGCAGCGCCCCCAGATTGGTCATCTCGACACTGCCCGCCAATAGCGGCGCATTCTCGGTGATCTCGACGATGATGCGCCTGGGATCGGTGCCGGTTTCGACGAGGATGTCGGCAAAGGCCTCGGCAAATTCGGGGCGTCGGAGCTGCACCGGGGAGACATTGACCGCCACCGGCCCTTCGAGCTGGGCGAGATCGGCGCAGACCCGGCGCAGGACCCACTCGCCCAGCCGGTCGATGAGATTGCTCTGTTCGGCCACGAAGATGAACTTGTCGGGCGCCATGGTGCCGCGCACCCGGTGGCGCCAGCGCACCAGGGCCTCGTGCGAGCGCACCAGGCGCGTGTGGCTGTCGAAGACTGGCTGGTAGTGCAGTTCGAGTTCATCCATCAGGATGGCGGCGCGCAGCTCGCGCTCGACGAAGCGCCGATGCCGCTCGTCGCCCAGCATGTCGGCATCGAAGGGCACGACCGCGCCGCGCCCGGCCTGCTTGCCCTTGTAGAGGGCGAGGTCGGCATTGGCGATCAGCTCATTGGGATTGGTGGTATCGACCGGGGCCAGCGCCACGCCGATGGTGGCGGAGAGCCTGGTCATGCGCCCGGCGATGGAATGGGGCTGGTCGAGGCGGCGCAGCAATTGCTCGCCGAGGCGACAAAGGGCCGGCTTATTGTCATGGCCGGGGATCAGGACGCCGAATTCGTCGCCACCAAGCCGCCCGATAATGGCGCCGGGCATCAAGGCGCGCATCTCGCGCACCAGCGCCACCAGCGCCGCATCGCCCGCGCCATGACCGGCGCTGTCGTTGAGGACCTTGAGATTGTCCATGTCGATCTGGAGATAGCCCAGGGCCGACAGCGAGCCGCGGCTGGCAAAGCGGTTGAGCTCGTCCAGGAAATAGGATCGCGTAAAGGTGCCGGTCAGCGCGTCGCGATGGGCCGAGGCCAGCGCCTCCACCATCGAGGCCTGCGCCTCGTCGATGCGCTGGCGCACCAGCCGCTGCGCTGCCAGCAGCATGATCGGAATGGCGGCAGCCAGAGCCGCGATGGTCCAGGCGATCCCCGGATGGCTGACCCCCAGTGCCGTGATGACGCCAAGCACCAGCAGCACCATCGCCAACAGGCCGACGGCGATGCGCAGCCGGTCATAGGCCTCGACGACGAAAGCGAAAGTTGGACGAACCTTCATGGGAGAACCCTGGACAGCAAGACCGCGCTACCTTGCCTCCACAACCATGAATCAATGCTAAATGTATGAAATATCACGAAATTGCACTTCGCCCAGGCAAACGGAGCGGCACGCTAGGGGCCAACTGCAACAGGCAGATGACAAGCGCGCCGCCCCCGCTGGGCAGGCTTAACGATGGGTTGACGGCTCAGCCTTCCCCGACGCCGGGCGTATAGCGGGCCAGTGCCTGGATCACGCGCTTGGCAGTAACCCGACCGATCTGGCGACCTTCGCCATTGGTAACGCCGACCCATTGATGCTCGGCAAAATAGGGCAGGACATCCTCGCAGCGGGCGTCGGCCGGCACGGTGAACTGGCAGTCCTCGAACGTGCCGCGCTCCATGATGGTGCGCACATGGATGGCGCGGGCCTTGTTCACCTCGCGTACGAATTCCTCGATATGCGCATTGGCGGGCTTGAGCACGATATCCTCGGGTCGCCCCTCCTGCTGCACCGCGCCGTCCTTGAGCACGGCAATGCGATCGGCGATCTTGAGGGCCTCGTCGAAGTCATGGGTGATGAAGAGGATGGTCTTGCCCAGGCTCTTCTGCAATTCCACCAACTGATCCTGCATGCCCGAGCGGATCAGCGGATCGAGGGCGGAAAAGGCCTCGTCCATGAGGATGATATCGGTATCGAGCGCCAGCGCCCGAGCCAGACCGACTCGCTGCTGCTGGCCTCCAGAAAGCTGGCGCGGGCGGCTGTTTTCATAGCCGGCGAGGCCCACGGTCTCGATCCACTGCGCCGCCTTTTCCAGCCGTTCGGCCTTGCCGACGCCGCGCGTCTCGAGCCCATAGGCGACATTATCGATCACCGAACGGTGCGGCAGGAGGCCGAACTTCTGGAACACCATGGCCACGGTATTGCGCCGGTAGGTCCGCAGGTCCGGCAGGCTCATCTGGAGCACGTCATTGCCCTCGACCACGATCTCGCCGGCCGTCGGCTCGATCAGCCGGTTGACGTGGCGGATCAGCGTCGACTTGCCCGAGCCGGAAAGCCCCATGACCACGAAGATCTGCCCGCGGGCAATGTCGAGCGAGACATTGTCGAGCCCCACGACGTGATTGGTCTCGGCCTGCACTTCGGCCTTGGACCGCCCCTGTTCGAGAAGGGCGAGGGCGCCCTGGGGGTTGTCGCCAAAGATCTTGGTGACGCCGCGCATGCGGATGGCGAGGCCCGTGTCGATTGTCATGTCGTTCATGTCAGCGGGCCTCCATCAGACCAATGCGGCCCTGCAACTGCTTGCCGAAACTCTGGGTGATGCGGTCGAAGATGATGGCGAGGGCGACGATGCCGAGACCGGCAAAGAGACCGCGGCTGACCTCGAGCCGGCCAATGCCCTGCAACACCTGGTAGCCGAGCCCCCCTGCCCCGATCATCGAGGCGATCACCACCATGGAAAGCGCCATCATCGTGGTCTGGTTGATGCCAGCGAGGATGGTGGGCAGGGCCAGCGGGATCTGCACGCCGAAAAGGCGCTGCGTCGGCGTCGTGCCGAAGGCGCGACTGGCTTCCATCACCGCAGGATCGACCGAGCGCAGCCCGAGATCGGAAAGGCGCACCAGGGGCGGGGCGGCATAGACGATGGTGGCGATCAGCGCCGGAATCTTGCCCGGGCCGAAGATCATCACCGTGGGGATAAGATAAACAAAGCTCGGGAGCGTCTGCATCAGATCGAGCAGCGGCGTGATCACGCCACGCGTGCGGGCCGAGCGGCTCATCCACACCCCGATGGGGATGGAAAGGACAATGGCCGTGAGCGTCGCCGCAATCATCAGCGCCATGGTGGTCATGGCGTCCTCCCAGAGATCCATGATTCCCAGGAACATCAGAGAACAGAAGACGATGACCGGCAGCGGCCAGCGGCGGGTGGCAAGGAAGGCGATGCCGACGAGGATGACGGTGATCAGCCACCAGGGCGTGGCGATCAGGATGTCTTCGATAAAGTTGAGCAGCATCAGCAGCGGATAGGCCGCGGCCTCGAAATACTCGCTCCAGTTGCGCACGACCCAATTGAGGGCGTCGTCAATGGCGCGGCGCCAGGGGCGCGTGTCGATCAGTTCTGGAAACATGTCTTATTTCTCTTGGAGCGTCCAAGCCCGAAGGCAGGTGCATGATGCCGTCTGCCCTGGGGATCGAACGCGGAAAACGGCCGGGTCGGAACCCGGCCGCCGTGAGGAAGGCTGTGTGACTGGTCTCAGCCGAGGGCGGCGAGCACCTTTTCGGCCACGTCTGCGGGGACCCAGGTGGTCCAGACATCCTGCTTGGTCAGGAGGAAGTTTTCGGCCGTGGCCTCCGCATCGGCCTGGTTCTCATCGCCATAGACGAGCAGTTCCGAGATTTCCGCATTGGTGAGGCCGACCTTGGAGAAGTATTCGGCGACGACCGGCGCTTCATCCTGGATCCAGGCTGCCGCACCCACTACGGCAGGGCTCGACGGATAGGCGGTGATCCCGGCCGGTTCGGCGCAGGCGCTGTCGGTATTGCAGGCATAGACTTCGGGCTTGGTTTCACCCAGGTCGATCTGCACAGCCGGATATTTGCCCAGGATCGCGGTCGGACCCCAATAGTAGAAGAGGATAGGCTCTTCACGCGTGAAGGCGCGGGCGATCGAGGCGTCGAGCGCCCCGCCCGAACCCGGCGAGAACAGGTTCCAGGTTTCGTCCATGCCATAGGCCTCGAACAGGGCCGTGGTGGAGAGTTCGCAGGCCCAGCCCGGCGGGCAGGAATAAAGCCGACCCTGGCTCGGATCCTCGGGATCGGCAAAGAGCTCCGGCCGCGCGATGACGGCTTCGGCCGTGGTCAGCTCGGGATATTCGGCCTGGGTATATTCGGGAATGAACCAGCCTTCGACGGTGCCATCGGTGATGGCATCGGCAAGCTGCACCACGCTGCCCGCTTCGATGCCTTCGGCCCAGGCATCCTCGATGGTGCTGGTCCAGAGCTCTGGCGCTACGGCAGGCGTGCCGCGATTGAGCATGGAGGAGGCGGTGGGAACGGTGTCACCGGCCACAACAGCGACATCGCAGCCATATCCCTTGTCGAGGATCGTCGCATGAATATGCGCCAGGGCGGCGGCGGAGGGCCAGGTCATTTCGGCAATATCGATGGTGCGGTCGGTGCCGCATTCGGTGGCGCCGGCGTCCTGCGCGAGGACGGGAAGGCTGCCGGTGGACAAAAGGGAAACGGCGATCGCGGCGGCAATGCCACCGGATTTCAAAATCATCAGGTTCGCTCCTGCGGTTATGGAATGTCGCGGACCATAAAGATGGCAGAAATGTGTGTCAAATCCGGCAATATTTGAGCAATAACAGACATAGCCGGGCGTTTTTCTTGGCAGATTCCATTGCTCAACTTGCGACATAAACTGAGACGACCTGTCGTCTTGACTGCGCAAGAAGCCACGCCTCACCAGATGGACTGCGCGCAAGTTAAAAAAATCTCAAAAAAAAGCTCAGGGCGTCTCGCCGACCCAGCCGCCCCAGAGGTCGCTGCGTTCGGCCACGAACTGGTCGGCCACCGATTCCACGCTGGCTCCCGCCTCGTTGAGATCGGCCAGCAGCGCGTCCATTTCGGCCAGCGGCAGGCTGGCGCGCTGGAAATAACCGGCAACCCGCGGCGCATCGGTAAACACCCGCTCGGCCAGGGCGATCACCACGCTATCGTCGGGAAAGGCCGATGGCTGGGGATCATTGCAGACCCGGTCGCCCAGGCATTGCGCCGCCGCCTCGACATATTCGCCCATGTCGATGGCGACAAAGTCGAGCTGATCGAGAATGGCATTGGGCTGCCAGTAGTAGAACAGAAAGGGCTGACGCCGGTTGACCGCCTCGGCGATCAACCGATCCATTTCGAGACGATTGGCCGGCTCGATCACCTCGACGAGGGTGTCGAGGCCGTGGGCAGCGATGAGATTGCGGTTGAGGATCGAGCAGGCCCAGTCCATCGGGCATGAGATGAACTGGATCGGCCCCTCGGCCGCCAGTTCCGGCAAAGCCAGTGCCAGGTCGGCCGCCTTTGGGGTCGCCGTAAAACTGCCGGCCAGTGCCGAGGGCATGAACCAGCCCTCGAACCGGGTCTCCACATAGGTCGGCGCGGCGCTGCGCACCTGCTGGCCTTCCATGGCCCCGTTCCAGAGATCGGCAATGCGGTTGATCCACATTTCCGGCGCCACCTGCGGCTGGCCGGTCGACCCCATGGACGACGCCGCCGCAGCCAGGTCGGACTGGACGATGCGCACCTCGCAGCCGAATTCGGCCGTGAGGATCCGCGCATGGATTTCGGCCAGCAAAGCGGCCGATGGCCAGCTCATTCGGGCAATGGAAATGGGCCGGCCGCCGCAGGGCGTGGCGGGTGTCGTGGCTCCTGCCGACGGCTGATCAGACGGCGCGGCCTGGTCCTGGGCGCTGTCGAGCACGGTGACTTGGGCGAATGCCGGCGCGGCCAGCAGGGCCAGTGCAAGCACAGCGATGACGGGGTGAAGAATTGTCATATCCGACGGTGCCGTTCCTCCCGGGCCCTCGGGGGCCAGTCTATGCCCAAGAGGCGCGCGTTAAGCAACCGCAACGACTGATGGATTTGGCACGCAATCCCCGGTGACATCAGCGCCCCGATTGTGCAACAGTCCCTTCCCAGCGGGGCGCGCATCGCGCCCCCTTGCCTGTTGCAGCGCCGCAAGGAGGAGGTCGAGCAAGGCCACCCGGCGCGCAACGAGAACAGAGGGACACGCATGTTCAAGAAAACCCTGACCCTGGCGGTCGCCGCCACTGCACTGACCGTTGCCGCTCCGGCACTGGCCCAGGATACCGGCGCCACCATCGGTTTCGTCGGCGGCCTGACCGGCCCGATCGAATCTCTCGCTCCGCCGATCCTGGCCGGCGCTCAGCTCGCCGTGACCCAGGTCAACGAACAGGGCGGCATCCTGGGCGGCGAGCTCAGCATGATCTCGGCCGACAGTGCCTGTGACGCAACCGGTGGCGCTACCGCCGCCGACAAGGTCATCAACACCGACAACGTCGTCGCCGTCGTCGGCGGCCTCTGCACCGGTGAAACCATCGGCGCCTTCAACGGCTCGGGCCTGTCGGGTGGCGTGGTTTTCGTGTCGCCGGCCTCCTCGGCCCCGGCCCTGACCACGCTGGAAGACAATGACCTTGTCTACCGCACCACCCCGTCCGACGCGCTCCAGGGCGTGAAGATGGCCGAGCTGCTGCTCGCCAAGGGCGTCAACGACATCGCCATCACCTATGTGAACAACGACTACGGCAAGGGCTTTGCCGATGCGCTGGCCGCTGCCTACGAGGCCGGTGGCGGCACCGTGGCTGCCAATATCGCCCATGAAGAAGGCAAGGCGGACTACCGCGCCGAGCTGGGCAACCTGGTCGCGTCGCAGAACCTCGTCATTCTCGCCTATGCCAACGCCTCGGGTAACACCGTGCTGCGTCAGGCTGTCGAGAGCGGCAACTTCACCACTTACGTTGGTGGCGACGGCATGGTCGGCGACGACCTGCTGACCGGTATCGACGCTGCTGCCGTGGAAGGCCTGATCGCCACCCGCGCCGGTGCCCCGACCGGCGAAGCCGTGGACATCTACAATGCCTTCACCGGCGAAGGCTTCACCGCCAACGCGACCTACGCTCCGCAGGCGTATGATGCTGCCTTCCTCCTGGCTCTCGCCATCGAGAAGGCCGGCTCGACCGACCGCGCCGGCATTGCCGCCGCCCTGCGCGACGTCGCTTCGGCTCCGGGCGAGAAGATCCTGCCGGGCGAATGGGCCAAGGCCAAGGAACTGATCGCTGCCGGTACCGACATCGACTATGAAGGCGCCGGTGGCGCGCTGGACTTCGACGAAGCCGGCGACGTTGACGGCATCATCGTCGAACTGGCCGTCGAAGGCGGTTCGTTCGTCGAAAAGGGTGTCATCCAGTAATTCACTGGAACCAATAACGGAAAGGCCCGGGAGCGATCCCGGGCCTTTTTCGTTGCACTGACATGCAGATATCGAGCGAAACTACGATTCCCGACCAATCCGGCCGCATTGCCCTCGTGACCGGCGCCGCCGGCGGGCTCGGCCTGGAAATCTCGCGCATGCTCGCGGCGTCCGGCGCGCGCGTCATCCTGGCAGGCCGGGACGTGGCCAAGGGCGAAGCCGCGCTGCGGAGCCTGCCGCGCCAGGGCGACCTCAGCTTCGAGCGCATCGACTTGGCGGACCTGGGCAGCATCAGGGACGCCGCCGCCCGCCTCTCCGCGCAGATCCCGAGGCTGGACCTGCTGATCAACAATGCGGGGGTGATGGCGCCCCGCGAGCGCGGTGTCACGGCGGACGGCTTCGAGCTGCAACTGGGCACCAATCACCTTGGCCACTTTGCCCTGACCAGCCACCTCCAGCCGCTGCTGCAGGCGGCCCGTGGGCGCGTGGTGAGCGTCGCCAGCATCGCCGCCCGATTTGGCCGCATCGACTTCGACGACCTGCAGTCGGAAGGTGGCTACAACCCTTTCCGCGCCTATGCTCAATCTAAGCTCGCCAACCTGCTGTTCGCGCGGGAATTGCAACGGCGGAGTGACGAAGGGGGCTGGGGTATCAAGGCGGTGAGCGCCCATCCGGGCTGGGCCCGGACCGAACTCTTCCGCCACGGCCGGAGCGGAATTTCCGGCCGTGGCGAAAAACTGCTCGAGCCCCTGGTCTCGCAGTCGGCCGCCGCCGGTGCGCTGCCCATCGTTGCCGCGGCGCTGGAGCCGCATCTGCCGACTGATGCCTATATCGGCCCTGGCCACTGGTTCGAACTCAAGAACCCGCCCGGCCCGGCCAGCGTCCCCAGGGCAGCTCGCAATGCCGACACGGCCCGCCGCTTGTGGGAGGCGTCGGAAGCGCTGACGCAGGTCAACTGGCTAGCGATGGAAGGCCAAGCTCATGGCTGACGACGACACACTGCGCTTTTACGCCGACAATGCCACCACCTATGCGCAGCATCGCACCAGCGCCAGCGGTGGCGCACTGGACAGGTTTCTCGCCGCCCTGCCCGCAGGCGGCCGCGTGCTGGAACTGGGCTGCGGCAATGGCATGGATGCCGAACGCATGCTGGCGCTCGGCTTTGACGTCGACGCCACGGACGGCACGCCTGGCCTGGTGGTCGAGGCGCAGAAGCGGATCGGACAGCGAGCGCGGGTGATGCGGTTCGAAGACCTGGATGCCGAGAGCGACTATGACGGCGTCTGGGCTTCGGCGAGCCTGCTGCATGTGCCGGCGGCCGGCTTGCCGCAGGTCCTCGGCAGCATCCGCCGCGCCCTGCGGCCGGGCGGCACCTTCGTCGCCAGCTTCAAGGCCGGATCAGGCGAAGGCCGCGATAGGCTCGGCCGCTACTACAACTACCCTTCAGCCGCGAGGCTGGGAGCGGACTATCGCGCCGGCGGATGGAGCGACCTCACGCTCGAAACGACAATGGGCAGCGGTTTTGACGCGCTGCCCACCGAATGGTTGTGGATGACGGCGAGGCGGTAACGGAAACGCCCCACCCTAGCTCTGCTACGGCCCACCGGGCCTATCGACGCTACCCTCCCCACAAGGGGGAGGGAGTCGCTGAACACTGAGCCCCTACCCTTCGCCTCCCTCCCCTTGATGGGGAGGGAATGAGGGTGGGGTGACCCAGCACACGCGCTCCAGTCAGCGCGCATCCTCGCGCTTGACCACTTCCGGGATCAGCCCCTTGGGCGCGAACCTGAGCGCAATGGTGACCACGAGGCCGAGCACGAAGACGCGCATCTGCGCGGAACGGGCTTCGATCTCGGGGATGGCGCCCCAGCCGAAATTGGTCGACCACATCGAGACGAAGTCGAACACAGCCTTGCTGAGCGGCTCGGAAATCACCCAGATCAGCCACAGGAGCACAGCGCCGAACAGCGCACCCCAATTGTTGCCGGCGCCGCCGACGATGACCATAACCCAGATCAGGAAGGTGTGGTTGATTGGCTGGTAGCTCGAGGGATCGAAGATCTGCACGAAACTGACCAGCATGGCCCCGCCAATGCCCATCAGCACCGAGCCGAAGACGAAGATTTCGAGCTGGCGAGCCGTGACATTCTTGCCCATGGAAGCGGCCGAGATGTGATTGTCGCGGATGGCGCGCATCATGCGACCCCAAGGACCCGAATAGGCCCGCGAAATCAGCCACATGACGATGGCGAGGACCACCAGGGCCAGGACCAGGAAGCCGGCGCGGGCAGCGATCAGCGAGGTGGCCATATCCATGCCCTGGGCCTGGTACTGCTGCGGCAGCGGCGTCGGCCAGGGAATGGGCGAGACGGTGAGCGTACCGCGGGTCAGCCAGTCCATGTTCTTGATCAGCGCGCGGATGATCTCCGAAATGCCGATCGTGGCGATGGCGAGATAGTCGGTCCGCAGGCCAAGGCAGATCTTGCCGATGACATAGGCGATGCCGGCGGCCAGCACACCACCGAAGAGCCAGCCCAGGATCGGGTGGCCACCGAGACCGCCGACCCAGCCGCCGCCTGACGATTCGATATAGGCCGCGGCCGGATCGATCTGGCTGCGATAGAGCACATAGGCGGCAAACCAGGCGAGAACGATCAGCGCGCCCCGCCACTTGCCAGTAATGCCGATGCGATGGGCCTGGCGGGCCGCCAGCACGATCAGCGCGCCGCCGGCGAAGGCGAACAGCGCCCGGCCGAGCATCATCGGGCCGTCCGAGCCCCAGAAGGCCGGATTGACGGGATAGGAAATGAAGGTGACGGCGGCGCCGCCCACCATCAGGAAACCCATAATGCCGAAATTGAAGAGGCCGCCATAACCCCACTGGATGTTGAGCCCGAGCGCGATCAGCGCATAGGCCGCAGCTTCCACGAGACGCGAGGTGGTGAAGGGCAGGCCCATGACCCAGCCGATCACGAGGATCAGGACGAACAGGCCGCCAAAGAGTGCGAGGGAACGCTGGATCATGACGAGGCTCCCTTGAAGATACCGGTGGGCCGGACGAGCAGGGTCACCACGAGGATGACGAAGGCGACGGTGAGCTTGTATTCGGTAGGAACTAGCGCCAGCGTCGCCGGCAACTGCATCCAGTCTGGCAGCACCGCATTGAGCGGCCGCAACAGCATGGTCCAGTTGAACACGGCCAGCGTTTCGGCAAAGCCAATAAGAAGGCCCCCGGCAATGGCGCCATAGGCCTGACCGAGGCCACCGACGATGGCGGCGGCGAAGATGGGCAGGATGATATTGAACGCCAGATCCGGCTTCAGCGTCACGTCCAGCGCCAGCATGGTGCCGGCCATGCAGGCCAGCGCCCCGGCGATCACCCAGGTGACGCGCACCACCAGCGCCGTGTTGATGCCCGAGACCTGCGCGAGGTCGGCATTATCGGCCATGGCGCGCATGGCCTTGCCCAGCCGCGAACGGGTGAGGAAGAAATGCAGCGCCACTACCGAAACGGCGGTGACGAGGATCATCAGCACCTGCGGCTCGGTGATGACGAGCGGCCGGGTCGAACCGAGGCCGGCCATGTCGATGCGGAATACTTCCTTGGGCTCGGTCTCGAAGAAGGAGTAGGAGCCGGCGCCGAAGAACAGGCGGATGAGGCCCTGGATCATCAGCGTCACACCGATCGAGGCGATCAGCAGCGTAACGGGCTTGGCGCCGCGCTTCCGGAGCGGAGCGTAAAAGCCCTTGTCGATGCCCAGCGCCAGGATGGCCGTGAGCACCATGGCAATGGGCAGGACCACGAAGCCGGTCGGGATGGGCGTGACGATGCCCCAGGCGGCAAAAGCCGAGGCCAGCAGGAAGGCGATGAAGGCGCCGCCCGTCATCAGCTCGGAATGGGCAAAGTGAGCAAAGCGCAGGATGCCGAAGATCAGGGTGATGCCGATGGCGCCCAGCGCATAGATGCAGCCGAGCACGAGGCCGGAAATCACCACCTGGTTGATGAAGAAAACGAGTTCGGTCACGGCTCAGCCCCCGAGGAATGACTTGGCGACTTCGGGGTCGGCGATGAGCTCGGCCCCGGTGCCGGTATAGCGGTTCTGGCCGCTGGCGAGCACGAAGCCCTTAGTGGCGAAGGCCAGCGCCTGGCGGGCATTCTGCTCGACCATGAGGATGCCGACGCCCTCCTTGTTGACGCGCTGGATGGTCTCGAAGATCTCGATCACATAGCGCGGCGAAAGGCCTGCCGAGGGCTCGTCGAGCATCAGGAGGCTCGGCTTGCTCATCAGCGCCCGACCCATGGCCACCATCTGGCGCTGGCCGCCCGAGAGTTCGCCCGCCGGCTGACGGCGCTTTTCGGCCAGAACCGGGAACATCTGGTAGACCCAGTTCATGGTGGCGCGGAAATCGTCCTTGCGGGTGAAGGCGCCCATTTCGAGGTTTTCCTCGACGCTCATCGAGGTGAAGACGTTCTTCTCCTGCGGCACGAAGGAGAGGCCCTTGGGCACCAGCTTGTCGGGCAGCGAATTGGCGATGTTCTCGCCCCCGAAGTCGATCGTGCCGCCGGTGACCTTCAGGAGGCCGAAAATGGCCTTGAGCGTGGTCGACTTGCCCGCGCCATTGGGGCCGACGATGACACCGATATCGCTCTTGTCGATAGCGATGTTGACGCCGTTGAGGATGGGCGCGCCGCCATATCCGCCGACGACGTGCTTCAGTTCGATCAGGGCCATGGTCATGCCACCTCGGCGGGCGAGCCGAAATAGGCTTCGACGATTGCGGGATTGGCGCGGATTTCGGCCATCGGGCCCTCGGCGATCTTTTCGCCCTGGGCCATGACGATGACCGGATCGCACAGGCGCCCGATCAGGTCCATGTCGTGCTCGATGACGAAAAAGGTATAGCCCAACTCGCGGTTCATGCGCTCGATATTGCCGGCCAGGTCGTTGAGCAGGGTCTTGTTGACGCCCGCCGCGACCTCGTCGAGCAGGACAACCTTGGCGTCGACCATCATAGTGCGCCCCAGTTCAAGGAGCTTCTTCTGCCCGCCGGAAAGGTTGCCGGCCAGCTCGTCGCGCACATGGCCGAGCTTCAAGAAGTCGATGACATCGAGCGCCTTCTTGCGCACCTCGATTTCCCGCGAGCGCACGAGGCCCGGGCGGAACCAGGTGTCGACAAGATGCTCGCCGGGCTGGTCCCCGGGCACCATCATCAGGTTCTCGAGCGCCGTCATCTGCGAGAATTCATGCGCGATCTGAAAGGTGCGCAGCATGCCGATGCGGAAAAGCTGGTGCGGCTTCAAACCCGTGACGTCGGTGCCGTCGAAGATCACCTGGCCTTCATCGGGCACGATATTGCCGGCGACCATGTTGAACAGCGTCGACTTGCCGGCGCCATTGGGGCCTATCAGCCCGGTAATGGAGCCGCGCCGAACCGAAAGGGAGCAGTTGTTGACGGCCCGGAGGCCGCCAAAGCGTTTTGAGACGTTGCGAACGTCGATGACCAAGTCAGTGGACAATGAAGAGAGCCCGGTTTCCTGAATGCGTGCCGGCCCGGTTCAATCCGGGCAATTTTGGGGCATGTGCTCACAGACCGACCGGAATTTCAACCGCTGAGTAACCACTCAAACAGCCGCAAGCACCGCATCGGCAGTGGACTTGTTGTTGGCGAGGGGCACGTCGTAGAGCGTGGCCAACCGCGTCAATGCCTTGACGTCGACATCATGCGGCTGTGCCGAAAGTGGATCGATGAAGAAGATCAGCACGTCGAGCCGCCCCTCGCAGATCATCGCGCCCAGTTGCTGGTCGCCGCCGAGCGGACCGCTCTTGAGGAGGCTCACGGTGAGACCCGTCGCCGCCATGACGCGGCTGCCGGTCGTGCCGGTGCCCCAGAGCTCGTGCTGGCCGAGCTTGTGCCGGTGCACCTCGGCCCAGCGGCAAAGGTCGTCCTTCTTGTCGTCGTGGGCCACGAGACCAATACGTGCCATGGCGTTGCGCCTCCCTGTACCCGGCCTTCATGCCCGCGCGGCGCGAAAAGGGCAATGGCCGGCGGGGTCAGACGGCAAACCAGTGGGCGGCAATGGCCTCGTAATCGAGCGCTGGATAATCCTGCTGCTCTTCGGCCTGCGCTTCAGTCAGGGTGGGGGCGTTGAACACCGCCTTGAGGTCGCCCAGCGCCCCAGCGCCGGCAAGGCTTGCCCGCACCCGCTCCACGGCCTCTGCCCCCTGCCCCGCCGAAGTCACCAGCCCGTCGGCCAGCGCACTGGCCTCGGCCACGCCGTCGGCAAGCGTCCGGCCCTGCTGCTCAAGCTCCGCCAAGGCGGCGCTGTCGGCCCCGAGTTCAGCGACAAGCTGCTCAAGGATCGTGGCCAGGCGTGTCGCGGCATGGTCGGTATTCTCGGACGCGCTGTCGCGCCGGTCCGCTTCGGCTCGCAATTCGGCCGAAACCTGCGCTAGGCCCAAGGCGATGGCATGAAGCTCGCCATCGAGCTTTTCGCCGGCGCCGCCTGCGCTCTGGGCGAGCCGGGCTGCAACGAGGTTGGCGGAAAGGCCAAGGCCGTCGATTCGCTCGACCAGAGCCAGGGGATTGTTCCGGTTTGCCTCGGCCGCACTTGCGGCCAGCAGGTCGCGCCGTTGCCGGGCGCAGCGGCGGGCCAGCGCCTTGCCATGGCGGGCGAGGTCCCCGAGCTGACGCGGCAGGTCGGCGGCGCGCGGCGCCTGCTGCGACAGAAGTTCGGCGAGGCGCTGCGCCAGGTCACGCTGCGCCGCATTTTCGGCCACCAGCGCCTTGCCGCTGGCCAGCACGTCGTTCGCCAGGCTCTCGGCAGCGCGACTGGCGGTGCCGAGATCGTCGATGAGGGTAGCGACCCTGTCGGCGAGTTTTTCCGCACCCGCCCGCAGCGGCGCGAGCTCGGCATCGTCGCCGGCAAGTCCCGCTTCCTCGCGCCGTCCCTCGGCAGCCGCTTCCAGCATCCGTCCGGCAGCCTCGATGGACTGGCGCAGCCGCGCCTCTTGGGCGTCGAGGCGCGTTTCCGCATCGAGGCGCTGGCGCTCGAAATAGCCAGAATATGTCAGATCGAGATCGAGAAGCACGGCGCCCAGCAGCGTCGCGACGCCATTGGCCAGCGCATCGGTCGCGTCCTGTACGGCACTCGCATCCGGCGCACCCAGCAGGCCCAGCGGTCCCCGGCGCGGCTTCATCATCGTGGCCACGCCCTCCGGGATCATGCCGCGGACCAGGTCCTGCACGATGATGGCCTGGCTGCCCACATGCCAGCGCGGATCGACGCCGATACGGGCGTGGCGCTGCCCGGTGCGGACGGCCGCTTCGGCAAAGCTGCGATCGAGACGGCCCGAAACCAGCGCGCGCCAATGCGTGGCTGGCCCGCCGCTATCGCCCTCGATGCGCTCGCGGCCATAAAGAAAGCGTGCGGCACTGGGGGCCGTCGCCACCTGGCTGGCGAACCGCTGCAGGGCCAGATCGAGATGGCGGGCCGCGCTGTCGGCAACCGGCGCCAGCCGCTCCTCGACCCCCTCGCCGAGCCCGATGAAATCGAGCCTTTGCTGAAGTGTGTCCTGCATGTCTGAACCCCGGAAAATACGTCGCGTCATTGCGGTTATGAGAGCGCGCGCGGGGTAAATTTCATGGTTAATATAAACTTACCGGGTTCTACGTAGACGGCCGGGAAAGCAAAAGGCCGCCACCCCCGGGGCGACGGCCTTTTGGCAGGATCGATCACCACTAAAACTAGAAAGCTTCCCATTCGCTCGATAGCGCTGCATTGCCACTACTGCGCGTCACCAGCCGTGGCCGCGAACCGGCCTGTGGCACCGAAGCCGGCTGACCCTTGCGGAACACGGCGACGATGCGGTCGAGTTCGCCCGCCTGCGCCTCGGTCTGCTCGATGGCTGCATTGGTCTCTTCCACCAATGCCGCATTGTGCTGGGTCATCTCGTCCATCTGCCGGACGGCGACGGTCACTTCCTCGAGCGCGCCGGATTGCTGCAGGTTTTCCCGCGCGATCTCGTCGATGAGGACGGCGCTTTCTTCGGCGCCGGCGAGGATGTCACTGAGGCCCTCGGCTGCCTTGCCCACGAGATGCGCTCCGCTCCGCACCTCGCCGGCACTGGCCTCGATCAGCGCCTTGACGTCCGAGGAAGCGCTGGCCGCGCTTTGCGCCAGGCGCCGCACCTCCACTGCCACCACCGCAAAGCCCTTTCCGGCATCGCCGGCGCGCGCCGCCTCGACCGAGGCGTTGAGCGCCAGCAGGTTGGTCTGGAAGGCAATGTCGTCGATCATGCCGATAATGTTGGAAATCTTGCCCGACGAGGCCTCGATGGCCGCCATGGCGGAAGTGGCCTCGGTCATCACGGCACCGCTCTCGGTGGCATTCTGCGAGACGAGGCGCGCCTTGCTGCTGGCGGTCGCCGCCCGCTTCGCATTGGCCGAGACCGCATGGGAAAGCTGTTCGACCGCCGCCGAGGTTTCCTCGATGGTGGCCGCCTGCCGCGTGGTGCGGCTCGACAGGTCATTGGCGCCCGAGAGGATTTCGGCCGTGGCGGTGCGCAATGTCCCGGCGGCGCCGGTCAATCCGTGGACAATGGTTTCGAGCTTGTCGAGCGTCAGGTTGAAGGCCTGCCGCAGCGCTTCGTACTGGCCGGTAAAGGCCATGTCGATGCGCCCGCCGAGATCGCCCTCCGCCATGCGCGCCAGACTCTGCGTCAGCTCGTTGAGAATGCCTTCGCAGCGCTTGCGCTCGGTGATGTCGGTCGCAAACTTGATGACTTTGACCGGCTTGCCTGATGCATCGAAGATCGGGTTGTAGCTGGCCTGGATCCAGATTTCCCTGCCGCCCTTGCCGAAGCGCTGGAACTCGGCCGCTTCATAGTGGCCCGCGCGCAACCGCTCCCAGAACTGCTGATAGTCCGCGGAGCGGGCATAGCCCGGCTCGCAGAACATGGAATGGTGCTTGCCCACGATATCGCTGAGGCCATAGCCGACTGTGGCGAGGAAATTCTCATTGGCCGAAATGATTGTGCCGTCGAGATTAAAGGCGATCACCGCCTGGACGCGCGAAATCGCTTCGATCTGGGCGGCATGATCGGCGGCCTGCTGCCGCTGCGTGGTAATGTCGGTGGCGAACTTGATGACCTTGACGGGCTTGCCGGAGCGGTCGAAGACCGGGCTGTAGCTGGCCTGGATCCAGACTTCCCTTCCACCCTTGGCAAAGCGCTGAAACGCGGCCGACTGAAACTTGCCCTGCCCCAGCTCGGCCCAGAAGGCGCGGTAGGCGGGGCTCGCCGCATAGGCCGGGTCGCAGAACATGGCGTGGTGCTTGCCGCGCACCTCATCGAGCCCATAGCCCATGGCACCGAGGAAATTCTCATTGGCCGTGATGATCGTGCCATCGAGTTCGAATTCGATCACCGCCTGGCTGCGGGTGATGGCATCCACCTTGGCCTGGTTGTCCCGACTGCCGTTGCCAAACGGAAAGCCCGCCATTTTCTGCCCCTGAATGAATGCCGCTGCTTCGGCGCTCCATCAGGCTGCGCCGGGACGGTTAAAGAATTCCATAGAGAGAGGATAAACATTTGCCGTATTAACAGGCATTCTTAGGAATTGATTTTCGCAACTCTGATGCAGTTTTCGCGGAACTACGGAAATATACCTACGTAATTTTACCAGGATATATTCTGATATACATACACAGAATATGAAAGGACTGCCGGTGATGACAAGTCACTGGCAGTCCCTGCTGCTGTTCTGCGGAATGCTTGGCCTAAAACTCGTTCCAGTCTGCCGAGAGGGCGGCGTTGCCCTGGGTGAGATAGGCCGAGGCAGCCTGTCGCAATTTCTGCACCGGGCGCGGAGCGGGAGCCGGACGCGCAGCTTCCGATGGAGCCCGCAGCTCGCTGCCATCGGTGCGGAATACCGCAACGATGCGGTCGAGCTCGCTGGCCTGTGCCTCGGTCTGCTCGATGGCGGCATTGGTCTCTTCCACCAGCGCCGCATTGTGCTGGGTCATCTCGTCCATCTGCCGCACGGCGACGGTCACTTCCTCGATGGCCGAGGCCTGTTCGCGGCTGTCGCGGGCGATGCCTTCCATGAGGCTCGAATTGGACTTGGCAGCTTCCAACATGGCGGCGAGCTTGGCGGCGGCTTCGGCCACGAGGCGCGTGCCCTCGCCCACCTCGCCCGACGACGTCTCGATCAGCGCCTTGACGTCGGACGAGGCGCTGGCGGCGCTCTGCGCCAGACGGCGCACTTCGACGGCCACCACGGCAAAGCCCTTGCCGGCATCCCCGGCCCGCGCCGCTTCCACCGAGGCGTTGAGCGCCAGCAGATTGGTCTGGAAGGCGATATCGTCGATCAGCCCGATGATATTGGAGATCTTGGCCGAGGAGGTGGTGATCCGCTCCATGGCCTCGGTCGCCTTGCCCATCACCACGCCGCCCTCTTCGGCCGTGTCGCTCACGGTCTGGGCAATGGCATTGGCGTCGCGGGCGCGATCGGCATTCTGCAGCACTGTGGTCGCCAGTTGCTCCATGGCCGCCGATGTCTCTTCGATGGTCGCGGCCTGCTTGGTGGTGCGCTCGGAAAGATCGTTGGTGCCTTCGAGGATTTCGCCGGTCGCCGTCTTGAGCGAGCGCGAGGTAGCCTTGAGGCCATTGACCACGTCCGAAAGCGTTTCGGCCACGGTATTGGTGCTGGTCTGCAATTGCGCGAAGCTTCCCTGGTAGGTGCCATGCATGCGCAGCGTCAGGTCCGTGCGGGCCAGCGCCTCGAGCACCTTGCCGGTCTCGGTGACACCCTGGTCGACGGTCTCGACCAGCGAATTGACGGAACCGGCCAGGCTGTTGAGCTCGGCATCGGGGAAGCTGGCATCGACACGCTTGGTGAAATCCCCGGAAATGGCGGCATCCACCACTTCGCCGAAGGCGAGCTGCAGGTCCTGCATCATCGCCTGGCGCGCCTGTTGGTCGGAGATGATGCGAGCCGCTTCGGCCTCGGTCATCTGGCTGATCCTGAGGCCGTTCTCGCGGAAGATCTCCACGGCGCGCGCCATGCCGCCGATTTCGTCGCGGCGATCGAGGCCGGGGACGGCGACATCATATTTGCCTTCGGCCAGCACACCCATGAGGTCGGTCATGCGGCGAATGGGCTTGGCGATGACCCCGGCACCCAGCCAGACCAGGCCCAGCACCACCACCAGCAGCACCGCGGCGGCCACCAGCGCCATGTTGCGCATCGAGTCGACGCCCGCATAGATGGTCGCGGTGGGCACGGTCATGACCATGGTCCACTGGTCGGCCACCCCGGCAAAGCTCAGCGGCGCAGTAACGACGAAGGTGTTGACCCCCAGTTCGTTGACATAGCTCATGCCGGTTTCCATCAGCGCCGTGTTGAGCAGCGCGCCCGAAATTTCCGGCGACAGCACCTGGCCGACCAGCGACGGATCGGGATTGGCGATCCAGGTCTCGGCATTGCTGACCAGCAGCACCGAGCCCACATCAAAGGGCCGCAACTGTCCGATCACCCCGCCGATCACGTCGAGGGTAAGGTCGGAGGTGACGATGCCCGCAGGCTTGCCATCCTTGTGCACGACCATGGCGATGCTGGTCAGCAGCGTGTCCTTGCCCTCGACCGCATAGGCATAGGGCGCGGTCAGCACGCCGCGATCCTCGCGCATGGGCAGGTGATACCAGTTCTCGTCATTGGCAGGCACCGACATGTCGAGCGCTTCGAGCGCCACCTTGCCGCCCGCCTGGGTGAAGTAGGGCACGAACCGGCCCTGCGCATCCGAATGGGGCTGGCCCCGATGGGCCGCATCGCTGCCCAGCACATCTGGCTCCAGCGCCACCGTCATGCCGACCACAGATGGCCGCGACTGCAGCGCACGAGTAACGGCTTCGGCGACGGCCTCGCGGCTGGCATTGGTGGCAACCAGGCCCTCGACAATGGCCGCGGTCGCCTGGGTATGGGCGATCACATTGCCCAACTGCCCGGTCGCGAGCTGGCTGTACTGTCCGAGCAGCGCCCGGGCCCGTTCCTCCGCCTCGGCACCGGCCGTCTGGTACATGAGATAAAGCCCCCCGGCGATGAGGCCGCCGGTGGCCAGGAGGAAGACAATGCCCGCTCCCAGCACCAGCTTGAGTTGGATGGACAGATCGCTCAGTTTCATCTTGCGCATGCTTCCAATAAAGCCGGTCCTTCTGGACAGGCCAAAACCCCGCGCTCGCCGTGCGCGCCAACGGTCCACCCCGAGGGGCGGAACAAAGGTCAAAATACGGGGGAATGACGCCCGCCCAAGCCACCGGCGCCGTTGCCGGGGTTCGTAAATTCAGGTCTGCGTCCAATCTGAGTTAAAGCAGAACAGCGTTAAGGCCCGGTAAAGCCAAAGAGTTCTCTGCTCAAATGCAGAAGGGGGCGCCCAGCGCCCCCTCCCGATACTCTTGTTCGTCCTTTTAAGGACTTCAGAATTCGTCCCAGTCGGCGGCGACAGCGGCATTGCCGTGGCTGAGATAGGCCTTGCTGGCCTTTTGGGCCGAACCGCGCGCCGGCGCGGCGGCGGGCCGGAGCTGCATCGGGGCGGCAGCCTCGGTCTCGTCGAGCGTGAAGATGTCGACTACGCTGTCGAGCTCACCCGCCTGCGCCTCGGTCTGCTCGATGGCGGCATTGGTTTGTTCCACCAGCGCCGCATTGTGCTGGGTCATTTCGTCGAGCGTGCGCACGGCGACGCTGACCTCGTCGATGGCCGCTGCCTGCGCCTTGCTGGCCTTGGCGATGGCCTGCATCAGCCCGGCATTTTCGGTGACCGCGCCCAGCATGTCGCGCAGTTGCGTGGCCGCGCTCGACACCAGTTGCGAGCCGCCCTGCACCTCACTGGCACTGGCTTCGATCAGCACCTTGACCTCGGACGAGGCCTGCGCCGCCGATTGGGCGAGCCGCCGCACTTCCACCGCGACCACCGCAAAGCCCTTGCCGGCATCGCCCGCCCGCGCCGCTTCCACCGAGGCGTTGAGGGCCAGCAGATTGGTCTGAAAAGCGATGTCGTCGATCATGCCGATGATGTTGGAAATCTTGGCCGAGGACTGCGTGATCCGCTCCATGGCGGCATTGGCCCGGTCCATGACCTCGCCGCTGCGCGCTGCGTCGGCCGAGACCGCATTGGCTGATGTATTGGCATCATCGGCCATGCGGGCATTTTCGGCCACGGTATTGGCCAATTGCTCCATGGCCGCCGAGGTTTCTTCGATGGTCGCCGCCTGCTTGGTGGTGCGCTCGGAAAGGTCGTTGGCACCCGAGAGGATTTCACCCGTCGCGGTTTTGAGGGCCCGCGAAGTCACGCGCAGCTTGCCGATCACGTCGCTGAGCTTCTCGGCCACCGCATTGGTGTCGCTCTTGAGCTTGGCGAAGGAGCCCTGATAGTCCCCTTTCATGCGCTGCGTGAGGTCTGCCTCGGCCAGGGCCGCCAGCACCGCCCCGGTTTCCCCCAGGCCGCGGTCGACGGTTTCGACGAGACTGTTGACGCTGCCCGCCAGGCTGTTGAGTTCGGCATCGGGGAATTGCGCATGCACGCGCTTGGAGAAGTCGCCGGCAATGGCGGCGTCAACCACCTCGCCGAAGGCCGCCTGCAGCGCCACCATCATGTCGGTGCGCTCGATGCGGCGGCGCTGGGACGCGGCGCGTTCTTCCTCGGTCATGGCGCTGACCTTGAGCCCGTTTTCGCGGAACACTTCCACGGCGCGCGCCATTTCGCCGATTTCGTTCTGCCGCCCGAGATAGGGCACTTCGGTTTCATAATCCCCGTCGGCAATGACCTTCATGGTCTTGGCCAGGCGCGGCACCGGCGCCATCAACGCCCGCGAGATGAAGAAGCCGGCAAGGCCAAGTACCAGCAGCGTGCCCAGATTGATGGCCATCAGCAGGCTGACCATGGCCGAGATAACGCCCTGGACCCCGTCCTTGTCGACGCCGACATAAAGGATGCCCACCGGCGCGCCGGCCATGTCGACGATCGGCTGGTAGCCGGTATAATAGGCGCGCCCGACAATAGTGGCCTCGCCATAATAGGGCTGGCCGGCCATGACCGATTCATAGGCCGTGCTGGTCGCGCCCAGGGTCGTGCCGGTGATGCGCTCGCCATCCTCGCCGACCAGGGTCGTGGTCATGCGCACGAAATCCTGCTGGGTGGCATCGAAGCCGAAAATGGTCGCGGACTCGCCGGTCAGACGCACGATGGAATCGACCAGGTCGTGATTGACGAACTGCCGAGGCATGGCAAAGGTCTTGATCTGTTCGAGCGATCCGTCCTCGCCCCACGTGACCTCGGCGCCCGGCAGGTTGCTGGCAAGGATCGTTGCCGCGGTCTTGAGGTTGGCGCGCTGCTGCTCTTCGGCCTGCAGGCGCAATGTGCCGCTGAGATTGTAGTAGATCGCCGCCGAGACAGCCATCACCGAGATCAGGATGGCCACGATGACCATCGTCGCGATGGCCGTGGTGAGACGGATATTGCCAAAGAAGCGTTTTATTGAGCCGACCACAGATCAGACCCCCATTGCGTCGCCCAGCTCCCCCACGGAACGGCGACAGTCTTAGGAGAAATCCTAATCCGATCGGATTAACCGAGTATTATCCATCGAAAATGACTGCGGCCTGCTTATGCAGGCCGCATATTATTTGGGCAGGGAGAAAGACTTAGAATTCGTCCCAATCGGCCGACACCGCCGCATTGCCCTGGGTGAGATAGGTCTTTGCTGCCTTTGGCGCCGACCTGGAGACCGGAGCAGGGGCGGGGCGACGCATCGTGGACTGGGCCGGTACCTCGCTCGCTGCATTGGCCACGGCGAAGATGTCGACGATCCGGTCGAGCTCGCTGGCCTGGGCCTCGGTCTGCTCGATGGCGGCATTGGTTTCTTCCACCAGCGCCGCATTGTGCTGGGTCATCTCGTCCATGGTGCGCACCGCCGAGCTGACTTCCTCGATGGAAGTGGCCTGTTCGGCGCTGTCGCGGGCAATGGCTTCGAGCGACTGAGTATTCTCGCGAATGGCTTCGAGCATGCTGGCCAGCTTGCCGGCGGCTTCGCCCACGAGCTTGGAGCCATTCGTCACTTCGCCGCTCGACTGCTCGATCAGCGCCTTGACGTCGGACGATGCGCTGGCGGCGCTCTGCGCCAGGCGCCGCACTTCCACGGCCACCACGGCAAAGCCCTTGCCGGCATCGCCGGCCCGCGCCGCTTCCACCGAGGCATTGAGCGCCAAGAGGTTGGTCTGGAAGGCGATGTCGTCGATCAGCCCGATAATGTTGGAGATCTTGGCCGAAGAGGCGGTGATCCGCTCCATGGCGTCATTGGCGGCATCCATGACGCGTCCGCCCTCTTCGGCCGTGTTGGTGACGCGCGAGGCACAGGCGCTCGCATTCTTGGCGCGCTCGGCATTGGCGAGCACGGTGGAGGCCAGTTGTTCCATGGCCGCCGAGGTTTCCTCGATGGTCGCCGCCTGCTTGGTGGTGCGCTCGGAAAGATCGTTGGCGCCCGAAAGCATTTCGCCGGTGGCGGTCTTGAGCGAACCCGAAGTGTGGCGCAACTGCATGACCACGTCGGTCAGCTTGTCGCCCACCGCATTGATGTCGGATTTGAGCTTGGCAAAGGCGCCCTGATAGTCGCCCTCCATGCGACGCGTCAGATCGGCTTCGGCCATGGCGCCCAGCACTTCGCCCACTTCGGCGACGCTGCGATCAAAGGTCTCGACCAGGTTGTTGACGCTGGAGGCGAGGCCATTGAGTTCCGCATCGGGGAAGGCGGCGGTGACGCGCTGGGTGAAATCGCCGGCAATGGCGGCATCCACCACCTCACCGAAGGCACCCTGCAGCTCGCTCATCATCTGGCGGCGCTTTTCCTCGTCAGCGATGATGCGGGCGGCTTCCGCCTCGGTCATCTGGCTGACGCGCAGGCCGTTTTCGCGGAACACTTCCACGGCGCGGGCCATGGCGCCCACTTCATTGCCCTGGCTCGTATAGGGAACATCGACCTCGTAATTGCCCTGGGCGACCACATCCATGGTCCGCGCCAGCGCCGGGATCGGCCTCGTGATGAGGCGCGAGGTGACAAAGCCCAAGAGGCTGAAGCCGACAATGGCGGCACCGCCGACCATGGCGATCAGACCCAGCACGCCAGTGGCCTGGGCCTCGACATTGGCCATGGGTGTGCCGGCCATGATGGCACCCATCACCTCGCCGCTGGTCTTGGAGATCGGCTGCAGCGCCGCGTAATACTTGACGCCGTCGAGCATGACCTCGCCGAGTACCATCTCGCCGGCATTGAGCTTGGCAACCATGTCGCTGGCGGCCGGCAGGATGCCACCCACGGCACGGGCGCCATCGGGCAGCACCAGGCTCGTGGTCTTGGCCACCATGTCGCCGGTGGCCGTATCGGTCACGTAGATGGCGGCGTCCTGCTTGGTGACGCGGGTGACCGAGTCGATGACTTCGGTATCGTAGAAGGGAGGAATGGCCCAGCTCTGGAAGGAGGCGATGGCGCCTTCCTCGTTCCAGGTCAGCACCGAGCCGGAAATGCGGCGCTCGAGAATGGTGGCGGCGACGCCCAGATTGGTCTCCTGCTGCACCCGGCTCTCGGCCATGGATTGACTATGCAGGTTCAGATAGATCGCGCCCGATACGGCGGCGATGGATCCGACAATCGACAACATGACGAGCATCATGATGCTGGTCGTCATGCGCACATTTCCCAAAGCGCGCGCAATCAGTTTCATAGCGTCTCTCCCCCACGCGGACCCGGAAGGCGTCGGTGACGTCCCGGATCGGCTGAATCGGCCAAAACGCTATGGGATATTATTTACTGAAAACTGTACGGATTTCCCCGGAATCGATTTCACAGCCTGTTCACCAGGAAAAAGAGACAAATTTGTCCAGACAAGTGCCCTGTCTTTGCTTTTTTTGCGCGCCGGGCGTGGGGCCGCGGCGCGCAGGGATGGTGATTCTCTCGCGGTCGCCCGGCCTCAGAACTCGCTCCAGTCGGCGTCGAGGGCAGCATTGCCGCGCGCCAGATAGGCGCGTCCCGCCGTCCTGACGCGGTCATTGGCGACAGCGCGGCTGGGAGAGACTGCCGCCTCCTGCGGCGTGACGGTGAAGACATCGACGATCCGGTCGAGCTGGCTCGCCTGCGCCTCGGTCTGTTCGATGGCGGCATTCATCTCCTCGACCAGCGCCGCATTGTGCTGGGTCATTTCGTCCATGGTGCGCACCGCCGTCGTCACTTCGTCGATGGCGGCGGCCTGCTGGCGGCTCTCCTGGGCGATCGAGTGCATCAGCCCGTTGGAGGTGCGCGCCGCCTCGAGAATGGCGGTGAGCTTGGCCGCAGCATCGGCCACGAGGCGCGATCCGCCCTTCACCTCCGAGGCGCTCTGCTCGACCAGCGTCTTGACGTCAGATGAGGCCTGCGCCGCCGATTGAGCCAGTCGCCGCACTTCCACCGCCACCACGGCAAAGCCCTTGCCCGCCTCGCCGGCCCGCGCCGCCTCGACCGAGGCGTTGAGGGCAAGAAGGTTGGTCTGGAAGGCGATGTCGTCGATCATGCCGATAATGTTGGAGATCTTGCCCGAGGAGGTGGTGATCCGCTCCATGGCATCGGTGGCCGCTTCCATGACCTGGCCGCCCTCTTCGGCGGTGCGCGTGACGAGACCTGCACTGCTGCTCGCCTCCTGGGCGCGTCCGGCATTGGTCATCACGGTGGAGGCGAGCTGCTCCATGGCCGCCGACGTCTCTTCGATGGTGGCTGCCTGCTTGGTGGTACGCTCGGAGAGGTCGTTGGCGCCCGAGAGGATTTCGCCCGTCGCGGTCTTGAGCGTACCCGAGGTGGCGCGTAACTGCCCGACAACGTCGCTCAGCTTGTCGGCCACTGCATTGGTATCGTCCTTGAGCTGGGCCAGCGCACCCTCATAGTCGCCCTCCATCCGGCGGGTGAGGTCGGTATTGGCCAGCGCCGCGAGCACCGAGCCCACTTCGGTGACGCCACGGTCGACCGTCGAGACCAGGTTGTTGACGCTGGAGGCCAGCGCATTGAGCTCCTCGTCCGGAAACTGGGTGCCGACGCGGCGGCCGAAATCGCCGGCCACGGCCGCGTCCACCACGTCGCCGAAGGCAGCCTGCAACTCGCGCATCATCTGGCGGCGCTTGTCCTCGTCGGCCAGGATGCGCGCGGCTTCCGCCTCGGTCATCTCGCTCACCCGCAAGCCGTTCTCGCGGAACACTTCCACGGCCCGCGCCATGCCGCCGACTTCGTTGCCCAGCGTGCGATAGGGCACGTCGGTCTCGAACTCACCCTCGGCAATGGCGTCCATGGCCCGGGCGATGCGCGGGATCGGCCGGGTGATAGCCAGGCTGACGAGGTAGCCCAGCACCGCCAGCACCAGCGTCGTGCCCAGCCCGATGGCCAGCAGCAGAACCATGGTCTGGCTCACCTGCTGCTCGATGCGGGCCACCGGCTCGCCGACGAATAGCGCGCCGGCCAGCGCCCCGTCCTCGCGCAGCACCGGGAAGTAAGCCGAGTAGTAATTGACCCCGGCAAGGCTCTCTTCGCCGAACCAGCCCTGCCCGGCGCCGAGCGCCGCCATGACCGCGCCATCGGGGTCGATGACGCTGTCCTTGAGGCTCTCACCGGTATCGGTCGCCAGCGTGGTCGTGTTGTTGACCAGCGCGCCGCTATCCTTGTCGGTGATGTAGATGGCGGTCTCGGCGCCGATGACACGGCTGATGCCGTCCACCAGTTCGGTATCGAAGAAGGGCAGCAGCGCCCAGCCCTTGACCTGGCTCATGGCGCCATCCTCGGTCCATTCCACCACCGTGCCGCCCTTCATATTGGTGGCGGCGGCAAAGATGGTTGCAGCGGTTTTGAGGTTGGTCTCCTGCCGATCCCGCCCTTGCTGCATCATGGTGGAGGAGAAGCTGAGATAGATGCCCAAGACCACGACGCCGATCGACACCATGATCGCCGCCATGACGAGGCCCGATATCTGAAGCCTGAGGCTCAGCCGCCCAAAGAATTTCCCGATAAACCCGACCATGCCCGTCCCCCGAAGCAATCCAGCGTGGGAGCAAGCATGGGGTCGCAAATTTAATCAAGTATTACAATGATTTAGTCAAGGTGCATTTTCATTTTGAGGGGCTGGAAGTGTAAATTCCGCTCTCAAAACGCGCCGGCCTGAGCCGCTTTCACATTTTTATCGCCTGAATGCGAAAAGCCGTCCGCGATCCCCAGCGTCAGAATTCGCTCCAGTCGGTCTTGAGGGCGGCATTGCCGCGGCTGAGATAGGCCCGGCCGGCAGAGCGCACATCCGGCGCCGCGGGGCGGCTCGATGCCTGCGGCCGGCTCTCCTCGATGCGGAAAATATCGACAATGCCGTCGAGCTGAGTGGCCTGCGCCTCGGTCTGTTCGATGGCGGCATTCATCTCCTCGACCAGCGCGGCATTGTGCTGGGTCATCTCGTCCATCTGGCGCACCGCGGCATTGACCTCCTCGATGGAGGACGCCTGTTCGCGGCTGTCGGTGGCGATGGAATGCATCAGAGTGTTCGACGCCCGGGCGGCATCGAGAATGGCGCCGAGCTTGGCCGCGGCATCCGCCACGAGCC
Organism: Devosia sediminis; assembly: GCF_016411825.1. Lineage (GTDB taxonomy): Bacteria > Pseudomonadota > Alphaproteobacteria > Rhizobiales > Devosiaceae > Devosia > Devosia sediminis. The sequence continues at coordinate 132,125 of NZ_JAEKMH010000004.1, forward strand.
GCGATCCGCCACGCACTTCCTCGGCGCTCTGCTCGATCAGCAGTTTCACGTCCGACGAGGCCTGGGCCGCGCTCTGGGCGAGGCGCCGCACTTCCACGGCCACCACGGCAAATCCCTTGCCGGCCTCACCGGCTCGTGCCGCCTCGACCGAGGCATTGAGCGCCAAGAGGTTGGTCTGGAAGGCGATGTCGTCGATCATGCCAATGATGTTGGAGATCTTGCCCGAGGAGGTGGTGATCTTCTCCATGGCTCCAGTGGCCGCGTCCATCACCTGGCCCCCTTCCTCGGCGGTACGGGTGACAAGGCTGGCGCTGCTGCTCGCTTCCTGGGCGCGCCCGGCATTGGTCAGGACGGTAGAGGCCAATTGTTCCATGGCCGCCGAGGTCTCTTCGATCGTCGCGGCCTGCTTGGTGGTGCGCTCGGACAGGTCGTTGGCGCCCGAGAGAATTTCGCTGGTGGCAGTCTTGAGCGTGCCGGAGGTGGCGCGCAACTGCCCAACGACTTCGCTCAGCTTGTCGGCCACCGCATTGGTGTCACTCTTGAGCTGGGCCAGCGCCCCTTCATAGTCGCCCTCCATGCGGCGGGTCAGGTCGGTATGGGCCAGGGCGCCAAGCACGGAGCCGACTTCGGCAATGCCGCGATCGACGGTCGAGACCAGGTTATTGATGCTGCCCGAAAGCGCATTGAGCTCGGGATCAGGGAATTCCACCATGACGCGACGGCCGAAATCGCCGGCCACGGCGGCATCGACCACGGCGCCGAAGGCGTCCTGCAGCTCCACCATCATCTGCTGGCGTGCTTCGCGATCGGCGATGATTCGCGCCGCTTCCGCCTCGGTCATCTGGCTGACGCGCTGTCCGTTTTCGCGGAACACTTCCACGGCCCGGGCCATGGCGCCGATTTCATTGCCGCGATCGACAAAGGGGACGGCCACATCGTAGTCGCCGGCGGCGATGGCATCCATGGTGCCGGCCAGTTTCGGGATCGGCCGCGTGAGGAGGCGCGACATCAGGAGGCCGATGGCGCTCATCACCAGCAGCAGCGCGCCGGCCATGGCGGCGAGGCCCGGCAATGCCGCATTGGCGGCGGCGTCGGCCAGCGCCGCGTCCTTGCCGACCCAGAAGGCGCCCAGGAGCGTGCCGTCGAGCTTGAAGATCGGATAGGCGGCGGCATTGAAGGTGCTGCCCTCGATGCTCATTTCGCCCTGGAACATCTGCCCGGCGGCCAGCGCCACGGCGGCGGGACTGGCCGGATCGAGCACGAAATCGACGACCCGCTCGCCCTCCGCCGTTTCGAAACTGCTGGACTTGGCGATGAACTGCCCGGCCTCGTCGCGGCCGAAGATCACGGTTTCGCCGCCGGTGACCCGCGTCACCGAATCCACCGCGCCGGTGTCGTAAAAATTGGGGATCGAATAGGTGGTGAAGCTGACAATGCTGCCATCCTCTTCCGACCAGGTCAGCACCGAGCCGTTGAGCCGCCGTTCATAGACGGTTGCCGCGGTCTTGAGGTCGGCATCCTGCTGGGCGACAGCCTGGCCAACCGCCTGACCGCGCAGGCTGAGATAGGTGCTGGTGCTATAGGCCAGGATGGTGACGCCGATGCTGATCAGCAGCAGCACCGCAATGGCCGTGGTCAGCCGCACATGGCGCAGGCCGGCAAAAATTGTCATCTGTCCCCTCCAGAATAGCACCGGAACTCCTCAATCCCGGCGACCGACGCTAGCCCCGTTCGGCTTAACGCTTGGTTGATCTTGTATGGTAGTCGGCGTGGCAAGCAAAAGGGCGCCTCCGGGGCGCCCTTGAACTCGCCTAGAATTCGCTCCAGTCGGTATCGACCGCGGCATTGCCCTTGGTGAGATACGACTTGGCAGCGGCCCCGAGCTTCTGCTGCAACCCGCGCGCGCCCTGCGCGATGGCCTGTACCGGGCTCGGCGCTGCTGCTGCCGCGTTGCGGGGCGCCGGCGCCATGCGCTGTTCGAGGGCGAAGATGTCGACGATACGGTCGAGCTGGGTCGCCTGGGCTTCGGTCTGCTCGATCGAGGCGTTCATTTCCTCGACCAGCGCCGCATTGTGCTGGGTCATCTCGTCCATGGTGCGGACGGCGGTGTTGACCTCGTCGATCGACGAGGCCTGCTCGCGGCTTTCGCGGGCGATATTGTTCATCAGCTCGCTCGAGGAGCGGGCCGAGGTGAGGATCTGTTCGAGGCGACCCGCGGCGTCCGCCACGAGCTTGGAGCCGCCCTTGACCTCGTTGGCGCTCTGCTCGATCAGCGCCTTGACGTCGCTCGACGCCTGGGCCGCGCTCTGGGCAAGGCGCCGCACTTCCACGGCGACTACCGCAAAACCTTTGCCCGCTTCCCCGGCACGCGCCGCTTCCACCGAAGCGTTGAGCGCCAGGAGATTGGTCTGGAAGGCGATGTCGTCGATGAGCCCGATGATGTTGGAGATCTTGGCCGAGGACTGGGTGATGCGTTCCATCGCCTCGGTGGCCTTGCCCATGACCTGACCGCCTTCTTCGGCGGTATGGGTCACGCCTGTCGCCACCGTCGAGGCTTCCTTGGCGCGCTCGGCATTCTGCAGCACGGTGGAAGCAAGCTGCTCCATGGCCGCCGAGGTTTCCTCGATGGTCGCGGCCTGGCGCGTCGTGCGCTCGGAAAGATCGTTGGCGCCCGAAAGGATTTCGCCGGTCGCGGTCTTGAGCGTGCGCGAGGTGTCGCGCAACTGGCCCACGATATCGGTCAGCTTGTCGGCCACCGCATTGGTATCGGCCTTGAGGCGGGCAAAGGCCCCCTGATAGTCGCCCTGCATGCGCTGGGTGAGATCGGTATTGGCGAGCGAGGACAGCACGGCGCCGGTTTCACCGAGGCCACGATCCACCGTTTCGACCAGACCATTGACCGAACGGGCCAGGGTATTGAGCTCGTCATCGGGGAATTCGGCGGTAACGCGGCGCGAGAAATCGCCGGCAATGGCCGCATCCACCACTTGTCCGAAGGCGCGCTGCAGATCCTGCATCATGGCGGCGCGTTCGGCCTGGTTGGCGATAATGCGCGCGGCTTCCGCCTCGGTCATCTCGTTGACCTTGAGCGCATTCTCGCGGAACACTTCCACGGCACGGGCCATGGCGCCGATTTCGTCGGCACGGCGGGCTCCCTTGACCTCGACATCGAGGTCGCCATCGGCCAGCGCTTCCATCGTGCCGGTGAGGCGGCTGATCGGTTTGCTGATCGAGCGGGCAAAGAAGAAGCCCACAATGGCGGCGATGGCGAGCAGAATGCCACCGACCAGAATGGTCATGTTGCGCATCTCGACGACGGCAGCATAGGCCTCGTCCTGGGGCTGCACGGCGGCCACGGCCCAGTTGACGCCATGGACACTGACCGGCTGGGCCCGCACCACCATGGGCGCGCCGCGATAATCGGTGCTGATACCTTCCTCGGCGGCGCCGGCAAAGGCGCTGGTAATGGCGGGAGAGGTCAGCGGGGTGACGAGGACATCCGCGGCCTCGGTGCGCGGCGATTCACTTCGCAGCAGCCCATCGGCGCCCACGACCACAACTTCACCGGTGAGCCCGAGGCCCGACAGGCTCGACACGCGGGCGCTGAGCGTCGCCGGCGAAATTGCCAGCACCATGACGCCGGTATTTTCTTCCTTGTCATAGACCGGCATGGCCATGAAGCTTTCCGGCGTGCCGGTCGGTCCATAAAGCGAGAAATCCACAAAGGTCGCCTGGCCGTCCGGCAGGTCCTTGGCGGCGGCAAAGGCCAGGCCGAGGCCGGAGGCGGCGGCCGTCGCGTCGGTCAGCACGTTGGAAACGAAGTCGGTATTCTTGGCCACCGAATAGACCACGTCGCCGGCGGCGCTGATCAGCAGCACGTCGGAATAGGCCCGTTCCTGCATCAGCGTGCGGAAGCCGGGGTGGAAGCGCTTGTGCGGCGCGTCATAGGTCGCGCCCTTGGCGCCGACGCTGTCGACCGAAGCGCGATTTTCCGGATCGGGGTTCTCGGTGACATAGGCGGCCTGCAATTGCGGCGCCGCGCGTTCCTTGAGGCCCATGCGCAGCTCGTCGAGGGCGCGCGTCAGGTTCTTCATGGCCGTGACGGTGTCGGAGCGCTGCACGAAAAGCCTGAGGTCCACTTCCGCGCTGGTGAAGTAATCGCCCACCAGCGAGCTCGCCGTGGTCAGCGAGGCCTGCATCGACTGGTTGCGCTGCTCCTGCACCGTACCAAGGCCGATAAGGTAGCTGGCAATGCCCACGCCGGCGCTGACCACCAGGGCCGAACCCACCAGCGCCAGGGGCAGCTTCTGGGCGATCTTGAGCTGCGGAATGAACTTCATGAAATGTCGTCTCCCCAAAACCGGCCGCTCCCTCCCGCGTCCCCGCCCGAAAAGGGGTGTGACGCAGGCAGCCGTGGCGCGACGCGGCGCGCTAGTCATGGAAACGATATAGGAGGGGGCTTAATCACTTCTTACGGATAATTGCCGATGGCCCAATTTTTAGGCAGTCGCGATCACGATCGACAGTATCGGTGCCGCAAATGACAATGCCCCCGCCTCAGGGCAGGGGCATGGATCAGACTATCGCCATGCGATCAGGTCAGCGCGCCAATCACCGCCTCGATGCGCTTCTTCATGGTCGAGGCGTCGAATGGCTTGATGATGTAATTGTTGACGCCGAAGGAGATGGCTTCCTTGACCTGCTCCTTGTCCGAGCGGCCGGTGGCCATGATGAAGGGCATGGCCTGGGTGCGCGGATGCTTGCGGATCACCTTGAGCAGGGTGAGACCGTCGATGTCTTCCATGTTCCAGTCGGAAATGATCAGGTCGACATTGCTCTTTTCGAGCTTGCCCAGGGCGTCGCGCCCGGACTTTGCCTCGATGATGTCCTTGAAGCCGAGCTGGGTCAGGATGTACTTACAAATCCCGCGCATGGACTGCTGGTCATCCACAATCAGGACGCTGACAGCGCTTGCTTTTGGCATGGTCGTTCTTACCTCTACGCGCCTTCGGCCTTCGGGCCGCACTTGTCGCCGACTCTAGGGTCCAAGCGTTACAATTCCCTCAATCGCCGCCTTGGCATTGTCGCGGCGCGGTTTACGCCGCGGATTTGAGTTTCACCAATGCGTTAGCCAGCTTTGCCGCGATCTGCTCGACCGGCGCCTGTTCCACAACGGCACCCTCTTCGAAGGCGACGCGCGGCATGCCATAGACCAGGGCCGAAGCCTGGCTCTGGCCCACCGTATAGGCGCCGGCATCGCGCATGAGCTTGAGGCCCCGTGCCCCGTCCCGGCCCATGCCGGTGAGGATGGCGCCGACCGCCATGGGTCCGACCGTCTTGGCCACGGATTCGAACAAGACGTCGACACTGGGGCGATGGCCGCTTTCAAGCCCGTCCTGACCCAACCGGCACTTGAGCTGGCCGGAGGATTTTTCCACCCTGAGGTGATAGTCGCCGCGCGCCACATAGGCGTGGCCAGGCAATAGGGGCATGCGGTCCTCGGCCTCGGCGACCTTGAGCGCGCAGAGTTCATCGAGCCGGGCGGCAAAACGCCCGGTAAAGCCGGCCGGCATATGCTGGGCAATGACCACGGGCGGACAGTCGGCCGGCAATTCGCTGAGCACGGCACGGATCGCTTCCACCCCGCCGGTCGAGGCGCCGATGGCAATCAGCGCGCCCTCGGGCGCCGCGGCGGTCTTGAGCGGGGCCTTGACCTTGGGCACATCGGCCCGGCTGGCGGAGCGGCCGCGCACGTCCGACTTGGCGGCGGCGCGGATCTTGTCGCGCAGCCCGGCGCCGAAGGCATCGAGCCCGCCCTGGAATTCGGCGCTGGGCTTGGCGACGAAATCGACCGCCCCCAGTTCGAGCGCCAGAAGCGTTTCGCTGGCGCCCTTCTTGGTCAGCGTCGACACCATCACGACCGGCGTGGGCCGGAGGCGCATCAGCTTTTCGAGAAAGGCCAGCCCGTTCATATTGGGCATTTCGATGTCGAGCGTCACGACATCAGGATCGAGCTGCTTGATCTTTTCGCGCGCCTCGATCGGATCGACGGCGGTTCCAACGACGTCGATGTCGCCATCACGCGTCAGCATGCGCCCCAGCACCTCGCGGATTAGCGCCGAGTCGTCGACGACCAGAACCTTGATGCTCATCATGCAGCTCTTCTGTTCAGTTTTTCCTTGGACTGGTAGATGGTCTTGCCCACCAGCCGGAACCCGTCCCCGCCCGAGCCCAGGTTTTCCGAGTGGCCGATATAGAGGAAACCCTCCGGGGCCATCATCTTGGCGAAGCGACCGAACACTTCGCCCTGGGTAGGCTTGTCGAAATAAATGGCGACGTTGCGGCAGAACACCGCGTCGAACGGCCCCTTCATCGGCCAGGGACCGATAAGATTGAGCGGCTTGAACGACACCAGTTCGCGCACTGCCGCCGGAATGCGGATCATGCCGTCGCCGCCGCGCTCGAAAGCCCGGGCCCGCTCCTGGGAGAGGCCGGTCAGTTCGTTTTCCGGGTAAACGCCGCCGGCCGCCTTGGCCAGCACTGCGGTGTCGATATCGGTTGCGAGGATACGGAAGTCCCAGCGCTTGAGTTCGGGAAAGGCGCCGAGCAGATCCATGCCGATCGTATAGGGCTCCTGCCCCGTCGAGCAGCCGGCCGACCAGATCCTGAGACGCGGGCCGCGCGGCCGCTCGGCCATGAGATTGGCGACATGGGTGCGCAGGTGGTCGAAATGGTGATCTTCGCGGTAAAAGCGCGTCAGGTTGGTGGTCAGCGCGTTGACGAAGTCCTGCCCGTCCTGCGCCGTGCCGCCGCGCTCCAGATAGTCGACATAGGCGTCGAAGCTGGGCAGCCGCAGCGCACGCACGATCTTGGAAAGACGGGACACCACCAGGGTTCGCTTGGCATCGCTGAGCGATATGCCGGCCACGGCATAGACCCGGGCCTTGATGCGAGCGAATTCCCGCTCGCTGAGGGAATATTCCCCCTGTTCCATGCAACCACCCCTTATACGCCGGGTTCTCCCGGACCTGGAGCGTGGCCGGCAAAAGTTGCAAGACTTTTGCGGTTCGGCCGCGCGACTACACTAGGGACCAAGGCAGCGCCGGCCCTTGCCGGTCGATGCCCTAGCTGGCGGCGCGCTGATCGAAACCGGTCTTCTGACCCTGCCCCCCGACCACCGGCCTTGCCGCGCCGATGGACGCCTCAACGCGTCCGCCAATCACTGCAATCGGGGCGATACTGGCTGGCTCATTGCTTAGATTGCGTAAATTCTCCCGTAGGGCAGCGGTAATTTTTTGCAGGCCCCCGGCCTCGTCGAGCCCGATCCGGGCCTGTGCCCGTCCCTTGTCCGCAATGACCCGGATATCCTTGGCGGAACGGTTGGTGACCTGGGCGAGCTGGCGCACCTCGTCGGCCACCACGGCAAAACCGGCGCCCTTTTCCCCGGCGCGCGCCGCCTCCACCGCCGCATTGAGCGCCAGGAGGTTGGTGCGGAAGGACACATCCTCGATGCCCGCCGTCATCGTATCGATTTCCTGCGCCATGCGGGCGATCTCGCTGACCAGCGCCTTGGTGCGCTCGGCCGCCTGCTCCACCTGCCCGGCCAGGGCGTCGGCTTCGTGATTGCGACGGCGCGCCGCTGCCAGCTCCGCCTCGAGCCCAGCCATTTTCGCAACCCCGGCGGCCAGTGACTGCCGTCCCGTTTCCGCCGTCTGTTCGAGTTCGGCGGCGCGTGCCTCGAACTGGGCCAGCAGCGTCTTGACCGAACCGAGCCGCGTTTCCAGCGCCAGCCGCGCCTGCGCCTCGTCGCGCTGCTGCTCGTCTAGCCCGGCAAAAAGGTCGATGACCATCTGCGCCTCGGCGGCTAAGGGCAGATCCGCCTTTTGCATCGGCTCGCCGGTCATCACCGCGCGTAATTGCATGAGGCCATCGTCCAGCGTCTCGAACATGAGGTTGAACTGGCCCAGCACCGGATGCACGGCCACGTCCTCGCCGCCGAAGCGGAAGCCGGTCTGCCCGAGCCGCAGGGCGCCCAGCGCGGATTCGAGATTGTCGTCGGCGATGAAATGGCCGGCCGGCAGCAGTTCGAGGGCGTAACGCCCCGAAGGCAGCGGACGCCGCTGCGCCACCAGCCGCTGGCCCTTGAGCAGCACCAGCGCTTCCTCCGGCGCGCCACCGCCGCCATCGAGATAGCCCGGGCCGAAGAGCCCATCGAGCGTTTCTCCCTCGCGGGCCCGGGGCGCCAGCCGCTCCATGCCGCGGCTCGCCGCGAGGATCACGCCATGCTCGTCCACCACCATCAGCGGCGCCTCGATGGCGCCGATGGCGGCCCGGAAATGATGCGCCTTTTCGAGGCGGTTGCCGAGCCGCGCGACGATGCCGGCAATGGAGAGGACTTCGCCGGGCCGGTCGACTAAGCCTGCGGCCTGGGCAACAGCGGCGAGCCGCGCCGCATCGCGCCGATCCGCAACCACGCCCGCAGCGGCGCAGCCCGCCAGCGCCAGGCCGGCAAGGCTTCCCGCCGCGGCAAACCAGGCTGGCCCCGGCCCCATGGCCAGCAGCATGCCCGCGGCCACGGCGACAAAGAACATCCAGACCCCGGCCGCCGCCAGCATGAGGCGCAATCCCCGGTGAGGAGGACGCGAATCAACAGCAAAGGCGGCATGGTCCGACATGTCCGGACCCTAGTCGCACAATGGTTAACCAAATCTATAAAGAGATGGCGGGCGGTAAGACTTCCGAAAGTACCTGCCGCCGCACCGGAACTAGAACAGTTCGATATCGTCCACCGGCGCCGGAACCACGACGCGGCGCTTGGCCAGTGCCATTTCTTCCTTGGCCACATTGGCCCCGGCATCGCTGTCGAGCCGCTTGACGAAGGCCCGGCCCGAATGCGGCTTGAACAGCACCCGGCGGGCGAAAGTGCCGCCCAGATCCTCCGATGTGGCGACATAGCCTTCGTCGGCCAGGAACTGGCGCACGAAGTCGATATTCTTGGCGCCCACATCGTCCAGCGCAGAATTGATCTTGCCGCCGCCGAAGATCTTGATCTCGAGATTGGCCTTCTTGCCCGTGCCCTGACTCAGCACCTTGTTGATGAGCTGTTCCATGGCGAAGGCGCCATAGCGAGCGGAGGCGCCATAGCGGTCCTTGGCCGAACCGGACTGCTCGGCCAGGAGGAAATGGTTCATCCCGCCGACCAGCGCCACCCGATCGCGCACACAGGCCGAGACGCACGATCCCAGCACGGTCGAGAAGGTGATGTCGGCGGCATTGGAAACGTGGCAATCGCCCTGGTGGACGGTGGTCACCACCCCACGGTCAAACTCGGGTGGCAGGGTATTCGAAAGGGGCATTTGGTCTTCATCTACCTCTGCGGGCGAATTGCTTCGGATGGTAGAGGTAAACTCGTTAGCCAATTGCTAACCAAGACATACGAGTTCGCTGGTGACGATTGATTCAGCAAGGAGAGCTTTAGAAATAGGGCTATAGATTTGCCTGATCGGGGCTAGGAATACGCATCTATGTCACTGCAGAAACTCGCGCGGGAACTGGACGAGACGGCGCGCCAGACCGCTTCCATGCTCGAAGGCATTACCGAAGCCCTCGAGCTGCTCGCCGAAAAAGGCCTCGGCAAGGACCCCACGGTCAACGAGGCGGTCCAGCTCATCATCACCGCCCTGCAGGGCCAGGATCGCATCGAGCAGCGCTGCCACAACATGGCTCTGGCGGTGCGCCAGTTCGCCCTCCTGCCCCCCACGGCCCCCGATTCGGTCTATGACGAGATCTGGGCCAGCCTCACCCTCGACGAGCTGCGCGTGCCCGCCCTGTCCGGCATTGCCGCCCACGGCGCCCACGGCGACGCCGAACTGTTTTAGTCCTTCCGCCTCCACATCCCTTCAACGCTGGCGCCCCGGGCGCCTTTTTGCGTTTTGCCCAGAACCCCGGCAATCACCGCATCCGGCGCGGCCGGCGCCGCCAGTTGCGCGAAGGTGCATTGCTCCGGCGCCTTGTCCGGCCGCCAGCGCCGAAAGCGCGTGCCGTGCCGGAAGCGGTCGCCGGTGATCTGGTCATAGGCGACCTCGACGACAAGCTCGTGCCGAAGCGGCTCCCATTCGCTTGAGCGCTCTGTCGACCAGCGGCTCGGCCCGCCCGGCGCCTTGCCGGTAAAGCCGGGTTTCCCCTTTAGCTTTTCGAGTTTTTCCGTCAGCTCCGGCTTGTCCTTGGCCGCAATGGCCGAGGTGAAGCCGACATGGTGAAGTTTCCCATCCCCATCGAAGAGGCCCAATAGCAGCGAGCCGACCTCTTTGCTGTCCTTGCCATAGCGAAAGCCGCCCACCACGCAATCGGCGGTGCGGATGGTCTTGATCTTGAGCATGGCCCGCTCGCCGGGCGCATAGGGCGCATCGCGCCGTTTGGCGATGACGCCATCGAGTTCGGCGCTGAGCTTTTCGAACCAGCCTTGGGCTACGGCAGCATCCTCGGTGGCGGGCGACAGGCGCAGCCCTTCGGCCTTGGACTTGGCCACAAAGGCTTCCAGCCGCTGCCGCCGCTCCGCAAGCGGCAGAACGGACATATCCGCGCCATAGTCGAGCAGGTCGAAAACCACGAATGTAGCCGGTGTTTCCGCCGCCAGTTTCCGCACCCGGCTCGCCGCCGGATGGAGCCGCTGCTGCAGATCATCGAACGAGGCGACGCCCTCGGTCGCCACCACCAGTTCGCCATCGAGAATGAAGCGCGTCCCCGGCAGCGCTGCGACCATGGCCACGACCTCGGGAAAATACCGCCCCAGATCCTTGCCCGACTTGGCATAGAGCGCGACCTTTTCGCCCTCCCTGATGGCGAGGCACCGGAACCCGTCCCATTTGGGCTCGAACTGCCAGCCCGTCTCATCGGGCAGGCCGGTCACCAGCTTGGCTTCCATCGGGGCGATGAAGGTGAGGGGCATGATGCGAAATCCTCCGCGTCGGTAACGGCATCGCCCGCCGCATCGTTGCCACAGGCGTGACTCTGCGCTGCCCGGCCCGAAAGCGTCGCAGGGAAAGAGAGGGTGATGGAGCCCGGAGGCGGTCGCCGCCTCTGAGTGTGAAATTGTGAGGCCGTGATCGCCTCCGGGCGTCGGGATTTCCGGCCAGTTGGCTACTTCCTCTGGGTAATAATCTCTGAAGGATTCCAGAAGGGCCAATTGTGGAGCCTGTATGCCCTTGCTTTCGTGTCGTGGGCAATTTTTAGAGCATTCCACGTTATCGCCCGCGGCTTTTATTGTACTAAGTGTGATCTTCTATGATCTGGCTACAAGATGGGGGTTACCGGCCCTAGACAATATTTTGACGGAGGCAGGAATCCCGATGCTTTAGGCGAGTGATGCAAACCACAGGCTGCTCGCAAACAGTTGTTATAAGTTGGAATACATCCGTTAGCGAGTTGAAGTCAGCACCGACTGTCCGGGGTTTGCGTCTTGTCTCCCAAAAGCCGCCTGTCTCCCCGTTCCACTCCCAAAAGCAAAGGACGCCTCGCGGCGCCCTTTCAATTCTCGCTCCAGATCAGCCCGGCCCTAGCCGTCCATCTTGGCGCCAGACACCACGGCGTGGAGATCGATCAAGCCGACCATGCGGCTTTCGTGGGTGACGATACCGTTGAGGAGTTCGGTGTCGATAGAATTGCCTTCGGGGACGTTGTGGATGTCGTCCTTGGAGACGGTGAGGATGTCGCTGACGGCGTCCACGAGGATGCCGACCCATTTGTCGCCGACGCTCATCACCACCACGACGTGGTTCTTGGTGGGCGAGGTCTGGCCGTCGCCGAAACGGGCGCGCAGGTCGAAGATCGGGACGATGGTGCCGCGCAGGTTGATCACGCCGCGCACGAATTCGCGGGTATTGGGGAGCGGGGTGGCGCCGTTCCAGGCGCGGATTTCGCGCACCGTGGTGATTTCCACGCCATAGGTCTGCTCGCCGATCGAGAAGGCGATCAGTTGCAGGGTGTTCTGTCCAGCCAGGGCCGACTTGTCGCTCACATCGTCGCGAAGGCTCAGCGCTTCCATCTTTACTCGCCTTTACTCGAGGCCCGTCCTGGGCCGATTTGCTTGCAGTCTAGCGCGTCATTGACGCCAATCGGTTAACGGCGCGCCGCGTCGGTAGACACGCCCTAGGCCGCGTTCTGGTGCAGATGGGTCGTGCGTAGGCCCTGCACGTCGACGATCAACGCGACATTGCCGTCGCCCAGGATCGTGCCGCCGGCAATGCCCTCGACGCGCTCGAAGTTCTCTTCGAGGCTCTTGATGACCACCTGCTGCTGGCCGATGATGTCGTCCACCACCAGCGCCACCTTCTGGTTGCCCTCGGTTTCGCAGAGGACCACGAACTGATCGTCCGGTGCGGTCTGGGTCGAAAGGCCGAAGCGCTGGCCGAGGTCGATGACCTGCACATATTCGCCGCGCACCTGCAGCACGCGGCCACCCGAAGGCACGCGCTCGAACGAAGCGCGCGAGCACTGCATGGTTTCGACGATCGAGGAGAGCGGCACCACATAGGGTCCGCCGCCGACCTTGACCAGCATGACGTCGAGCACCGCCAGCGTCAGCGGCAGCCTGAGGGTCATGCGGCAGCCCTTGCCGGTCCACGAGCGGACATGCACCGAGCCGCCGATCTTCTTGATGTTGGAAAGCACCACGTCCATGCCGACGCCGCGGCCGGAAATGTCGCTGACCGCCTCGGCCGTGGAAAAGCCCGGCGCGAAGATCAACTGGTCGATCTGCTCGTCGGTGGGGGTGATGTCGGCCGCGACAATGCCCTTGTTGCGGGCCAGCTGCAGCACCTTTTCGCGGTTGATGCCGGCGCCGTCATCCTCGACGATGATGAGGATATTGCCGCCTGCCTGCTCGGCCGAAAGCCGGATCGTGCCGGTTTCTGGCTTGCCGGCGGCGAGGCGCTTTTCCGGGCTCTCGATGCCGTGGTCCGCCGAATTGCGGATCATGTGGGTGAGCGGATCGCTGAGCTGCTCGATGACCGTCTTGTCGATCTCGGTATTCTCGCCGATGGTTTCGAGCTTGATCTTCTTGTTGGTCTTGGTGGCCAGTTCACGCGCCAGGCGCGGCATGCGCGAAAACACCGATTTGACCGGCTGGGCGCGGATGGCCATGACCGAGTCCTGCAATCCGCGGGTGGTCTGGGCCAGCACTTCGAGGCCACGCACCAATTCGGTATAGCGGGCGCGCAGGGTCTCATCCATCTGCTGGGTGAGCATGGACTGGGTGATCACCAGTTCACCCACCATGTTGACGACGCGATCGACCTTGTCGAGATCGACGCGGATGGACTGCACGCCGACCGAACGGCCGCCACCTTCTTCGCCTTCGCTGCTGGCTGGCTTGGCGGCGGCGGCGGCAACCGGGGTCGCCTCGATCTTGGGAGCCGGCGGCGGGATCTCGGCGGCGAGATCGGCAAAGCTCAGGGCCGGCGCTTCCTCGAACTTGTCCTGGGCGCCCACCGGCTCGGCGGGCAGGTCCGGGGCGAAGCTGGGCAGCGGCTCGGCCGGACGGGCCGGGCTGGCCACTTCCTCTTCGGTCAGGGCCAGGAGGCTCGACAGATCGGGCTCCTGCGGTTCGGTCGGAGCCGGAGCCGCGTCGAAATCGCCGAGATCGAGGCCCGCACCGGGCACGATGCCGGCCTGGGCGATGACGATGTCGCAATCGCCATCGACGAATTCAAAGACTTCGCGGATCGCCTCTTCGCCAAGGCCCGGCGCCACGAGGGTGATTTCCCAGGCGCAATAAACGGCAAAGGGCTCGAAATCGGAAAGCGGCGGCACGTCGCTCAGAATGGCGCGCACCTGCATGGTGCCCAGGGCCGCGAGTTCGCGGAACAGCAGCAGCGGATCGTTGGCGCGGGCATAAAGCGCGCGATGCGGGGTGAAGCGGATTTCCCACTGTCCGTCGGCCGCTTCCATGGGCGCGGCCTCGAAGACGTCTTCCACCGGCGCTTCGCCGGCAGCAAAGCCCGAGCCGCCACCATCGAGATTGACCATGACGGGGGTGAAGTCGATGTCGAATTCTTCGACCATCTCGCCGCCCATGTCGTCGTCTTCGCTCGCCGTCTCGCCACGCGCTAGGGCGTCGAAGCGGGACTTTTCCTCGGCGCCGTAATCGGCGGGCAGGTCCTCGCCCGACTGGGCGGCATTGACGTGGTCGGCGACGATGTCATTGGCGCGGATGCAGAGGTTGACCACGTCGTCGGTCAGCTCGACGCGGCCGTCGCGCACATAGTCGAGCAGGGTCTCGTAGGCATGGGCAAAGCCCACCAGGGCCGAAAAGCCGAAAGCGCCGGCGCCGCCCTTGATCGAGTGGATGGCGCGGAACACCGCATTGAGCCGGTCCGCGCCGCGCTCGCCCTCTTCGATGGCGGCGAACTGCTCTTCAAGCTCGGTCAGGAGCTCGGAACACTCGTCGAAATAAGTGGCCTTGAAGTCGTCGAGATCGCTCATGCTCTAGGCTTTCAACCCTTCTGGGTCAGGGGTTCGGATGTTAGTGCACGACGCGGTGGATGACCGAGATCAGCTTTTCCGGATCGAAGGGTTTCACGATCCAGCCGGTGCCGCCGGCGGCCTTGCCCTGGTCGCGCTTGTCCTGGCTGGTCTCGGTGGTGAGGATGAGGATGGGCAGGGAATTGTGCTGCCCGGTGGCGCGCACATTCTTGATGAACTCGATGCCATCCATGACCGGCATGTTGATGTCGGTGATGACCACATCGACGGCCTGCGCCTTGAGCACGTCGAGGCCCTGCTTGCCGTCCTCGGCCTGCAGCACCTCGAAGCCGGCATTGCTGAGCGTATGGTGCAGCATGGCCAGAATGGTGCGTGAATCGTCTACCGTCAGTACCCGCAACGTCATGGTGTCATCATCCCTGAAAACCGGGCGGCAAGGCCCAGTCGCTCGATGGCGGCATTCATGGCCGCGCTCGGCGCTTCAATCCTGAAATCAAATTGGTTTCTCCGGGCCGTCTCGGCAGCGCTCACCAGCAGCAGCAGTGCATTGGTGGATACCCGCTCGACCGCGCTCGCCTGAACCGTCACCGGCCCCTCCTCGAGCGCGTCGATCAGCACATCGCGAATGCCGTCAATGGCATCGAGATCGATGACCTCTGGCAAGGCGACCGTCTGCTTGGATTGCTTGGCCATGTCTAAAGGAATGCCCCCGGAGTCTACTCCAAGCGGCATATTCAACTTGAACGGTTTAAGAAGTGCTAACTATGACGCGTCCCGCAGGGCCAAACGCGCCAGTGGCGCGTTTGGAGCGTCAGAGGCCTTGAGAGCTACGCTCGAAAGGCTGGGCCGCACACACCGTGGACACCACAGACATTGCTCAGGTTGCAGCAGGCCCTCGGGTCAAGCCCGAGGGCGGCACAGTGTTATTTCACGCCCCATGCCCCAACCGACCCGCCGGAAATCCTTGCCCCCGCCCCCACACAGCGCTATCGCATGCCCAACACCAGAACTGGACCATCCATGCCCTCCAAGATCGCCCTCACCGGCATTGCCCGTGACCTCGCCCAGCGCGCCGAAAGCGGCAAGACCATCCGCGTCGGCGTCATCGGCTCGGGCGAAATGGGGACCGACCTCGTCACCCAGATGAGCCTGATGACCGGTATCGAGATGGCCGCCGTGGCGACGCGCCGCCCGCATACCGCGCTCGAGGCGATGCGTATCGCCTATGGCGACGACAGCAAGGGCAAGGAAGCCGATAGCCCCACCGCTGCAACTGCCGCCATCGAGGCCGGCAAGATCGCCATCACCTCGGCCGAAACGCTGGTCACCACGCCCAATATCGACGTGGTCATCGACGCCACCGGCAAGCCCGGCGTCGCCGCCGACTACGATCTCATGGCCATGGAACACGGCAAGCATCTGGT
Source organism: Devosia sediminis (assembly GCF_016411825.1). Classification (GTDB taxonomy): domain Bacteria; phylum Pseudomonadota; class Alphaproteobacteria; order Rhizobiales; family Devosiaceae; genus Devosia; species Devosia sediminis. Next base: position 148,030 of record NZ_JAEKMH010000004.1, read on the forward strand.
GATGATGAATGTCGAGGCCGACGTCACCATCGGACCTTATCTGAAGGCCCAGGCCGACCGGCTCGGTGTCGTCTATTCCGTCGGCGCCGGCGACGAGCCGAGTTCCTGCATGGAGCTCATCGAATTCGTCTCCGCCCTCGGCCTCGACATCGTCGCGGCCGGCAAGGGCAAGAACAATCCCCTCAAGCACGACGCCGTGCCCGACGATTATCGCGAGGAAGCAACGCGCAGGAACATGAACCCGCGCATGCTGGTGGAATTCGTCGATGGCTCGAAGACCGCCGTGGAAATGACCGCGATCGCCAATGCCACCGGCCTCGTGCCCGACGTGCCGGGCATGCATGGCCCGGCCACCCATCGCGACGACATGGCCAAGGTGCTCATTCCCACGGCAGATGGCGGCATCCTCAACAAATCCGGCGTTGTCGATTTCACCGTGGGCAAGGGCGTGGCGCCGGGCGTCTTCGTCATCGTCAAGGCCACCCATCCGCGCATCATCGAGCGCATGGATGATCTCCATATCGGCCATGGGCCCTATTACGGCTTCTTCCGGCCCTATCACCTGACCAGCCTTGAAGTGCCGCTGACCTGCGCCCGCATCATGATGTATGGCAAGCCCGACATGGTGCCGCTGCCGCGCCCGGTGGCCGAAGTCTGCGCCGTCGCCAAGCGCGACCTCAAGGCCGGCGAAGCGCTCGATGCCATCGGCGAGACCTGCTACCGCTCCTATGCCATGACCGTCGTCGACGCCCAGGCCGCCGGCGCCTGGCCGGTGGGCCTGCTCGAAGGCGGCAAGGTCACCGCGCCGGTCAAGAAGGGCGAGCTGATTACCCGCGCCAATGCCACCCCGGACGTATCGACACGGCTCTTTGCGCTCAGGCAGGAGCAGGACAAGCTTTTGGGTTACGTTTAATCCATAGACACCCACAGTGCACATGGATGCGCGCGCTCACCATCGGCTCCTACCCTCCCTCCCCTTGAGGGGGAGGGTAGCAAAGCTAGGCCATCAGGCCGTAGCGGCGCTGGGTGGGGTGATCGGCAAACGCCAGATTGAGTGCGTTACCCACCCCACCCTCGATCCCTCCCCCTCAAGGCGGAGAGGCGAAAGCCCTCAACTCCCCCGGATCGCCACCTTGCCCTTGCGGCCAGGCTCGCCACTCGCCCGGGCGGCTTCGGCGACTTCGTCGATCGGATAGGCTTTCTCGATCTCCATCACCAGCTTGCCGGCCGCCGCGTCGCGCACCAGTTCGCCCAGGAGTTCGCCGATCCGCTCGGGCTTTACGGGCGGCTTGGCGCCCCAAAACCCTTTGACGGTGATGCCGCGGAACAGCAGTTCGCCGGCGGAAATCTTGAGCGGCCGCTGCGTCATGGCGCCAAAACTGATAAGCTGGGCGCCGTCCGAGGCCACGGCCAGCACCTGTGCCGGACCGTCGCCACCCAGCGAGTCCACGGCACGGATCACTGGCGCGCCGCCGGTCAGGGCCTTGGCCTTTTCGACCCAGCCGTCTTCGTCGGTTGCGACGACATTGTCGATGCCCAGCGCCTTGAGCTCCGCCACCGCCTCCGTGCGGCGGACCAGACCCAGCACCTTGATGCCGCGCTCGGCGCCATACTGGGCCATGAGCTTGCCCACCGCGCCATTGGCGGCGTTCTGCACGATCCACCCGCCCGCGGACACATCGAGCGTGTCGAGCAGCATTTTGGCGCTCAATGGCATGGAGACGAGCTGGCAGGCGGTTTCGTCGCTGACGCTCTCGGGCACGGGCACCAGTCGCGCCGCGTCGGCTAGGTAGAACTCGGCCCAGGTGCCGCTCGCGCCGCCGGCCACGCGCTGGCCCGGCTGGAGATTGGTGACGCCCTCGCCCAGTGCCTCCACGACGCCGACGGCCTCGGTGCCGGGCACCGACGGCAGTTCGGGCTTGAAGCCATATTGGCCGGCAATGGTCATCAGGTCATGATTGTGCACCGGCGACAGCACCATCCGCACAAGGACCTGGCCGGGACCGGGCTGCGGCCGCGTGCGCTCCTCGCTGGAGAGAACTTTTTCGGGTGAACCGAACTCGGCATAGACCGCGCTCTTCATGAGCAGGCTCCTTTGTAACAAGGACCTCACATAGGCCGTTGCCCCGCCCCGTCAACCCCTCGCCACCCGTCCCGCCGCCGCCTTGAGGGTCGCCGGCCGCGCATTCCTTGCCTTCCCGCCTGAGCTGGCGTAAATGCTGACTGGAATATTCAGGATAATACGCATGACCGAGACCTTTTCCAATCCGCGCGCCATCCAGCGCGTGCGCCACGACACCAAGCTGCGGCTCCTGAAGGTTACGGCCATCACCGACATCACCCCGCTGATGCGGCGCATGCGGCTCGAAGGCGATATGTCGGGCTTTGCCTCACTGGGCCATGCCGATCACATCAAGGCCTTCTTCTTTGCCGAGGGCGTGACGCCTGAATTGCCCCCGATCGGCCCCAATGGCGCCGAGTTCAAACCCGGCACGCGGCCTGAAATGCGCGATTACACGCCGCGCTACTGGAGCGTCGATGAGGGCTGGATCGATCTCGATTTCGTGCTGCATGGCGATGGCCCCGCCTCGAGCTGGGCGGCTTCCGCCAGGGTTGGCTCGACCCTGGTCATCGGCGGGCCGCGCGGTTCACAGGTCGTGCCGGTCGCCTTCGACTGGTACCTGCTGGCCGGCGACGAAACCGCCCTGCCCGCTATCGGCCGCCGCATCGAGGAACTCCCCCAAGGCGCCAAAGTCGTCGCCGTCATTGAAGTGGCCGACAAGGCCGAGGAGCAGATCTTCGAGACCCGCGCCGACCTGATGCTGATCTATGTGCATCGCAATGGCGCCGCTGCGGGCACCACCAGCCTGCTGCGCGACGCCGTCGCCGCCGCGACGCTTCCCCCGGGCGAGGCCTATGCCTATATCGCCGGCGAGGTGAACATGAGCCGCGCGGTGCGCGACCTGCTGGTCAATGAACGTGGCTTCAACAATGAATGGGTCAAGGCCGCCGGCTACTGGCGCCTCGGCGTGGCGGACGCACACGAGGATCATTGAGGCAGACCGCTGTCGCCGCTCAAACTGGATGTATCACCGCTCGTCACCACCCGGCTTGTCCGGGTGGTCCACGCGATGCGGGGCAAGCATGGATTGCCGGGACAAGCCCGGCGATGACGTAGGAACCGAGAGGCCGTCAGTAGGCCGTCCTACTGCGGCTGGCCACCCACGAATTGCACGGCCTTGGCGCCGCCGGTGATCCCGGCGGCAAGGCACGCCACGTGATCTTCGCCGCGCAGCAGCGCCGCGACGAAACCCGCTGCAAAGGCGTCGCCCGCGCCCGTCGTGTCGACCACCTTGACCAGCGGCGCCGGCTGCGAATGCGAGACGCCCTGGCGTCCGCCCAGCGCCGCGCCGAACCGCCCGCGCTTGATCACCACATGGTCGAACCGTTCGCCGAGCTTGCGCATCTGCAGGTCGAAATCGGCCTCGCCGGTGAGCAGGTCCGCTTCGCTCTCATTGGCAAACAGCCACTGCGCCGGTCCGACCCAATCGAGAAAAACCTGCGGCCCGACCTCGTCGAGAAAGCCGATGGAGGCAGGATCGATGGCGACGGGCACATTGCGGCGCCGCGCCGCCCGCAGCAGCTCCTGCACCGCATGGCGCGGACCGGTGGCAAAGAAACTGTAGCCCGAGACCAGCACCAGCCCGACCCCGTCGAGCAGGCTCTCCGGCAGGTCATCGACACCCAGGTTGAGATTGGCGCCCCGGTCGGTGAGAAAACTGCGCTCGCCTGATGGATCGAGCAGGGTCACGAGGACGCCCGAGGGCAGGATCGGGTCGCCCGCCAGAGCCGGCACCACGTTGAGGCCCCGGAAATAGTTCTCGTACATGGCGCGCTCGCCCGCACCGACACGCGCCGCGAACAGCACATCGGCGCCCGCCGCGCCCAGCCACACCGCCTGGTTGGCGCCCGAGCCGCCCGGCCGGTTGCGGATTTCCGCCCGGCGGTCCGAGCCGGGCACGATCGGGCCCTCGGGCCGCACGATAATGTCGGTCATGACGTCGCCGACGACGAGGACCCGTTTGCTCATGCGGGGCGGGCAGCCAGCTGCGCGGCGAGCGCCACGGCGATCTCGGCCGCGACCTTGGCGTTGTTCTTGACCAGCGCGATATTGCTTTCGAGCGACTTGCCGCCGGTCAGTTCGAAAATGCGCTGCAGGAGGAACGGCGTCGTCGCCTTGCCCTTGATGCCCTTGGCATCGGCATCATCAAGCGCCTGGGCGATAAAACCCTCGATCGCAGACGCTTCCCAGGCATCGGCCTCGGGGATCGGGTTGGCGATGAGGACGCCACCCATATGGAGGTCGGACTGGATCGCCAGCATCCTCGCCACTTCGGCAGCGGTATCATAGCGCTGGTCGACCTTATGGCCGCTGGTGCGGGCCCAGAAGGCCGGAAAATCCTCGGTGCCAAAGCCCAGCACCGGCACGCCATTGGTTTCCAGCACTTCCAATGTCTTGGCGATGTCGAGGATCGACTTGGCGCCGGCGCAGACCACGGCCACGGGCGTGCGACCGAGCTCTTCGAGGTCGGCGGAAATGTCGAATGTGTCCTCGGCGCCGCGATGCACGCCGCCAATGCCGCCGGTTGCGAAGATGCGAATGCCGGCAAGGGCCGCGATCTGCATGGTGGTGGCGACGGTGGTGCCGGCCATCACTCCACTGGCGAGCAGGCTCGCCATATCGCGGCGGCTGGCCTTGGCGGCGGCATGGCCTTCCTCGGCCAGGCGCACCAGGTCTTCGCCCGAAACGCCGACGCAGAGCCGTCCGTCCATGATGGCGATGGTGGCTGGCATGGCGCCGTTTGACCGCACCACGTCCTCGACCTCGCGCGCCATGGCAAGGTTCTGCGGATAGGGCATGCCATGGGTGATGATGGTGGATTCGAGCGCCACCACCGGCTTGCCGGCGGCCAGGGCCGCCTTCACTTCGCCCGAGATCGACAGATAGGCCTTGGCACTCATTTTCGGGACACTCCGGAACTGCTGTTTGGCCGAGCTTTTGCGCCCACGTCCACCTGCGGTCAAGTCCTGCAAAATCTTCGCCCGCACCGCCTTGTCGGGCCTGGGGTTTGTCGATAATTTGCCCCTTGCAAGGAAGGGAAAGGGCACTTCGCTGAACAGGTCCAGCATTGATGGCGCAGGGTTTGCGCCTCGATACGCGCCCGGATCAGGGCTGATCGCAGCGACGTTTGCCGGCGCCTCCGGGCGCCCCCTCATGGCGTATCCAGATTTCACGATTTCATCATTTCCGGGTTCTCGAAGATGAGGCCCCGGGGCTGAGCCGCGGCTCTTTCCGCGGATGCGCGCCCGTCGCGTCTAACCGGCTGTCCATTCGGGACGCCAATCGCCTCCACCTTGGTCCCCTGAGGAGACTAGTGAAATGAAAAAATCGCTCGCCATTGCCCTTGGCGCCCTGATGGCCGCGAGCCCTGCCTTCGCGCAGGAGGAGCCGGTCCTCAACATCTACAACTGGTCGGACTACATTGCCGAAGACACCATCGCCAATTTCGAGGCGGAGACCGGCATCAAGGTCAACTACGACGTCTACGACAATAACGAGATCGTCGACGCCAAGCTGCTGGCCGGCAATTCCGGCTATGACATCGTCGTGCCCTCGGGCAACTTCCTCGAGCGCCAGATCCAGGCCGGCCTGATCCTGCCGCTCGACAAGTCCAAGCTCACCAATCTGGGCAATCTCGACCCGGCCGTGATGGCGACCGCCGCCAGCCAGGACCCGGACAATGCCCATGGCGTGCCCTACATGATCAACACCATCGGCCTCGGCTACAATGTCGCCAAGGTCACCGAGGCGCTGGGCGCCGACGCGAACCTGCAGAGCTGGGACCTGCTGTTCAACCCGGATGTCGTGTCCAAGCTCGCCGGCTGCGGCGTCGCCGTGCTCGACAGCCCGTCCGAAGTCGTGGGCATTGCCCTGCACTATCTCGGCCTCGACCCGAACTCGGAAAGCGAAGAGGACCTGGCCAAGGCCGAGGAACTGCTGAACTCGGTAAAACCCTCGATCCGCTACTTCCACTCGTCCCAGTATATCGACGACCTGGGCAATGGCGAAATCTGTCTGGCGCTGGGCTATTCGGGTGACATCTTCATCGCCGCCGACGCCGCTGCCGAAGCGGGCCAGGGCAATGAAGTGACCTACCTGATCCCCGAGGAAGGCGCCGCGACCCTCTTTGACTTCCTGGCCATTCCCGCCGATGCCCCGCATCCGGAAAATGCCCACAAGTTCATCGACTACATCCTGCGTCCGGAAGTGGTTGCCGAGATCACCAACTACGTGTTCTACGCCAACCCCAACCTGCCGGCGCTCGAATTCGTCGCCGAGGAAGTCAAGTCCAACCCGGGCATCTACCCGCCGGCCGAGACTATCGCCAAGGCATTCGTGATGAAGGCGCATTCGCCTGAATTCGAGGAAGTGCTGACCCGCACCTGGACTCGCATCAAGACCGGTCAGTAAGACCACCCTTGCGGGGCGGCTCCGGCCGTCCCGTCACTCCTTCCGGTACAGAGCGTCATGGCTAAAAAACCGCAGCTTGCGATCGACACCCGCCCCTGGCGCGATACTGCCAACAACAAGCCCTTTGTGCGCATCCGCAATGTCTCGAAGAAATTCGGCGACGTGCTGGCGGTCCACGACGTGTCGCTCGACATCTACAAGTCCGAACTCTTCTGCCTCCTGGGTGGCTCGGGCTCGGGCAAGTCGACGCTGCTGCGCATGCTCGCCGGCTTCGAGACCCCGACCTCGGGTACGATCGAAATCGACGGCCAGGACATGACCGAAGTGCCGCCCTATGCGCGGCCGGTCAACATGATGTTCCAGTCCTATGCCCTGTTCCCGCATATGAGTGTCGAGCAGAACATTGCCTATGGCCTGAAGCGCGACGGCCTGCCCAAGGCCGAGATCGCGGCCCGCGTCGCCGAGCTGCTGGCGCTCGTAAAACTCCAGGACTATGGCAAGCGCAAGCCGCACCAGCTCTCCGGCGGCCAGCGCCAGCGCGTCGCCCTGGCTCGGGCCCTTGCCAAGCGTCCGAAACTCCTGCTGCTCGACGAACCCCTGGGCGCGCTTGATAAGAAACTGCGCGAGGAAACCCAGTTCGAGCTGGTGAAGATCCAGGAATCGCTCGGCGTCACCTTCATCGTCGTCACCCACGACCAGGAAGAGGCGATGACGCTGGCCACCCGCATCGGGGTGATGAACCAGGGCGAGATCGCCATGGTGGGCGAGCCCACCGACATCTACGAATTTCCCAATTCCCGCTTCGTCGCCAGCTTCATCGGCTCGGCCAACATGGTCGAGGGCATCGTCACCGAGGACGAGCCCGGCCATGTGCGCATCCGCTCGGCCGAACTGGGCTGCGATATCTATGTCGCCCATGGCGTCGATTGCGCCCCCGACCAGTTGCTCTGGTGGGCCATCCGCCCCGAAAAGATGGTGCTTAGCCGCGAAAAGCCCACCCATCCGCACGGCGCCAACGTCACATCGGGCATTGTCGAGGAAATCGCCTATCTGGGGGATATCTCGCTCTACCAGGTGGCGCTCGACAGCGGCAAGCGCATCCGAGTCAGCCAGACCAATTCGGTGCGCGGCAACCCCGACGCCATTACCTGGGAAGAGCGCGTCTATATCTCCTGGGGCGACAGTTCCGGCTCGGTGCTGACGGTATGAGCGTGATCGCGCATTTTGCCGAAGGCCACCTCTCCCTCTGGGGGAGAGGTCGGCGCGCAGCGCCGGGTGAGGGGGCCTTGTCGCGCTCCGGCATCTGCCAGCGGGCCCCCTCACCCCAACCCTCTCCCCCTAGGGAGAGGGAGCGCATCGCGTCTGCCGCTAGCCTTGGGGGACTACTTAAATGACCATCGCCCGCGATCCCACCATTCCGCCGCCCCGGCGATTGAAGCCCTGGAATGCGGTTGAGCGTGGCCTCGCCAAGGTCGGCATTACCGGCCGCATGCTGGTGCTGGCCGCGCCGGTGCTGTGGCTGCTGGTGTTCTTTCTCATTCCGCTGGCCGTGGTCTTCGGCATTTCGCTGACCACCAAGCAGTTCGGCCGCCCGCCCTATTCGCCGCTCCTCACGACCGAGGAAGGCACGGTGCAGCTCACCCTGCAGTTCAACAACTATATCCGCCTGTTCACCGACAATCTCTATGTGGCGGCCTACCTCTCCTCGATCCGCATCGCTGCCATCTCGACCGTCATCACGCTGCTCGTGGGCTATCCCATGGCCTATGCCATTGCCCGCGCGCCCGATCGCTGGCGCAACATCTTCCTGATGCTGGTGGTGCTGCCCTTCTTCACCTCGTTCCTGCTGCGCGTCTATGCGTTGACCGGCTTCATGCGCGGCAATGGCGTCATCAACCAGTTTCTGGGGCTGTTCGGCATTCCGCCGCTGGTGATGATGCAGACCGATTTCGCGGTCTATGTGGGCATTGTTTACACCTACCTGCCCTTCATGATCCTGCCGCTCTACACGACGCTGGTGAAACTCGACACCTCGCTGTTCGAGGCCTCGGCGGATCTGGGCGCGCGGCCCATCCACACTTTCCTCTTCGTCACCCTGCCGCTGTCGCTGCCGGGCATCGTCGCCGGCTCCATGCTGGTCTTCATCCCGGCCATCGGCGAATTCGTCATTCCCTCGCTGCTGGGCGGCCCCGAAACCCTGATGATCGGCCGCGTGCTCTGGGACGAGTTCTTTGCCGCCACCAACTGGCCGCGCGCCGCCGCCGTGGCGGTAGCCATGCTGGTCGTCGTGGTGGTGCCGATCATGCTGTTGCAACGCGCCCAGGGCGCGGTGGTGGAGAAGTAGCATGCGCAGAGGCTGGTTCCTGCCCATCGCCGCATCCCTGGGCTTTGCATTCCTTTATGCGCCCATCGTCTCGCTGGTGATCTTCTCGTTCAACGAGTCGAGTCTCGTCACCGTCTGGTCGGGCTTTTCCACCAAGTGGTACGGCGCCCTGTTCAGCGATCCGCAACTGCTCGGCGCCGCTTGGCTCAGCCTGCAGATCGCGGCGCTCGCCGCTTCCATCGCCTTGGTGCTCGGCACGCTTGCCGCCGTCGCCCTGGTGCGCTTCCGCCGCTTCCGGGGCCGCACCCTGTTTTCGGGCATGGTTTCGGCGCCGCTGGTCATGCCCGACGTCATCACCGGTCTTTCGCTGCTGCTGCTGTTCGTGGCCATGGAGGGGCTTCTGGGGTGGCCGCAGGGCCGGGGCATGGTGACCATCGTCATAGCCCACGCCACCTTCTGTACCGCCTATGTCTGCGTCGTGGTGCAGTCGCGGCTTTCCGATTTCGACCGCAGCCTCGAGGAAGCCGCCATGGACCTCGGCGCCTCGCCGGTCCGCACCTTCTTCGACATCACCCTGCCGATCATCGCCCCGGCTCTGGTCTCGGGCTGGCTGCTGGGCTTTACCCTGTCGCTCGACGACCTGGTCATTGCCAGCTTCGTTTCGGGCCCCGGCTCCTCGACCCTGCCCATGGTGATCTTTTCCAAAGTTCGCCTCGGCGTCTCCCCCGACGTCAACGCGCTGGCCACCATCATCATCGGCATCGTGGCTCTGGGGGTGCTGGGGGCGACCATCCTGCAACTGCGCAGCAAGCCGAAAAGCAGCGGGGCGTAAGGCACCCCAGCTTCGGCAGGCCCAAGTCCGTCACCACCACGAAGCCGCCCTCGGGCTTGACCCGAGGGCCACTCCCCACACCGCGCGCGTCTTGAATGGTCCTCGGGTCAAGCCCTAGGACGGCACTGGGTGTTGGTGGAACAGCCGGTATCCCGTCCAGACTCCAGTCAGGCACCCCCACCCAGCCTCCCCCTGAAAAGGGGGAGGGGTGCGCTGGTGCCTGTCGCAGGATCGTCGCCGAACTCGATCTGCTCCTCCCCCTTTTCAGGGGGAGGCTGGGTGGGGGTACTTCCTAGACCCCGTCCCACACCACCGCGAGCACATCTGGCAGCGCCTTGCGCAGTTCCGCCGCGTCGAACGGCTCGCTCTCGCTTCGGATGAGCCAGAGCACGTCGCGGGTGATCCCGTCGGGCATATGGATATGCGGCAGAAGCCGCTGAGCCAAGGCAGCCTCGAACCCTGCCAGGTCCGGCGTTGCCAGCGGTTCACCCGGCACCCAGTCCTGGTAAAACACGCCCCGCTGCACCGCCGGCAGGTGATTGCCGAAGCGGGCAATGGACTCGATGTCGAGGCGCGCCCGCAGCTCGTGCAAAAAGCCGCGCAGGCACGCGAAGGTGATGTTGTTGGTTTCCAGCATTGCCCGCTCTTTCAGCGCCGCCTGCCAGCGGGCAATGCTTTCATTGGCGTATTTGACGTCTCTTGGATTGGTCATGTCCCGATTGCTCACGAAAATTGTGACTGTCCGATGACTGGACAGCCCCGTCGAACAGGCGCAAGCTCCCTCTCATGTTCAACCAAAGCAAAGGAGGTGGTCCAGTGTCTTATGAGATTTTGGCTCTTGAGGAAGGTCTGGGTTTTCGCGTGTTGACTGGGAGTGATCTCGGCTAAGCACGCGCCTCCCGGCCCCACAAGGCCGATAAGCTCGGGAAGGGTCGTCCGCAAGGGCGGCCCTTTTCCGTTCTGAGGACTTTTACTCAAGGCCGCCGCAAGGCTTGACGCGGGCCCGCAAGCCATTGATACCCCTGCCAACGTTTTGTTTGGAGGCAGCCTTGTCAGCGGCCAATTTCGTCCTCACCCTGAGCTGCACCGACCGGCCCGGCATTGTTGCCGCCGTCACCACCGAACTGGCGGCGCTCAAGGCCAATATTGCCGAATCCAACCAGTTCTGGGATCGCGAGACCGGTCGCTTCTTCATGCGCCTCGCCTTTGCCGCACCAGAAGGCGTAAGCCGCGAAAGCATCGAAAAGGCGCTGAAATCGCCCATCGAGCGCTTCGACATGAAGACGGCGCTGAGCGACGAAAGCCGCAGGAAGCGCATCGTCATCCTGGTTTCCAGATTCGATCACACGCTTCTGCACCTGCTCTACCAGATCCGCGTCGGTTGGCTCGACGCCGAGGTGGCGGCCGTGATCTCCAATCACGAAGATGCCCGCAGGATCGCAGAGGATGCCGGCATTCCCTTCCACTACCTGCCCGTCACGCGCGAGACCAAGGCAGACCAGGAATCCCAGGTGCTCGAGATCGTCAAATCCTCAGGCGCCGATCTCGTGGTGCTGGCCCGCTACATGCAGGTGCTCTCCGACAACCTCTCCACGCGCCTCTTCGGTCAGGTCATCAATATCCACCACTCGTTCCTGCCCAGTTTCAAGGGCGCAAAGCCCTATCACCAGGCGCATGAGCGCGGCGTGAAAATCATCGGCGCCACCGCCCATTATGTGACGCCCGATCTCGACGAAGGCCCGATCATCGAGCAGGAAACGGCGCGCGTCACCCATGCCATGAGCCCGGATGACCTGGTCGCCGCCGGCCGCGACATCGAGAGCCGCGTGCTGGCCCGCGCGGTGAAACTGCACCTCGAAAGCCGGGTCATGCTCAACGGCAAGAAGACCGTGGTGTTTGGATAAAGCTAGTTCAGGTCGTGGGCGTCCTTACCCCCACCCAACCTCCCCCTGAAGAAGGGGGAGGAGCAGACTGGTGCAAGCCCAGTCATAGAGCCCAACTCAATGCGTCCCTCCCCCTTCTTCAGGGGAGGCTAGGTGGGGGTCGCTAGCGTTAAACCGCCAGCTCTTCCAGATTGAGGGAATCCGCCAGGGTCGTCCGATCGAGCACGGCGCGCGTGGCCAGGGTCACCCGCTCGAAGACGTGGCGCACTTCGCAGCTCGCCTCGTCCTTGCAGTCGGTGCACTTGCGATAGGCGATTTTGCTGAGGCATGGCAGCGGCGCGATCGGCCCGTCGATCAGCCGCAGCACTTCGCCATAGGTGATTTCCTCGGGCGCCCGCAGCAGCTCATAGCCGCCCATGCGGCCGCGGCGGGAATTGACGATGCCGGCGCGCTTCAACTCGAGCAGGATCTGCTCGAGGAATTTCTTGGGTATCGCCTGGTCCTGCGAAATCTCGCCGATCATGCGGCTCTGGCCACGACCGGCGCGCGCCAGGGCCACCAGGGCCCTCAGCGCATATTTGGCCTTTTGCGAGATCATCGCTTCCCCCTGTCGCCGTCAGCCCTTGGGCTCCGGCACCACCACCGGCACTTCGCCTGGCGACTGGTCCTTCTTGGCCGTGTCATCCGTGTCTTCGGACGGCTCGGCCTTCTCCTCGACGGCCTCGGCCGGTGCGTCTTCCGCAGCGACCGGCGCAGGGTCGATCGGCACGATCTCGGCCGGCGGCAGGCTGTCCGTTTCGACCGGTGCCTCGGCGCTGTCCCCGGTGTCAATTTCCGGCACCGCTTCGACCACCGGCAGCACGTCGGCCGCAACCGGCGCCTCGGCCGTTTCCACCTCGACCTCAACCGTCTCCGCCGCGACCTCGGGCGTTTCGGTTTCCGCTTCGGCGCTCACCGGCGTGACATCCGCTCCATCGGCAGACGGTTCGACGGCAACGGATGGCTCAGCCACAAGGACGGCATCGGGCGTTTCCGGCATGGATTCCGGTTCGGCTGCGGCTTCCGGCTCAATCACGGCGGGCTCGACTACGGGCTCAGGCTCGACGAGTGCAACGGGCTCGTCGACCACCAGAGGCGTCGCCGCCAAGGTTTCGGTGACCGGTTCCGGCACGCTCACCACCGGTTCGGTCACGGCCGCGACAACGGCGGCCTTGGCGAGGATATTCTCGGCCGCCGGCAGCTTGGGCTCTTCCTGCGGCTGCACGCCCCTGGCCTCGTCGCTGCGCAGATAGGTCAGGATACCCTTGCCGATCTCGCGCTCGCCCCGGATGACCGTGGTGGCGCCGCAGCTTCTGAGGAAGGACTCCTCCTCTTCCGAATAGGCGCGGGCGACGATGGAAATTCCCGGATTGAGCTTGCGGCCGCTTTCGCAGACCGAGCCGGCCTCGAAGCCGTTGGAAATCGCGACCAGGAGGCTGCGCGCCGCCGGCAGATTGGCGAGCCGCAGCACGTCCTCGCTGGCGGCATTGCCGAACACCACTTCCAGCCCCTCGGCCCGCGCCGCGGCCACGTCGTGGTCGGAATCCTCGATGACCACAATGCCATTGCCATCGGCCTTGATGCCGGCCGCCACGATGCGACCGACCTGGCCATAGCCCACCAGCACGGTGTGCCCGGTCTGCTCGGACGGCTCCCCGGTATCGTCGTCGGCTCCGGGCGCACCCCGGTCCACCGCGCCCTGGGTGGGCGCATCGGTGACCGCCGGGCCCTGCGCAGCCATGCTCGGCTCGAGCGGTTCGATCGGGGCAGCCTTGGGCTCGGCGCCCTTGTGCGTCGCGATGCGGGCCTCGAGCCTTGGTTTCACCAGGTCGAGCACAAAGAACACGACAGGGTTGAGCACGATGGAAATCAGCGCGCCGGCGAGGATCAGGTCCTGTCCTTCGGGCGGCATGATGGCAAGGGCCACGCCCATGCTGGCCAGGATGAAGGAGAATTCGCCGATCTGCGCCAGCGAGGCCGAAATGGTCAGCGCCGTGCCCACCGGGCGGCGGAACAGGATGACGATCCAGAAGGCTGCCAGCGACTTGCCGATGACGATGATGAACACCGTCGCCAGCACCAGAAGCGGCTGCTCGACAAGGATCGAGGGATCGAACAGCATGCCGACCGACACGAAGAACAGCACCGCGAAAGCGTCGCGCAGCGGCAGCGTTTCATTGGCGGCGCGGTGGCTGAGCTCGCTTTCCGAAAGGATCATGCCGGCAAAGAACGCGCCCAGCGCCAGCGACACGCCGAACAGCACGGCCGAGCCGAGCGCTACGCCCAGGGCAATGGCGAGTACCGCGAGACGGAACAGTTCGCGGCTGCCGGTATGGGCGGTGGCATGCAGCGCCCATGGAATGACGCGCCGCCCCACCACCAGCATGAAGCCGACAAAGGCCGCCACCTTGAGCACGGTGAGGCCCAGAATGCCCCAGATGCCGATATCCATGCCCAGCATGCGGGTCACGAAGGACACGAAGGGATCGTGCACGTCGCTGGTGCCGTTGAGGCTGGCAATGGCCGGCACCAGCACCAGCGCCAGCACCATGGCGAGGTCTTCCACGATCAGCCAGCCGACGGCGATGCGGCCGCGCTCGCTTTCGATCAGGCGCCGGTCCTGCAGCGCCTTGAGTAGCACCACGGTTGAGGCCACCGAAAGCGCGAGGCCGAACAGCACCGATGCCCCCAGGTCCCAGCCGAGCAGGAGCCCCAGACCCGCGCCCAGCAGCGTCGCCACGCCCATCTGCACCACGGCGCCGGGAATGGCGATGGCGCGCACGCTCATCAGGTCCTTGAGCGAGAAATGGAGGCCGACGCCGAACATCAGGAGGATGACGCCCAGTTCCGCCAGCTCGGCGCCCAGCGCCTGATCGGCGACGAAGCCCGGCGTATAGGGACCAGCCAGGATGCCGGCGAACAGATACCCCACCAGCGGCGGCATTTTCAGCCGGTTGGCGATCATCCCGAAGATATAGGCCAGCACCAGACCCGCGACGATCGTTGTGATCAGGGGGGTTTCGTGGTGCATCGGCGCCTCCGTCTTCGTTGGAATAAAACTCTATAGTCACAATGGGGTATCGATCCCCCAGGCGCAAGCGGATCATCGGCACAAAGCGATTGTCCGTTCGGATGATGCGCGCCGTCTCATAGAGACAGGATGTTTGGCTGAATTGAGACTTTGAGAGCTGTAAGGAAGGCCCCCACCCGGCCTCCCCCTGAAGGAGGGGGAGGAGCGGATCGGCGTTCGACCGAAGCCTCACCGCAAACTCGATAGGTCCCTCCCCCCGTCTTCCGGGGGAGGTTAGGTGGGGGCCCTTCTCCCTGGACGCCCTCAACTGACGATCGTGATCTTTTCCGCCGCCCGCGTGATGCCGGTATAGAGCCAGCGCGCCCGCTCCTCGCGGAATACGAAGCTCTCGTCGAAGAGATAGACATTGTCCCACTGGCTGCCCTGCGCCTTGTGGACGGTGAGGCAGTAGCCGAAGGTGAATTCGTCGAACTGCCGCCGTTCGGGCCAGCTCATCGCGTCCTCTTCGCCCGAAAAGAAGGCCTTGTGGGTCAGGACCCGCGCCTCGCCCTTGCCCTCGTCATCGGCCAAGAGGAGACTCCACTTGCCGTTGGAGCGCCGCGTCGTATCGGTGACGATCCAGATCTGCCCGTTGAGCAGGCGCTTGCGCGGGTTGTTGCGGAGGCACACCATGCGGTCGCCCACGACCGGCTCGTGAAAGGGCAGGCCCTTCAGCTCGCGCAGCCGGTCATTATAGGTCAGCCGCGTCTTGTTGCGCCCCACCAGCACCTGGTCGGCTTCCATGACCGCGTCGCGGTCCACCTGGTCGCGCCCCACAACCACGCTTTCGCCATAGCGCCCATGTTCGAGATAGCCGCCCTCACGCACCGCCATCGAGAGCTGGATGATCGGATTGTCCGCCGCCTGCCGATGGATCTCGGTCAGCATGATGTCGGGCTCCTTGGCAATGAAGAAGCCCGCCCCCTGCACCGGCGGCAACTGGAACGGGTCGCCCAGCACCAGTACCTTCACCCCGAAGGAAAGGAGATCGGCACCCAGTTGCTCGTCCACCATCGACACCTCGTCGATGACGATGAGGTCGGCGTCCGCCGCCGGGCTTTCGGGGTCGAGCACGAAGCGCGGTTCGCCCTCCTTCTCGCTCACCAGCGTATAGATGAGGCTATGGATGGTCTGGGCGCCCTTGCAGCCGCGCTTGCGCATGACCATCGCCGCCTTGCCGGTAAAGGCGGCGTATTTGACCGAGCGCACATCCTGCGCCAGGTGCACGGCCAGCGTCGATTTGCCGGTGCCGGCCCAGCCGAACAGGCGAAACACCTGCGGCCCGTCACGGTCCTTGAGCCAGGCCGAAACCGCCACCAGGGCTGCATCCTGCTGCGACGACCAGACCGGTGGCATCAGGCGATCACCGTCGACACCGTCCCGACGCCCTCGATCTGGCCTTCGATCACATCGCGCCGCCGCACCGCGCCGACCCCGGCCGGCGTGCCGGTCATGATGAGGTCGCCGGCCCGGAGGCCGACAAGGCGGCTCAGAAAGGCGATGGTCTCGGGCACGCTCCAGATCTGTTCGCTGAGGTCACCGCGCTGCCGCTCGGCGCCATTGACCGAAAGCGTGATGGCGCCGCGCGCCGGATGACCGATGACACTGGCCGGGACAATCGTACCGATCGGGGCCGACTGGTCGAAGGCCTTGGCCATTTCCCACGGTCGCCCGGCCTTCTTGGCCACGGCCTGGAGGTCGCGGCGGGTCATGTCGAGCCCGGCGGCATAGCCGAAGACATGGTCCAGCGCTTCGTGCGGGCCGATATCGGCGCCGTCCCTGCCGATGGCCACCACCAGTTCGATCTCGTGGTGGAAATCCTGGGTCTCCGACGGATAGGCGATCGGCGCGCCCTCGGTCACCACCGCATCGGCCGGCTTGGCAAAGAAAAACGGCGGGTCGCGCACGTCATTTCCCATTTCCCTGATGTGCTCGGCATAGTTGCGCCCGACGCAATAAATGCGCCGCACCGGATAGAGGCCCCCACCCTGGACCGGGATCAGCACCGGCGGCGTGGCCGCAACAACGAGATCAGCCACGCTTGAACTCCTCGGCATAGGGGCCAATGAGGTCGAGATCGATCTTGCCCAGCCGGTCCTGCGCGGTGAATGACTGGTGCCAGTAGGGATAAAGCAGCGGCGGGCGGCTCGCCATGTCGAGCCGCTTGCGCTCCTCGGCGTTGAGGTCGAGATGCGCGGCGGCGATATTGTCTGCGAACTGCGCCTCGTTGCGCCCGCCGATGATGACCGAGGTGACGCCCGGCCGCTCCAGCAGCCAGCTCAGCGCCACCTGGGCGCCGGACACGCCGCGCTCCTCGGCGATGGCGACGATGACGTCGATGACGTCGTAGAGCTTTTCCCAGTCATAGACCGGCGGCTCGCGGAACCCGCCCACATGCCGGCCGCTTTCCGGGCCGCCGTCGCGCCGATACTTGCCCGACAGCAGCCCGCCGGCCAGCGGCGACCAGATCAGCATGCCCAGGCCCTGGTCCTGCGAAATCGGCACCAGTTCGTATTCGGCGTCGCGCGAATGCAGCGAATAGTGGACCTGCTGGGAAACGAAGCGCTCGCCCTGGCGCTTCTCGGCCGCCATCAGGGCCTTCATGATGTGCCAGCCGGAATAGTTCGAGCAGCCGATATAGCGGACATGTCCATGGCGCACGAGCGTGTCCAGCGCTTCCATCGTCTCCTCGATCGGCGTCATGCCGTCCCATTCGTGCACCTGGTAGAGGTCGATGACATCGGTCTTGAGCCGCTTGAGGCTCGCCTTGCACTGCTCGATGATGTGGTGGCGGGAAAGGCCGATCTGGTTGGGCCCCTCGCCCATCTTGAAGCGCACTTTCGTGGCCACCAGCGCCTTCTGCCGGCGGCCGTTCTCGGCCAGCACCTGCCCCAGGATTTCCTCGGAAATCCCGGCATTGTAGACATTGGCCGTATCGTAGAGATTGATTCCGGCATCGAGGCAGAGATCGATCTGCCGCGCCGCGGCATGCAGATCGGTATGGCCGATCTTCTGGCTGCCGCCAAAGGTCATGGTGCCCATGGTGAGCTTGGAGACTCTGAGCCCCGAACGCCCGAGATAGCGGTACTCCATGGATTCCTCCTTTGTTCTGCCCGCAAGGAGTAAAGGCGGCGCCGGTGAGGGTCAATGGCCGCCTCGCCAGACGGCACAGAATCACGGCATTCTGCGGCCGTTGCATGGTTGGGGGAGAAGTCATGCGTTTCAGGCTTTTGCTGGCATTGCTGGTGATGGTTGCAGGTCCGGCTCATGCGCAGGACGGCGCTGCGCGCTATGCCGGCGACTGGCAGGTGACCGAGGGGGGCGGCGGCACCGGCATGTGCCGGGTCAATCTCGCCACCAATAGCGGCACGTTTGGGCTCTGGGCCACGAGCCTCGGCTGCCTTGGCCCCATCGCCATGGTCAATGGCTGGCGCACCGAGGGCGGCAATCTTCACCTTCTGGGCTATGACGGCAATCCCGTCGCCACCTTCTCGCCCAATGGACGGGCGCTGGACGGGCGTTTTGCCGATGGCGCACCGGCGGTCCTCGCGCCGCTCAGCGGCCAGAATGTCGCCTCCAACATGCCGGCCCCGGCGCAGAACTGCATCCGCCATCCCGCCAGCGGCTATTGTGCCGATGCGTCCGACATTGCCGTGCCCACCGCCTTTCCGCTCTGGGTGCGTGGCGCGCATCTGCTCAATATCCGCGCCCTGCCCGATGGCAACAGCGACCTCCTTGGCCAGACCCAGCCCAACCAGTGCTTCATGATTGATAGCTGCCAGGCTACACCGGATGGCATCCGCTGCCATATCGCGCCCGGCCAGAACGACCTGCCCACCGGCTACGTGCTGAAACACTTCACCGACAGCCAGGGCACCTTCATCGGCTTCCAGAATTTTTGCTGAGGCAAAGATGGCAGGGAGCGCCCTCATCACCGGCACATGCCATTGCGGCGCGGTGTCCATCACCGTGCCGGCCCCGCCTTCGGAAATAACCCACTGCAATTGCAGCCTTTGCCGGCGCTATGGTGTGCTCTGGGCCTATTATCAGATGGCCGAGGTCACCATCGAGACCAAGGGCACCGACACCTATGCCTGGGGCGGCCGCAATGTCGATTTCCACCGCTGCACCAAGTGTGGTTGCGTCACCCATTGGTGGCCACGCAAAGCGGGACGCGACCGCCTCGGCATCAATATCCGGCTGTTTGACCAGGCCCTTATCGAAGGGGCAAAAATCCATCATAAGGACTCGGCAGGCACCGGCCTGTTTCACTGACGCCCCGAAAGCACGCCCGTGCGCTCCAGCCTCTTTCTCCCCGTCCTCCTTGTCACCCTCGGCATGGTCTTCACCCAGACCGGGGCCAGCTTTGCGAAAATGCTGTTTCCGCTGGTCGGCGCCGGCGGGGCGACGGCGCTGCGCCTGACGCTCGCCGCCATCGTGCTGATCCTGGTCTTCCGCCCCTGGCGCTACCGGCTCGATCGCGCGCAATGGCGCGCCGTGCTGCTCTATGGCGGTGCCATGGGCGCGATGAACCTCTTTTTCTACGCCGCGCTCGAACACATTCCGCTTGGGCTTGCCGTGGCGCTCGAATTCACCGGCCCCCTGGCCGTGGCGCTGTTCGGCGCGCGCAAGCCGCTCGACTTTTTCTGGATTGCGCTCGCCGTCGCGGGCTTTGCCCTGCTGCTGCCTTGGGCGCAGACTGGGGGCGACATCGCCCCCATGGGCGTCGTCCTCGCCCTCTGCGCCGGCGCCTGCTGGGCCGGCTATATCGTCTTCGGCCAGCGCGCCGGAACCGGCGGCGGCGCCCATATCGCGGCGCTCGGCGTCGGCACGGCGGCGCTGATCGCCCTGCCCTTCGGCGTGGCGACGGCGGGCACGGCGCTGCTCGATCCGGCGCTGCTGCCGCTCGCTCTCGCCGTTGCCTTGCTCTCGAGCGCCATTCCTTATGCGCTCGACATGGTAGCGCTGCCGCACATGCCCTCGCGCCTCTTCGGCATCCTGATGAGCGGCCAGCCGGCGCTGGCGGCCCTGTCTGGTTTCGTCATCCTGCGTGAAACCATCGGGCCGGTGCAGCTTGCCGGCATGGCGGCCATCACCCTGGCCTCGGTGGGCGCAACGCTGACCATTGCAAGGCAGGGACAGGGAAGCGCCGCTTAGCGTCTTGGAATTGGCGTCGAGCGGGAGCATAGTCCGCGCTCAAATTGCGGAACGAGGGGTTTCGATGCTCTACGCCATCCTGTGCTACAACGACGAAAACGCCGTCGCGTCCTGGACCAAGCAAGAAGACGCCGAATGCATGGAGCGCCTGATGCAGGTGCAGTCCGGCATGGCCGCGCGCGGCAAGCTCGGTCCGGTGGTGCGCCTGTGGAATACCGACGAGGCCAAGACGCTGAAAAAATCCAGCGGCGAGCCGGTGGTCTTCGATGGTCCCTTCGCCGAGACCAAGGAACAGTTTTTGGGCTTTTACGTCGCCGACTGCGCCGACATGGATGAGGCGCTCGACTTCGCCCGTGATCTCGCCAAGGCCAATCCCGGCCTCGGCTCCTACGAAATCCGCCCCCTGCGCTTTTTCGGCGACAGCCACCTCACCAGCGCCCCGCAGGTGCAGGCGGCGGAGTAAACCTCGGAGCCTGTGTTCGTCCTCTCCCTCCCCCTTGTGGGGAGGGTAGCGAAGCTGCGCCTGACGGCGCTAGCGCAGCTAGGGTGGGGGTGCTCTAAACCTCCGCCCCAATCACCAGATTATCGATCAGCCGCGTTGTCCCCAGATGCGCCGCGACCGCCAGCAGGGCGCCGCGCGCGCCCACCGTGGTGATGGCGCCGAGGCTTTCGGGGTCGCGCACTTCCCAATACTGCACCCGGATGCGGTCCGACTGGGCCAGCACGGCTTTGCCGACTTCGGCGAGCCGTGCCGCGTCGTGCTCGCCGCCGCGATAGGCGGCCTCGACGGCGCGGAGGCTCTGGTGGATCAGCGGCGCCGCCGCCCGATCCTCGGGCGAGAGGTAGATATTGCGCGAGCTCAGCGCCAGGCCATCGGCTTCGCGCACGATCGGCCCGCGCCGGATTTCGACCGGCACATCGAAATCGCGCACCATGCGCTCGATGACGGCGCATTGCTGCGCATCCTTCTGGCCGAACACCGCCACATGCGGCTGCACCATGTTGAAGAGTTTCAGCACCACCGTGGTGACGCCGGTGAAATGCCCCGGCCGCATGGCGCCGCAGAGCGGACCCGACACCATGCTTTCCTCGACCAGCGTCGAGGCGCCGGTCGGATACATGTCTTCCACCGTGGGCAGGAAAAGCGCATCGACGCCGGCCGCTTCGAGCTTGGCGATATCGGCCTCGATGGGGCGCGGATAGCGGCTGAGGTCCTCGTTGGGCCCGAACTGCAGCGGATTGACGAAGATCGAGGCGATCACCACGTCGGCCGCTTCCCGCGCTTGGTGCATCAGGCTGATATGCCCTTCGTGCAGCGCGCCCATGGTCGGCACGAAGCCCAGGCGCTTGCCCAGAGGCAGCGCCGCGCGCCAGGCGCGAAGGCTCGCTTTGTCCCTCAGGATCACTGTCATGCGATGAGGTCCCAGATCTGCCGGGCGATGTCGGCCTTGGGCCCGAGCGCCAGTTCATGCCGCTCGCCCTTGGCCGAAAGCAGCACGCCGGCATTGGTGCCCACGGCAAAGCCGGTCGCGCCACTGGCGCCCAGCTTGCTCACCGCATTGGCAAACAGGAAATCGAGCCCCTTTGCCTTGAGCTTGCCCGCGCCATGCTCTTCGACATTGTCGGTCTCGGCTGCAAAGCCGAGGAACCACTGGCCATTGGCCGCCCCTTTCAGGCTCCCGAGCACATCGGTGGAGGGCACGAGATCGAGCGCGATCGCGTCCGAGGCACGCTTCAGCTTGCTGGCGGAAGGGGACGCGACCGAATAATCCATCACCGCCGCCGTGGCGACCACACCGGTTGCCGTGGGCAGTTTTGAAAGCGCCGCCGCGGCCATCTCCTCGGCGGTGCGCACTTCGACAAGGTGCAGGCGTCCTTCCGACCCGCGTGACGGCACCGGGCGGACGACACCCTTGTCGACCCCCAGCACATAATCGACCACCGCCCCACGCCGCAGCGCTTCCTCGGCCATGGCGGCGCCCATGCGCCCGGTGGAATGATTGGTGATGTAGCGCACCGCATCGATGGCAGTGGTGGTCGGCCCGGCGGTGATCAGGATGCGTTCATCCTTGAGGTCCTGGACCGTAGCCGGTCGCAAGGCTGCCTCGATGGCGGCGACGATTGTGGCCACCGGCGCGAGCTTGCCCATGCCCACTTCGCCACAGGCGAGGAGCCCGGAAGCCGGCTGTACCACCGTCGCGCCGCGTTCGATCAGCGTCGCGAGATGCTGTTGCACAACGGGTTTGTTCCACATGCTGGTATTCATGGCCGGGGCGATCAGGAGCGGCGCCTCGGTCGCCAGCGCCACCGTCGACGGCAGGTCGTCCGCCAGCCCCAAAGCCAGCCGCGCCAGCATGTTGGCACTCGCCGGCGCGAACACCATCAGATCGGCAAAGCGTGCAAAATCAATATGTTCGGTCCCGGAGACCCCCGGTCCGAACTGCTCCGAGGGCGCCTTGCGGCCGCTCAGCGTTTCCAGCACCAGCGGCGACACGAACTCGGTCGCGCTCCGGCTCAGGATGCACTGCACCTGATGCCCGGCCTTGCCCAATTCGGAAACCAGGTCGGCGGCCTTGTAGGCCGAAATCGAGCCGGAAACGGCGATGAGGATATTGGCCATGGCTCAATCCACACGCCGCGGCAGCGGAATGGGCCCGCGCTCGGCCTTGGTCTCGCCGACATAGTCGCCCACGGCCGCCTTGATGATCGCAGCGACATCGGCGCGCGGCTTGGCAAAGCTCGGCGGCGGCGTGGTGTTGAGGCCGATCAGGTCGTTGACCACGAGCACTTGGCCCGCGCAGTCCTTGCCCGAGCCGATGCCGATGGTGGGGATGGTCAGCGAGCGGGTGATCTCCGCCGCCAGGACCGGCGTCACACATTCCAGCACGATGGCGAAGGCGCCGGCGGCTTCCAGCGCCCTTGCCTCCTGGCGCAGGCGTTCGGCCGAGGCCTCGTCCTTGCCATGCATGTAATAGCCGCCCATCTGGTGCACATGCTGCGGCGTGAGCCCGATATGGGCGACCACGGCAATGCCATGCGCCACGAGCCTTTCGACCGTCGGCACCATGGCGAGGCCACCCTCGATCTTGACCGCTTCGACGCCGGTTTCCTTGAGCACGCGAACCGCGCTCTCGAGCGCCGTCTGCGGATCGGTGACGGAACCGAAAGGCATGTCGCAGACCAGCAGCGCCCGCGCCGAGCCGCGCTTGACCGCCGCGGCATGGCGGATCATGTCGTCCAGTGTCACCGGCAGGGTGGTCTCGTGCCCCAGCACCACATTGCCAAGGCTGTCGCCGACAAGGATCATGTCGACCCCGGCCATGTCGACCAGGGCGGCCATGGTGGCATCATAGGCGGTGAGCATGGCGATGGCTTCGCCGCGCTGCCGCATGGCGGCGATATCGCGGGTGGTGATGCGCTTGCGCGGGGTCTGGGCTGACATGAAACGTCCTCCAACCCGGCCGGCTCCGACATGGTCCGGCTCTTGAGCGGGGAGATAGGGCAAAGCCAGCCGGCGCGCCAGCCCCTCATTGGTGCTATGCGCTGGCCGGTCAGCGGCGCGGCTGGCCCATGCCGGCACGCACCTCGCGCCATTGTCCCGGCGCCACGCCCTCTAGCGTCCAGTCGGCAATGCGCCAGCGCACGAGCCGCAGCGTCGGCAGGCCCACAGCCGCCGTCATCCGCCGCACCTGCCGGTTCTTGCCCTCGGTGATGCTGAGTTCGATCCAGCTATCCGGCACGCTCTTGCGGAACCGCACCGGGGGATCGCGCTCCCAAAGTTCGGGCGGCTCGATGCGCCGCGCCTTGGCCGGTCGCGTCAGCCCGTCCTTGAGTTCGACGCCCTTGCGCAACCGAGCCAGCGCGTCCTCGGATGGCACGCCCTCGACCTGCACCAGATAGGTCTTTTCCTTGTTGAAGCGGGGCGAGGAAATCTGCGCCTGCAGGGCCCCGTCATCGGTCAGCAGCAAGAGACCCTCGCTGTCCTTGTCGAGCCGGCCGGCCGGATAGACGCCGGGGACCTCGACGAAATCGGCCAGGGTTTCGCCCGGCCCGCCGCCGGTAAATTGCGACAGCACGCCATAGGGCTTGTTGAAGAGGATCAGGCGCGCCATGCGAACCAATCTGTCGGTCGGGGTCGGGAGCCGGGCATGGCTGCCCGGCGCGCCATTGTCAATGACATGCCGCCGCGGCGCGGCGTCAGATGCGCCGCAGTAGCGCGCCGAGATCCTGGGCACGGGGGGCATGGTTCGCCTGTTCGGCGCCCATGTGGTGGCCCAGCGCCCGCGCATCGGACGGGCTATAGGCAAATTCGCGCCGGAAGGCGCGGCTGAACTCGGCGGCATCGTTGAAGCAGAAATCCTCGGCGACCTCGAAGATCCGCCGGCTGCCCGAGGGATCCGCCAGCGCCACATGCGCGGCCAGGAGGCGCCGCTTCTGGATATAGCGCATGATCCCATCCGTCTCCTCGAAGGCCCGGTAAAGGCGGGACCGCGACACGCCCAGGCTCTGGAGCAGAAAAGGCACGTCGAGCCCCGGATTGTGCAGATTGTCCTGAACGCATTGGCGCGCCCGCTCGCGCAGGGCGGCATTGATCATGGTGCCGGCCGTCTCCAGCCGGTCCTTGGACGGGGCGATGGCGGCCATTAGCAGGGCCCGCGTCGCGGTGACGAGATCGGGCAGATCCTTGGGCTGCAATTGCGCTACCCGATCTTCGAGGCTCAGCATGAAATCGGCGAAGATCTTGCCCATGCCGTCGCGCATCAGCGTGAGCGAGGCCGCATCGAGCAGATGCGCCGTCTCGCGGCAGGTATCGCGCGGCACATAGAGCAAGAGTAGCCGGCCCCGCGTCAGTTCGCCGTGAAACGGATCCACCAGCGCCGAAAGCTGCGGCACGCCGCTGACATTTTCGAGAATGACCTTGTCGCCGATCGTGGTGCCCGAACAGGTGACAAAGAGCGAGACCACCCAATGGTCGAGCGGGTCCTTTCTTGCCTGCTCGGCCAAACTGGAAAAGCAGAGGCTGTCGGTTTCGATCACCTGAAAGGCCATTCCGCCCAGGTCCCAGGTGCGGTGACGGCCCCGGAAGGACGGGTTCTTGCCCCGCGGGCGCAGGTCGAAAGCCGGCGAAAAGGCGGCCCGCCAGGCGTCGAACCGATCGCCGGGCGCAGCTTCGAGCGTTGAAAATTCCAGCGGCTGGAGGCTGGTCGGCTCCTCCTCCGGGGGCGGAGCAAAGGGTGGAAACGGGGCACGGGGCCGAGCTTTCGACGCGAGATACACTTGTGCTGTCCTCCTCCCACAAGGGGATCGCTTCATGAACCGGCCTCCCGACAGAAAGCCGACAGCAAGAAGCGCGGCGCTGCGCGCCACGCGGATTCAAGACGGGTATACGTATCGGACCTCAAGACGCCTGCGACATGCACAGTAGAAACGTCGCCCCGGCGTGTCTTCGCAGCCTGTTGTGTTGGGCGACATCAGGCGGAGTAGTGCTTTTCTTTTTAGCACAGAGGTTTGGCCCTAACAACCATGATGCCGGGAGCCAGCAGAGCCAAGTTGATTCAATTGGTGTCCAGCGGCGGCATCGCGCCGACTCCGGGACGCCAGGCCTATTGCAGGGACGCCCCGCCATTCTCGCCCCGACCCATCGAGCGCTAGCGTTGGCAGGCTCCACAAAGGCCGCTGTCGGCTGGAGCCGTTTGCGGAAGGGCCAACGTCATGGCGGGGACGGATAAAGGGAAGCTGTCGCTGTTCGCGCTGACAGCCATGGTCATCGGCTCGATGGTCGGCGCCGGCATCTTCAACCTGCCCGGGCGCTTCGCCACCGCCACGGGTCCCTTTGGCGCCATCATCGCCTGGGCCATTGCCGGCACCGGCATGTATATGCTGGCCCGCGTCTTCCAGTCCTTGGCCAAGAACCGCCCCGACATCGATTCCGGCGTCTTTGCCTATGCCAAGGCAGGCTTTGGCGACTATATGGGCTTCCTTTCAGCATTCGGATACTGGCTCGGGTCCTGTCTCGGCAACGTCTTCTATTGGGTGCTGATCGGCTCGACCCTGGGGCGGTTTTTCCCCGAAATCTTCGGCGACGGCAGCAGCCCCATTGCCATCGTGGTCTCGCTACTCGGCATCTGGGCCTTTCACTTCATGATCCTGCGCGGCGTCGAACAGGCCGCCTTCATCAATACCGTGGTGACCATCGCCAAGATCGTCCCCATCATCGTCGCCATCCTGATCTTTGTAGTCTTCTTCAACTACGACCAGTTCGCCGAGAACTTCTTCGGCGGCGTCGGCATGCCGGAAAAGAGCCTGGTCAACCAGGTCCGCGACACCATGCTGATCACCGTCTTCGTGTTTCTCGGCATCGAGGGCGCCAGCGTCTATTCGCGCTATGCCAAGCGCCGCGAGGATGTCGGCCGGGCCACGATCCTCGGCTTCGTCGCCGTTACCGGCCTCATGGTTGCCGTCACCCTACTGCCCTTCGCCACCGCGCCGCGGGCGGAAATCGCCTCGGTCGCCAACCCGTCGCTGGCGGGCGCGCTGGAACTGGTGGTCGGGCAATGGGGCGCGGTCTTCATTTCCATCGGCGTGCTGGTTTCGGTGCTCGGCGCCTACCTTGCCTGGTCGCTGATCTGCGCCGAGGTGATGTTCGCCGCCGCCAAGTCGCAGGACATGCCCAAGCTTTTTGCCGCCCAGAACAACAATGGCGTGCCCGCCAATGCGCTCTGGCTCACCAATATCGTGGTCTCGCTTTTCGTTATTTCCACCTACTGGTCGGCCGACGCCTTCAATTTCATGCTCGACATGACCAGCGTCACGGCACTGCTGCCCTATCTGCTGGTGGCCGGCTATGGCGTCATCGTGGCCCGCCGCGGCATCGGCTACGGGCCCGAGGACGACAAACGCACCAGCGACCAGGTGATCGCCTGGATCGCCGTCGCCTATACGCTCTTCATGTTCGTCGCGGCCGGCCTCGAATACGTCCTGCTGGTGGCCGTGCTCTTCGTGCCGGGCACGCTCATTCTCTATTTCTGGGCCCGCCGGGAGCAGAACGCGCGCATCTTTTCGCCGACCGAGCTCATCGTCTTCGCCGTCACGGTCGTGGCCGGCGGGCTGGGCGCCGTGGGTCTCGTGACCGGGGCCATCGTCCCCTAGCCAAGCGGAGGAATATCGCCATGGAAGCCAGTTTCGGTGTCCATTCGGAAGTCGGCCAGTTGCGCAAGGTCATGGTCTGCGCGCCCGGCAAGGCGCATCAGCGCCTGACCCCGTCCAATTGCGACGACCTGCTGTTCGACGACGTGCTCTGGGTCGACGTCGCCAAGCGCGACCATTTCGATTTCATCAACAAGCTGCGCGAGCGCGGCGTCGAAGTGGTCGAGATGCACAACCTGCTCGAACAGACCATGGCCGTGCCCGAGGCCAGGGCCTGGGTGCTCGACAACCAGATCACCGCCAACAAGGTCGGGCCCGACCTGGTCGACGACGTCCGCTCCTATCTCGATGGGCTGGGCAACAGGCAACTCGCCGAGACCCTGCTCGGGGGCCTCTCGACCTATGAATTCCCCGATGACCTGGGCGGCGAGCGTATGCGGCTGGTGCGGGACGCCGCCGGGGTCAACGAATACCTTCTCCCCCCGCTCCCCAACACGCTCTATACCCGCGACACCACCTGCTGGATCTATGGCGGGGTCACCCTCAATTCGCTGTTCTGGCCGGCGCGGCACGAGGAAACGCTGCTCACCGCCTCGATCTACCGCTTCCATCCCGACTTTGCCGGCAAGGTCAATGTCTGGTGGGGCGACCCCACCCATGAATGGGAGCTGGCGACACTCGAGGGCGGCGACGTCATGCCCATAGGCAAGGGCAATGTTCTCATCGGCATGAGCGAGCGCACCTCGCGCCAGGCCATCAGCCAGGTGGCGCAGGCCCTGTTCGACAAGGGCGCCGCCGAGCGCGTCATCATCGCCGCCATGCCCAAGCTGCGCGCCGCCATGCATCTCGACACGGTCTTCACCTTTGCCGACCGCGACTGCGTGCTGATCTATCCCGATATCGTCAACGCCATCGACTGCTTCTCCTATCGGCCGGATGGCAATGGTGGCCTGGAACTGAGCAAGGACAAGGGCGGGCTCGTAGAAACCGTGCGCGAGGCGCTGGGCCTTTCCGAGATGCGCGTCGTCGAGACCGCCGGCAACGACTACACCCGCGAGCGCACGCAATGGGACAGTGGCGCGAACCTCGTCTGTGCCTCGCCCGGCGTGGTCTTTGCCTATGACCGCAATACCTATGCCAACACGCTGCTGCGCAAGGCCGGCGTGGAGGTCATCACCATTTCCGGATCCGAACTGGGCCGCGGTCGCGGCGGCGGCCATTGCATGACCTGCCCCATCATCCGGGATGCGGCCGACTACTAACCGCCACGCGCAAATAGAGGTGTGAGATGTCTACTTTCTGGGATTTCTTCTGGCTCATGGTCTGGATGTTCTTCTTCATCACCTACCTGATCGTGCTGTTCCAGGTCATCGTCGACCTGTTCCGTGACCACGAGCTCAACGGCTGGGCCAAGGCGGCTTGGGTGATCGCCCTGATCTTCCTGCCGCTCCTGACGACACTGGCCTACCTGATCTTCCGCGGCGGCGGCATGGGCAAGCGCCAGATGGACGCCGCCTACGAGGCGCGGGCCGAAACCGAAAACTATATCCGCCGCGTCGCCGGCACTTCGCCCGCCGAGCAGATTTCGCATGCCAGCGCCCTCCTGAAGGACGGCGCCATCTCGCAGGCGGAATTCGACCGGCTGAAAGCCAAGGCCCTGGCCTAGCCCGCGCCGGAGCGGCCGATGAGCGACGACGCCATCAAGGCACATGCCGATCCGGTCATTCCCATTGTCGACGGCATCGTGGCCAAGTTGCGCGCCCACGCCGCCGGGCCCGATGCCGCGCTCACCTGCGATGATCTCCTGGCCATGGTGGGGCATCAGTCCCATGTCCTTGCCATCATGATCTTTGCCCTGCTCAACCTGTTGCCGGGTCCCCCCGGCTACAATTCGCTCATGGGCGTCGCCATGTTCGTCATCAGCATCGCCATGCTGCGCCGGCGGCCCATGCGCTTTGCCCAGTGGTTCGGCCGCCTGCGCCTGCCCATCTGGGTGATCCGCAAGCTGCTCGATGTCCTGGCCACCATTATCGGCTGGGCGGCGCGGCTTTCCGCGCCCCGCTGGCGTGCCCTGGTCGGCGCGCACGCAATGCCGGCCATCGCCGTGATCGGCGTGGTTCTGGGCTTGGTGAACATTTCGCCCATTCCCTTCATGAACATCGTCCCATCCACCGGCCTTGCCATCATTTGCCTGGGCGTCCTCAATCAGGATGGCGCCGCCGTGGTCCTGGGCAGCGCCCTCGGCGCCCTGGGCGCGACACTCTCGATCCTTGCCATCTGGGTCATCCTTGCTTTGCTGCTTTCGGTCGGTGACATGGTCTGAGGCCGGGGAGCGCTACGGATGCAAGACGAGGCCAAACCGGCAAAGCCCAGACCGCCCTCGCTCTTTGATGCGCTGATCCCGCTGGTCGTCCTCGCGGTGCTGATCCTCGGCGCCATCCTCCTCTTCGGCGACGCTGCCATGGACGGCCCCCTGCAACTGGCGCTGATCTTCGCGGCGCTCGTGACCGCGCTCGTCGTTCTCAAGAATGGCCATACCTGGGACGAGGTGGCGGAGGCCGGGCGCGAGGGCGTGTCGTCGGTGGTCGGCGCCATCTTCATCCTCTTTGCCGTCGGCGCCCTGATCGGCGCCTGGAACCTGGCCGGCACCATCCCCACCCTGGTCTCCTACGGCATGGACATCATCCATCCCGACTGGTTCTACCCGGCAGCCTTCTTGCTCTGCGCCATGATTTCGCTGGGCATCGGCAGTTCCTGGACCACGGCCGGCACCATCGGCGTCGGTCTTGTCGGCCTATCGGCCCTGGTGGGCGTCTCCGCCCCGATCACGGCGGGCGCGGTGATTTCGGGTGCCTATGTCGGGGAGAAAATGTCGCCGCTCTCGGAAACCGCCATCCTTGCCGCGCAACTGACCGGGACGGAGATGCAGACCCATCTGCGCGCGCAGCTCTGGAGTTCGGCACCCGCCCTCGCCCTGGCCCTCCTCGGCTTTGCCATCCTCGGCGCCGCAGATGGGACCGCCGGGGTTTCAGAGACGGTGATCGATTCCGAACTTTCGGCGCTGTCGGAACTGTTCGCCATCACCCCCTGGACGCTGCTGCCCATGGTGCTGCTGGTGGTTCTCTCGATACTGCGGGTACCGCCATCCCTGGCCATCATCGCCTCGGCGATCTTTGCCACCCTGCTCGCACCCCTGTTGCAGGCGGAAGCCGTGCTCCGCTTCGTCGCCTCACCCGATCTTCCGATGCCCATCGCCTTTATCAAGGCCGGCTGGCAGGCCATGGCCACCGGCTTCGAGGCGAGTACAGGGCTCGAACAGGTCGACAATCTCCTGTCGCGCGGCGGCATGGCGAGCATGTTGCCCACGATCTGGCTGATCCTGGGCGCCCTGGTCTTCGGCTCCCTCCTGGAGCGCTTCGGCCTCTTGCTGCGGCTGGTCGAGCCGCTGCTGGAGCGCGCCCGGACAACCGGCGCGCTGATCGCCACCGTCGTAGGCTCGGCCATTGGGCTCAATCTGGTTGCCGGGGACCAATATGTCGCTGTGGTGCTGCCGGCGCGCATCTTTGGCAGCGCCTTCCGCGAACGGGGTCTTGCCTCCAGCAATCTTTCCCGTGCCGTGGCCGATGGCGGCAGCGTTACCTCGCCGCTCATCCCCTGGAATTCCTGCGGCGCCTATATGTCCGCCGTTCTGGGCATTGCCACGGTGGACTACCTGCCCTTCTGCTTCTTCAACATAGCGAGCCCGCTCGTCACCCTGGCAATTGGGTTCACCGGCTGGCAGGTCCTGCGCAACGACGGGCCACAGCCCGCCAGCCGCTAGGTCCGCGTCGCCGTAAAGGTCCGCCTGGTCACGCCCGGCACGGTCGGGTGATAGGTGCAGCGCAGCGTCCTGATGCGCGGGCTCTCACCCACGATGACGCGGCCGATGGCCCCGATCAGCCCGCCGGTCGAGCGGCAATCGATCGAGGCGGCCTCCCAGGCCTGCCGTCCGCCACAGGGCGTGCGGTCGAGATCCATGAAAATGTCGCGCCCCGATGTCCACCAGGTCATCCGCCCATTGCAGGTGACCCCGCCGCCGCGCACCTGGAAGGAGCCGCGCCGGTCGAGGCAAAAAGTCAGCCAATAGGGGCCGAACAGGGTTTCATTGGCGCGGAAGCACCCGGTCACCGGCACCCCGACCGGGTGGTCGGGCACCATGACCAGCGGCGCCGCGCCCTCCTGGGCCGGAACCGGCAGGCTGCAGAGCGCGGCAACGATCAGCGTGGAAAACAGACGTTTCAAGGCGAAGCGCTTCATGACGGCATCCTCCCGACCATCCGACGAATGGGCGGAGCTTAGCCGATGGCGCAATGCCGATGATGTGCGCCCGGTCCCAATCCTGTCCGCCCCGTCCCGTTTCGAGCCCGGCCGGAAACGACGCCATGCAAATGCCGGCCGCCTGAACGCTGATTTTTTAGAGGGAGAAGTGGCGGAGAGAGAGGGACTCGCCTGCCTTTTTCAGAAAAGCCCGGAAAACAAGGCTTTTCGCTCTTTGCTTCCGGAGCTTCTTTGTAACACCCCTCTATGTCAGGGGCAATCGGCTCATTCGCCTTCGTCTTCGTAGCTTGCGGAGCGGAGTTTCGCCAGTTTTCCGGGCAGACGAGACGGTGCGGGGGCAGGTCTGGAGACATCCTGCGTGAGCGCGTCATAGGCCGCAGCCGACATCATAACCAACTGCCTGCGGCCTCGTTTCGTCAGCAAAATCGGGCGTGTGAGCGCGATATCCACCAGCTCGCCCGGTCGGCGATTGAGATCCGACAAGGAGAATTCATCCATGCGTCTGCCTATTATCTGCATTAGCAGTGAAATACGTATAATGCATATGAGACGAGTTGGCTAGTCCCCTGTGCATCCGGGTCCGCGTTCCCGACTCGGGCCAGCGCCGACCGACAGCGTCGAGCCGCTTTGCATGCCGAATGGCGAGAATCTGGAGATCGGCTCGAGAGAGATTCAACCGCATTGACCCCGCTCTTGCTCCCCCCGCGGATCCGCAAGGCGAATGGCGGCGCAAAGGGGCCACGTCAAGGAGCGAGACGATCACCACAGGCTATGATCGTGACGTTGGGTAGGCCGATGGAGAACCGAGGACGCGAGAGAGCCCTCACCCTCACGACTACCGAAGGACCGTCTTCCAGAGATGCCGCCGGCACCGCCGCCAAGTCGGCGCCGCCGCGCGCAACCAGCGGCAACGGCCAATCGAACAAGGCAGTGCCGGGCCATCCCCTATTCGGTCAAGGGATCCAAATCGAGGCTCGCCAAGATGTTCTCAAGCCGCCATCCGGCCCTCTCGGTCTCGTCCGAAACGGCGATCACCCGTTCCATCGGGGTCAACCGCCTGAAGTCCTCCAGAAGCGCCAGTAGCTTCCGGCCCAATTCGGACATGGCAGAGGTTTGGCAAAGGCTCATTTGATCCGAAGGGTTCGCCTTGGCGTCCACCTTCCCTGCCGGACCGACGAAAGCCAAACCCAAGCTGCGGTGCCCCGGGTTCTTGGCAGCCATGAACTCGAGATGGTCGTGACCCTGCCCGATGTCTTTCTTGAAATAGGTCGCCGGCGACTTCTTGTCCGTCTTGAGTTCGAACCCGACCTGCAACAGCTCTTCGTCGCAACGCCAAAGGACGTCCGGCCCGGTACCTTCGTCGTTGTCGGGCCTGGTGGAGTCGAACCCTAGCAGTTCGCCGAGCTGGCGGACGCCGGCCTCGGCAGCGTTGGAGTCGTCTCCCGCGATCGCAGCGAACGATACCTTCAGCTTGGACAGTTCGCTCTCGAATTTCTCGCCGTGGCTGTAACCCAAAACATCCATGAGCGCTCTTCCGAAGGGATTGAGGTCGGGACCTTCCTTCTTCTCGACGCGTCCTCCGGATGGCCTTGGCAGGATCATGCCTCCGCCCAGCCGTCGCATCGCCTGTCCATATTGGATGAGCGCCGCATCACCATCGCCCTCGCGATCGAGGGCCGCTCCCAACCAAAGGGCGTGCCAGCCACCTAGCGGCGTGTCGTGCCGGGCGGTGACATCCACCGTCTTCTCCAATTCGCGGCGCGCTCCTGCCGGATCGCCATTCCACATCGCGGCGGCATACTTCGCCTCGCTCTGGGCGGCCTGCACAAGCGCCGGTTCGGCGTTGCGATGACGCTCGAGTTGGTCCTCGTCCAGTTCCGCCAGCTTCACCTCGCTCTGGTAATAGGCCAACCAACCCGGGTCGCGCGGGTCGCCGATCACCTTGTCGACGAGACCGATGGCCTGGTCCGATTTCTTGATGCCGAAAGCCGTCTGCACTTCCCGCCCGATCAGGATCTGCTTCTGCAGCAGTGGCGGAAGCAGTGCCAGATGCCGGTCGTTGCCCAGCCATTTCCCCAGCTCGTCCCCCTCGATGAGGAACGCGCCGTAATCGCTCCGACCGCGGTTGATGCGGCCGAATAGCTGCGCCAACCTGTTGGCGATGCGCACGGCATGCACGTTGTTCATGCGCAGGAATTCCCATTGGTAGCGCTCCAACAGCGAACTGCCCGAGGGCAACCCCTCCATGATCATGATGCGGCAAGTGTCGTTGGGCAGGTCGATGCCGTCGACCCGCGACACCAGCGTGAAGGCGCCTTCGTCGGCCTTTCGGAACGCGTGTAGTTCCCCGGTGAAGTTCTCCGGTTTAGGGGGAACCGCCAGATCGGCCCAATGCTTGGCCGTCTCGTAGTCGGGCACGGCGATGACCGCCTTTCGCCCTTCCACCAGCTTCTGCGCGAAGGCGGGGCCGAAGCCGCCCGCGATGTTGCGGCCTTCCACGATCAACCGCTCGCCCTTGCCGGCGTCGTTGGCCGGGGTGACGGTTACGTCCGGCAGGCGGCCGAACGCGCGGACGAAATCGGTTTGGCTCTCCAGGGTGGCCGAGAGGTAGACTCGCCGGATTCCGTCCCGGAAGACGTCCAGCGCCAGGGAAGGCAGGAATGGCGGCGCAAGTTCGAAGACGCCGCGCGTGAACAACGCCGCGCAGGCATCGATATGATCTTCGAGCCACGCGAATGGATAAGACAGCCGCTCGTGGTCCTTGATCTCGTGCTTGAGAAGGATTTCGAGTAGCCTTGCGCTACGGTCGTAAAGGCCCTTGGGCGCGACGAAGGCGGTGGACTGGCGGCCAAGGTCGAGAGAGTCGCGGAACTTTCCCGAGATGCCCAGGTCTTTGAAGTGCGGCTCGAAAAGCTGTGCGATCTCCGCGAACGCTTCCGGCAATTCGCGGGAGTCTATCCTGATCGTGAAGGAATCGCGCAACATACTCTCGGCGACATGGGCGTCGTCGAAGATGATCGCTTGTGGAAAATGGCGCTTGCGCAGCGCGCTGTGGCCGTTGAACAGCGCGGCGTAGGTCGTGATGCAGAAAGCCTTTCCGGTCTCGAATAGCTCGTTCGAGAAATTTCTCCTCGTCCTCGTAGTATGCGCGATGCCGATCCGTTTCGCTTCGGCAGCGGTCTGCTCCACCAGGTCGACGGTCGAGCAGAGATAGAGGACGTTCTGCAGGCCTTCGTTCACGAGAGACTGGGCGATGAGCAGGCCCACGATGGTCTTCCCTGCACCGGTATCCAAGGAAACCAGCACGTCGGGACGTTTGCGCGCCGCATGCCAGTCCACGAGGGCCTTGTCCTGGCCACGCCAGAGATCGTTGAAAGTGCCTGGAAGGCTCGGCAAGGCTTCGAAGATCTTCACCGGGTCGACTGGCGAGGGAGCCTTCTTGGTGCTTCCTAATTTCGAAAAATCCATTTCCATGCAATCACCTGCCGACTCGACGCTACGCCGGTAATTCCGGCAGATGCGAAACTAATCGGAGGGGCGACGACACTTCAAGGCTCGGCGGAGATTGCGAACGACCAGTCGTCGACGCATCGACCACCGCTGCGCTTCTCCCAAATTCTAGTGGCAGGGATGTTTTGAGGTGGATCAGCGCAGCGCGGCGGACTGCTTGCTTTCTGCCGCTTGGACAAATTCTTCGGTGAGAAGTTCCTGAACGTGATGGCGGACCGCCCGTACCATCAAAGTCTTGACTTCGTATGTTTCCAACATGTCCGGCTTTGCCGCGATCACCGCGGCGAGCCACGCCCCTCGGCAGTTGGTGCCGACGATGTCGTCGGTGACCGTCTCGGAAACATGCTCGATCTCTGCGCGCGCATCTCCTTCGTGAAGCCGGTCTGCGACCCTTGCTCTGGCCTCGTCTACGAGGGCTTCATACACCGACATGGCGATCTCCTTTGCTTGCTGCGAAAGGATCGTCTGGAAGCTTGAAAGGAACCAGCCGGATTGCGCGTCTACGCCATGCCGGGTCGCGTAGACGACGTTCCTCCCCATACCGTCGGCGTTCACCTGCAAGTGGATGGATCTAGTCGGCGTGATCGTCGCCATAGCCGGTCTTCACGCCTACTGCGTTCCGATCGACAAAGCCCTCAAGCATCATGGGCTGGAAGTCGCGAATGAGTTCGACATCGCCCGACACAACGCACAGTCGGCGGCTGAGAGCCCCGCAACACTCGACGACTACAGCGAGTTCCTGGGCAAGCCGACCTGGAACCAAGCACCCGATCGTTGATACTGCTTCCTGCATGTAACGCCGACCTACCTTCTCTTGTGTAGATGCCGGTGCGGCGCAGGATAGGCACCTGGGCCACACCGACACGGACCGGCTCCGAGCCGTTCGCTCTAGAACATGTCGGCAAGATCCTTTGTGCCGGTCCACAGCTCGGCGATCGGCGCGCATGCCAGATCGGAATCGGCAGCGACCGCGGCTTCCGCCTTCTCGCGGTCGATGTAGATGTTCACCCGGTTGCAGTAGACCTTGCGGATGTCGCCGCCATGCGCCGGCGCGAGGGTGAACCAGGCGTCCGGATGCGAAAGGTTTTCGAGGCCCTTTTGGGTCACGGTGAAGGTGATGGTTTCTCCAGACGCCGGGCATTTCGTCGAGCTGGGCGCGTCCAGGCCGAGAACGATCGGGAACATGACGATGTCGCAGACGCACCAGTTATAGAACCGGCGCCCCTTGATCTCCGAAACGTGCACTGCCGAGCGCTCGTCCGCGATCAACGAGATGCCCGCGCCGACGATGTCGCCGGCAGCATTCACCTCCAAACCGTAGTCGCGGTCGTTGAAGAACTTGATCATCCCCGTGGCACGATGCTCTTCGGGCAGCATCGCGTCTGCGACGTGGACGGGAAGCGGCCCGTGGTCGATCAGATAGTTGGCTATCTTCCCGCCCTCACGGATCAGCTCCTGCCCCTCCGGCTTGCGCCACTTGTTCAGAAGCGCGTGGTCGACGGCTTCGTATTTCTTCCGCTGGTCAGTGGTCGTCATGACGATCTCCATCTTCAAGGTCTGCACACGATGTGCGGCCACAACAAAGCATACCGTACGGTTGGTAGGTTAGGAAGAGCAATTCGGTGTGACGCCGCTTTTGTGATCGAATGAATGATACATTGCTCGGGTCCCTGCCATTCGACGCCTTCCTGAGGACCAAGGGCTTCTTGCCTCGGCTCGACACGCACATCGCCGAAATGCCTGGCCCATTGTTCGTGACGATCTTTCGACCAACCCAGAAGAGCTCGGTCTGCGGCTGGTCGTGGCGGACATCATGGGATGACTGAGATCAACTACAAGGCATGCAACGAACTGTCGGTCATCGCTCAGTTCGTCCATAAGCAGGCTATGTCCTGACCATGGTATCCCAAGGGAGTCCCGACAATCAGCCTTTCAAGTTCCACATCTGACCGTCGCTGTCGCCCATCTGGCCAGCCGGGCGCGGCGACCGCGCGGACCTTGGAACATCTGCCGTACGCATCCCGAAGGGCGCCACCAATGCGAAGCCGAAGTTGCTTCCATGGCCTTACCTATCGCTCGGGACCTTAGGGAGCTTTACCGCATCAATCCTGACAGAATCCCGGTATCGCCCTCGCCGGAGTCCCGTATCGAATTCTGGTACAACTCGAAGACGACCTTCCGAAGATCATCGACGTCGTTGTTTCGGATCGCCTTCTCGCCCCGCTCGGCAAGGCGATCGTGCAGACCCTTATCGATGGCGTTGAACCTGGCGTCGACGAGGTTCTCGTACCTGGCGACCCAGAATGCGGGTTGCTTCAGCAGGAACGCGTTGAGCATGGCCGAGGCTTCCTCTAGGGCGTGACGGCTCCCTTGGAAGTCGTTGCGACGCAAATCATCCCTGGCAGACGCAAGTTGACGACCGATGTTGGTGTTCGTTGCAGGTTCGACCTCGGCGGCGAAATAGCGCGTATAATGGTTCTCGAAGTCGTCGATCTCCATCTGCATCACGGCTGCTACGTTGGCCGGGTGATGCCTGAGACGGTGGATTTCCTGGCGGATGAACCTGGTTTCCTGTGTCACCATGCGCCTGGTATCCGCCTCGGGCGAGAGGGATACGGCGGTCTCCTGAGCCTCCAGCTTCCCGCGCAACGCGCTTGATTGACCGCCGATCCTGTTGCCAAGTGCGCGCTCGAGCTGCTCCAGATCCTTGCGAGCTTCGTCGATGCCTTCGCGAGCGAGCATGGCGCCGTCTTCGCCGTCGAAATTGAAGGCCGAGGGGACGTACATGTTTTCCAGGCTGTGATAGAGCCCGATGTCGGGCATCTCGAAGTGACAGTGCAGAAGGCTGTTCTCATCGATGCTCCAGTGGACATTGACCCGGTCGCCTTTCCGGATGATCTGGCCCGGAGCCAGGCCGTCCCCCTTGAGTTCGAAGGAGCCGACTGCAAGGTTGAGTGCCGGGTCGTCGACGCCGTCCGCCTGCTCGAACAGCTCGAAAACCAGTGAAGACTTCTCGCCAGCCCTAAGATCGCGAGAGGCACGGAACGATTCCATGCCGCGGGCGGGTGTCGGCGAGCCCTTCTTCGCGATGGTATGCAGCACGTTCTGTTCGCCACCGGGGCCGCCCTTCACCAGCTTGATCGCCAGGTTGTGCATCAATGGCATGCCGTCTGCGGTCGCCGTCAGCCGGTTGATTTGCAGAGTAGTGCTGGCTTGGGAGTCCAGCATGCCGTCCACACCGAACACCGACACCCGAACGTCGTTCGCTCCCGTTCTCGGTAGCGGAACCCCTTTCACGTCGACGGTTGCGGTCAACGGCAGTTTACCGGATGTCCAGCCGTTCGACGCTTCCACCTGAACATGCAGTCCGGGCGGCGGCGGGGTGTCGCTCTTGATCTTCAAGGTCGTCGCCGCGGCGGCGGTGTTGTCGACATACTCGTAACGCAGCCTCAAGGGCGAAGACGTGACCTTGCTGGTCCTGCCTGTCCGCGAGGTCGTCGCCCCGTCATCGGACCAGCTCCTGCCGGATGCGAAGATCGCGGCGCCGGTAGCGACAGCGGTCATGGGATCGATTTTGGTGTCCAGGGAGATCCCGAGCTCGAAAGCTACCTGTTCGCGAACGTACGGCATGCGACTTGGGCCGCCAATCATGACGATGCTGTCCATGTCTCCCGGCGAGTAACCGTTCGAAGACAACAATGTCCGGCATTCCGCTATGGACCGTTCGACGTTTTCGGAGATCAACTCCTCGAGAATCGAACGTGTGACTTCGACATCAAGATAGATGTCGTTACCTGACTGGTCCTTCGTTCCCACCTGGGTCTCGTCAGCCGAAACGAAGTCGGTGTGCTGGGAGGACAGCGCGATCTTGCAAAGCTCAGCACGATAGGAGGCGATTCGTATGAGCCGGGAATAGCGGGGATCGGCTTGGAAGTTTTCCGGCAGGTCGAAGGTCTTGAGGAGCCAAGGCCGTACAAGATTGTTGACGATGGCACGGTCGAAGTCGGCACCGCCAAGCATGTTCACTCCAGCATGGGCCACGATGGTGATGTTTCCGGAAATACCCTGGACAATGGCGGCGTCGAAGGTTCCTCCGCCTAGGTCGTAGACGAGGAACTGACCCGATCCGCCGCCGATGCCGGCGTTTGCCGACATGGCAGCCGCTATCGGCTCCTGCAACAGCGCGACCTTGTCCAGACCGGCCAGCCTCGCCGCGCGCATGGTCGCTTCCGACTGCATCTGGTTGAAGGCGGCAGGAATTGTGATGACCGTACCTTCGATCTTCAGGTCGGGAAGATCGCGTCTCGCCTGCGCCACTAGGCTCTTGATGACTTCCGCGCTGGCTTCTTCCGGCGTCAACGCACGTTCGGTGCCCGGAAATTCGATAACGCTTGCCGTCCCCATGAGGCGCTTGAACTTCTGCTGTACGCTCTGCGGGGAGAAAGCGGATTGGTCATAGGCCTTTCGGCCGACGAACAAGCCGCCTCGGCGGTCTACCATAATGGCGCTAGGCATGACGTCCATGCCCTCGACCGTCTTGAACAGTTTAAGGGTTTCGCCGTCGGAACCGACGATGGCCGAGTTTGAGGTGCCGAGATCGATGCCAAGAAACATAAGGCCTCCTTAAGTTTGTTCCGCCCGCAGGAAGACCCTGCCGGTCTTGATGACCGTGGTGCCGAGGATGATCGCGGGTTCCAAGGTCTGCTCGACGACCGGATCGCCTCCGGCGAAGTCGTCGGCGTTGACCGCCGCCACCGGAAGGTTGGTCGAGAATGCGACGCCGTCGAAGGTCTCGACGTGCATCCCGTGTCTTTCGAGAATGGTGACGAGGCGGCGGCTTCCATAACGCGCCTGCGCGACCAGTCCCGCCTTTTGGTTTTCCGGGGCGGCTTCGACCACCCGCTCATAGTTCCTCAACAGCTTCCAGAACTCGGCGGCCAGCTCTGCCATGTCTACTGTCCTGTCATCGATCGCTTCGTTCAATCACCTGCCCTCCATCCTTGTAGGATCGTTTTTGCGTCCGAGGCGATACGTGGTCGGCTCGTGGCCAACTCCTGCCGAACGGCGGTGAGGTCGTCCGGATAATAGCGATACTCGGCGCAGCGAGAATTGTAGTCGCCGACGGCTGCATTGAAGCGGTCGATGACCGAATTGGCTTCGGTCGCCATCAGTGCGTTGATCGCATCCAGCCTGGCATTCTCGAATTCGCAGTACCGGATATTGCCTCTCGAGAAGGGCACGGTCGAGTAAGGTGTCGGCTTCAGCTCAGCTTGAGACGATGCCGTGGCAGGAAGAGCCGCCGGCGTGCCGCTGGTCGCTGCGGGCGGCTGGCTGCTGGCGTACGACGGTGAGCGGCTTCGATTGTTGTTCTGGCTTGCAACCACGATCACGGCGATGACAATTATGATGGCCCAGAAAATCCACCTGACCATACGCCCGCGCTGGGCCGCATCCAGGTCGGCAATCGCCTGCCGGTACTGACGTTTCTCGCTTTCCTCGGTCGCTAACCCACTCATGACGAGCAGTTCTTCACGCGCGCGCGCCGTATCCTTCTTTTCGACGGCGCGGCTCAAGCGAGCCTGTGCCGCGTTCATCCTGAGTACCCGATCATCGGTCTGGATGGCGGCACGCATGTTCTGCGACGCTTGGCCGAAACCGGAATGCGTGGTCATGCCGGTGATCAGCGACTGGCTGGCGGCTCCTTCGCCCATCTCATTGTTTATATCGAGAGCCAGGCCGCGCACCAGAAACCAAGGCAGATCGGATGCCGCCGTACCCTTGGTTTTCTTCACCGCGGCATCGAAGGCTTGGAAGAGCAGCTTCGCGCGACCAATGCCTCCCGCCGTGAAGCCGCTTGCCAAGTCTCGAACCAAGGGATCCAGATCAGTCTTGATCCCGTCGATGAAGGCGCTGAGCTCGCGCGCCCCCATCTCGTCCACAAGTCCTTGCAGTGCGACGATATCTTCTTCGAGCTGCTGCGTGGCCCGAGGGAGCTCCGCGAAGACTTCCGAGCAAACCTTGCTCAACTTCAACGCAACGTCAGGCGCGTTTCCGTCGTTCGCGATCCTGATCATTAAACTTCGGAGATGTTGGAACAGCTCTCTCGCCTGGGGGTCGTCGCGGCCTTTTCTCTGCGCGAGCAGCTGCGCCGGCTGGCTTAGATCGTCCCACTGCCGAAGGGGCGCCTCGATCCGCTCGACGGCGAGACCGTCCACGACTGGTCTGGCCATCACGTTTTCCAGAATGGCATCGATGTCGCGTCGCAGATCGCCTATCGGTCCTGCGGCGAAGTCGAGATACCAATTTACCAGGGACGTGAATGCGGCCATCTGATCATCCGTGGCCGAGGGCAATCCGTCCTGAAGGCATCGACGCAAGTCTGCCGACGCCGACGCCACGTCGCGGTAAGCCGAAAACAACCTGCGGACATTGTCGCGAGTGAATCCATCGTAGGCTTCTCCCACGGCATCCATGGTTGGGACCGGCAAGCCCACCGCCTCGAAAGCAAGATCGACTTCGGTTTGCACCTTCGACTTGTCGATAGCCGCCTGGGTCAGCGCGAAATACCTCAGCACTCCCGCGCTGGGCCGCAATTGGGCGACATTGGAAAGGAAACCCGCACGGGCGACTTCCGGCAGATCCTTGGCCAAGGCGATAAGATCCGAAGGCGCTACGCCGTCTCGCAGGGCCGAAAGGACAAGGTCGCGCTGCTGTGGCGAGGCGTCAAGCAGGCAGTCGATCGTCGCCGCTAGTCGGGGCTTCGGCGCAAGAAGCTGGCGGCGGGCTTCACGAAGAGTCGCGTCATCGGCCCAGCCGTCGCTCATTGCGTCATCGAAGGCCGCCGCTACGTCTTCCTTCGAGGCCGTAATCGGAATCCGCAAGACCGCAAACGGATTGCAGAGCAGGTCGAACCGCTCTTGAGACCCGATACCCCCCCGGATCGCCCCCTGATCCATTACAAACCTATTCCCCATTCTTCCGGATACGGAAGTGCTACCTTAACCCCTGTAGTACGTCATTATTTCAGACTGACGCAGTACAAGGCAAGTTCGGCCATCGAGCGTCCAACTCTTGGCACCTACATCGACGAAGAACCTCAAGTTCTTCGGGGGAGCCCGTTTCGACTTCTGCTGCCTATCCTCAGCTCTGCACGAAAGGCTTCGATGACAGCGCGCGATCCTAGGGCGCCCGCGATCCTCAAGGCGTTCAATCCGCTTTCGAGCAGGCGCTCGTCGCGACGATTCTCCACGAATGGCGACAGCACCTCTTCGAGGTCAAGATCGACTACGGAAGCGAACATGGCCGCCAATTCGACGACATCTCGAAATCCCGTCTGCTTGCGTATCGAGGGCGAACGGAGAAGCTCGGGTCTGAAGCCCCACTGGATATATTCGTCGAACATCGACCAGCGCCAATCGATGTCGCTTCGTTTCAGGTAAACGGTAAGGATCAACGTCGCCCAGATATCCCCTCCCACACGGATCGGCGTCTCGTCGCCGGTAAAGGTCTTCATCAGCCGGAAAGCTTCGCGCGGTTTCAGCGCGGCCACGGCGGCGTCGAGCATCTTTATCAGCGGTCGCTCCATGCCGCCGCCCTCCAGCATCGCAAGAGCCTCTTCGGCACTCTCCACCTTCCCGGCCAATATGACCTGGACGTCGGGCATTTCGGCAAGTCCCTCCGTCGTATGGTGGGCCAAGGCGGACTTCACCATCGCCGCGGAGGGAAGGGCGCGAAGCGCGACCAACCGTCGGCGCTTCCCTTCGCTGAAGACGCCGGCCAATTCGTGCAGATGCTCGTAATCCGACGGCGACCGGACGTGCCTGCCCAAGAGCTTCAGGTGCGGTTCGGAACATAGCCGGGCGAACCGCTTATAGACGAAGTTGGCGGTGCCGAAATCGCCCGCGACCTTCAGGAGCGCCTCGACCTGTGCGGGGCCGGCCGGAACATATCCGAGAAAATCCACGGCTTCGTCCAGAAAGGACGGTCCGGCCTTCCCCGCGATCATCTTCTTTACGATGGGGAACGTCGAGGGGCCGGCCCAGTGAAGCCTGAAGTAGGTTCGGATGGCCTTGAGCGCGTCGTCCTCGTCGGGCGCCAGTCCCACGAGCTCGGCGAGCAGCGCCACGTTGGATCGATCGAGCTTGTCGATCCGCTCCAGCAGCTCCGCCGCCGCATCGAACGGGAGGTTGCGGATCATCTTCAGCAGACCTGCGTCGGAGAGCCATGCAAGTTCGTCTACCGCCGTGCGCCTTCGATTGGTCGACCGAAATTTCCTGGCGATCAAGGCGTCCGTCGTTATGGCGCCGACAAGGCTGGACCGGTCGAGCTTGGCCTTGCGAAGATCCGCGCCGGTGAAATCGAAACCGCGAAGGTCCTGCCCTCGGAGATCGACGCCTGAAAGATCCGAGTGTCTGAATGCCGTCGCGCGGTCGAGACCCGCGATCCGGACCAGCTCCACAAACCCCGCACCGCTCGCCCGACGGACTGCTAGAATCTTGCCCGCCAAGCCCGACCGGTCAGTCGTCGCCACGTTTGACCTCGAGGTTCTGCAGCGCCAGCGTCAGCCATCCGCCCCGGTCCTCCACGCCTGCCATGCTGCGCTGGAAGAGGGCGCGGATCACCGCTTCCTGGTCGGCCGAAAGGTCGTCGCCTCCCTCAAGCACGCGCACGTCGCCATCAGTTATCCTGGCGGAAAGCTTGACGACCATCGCGTCGCCGACGTCGAGGCGTGAGAGCGTGCCGAGTGCACGATCGGTCGTGGCATACTCGCCCTTGAGGACATCGTCGTCCCGCTCGAGATGCCATTGCGGGTTCATGCTTCCGCCAACCGCGGTGAGGATGGCGTCCTTGAGCCGGTGGGGATTTCGATGTCCGAGCCTGTCCGCCACCTCGACGCGCTTGCCGGCAGGGAGCGTCATCTCGACGTGGACGCGGCGGAAACCGAACCGGACACCGCCTTCGTCGCTGGTCTCCAGATTGATCGTCATCAGCAGCTCGGCCGGCTCGCCCTCCTGGGAATGCTGTCCCGAGGCGTCTACCTGGAAGCTGGCAAGGCGGGTGTCGAGATGGCGCAACCCGGCCGTACCCAGATGGACATGGGTCCCGCCCAGGTCGTGGAGACGATGCATCATGGACCGGAACGCCGTCACGGTGTCGCGCCCGGGATACGTCTTGTCCGCCAGGGACCGAAGACCAATGGAAATGTTGGCGTCGTGCCAGCGGTGGTCGCCATGGTCGAAGCCGGCGAAGCGCGATAGCTTCATCGCGGTGACGTCGGTCAGGGAGCTTTTCGAACGCGAGGACTTCAAGGTCTGCAGGTTGATGTCCGCCGCTTCGGCAAGGCCGCGCAGGTTGGGTGTCCGGAGCTTTCCGGCCCTGTGCATGCAGGTCCAGATGACCTCCAGCTTCGGGCCCAAGGCATGGATGATCGTTCCTGCAGCAGGCATGTCGGTGCTCCTTCCGCCTCACCATAGCCCGCCCCGAGGCGGGCGGACACACCCGCGTTTCACCTCGTTTCATCCTAGCCGCAAACCGTTCCGGCCGACGCGATCGGCCAGG
This sequence comes from Devosia sediminis, assembly GCF_016411825.1. Classification (GTDB taxonomy): domain Bacteria; phylum Pseudomonadota; class Alphaproteobacteria; order Rhizobiales; family Devosiaceae; genus Devosia; species Devosia sediminis. The sequence goes on from NZ_JAEKMH010000004.1 coordinate 192,397, forward strand.
CTGACATGCAGTTCACGTTCGGGTCACAGCCGGGCGGTGCGCCTCGTGCCCTTTCCATCCATGCTCGTGAAATGGACGGAAAGGTTTCAAAGATGGATTGGTTGGAGTTTTTTATCGCCTTGGCCGCGGCGCTGGTCGCCCTGAAAAAGGCGTTGGGCGGATGAGGGCGAGCGCTCCTTCGGGAAGCACCCGCCCCCGCCGGATCTACTTCCGATAGAAGCTGTACGAGAGGGTGATCTCGCGCAACGTGTCGAGTTCCCGGTTGTCGGCGAAGTCGGGGTCCACGAAGAACACGATCGGCATCTTCAGGGTCTCGCCGGGCTGCAGCGTCTGCTCGGTGAAGCAGAAGCATTCGATCTTGTTGAAGTAGATACCGGCCTTGTCCGGCGCGATGTTGAAGACCGCCATCCCCGTCACCGGCTCATCGCTCGTATTGGTGGCGACGTAATCGATCTGCTCGACGGTTCCGATGTCCCGGGTTACCGAAGCCGCAGGCACGATATGCCAAGGCAGGTCCGGGTCGACGTTGGAATCGAACCTGACGGTGATGGGGCGATCGACTATCCCTTTGAGGTTGCCGTCGGATCGTGCGGGAGTGCCGCCGTAGCCTGTTATCGAACAGAACATGCCGTATAGCGGCACGGCGGCGAACGCCATCCCCACCATGCCCACGGCCAGGAAGGACAGGCTTCGGAAAAGCCTTCGGTTGCGGAACTCGACCGTCGATCGGTCCGGGCCGTCGCCGCCTGACCTCAGCCCGAACATGGTCCAGGCCGTCTGTCGCCATAGTACAACGACGGCGTCGCGGGCGAGGGCGAAGGCATCGGTGGCGAGATGGTGCAAGTGGCGGGCGCCTCCGCGCTCGTTCCTGAACAAGCGCCTCGGATTGCCGGTCCCGGCGTCCGCCCTCGCGCCGCCGACGAGTATAAGGTAGCCCGCGGCGGCGCCGGCCGACAAACCCGGCCACTGCGCCAGGAGGAAGCCCAACATGCCGGCCATGATGGGAGTGAGAAGTGTCAGGCACGCGGCAGCGATATCGGATCTGGTAGGTGTCGTTTCGCTCATCTGGATCGTTCCGAACGGCATCGGGCGCCGCGCCTCCCGGCATCGGTCGCCTCTGATTTCTTTTGGGTGGGGAAGATGCGCGACGGAAGCCGCGCCGATCAAACAGCGGCAGGCGGTGCGCGCGGGCCCTGAGGCGAACGGCGGGAGGACGAGGGCGCGGTCGCGGTGAAGGCTTCCTCTACTGCTGCAGCGGTTGGCATGCGCGAGCGGACAGCCGCGGGCTCAGGACACGACAGCGCTACGGGCGAGGAAGGACACCCGTGGCACGGAGACAGGTCGTGATCATGCTCCGGGTCGAGGTCGCCGCAGAAACTCGACGATCCGCTCGGGAGGTCGTAGCCATACGCGGCAGACGGCTGGATGGCGAGAATGGAAACGAGGATGAGTGCCAGCACCGACATGGCGCCGACGATCTCTTTTCCCAAAGCCCTTGCCAGATCCATCGCTACCTCGCGGACGAAGCCTAGGCCGGTCGCGGCCGCATGACAATCCGAGACGGAACGTAGACCTGCGGCACTTAGGCGCTCGGAATGTTTCGGTGGAGTGCCGGTTGGCGGACAGACCAGGCCGATAACACTGGAAGACTGTCAAACGGGGATAGGCCGCCATCCTCAATCTTGGGAGGGCGAGCTATGGAGTTTATGCGGGCGAGGTTCATGCTAATCTGGCACTGGGGTTGGGAAATCGCGCCTTGCGCGATGCAATGGAAGCGGGGGGCGTTCTTTGGAATGGATTGCATTGATCGTCGGGGGAATACTCGTCCTGGCGTTCCGAGGTGGCGGCAAGGGTCGGAGCACGGCCCGAGGGAAAAGTAAGGGAACCAAAGCCACGACCCCGACCGACTTGAACCGTGCGCGCAGGGCAGGAAAAAAGGCGGCGGACGAGGCGAGATGGGTGAGGCCGGGGGAGGCGGTGAAGGTCGGCCCGTTCCATATAGATTCCGGGATGTTCTACTTGGGAAAGGTCCTTCCCGGACAACGGGAAGGGACCTGCGGCAACTGCGTCGTGGACCCCGGGGCGACCCTCCCCTCGTCGGGCCTGGACACGTCTGGAACGTCGCTTCCGTATTGGCCCTCCTACCAGTCGTGTACCCCCACGGCGCGCCGCACCTATCTCGATTGGCTTGCCGGAGGTCGCGAAGACCCCGGAATAGGCATCGGTTACGTCTTCCTGTTCTTCTACGGTTTGGAGCGACGCCTGCTGATTGACGGCGCGCGTGAAGAGACAGCTACCATCGTCGCGGAAATCCGGAGGCTGCTCGATCTCCACGGCACCAACGCTTCCTTCAGGAACCATGCCAACCGACTTCTGGCGGCAGTGGGCCAGACGGGCGGGCTCCCGGTAGTGCGCCCGGTGCCGTCGATCGAGCTTCGCAGGGGGTATGAACTGCCGATGGACGTCAGGTCCTATCTCGGGCGTAAGGTCGGTGCAGGCAAGCCTCTCGAGGCAGAGGACGCCCTCATGTGGATCTTGGGGTTGCCGGACACCAACCTGACGACGCCCGCGAAGCGATGTTTCGACGAGCTCGTCAAGCTTTGGGGCATCCGTTTCGCAGCTAGGTATCCGGCGGGTTTGCCAATCACGGCACCGAAGACCCGCCTGAAGATGGAATACCGCTCCGCAAGCAACGGCTTCACCGTCCAGATCGAAGCCAGGGACGAGAGCGGCCCAATACCGGATATTGCCGCGGTGACGGCGCCCCTGTCGGGTTTGCGCGACCTTCTGGCCGCCTGTTCCGACGAGTTGAGCGCATACAGCAGGCTTCTCGGCCGCAACCCCGAAGCGCGGGGAACCCTGGATGCGGAGATGCTGCTCCCTCGGGAGCTTGTCGGCACGACGGCCATGGCCGAGATGCGAAACCGGGTCGAACTACTGCTTGCCGGACGCAACGCCGCCCGAACCACGGTCGGCCTGCTCGCCGAAGCCTTGGCCCTGGATATATCGGGACCGGAAAGGATCGCGTCGGCAATCTCCAACCGCATCGGTGCCTACCTCGATCGGCTGGATATCGGCTTCGAACCCGATCGTCGCTACGGCGCCGCGCCACTGATGACAGGCGGCCATGTCGTGCTGTTCAAGTCGTCGGGCGGGGGGCCGGTGGACGGTGAAGCCGCGGCGTTTTCCGCGGCCCGCGCGATGGTGGACGTGGCAGCCCTCGCGGCTAGCGCCGACTCCAGGATAGACGGCGGCGAGATAGAAGCGATCACGGGGGACATCCGGAACATGGCGGGCCTGGGCGGAGTGGAACGGGCCAGACTGATCGCATACGCGACCACTCTGCTCGCGGACACGTCGATGCACAAGTTCGCCCTCAACAAGCTCAAGACCCTCGATGCCTCGGCAAGGCTTTCGGTATTGAATTCCGCGACCGGAGCTATCCTTGCCGACGGACATGCCAGTCCCGCGGAGTTGAAGTTCCTGGAGCGCCTGCACAAGGCGATGGGCCTCCCGACCGAAGGCGTCTACGCCATGCTGCACCGTGGCGCCGTCGTGATCGACGAACCGGTGCCCGTCGCCCCCGAGCGTCGGACCGCGGGCATACCGATACCTCCCCCTCCGTCGCCCCCTTCGGAACCCGAACGGGCGCAGGTGACGATCGATACGTCGAGGCTAGAGCGCCTACGCTCGGAGACTTCGGCGGTTTCCGAGCTGCTTGCCGGCATCTTCGTCGAAGAGGAAGAGCGCACGGCGGCACCGCCTGGGCCACCCGTCGAAGTCGCCGATGGCACCCTGTTCGCCGGCCTCGACGTCGCGCATTCCGAATTGCTGCGGACGGTGCTTAGAGGGGAAGCCTCCGACCGCGTACGGTTTGACGCCGCTGCCAGGCATCTGCGCCTATTGCCGGAGGGAGCGATCGAGCGGATAAACGACTGGGGTTACGATCGGTTCGAGGAGCCGATCCTGGAGGGCGACGACGAGTTGTCCATCGCGCCGCACATCGTCGACCAGTTGAAGGAATCGGAATCAGCCGCATGAGTGCAGTCCTTTCCATAAAGCCGCGGGAGCGGGACGTCATTCTCCAGGCCCTGTCTGCCGGCGTAGTGCCGCGTGCAGGCTTGCGCCATGTCCAGGTCGGGCGCGCGGCGGAGATCACGGCCATGGTGCGCGACATCGAGCGCATCTCCGAGGGCGGCTCGGCCATGCGGTTCGTCATCGGCGAGTACGGTGCGGGCAAGACGTTCTTCCTCAACCTCGTTCGGTTGATCGCGCTCGAGCGCAAATTCGTCACGATACATGCGGATCTCGCGCCGGACCGTCGGGTACACGCTTCGGCGGGTCAGGCCAGGGGCCTCTACGCCGAGGCGGTCCGCAACATGGCCACGCGAAACAAGCCTGACGGCGGCGCGCTCGGCAGCATCGTCGAGCGCTTCGTCACCGACTGCATGGACGAGGCATCGCGGCGGGCCGTTTCCGTGGAGGCGGTGATCGACGAAAGGCTGGCCCGGTTGCAGGAGCATGTCGGCGGATACGACTACGCCACCGTGCTCAAGGCATACTGGCGGGGCAGCGAGGACGGGGACGAGCTATTGAAGGCCGCGGCTCTCCGGTGGCTGCGCGGCGAGTACTCGACCAAGACCGAAGCCCGACAGGCCCTCGGCGTGCGCAACATCATAGACGACGGCGATGTCTACGACGCGTTGAAGCTGTTGGCCGCCTTCGTGACGCTGGTAGGGTACTCCGGACTTCTCGTGGTGTTCGACGAGATGGTGAACATCTACAAGCTCCAGAGCAGTCAGGCCCGTAACCAGAACTACGAGCAGATCTTGCGTATGCTCAACGACGTCCTGCAAGGGAACTTCGGGGGTATCGGCTTCGTCTTCGGCGGCACGCCGGAGTTCCTCATGGACACGCGTCGGGGCCTATACAGCTATGCAGCGCTCCAGTCGCGGCTGGCGGAGAACGCCTTCGCGAAGAACGGTCTGGTCGATTTGTCGGGCCCGGTCTTGCGCCTGCAAAGCCTCACTCCCGAAGACCTGCTTATCCTGCTTTCCAATATTCGCTCGGTCTTCGCATCCGGCGACCCCGAGCGGCATCTCGTTCCCGACGAAGCGCTGCCGTCCTTCATGGCCCACTGCAACAGGCATGTCGGCGAAGCCTATTTCCGTACGCCGCGCAACACGATCAAGGCCTTCGTTCAGTTCCTGGCTGTCCTCGAGCAGAACCCCGGCACCGGCTGGACGGACCTCATCGACGCCGTCGAAATAGCGGCCGACGCCGAGATGGGCAGCGAGGGGTCGGACCAAGATGGTCAGGGGTCGGGAGATGACGAGCTCGCCTCCATCCGGCTCTGACCGGCAATCGGCCTTCGACAGGCTCGACCCTGAGATCCGCCGGTGGATCTGGGAGCAGAAGTGGGAGGAATTGCGGGATGTACAGGACCGCGCGATATCGGCTGTCCTGGATGGCTCGTCCGACGTGCTGATCGCCGCCGCCACGGCGGCCGGCAAGACGGAGGCGGCGTTCCTCCCGATCCTGACGGCGACGGCGGGTCGAAAGGAGCGCGGATTCTCGGTACTCTACGTCAGCCCCCTCAAGGCGTTGATCAACGACCAGTTCCGGCGCCTCGACCAGCTATGCGAGAGGCTGGGTGTCGACACGGTGCGGTGGCACGGCGACGCGCCGCAGTCGGCGAAGGACCGTGCTCGCCGCAACCCCCGCGGCGTCATGCTCATCACCCCGGAGTCAATAGAAGCCATGCTCGTGAGGCGGCCGGGAGAAGCCAAGGCGATGCTCGGAAGCATGGACTTCGTCGTAATCGACGAACTCCATGCCTTCATGCGTGGACCGCGGGGCCTTCACCTCGCCAGTCTGCTCCGCAGATTGGACGCGCTCGGCGGCAAACGGGCGAGACGGGTGGGCCTCTCGGCGACCATCGGGGACCTGCACAAGGCCGCCGCCTGGCTGAGCCCGCATGCGCCGTCTTCCGTGGCCATCGTGCAATCCGGCTCCGACGCGCCGGAGCTTCGCCTGCAGATCAGGGCCTATGTCGATCCCGTGGATACCGAGGACCCCGATGCCCTGGAAGTCGACGGCAAGTCTATCGCCCTGGACCACATAGCCGACCACATCTTCGAAAACCTGCGCGGATCGAATAATCTCGTGTTCGGAGGCTCCCGCCGACGCGTCGAGGCGGTCGCGGACCGTCTCCGCGCGCGCTCCGAGCGCGCGGACGTGCCGAACGAATTCTTCCCTCACCACGGTAGCCTATCAAAAGAACTGCGCGAGGAGCTCGAAGCGCGGCTCAAGAGTTCCGAGCTTCCCACCACCGGCATAGCCACGACGACCCTGGAGTTGGGTATAGACATAGGGTCGGTGAAGTCTGTGGCGCAGATCGGCGCTCCGCGCTCGATCGCCTCGTTGCGGCAGCGGCTGGGCCGCAGCGGCCGCCGGCAGGGCGTGCCGGCGGTTCTCCGGATATACGTTCGCGAGCGCACCGTTCGACTGGATGGCGATCCTCTCGACAGTCTCCGCCTCGAGGTCGTGCGAGCGGCGGCCGCGATCCGTCTACTGTTGGAGAAGTTCGTCGAGCCACAGAGTCCCGAAGGTGCGGTGGCGACCGTGGTCCTGCATCAGACCCTTTCGGTCATAACGCAGGTCGGCGGCGACCGGGCGGACAGGTTGTATGAGGCCGTCTGCGGCGCCGGTCCCCTTTCCACATTTCCCAAGCAGGACTACGTCACCTTGCTCAGAGCAATGGCCTCGCCGGAAGCGGGTTTGGTCGAGCAGGCTCCGGACGGCACCGTCATGCTCGGCAGGAACGGGGAACGGTTGACTTCGGGTCGGGACTTCTACGCGATCTTCTCGACGGACCAGGAATGGCGGTTGGTGACCGCCGGCAGGACGCTCGGCACGATGCCGATCTCCAACCCGGTCGGCGTCGGCGGCATCGTCTCGTTCGCAGGCCAGCGTTGGAAAATCGTAGCGGTCGACGACGCCGCCAAGGTCATCGAGGTCGCGAGACACGCGTCAGGCAAGATACCCAAGTTCGACGGCGTCGCGAACGAACCGGTCCACGATCTGCTGTCGGAAAGGATGCGCGACATCCTCGCCTCCGATGACATGCCCGCGTACCTTGACGCCAACGCCGCCGCATATCTGCTGGAAGGCCGGCAAGCCTTTCGCGATATGGAACTGGATAGGACCCGCGTGCTGCGCGCGGGCCGCGACACGCATGTCCTCACATGGACCGGTACCGAGATGAATTCGGTATTGGCTCTCGCCCTCGCTTCGGCAGGCCTGGAGTGCTCGGTCCTCGACATAGGCGTCACCGTCGTCGACGCCAGTCCTGTCGAAGTCGCGGGAATGCTCGGGCAGATCGCCGCAGCACCGCCGTCACTGGAAGACCTGTCAGAATTCGTCATGAACCTGCGGACAGAGAAGTATGACGACTATGTGCCCGAAGGTCTGTTGCGTCGAACTTGGGTAGCGGCCCGTCGCGACGAGTCTTTACGGCTGAGAGACCTTGCGTCCCTCCTATGCCGAGACCAAGGATAGCCGGCGTTGCCTTCGAGCGTAGATCCTGGATCGCTTCGCAGACCTTCCTCTGCCGGCAACGGACGTGTTCCTTGCCTTTGAACGAGCCGGGCAAAGACACCTTCTATGACGATGGCCCTGAAGGCTACACGGACTATGATAAGCTGGCGCCCGGACCCTGAAGCTCTTGCGCACGTCCGTGTCTCACGGCACGCCGATGGCCAGAATGAAGCTCCTTGTTTCGTGCCGATAGCCGATCATCGGGTCTTCTTCCTAGCCGATCTTGCCATCCTCGTGCCCTGCTAGACCAAGAAGAGTGTCGGACGACCGTACGAAAGCAGTCGAGCGCGTTTCTAGCATGGAGTACGGGAGCACCTTGATTGCACTCCATCCCGGCTGAGAATCTCGTCCCTTGAACAATGTCGCAACCCTAAGTTCAAGCAAGTCTGCACGCTCGCATGCCGACATCGAATCTGTTTCGATGGGGTTTCCCGGGTGAAAGGATCAGGACGATGGCCAAGCCGCCCTTCTACGGCGACCTCCCGAGGGGTCAAATAGGAAATCCACTGGCGGGTTTCGGGACCACGAATCTGCGTGACGCCATGTTAGCCAAGGCGATGCAGGACCTCGAAGCGCGTTCCTTCGGAACTGCCAACCTGCGTGACGCGATGCGTGCGACAGGACCCGCGCAGCAGACGACACGGCAGGGCGGCACTCCCTCCTGCGCGCAGAAACCCGCCGATTCTGACAAGAAGTGAACGCGGAATACATCGCGGCGTTCTCTGGCATTGCCGCCGCGGCCTTCGCGGGTGTCGGGCTTATATTCGCGGGGCTGCAGACGCGACAGGCAAGCCGAAGCAGGGATTTCGATACGCTATCGGGGATCCTCGAACACATGCGCGTTCTCGAACGAAACCTTGCTGACGCGGTGGTGTCGGGCGACGAGAAGAAAACCAATTCAGCCACAGTCGAACTGCTCAATTGGATTGAGCTGCTGGCCGCCGGTACCAGGATGCGTCTCTTGGGGCAGGCCAGCCGCGAGTTCTCCCGTGACCTAATCGTCGACGTGATGGCGATGCTGGAGGTTTACGGTCTCGCCAGCCATCTGGATGGGCGCCTTACGGGGGAAGCCTACAAACACTCCCTCGCATTCCTGAAAACGAACCGCTCGGCGATTGAAGCGCGGCGGTCAGTCATGCGCAGGCAGGATGCTGACCTGCCGGAGCGCCTAACAGAAAATGTGTCTTCGAGCGAAGGAGGTAATCGCCAAGTTCGGACCAATTGAGTGATCTGAGGGCTGGAAAGGGCCTGTCAATCATGGGGTGGGTTGCGGACAGGCAGCTTCTGACACGCACATATCGAGAAGCAGACGTTAGCTGGCCCAGCACATCGGCGCCCAGATAGCGTCAGTTCCAGGCGATTAGTGGCTTGAAAGTGCTCAGTGGCTACTATTTCTGCCAAAGGGTGAAATGCAAGAATTGTGACTTGCTACTGTCTCTTACCAGTCCCGCAGCGCGACAACGGCTTCGATTTCCACGCTGATATTGTCGGGCAGCGAGCCCAAACCGACCGAGCTGCGCGCATGCTGGCCGATGTCGCCGAACACCGATACGAAAAGGTCGGAGCACCCATTAATTACCTTGGGATGCTCGGCAAACTCGGGAACGGCGTTGACCATCCCGAGGACCTTGACCACCCGCCTTACTCGCGAAAGATCACCAAGAGCTTCTCGCATGACTGCTAGCAAGTTAAGGCCCGTTAGCCGAGCGTGAGCGTAGGCCTGATCGACACTGACATCTTGACCTACCCTGCCGGTGTGGAGAAAGCCGTTAGCCTCACGCGGCCCTTGGCCGGAGAGATACAGAATGCCTCCCTCGATCACATGCGACACGAAATTGGCGATCGGCGGCGGCGATGGCGGCAGCACAAGGCCCAGACGAGCCAGCCGATCTTCTGGAGTTGCAGTATTGTCGAAGGCCAGCGGGGCGGCGGCGGTTGCATCAGTCATGGATATCCCAATCGTCATTTCTTTGGCGCAGCCTGCGTTAGGCGGCGTGATGGCACGCTCCCTGCGTGCCTCCGGCAAGGGGCCGCAACGCCGGCAACTGCTGGCGGCAGACGTCGGTGGCGAGGGGGCAGCGCGGATGGAAAGCACATCCGGTTGGTGGATTGAGCGGACTAGGGATTTCGCCCCGCGGCACGCGCTTTTTGCTTAGGCGCCGCGCCGGGTTGGGCTTCGGCAGCGCATCCATCAAAGTACGGGTATAGGGATGCCCCGGATTGGCAAACAAGTCACTCGTTCTGCCGATCTCCACGATCCTCCCGAGATACATGACGGCCACCCGGTCACTGATATGGCGGATTACGCCAAGGTCATGCGACACGAACAGATAGGACAGGCCCAGCTCTTTCTGAATGTCGACCATAAGGTTGACCACCTGCGCCTGGATCGAAACGTCGAGGGCGGAAACCGGCTCGTCGGCAACGATCAGCGCCGGATTGAGCGCCAGCGCCCGGGCGATGGCGATTCGCTGACGCTGACCTCCCGAGAAAGCGGCGGGGGTATTGCGCATCTGGTCTGCACGCAGGCCTACCCGCTCCATCAGCTCGACGACACGTGCGCGGCGCTCGCTCTTCGAGCGCATACCGTGCACAAGCAGCGGTTCGGCAATGATGTCCTCGGCGGCTTGCCGCGGATCCAGAGAACCGAACGGGTCCTGGAACACCATTTGCACGCGCTTGCGCAGCATCTTCATGCGCGAGAATGAGACCTTGTTGATATCCTCGCCCTCGAGCACCACCGCACCGCGCGTCGGCTCGACCAGCCGAACGACCATCTTGCTGACGGTGGACTTGCCACATCCTGATTCCCCGATCAGGCCCAGCGTCTCCCCCGCACCGATCTTGAAGGAAACATCGGTCACCGCATGGACAGTGCCGATGCTGTTTCCAGCGCTGTTGGTGACGGCGAAGTGGCGGGTCAGGCCCTCAACTTCGAGCAAAGCGCTCATATCTCGGCCTCCACCGGATGCCAGCACGCCACTTGATGACCTGGCTGAATATCGACAAGTGACGGGCGGCTGTCTTGGCATTGCTGGGTTGCCCGGCTGCAGCGCGGCGCAAAAGCACAGCCCTTGGGCAGGTTCCACAGGGCCGGTACCGAACCGGGGATTTCCACCAGCCTGCCTCGCCCTTCACCTGGCATCGCTTCGTCACGCGGAATCGCGTGCAGCAGACCCACCGTGTAAGGATGGCGCGGCGTGGCGAACAATTGCTCGGTGCTGGTCTGCTCGACGATACGGCCGGCATACATCACGGCAACGCGGTTTGCCGTCTCGGCAACAACCGCCAGATCGTGGGTGATCAGGATCGTCGCCTTGCCCAGTTCGGCCTGCAGGTCGCGCAGGGTATCGAGAATTTGCGACTGTGTGGTCACGTCGAGCGCGGTTGTCGGCTCGTCGGCGATCAGCAGGTCCGGATCGCAAGCCAGTGCGATGGCGATCATCACACGCTGCCGCATGCCACCTGACATCTGGTGGGGGTAGTTGTCATACCGGCTTTTAGGATCAGGAATACGCACCAACGCGAAGATTCCCTCGACGCGCGCCCGGGCCTCATGCGCCTTGAGCCCCTTGTGCAGTTCGAGCACTTCAGCCACCTGCGGCCCCACCCGCATAGTCGGGTTCAGTGACGTCATCGGCTCCTGGAAGATCAGCCCGATACGATTGCCTCGCAACTTGCGCATGGTGGTTTCGTCGGCGCGGGCTAGGTCGATGCCATCAAAATAGATCGCTCCACTAGTCACCGCCGCGACCGGGTCAGGCAGCAACCCCATGATCGAGAGTGCCGTCATGCTCTTGCCCGAGCCAGACTCACCCACCAGCGCCAGGATTTCTCCCTGCGCCACGGTGAGGCTGATGTCTGACAGCACATCGAAAGAACGATCTTGGGTCGTAAGGTTGACGGTCAATCCCTCGACCGCAAGGACATTGCTCATTGGGTTGCGGCCTTGGCCAGTGCCGGAAAGATGGCGCGGGCATTGTCGCTGAGAATAGCCTGCCGATCCGCGTCTGAAAGGTAGTCGCTGTAACGCGTAAAATAGGTCAACGACTGCCCATAGGTACAGTAGCGGTCGACGTTAGGCGCATCCGAGCCCCAGATAAAGCGCTCCACCCCGAAGGCATCGATCAGCTGGCGAATATGGCCATGGGCCTTTGGGTAGGGATATTCCTGACGACCGCCCCAGGCAATGGGATAGAGTATTTCGCTGGAAACGCAGGCTTCGCGCATCAGCGTATTGAGCACTGATGGCAGTTCCAGCCGCTCGTCCGTATCGGCGTAGAGCGAGGTCGGAATGCCATGCACCAGCACATGGTGGATGTCGGGGAAGCGTTCGCAGATATCGGCCAGGTGGCGCATTTCGTCTTCATAGCTGCCGACCGGCGACTTGCCCGACTGCACCCAGCACACGGGCAGCCCGCTGGCCTCCACCATCTTCCAGAACGGATCATAGGTGCGGTCCGAATGCATCGGCTGGTAGCCGCTGCGGAACATACCGGTCGTGGTGAAATACACACCGGTCATTCCAAGGCGGCCGATCTGATCCTCAAGGCGCTTCAGTTCGGCATCGGTATAGGCAAAAGCCTCTTCGACCTGCGCCAGCCCGACGAAACGGTCCGGATAGGCCTTGGCGGCTTCCGCAAAAGCCTCCGCTAGGTTGCCGTAAATGTGGTCATTCTGCAGCACGGCCGTCTGCACCCCCGCATAGTCCATGATCGCCACCAGGCGCTCGGCGGTCATCGACAGGTCGTCCATCCAGGGCGGCAGGAACTGCACATAACCGGCATCGGGCCCACTGCCCCATTCATAGCGCCCGAATGTCCCGACCCGGAAATCGACATCCTTGCGACCTGCGGGGGACGGATCGTTCACATCCCATAGCGGGCGCTCGGCGATCAGGCTCTGGTCCGACTGCCGCCGATAGGGCTGGTTGCCATGCATGTGCATTGCCCGCTGCTGATGCAGCAGATGCGTTGCGGCATCGGCAAATCCAGCGGCGCTGGCAGCGGCGGGGAAAATGTGCGCGTGGCAGTCCACGATGCCGTAGCTCATGACGGTCTCTACTTCTCTAGATTGGGATCGAAGAAATCACGCAGGCCGTCACCGAAGGTGTTGAAGGCCAGCACGAGCAGCGAAATAGCTATGCCCGGCGCCATGATCAGATGCGGCGCCACGGTCAGGAACTCGCGGCTCGCGCCCAGCATGGTGCCCCATTCAGGCGCAGGCGGCTGTACGCCGAGCCCGAGGAACCCCAGTGCCGAACCGATCAGCACCGCCTGCCCAGCATTAAGGCTCAGCTCGATGATGATTACCGTTAGCGCATTGGGCAGCACGTGGTGCAGCAGGATGCGCCAGTGGCTCATGCCAATAGTGACCGACGCCGCAACGAAGTCCTCTTCCTTGAGCTCGATGACCTTCGAACGTACGAGCCGCGCCAGCGGCGGAATAAAACTGGCCGTGATGGCGATGGTCAGCCCCATCGCGCTCGAACCGGCCACCGAAGCAATGGCGATGGCCAGGACGATATTGGGCACGGTCAGCAGCAGGTCGATGATGCCGCTGAGAACACGGTCGACCTTGCCGCCGAAATAGCCGGCAACCGAACCAAGGGCGACGCCGCCGATACCGGCCAGAAGCACCGAGCTCAGCGCAATGCTGACCGTGTAGCCTGTGCCAGCCAGGATGCGCGAAAAGATATCTCGCCCGATATTGTCGGTGCCAAGCCAGTGAGTGGCCGATGGCCCCTCGAGCAGGGCGAACAGGTCCTGTTCGGTAGGGTCATAGGGCGCCAGCATCGGGCCAAAAATGGCCAGGAAGATGAAGAAGCCCAGCAACGAGCTGCCGAACCACAGATAGACATTGTGGGTGCGCCGGAAGCGGCGCGGCGCGGCGGCCGGAATATCAGCCATAGCGGAGCCTCGGATTGATGAAACGGTACAGCAGGTCGACACCGATATTGATCAGCATGAAACCAATGACGAAGATCAGCGTAATGGCCTGCACCAGGGTGTAGTCGCGCACCGAGATGGCCGTCAGCATCAGGTCGCCGATGCCCGGCCAGGCGCATAGCCGCTCGATCACCACCGAGCCGCCGAGCAGGTAGCCGGCCTGCAAACCGATGATCGTCACCGTGGGGATCAGGACGTTGCGCAGCACATGGCTGACAAGAATGGCATGCGAGCCCAGCCCCTTGGCCCGGGCCGTGCGGACGTAGTTCTTGCGCAACTCCTCGATCACCACGCCTCGCGTCATGCGGGCAACCAAGGCGATCAGGCGAGCAGATAGCGCCAGCGTCGGGATCACCAGCGACAATATGCTGTCGGCCCCAAAGCTCGGCAGGATTCCGAGGCTGACGGAAAATACCGCGATCAGCACCATGCCCAGCCAGAAGTTGGGAACGGCCAGCAGCCCCACAACCGAAAACGAGATCACCAGGTCGGGCCAGCGATTGCGGTTGGCGCCGGCAATGATGCCTGCCGGAATTCCGATGACAATCGTCAGCAGGATGGCGGATGCGGTCAGCGCAAGGGTAGCCGGAATGCGGCTCAGGATATGAGGCAGCGGATTGCCGCGGAAAGTGGTCGAATAGCCGAAATCCCCCTGCAGAAGGCCCGCAATATGGCGGATGAACTGCTCGGGTAATGGCCGGTCGAGGCCGAGCGCAATGCGAATGGCATCGATCTCGGCCTGCGTGGCAGTGGCTCCAGCAACGAAGGACGCTTCGTCGCCGGGCACCGATTTGAACAGCAGGAACAGGATCAGCACGACACCGAACGCGACCAGCGGGATGGAGGCAATTCTCCGAAGGAGGAACCTGAGCATGGCTGGTCGTATCCGTTGTCGATCTAGATCTTGGCGTCGCGCAGCGTGGTGAATACGATGGGCATCACGGCCACACCGCTGACGCTCTTGCGGGCCGCGGAAACGTTCTCGTTGACCTGCAGCCACACATGCGGAGCGTCGGCCCAGATGATGTCCTGCGCTTCCCCGAGTGCGGCAAGGCGATCGGCCTCGGCCGGCGCGGTGTCTGCCAGGTTGAGCAGTTCATCGACGCGGGGATTGTTGTAGCGACCGGCATTCCAAACGTCCGGCTTGCCATTGTCATCCGCATTGGACTTGAACAGCGACGCCAGGTGGTAGGTGCCCGAAGCGTTGGAGGGGTTGAAGCCGAACATGGCCAGGTCCCAGACCATGCTGGCCTTGTCCTGGCGCAGATAGTCCCAGTAGGCGCCCTTTTCGATCTTGGTGATCACGGCCTCGACGCCGATCTGCTTGAGCGCGCCGGAGACGATTTCTGCGACAGCGACGTCGCCGGGGAATAGGCCTTCGGGAACATAAAGCGCCAGGCTGAGCCGCGCACCGTCCTTTTCTACGATGCCATCAGCGCCGGGCGCATAGCCGGCTTCGGCCAGAAGGGCCTTGGCCTTTTCCTGGTCATAGACCAGCTCGCCCACGCTCTTGTGGCCGATCGCGTCAAACGCCAGCGGGGAATCGGGTGCCTGGGCGTAACCGAAGAATACCTTCTCGGCGATGGTCACGACCGGCACGGCGAGGTTGAGCGCCTGGCGGACCTTGACCTCGCTGAGTGTAGGACGGGTCAGGTTGATGATCAGCCCGATCGGGCGCAGGCCCGGACGATTGATGACTTCGATATCAGCGTTGCCAGCGAGCTGGCTGACGAGCTGGACCGGCACGGAATCGATGATGTCGACAGCGCCCGTGGTCAGCGCGCTGATGCGCGTTGCAGGTTCTGCGATGAACTTGAAGACGATCCGGTCAGCGCCGGGCTTGCCGCCCCAATAGCCTGCAAAGGCCTTGAGCGTCAGCTCCTGGCCGGGGCTGAAAGCCTCCAGCTCGTATGGACCAGCGCCCACCGGGTTCTGGGCAAAGCCGTCTTCGCCGAACTTTTCGATGGCTGCGGGGGAGACAATGGCGCCTGAGCCGTGTGCCAGCGTGTTGGGGAGCTGGGCGAACGGGGCCGAAGTGGTGATGACCACGGTCGTGTCATCGGGCGTTTCGACGCCCGAGATGGGGTCCCAGAGCGGACGGTTGGTGGTGTTGATGTCCTTGTTCATCATCCGCTCGATGTTGAACTTGACTGCTGCTGCATCCAGCGGCGTACCGTCATGGAACGTCACACCAGACCGAAGCGAAATGGTGCAGGTTTGGAGGTCTTCGCTCATTTCGTAGCTCTGGGCGAGCTGGGGCACGATCTTCATGTCGGCATCGAAGTCGAGCAGGCGATCAAACAGCAACAGCGCCGCTTCATAACCGCCCGGGTAGCCGGTAAATGCGCCATGCGCCGGATCGAGCGTCAGGATCGACGTGCTCTGGCCATAGGTGATGGTGCCCGATCCCGATTGTGCAAATGCACGAAGTGTAGTTGCTGGCAATGCCGCCAGTGCGGCCGCCCCGGCGGCTGCGGTCAAAAATTGTCTGCGCTGCATTAGTCTCTCTCCCTTGTTTGCCTCTCGACGCGGATGCGTCAGAGCCAGAGTTCATTCCATGTGAAAACTGCCGGCGTGCCGCCGGTGTGGACGAAAACCACGATGTCGCTGCTGTTGAACCGCCCCTCTCGAATATGCGCCACGAGGCCTGCTGCGGCCTTACCGGTGTAGATGGGGTCCAGCACGATACCTTCGGTGCGCGCAAACAGGCGCACGGCCTCGTCGCCGGCGGCGCTGGGAATGCCATAGGCCTGGCCGACGAAGTTATCGAAGCTGGTAATGTCCGATTCCTCGATTACGAGGTCGAGGCCCAGCGCCGCAGCGCTTTCGTTGGCTATCGCAGCGGTGCGGGATGGAATGTGGAACTCATCGGTCGCTGGGACGCCATGCATGGCAAAGGGCAGCCCGAGCAGCTTCTGCGCCAGGATAATACCGGCCGACCCCTTCCCGCTCGAAGACATGTAAAAATAGTTCGGCGTCAGGTCGTTCTTCTGCAACTGCGAGACGACTTCGAGCGTGGTCTCTAAATAGGCCACTGCCGAAGCGACATCGAACATAGGATTGTCATTCAGGATGTGCGGACGCCCGCCGGTGGCGCGGACCTGCGCGGCCAGTTGGTCCAGCATCTGGCGCTGCACATGTCTGTCCGGTGCAAAATGCACGTCGGCGCCGAGCAGGTAGTCGATCAGCAGATTGCCCTGCACTTCGGCTGGCTTTGCCCCCTCGAGTACGAGGATCGCCTTGAGCCCGAGCTTGTTGCAGGCGCCTACAGTCTGACGTGCCGAATTGGATTGCAGGTCCAGACCGACAATTACCGTATCAGGCCTGTCGATCATTGCATGAGCTAAGCGGAATTCAAGATTGCGCAGCTTATTGCCACCCAGCGCCACACCCGTAAGGTCATCCCGCTTCACGAAGATGCGTGGGCCGCCCAGCACCTTGCTCAAATGCTTAGCTTCTTCAAGCGGAGTGTTCCGGAGGGCGATCGGCACTCGTGGCAGCGTGTCGATGCGCGCCTGAATTTCTGCCGGGGTCATGCGTAGCGCACCCATTGACTGTCTCGTATATTGGACATATGTACTATATCTTAGACACTGTACCATGCACAAGTGAAACTGCAAGATGGCAAATGACGTCATAGAGCCGACCGTATCCAGTGGGGGGGCGCGCGAACGCGGCATCAATCGCGTGCTGCAAGTTTTGGAGTTTCTTCATGCCCGTGGCGAAGGGGTGAAGATCGGCGCTTTGGCAAAGGAATTGCAGGCGCCACGGTCCAGCATCTACAATCTGGTCAGCTCACTTGCAGGCGCCGGGCTGCTGGAGATCAACGCCGCCGACAGCCGGGTGTTCTTCGGAAAGACCATGTATCTCTACGGGCTGAACTACATGCGCGAGAATCCCTTGGCCAAGCGCGCTCGGCTTGAGGTGGATCGCCTTGCCAAAGAGACCGGCGAGACCAGCGAATTCTGCATGCTGCAAAGCGGGCGCTACACTATCATCCACATGTGCCCAGGCTCGCGGCCGTTCCGCATTAGCTCGGCGGTGGGGCTACAGATACCCATCCCTTGGACCGCTTCCGGCCGCCTGTTGCTAGCGGGGCATTCCCCTGACCAGATCAGCCAACTCATCCATCCGCGGGACTTCTTCCTGCCCGACGGCCGGCAGATCGCAATCGATGATTTCCAAGTTGCCATCGCCCAAGCTCGAGATGACGGCTATTGCCTCACCAAGGGGCTGATTGATGCCTATACCCAGTGCCTTGCCGCACCAATCTACAACGCCGACGGCCAGGTAGACGCCACCATCTGCCTAGTCTTGCCGATAGATGCGGACGAGCATCGGGTGTGGGATCTGCGAGGGCAGCTGGTAGAGACCGCTAGTCGCCTGTCAACCTAATATAAGAACGTCGCACGAGAAGGACTGCCTGGCCAAACGTGATCCTCTAACTGCGCGATCGATCTCTCCCGCACTGAAGATGCTTTAACAGGAGCCACCAGGAAGCTGCGGCAGTGGCTCGTCGATCTTGGGCGGTACGTCAGCGAATGGCGTGAGGCCCGGCCCCTGACCCTGGATGTCCTTTCGTCTTGCCTGCGATGGGATCCTTCGCCGTGTCCCAGTGAACGAAACCGATGGGACAACTGCGGTAGGAAGTTCCACGCGGAAAGCGAACAACATGCCTAAGCGAGGCAATGATTTCTTCTTCGATGCTCACCTTCGCGAGTCACACCCACTTCGGGACCACCGAAGAGTCCCTAATGACATTGCAGCTCCTGAGCGCACCGGCAGCTTTCGGGAACTTGCGATATGACCCTGAACGGCAAAAACGGGGTCGACAGCGGTCTGACTGGTTGGATGAAACACGCATCTCAGCGACGAAGCCGGTACCCTATACCGGGCTCGGTAATTATATGCTGTGGTTCACTTGCATCTTGCTCGAGCTTCTGTCGTAATTGGCCGACGGCCACTCGCAGGTACTGCGTATCCTCAATGTGGGCCACGCCCCATACTGCAACCAGTAGCTCCTTGTGTGTGAGCACCTTGCCATGACCTGCGATTAGCCGGGTCAACAGCGCGTATTCTTTCGGGGGAAGCTTCACCTGCTCACCTCCTCGCACGACATATCTCAGATCGAGGTCCACCTCGATGTCTCCAAACACGATTTTGGACTGCACAGGCTGTGCCGCGGCGCGCTGACGGAGAGCGGCCTTTATCCTTGCCAAAAGCTCACCGATCCCGAACGGCTTCTCTACATAATCGTTGGCTCCGCGCTCGAAAGCCTCGATCTTCTCGCCTTCCTTATCTCGCGCAGAAAGGATCAGGATCGGTCCGTCGTAGAAGGTACGGGCCTTCACCAAGACGTCCTTGCCGTCCATGTCCGGAAGCCCGAGATCAAGAATGACCACGTCCGGGCTCCAGGTCGCGATTTCCCGTAGGCCTTGCGCACCGTTGTCGGCACGGAGGTGATGATACCCCGCCGCGTCGAGCGCAGGACCCAGAAACCTATGTATTTGAGGCTCGTCGTCGATGACGAGAATTCGTGCGAACAGCTGGTTCACTTGTCTTTCCAAACGTCGGCATTCGACTTGTTCAGGGCTATCAGCATGCGCGTTCCCTTGTCTCCGTGGATAGGGCTTGCGGCGACGATCGTGCCCCCCATGGCTTCTATGAACCCTTTCGTGATCGAAAGGCCAAGCCCGACACCCTTGCTGCGATCGGTCGGCTCTTCCAGCCGGCGAAACTTGTCGAAGACCCTTTCCAGCTCATCGGTAGGGATGCCCTTTCCTTCATCCTCGATGCTGATGATGACCTTCTTGCGATCTTCGTAGGCCGCAATGCTTATTTCGGTATGTTCGGGTGAGTAGGCGATGGCGTTCTCTAGGATATTGACGATTGCCTGCTCCAGAAGCCCCGGATCAATCGTGACCTTGGGCAGCTGCTGCGGAAAGTCGTAGGTGATGGAATGCTCTCCGATCCTGCGGCTCAGTCGAGCCGTGGCGGTCCGCAAAACGTTCTCGACGTTGGCTGACTCCAGACGCAGCTTTACGCCGCCTCCTTCCAGCCGGGTCATGTCCAGCAGATTGCGGATATAGTGGTTGAGGCGTTCCGCTTCTTCCCGAATGGATTCGAGCAGGTCCTGCTTGGTCGAGGCAGGTAGTTTGTCGCCGAGTTCGAGCAGGGTAGATGATGACCCCAATACTGTGGACAAAGGCGTCCTCAGATCGTGGGACACCGAGTTCAACAATGCGGAACGGAAGCGGTCGGAACGACGCAGAGTCTCGGCCTCGACCGCGTGCAGCGCAAATTCGGCGCGTTCGATTGCAACGCCACCGCTGTCGGCGAGTGCAGTCAGGAGCTTTTCCTGATCCGATCCCGGCAACATCGCGAGCGCCTCGATACCGACTACACCGGCGCGTTGGTTCACACCCTGAAGTGGACGAAAGGTCCAACTGGTCTGCGGCAACGTGCCGGTATTGTGCCCCGCTGCCTCGCCCCTTTCCCAAGTCCATCGTGCGGCAGCCATGCCTCCCGCTCCGAGAGCGTCCCTGTCCGGCGCACCGGCGACAACGACCAATTCGCCTTCTTGTGGCAATAGTACGATCGAGCGCGCGCCAGTCACTGCCGCCGTTTGCTCGGCAAGGGCTTGGGCAGCATCGGTGCGTGTGGGCGCGCGGGAAAATGCGCGTGTCGCAACTAGCAAGGCGGTGACGTCGCTCGTTCTTCTCTGCGCATCGCGTGCCCTGTCGCGCGAGCGCCCTGCGAGAAGACCGGTCGCAAGGGCAACGGCCATGAAAACGAAGAGGGTCAGGATATCGGTCGGCGAGCCGATGGCAAAGCTGTACCGAGGGCTGAGGAAGAGCAGGTTGTAGACGCCGAACGCGAAAATTGCTGCAACAAGACCCGGGGCCAAGCCGTGTATCACGGCAGCAGCCAGTACCGCGGCAAGGAATATCATGCCCAGATCGGCGCGTTCGAACTGCAGGTCGAGGAGGTAGGCCAGGCCGGTAGCACAACCGACATAGATAAGGCCCACGAGGTGCGGCAGCACCCGATTGCGATTGAAACCGCGCCACAACCAGCGCCGGCGCACCGCACCTTGCCCTTCATCGGGCTCGGTTACCACGTGTATCGCGACGCCACGGGCCGCCCGGAGCAGTTCGGCGGCCAAGGACATCCCGAGGAATTCCTTCAGACGATTGTCGGCTCCCTTTCCGATAACGATCTGGGTAACGTTGTTCTGGCCAGCGTAACGTAGAGCGGTAGAAACTAGATCGGCGCCGTTCATCACTACGGTCGTGGCCCCGAGCTGCTCCGCCAGCTTCAGGGCATCCGTCAGGCGCGAGGAGCGTGCCGCTTCGCCGTCTTCCTGGCGGCCCCGGGCGATATGGGCAACGATCCAGGGAGCATCCTTCATGGTGTCCGAAAGGCGCCGCCCTTGCCGGACGAGGGCACCGGCCATCGTGTCGTCGGCAACTAGGACGAGAATGCGATCGTTCGCCGCCCAGGGACCCTCAAGACCTTTGACCCTCATAGCTGCATTGAGCTGGTCGTCGACCGTCTGCGCTGCGCGACGAAGCGCAAGCTCGCGAAGCGCCGTCAGGTTCTCCGGCTTGAAGAAGTTGTCCGCGGCAAGACGAGCGGTCTCAGGGACGTAGACCTTGCCGGCGGCCATTCGTTCGCGCAATTCGGCAGGAGTAATGTCGATGACTTCGATGTCGTCGGCTCGGGATAACGCACTGTCGGGCACGGTCTCCCTCTGACGTACGCCGGTAATCTTGAGGACGACATCCACCAGGCTTTCGAGATGTTGGACGTTGAGCGTCGTCCAGATATCTATGCCGGCGGCCAGCAGTTCCTCTACGTCCTGCCAACGCTTGGGATGTCTCGAGCCCGACGCGTTCGAATGGGCGTATTCGTCGACGATGAGCAGTTCGGGCCGGCGCTCGAGGGCACCGTCGATATCGAACTCGAGGAGCGTGCGACCGCGGTGTTCGATGGGGCGCCTAGGTAGCACGTCCATGCCACGAAGAAGGCTCTGCGTTTCCTTGCGACCGTGCGTCTCGACGAGGCCGATGACCACGTCGAGACCCTCGGCTTTCCTGCGCCGCGCCTGGCGCAGCATCTCATAGGTCTTTCCGACGCCCGGCGCCATTCCCAGGAAGACCTTGAGCCTGCCTCGTTGTGCTCTGCCATGTTCAGCAAGAAGAGCTTCGGGATCGGGGCGCCGGACGTCTTCCACTGCGGTCTACTCCGTCGTCGTCGCTTGAGGCTGCGCGGCATCCAAGGCGAGGTTGGTGATCAGGACGTTCACGCGAGGTTG
This sequence comes from Devosia sediminis, assembly GCF_016411825.1. Taxonomy (GTDB): domain Bacteria; phylum Pseudomonadota; class Alphaproteobacteria; order Rhizobiales; family Devosiaceae; genus Devosia; species Devosia sediminis. The sequence continues at coordinate 214,261 of NZ_JAEKMH010000004.1, forward strand.
TCCGATGAAACCAAGCAAGGCCGCCGAGGTGTTCTCAGCGATGATGGCAGACACTGCCGATGCCTCCATGCCGCGTGCCAGGGCTATGCGGTCCACTTGAAGGGCTGCGAACTGCGGCGAGATTTCTGGATCGAGGCCCGAGCCTGACGTGGTCACCGCGTCGGGTGGGATGTCACCCGTCGGTGCGTACTCGCGGATCGCCGCAACATCACTCGAGACCCGATCGATCAGGTCCTGGTTGAGCGGCCCGAGGTTCGAACCCGACGATCCCGCCGCATTGTACCCGTCTCCGGCTGCCGATGGGCGCGGCCAGAGATATTGCGGACCGGTCGTCACCTGGCCGATGAGCGTGGACCCGACGACCTCGCCCTGTGCGTTCCGGACCAGGGAGCCTTCCGCCTGCCCTGGAAAGAGGGCCCCGCCGGCAAGGGTGACCACCGCCGGATAGGCGCCACCGAGAAGAAGGGAGAACAGCAGCATCGAAACGATTGCCGGTCTGGCTTGATTGAGCATTTCAAGTTTTCCTTTATGCGAGGCCAAGAACCGTCAGGGCGACGTCGATGATCTTAATGCCGATGAAGGGGGCAACGAGACCGCCCAAGCCGTAGATCAGGAGGTTGCGCGACAGCAGTGCACCGGCACCGACGGCCCGGTACTTCACGCCTCGCAGCGCGAGCGGGATCAACGCGATGATGACCAGGGCGTTGAAGATCACTGCAGAGAGGATCGCGCTCTCGGGACTGGTTAGTCCCATGATGTTGAGGGCCTGCAGCTGCGGCAGCACCACGACGAAAAGAGCCGGGATGATGGCGAAATACTTGGCGACGTCGTTGGCGATCGAGAAGGTGGTGAGAGCACCGCGGGTAATGAGCATCTGCTTGCCGACTTCGACGATCTCGATGACCTTGGTCGGATCGCTGTCAAGGTCGACCATGTTGCCGGCTTCTCGGGCCGCCTGAGCACCGGTCTGCATGGCGACGCCGACATCGGCCTGAGCGAGCGCCGGCGCGTCGTTGGCGCCATCGCCGCACATGGCGACCAAGCGTCCCTTACCCTGTTCTTCTCGGATTAGACGCAGCTTGTCTTCCGGGGTCGCCTCGGCGAGGAAGTCGTCGACACCGGCCTCCGCAGCAATCGCGGCGGCGGTCACCGGGTTGTCGCCCGTGATCATCACTGTACGAAGACCCATCTTGCGGAGATCTGCGAAGCGTGCGGCGACGCCAGGCTTGACGACGTCCTTGAGATGGATGACGCCGATCAGGGTCTTGCCTTCGGCGACGGCGAGCGGCGTGCCGCCGGACCGTGCCACGCGTTCGACGGCCTGGCGGAACTGTGCGGGCGCTTCGGCATCGGTCCTGCCCGTGAGCTTGAGGATGGCGTCAACCGAGCCCTTGCGCCAGACCTTGCCTTCCGCGTCGATGCCGGAAAGTCTTGTCGTGGCCGAGAACGGGATGATGGTGCTGTTGGCCGGAGCCTGGATGTCGATGCCGCGATTTCTTGCGAGCTCGACGATGGATCGGCCTTCAGGGGTTTCGTCGCCGAGCGATGCCATCACCGCGGCCCGGAAGGCGACGTCCTCGCGGACCCCGGGTGCGGCGATGACTTCCGTCGCCATGCGATTGCCGAAGGTGATCGTCCCCGTCTTGTCGAGGAGCAACGTGTCGACGTCGCCTGCCGCTTCGACGGCGCGGCCCGAGGTCGCCAGCACGTTGACCTTGAGCAGGCGGTCCATGCCGGCGATACCAACAGCCGACAGCAAGCCGCCGATGGTGGTCGGAATCAAGCAGACGAAGAGAGCACCCAAAACGACCGGGTCGAGTTCGATCCCCGAATAGGAGGCGAAGGCCAGGAGGGTCACGACAGCGATCAGGAAGATCAGGGTCAGGCCGGCGAGCAGCACCGCGAGCGCGATCTCGTTGGGCGTCTTGCGCCGATCGGCGCCTTCCACCATGGCGATCATGCGGTCGAGGAATGTGGACCCCGGCTGCGCGGTCACGCGGACCTTAATCCAATCGGAGACCACTGTCGTGCCACCGGTCACGGCGGAACGATCGCCACCGGACTCGCGGATCACCGGAGCGCTTTCGCCGGTGATGGCGGCTTCGTTCACCGATGCGACGCCTTCGATGATCTCCCCGTCGACCGGAATGACATCGCCCGCCTCCACCAGGATTATCTGTCCGAGGCCTAGCTCGTGAGCGGGCGTCGGGACCACCAGTCCCTGCTTCTCGTCGACGATGAGCTTGGCCTTGGTCGTGGTGCGGGTCGCCCGGAGGGAGTCGGCGGCAGCCTTGCCGCGCCCTTCGGCGATGCTCTCGGCAAAATTCGCGAATAGCACCGTCGCCCAGAGCCATGCGGCGATGGCGATAGCGAAGCCCGCTTCGGTGCCGGCACCTATCGCGACCAATGCCGAGATCGTGGCCAGGACGGCGACCAGTTCGGTGGCCAGAATGACCGGATTGCCGAAGAGCTTGCGTGGATCGAGCTTGACGAAAGAGTCGGCGAGTGCCCGCGTCAGAGTGGCGGGAGTAAGGCTCCCGCCGAGCCGCGACGGGCCGTTGCCCTGGCTGTCGAAGTCCATTGTAGACATGATGTTGACCTCAGTTGGCGGCGACCGCTTCGAGCACCTGGAAGTGCTCGACGATCGGGCCGAGGGCAAGCGCCGGGAAATATTGCAGCGCGCCCAGGATGATGATGACGCCGACGAGCAGGCCAATAAAAAGCGTGCTGGTGGTCGGCAAGGTACCGGCGCTCGGCGCCAGCTTGGGTTTGTTGACCATGCTTCCAGCGATCGCCAGGACAGCGACAATGGGAATGAAGCGGCCAAGGAGCATGGCCAAACCCAGCGTCGTGTTCCACCAAGGAACGTTGGCCGAGATGCCGCCGAATGCGGACCCGTTGTTGGCAGTCGCGGAAGTAAAGGCGTAGAGCAACTCGCTCAAGCCATGCGACCCCGGGTTGAAAAGGCTGTCGAGACCGCCCGGCCACACGACCGTCAAAGCGGAGAAACCCAAAGTCGACAGTGGTACGACGAGAAGAGCCACCATGGCGTACTGGATCTCGCGTGCCTCGATCTTCTTGCCCAGGTACTCCGGCGTACGCCCGACCATCAATCCAGCGACAAACACCGATAGCAGCGCCATCACGACCATGATGGCAATGCCCGATCCGATACCGCCGGGCAGAATCTCGCCCAGCATCATCAGCAGCATCGCCATGCCGCCACCGAGAGGCATCATGCTGTCGTGCATGCCGTTGACCGATCCGTTCGAGGCGCCGGTCGTCTGCGCTGCCCAAGCGGCGGTCGAAGCGATTCCGAAACGCGTTTCCTTGCCTTCCATATTGATTGGGTTCTCGATCCCTGCGGCAACCAGTGCAGGAGCGGGCTGCGCCTCGGCTGCATAGATGACCGCGGCACCGGCACCGAGGATCAGGATGCCGGCAGTGGCCAGGGCGCGGATCTCCTTGCGTGCGAAGGCAGAGCGACCGAACGCGAAGAAGGCGGCCCAGCCGAGCGTGTTGATGGCAATGGCCGTGATGAGGTTCGTGAAGGGGCTCGGGTTTTCGAAGGGGTGCGCCGAGTTGGCGTTGAAGATACCGCCGCCGTTGATGCCGAGCTGCTTGATGGCAAGCTGGCTCGCCGTCGGCGCGACCGAGATCGTCTGGCTGGAACCGTCGAGTGTCGTTGCGGTGACCGATGCAGCGAAGTTTTGCACTACGCCCAAACCGATTAAGGCGACTGCCAAGACGATCGAAAGCGGTAAGAGCACATAGAGTGTGGTGCGCACCAGATCGGCCCAAAAGTTACCGATGCCTTTTTCTCGATTGCCGGCAAAAGCGCGTGCCAGCGCCGCGGCGATTGCCGCACCGGTTGCTGCCGAGACGAAATTCTGCGTCGTGAGACCGACCATTTGAGTAAAGTGGCTCATGGTGGACTCGCCGCCATAGCTCTGCCAATTGGTGTTGGTGACGAAGCTGACCGCAGTGTTGAACGCCAGGTCGGGGGAGACGCCCGCAAATCCCTGCGGGTTGAACGGCAGGATGCCCTGCAACCGCAGCATGGCGTAGAGAAGCACGAAGCCGAAGAGATTGAACGCGATCAACGAAGCACCGTATCCCAGCCAGCCTTGAGACTTGTCGGGGTCGATACCACTCGCGGAATAGAATAGGCGCTCGACCGGCTTCAATACCGGGTCGAGCCAGGTACTTTCCTTGTTCCAGACGCGCGACATGAAAATACCCAAGGGCCAGCCCAGTGCCAGGGCCAGACCCAAGGTGAGGGCGATCTCCGCCCAACCTTGCCAGTTCATTTTTCTGAGTTCTCGCTAGAGTTTGTCGGGCCGGAAAAGAGCGACGACCATGTAGACGGCGATTGCGAGGGCGCCGAGACCCCAAAGCCAGGTGAGCATGGCGCTACACCCGCGCCAGAAGCCGCGCGAGGGCATAAGTCAGGACGAAAAATCCTGCGCCCAGCGCCAGAAAGAAGATGTCGAACATGTCGAGCCTCCGTTGAAGAGGTCCGCACATTCCGCCCGATGCGCGTAAAGTTTCCATATGGAAGATGAAGGCGCACATAAAGCCGGCATAAAGAAAAGGCGCCCGGAGGCGCCTAGGTCAGGACGATGAGGGCGCCGATCGTTATGATGATCGGTACGCAGATGATGGCGATCACGAGCAAGGCGCCGAAGTCGGCGTCCATCCTCTCCTTGTCGCTTTTGTAGTTAAGCTGCGGACTGAAGATGTGGGTCTTCGCCTGACGGAAGATGGTCCACCAGCTCATAGTGGACGACCGACCATAAGGTGATCGCTTGCGGCGAGCTGTCCCATGGCAAGGCGCAATTCCGCAGCGGTCGCAACCATCGGATCACCTGGATCGTCGAAAGTCGTGACGTCATGTACCCGGAACAGATAGCCATCGAACCCGTCTACGATGTACCAGGTCGGCTTGTCGCCGGAGAGGCGTGGCAGCGCCAAGCGCAGCAGGCAAAGGTGCGATCTGGACAGATGGCCGAGTATGCGTTCCGGGGTCAGTCCTGCCGCATCTTCGATGATAGTCTCTCGGCGCGAGGGCTCCAACCGCATGCGGACATCGTCGGCGATATCGGCGTCCATCCAAACGGTGAACCCGCGTCGGGCGGCAGCGATCGCGAGGTTCGTGGCATCCGGTTCCTGCCGGCTGTCTTCGACCTCGTGGCTGATTACCTGTCGGGCCCTTGGCGTCAGGAGCATGGAAGCGTCGATCGAGCCCATCGCGAGCAGCAAGGATTGCGCCGCGGCCTCATCCCGGGTGACAGGCATATTCTGCGGAACGCGAAGATCGCTGTAGCTATGGGAGACGTGGTCGTCCCAGAGTCCGAAGCACCAAAGACCGCCTCCGAAGGATTTGAAGCCACTATGATCGTAGAGGGCTGAGAGGCCGATCTGGCCGTGGTCGGTGGCACGTACGATAGCCGCTCCCTCCGACCGCCCGCGCCCAACGAGAGTGTCGGCGAGCAGTTGCGCCACGCCTCGACGGCGGGCGTCGGGCGCCACGCACAAGTAGGTAATCGTGGCTTCGGGAGCCCTGGGAAGGTGCTCGACGATGCCGATACCGACGACGATGTTGCATTCCGTCGCCACGAGGACATGGCAGTCCGGTCGTTTGATTTCGGCCCGCCACCAGTCGTCGCTCATTCGAGCGTCTTCGGGCAGGCGTTCGCTGAAGTGCTTGATGCCGACCAGGTCCGCCGGCACAGCGGCATGAAGTCGGGCGAAGGTCTGGTAACGGGCAAATGCATGACGCATGGACATGGGGTCAGCTCGTCAGAAAGTTTTAGTCGATATTTGAGGGAATTGGAGTCAGCTGAGCGCGAAGAGCGCCGCAATCACCACGCACACGTAGAGGGGCAGGCCAAAGGCTACCCAGATGGCCGGACGATGCGAGGTGTTCTGGTAGCTCGGCCAATGCGACGCATCGAGGCTTCGATAGGCGGGCCAGTAAGGACGATACATTTTGGTCTCCCAAAGACGGGAGGGCAGAGATCCCACGAGTGCGCATAAAGTATCGATGCGAGAAACGGGCTGTGACGTAAAGAGAGCGTAAAGCCTGGACGATCATCGGCAGCAAGGAGCGCGACTTTATCCACGCTTTACGCCGGATCGTTGTTTTCGCATCGAGACTTTATGCCGGGGGTGTGAAGGTTAAACGGTCCCATCAACCATCGTCTCCGGAAATGCCACACTTACGCATCCGCCTGGCCGCCGCTTCAGACCTCGACTCGTTGGTCGAGTTGGAGTTCTCCGCCTTCAAACTCGATCGCATATCCAAACGCAGTTTTCGGGACCTGTTGGCTAGCTCGGCAGCGACCATTCTCGTTGCCGAGCTGAAGGGCTCCATGATCGGCAGCGCTGTGCTTCTCGCCAACGCACGGACCTCAGTCATCAGACTGTACTCTATCGCCGTCGCAGAAGGCGCCCGTGGTAAGGGCGTCGCGACCAAGCTGCTGGAGGACGCGCTCCGCCGGGCTGCACATGCCGGTGCCGTCCGCTTCAGGCTCGAAACACGCTTCGACAATCTCGATGCACAGCACCTCTTCGAGAAGGCCGGTCTCAAGCCGTTCGACAACGTGGATGGCTACTACGAGGACGGTGCACGTGCCATCCGCTACGAGCGCATCCTCTCGAACGATACAGTGTCCTAATGACCGGTAGAATAAAGATGACCGACCCCATAATCGTGGTCGAAAGGCGCGGCGATTACCGATGGTCCGACAAGGATCCCAGGGTAATCACTGCCCAGGATTACATATCGGAAGGGCCGAACCTTGCCCATCGCCCTCGCAAGGTGATCAACCTGTGCCGTTCGTTCTCCTATTGCTCCATCGGCTACTACGTATCCCTCCTGGCCGAGGCCCGGAGCGAGCACGTGACCCCCGGCGTCGAGACGATCGTGGAACTGCATCAGAAAAGCGTCGCTCTGCATAAGCTGAGAGCTCTAGACAGCACCCTGGGCGCCTTAAACGAGGTGCCGAGGTCGGTGACAGCGATGAGCGTTCAGGTCTGCTTCGGCAGGATCGAGGACTCGGAGAAATTGGATCTTGCCGCCGCCGCCTTCGATGCCTTCCGGTGGACTACATCGCGCCAGAATTTGATCCGCGCCGGCACGAGCTCCGGAAGAGCCGCTTGCCTCAAATCGTTCAGCCGCCTTCTGAGTATTCCGAGTCGTTCATCGCCGCGATCCAAAGCTACGTTGGCGCGCACGTTCACAGTGAAACGAGCCTTCAACGCCGAAGACGATATTTCGATGGCTTGCGGCCCAGCACCGCAACAAACCTGCACGGTTGCACCCCTAAGCTTGGACTGCACCTTGCGGTACATGGCGGAGATTTCTGCCGGTGTATCGACCAGAAGGCTCACGATCAGCAATTCGTCGATCTCGGCAGGCCATGGGTCGGCATAGTCTTGATATACCTGGGCGAGTACATGGTCGGGACCCAGATCCACGACGCTGCTCTCTATCCAGCAACATGCGAAGGGCACCGAGGTGCGTGCTTGCCAGACGGCTTCCAGGAATCCCCCTGCATAGCCGTCGAGTTCCACCGCGCTGCAAGCAATACCGAGCCGGCCAAGGATGTCCTCGTTTCGTGTCAGCCACTCGACGCCGTCGGCTTTTCCCAAGCGATAGGCCTCGCGTAGAAATGCCGGTTCGGAAATGTCCGGGCTCGAGAGGATCGACAGGGAAGTATTTTCATGCACCATTTCAAGCTCCATGCCCGCCAGCGATTTCTGGCGCCGATCTGACGATGTTCACGCCCGCGATGTGATCCAAGCGCGAATTCAAGGGGTGCCCTGCATGGAATAGCATCGAGGCGATCGAGCCGATTTGGAAGCCATCGACCCGGCCATCTCGAAAGATTCTGTCCTGATCCTGACGATAACATGCTCGAACGAAAGAAAGAGCGCGCTTCGCAGGGCACGAAGTGCTCGCCGCTCCCATCCGATGACGCGGGGGTCGGCGACGTTAGGGCCGGACGATATATTCACCCTTGGGGGAATGTCGGAAATTCCGCTTGCATGCCGTGTGCTATCCACGCGCCGGCCAACCCGATGTCGACCGGAGAGGGGATCATGGAGCGTGACAGTGTCGGCACCGGACCCGACCATCTAGGAGAAGGCAGATCCGACCAGCATGTTTGCGCCTCGCGAAGCCCCAGGTCTCGTGCAGCGGTAGCGGATGTCGAATGGGTGCCCGTCGGTGAACGCTCTAACGAACAATCCTGTCGCAAACATACCGTTCGTATGGTATATTTTCGCCGCAGGGAAGTCTGGGCACGCCGTCACCGTTCCAAGGATACAGAGTTTTGACCGATAGCGACAATGCCCACCGAAGGAAGAAACAACCCGAGGTGGTGCGACGCGCCCTGCTGGACGAGGCGGCGAAATTGGCCACTCGCGAGGGTCTCGCTTCCGTCACCGTGCAAGCGGTGGCTGAGGCCGCAGGCGTGACCAAGGGGGGCTTCATCCACCACTTCCCCAACAAGCAGGCATTGATCGATACGTTGTGCAGCGAACTTCTCGATAAGATCGACGATCAGATCGACGGACAGATGGCTAACGACCCTGAAGTCCGCGGGCGGTTCACCCGAGCGTATCTCAAGTCGGTCTTCGAAGCGGGCACCGCAGGGAAGCTCAGTCCTTGGGCCGTCCTCTCGATATCGATGCTCACCGATGCCAATCTGAGACGTCATTGGACGAAGTGGTTCGAGGGGCGTCTGGAACGTCATGCCGAAACCGATGGCGGGGTGGATCTCCACATCGTCCGTTTGGCCGCCGACGGAATATGGATCTCAGATCTGTTCGAGATGCGCACCGGCGACAGGCGTGACCTATTGGATCGACTTCTGGCCGCGACCTCCAGCGAATGAGATTTGAGGCTCGAGCGCACGGATTGCAATTAAAGATCTTGCAAACATACCATTCGGTTGGTATGTTGCTGGCAATTGTCAGATGCATGGTTTGCGAGGACCACGATGGTTGGAAAGAAGATGGCGCTGCAGTACCTGGTCAGCGGCCTGGCCCTGCTCGGCTTCATGGCGCTCATCGGGCACCGTTTCCCGTTACCGAACTTCGTGCACATCGTTATCGTCCTGGTGGGCGTCGGAATGCTCGGCGCCGCCCTCGTGATATCCGGCCGCGACTGAAGCTCTTTAGATCATGCGCATGACGCGCTAATGGTGGTTCAAATGTCATCTAATCGTTGGGTGGTCCTGCTGATCGTATCGGCAGCCCTGTTCCTAATCAGCATCGACGTCACCGTGCTCTACACCGCCTTGCCGCGGCTGACGCACGACCTCAGTGCCAGCAATTCCGACAAGCTCTGGATCGTGAACGCCTATCCGTTGGTGATGGCGGGTCTGCTGATGAGCACCGGCACTCTGGGCGACAAGATCGGGCACCGGAGGATGTTCCTCTACGGGCTCGTCGTCTTCGGCGTCGCTTCGGTCATCGCCGCGTTCTCCCCCAGCTCGGCCATTCTGATCGCCTCTCGGGCGTTGCTGGCGGTCGGGGCGGCGATGATGATGCCGGCCACGCTGTCGATCATCCGCATCACGTTCACCGACAGCCGCGACCGCGGGATCGCCATCGGCGTCTGGGCGGCGGTGGCTTCGGGAGGCGCGGCCTTCGGTCCGGTCATCGGCGGCGTCCTGCTGGAATTCTTCTGGTGGGGTTCGGTGTTCCTGATCAACGTGCCGGTGATCATCCTTGTTCTGCTGCTGACGCCGCGCATCGTGCCGGACAATCCGCACCGGACCTGGCACTTCTCGGGAGCCATTCTCGTCATGATCGGCTTGGTGGGATTGATCTATGCGATCAAAGAAGTGAGCAAGATCGACGGCTCGCTCGTAGTGGCCTTGATCAGCGGAGCGATCGGCGCGGCCTTCCTGTTCTGGTTCGTCAGGGCGCAGCGGTCGATGGCCGAGCCTATGGTCGACTTCGGCCTGTTCCCCAACCCGGTGTTCCGCGGCGGCGCCGTGGCGGCCGTCGTCGCGATGTTGGCCATGATCAGCGCACTGCTCGTCCTGACGCAGCGGTTCCAGCTTGTCGGCGGCATGTCGCCGTTCGAGGCCGCTCTGGCGCTGATGCCGCTGTCACTGGCCGCTCTCGTCATCGGGCCCGTCGCCGGATTGCTCTCCAACACGTGGGGCAACGTCAAGGTGATGTGGATCTCGATGCTGTTGGCGGCCGTCGGGCTTGTCGGGGTGGTGTTCACCTTCGAAGGCGACTTCCTCGTCCGCTTCGTCCCGTTGGTCGCCGTGGGCCTGGGCCTGGGCGGCGTGATGACCGGTGCGTCCGGTGCGATCATGCTGAGCGCGCCGGCGGACAAGGCAGGCATGGCTGCGTCGATCGAAGAGGTGTCTTACGAGTTCGGCAGCACCATCGGCGTCGCGCTGATCGGCAGCATGTTGTCGCTTTTCTATGCGCGCTCGTTCGTTCTCCCGGACGACTTCACGGCGCCGACGGCTGCCCGTGACAGCATCGACCAGGCGATCATCGCCGCCGAGACCATGGAGCCGGAGGCAGGACGCCAACTGCTCGAGATCGCGCGGGCGGCGTTCGACAACGGCTTCGTCGCAGCGGTCTGGGTCGTTGCGGCCATCGTCTTCGTCGCGACCGCTTACATCGCCTACTCGACGCGTAAGGCGCCCAAGTTGACTGGCAGCCACTGAAGTAGGAGGAGACGCGCCATCATCGGCGCGTCTCCTCCGTTGCCGCGGCGTGGAAAATGCCCGAAACAGGTGTCCGGCCAAGTCGAGCCGTTTTCTTGTTCGGAGCGCGAAATGTTGGAAGTCACGGCTTTCCTGGGCGACATCGTCACCGTGCTGGGATTCCCGCTCGGCATCCTCGCGTTCTGGATCCAAAGAAACCGGGAGCGGCGCAACGAGGAGGCGATGATCTACGAGAGCCTCGCCTCGAGTTACGACGGTTTCCTCAAACTCGTGCTGGAGAATACCGACCTCCAACTGTGGTCCAAGGATGGGGCAGACAATCTGGACGCCGATCAGCAGGAGCGGTTGCAGGTCCTGTTCGAACTGCTGGGTTCTCTGTTCGAGCGCGCCTACATCCTCGCGTATTCGGACCATATGACGGAGGTTCAGCAACGACGTTGGTCACAGTGGGAAAACTACATGCGGCAATGGTGCGGCCGCGAAGATTTCTCCAAGGTCATCCCGCAACTGCTCGCGGACGCTGACCACGACTTCGCTCGCTACCTGAGGCGACTTGCCGACGAGGAACGGGTGAAGAAGGGAACACAGCCCTAGCGCGACGAGACACCCTTAGCGACACCATCGCGAGCTGTTCGAATTAGGGACCGCGACGGCAAGTGCACGAACGTTTGCACGTGATACACGTAACAACCGCCCCCAACTGCCGACAAGACGCTACATGTTGCCATGGCATGGGAGTGGAGATTGAGCGCCCCAAACGCGCGGAGAAGGTGCTGGAAACCTTGTCCGGCTCGTCCGCTTGTAGCCACGACCATTTACTCCGCCGCCTCGGCCGTGCCGATGATCCGCTGGAGCTCGTAAACCATGGTGCCCCGCGTACGCTCCACCTCTTTGAGCAGGCGCCCACGCTTGTTCCAAACCGTGTCATGCGACTTCCTCTCATCGACGTCGATCGCCTCAAGCTTTTCGAAGGCTACGTGCATGGAGTCCATGAGCAGGGAACAACGTTCCGAGGTCACATAGTCGTAGAGCGCAGCGGTCTTCTCCTCTCTCTGTTCCGCACTGACACGAAGCGCATGTGTCTGCACGATATGGGCGCGCAGGAGTTGCACCAGGGCGACCACGCGGGCAGGACAGGCGATGATCACGCCATTGAGCACGTGCAGCTGACGGGTGCCGGTGGGGAACTTGTTGGTGGAGAGAATGGCATGATCCGCTCGAGCTGCGATCATGTCGGAATAGAGCTTGGAAGCGAAGTTGTTCTGCCAAGCGTTGCGGTTCTTGCTGTCGTAGACGATGGTGCCGCAAATGGTGCCGTTGACCACGATCTCGTGCACGACGTCGGCACCGTTCTCGCCCTTGGGCACCCGCCGGATATTGTCGCCATCGAACGCTTCGCGCAGCGCTTCGAATAGGTCGATCTCCGAGCCTTCACCCAGTTCGGCGGCGGTCTTGCGTTCCAGCTGGCGCTTGAGATCGTCTACCGCCTCGGTCAGTTTCTGCTTTTCGGCGAATGCGGCCGCCTTGACATCGAGAACTGCCTTCGACATTTCGCGACTTAACGAATCCCGGATCTCGTTCGTGCGTTCCGTGAGTTCAACCTCATGTGCCGCTGCGGTCCCGACCAACTGTTCTTGCAAGTCAGCACGTTCCTTCTCGACCGCGCGAAGACGTTCTTCGGCCGCCTCGTGAGAGAGTTGCCGTGCCGTCTCCGTCGCTTGAAGTCTTGTCTTCAGCTCGGTGACCACGGCTGATGCGCGCTGGCGGATCGCGTCTTCCGCATTGGCAACAGCGGTCTCGAGTTCTGCCTTATGCCGGTCGGCGACCTCCGCGGCCTGCCCTTCGGCAGCCGCCTTGAATGTGTTCAGTGCAATCTCGGCAGCCTGTTTGTCCCGCGCCGATTGAATGGCTGCCTCTTCTGCAGTGCGAACCTTATCGGCCATCGCGGCCTCGACGTCGTGACGACTCTGGACAACCGCTGCGCCGAGCTTTTCTTCGGCCTGGGCGACCAGGCGGTCAGCTACCAGTTTAGCTTCTCGAACAGCTCGCGCTGTGGCTTCTTCCCCCAGTCGCGTGACGGTATCGATCCTGGTCTGTGCATCTGCTGCGAGCTTGTTGCGTTCTTCGGCAAATTCCATGGCAAGCCGCGTCTGGATCTCCGCCAAACGATCAGCTTCCTCGCGGGCGATCTTCTCACTGATCTCTTCGAACTTGTCATGAGTGATGGCCTGCTCGCACCAAGGGCAAACCTCGTCGTTGGCACCGAGGTGGCGGCTGTGCTGGATCAGGGAAGACATCGGATTGGCCATTCGACCAGCTCCTTTCATAGTCTGAGAATGTCCTACCTTTTCGAGATCAAAGGCGGTCGAAGCACTTCGCGGTGCGCATCGGGCGTTGCGGATGATTCTGCAGTCCAGAACTGCGCGTTATGGATCCACAACAAGCTGGGCTCGACAGTTCAGTCTTTTTGACGCGCACTGGACACATGCCCAGTTCGCCGAGTCTTCCAAAGCGTCAAACCGTTATCATCCACCACCTCGACCAGACATGGCGGCGCGCCCTGGCCGAGCGCCTGGACCCGCAGCTGAGCGTGTTGCGTGAACAGCGCGTCAGTGAGGTTGTATGGATGTGCGATCCAACGTCATCCTTTCGGTACGGATCGTGGCTGGCCGCTTGGCGGCGTAGGCAATGGCAAAAGGTGGGCTTCCTTCGATCCAACAATTGCGAGGAACTTTCGCTCCTCACCGCCGGTCTGACGCATTTCGACCGATTGCGGAAAGACCTCCCCCCTGACCGTAGAGACATCGGGCAGTATCAATCCGCAATGGAACTGTTCCAGGTGGAAGCTTTCCTGTCGGATGAGTCCGCTCGACGTGTGCGGCGAGCCGAACGAGAGCAGGCGTACGCCGAAAGCGAAATGCTGTTCGACCAGGGCCGTTGGAAGCTGGTCAAGCTGCAGAGTCGCTTCGCTGCTACATGGTGGGGGATGGGCACCAGGTGGTGCACCGCGGCGCGCCTTAGCAACCATTATGACTCCTATGCCTCGAGAGGCCAGCTCCTGGTGATCCTGACGCCAGCCGATAAGTTTCAACTCTTTACCGGAACAGGCGAGTGCTGTGATTCCGCCGACAGGCCGGTCGATTTATCGTTGGTGCTTCAAGGAGCGCCACGAGAGTTACAGACGGCTATCGCCCCTTTCCTGGCACCTTCCTTGTGACCGAGCGCCACCGGGCACGGTACTGCCTAATGCCAAGAGAGAAAGGGGTTACAGGGGATCACCAAGCCGGTACCAGCGCGAAAGAGTTCGAGCATAGCCCGCAATCGGGTCGAGGAAGAACACTCCAGAGGTGACGATCGTCCTGCTGTCCGGACGAAGAGGATGTCCCTGGACTTCACCGACGAGTGCAATTTCAGTCCGCGGACCGATAGACCATCTCGAAAGAATCGGCGCCTCTACGATATCGCGAATGCCAGGCGCTTTGAGTTCTTCGATCAGCTTGAGGTCACGACTCAAGGCATGGATGCGTTTAGCGGTTTCGAGGGTAACGGGATTGTCGAAGGTAAGGTGCATGGGCGACTCCTGCGATATTCAAGAGCGCCGTGCGGCTGTAGCGGCACGCGTATAAGAGGCTGTTGTCTGCAAATCGGTTGTCACACGAACGAATTCAAGGCGACAACCGCTGCATCGAAGGTTCCAATTAGACGAAAAAGCAACCTTTCGACCGTACTGTACCACCACAGTACGGTACGGGGGATCACATGAGCGCGGCTAAGGCAACTATCGAGAACGTTCGTGAAGCAATCCTTATGCTGCAGCGCAACAACGAGAAGCCCACGATCTCGAAGGTCAGCAAGTACATCGGTGGCGGATCCCGGACGACCGTTCTGGCTCTCATGCAGCAGGTCTTTGAAGAGACGGCCAGCGCCAAACCGAAATCCCATATGGCGCAGGCATATCTTATAAAGCTTGCCTCGGGCTTGGTAGATGAGATCTGGCGTAACGCCACAAAGTTGGCGAACAACGATATGAAGCACCGCGTGGATACCCTCATAGACCTGAATGCCGGCATCTCGGACGGCATGCAGGAATTGATCGAAGAGAACGCAAGTCTGCTGGCCAGGGCGGAAGCAGCTGAAGACAGGGCGTTGCAGGCGGAAGCTCAAAAGGCAGGGCGCAATGAGATGGACGATCATCTGAGTCAACTCACGAAGCTGATCACCAAACTTGGACCTGGCGACCCTGAGGACCCGGCCATGTTCAGTGTGATACAGATGGTTGCCGATCTGGAGACCGCACCGGATCGAGACGAGGTGCGTCGGCGGATGCTCGCGAAGGGATTCTCAAGTGATGCAGCCAATAGAGCCAGGTATCACGCTGTCCATGATGACTATGTGGAAGAGAGAGGCGAGACGCCTAGGCTGTATTTGACACCAAGAGGTCGTGCACGCCTCGCAAAAGAGAACCTGAATACGCCGCCCGAACTAGGCGACACGGCCTGAGGCGCGAGGTACGCCTTGCGCCTCTAGGAATACAGTTTCGATCCATCGCCGCGATGGTAATATTGCTCGGGCGTCCCACACTCCGAGAACACTTCGGCACCGTGGTTGACGGACTAGGTCCAGCCGCAATCCCATCCACATACCCCGATACATGTGCCGGGGGTGCCGAAACTGGCTGAACATAGGCGTGATGTCTTCGCCTCAGAGCTCGGCCAGCTTGCCGTTCAATCTGGCCAATTCGCTCCTGCCTGCTTCGTTGATTTTGATCGCAAACTCACCCTCGTCGACAAGACCGGCAGCCCTCATGGCCTTACGGGACTTTTCGCCTGCCGACCGTGTCATCCCGGTCTTCATTACCGCGTGGTCCATGTCCCGATATGCGACGAACTCGCCATCGGCCTTCTCGAGCATTTCCAAAATCATATGGCGGACGCTTTTTCCTTTGTTCTTGCCCTTTGATTTTGCCTTACCTGAGATCGACCCTGGGTTTTCGCGGAAGTCGCCACTTGCGGCCCCCTCGGATACCGCGGCGAAAGCCTGTTCGTCAGCGCTCGAAGCGGGTGCTTGCATAGCCCGGATGAAGGCTCGGAGGTGTACCAGCTGCTCATCGGCCCTCCGAACAGCATCGACAACTCGCTGCGATGCCTCCATGTTGATCCTCTGAATCTGCTCTCGCAATTCATCTTCAATTTGGACAATCTTGTCCTTGGCAGCATTGAGTTCGGAATCGAATTGCGACATTGCTTTTTCCTCTGGTTGAGAGATACCTATTCCGATTCCGACTGAACGTAAACTGCCAAGTGCACCGTTAGGCCAGTCTGGTTAACGAATTTCGGCTCTAAGGTAATTATGGAAAAAACCCACGTTACGAGACCCATTGTTTTCATTGATACATTTCATTTGACGCACATGAGAACCGGCGAGTTGACTTATAAGTCAATGTCCCGATTCTCTTGTAAGCAGCGTACGCAACCTCGTCAAACTGGACGGACATTTTCGCATTGCGTTGTGAGCGAAATTCGCAACTTCAATGCCACACTCTACACACCAGATCCTAGACGGAAATTCCGAACTCACTCAGATTCGTCGTGTGCATTGGTCAGCCACTTCGCATCGGAGTCATGATTCGGAGTTGTATTCCGATTGTGCGCTCGGAGGGAAGGAAAACGCCTTCGCTCTTGCCTATCCAGTCGGAAGCTCCACCTTCGCCCTGATTAGTAGTAGGCCAGGCTTGAAGTCAAACCCGACGACGCCTAAGTGCATCCCACCAGCAGAGTTCATCGCGGCCCGTCGGCCGGCGTCATCACGTTCGATATGCCCAGGAGGCATGATGACCGAACTTGCTTCTCCCCCCATCGATCCTTCCAATCCATTGGTGCGCGCGCTGATCAAAGCCATCGCTGCGCAGGTCGCCGCGCGTCGTTTTGACCGCGAAGATGCCGAAAAGGTAAGCGAAACCGCGGTGATCGAGTTCGCCTTGACCAAGGACAGCGCACGCAACGGCAAGGTTTCCTAGGAGGAGACCTGCCGGTCGAGACGGTCGACCCAGGCCCGGCAAACTTTTTTTTGGGCAGGTCATGGCGGTGCTTCAACGGGTGGAGAACATCCATCGCCTGGACACCCTTGGCCGGCCAGGAAGCCCTACGCCATCGGCATTGTCGGCAGTTCGTCGCGCTTCGGCGACAACATGTCTGAAGAGGCGGAGTCTCTCTCCGTTTGAGAGTCCTGAAGCAACCCTCGCGACGAAATCGCGATGGGGGTTGTTGACTCCGAATCACCAAACGAGAGAGGTTCGCAATACAGCGACCGATTCGTCGCAACCACCACAACGGAGAAACGACGCCCAGCAGCTTTAGAAAAAAAGAAAGAGGTAATCGGCTGGAACCCGACACCCCTTCCTTCCAAATCACCGAGTAGCCCTAAACGCGAATCAAGCGCTGCTCAATCGCCACCATCAGTAGCAACCGGCTCAGCTAACCTTACCTCGCTTACGAGGTCAATAGGGGGTGTTGAGAGGGCATGTCTGCGGACATCCCAACGGTGCAGGAGACGCCAGCACCCGGCATCCACACACATAAAAAAGAAAGGGCACCTGGGCTGGACCCCAAGTGCCTCTTCCTAATTCGTCGCCGAGCAGCCCATAGAGTGACATCAACAGCTGCTCAGTCGCTATCACTAGCACCGTCTAGATACCCTTTGTTGCCTGCGCGGTCAAGGGTGTTTGATGGTGAAGGAGAAGTCATGTCCTTGGACACCTTCGATCACGACCAGTTCTATATCAATCCTTCTGCCACCACCGACGCCAACATGGACTCGACATCCGTGTATGGCTTGGCCAGTGCCGACCTTCCTCCGGTTTCCGAGGATGACATTGAGCGCGCCTTGCTCGTTCTTCAGATGGAGAAGAACGACCTCATCAAGAAGCGCAAGGTCGCAAACCGCAAGCTTGCGGACGAGACCAACACCTACGGCCGGACCTCGGTCAATCCGCGTGAATTCGCGGTGTCCAAGGAGAGACAGGACGAAGATGCCGACGCCGCTGTCTTGAAGTTCGGGCTGCCCCCCATCGCCGACCGCTACTTCGACCATGGCATTCGCGGCGTCACGTGGGAGCAGCGGAAGGGCCTGATGGCTCTCATCGCCAAGCTTAGCAATCCCAAGTCTTACGGCTGCGTGCTTTTCGTCGAAGACATCGACCGCATGCTGCGCGACGAAGGCGTGCTCTTCCGAATCGGCCCGATCCTTCGCCAGAACGGCATTCGTGTCTACGACCGCAACGGCCTCGTGGATGCGCCTCGTCTGCTCGAGGCCGCGGCGCGTGCGGTCGCAGCATATCGTTTGCTGTGCGAGCGTTCCTTGCGCGCCCGTCGTTCCAGCATGAAGAAGGGGCGAATCCATGGGGGCATCCCCTTCGGCTATGAGTATTCCGGCAGGGCACGTATTCGCCCCAACGCCAACCGGGAGGTCGTCAACACGATCTACGAGATGCGCACTCGTGGCGAAGATACGGGCACGATCGCACGCTACCTTCAAAGCATCGATGCCCCCCGCCCGGGCACAGCGGAATGGAGCACTACGAGCGTCTTGGCCATTCTCAAGCGCGAGATCTATACGGGATGGGTTGTCTACAAGTGCGGCGACGGTGAGGAGTACCGCACCTTCAATCCCGATCTCATCATCGTGCAGAAGGAGGTCTGGGAGCGCGCCCAGGTGATCAACATCCTCAATGCACGGGACAAGTCCAGTCCGATGGTGTCGAAGGGCGCCAAAGAGCCCATGCTGCTGTCCGGCCAGTGCGAGTGCAGCGACTGCGGGGAAAAGGCTCATGCGGCCTATCAGTCCGCCAAGGGGCGTCACCTGGTCTGTAGCAACCATGTTCGCAGTGGCAACTGCGTGTCGGTCGCGTTCCCCTATGACCGCACCGAGGCGCGTGTATTGATCAAGATGCGAGACGTCCTTCGTGACCAGGTGTACGAAGAGGCGTTCCAGCGCGAGCTGGTGGACGGCATTCGCTCCCGGGCTCTCGAGATCGAAGCGAAGCGCGTGGAAAAGGCGGCGGAGCTTATTCGCGAACGCCAGCGCTACGACAAGAATCGTCAGATGGCCTACGACGCCTCTGAAATGCACAACTATCGGGATCTGCTCGAGAAGAACCTCGTGCGTATTGCAGAGCTCGAGGGTGAGATCTCGAACATGCGCACGCCGAACTATGCTTCGTTCGCGGAAGGCGATCTTCCCACCTTGCGCGACAGCATTGACGCCTACATCGCGGCGGGCCCCTTCAAGGCTGTCACGCCTCAGGACGAGCAAGTCCGTCGCATCATCCAGGCCATCGTGAGCACGGTCAAGCTGGAGGTGACCTCGGATACCGGTCGCCGCCAGCGCACCATCCTCGACTTCGGCGCTGCGGTCGGCGTGAAAGATCCTATGCTGGTGTTCCAGGACGTTTACGACTACGAGGATGATCCCAAGCTGATCAAGTTCGAGCAGCGCACCCGGATCGCCGGCATGCTCAAGCAGGCCGATTGGGCTCTGGACGCGGCACGGGCGGGCGCGCTCTCCGATCACGTGGTCATCAAGGCCTATTTCGGCACCTTGCCTGCGGATCGTCTTCAGCGCTTCCTTTCGCTGGTCTGCCTGGCGGCAACCCACGACTTGCCGCTCAAGACCACCGTCGACCTGGATGGTTTCCGCAACTCGGCTTACTGGAAGGCTTTCAACAAGCTGCGCAAGTCGGCAGTGGCCCTGCAGCAGTTCGTCGATGTGGTCAGCGAAACCTGCGGTACCAAGGTGCATGCCTTCTTCGGCAAGCTCCGCACCAAGAAGAAGCCGCTGGAGCGCATGTTGGAGGTCGATCATCCGCTCCTTCAGCATCCGATCTGCCAGAAGGAGGGTTTTGCCATGAGCGAGGATCAGTGGAAGATCGTGCGTTGCAAACTGACCTCGATCGAGGCGTCTCCCCGCGCCGCGGAACGTCTCATCACCGCGCGTTTCGACCTTGACCGTCTTTTCGCGGCGGTGCGTGCCAACGTCACCATGGTTGCGGTGGCGGGCAAGCACGGTGCTGGCAACACCAATCGTCGCCTCACCGAGTTGCAGGCCAGCGGCGACTTCGAACGGATCACCCACGCACTGCTGAAAGATGCGGGTCTCGATCTGGGCAACCAGCCGGTCCCCTTCTTCTAGGCCGATCACATTCAATCGGAAAGGCGCTGGCCATTGATGGCCGGCGCCCTTTTTTCTGTTCTGCGTTGTGGCGGCATCGGACCTCCACGGCAGATCCAATCGCGCCAACTCGGTTGTTCGCGACATGCAGGAGATCAGCAGCTCCCCACGATCTTCCACGGCGGATCTTGGCCGTCGATATAGCTTCGATGTTCCCCGGGTCTTGAGCGAACGTGGTATTGCCGACGCTCGGCCCAGCAAGTCTGGCCACAGCCTCGATGCAAATGTCGGCCAGCTTGGTGGGGAGTGGCGACGACGTTACATGCGGTCGATGGACTTCCCCCGCCGAGCGTTTCCTTGCCGCTCATCAGGTCCAGATGTGTTCAGGCGGCGGTGACCTGAGGTCGTTGGGCCGGCGGCAGGATGCCGCAACTCCGGAACCGGCCTTGGTGCGAGGCGTTGGTTCCACGAAGCTGTTTTTTAACACGTCCGCTCTATCGTGGGGTGGGGTACCAGCGGCCAATATCTGGGCGACGGAGCTGATAAGTGACAGCACATGAATTGCCGAGAGCTGAAGACATCGATGCCATCGCAGCGGCCATCTACGATGCCGATCAGGACATGCTCGATGAAGGCGCTGCCGGACGGTTGGCTGCTGGCGATCACGCCACCATCTCCGAACGTCTGATGCGCTTGCCTTGGGCACGGGTCGTTGAGGCCGTGAAGGAATCCTATCGCCGACGCGCACGTGCCGCCGTGGCCGCTCAGCTTGATACGGCACGCGTTCTTCTCGAGCGATTATAGGCCTCAGCGTTCCTGCGCCGTGACGACCTCAGCTTTGATCGCTTCGGCAGCCTTGCTCGCCCGCTGGAGCACAGCCTGCTTGGCGACCAAAAGTTCGCGCAGTGACCACTTCCGTTCGCCGCCGCCAACGACCTGATAGAGCATCACGTGCGGCTCGCCCGACTGTGTCGTGCCGGCGAATACGTTTTGGTAGGTCCTGTCCACGCCGCTGCAATTGCAGATCTGGGTCCAATGGGTGCTGCCCTTTGGCAGCAGTTCCTCACCGTTCGGCAGTTTCATGACCGGGATGCGTTCGCGGATCGATATCAGATAGGTATCCGCGGCACTTGGTGCGGTGATGCCGTATTCGTCATAGACGTTGCGGATTTCGACGTAGCCCAGACGTGCAAGCAGCAGGACCAGGAACTTGTTGATGCCGTTCATCGTGCTGAACAACGGATCGTTGGTTCTCACGAAGACGGTTACGCCCACCAGCCTGGAAGAATTCAAAACCCTGTTCTTGACCAGCTTCGACTTGAATGCGGCGGCGAGCTGATCCCAGGCCTGCTTGGTGAGCAGCTCCCCGAACCCAACCTCGGTCATCTCGCCATCGTAAGCGATGTTCAACAGCTTCTTCACGCTCGGGCCGAGCTCTTCGTCTTCCTGCCATTTCTGCAGCGCATCGAGGAAGTTGGCGAAGCCATGCTCCGGCAGCAGATAGTTGAAGACCTCACTGGCAGCCGAGTTGCCGGAACCAATCACCGCCACCTCATGCCGCCCGGCAGCCGGCTCGGCGTTCACCAGACGGCTCGGCGTCCAGTATTCCGCGTTCGATTGGCCGAGCAGCGAAACGGCATCGCGGCCACTTCCCGGCGCCAGGATCACGACGTCGAACGTCTCGCGTTCACTGCTCTCGTCGTCCATCTCTTCCATGGAGGTGACGGTATTGTCGTCGTTGATATCCTCGTAATCGACCCAATCGATGATCGAAACATTCCCATCCGCCGGGTAGACGCCTTTGACCTTGGTCTGCAGCCGCACCTCGAGCCGGCCTTCGCCGGTGTGCTTGAGGAATTCCTCTTCCGCGAAATCCTTGACCTGCTTGGCCACCTTCTCGATCGGGCCTGGCGCCCATGACAGCACCTTGTCAATCCCGCCGAATTCCATCTGGTCGGTGCCCTTGGCCGGGCAGCACCAAAGCACATCGCCCGCGGAAGCTATCATCACCTGCGAAGGCACGCGGAGGTGATGATAAGGATAGACACGCCGGCCAAAAGCGCCAGCGAAGCGCGGCATGATATGCCGGTGGTGCTCGAACAGGGCGACATTGACGTCGATGTCGGGGTCGTTGAGCAGCGTGAGCACTGCCGTCACTCCCGAAAAGCCCGCGCCAACGACCGCGACACGGAGGGTCCTGCCGGGAGCCAGCTCATGGCGGTGCCTAATTATCCTGGTCGCCAGGTCATAGGCACGAAGCTGCTGGAAATGGATGGAGTCCTGGCCCTTGGCATTGTTCCGGCCCAGCATCTGCTCATCCGACAAACGGTCGAGAGCAGTGGATTGGCGCAGGGTATCGGAAAAGCCTATCGGCTGGCCATCGACGAGGTAAATTCGGGAACAGTCGACGATGACCTGCTCATCGCCTGCCGCCTCCTGGGAAAGGTACCCAACGCAATACTGATATAGTTGGTCAGGCACACGAATCCTCCGACGCGGCTCAGCGCGTCGAAGGTTTATGACTATTCGGAATCAGTCACAACCGGAGTTCGTGCATTTGCACTGGTGTCCAGATCAAATGTCGCTGCAAGAGCCTGAGGCAACAGCATTTCGATCCGATCGACGATGCTCTGGTTCGAGAATTCCTGCTTATCGACCACGATGCCTTCCGGCCCGAGCGGAATGCTAACGCCGTTGCGGGCGAAGATGGGCAGACCGATGTGCCTAATCCGTGGCACAGCCGCGTCGATGCGCGAAACGAGCTTGAGTGCACCCGACAGAATGAGATGGGAGAATTGGTCGAATGCCTGATCCGTGCCTCGAGCCACGGGCCCGGGCATGATGCAGCCGAGGACGCCCAGCTTATAGCGCACGGCATCCCACTGCTCACGATTATGCTTCCAAGCTGCTTGCACCTGTTCGACACTCAGTCCAAATCGCTGCGCCAGATCCGCGATCTCATCCGCGCCGGCAGACCGGGACGGGAAACGCAGCATGAGCTGGTCGAACGCCAGACGTTCGAAATCGAAGCCGACGTTCTCATGCACGATCAGGCTGCCCGGCTCGAAGTGCTGATCCGCCAGACCCGAGTGGTAAAAGATCAGCGGCACGGCGACAGGCCTGGTTTCCCCGGGCACCCCGACGGCATCAAGCCCGACGATGGCGCCATCGGCGCCGACGTAATCGCACCGCACCTTCGCGAAGTCCGATGGAAACGAGCTGAAGGTCAGCTGGTGCTTGTATTGCGCATCCGCACCCTTGGTTTCGTCGATGACGCGGAACACCGGAGCGTCCTGCACGGCGACGGCGAACTTGGCCAGCGAATTGATGGCCGCAAAGATCGGATCGGTCTTCTGCATCTTCGACGCGAAGTACTGGATGGCGCTGGGCGCGACGATCTTCAGCTCGGCTGCGCCGCGCATGGCGTCGCGCACAGCGTCCGATAGCCGGGCCAGCGAGAAGCTGTCCGGGTCCACGACGACGACGACAGAGTCGTCGCGGTCAAACGCAGCCACCCCTTGAACATCGCTCCTCAAGGCGTACGAAGCCTGCAGCATGGCCAGGGCAGGCCCGCGCAGAATCTTGTCCGCAATCAGGAAGGCTCTCTTGGTCATCGCACCACTTCTACCGAGATTCGAATCCGCAAGCGCAGGCAAGCCGGTTCATGAAGCGGCTTGTAGGTCGCAGCGCAGCAAATATCAAATCATACTTGCACGGCGGAAGAATGGGTCGCAACGTCAGGAATTGCAAGCGTCCCTTTATCTTGGGCGGACAGCTGCCCGCCATCATGCCGATGGCTTCGGCGACCCGGGATGTCAGGCCGATACGCGCTCTGCGATTGCCACCCCATGACCGCGAGCATCTTTGAAGAACGTGATGCCGCTCTTCTCGAATGCGCTGATCATGCTGTCCAGCACCCGATCCCCTGGCAGTCGCTCGTCCCGCTCCATTCTCGAGATCGTGGCGACGCCCACGCCGCAATGAAGCGCCGCCTCTGCACGTGACCATCCGAGAAGGGCACGGGCAGCCCGAATTTGGGCCGATGTCACGGCTGGGCTCGTCTCATTGGAATCCATTGCATCATTGTCCAGCACCCTCGGGCGACGGGCAAGCCAAATAAATTGTTCCGTCGGGGTTGAAGAAGATGAGGTGTCATCCAATCTGCTTGGGACGGGCCCCGCCCCCCTCCTTCTCGCATGCCGCTTGAGCCGCATGTCGCCATCGACGGTGTTCTTGTCCACAAGACCCAGATCGCGGAGGGCCCATGCGCGCCGACCGTTCCACCTACTACGACCTCCATGCCCGCTGCTTGCGCGTGGCCACCAACCATTTCGGTGGCGACCATGTTTGAGAACCTGCGTGACGATGACGACGATCACGATCATGACGAGCAGAAGCTCGATCTGATCCAGAGAGCCAAGAACGCCGGCGCGCTCGTGCCGCTCGCATTGTTGCAGAATGCATTGGGCGCACGGGCCGGCATCTTCGAAACGGCACCCGCGCTGTGCGTCTCGATCCACCTGCCGTCCAGCGACTGGGTGGCTCCGATCGTCTCGGTGGCCCAGATGATGGGTCGCTGGAGCAGGGTGATCGAGCCGACCGGCACGACGAGGAACAAGGATACCGCACACTCGGAGAGCATCACCAGGCTCGCGGCGGGCGGAAGGGTACTTTGCGTGTCGACGCCGCAGCTGCCCCTCTCGCCGGTGGCCGCCGCGGCGGACATCGAGGTTAAGATCGACAAGATCGGCATTGCCGACGTCTCCCGAGCCATTCTCAATGCCACGGGTAGCCGTCCTCGGGGACTGAAATCCGAGGATATCGCTGGCGTAGGCCTTATCCAGGCCATGGCCGCCATCCGCGCCGACACTACGGCCGCCTCTTGCCTCAAGCGCCTTCGTGCAGCCGGCACACCCGCTGCGGTCGATCCGCTGGTGCAGGCGGCCCCGCTGTTGTCCGAGCTGCGCGGGTATGGGGAAGTGGGGGCTTGGGGAGAGCGTCTGGTCAAGGATCTGGACCTGTGGCGCCGGGGTGAGCTGCCGATGTCCGCCATCCAGCGCAATGCAGTCCTGGCCGGTCCCCCGGGGGTCGGAAAGACGGCGTTCGTCCGCTCCCTCGCGAAGACCGCCAAAATCCCGCTCTTCGCCAGCTCCATGGGGACGTTGTTCGCGACGACTTCGGGCTATCTGGATTCTGTGATCAAAGGCATCGACGCACTGTTTGCGAACGCCAGCCGCGTCGCACCGGCGCTGATTTTCCTGGACGAGCTGGAAGGGATCCCCAGCCGCTCCACCCTGGATACCAGGCATGCGTCATGGTGGACGCCGGTGGTCAACCATTTCCTGACGGTGCTCGACGGTTCCAC
Organism: Devosia sediminis; assembly: GCF_016411825.1. GTDB lineage: Bacteria > Pseudomonadota > Alphaproteobacteria > Rhizobiales > Devosiaceae > Devosia > Devosia sediminis. Next base: position 239,497 of record NZ_JAEKMH010000004.1, read on the forward strand.
TTCGTCCGCCGCAGCCAATTTGATCGTGATCGGCGCGACAAACCACCCGGACCGACTCGATCCAGCGCTGGTGCGCCAAGGCCGGCTCGATCAGGTGCTGTGGATCAGTCCACCCGACGAGACCGAGCTCGTCCATATCTATCGTCAGCACCTCGGTGCCGAGCTTGCGGACGCGGATCTGTCCGGTGTCGCTGCACTGTCGCTGGGTCATACCGGCGCGGACGTGGTGGGTTGGATCAAGAGCGCCAAGGCCATCGCCCGATCGCAAACCCGCCCGATGATGCTGGCCGACCTCGTCGAGGCGGTTTGCCCCACATCGTCTATGTCGCAGGAAGACAACTATCGCGTGGCGGTTCACGAAGCGGGCCATGCCGTGGCGGCCGACGTGCTCAACACCATGCAGGTGAAGAGCATCGCGTTGACCGGCGGTAGCATTGGGGGCCGCGTAATCTACGAAAAGGACTCCAAGCCGATCTTGAGCCTTCAGGACAATCTCGACTTCGTCGTTCAGCTTCTCGCAGGCCGGGCAGCGGAGGAGATGGTGTTCGGTACGGTGAGCGGCGGCGCGGGTGGCAGCAACGAAAGCGATCTTGCGCGGGCAAGTGCGCTGGTCGCATCATGTCACCTGTCTTGGGGACTTGGCGCTTCGTTGATGTTCATGGCCGAACCGCAGGATGCATTGGCGGTGGCCTTGCGCAATCCGAGCTTGATCCGCGCGTTGGATGCTCAACTCGCTGAACTCTACTCCAAGACGCTCGAACTGGTGCACGCGCATCGCTCGTCGATCCTTGCGGTGGCTGAATTGCTCGTCAGGGACCGAGCCATCTCGGGCGACCAGTTCGATCACCTCATGCGAGCACGGCCCATTCCGGTGGAGGAACGCGATGCGTGAGCGCCTCCTCGATCTGCTCGAGCGCCTGGTAGGAGTGCAGGAGGCGCTTGGGGATGAGGCGTTCAATCTGGCCTGTCAACGCGCCAAGCTTGCAGTCGCCCGCGTGGCCATGGAGCACGCTACGAACCGTGCGACGCGAAAAGCGCTCCCTTCGACCGTCTCCGATGCCGCCAAGGAAAGCAGGCATTAACCAAGTATCGACGCTATGATCTATTTCCGATCAATTGATCTTTTTTAGATCAAGATGGCGTGATACTGATTTCTTCGTCGGGCAAGGCCTTGACCATTATCGTGATCAACGCATGCATGCCCTTCGGCATCCGTGGCGACGCACCCCTTGACTTGGAGTTTAAAGATGTTCGCCACATCTTTGGGCGGAGCGACGCCCCTTTTCGACCTCAACGACGCCAAGGCCTCGCGTCTGTTCCACGAGCACCGCAAGCTTGGCAACAACGCGAAGAACTATATCTCCGCGCATCCCAAGCTCATGGGTCTCGGGGACGATCCGGTGGTTCAGCACCTTCTTGCCAGCGCGGGCTTCAGCCCCGTGGACGCCTATGTGATCCGCCTGGCCGCCGAAGGACGCATGATCACCGCGATCTGCGTGCCGACCCGCATCTGGCGGCATGAGGATTGTCGCCTCGAGTTGCACGAGGTGAAAAAGGAAGCGCGGGCCCTGCGCACCAACTGCATCCTGGTGCCGCAGCGCTGGCTGCGCGCCGAAACGCGCAGCGCCGTGGCCCGTGTCGTGGCGCAGGCGAGGAACACGCGCTTCACTCGCGCCCAGATGGATGCGGTCCTCGAACACCTGCGCAAGACCCGCATCAGCACCATTGCAGAGACCGCGCATGCCTTGGTCGACCACTCCGACCCCATCGGCGTCGTGCTGGCCATGGCCGGCCAGGGGATGGTCGACCTTGATCGCTCGACGCCGCTGCACCCCGGCACCTGGGCATCCACCCGCTTGTAGCCCGCAGACAGCTTCATCACAGAGAATGATTTCGATGCGCAAGCTCACAGTCTTGAAGAATTCCACTCACCGCACCGATCAGGACACCTGCACTGCTGATCCGCGATCGCTCCTGGGCATCGCACTTGTCGAGGCAAGCCTGCCCCGTGCCGTTCTGGGGCGGCTCATCAATGGCGAGCAGTACGGCCTCGTGCTCGTCGTGCCGAGCCTGCACCATGCTCATATCGTGGAGGAAGGCCTCCGCCAGCTTCTCCCTGGGAACGCCGCGGTGTCGGTCACCGCATCCTGCCCCCCTGGCGAAGCCAGCACCCTTCTGTTGCACGCGCTGCAGCATGCACTGCCTGCCATTGCCATTATCACCCAGGGCGAGGAGGCCCCCATCGCCTTCGCAGCGTTGGCCGACTTGACCATTCGCGTGCGGGGACATGATGCGCGAATGGTCAGGACGACGATGCGCAAGGTTCTCGAACAGCCGATCCCGCGCTTCCCCAAGGACCTCGTGCTTCACCCTGATCCTGCCTTGGTCTGCCGCTGCATCCGTCATGGTCTTGAGCCCGTCAGGATTGTGAGGGCCCTGCAGCGACTTGGTCAGTCCATCAACCAGACGGGGCACGAGCGGCTGCCGGACCTGGAGGACTGCATCGAGTTCGGTATGGCTCGCGAATGGGGTCTTAGCGTCAAACGCGATATCGCGGCATGGCAGCAGGGTAAGCTGCCGGGCATCGATCTTGACACCGCATGTCTGCTTGTCAGCCCTCCGGGCAACGGCAAGACTTACTTCGCCAAGGTGCTTGCCCGCTCCCTTGGGCTTCCGTTGTTCGAAATCTCCATGGCCAGCATCTTCGACAACGACGGCTGTCTCAACGACGTTCTCAAAGCGCTTCGCGAGCAGTTCGATGCCGCAGCGGCCGCTGCACCGGCATTGTTGCTGCTCGACGAGATCGACAGCTTCTCGAGGAGGGACGCCGCCGATAACAACCGCTCCTTCACGACAAGCATGATCAATGAGCTGCTCACCCTCCTCGATGGCGCTTCTGGACGTCTGCCGGGCCTTGTGGTCGTCGCGGCGACCAATCTGCCCGACTTCATCGACCCCGCTCTTCGTCGTCCTGGTCGATTGTCCCGGACGATCGAACTGCAGCCGCCCGACCGGGAGGGCCGAGAGCATGTCCTGCGCTTCCACCTGCGTGGAGAGCTCGAAGGCGAGGATCTCAGTCGGGTTCTCGACTTGACCGAAGGTGCCACATCGGCCGCCATCATGGATCTCGTTCGATCTGCCCGTCAGCAGGCCCGAGGGCTTGGCTCGCCTTTTGCGCTGGATCACATCGAAGCCGAACTGGCCGCATCCGATATCGAGGACGCAGCTCTTCTGGAACGCGTGGCTGTGCATGAGGCCGGCCACGCGATCGCCTGCCTGGTGCTGCCCGGCGCGCCAGTCTTGAACAGCATATCCGTGCTTGGCAACGCGGGCTCGGCGGGACGTGTCCAGACCTTCGATCCACTTGGACCCGCAACACGGGCGACCTTGCAGGCTCGCATCATGATGCTGTTGGCTGGCCGAGCCGCGGAAACCCTCGTTTTCGGCGATGATCCGAGCGACGGCGCCAATCTGGACCTGCGCATGGCCACAGCGCTTGCAGCAAGCATGCGCGCTCAGCTCGGCATGTCGTCGTCGCTGCTGTATCACCGGAACGTCGAGGACCTTCTGCTCAAAGACCCCGCTTTCGCTGACTGCATCGATGAGGACCTGCAGACCTTGCTCGATGCGGTCACGGGGGTTTTGGAGCAGCTATTGCCCCACTTGCACGCTCTGGCTGCAAGGCTTGTCGAAGAGCGTTTCTTGACACGCCATCAGGTCATCGACGTCTTCAACGCGACAACAATGAGCGAACGCGCCTCGCTGACGGGCGCCGCCACGCCACGTTCAGCGGCGTCCCGATACGCGGCGGCCGAACCGATCTCGCCCTAGGCCCAACCAGATGCATTCCAGGATGGCCGGTCCAGCCGGCCATCTCCACTGTACCGGTACAGTACGGTACACAACACGGAGATCCAGCAAATGAGTAACGAGATCGCCACGTTGGAACGCGTTCGAGACGCTGTGGCAGCACTCCGCCAAAGCGGCATTCAGGCTACGGCCGAGAACGTGATAAAGCGTATCGGCGGCGGCAGCAAGAGCACCGTGATTGGCCATCTGCGCGTGCTTCGGACTAAGCCCGTCGAGCCGGATGCTGTTCCGCCCGCTGTTGTGGAACTGGCCCGGTCCGCCCTCGCGGAAATCTACCAGGCCGGGGTGAAGGCTGAAGGAGAGCGTCTGCGCTCCCTGTCGGAGCGCCTGTCGCTGCTGCTTGAGGAGCAGGACGTTGAGCTGCAGGACCTGGCCGTCGAGAATGCGCGGCTCGAGAACGAGTTGAGCGGCCTTCGCGCAGCACACGAAACCCAAACCGGTGAGTGCGAGGATTTGCGGCGGCGACTTCTCGAGGCTGATCAACAGCTTCGTCTTTCGAGAAGCGAAGCCGACCTGGAACGGAACGAGCGCTCCGAAACCACCATAGCCAGGCTCGAAGCGTTGCTTTCGGATGCGACCGAAGCCCTGCAGGGCAAGAAGAAGTAGACCTGGAGAACGACACCCACGCTGGGTTCGATTGGGCACGCAAGCCAGAGCTCACGATGCCCGGCCGTGCCACCTCAGCGATAGCAGGGGTCTAACCGGTGCCTGCGAACGTCAAGACAGGTGCGCAAGGACCGTTCGCCGGCGAAGTGCCTTGGCTTGGTGCAGGACCACGATCCTTAGTCTGCCTCAATGCCCAACTGCTGACGTACCTCCCCACGCACCATCAGCTTGGAAAAACGTCTGTAATCGTTGAAGGTTCGCTGCCAACGCCCGGCGACGATCGAGGGATGTACCTCGGCCTTCCGTGCCACGTCCTTGATCCCTTCGCCTGTCATGTCCGCAGAATTCGCTAGCCGCCAGATGTTTGGGGGCACGAGCGCGTTCTGGGCGAAAGTATCTGCCTCCTGTTCGATCGCGTCATGACCCTTCAAGTCGAGATCGTCGACAATGATCGGGGCATCTTTCCCCAGGTGATGCGTTACGTGACAGAATTCATGGAGCAAGGTGAACCAGAAATTGTCCGCCCGATCATGCCGTATGGTCAGGGCGATCACAGGGGTCCGGTCCGCTCTGCACATGGCTGCACCGTCGAGAAACGTGCCGGGAAGATGCGGTAAGGCCACGAAGGCAATGCCCCAACCAGCCAGCTTGGCACCCACCTGTGCGGGACCATTGTCGGCGCAGCTGAGCGCAGCGAGTTGTCGTGCCTCGTCCATTCCAAGGCCAGACTGGGGCGGACCTACATCGAGCTGCTGGGACTTGATGACCGCCGCGGCGCACCACGCTTCCAGGGCGGCCAGATCCGTTTTCGCATTGGTCCTCTCGGTGCGGGTCTTGCGCATCAGAGGGATCGGTGACGAGTCTCCGAATGCGCGGCGAACAAATGCTCCGGCATCCTCTTTCGCCTTCATCAGGCGAAACGACCGAAGTGTTCGCAAAGCAGCAGGAGATGGCTCCATCCTGTCCTTGGGCAACTCCGCAGGCGAGCCGAGCAGGATTTCTGCCGGAATATGGAGATGGCGGTGGAGTGCCCTGATCATGTCGATGGTCAGGGATCTCGTGCCGGAAAGCACCTCCGAAACGCGGGCCCTCGAACCGATATAGCTCTCAAGATCCCGTGGTTTCAGGTTCTGCTGCTGCATCCTGAATTTGATCGCCTCAACGGGCGTTGGCGCGTGCCACTGATATTGGCGCTGATCCCATTTCTCGATGAGCGCCTGCAGGACCTCCAACTCATCCCGCTCATCCGGCGTCGGCGCCGCCATGAGTGCCTCGGCCCGTTCCAGAGCCTTTGCATAGTCGCCTTCACTGCGAATAGGGCGCACGATCAAGGTTTGCTTCTACTTTCTTTCCGCGAGGACGTTGCAGGCCGACATGGGCCCGCGGAGCGAACGAGGACCATCTGCGAATCATATTCGAACATGAGGACGACGCAATGGTCTGCGTCGAGGTAGATAGTCACATGCTGGCCGTCGACGTCGGCAGTTGGGTAGTGACTCCGCACGGCCGCTTCGTCGTCCCAACAACCATGCTCCAGCTCCGCGACGAGGGCTCGAGCAAAGCCGCCTAGCGCTGGATCGCTGGATGAGATGAAGCCCGTCAGCCTGCCTATCCCCATCAACTTCATGACGAATCGCATATCAGACTGCGTCGCACAAGTGAAATCGCTCCCATGGCGGGATCAATGTTGTTGCGCTCGCGCCAGACTCATGCCACGCTTACATTGCTCCCGCTGTGGGAGCGTTCATAAGGCATGAAAATGATTGAAATCGAAAACAGCGCCGCGCTGGCTCGCGGCAGCAAGAAGACGACCATCTCGGTTGCCGGCACCGATCTGGTGTTCCGTCCCGTTCAACTGGAGACCGACACCCCGACGGGGGGACAGATCGCCAAAGCCAGCGGGTTTTCCGACGATCAGCAGGCCCACGTTCTTCAGTGGCGCGAGGACAACGACCTCGAGGACCTGCGCCTCCACGAGGAGGCAAACCTCAGCAAGGGCACGCGCTTCATCGTTGCCCAGTCCAGCGGCACCGACCGGATCACCATCAACGGCGACCGAGTCGACTGGCCGGCGCCCGTGGTCTCCGGCGCGATCGTCCGCAAGCTGGGCGGCATCCCTCCCGACGATCTGCTCTTCCTGGAGCGCCAGGACAAGCCCGACCGTTCGGTCATCGACGACGACCTCATTCCCATCGAGGGCGACGGTGTCGAGGCTTTCAAGAGCCGCAAGGCGGTTTGGGAGCTCTCGGTGCAAGGGGTCAAGATCACGTCCAACGTTCCAGAGATCGTTGCGGCCGATGCCCTGCTCAAGGCCGGGTTCGAGGATGCCGGCGCGTGGATCATCGTTCTCAAGGTCGAGGGGCAGCCCAAGCGCCAGCTTGCTGCGACGGACAAGATCGATCTGCGCACGCCCGGGATCGAGAAGATTCGCCTTACCCCCAAGCAGGTCGACAACGGCGAGGCGCGCACTGCGCCCCGCCGCGACTTCGACATTCTTCCGGTCGACTCGACCTATCTCGACAATCTCGGTTTCGCCTGGGAGACGATCCTGGAGGGCGGGCACCGCTGGTTGCTCATTGCCGACTACGCCGTGCCCGCCGGCTATCAGGCCAGCGCGGTGCAGCTGGCGCTGTTGGTGCCGCCGACATATCCACAAGCGGAGATCGACATGTTCTATGTCTACCCGCCTCTGGCCAGAACGGATGGCGGCGCCATTCCAAATCTGATGCAGCAGGTCATCGGCGGCATCACCTTCCAGACCTGGTCGCGTCACCGGGGTCAAGGCGCCGTCTGGAACCCCCGTCGCGATAACGTCGTCACCCACCTCGCTCTGGTCGAGTCGGCGATCGCCAAGGAGGTTGGAGAATGAGCCGGCGCGATACCCTGGTTCTCTCGGGAAGTGCCCACCAAGCCCTCAAGGCGCATCTCATCTGCGGTGACGGCAACGAGGCCGCCGCCATTCTCCTCTGCAAGGCGACCGCGGGCGACAAACGACGTTTGCTGGTGCGAGAGGTGATCCTCGTTCCCCACGATGCCTGCCCCTTGCGCATGCCCGACCGTGTAGTTTGGCCGGGGGACTTCATCGAACAGGCCATCGATCGGGCGGAGCGCGATGCTCTCCTGGTCATTCTCATCCACTCCCATCCGGGAGGTTGGTTGCAGTTCTCCGAGGTCGACGATCAAAGCGACCGATCGACGATGCCGGCGCTCTTCGCGGCTTTCGGCCAAGAGCATGGGTCGGCCATCATGACCCCCGATGGCGCCATACGCGCACGGTTTTACCGTCCCGACATGAGCGTCAGGCCCGTGGACCTGACGACCGTCGCCGGTGACGATATCAACTACTGGTGGAACGATGCCATCGAAGATGCCGAACTGGCACCTTGGCCGCTGCCGTTCACGACGGGAATGCGCAAAGAACTCGGGCGCCTCTCCATCGCCGTCATCGGCGTTTCCGGGACAGGTTCACTGGTGGCCGAGCAGCTTGCCAGGATGGGTGCGCGGGTGACCTTGGTCGATTTCGACCATATCGAGCGCAAAAACCTCAACCGGATCATCTATGCGACTTTGGCGGATGCTGAGGCCAACCGCCTCAAGGTCGAGATGTTCGCAGAGGCGGTGGCATCCTATCGCGGCCCCGGCGTGGCAGTGCCGATCGCCAAGACCGTCGCCTCTCGCGACGCGGTGCTGGCCGTTGCCCAGTGCGACGTGATCTTCAGCTGCGTGGACACGCAGGAGGCTCGCCAGATCGCCGATCTCATCGCTGCGGCGTTCCTCATTCCCTTGTTCGATGTGGGCGTCGTCATTCCAACGCGAAAGGCCATCGATGGGATGGCGATCGCCGACGTGTGCGGGCGTATCGACTACGTTCAGCCCGGCGGCGCTACCCTGAGCGACCGTGGCGTCTACACCCCGGAAGGCCTCCGTGCCGAATACCTTCGCAGGGTCGATCCCGAAGCGTTCAGACAGGAACTCGAGGCCGGCTACATCAAAGGTCTGATGGAACAGGCGCCATCCGTCATCTCGCTCAACATGCGGGCCAGCTCGGCAGTCGTCATGGAGTTCATCGCTCGCGCCTTCCGCTTCCGTCACGACAGCAATCGTGGTTTCGCAAGAACTGAATTCAGCCTTGCCGCGGCTGAGGAGGAATACCGGAACGAGGACGATTTCGAACATGTGCCCGATGCCGCTCTGGCACGCGGAGACGAGGAGCCGTTGCTAGGGCTACCGGCCTTGGGACCGGGAAGGGATCAGCCGTGATCGGGGTGCCGAAATGGGTGCACCGACTGCTGGACCGGTTCGGACCGGCACGGCGCCTGCACGTCATTGCAGGTGACCGCCTGCCACCCCGGATGCCGGCGCGTGACTTAGTGCTGGCGGTCGACGATGGCGAACCCTGGAGCATTGGCATTCAATGCCCATGCCGCTGTGGCGACGTCATCGAGATGCTGGTGATCCCCGGCGCCCGGCCCCGATGGGATTTCACGATCGACGACGACGGCCGGCCGACGCTTAGTCCTTCCGTCTGGCGCAATGTTGGCTGCAAGTCGCACTTCTGGCTGCGCAAGGGGCGTGTGCATTGGTGCTGACTGCCATGGGCAGCAAGGCGCACGCTCCACTTCTCATGCCTGCGGGCGGGCGCCTCGCTGGCAACCCTGCCGAAGGACTTGGAAAAGGGAGGAACCCATCCCATGTCTTCGGTCCAACCACATCGCCTCGCCGGCGATATGCAGGCGGGAGACCAGCGTTGCCAAGTGCATCATCACCGACGAACAGATCACGCGCGAGAACGACTCGAAGGCGCACGTCATTCCCAGTGCGCTGGGGGGACGCCTCAAGCCATTGGGCATTCTGTCCAAGAACGGGAACGGCCTGGTCGGCGACAAGATCGACCTGCCTCTGATCCAGGCGTTCCAGTCGGTGATGACCCTTCTCAACGGATCGCGCGACCGGGGCCAGAACCAGCCGACGCGCATGACCGACGAGAGCGGAAGCACCTACGTGGTCGAATTCGGCGAGCCATTGAAAATGGACAGACCGGACTACCGGGAGGAGCAGATCGATGGTGGCACCGCGATCCATATTGCGGCCCGCAATCTCAAGGAGCTCCGCACCCTGCTTGGCCGGGTGAAGGCCAACCATCCTGACTTCGACATCGACGAGGCCATCAAGCATGCCGTGACCGAGCAGAGCTGGCCCGACGGCATGCTGCATGGACAGCTGCAGATTGGGCCTCGTGTCGTCTTCCCGGCCCTCTTCGTCTCCGCGTCGATCTTCGCGGTTCACCACGGGCATCCACCGCACCCGGATTTGCAGGCCTATATCGGCCGATTTGATCCGGAAAGCCCCGAAATGCCGCCGGGCACATTCTACTTCATCCCGTCCCAGCCGTGGATCTCCGCCCCGGGCAAGGTGACACACATCGTGGCGCTCATGGCCAGTGCCGAACGGCATGAAATGCTGGTCTACTTCGAACTCTTAAACGCCGTCGCCGTCGGCGTGCGCATGCCCTATGCGGGAAAGGAGGATGCACGGGCCAGTTACGCCGTCGACATCCTGACCGGAACAGAAGTGAACCCGTCGATCGATGAAGAGGCCCTCGCCGGCGTGCGCTGGCATGCGACCCACAAACTCGGCGATCACGAACTGTACGAATTCACTCAGGAGAGGATGGGCCGGTTGATCGGCGTGTCGCAAGAGCGGGCGTTCGAGGCGGAATTCGAGGACCTGATGACGCGGGCCTTCGGCAAGGTCAAAGATGGGCCATTCACGCCCGCAGACCTGGCCGAAGGTATCAGAGAAATCCTCGATCACACGCTGCTGCATTGGCAGAGACCCACGATGTCCCTCGACGTGATGGAAGAGCAGCTTCAGCAGCTTGAGGAGTTCATGCAGGAGATGGAGCGGCTCGTTTCCGCTCCCGCCCGGGTTCCGTTCGGGGCCCTGATGAACGGGTTCCGCCGCCGCCTGGCATCCGAGATCGCTCGGAAGCGCAGGCCCGGAACGCCCGACGCCACCGGTCTCCGACCGGGCCCGGCGGCTGATCATTGACATCCGCCTTCCCTGCCCTCGAAGGGACGAGGCGCCATCGGGCGGGCTTCAGTCAACCTCGTATGGCGGGATGCGCGATATCGCCCTCAGCGACACCTCCGGCCAGATGCGACCGTATTTCTGCCCAACGCTCTTGGCCTGATGGCCATCGATGCCGTTGATGACTTGCTCTTGGATCCCGGCGTCGAGCAACTGACTGCGCACCAGATGCCGCCAGGCGTGGTTGGGCGAGATGCGCTGGTCGGTGATGCCGACCTTGTCGCTGCGAATCCAGGCGGCGATGCGTTCGCCGACCTTGGCGTACTGGGGGTGGGCAGGCGTACCGCCTCGGCTGCGAGAGGGTTCGTAGAACAGGCACTTGCCTTCGCGGCTCTTCACGTAGTCTAGGAAACCCTGCTCGATCAGGTGCGGATGGATGGCGACGTCGCGCTCGTCGTCGTCCTTCACCCGGCCGGCCTCCGGCGTGATGTGGATCATCCAGATGAGCTTTTTCTTGTTTCGCGAGCGCATCTGCTTGATGTCCTCGGCCCGGGTCTGCGTCAGCTCGTTGACCCGCGCCCCGGTATAGGCGCAGAGCCAGGGAATCCAACGGCGGGCGGCAGCACCTTCCTCCGTCATCCTTGGGCCGCATGGCACGAGGCTGGCGCGCAGGATCTGCTCAGCCTCTTCCGGGCGATATTCGAGTTCACGGGTATTCTTGACGTTGCCCGCGCGATCGTAGCGCTTGTCGCCCTTGATCACCACGGTGACATCGGCGAAGGGGTTGGTGGGCAAGTACTTGTTGGCCTTAGCGAAGCGAAACAGCGCCCGCGGATGGGCGATGTCGGCATCGCGGACGGTTTGGATCGCCACTTCTTTGAGACGCTTCTGCTTCCAGCGAATGGCATCGTCATCGGTGACCAGGCCCGGCCGGTCATGCCCGAGGAATTCGAAGAAGGCCGTGAGCACGCCCCGCATGCGCTTGAGGCTCGAAGCCTTGGGCTTGCGCTCGACGCAGTAGACCTCGAACAACGCCTGCCAGGTGGTGCCGGGCACGGGTTTGGGGAAGCGCTCCCGATCGGGATCCGGGCGGAAATCGCCCTTGGCACGACGCTCGAGCACGCGATAGGCCTGCGCCAGGGCGCTCGCCGCATACTGCGCGAACAGCACATGGCAGTCCCAAGTCAGCTTGATGCCTCTGCTCAAGAGGAACGCGCGGATCTCATCCCCAATGATGAGGATCGCATTGCGCCCCGGCGAGAAGGCCCAGCCCGTGGTGAACGGCAGCGGCTGATCGGTGTCGCGCTCCTCGGGCGGCAGCGCCCGCTGCAGGCGCATGAGCTTCTTGCGCCATTGATCGGACGGGCCCTCGCCGTTCTCGTGCTTCTTGATCTCGGCGTCGTACATCTCCCCGGCCATGGTGACCAGGGCCTTCTTGTCCATCTTGACGGGCACGACAGGGAGGTCGCGCGGCGCCTCCAGCAGAGCCGCCCAATCCTTGGCGACCTCGGCCGCCATCAGGATGTGGGCGGCGCGTGCCTCATGCGGATCCTTGGTGCCGAGCGAGATCTGCACCAATTTCTTGCCACCCAAGAGCGGCTGCATGCGAAGCGGCACGCCCTTGCGGAAGTAATACACCTTGGTCTTGGGGTGCAGCCAGGGAGTGGTCATTGCAAGGCCCAATTTGTAACACCTCTTTGTAACAAGAGCGCGTTTACAAGTCCTTGATAAACCGGGCTTCCGAGGAATTCCGCGGGTCTGGAGCGGAAGTGGCGGAGAGAGAGGGATTCGAACCCCCGATAGAGTTGCCCCTATGCCGCATTTCGAGTGCGGTGCATTCAACCGCTCTGCCATCTCTCCGCGAGATCGAAAGCGCCCGGATCGGGCGCGGCTGGTCGATACGGGGCGGCTTATGACATAGCAGCCGCGAGCCTGCAACACCCCTTGTGCATCCCGCCGTCCGCAAATTTCTCGTGGGCGTGCTCACATTTGCGTGCCGCCCCATCCCGGCCGCGATTGCTGTTCTATGCTGCGGGCCTCACGAGGAGAGGGAGACTACCCCAATGGTTACCCGTCGAAACGTCGTTGCCGGCATGGCCGGCTTGCCCTTTGCCGGCTTTACCGCCAATCTCGCGGCATTTCCCGCCCTGGCCCAGGAGACGCCGATGGCCGATACGCTGACCACCAGCGCCGGTGACGTCACCATCCACCCGATCGACCATGCGAGCCTCGTGCTCGAATGGGACGGCAAGGCCATCTATGTCGATCCGGTGGGCGGCGCGGCACTTTATGAAGGCCTGCCCAGGCCGTCGGCCATTCTCATTACCCATGGGCATGGCGATCATTTCGATGTCCCGACGCTCGAGGCGATTGCCGGCGATGCCGTGCTCATCACCAATGGCGATGTCCATTCCAAGCTGCCTGAAAGCCTCAAGGCCAAGGCGACCGCCATGGCCAATGGCGAGGACGGCTCCGTCATCGACATTCCGATCCGCGCCGTGGCCGCCCACAACACCACGCCCGAGCGCATGCAGTATCACCCCGAAGGCATCGGCAACGGCTATGTGCTGACCTTTGGCGACGCCCAGGTCTATACTGCCGGCGACACCGAGCCGACCGAAGATATGCTGGCGCTCGAAGGCATCAGCGTCGCCTTCTTGCCCATGAACCTGCCCTATACGATGACGGTGGAGCAGGCGATCGAGGCCATAAACACCTTCAAGCCCGCCATTGTTTACCCCTACCATTATGGCGACAGCGACCTCGCTCCGCTCGAGACCGAGGTGGACCAGGGCGTCGAGGTGCGGATCCGGAACTGGTATCCGAACGGCCAGGGCTGAACCAATTTGCTGGCACACTGTCAGCATTTGACGTCCCCTGGTTGTGCCTGGCGCTTGACTCCAGGGGCGTTTCCCCCGATAAGCCCACCAATCTGCGCACCGGTCCGTCCGGTGCGCTGGTTTTGTTTGAAAACGCTGCTCGAGGCTGCCGGCTGAATTCTTCAGCCCCATCATCTCGAAAAGCCCGCGGAACTGGCACGAAATCCGCGGCGCCGCAGAGCGCGACAGATAGGGACCGGTGGGGAAAACCCAATCGGCATGAATATGACTTTCGCCGTTATCAAGACGGGCGGGAAGCAGTACAAGGTTGCTGCCAACGACGTCATCAAGATCGAAAAGCTCGAGGCCGAGGCCGGTGACATCGTCACCTTCGACCAGGTCCTCATGGTTGGCGACACCATCGGCGCCCCGCTGGTGGAAGGCGCCCTGGTTGCTGCCGAACTGGTCGAGACCAAGAAGCAGAAGACCGTCATCATCTTCAAGAAGCGCCGCCGCCACAATTCGCGTCGTCGCAACGGTCACCGCCAGCTGCTGACGACCGTCCGCATCACCGAGATCCTGACCGGCGGCGCCAAGCCGACGATCAAGGCTGCTGCCAAGGCCGAGAAGACCGAAGCCGTCGCCGAAGAGGCCCCAGCCAAGAAGGCTGCGCCCAAGGCTGAGGCTACCGAAGCCACCGAGGCCAAGGCCGCACCGAAGAAGGCAGCGCCCAAGAAGGCCGCCGCCACCGAAGATACCGCCGCTGAAAAGCCGGCGAAGAAGGCCCCGGCCAAGAAGGCCGATAAGGAATAAGGAGCTAGACAATGGCACATAAGAAAGCAGGCGGTTCATCCCGCAACGGTCGTGATACCGCTGGCCGTCGTCTCGGCGTCAAGAAGTTCGGCGGCGAAGCCGTCATCGCCGGCAACATCATCATCCGCCAGCGCGGCACCAAGTGGGCGACCGGTACCGGCGTCGGCCTGGGCAAGGATCACACCATTTTTGCCCTGATCGACGGCACCGTCGCGTTCCGCACCCGCGCGAACAATAAAGTACACGTGTCTGTCGTCCCGGCAGAGGCCGCCGAATAACCCGGCAGGCCTGACAACCCAGCCGGAGACCTGTTCCCCGGCTTGGCGTTTGGCGACATACAGCAAATGCGAAGGGGAACCGGTCAGCCGGTTCCCCTTTTTTCTTTCCCGGAGCATTTGCCAATGACCAGCGTCGCGACCACTCTCAAGGACCGCCTGCCCGCCACCATCCGCACCGAGCGCCTGGTCCTGGTCACCCCGACAATGGCCCATGCTCCGGCCATCGCGCAGCTTTGCAACAACGTCAACGTCCACAAATGGATGGCGCGGCTGCCTTTTCCCTACCATCTGAGCGACGCCGAATTCTTCATCAATGAAATCGTGCCCAGCGCCGCGGAAGCCTGCTTCGCCATCACCAGGGACGATGAGCTGCTGGGCGTTGTCGGCCTGACCTTCGCGGCGGACGGCACACCCGAGCTCGGCTACTGGCTGGGCGAACCCCATTGGGGCCATGGCTATGCCACCGAGGCCGCGCAGGCTTTGGTCGCGGCGGCGCGCGCGGCGGGGGCGACCAGGCTGCGTTCGCGCGCCCTCCAGACCAATGCCGCCTCGCGCAATGTCCTCAAAAAGGCGGGATTTGTGGAGACGGATACGGTGGTCGAGGCCAGCAACAACCTTGCCGGCAAGACCATGGTGCTGATGCGGCTGGAGTTCGACGAGAGATGACCGAACTCCATACCTCCCGGCTGATCCTCCGCCCGGCCCGCCCGGATGACGCGCCCTGCTTTGCCCTCGGGGTCAGCGATTTCGCCGTTGCCCGCTGGCTGACGCCGCTGCCCTTTCCCTTCACCCTTGCCATGGCCAGCGACTGGCTGCGGGGCCCGCCCGCCGGCCATCCGGAGCGGGCACTGTTCATCGTCGATCTGCCCGGCAAGGGCCTCATCGGCTGCGTCGCACTAGGGCCCGAACTGGGCTTCTGGCTGGCACGCACCCATTGGGGCAAGGGTCTCGGCACCGAGGCAGCCAGCGCCGTCATCGACTGGCACTTTGCCCGCTCCAATGGCGACGCCATTTTCTCCAGCGCCCATCACGACAACCGCGCCTCGCTCAAGCTCAAGGCCAAGCTCGGCTTTGTCGAAACCGGCCGCGACATGCGCTTTTCCCATGCCCTGCAGCACAATGTGGCCCATGTGCTCACCCAACTGACGCGTGAAAGCTGGATGGCGGGAGCGGAGCGGCGATGCGCTTGACCGCTCTTGCGACCGTCACTCACCGGCCGTCACCCTCGGGCTTGACCCGAGGGCTCTGCACTTTTGGAAACCTCGGCAAGTATAGTGCCCTCGGGTCAGGCCCGAGGGTGACGATCTCGAATGGAGAAAGCTACCGATGAGCTCACGCACCCATCTCCCCGAAACCATCGACACTCAGCGCCTTGTGCTGCGGGCGCCGCGCGTTTCCGACATCGACGACCTCGTGGCCGAAGCCAATAACTGGAAGGTGCTGGAGCCGACGGCGAGCCTGCCTTTTCCCTATGAGGAAGGGCATGGCCGCGCCTTTGTCGCAAAGACCGCGCGCACCAGCCACCACCCCTATGTCATTGCCGACAGGCAGACCGACCGCCTCAAGGGCGTGATCGGCCTTTATTTCTTCGACGACCGCCCCACCGGACTCGGCTACTGGCTGGGCGAAAGCCATTGGGGCCAGGGTTTTGCGCCCGAGGCCGTCGACGGTCTCCTCGCCGCGGCCCGCTCCATCGGCCTCGCCCCGATCCGCGCCCGCGTCCTCGCGCACAATCCCGGATCGATCCGCGTGCTCGAAAAAACCGGCTTTGCGGTGATCGAGGAAACCACCAGTGTCGTGGAACGCCACCGGGGCAAGCCGCTGCTGGTGCTGGAGTGGCGGGGATGAGGGTCCAGTCGGGTCTTTCGCACCTCCCCGCCCTCCCCCTTGAGGGGAGGGTAGCGCAGCTGCGCCCCGCTGGCGCTAGCGGCGCTGGGGTGGGGGTGTCGGCGCTGACGCTGGCTCTGCATCCACTTGAAAGCACGACACCCCCACCCTCGATCCCTCCCCTCAAGGGCGAGGGAGGCGAAGGAGCCCAGGCGCCTGATTTGACCGCCCCCACATCGTCCATGCGGATGCGTCTCAGGGCCGAAATCGTGGCCGGATGCGAGCGCCTCGCATGACCCCGACCCTTCTCACCGATCGGCTGATCCTGCGGCCGCCGCAACTGGGCGATTCAAAACCCATTGCGCGCTATCTCAACGACATGGACGTGGCGGGCAATCTGGCGCGGGTGCCGTTTCCCTACTATCTCTCGGATGCCGAGGCGTGGCTGCGCGCCCAGCGCGCCGACCTTGCCCCGAGCGAAGTGAGCTTTGCCATCGAACTTGCGGATGTGGGCTATGTCGGCCATATCGGCTACCAGCCGGTGGGCGACACGGCGGTGATCGGCTATTGGCTGGGCAAGCCCCATTGGGGTCGCGGCATCATGAGCGAGGCCGCCGTGGCCGCGATCGACTGGTTCTTTTCCGCCAGCGACGCGCCGGCCATCCATTCGGGCGTTTTTCATTTCAACCAGGCCTCGCTGGCGATCCAGCGGCGCCTGGGATTTACCGAGACGGGTCGATCTTCCCTGCTCTGTCTTGCGCGCAACGCCGAGCTGGAGCATATCGACACAAAACTGACGCGCGGCGTCTGGAAGGCCAGAGACAAATGAAGTTCCTCGACCAGGCCAAGGTCTACATCAAGTCCGGTTCCGGCGGCGCCGGCGCCGTCAGCTTCCTGCGCGAAAAATTCGTCGAGTTCGGCGGCCCCGATGGCGGCAATGGCGGCCGCGGCGGCGATGTCATCGCCGAATGCGCCGACGGGCTCAATACGCTGATCGACTTCCGCTATACCCAGCATTTCCGCGCCGGCACGGGCGTGCATGGCATGGGCAAGAACCGCACCGGCGCCGACGGCGAGGACGTCGTCCTGCGCGTGCCGGTCGGCACCCAGATCTTCGAGGAAGACCAGGAAACCCTGATTGCCGACTTCACCGAAGTGGGGCAGCGCATCGTGCTGCTCGAGGGGGGCAATGGCGGCTTCGGCAATGCCTATTTCAAGACCTCGTCCAACCAGGCGCCGCGCCGGGCCAATCCGGGCCAGGAAGGCGTCGAAAAGGGCATCTGGCTGCGTTTGAAGCTCATCGCCGATGCCGGTCTCGTAGGCCAGCCCAATGCCGGCAAGTCCACCTTCCTCGCCGCCGTTTCGGCCGCCAAGCCCAAGATCGCCGACTATCCCTTCACCACGCTCCACCCCAATCTCGGCGTGGTGCGCATCGGCGAACGTGAATTCGTCCTGGCCGACATTCCCGGCCTCATCGAGGGCGCCAGCGAAGGCGTCGGCATTGGTGACAGGTTCCTGGGGCATATCGAGCGCTGCCAGGTGCTGATCCACCTCATCGACGGCACCAATGAAGACGTCGCCCATGTCTACAAGGCCGTGCGCTACGAGCTCGCGGCCTATGCCGATGTGCTCGCCGACAAGCAGGAAATCGTCGTCCTCAACAAGGTCGACGCGCTGACCGAGGACGAGGTCAAGGCCAAGGTCAAGGCGCTGAAGAAAGCCTCCAAGGCCGAAGTGCGCCTGGTCTCGGGCGCCACCGGCCAGGGCGTCGACCAGGTGCTCTATGACGTCCTCAACGTGCTGGACGCCGAAAAGGCCGAGGCCGAGGAAGCCGAGCGCCGGAAGGTGGAAGGGCCATGGACGCCTTGATGCCAGGCCGGATCCAACCGGACCGCGCGGCCCTATTGCTTCCCTCCCCCTTGAGGGGAGGGACCGAGGGTGGGGGTCCATCGAGGCTCCACAATGCCACCCCCACCCCAACCCTCCCCCTCAAGGGGGGAGGGCGCAGATCGAGTTTGCGACCCCATGAACCCCCTCGCTAATTACCGCCGCATCACCATCAAGATCGGCTCGGCCCTCTTGGTGGACAAAGCCGGCAAGTTCCGGGCGTCCTGGCTGGCTGGCCTGGCCGAGGACATTGCGACTTTGAAGGCCGAGGGGCGGGACGTGGTCATCGTCTCCTCCGGCGCCATTGCGCTGGGCCGGGGTCTGCTCGGCCTTTCCGCCGTGGCGCTGACGCTGGAACAATCGCAGGCCGCCGCCAGCGCCGGACAGATCGCTCTCAGCCAGGCCTGGGCCGAAGCGCTGGGCAAGCACGGCATCGTCACCGGGCAGATCCTCATTACCCCCAATATCACCGAGGAGCGGCGCTACTACCTCAATGCCCGCACCACAATCCAGACGCTGCTGGGCCTCGGCGCCATTCCGATCATCAACGAGAACGACTCGGTGGCCACGGCCGAAATCCGCTATGGCGACAATGACCGCCTCTCGGCCCGCGTCGCCACCATGATCGAGGCGGATCTGCTGGTGCTGCTCTCCGACATCGACGGGCTCTACACCGCCCCGCCCGGCAAGGATCCCAATGCCACCCACCTGTCGGTCGTGGACGCCATTACGCCAGCCATCGAAGCCATGGCCGGCGGCGCCGCCAGCCATCTGTCGCGTGGCGGCATGACCACCAAGGTCGAGGCTGGCAAGATCGCCACTCTGGCGGGTACCGCCATGGTCATCGCCAAGGGTACCGAGGAGCATCCGCTCCGGCGCCTCGTCGATGGCGGGCTCCACACCCTCTTCAAGCCGGTCACCACCCGCGCCCAGTCCCGCAAACGCTGGATCATGGGCACGCTGGCCGTGGCCGGGACGGTGCAGGTCGATGCCGGCGCCGCCAGCGCCCTGCGCCAGGGCCGCTCGCTGCTGCCCATCGGCATCACCCGCATAACGGGCACCTTCGAGCGCGGCGACACCATTGCCGTCCTCAATCCCGACGGCCGGGAAATCGCCCGTGGGCTGGCCAGCCTCGACAGCGAGGATGCCCGCCTCGTCATGGGCAAGCGCAGCGATGTCATGGCCGAGCTTCTCGGCGCCGGCAATCGCTCGGAAATGGTGCATCGGGACAATCTGGTGCTGACCGGCGCCAAGGAGACGGCAGAATGAGTGCAGCGCACGAGGCCTCCGGCGACATCGCCACCATCATGGCCGAGATCGGCCGCAATGCGCGGATCGGCGCCAATGCGCTCAAGATCGCCACATCGGAGCAGAAGCGCACCGCGCTCCTGACCGCGGCCGGCGCGATCAATGCGCATCGCAAGCAGATCCTCGCCGCCAATGCGCTCGACATGCAGGCGGCCGAGCAGAAGGGCATTTCCAAGGCCTTTCTCGACCGGCTGCTGCTTGACGACAAGCGCATCGACGGGATCATCGAGGCGGTCAAGACCATTGCCGAACTGCCCGATCCCGTGGGCACCGTGATTTCCGAATGGGACCGGCCCAACGGTCTCCATATCGAGCGCGTGCGCACTCCGCTCGGCGTCATCGGCGTGATCTTTGAATCGCGCCCCAATGTCACTGCTGATGCCGGCGCGCTCTGCATAAAATCAGGCAATGCCGTCATTCTGCGCGGCGGTTCGGACAGTTTCCATTCCTCCCGCGCCTTGGTCGATTGCCTGCTCGACGGCCTCCATCTCGCCGGCCTGCCGATCGAATGCGTGCAGCTCGTGCCCACCACCGACCGCGCCGCCGTCGGCGAGATGCTGAAGGGTCTCGATGGCAATGTCGACGTCATCGTGCCGCGCGGCGGCAAGACGCTGGTGGCGCGCGTCCAGAGCGAAGCGCGGGTGCCGGTCTTCGCCCATCTCGAGGGCCTGGTGCATGTCTATATCGACCGCTCGGCCGACCTCGAAAAGGCCGTGAGCGTGACGCTCAACGCCAAGATGCGCCGTACCGGCATTTGCGGCGCCGCCGAAACCCTGCTGGTGCATAAGGATGTGGTCCAGACCCACCTCGGGCCGATCATCGAGGCGCTGGTGGCCAAGGGTTGTGAAATCCGCGGCGACGCCACGGTTCTGTCCATGATTCCGGTCGCCAAGCCGGCGACCGAGGAAGATTGGAAGACCGAATACGAGGACGCCATCATCTCGGTGAAGGTCGTCGACAGCGTCGAAGATGCCATCGCCCATATCGAACATTATTCGAGCCACCATACCGAGGCGATCATCGCCGAGGATCCCGAGGCGGTCGAAAAGTTCTTCAACGGCATCGACAGCGCCATCCTCGTTCACAATGCCTCGACCCAGTTCGCCGATGGCGGCGAATTCGGCTTCGGCGGCGAGATCGGCATTGCCACGGGCAAGATGCATGCCCGTGGGCCGGTGGGCGTCGAACAGCTCACCAGCTTCAAATACCGCGTCCGCGGCAACGGGCAGCTCCGGCCTTGATGCTTTCAACTACGCAAAGCCAACGGCACCTGCGCCCCCTCTCCCTTTGGGGGAGAGGGTGGGGTGAGGGGGCCTTTTGGCAAACTCACTGCCTGAAGCAGGCCCCCTCACCCGGCGCTGCGCGCCGACCTCTCCCCCAGAGGGAGAGGTAGAGTGACCCTCCGCCCACCCCTCCGCATCCCCGGCGTCACCGAAGTCCCGCCCTCCGCGCCCGGCATGCGCATCGGCCTCTTTGGCGGCAGCTTCAATCCCATGCATGAGGGGCATCTCCTGGTCATGGAGGAAACATTGCGCCGGCTGCAGCTCGATGCGCTCTGGGTACTGGTGACGCCGGGCAACCCTCTCAAGAACAATTCCGCCCTTCCTCCGCTCGCCGACCGGGTCGGGGCGGCACGGGCGATGATCCGCAATCCGCGCATCAGGGTGACCGGTTTCGAGGCGGCCAAGGGCTTTGCCTATTCCTGGCAGACCGTCGATTTCCTCACCACCAGGCTGCCTGGCCGGCGCTTCGTCTGGATCATGGGGGCCGATAGCCTCGCCGATTTCCACCGCTGGCAGCGCTGGCGCGATATTGCCGCGCGCCTCCCCATCGCCGTCTATGTGCGCCCCGGCGCCGCACGGCGGGCTTTGGCCTCGCGGGCGGCCACCATGCTCGATCACGCCCAGCTCGACGAGAGCGACGCTGCCCTTCTGGCCGACTGCCGCCCCCCAGCCTGGATCTATCTCCAGGGCCGGCAATCGGCCCTTTCCTCGAGCGCCATCAGGGCGTCACGCAACCCGCGTTAAGGTTCCGGCAGGACCCGACCTTGCGAAAACCCCTGCAAAGGCGCATATTCGGGACAAGTGATGATTGTCACCGGAACAGGATGATACGGCTTGCCGTTCAGTCGACGCCGCTACATTCCGATCAACAACCAAGGATGCTCAACTCTCGCATGACCCATGCCCGCGCATGGGCGGAAGGCCGTTTCTGATGGCCGCCCAGCCCAACAACCCGATCCCCGCTTCGCCCACCCCCGTGGCCGGTTCGCAAAAACCCCTGATCGACCTCATTCTCGACGTGCTGGATGACGCCAAGGCCGAAGAAACGGTTGCGGTGGACATTACCGGCAAGTCGTCGCTGGCCGACCACATGATCGTCACCTCCGGCCGCTCGCAGCGCCATGTCGGTGCCGTTGCCGACCAGGTTATCACCGCCTTGCGCGACAATGGCCATGGCAAGCCGCGCGTCGAGGGCCTGCCCCATTGCGACTGGGTGCTGGTGGATGCGGGCGATGTGATCCTCCACATCTTCCGTCCGGAAGTGCGCGAGTTCTACAGCCTCGAAAAGATGTGGCAGGCCGATTTCGCCGCCGACCAGCACTAGGTTTCGATGCGCATTGCGATCGCGGCCATCGGCCGGATGAAGAACGGGCCGGAGCGCGAGCTCGTGGCCCGTTATCTCGACCGGGCCCAGGCCAGCGGCAAACCGCTGGCCCTGACCGGCTTCGACGTCACCGAAATCGCAGAATCGCGCGCCGGCTCGGCCGCTACACGCAGGGCCGAAGAAGCCAAGGCCCTCCGTGCCGCCCTCCCCGAGGGCATCACCGTCATGCTCGACGAGCGCGGCAAGGGTCTCAATTCCGAGGCCTTCGCCAATCAGCTCGCCCGCTGGCGCGACGACGGGCGGCCGGCCATCGGCTTCGTCATCGGTGGCGCCGATGGCATCGACCCCGATTTCGTGCGCAGCGCCGACCTCACCGTCAGCTTCTCGCCCATGGTCTGGCCGCACCAGCTCGTGCGCATCATGCTGGCCGAGCAGCTCTATCGCGCCACCACCATCCTCTCGGGTCACCCCTATCACCGCGGCGACTGAGCGCGAGCGGGCGCCACATTTTGGGCGCGGCTTGCTCGTATCGAGCCCCGTCGTCGCGACACCCGGCCCACCGTCATGGTTAAGCATTGTTAACCGGCGGTTTGCCGGGGGCTTGCTAAAGTGCCGCAAATTGATTCGGGGATTTCGGTCCCGGCACCAGGAGACGCCATGCCCAAGCGGCCGGCACGAATTGCGATAGCCCTGCTGGCGGGCAGCCTGGTGGGAGGCATGGCCGCCTGGCCGCTCCTGGCGCAGACCGAGACGCCCGCGCCGGCCAATGAAACCGTCGAACTGCGGCCTGCCCTGCCCATCGATCCGGCCGCCACCCCTGCCGAAGCGCCCGCCGGGGAAACCGGCGCTGCTTCGGAAAATCCCGACCCGGCTCCGACGGCGACGCCTGATGGCGCAGCGGCGCCCGCCGCCACCGAAACGCCCGCGCTCGAACCGGCCGACCGCAATGCCATCGACCTCGAGGAGGTCGAGGCCTCGCTGACCTTGAGCCGTGAGCGCATCGACGCGCTCAAGGCCGAAATCGCGGCCATGGAAGGCGATACCGCCCAGCAGAATGCCGCTCTCATCGCCGCCGCCCAGCGCGTGAAACTGGCCGAAATCGAGGTGGCCGATGTCGAGGAGCGCATTTCCGACCTGATCGTGCGCGAGCTCGAAGTGCGCGGCCGGCTCGATGGCGCCGACAGCGAGATCGCCAATGTGCTGGCGGCTCTCGAACGCATTTCGCTCAATCCGCCGCCGGCGCTGATCGTCGATCCCGACGACGCGCTGGGCTCGGCCCGCGGCGCCATGCTGATGGCCGCCATCCTCCCCCAGCTCAAGCAGAAGGCCGACACGGTCGCCGCAGACCTTTCGGCCCTGACCGAGATCAAGCTGGCGGCCCTGGCCGAAGAGGCCACGCTCAAGGCCAATTACGAAGTGCTGGAAGAAGAACAGCTCCGCATCGCCACGCTGATCGCTGCGCGCAAGCAGGGCGTCAACCAGATGAGCGCCGAACTCCTGGCCGAGGAGGCCGCGGCCTTGGACCTGGCCGAGCGCGCCACCTCGCTGCGCGAGCTGATTGGCGCCCTGTCCGAACGCGCCGCCAATGGTGCCGCCACGGCGCCGGTCGCCGATCCGACGCTGCCGCAGCTTTCGCCCGAGGCCATCCAGCTTGCTTTGGCCGATACCGCGCGGACGCTGCCCGCCGTGCCCTTCCCCCTGGCCCGCGGCTATCTCGCCATGCCGGCCAATGGCGTCACCGTCGTCGACTATGGCGCCAATGACGGGCGCGGTGGTCTCGCCCAGGGGCAGTCGATCATGACCCGCGCCGACGCCCAGGTCGTGGCGCCGGCCGATGGCTGGGTGCTCTACAAGGGTCCCTACCTCAATTATGGCCAGATCGTCATTCTCAATACGGGCGGGGGATATACCGCCCTCCTGGCGGGCCTCGACACCATCACGGCCGATATCGGCCAGTTCGTGCAATTGGGCGAACCGCTCGGGACCATGGGATCACGCACAATTGGACGGACCGTAACGACCAATGCTGGTAACGAACAGCCGACCCTCTATATTGAATTGAGACAGAACAACGAGCCCTTCGACCCGGCCGGGTGGTGGGCCAATAACGAACAGACGGGATAACCAACCCATGCGCCTCAACACTCTCCGCCTTGCCGCCATCGCTGCGGCAGTGCTGGTGCCTGCCACGGTGCTGATCGCCCAGGACCAGCCCCCGGCCGATCCTCCGGCGCAGCAGGAAGAGCAGCTCGACCCCAATCCGAGCGGCGAGGAACCCGAGCCCACCGCAGCCGAGCGCGCCGCGGCCGAGGAGCGCGATCCGCTCGAGATCTATGCCGATCTCAATCTGTTCGGCGAAATCTTCGATCGCATCCGCGCCGAATATGTCGATCCCCCCGACGAGGAAGAGCTGATCCGTGCCGCCATCCAGGGCATGCTGACCTCGCTCGACCCGCATTCGGGCTACCTGCCGCCGCAGGATTATGACGACATGCGCGAGGATACGTCCGGCCAGTTCGGCGGTCTCGGCGTCGAGATCATCATGGAAGAAGGCCTGATCAAGGTCGTCTCACCCATCGACGACACGCCGGCCGCCCGCGCCGGGATCATGGCCAATGACCTGATCTACGAAATCGACGGCCTGCCGGTCGATGGCATGACCCAGGACGAGGCGGTCGAAAAGATGCGCGGCCCGGTGGGCACGGAAGTGACCATTTCGGTGATCCGCGAAGGCGTGACCGATCCGATCGAGTTCAAGCTCGAGCGCGGCATCATCTCCATGCGCGCCGTACGCTGGAGCATGGAAGGCGGCGAGGCCGAAGGCGAGGGCGACATTGCCCTGCTCCGCCTGTCGCGCTTCTCCGAACAGGCTTTTGTCGGCATCGAACGCGCCATCGAGGACATCTACGAGGCCCGCGACGGCGTTGCACCCAAGGGCATCATCCTCGACCTCCGCAACAATCCCGGCGGTCTGGTCGACCAGTCTGTCTATGTCGCCGATGCTTTCCTCAATCGCGGCGCCGTGGTTCTGACTCGCGGCCGTACCGACAGCGAAAGCGCCCGCTATGACGCCGTGCCCGATCCGCTCGACAACCAGTTGGCAGACGTGCCGGTCGTGGTGCTGATCAATGGCGGCTCGGCTTCGGCCTCGGAAATCGTCGCCGGTGCCCTGCAGGACCACAAGCGCGCCACCCTCGTGGGCACGCGAAGCTTCGGCAAGGGTTCGGTGCAGTCGATCATCTCGCTCGGCCCTGATGGAGCCATGCGCCTGACCACTGCGCGCTACTACACGCCGGACAATCGCTCGATCCAGGCGCTGGGCATCACGCCCGACATCGAGATCAAGCAGGTCGTGCCCGAGGAGTTCCAGGGTCGCGACGAGATCATCGGCGAAGCCGGGCTCGAAGGCCACATCACCATCGAGGGCCAGGAAGAATCGAGCGTTGGCTCCTCGGTCTATGTGCCGGCCGAAAAGGCCGACGATACCCAGCTCCAATATGCCATCCGCCTGATGAAGGGCGAGGAGACCAACGAGGCCTTCCCGCCCAAGGCGGAATAGGCCGGCCGCGTACGAGGCCATGCTAGACTGGGGATGCGGCGGGTTGATTCGCGCCGCATCCTGCCCTCTGGATCGAAGGATCCAGGTCTTTGTTTGTTGCGCTTCCGGACCGCAGACCGTTGCCGCTTGTGCTGGAAGCGCCCTAGGGGATAGACGCAAGACCGATGGCCAATGACCTGTCCACGCCGCTGACCGGCCGCAAGCGCCGGAACGAGGCCCGGTCGGGGCGGTTTCATTTTCCGCTGGCGCGGCTGCTCTTTGTCCTGATCTTCCTCATCATCGGCGGCGTGGCGCTGCGCCTGTTTCTGGTGGAAGACCCCGATGGCGGCCGTCCCAGCCAGGACGTGGCCATCACCTCCACCCGCGACAACAACACGGTGGCCAATTCGGCCCAGAGCCGGCCCGCCACCATCACCGCCGACCCCCAGCAGTTTCCCGCCGACGGCTCGATCGTCGCCGTTCCGCAGCCGGCGCCCGGCGCGGGCACGGCCCTCGGCCAGGTGCCCGACCGCTTCGGCGCCCTGCCCGATCTCAGCGAGGAAACCTCTGCCGGCACCATCCCGCGCATGTCGGGCACCGGCCTCACCCCCTTTGCGGCCTATCGCCGTCCGGCAGGCTCGGCCGTGGCCGCGGGCGGACCGATGATCGCGATTGTGGTCACCGGTCTCGGGATCAACGAGCAGGGGTCGCTCGACGCCATCGACCAACTGCCCGACGAAGTGACCCTGGCCTTCGCCCCCTATGGCCGGAGCCTCGAAAACACCGTAGCGGCGGCGCGCACCGCAGGGCATGAAGTCATGCTCGAAGTGCCGCTCGAACCCTTCGACTATCCGCAGAACGATCCGGGCCCGCATACCATCCTCACCGGCGAGGCGCCGCGCGACAATCTCGAAAAGCTGTTCTGGCTGATGGCGCGCTTCGGCGGCTATTTCGGCGTCATCAACAATATGGGCGCGCGCTTCACGGCCTCGGCGGCCGACCTCGCCCCGATCATGGAAGAATTCGGCGCACGCGGCCTCGGCTATCTCGACGATGGCTCCTCCAACCGCTCGGTGGCCCAGCAACTGGCCGGGGCCAATCGCGTGCCCTTCAATCGCGCCTCCACCATGATCGACGCCAATCCGGCCCGCGCATCCATTCTTTCGGCGCTGGCCAGCCTTGAGGCCCAGGCACTGGAATCGGGCAGCGCCATCGGTATTGTCAGCGCCCTGCCCATTTCGGTGCAGGCCGTGTCCGACTGGACGCGGGAACTCGACGCCAAGGGCATTGCACTGGTGCCCGTCAGCGCCCTGATGCAATAGCGCGGGCGCCAAACGAAAGCCCGAACCATGACCGACCGGCCAGACCGAGATGCCCTGCCCTATCGCGATTGCGTGGGCATTGCCGTGTTCAACAGGGATGGCCAGGTGTTCATCGGCCATCGCCAATCCGCCGGCGATCCCGAGCAATCCGCGGCTGAGGGCTCGGCCTGGCAACTGCCGCAGGGCGGCATCGACAAGGGCGAAGACCCGCTGCGCGCCGCCCTTCGCGAACTCGAGGAAGAAACCAGCATCGTTTCGGTGAGCCTTCTCGCCGAAGCGCCGGAATGGATCTATTACGACCTGCCCGACGACCTCCTTGGCGTCGCCTTCAAGGGCAAGTATCGCGGCCAGCGCCAGCGCTGGTTCGCCTTTGCCTTTACCGGCGAGGACAGCGAGATCGACGTGCTCGCCCCCGGCGGCGGCCGGCACAAGGCCGAGTTCAATGCCTGGCGCTGGGAAAAACTCGCCCGGGTCCCGGGCCTCATCGTGCCGTTCAAGCGCCAGGCCTATGAGCAGGTAGTGGACGCCTTCGCCCATATTCCGCAACGCTTCCGCCGGGACTGACACCATGAAAACCATCGGCCTTATTGGCGGCATGAGCTGGGAATCGAGCGCTCACTACTATGCCGCGATCAACCGCGAGACGGCCCGGCGCCTTGGCGGGCTCCATTCGGCGCCGCTGATCCTCCATTCGGTGGATTTTGCCCCGGTCGCCGCGCTGCAGTCCGAAGGACGCTGGGAAGAGGCCGGACAGCAGCTCAACGCCGTGGCGCGATCGCTCGAGGCCGCCGGGGCTCAAGTGCTCGGGCTCGCGACCAACACCATGCATGTCGTTGCCGGCGTCATGCTCGCGGGCGTCGATATTCCCTTCGTCCATATTGCCGACCCCACGGCGGCGGCGCTGCTGGCCGATGGTTTCGATACCGTCGGCCTTCTGGGCACCCGCTTCACCATGGAGATGGATTTCTACAAGGCGCGCCTGCGCGAGCGCGGGCTCACCGTCATGGTGCCCGAGGTGGACCACACCAATCTCAACGGCATCATCTATGACGAGCTTTGCAAGGGCATCGTGCGCGACGAGTCGCGCGAGGTCTATCAGGCGGCCATCGACCGCATGGCGGCGCGCGGCGCCCAGGCGGTGATCCTCGGTTGTACCGAAATCGGCATGCTGATCGACGACAGCACCAGTTCGCTGCCGACCTATGACACGACCCAGCTCCACGCCGAGGCGCTGGTCGACGCGGCGTTGGGGTAGGTCGACGGCTCTGGCCCCTTGCGGTAAGCACGGATTCGAGGTCTGGCTCCAATCCGCCACCACTCTCCGCGCCGCCCTCGGGCTTGACCCGAGGGCCCCTCAAGGCACGCACCGCGCTCGGATATCGGGACCGTTGGCGGTGGCCCTCGGGTCAAGCCCGAGGGCGGCGCAGCGGTCGGGAGAACGGGCGTAGATGACTAGGCCGCCCGACGGCCCGACGGCACTGCCGGGGCCGGGGCCGCGTCCGCTTCCCCAAGGACGAAGACGTCGACAATGCGGTCGAGCGCCTGGGTCTGCCCCTCGGTCTGGGCAATGACCGCATTGGTCTCCTCGACCAGGGCGGCATTGTGCTGGGTCATCTGGTCGAGCGTGCGCACGGCGGTGTTGACCTCCTCGATGGAGGCCGCCTGCTCGCGGCTGGCCCGGGCGATGGCGCGCACCAGATCGCTGTTTTCCCGCACCGCATCGAGCATGGCCCGGAGGCGGTCGCCGGCGGCGCTGACCAGGCTCGAGCCGCCCCGCACTTCCTCGGCGCTTTTTTCAACCAATGCCTTCACTTCCGCCGAGGCCTGGGCAGCGCTTTGCGCCAGCCTGCGGACCTCGACGGCAACCACGGCAAAGCCCTTGCCGGCATCGCCCGCCCGCGCCGCTTCCACCGAGGCGTTGAGGGCGAGGAGGTTGGTCTGGAAGGCAATGTCGTCGATCATGCCGATAATATTGGAAATCTTGGCCGAGGACTGGGTGATCCGCTCCATGGCGCCGGTCGCCTCGCCCATGACCGCCCCGCTTTCCGCGGCGACGCTGGACACGGTCTCGGCCTTGCCGGCGGCATCTTCCGCCATGCCCGCATTGCTGGCCACTGTGGCGGCCAGTTCTTCCATGGCGGCGGAGGTTTCCTCGATCGTGGCGGCCTGGCGGGTGGTGCGCTCCGAGAGATCATTGGCGCCGCTGAGCAATTCCCCGCTCGCGGTGCGCAGCGAGCGCGATGTCGTTCGCAACTGCCCCACCACATCGGCAAAGCGCTGCACGGTGCCATTGAGAGCAAGACGCAGGTCCTCAAATTCGGGCGGGAAGGGCCGCTCGATCGTGGTCGATAGATCGCCTTCCGCCAGTTGCTTGAGGCCGGCGCCGATGGCTGCGACCGAGGCCTTGCGGGCCGTGACGTCGGTGGCGAACTGCACGACCTTGTAGGGCACGCCATCGGTGTCGAAGATCGGCGTAAAGGTGCTCTGGATCCAGACCTCCTGGCCCGAACGGGTGCGGCGGCGATATTCGCCGCTCTTGAAAGCCCCCTCGGAAAGGTCAGTCCAGAACTGGCGATAGCTCGCGCTTGCCGGATCGGCATCGAAGAGGAACTGCGCATTGGGGCGCCCGACAATGTCTTCCAGGCGGTATCCTAGCAGCGCCAGGAAATTGTCATTGGCGGCGAGTACCACGCCGTGAAGATCGAATTCGACCACGATCTGGCTGCGCGAGATCGCCTGGAGCTGGCCGGTATGATCAGCGGCCTCGGCCAGGTGCTGGCGCGCCTGCGCATCGAGCGCCGCCTTTTCGACGGCATTGGCGCGAAACACTTCGAGGGCCCGTGCCATGGCGCCGATCTCGTTGCGCTGGGTCTGGTACGGCACTTCGGCATCGAGCTTCCCGTCCGCAAGGCTTTCCATAACGCCGGCAAGCTGCGGGATCGGCCGCATCAGTTTGCGCGACACGACAAGCGCGAGGAGGCCAGTAACGAGCAGGCCGGCCAGGGCGACGGCGCCGAGCACCGTCATGGTGCTGGCCAGCACCGCGACCAGCGGCCCGCGATCGACCGCCACCATCAGCGCCCCGATGACGACGCCATCGGCGGTGGCGACGGGGCGGTAGTCGAGAAGATAGGTGACCCCATCGATCGTGGCTTCCGATTGCACCGGCTGGTTGGCGACGAGAGCGTCGAACACCGGATGCCCGGCCGCAAGATTGTCGTTCAGACGTCGTTCACCCGAGGGGTCCAGGAGGCTGGTGCTCCCCACCACCATGTCCGGGCTGGTCTCCGTATCGTAGACATAAACGGCTACGTCCTGCCCGGCCACGCGGGCCACCGCATCGATGACGTCATGCGTCCGAAACCGCGGCATGCTGCGGGCCGACAGGCTCGCAACATTGCCCGCTTCGTCGAGCCCGACCTCGAGGCTGGGCAGGTTGACCTGTAGAATCTGGGCGGCAATGCGGGTCGTATCGGTCAGCGCCTGCTGCTCGTCCCGCGCCACCGAAGCGCCGAGGCTGAAATAGAGCCCGCCGAGCACGGCCAGGATCGCCAGTGTGATCGCCCCGATCGTCATGCTGGAGATGGCAAAGGTAAGGCGCATATTGCGCAGAATTGAACCCATGATCGTGCCCCCAAGGCCCGACCGCTGTTGGCCGGATTTGCGCCTCTACCCAGGAGAGTGCGCCCCAAGGGTTAATCGCTGGTTGATGGGCAAGAAATATCGTGCAATATCAATGACTTGCACAAAAGTTGTGCGGGATGCCCGTTTTGCAAGCAAGAAGGCCACCCTTGCGGACGGCCTTCTGGCAATTCAGCGAAAGAGATTTCGACCCTTAGTGGACGTGCGCGCCGTTGATCTGCTGCGCTTCCACGGCCAGGTTCAGGAGGCCCGAGACGACTTCCTGAGCATAGGACTTGTCTTCCGGCGTTTCGGCGCGGGTCAGTTCTTCCTGCGCGGCCTGGATCTGCGTCTGCAGATCGGCATGGTCGAACTCGGTGAAGGGCACGGACTGTTCGGCGAGGATGGTGAGACCGGCCGGCGACACATCCGCGAACCCACCCTTGACGAAGTAGATGTCGGCAGTGCCGGCAGCCTTGGTCACGGTGATGAAGCCGGGCTTCAGCGTGGTCATGAACGGCGCATGGTCGGTCATCACGGTGAAATAGCCTTCGGTACCCGGCACGGTGACCGAAACCACGGTTTCGGACAGCACCAGACGCTCGGGCGACACGATCTCGATCTTGAGGCCTTCAGCCATTCTTTTGGTCCCTTAGCGGAGCGAACCCGGGAGGTTCGGGTCAGGCAGTGGGTCCGCCGCGCACGGCGAACCCAATCGGCAGAAAGCTTAGGCGGCCTGGGCAGCCAGCTTCTGGGCCTTGGCGACGGCGTCGTCGATGGTGCCGACCATGTAGAAGGCAGCTTCCGGCAGGTGGTCGTAGTCACCACGCACGAGGCCAGCGAAGCCCTTGATGGTGTCTTCGAGCTGCACGAACACGCCCGGCGAACCGGTGAACACTTCGGCCACGTCGAAGGGCTGGCTCATGAAGCGCTCGATCTTGCGGGCGCGGGCCACGGTCAGCTTGTCTTCTTCGGAGAGCTCGTCCATGCCGAGGATGGCGATGATGTCCTGGAGCGCCTTGTACTTCTGCAGGATCGACTGAACCTGGCGGGCGGTATCGTAGTGCTCCTGGCCGACGACGTTGGCGTCCAGAATACGCGAGTTCGAAGCCAGCGGGTCCACAGCCGGGTAGATGCCCTTTTCCGAGATCGCGCGGTTGAGCACGGTCGTCGCGTCGAGGTGGGCGAAGGTGGTGGCCGGGGCCGGGTCGGTCAAGTCGTCGGCGGGCACGTAAACGGCCTGCACCGAGGTGATCGAGCCCTTGGTGGTGGTGGTAATGCGTTCCTGCATCGCGCCCATGTCGGTCGACAGCGTCGGCTGGTAACCCACGGCGGACGGGATACGGCCCAGAAGAGCCGACATTTCGGCGCCGGCCTGGGTGAAGCGGAAGATGTTGTCCACGAAGAACAGCACGTCCTGGCCCTGGTCGCGGAAGTGCTCGGCGACGGTCAGACCCGTCAGAGCAACGCGGGCGCGGGCGCCGGGGGGCTCGTTCATCTGACCGAAAACGAGGGCGCACTTGGAGCCGGCGGCCGAGCCACCGTTCTCATGCGGGTCCTTGTTCACGCCCGATTCGATCATTTCGTGGTAGAGGTCGTTGCCTTCGCGGGTGCGTTCACCGACGCCCGCGAACACCGAGTAACCACCATGCGCCTTGGCGACGTTGTTGATCAGTTCCTGGATCAGCACGGTCTTGCCCACGCCGGCGCCGCCGAACAGGCCAATCTTACCGCCACGAGCGTAGGGAGCGATCAGGTCCACGACCTTGATGCCGGTCACCAGCACTTCGGCTTCCGGGGACTGTTCCACGAAGGACGGAGCCTCCTGGTGGATTTCGCGACGGCCCGAGGTGACGACCGGACCGGCTTCGTCAATCGGCTCGCCGATGACGTTCATGATGCGGCCAAGGGTCTCGTCGCCGACCGGCACCGAGATCGAAGCGCCGGTATCGGTCACTTCGGTGCCGCGGACCAGACCTTCGGTCGTGTCCATGGCGATGGTGCGCACGGCGTTTTCGCCGAGGTGCTGGGCAACTTCCAGCACCAGGCGCTGACCATTATTGGTGGTTTCAAGCGCGTTCAGGATGGCGGGCAGGTGATCGTCGAACACCACGTCAACGACGGCGCCAATGACCTGCGAAACGCGACCGGCCTTCTTCTCTGCCATTTGTTCGTCCTCGCTGATGGGTTAGAGCGCTTCCGCGCCCGAGATGATTTCGATGAGTTCTTTGGTGATCTGGGCCTGGCGCTGGCGGTTGTAGCTCAGCTGCAGCTTGTTGATCATTTCGCCGGCATTGCGGGTGGCATTGTCCATGGCGGACATCTGCGCACCGTAGAACGAGGCGGAGTTTTCGAGCAGGGCGCGGAGCAGCTGCACCGAGATGTTGCGCGGCAACAGGTCCTCGACGATGGCTTCTTCGCTCGGCTCGTATTCGTAGGGCACGGCCGACGCGGCGGCTTCGCCTTCGCCCTGTGCCTTTTCCAGCTTGGCCGGAATGATCTGCTGGGCCGTCGGCACCTGCGAAATCACCGAGCCGAACTTGGCGAAGAATAGGGTCGCGACGTCGAATTCGCCGGCGGCGAACATGGCCAGCACCTTGTCGGCAACCTGGCTCGCCTGGGTGAACCCGACCTGCTTGATTTCGCGGAAGTTGAACGTATCGACGATCAGTTCCGGATACTGGCGCCTGAGAATGTCGTGACCCTTGCGGCCCACGGTCAGGATCTTGACGGTCTTGCCCTGGGCCAGAAGCTTCTGGGCATGGTCGCGGGCAAGACGGGCGATCGACGAGTTGAACCCGCCGGCGAGACCACGCTCACCGGTGGCGACCACCAGCAGATGCACCTGGTCCTTGCCGGTGCCGCCGAGCAGCACCGGTGCGTTTTCCTGGCCATCATAGACGGCGCCGAGGGCAGCCAGCACCTTCCCCATGCGCTCGGCATAGGGACGGGCAGCTTCCGCGGCTTCCTGGGCGCGGCGGAGCTTGGCCGCCGCGACCATCTGCATGGCCTTGGTGATCTTCTGGGTCGATTTGACCGAGTCGATCCGGTTCTTAAGATCCTTTAGCGACGGCATTGCCTGTCGTCTCCTTCAGGGCTCAGGCCGCGTAGGTCTGCTTGATCGAGTCCAGAGCCGACTTGAGCTTGGCGCGCGTGTCGTCGCTCAGAGCCTTTTCGGTGGCGATGGTGGTCAAGAGATCGGCATGCTTGGAGCGCAGGTTCGACAGGATGTGCTTTTCGAAATCCTGCACCTTGTTGACCGGAACCGAGTCCAGATAGCCCTGGCCGCCGGCAAAGATCACCGCGACCTGTTCTTCGGTCTTGAGCGGCGAGAACTGCGGCTGCTTGAGCAGCTCGGTGAGACGGGCACCACGGTTCAGCAGGCGCTGGGTGGCGGCGTCGAGGTCCGAACCGAACTGGGCGAAGGCGGCCATTTCGCGATACTGCGACAGTTCGCCCTTGAGCGAGCCGGCAACCTGCTTCATCGCCTTGACCTGGGCTGAACCACCCACGCGCGACACCGAGAGACCGACGTTCACGGCCGGACGGATGCCCTGGAAGAACAGATTGGTTTCAAGGAAGATCTGGCCGTCGGTAATCGAGATCACGTTGGTCGGAATATAGGCCGACACGTCGTTGGCCTGGGTTTCGATGACCGGCAGCGCGGTGAGCGAACCAAGACCATGGTCTTCGTTCATCTTGGCGGCGCGTTCGAGCAGGCGGCTGTGGAGGTAGAACACGTCGCCGGGATAGGCTTCGCGGCCCGGCGGACGGCGCAGCAGCAGCGACATCTGGCGGTAGGCGACGGCCTGCTTGGTCAAGTCGTCATAGGCGATCACGGCATGCTTGCCATTGTCGCGGAACCACTCGCCGATGGCGCAGCCGGTGAAGGGCGCGATGTACTGGAGCGGCGCCGGGTCCGAAGCGGTCGCGGCGATGACGATCGAGTACTGCAGCGCGCCGGACTCTTCGAGCTGACGCACGAACTGGGCAACGGTCGAGCGCTTCTGACCCACGGCAACGTAGATGCAGAACAGCTTGTCGGTGTCCGAAGCATTGGCTTCATGGGCCGGCTTCTGGTTGAGGAAAGTGTCCAGAATGATGGCGGTCTTGCCGGTCTGGCGGTCACCGATGACCAGCTCGCGCTGGCCGCGGCCGATCGGGATCAGCGCGTCGATGGCCTTGAGGCCGGTGGACATGGGCTCGTGCACCGACTTGCGCGGCAGGATGCCCGGAGCCTTGACGTCGACGCGGCGGCGTTCGGTGTGAACGATCGGGCCCTTGCCGTCGATCGGGTTGCCGAGGCCGTCGACCACGCGGCCGAGCAGGCCCGGACCCACCGGGGTGTCCACGATGGCGCCGGTGCGCTTGACGACGTCGCCTTCCTTGATGGCACGGTCGGTGCCGAAGATCACGACGCCGACATTGTCGGTTTCGAGATTGAGGGCCATGCCCTTGACGCCACCCGGGAACTCGACGAGCTCACCGGCCTGGACGTTGTCGAGGCCGTAGACGCGGGCAATACCGTCACCGACGGAGAGCACCTGACCGACTTCGGAAACCTGGGCTTCCTGGCCGAAATTCTTGATCTGGTCCTTGAGGATCGCAGAGATTTCCGCGGCTTTGATGTCCATTATCCGACCTCTTTCATGGCGATCTTCATCGCAGCGAGTTTTGTCTTGAGGGATGAGTCGATCATCTGGCTGCCGACCTTCACTTGAAGGCCGCCGATCAGCGAGGGATCAACGAATTGATTGAGCGTCACCGTCTTGCCCAGCTTGGCCTTGAGCGTTTCGGCGAGGGCCGCGGCCTGCGCATCGGTCAGCGGGGCAGCGGAAGTCACTTCGGCCGTGGTTTCGCCACGGGCGGCGGCGGCCAGCTCGCGGAACACGGCGATGATGGTGTCGAGCGCGAAGAGACGCCCGTTCCTGGCCACGAGGCGCAGGAAATTGCCCACCAGCGGATTGACCTTGGCCTTGCCCAGAATGGCTTCCAGGGTCGACGCCTTGACGTCGCCGGAGATCACCGGGGAGCGGAGATAGCGCGAGAAATCGTCGCTTTCACCAATGAGCCTCGAAACATCCGAAAGGCCGGTTTCGACCTGGGCCAGCTGGTTCTCGCTCTGGGCGAGATCAAAGAGCGCCGACGCGTAAGGCCGCGCAATCTGGGTAAGCACTGAATTCTGCGCTGCCAATGCCGCTTCACCCTCTCTTGGTCCGACCCAGTTATTGGCTCCGTTGGCCGGAACCCGGGCGGGTTTTTGTACCTTGGACGTGCTCGGAAACGGGCCGCGAGCCGGACCCCTTGAAATTCGCGCCCGCTCTAACACAGGCCAAGCCGGCCATGCAAGGCTCCCCGGGGGGATTCGATGGTGTCGAAAGTGTCGCACTTCGAAGCGTGGCCGCGAGGCCCGAGATGCGCCAGTGGCGCGGCGAGAGCGGAGAAGGCCATGAGGGCTATGCCCGAATGGCGGCAGCCGGCCTAACGGGCAGAATCTCCCCGGCGGGGAGATTCCAGGCGAGACGGCCATGAGAGCTACGCTTGAATGGCGACAGCCATGCTTTGCATCCACCGCCCAATTCGCACAGACGTGCCGTATCGGCCCGCGCCGTTACGAAGGCTTAAGGTCTGTGCTCGCATTATGTCCTTGTGATCTTCTGATCGCCGGCCGGTCTTCTGACCGGATAGGGGGCGCAGCGGGCGGTTGGGATGGCTGGGTAAGCACACCGCCCGCCGCTAGCCTCGGTCATCACTCCGTGGCTAACCCCAACTTGCGGTCCAAAGGTAAAGGATGTCTTGCGCCCGCGCGACGTCCCGCCGTCACATGAAACTCATCGGATCGATGTCGACCTGGACTTTGATGTCGCCCTTGGGCTTTTCCGCATTGCCCAGCCAGAAGCGCATATAGCCCGAAAGATCGAAATCCTTGCCCGATTGCGCCAGCAGCCGCACCCGGTGGCGGCCGCGGATCATGGCAATGGGCGCGTCGGCCGGCCCGAACAGCCGCACGCCCTCGGCCATGGGCGCGGCAGACAGCAGCGCCTTGGCATAGGCCATGGCCGCCTGCTGCTCGTTGGCGGAAATGATCAGCGCCGCCAGCCGGCCGAAGGGCGGCATGCCCCCCGCCTCCCGCGCCAGCATTTCCTGCGCATAAAAGGCTTCACGATCGCCCGAGACCATGGCCTTCATCACCGGATGATCGGGGTGATAGGTCTGGAGGAACGCCTTGCCGTGGCGGCTTGCGCGCCCGGCACGCCCCGCCACCTGGGTGAGGATCTGGAAGGTCTTTTCGGCAGCGCGCGGATCGCCATGGGCGAGACCGAGATCGGCATCGAGCACGCCCACGACCGAGAGCTTTTCAAAATGGTGGCCCTTGGAAACGAGCTGCGTGCCGATGATGAGGTCGTATTCGCCCCGCTCGATCTCGGCAAAACGCTCGCGGAGCTGGGCATGGCTGCCCATGTCGGTGGAGAGCAAGACCCGGCGCGCATCGGGAAAGCGCGTCGCCGCTTCCTCGGCAACCCGTTCGATGCCGGGCCCGACGGCCACCAGGCTCTCGGTATCGCCGCATTCGTCGCAGGTCTTCGGGGTCCGCCGCTCATGCCCGCAATGATGGCACATGAGCACGCCGCGGAAACGGTGCTCGACCATCCAGCTCGAACAGTCCGGACATTGATATTGGTGCCCGCAGGAGCGGCAGAGCGTCAGGGGCGCATAGCCGCGTCGATTGAGGAACAGAAGCGCCTGCTCGCCCCGGTCCAGCGCCGCGAACACCTCGCGCGCCAGGGATGGGGCGATCCACTCGCCCTTTTCCGGGCCGTTGATGCGCATGTCGATTGCGGTGACGTCGGGCATGGCCGCTTCGGCGAAGCGGCTTTCCAGCGTCACGTGGCTATAGCGCCCGGCATTGGCATTGTTGCGCGATTCGACGGACGGGGTGGCCGAGGACAGCACCACCCGCGCCTGCGCCAGGTTGGCGCGGACCACGGCCATGTCGCGGGCATGGTAGGTAAAGCCGTCGGATTGCTTGTAGGCCCCGTCATGCTCCTCATCGAGCACCAGTAGCCCCAGTTCGCGGAACGGCAGGAACAGCGCCGAGCGCGCGCCCACCACCGCCCGCACCGAGCCATCGAGCACGCCGCGCCAGACTTTTGCGCGCTGCACCGGCGTCATGTCCGAATGCCACTCGGCCGGGCGCGTCCCGAAGCGCCGGGTGAAGCGGTCGATGAAGGTGTTGGTGAGTGCGATTTCGGGCAGCAGCACCAGCGCCTGCCGCCCGGCGCGCAAGGTATCGGCCACGGCCTCGAAGAAGACCTCGGTCTTGCCCCCGCCGGTGACCCCATCGAGCAGGGCGACGCCAAAGCCGTGGACATCGAGCGCCAGGATCTTGTCCAGCGCCGCCTGCTGTTCGGGATTGAGCGTGGCGGGGTTGTCGTCCGGGTCGGGCGGCATGACCACGGGCGGCGCCGGGATTTCCAGCTTTTCGACCGCCCCCGCCCGCTCCAGCCCATCAATGACCGAGGACGAGACCCCGCTCGCCCCGATCAGCGCCGGCTTGGGCCAGGCCATGTCGTCCATCAGCGTGTCGAGCACGCGCAGCCGGGCCGGGGTCAGCTTTTCCGGCTCGTGCCCGGTGCGGCGATAGGCAATGACCGGTTTGGGCGCATCCAGCGCCTCGGGCGAGCGCAGCACCCCGCGCAGCACCTGGCCGGGCGCGGTCAGCGTGTAGCGCGCCACCCATTCGACGGTGCGCAGCAATTCCTCGGACAGCGGCGGCACATCAAAGGCATGGGCTATATCGCGCAGGCGATTGTGGGCGATGAGGTCTTTCGGAACACCCCAGACGACTCCCAGGATCAGCCGCGGCCCCAACGGCACGGCCACGATCGAGCCGCGCTCCACCATCATGCCCTCGGGCACGCGATAGCTGTAGGGGCCTTCGACGGCCACCCCCACCATCACAGCAACAATGTCCGGGCGATCGATCATCTGTGCCTGTTCTGTTCGCACCGCCGTGCCGGCAATGCAAGCGATTCTGCGCCACTTCCATGCTGACACGCCCTGACGCGATGTTCACTTAGTGTTCATGGCAGGACGGATGAGGAGAACGACCATGAATGCCCATATGCATCACCCCGCGCACCAGGATATGGAGTCTATTGCCCGTGACGCCAGCCTCTATGACTGGCTGATCGACCGCAGCCGCGCCCGGCGGCCGGACACCATCCCGGGCCATCTCCATGCAGATCTCGGCCTTGCCCCGCGCGAACGCCAGCGCGACTGGTCCGGCTGGCGGCCGTTTGGGTGAGCTTTGGCTCACGAATCCTCGCCCCATCGTCATTGCCCGGCTGGACCGGGCAATCCAGTTCTCGGCCGCATGGACCACCCGATCAAGTCGGGTGGTGACGACACTGGAGAGGTCTGCGACATTTCCAGACTTTTCTAACCAACCGCCCCTATCCTTACCCGCATGACCGACAGCGCCTTTGCCACCGATGATTTTATCCGCAGCCGCATCGACGCCTGGCTGCGGGACCTGGGGTCCGTGCGGCGGCTGGCGCCGAAGACGCTGGAGGCCTATGGCCGCGATCTTGGCCAGTTCATGAGCTTCCTCGCCGGCCATATGGGCGGACCCGTCACGCTCCAATCGCTGCGGGACCTGCGCGGCGCCGATATCCGCGCCTTCATGGCGCAGCGCCGCTCGGAAAGCCTGGGCTCCCGGTCGCTGGCGCGGGTGCTCTCGGCGCTGAAGAGCTTTTTCGGCTTTCTCGAGCGCGAGGGGATCCTCGCCACCGAGGCGTTCAATGTCATCCGCACGCCCAAGATACCCCGCTCGCTGCCCAAGGCACTGACCGTGGTCGAAGCGAAAAACACCATTGCCGCCACCGACGAGATGGAGGACCGGCCCTGGGTCGCCGCCCGCGACATGGCGGTCATTTCGCTCTGCTACGGCGCGGGCCTGCGTATTTCCGAAGCCCTGTCGCTTTCCAAGGCGGACCTCGAAGCCGATACGCTGCGCGTCACCGGCAAGGGCGGCAAGGTGCGCATGGTGCCGCTGATCGCGGCGGTGCGCCAAAGCATCGACACCTATCTCGGATTGGCGCCGTTCAAGCTCTGGCCCGAGGACAAGCTGTTCCGCGGCGTGCGCGGCGGCGTCCTCTCGCCCCGGCTCATCCAGATGCGCATGGAGCAGTTGCGCTCGGCCCTCGGCCTGCCGCCATCGGCGACCCCGCACGCCCTGCGCCATTCCTTCGCTACCCATCTCCTGGGCAAGGGCGGCGACCTGCGCGCCATCCAGGAACTGCTGGGCCATGCCAGCCTCTCGACCACGCAGATCTATACCCAGGTCGATACCGAGCACCTGCTCGAGAGTTACGCCAAGGCCCATCCGCGCGGCTGAGTGGGTGGCATAATCACCGTTCCGCCCCTGGGCTCGAACCGAGGGCAACTATGGTACCCGGCGCGTCGCTGGACGGAATTGCGCGTGGCCGGCTTTGAATAGGGTGCGATCGGGCCTATTGCTGGCGCAAAGGATCCTGCCGCATGACCACGACCTCCCCCGCCTCCCCCCAGCCCAGTATCGACACGGCAGGCTATCTCCTGGCTTTGGGCGGCGCGGCGCTGTTTTCGACCAAGGGCATCTTCATCAAGCTCGCCTTTGCCGCCGGCGTCTCCACCGAAGCGACGCTCGCTTTGCGCATGCTGGTGGCCCTGCCGGTTTATCTCGTCATCCTGGTCTCACTGCTGCGGCGCAACCCGCAGGTCCGCAGTCTCATTACGCCTGCCCGGCTCGCCGCCAGCATGGCCGTGGGCGCGTTGGGCTATTACCTTTCGAGCTATCTCGATTTTGCCGGTCTCGCCTTCGTTTCGGCCCAGTATGAACGGCTGGTGCTCTTCACCTACCCCTTTTTCGTGCTGCTGTTCGGCGTGTGGTTCTTCGGCGACCGCATGAGCTGGAATCTCGTGCCGCCCATGCTGCTGAGCTATGGCGGGCTGATGGTGATCTTCGCCTGGAACCTCACCGTTCAGCCCGATGGACTGTGGATCGGCACGCTGCTGGTGCTGGGCTCGGCCCTCACCTTCGCGCTCTACCAGCACCTGGCGCGGCTGCAGATGCTGGTGCTGGGTTCGGCGCTCTTTACCTGTATCGGCATGTCCACCGCAGCGGTGCTCGCTATCGGTCAGAGCCTCATCGTCGACGGCGTCGAGAGCTATTTCGATTTCACCCCCTACATCTGGTTCCTGGGGCTGATGCTGGGCATTTTCGGCACCGTCCTGCCCTCCTTCCTGCTCAACGCCGCCATCACCCGCATCGGCGCCCGCGCCACCTCGTCCACCGCTTCCTTCGGCCCGATCATCACCATCGTGCTGGCCGTGGTGATCCTGGGCGAGGCATTCACCTGGGTGCATGCCCTGGGCACGGCCATGGTCCTTTTCGGGTCCTGGCTCTTTGCCCGGCGCGAGAGCCGCAATCGCGCCATCGCCGAATAATGCGCGAGCGCTTTCCCACTTCTGGCTGCCATAAAGCCGCTATAAGATGGTGCTCACTGGGGCGACAAATGTGGTTGAGGGAGAACAGCTTATGCGTACATTCAACAAGTGTCTGGGCGCCACCGGCCTGGCGCTGATCCTCGTCGCGGGCCTCGTGGCACCAAGCCAAGCGCAAAGCGGCGCCGATATCGACTTCGGCGACGACAGCTCCGAATGGGCCAATGACGGCGAATGCGACGACCCGCGCTTTACCGGCGAGGGCATGGCATCCGAGCTCGAAGACGCCGATATCGGCAAGGACGCCACCGATTGCCAGGCGGCCTTCGACGCCGGCTCCATCACCTTGGCCGAGACTGGCGAGATCGCCGGCGACCCGCCCGTGGGCAGCGGCGATATCGACTTTGGCGACGACACGTCCGAATGGGCCAATGACGGTGAATGCGACGACATGCGCTTTACCGGCGAAGGCATGGCCGCCGAACTCGAAGATGTCGATGTCGCCCGCGACGCCACCGATTGCCGCACCGCTTTCGAGGCCGGCACCATCACCCTGGCGGAGCCCGACGAGGGCGATGCCGATGCCACCGAACCGGTGACCACGCGCCCCGAAGATATCGACTTCGGCGACGACACATCCGAATGGGCCAATGACGGCGAATGCGACGATTCCCGCTTTGCCGGATCGGCCATGGCCGAGGAACTCGAAGACGCCGATATCGGCCACGACGCCACCGATTGCCGCACTGCCTATGAAGCGGGCGAGCTGACGCTGGTCGACACGGTCAGCATCACCCCGACCCCGGGCCAGATCGATTTCGGCGATGATTCTTCCGAATGGGCCAATGACCAGGAATGCGACGATCCGCGCTTTGCCGGTTCGGGCATGGCCAGCGACCCGACCGACGAAGACATCCTGCGCGACGCCACCGATTGCCGCACTGCCTATGAAGACGGCACCATTACCCTGGCCGAAGACGCCCCCGACCAGCCCATGACCCCGGTCTCCGGCTCGGTGCTCGAAGCGCTTGCCGCCCGCATCGACTTCGGCGACGACAGCGGCGCCTGGCCGAACGATGGCGAATGCGACGATCCGGACTTCTTCGGCGCCGGCGTCGTCACCGACCCGTCCGACAGCGAACGCCTGAAGGATGCCAGCGATTGCCGTGCCGCCTTCCTTGCCGGCAATGCCGCGCTCAAGTCGGGCAGCGACCTGGGCGGCATCTTCGACTTCGGCTCGGACACCTCCGAATGGGCCAATGACGGCCAGTGCGACGACTGGCGCTTCACCGGCGAAGGCATGGCCAAGAAGCTCTCCAGCATGGACGTGCTGGGCGATGCCAGCGACTGCCAGGCGCTGGTGAACAGCGGCGAGATTTCGATCAAGCCGGTATTCGACCCCAACTATGTGCTGGGCGCCCCCTATGACTCCTCGGGCGTCAATTTTGGCGACAATTCCTCGAGCTACGCCAATGACAATATCTGCGACGACCCCCGCTTCGAAGGCCCGGGCGTCGCTTCCACCCTGCTCGACAGCGATCTCGAAAAGGACTCGGCCGACTGCCAGGCTCTCTTCGAGCAAGGCAAGATCACCCTGCGCTGATCGTCCGGGACATAAGTCCTGGACCTCATGGATGAACGGCGGGACCTCGGTCCCGCCGTTTCCGTTTCAGGCCACCCGATCGGCCCCGGGGCGCCATCAGGCAGCGCCGTTGCGCGCCAGCCAGTCGAGAATCAGCCGATTGGTTTCTTCCGGCATTTCCTCCTGGATCCAGTGGCCGCAATCGAGGCTCGCGACCTCGACATGGGGCACGAAGTTTATGAG
Organism: Devosia sediminis; assembly: GCF_016411825.1. Lineage (GTDB taxonomy): Bacteria > Pseudomonadota > Alphaproteobacteria > Rhizobiales > Devosiaceae > Devosia > Devosia sediminis. The sequence goes on from NZ_JAEKMH010000004.1 coordinate 282,336, forward strand.
CGTCGCGGATTTCGGGATCACATCGCGGTCGCCATAGATCATCAGCGTAGGCTGGTGAATGATCGGATCGACCTTGCCGAGCTGGTGCCAGTTGCGGTCGAGGTTGCGGTACCAGTTGATGCCACCGGTGAAGCCGGATTTCTCGAAGGCCGAGACATAGACGGCCAGATCGCTGTCGCTCATCACCGGCGCGCCGAGTGCGGTTTCCGCCTGGGCGAGATTGATCATTGCCATGCCCGGTTCGGGCGGCGTGGGCGGCACGTCTTTCCGATAGAGGTTGCGGAGGAAACGCTCAGCATTCAGGTCCAGCACGGCGTCCGCCATGCCGGGCTGCCGGTTGAAGTGGACCATGTAATAGTCGCTGCCCAAAAACTGTTCGAGCAGGTCGATCCACGGCACCTCGCCGCGCTCCTGATAGGGCAGGCTGAGATTGATCACCCTGTCCACTCGGCTGGGATAGAGCATGGCCAGCCCCCAGACGACCGACGCGCCCCAATCGTGGCCGACAAAGGTGGCACGGGCATAGCCGTAGTGATCGAGCAGGGCGACGAGATCACCTGCCAGATGCTGGATATCATATTGCTCCACCGCGGCGGGTCGGGACGAATTGCCATAGCCGCGCTGGTTGGGCACGATGACATGGTAGCCCGCCCGGGCCAGTGCTGACATCTGGTGGCGCCAGGAATAGGCGTGTTCAGGCCATCCATGGCAGAGCACTATCGGGTTTCCCCTGTGCTCTCGCCCTGCTTCAAAGACTTCCAGTTCGACACCATTGACCGGAATGAGGGACGGCTCGGGAAAATCGGTTGCGCTCGACACGGGGTATTCCTTTTTGGCTTGAGTCGGTGCGGCAAGCCTCCCGACATCCTGGTCCGGCGGCGCTGCGCCGGCATGGCCTAGAAACCAATGGTGCCAGAACCTGACACCGAAGCGCGCGAAGTTGGGGCATGAACGTTCGCATTCGACATGACGCTATCGTGCGCAGCCTGCGCCGCAACGGCACCTCCACCGTGGCGGAGCTGGCCGCAGCGGTCGGCGCCTCCCGTCGTACCGTGCTGCGGGACATCAGTGCGCTGCGTGACAACGGCTTCGTCATACATTCCGAGCCGGGGCGCGGCGGCGGCCTGCAGCTTGATCCGCAATCGATGCAGACAACCCCAAGGCTTTCGGTGACCGAGGTCTTTGCCCTGCTCATCAGCGTCGCCTCGATGCGCGCCGCCGGCAACCTGCCCTTTGCCGGATTGGCCGATCAAGGACTTGCCAAGATCGAGCGGGCCCTGCCGCCCGACAAGGTGAGGGACCTGCGCCGTCTCCTCGATTGCCTTTATGTCGGGCAGCTTTCGCCGCTGGTGGACATATCGGACCTGGCGGGAATGGACCCCACCCTCTTGCCCGCGTTCGAAACGGCGTTTCTGGGGCGCAGGCACCTGGGCTTCCGCTATCGCGACGCAAAAGGCGCCGAGAGCCACCGTCTTGTCGAACCGCACGCGCTGCTGATCCTGCCGCCGCTGTGGTATCTGGTGGCATGGGATCCGGCGCGTGGCGATTTCCGATATTTCCGGATGGATCGGATCACCCGGCCCGAGGCTGTCGAAGGGGTCGCGTTTCAACGGCGGCATGTTGCCTTCGACCAGCATGTTCGCCCGGTCCGCGACCTGTCGCGATAGGCTGGCGCAAACGAAAACCCCCGGCCAACGGGACCGGGGGCTTGTCTCGACCGAGGGACGGAAGCGATCACGCCGCCTTGCGCTCGACCATCATCTTCTTGATCTGGGCAATGGCCTTGGCCGGGTTGAGACCCTTGGGGCAGGCATTGGAGCAGTTCATGATCGTGTGGCAGCGGTAGAGCTTGAACGGGTCCTCGAGATTGTCGAGGCGCTCCTGCGTGGTCTCGTCGCGGCTGTCGATCAGCCAGCGATAGGCCTGCAGCAAGGCCGCCGGCCCCAGATACTTTTCGCCATTCCACCAATAGCTCGGGCACGAAGTCGAGCAGCAGGCGCAAAGGATGCACTCATAGAGCCCGTCGAGCTTGGCGCGGCTTTCCACCGACTGCGTCCATTCCTTTTCCGGCGTGGGCGAAGTGGTCTTGAGCCAGGGCTCGATGGCGCGGTGCTGCGCATAGAAGGTCGTCAAGTCGGGGACGAGGTCCTTGACCACGGGCATATGCGGCAGCGGGTAAATCTTGATGGGGCCCGAACTGTCATCCATGCCCTTGGTACAGGCCAGCGTATTGAGCCCGTTGATATTCATCGAGCACGACCCGCAAATGCCCTCGCGGCAGGAGCGGCGCAGGGTCAGGGTCGGATCGATCCGATTCTTGATATAGAGCAGGGCGTCGAGGATCATCGGGCCGCAATCGCCCAGATCGACGAAATAGGTGTCGATGCGCGGATTGTCCTCGGTATCGGGATCGTAGCGATAGACGTGGAACTCACGCAGCCGCGTGGCCCCTTCCGGCTTGGGCCAGGTCTTGCCCTTTTGCGGCTGGTCGGCCTTGCGCAAAGTCAGTTCGGCCATTTTTTCGCTTCTTCCTTCTCAACAAGGCCGTTGGGTGCGGCCCAGGAAAATCGTCTCGTCACCAGGGTCAGATAACTCTGCCGACACGCTCAGTAGTTCGGCTTGCAGACCTGGTTCGACTTGGCGACATAGGTGTTATACGCGTCATAGTCGGCTGCGGCGGGCGAGCCGCCCTTCATCGAGGCGATGACCACGCTCATGAAGCGCTCGTCGATCAGCGTCATGGCGGCCTCGGCCTTGCAGGTGCAGAGCTCGGTATTCTGCGAGATGCCGACGCAGACCTCGTAGAACTCGGCCTTCTGCTCCTCGGTGGGCGCGGCGGCCAGAGCAGGAGCGGCAAACGTCAGCAGCGCGGCGGCGGCAAGGATGAAGCGCATCAGTAAACTCGGGCCTTGGGTGCGATTTTCTTGAGGTCGATGCCGCCCTGGTCGTAGGGCGTCAGCGGCTCGGTGATGACCGGGCGATAGGACAGCTCGACCCGGCCGGTGCCGATATCGACACGGGCCAGCGTGTGCTTGCGCCATTCGACGTCGTCGCGATTGGGGAAATCCTCATGCGCATGGGCGCCGCGCGACTCGTGCCGGGCCTCGGCCGAGACCACGGTGGCGATGGCGCAGGTCATGAGGTTTTCGAGCTCGAGCGTTTCCACGAGATCGGAATTCCAGATCAGCGACCGGTCGGTCACCTTGACGTCCGGCAAGCGCGCATAGATCTCGGTCATGGCGGTGACACCGTTCTTGAGCGAGGCGTCGGTGCGGAACACGGCCGCGTCGGCCTGCATGGTGCGCTGCATCTCGTCGCGCAGCTTGGCCGTCGGCTGGGAGCCGTTGGCATTGCGCAGGCGATCGAAGCGGGCGAGGATTTTTGCGTCCTCGGCTGCGTTGATGCCGGGCACCGGGGCGGCCTTGTCGATCACCTTGCCGGCGCGGATGGCGGCGGCGCGGCCGAACACCACGAGGTCGGTGAGCGAATTGGAGCCCAGGCGATTGGCGCCATGCACCGAGGCGCAGGCCGCTTCGCCCACGGCCATCAGGCCCGGCACGATGCGATTGGGATCCTCGGCGGTCGGATTGAGCACTTCGCCATGATAGTTCGCGGGAATGCCGCCCATATTGTAGTGCACTGTCGGCAGCACCGGGATCGGCTCGCGCGTCAGGTCGACGCCGGCAAAGATCTTGGCGCTCTCGGTGATGCCCGGCAGGCGCTCGTGCAGCACCTTTGGATCGAGATGGTCGAGGTGCAGATAGATGTGGTCCTTCTTGGGACCGACGCCGCGGCCTTCGCGGATTTCCAGCGTCATGCAGCGCGAAACCACGTCACGCGAGGCCAGGTCCTTGGCATTGGGGGCATAGCGCTCCATGAAGCGCTCGCCCTCGGAATTGGTGAGATAGCCGCCCTCGCCGCGCGCGCCTTCGGTGATCAGCACGCCCGCACCATAGATGCCGGTGGGGTGGAACTGCACGAATTCCATGTCCTGCAGGGGCAGGCCGGCGCGGGCCACCATGCCATTGCCGTCGCCGGTGCAGGTATGGGCCGACGTGGCCGAGAAATAGGAGCGGCCATAGCCGCCGGTGGCCAGCACCACCATCTTGGCGCGGAAACGGTGCAATGTGCCGTCGTCGAGCTTCCAGGCGATGACGCCCTGGCATTCGCCATTGTCGCCCATGATGAGGTCGAGCGCAAAATACTCGATGAAGAACTGCGCGTCGTTCTTGACCGACTGGCCGTAGAGCGTGTGGAGGATGGCGTGGCCGGTGCGATCCGCGGCGGCGCAGGTGCGCTGCACCGGCGGGCCATCGCCGAATTCGGTCATGTGGCCGCCGAAAGGCCGCTGGTAGATGCGCCCGTCCTGGGTGCGCGAGAACGGCACGCCATAATGCTCGAGTTCATAGATGGCGGCCGGCGCCTCGCGCGCCAGATATTCCATGGCGTCATTGTCGCCCAGCCAGTCCGACCCTTTGACGGTGTCGTACATGTGCCACTGCCACGAATCGGGCCCCATGTTCTGGAGCGAGGCGGCAATGCCGCCCTGCGCCGCCACGGTATGCGAGCGCGTGGGGAAAACCTTGGTGATGCAGGCGGTGTTGAAACCCTGCTCGGCCATGCCGAGCGTGGCGCGCAGGCCCGCGCCGCCGGCGCCGACCACCACCACGTCGAATTCGTGGTCGATCAGTTCGTAAGTGGCCATAGCGATCAACCCCAGAAGACGATTTTGAGCACGGCGCCGATGCCGAGGACGGCAACGGCAAGGCAGTAGAAGGTGTTGAGCGACATGGTCAGGCGATACATCGACCCGGCCATGTAGTCCTCGAGCGTGTCGCGCATGCCGTTGCGCATATGCACGGCGACCACGGCGATCAGCACGGCGAAGGGAAGGCCGATCCAGCCATTGCCGATCACCGCGACGAGATCGGTCCGGTCCTGCCCGGCAACGCGCACCACGATGAAGAGAAGGAGCCCCAGGAACAGGATGTTGATGGCGCCGGTGATCCGCTGGGTCAGGAAATGTCGGGTCGAGGCCCGGGCATCGCCGTAATGGCTGCGCGGATTGGCAATGGTGTCCTTGGTGATCACGGTTTCACGCATGTCAGACCGCCCACACGAACAGGATCCAGATGAGAAGGGTGATGATCACCGAGGCGATCGGGGTGGCCCAGGCCAGTTGCTGGCGCCGCCCGGGCTCCAACATGGCCGCCCTGTCCCACACGAAATGCCGCAGGCCGCCGCACATATGGTGCACGAGGCTCCAGGTATAGCCGAACAGCACGAGCTGCCCGAACCAGCTGCCATAAAGGCTGTTCACGGCGCTCAGCGCCTCCTGGCCCAGGGCGGCGGCGACGAGCCAGATCACCAGCAGCGTCATGCCGGCATAGTTGGCAATGCCGGTCACGCGATGAAGGATCGACATGGCCATGGTGATGGTCCAGCGATAGATCTGCAGATGCGGCGATATGGGGCGGGCTCTGACCGACATGGGGCGTATCCGGGGCCTTGCTGATGCGGCGCCATGCCGCGTCCAGTTTGGAATTGTTCGAGTGTTTAGCGCCCAAAGGTTACAAAATCAAAGCCCCGACCGGGTGCCGCGCTGCAACTTTCGGCGCATTCCGCACTTTGTTCGCAAAGCGCACAACCATGTTCGGGGAGCGCCGGACCGCCTGTGAGCGATCAATCATCCGGTGGCAGTCACATAAAAGCCGGGCGCATCGCGGCGCCCGGCTCAAAAAAGCAAAAGCCGCCGGGCGGACCCCGGCGGCTCGTGGCTTACTTGTTCTTGATCGGCAGGTTGGGGAGCTTGATGCCACCACCACCGCCGCCATTGTCGAGCGGCAGGTCCGGCAGCTTGATGCCGCCACCACCGCCACCGCCATTGTCCAGCGGCAGGTCGGGCGCCTGGATGCCGCCGCCATCGGAATTCGGGACGCCGCCGACATGGCCGGTGGAACTCGATTCCGCGTCGGCCATGCCGATCAGGCGATTGACGGCGATGCGATTGTCGATGCCCGGCCAGCTGCAATAGGCGTCGTGGCTGGTGGCGTAGGAACAGTCCACCCGCACCGTCTCGGTGTGGCAGGTCAGGACCGGTGCGGTCGCTTCGAACACGCCGCCCTGGTCGACGCAGCGATTGGCGAAGGTGTCCATGCCGATGACCACCTGGCGGGTGGCGGCCTGGGCGGACGTTGCGCTGAGCAGGGTGGCGAGAACGAGGCTGGCGGAAAGAACGAGCTTGGTCTTGGTCATGATGGTCTCCATGTGTTGGTGCGGCGCCCACTGGGCTGTCGCTGATGGAGGCCCTTCTAAAGGAGGCCAGTTCACGCTGGCGTGAACCGCGCATTTAACTGCCGTTCAGTTTTGCCCTGGCCGGTCCAAGCCCAGCCAGGACGCTTCCTTCGCGCGGCGCAGCAGGCTATCTGCGGCCACCAGGAGAGCCGCATGACCGACCGCACGACAATCGTATCGACAACGCTTCTCGCCCAGGGCTGGGGGCGCCTCACCAATTACACGATCGACTACAGACGGCGGGATGGCCAGGCGCAGCGGCTCCATCGCGAGGTCTACGACCATGGCAATGCCGCGGCCCTCCTGCTGCACGATCCGGCGCGCGACACCGTGCTGCTGGTGCGCCAGTTCCGCTTGCCGGTGCAGCTCAATGGCGACCAGCCGGACCTGCTCGAGGCCTGCGCGGGCCTCCTTGACGGTGAGGACCCCGCAACGGCTGCGGCGCGCGAGGCGCTGGAGGAAACCGGGCACGCGCCGCGCGACGTCACCCATGTCTGCGATGCCTATATGAGCCCGGGCTCGCTGACCGAGAAGGTGAGCCTTTTTACCGGCATCTATGACGAAACCACCTTCCGCCACGCCGGCGGCGGCATCGAAGCCGAAGGCGAGGAGATCGAGTTGGTCGAACTCGCTTTCGCCCAGGCGCTGGCCATGGTGCGGGATGGCGGCATCACCGACGCCAAGACCATCATCCTGCTCCAGCATGTGGCGCTCTGGCGGCGCTAGGGCGTTGCCCTAACACCGGGTGGCGCGATGGCAAGAGTTTCGCACCCCGAGCACCAGGATCAGCGCATTTCCATGCAGTCTCACCCCGGGCTTGACCCGGGGCCCATCCCGAGATGTCAGGATGGGTCCCGGCTTTCGCCGGGATGACAGACGGTGGTGTGGAGAGTTAAAGGACCCGCCATTCGAGCATAGCTCTCATGGCCTCTTGGCTTGCAAGGCTCCACTGGAGCCTTTCCTCTGCTGCGCAGACCGCCTGCGAAGTTAGAAATCGATGAGTTTCTTCTCGGGATCATAGGGCTGGTCGCGGGCGACGCGGGTGACGGCCTGGCCGCAGCGCATCTTTTTCGTTACCGCGTCATAGGCATAGGTGGGACCGCCATGCAGTTGCCAGCCCTCCGACAGCGCCTTGGTCACCTTGTGGCAAAAGGCGCTGTCATCCTCGCCCGTGAGAAACCGGTAGATCAGCATGTATGTCCCCCTGCTCCGGCAGGCCCGCCGGAGATTGATCTTGCGCCCTCTTAGCGCTAATCCAAGGAACATGCACAACTTTCCTCAGCATCTCCTCGACGGCCACGCCAATTTCATGGCCGGGCGCTATGCCCGTGAAAAGGAACGCATCCGGGACCTGGCCGAGACCGGCCAGACCCCATCGACCATGATCATTGCCTGCTGCGACAGCCGCGCGGCCCCGGAAATGATCTTCGACTGCGGCCCCGGCGAAGCCTTCGTGCTGCGCAACGTGGCCAACCTCGTGCCCACCTACCAGCCCGACGGCGGCCAGCACGGCACGTCCGCGGCGATCGAATTCGCGGTCAAGGCATTGGGCATTGCCAATATCGTCATCATGGGCCACGGCCGCTGCGGGGGCATCAAGGCGGCACTCAACCCCGATTTCAGCCCGCTCGACGAGGGCGACTTCATCGGCAAGTGGATGAGCATGCTGGGCGAACTCCCCAGCCAGCTCGGCACCAAGTCGATGATGACGGCCACCGAGCAGCAGACGGCGCTCGAACGCATCTCCATCCGCAACTCCATCCGCAACCTCAGGACCTTCCCCTATGTGGCGGCCCTGGAGGCAGAGGGGAAGCTGGCGGTCCACGGCGCCTGGTTCGACATTTCGACCGGCGAACTGTGGATCATGGATGCCGACGGCGATTTTATCCGTCCGATCCTCTAGCCAGCACCCCCGAAAACTGGCGCCCCGCTCAAAAACCCCGGCTCCGGCCGGGATTTTTATTTGCCGCATGCAAATAAACCCGGCCACACAACATCGGCGGCCGCTTTTTGCCGCATTGCTGCACCCAGCCCGTCGAAATCGTGATCACTAGAGCGTGATCCAGAACTGCCAATCCGCCCATCATCACGAAATCGTGACTTATCGTCCCCTGGTTTTGCAGGGTGTTGGCGCTGCCCGAAAATCGTCGCGACATTTGTCCAAGCGCGCCCATCTGCCGGCCAGCACCAGCCACAATGGACCGCGATTGTCTGTCTCACGGGCCGCCGGAGAGCGACCCGTCGGCAAGGGACCCTCCCCTGCCGTCACCTCCCAAAGTCAACATGGAGCAAACCCCATGAAGAAGATCGTTCTGACCTCGCTGTTCGCCCTTGGCCTGACTGGTGCCGCTCTGGCCCAGGCCGCTACCGATTTCGCCTCGGTTGATACCGATGCCAATGGTGGCGTTTCGCTGGTCGAGGCACAGGTGGCCTGGCCGGATCTGACCGAAGAGGCCTTCACCGCGGCCGACACTGACGGCAACGGCGAACTGTCCGCCGAAGAGTATGATGCTCTGGTCGCGGCGTCCGCCCCTGTAGCCCAGTAAGGCAGCCATCTGCCCGCAAAGCGCCCCCCTTCCGGTGCTCCCTAGGCACCGGATGCTCTACGGGCAGTCCAGCCAGCCACCCCATCCCCCGGGGTGGCTGCGGCTTTTTCTATGAACGCCTAATCCAGCCGGATGGGCGGTTCGCTCTTCCGCGCCTTGCGCAGGGTGACGATGAGCCCGCAGATCACCAGCACGCCGCCCATGACCTCAATGGCGGTGATGGTTTCGCCCAGAACGAGATAGCCTGAAGCAAGCCCGGTGATCGGCACCAGGAGCGTAAAAGGCGCGACGACCGAGGCTGGATGCCGCCCCAGGAGCCAGCTCCAAATGGCGCCACCGAGCAGCGTCGCCGGATAGGCGAGGAAGGCGATGAGGCCCGCATCGCTCCAGGAAAATCCGGCCAGCGCCGCCGAAATGGCCGCCCACCCTTCCAGATAAAACGACAGGCCGAACAGCGGCAGCGGCGCGGCCAGCGCGCCCCAGACGGTGAAGGCGACGGCATTGACCTTGCCGGCCTTCTTGGTCAGCACATTGGCGAGCCCCCAGCTCACCGCCGCGAGGATCACCAGCAGCAGCGGCAGGAGATTGGTCATTTCCAGCCGCTCGCTGGCAATGACGGCAATGCCGCCAAAGGCGATTGCGGCGCCGATCACCTGGAACCGGCTCGGCCGCTCGCCGAGCAACACGAAGGCCATGACCATGGTAAAAAAGGCCTGGGTCTGCAGCACCAGCGAGCTCAATCCCGCCGGCATGCCCCAGGCCAGCCCCAGATTGAGAAAGCCGTAAAGCGCAAAGCCGAAACTGAGACCGAAGCCAACCACGATCCAGGCCGGCGCTTTGGGCGGTCTCACGAAAAACACCAGCGGAATGGCCGCAGCGGTGAAGCGCAGAGCAGCCGCCAGAATCGGCGGCATGGCCTCGACGCTCAGTTTGATGACGACAAAATTGAATCCCCAGATGGCAACGACGAGCAGCGCAAGAAGGATATGGCGGATGGGCATCAGGCCGCCCTCAGCCGCTTGGCCAGCCGGGCGCCGAGAACGCTGCAGCCGAGGCCGAGAAAGATCAGCACGCTGCCCGCGATTTCGACCGGGGTGATGGCCTCTCCCAGGAGCAGCATGGCCGAGCCGATACCGGCTACCGGCACCAGCAGCGAGAATGGCGCGATCAGGCTCGCCGGATAGCGCTTGAGCAGGTAGCTCCAGAGGCCAAAACCCGCGATCGTCGCCGCATAGCCGTTGAACAGCACCACGCCGACGCTGCGGGCGCTGAAATGGCTGAGCGCATCGGCAATGGCGGCCGGCCCTTCCACGACCAGCGACAGCAGGAGCAGCGGCAGGATGGGAACAAGGCTCCCCCAGACCACGAAACTCAGCATGTCGATCTGCCCGGCCTTCTTGGAGGCGATATTGGCGACGCCCCAGAAAAAGGCGGCAAGGATGATCATCAGGAGCGGCACCAGCGCGGTGAATTCTACCCGCTCGCTGGCGATGACGGCGACGCCGGCAATGGCGATGGCCCCGCCGATCGCCTGGAACCGCGTCAGCTTTTCGCCGAGGAACAGCATGGCCAGCGCCACGGTGAAGAAGGCCTGGAGTTGCATCAGGAGCGAGGCCAGCCCCGCCGGCATGCCCAGCTTGATGGCGGAGAACAGCAGCCCGAACTGGGCAAAGCCGATAGCGAGACCATAGACGACGAGGATACTGAGCTTGACCTGCGGTCGCCTGACCAGAAACACCGCCGGCAGGGCCGCGCAGAGATAGCGCAGGGCCGTCAGAAACAGCGGCGGCACCTGCTCGACGCCCCATTTGATGAAGACGAAATTGACCCCCCAGATCAGGACGACCAGGAGGGCAAGCAGGAGATCACGGGGAGACATGGGACACCGCGTTTGAAGGAAGGCCCCCTCACCCGCGCTGCGCGCGACCTCTCCCCCAGAGGGAGAGGTGTGGAGGGCTCCGGCGCCGCAAGGCGTCACCTCTCCCTTGGGGGGAGAGGTCGGTCCGAAGGACCGGGTGAGGGGGCCTTACTCCCCCACCCGCTATTTATCAAGCCGCCAGTGCGCGGGCCTTGTAGCCCTTTTCGATCAGCGTTTCGGCGATCTGGATGGTGTTGAGGGCCGCGCCCTTGCGGAGGTTGTCCGAGACCACCCACATGGCCAGGCCATTTTCCACCGTCACATCCTCGCGGATGCGGCTGACATAGGTGTCGTATTCGCCCACCGTCTCGACCGGGGTCGCGTAGCCGCCGGCCTCGCGCTTGTCGAGCACCGAAATGCCCGGCGCCTCGCGCAGGAGGTCGCGCGCTTCGTCGGCCGAGATCGGCTTTTCGAATTCGAGATTGACCGCTTCGGAATGGCCGACAAACACGGGGACGCGCACCGCCGTGCAGCTCACCTTGATCTTGGGATCGAGGATCTTCTTGGTCTCGGCCAGGACCTTCCACTCTTCCTTGGTGTAGCCGTCTTCCATGAACACATCGATATGCGGGATGACGTTGAAGGCGATCTGCTTGGAGAACTTTTGCGGCGTTGGGCTGTCATTGACGAAAATGCCCTTGGTCTGGTTCCAGAGCTCGTCGACGCCTTCCTTGCCGGCGCCGGACACCGATTGGTAGGTGGCCACGACGACGCGCTTGATGGTCGCCGCGTCATGCAGCGGCTTCAACGCCACCACGAGCTGGGCGGTCGAGCAGTTCGGATTGGCGATGATGCCGGTGCGCTTGGGATCGGCGAGCCAGCGATCGAGCACATGCCCGTTCACCTCGGGCACGACCAGCGGCACATCCGAGTGATAGCGCCAGAAGGACGAGTTATCGATGACGATGGCGCCGGCCGCGGCAATGCGCGGACCCCATTCCTTGGAGATCGAACCACCGGCCGACATGATGGCGAAATCGACGGTCGAAAAATCGAAGTGCTGGAGATCCTTGGCCTTGAGGATCTTGTCGCCATAGGACAGTTCCTTGCCGATCGAGCGCGACGAGGCAAGCGCGATGACTTCGTCGGCCGGAAACTTGCGCTCGGCCAGGATGTTGAGAACTTCGCGGCCCACATTGCCCGTGGCCCCGACGACAGCGACGCGATAACCCATTTTGGAACTCCGGTCCCTTACCATTTCCGCCCCCGCGCGATCGGCTGGCGCCATCGCGGTCTTGTCTTGAGCCTCTCCCCGTCGGGAGTGTGACCCGGGGAAAAGCGTCAGGCGGTTTTGGTGGTTTTGGCCATGGCAGGCATGCCCCCGGCGGTGAGCCGGGTGGTGGCAAGAGCGGCAATGAAGCTGCGGCTGCGCATGGCGAACAATGCTTCCTACTGAAAAGCAGGACTTCTCATACTCTCAAATAGGAAAGAGTCAATAAATTTGCCGGGCGCGCTGCAGAAGGGCCGGATAGCGTGGCAAACCAGAGCCGACTGGTGCGAAACGGCAACAGCCGCCACCCAAGGAATTTGTTAACCTCCAAAATTGGTGCGACATTAGGGCAGGCGCGATGCAAATCAGGCGTCGCGGAGGATTCGATCGATGAGTGTTCGACGGCTGGCTTTGGCTCTGGTGATGGCGGGCATGGGCGCGGGCACTGCCCTGGCGCAGGATAGCGCCGTCTATTTCAACCCCACCCTCACCAGCGAATTCACTGCCCCCAGCGCCTTTGACGGCCTTTATGCCGGCGTGGTCTTCGGGCCGATCTCCGTGCGCAAGAACAATTTCAATGTCGGTGGCGCCGAAATCCGCCCCGAATTCGGCGGTGTCGTCGGCTGGAACCAGCCTGTGGCGCCGGGCGTGGTGCTGGGTGGTGAAGTGCAGGCTACCCTCGCCACCGATTTTGCCGGGTCGAATTATCTGCGTGCCATGGCGCTTGCCCGCCTGGGTTTTGCCGCGGGCGACAATACCCTCGTCTACGTCCTTGGGGGCCTTGGCCGGGTGGGCGAAGGCTGGGCCTTCGAAGCGGGCCTTGGCACCGAAGTCATGGTCACCGACGCTATCGGTCTGCGGCTCGAAGCCGCCGGCATCGGCCAGCTCGGCTCGGTGCCCAATGGCAACAACGTCCCGGCCATCTCGGCCATGCGGATCACCGGCGCAGTGCTCTGGCAGCTCGATGGCCCGCCGGCCAGCACTGCCTTCAATTCCGGGCCCGTCACGGATTTCTCCGGCCCCTATGCCGGCCTCAATATTGGCGGCCTGACCGACGCGCAGTTCAATTTCTATGACAATTACGGCTATGGCTGGCATCTGAGCCGTTTCGAAATGGGCACGCTGGCCGGTTACAATTTCGCCCTCAACGACCTGGTGCGCGTCGGTGCCGAGGCGCAGATCGGCGTCAATTTCGATACTTCGGGGGATGCGGGCGTCGATGCGCTGGCGCTGGGCCGTCTGGGCGTCGTGCCCATGGATGGGCTCCATGCCTATGCCGCCGCGGGCCTGGGCCTCGTGGAAGGCAAGGGTGCCTATGCGTTTGGCGGCGGCGTCGAATATGCGCTCTGGGGCAATGCGACGCTGCGCGGCGAAGCCCTCTTGCTGGGCCGGATCGACGGTGCGCCCGGCCTGACCGGGGTCAGCGGTCCCACGACCAGCAAGGTGACGGTTGGCACGGTCTGGCACTTCGACTAAACACGCCTCTCGCTCCGCCGTCGCGGACTGACGCGGTGAGAGACCTCAAATGCCTGACTTTGATGTAATCATCCTGGGTGCCGGAGCCGCCGGCATGATGGCCGGTATCGAGGCGGGCAAGCGCGGCCGCAAGGTGCTGGTCGTCGACCATGCCCGCGATCCGGGCGAAAAGATCCGCATTTCCGGCGGCGGACGCTGCAATTTCACCAATGTGAACGCGACTCACACGTTGGGCCGCGAGCGCTTTCTCAGCGCCAATCCGCGCTTCGCGCTCTCTGCCCTCTCGCGCTACACGCCCGACATGTTCATCGAGCGGGTGAAGAAGCAGGGCATCGCCTTCCACGAAAAGACCCTGGGCCAGCTCTTTTGCGATGGCCCGGCCACCCAGATCGTCGCCATGCTGACCAATGACCTGCGCGCCGCCGGCGCCGCCATCTGGACCGGCCGGCAGGTGGGCACGGTGGAACGCACCGGCGAGGGGTTTGATGTCGTGGTGGGCGACGGCCGGGTGACCGCGTCGAGCCTCGTCGTCGCCACCGGCGGCAAATCCATTCCCAAAATGGGCGCGACCGGCCTTGCCTATGACCTGGCCCGTCAATTCGGCCTCAAAGTCACCGACACACGGCCTGCCCTTGTGCCACTGACCTTCGAGCCTGGCGCGCTCGAACAGTTGAAGCCGCTGGCGGGTGTGTCCACCAATGCCGTGGTCGGCCACGGCAAGACCCGCTTCGAGGAAGCCCTTCTGTTCACCCATCGCGGGCTTTCCGGTCCGGCCATCCTGCAGATTTCGTCCTATTGGCGTGAGGGCGATGCCATCAGCATCGACCTGCTGCCAGGCGAGGACGCCCTTGAATTCCTGCGCCATGCCCGCAAGGCGACGCCGAAACTGCATATCCAGACGGCCCTGTCCGAACGCCTGCCCAAGCGCCTGGCGCAACTGGTCGGCGACATGATCAACCAGCCCGGCATGATCGGCGATTTTTCCGACAAGAAGCTGGCCGCCGCGGCCGAGCATGTCGCTCGCTGGAGCCTCAAGCCCGTGGGGTCGGAAGGCTATCGCACCGCCGAAGTCACCCTCGGGGGCATCGACACCACCGATCTCGACGCCAAGACCATGATGGCGCGCACCGTGCCCGGCCTCTTCTTCGTGGGCGAGGCGGTGGACGTCACCGGCTGGCTGGGCGGCTATAATTTCCAGTGGGCCTGGGCTTCAGGCTGGGCGGCCGGTCAAGCCGCCTAGCGCTTCATGTTTTGACGGGAACTGCGACTTACGCAGACCTGAACGCACTCACGGGGTGTCGTATTAAAACTTCCAGCCGACCCGCAGGCCAAAATTCGAGAGGCCCGCATTGTCGCCGCACCAATTGTTGTTGGACGTGTGCTCATAGGCCAGCGTCGCTGTCATGGTGTCGGAGGCATTCACGCCAATGCCGAAGCGCTCGTAGAAATTCACCCGGCAGCCGAAATTCTTCTGACCCTCCGGCGCGCCGCTGAGGGCACCGTCATGGATCGCGGCGCCGAACGTGCCCTCGAGGAAAACCGGTGTATCGAAGATCGGCAACTGCCAGGTCAGGCCCGCATGGACGAGGTTTTCCTTGCCCGCGAGATTGAGCGTGGCGCCGATTTCCGGCCGCGGCGAGCCGATCCAGGTAAAGGCATCGATCTGCGGCGAGGTGAACAGCACGTCGAAGCTGATGCTGGACACCTCGTTGAACTGCCATTCATGGATGTAGGTGGGCAGCATCGCATAGTGCACATTATAGGCATGAATGCCGATGCGCAGCTCGTCGACGACCCCCGCAAGCGGATGGGGATCGAGCAAATCCTGCGCGGCCACGGGCGCAAACCCCAGCGCGATCAGCCCAAACATGCCCGGTGCAAAACGCCGCACAACCGCCCCTGAACTTGATAGACCGAATTCGAAAGTCACGGCGCCGAGTATGGTTCCGCTCTGGTAATTCATCGGTAAATACCGATATGAGCGAACAGACAGCCACTGGAGCCGAACATGCCCGCACCATTCGCCCTCTCGCTACAGGACCTGGCACCTATAGCACAGAACAGTTCCACTGCGAAGGCCATGGCCGAAACCGTGCTCCTGGCGCAGGAAGCAGACCGACTGGGCTATGAGCGGCTCTGGTATGCCGAGCATCACGGCATGCCCTCCATCGCCTCCTCGGTCCCGGAAATCCTGATCGGCAGCGCCGCCGCGGCTACCAAGGGCATCCGCGTCGGCTCGGGTGGCGTCATGCTGCTCAACCACCCGCCCCTGCGCGTCGCCGAAGCCTATCGCACTCTCGAGGCGCTGCATCCGGGGCGCATCGATCTCGGTCTCGGGCGGGCGCCCGGCGGCGACGGCTATGCCATGCGGGCGCTGCGCTCGGGCAGCGGCGAGGAGTTTTCGGCTTACCTGTCCGAACTCCTGGCCTTTGACGACGAAAGCTTTCCGCCCGACCATCCGTTTTCGCGCGTGCCGGTCTCGCCCGGCGGCGTCCGCCTGCCGCCCAAATGGCTCTTGGGCTCATCCGGCGCCAGCGCCCAGGCCGCCGGACAGATCGGCTTCGGCTATGCCTTTGCCGCCCATTTCAGCCACACCCCGGCGGCGCCGGCCTTTGCTGCCTATCGCCAGGCGTTCGAGCCCTCCGAGGATTTCCCCGAACCCAAGACCATTCTCTGCCTCTCGGTGATCTGCGCGCCGTCTGAGGAGGAAGCGAAATTCCTCGCCACCTCGCAATCGGTCAACTGGGCCCGCTTCCTCACCGGCGAGCAGCGCCATCTGACCTCGCCCGAAGAGGCGTCGGCGTTCAAGCTGTCTCCGCAGCAGCAGCAGATCATCGAGCATCAGTCGGCGCTCTGGATGGTCGGCAGTCCCGAGCGCATGGCCGAGGAGATCACGCAGAAGGCCGCCGCCGCCGGGGCCGACGAGGTCATGATCACCACAACCATCTATTCCTACGAGCTGCGCCGCCGCTCCTTCGCCCTGCTTGCCGAGGCGCTGGGGGTCGCGCCGCGCGCAATTGCCTGACAGGACGATTAACGTCTCGTTGTGGCGCGGTGGCTAGTATCGGGGCACTCTGACCCTGGACTGCACCCATGAGCGCCGCAGCCTTCGTGCTCGCCATAAACCTCTTCGTCGCCGGCATCTTTGCCACGGCGTTCGGCGTCGTCGCGGCCTATCAGCGCTCGTCCGTGGGCGCGCGCTGGCTCGCCTGCGCCTATGGTTTTGGCGCGCTCTACATGGTGCTCGAATTCATTCTGCCCTATCAGCAGGACCATCGCCCCGTCAGCTTCGGCATCTTCGCGGTCTTCCTGCTCTCGCTGGCCGGCGGCGTCGTGGGTCTCGCGCATCACTACCGCCTGCGGCCACCCTATCGCGTGCTGATCGGGCTGATTGCCCTGTCGCTGCTGCTCAATCTGGCCATTCTCGACTGGCCGCGTGCCAGCTTCGAGCGCAATCTTCTCTACCAGTTGCCCTATGCCCTGGTGCAGGGCGTGGGTATCGCCATCGTGCTGTCCCATCGCCAGCGGCGCGCGCTCGATATTGCCCTCCTGGCGCTGTTCGTGGTCTCGGCGCTGCATTTCCTCATCAAGCCGGTCATGGCCCTGACGATCGGCTCGGGCGCCGCGCCGCAACTCTATCTCGGCTCCAACTATGCGGCCTATTCGCAGACGCTGAGCGCCTTGCTGCTGATTACCAATGGCCTGCTGCTCCTGCTGGTGATCGTCCGCGACGTGCTGGCCGAAATGACCGCGCGCTCTGAAACCGATACGCTCTCGAAACTGCTCAACCGGCGCGGCTTCGAGGATCGGGGCGACAGGGCACTGACTCAGGCGGCGCGCGCCGGCGTGCCGACGGTCGTGGTCGTCGCCGACCTCGACCATTTCAAGGCTATCAATGATACCTATGGCCATGCTGCCGGCGATGGCGTGATCGCCGCCTTTGCCGGCGTCCTGCGCGATTGCGCACCGCCCCAGTCGGTGCTGGCCCGGCCCGGTGGCGAGGAATTCGCCGTGCTCCTGCCGGGCGCAAATCTCGCAACCGGCAAACTCTTTGCCGAAACCGTGCGCAATGCGTTCCGGAACCTGCCCAGCGATCTCACCGGCCTCGAGACGCCACCCACCGCCTCGTTCGGGGTGGCCCAGCTCATGCCTTTCGATCATCTGCCGGATCTGCTGCGGCGCGCCGACACCGCGCTTTATCAGGCCAAGACCGACGGGCGCGACTGCGTGCGCCTGGCATCCGCCGAACCTGCGCCCGTTGTCGGCGCCGGCCGCCGGCGCCGGTCGGTCCGCTAGCTCAGTTCATCACCTGACGCGCGACGAGAGCGCAATTGCCGCTCGGTTCGACCCGGAGCGCCAGTTGCTGCCGGTCGAGCTCGGCAAGCCAGGCCGTCCAGGAACAGGGACTCATCTGCACGTCTTCCTGGCCTTCCGCGGTGCGGGCGAAGCGCAGCTTCAACTGTGACCGCACGCCCCCGAACCGGTCGCGTACGCGCGCGATCGCTGGCCGCCCGCTGCGATCGTTTACCCAGGCCTGGATGTCCCGGTGCCGGGTCAGAAGGTGGGATTCATTCATGGTCGCCTCCTCGCTTTATTATTACCCCGTGAAACGATCCGGTCCTCCTCCGGTTCCCTTCACGCCCTCAACTATCTGACCACTCGGTGACAAGCGCGTAACGCTCGAGCTCCTCTGCGGTCAGGTAATAGAGCCGGTCCGGCGGCGTCTCCAGCGCATGCAGCCAGAGCGCCGGATCAACGCCGGCCTCCGAGAGATGCCGGGTGATGCGCGCCGTCACCTGCTGCGCATCGGCCATGGCCACGCCCGCCACGCGCAAGGCATCGACCGGCGAGTCGCTGAGCGCCGCCGCATAGATCTGGTGCACGCCAATGGCCGCCTCCTGCCCGGCCACGCGCACGCTGCCTGATGCAAAGACCAGCGGGCAGGACGAGGCGCAAAGCCCGCCATCCTGCACTTCGGTCGCCAGCCCTCGCTCCAGAATCAGGCGTCCCATCTCCAGGGCATCGTTGACGGAGCCGCCCGGCGAATCCAGCAGCACGGTTGACACATATTCGCCCCGCGCCGCGATTTCCTCCGCAAAGCGCTGCGCCGATCCTGGGTCGATAGTTCCGGTCAGCGCCAGGACACCATTGGCGCCAAGGCTGATGGAAAGCGGCTCGTCCAGCAGTTCCGGCGGCGTCGTCAGCACCGGACGAGGACGGCCGCCGCCATCGTCCGACGTCGCCGGCGGCAGGATGGGCTGTGGCGTAAACGTCAGGTCGGCGGGCGCCGCGGCGCTGAGCTCGCGATAGTCGACATAGAGCACGCCCAATGTGCCTGCCAGCAGCGCGAAAAAGGCAAAGCGCAGGATGGCGCCGTCTTCGATGCGGGCGAGACCGGCGATCACATGCCTATAGAACGGCCCCTCATCGCTGCGAGCGCGGGCATTGGCCTCGCTCTTCATGAATATCCGCCCTTGGGCATCGGATGAGCCAGAAAGACCCCCCACCCTTGATCCCTCCCCACGGGGGGGAGGGAGACCATGAACATGGGACGCTCGGTCCTGCGCCTCCCTCCCCTTGAGGGGGAGGGAACGAGGGTGGGGTGATCGGGCCCGGAAATGTGCAGAAACGCCATCATGCCGGGCGCGGTCCCTCGCCGCGCTTGCGCTGCGCTGCGTCGATCGGCGTCACCGTGTCATCGGCGGCGACGGTCTTGTCTGGCTCGGGCGTATCGGGCTGCGCCTTTTCGGTCTCGCTGCCCCCCTCGGCCAGAGCCGCGGCGGCTTCCGAGACGCCTTCCGCTTCCATGCGCCGATAGAGGGCCATGGCGCGCAGCATCTCCGCTGCGGTGATGGTCTCGGCTTCCTTGAGCGTCTCGGCATCGCGCCGCATGGCATCGTTGACGATCATCAGGGTGAGCACCAGCACCACCGGCAGGAGGTCGATGGAAATGGCGCCCGCCCAGGACGGGATGAAGTCGCTCCAGTAGCGCAGCACCGCTTCGGCCGAGGACAGCGGCACGAAGCGGCGCTGCTCGACCCCGGGCGAGGCCAGAATTTCATCGGCCGCCAGGGTCAGCGCCGCCGATTGCGCATCGACCGACACGCGGACGGTCTCCATGACCTGGTTCTGCCGCGTCGCGAGATCGCCCACCTGCCCGTCGGCGACGGGCGCGATGAAGCCTGCGGAAAGATCGCTGGCCGCACGCTTGACCGAAGCGGCGACATCGGTCTGCTGCAATGCCGCGATGACGGCGGACAATTGCACCGCCTCGGCCTGGAAACTGTCGGCGCGCGGGCCGATTTCGCCAGGGGTCGACACCAGTTCGCGCATGGTCGCGAGGCGCTCCGAACCCTGGGCGAAAAGCCCCGCCACTTCCTCGCGCGAGCCGGAAATCGTGCCCGCCAATTGCGTCATCTGCGTCGACATCTGGGTGAGGAGCTGCACCACGCTGCCCGAGCCGGTCGTGCCGGTCAGAGCCCCGCTGTCGCGCTCGTCCTGTGCCAGCGTCGAGAACCGCGCGGCGGCGCGCTCGACGTCGGGCAGGAGGCTCTGGCTGGCCAGCGCCCGCGAATGGGCGTTGTCGAGATCCTCGGCATAACCCTGCAGCGTCACCGCCATGTGCTGCTCGAGCGCCGCCGAACCCGCAAGGGCCGCGGCATTGAGCCAGGAACTCATGGCGATGATCATGCCGCAGCCGATCAGCATGGTCAGGAACATGGCCGCGCGCTGCGCCCCGCTGACCACCAGCGGCACGAACCGGAGCATGAAGGTCCAGAAGGCATAGATGGCCACCGACACGGCGGCCGAATACACGATGGCGGCGAAGAACACGAAGGTCGCCGAGCCATCGAGCAGGTCGCGCACCCCGAGATAGGTATAGACGCCCGAGGCGAGGGCCAGCACCGCCAGCGCAAACCGGCTCATGGTTTCGACCCCGCGTGCCGTCTCGTGCAGGCGGAAGGCGTTCGGCTTGAGCTGCATGTAGGTCCCCGGATCTCTGGGCCCGCCACCAGGCCCGTTGGTGGAGGCTAGCATGAGCTTCGCGGCGGAACCGAGGCAGGACACGCAAGGGTTAATGCCGGAGCCATGACATTGCAGTGAGCGGTTTTCTTGCCACCCGCCCTTGCCCCCTGGGCGGCCGGGGCGCTACCCCAGCGGAAAGGACAGAGGAGCCGACCATGACCAAGAAGATTCGCTGGGGAATTCTCTCCACCGCCAATATCGGGATGCAAAAGGTGACGCCGGCCATTCAGCGCTCGCCCAGCTCCGAAGTCGTGGCCATCGCCTCGCGCGACGGCGCCAAGGCGCGCGAGGCCGCGGACAGGCTGGGCATCGCCAAGGCTTACGGCTCCTACGAGGAGCTGTTTGCCGATCCCGATATCGACGCCATCTACAATCCCCTGCCCAACCATCTCCACGTGCCCATGACCCTGGCCGCGGCCAAAGCCGGCAAGCATGTGCTCTGCGAAAAGCCCATCGCCCTTTCGGCAGCCGAGGCCGAGCAACTGCGCGACATTCCTGACAACATTGTCTTTCTCGAAGCCTTCATGGTGCGCTTCCATCCGCAATGGCAGAGGATGCGCGAGATCATCCGCTCGGGCGAACTGGGCGAGATCCGGTCCATCAACGCCGTCTTCACTTATTTCAACGCCGATCCCGCCAATGTCCGCAACCAGGCCGATATCGGCGGCGGCGGCATCATGGATATCGGCTGCTATCCGATCACCGCCGCGCGCTATTTCTTCGAAAGCGAACCGGAGCGGGTCGTTTCGCTGGTCGAGCGTGATCCCAATTTCGGCACCGATCGCCTCGCCAGCGTCATGGCCGATTTCGGCGGCGGCCGGCAGTTGAGTTTCACCTGCTCCACCCAGACGGCGCCGCATCAGCGCCTGCAGATCTTCGGCACCAAGGCCAAGGCCGAGATCACTATTCCCTTCAACGCCCCGCCCAATGAGCGCACCGCCATCACGGTGGATATCGGCGCGCCCTTCGATGGCTCGCTGGCCCGCCGCGAAATCCTGCCGGCCTGCGACCAATATACCGAACAGGCCGAGGCCTTCGCCCAGGCCGTGCTGGGCAATGCCCCGCTCCCCTGGGGCGTCGAGGACGCCATCGCCTCAATGAAGGTCATCGACGCGATCTTCCAAAGTGAAAAGACCGGCGCCTGGTCGAAGGTCGCGCGGTAGGTTCACCAAGCTGCAACCATCGTCATTGCCCGGCTCGACCGGGCAATCCACCTGTCTTGCCCTATTGTATGGACCACCCGGACAAGCCGGGTGGTGGTGGGGTTGGGAGAGCGAGGGCTGGTCAGCGCCTGAGCTCCGGCCCGACCAGCCGCTCCGAGAGCAGCATCAGGTCATCTGAAAGCTGGGTGCTGGTAATCCCCGCCTCGGCCACCCCCTTGGCCGCGGCCAGCAGCAGCAGTGACAGCCGCTTGGCATCGGCGACGCCGGCCTCCGTCAGCACCGCGGCGAGCTTGTCGGCAATCAGCGCGTTGGAGCGCTCGAACAGCGCGGCGCCTTCGTGATGGGCGGCAAACAGTTCTGTGACATGGGCGGAGCCCTCGAGGGTGCGGGAGATGACGCCGAACTTGGCGCCCAGCGCCCGCCCGATCCGCTCCACCAGCGCGCCATCCCCAGTCAGCGCTGCGTCGAAGGCGACATGCTTGTCGGCGATCAACTGCTCGAGCAGCGCCGAGAAGATCGCATGCTTGTCCGGGAAATGCGCATAAAGCGTCGGCTTGGCGATCTGCGCCTCGCGGGCGATCGCCTCCATCGTGGTGGCGCGCAGGCCCTGGCGCAGGAACAGCGTCCGCCCGGCCCGCAGGATACGGTCCCGTTTTTCCGATCCCCGACCTTTCGCTTCCGGCACAATGCGCTCCCATCTTGAACTAATTGAACGATATTCGTATATTTCGTTCAAATCAAGGAGTGGACCATGACCGATACCGTACTTCTCACCGGCATTTCCGGCTTTCTCGGGGGTCATATCGCCCTTGCCTTGCTCAAGGCCGGTTTTCGGGTTCGCGGCAGCGTGCGCAATCTCGAAAAGTCCGCCAAGGTCACCGATACGCTCAAGCGCGCCGGCGCCGATACCTCCCGGCTCGATTTCGTGGCTCTCGACCTCGGTTCCGACCAGGGCTGGGACGCGGCGACGCAAGGGGTGCGCTATCTCCAGCACACCGCCTCGCCATTCGTCCTCAAGATGCCGAAAGACCGCAACGAACTGATCGGACCGGCCGTGGCGGGCACCGAGCGGGCCATTGGCTCCGCCATGAAGGCCGGGGTCGAGCGCATGGTTCTGACGTCATCCATGGCCGCAATCGCCTATGGCCACCAAAACACCGGCGCCCCGACCTTCGGCGCCGGCGACTGGACCGACCTCAATGGCCGGCCGGTCAACGCCTATATCGAATCCAAGACCCGCGCCGAACGCCGCGCCTGGGAACTGGTGGACGCCGCCGGCCGCCACGACGACCTCGCCTCCATCAATCCAGGCGCCATTTTCGGGCCCCTGCTCGACGACGATCCGGGCACCTCCGCCATTCTCGTCAAGCGCCTCCTCGATGGCTCGGTACCGGCTGCCCCGCGCATTCCCATCACCCCGGTCGATGTGCGCGACGTCGCGGCGGCCCATGTCGCTGCCATGACCAAGCCAGGCGCCAGTGGGCACCGCTACCCGATGGCCGTGGCGCCGCTCTACTTTGCCGAAGCCGCCCGCATCCTGCGCGAACGCTACCCCGACAAGCGCGTGCCACGCTTTGAAATGCCCGACCTCGCGGTGCGCCTCTATGCCCTTTTCGACCGCGACGTCCGAGACAATCTGGGCGAGCTGGGCTATGCCAAGCGCCTCGACGCCACCCCCACCGAAACCCTCCTCGGCCGCAAGCTGATCCCCGCCGACCAGGCCATCCTCGCCACCGCCGAAAGCCTCATCCAGCACCGGTTGGTGTGACACCGCCAGAGCGCGCAATACCCGGCGCGCCCCCTTGCCCTGGGCCGCGAATTTGTCCATATACACCACTGGTGAGGGGCTGTAGCTCAGTTGGGAGAGCGCGTCGTTCGCAATGACGAGGTCAGCGGTTCGATCCCGCTCAGCTCCACCATCCGGTTTCCGGCAAAATTTCCGGTAGACTCCGCGACTGGTGGGTTCGCGACAAGTCCGCATGCGCCATACAGTTTGCCTGCACCGTCCAGTCGAGCGATGTCGCTGGCCGACGCTGACGGCCTTTGGCCAGGGATGCGCAAGCGGGGGGTGCGGACTATGTCAACAGGGACTCGATGAGGGAAAAACTTCCGCCGTCCATCTGCGCCACGTTAAAGCGCATGTAGTTTCCTGCGGTCTGCGTGACGCTGAAGGCGTTGCCAGGCGCCAGGACCAGACCGCGGCGCAAGGCAGCACGCGCCCATTCCGATGAATCGGCTCCTTGTGGCAATCGGCTCCAGAGAAACATGCCAGCGCGTGTTTCCATCCAGGGCTCGATCCCCATGGCTTGCAGCTTTTCGGCGACGTCGTGGCGTTGGCGTTCCAGCCGGTCGCGGACGGACTGCACGTGGCGTCGATAGGTGCCGTCGCTCAGCGCCAGGTGAACGACGGCTTCGTTGAGGCGGGCGGCGCCGAAAGTGGTCGCGATCTTGAGGTCGACCAGGCCATCGATCCAGTCGGCACGGGCGGCGATGAAGCCGCACCGTACCGAAGCGGACAGCGTCTTGGAAAAGCTGCCGATCTGCAGGACCCGGTTGAGGCCATCGAACCCGGCTAGCCGCGGGGCCGGCACATGTTCGAAATCGGCGAAGATATCGTCCTCGACCACGACCATGCCGTGCTGGTCGACGATGCGCAGGATGCGCAGCGCCGTCGCGGCTGACAGCATGGCCCCGGTCGGATTGTGCACGCCTGAATTGGTGATGTAGAGCCGGGGGCGCTCCCGCTCCGCAACGGCGGCGAAGGCCGCGACGTCGGGTCCGGTCGGCGTCATCGGAACGCTAACGACGCGGATCCGGTGCGCACGCAGCAGCGCCTGGAAATTGAAGTAGCAGGGATCGTCGAGCATCACCGTATCGCCCGGCTCCAGCAGAAGGCGGCAGATGAGATCGATCGCCTGAGTGCCGCTTTCGGTGAGCATGATCTGCTGGGGCGTTGCCTCGACCCCGCGCTCGCCAAGGCGCCGGCCGATCAGTTGCCGCATGGGCAGGAGACCCAGTGGCGGACCATATTGGGCGATGTCGTTGACCGGCGCGCGCGACACGCTGCGCAAGGCCTTTCGGAGGCTGTCCTGTGGCAGCCAGGATGAAGGCAGCCAGCCGCAACCGGGCTTGCAATCGTCATCGTCGGCTTCGAGCGCCTGGCGCGAAATCCATAAGGGATCGATGCCGCGGTCGGCGGGCGCGCCGGTCGGCGACAGCGTCATCGGCGCGAGCTGTGCAGCGACAAAGAAACCCGATCCCGGGCGCGAAGCGATCGCCCCTTCCGCGACCAGCCGGGCATAGGCTTCGACCACGGTCGATACCGACACGCGAAGCGAAGCCGCCAGCGCGCGCACCGAGGGCAGCCTGGCGCCTGGCGTCAGGCTCCGGCCGGCGATACGCCCCCTGATCGTCGACATGACGAAGTCGATGCGGGTCGTGCCGGGCTGTACTGTCGGTGTATCCATAACAGTTCGATCCTTCTGTACTGGACCGTATCTGGCGACTGCCGGCTTCGCAACGGATAAGCGGCGGAGCAGGAGGGGTGCCATGAAGCGATCGGCGAGCGGCTGGATCAATGGCTTGATCGGCGTCATCATCTTCAGCGGCTCCCTGCCGGCCACCCGCGTCGCCATCGAGGCGCTGAGCCCGCTGTTTCTCACCGCCGCCCGGGGCACCATCGCCGGCATTCTCGGCCTCGTGCTGCTGCTCGCCTTTCGGGAAAGGCGGCCTAGCCTGGGCGATCTGCCATCGCTGGCCATTGTGGCAATGGGCGTGGTGGTCGGCTATCCGCTGCTGACGGCCCTGGCGCTGCAGCATGTCTCGGCAGCGCATTCCATTGTCTTTGTCGGCCTGTTGCCGCTGTGCACGGCACTCTTCGGCGTGTTGCGGGCGGGCGAACGCCCGAAGCGGGCCTTCTGGATGTTTTCCGCGCTTGGCAGCGGCCTGGTGGTCGCCTTCGCTTTCTCGGGAGGGCTCGCCGCCTCGCCCATCGGCGACGGGCTGATGCTCGCCGCCATCCTGGTCTGCGGTCTGGCCTATGCCGAGGGCGCACGTCTCTCCCGCACGCTGGGTGGATGGCAGGTGATCTCCTGGGCGCTGGTCCTGTCGCTGCCCGTCATGATCCCCCTCAGCCTCCTTTTCTGGCCACAGAGTTTTGAGGCGGTCACCTGGCCGGTCTGGCTCAGCCTGGCCTATGTTTCCCTGTTCAGCATGCTGATCGGCTTCCTGTTCTGGTATCGTGGCCTCGCCGAGGGCGGCATTGCCGCGGTCGGCCAGTTGCAGTTGCTGCAGCCCTTTTTCGGCCTCGCATTGGCCGCCTGGCTCCTGCAGGAACAGGTGACGCCGCTGATGCTTGTCGTGACCGTGGCCGTTATTGCCTGCGTCGCGGGCGCAAGGCGGTTCGGGGCTTAGTTCACGCGTGATAGGGGGAGGGTGAGCCAATGAGACCTATCGAAACGCTCGACCGCAGCGCAGGGCGCAGCGCTTTTGGCGCGGATCCTGCCAATTATCATGCAGCTCGGCCGCGCTATCCGGAGGCGGCATGGACTGTCCTGCGTCAGCGCGCCAATCTGCGACACGGCGTCGACATTCTCGAGATTGGTCCAGGAACCGGAATCGCCACGAGCGAACTGCTTGTGCACCAGCCAAGGCGCGTGGTTGCCGTCGAACCCGACAGGAGATTGGCGGATTTCCTCAAACGGAATAGCGGCCAGGCTCCGCTTGAAGTGTTGGCGCAGCCGTTCGAACAGGTCGACCTGGCAGGTTCGACATTCGATCTCGCCATCAGCGCGACTGCGTTTCACTGGCTCGACGCTGTGCCCGCCCTTC
The DNA here is from genome assembly GCF_016411825.1 of Devosia sediminis. Lineage (GTDB taxonomy): Bacteria > Pseudomonadota > Alphaproteobacteria > Rhizobiales > Devosiaceae > Devosia > Devosia sediminis. Next base: position 308,799 of record NZ_JAEKMH010000004.1, read on the forward strand.
TGAAAATCCGGGACCTGCTGCGATCCGATGGCGTGGTCGCGCTGATGTGGAATGTCTTTGGCTCTGAAACGCGCTCCGACCCCTTTCACGAGGCGACGCAGCACCTGTTCGCGGACAAGAAAGCCAGCATTTCGAGTGCAGGGGCCACGCGGCGCGAACACGCACTCGATAGTGCCGCCCGATTGAAGGATTTCGCGACGGCGGGCTTCCATGCCGACAAACCGTACTTCGTCGAATGGAGCCTTGCGCTTAGACCGGCGAAGCTGCGTCGCCTATACGCTACCTTCTCCAATGTGTCTGTTCTTCCCGAACCCGAGCGAGAACGCGTCCTGGCAGAACTGGAAGCGATAGCCGCGCGCCAATTTGGCGGCGAAGTCATCCGCAATATGACAACCGCCATTTATACCGCACGCCAGGATCGCTGATCGCTTACGGGCCGGGAAAGAGCTCGGCCTGTTTACGCACCGCCATGGGCATGACCAGGGGCAGGATCAGATCGCGTATCCTCCGGCTCAGCCAGCCCCTCGCGGCCTTCTGGGAGCCGCTGAGACGTCCCAGCACCACGGCCTTTCCGGCACGCGACTTCCGCCTGGCCTCGAACAGCTCAAAGGCGGCGTCGATCCCCTTCGCTTCGACAAGGCAATTGGCCAGCATCACCCCATCCTCGAGCGCCAGGGATGCGCCCTGCCCTGAATGCGGCGCCACGGCGTGGGCGGCGTCGCCGGCAAGCAGCACCCGCTGCTTGTGCCAGCTCTCCAGCGGGTCCATGTCGTGGATGGGATAGTCCTGGGTCACCTGCCTTATGAAGGAGTTCGCAGTGAAAGGCACACGTATCGCCATTGCGCCCTATGTTCTGATCGCCCCGGCGCAGCTACTCGTGATCGCGCTGATCTTCATTCCAGCGCTTTATGTGCTGTTCCTGTCGTTCCACACGTCGTCATTCGGCGCGCAGCCGATCTTCGTGGGTCTGCAGAACTACGCCGCCATCCTCAACGACGGCTATTTCTGGCGGGCGCTGACCAACACCGTCATCGTGATTCTCATCGTGGTGCATGCCGAAATCCTGATCGGCCTCGGCATGGCGCTGCTGCTGGCGAGCTGGAAATGGGGCCGGCCGGCGATCCTCGCCATCATCCTTGCGCCCTATGCCGTGACCGAAGCATCGGCGGTGGTGATCTGGCGGTTTCTGTTCGATCCGCAAATGGGTGTCGTCGGCCAGGCTTTGACCGCCATGGGCCTGCCCACCCTCGAATGGGCCGTCGAGCCCATGCATGGCCTGATCATGGTGTCGCTGCTCTCGGTGTGGTTGCACCTGCCCTTCACCTTCATCATCCTTTATGCCGCGCGCCTCGCTATCCCCACCGATCTCTACGAGGCCGGCGCCATCGACGGCGCGACGCCATGGCAGCAGTTCAGGCGGCTGACGCTGCCCCTGCTCTTGCCGGCCATGCTGATCGCCATGCTGTTCCGCTACATCTTCGCCTTCCGGCTGTTCTCGGAAGTCTGGCTGCTCACCGGTGGCGGCCCGGCCCGCACCACCGAGGTTTCGGCCGTCTACCTCTATCTTGAAGCATTCCGATACCACTCATTCGGAACGGCATCGGCGACCGGCTGGCTGCTTGTCCTGGCATCCTTCGGCCTCGCCTATGTCTACCTGCGCAGCATCTACAAGGAGATGTTCCGTGGCCAAGCGTAAGCCATTTCGCATCGCCTCCCTGTTCAAGCTCCTGGCCATGGTGGCCGTGTGCTTCTGGTCAGGCCTGCCGATCGCCCTGATTTTCATTTCGTCGCTGAAGTTGCCGCGAGACATCTTCGCCTCGCCGCCCTCGCTGTTCTTCACCCCCACGCTGGACAACTATGCCCGGCTCTGGGCGGAAGCGGGCAACATCTTCCAGGGCCTCCTCAACAGCCTCATCGTCACCATCGGCACCATGTCGTTGGCCGTGCTGGTGAGTCTTCTGGCGGCCTATGCCTATTCCCGGTATCGCAGCCGCTGGCTCTCGGTCAGCGCCTTCTTCCTGATTGCGATCCGGCTCATCCCGCCCATTGTCATCACCATTCCGCTGTTCCCGGCGGTCAACGCGCTCAGCCTTAACGACACGCATTTCATCCTGATTATTCTCTACACGGCCTTCTTCGTGTCGCTCGGCACCTTCGTCATGCGCACCTTCATCGATCAGATCCCGCGCGAACTCGACGAGGCGGCGATCATCGATGGCGCGACGCGCCTGCAGGTCATCACCAAGGTGATCCTGCCGCTGTCCGCCCAGGGCATCGTGGCGGTGGCCGTCTTCATCATCGTCTTCGCCTGGAACGAGTTCCTGTTCGCCTTCATCTTCACCAGTTCCTTCGCCAAGACCGCGCCCCTGGCGCTGGCCGAGCTCAACGACTCCTTCGACGGCGTGCAATGGGGCGTGGTCTTCTCGGCTGCCACCGTGCAGCTCGTGCCGATCCTGCTCTTCATCATTATCACCCAGAAATATCTCGTAGCCGGCCTGACTGCCGGCGCAACGAAAGGATGACCCCGATGGGTACCCCTGATCCGTCGGCATTTCGCCGCGCCATGCTCGATGCCGATCCCAGGCTCAGCCGCTTCGACCCCATGTCCCGCATCCTTTCGTTCGACGACTTTGATCGCGGCTTCTGTGGCTGGGGGCAGCTCGTGGGAAATTACGAGCACACGCTCGATGCCATGCTCCCGGGCTACGCCCAGCATAGCCAGCCCATGCTCTCGAGCATCGGGCACTGGGATGCCGGCAGCCATGGCGGCGTCGACGGCACCTATGCGCTCAAGATCGCGACCCGGCCGGAAAAGGGTGCCCAGAACTGCGCCATCAAGCGTCTGACCTTCCGCAAATCGGGACCGATTCGCATCGAGGCCTATGTTGCGGCCAAGCCGGAGGCCAACGAGCTGCTGTTATCCATGACCGATGTCCGCTCCTTCGGCATCTTCCTGGACCTCCAGAGCATGGAGTCCGCCGGCGCATCGGCCGAGCGGGTCATGCCGCACCTGCGCTATCTCAATGCCGAGAATGGCCAATTGCGCCAGACCTGGCAGACCAAGCGGCACGAAACAGCCTTCGTCCCGATTGGGGATACCGGCGACACGGTCAGCCACTATCACCTGTCTCCCGAAGGCTGGGAGGATCTGGCCGATGGCCAGGATCGCCTCTGCTACAACGAGCTGCCGACCAAACTCAACTGGACCTATCTGCGGCTCGATTTCGATCTCGAGCGCATGGTGCCGCTGCATTTCCAGTGCAATGAAAAGGTGTTCAGCCCGGACGCCGTGGGCAGCATCCGCATGCCGGCGATGAAGAACCTCTGGGGAATGCTCAACTTCGGTTTCCTGGTCGAGACCGACAGCGACAAGCGCGCATTTCTGTACGTCGATTCCGTTTGTATTTCCGCAGAGTTCTGAATGATGAGAGAGAGCGCACACATCGTCGTCGACCGAAATGTCACCTGGCAGGGCGAGGCCGCGAGCGAGCCTTACGAGGTGGGTTGGGGCAAGGAGGCCATCCTGTTCCTGCAGGTTCTCGCCCCGGCCCCGCATGCAGAACCAGCCAAGGTCCGCGTGCAGATTTCGCCCGACGGCATTCACTGGTGCGACGAGGGCACGACGCTGGATCTGCCGTCATCGCCTGGTGACGTCTCCCACGCGCGGGTCGCCCATTTCGGTGGCTGGCTCCGGCTTGCCACGTCGATGAAGGACGGCCATTCGGCCCGCGTCCTCGTCAGCCTGCATCTCAAGGCATAGACCGGGCGATAAGCCTCCTCCACCGCCAACCACGGCCACCCACCGCGCCTCCGGCAAACGTGGGTGGTCAATTCCTTTGGTGAATGGGGTTGGCGTTACTGCATGAGCCGCGAGCGCGCCGCGGCGAGTCCGGAGACCGCGTCGCCGTAACCGGTGGCAGCGACAGCCGCAAAGATCCGCTCGGCCTCGGCATAGCGGCGCAGGTGATAATAGCTCCAGGCCCGCAAGGTCAGCAGGTCATTGCGTTCCGGCGCCATCTGGCTGCGCTGGTCCAAGGCGTCGAGCGCCCGCGTATAATCGCCGATCGCATAGGCGGCCGTGGCCTTCTGGCTGAGGATGGCGACCTGCAATTCGATGGCGCGGCTGTCGCTTTGCGGCCCGGCCGCCGCGGCAACGGCGGCATTGTCAGTGAGGCCCATGCGCAGATAGGCCAGGGATTGCCCATAGGCGGCATCGCCACGGGTGCTCGATGAAGTCGAGTGCAGGGCGCGGGCGAAGTGACCCACCGCCTCGCCGGGTCGGTTGAGATTCATCAGGCACCACCCATGGCTGAGGGCGGCACCGGGAGACAGGGCCTGGGGCGGCACGAACTGCTGGCATGACACTGCCCCAGACGAGGTCTGGGGCAGTGGAGCGGCTTGGCTGCTGGGCGCCGGCCGGACGGCCTTCTCCTGCGCCACATGGGCCGGTCGGGGTTGCGGTAAGGGCGGCGCCGTCGTGTCGATATCCACCGAAGAAGTCTTGCCGAAGTCGGCAATCCGCTGCGATCGCGCCTTCCACTGCGTCTGGATCGTCGTCACCGTGACCGTATCGCCCAGGGAATCGGCGGCAACCAGGAGGCCATAGGCGGCCGGCTCGAGATCGGCCTGCCAGCGCAGGGCCGTGGTGAACCATTCCACGGCGGTCTTGGCCTGGCTGAAGGCATAGGCATACCAGCCCAGCTCCTGCGCCACATTGGCATCCCGGGCAGCAACGGTGGCATCGACGATGCGGCCGAGCACGTCACTGTCGAGGTCCCGCCGGGGCTCGGTCGAGAGCAGCGCCGCGGCTGCATCGAGATAGAGCGCCGACAGGGTCTCGCTGTCCTCGTTGAATTCGGAGAGCACATCCTCGGCTGGCCCATAGTCGCGCAGCTCGATCAGCGCGACGCCCAGCCCTTCGGCCGAGGCGGCGGACGGATCGGCTTCGTAGGCCTGCTCGAAAAGCCTCCGCGCTTCGTTGGCCCGGCCGCGGTCGAGCTGGTAATAACCCAGGAGGCGCAGGTCTTCCGCGACGTCTTCCGCCTCGGCATGGGCCTGCAGCAATTCCACATCCGCGGCCAGGGCCGGCGCGCCGCCCTCATCGAGCGAGGCGGCGATATCGCGCCGGGCGAGGTCCAGCCGCACGGCGGCGAATTCACCGACTCCATCGGTCTGCTGCTCGAGTACAAAGAGCGGCTCGATGGCCTCGCGATCGAGCAGTTCGGCCGCCTTCTGCACGGTCGCGAGGCGCTCGCCGGCATCGGTGCAATTGACCAGCACATAACTATAGGCGTCGACCGCACGCTCAGTGGCGTCGGTTTGGGCGAAGGCCTCTGCGAGACGCCACATCGTATCCACGTTGGCGCAGGTCAGGAGCGCGGGATTGTTGGCGGCGATGGAGATCACCCTGTCCCATTCCTGGGCGTCGGACGCGGTGCGCAATCCTATCGTCGCCTCGCCCGCGGCCAGGCTATCGAGCAGATCCTGCGACGGCACGAAACTCGGGTCTGCCGCTTCTTTGGCGGCAATGGCGGCGCGTGCGCCGGCAAGATCGCCGCTGTTGAACAGCTCCCAGATGGTGATGATGTCCTGGTCGGGCACATATTCCTGGTTCAGCGGATCCGCCGGCGGCTGCCAGCCGGGATAGAGCGATTGCAGGCGCTCGATTTCGCGCTGCAGGCGCACCTGGTCGCCCTGCTGGGCGAAATAGCGCAGGGCCGTTTCGTCCACCACCGGCGGCGCCGGCGCCGCGGGGGCTTCCGTCACGACCGGCGCCTGGGCGATTTCGGTGATCACATCCATGTCCGCCGGGTCGGCCTGCGCCACCAGCACTGCGGCAGGCGCCTCTGGCGCCGCCTGCGGGCCTTCGGGCCAAAGCTGGCGATGCGACGCCTGCTCGGCCATGACCGTATAGGACACGGTGCCGATAAGCGCGATCAGGACGAGCGGCAGCAGAACCCTCAAGTGGCGCCCCCCGCATCGAGGCACGCGGTGTGCTCGCGCCGCAGATAGTCGAGCATCAGCAATTGCAGTGTCGCGGCGTAGTAGCTCGTGGGCTCCATTCGCTGCAGCTCGGCAGGGATGGGCGTACCGGCGCTGACGCATTCCATCGCGGCGGTGATCAACTGATATCCAGGCTCGGCGATGGGATCGAGCTGCACATTCTCGACCACGTCGACAGTGGCAAGGCCCCTTTCGGCGAATTGCCGTCGGAAGGGTTCGAGATAGGCCGGATCCTGCCCGGCCCGCATGAGATAGAGCGGAATGCGGATGCCGTTATAGCCGAACTCGGCGGGAACATTGGGCGAGGGGCGGATGCCGCCGTCGACCAGTTGCGCCCAGTCGCTCGGTATGCCCGCCTCGGTTTCCGCCGCCCGGCTGAGAAGCTCCAGCCCGGTCTCGCTCACGGCCATCCAGTCGATCACCGGATCGACGCGCGTAAAGAGCGGGAAGGATTCGAAAATCCAGTAGGATGGGTTGAGCACCGGCACATTGTCGGCTTCTTCTTCGAGAAAGCCGAATTCGCCCGGCAGGATTGCCGGCATGCCATCTGCCTCGACCAGCATGGTCCGCCCCACGGTGCGGATCATCTCCGTGCCGGCAGAAATCAGGGCCGGGTCCTGCCACTGCTCGCCGGCGCGGATCATGGCATAGGCAATCAGCATGTCGCCGTCGGTGGCATTGTTGCTGTCGGTGACGTGTGGCGACGCCTGAGGCTCCCAGCGCCAGGCCGCCAGCCCGTCCTCGCGGATGCGCAATTCGCTGTTGGTGAACTCAAGAATGAGGTCGAACGCGGCGCGGTCTTCGGCGAGCACCGCCAGCAAGAGTCCGTAGCCCTGGCTCTCGCTGTGGCTGATGTCGCCATTTGCCTTGTCGATGACCCGGCCCTCGGGTCCGATGAAATTGTCGCGATAGCTCTGCCATTCCTCGGATGTGATCACGGGCGCCCCCAGGGCCGACAGCGTGGTGGACGCGAGAAAGCCGAGGACGGCCAGAATGCGGGGCGCGGCGGTCATTCGCGCCTCCCGACATGGCTGAGCAGAACGGATGTCGAAAACATGAGCAGAATGGCCACCACGATGATTGCGGCTGTGAAATAAACGGCGTTGCCGGAAAACCAGTTCGCCGCCACCAGCCTGACATTGTCGAAGGAAAATGGCTGGGTCGAGACGATGACCGGGTTGTCGGTTGCTACGGTGATGACCTCCGCATCCCCCGGGGCCATGGTGCTGACCCGGCCCGCCATCTGTCGCCAGCGCTCGGTCTGCATCATCGCCCGTGTGCCATCCAGCATGTCGCCGCCGTTCTGGGCGGTCAGCACCGTCCAGAGGCCCCCTTCGGGCTGCATCACTTGGGACAGAACGGCCGCGCGGGCCGGCAGGGGGAAAGGTGCATCATGGGCCGGCGCCACGCGCAGGTCCGACAGTTCCATGCCCACGCGCTGCGCCAGCCATTCGGCGGGCGCCGTCCATGGCGCATTGCCCGGCCTTCCCTCGCTGAACTGTTCAAGGGCTTCCCGATTGGAGGCATCGGCTGAGCGGGCCTGCGGCAGGACAAGGCCGGTTTGCCCCGCGAACTGCCCCGAAACGGCATCGAACGGCATGATCAACAGCGCGTCTTGTTCCGGTGACAGTTCGGCCTGGTCGATCACGCTGACCGGCAGGATGCGACCCGAAGCCGTTGCCACGCGGCTGAGGAACAACATGGCGCTGAGCAGCGACTCTTCGTCCGCGCCAACCGCCAGCGGCGCGGCGGGGGCATCGGCATAGGGCCAGCCACTGCCGGTCAGCACGCGCAGATCCGGCAAGGCTGCGGCCCGCGCATATTGGGGCAGGCGCAACTGGGTCGAATCGGAAAACACGAAGCGCACCGGCGCCCGTCCCGTCCATCCGGCACTGCAGACGCCGTCGCTTTCAGTGACGAGGCTGACGCTGATATCGACGACGTTCCGCCCGGGGCGAAGGTTGGTCATCGGGATGCGGATCACCGTGTCGCGCAGCATGCCGCCATCGGTGCGCAGCAGCGGCGTGGCCGAGGCGATCTGCCCATTGGTGAAGATGTCGATCTCGCTGCCCGGCTGTACGTCTGCGGAAAACGCCGCATCGAGCACCAGGTCGAGCGTGCCGTAGCGATAGGCGTAGAAGTCTGCGGGCAGCTCGAATTGCGATGTGGCGGTGAACCGCCGCCCGTTGAATTCCACCGTGTCGACGCCCAGATCGCCCAGCTCCACCGATTGTCCGCCGAGCATCAGCGGATAGGGCAGCGCCAGGTCGGTCCGCGGACGCTCGGCTGTCGCCGGCGCGGCTGAGAGAAGGGCGTCACCGGCGCGACCGATACTCTCCCAGTTCGGACCGGACAGCACCAGGGTGTTGGCCCCCGACGCCATGGGCATCATCACTGCGGTCGGTGTGGTCGCGGCCTGCGGCGCCAGCGGCGAGAATTCTCCCTCGAGGCCCGAAACGGGCGTGACCACCAGGTCCAGTGTGCCTGCCTGCGCTTCTGCCGAAAGCGTATCGACCAGTTCGATGTTGATGGCTGGAGCGCGCAGGGCGATGGCGACCTGCTGGACGGCGCGCAGCAGCGTGCTCCGTGCCGCCGGATCGGCAAAACCGTTACGCTTGATCCTGAGCGTGGTCGTGCCGTTCTCGCCCGTGCCGACGGCACCAAGATCGGCCAGGGTCCGAACCGCGCCGAGACCCTCCCCGGCAAAGCTGAGCCAGGCGCCGGAAAGCTCGGTCCACAATTCATAGGTCGACTGGATGGAGCAATCCGTGCGGTGGCGCTGGGACGCTCTGAAATCCACGACATTGGCGCCGCTGCGCAGCACCCCGGGCGGCACGGCCACGACCAGTTCGGCCGGACCCGCCGAGGAGGCAATGGGCGTCATCGTCAGGTTCGTGCCGTTGACGCGCACGTCGAGCTGGGAGAATTCCGGCGCCACGACCAGGGCGTTCACATAGGCAAAGTGGAGGCTGGCCTCTGCGGCGGCCTGGGCCTCGGTCAGATAGACCACGACGGCCTGCCGGCTCTGCTCGCCCTCCAGCCGGACCTCGCCACCCGGAAACAGGTAGCGCCGGAAAGCAGCGGGAACGGCGACGGACGGCGCTTCCGGCGCCGCTGACGGCTGCGGCACCTGCGGCGCCGGCACGGGAACGACCAGGTCGCTTTCGGGCGACATGTCGAAGGGCAATGGCTGCGCCATGGCCGGGAGCGCGAGGCCGATCAGCAATGCGCCGGCAAGGACAACCCTATTCATGCGACGACGTCCTGCCTGACCCGAACCGCATCAGATAGCCCAGGCCCCGTCCTGTCTGGTAGACCGCCAGGGCAAGGAAGCGCGCCGTGCCGCGGATGAGCCCGATATTGACCTGGCGCGACCGCTGCCGCTGCTGCCAGTTGGCGGAATTGGCATAGAGCAGGTCGGCGATCAGCCGGTAGTCCTGCCCGCGCTTGGGCATGTAGCGTGCGCCCAGCACGGTGCCCTTGCCCTCTGGCGTCGTCGAGCGGACAAACACCGAAAGCTCGGTGGTCTCGGTCTGCGACAGCGGCGTGAACCGGACCAGGGTGGGCGCACCGCGTCCGAGACCGGCGGCATTGGGGACGCGGATCGCAAGACCGCCGCTCGAAACGTCGATGATCGTGCCGCGAACCCATTCGCCCTGAGCATCCTGGATTTCGCAGCGACGCTCCACCGCGACGCGGCGGCTGCTGCGCTGCTCGCGGCGCTCGGACACCACGCCCAGCGCACAGCCGGCAAGGATCAGGTTGAAGACGTTCCAGCCGCCCACCACCAGCGTCACCTCGGCCTGATAGGGCTCGGTCGTGAACTTGTAGAAGGTCATGGCCAGGGCCGCGATCAGCAGGAGGAAAATGAGATAGAAGGGCCGTGACAGCTCCGAGAGCCGCGATACGTCCACATTCTCGTCCTTGGCCGTCACTTTGAAGGTCGGCTTGGTCGGATTGCGCAGCACCGACAGCAGGGCGCCGAGCAGGTGGACGGACTGGATATATTCGTAGAGTTCGGAAATCCACGGCCATCGCCAGCGCCCGAACAGCGAGTTCTGCATCACCAGGTTCACGATGAAATAGGTGAGCGTATAGGCGGTGAATTCGCCGGCCGACGCGGTGAAGATCTGCAGGTCGAAGAACAGGTAGCAGAACGGGGCGAAGAGGAAGATCATGCGCGGCAGCGGGAACAGCCAGAACATGGTGCTCGAGAGGTAGGCCAGGCGCTGCACCAGCTTGAGCCCGGGTTTGAACAGCGGAAAGCTGAACAGCATGATCTGCATCATGCCCTGCGCCCAGCGGGTGCGCTGGCCGATAAAGCTGGCAAAGGTCGCCGGCTGCAGGCCGGCCACCAGCGGCTTGTCGACATAGATCGAGTTCCAGCCCTTGCTGTGCAGCTCGATCGCCGTTTCGCAGTCCTCGGTGATGCTGCGCCCCGCAAAACCATTGGTGACGGCCAGCGCTTCGCGCCGCAACAGGGCCGCCGAACCGCAGAAGAAAGCCGCGTTCCAGCGGTCGAGGCCGCGCTGGATGATCCCGTAGAACATCTCGTTTTCCGACGGCATCACTTCAAAGGTGCGCAGGTTGCGCTCCAGCGGATCGGGATTGAGGAAGAAGTGCGGCGTCTGCACCAGGAAGAGCCGCTGGTCCCGCGCGAAATAGGGCACCGTCTCCTGCAGAAAGTCCCGGGCCGGCGCGTGATCGGCGTCGAACACGGCCACGTATTCGCCGCTGGAATGCGCAAGGCCATTGTTGAGGTTGCCGGCCTTGGCATGCTCGTTGAGGGCACGCGTCAGGTAGCGGCATCCCAGCTCATCGCAGAGCTGCTGGAGCTGCTGGTAGCGCTCCTGCGCCGTGGCGGCGGCATCGGCGTCGGCGCTGTTGCGCTTGGCCTCGGTACCACCATCGTCGAGCAGCCATACCGTCATGCGGTCGGCCGGATAGTCGATGGCCTTGGCCGCCGCCAGCGTTCCGGCCAGGAGGTCATAGTCCTCGTTATAGGTGGGAATGAAGATGTCGACCGTGGGGACCGGGTCATCCTTGCCGAGGCGGATGGAGGGCCGCGGCGGCAGCGGTCGCAGCACCACGAACAGGCTGAGGAACAGCATGCAGATACAATACATCTCGGCCAGATAAAGGATGAGGCCGGGAACGAAGTCGGCGAGTTCATGCACCGGTGGCAGCGTGCTGGTGGTGCGCCAGAAGGCGTAGCGCAGGACGATGATCGTGCCGAAGGTCAGCAGCAGGAGGCGCCAGTTGCCATCGAGGTGCAGCAGCTTGATGACAAGCATGGCCAGGAGCAGCAGCGCAGCCATGACCAGGTGAACCTGCAGGCTCACCGGCACGGTAATGAGGATGAGGGTCAGGCCCGCACAGATGAGCCAGAGCAGAACCGTAAACGCCTTGCCGATCGCCGCCTCCTGTTTCTCAGTTTCCGCCCGAGGGCGGCGACGGCACCGTCACGTCCGACCCGGATGGGGGTGTGGACGTGGACGGGGGGCGCGGAACGGCGGTTCCGGACGACGCACCGGTTGATCCGCCAGGCGGGGGCACGATGGGCGCGCCGGGTGGCGGCACCACGGTCGATGCGGTCGGTGTAGCCGGGGTGACGGCCGCAGACCGGACGGCTGCGGGCCGCGCCGGTGCGGCGGGAGCGGGAGGGATGACTTCCACAAAGCCGGCCTGCCCCACGGGTCGTACCGGCGCCATGCGGGCGCCGATGATGGCGGGTGCGCCCGCCGGCGGGAAAACCGCGATATTGAGGCGAAGCTGGTACATGATTTCCAGCAGCCGCGCTTCGCTGGTATCGCGCCGGCACAGTTGCAGGCGAATGCTGATGGCGCCCCTGTCCACTGCGCCAGACGGCTTCAGCGTCGGCTCGATTCTCTGCCAGGCATAGATGCACGTGTCACCATTGGCCGGCTTGGCGATGGCATAGCCGAAGGGGCCGTAATTGTTCTGGACGAAATAGGGCGAGACCGACATGCCCGAGCCAGGCCAGGCGGCCAGCGCCGCTTCCGTGAGGTTGACCTCGGTAAAGGGCACGTCGCGCAGCCGGGAATCGCTGCCGTCGCCGCCCTTCCCGATGAACTGGGTCACCGAAATCTTGTTTTCGCCGGTCGAGCGGGCATTGGTCTCGAGGTAGATGTCCTGGTGCCGGGCATTGCTGTAGATGATCGAAACCACCGAAACGATGCCCGGTCCGCCCGGCGGCGGCATGATCAGCGCATCGGCGGGGCTCGTGACCCGCGCCTCCTGGGGCGGCAATTCGGCCGTGCTGGAACAGGCCGCAAGACCTGCGGCCATACCGAGCGCTGCCATCGCGCTGGCCACTCTCAGGAATTTCAAAGGGGTTGAAATGGAAAGCATATTCAACAGGTCCCGCATTACAGATGCTGCTGGCGTCGGGCTTCTGCCTGTCTGGTTCGCATCCCACCCTGGTGCGAACTGCCTTAATTGAAGGTTAATTTTTCCTTTTGATTAAATGCTGACATTGGACCGACCCGCTGGACACGGGGTGTCGCGGTCGGCAAGTCCGCCGGTCGCTTCATCCGGACTTTCTCCGCGCGGCCTTCTCCGCGCCTCCTGCCAAGCAATAACCGCAAACCCTTGCGATACGGGCTTTGCAGAAGACACAATTTGAGAAAACTCTTAGCCAGAGCTCGCACGAGCGAATGCTTTGGGCTTGATCACCAAGCCGTGATTAAACGGCAAATTCTCGTGTGGTCACCGAAGCTTAGTAAATTCCATCTAGGAAGATTAGTGTCATCACTCAGTCTGTTTCCTAGCTCGGTGTAAGTCTATCTTGTTGGTGCCCCTGATCCGCGCCTGCAGCCGGGCGCTGGTCCAAAGACCCGAGCCTGGTCGGCCTTCTTCCCTGCCAGCACGGTTCGCACGCTCCGAGGACGGCAATTTCGCCATTCTGGCTGGGCTCCTGCTTCCCGTCATTCTCGGCAGCGCGGCGCTGGCCGTCGAATATGGACATGGCCTCGTCATTCGCGGCCAGAACCAGCGCACCGCCGACATTGCCGCCTTTGCCGGCGCCATCAGCTACACCGCCACCAAGTCCGAAGCCGACATGACATCGGCCGCCATTCGCGCCGCTGAACTCAATGGCATAGACGCCGACCGCGTCGAGGTGGCCCTCGTGCCCTCCCCGCATGGCGAGGGCGAGACCGTGCAGGTCGATATCCGCGTCCAGCAGACCATCGTCCTGGGCACGCTGGTGGGCGCGCTGCCGCAACTGACCATCGCCACCCGCTCCTTTGCGGCCATCGGCTCGGGCGGCCCGCCGGCCTGCGTCGTGGCGCTGGACCGGTCGCTGAGCGGCATCATCCTCTCGGGTGGTACCAGCCTTTCGGCGCCCAAATGCTCGGTGGATTCCAACTCCACCATCGCGGTGCCCTGCGGCACCTCGATTACCGCCAATATCGTGCGCTATGACGGCGCCGCGCCCAATGTCGGCTGCAACGGCATTCGCGGCCCCGATGGCGGGCCGGGCCAGGTGGCCAAGCTCCCCACCGCCGACCCGCTGGCCGGCAATGCCACCATTGCCGGCGTCACCGGACGGCTGGCCGCCGTCGACGCCATGCTGGCTCCATCAGCGCCTTCCGTACCCAACGGCCCCAATATCACCTTCGGCTATACCGCCACCTCCGCCATTTCAGCGCTCGTCGCCCAGGCCGGCTGTTCGGTCAGCCAGCCCTCCGACTGGTCCGGCAACTGGACAGTCACCTGCCCCGCCAACGTCGCCGAGCACAGTTTTGGCAATGTCACAGTCTCGGGTGGCGTGCGCCTCGCCTTCAATGCCGGCGGCAATGGTGCCAAGCGCTACAATTTCGGCTCGCTGCGGGTCGAGGGCCAGTCCAGTTTCCCCGACGGCAACTATGCCGTGGCCCGCGGCATCTATGTCGCCAGCAATACCGTCAGTTTCGGCCGCGGCACCTATCGGGTCGGCGCCAATACGTCCGGCTGCGCCCATTCGATCTGCTCGCTGAGCGGAGGCACCCTGACCTTCGGCGGGCCGAGCAGCTTTTCGCTGGCCGCCGGCATCCGCACCGGCGGGGGCGCTCGGATGACCCTGGGTGCCGGCGAGACCAATGTCTTCGACCTCGGCGCCGCCAGCACCGGGGATTCCATCACCATTGAGGGCGGCGCCACCACAATCTTCGCCAATGCCGTTCCCAGCGGGGCCAGCAACGAACCGGCCACCTTCCGCACCCATGGCCATGTCTATGCGGCGGGCGGGGGAAGCTGCTTCATCGTCAGCGTCGCGCCTCAACACGACATCAATGGCAGTTTCGTCGCCTCGGGTGCCGTGGTGCTGGGCGCCGGCGTCTACACGGTGGACGGCGTCTTCTGGCTGGGCAGCGCCGGAGGCGGCGGCGCGCAATGCGGCGGCAGCACGGTCTCGGTCAAGGCAGAGGACGTCACCATCGTCCTCTCGGGCAGGATGCCGGGCTATGCCGCCGGCGGCTGCGCCAATACCAGCTTCTGCGTCTCGGCCGGCTACAGCAATGTGGTGCTGCGCGCCCCCAAGACCGGTGCCAATGCGGGCCTGGCCGTGGTCGGCCCGGTCAATGGCAATACGGCCGGCGCCAGCCTCGTGCAGGGTGCCAGCAATGCCCGGATTTCCGGGGCCTTCTATTTCCCCACCGGTCCTATCGTCATGGGCGGCGGCTCGGGCCTGGCCGGAGGCGGCGGCGATTGTCTCCAGGTCATCGGTTCGCGCGTCGAGCTCTCGGGCGGCGCCTCGGCCGCATCGGACTGCCTCACCGGGGCGGGCGGCTCGGGCGAGCGCCGCGTGGTGCTGGTGCAATGATGCGGCGCTTTCTCGCCCGTTTCACCCGCAGGGAAGATGGCGTGTCGGCCATCGAGTTTGCACTCTTTGCGCCGATCTTCCTCTTGATCCTCGCCGCCGCGACCGATTTCGGCGCATTGATCCATACCCGCAGCCAGTTGGAAGCAGCACTGTCCAACGCCACCAGTTTCGCCATGGCCAGCGGCCAGCAGATGACCGTCGACAACGCCGCCAGCCTCGCCCTCAATTCGGCAAAGGTCCTCATTGGCCAGGCGGGTACCGATGCCGGCGCCAGCATCGTCGTCAACAATGGCCCCAGTGCCACCTATACCGAAAAGCTCTATGGCCAGTCTGGCCAAGCGGCGCCGGCCGCGCAGTGCTATTGCCCCAGCCGCGACGGCGCGGCGGTCCGTTGGGGCAGCCCCGTCAGCTGCAGCACGCCCTGCTCCAATGGCGGATTTGCCGGCAAGTTCGTCGCCCTCTCCGTCACGGTGGGATACCGGCCGCTCTTTGTCGATTATGGCCTCACCGAAAATGGCGTCATTTCCCTTTCCGCCCTGGCGAGGCTGCAATGAAGGTGACGTTGCGCCGCTTCCTCCGCGCCACGGACGGCACTTCGGCCATCGAATTTGCCCTGCTCGTCTTGCCCTTCCTCCTTATGGTTGTCGGCACCATCGAGGTCAGCCGCGCCTGGTGGACGCGGCAGGCGATCCAGGACGTGGCCAGCGCCACGGCGCGGTGCATCGGCGTCGGACAGTTGCAATGCACGCTGGACGGCGCCTATTCGCCGGAGCGGGCCCTCGATTTTGCCACGGGCCTGGCGCTGGGGCGCGGCGTGGCGCTGACCGAAGGCGAGACCACGCTTGAACGCAACGTCACCTGTCAGGACATGACCGGGGCGGTGCGGGTGACGGTACAGTCACGCTTCCAGTCTGTGCTGCCGATGGAATGGCTTTACGACTTCCGCGCCGATGCCTGTTTCGTCGACTGGTCGGCGGTCTGAGCGTCAGCGGCTGGTGGTCACGCGGGAAAAGTAAACGTCCTGCGGCGCTTCGTAGCTCGCCATGATGGCCGAATCCGGCGCGATCCGGGCCTTGCCGGCCAAAAGCGCATGAACTGCGAAAGGCGGCATCACCAGAACAAAGAAAAACGCCCAGATCGGGTAGCGCATGGCCCTAGAACTCCATGCATCTACCCTAGTTCCCCGGCCCTTAGGGGCCGATTGGCAGAATTCCTAAAGTTTTAGCGGTTGCGGCGCGGCGCAAAGGCGATGCTGAGCACCGATTCCAGCGTCAGGTAACTGCGCAGCACCCGGAACAGCACATATTCGGGCAGGCCGAGCAGCGCCCTGGGCCGGCCGTTGACCAGCACGGCAAAGGCCCCCATCAACGCCGGCGCCCCGACCAGCACCGCCAATACCGCCTGGAGGGTCAGCGGCGCCGCGCCGGAAGGCCCGATGACGTAATAGAGCAGGCTGAACAGGAACAGCGGCACAGTCATCGCCCGGCGCGCCGAATTGAGCAGCATGAAGGGCAGAATGGCCTTGCCGCGCAGTGACGGGCGCCAGTCGTCGAGATAGGTCCGGTTGCGCGCGCTGACATGATAGACCGAGCGGAACCAGCGCAGCCGCTGCTCGCGCAGGTGGTGGAAGCTGGCCGGCACTTCGGACACGTAGTGGACTTGCGGATCGCCGATGACGCGATAGCCCATTTCCCCGATGCGCAGCGATACATCGGTATCCTCGCCATTCATGCCCTGGACGAAGCCGCCGGCGGCCCGCACCGCATCGGTGCGGTAGGCGGCGAACATGCCCGGCACCCCGACAATGGCGTCAATGGCGCCATAGGCGATCTGATAGTAGCCGTGCTTGAGCAGCACTTCGATGAGCCGCGCCCGGTCGAACGGCCCGTCTCCGGGGGGTATGGGCACGCCGCCGACAATACCCGTCTGCGGATCGGCGAAGTGCCGCATGGCCCGCGCCAGCGTATGCGGCAGGATCTGCGTATCCGCGTCGATCCGGATCATGTAATCGGTGTCAACTTCCTCGACGCCACGGTTGAGCGCCACCGCCTTGCCGGGCGTCGGCACATTCACCACGCGCCCCTGGATGAGGCTCAGACGCGCCAGCACCGCCCGGGCGATCTCGGCCGTGTCGTCGGTGGAATTGTTGTTGAGCACCAGAACCTTGACACGACCATCATAGTCGCGCGCCGCCGCATCCACGGCGGTCAGCGTGCGACGGATGACATGGGCCTCGTTATGGGCCGGAATGATGATGGATACCGGTGGCGCGAAGGCGCGGCGCGGCCGCAGCACGGCCGTCAGCGTGCCCCAGACGTAGAGGATCAGGAACAGCACCGGCAGGAACAGAAAGACGCCCGGCCCGGTGCCGCCAAGGAGGGCCACCTGGCGGAGATCGCCGACCAGGGGCAGGCCCAGCCGGTCGACCATCACCGACACGGCGATGGCGCCAGCCACGGCGAGCCCCAGCCGCGTCCAGGCGAAGCGCCGGCGATGCACCGGCCTCGGCACCGTCACCCGCCCGGGCATGCTGCCATGGTCCAGAAGCTTGAGCGAGAAAACGAAAAAGCCGATCAGCCCGGAAAGGATTTCCACCACATGCAGCGAATAAACGAGGCCGATGGCATGGAAAGCCAGGATGTTGATGAGGTCGAACAAGCCGCAGATCAGCACATAGCTGGCGATCAGCTCGACCAGGAACCGCGTGCGGTCGCGCTTGCGCGTCCCCACCACCGCGGCAAAGGCGATGTAGAAGGAGAGGATGAAAATGCGCAGCGGAATAGAATGACTGCCGCTATAGGGCGAGAACACCAGGTCGCCCTGCGGAAAGGCCGCCGCCAGCACCGGATGGGCGTCCACCGCAAGGAGCATGAGCCCCGCCACCAGCACGAATATGACCAGCACCGCGGGCGCCGACCACGGCGACAGCGGGCGGGTGAGTTTTGCGGGGGCACTGTCGACCGAGACATAGTGCCGGTCGAGCAGACCGTCAGGAGCCGGTGACGAGAAGGATGACATCGCCACGGTCCAGTTGCTCGAGCGCCGCGCCCAGCGCCGCATCGGGCACCGGAAGGGCGGTGAGGCCAGCCCCGACGCGCGCCCGCACCGGCAGCACGGCAGTGATATCCGCATCGGGATTTTCGGCCAGCCGTCGGGCGAGCCCTTCGCGCGTGGTCACGATGATCGTCACCTCGGCAGGTCCGGCGCTCGGGACCATGTCGGGCGGCACCAGCTTGCCGAGCAGCGCACTGGCCTCGGCAGCCTGCTGCGGATCGAGCACGGCATCGGCCTCGAGCGCAATGCTCGCCACCCCGGAAAGACGTTCGATCAGCGCCGGCCAGCCGGTTTCGGCGCGCGTCATATCGAGCAGCGCACTTTCGGGCAGGAGCTGCGCCTGCACCTGCTCGGCCTGGCCGCAGGAGCCCTGGCGCGGCGTCGTATCGACCAGCTCCACCCCCAGCCGATTGGGCGGGGCCAGCCGCTCGGCAGGCAAGGCGACGTTGAGGTCGATCAACGTCGTGCTGCCTGGCAGGCGCTCGGAATGAATGAGATTGCCGTTGAGCGACACGCGCACGGCCCATTCACCACCGGCCGCCAGCGGCGCGGTGGTGAGCGCGATGCGTGCCGCCTCGGGCATCCTGCCACCAGGAAGGTCGGCCGACGAAAAATCCACGAGCCACTGGCGCGCACCGCGGAAGGACTTGATCGCAAGGTCGCTTTCGAGCTGGTCGAAGCTGACCGGCCACTGCGTGGCGCGCGGCCGCGCCGGCGCCTCGGCGCGCAAGGCGACAACACCATCGGGGTCAGCCACCAGCGCGGTTTCACCCGGCCGCGCCGCGCCCATATGCACCGAAAGGCCGGCACGATCGAGATACTGGTTGGCCCAGATGGCCATGGCCATGTCATCGGCACTGGCGCCCGGCAGGATGGCCAGCGCGTCGGAGGCGCGCGGCAGCGGCGTGGATGCCGGATCGATCGGGGTATCGGAGACCAGTTCGAGACGGCTTTCGGGCAGCACCGTCACGGCGCTGCCGGCATTGATGCCATCGGTGGGGCAAACCTGCCCGCCCCCGGTATTGCCGCGTCCGGCCAGGTGCAGCACCAGGGTGTCGCCTTCGAAATCTTCCGGCGTCAGCACCACGCGCAGTTCATGCCGGGCCTGACCGCCTTCGAGCACGACCTGGCCGCGCGCCGTGCCGTTGACCGACACGGTCAGCAGCCCATCGCCGGACTGGGTCAACTGGCTCTCGAGAACCAGATGCAGCGTCCCAGCGGTGACGTTCACCTCGCGGCGCAGGGGAAAAACGATCTCGGTCTGGTCGGGAAAACCGGCAAGGCCGGCCCAGCTGGCCGCATTTGGCCGTGCCACGACGATTATATTCTCCGCCGGAGGCACCGGGGCGACGGACTGGGTCGCGGGCGCGATACTGCTGGCCAATCCGGCAGACATGGACTGCAGCGTCGAGACCAGGTCATCGCCACGCGAATAGACCATGGCGAGGCCCACGACGGCAAAGCTCATCGCCGCCACGGCGATCAAACGAAACAGATCGCGCATGGACGCTACTCTGCCGCCACTTGGAAGCGGGAAGATGTCGCCGATGGGATGGCCGGAACCCTCGAGCAGGGGGCCGCCGCCTTTGAACAGGCGGAGCGGCTGATAAAGGCCGAAACGGCGGCAGAAGGGCGCACAGACTTACCTATGAAGACAGCAGTTGACCTATAGGGCAACTTTCCGTCCCATCAGTATGGTTAAGTGTGTCTATATTCCGGCCCGGAAGCTATTGCCATTCATGCGTTCGCACTGCGGCTGCCCGCTTTCTGCATGGCCAAACCGGAGATTTGTGGAGCTTCCTTGCCCATCCGGGCAATAAATCCTGCGCTCTGCGCTGCGCATCGCAAGAAAAATGCAACAATGTGATGGGATAGCGCTCCGGCAAGCGCCGCCGAACCTGTCAGGCGCGCGTGGCCTTGGTCGTGCGCAGCCTGGCGGTGTAATTGAGCAGCATGGCAAGGACGAGCAGCACGAGCAGGCCCGTCCCAAGGATGAAACCGTCAAACAGCGGATCGGGCTGGCGCGGCGTCTTCACCACCTGGAGGAAAAGGCTGATCACCGTGCCCGTGGCAAAGACGGCCAGGCCCTGCCGTCCCATCTCCCTTAGCGGCGCGGCAAAGCGCGATGCCGCCAGCCGCATCATCAGCGGCATATGCCCGAGCACATAGAACAGCGCCAGCGCATGGAGAAGCCGCGGCAGCGCCAGGTACGACTTGTCGAACCAAGTGATGTAGAACGGCGCCCCGGCATCGGCGATCTTGGCCAGCACATTGTGACCCGCCGCCCCCAGCTCGGGGATTTTCACCCACAGCAGCACGAAGACCAGGAACGCCGCCGCCAGCCCGTAGAGCACGCGGTTGAAGGGAATGAACACCCCTCCGCTTTTCATCGCCATGCCCGAAAGAAGGCCGATCACGAACAGGATCTGCCAGGAAAATGGATTGAAGAACCAGCCGCCCGAATTGGGGAAATTGGGCAGGTTGATGCGGAACTGCCCGGCCAGCGCCCAGAGCGCGATCGAAAGCGCCAGCATGAGCCAGGGCCGCCGCAGCCCGACGAGGATGAAGACCGGCGCCGCCACGAGCAGCACGGCATAGAGCGGCAGGATGTTGAGATAGCCCAATTGGTGGGTGAGCAGCGGAATGCCGATCAGCGACTGCAGCGGATAGCGCAGCACCGGCTCGACATTGTTCTTCATCAGCACGACCGGCATCTCGAACCACAGCGCCGCTCCCGCAAAGATGGCGAGGCAGAGCATGGTGATGGCGATATGGACGAAGTAGAGCTGCCGCGCCCGCGCCCAGACGCGCATCACTGCCGACCATAGGCTGCCGCTGCGGAAGGCGCCCGAATAGGCCAGCCCCGCCGCCATGCCGGACATGAAGACGAACGCCTCCGCCGCATCGGAAAAGCCGTAATTGCGGTTGGTGAACCCCTCATACATGGTCCCCGGCACGTGGTTGATGAAGATCATCACCAGCGCCAGGCCACGGAACATGTCGAGGCGCGGATCGCGTCCGGCGACCACGCCACTGACGTCGCGCGACAGTTGCGGCACCAGGGCCGCGCGGAGGCCCTGCCAGGCAACCTGGACGGGCGATGGGGGTGCTACATCATGCAGCGACATGGGGTGCGGTCCTCACCAAGACCGGAGCGAGCCGGCTTGCGGTTGACGTCTCGGGGCCGCTCCAGGCGGCAAGAATGGCGTGCTGCTCGACCACGACCGGTGAGGGCGCGGCCTCCATCTCGGTGCGGAACAGCCAGGGCAGTGCCCGGCGCGTCGGGCGCGATGTCGCCCAGATCAGGACCGGCGCCAGCATGGCCGGCACGGTTGCCGGCGCCAGCCACAGCGCGGCACCCGGCGCAAGAATAAGCGTGCTGCCCAGCGCCAGCGCCGCAATGGCCACCATCCACCAGCTTGCGCGCAGCGCGGCGCCGAGCGGCACCAGGGTCTGCCCGCGCTCGGTCGCCGGCCAGCCGCCATCGAGCCTGAGCAGAACTTGCATCACGGAGCGGCTCTGCATCATCAGCATGGTGGGCGCCAGCAGCGTCGACAGCACGATCTCGCCCAATACGGAGACGAGCGCCATGGGCGTGCCGCCGAAGCGCCGGTTCTGCCCGTCGAGCATGCCGCGCACCAGGATCATCAGCTTGGGAAGGACCAGGATGACGGCCACCGCCACCCCCAGGACCCAGAGCGGAATGTCGGAGGCGGCAAAACCCGGCAGCACCGGCGGCAGGTTGGGCAGCATGGCGCCGGCAAGGCTTGCTGCCAGCAACAGCAGCCAGAGCGGCGAGGCGAGATAGGCCATGATCCCCTGGAGAAAGGTGAACCGGCTCCAGATCTTGAGGCCCGGCGCGGTGATCAGCCGTCCATGTTGCAGGTTGCCCTGGCACCAGCGGCGGTCGCGCTTGGCATATTCAATGAGATTGTCGGGCGCTTCCTCATAGGACCCGGTCAGAACAGGATCGACCTCGACCTTCCAGCCGGCGCGCGAAAGGAGCGCGGCCTCGACATAGTCGTGGCTGAGGATATGCCCGCCAAAGGGCGGCGTGCCGGAAAGCTCAGGCAGCCCGCAACTGGCGGCGAAGGCCTGCATCCGGACCATGGCATTATGCCCCCAATAGGGGCCTTCCCGGCCCTGCATGAGGCTCGCGCCCCGCGCGAAGGTGGGCGAGAGATAGGCGGCGGCAAACTGGATGGAGCGGCCGAACAGCGTCCTGGCATTGATGATCGTGGGCACGGTCTGCAACAGTCCGAGTTCGGGATCGGCCTCGAATCGCCGCGCCATGGCGAGAATGGTTTCCCCTTCCATGAGACTATCGGCATCGAGGATCAGCGCGAAGTCGTAGGCGGCGCCGGAGCGCGACACGAAATCTTCGATATTGCCCGCCTTGCGGCCCACATTGCGCTCGCGGCGCCGATAGAAGATGCGCCCCAGGCTTTCGGGTTCATCCAGAAGCCGCTGGAACTGCACCGCCTCCTGCGCTGCAATATCCATCGCCTGGGTGTCCGACAGCACCGCGAAATGGAAATGCTCGGCAACGCCCAGCCGCACGAGGCTCCTGTTCATGGCGGCGATCCGGGAGAAGGTGGCAACCGGATCTTCATTATAGACCGGCACGAGAATCGCTGTGCGCGACTTCAGCGGTCCATGCGCGCGCGGTCGCGAGCGGCGCCGCGCGAAGACGCCCAAAACGGCCGCGGTACTGCCCCAGACCAGCCAGAAGCCGCTAATGGCGACCAGCGCGAACCGCAGCAGGTCCAGGAGGTTGAGCCCGCCTTCACCGGTGAATCGCAGGAACAGCCACGCCCCGGCAAGACTGAGGCTGGCGGCTGCGCCAAGGGCAACACACCGAAGGAGGGCCGTCCGCACCATGGGGAGGAGACGGCTCAGCGGTCAGTAAAGGGCCAGAACGCGCGGATGGCCTGCATCAGCGAGCGTCTGGCTTCCAGTTGCTGCTTGGGCATGGCGAGAGGCGCGTCCGGCAGCCCGGCTTCAAAGGGGAAATCGGCAGCGTGCTTCATGCGGCGGGCCTCCACTGGTAGAGCCAGGTCTCGGTGAGCTTCTTGCCGAGGCCGATGAGATAGGCCTTGAGCTCGAGCGTCGCACCGGGCTCGGCTTCGACATCCATGACCAGGCGCCAGGCGCCATTGGCATCGATCCGCGACAGCACCGAATTGCGCATGGTGCCGCCGCCCACCGTGGCGAGCACGTCGATCGGCGTGCCGGCCGGGAGCGTTTCGAGCTCCCCGCCCTTGAAGTCGACCACGAACTTTCGGAGGCTCGCCTCGTTCTCGACGCCCGAGACGCCGCCCACGCCGGCGCGCGTTTCGGCGACATAGGCCAGGTCCGGGCGATCTTCGGGGTCGAGATCGCCCCAGACCAGGCGATAATTGTATTCACGCTCTTGCCCGGCCAGAGCTGGCTCGGCGGGGATCCAATAGGCGACGATATTGTCGTCGGCTTCGAGCTTGGCGGGAATTTCGATGAGCCGCACCATGCCCTGACCCCACTGGCCCACCGGCTCGACCCGGATCGAGGGACGACGCTCGTAATGGGCGCCGGCGTCCTGGTAGGCCTCGAAGTCGCGGCCGCGCTGGTAAAGTCCGAAAGCCTTGGGATTGGTTTCAGCCAGATACGAATTGCCGAGCCAGGCGCTGTTATTGAGCGCGCGCCACATGACTTCGCCGCTTTCGCGCTCGACCAGGAGGCCATTGCTGTCATGCACCTGCGGCCGATAGTCGTCGAAGCCACCGCGATTGGCCTCGGCATAAAGGAACATCGAGGTCAGCGGGGCGACGCCCAGTTCTTTGACATCGGTGCGGAAATAGAGCCGCGCCGTGACATCCATGACGCTCGGCTGGCTGGCATCGCCGGCCGGAGTGATGGCGAAGCGATAGGCGCCGGTGAGGCTGGGGCTTTCGAGCGCCGCATAGACCACGAGCGGCGCACCCGGCACCGGCTTTTCGACATAGAATTCGGAAAAGCGCGGAAATTCCTCGGCCACGTCGATCCAGGAATTGAGCGCCAGCCCGCGGGCGCTTGCCCCGTAGATATTGTTGCGGCCCAGCGCCCGGAAATAGCTGGCGCCCAGGAAAGTGACGAGCTCATCGAGCGGATTGTCGGCGCTGTTGAGCGGGTAGTTGACCCTGAGGCCCGCCACGCCTGGAAAAGGGCCGGTAGCAGCGGCGTCGCCGACGGCAGCGTCGTGATAGGTGAAATCCTCGGCGCCGAAATCCAGCGGACGCGCACTGCCGTTCTCGATCTCGAAGACCTTGACCGGCTCGTTGTAGAGCCAGCCCATATGGAAGGCTTGGAGCCGGTATCCGGCCGCATCGTCAGCCCATTTGCTGGCATCGCCGCGATACTGGATCATGCGGTAGGCGTCGTAGTCGAGGTTCTGGAACGCGGCCGGCATGTCGACCGTTAGAGCAGCATGCTCGGCTGCTGCCAGCGCCTTCATGCGCTCGCTGAAACTGTCGAAGTCGAATGCAAACGTCTCGACATCCTGCGCCAGCAACGGACGGGTCAGCGATGTGGTGGAGGCGAGGAACAGCGAAAACCCGAGCCCGGCCATGAACGCACGGCGATTGGGCTGGTTGGTGTGATGACGCGTCACAGTGGTACCCGTTACAAATTCGACCCGTTCTTGGGCAAACTCGCAACGTCGCCTAGACCAAAAAGTTGTTGCATGACTGCCATGCAGCCAGCACATGCTGCGACAGCACTCCTGTCATAGATCTCTGAGGGGGTCAGGACCCCGGCACAGTCTCCATCCGCCCGGCTGCCCGGTCGAAGCCCTGAGAAATCGCATCGCGCATGGCGAGCCGCGCCGCCGCTGGATCGCCATCCCGGATGGCTTCGGCAATGCGGCGGTGCACGCCGACGGTGACGGCCAGCGCGTCGGGATCGGCAACCGGCGAGGAAATGGTGAAGGCCGCGGTCAGCGCCATTTCCACCAGCGCGCTGATCGAGGCCATGAACGGATTGCCCGACGCCTCGGCCACCGCCTTGTGGAATTCGAGATCGTAGCGGGCAAAATCGGCCGGCGTTTCCGATCCGGCCATGCGGTCGACCCAGCCGATAAGCGCCGCCGCCTCGTCCGGCCCGCAGCGCTCCGCCGCCAGCGCCGCTGCTTCGATCTCGATGCCGATGCGCACTTCGGCAAGACTTCTGAGGAACGAGACATCGGGCCCCAGTTCGAAGAACCAGGCGAGGACGTCGGCATCGAAGAGGTTCCAGCGATTGCGCGGCAAGACGCGCGTGCCGATGCGGGCCCGCGCCTCGATCAGCCCCTTGGCCGCCAGCGTCTTCAGCGCCTCGCGCAGCACCGTGCGCGACACGCCGAAGCGCTCCAGCAATTCGCTGTCCGAGGGCAGGATGGCGCCCTGAGGATAAGTGCCCGAGACAATGGCGAGCCCCAGCTCCCAGAGCACGTCGGAATGGAGATTGCGCGCCGGATTGCGGCCCGAGAGCGCGGCAATGAGATCGCCCGAATGTCGCGCGCGTCCACCGGACCTGTCCATTGCCACTCCACTTCGCTTGGGTCTTTGCCGACCTAATCACAGGCCCAATAGTATGACAATAACTGCGGGCGCGCGGGCTGGACAGTTCGCTCGCCGCTACGCCATTGTGCGTCCTTCAAAATCCGGATTCGAGCCAAGGACTTCCGCCATGACCAGCCCCGCCACCGTCGATGCCGTTCTCGCCAAGGTGGATGCGGGGCTCGACCAAAGCCTCGAGCGGCTGTTCCACCTCCTGCGCATCAAGTCCATCTCGACCGATCCGGCCTATGCCGCAGAATGCCAGAAGGCGGCCGACTGGATCGCCGCCGAACTCAACGATCTCGGCTTTGACGCCTCGGCCCGCCCGACCCCCGGCCACCCGGTGGTCGTCGCCCATGGCCCGGATCAGGCCGGCCCGCATGTGCTGTTCTATGCCCATTATGACGTGCAGCCGGTCGATCCTCTCAACCTCTGGCACACCGACCCATTCGACCCGCAGATCGTCGAAAGGGATGGCCGCAAGATCATCGTGGCGCGCGGCGCCTCCGACGACAAGGGTCAGATGCTGACCTTCATCGAAGCCTGCCGCGCCTGGAAGGCGGCCACCGGGTCGCTCCCCATCCGCGTGTCGCTGATGCTCGAAGGCGAGGAGGAGAGCGGCGGCAAGAACCTCCCGCCCTTCATGAAGGACAATGCCGGGGAGCTCAAAGCAGACATTGCCCTGGTCTGCGACACCGACATGTGGGATCGCCAGACCCCCTCGATCACCACCATGCTGCGTGGCCTCGTGGCCGACGAAATCGAGGTCACCGCCGCCGACAAGGACCTCCATTCGGGCATGTTCGGCAATGCGGCGCGCAATCCCAATCAGGTGGTTGCCGACATCATTGCCAGCCTCCGCGCCCCCGATGGCTCGGTCACCCTGCCCGGCTTTTACGACGACGTCGCCGAAATCTCGCCTGAACTCAAGGCCCAGTGGGCCGGTCTGGGCTTTGACGACAAGGCCTTCCTCGGCGGCGTTGGCCTTTCCAGCCCCGCAGGCGAACAGGGCCGCTCGGTGCTCGAAATGCTCTGGGCCCGCCCGACCTGCGAAATCAACGGCATGATCGGCGGCTATACCGGCGACGGCTTCAAGACCGTCATTCCCTCCAAGGCATCCGCCAAGATTTCATTCCGCCTCGTTTCCGGCCAGGACCCGCACAAGATCCGCGCCGCCTTCCGCGCCCATGTCGAAAAGCTCTTGCCGCCCGACTGTACGGTGAAATTCACCCCCCATGGCGCCTCGCCGGCCATCACTGTCCCCGCCGATGGCGAATTCCTCGCCCGCGCGCTCGAAGGCCTCACCGCCGAGTGGAACAAGCAGGCGGTCATAACCGGCGCCGGCGGCTCCATTCCCGTGGTCGGCGAATTCAAGAAGATCCTCGGCCTCGACACCCTGCTTATTGGCTTCGCCCATATCGACGACCAGATTCACTCGCCCAACGAGAAATACGACCTCGAAAGCTACCACCGCGGCATCAGGAGCTGGGTGCGGGTTTTGGGGGCGCTGGCCAAGTAGGCCGCGGCCTTTTGTTCATCGTCACCACCCGGCTTGTCCGGGTGGTCCATGCCTCCGCGAACTGGATTGCCCGGACAAGCCGGGCAATGACGATGAACAGTATGGGGTCAGTGCCCCTAAGCCAGCACCACCGCCAGAATGGCCAGCACCGCCGGCACCGTCTGCACGAACAGGATCTTGCGCGACGCCGTCGCCGCCCCATAAAGCCCCGCCACCGCCACGCAGCCCAGGAAGAAGAGCTGGATCTGCCAGGCGACGGCCGGATCGGGATGCACGAGGCCCCAGATCAGCCCCGCGGCGAGAAAGCCGTTATATAGCCGCTGATTGCCGGCCAGCACCTTCGTCTGCTCGGCAAAGTCCGGCGTCAGGTTGAACGCCTTGTGGGCCCGGGGCGTGGTCCACCACACCATTTCCAGAAGCACGATATAGATATGAATGAGGGCCACCAGGCCCACCAGGATCATTGCAACTATGGCCAATCCGGCCTCCCTTCGATGAAGTCACCGTTCGGTTTGCCGGCTCAGGCGTCGACCGCCACGTCCAGCGCCAGTTCGACCATGTCCCGCAGCGAGGTCTGCCGCGCTTCCGCGTCGATCTCCTCGTGGGTCACGAGGCAATCGGTCATGGTGCAGATGGTGAGGGCCTTCACCCCGAACCGCGCCGCCAGCGTATAAAGCGCCGCCGCCTCCATCTCGACCCCGATCACCCCGTGCTCGGGCAGCGTGTCATATCCGGCAAAGCCATTGGCATGATAGAAAATGTCGGACGAGAGCATGTTGCCGGCGTGATATTTCAGCCCCCTGGCATCGGCCTTGTCGGCGGCCGAGCGCAACAGCCCGAAATCGGCGATGGGCGCAAAATTGAACGCCCCGAACCGGCCCTTGACGATGGACGAGTCTGTCGACGCCCCCTGCGCGAGGATCACGTCGCGCACCTTCACCTTCGCATTGAGGCCGCCGCAGGTGCCCACGCGGATCAAGGATTTCGCGCCATAGACATTGATCAGTTCATGGACATAGATCGAGAGCGAGGGTTGCCCCATGCCCGAAGCCTGCACCGAAACCGGCTTGCCCTTCCAGGTGCCGGTAAACCCTAAGCAATTGCGCACCGAATTGACCAGTTTCGGCGCCTCGAAGAAGGTTTCCGCAATCCATTTGGCCCGCAGCGGATCGCCCGGCAGCAGCACCGCCTCGGCATAGTCTCCGGGCTTGGCATGATTGTGCGGCGTGGTCATGGGCGCATCCTCGTTTCCTATGATTTCTCAGTCTTACCTCTCCCTTGGGGGAGAGGTCGACCCATCTTTGGGTCGGGTGAGGGAGCCTTTCACAGGTCCCGGAAAAGGTCCCCGCTCCCGTCGCGCGCGCCGGCCCCTCTGCCAAAGAGGAGAGATGGGATAGATCGGCGTCTTGACCTCGACACATGTCAGGTCCATTTACGCAGCCGAACTGGAGAAAAAGCCGATGGTCGCAAAGATTTTCATCGATGGCGAAGCCGGAACCACGGGTCTGCAGATCCGCGAGCGCCTGGCCGGCCGGCGCGATCTCGAAGTCGTCTCCATTGACCATGACAAGCGCAAGGACCAGGACGAGCGCAAGCGCCTGCTCAACCTCGCCGATGTCGCCATCCTCTGCCTGCCCGACGATGCGGCACGGGAAAGCGTGCGCTTAATCGAAAACGACACGACCCGCGTCATCGATGCCTCGACGGCCCATCGCGTCGCCGAGGGCTGGGCCTATGGCTTTGCCGAAATGGATGCCGGCCAGACCGACGAGATCGCCAAGGCCCGTTATGTCGCCAATCCCGGTTGCTGGCCGCAGGGCCTCATCGCCGCCGCCCGCCCGCTGGTCGAGGCGCGGCTGCTGCCCGGCGACTATCCGCTCTCCTACCATGGCGTCTCCGGCTATTCCGGCGGCGGACGGCAGATGATCGAGGAATACGAGGCGCCCGGCGTGGTCGCCAGCCAGTACATGCCCTATGCGCTGACCTTCCTTCACAAGCACCTGCCGGAAATGCAGCATTACGGCAAGCTCAACCGCCCGCCGCTGTTCGAGCCGGTGGTCGGCAACTTTGCGCAGGGCATGACCACCTCCCTGCCGCTCCATCTCGACATGGTCGCCGATATTCCGTCAGGCAAGGACCTCCACGCCGTCCTCGCCGATCATTACGCGTCGATCCCCGACAGTTTTGTCCAGGTCGCGCCCTACGACCCGAAACTCGGCAAATCCGCCGCCCTCGACCCCCAGGCCCATAACGGCACCAACACGCTGACCCTGCACGTCTTCGCCAATGACGAGACCAACCAGGCCGTCATCGCAGCTGTCTACGACAATCTCGGCAAGGGCGCTTCGGGCGCGGCGGTGCAGAACCTCAACATCATGCTCGGCGTCAACGCGCGCGAGAGCCTGGCAGCCTGAGGCCTTATGGCGCCGCCCCTATCCTCCCCCGCTCGCGGGGGAGGGGGACCATGCAAAGCATGGTGGAGGGGGGCGCCACGAGCACAAGACCACCTCAACGTCAGCGTCCCCTGCCCTCTCCACCGCCGACCGGCGGCCCCTTTCCCGTAAACGGGGGAGGAACACCCAACCCCACCGCTCGTCACCCTCGGGCCTGACCCGAGGGCTCGGTACTTGATGGCAGCAATGGGGTGGCTAGAGGTCCGACAGCTTTCCGAGCACAGATGGCGAAAGCAGACTTCAGGTTTGCCCGAATACCCCATCGAACCAATAGCTGTCGTGATCTGAGAACCAGCTTTCATTTTTGGCCGTTCGCAGTACTGCCAGTGGTGTCATATCCATTTTGTATCGAAAGAACAGTGCAAGCAGGTCGCGAAGCTGGTTGTCGGTTGGAGCGCGTTTCAGACGAATTATAAGGTCACGCCCTTCACCTGTGACATCGCGCACAATGGTGATGCGACCAAGCCACCCGAACATGGCAGTTTCGTCGTTCTGGCTGAAATAGGTCGGGCCTTGCACTCTTATTAGCATCCGGTCCCCCTGCTCATACTATCCACGCGTCCGCTTGTAGCTCCGGGCTGCACAGCGCTCAACGTCTGAAACGGGTCTTTCCGCCATGAGCTCGTTCTGTGGTTGCCCATGAGGTCCAAGCAAACACGATGCGGCACCTCCCCCTTGACGGGGGAGGCTGGGTGGGGGTGCGCCACGCACTGATGGCCTGTGTCCAACACCCTGCTCGCGATCCCCCCTCCCCATCCCTCCCCGCGAGGGGGAGGGTGTCCCATCGCGTACGCGCGACTACCAGCGTGCGGACTAAAGAGTTGGCGCGCGATGAGTGCGGGTGGTCCACATGGCAGTGACGTGCTGCAGCCACATCGATTGAACTAGCGTCGAAACCCGCCACCCCAAATTCTTATCCCCGCCTCCTCCAGACCCCCTATCCTCCCCCCATCCCTCCGCGACGGGCGGTCTGCAGCGACCAGATGCGGGGGAGCCGGACGGTGCTGGGTCGCTCCAGTGCCGCGCTCACGAAACTTCTGGCCCCGGCGACGAGCGATCAATGGGGGTTGTTTCGGTTCGAAAAACCGGTGTTCCGGGGCGGCGACGTCTCTATTTCCCTTCCCTATCGAGACGCACGCGCCTCGGGACACGTCCAATAGCCACCGGTAGCCACCAAGGGCTTACCGGTCCCTTTTCCATGCGCATTGCTCTTCGTGAACGGCCCGACGCTCAGCAACCGTACGCTTCGGTACGGTTTAGCCTTGCCAAAACCATGCTTTCGCGCGATGACGCTGGCAACAGCGCGCTTTGGGCCAGAATGTGCCGGTCCCGGAAGCGCCCGAATGCCTTCGTGAGGTCCAGAGCCCAATGGAAAAATTCACTTCCCTGACCGGTGTCGCGGCGCCCCTGCCGATCATCAATATCGACACCGACATGATCATCCCCAAGCAATACCTGAAGACCATCAAGCGCACCGGCCTCGGCACGGCGCTCTTCAGCGAAATGCGCTACAATGAGGACGGCTCGGAAAACCCCGATTTCGTGCTCAACAAGCCCGCCTATCGCCAGGCACAGATCATCATTGCCGGCGACAATTTCGGCTGCGGCTCGTCGCGCGAACATGCTCCCTGGGCGCTCCTCGATTTCGGCATCCGCTGCGTGATCTCCACCAGCTTTGCCGACATTTTCTACAATAACTGCTTCAAGAACGGCATCCTGCCGCTCGTCGTCACCCCGGACCAGTTGAAACTCCTGCTCGACGATGCCGAGCGCGGCTCCAATGCCACGCTCTCGATCGACCTCGAGGCCCAGACCATCAAGGGTCCCGATGGCGGCACGCTGCATTTCGACATCGATCCGAGCCGCAAGCAGATCCTGCTCGAAGGCCTCGACGATATCGCCGGCACGCTGAAATCCGATCCGTCCATCTCGGCCTTCGAAGGCAAGATGGCCGCCAGCCGCCCCTGGCTCTGACGCGAAATGGAGATCGTCTTCGAACCCGATGTGCTGCCCGAAACGCGCGCAGCCATTCTCGAAGGCCTGATCCGCTATAACGAACAGCAGACGGCGGGTCGCTTTCCCCCGCCGCGCTTCATCGCTCTCGCCTTGCGCGATCCCCAGACCGGCACGACCGTGGGCGGCCTCACTGCCCGCATCGCCTATAGCCGCATGTTCGTCGAGCTGCTTTACATTCCCGAGCATCTGCGCGGCCAGGGCTTTGGCGCCGACCTGATCGGCCAGGCCGAGGATGTAGCGCGCCGCGAAGGCTGCACCGGCATCTGGCTCGACACCTTTTCCTTCCAGGCGCCCGGCTTTTACAAGAAGCTCGGCTATGACGAATTCGGCACGCTTGCCGAGTATCCGCCCGGCTTTACGCGGCATTACCTCCACAAAACCCTGAGTTGATCGACAAATGGTCCAGCGCGTCTCCACCGGTTCTCCCTTTGAGGCCACCTTCGGCTATTCCCGTGCCGTCCGCCACGAAGACACGGTCTATGTCTCCGGCACCACCGGATATGACTATGCGACCATGACCATGCCCGAGGGCGTCGGGCAGCAGGCGAAAAATGCCCTGGCCACCATCGACAAGGCATTGAAGGAAGCCGGCTCCTCCATCCAGGATACCGTGCGTGTGGTCTATTATGTCGGCGACCGCAGCCTCGTCGACGAGGTCGTCGCCGCCGTCGGTCCGGTCTTCAAGGATATCCGCCCCGCCGCCTCCATGCTCATCGTGCAGATGATCGAGGAAGGCATGAAGATCGAGATCGAAGTGACCGCCCGCATCGGCGCGGCAACCAGCCACGCCTGACGCGAGGACCTCATGGTGAGCCTGCCCAACCACGAGGTCCAGCATCGTGTGACCGGCAAACAGGTCGCCCTCACCGCTCACGCAGCGCTCCTCATCGGGGCGCTGTTTTTCATCGTGCCGGCGCTGACAGGCTGGGACAGCCATGGCGGCTATCTGCTGGCGCTGACCTTTTATTGGCTGTTCTTCTGCCTGCCGGTCATCGGCTGGCACGCCCTCGAGGGCAATGACGGGCGTCTGTTTTCCGAGAAGATCGCCTGGCGCGACTGGTGGATCCTGCCCCTCTTGGTCCTACAGGTGGGGCTCGTCGCCATCATCAATTTCGTGCCCAATACGTCGATCCTGAGCCAGGGCGGCATGTACCTGGCCCTGCTCATCGCCTTTATCAACGGCCCGGTCGAGGAGATCGCCTGGCGCGGCGGCTTCCTTGGCACGTTCCGTGATCGCCCCCGCCTAGGCTTCTGGCTCGGCTGGGCGCTGTTCGTGACTTGGCACGTGCCGCTGGCCATGAGCGTTGGCATCGTCTTCGACGGCGGCGCTATGGCCCTGATCGGTGGTGCTGCCGCGCTCGGCCTGCTCTGGGCATGGATCGCCTGGCGCACCGGCTCGGTGTTTTACGTGAGCCTCGCCCACGGGCTCACCAATGTCTTCGTCTTATGGGTCCTCTTCGATCGCAACGGTTTTGCAGCGTAAGCCGCCTTGCATAACACCACCAAAAACCGCTAACTGCGCCCCAAGGTGTACCCACCAGTACGGCACGAGGAGTTTCCGCAATCATGGCCACCCATTCCCTTTTTCTTCTGCCCGGCGACGGCATCGGCACCGAGATCATGGTCGAGGTCGAAAAGCTCATCGCCTGGACCAATGCCGAGGGCCTGACGGACTTCTCGACTGACAGCGGGCTTGCCGGTGGTGCCGCCTATGACAAGCATGGCGTCGCCATCACCGATGAGGACGTGGCCAAGGCCAAGGCCGCCGACGCCGTGATCTTCGGCGCCGTGGGCGGGCCGAAGTGGGACAACGTGCCCTACGAACACCGTCCGGAAGCGGCCCTCCTCCGTCTCCGCAAGGAACTGGCCGTCTTTGCCAATCTCCGCCCCGCCATCTGCTACCCGGCCCTGGCCGAAGCCTCGTCGCTGAAGAAAGAGCTGGTCGAGGGTCTCGACATCCTCATCGTCCGCGAACTGACCGGCGGCGTCTATTTCGGCGAACCCAAGACTATCACCGATCTGGGCAATGGACAGAAGCGCGCCGTGGACACCCAGGTCTACGAAACCTACGAGATCGACCGCATCGCCCGCGTCGCCTTCGACCTCGCCCGCACCCGTGGCTCGAAAGTCCATTCGGCCGACAAGAAGAATGTCATGAAGTCGGGCGTGCTCTGGGACGAAGTGGTCAAGGGTGTCGCCAAGGATTTCCCGGATGTGGAATTGCACCATATCCTGGCCGACAATGCCGCCATGCAGCTCGTGCGCACGCCAAAGCAGTTCGACGTCATGGTCACCGACAATCTCTTCGGCGATATCCTCTCCGACGTCGCCGCCATGCTGACCGGTTCGCTCGGCATGCTGCCCTCAGCTTCGCTCGGCGCGCCCGATCCGGTGACCGGCAAGCGCAAGGCCTTCTACGAACCCGTGCACGGCTCGGCCCCCGATATTGCCGGCAAGGGCATTGCCAACCCCATCGCCATGATCGCCTCCTTCGCCATGGCGCTGCGCTATTCGTTCAACATGATCGAACTGGCCAACCAGGTCGAAGGCGCCATCTCCGCCGTCCTCAGCGATGGCCTGCGCACCGGCGACATCGCCCAGGCCAATTGCAAGACCGTCGGCACCGAGGAAATGGGCGCGGCGATTCTGGCCAAGCTCAAGGCTTGATCGCTGGCCCTGCCTCAGACGCGATGTCATCCCGGCGCAGGCCGGGATCCATGCGCCGGATAGTCCGCAGCCCGGTGCTTGTAGATAACCACGGATCTGGATTCCGGCCTGCGCCGGAATGACCCGTGGGCATGGCAAAGACAAAAAGAAATCCCCGGTCGCAAGACCGGGGATATTGTTTCCTGGTGATGAAACCAGAACCTTATTCGGCAGCAGCTTCTTCCGAGCCGGCAGCGGCCTTGGCGGCCTTCTCTTCGGCGCGTTCCTTGGCCTTGTCGCCCGGCACACCCTTGTTCGGGTTGTTGCGGGCTTCACGCTTGGCAAGGCCGGCGGCGTCGAGGAAGCGCAGCACGCGGTCGGTCGGCTGGGCGCCATGCGACAACCAGTGCTTGGCGCGCTCGGTGTCGAGAACGACGCGGTTTTCGGCATCCTTGGCGAGCAGCGGGTTGAAGGTGCCCAGCTTTTCGATGAAGCGGCCATCGCGCGGCGAACGGGCGTCGGCAATGACGATGTGGTAGAAGGGGCGCTTCTTGGTGCCGGCGCGGGCAAGGCGGATCTTGAGAGCCATTTTTCAGTCCTGTCAGTGTAAGTCGGTTTAAGCGGTTATTTCTTCTTGCCCAGGCCCGGAAGGCCAGGGAAACGGGGCGCTCCGCCAAGACCGGGCAAGGCCGGTCCGCCGGAGGATTTGAGAAGCGCATTGACGTCGCTGGGCAGCGCCTGCTGCGCGGGGAGATCGGCAGAGGGCAGGCCCTTTAATTGCTCGGGATTGATCCCGGCCTGGCGCGCCATCTGCTCGAGCTGCTTGGGGTCCATTTTCGACAGGTCCGGCATGCCGCCCATCATCTGGCCCATCTTGCCGCCGAACATGCCGCCCAAGGCACCCATGCCACCCTTGCCGACCTTCTTCATCATGTCGGCCATCTGGCGGTGCTGCTTGGCGAGCTTGTTGATCTCGCTGACTTCGACGCCAGCGCCGGCGGCGATGCGCTTGCGGCGCGAGGCATTGAGCAGGTCCGGGTTTTCCCGTTCCTTTTTGGTCATTGAATTGATGATGGCGATCTGCCGATCGAACACTTTCTCGTCGACATTGGCGCCGGCCATGGCTTTCTTGAGCTGGCCTGCACCCGGCAGCATGCCCATGAGGCCACCCATGCCGCCCATCTTCTTCATCTGGATGAGCTGGGCGCGCAGGTCCTCGAGGTCGAAGGAGCCCTTTTTGAGCTTCTTGGCCATCTTGGCCGCATCTTCGGCCGTGACATGCTCGGCGGCCTTCTCGACCAGCGAAACGATGTCGCCCATGCCCAGAATGCGGTCGGCAATGCGCGCCGGATGGAAATCTTCCAGCGCGTCCATCTTTTCGCCGACACCGATCAGCTTGATCGGCTTGCCCGTGGCCGCGCGCATCGACAGCGCCGCGCCGCCGCGACCATCGCCATCGACGCGGGTCATCACGATGCCGGTCACATCCAGGCGCCCGTCGAAGGAGCGGGCGACGTTGATCGCGTCCTGGCCAGTCAGCGCATCGACGACGAGGAGGATTTCGTGCGGCCGGGCAATCTCCTTGATGGAGACCGTTTCGGCCATCAGCTCTTCGTCGATATGGGTACGGCCGGCCGTATCGAGGATCAGGACATCATAGCCGCCGAGACGGCCTTCGCGCTCGGCGCGGCGGGCGATCTCGACCGGGGTTTCCGTGGTGACGATAGGCAGCGTATCGACGCCGACCTGCTCGCCCAGCACGCGCAACTGCTCCATGGCGGCCGGGCGGCGGGTGTCGAGCGAGGCGAGCAGCACCTTCTTGCGCTGCTTGTCCTTCAACCGCTTGGCGATCTTGGCGGTGGTCGTGGTCTTGCCCGAGCCCTGGAGGCCGACCATCAGCAGGGTCACCGGCGCGGGGGCATTGAGATCGATGGTGACGGCATCCGAGCCCAGCACCTGGACCAGCTCGTCATTGACGATCTTGACCACCTGCTGGCCCGGCGTCACCGAGCGGGTCACCTCGGCGCCGACGGCGCGTTCACGCACCTGTTCGACAAAGGCGCGGACGACTTCGAGCGAGACGTCGGCCTCGATCAGCGCCCGGCGGATTTCGCGCATGGCCGCATCGACATCGGCTGCGTTGAGCGCGCCGCGTCCGCGAAGGCCATCGAAAATTTTACCAAGCCGGTCTGAAAGGCTCTCGAACATCTGTTTTCCTTTTCGCTCGCGGGGATGGCCCCGGAGAGATAAGTGCCAAAAGAGCAAATGCAAAACCCACCCGCGGGCGCTACGCGCTGGCGGATGTTGGCCTCCGGGATCGTCTGGTACCCGTTTGGGGTCCCGGTGGGCTGGTCAGGTGCAAAAGCCTGATGAACGGGGTGGCTTTAGGGGAAAGCGGCAGGGGAGTCAAGGAAAGCCGGGAATATCCCTGGCGCGCACTGGCGCCCGATCATCGATGACGAGCAGTCCCTCCGGCTTGAGCGCTGCCTTGAGCCGGGCCATGGCCTCTTGCTCCAGTTCAGGATGCCGGCCATCCAGCGCCCCGACCCGCATGGCAAAGGCGAGATCGAACCTCTCCTCGCCCGCAGCCAGGTCAAAATCTTCGATAGCAACCTGCCGGAACTCCAGCCGGCCCGCTGCCATCTCATCCTTCGACCCGGCTTTGGCCTGCGCGATGGCCTTGGTCGAGCGGTCGATGGCGACGATCCGGCCTATGGTCAGCAGGCGGCTGACGGCACGCGCCGCCACGCCCGGCCCGCAGCCGATCTCCAGCACGCGCATGTCAGGCCGCAGCGGCAGGGCGGCGATAGCCTGTTCGATCCGGGGTGATATGCGTTCGCTCATGATGCCACCCTAGGGTGAGCACCCGTCAGTTCATGTCAGGAGACGGGGTCCTGCGTGGCCTCGGCCGTCTGGTTGCCGTGCCCGACGAGGCGCATCAGACGGGTCCGCAATCCTGCCGGCATGGCGAGGATCAAGCGCTTGAGATTGGGACGCAGCCACATATCCCACGACTGGATGACCAGCCAGCCTTGCGGCGTCAGCGGCAGGGCATAATCGGCCACGCCGATGGTCTCGGTGGCGAAGGTGAGCTTATAGGGCATGGCCGGAACGCCGAGGTCGCAACCAACGAGCCCCCGTTCGGCGCAGGTCTGCAGGATTTCACGCAGGTGGAGCTTTCCCGGACTTTCGTCGGAATGGGAAAAATCGCGGCTGGCGACAAAGGCATAATAGCGCCCGCCATGCACGAAACCCCATTGCTCGGCCAGCGGCCGGTCAAGGTGGGTGAGCGAGAAGGCGAGCAGTTCGAGATCGGCGCGGCCGACCAGGTCTTTGCAGAAATCCACGAACCCGCCATCGCGGAAAGCCCGCGAGGTGAGACCCTGCTCCCTGAGACGATCGGCTCGGCCGCCCAGCGTTCGCTCGATCAACGCCAGCTGCTCCTTGGGGTCGGCGACGACGCGGTGCTCCAATGCGCCTTCGCGCTCCAGCCGGTTGCGGGCATTGCGCATGTTCTTGCGCGTCTTGGCGCGCACAGTGGAAAAGTAGGCGGCAAAGTCGGGGAAGGCTTCAAAGGCGACATAGGGCGCGCCCTGGGTCTCGCCGGTACGCAGATGAGTTTTGGGCATGCCCTGCGCCAATGCCGAGCCGTCGCGGACCTTGAGGAAGCTGAAGCAGTCGCTCGGCGCCGCGGCGGACGCGGTCCGGAGCAGTTGCCCCACCGCCGCAGCCGGGTCGAAGCCGGGCGCCAGCAGCACATCGCTGATCTGCGCAAAGGCGTGGCCGAGCGGCACCAGCAGCGAGCGGGTGCCGGTGCGGATGCGTTCGAGCGGCAGCACGCCAACGAGGCGCCGCCCATCCTCGATGGTGACGACCACCGGGTCGAATGCTGCATTGCCCCGGGCCGCTTCGAAATCATAGACCGATCGGGCCCAGCCGAGGCTCTGGAACAGGGTCGTGCCAGAGGCGATGTCTTCGAGGCCCAGCCAGCGCTGGGCCAGGGCCTCCAGCTCTTCCCGCGTCCGCACCACGGCACCGCGCAGGCCACGGCTTGCCGCCATCGCACCAAGGGTGCGACGGTCGTGGCCGTCGGCGAACGCGTCCGTCGAACTCATTTCTCGAAACGATGCGCCGGAATGTCCCGCACGCCTTCGGGCGCGGCCGGATCGACCTGGAAGTCGACCGTATAGACCTTCTTCTTCTGCGGATTGAGCGGCGAGAATTTCACCGCCCCGGCAATGCCGAGCTTGGTGAGATAGGAAAGCCCGGTCACCTGCTGGCTGAGCGTCTTACGCCCCAGCTTGCTGCGCAGCACGCCATTGGCATAGTTGACCGCATAGTGCTTCCGCAGCTCATCGGTCCAGTGCTCGGTGGTAAAGCTGACATTGAGCATGTCATGATTGACCACGCGATGCGGACCGTTGAGCGGCCAATGCAGCATCTGCCCCGCTTCCAGATCATAGACCTGGGCAAAGTCGTCGAACCACGGCTCGAACGGCATGTCGGTTTCGCGCAACTGCCCGAGGATCAGCTTTTCCAAGGCCGGCTGGGAAATGAACGGCGCCTGGGCCGGATAGACATAGACTTTCTTGGTGCCACGCACCTGCCAGAGGCTCTGCCCCGGCACGTCCGAGTGATACTTCACCGAGACGTTGGGCGAGGAAATGAGGATGGTGAGGTTGCGCTTGTACGACTTGAAGCCCGGCACCCTGTCCTCGAATTCGGCATAAAGCGCGTCGAGCAGTTCGCCATAGGCCGGATTGACCTTGGCCGGCGCCGTCAGGTTGACCCAGATATTGCCGTTTTTGACCGTCTCGATCACTTCGGCGCCGGAAAGCCCCTTGATCTCGCCTTCGCGGCGCTTGGGCGGATTGCCCGGCGTCTTCTGCGAATAGTTGACATGGTAGGCTTCGCGCGGGCTGGCATCGATCAGCGCCGCCAGCGCCGCATCGGTGAAAAGCGGCGAATTGGCAAGGCTATGGCTGAGCCGCAGCGACTGGTTGCCCCAAAGCTTGGGGTAATGCGGCTGCCAGTCGGTGATGATCTGGTCGGTCATGAGTGGCATGTTCATCGATCTGGCTCCCTGGAAGGCCGCGATAACGAGAATTCTTCCAGCCCAACACTAGTGCAATATGCCCGCGATGCACGGCAAAGCTGCCCGGCTGGTTAAGAGCAAGCACAAGGCAAGTCGTTAAATTTTAAAGAAAATTGCCGCGAGCTGCCGGGGCGCATCGCGTCAGCCCGACGGCGCGGTCTGGCAATTTGACGATAGTTCCGCCATATAGGGTGGCAAGGCTGCCGATCGGGCAGCAAGATCCGGAAGACCGCCGTGAGCGACGTCCCCTTTTTGAAGATGAACGGCCTGGGCAACCAGATCATCGTGGCTGACCTGCGCGGCACGACCCAAAGCGTCACCTCGGCCGCCGCCATTGCCATCAACAATCGGCCCGAAACCCGCTTCGACCAGATCATGGCCATCCATGATCCGCGCACGCCCGGCACCACCAACTATATCGAGATCATCAATTCCGACGGCTCGCTGGCCCAGGCCTGCGGCAACGGCATGCGCTGCGTGGTC
Organism: Devosia sediminis; assembly: GCF_016411825.1. GTDB lineage: Bacteria > Pseudomonadota > Alphaproteobacteria > Rhizobiales > Devosiaceae > Devosia > Devosia sediminis. The sequence continues at coordinate 348,442 of NZ_JAEKMH010000004.1, forward strand.
CAGACCCTGTCGGCTGAGCAGGGCCGCCAGCGCTTCACCTTCGAGACCGTGGCCGGCATTCTTTTCGGCGAGGAGGCCGAAAACGGTCTCATCACCGTCGATATGGGCACGCCGAAATTTGCCTGGTACGACATTCCGCTCGCCGAAGAATTTGCTGATACACGACAGATCGAATTGCAGATCGGGCCAATCGACGCCCCGATCCTCCATTCGCCCTCGGCCATGTCGATCGGCAATCCGCACGCCACCTTCTGGGTCAAGGACGATGTCTGGTCCTATGCGCTCGACCGCTTCGGGCCGATGCTGGAAAACCATCCGATCTTTCCCGAGCGCGCCAATATCGGCATTGCCCAGGTCACAGCCCCCGACAGGATCATCCTGCGCGTTTGGGAGCGTGGCGCCGGCCTGACTGAAGCCTGTGGCACCGCTGCCTGCGCGGCCCTGGTGAACGCGGCGCGCACCCGCCGCACCGGGCGCAAGGCCACTGTGACCCTTCCGGGCGGCGACCTTGTGGTCGAATGGCTCGACAACGACCATGTCACCCTGACTGGCCCGGCCGAATTCGAATGGCGTGGCATGTTCGATCCCACCTCCGGCGCCTGGACACGCAGCGAGGCCGCCTGATGGCCGTGGAGACGCTGACATTCGGCTGTCGCCTCAATGCCTATGAAGGCGCGGTGATGAAGGCCGAGGCCGAAAAGGCCGGGCTCGACAATGCCATCATTGTCAACACCTGCGCGGTGACCTCGGAGGCCGTCAAGCAGGCCAAGCAGGCCGTGCGCAAGGCGCGCCGCGACAATCCCGGCGCCCGCATCATCGTCACCGGCTGCGCCGCCCAGACCGAGGCGCGCACCTTTGGCGACATGCCCGAGGTCGATCTCGTCATTGGCAACAACGACAAGCTCCGGGCCAAAAGCTACGCACCCCTCCTGTTCGGCCTCAGCCGCAACGACAAGGTGCAGGTCAACGACATCATGGCTGTGCGCGAAACCGCCGGTCATCTCATCGAGGGCATGGACGGGCATACGCGCGCCTTCGTGCAGGTGCAGAATGGCTGCGACCACCGCTGCACCTTCTGCATCATCCCTTTCGGTCGCGGACCCAGCCGCTCGGTGCCGATGGGCCTCGTCGTCGACCAGGTGAAAAAGCTCGTCGCCAATGGCTATGCCGAGGTCGTGCTGTCAGGCGTCGACATCACCTCCTACGGCCCCGACCTGCCCGGCGCGCCGACCCTGGGCCTGTTGGTCCAGGCCATCCTCAGGCATGTGCCGGATCTGCCACGCCTCAGGATCTCGTCCATCGACAGCATAGAGGCCGATCCCGCATTCTATGAGGCGGCGAGCGACCGACGCTTCATGCCGCACCTGCATCTGTCGCTGCAATCGGGCGACGATCTGATCCTCAAGCGCATGAAACGGCGGCACCTGCGCGATGATGCGCTGGCCGTGGTTGAGCGCTTCCGCGGCCTCAGGCCCGACATGGTCTTTGGCGCCGACATCATTGCCGGCTTCCCCACCGAAACCGACGCCATGTTCGACAATTCGCTGCGCTTCATCGCCGAGGCCGGCCTCACCTATATCCATGCCTTCACCTATTCGCCCCGCCCCGGCACGGCGGCCGCACGCATGCCGCAGGTGGAGAAGGCCGTGGCGCGTGAGCGGACCGGTCACCTGCGCGCCGCTGGTGAAAAGCAGTTGGCGGCACTCACCCTCAGCCGGCTCGGAGCGGTCGAAAGCGTCCTGATGGAACGCGGCGGCATCGGCCGCACCGAACAATTCGTCCCGGTCCGCGTTGCAGGCATGGAGGCGGGCGAACTGGCCACCGTGCGAGTGACTGGCATGGATGCCGAGGGCCTGATGGGCGAAAAACGACGCGCCGCGGCATGACGGCAGCAAGGAAGCAAATCCACCAATGACCGACAAGAAACCCGGCTTCTTCCAGCGCCTGTTCGGCACCCAGCCCGCGCCCGAACCCATTCCCGCGCCGCCGGAGACCCGCCCGGAGCCCCCCGCCGAGCCCGTCACGCCCCCCGAGCCGGTATTGCCGACCCCGGAGCCCGATTCCGTTCCGGAAGTGCCGATCACGCCGGACGCCATTCCCGATGTGCCCGAGCCCGAAGCCGAACCGGAGGACTTGCCACCACCAGGCCCACCCGAAACGACCCCCGACTATGTCGAAGAGATCGAGCAGCGTGCCGCGACGGGGCTGGACAGCACCCCGATCATTCCGGCTCCCGAAACCGCGGCGCCGCAGCAGGGCTGGTTCCAGCGGCTGGCCTCGGGCCTCAAGCGCAGCTCGGACAATCTCACCACCTCGATCACCTCGGTCTTCACCAAGCGCAAGCTCGATGCGGCGACGCTCGACGAGCTCGAGGACGTGCTGATCCAGGCCGACCTGGGCGTGGATACGGCCATGGCTATTGCCGAAACCCTGCGCCGCGACCGCTTCGACCGGGATGTGTCCGGAGAAGACGTGCGCGCCGTGCTTTCCGCCGAGGTCGAAAAGGTGCTCGGCCCCGTTGCCCGGCCGCTCGCCATCGATGCCCGCAAGAAGCCCTTCGTCATCCTGATGATCGGGGTCAATGGTTCGGGCAAGACTACGACGATCGGCAAGCTGGCACAGAAATTTGCTGCCGAGGGCAAGTCCGTCATGCTGGCGGCCGGCGACACCTTCCGCGCCGCCGCCATCGAGCAGCTCCAGGTCTGGGGCCAGCGCACCGGCGCTCCCGTCATTTCGCGGCCAGCGGGTGCCGACGCCTCGGGCCTTGCCTTCGATGCCGTGACCCAGGCCAGGGCCGAGGGCCGGGACGTGCTGATCATCGATACGGCGGGGCGCCTGCAGAATCGCGACGAGTTGATGGACGAGCTCGAAAAGGTCATTCGCGTCATCAAGAAGGTCGACCCCGAAGCGCCGCATGCAACGCTCCTTACCCTCGATGCCACGACCGGGCAGAATGCCTTGCGGCAGGTGGAAATCTTCGGCCAGCGCGCCGGGGTTACGGGCCTCGTCATGACCAAGCTCGATGGCACTGCCCGCGGCGGCATTCTCGTCGCCATCGCCCGCAAATTCGGCCTGCCGGTGCATTTCATCGGCGTCGGCGAAGGCATTGCCGATCTCGAGCCCTTCGCGGCGCGTGATTTCGCGCGTGCAATTGCTGGCTTTGAGCGGCCCCGCTAGGGCAAATCGATCCGGTGAAACGGTTGAGGTGAGAATGGCGGGGGCCGCCAGCGACAAAATCTCACCATTCTTGTCCCCTATTGCACCCTTGCATCGCGTGGCTCGGCACATCAGATTGAGCCCATGGACAAAAAAATGACCGACAAGACCGCCGAACCGGAAGTCAACTGGGACGAGATGCGTCCCCAGATCATCAAGCTGGCGCTTGAGCTCGGACCGCTGGTGGTGTTCTTTATCATGAACGGTCGGGCCGATATCTTCGTCGCCACGGCCTGGTTCATGGGCGCCATGACCTTGTCGCTGGCCCTCTCCTGGCTGATCCTCAAGAAGATCGCGGTCATGCCGCTGGTGACCGGCGTCGTCGTGCTGGTTTTCGGCGGCCTGACGCTCTGGCTGCAGGACGACACCTTCATCAAGGTCAAGCCGACCATCACCAACACGCTTTTCGCCGCCGTCCTGCTCGGCGGCCTCGTCTTCGGCCAGTCGCTGCTGAAATATGTGTTCGGCGACGTCTACAAGCTGCGCCCCGAAGGCTGGTGGAAGCTGACACTCAACTGGGGCCTGTTCTTCGTCGTGCTGGCGGTGCTCAACGAAGTCGTATGGCGCAATTTCCCCACCGATTTCTGGGTTGCCTTCAAGGTCTGGGCCATCATGCCGCTGACCGTGGTTTTCTCGATGACCCAGTTGCCGCTGCTCAACAAATATGCGCCGGCAGCGGAACCAGTGACGGTTCCGCCCGTGGCCAGCGGCAGCGATCTAGCCTAGAAGCCCGATCACCACGCCCTGGATCACCAGGACGCCCAGGATGTGCAGGCCGTCAATGACGGTCAGCGACCACTTCATGCCCTCGTAGCGGTGGTTCATGATCAGCGTCGTCAGCACGAAGCCGAACCACATATGCACGCCGACCAGCACGCCGGCACCCACACTGATCTCGCCCATCAGCAGCGGTGTCAGCAAGGCGATGAAATAGGCCATCACCAGCTCGACGACAAAGGACCAGATGAACGGCGTATAACCGACCTGGAGCTGGTCCTTGGTCTTGCCCAGCGCGACGAGCCATTGCTTCGAGAGCGCCATGTACCACACGGCCCCGAAGGCATAGGCGGCGATGGCGGCCAGCACGACGGCCAGCCAGTTGACGGCAAAATGCGACATGATCGATCCCCCAGCGCGAAACGCGCGGGGGCAATCTTACGCCTCTAGCCGCGGCGCGAATAGCGGTGTCGAAGGGTCGCACCTCAGCCCAGGAAAGTGGCGGCGGGATCGGCGTCTGCGAGGAACGCCATGACTTTTGCGCTCAGGAGCGTGTCGGGCGCGGGCTCGGGGGCATCGCCGGTAAAGGTATGCTTGAAGCCCGATGCCGTGATGACGCAGACGGTGCCGCTCCGATCCGCATTCCGGTCACGCATCAGGAGCGCCACGCCTGCACAGGCGGAAAACTCCGCGTCCACGCCATCATATCGCAGCAGGGCCGCCCGTGCCGCGGACAGCTCGGCATCGCTGACGGCCTCCACGCTGCCGTCACTGGCACGCACGATCTCGAGCACGCGCGTGCCATCCTGTGGATAGCCAGCCAGGCGGTCGGCAATGGCCGCGGCCTTGGTGTCGACGGCGTCGATCCAAGGCTCGACCACTGCCTGGCCTGCCCGGAAGGCGCGCGCAATCGGTGCGCAGCCTTCGGCTTGCACGGCGACCAGTTGAGGCAGCGCCTGACCGGCTTCCACGAGGCCATTTGCGAGCCCCACAAGAACGGGACCGGCACTGACGGGGGCGACCACGCGGGTGATCTCTCTCCCCAACTGTCCCGCAAGCTCATGACCGAGCGAGCGGCAGCCCCACTCGGCCCAGGGCGAGGCGAAGGTGGAATAGAGCCGGAAGTAGCCAAGCGCGTCCGACAATCGATCGGCCAGGGCGTAGGCCTGGCTCGGGCCTTCGCCCGCGCGGATGACCAGCGCGCCGCGCGCTATAACGGGTCGCAACCGCTCGACGGGCACTGTCATCGGCACGATCGCGATCATCGGCAGCTTGCGCGGGGCACAGAGGGCCGCCGCCGATACCGCGGCATTGCCGCTCGATGGCACCACGACGCCAGGACAATCGGGTTGCTGGGCCAGCAACTCTCCCACGCTCGCCGACATGATGCGATCCTTGAACGAACCGCTGAGGTGAGAGCCCTCATATTTGAGCCAGACGCCCTCGAGGCCGGGAATGCGCGAGGAGATAAGCGGCGACCAGGCATGATCGGGATGCGCCCAGTAGTCCCCGGGCAGGGGATCCGCGATCTCGAAAATGCTGCCTTCGGGTCCGTACCCGAACTGGGCTTGGGCGCGTGACACCTGGATGGGCATGTGGATCTCCCCCGCCCTGCGAGCGTAGCTCTCCGGGCCTTGAAGCCTAAAATTGCTCCACTGGAGCAATTTTCAAGGCTACAAGCCACCCATCTTGCAGAGCAGTTTCCATTCGGCGTCCGACACCTTGGAGACCGAGAGCCGCGAGAGCTTGACCAGTTCGAGTTCACTGAGCGCTTCGGTCGCCTTGATCTCGGCAAGGGTTACCGCGCGCTTGAACGGCTTGACCGACTGCACGTCGACGCATTCCCACACCACCTCGCCCTTGGCATTGAGCTCGGCGGTGGAATCGGGATGGGCCTTGGCCACCACTTTCATGATGCCGACGATCTCCTTGCCGATATTGGAGTGGTAGAAGAAGGCCTGGTCGCCCACCGCCATGGCCTTCATGTTGTTGCGCGCCGCATAGTTGCGCACGCCGTGCCACTCCTCGACCTCGCCGCGACTGGTCTTGGCCACGAGATCGTCGAAGGAAAAGACGTCGGGTTCCGATTTCATCAGCCAGTAGGCCATGGCTTAAAACTCCGCGCCGGAATTGTTGATGGCAATGCGCCAGCGCTTGACCTCGTAGCTGGCAAAGACGCCGGCCGGCACGAACGGGTCGGCAGCCGCCATGGCCTCGGCTTCGGCCAGCGTCTCGGCCTCGAACACCACGATCGAGCCTTCCGGCTGGTCCTCGGCATTGAGCAGCGCGCCGGCAAAGACCAGTTTCTTGCCCAGCGAATTGAGATGGTCGAGATGCACCGGACGCGTATCGAGGCGCTTCTGCAGCGCGCCGGGCGCGTCCTTGGCGATCATGGCATAGAGCATATCAGGCTTCCCTCTTGAGCGGGCGGGACATCAGGCCCGCAACCACGGTGGCAATATCGGCCTTGCCGGCGACCACGGCATCGACGGCATCGATCAGCGGCGCATCGACATCCAGGCTCCGCGCCAGCGCCGCGGCAACCGGTGCCGTAGCCACGCCCTCGGCCAGCTTGGCGCCCGATGCCAGGATGTCGGCCGTGTTCCGCCCGGCGCCCAGCGCCATTCCGAACTGGTAGTTTCGCGACTGCACGGAGGTGCAGGTCAGCGTCAGGTCCCCCAGGCCCGCGAGCCCGGTCAGCGTATGCGCCGAACCGCCCATGGCGATCACCATGCGCGCCATCTCTGCATAGCCACGCGCGATCAGGGCGGCCCGCGCCGAGGCACCGAGACCGGCGCCTTCGACGGCGCCGCAGGCCAGCGCATAGACATTCTTGAGCGCCCCGGCGACTTCGACCCCGATCCGGTCATCGGCGGCATAGGGGCGGAAGCTGGGGCCGGCCAAGGCGGTCGCCAGGTCGGAAGTGAGGTTGGCGTCGTCGCCCGCCAGCGTTACCGCCGTTGGTCGGCCCGCCGCGACATCGGCGGCAAAGCTCGGGCCCGACAGCACGAAGCCGATGGCGTCGGGCGACATGTCGGCCAGGATTTCGCTTTGCCGCGCCAACGTGCCGGTTTCGAGCCCCTTGGCCGAAAGCACCACCGGCCGCCCGGCCAGAAGTTCAGTAGCGAGCCCCGAAAGCAGCGTTCGCGTCGCCTGCGCCGGCACGGCCAGCACCACGATATCAGCGGTCTCCAGCCGATGGGCAGCGCTGATACCGGGCAGCAATTTCTGGCCCGGCAGCGCCGCCTCGTTGCTGCGGCCGGCATTGATGGCGTCCGCCTGCTCCGCGGTGCGCACCACCAGCGTCGTCGGCCGCCCGGCCATGGCCGTGGCCTGTGCCAGCGCCGTGCCCCAGGCGCCGCCGCCGATCACCGCTACGCTATCGAGCCGCATCGTCGGATATCCTCATGTCGGGCGTATCGAGCGGCCAGCGTGGCCGTGCCGCCACGTCGAGACGGTCGGCCGCGCCAAGCGCCAGCCTTTCCGCGCCGGCCCAGGCCACCATGGCGCCATTGTCGGTGCAAAGCGCGATCGGCGGCACGACCAGTTCTGCGCCGGTTTCGGCGACCACCTCGGCCAGCGCGGCGGCGATGGCCCTGTTGGCAGCGACGCCACCCGCCACCACCAGTTGCGGCTGCGCCTCGGGCAGTTCGGCCTTGAACCGCTCCAGCGCCTGGCGCGAACGGGTCGCGACGATTTCGGTCACCGCCTCCTGGAAACTGGCGGCAATATCGGCCACGTCCTGGTCGGTAAGCGGCGCCAGGGCTTCTGCCTGGAGGCGCACGGCGGTCTTGAGCCCGGAAAAGGAAAAATCGAGGCGCTGCTCGCGCAGCAGCGGTCGGGGAAATTTGAAGCGCCTGGCATCACCCTCGCGGGCAATGCGTTCCACTGCCGGCCCGCCCGGATGGCCGAGCGAAAGCAACTTGGCCACCTTGTCGAAGGCCTCGCCCAGCGCGTCGTCGATCGTGCCGCCCCAGCGCTCGTAGTGCCCGACGCCGCGCACCAGCACAAACTGGCTGTGACCGCCGGAAACCAGCAGCATCAGATAGGGAAATTCCACTCCATCGGTCAGCCGCGCCGTCAGCGCATGGCCTTCGAGGTGATTGACGGCGATGAGCTCCTTGCCGAGCGACGCCGCCAGCGCCTTGGCCGTGGTCAGCCCCACCAGCACGCCCCCGATCAGGCCGGGCCCCGCCGTCGCGGCAATGGCATCGACGTCCTCGAGCGCAATGCCGGCCTCGTCAACCGCCTGGGCGATGATGTGGTCGAGCCATTCGACATGGGCGCGCGCCGCCAGTTCCGGCACCACGCCGCCAAAGGCCGCATGCTCGTCGAGCTGGGAGCGCACCACATTGGAACGAATTGTGCCGTGTCCCGATTGATCACGCACGACGATGGAGGCGGCGGTTTCGTCGCAGCTTGTTTCGATCCCCAGAATGATGGCTTGCGCTTGCCCGGTCACGACGATCTGGTCTACTCCAAAAACGAGATTACCGCCTACACCAGGACTGGCCGAACATGCAATCGCCCGCCCCCTTCGCCCGCATCGGAACCCGTGGCAGCCCGCTGGCCCTGGCCCAGGCGAAACTGGTGCGCGGGTTGCTTGCGCGGGCCCATGGCGTGGCTGAGGACCGCATCGAAATCGAAGTCTTCTCGACCGGCGGCGACCGCAGCCAGGCCGAGAATACCACGCTTTCCACGATTGGCGGAAAGGGCGTCTTCACCAAGGAAATCGACGAGGCGCTGCTCGCCGGGCGCATCGATCTTGGCGTGCATTCGAGCAAGGACGTGGCGACCGGCCTGCCGCCGGGCATGGTCCTGGCCGCCTTTCTTGAACGCGAGGATGTTCGCGACGCCTTTTTGTCCGTTTCGGCACAAGGCATAGACAATCTGTCCGAAGGCGCCCGTTTCGGCACCTCGTCCATTCGCCGCGCCGCCCAGGCGCTGCGTCTCCGCCCCGACCTCACCATCGTGCCCTTCCGCGGCAATGTGCATACGAGGCTGCAAAAGCTGCTCGACGGCGTCGCCGATGCCACCCTGCTGGCGCTTGCCGGCCTCAATCGTCTGGGCGAAGCCCACCGCGCCACCGCCATTCTCGATCCCGACCAATTCATGCCGGCTCCGGCACAGGGGGCCATCGGCATCGCCATTCGCCAGGGCGATCAGCGTCTCGCCGATATCGTCGCGCCGCTCGACCACGCGGCCACCCACGACGCGATTGCCGCGGAACGAGCCATGCTGGCCGTGCTCGATGGGTCGTGCCGCACCCCGGTGGGCGCGCTGTCCGGCACTGCCGGCGGGCTGTTGACGCTCAAGGGCGAGATCCTCAGCCTCGACGGCCAGACATCCTTCCGCGCCGAGGCTCAGGGCAGCGATCCGGTCGCCCTGGGGGAAAGCGTTGGTCGCGATCTTCTGGCCCAGGCTGGTCCCAATTTCCTCGCGCAGTGGAACCGCTGATGCGTATGCTGATCACCCGCCCCGAGCCCGATGCCCAGGCGACGCGCGAGCGGCTGGCAGCGCTCGAGATCGAAGCGGAAATTGCTCCATTGATGACCCGCCAGACCCTTGGCGCCAATGTGCCCCGGCCCGAGGGTTTCGCCGCCCTGGCGCTCACCAGCACCAATGCCCTGCGCGCATTGGAGGATCTCGGGGCACTGGATGGTCTTCGCGGTATTCCGGTTTTTGCCGTGGGTGACCGCACGGCCCATGAGGCGCGCAAGCTCGGCTTTGCCCAGGTGACGGCCGCCGACGGCACGCTTGATTCGCTGGCCACATCGATCGCGCTGGCCCGGCTCGAAGGACCGGTGCTCTATCCCGCCGGCCGGCATCTGAGTGGCGATCTTGCGGGCGCGCTCGCCCCCCATGGGCTGATGGTGATTACCGTGCCGGTCTATGAGATGGTCGCCGAAACCCGCCTGCCCGACCCTGTCCGACCGGGTCTGATCGCCGGTCGATACGGTGCAGTATTGCTTTATTCGCGGCGAACAGCCGAGATTTTCACCACCCTTGTCGCTGACCTCATTGCGCCCCGCGAGCGGCCAAACCTGCCGGTGATCTGCCTGTCCGAGAATGTCGCGCAGCCGCTGCTCGGCGCGCATTTCACCCGCGTGGTGCTGGCAGATCATCCGAGCGAAGAGGCCATGCTGGCGGTGACGCTGGCTTTTGCCCGCGAGCAAACTGGGTCATGATCGGACAAACGCAAAGGAAGCGCCATGGCTGAAACCCCCGGCAAGGACACCCCTGCAACCGATGCCAAGTCCACGGGCAAGGCCGGACCGGTCAAGCCGCCCGTGCTGGAAGGCACGGCACGGCCCACGACATCGGGCAAGCCATCCGAAGCGACCGCAAAGCCCGCCGAAAAAACGGCCGACAAGCCGGCTGCCAGTGCCGCCACCACAACGCCTAAGCCGAGTAGCGTTCCCCCTAAGCGGCCGGACACAGAGGAAAAGGGCGGCAGCGGCGTTCCCTGGCTGGCCGGCTTGGCCGGCGGCCTGGTCGGCCTTGGCGCCGCCTATGGCCTGGCCTGGTTCGGGCTTTGGCCCAGCCCGGCCGCGACCCCTGCTCCCGCCGATCCGCGCCTTGCTCAGTTTGCCACGGCCATTCCCGAGCTCGAGACTGCCACCGGCACGGTGCAGGACGAGCTCGCCACCCTCACGAGCCGCGTCGCCACCCTCGAAAGCGCCGCGCCGGAAACAGCGGCGGCGGCGGAAGCTCCTGCCGCCACTCCGGACCCCGCCTCGGCCGAGGACCTTGCGGCCCTGTCGGCCCGCGTCGAGGAACTGTCGGCCGCTGCCGGCAGCAGTGATAGCGCTGCCGACGTGGAAGCGGTGGAGGCCGAGCTGGCCAGCCTCCAGGCTGATGTGGCCCAGACCCAGGCCCAGCTTGCCCAGACACAGCAGCAGATGGCAGCGCTGGCGCAGTCGGCCAATGAATCCGCGGGCTCCAGCGCCGCCACCATTCGCTTGCCGCTGATTTTTTCCGGGCTGGAAAGCGCCTTTGCCGGCGGTCGTGCCTATGAAACGGAGCTTGCCGCCCTGCGCCAGGCCTTGCCCGATACCGTCGTGCCCGAACCGGTGGCGGCGCGTGCCGCCAATGGCCTGCCGCGCCCTGACGCGGTCGCGGCTGGTCTCTCGTCCGCCCTCCCCGCCATGCTGGCCGGACGCCCGGTGAACGCCGACGCCGGCTGGCAGGACGCCACTGCCGACTGGTTCCGCGGCATCATCGCCATGCGCCCATCCGGTGCCGTCGAGGGGGACGGTCCCGACGCCATGATCGCACGGCTCGAGGCCGCCGTGGCGCGGCGCGACTTTGTCGCTGCAAAGGCCGAACTCGATGCCTTGCCCGCGCCGATGCGCAATGCCGCGGGAAGCGTCGCCGATGACATCGACAGCCTCGCCGGCGCCCAGACATTCCTGGCGCAGCTCCGGAGCCAGGCGCTCAATGGGGAGAGCGGCGCATGATTCGCCTCGCGTCCTGGATCATCGGCAGCCTGGTCATTGCCGGCATCGCCGCCTGGGTTATCGCTCTTCCCGGCACGCTGACGCTGGAATTTGCCGGCTATCGGATGCAGCCGCGGCTCGGTACGGCCGTCGTCATCCTCTTGGTCGCCGCGGCACTGGTCATTCTGGTCTGGGCTGTTGTACGTCGGCTTATCGGCGCGCCCAGGGCCATGGCCCGGCGGCGCGCCGCTAGGCGCCGGGAACAGGGGGTCGAGGCCCTCACCGATGCCGTCATCGCCCTGCAGGCGGGCGATCCGGCGCGGGCCCGCATCATGGCGCGCGAGGCTCAAGCGCGCCTGCCCGAAAACGGCGCCGCACGGCTGCTCGAAGCACGCGCCGACCTGGCGCTTGGCGACATGCCGGCCGCCCGCGAGCACTATCGCGCCCTCATTGCCAGTGAGAAGACCGCCGTGGCGGCACTGACCGGCCTTTACGACCAGGCCCGGGCGCAGAACCGGCCGGAAGCGGCGCTGACCTTTGCCCGCAAGACCCTGGCGCTGTCGCCCGACACGCAATGGGCCGGTCAGGCCGTGTTCGATGATCTGGCCCGGCGCGGCCAGTGGGCCGAGGCTGTGGCCATGGTCAATGCCGAGCCGGCCGCCAGCCGCGAGGACAAGGCACGCAAGCGCCGCCGCCAGGCCGTGATCGAAACCGCCAGGGCCCGCGAGACCGAGACCAGCCAGCCCAATTCGGCCCTGGAACACGCCCTCAATGCGCTGAAACTGCTGCCCGACTTCGTGCCGGCGGCCCTCATTGCTGCCCGCATCTATTCCAATCGCGGCGAAGCGCGGCGCGCCCAGAGCCTTCTGCGCCGCATCTGGCGGGCCACGGGCCACCCCGATGTCGCGACGCTCTATGCCCATTCTCAGCCCGGCGCCTCGGCCGTGGACCGTCTGAAGCGGCTGGGAGAAATCATCGAAATGCCGCCCCCGCACCGGGCCGCCGCCATGGCCATGGCCCGCGCTGCCATCGACGCCTATGATTGGCCCCGCGCCCGCGCCGCGCTGCACGGCTTTGCCGGCGCGGAAGCCACCCAGGGCGTGGCGACGCTGATGGCCGAAATCGAGGAAGGCCAGAGCGGCGACCAGGGCAAGGCCCGCGAATGGCTGGCCCGCGCCGTCCGCGCTCCGCGCGATCCCGCCTGGACTGCCGACGGCATTATCAGCGACGAATGGGAGCCGATTTCACCGGTGACCGGGCGTCTCGATGCCTTTGAATGGAAGGTGCCGGTGGCCAGCAATGCGCGGCCGGCGCCGCTTGCGCCCGCCCCCTCCGAACCAGTGACCGCACTGCCTCCGGCAGATGCGCCCTTGCCCCTTGCATCGGCGGGAAACGCCCAGTAAAAGATCGCCCATCCGAGCGGGTTAAGGCCCATCGGCGCCGCTTTAGCTCAGTTGGTAGAGCACATCATTCGTAATGATGGGGTCGCGTGTTCGAGTCACGCAAGCGGCACCACTCCCCCGCAAATCGCCGGTTACTGTGTCGCTTCGAGCTGGCGGAGGCGATGCGCCATGCGGGCCGTCGGCGCGATGGCGCGCTGGCTGGCGTCGATGGCGCCGAACAGATGCTCGCGCTCTTCGGCCGTCGACATGAAGAACGGGAAGCGGTCGGCGACACGGTCCCTGATCGTAGGCACCTCGGCTGCATAAAGGCAGACCGGAAATTTGAGCTCACCCCAGAAGCGCTCGTCGGCCAGCCGCTCCGAACCGAAGATGCGGCGATAGAAGGGCGCATGTTCCGCGCGCACCGACGAGATCGTGTAGCGCACCGGAAAGTACTCGCTGGCCATGGCGACGATGCGCAGCGTCAGATACGGCAGCGCCGGGAGGGCGAGCGAGGCATCGTGATCGGCCGTGAAGCGGCTGGGGTCGATATAGCCCTGGCCGCGATCGAGAATGGGTTCAAGCACTTCGGGCCAGATGGTGCGGCTGGGCGAGGTGCGGTTCTGCGACGTCACATGGTGGAAGCGGATGGAACTGACCAGCTCGCCATCGATATAGACGCCGAAACAGTAGCAGTTGTCGGCGTCGTCATACTCGTCGCGCGTCACCTGCTGGGAATTGATGGGCACGAAATCCTCGCGCCGATAGGCCTCGTAGCGCAGTTTATACACCGGATCGAGCTGGTCGGACGGGCGCACGCGCCGGTATTCGATGCGATCGAGAAGGTCGATCAGCGTCGTCGCAAATCGCGACGCATTGGCCGTGGAAGGGCTTGCCGCACTCATAACTCTGTCCCCAGTACGTAGTCTGACTTAACCTTTTGTTAGCCATAATTGCACTGGCAAAAATCCCCATACGCCGCGATTTAGCGTCGCAGCGTCGAAAAAATCTCTTATCTGTCAGAATGTTAACGCGCGTTAACCAATGCGGCGTTTTGTCTGCGCCAGGGCGCCGGCATTGAGCCGGGAGATCAGCTCGGCAATGTCGCGTTGCGGCAGCGGCCGGCTGAACAGGTAGCCTTGCACCTGCTGGATGGTCGTGTTGTCGACCATGGCATTGAGCTGGGCCTCGGTTTCGACGCCCTCGGCGACCACGACGAGATCGAGGTCGCGGCCGAGCCGGGCGACATTGGTCAGAAGGCGCAGGGCCCGAGGCTTTTCGGCGATGTCGGCGACGAACGATCGGTCGATCTTGAGCTTGGAGAATGGCAGCGCACTGAGATAGCTCAGCGAGGAATAGCCGGTACCGAAATCGTCGAGCGCAATGCCGACGCCGCGCGCCGCGAGGCCCGAAAGCACATTGATGGCAATATCGCGCTCTTCGATGACAGCGGTTTCGGTGACTTCGATTTCGAGCCGCTCGGCTCCAAGGCCGGTGCGCGCCAGGGCAGTTTCCACCACCGCCTGCAGATCGATGGCGCGGAAATCGCGCGCCGAGACGTTCACGGCGACCCCGACCTGTCCCGGCCACTGGCTGCATTGCAGCGCCGCCTGAGCGATCACCCATTCGGTGATGTCGGAAATGACGCCGATTTCCTCGGCCAGCGGAATGAAGGTGGAGGGCGGCACTGGGCCAAGCTCGGGATGGTCCCAGCGCGCCAGGGCTTCGCAGGACACCACTTTGCGCGTCGAAATGTCGAGCAGCGGCTGGAAGGCCAGGCTCAGGCCGCCGGTGGCGATCGCCTGGCGCAGGTCTCCCTTGAGGCGCTGGCGATAATGGTAGTCGACATCCATCTGCGCATGGAAAATCTGGCTCGTCGCCTTGCCTTCCGCCTTGGCGCTGTAGAGCGCCAGATCGGCCTTGGTCATCAGGTCGTCGAGACTGTCCTCGGCCAGCGCACTGGTGACGAGCCCGAGGCTCGCATTGACGTTGAGGGTCACGCTGTCGAGATTGAATGGCCGGGCAAAGGCCTGCATCACCCGTTGGCTGCGCTCGGACGCCTGGTCTCCCGTCGCTCCGCCATAGATGACGAACTCATCCCCGCCCAAACGTGCCAGCACTGCATCCTCGGTCAGCACATTGCGCAGCCGCTGCGCCACGTCCACCAGCAGTTGGTCACCCACGATATGCCCGAACGTATCGTTGACATGCTTGAAGTCATCGATGTCGATGATCATCAGCGAATGCGTAGCGGGAGGCGTCTGATGACGGCGCGCCGCCAGGTCATCCGCCACCAGCTCGCCGAAATAGGCGCGGTTGGGCAGGCCGGTCAGCGTGTCGTGGCGGGCCATGAAATTGATGCGTTCCTGGGCGGCGACGCGCTCGCTGATATCCTCGAACAACAGCACGCAGCGGTCCCGTCCGGAACTGACGGTCACCTCGTAATATCCCCCTTCCGGCAGGCAGAGCAGAACCTTGCCGGAGGTGTGGCGCTCGATCAGGTCGAGCAGCCGGTCGACCGCGGCATGGGGCAGGCGTCCATTGTCGCGCTGCTGCCGCAGCAGCACGGGAAGCGGCGAGCGCAGAAGGTTGGGCGCACCGACCAGCGAAAAGAATTTCAGCGCCTGTTCGTTGGCGACGCTGACCGTTCCCTTGTCGTCGAGGAGGCACAGGCCATGGTCGAGCGTGGTGATGGCCATGTCGAGTTCGGCGGCGAGGCGCGACGCTTCCACCCGCCCGTGCACGGCACTGAGCAGGATGGCGCGGATGTCGGCCGCGAGCTTGCGGAAGCTCGAGAGCATGATGATGAGGAGGATGGCGAGGACCGGGTGAAAGAAATCGCCCCGCAGCAGCAGCCCTAGCGACAGCGGCAGGATGACCATCAGCATCTGGATGGTCACCAGGCGATCAAGCCCGAAATTGCGCGCGCAGATGCCCACCATGACGGCAATGGTCAGCGAGGCGCTGACCAGTTCGGCGTAGGGATCGCGGACGATCAGCATGGCGACGAGGCACCACATGCCATAGATCAGGGCCAGCGCGCCGCCCCAGATGACGGCACGATTTTCCCAGTATTCGGCCCCGTCGACGTCGTCGGCGCTGATCGCGGCCTTCCAGAAGGCACGCATGTTGGCGTCGCGGATGAGGCCGAGCAGCAGGAAGAGGCCGGCCACGACATAGAGGGGGATGGATTGGACTTTCCAGGCCGTGAGCCCGGCCGCAAAGGCGCTCGCCAGCGAGCCAGCCAGCATCGCGCCGCGGTCGCCATAGACCGAGCGGATGACGGACACATAGTCCAGAGCTGGCATTGTCTTGCGGGCCGATGGGGTCAGCAGCACGGAAAAATCCCTATTGCCCCGCCATTGGGGGCCGGAGGCATTAACAAGCCCTTGCCTCATTCGCCCCCTGGCGAGGCGATTCGGTGTGAAGGCTGAACGGCTGGTTAATATCGAGGCGTGATCGTGACAGGGCCGAGGGAGCCAAGCCGGTGCTGGGACGTTGATTGCCCGATTGCTGATTGCGGAGGCCATCATGGTCGAGAAACTGTCGGATGCGGCCCGCGGCAAGGCGCTGGCTTCGCTGGTGGAGTGGCGCTACGAGGCCGGGGACGACGCGATCTTCCGGGATTTCAAGTTCGCGGATTTTTCCGAGGCCTTTGCCTTCATGGCGCGCGTGGCGCTTCTGGCAGAAAAGGCCGGCCATCACCCCGAATGGTCAAATACCTACAACAAGGTCACCATTACCCTGACCACCCACGACGCCGGCGGCCTCAGCGACAAGGACGTGTCCCTCGCCACCGCAATCGACAAGCTTCTTGCCTGATCCGATCTCCGGCCGTCAGTGAAAATTGCGTCCCTTGGGCATGGCCGAATAGGCCCGGCGGCGCGCCATTTCGATTTCGCGCACCGCATTCCGATCCCGGCTCTGGCTACCCGGCGGGCCGGTTTTTCCCTCGTCAGCTCTGGCGAGAATACGGTCGCCATAGTCCTTGCCGTGAGAGAGATCGAGAAGCTGCGGCGTCAAATCCTCGAAATTCTCTGCAATGACATGGATGACGCCATGTCCGGATTGCACCTTGCCGCGGACGGCCAGCATACGGCTTGAAAGAATGATCTTGCGCAACCGGTCGTCCTCGAACAGCTTTGGCCACACTACGATATTGGCGACACCCGTCTCGTCTTCCAGCGTAACAAAGATCACGCCACTGGCAGTCCCCGGACGCTGACGCACAAGAACAAGGCCTGCGACTTCTACTCTGATATCAGAGGGAATGCTTGCGAGGTTTTCGGCCCGCGTGGTGCCACGCGCCATCAGCACGGGTCGCAGGAACTGCACGGGGTGGCCCTTGAGCGAGAGCGACAGAGTGGAATAATCGTGCACCACCTCTTCTCCCGGCGACATCAGGGGTAATCCTGCCGGTTCTTCTGCCTGTAAATCCACGGGAGGGCCCGCAGAGGAAAACAGCGGCAGCGTTTCGGCACCATGCGTCCCGACCAATCCCTTGACCGTCCAGAGCGCCTCGCGCCGGTTGAGCCCAAAACAGGAAAACGCATCAGCCCGCGCCAGCTTTTCGAGGCTTGCGACAGGGATGCCAGTCCGCAACCAGACTTCGCGCACCGATGCATAACCATCGCCACGGGCCGCCACGATGCGCTCGACATCCTTGTCAGCCAAACCTTCCACTCGCCCCAATCCCAATCGAACGGCGTGCTCGGTCCGTATCTGGTCGATCATAGCTCGATGCCTGGGCCAGACATGATCGGCAAGGTTGCGCTTTTTCCGCTCAAGCGTCGATTCCAGCATGGACGTATTGACGCTGGCGGGCAGGACCTCGACGCCATGTTCAGTCGCATCGCGCACCAACTGGCTGGGTGCATAAAAACCCATCGGCTGGGAATTGAGCAGCGCACACAAAAACACATCGGGGTAATGACATTTGAGCCAGCACGAGGCGTAGACCAGAAGAGCAAAACTAGCCGCATGGCTTTCGGGAAAGCCATATTCGGCAAAGCCTTCGATTTGCGAAAAGCAGCGCTCGGCGAACTCGCGAGTGTAGTTGCGCTCGGGATTGCCGATCATGCCGGCAATGAAGCGTTCCTTGAAGATGTTGATTTTGCCCGTGCGCCGCCAAGAGGCCATGGCGCGTCGCAACTGGTCAGCCTCGCCTGGCGTAAAACCCGCACCGACAATGGCCATTTGCATGGCCTGTTCCTGGAACAAGGGAATACCAAGGGTTTTCTTGAGAACCTGGTCGAGCGGATCGTTGGGCTTTGCCTCCCAGGGCTCCGTGCCGTCACGGCGCTTGAGATAGGGATGAACCATGCCACCCTGGATCGGTCCGGGCCTGACGATCGCCACCTCGATGACGAGGTCGTAGAATTCCTTGGGCTTGAGGCGCGGCAGCATGGTCATCTGCGCCCGGCTCTCGATCTGGAACACGCCGATCGTGTCGGCGCGATGGGTCATTTCATAGACAGGCTTGGCGCGCTCCGGATAATCGAACTCCTCGGTTTGCAGCTCCGCCAGCTTGATTGGCCGCTGGTAATGGCTTTCCATGAGCTCGAAACCACGCCTGAGACAGGTGAGCATTCCCAAGGCCAGGATATCGACCTTGAGGATCTTGAGCGCGTCGATATCGTCTTTGTTCCATTCGATGATGGTACGGCTGTCCATCGCCGACTTGCTGATCGGCACCAGGCTTTCAAGACTGTCGCGGGTGATGACAAAGCCACCGACATGCTGGCTGAGATGGCGCGGAAAACCCCGCAAGACCTTCACTACCTCGAACATCTGCGCCATGACCGGATCATCGGGATTGAGCCCGAGATTGGCCAGGTCGCGCAGGTCGAGCTTGCTGCCCCAGCCCCAGTGAAGCTGATTGAAAGCAGCGATCGTGTCGTCGGAAACGCCGAACACCTTGGCCGTTTCGCGAATGGCACTCTTGGAGCGGTAGGAAATGACATTGGCCGTCAGACCCGTCCGCCGGCCACCATACTTCTTGTAGACATACTGCATCACCTCCTCGCGCCGCTCATGCTCGAAATCGACATCGATATCGGGCGGTTCGTCGCGTTCGGTGGAGATGAAGCGGCCAAAGACCAGCGTTGCCTTGCGCGGATCGACCGAGGTGATTTCAAGACAGAAACACACCGTGGAGTTGGCTGCCGAGCCGCGGCCCTGGCAGAGGATGCCCCGCTCTTCGCGCGCGAACTTGACGATGTCATGGACCGTCAGAAAGTAGGCGGCGTAGCCCTTGTAGGCGATGAGGCAAAGCTCGGACCAGATGCTGCGTTTGATGTCGTCGTGAAGGCCCTCGGGAAAGCGGCGTGCCGCCCCCTCCCATGTCAGCCGTTCCAGCGTCTGCTGCGCGGTCTCGCCGTCGCCGATGGTCTCCTCGGGGTAATTGTATTCGAGCTGCTCGAGGCCAAAACTGATGCGCCCGGCAAAGGCCTGGGTTTGTGCAATCGCATCGGGATGTTCTGCGAAAAGCCGGGCCATTTCATCGGGAAACTTGAGATGCCTTTCGGCATTGGCGCTAAGCAAAAAGCCGGCTTCTTCCAGGGTCACATGCTCGCGAATGCAGGTGACCACATCGAGCACGATGCTGCGGTCGGCGCGGTGGTAATGGACGTCATTGCTGGCGATCATCCGGGCGCCATGACGCTTGGACAACGCATCAATCCGATTGAGCCGCGCGCGGTCCTGTCCATCAAAACGCGGCACGCCGGCGATCCAAACACGTCCAGGAGCCTGGCGGCTAAGCCGGTCCAATGTCTTTTCAGTGAGTCCCCAGTCTTGCTCGTCAGGCATCAGAATAAAGAGCTGGCCTTGCGAAAAGTCCTCGATCGGTCCCTGCTCATCGTCTGAGGTCGGCGTGTTGGAAGCGAAAAGATCATCGAACAATAAATATGGACTGCCCTTTTCGCCGCGTTTATTGGCGACAGTCAGCAGCTTGCAAAGCCGACCATAGGAAACCCGATCCGTGGGATAGGCGATGATATCGGGCGTGCCGTCGGCAAAGACCAACCGGACGCCGACATAGTAGCGGAAGTCCGGACTTCTCTTCTTGTTTTCACGCACCGCCACATAAGCTCTGACCACGCCGGCAAAACTGTTGCGATCACAGAGACCAAGCCCGGTCATGCCCATGGCCATGGCATGGGCAACCAGCTCTTCGGGATGTGAGGCACCCCGAAGAAACGAGAAATTGCTGGTGGTGATGAACTCGGCATAGAACGGCGCCTCAAGCCGGATCGGCGGCGGCGCATCGGTCTCGTCAAGCAAGTCCATGCTCATGGGAAAATCCCATGCAGGAACCACCTTATTTCCTGCCCGGCGCCATAAAGGCCTTGCCGGAAGACCCAGAAACGGCGGCCCTCCTGGTCTTCGACCACGAAATAGTCCCGCGTTGCAGTTCGTGGATCGAGAAGCGGCAGGTCAGGAATATAGGGCGGCGGCTTGGGGGGCTCGCCTGGTTCAGGTTTTTTCGGTTCAGGCGGCTCGACCAGCTTGAGCCGCACGGCATGTCGCCACCATTCGCCGCCCAGCCGCTCGGGCCCCTGCCCCTTGACCAGTCTATAGGTTTCACGTCGCCAGACCATCAGCGCCGGCAGCCCATCAGGCACCTGTGCCGTAATCCCAACCCGTTCCGGCATGGGCAAAAGTCGCAAGGGGCGATTAAGCCTCGGCGCCGCAATCGGTTGGACGGTGGCATTGACGAGGGCCGGCACCAGCCGTGCGGCCCGTTCGGGCAGGTGGCTGGCGATAAGTTCGGTCTGCAGAACCGCCGTTGATCCCAGCCGGCTCGAAAGACGGTCATTGAGCCGATCGATGTCTTCAAGGCCATTGTCGACCGAAAAAGCACCGGTCTGGACCGCTTCGAGCCCTTCGACGCTACTGGCCGCCAGCCGCACCATGTCGATGCCGAAGCCGGGATCATAATTTTCCTCTTCCAGCCGTTGTGCCCGATGCCGGAAGAGATCGCTGATATGGTGAGGGTTGCGTGTCACCCGGGCGGCGTTGAGCGACAGGGTCATGACCTTGTGGTCGACCCGGTAAAGGAAGAGATGGAAGGTCTGCGCCCCGAGGCCTTGTGCTTCAAGGAGCGAACTCAGTTGCACAGCCAGATCACGGGTCAGCATCAAGACGTCATCCAGGAGACTGATCGGCTCGGCAAGGCGCTTTTCCACGTGATGCTCGACAGCCGGAAGGCGAGGCGCCATTCGCTCTTCGATATCGCCAAAAGCCTGGTCGATGCGGAGGAGGGCAGATCCGAAGCGCGCCTTGAGTTGCTTGCGCGAGCGATGCCGCACCTGCCCAATCGTATTGAGCCCCATCTGCAAGAAGGTGGACACCTGCGTCTCGGGCAGGCGCAAGGCCGCCACCGGCAAGGCATCGAGCACGGCGGCAAGATCGGCATCTTCGACCACCTGGCTACGGGCAAAGTGGCTGACTGCCCAGGCCGCGCCGATCGTAGGCGCAACCGCTCCCGAGACCGCATAGCCAAGATCGCGCAGGCGCGACAGGACCATGCGCAGCATCTGCCTCTCGCCGCCAAACAGGTGGCTGACCCCGGTAATATCGAGCACCAAGTCGCCAAACGGAGCGCTATCTGAGAGGATCGAGACCAGAGGGCTGGCATTGGAATGCCAGTCGGCAAAACTTTCGAATGCCGCAGTCAGTCCGGCGCGATCGATTTCCAATACTGTCAGATTTGGCCAGATGGCCCGCGCATCGGCCAGATTCTGGCCAATGCGCAACCCCTCCTTCATCAGCTGCGGCTCGATGGCAGCCAGGCGCAACCCGCCCTTTATCCGCTCGTAAAGAACCAGCGGCACGTCCTTGAGCGTTGGATCAGCCCGCTTGAGAAAATCCGTCGCCCAATAGGGCAGGTACAAAGCCAGAAAGCGGCGCCGGGGCGCGAGGCGCATGGCTTCCGGCGGACGGTGATGTAAAGACTGCAAGCCCATTGTCGGTCCATTCCAAAAACCACTCGTTACGCTGTCCGGCGACCCGGCCTTTCTCGAGCTTCAGACGCCAGCGCGGAGCACCGGGAGCCCTGATGTCATAGGGGTTTCGTCCGCTGCGATGCGGCAAAACCCTCCACCGCAGATGACTGGCGCTGCTCTGCGCACTCGCCCCATAGCGCAGGAGAAACAGCGACACGTGATGGGCGCTGGCCCTCAGACTGAGCCGTCGGCTGGCGGTGAAGTTGAGCAATTTCGGTGTGCCACGAATATCGGCCACCACGGCGGCCACCGCACTGCAGGAAATGACCTCTTCGACGGCCCAGAGAAATTCCATCATGTCGGCTGTCCGCACGATCACCATGGCACTGGGATGAAGGCCGAAAGACGCCAGGCCTGGGCCATAGGGCATGCCGAAAGTCTGGGCATCGGATGCCAGCTGGAGATAGAACACGCTGGGCCGCTGCTCTGTCAGAAGGGCCTTGGCCTGCGCCAGCGCAAAACCCATGCCCAGCCCCCCATCGCGGCTCGCATCGGCAAAAATTTCCTGCACCAGTCCCGCCGGCAGTGCGGGAAAAACCAAAGCACCCTGCTGTTCGGACTCCACGCGCGACCGCACCTCGGCCAAGGCCGGTTTGCGCTCGATATCGGCAATGATGTCCCGCAGCGCGGCAAGGCGCTGTTGTTGGTCCGGGGGGTGCATAGGGCAACCGGCTATGTGAACAAAGAGAGAACATTTAGACTCCGAATCCGAGAAGAGTCGAGTCCCTTTTGCGCGGTCCTACTGTGTCCGGCCTGCATCAACCCCGTTCAAGAGCGCGCGAGTAGGGGAGAAAACCCATTGAGAAACCGCCGCTTATCACTAAGTCTGCTCCTGCTTGCCGACCGGCTCGCAGCAGCCCTTTCACTCGACCCCGACGGAGGCTTTTGCCATGTTCGAGGCCTTGACCCGCCTGTTCGGAAAGCCCGAGGCGCCGGCCGACCTGCACGACCCTAAGCTGGCCGTGGCGGCCCTCCTGGTGCATTTGGCGGCCGTCGACGGCTCCATGCAGGAGGACGAGCGCAAGGCCATTCGCGGCGCCCTGATGGACTATTACGACCTCGACGAAGCCGCGGTCGACAAACTGGTGCGCGAGGCCGCCCGTCACGATGCCGAAGCGGTGGATTTCTATAAGTTCACCAGTGGCTTGACCCAGCTCGACATGGGCGACCGCATCGAGATCATCCGCATGATGTGGACCGTGGTCTTTGCCGACCGCAAGAATCACGAGCTCGAGGACAATATGGTCTGGCGCATTGCCGAACTGATCGGCGTTTCGAGCCGCGACCGTACTATCCTGCGCAACCAGGTCCGCGGGCGCACCACCGAGGACTAGTACGCCTCGAACTTGCCGATGATTTCGACTTCATCGGTCAGACAGTCGAAATCGCCAGCCTTATCAGCGGCTTGCTGCGCCAGCACATTGGCGTTGGCATTGGCGCGCGCATCCACATAGGCGATGTGGCAGCTATTGCCCTCCGCGATCTGGCTGACCACCAGAACCTGACCGAAATCTTCGCCCGTCTCGGAATGGGCGGTGTGGTAACGCACGATCGTGGCTATCGGAAACCACCTTCCCGAGGCATTGGACAGACGCCATTCGAGCTTTTCGCCCAGCCGGTTGAAGGGCGGAAGGGTTTGAAATCCCACGCTGTTTTCGTCCGCATCGAAGCCATAGCTCAATGAAAACCGGAGGTCCCCTTCCTCCACCTTGAGCGGAAAGCCCTTGTAACCCGGGCAGGACCAGGAAACGCCGAAGTCGTCGGCCTCGAGCACCAGGCAATCGCTGTCGAGATTGAGGTCGGTATAGGCGCTGACAAAGCCCGACTGGGCAGCGGCCGAACCTGTTCCGAGGACCAGCATCAGCAGGCAATTTGTTAGCAGACTGTTAACCCTGGACATGACCTTCGTTCTCCTCGCGTTACGCTGGCATCGGAAAAGGATGATTCAGATCAATATGCCGCCATGATGACCATGCCAGATTGATCGACACAAGGAGACCGGACCGATGTTCAAGACCATCCTCGTTGCCAGTGACGGATCCGAGCAGGCCAGCAAGGCGCTCGACGCTGCCCTCGAACTGGCCCGCCTTAACGGCGCCAGCCTCACCATTCTGACCGCCACCGATCCGGTCGCCACCGGCATCGGCTCGGGCGGCTTCGGCACCATCGATGCCGGCCCCATCGTGGCGCGGCTCGAAGAGGCCTATGCCAGCGAAGCGGCGGACCTCTTGGCCAAGGCCCGGCACCGCGCCCAGGAGGCCGGCATCACGCCCGAGACCCTGCACCTGCCCCGCCATCGCCCGGCCGACGCGATTCTCGAAACCGCGACGGAGCGGGGAGTGGACCTGATCGTCATGGGCTCGCATGGACGGCGCGGGCTCAACCGCCTGCTGCTCGGCAGCCAGGTCGCCGAGGTGCTGGCGCGCTCGACCCTGCCCGTGCTGGTGGTCAAATAGCGGCAGCGCGGGTCTGCGTTTGGCCTTGCCTTTGGAGGGGTTTGTGGGCAGAACGGCCCGCGACAACCCTCCCCTCCTCACGGCAGTTGTGAAAATGAATATCGACGCGATCCCGACCGGCAAGAACCCGCCCGACGACCTCAACGTCATCATCGAAGTGCCGCTTGGTGGCGAGCCCATCAAGTACGAAATCGACAAGGAATCGGGCGCGCTGTTCGTCGACCGCTTCCTCTATACGCCGATGCGCTACCCGGGCAATTACGGCTTCGTGCCTCATACCCTCTGCGGTGACGGCGACCCGCTCGACGTCATCGTCATGAATTCCCGCCCGCTGGTGCCCGGCGCCGTGGTGCGCTCGCGCCCGGTTGGCGTCCTGTTCATGGAAGACGATGGCGGCCAGGACGAGAAGATCATCGCCGTGCCGGTCTCCAAGCTCACCCGCATGTATGACAATATCCAGGACATCCAGGATTTCCCGGAAATCCAGCTCGAGCGCGTGAAGCACTTCTTCACCCACTACAAGGATCTCGAGCCCGGCAAGTGGGCCAAGATCGACCGGATCGGCAACCTGGCCGATGCCCGCAAGGTCATTCTCGATTCCATCGAAATGGCCAAGTCGGCCAAGTAAGCGATCCAATCCCGATTTCCGGCGTTGTGCTCCCATTGAGCTGACGCCGGAGACTTTTTTTCATGAAGCCTGCCCTCGCCGCCGCGACTTTCGCCCTGCTCGCCTCGACCGCCCTGGCGCAGGAGGCGGCCATGCCTACCAATGGCGAAATCTCGAAGATCCTGGCCGATCGGATTGACCGCGACGGGGCCAATGTCGGCATTGCCGTCGCGGTGATCGAAAACGGTGAAACCCGCTTCGTCTCACATGGCACGCTGGGGCGCGACGACCCCGCACCGGTCAACGAATTCACGCCCTTCGAGGCCGGATCCATCACCAAGGTCTTTACCAGCCTCGTCCTGGCACAACTGGCATTGGATGGCGAAATCGACCTCGATGCGCCGATCACCGACTATCTGCCCGAGGGCACGGTTGTGCCGGCATCCGATACGCCGATCACCGCCTTTGATCTGGCGACCCACATGTCCGGGCTGACCGGCCTGCCCCCGGAGATCACCGCGCGTGGCCTCGACAATCCCTATTCGGGCTATACCGATACCCAGCTCCTGGCCTGGCTCGGCGAACAGGAACTGGCGCGCCCTGTGGGCGAGGGCTTTGAATATTCCAATGTCGGCGTCGCCCTACTCGGCGAAATCATCGAGGGCGTGACCAACGAGCCCTATGCCAAGACGGTTGAGCAACGCGTGCTGTTTCCCCTGGCCATGGAGAGTTCGCGCCTGGCGCTCGGCGCCGAATTGCCCGAAGGCATGGCTATCGGCCACGACCCCGCAGGGGCCGTTGCAAACTATTGGGATTTCGATGCCGTGGCGCCGGCTGGCGCGCTGATCACCACCGCGGCGGACCTGATCAAATTCATCGCGGCGGCCAGCGGCGCCACGGAAACCGAGTTCAAGCCCGCCTTCGACGCCATGCTGGAACGGACGAGACCGATTGGCGATAGCGGCTCGATCGGGCTTGGCTGGTTCATCACCCCGACCGGCTCGGGCGAAATCGTCTGGCACAATGGCCGCACTGGCGGCTTTTCGAGCTTTGCCGGTTTCGAGCGCATGTCGGGCAATGGCGTCGTGGTGTTGTCCAACATGTCGACCGAACAGGGCATCAACGATATCGGCATGCATCTGCTCGACCCTTCGCTGCCGCTGCGCGAACAGCCCAAGCCACGCGAGGCAGTGGAGATCGATCCTGCGATCCTTGATGGCTATGCCGGCGATTACCTCCTGGCGCCGGGTGTGGTGATGACGGTCACCACCGAGGACGGAAAGCTCTTTGCGCAACTGACCGACCAACCGGCCCTGGAGATTTTTCCCGAAAGCGAGACGGCGTTTTTCTACCGGGCAGTCGAGGCCCAGGTGACGTTCGACGTGGTGGACGGCCAGGCCCGCAGCCTCACCCTGTTCCAGAACGGCCAACACATGCCGGCCATGCGGGTGGAGTAGATTGGCTTAAACTTGGCGCAAGGATCACCCCACCCTCATTCCCTCCCCATCAAGGGGAGGGAGGAGCAAGCCTCGGTCGCCGGTGCTCATCGTCTCCCTCCCCCTTGTGGGGAGGGATCAAGGGTGGGGGTGTCAGACACTATCCCCGCAATTTGCGCTTATCCCCCCACCCGCATCCGACCGATCAATCCATCCCGCCTGATGAACTGATGAAACAGCGCCGCGCCGATATGGCCGAGGACCAGCGCAATGAGGATGCGGCTCATGATGCCATGCATGAGATAGGGCGGCACCTCGTCGAATTCGGGCAGCGGTCCGCCGGCAAAGATGGCTGGCGCCGCCCCGGTCAGGGCCACCATGCCCACGCCGGACGCCACCATGATCACTATGGCGCCATAGAGTCCAAGATGCACCAGGCGCGCTGCCCATTCCTGGGCCCGGCTCATGCCTGCAACCGGTTCGGGGTGGCGGTCGAAGAACACCCACCATGCAATTCGGAACAGGGTCAGTACGCCGACGACGATGCCCAGGCTGACATGAATGGGCAGGATGGCGGGGACGAGATCGTCTTCATTGCCCATGACCATGCCGGATATCAGCATCAGGATGACCGCCAGGGCAGAAAGCCAGTGAATGGTGGCTGCTATGGCGCCATAGCGACGCGGCGTACTCTTGAGCGGCATGACCAATCTCCTTGCTGCCCGGTCAGATAAGGATATACTTAGCACACTATATAAGTACTGAGCATACTATGTAAATGGCACTCAATCGCGATACCTCCGTGGGCTATCTCACCAACTGGGCCGGGCGCCTCCTGGTGCGCGAACTGGAGCGGCATCTGGCCCGCATCGGCCTCATGCCGGCGCATATGCCGGTCTTGCTGGCGCTCGAAGCGGGCGAGGCGAGCCAGAAGCTGATCGCCGAGCGGGCGGGCGTCGAACAGGCAACCATGACCGCAACGCTTAATCGCATGGAGCGCGATGGCCTGGTGAGCCGCCGGCCCAATCCGGAGGACGGGCGCTCGCAACTGGTGGCACTGACGGCCAAGGCCCGCGAAAAGCTGCCCCTGGTGGAAGCGGCCGCCGAAACCATCAACCAGGCCGCCCTGGCCGACCTGACGCCGGCCGAGCGCGATCAATATTTCGGCCTCATCAAGCGCATCGTCGGCACGCTCCTGGCGCGGGACGGCGCCGCCCCATGAGCCTGCCCACGCCCTATGATGGATCATCCCCCCTGTTCAGGATCGGCACCAGGCCGCTCGACCCTGCACACTGGCTGGAGCCGGACGCCTGCCGGGCCGCACAAATCGAGGAGAAGCTGCGCCTCCTGGCGGGAAGGCCGGAGGAAGTGTTCGCCGAACTTCCGGAAAGCAGGGCGGCGCAAGGCGAGCTGCTTGGGCTGGTCACCGAACACATGCGGAGCCGACATCCCGAATTATGGCGCCATAATGAGCCGGAAACGCCGGGGGAGCATGGCAGCCCGCTGGTCGCGGTATCAAAACGGGTACAGGACGATCTGTTGATCCTCCAACGCCACGGCGACGGCTGGCGCCTCACTGCCGGGTGCCTCTGCTTTCCCTCGTCCTGGGTGCTGGCCGAGAAGTTGGGACAGGTGCTGGCCGACATTCATCAACCGGTTCCTGGCTTTGGTCCGGGAACGCGGCAGGCGGAAATCATGGCCCGCATGTTCGACGCCATGCGGCCCGAAACGCCGATGATCCGCTGGAATTTCTCGCTTTATGGCGATGACCGGTTGTTTCACCCGGATGTCTCCGGGCCTGACCAGCCCCGTTTCGGCAGTGGCGAACGCGCCGATCCGGTGTTCTTGCGGGTCGAGCGACAGACGCTCAGGAAACTACCGGAAACCGGGGCAATCGCCTTTACGATCCGCATTTCCGTGGACCCGATCGAGCGGCTGGAAACGCATGTGGACGGCGCAAACATCGCCCTGTCCCTGGCGGAGCAGATCGCCGCCCTGACGCCGGAACAGCTCGACTACAAGGGGCTGACGCTGGAGCGGGAGCGGGTGATCAGGCGGTTGGGGGAGATCGCGGAAGCGACCCCCACCTAACCTCCCCCTGTAACAGGGGGAGGGACATATCGAGTTTGTCGGGGGAGCCGCGGGGAAATGCCGACCTGCTCCTCCCCCTGTTTCAGGGGGAGGCCGGGTGGGGGTGGCCACAGACTGGTGGCCGGAAGGGGCCAGAACTCAGTTACCCGGAAAATTCTTCGGCGGTTCGGCGACGGTAATTTCGTTGCCCTCAGGATCGGTGAGCTGGGCAACAATGCCCCAGTCGCCCTTGTTGTCGGGCCCAAGGGCGAGACCGGCCGCTTCGAGGCGGCTGCGTTCATTGGCCATGACCGGCACGACGATGGTGGTGCGTCCGTGGCCTGCATGGCTGGCGTCGTCCCAGAGCTGGAGCCCGGCGCCGTTCATGTTGCGCCACTGGGCCATGCCCGGAAACGGCTGGTCGTCGGGCGCGCGGCCCATGAATTTTTCGTAGAAGGCCAGGCCGGCATCGAAATCGGCGAGTTGGATGCAGGCATATGTGCCCTGGACGGAAATCGGCTTGGTCATGTCGGCTCCTTGAGCGGTTACAGCACAATGTCGCGGTGCGCCGTTTCGACAGGGGCCCGTCGATTTCTTCGCCCGACGGGACGCGACCCACCACCGTATCATTCCCGCGATGGCGGGAACCCCTGTTTGCGACGGCAACGGAGGTCCCCGCTTTCGCGGGGATGACGCAGTGAAGGTATCACGGCTTCCAAGGAGGGGCGGGCGAAGTCCCTACTCCGCCTTTTTGCGATAGACCTGCACCACATTGCCCTTGGAGGTCACGTCGCAGCGGACGAGTTCAAGGCGCGTGGTCGGATCGCCCTGCTCGAACAGGTGCCGCCCCCTGCCAGCGACGACAGGATGGGTGATGAGCGACAGCTCATCCATCAGGCCGGCGAAGATGAGCTGGCGCACCAGCGAAATCCCGCCCATGACGGCGATCTCGCCGCCCGTCTGCGCCTTGAGATTGCGGACGAAATCGAGCACATCGCCCTCGATCAGCTTGGAATTCTGCCACTGCGCCATGTCGCCGGGCTTGAGCGTATTGGAGGCGACATATTTGGGCACGCCATTGATGAAGGCGCCAAAATCCTGGTCATGTTCGGCCGTGGGCCAGTAGCCGGCCCATTCCGACCAGCCGACGCGACCCAGGAGCACGGTATCGACCTCGCCCATGACGCCACCGAGCAGGGCCCCGAGCTCGTCGTCGAAGCTGTCGAACTGGAACTGATCCGGCGCCTCGACGACGCCATCGACGGAGTGGAAAAGGCCCGCTGTCACTTTACGCATTTAGTTTGTCCCTCTGAGTGCGGGCCACATCATTGCCGCCCGTTCGTGAAGGCGACGAGGCGGCCGCGACGGGTTCGACGTTTTTTCTTCGAGAACATGAAAAGGCCCGGAGTTTCCCCCGGGCCTCTTGTCTATCTGGATCCCCTCCCCTTCGTCATTGCCCGGCTAGACCGGGCAATCCAGTGAGCTGACCCATGGACCACCTGGTCGAGCCGGGTGGTGACGATGGTTGTGGATATATCGCCCTACATGCCCAGGTTCGCCAGTACCGCGAGCAGCAGCAGGGCCACGATATTGGTGATCTTGATCATCGGATTGACGGCGGGGCCAGCCGTGTCCTTGTAGGGATCGCCGACGGTGTCGCCGGTCACCGAGGCCTTGTGCGCGTCGCCGCCCTTGTAGTGGGTGACGCCGTGGCTGTCGGTAAAGCCATCTTCAAACGACTTCTTGGCATTGTCCCAGGCACCGCCGCCCGCCGTCATCGAAATGGCGACGAAGAGGCCGGTGACGATGACGCCCATGAGCATGGCGCCGAGGGCCGAGAAGGCATTGGCCTGGCCGGCAATCCAGAGAATGGCGAAGTAGACCACGATGGGGCTCAGCACCGGCAGCAGCGACGGCACGATCATTTCCTTGATCGCCGCCTTGGTGAGCATGTCGACGGCGCGGCCATAGTCGGGCTTGTCGGTGCCGGCCATGATGCCCGGCTTTTCCTTGAACTGGCGGCGCACTTCCACCACCACGGCCTGGGCCGCGCGCCCGACGGCGGTCATCGACATGCCGCCAAAGAGGAAGGGCAGGAGACCACCAAAGAGGAGGCCCACCACCACGTAAGGATTGGCGAGGTCGAAGCTGACGGTGAGGTCGGTGAAGTAGTGCTTCAGATCCTCGGTATAGGCCGCGAAGAGCACCAGGGCACCGAGGCCGGCCGAACCGATGGCATAGCCCTTGGTAACGGCCTTGGTGGTGTTGCCCACCGCGTCGAGCGCGTCGGTATTGTGACGCACTTCCTTGTCGAGGCCCGCCATTTCCGCAATGCCGCCGGCATTGTCGGTGACCGGGCCGAAGGCGTCCAGCGCCACGATGATGCCGGCCAGAGCCAGCATGGTCGCGACGGCGAAGGCGATACCGAAGAGACCGGCAAGGCTATAGGTCACGATGATGCCGGCAATGATCACCAAAGCCGGCAGGGCGGTCGATTCCAGCGACACGGCGAGGCCCTGGATGACATTGGTGCCATGGCCGGTGACCGAGGCTTCGGCGATCGAGTTCACCGGGCGGCGGTTGGTGCCGGTATAGTATTCAGTGATGACGATGATGAGCCCGGTGATGACGAGGCCCGTGACGCCGCACCAGAAGAGGCTCCACGGGGTGAACACCTTGGATTCGGTTTCGATGGCGACATTCATGTCGCCGAACATCAGCCACAGCACCGGCAGGAGCGCGATCAACGACAGCACGCCCGAGGCGATGACGCCCTTGTAGAGTGCGCCCATGATGTTGTTGTCGCTTCCGAGCTTGACGAAATAGGTGCCGATGATCGAGGTGACGACGCAGGCGCCGCCAATGGCCAGGGGCAATACCATGCCGATGAGCTTGAATTGGTCGGGCAGGATGATGGCGGCCAGCACCATGGTGGCGACGATGGTCACCACATAGGTTTCAAAGAGGTCGGCGGCCATGCCGGCGCAGTCGCCGACATTGTCGCCCACATTGTCGGCAATGGTTGCGGGGTTGCGCGGATCGTCTTCCGGGATGCCGGCCTCGACCTTGCCCACCATGTCGCCGCCCACGTCGGCACCCTTGGTGAAAATGCCGCCCCCCAGACGCGCGAAGATCGAGATCAGCGAGGCGCCGAAGCTGAGGGCCACCAGTGCATCGATCACGGTGCGGCTGGTCGGCTCGAAACCGATGCTGGTGAGGATGATGAAATAGAGCGTGATGCCGAGGAGCCCGAGCCCCGCCACCAGCATGCCGGTGACCGCGCCGGACTTGAAGGCGAGATCGAGCCCCTTGCTGAGCGAGCCCACGGCGGCCTGAGCGACACGCACATTGGCGCGCACCGACACATTCATGCCGATGAAGCCGGCTGCGCCCGAGAGCACCGCGCCGATCAGAAAGCCGATGGCGGCATAGATGCCCAGAAGGAAGAAGGCGGCGATCAGGATGACCACCCCGACAATGGCGATCGTGGTGTATTGCCGCTTGAGATAGGCCGATGCGCCCTCCCGCACGGCGGCCGAGATTTCCTGCATGCGCGCCGAACCCGCATCGGCCTTGAGCAGGCCCTGGGTGGTGACGATGCCATAGACGATAGACAGGCCGCCGCACGCGACGATCAGCCAAAGTGCCAGATCCATAAGAAGTCCCTCGAAAAGTTTCCTCCGAGGGCCCGCGCTGGCACCGGCCGGGTCTTTTGCGCCCGGTCCAATCCCCGCCCTCCATCGGGCCCCCTCCGGGAACCGAGATTAGCGGGACTGCTGGGTTAAGCAATGGTAATTGCGATGTTTTGTCGCGGCCGGTTCCGTCCAGCAGGCGCCAAAAGAAATCCCAGCTTTCGCGGGGATCGCAAAGTCCGGACGATGCGGAAGCGCGCTACACGCCGGCGCGCACCACCGCCGGATAGATGTAGTAGCCGATGATCGACTGGATGAAGAAGATGATCAGGAATGCCACCAGCGGCGAAAGGTCGAGACCCGAGAAATTGGGCATGAAGCGGCGGATGGGCCGCAGCACCGGCTCGGTGAGCTGGTTGATCACCTGCCACACCATGGCGACGAACTGATTGCGCGTATTGATGACGTTGAACGAGATCAGCCAGCTCATGATGATCATGATGAGCAGCACCCACCAGTAGAGCTGGAGGAGGATCAGGATGATGTCGAGCACGGCGCGCATTGGCGTCTCCGGTGAAAGGGTCCGAATTATCTAGTGGCTGCATGCCCCTGGGGCAAGGCCGGGCATACAGAAGGGTAAAGCATAGGGGCCCACACCAGATTACGCGGTGCAGGCCCCTGATGACTTTGGACCCGGTACGCGAAACTCTTCATCCGGGTACGCCATCAAATGCACGAAGCGTGCCAGACCGTCCGCCCCGGAAATCGGGGAGCAGAGATTAAGCCATTGTGAAGTTTCGCATTTTGCAGCGACAGGCGGTGATGCAGAATGCAACACGCCTTGCAGGATGCAACTAGCCGCGCGACTGCGCCGGCTTCCAGGTGATGACGCGGAAGAGGTAGATCAGCACCACGGCGGCAAGGACGAGGTAGCTCAGAGGATCGAGTACCACTTCGATCATCTCGTAGTGCTCGTGCAGGATATAGCCCGCCAGCGTAAGAAAGGTGTTCCAGATCAGCGCGCCCGCAGTGGAGGCGAGGAGAAAGAGCGGCAGCGGCATCTTGGCCAGGCCCGCCGGGATGGAAATCAGCGTGCGGATGATCGGCATCAGCCGGCCGAACAGCACGATGATGGGTCCGAAGCGGCGGAAATAGCCCACGGCAATGTCGATCTCCTCGGCATTCATGGTGAGGAGACGCCCATGCCGGTCGGCCAGCCACTTCACCCGGTCGAGACCGAAGAGGCGGCCGGCGAAATACCAGGGCAGCATGCCGACCACGGCGCCGAACGTGGCGGTGGCGAGGACGCCGAAAAGGTTGAGATCGCCATTGGCGGCGGCAAAGCCGGCAAAGGGAATGATGAGTTCGGACGGAATGGGCGGAAAGATCGATTCCGCCAGCATGACAAGGAAAATCCCGACATAGCCGAGGTCGGTGATGATCTGGATGATCCAGTCGGTCATGCGGTCGCTGTCCTCTCGTTCTGCGTCACCACCGGGGCTGTCCCGGTGGTCCATGCTCGTCCAGAAATGGATTGCCCGGACAAGCCGGGCAATGACGATGCGAAACTATCGAGGGCCGCTTAACAGACCCTGATCAGGCCGTCTTGGCGGCGCGGCTCATGCGCTTGCGATCGTTCGGATCGAGCCAGATCTTCCTGAGGCGGATCGACTTGGGCGTCACTTCGACATATTCGTCCTCGGCAATGTAGCCGAGGCTCTGTTCGAGCGTGAGCTTCTTCGGAGTGGTCAGGCGGACCGCTTCGTCCTTGGACGTGGTGCGGATATTGGTGAGCTGCTTGCCCTTGAGCGGATTGACCTCGAGGTCGTTCTCACGGGAATGCTCGCCGATGATCATGCCTTCATAGACGTCCACGCCGGCGTCGATCATCATCGGACCGCGCTCTTCGAGGTTCCACAGGGCATAGGCCACGGACTGGCCGGTGCCGTTGGAGATCAAAACGCCAGTACGACGGCCCGGCAGTTCGCCCTTGTACGGCACGAACGAGTGGAACAGGCGGTTGAAGATCGCCGTGCCGCGGGTATCGGACAGGAGTTCAGGCTGGTAGCCGATCAGCGAACGGGTCGGAACCAGGAGCTGTATACGCGTGCGGCCGACGCCGGACGGACGCATGTCGGTCAGCTCGCCCTTGCGCTCGGTGAGCTTCTGCACGACCGTGCCGGTATGCTCGTCATCGACGTCGATGATGACTTCTTCGACCGGCTCGAGCGTGACGCCGTCTTCTTCCTTGAACAGCACTTTCGGGCGACCGATGGTGAGTTCGAAGCCTTCGCGGCGCATGTTTTCGATGAGCACGGCGAGCTGAAGTTCGCCGCGGCCGGCCACGTCGTAGCTGTCATTGTCGTCGCCCGGGGTGACGCGGATGGCCACATTGCCTTCGGCTTCGCGCATCAGACGCTCGCGGATGACGCGGGACTGCACCTTGTCGCCTTCGCGGCCGGCCAGCGGACCGTCATTGATGCGGAAGGTGACCGAAAGGGTCGGGGGATCGATCGGCTTGGCGGCGATCGGTTGGGTAACCGAGGTGGCGCAGAGCGTGTCGGCCACGGTCGAGGTCACAAGGCCGGCAATGGCGACGATATCGCCGGCCTGGCCCACGTCGATCGGGGTGCGCTCGAGGCCACGGAAAGCCAGGACCTTGGAAACGCGGCCCTTTTCGACTTCCTTGCCGTCACGGTTGAGCGTGTGAATGGGGTCGTTGGCCTTGACCGAGCCCGAGGTGATGCGGCCGGTGAGGATACGCCCGAGGAACGGGTTGCGCTCGATGGTGGTGACCAGCATGCGGAAGGCGCCTTCTTCCACGGCAGGCTCGGGCACGTGTTCGATGACCTTGTCGAGCAGCGGTCCGAGGTTTTCCTTGGGACCTTCGGGCTCCAGCGCCATCCAGCCCTGCTTGGCCGAACCGTAGAGCACCGGAAAGTCGAGCTGCTCGGGCGACGCATCGAGAGCGATAAAGAGATCGAAGATTTCCTCGAGCACTTCCATGTGGCGCTCGTCGGACTTGTCGATCTTGTTGATGGCAACGATCGGACGCAGGCCTTGCTTCAGCGCCTTGCCGAGCACGAACTTGGTCTGGGGCATCGGGCCTTCGGCGGCGTCGACGAGGATCACCACGCCATCGACCATGGAGAGGATGCGCTCGACTTCACCGCCGAAGTCGGCGTGGCCGGGCGTGTCGACGATATTGATGCGCGTGTCTTTCCAGAGCAGCGAAGTGACCTTGGCCAGAATGGTGATGCCGCGCTCGCGCTCGATGTCATTGCTGTCCATGGCGCGTTCTTCGACGCGTTCGTTTTCGCGGAAGGAGCCGGACTGCTTGAGCAGAACGTCGATCAGCGTGGTCTTGCCGTGGTCAACGTGGGCGATGATGGCGATATTGCGCAGGGACATGAAATCGAGCCTTGTTGGCACGATCCACAAAACCATTCCCACGGGAGTGCTCTCGGGTGGGACGGTCAGGACGGACCATGCGGTATGAATATGCCAGCGCCAAAGTCGGGAGCGATCCGGCAGTTTGCGCGGCTCTTACAGGATAGGGGCCGGTTTCACAAGGTTTCAATCTGCAGGGCGGGGTTGCAGGGCCAATGACAAGCCGCCACGCCCGGCAGGGAACGCGGCGGCTGGTGGCAAGGTTTGTGCTGGCGCTAGGCCAGGAAGGGCTGTGCTGCGGCCAGCACGTCTTCCTTGCTCATGGGTTCGTCATAGGCGCCGTCCCACGGCTTCTTGCCGCCGATCTTGCGCACGATGGCAGCATGGCGCGCCTCGACCGAATGGATCTGCAGCGCGGTCTGCAACAGGTCGTTATTGCCGATGAGATTGCCGGCCTGGCCCTTGTAGGCGGCGACGCCCAGGTCCTCGAATGTCTGGCTGAGGGTTAAGTAGGTGTCGAAATTGGTCAGCACGTCGGCATATTGGCCGCCGGCCGTGGCGTCGATCTCGGGGCGGGCAACGGCATCGGCGCCGAGCACGCTTTCGAGCAGCGCCACATGCTGGGCCTCGTGCAGGCCGATATGGGTGAAGATTGCCATATATTCGTGCGGGATGAGGCCGTCGGCCTCAAGGCCCGAGCGATAGAAGAAATCCTCGATATGTTCGAGGGTCAGGGCGTAATTGAGCACGTCCTTGATCTCCGCCGGCAGCGACTGGCCAAAGGCCTGCTGCGCCGTGACGGCAAGCACCATGGGAGCGCTGGCCAGCATGCCGAGCGAAGCGACGCTGCGCTTGAAGAAGGCGCGACGGTCCACCGAAAGGCGGGCAGTGATTTCCGGATCGATGCCGGAGAGCAGGCTGGTCTGAACGGGATTGGTCATTTGTGTTCTCCTCAGACCAGGGAATTGGCGGTGACGTCGGACGTGATGAACGGATCGGCCGCAGCCAGCACGTCGGCGGGCTCCTTGGCGGCGTCGAGGCCGTTGTCGTCGACGACTTCGGGGCCGGCAAAGGCGACGGAGTCGGGCTGCAGCAGGTCGCGGATGAAGGCAGCGTGGCGGGCCTCCACCGAGACGATGCGGCCGGCCTCTGCCAGGTAGTCGACATTCTCGATCAGCTTGCCGGCGCCGTTATAGGCGGCGACGCCCAGGTCCTCGAAGGTCTTGGCGGTATTGAGAACGCTGTCGCGGCTGGTGAAATCCACGGCGGAAAAATCGACTTCCAGTTCCGGGATGGCATCGTCGCCAAGCGCTTCCTTGAGGAAGTCGCGGTGATCGACCTCATGGTCGCGGATGTCGGTGAGCCATTCGGTCTCGTCCGCACTGATGCCTTCATAGGGGTTGTCGATGACAGCGGTATAGAAGGCGGCTTCGAGCTGCTCGAGCGCATAGGCATAGTTGAGCACGCCGATATCGCCTTCACCGAGATCGGCGGCGAGCGCAGCGGAAATACCGAAATTGGGCAGGATGGCGCCGGCCACGGCGATGCTGGCGGAAGCACCGGTCCATTTGAGCAGGCGGCGACGGGAAAGGTCACTCATGTCGATCCTCGTTGGTTGACGTTTCGTCTGACCAGATGAGGAACGGATCGGCGCACAGTTGTGCAGCGCCGAATTCAACAAATATGACAATATAGCGCGGGAACAATTCGACGCCACGATTGTTCACGCGACCGGTCGAGAACAACATATTTTTCCAGCAACGAAGTCGATTTGTCTTCGTTCACGATCCCGCCATTCACGGCATCGGCACTGCCCCGGCCGAAACTCCGCTTGTCCAGCTCCCGTAACGAGGATCAACACTCGCTTGTGGAGACTTTACCCGCGTGGAAGACATTTATCGGGACCACCGTATTTCGGTGCGCCAAGCCATCAATCACGGAAACGGCTTTGAGGCCAAGATCTGGACTGTCCAGGGCAATCCCACACTGCTGGTCGCCAAGGCGAGCCTGGATGAAGGCGCGGCCACCTGTCTCGACCGCGCCCGCAAGGTGATCGATCAGTTCATCACCTATCGCGACCAGCACTGAGGCTGGGGTCTATTTCACCGAACGCGGCAGCTCGCCCGATTGCCAGAGCCCCAGGCCAAAGCCATCCGGGTCCAGAAAATCGGCACTCCAGCCGCCGGGCGCCTCGGAGACGGGCGTGACGATATTGACGCCCTTCTGCGCCAATTCGGCGACCACGTCGTCGATGCCGCCCTCGTCGAGTTCGAAGACGATGGCCGGCGTATTGCCGCGCACACCCTCCATCTCGAAGAAGATGAGATCGGGGCCGCCTTCGATGCTGGCCTGGAGCCAGAACGGTTCGGCCCCTTCCATGCGCTCGAGCTGGAGCCCCAGGGTCTGGTTGTAAAAGGCTTCGGTGCGCGCGATGTCGCTCACATAAAAGACCACGCTGACTTTTTTCGGCTTGAGGCCCATGGGGCAGCTCCTTTGTTTGCTGGATACGGACCTATTGCCGCGAGGGGCCGGATTGTGAGCGCCGCACGACAAATAAATGCCCATCCGGATCGTGGCTGGCAAAAGCGCCGCCATGGCGCAGCAGCGCCGGGAGGAGGCAATCGCGGATGCGCCCATAGGCCAGGTCGAGGTAAAGGCCGCTGAGTTCGCCGGGCGCGGCAAGACCCCGGCTCACCAGATGGCGGCGCAGGGCGGTGACGCGCTGGCGCAAGGCGGTATCGGGCAGATCGAGCAGATAGGCGATCTCGCGCCGGTTGTGCCCGGTCAGCACCAGGGCCGCAAAGGTCCGCAGCGCTGGCGGCAGGCCATCGAGGGTTTCAGCAAGGCCCGCCCCCTGCCCCGGCTCGGGCGCGGCGCGGCTTTCCTGCCAAAGCTGGTCGCGACGCCCGGCGCGACGGGCCGAGCGCGCCGCCATGCGGGCGCGATTGCGGACGACGCCGCCCAGCCAATGCACATTTTCAGGACTGGCGAGGTCGAACCGGCCGGCCTCCACCGCCAGCAGCATGGCATCCTGCACGATGTCTTCGGCCCCGCCGGCACCGGCATGGCGGCGGGCAATGGCGGTCAGGCGAGCGTAAAGGGCGGTGCGCATGGAGCGACAGTGTCAGGCGAAGAGCGGACGGGCAAGCGCGCTCAGGAAGCCTTGAGGCTTGCCTGCCCCTTGGCCGCCTCCGAATGCAGCAGATTGGCCAGCGCCTTGGGCTTGAGCGGGGGCGAGAACAGGAAGCCCTGTACTTCCGAGACGCCCTGTTCGCGCACCATGACCAGTTGTTCCTCGGTCTCGATGCCCTCGGCGGTGGTCGACATGCCCAGCGACTGCCCCAGCCCGATCACCGCCTTGATGATGGCCTGGCTATCGGTGCGGGTGGTGAGATCGCGCATGAAGGAGCGGTCGATCTTGATCTTGTCGAAGGGGAAGCTCCTGAGATAGCTCAGCGACGAATAGCCGGTGCCGAAATCGTCCATGGAAATGCGCACGCCCATGCCGCGCAGCTCGTGCAGCGCCGCAATGGTGCTTTCATTGTCGGTGAGCAACAGGCTTTCGGTGATCTCGAGTTCCAGCCGCGTCGGTTCGAGACCGGCTTCGAGCAGGGCCGACTTGACCTGGGCGACGAGATTCTTCTGCCGGAACTGCACCGGGGAGAGATTGACCGCAATCCGCACCTCGCCCGGCCAACTGGCGGCGGTGCGGCAGGCCTCGTGCAGCACCCATTCCCCGATCGGCACGATGAGACCGGTTTCCTCGGCCACCGGCACGAATTCTACCGGCGAAATGGTGCGATCGTCGTGATCCCAGCGCAATAGCGCTTCCACGCAGGTGACACGGTTTTCCTTGAGGCCCAGAAGAGGCTGGAACATCAGTCGCAGTTCATCGCGCTGCATGGCGAGCCGCAGGCCCGCCTCGATGGAGCGGCGCTGCTGCAGTTCGGCATCCATGCCGGTTTCAAAGAAATGATAGGTCGAGCGCCCCTCGGACTTGGCCTTGTAGAGGGCAAGGTCGGCATTCTTGACGAGCTGGTCGGTGGTGATGCCATCGCCCGGGCCTACGGCAATGCCGACCGAAGCGCCGATCTCGATGCGCTGGCCGCCGATGATCATGGGCGTGCGCATGGCCTTGACGATGCGGTCGGCGACGCGGGCGGCCATATCCACCCCGTCGATCGGCCGCAACAGCAGCGCAAATTCGTCGCCGCCCAGGCGCGCCAGGAGGTCGGTCTCGCGCGTCGTGCCCCAAAGGCGCACGGCGGCCTGCTTGATCACCTCGTCGCCCACGGCATGGCCCAGCGTATCGTTGACGGCCTTGAAGTGGTCGAGGTCGATATAAAGCACCGCGGCCATTTCGCCGCGCTTGAGGCCGGCTTCGGCCCGCGCCATCTGCTCCAGAAACTCGATGCGGTTGGGCAGGTCGGTCAGCGCGTCGTGGCGCGCCAGATGCTGGATGCGCGCCTCGGCCTGGCGCTGCTCGGTAATGTCCTCGTGGGTCGAGACCCAGCCGCCATCCTTCATCGGATGGTGCTGCATGAGGATGGTGCGATTGTTGAGTTCGTGGATGTTCTTGCCGTATTCGCGGCGCGAAATGACCTCGCGGCGCCAGGCGATATACTCTTCCTTGGTGCCGCCGGTGGACATGCCCATGTCGAAAAGATGGGCGAGGATGTCCTCGAGCTGGCTGCCAGGCTTCAAGAGGTTGATGGGCAGGTTGTAGATGCGGGCATAAGGCTCGTTGCAGATGACGAGGCGCCCGCGCGCATCCATCATGCAAAGGCCGATGGAGATATTGTTGACCGCAGCATCGAGCCGGATGTTCTGCCGTTCGAGTTCGAGCTTGCGCTTCTGCTGGCTCTCCGAGCGGGCGATCTCGTCGGTAATGTCCTCGTGAGTGACCACCCAGCCGAGTTTTTCTGAATAGACATGCGCGGTTTCGATGATGCGGCCGCCGGCCACCACTTCCTGCGCCTTGTGCCGCGCGCCGCCGCGATTGGCCAGCAGCTCGCTGGTATAGTGTTCGTAGAACTGGTCGGGGCTCTGTCCGGCATGGTTGCCGAGGCGAGCGCTGAGATGCACCACATCCTCGAGCGTCATGCCGCGATGGATGGCGTCCTCGGAAAAGCCGTAGAAGTCGCGATAGTGCTTGTTCCACATGAGGAGACGGAACTGCGGCGACCAGACGCAAAAGCCATAGGGAATGCTTTCCAGCGCTGCATCCAGGAGCAGGGCTTCGGCAACTTCCCCAACTTTGCCGACGTCATCGGACCGCATCCAACCCCATCCCCAAAGAGCCAACTCGCGACGCTGGCGAAAAGCTAATGAGATGCGCTTAACGCGGGATTAAATGTGACGGTTTCAATCGATTTCGTGAAGGGGGCGGGCCATCAACCCGCCCCATTTGCGCGAATTCAGGCGCCGGACTTCTTGTTGCGGGCCGCCCAGGTCTTGAGACGCAGGCCGTTGAGACGGATGAAACCGGCCGCATCCTTGTGATCATAGGCAATCGCGCCTTCTTCGAAGGTCACGAGGTCCATGTTGTAGAGGGAGTGCGGCGAGGTGCGGGCAATGACCGTAGCCGAGCCCTTGTAGAGCTTCACCGTCACTTCGCCCGACACATACTGCTGGCTCTTGTCGATCAGGGCCTGCAGCATCTCGCGCTCGGGCGAGAACCAGAAGCCGTTATAGATGAGCTCGGCATATTTGGGCATCAGCTCATCCTTGAGATGCGCTTCGCCGCGGTCGAGCGTGATCGATTCGATGCCGCGATGCGCGACCAGCAGGATGGTGCCGCCCGGGGTTTCGTAGAGGCCGCGCGACTTCATGCCGACAAAGCGGTTTTCGACGAGGTCGAGGCGCCCGACGCCATGCTTGCCGCCAAGCTCGTTGAGCTTGGTGAGCAGCGCGGCCGGGGAAAGCTTGACGCCATTGACCGAGACCGGATCGCCCTTTTCATAGCCGATGGTGATGATCTCGGCCTGGTCAGGCGCCTTTTCCGGATCGACGGTGCGCTGGGCGACATAGTCCGGTGCCGGCACGCCGGGATCTTCCAGCACCATGCCCTCGGACGAGGTGTGCAGGAGGTTGGCGTCGACCGAGAACGGCGCTTCGCCGCGCTTGTCCTTGGCGATCGGGATCTGGTTGGCTTCGGCATAGGCGAGAAGCTGGGTGCGCGAGCGCAGATCCCACTCGCGCCAGGGGGCGATGACCTTGATGGCCGGGTCGAGCGCATTGGCGGTCAATTCGAACCGAACCTGGTCATTGCCCTTGCCGGTGGCGCCATGGGAAATGGCGTCGGCGCCGGTTTCCTGGGCGATTTCGACGAGACGCTTGGCGATCAGCGGACGCGCGATCGAGGTGCCGAGCAGATACTGGCCCTCATAGACCGTATTGGCGCGGAACATCGGGAACACGAAGTCGCGCACGAATTCCTCGCGCAGGTCCTCGATGCGGATGTCCTTGATGCCGAACATCTC
Organism: Devosia sediminis; assembly: GCF_016411825.1. Lineage (GTDB taxonomy): Bacteria > Pseudomonadota > Alphaproteobacteria > Rhizobiales > Devosiaceae > Devosia > Devosia sediminis. Next base: position 390,277 of record NZ_JAEKMH010000004.1, read on the forward strand.
GGCCTTCCTGCGCGCCGGCTCCAGCTCTTCGCCCTGGCCCAGATCGGCAGTGAAGGTCACCACCTCGCAATTATAGGTTTCCTGCAGCCATTTGAGGATGATGGAGGTATCGAGCCCGCCCGAATAGGCCAGCACGACTTTTCTTATTTCATTCGACATTTTCGCATCTCGGTAGGAGTGGCCCGGGGTGGAGGCCCGAAATCGGGCGCACCCTAGTCATGACTGGGCTTTGGTGCAATTGTCCGGCGCCAAGATTCTTGGGAGCCTTCATGCCCGCCTTCATCCCCGATGTATCCGTCATTGTCACCTTTGCGCTTGCCGGTTTCGTGCTGGCCGTGACGCCGGGACCCGACATGGCGCTCTTCGTCTCGCGCACCATGAACTTCGGCCGCGCCCATGGCTTTGCCGCAGTGCTGGGCACGAGCACCGGTATCGCCGTGCACACGGCGCTGGTGGCCTTCGGTATTTCGGTGCTGATCGTGGCGGCGCCGGCCGCCTTCTGGGTGCTCAAGATCGTGGGCGCGCTCTACCTGGTCTGGCTCGCCATCCAGGCCATCCGATCCGGCGGAGGCCTGCTGGTGACGCGCGCCGCGGGGCGGCAGCCGACCTTGTTCCAGAGCTACATGACCGGCCTTGCCATCAACCTCACCAATCCCAAGGTGGCGCTGTTCTTCGTGACCTTCCTGCCCCAGTTCATCTCGGCCGATGATCCGGCCGCGGCCAGCAAGCTCCTGGTCCTGGGCGTCGAGTTCATCGTCGTCTCCCTGCCTGTCGTCATCGCCACCGTACTGTGCGCCGAATGGCTGACGACGACTTTGCGCGACAACCAGTGGGTGTCCCGGGCGCTGAACTGGAGCTTTGCCGCGGTATTCCTGGCTTTTGCCGCCACCATCCTCTTTGCCGAAGGCCGCAGGTCGTGAACTATCGCCACGCCTTTCACGCCGGCAATTTTGCCGATGTGGTCAAACACACGATCCTCACCCGTATCCTCGCTTACCTGATGAAGAAGGACGCCGCCTTTCGGGTGATCGACACCCATGCTGGCCTGGGCATCTATGATCTCCAGGGCGACCAGGCGGAAAAGACCGGCGAATGGCAGGACGGCATCGGCCGGCTGATTCACGTGAAACTTCCCGCTCAAGCCGCCGACCTGCTGGCGCCCTATCTCGATGCCGTCAGGGCCCGCAATCCGGAAGGCAAGCTGCGCTACTATCCGGGCTCGCCGTTCATCACGCGGCACATGCTGCGCCCGCAGGACCGGCTGATGGCCTTCGAGCTGCATCCCATGGATGCCGACCGGCTCAAGGAGAATTTCGCGGGCGACTTCCAGACCCGCGTCACCCAGCTCGACGCCTGGGACATTTTCGGAACCCACCTGCCCCCCAAGGAAAAGCGCGGTCTGGTACTGGTCGATCCGCCCTTTGAGGAAAAGGGAGAATTTTCACGCATGGTGCAGAGCCTCGAAAAGGCACAGAAGCGCTGGCCCGGCGGCACCTATGCCTATTGGTATCCGATCAAGGAGATGGAAGAGGTCGAGGCCTTCGTGAAGGCGCTCAAGGGCACGGGCATCCCAAAAATCCTCAGGCTCGAACTCACCATCCGCCCCTCATCCCAGCCGCCGCGCCTCTATGGCACCGGCATGATGGTGGTCAATCCGCCCTATGTACTGGAAGAAGAGATGCGCGTGCTGCTGCCGGTACTGGCGGATGTGCTGGGCGAAAGCGGGCAAGGCCGCTGGGCTTTGCAATGGGTTGCCGGGGAGTAGCAGCCGGCTATGTCAATGCTGCAGCGATTAGCTCAGCTTTATAGTCGTACGTCCCAATCCTCGCGCTGGGGTGGGGAACTTCCAAACAACTGACACCAAAACGGCGGCACGCCCGAGCCGCTTGCCCCCCAAGTGCGACAACCTTTCTTCCCTCTACCTCAAACCGGGTAATACTATCGAAAGAAGCGTCCACGTCTTGGAACGAGATGCTGTCACTTCGCCCAGCGGGCAAAAGGTGAAATGCCTGTGTCATATAGATGTCCGCGCGCGACATTTTGGCGATGGCTAACGCTTTGTCCATCACAACGTTGAATGGAATACCGGGCATATAGCCATATTTGCGCAATACGGCAGCATGTTGCATGGCAGAAGGCGCATCAAACCAATTATAGGCCACAAGTACAGGACCACTCCTGCTCCTCGAATTGATTTGGAGAGGAGAAACATAGTCACCATCGAGTCCAACATCAAACAAGGACTTGTAGCCCGGAAGCGCAAAGGACTTTCGCTTCCTCACAATCTCTTCGTAAGACATTGGCATCTGGAACCTCCAGAATGCAATCTTCAAAATACTGAAAAATAACGCAAGCAAACGTCGCGTTAAAATTAACAAGTATAGGCAATATCTTGGGCTCTACAGCGCCAGCAGCGCCTCGCGGTCTTTCTTGGTCAGCCGCTCGCTCTCGCTCTTCAACTGCCCACACGCCGCAAAGATATCGCGGCCGCGGGGGGTGCGGACGGGCGAGGCGTAGCCCGCCTTGTTGACGATGTCGGCAAAGCGTTCGATGCGCGACGAGGGCGAGGTACCGTAGTTCGAACCCGGCCAGGGGTTGAACGGGATCAGGTTGATCTTGGCAGGAATGCCGGCGAGGAGCCGCACCAGTTCGCGGGCTTCGGCATCAGAATCGTTGATGCCGTCGAGCATGACATATTCGAAGGTGATACGGCGCGCATTGGAGAGGCCCGGATAATTCCTGCAGGCCTCGAGCAGTTCCTTGAGCGGCCACTTCTTGTTGATCGGCACCAGCACGTCGCGCAGTTCGTCGCGCACGGCATGGAGCGAAATGGCCAGCATGACGTCGATCTCGCGGCCGGTCGGCTCGATATAGGGCACGACGCCCGAGGTCGAGAGGGTGATGCGGCGCTTAGAGATGGACATGCCGTCGCCGGCTGAGGCGATCAGCAGGGCCTGCTTGACGTTGTCATAGTTGTAGAGCGGCTCGCCCATGCCCATCATCACGATATTGGTGATGGCGCGGGTTTCGCCACCCGGCACGAGGCCGCCGTCATCGGGACGCGCGCCGCCGGGGAAATCGCCGAGGCGCTCGCGCGCCATGAGGATCTGCCCCAGAATTTCGCCGGCCGTCAGGTTTCGCACCAGCTTTTGCGTGCCGGTGTGGCAGAAGGAGCAGGTCAGCGTGCAACCCACCTGCGACGAGACACAGAGCGTGCCGCGGTCGCTTTCCGGGATATAGACGGTTTCTACCTCGACCGGCGGCATGTTGGGGTTCTGCGGGTCGCGGAAGCGGAACAGCCACTTGCGGGTGCCGTCGACCGAGACCTGCTCGGTGACGATTTCCGGGCGATCGAGATTGAAGGTGTCGGAGAGCTTCTGGCGCACCGGCTTGGCCACATTGGTCATGCGGTCGAAATCAGTGACGCCGTTGACATAGAGCCAGTTCCAGAGCTGGGAGGCGCGCATGCGGCCTTCCTTTTCCGAGACCACGCCGTGACCGACCAGCGCTTCGGCAAGGCCGGCCTTGGACAGCCCGATCAGCGACGGCCGCGCGGCCGAGGCCGGACGAGTGGCGGTCGAATGGTCAAGGTTCAGCGCGTGGCTCATGGCAGGCACACCGGGGGCGTTGGGAATGCGGGAAGTGCGGGCGTTTAGCACAGACCTGCGGATTTCGCAAAGCTTCGAACTGTCACGAAGGGCTGATCGCTCCGGTGGAGCGATCAGAAGTGAGAAGGCCATGAGAGCTGTGCTCGATTGGCCGTCTCCTCGACGTCTGCGAAATGGATTGCCCGGTCAAGCCGAGGACGGAACTGCAGATGTGGCAGAACCCCTCATCCGGCGTTGTGCTTCGCTGAAAACAAAGGTCCCCGCCTTCGCGGGGATGACACCGTGTTTAGGGACGGCTATGGCGGCCTAGCACTCTGCCCCGATCGCCTGCTGGGCGGCGGTGGCGCCCGAAAGCGAGAAGGTCTGCACCACTTCGGTGCCGGCGGCCGAGGTGCCGGTGATCACGAGGGTCGAGCCGGAGCGGATGGCGGCGGCGAGATTGGCGGCCTGCCCGGCATCGTCGAGCCAGGCGGCGTCACTCTGGGTGAAGAGCGGGAACTCCTGGCCGCCCACATTGGCCACGGCCATCGAGCCGGTCTGGAATGTGTAGCCGGCCACGACGTTGAACTCGTTGACCACATCCTCGCCCGGGCGATTGGTGATGTAGGCATAGCCCTCGGAATAGCCCTCCGGGGTGGGCTCGGTGCTCTTGGGCTTGGTCATGGCAAAGCACACCGTGCCGCCGCCGTCATCGGCCGCATAGCTCGACCAGTCGCGGAAATCGCCGAGCACCCGCGCCGACTGGGCCTGGGCCGGCGCTAGGGCGGCCAGGACGAGGAGCGTGGCGAGCGGAAGGGCGGAACGACGGATCATGGGGGGACTTGGACCTCTTGGGCAAACCGGGCAGCGGGTCGGCGGACCCCTGCCCAGTTACAAATGTTCTGGCGGAAGCGGCAAGCCTTTACTGGCAGGCCGCGTCGATGGCGTTCATCGCCGCAGTGGCGCCGGAAAGGGAATAGGTGTCGACCGTATTGGTTCCACGCTGGCTGGTGCCGCGCACGACAAGCTGGCTGCCGGCCTTGAAGGCCTGCACGAAAGCCGGTTCGTCGCTGCTCGACGCCAGCCAGGCCGTCGAGTCCCGCGCCGCCATGACATAGCTCTTGCCATCGATGGCGGCAGAGGCCTTGGCATCGGTGGCGTTGTACGGATAGCCGATCTGGGTCTGGACCTCGTTCTTCGAGCCCATGCCCTTGCGATGCACGATCAGGAACTTGATCGGGTCGCGGTTGGCGCCCGCCGGTTCGCTGGATGTCGGCTCGCCGATGATGAAGCAGATCTGTCCGCTCTGGTCCGAGGCCGTATAGGCCGACCATGCATTGAAGGTGCCCAGCTCGGTCGCCTGCTGCGCCTGGGCGGCCGGCGCCAGAGCCATGACCGTCGCTACCGCGAGCCCGAGGGCAAGGCCACCGGTTTTCGTCGTCATCGCCAATTCTTCCTCTTGTCTTGCTGCCGTTCGTGGGGCGTTCTGCCCGTCCAGTGTGCCCCGAACATGGTTACCAACATCTCAAGGCGCACCGCTCCCCGCCGCACCGGTGGCCTTCGCTTCAAATGAAAGCCAAAGGCGGCGGGATTGGGGCACCCCTGCCCCGGGCGAGGGGCATGTGGCGGGGAAAGGGTTAACCGGGCCCTAACAAGGGTGTGATCTCCCGGCGTCGCTCAGGCTGCCAGCTGGACGGCGTCACGCCGCCAGGGGATAGGACTGTTCCACGAGATAGGGGCCGCCGCCGATCGAATCCCGGCTCGAATAAAGGACGAAGCGGGCGGGCGCGAAGCTCAGCGGCTCGAACCGCGCCGCCTCGGCCATGAACCGGGCAAGGTCTTCCGCAGAGGTGCCGCGCAGCCGGGCCAGCGAAACATGGGGCACGAACTTGCGGCCCTCCGGCGCCAGGCCCGCCTTTTGCAGCATCCGCTCCTGCGCCGCCTGCAGGCGGGTTAGCGCCTCGGAGGGCTCGACCCCGGCATAAAGCGCGCGCGGCTTGTCGCCGCCAAAACTGCCCAGATGGGTCAGGCGAATGGGGAATTGCAGCGAATTGGACAGCCGATCGAGGCTGTCGGCCACGTCATCGGCAACGTGACCATCGACATCGCCGATAAATCTGAGGGTAATGTGGTAGTTCTCGGGATCGATCCAGCGGGCGCCGGCGAGGCCGCCGCGCTTGAGCGAAAGGGCAAATCCCACATCGGCGGGGATTTCGAGGCCGGTAAAAAGCCGGGGCATGATGAGCCTCCCTGGCGGTCGATTCGTCGCCCCGACCGTAACACAAACGCTTTATCCGGCCAGTCCATGTGTCGCAGGGGACCGAATATCCTTGTCAATCCTCTGTGGCGTCCCCATATTCCTCGGCAAGTGGCAATGCCAAATGCCCCCTGCGGTGAGAAAACCGCCTCACGTTTTTTGGGAAAGGGAACCTGAAAATGGCTGAATATGACCGTCAGACCCTCGGTGCGCGGGCCGGCTCGGCCGTAGCCATCGACGAAGGTCTTCGCAGCTATATGCTGCGCGTCTACAATTATATGGGCCTGGGCCTCGTGGTCACCGGCCTTGTTGCCTATTTCACCAGCCAGTGGGCCATGTCCAGCCAGGCCAATGCCGAGCTGCTCTATGCCAGCCCGCTCGCCTGGGTGATCATGCTGTCGCCGCTGGCCTTCGTGCTGGTGCTGAGCTTCGGCATCAACAAGCTTTCCGTGGGCGCTGCCCAGGCCGTGTTCTGGGCCTTCGCGGCCGTGATGGGCCTGTCGCTCTCGTCAATCTTCCTGGTCTATACCGGCGCTTCTATCGCCAAGGTGTTCTTCATCACCGCCGCTACGTTCGGCGCGATGAGCCTTTACGGCTACACCACCAAGCGTGACCTGACCGGCATGGGCAACTTCCTGATGATGGGCCTGATCGGCATCATCATCGCCTCGATCGTGAACATCTTCATGGGCTCGACCATGCTGGACTTCGCGATCTCGGTCATCGGCGTGCTGATCTTCACCGGTCTCACTGCCTATGACACCCAGAAGATCAAGGAAAGCTACTCCGAGCATTACGGTGCCGACGTGATGGCCAAGAATGCCATCATGGGCGCGCTCTCGCTCTACCTCGACTTCATCAACCTGTTCATGATGCTGCTCCGCCTGTTCGGCAATCGCGAGTAAGTACCGATATCCTTGATCGCATGATCAAGGAATTTGGTTGGACGACTTCAGGGACCGCAGCCTAAAAGGGCTGCGGTCTTTTTATGTGTGCAGCCATGTCCGACACGCTTCTCCGCGCTTTTTCCTGGTCCGATATCCCGGCCATCACCACGATCTATCGGCACTATGTCGAGCACAGCGCCATCACCTTCGATACCGAAGCGCCGGGCGAGGAAGCGATTGCAGAAAAATATGCGGGCCTCAAGAAGCTCGGCCATCCGGTGATCATCGCCGAGCGCCAGGGCAGGGTCGTGGGCTATGCGTATGCGAGCTTTTATCGCCCCCGCGCCGCCTATCGCTTCACCTGCGAGGATTCGATCTATCTCGACCCGGCCGAAACCGGGAAGGGCCTGGGCAAGGCGCTGCTGACCGAACTCCTGATCCAGTCCAAGGCCTTCGGCTTCAAGCAGATGCTGGCCGTGATCACCGCCGACACCGCCAATTCCATCGCCATCCACGAAAAGTTCGGCTTCGAGCGCGTCGGCTACTACAAGGCAGTGGGTCTCAAATTCGACCGCTGGCACGATATCGTGCACCTGCAAAAGGCGCTCTAGCTCAGATCAGCGGCTTATGCATGGCCGAACAGGCCATCCTGCCATCGGGCATGGCATCGCCGGCCCAGCCCTGCGCCAGGTAGAACCGGCGTGCCGTCGCCGTGGCCTTGAGCCGTCCCGTGGCAAAACCGCGCGCGACGAGATCGGCTTCGAGATGAGTGAGAAGCGCCTTGCTGACGCCGCGGAACCGGGCCGCCGGAGCCACATAGTTGAGGGCAATTTCACCGTCCGCCGTAGTCGCCCCCACCGCCGCAACCTGCTCGTCGAGCTCGGCGACGAAGAGATAGAATCCACTCCGCTCCAGCATGGCGGAGACGCCCGCCGGCGTCTTGTTTGCCGTCCATTCGGCGATCCGTGCGGGATCGTCACCATGGTCGGCATGGCAGAGTTCGGTGATCGAGGCGATCAGCACCGCACTCATGGCGGCGGCGTCAGCGGGACGGGCCGGACGCACGTGGAGGCTCACCCGACCACCATCAGATCGGGATCGAGCACACGCAGCACCTGCGCCAGATCATGGCCACGCTTCAGGATACGCCCCTGCTGATTGGTGACCATGTACTGGCCCTGGCGATTGCGCAGTTTCGGGTTCTTCTCGACCACATAGAGCGGCCGCTCGGACACGCGGGCATAAATGGAGAAAAGCGCCCGATCCTTGAGGAAATCCAGGGCGTAGTCGCGCCACTCGCCGGTCCCGACCTTGCGGCCATAGACGGCGAGGATCTGCATCAGCTCGCGGCGATCGAAGGCGACAATCGGCTGCACGGGGCGGTTCGGCTGGTTTGCGGGCTCGCCCACATGTACCAGCGCCAGATTGGTTCGGCTCTCGTCTGGGGGACCCTGCACGCGCTCTACCCTGTCACATCACGGTCATGATCGGCGCATTCTGCGGCCTTGGCAAGCCTGCGCGAAATTCCCCATTTCGGCCACGATTTGTCCCCGAACGCGCCCCATTGACCCGGCACTGTTCAACCATTGCCTCCAGTGGCCGGCAGGCGGGCGATCCGAGCCCCCAAACCGAAAGCGCGCCTGCCGGCCACCCCCTATCTGAAGAGACCCAAAGTCATTCGCCCGCTTCCCTCCTGAAGCGGGTATTTTTTTGGCTAGAAGGCGTAGGTGGCGGCGCCAAGGATCGGCCCGGGCAGGCCGTCGCGCTCTTGCTGGATCAGGATAGCGACGCCACCCGCGGCGCTGGGCGCGAACTTTTCGAGCGGCAGCTTGACCTCGGCGCCGGCGGAAGCTTCCCACATGCCCACGATCTGCCGGTCCACGACGACCTGCGTATAGACCATGGACTTGCCGGCGTTCTCGCCCTTTTCGATGGCGACATCGGCGCGGTCGAGATAGCGCACCAGGTAAATGGTGGCGTCTTGCAGGGCGGCATTGGCCGGCACGTCGAGCTTGAGCATGTCGCCCTGCACTGAGAGCGACACGTAGAGCGGCAGCTCCGCATTGGCGAGGGCCGCCTGCACCTTGGCGCGCTTGGAGCCGACCACGCCCTCGGCACCGTTGATCACCATTTGCGGGGTGAAGATGCGCGAGGAGCCCCAGTTGCGCGCATAGCCCCGTTGCAGGTCGGAAAAGCCCTTGCTGCCGAAAGTGTCTTCCCAGCCGATATAGTCCCAATAATCGACATGATACGCGAGTGCCACCACATCGCCCTGCTCGGCAAGGCTGGTCAGCAGCGCGTCGGCCGGTGGGCAGGAGGCGCAGCCCTGGCTGGTGAACAGCTCAACCACCGCCTTGGGGCGCGAAATATTGTCGGCCTGGGCCCCGCCCGCCAGGGTGAGCCCGAACAGCGCGCCAGCAATGAGGGCGGAGAAAGGACGAAAAAGCATGGGCGTCTTTGTAAGCGCAGGCCACAAAGATTGCCTAGTCAAAAGCGGGTGAGAGTCACGGAATACCATGGGCGGCGTGGCCGAGCGGCGACACCTGACGCACGACCAAAAACGGCGGCCCCGGATGGGACCGCCGCTTTGGGTTTTCAGGAAATGTAAGTAGCGCTTACGCAGCGACAAGGCTGCGCAGCACATAGTGCAGGATGCCGCCATTGTTGAAATAGTCGAGTTCGTTGGCCGTATCGATGCGGCAGCGGGTTTCGACGTCGAGCACCTCGCCATTGGCCCGCGTGATCTTCACGACCACGGTGGCGCGCGGCTCGAGATTGGCAATCCCTGCGATATCGACGGTCTCGGTGCCATCGAGCCCCAGGCTTTGCCAGCTTTCGCCTTCCTTGAACTGCAGCGGGACGACGCCCATGCCCACGAGATTGGACCGGTGGATACGCTCGAAGCTCTGGGCGATGACCGCCTTGACGCCGAGGAGGTTGGTGCCCTTGGCCGCCCAGTCACGCGACGAGCCGGTGCCGTATTCCTTGCCGGCAAAGATCACCAGCGGCGTACCGGCCTCTTGATAGGCCATGGCCGCATCGTAGATCGGCATCTGCGATCCATCCGGGCCCTTGGTGAAACCGCCCTCGACGCCATCGAGCATCATGTTCTTGATGCGGATATTGGCGAAGGTCCCGCGCATCATCACCTCGTGATTGCCGCGGCGGGCACCATAGGAATTGAAGTCCCTGGGCGCCACCTGGCGCTCGGTCAGGTATTTGCCCGCCGGCGTGCCGGCCTTGAACGAGCCGGCCGGCGAGATGTGGTCGGTGGTGATGCTATCGAGGAACAGCGCCAGCACCCGGGCCGACACGACATCGGTCACCGGCTTGGGTTCTATGGTCAGGTCCTCGAAATAGGGCGGGTTCTGCACATAGGTGGACGCGGAATTCCAGCCATAGGTCTCCCCACCTTCGACGGCGATGGCCTGCCAGTGCTGGTCGCCCTTGAAGACGTCGGAATAGCGCGCGCGGAACATGTCGGCATGAACATGCTGGCGCACGATCTCGGCGATCTCCTGGTTGGTGGGCCAGATATCCTTCAAGTAAACAGGCTGGCCGTTCGAGCCGGTGCCGATGGGCTGGGTGGTGATGTCCACATTGAGCGTGCCGAGCAGCGCATAGGCGACGACCAGCGGCGGCGAGGCCAGGTAATTGGCCCGCACGTCGGGGTTCACGCGGCCCTCGAAATTGCGGTTGCCCGACAGCACCGAGGCGGCCACCAACTTGTTCTCGTTGATCGTGTCGGAAATGGCCTGCGGCAAAGGCCCCGAATTGCCGATGCAGGTGGTGCAGCCATAGCCGACAAGGTTGAAGCCGATGGCGTCGAGGTCTTCCTGCAACCCCGCTGCAGTGAGGTAATCAGTCACCACCTGCGAGCCGGGGGCCAGCGAGGTCTTGACCCAGGGTTTCGACGTGAGCCCCAGCGCCCGCGCCTTGCGGGCCACAAGGCCGGCCGCGACCAGCACCGATGGGTTGGACGTATTGGTGCAGGAGGTGATGGCGGCGATCACAACCGAGCCATCGGTAATGCCATAATCGGTGCCCTGGACCGGAAAAGCGGCCTCCTCGGGAATGTCATGGACGCCATTGGCGCCTTCATAGACATAGCGGCTTTCCTGCTTGTCGGCGGGAAGCTTGGTCCGCTCGATGCGCCCGCCGCTGAGTTCCGGCAGTGCCTCGGCAAAGGCCGAGGTGACATCCTTCAGGGCCACGCGATCCTGTGGGCGCTTCGGACCCGAGAGCGACGGCACGACCGTCGAGAGGTCGAGTTCGAGCGTGACCGTAAAGACCGGGTCGGGCGTGTCGGTGGTGCGGAACATGCCCTGGGCCTTCGAATAGGCCTCGACCAGCGCCACCCGGTCAGGATCGCGGCCGGTGGTCGAGAGATATTTGAGCGTATCGGCATCGACAGGAAAAAAGCCGCATGTGGCGCCATATTCGGGCGCCATGTTGCCGATCGTCGCCTGGTCCTCGAGGCTGAGATAATCGAGGCCCGGCCCGTAGAATTCGACGAACTTGCCGACCACGCCCTTCTTGCGCAGCATTTCGGTGACGGTCAGCACGAGGTCGGTGGCGGTGATGCCCTCGTTGATCTTGCCGGTGAGCTTGAAGCCCACGACTTCGGGGATCAGCATGGTGATGGGCTGGCCCAGCATGGCGGCCTCGGCCTCGATGCCGCCCACGCCCCAGCCGAGCACGGCGAGGCCATTGACCATGGTCGTATGCGAGTCGGTGCCCACAAGCGTATCGGGATAGGCGACGATCTCGCCATTCTCCTCGCGGGTCCAGACGGTCTGGGCCAGATATTCGAGATTGACCTGGTGGCAGATGCCGGTGCCCGGCGGCACGACGCGGAAATTGTCGAAGGCCGACTGGCCCCAGCGCAGGAATTCGTAGCGCTCGCCATTGCGCTCGTATTCGAGCTCCACATTCTGCGCAAAGGCCATGGGCGTGCCGAAGCTGTCGACCATGACCGAGTGGTCGATGACGAGATCGACGGGCACGAGCGGATTGATCTTCTGCGGATCGGCGCCGAGCTTGGCGGTGGCGTCGCGCATGGCGGCAAGATCCACCACGGCCGGCACGCCGGTGAAATCCTGCATCAGCACGCGGGCCGGACGGTACTGGATCTCGTATTCGGATGTGCGTGTCACCAGCCAGTCGGCAATGGCCTGGATGTCTTCCTTCTTGACCGTGCGGTTGTCTTCGAAGCGCAGCAGGTTCTCAAGCACGACCTTCATCGAGCCGGGCAGTTTCGACACCCCCGCAAGGCCGTTCTTCTCGGCCTCGAGAATGGAATAATAGGTATAGGTCTTGTCGCCGACCACGAGGGTCGACTTCGACTTGAAGCTGTCAATGGAGGTCACGATGCTCCGCCCTTCTTGCTGCTTTGACGCGGCTTCCCGGGGCTTGGGGCCTGAGAAAATCCGCGCTTTTCTGGAATGACTCTAAGCCAGTTCGTTATAGTCAATCACCAGAGCCCTTGCCAGTTCCACCATGGGTCCAATACGAGATGGGGTCATGACAAGAGGGCAGGCCCAACTTCGATTAAGTCTGGAGGCACAGGGCCTTGCCTGTGGCTATGGCGAGACCGCGCTGGCCACAGACCTGAGTTTCACCGTGCCATCAGGCAGCGGCCTCCTGCTGCGCGGCCCCAATGGCGCGGGCAAGTCGACCCTGCTGCTGACCCTGGCCGGGCTCCTGCAGCCCCTTGCCGGCCAGATCGCCCTCGTCGGCCACGATCCCGATGACGGCCCTGCCATCCACCATTGCGGCCATCGCAATGCCGTGCGGGCGCGGCTCACCGTGCGCCAGACGCTCGATTTTTGGGCCGACATCAATGGGCGAAACGGCATCGACGCGGCAGCCGCACTTGACCGTGTCGGTCTCGCGCGCATTGCCGGCCTCGACGCCGGCTACCTGTCGGCCGGCCAGCAGCGGCGCCTCGTGCTGGCGCGGCTTCTCGTATCCCGGCGCCCGGTCTGGCTGCTGGACGAACCCAGCGCCGCCCTCGATGCCGACGGCCAGGCGCTGCTGGAAGCGCTGCTCGATGCCCATCTCGACGCCGGGGGTATTGCCATCATCGCCACCCATGACGCGATTGCCGTCGAGCGCCTGCGCACCCTGACGCTGGGGGTGGCGGCATGACCGGCTTTCTCGGTGTGCTGCGACGGGACCTGCGCCTGGCTCTGGCGGGAGGCGGCGATATCCTCACGCTGGTGCTGTTCTTCGTCATTGTCGGGGCCATCGTGCCTTTTGCGGTGGGACCCGACCGTGAGCTCCTCGCCCGCATCGCGCCCGGCGTCATCTGGATCGCCGCCTTCCTCGCCATGCTGCTCGGCCTCGACAAGCTCTTCCGGCCCGACCGCGACGAGGGGACGCTGGCGCTCTACAGGCTCGCCGACCTGTCGCTGCCGGGCATGGTTGCCGCAAAAGTGATCGCCCACTGGCTGACCGCGGCCCTGCCGCTGATCGTGGCCTCGCCTTTTCTGGCGCTGATCCTGGCCATGGACATGGACACCTATTGGCGCACGCTCGCCTCGCTGCTGCTCGGCACCCCGGCGCTGGCCGCTTTCGGCACCTTCGGGGCGGCGGTGACCGTGGCCATAAGGCGGGGAGGCCTGCTCGCACCCATCCTCATCGCGCCGCTCTCGGTCCCGGTGCTGATCTTCGGGGTGGGCGCCATTTCCCCCCTTGGCGGCCCGGACCAAGCCAGCGCCGCCATGCTGTTCCTTGCGGCACTCAGTCTCATGGCCCTGGCCCTCTCTCCCTTTGCGGCGGGCCTTGCGATAGACTGGGGAGAAGAGTAGAGCGCGCGCCATGAGCATAGACGACACGCCCAAAATGAGCTGGTGGAACCGGCTGGCCCATCCCGGCCAGTTCGTGAACTGGACGCGGCCGCTGATCTGGCCGCTGGTGGCCGTCACGGCGGCCCTTTTCGCGCTTGGCCTGTGGTTCGCATTCTTCAATTCCCCGGCCGATTACCAGATGGGTGACACGGTGCGCATCATGTATGTGCACGTGCCCACCGCCTGGCTCAGCCAGTTCGTCTATGGCGCCATGGCCGTCTCGGCCATCGGCACGCTGGTCTGGCGCCACCCGATGGCCGACGTGTCGATGAAGGCGGCCGCGCCGCTGGGCGCCGTCTTCACCGCCATGGCGCTCTTTACCGGCTCGATGTGGGGCCGGCCCACCTGGGGCACGTTCTGGGAATGGGACGGCCGCATGACCTCGACCCTGATCCTCCTCTTCATTTATCTCGGCATCGTGGCGCTGTGGCGTGCCTTTGACGACCAATTGCGCGCCGCCCGCGTCGTGGCCATCTTTACCCTGGTGGGTGCCATCAACGTGCCGATCATCAAATTCTCAGTGGACTGGTGGTCGACCTTGCACCAACCGGCCAGCGTCTTCCGGCCCGATGGCCCGACAATGCCCGGCTCCATCCTGACGCCGCTTTTCGTCATGTTCTTTGCCTTCACCTTCCTTTTCATCACGCTGCAGCTCGTGGCCATGCATACCGAGGTGCGCCGCCGCCGGGTGATGACGCTGGAACGCAAGGCCGCGCGGGGAGCCGGCGCATGATCGATCTCGGCCAGCATGCCCAGTTCATCACCGCTGCCTATGCCGGCGTGTTCATCGGCCTCGCGCTGCTCATCGGCTGGGTCGCCTATGATGCGAGGCGGGTAAAGGCGCGCCTTGCCGAACTCGGGGACAAGCGCGACTGATGCGCTACCTGTTCTTCGCCTTGCCGCTGATCCTGCTCGTGGGCCTCGTCGCCATCTTCGCCACGTCCATCGACCGCGATTCGAGCCTGGTGCGGTCGGTATTGATCGATCGGCCCGCGCCCGAATTTTCGCTGGCGCCGGTGGAAGGGCTCGCGACGCCCGGCTTTGCCGCGGCCGATCTCCGGGGCGAGCCGACCCTGGTCAACGTCTTTGCGTCCTGGTGCATTCCCTGCCGGGACGAACATCCGCTGCTCGAGGCGCTGAAAGCCGAAACCGGCATACGCATGTTCGGCATCAACCATTCCGATGCCCCGGAAAACGCCGTGGCCTTCCTTGCGGAACTGGGCAATCCCTATGACGCGGTGGGCGCCGACCGCGACCGTCGCGTCTCCATCGACTGGGGTGTCTATGGCGTGCCCGAGACCTTCCTCGTCGATGCCGATGGCGTCATCGTCTACAAGCATGTCGGCCCGCTGACGCCCCAGGCCATTGAAAGTGAACTGCTCCCGGCACTTAACGGGTTGAAAAGCTGACCGCATTCAGCTTGTGTTCATCTAGTTTGCGGCAAGGTGACGCCGTCTTCAGAAGTGGAAGAGTGTAGCGTGCGTCGCGTTTTTTCTCATTTGCGCCAGCAGCGGCTGATCACCCTGATCGAATATGCGCTGGTTGCCTCGATCATCACCGTCGCGACGACGTTTGCGGTTTCGGCCGCCGGCTACAACATCACCGACTTCTTCCCCGGCTAGAAATCGCTGGTGAGACCCTTGATCTCCCAGTCGCCATAGCGGCCCGGCTCGAGCCCGCCGCGACCACCCTTCTCCTTGGGCGCCATCGCCGTCGCTTCATCGATCGCCTGCCGCCGCGCTTCCGCCTCGGCCAGCGCCCGCTGCGCCGCGGGGGAGAGGATTTTTGGCTCAGCCGCTTCAGTTGTCTCGGGTGGGGTGGTGTCGTCTGCCATCGCTGGTCCCATTACGTTTTGTCGCGCCGCTTGCGCGGAACCTCGATGCACACAACATAGTTGGCCATGAGATCCAACCCAAGGGGTTCGACAATGTTCAATGCTTTCCGCACCTTCGTCCTCCTGGCCGGGATGACGGCGCTGTTCATGGCGGTGGGCTATTTCATCGGCGGCACCAGCGGCATGATGATCGCCTTCCTCTTCGCTGCGGCGACCAATGTCTTTGCCTACTGGAATTCGGACAAGATGGTGCTGCGCATGCAGAACGCCGTCCCGGTGGAGCGCTCCAGGGCCCCCGAACTCTATGACATGGTCGACACCCTCGCCCAGCGCGCCGGCCTGCCCACCCCGGCCGTCTATGTGATCGAGACCGACCAGCCCAACGCCTTTGCCACCGGCCGCGATCCGAAAAACGCTGCCGTGGCCGTGTCGTCGGGCCTGCTGCGCCAGCTCGAGACCCGCGAAGTCGCCGGCGTGGTCGCCCATGAACTGGCCCATATCAAGAACCGCGACACCCTCACCATGACTGTGACCGCAACGCTCGCCGGTGCCATTTCGGCCCTGGCGCAGTTCGGCCTGTTCTTCGGCGGCGGCAATAATCGCGACAATCCGCTGGGCGGCGTCGGCGCGCTCCTCATGGTGTTTCTCGCCCCCATCGCCGCCATGATGGTGCAGATGGCGGTGAGCCGGACGCGCGAATACGAGGCCGACAAGGACGGCGCCGAAATCTCGGGCGACCCGCTGGCGCTGGCCTCGGCGCTCAACAAGATCGCCACCCTTGCCGGACGGCAGGTCAATGTGGCGGCCGAGCGCAACCCGGCCATGGCGCATATGTACATCGTCAATCCGCTTTCCGGTCAGCGCATGGACAACCTTTTTTCCACCCATCCCGATACCGGCAACCGCATCCAGGCCCTGCAAAGGCTTGCCGCGGAGATGAGCGTGGACGATAAGGGGCGCGGGCCCCAGCCCCGCCCACGCCCCGCTTCGAGCGGTCGCGACAGCGGCGGCGGCTGGCGTGTGCCCACCGCAGGACGCACCGAAGATGACGGGAATGTCCGCGGGCCCTGGGGATAGGCACGCGCCGCACCGGCCGGCGTGCCGCAGACTGAGTTGTTGAATTGGCGCAACGCACCGAACCGGCGGGGCTGAAACTCCGCCTTGCCGCTGCCCAGCGGCTCAAGGCCGTTCTGGCCGGCGAACATTTTGCTCCGCTCGGCCCCACCGAGCTGGCTGACGGGCGGGATCGTGCCCTTGCCAATCGGCTGATCACCACCGCGCTGCGCCGACAGGGCCAGATCAATGCCATGCTGGCCGATCTGCTCGAAAAGGGCATGCCGGCCAAATCGGGCACGTTTGAAGCCGTGCTGCGGCTGTCGCTGGCGCAATTGGTCTTTCTGCCCGATCTTGGCGCCCATAGCGCCCTGTTCCTGGCCGTCGAAGCCATCAAGCGCGATCCCAAGGCCAGGCACTTGTCTGGCCTGATGAATGCCGTCCTGCGCCGGGCCCAGGCCAATTCGGCCCGCTACGGCCTGATGGACGAGGCCCTGCTGCTGCCCCAGACCCTGGCGCTCGGCTGGACCGCCGCCTACGGGCCCGAGGCCGTGTTGCGCTTTGCCGAAGCTCTGGTCGACGGCGCGCCGCTCGACCTGACGCTGCGCGATGAAGACGCCGACCTCGTCACCGCCCTGGGCGGTGAGCGCCTCCTGGCCGATACGGTGCGGCTCGAAAGCCGCGACCGGCCGGTGGAGGCCCTGCCCGGCTATGATGATGGCCGCTGGTGGGTGCAGGATGCGGCATCGGCCTTGCCAGCGCGCCTCCTGGGCCTCCCCGCCGGCAGCGCCGTGCTCGATCTCTGCGCCGCGCCCGGCGGCAAGACCGCGCAATTGATCAAGGCCGGCTACAAGGTGACGGCACTCGACAGCGACGGCAGTCGGCTCGAACGCCTTAACGCCAACATGGCGCGCCTTGGCTATGCGCCCAGGGTTGTGGAAGCCGATGCGGCCACCTTTGATCCGGCAACGCCATTCGACGGCGTCCTGCTGGACGCCCCCTGCTCGGCCACCGGCACGTTCCGCCGCCACCCCGAAGTGCTCTGGAGCCGCAGTGCCGGCGACATAGCCGGGCGGGTTCGGCTGCAGCGGGCGCTCTTGGCCAATGCCTATCGGTGCCTCGTACCGAACGGCACGCTGATCTATTGCGTTTGTTCGCTCGAGGCGGCGGAAGGCGAGGACCAGGTGGCCTGGGCGCTGGACGCCCTGCCCGGCCTGACGCTGTCGCCGGTCAAGTCAGCCGAACTGCCCGGTCTCGATGGCGCCGTGACCCCCAAGGGCTTTGTCCGCACGCATCCGGCGATAACGCCGGGTGAAGGAAATGCGGGTATGGATGGGTTCTTCGTGGCGCGATTCCGGCGAACAGGCTAAACGGCGACAGATACGGGACCTACTCCAGGGTCCGTGAGGTGAACGGGTGCAATCAAGTGGCGGCGACAGGCGCGCCTTCCTCCCGGCGCGGGCGGAGGCTCTCCGGTGAGCGAACGGCTGGTATCAGCCGGGCGCCGCATGGCGTTGGGCCTGGCCGATTCGGTCGTGACCATGCCGCTGCTGCGCTGGACCTGGCGCGGCCAGACCGACAATGCCTATGCGGGCGACCTGCCCGACTTCCGCCCCGCCGACCGCGAGGCTGTGCGCGAGATGATGTCGGGGCGCTACCTGCTGGCCTCGAAACTCTTCGAGACCGGCGGCGCCTCGCCCTTTTCGCTCGACGTCAACCATCCCGACTGGTGGAACAACCTTCATAGCTTTTCCTGGCTGCGCCATTTCCGCGACGTGCGTGACCCCGGCGAAAAGCTCTTTGCCCGGACACTGGTGCTCGATTGGATCGGCCGCGAAGGCCAGTTCGAAGCCGATAGCTGGACCCTGACGCTGACCGCCCAGCGCGTCCTCAACTGGCTCCGGCACCTGACCCTGGTGCTCGATGGCGCCACGCCCGACCAGACCCGCACCATTCAGCGCTGCCTTTCCACCCAGGTGCAGAGCCTCAAGGTGCGCGGCGCCCTGGCCACCGATTCGGTAGAGGCCCTGTTCGCCGCCATCGGTCTGCTGGGCGCCGAATTGTGCAATGTCGGCGACGTGCCCGACATCGATACGCATGTGACACGGCTCGAGGCGCTGCTGGGGCGTCAGCTCGATCGCGATGGGCTGCACCTGTCGCGCAATCCGAAACTGCAACTCTCGCTGCTGGTCGAATTGGCGAGCGTCAGGCGCGCCGTCGGCCGCCATGGCAGCCCCGCCATGGCCGAACTGGCCAATCGTATCGACCGGATGCACGAAGCGCTTGACGCCCTCACCCTTTCCAGCGGCGAGCCGGCCTATTTCAATGGCTGCGGACAGGTGCCGCATGACGTGCTGGTGGCGGTGCAGGCCAATGGCCCGTCCAACTCGCGTCGCTCCCGTCTCCTCGGTGGCTATGGTGTGGTCCGGGCGGGCGAGGCCGTGGTCATCGGCGATGGCGGCTTGCGCCCACCACCGGGCTTCGACGCCGAGGCCCATGACGGCGCCCTGGCATTCGAATTTTCTCATGGCAGCGAGCTCATCGTCGGCTCCTGTGGCCCGGCGCCATCCGACCTCCCCGACAGCCAGGAGCTGTTCCGCCAGGCCGTTGCCCATTCCTCGCCCACCATCGATGCCGAGGGCGCGGCCCAGCAGCGCGGCCGCCTCGCGGAGCCAAAGCCGCTGGCCCTCGACACCGGCGAACATATGCTGACCATGACCAGCGCCGGTTTTTCCGGCCGCTTCGGGGTCGAGGTCGAACGTCGCCTGACCCTCCTCTCGGAAGGCACGACGCTGGTCGGCCAGGATAGGATCATTGCCGGCGGCGATCCGCAGGGCTTGCTTGCCCTGCGGTTCCACCTTGCCCCGGGCATCGTCGTCCGGCGCGCGGCCGGCGAGGGCATTGTCCGCCTGACGCTGCCCAATGGCGCAGTCTGGAGCTTCCTCTGGGAAGGGGCGCAATGCCGCGAGGAAGACAGCGTCCGCCAGTCCGCCTATCTCGGCTTCCACCGTACGCGCCAACTGGTGCTCGAAACCAATATCGCCGCCGGCACCGAGATCGCCTGGATTTTTACGCTCGAACAGCAATAGTGCGCGCCTGCCTGGTTTTCTCGCCCCATCGTCATTGCCCGGCTTGACCGGGCAATCCACCTTCCCGCGAGTTCGCATGGACCACCCGGTCAAGCCGGGTGGTGACGAAGGGGGAAGCATCGCGCAGACGCCGCGCAAAAGGATTGGCCTTTGCGCCATCTCGTGCTAGCGAGCGCCCGAAATTCCTCCATTGACGGTGAGACGAAATCCCATGGGCAAGACGGTAACGGTCGGGCGGGCACTGCTTTCGGTATTCGACAAGTCGGGCATGGCTGATTTCGCGCGCGGGCTGGCCGAAGCCGGGGTCGAACTGGTCTCCACCGGCGGCACCCACAAGCTCATCAGCGAAGCCGGGCTTCCCGTCCGCGACATTTCCGATCTCACCGGCTTCCCCGAAATGATGGATGGCCGCGTCAAGACGCTCCATCCCAAGGTGCATGGCGGCCTTCTTGCGGTGCGCGACAATCCCCAGCATCAGGCCTCCATGGATGAACATGAGATCGGGCCGATCGATCTCGTCGTGGTCAACCTCTATCCGTTCGAGAAGACCGTCGCCTCCGGTGCTTCCTACGATGAGATCATCGAGAATATCGACATTGGCGGCCCGGCCATGGTGCGCTCGGCGGCCAAGAATCATGCCTTTGTGACCGTGGTCGTCGACCCGGCCGACTATCCGGCCATCCTCGAAGCCATCCGCAATGGTGGCATTCCGTTCGAGCTGCGCCAGCGCCTGGCTGCCAAGGCCTATGCCCGCACCGCTGCCTATGACAGCGCCATTTCGAGCTGGTTCGCGCGCGAGATCGATTTCCAGGACGTGAATTATCGCAGCTTTGCCGGCACGCTCAGCGAAGTCATGCGCTATGGCGAAAACCCGCATCAGTGGGCCGCCTTCTACAAGACCGGCGAAAACCGCCCGGGCGTCGCCACCGCCAGCCAAGTGCAGGGCAAGACCCTGTCCTACAACAATATCAACGATACCGACGCCGCCTTCGAACTGGTCTCGGAATTCGATCCGGCCGAAACCGCTGCCGTCGCCATTATCAAGCACGCCAATCCCTGCGGCGTCGCCGTGGCCGCTGATTTGAAGACGGCATACCTCAAGGCGCTGCGCACCGACCCCGTCTCGGCCTTTGGCGGCATCGTCGCCACCAACCGGGAAATCGACGCCGAAACCGCCACCGAGATCGTCAAAGTGTTCACCGAAGTGATCGTCGCGCCCTCGGCGACACCGGAAGCGCAGGACATCATCGCCGCCAAGAAGAACTTGCGCCTGCTGCTGACCGGCGGCCTCGCCGATCCCAAGGCCGCAGGGATGCTGGTCAAATCGGTCGCCGGGGGTCTCCTGGTCCAGGGCCGCGACAACAAGAATGTCGACGACTGCGAGCTCAAGGTCGTCACCAAGCGCCAGCCCACCGCGCAGGAACTGGTCGACCTCAAGCTTGCCGCCAAGGTGGCAAAGCACGTCAAGTCCAACGCCATCATCTATGTCAAGGATGGCGCCACGGCCGGTATCGGCGCCGGTCAGATGTCCCGCGTGGATTCGGCCCGCGTCGCCCATCGCAAGTCGATCGACGCGGCGCAGGCGGCGGGACTTGAAGGCGCGCTGACAGAAGGGTCGGTGGTCGCCTCGGACGCCTTCTTCCCCTTTGCCGATGGGCTTGAAGCCCTGGTCGCCGCCGGCGCCACTGCCGTCATCCAGCCAGGCGGTTCGATGCGCGACGACGAGGTGATCGCGGCCGCCGATGCCGCCGGCATTGCCATGGTGATGACCGGCATGCGCCATTTCCGGCACTGATCGCACTGGCGTTGGGGCCGTGGTTTTCCGCAGCCCCAACCTTACGAAAATGTCATTAACCGCCCCGGAGGCAGGTAAGAGCTTCCTAAGGGCGGACATGGCATAGTGGCCGTGGCGGCACCGCTCTCCGTGCGGGGCCAAGGGACACGGCGACACGATGCGGATCAGCATACCCAGCGACCTCAGCGGCCTGTTGCAGGCCGGTCTGCTGCGTTCCGTGGGTTCGCTGGGCATCAAGGTCGCGACCGCCGGGCTCACCTATCTCACCTATGTAGTGCTTTCGCGCACCCAGACCGTGGACGAATACGGCCATTTTGCCTTTGGCCTGTCGCTGGCAACGGTATTAGCCATTCTTGCCGGCTCCGGTCAGCCCCTCGCCATCCTGCGGCTCTGGGCCGAACGGCGCAGCAAGGGTGATGCGTCCGGCGCCAGCGAGGCCCTGGCGGCCGGATCGGGCCTTACCATCGGGGCAAGCCTCCTGATCGCGGCCCTGCTCTGCTTTGGCACGCTGGCCTCCCTGCCCTTTCTCGTGCCCGGCGTCACCGCCATGCATTTCATCGGCGCCGCTTTCCTGATCCTGCCCCTGGCGCTGGCCGAATATAATTCTTCCGCCCTGCGTGCCCAGGGTTCGCTGTGGACGGCCCTGCTGCCGCGCGACATTTTCTGGCGCCTGGCCCTGCCGGCGCTGGTGCTGGCCCTCTTTGCCGTCGGCATCGTGCTCAGCGGCCCCGATGCGCTGACGCTGGCGGCGGGCCTGCTGCTCGGCGTACTGGCGCTGCAGATGTGGATGGCGACACGGCACGGCTATGTGATCCTGCCGGCTTTGGCTCCGATACGCGCCCATTGGCAGCGTTGGGGCAATCTCAGCAAGTGGCTGCTGCTCGGGGCGCTGATCGAGACCTTCACGCTCAATGCCGACGTTATCCTCGTCGGCCTCATGCTCGACCTCGAGAGCTCGGGCCTTTATTTCAACGCCTTCCGCACCGCCGGACTGATGACGCTTTTTACCTTTGCCATCGAACTGGTCATCGCCCCCATGGTGGCCGAGCATTTCCATGCCGGCAATATGCGCAAGGCCCAGGCCATCACGGCGCTTTGTTCCTGGGCGGGATTTGTCTTTTCCCTCGGCATCTTCGCGGGCTTCGGACTGTTCGGTACCGAAATCCTCGGCCTTTTCGGCCCGTCCTATGCCGATGGCTGGCTGATCCTGATGCTGCTGTCCTTCGGCCTCCTGTTCGATGCCGTAACCGGCCCCTCCAAGATCGTGATGATGATGACCGGGCACGAGCGGGCCTATGTGGGCATATTCGGCGGCATCATGGCGCTGGGCTTTCTGCTGCAGATCCTCGTCATTCCGGTCTGGGGGCTGGTGGGCGCCGCCGCCGTCAACATGGGCTCGCGCGTCGTCGCCCAGCTCGGCATTGCGCTTTGGTGCCGCCATCGCATCGGACTCGACACCAGCCTCATTGGCCTTTTTGCCGTCCGCCGGCTGACCGACGCCCCCGCCACCTGAGAGGGCCACCGGTGCCGTACCCGTGAGTACGGTTATGCTTGACCCCTGCCCCGGCTTGGGCTTAGAACCACTCCAATATTATCCATTCCTGCCCCGGAACACATGGCTATGACCAAGGCGCGCACGCTCTACGACAAGATCTGGGACGACCATCTGGTCCAGAACAATCCCGACGGCACCAGCCTTCTCTATATCGACCGGCACCTGGTACACGAAGTGACCAGCCCCCAGGCCTTCGAGGGTCTGCGCATGAATGGCCGCAAGGTGCGCCATCCCGAGCGCACCCTGGCGGTGGTCGATCACAACGTGCCCACCACCGACCGTTCGCTGCCCAATCCGGATCCGGAAAGCGCCATCCAGATCGCCGCTCTGGCCGAAAACACCCGCGATTTCGGCATCGAATACTATGACCCCTTCGACAAGCGTCAGGGCGTCGTCCACATCGTCGGCCCCGAACAGGGCTTTACCCTGCCCGGCATGACCATTGTCTGCGGCGACTCGCATACCTCGACCCACGGCGCCTTTGGCGCCTTGGCGCACGGCATCGGCACCTCCGAAGTCGAACACGTCCTGGCCACCCAGACGCTGATCCAGCAGAAGGCCAAGAACATGCTGGTGCGCGTCGACGGCCAGCTGCCGCCGGGCGTCACCGCCAAGGACATCATCCTCGCCATTATCGGCGAAATCGGCACGGCCGGCGGCAATGGTCACGTCATCGAATTTGCCGGCGAAGCCATTCGCTCGCTGTCGATGGAAGGCCGCATGACGGTCTGCAACATGACCATCGAAGGCGGCGCCCGCGCCGGCCTCATCGCCCCCGACGAAACCACCTTTGCCTATGTGAAGGACCGTCCGCGCGCGCCCAAGGGTGCGGCCTGGGACATGGCGCTCGACTACTGGAAGACGCTGCAAACCGACGAAGGCGCCCATTACGACAAGGTCGTCATCCTCGACGCAGCCAAGCTGCCGCCCATCGTTTCCTGGGGCTCCTCGCCCGAGGACGTCATCTCGGTGCAGGGCATCGTCCCCAATCCCGATGACATTGCCGACGAGACCAAGCGCGCTTCCAAGTGGCGGGCCCTGGATTACATGGGTTTGAAGCCCGGCACCAAGATCACCGACATCAAGCTCGACCGCGTCTTTGTCGGCTCCTGCACGAATGGCCGCATCGAAGACCTGCGCGCTGCCGCCGCCGTCATTGGCGATCGCAAGGTCGCCAGCCACGTCTCGGCCATGATCGTGCCGGGCTCGGGCCTCGTGAAGGCTCAGGCCGAAGAAGAAGGCCTCGACGTCATCTTCAAGAATGCCGGCTTTGAATGGCGCGAACCGGGCTGCTCCATGTGCCTTGCCATGAACCCCGACAAGCTGGCGCCGGGCGAGCGCTGCGCCTCGACCTCGAACCGCAACTTTGAGGGCCGCCAGGGTTTCAAGGGCCGCACCCATCTCGTGTCGCCCGCCATGGCCGCTGCCGCCGCCATTGCCGGCCACTTCGTCGACATCCGCGAGTGGCGGTGAGACGCTGATACCTGATCCTTCGTCATCACCCGGCTTGTCCGGGTGATCCATTCTTTGGCAAGTCGGTGAGATGGATTGCCCGGACAAGCCGGGCAATGACCTGGAGAGGCGTGCGGGATGAGCATGACGAACGTCGATTGGCAAAACCGTTACGCGCCGACCCTCGACGACATAGAGGCCATGGCGAGCCACGCCCTGGCCACCCTGCCCGAGCCATTCCGGTCATTGGCTGCTGATGTCACCTGCTCGGTGGCCGAATTTGCCGAAGACGACATTCTCGAAGGCTTTGGCATGGAGAGCCCGTTCGAGCTGATGGGGCTCTTTACCGGCATCGGTCTGACCGAAGATGGCGCCGTGCCGCAGACCGGGCAGATGCCCAATACCGTCTACCTCTACCGCCGCGCCATTCTCGACTATTGGGCCGAGCATGACGACAACACGCTGGGCGAGATCGTCACCCACGTGCTGGTGCACGAACTCGGGCACCATTTCGGCTTTTCCGACGAGGATATGGAAGCGCTCGAAGCCCAGGCCGACGCCGATGGCATCGAGGCTTTTCCCAGGGACTGACCGGCCTCAGCCGCGTTCGACGAACTCGAATTCCGCCTCATTGCCGCCGGCCGGGTCGTCGGAAACGCGAAGGGCCAGCTTGCCCTCCTCGAGCGCCGTGAACCATTCTTCCCAGCTCACCAGGCGAAAGCCACCAACCCGGTCCGGGCCTTCATTGCCATCGGCATTGAGCGCATGCTGGCCGAAGGTCAGTTGCAGCACGGTCCGGTTCTGCGAGCCATCGGGCACATCCATCAGCATGGGGTTGCCGCCCCGCGCCTCCACCCACTGGCGGATGGCGTCGCGTTCGGTGAGGATCTGGGACATGGAACTACCTCGCTTTTGGCTGTCCTTGAGAAAGCCTGGCTGTCGTGCAAGGTTCCCTCGCTCGCCAAGGAGATGACCCGTGATCCATACGACCCTGCGCCTCCCGTCTATCGCCATGGCCTTGATCCTCGCCCTGGAGCCCGTGGCCGCGCTGGCCTGCGACGTGCCCGCAGATGTCACCGTCAGCGAGACAGATTCCAACCGCATGTTCGATTTTCTGCGCGCCCGCTCGCAGGGCCTTGCCGAGGCCCTGCTGTCGCCCTCGGCGGCGGACCGCGCGCTGGTCGCGGACCTTTTCGCCACCGGCGACCGCTTTATCGACGCCATTCCCGATGGCGACTATCGCTGCCGCACCATCAAGCTCGGCGGCATCCTGCCGCTCACCGCCTATGGCTATTTCGACTGCACGGTTTCCGAAGGCGGCAGCCGCATCGACAAGACCAGCGGCTCGCAGCGCTTTTCCGGCAGCCTGGCCTCCGCCGGACAGGCCGTCTTCTATTGGGGCGCACTGCACTATGGCGACGAGCAGCCGATCGCCTATGACGCTGATCCGGAGCGCAACCAGGTGGGCTGCATTTACCGGATCTCCGGCGATGGTCCGCGCATCTATCGGCTCGAATTGCCGTTGCCGCTCCTGGAATCGACCCATGACGTCATCGAACTGGTGCCTGTCGACTGACAGGGCTTGCGCGCCGCGCCCGCGCTGCTAATGGAGCCAGACAAACGCAGTGAGCATGCCATGAGCAAAGACACTTCCCGCATCCTGATGGGCACGATCGGCGCCGCGCATGGCATCAAGGGCGAGGTCCGCATCGCCTCCCATACCGCGGACCCCGAGGCCATTGCCGATTATGGTCCGCTTTCCACCAACCGGCCGGGCCTCAGCATCACCATCGAAAGCGCGCGCCTGCAGAAGACCGTGCTCGTCGCGCGCGTAGAGGGCGTGCGCGACCGCAATGCCGCCGAATTGCTCAATGGCGTCGAACTCTATGTCGAGCGCAGCCAATTGCCGGAGATCGACGACGAGAACGATTTCTATCACACCGACCTCATCGGTCTCGATGCGCGGCTCGACAGCGGCGTCTCGATCGGCGCCGTCAGCGCCATCTACGACCACGGCGCCGGCGACATCCTGGAGGTGCGCGACCCGCGTTCGGGCGACACCTTCCTTTATCCCTTCACGAAGGCCGTGGTGCCCACCATCCGCGTCGCCGATGGCTACCTGGTGATTGCCCCGCCGCTCGACGCCGATCCGGGCGAGGAAGAGCCCGACTGATGTTCTCGGCCGATATCATCACGCTCTTCCCCGAGCTCTTTCCGGGACCGCTCGGCGCTTCGGTGCTCGGACGTGGCATGGCCGACGGGCTGTGGAGCCTCAAGGCGACGCAACTGCGCGACTTTGCGACGGATCGGCATCGCACCGTCGACGATACACCTTCAGGCGGGGGCGCCGGCATGGTGCTCAAGCCCGATATCCTGGCCAGGGCCATCGATACCGTGGCACCCGAGGGCGATCCGCGGCCGCGCATCCTGATGTCGCCGCGCGGCACTCCGCTGACCCAGGCCCGCGCCCATGAGCTCGCCACCGGCCCCGGCGCCATCATCGTCTGCGGCCGCTTCGAAGGCGTCGATCAGCGCGTCATCGATAGCAGGGAGCTCGAAGAGATTTCCATCGGCGACTATGTGCTGGCCGGCGGCGAAGTGGCCGCCATGGTGCTGCTGGAGGCCGTGGTGCGGCTCATTCCCGGCGTCCTCGGCGCGCTGGACAGCCGCGACGAGGAAAGCTTTGAAAATGGCCTGCTCGAATATCCGCACTATACGCGGCCACAAAGCTTTGAAGGCCGTGACATCCCGGCCGTGCTGACCTCGGGCGACCACGGCAAGATCGCGAAATGGCGGCACGAGCAGTCGCTGGAACTGACCGAGGCGCGGCGGCCAGATTTGCTGAAGTAGACCGCGATACCGCGCCACACACCGAGCCGTACTCGGACTTGATCCGAGGACCTGCTTCCACACCCGGTGCGCTTGAAGTGGCCCTCGGGTCAAGCCCGAGGGCGGCATTGTATTTCTGGCCGGTATCGAGACCCGAACTGGTCTAAAACAACTAGACTCTCCAACAAAATTCCCCTATGAGCCGCCCATTCGCGTGCCGGCGTTTCGGACCGGCACCGGAAAAGACCAAGAAGACTGCCCTTCCGTTACCAACCAAGACCGGGCGACGGGGTCAAAACCCCGGAAATCGCTCCTATGAAAAGATCGAACGGATCGAACATGAACATCATCGAACAGCTCAATGCCGAGCACGTGGCGGAACTCGCCGCAAAGCGCGAACTTCCCGATTTCACCCATGGCGATACCGTCAAGGTGTGGGTCAAGATCCGCGAAGGCGACAAGGAACGTCTCCAGGCCTATGAAGGCGTCGTGATCGCCCGCTCCGGCGGCGGCATCATGGAAAGCTTCACCGTCCGCAAGATTTCCTATGGCGAAGGCGTGGAACGCGTGTTCCCGATCTTCTCGCCCAATATCGCTTCGGTGGAAGTGATCAAGCGCGGCAAGGTCCGTCGCGCCAAGCTCTATTACCTGCGCGATCGCCGCGGCAAGTCGGCTCGTATTTTCGAATCGACCAATTCGCGTACCCGCAAGATCGAAGCCTCCGAGCGTTCGGCTGCCCAGGCCGCCAAGGATGCCCGCGAAGCCGAGAAGATCGCCGCTGCCGAGGCTTTTGCCGCCGAGCAGGCTGCCAAGGATGCGGAAGCCGCAGCCGCTGCTGCCGCCGCCGAGCAGGCCGCTGCCGCTGAAGGCGAAGCCAAGAGCGAATAAGCTCTTTCGCATTGTCGAATTGAAAAGCCCGGCCGCAAGGTCGGGCTTTTTGTTGTGATTCACGTGAAGCATGGAGGCTGCCCGGGCTTCACCGCTCATCCACCGCCTGTCACCCCGGCGAAGGCCGGGGCCCAGCTTGAGATCTCAGGATGCATCCCCCGCCTTCGCCGGGATGTCAGTGGAGTATGCAGGACGCTCCTTGGGTCAACACTGACACAGCCCGTCAGCAGTCTCCACCTAACAGCCATTTCCGGCTTTACCCCTTGCGCACACTTGGCGATAAGAGCGCAGCCTGCCGCTGACTATCGGACGTCCCCATGACCCATTCCATCGTCACCTGGAACATCAACTCGGTTCGTCTGCGCCTGCCGATGGTGCTGGACTTCCTCGCAAAATATCAGCCCGACGTGCTGATGCTGCAGGAGATCAAGTGCACCAACGACCAGTTTCCGCGCAATGCCTTCATCGAGGCGGGCTATCCGCACATGGCCGTGCATGGCCAGAAGGGCTATCACGGCGTCGCCATCGTCTCGAAATTCCCGCTGACCGACGTGTCGAGCCGGGTCTTCTGCGAGATCGAGGAGTCGCGCCACGTTTCGGCGCTGGTGGATATGGGCCACGGGCCGTTCACGCTCCACAATTTCTATATTCCCGCCGGCGGCGACGAACCGGATCCGGAGATCAACCCCAAGTTCAAGCACAAGCTGGGTTTCCTCTCTGAACTGACCACCTGGTTCACCGAGCCGGTGTTCCAGCGCGGGCACCTGATCGCGGGCGACTTCAACATCGCGCCGCACGAAAACGACGTCTGGAGCCACAAGCAGCTCCTCAAGATCGTCAGCCATACTCCGGTCGAGACCGAGGCGCTCAACGCCATCCTCCAGGGTGGCCACGGCTGGACCGACCTCGTGCGCAAGCACGTGCCCTACGACCAAAAGCTCTATTCCTGGTGGAGCTATCGCAGCGCCAACTGGGAACTGGCCAACAAGGGCCGGCGGCTCGACCATATCTGGTCGACCGCCGATGTGGCCGAACGCTCGGTGGGCGTCGAGATCATCAAGGCCTATCGCGGCTATGACCCGCAGCCCAGCGACCACGTGCCGGTGATCGCGCGGTTTGCGCGGGCCTAGATCGGCCGGACGGCACCGATGCCATCCTCCCCCGCTCGCGGGGGAGGGGGACCACGCGAAGCGTGGTGGCGGGGGGTGCCAAAAGCATTGAATGAGATGGAACGATCAGGAGAGATGGTGCGTGCTGCACCCCTCTCCACCGCCTGCCGGCGGTCCCCCTCTCCCGTAAACGGGAGAGGAACTATGCCCCCTTCATCTTGCCCTTGAGGGGCTCGAGCGCGTGCATGTAGCGCCCGAGGTCCTGCTGGATGCGCTGGGCGGCGCGTTCGGCCAGTTCCGGATGTTGCCGTGCCAGCTTCATGAAGGCCGCGCGGGGCACGAACAGCAGTTCGCAATCGGTGACGGCGGTGAAGGTCACCGGCCGTGGCTTGTCGATGATCAGCGCGGTGGGGGAAATGACGCTGCCGGGTTCGGAAAGCGCATAGGGCTTCCCCGCCTCGGCGCCTTCGTGGCGGGCCTTGACGGTGCCGTCGATCAGCACAAAGGCTCCCGTGGGCGTGTCGCCGGCCTTGTAGATGACGGCATCGGCCTCGAAATGCTTGCGGTCGCCGGCAAAGCCGAGCATGCGCAATTGCTCTTCGTCGCAGATGTCGAAGAAGTCGGCCCGGGCCAGGACCCCGGCCGCATCATCCATTCTCATGAGAACCAGACCCGATGCGCCAATGGCCGCCCACTGCATGCGGGCGGCCGTTCGCCAAGCTATAAGTCAGTTCGGACCGGAAATGAACGGCCTTGTCCTGATATCAGGGGACAAGCCGATAGCCGCCGTCCTCGGTCACCAGCAGGCGCGCATTGGACGGATCGCGCTCGATCTTCTGCCGCAGACGATAGATATGGGTTTCGAGCGTATGGGTGGTGACGCGGTTATTGTAGCCCCAAACTTCCTTGAGGAGCACATCGCGCGTGATCGTCTTGGGACCCTGGCGATAGAGGTATTTGAGGATCGAGGTTTCCTTGTCGGTCAGGCGGACCTTGATGCCGTCATTGGTCTCGAGCACCTTGGCGGCGGGCTGAAAGCTGTATTGGCCGATGGTGAAGACTGCATCTTCGCTCTGGTCGCGCTGCCGCAACGCCGAATTGATGCGCGCGAGCAGGACCGGATAACGGAAGGGCTTGGTGAGATAGTCATTGGCCCCGGCCTCGAGACCCTTGATCTCGTCGGCATCGGTGTCATGGCCGGTCAGCATCAGCACCGGGCTCTTGTAGCCCTCCTGGCGCATCAGCTTGACGGCCTCTCGGCCATCCATGTCGGGCAGGCCGACATCGAGAATGGTCAGCTCGATATTGTTCTGCCGGACGGCGGTCAGCGCGTCATTGGCCGTACCGGCCTGGAGAATATCGAAATCCGGCTCGCCTTGTAGTTGGTCCACCAGGGTTTGGCGCAGGTCCGCATCGTCATCCACGACCAGAATGCGTCGCTTGTTCATTGTATTCTCCGGTCTTTTTGCGTCCGGACTAACCACAGTCACTGTATTGCGACGTGTTTTTGGCCAGCCAATCACAACGGCGTTATTCAACCGCAAGCAACGTATCAAAGCGCGAAATAGTTGCGGGCCGGGTCGAGAAGACCTGGCTATTGGGGCAAGGCGAAGGCGCGCGGAACGACTTCAGCGCTTGCCGAAAAGTGCCGACCCCACCCGCACATGCGTTGCGCCCATGGCGATGGCCGTTTCGAAATCGCCGCTCATGCCCATGGAGAGGCTCGCTACGCTGGCCTCCTTCCCCAGTTGTGCGAGAAGCGCGAAATAGGGGCCCGCGGGTTGCCCGTCGGGCGGAATGCACATCAGTCCCACGATATCGAGCCCGTGGACCGTGCGGCAGCGCTCGACAAAGGCCACGGCCTCGTTGGTCGGGATGCCGGCCTTCTGCTCCTCGCCACCGATATTGACCTGCACGAAACATGGCAGGCGCCGCCTGGCCCTCGACATCTCCTCGGCGAGCATCGCCGCCAGCTTGTCGCGGTCGACCGTCTCGATGACGTCGAACAGGGCCACCGCCTCGCGGGCCTTGTTGGTCTGGAGCGGGCCGATCAGGTGAAGTTCAAGATCGCGATAGCGCTCGCGCAGGGCAGGCCACTTTTCCTTGGCTTCCTGCACGCGGTTTTCACCGAACACACGCTGCCCCGCCTTCAGGAAGGGTGCGATGGCGTCAGCCCCAAAGGTTTTGGAGACCGCCACCAGCTCAACATGCTCGGGCGGGGCGCCGAAGCGGCGGCGCGCCTTTTCCATGCGGGTTTTGATATAGCCGAGAGCTGTGGCAGCGGCGTCGACGCGATCGGCCATAGGAAGGCCCCGTTTCTGTTGACCTTAAAGGGGATTTCTGGTGATGGTCCGGGTAGCCAAAAACCCTTAAAAACGCAAGCTGCGCCGCCCCTTGCGGCACGCCAAGCGTCAAATCTTGCAAGGACGACGACAAGTGAGCGGCGAACGCTACAATCCGCGCGAAAGCGAACCGAAATGGCAGAAGGTGTGGGACGAGCAGAAGAGCTTCGTCACCGCCAATGACGATCCGCGCGAGCCTTACTACGTCCTCGAAATGTTTCCCTATCCGTCCGGGCGCATTCACATGGGCCATGTGCGCAACTATTCCATGGGCGACGTGGTGGCCCGCTACCATCGCGCCCGCGGCAAGAATGTGCTGCACCCCATGGGCTGGGACGCCTTCGGCCTGCCGGCCGAGAATGCCGCCATCGAGCGCAAGACCCATCCGGGCACCTGGACCTACCAGAATATCGAGGCGATGAAGGCCCAGTTGAAGTCGATGGGGCTGTCCATCGACTGGACGCGCGAGATCGCCACCTGCTCGCCCGACTATTACAAGCACCAGCAGGCCATGTTCATCGACATGCTGGCCGCCGGGCTCATCACCCGCAAGTCGTCCAAGGTCAACTGGGACCCGGTCGACATGACTGTGCTGGCCAACGAGCAGGTGATTGACGGCAAGGGCTGGCGCTCCGGCGCCGTGGTCGAGCAGCGCGAACTGACCCAATGGTTCTTCAAGATTTCCGACTATGCCGAGGACTTGCTGGAAGCGCTCGACGGCCTCACCGGCTGGCCGGAAAAGGTGCGCACCATGCAGCGCAACTGGATCGGCAAGTCTGAGGGCCTGCGGCTGCTGTTCGAACTGGTGGCCTCCGACAAGACCGCTGCGACCAGCGTGGAAGTCTTCACCACGCGTCCGGACACCATTTTCGGTGCCTCCTTCATCGGCCTCTCGCCCGACCACCCGCTGACCACCGAACTGGCTGCCAATAACCCTGCCCTCGCCGCCTTCGTGGCCGAATGCCATCGCCATGGCACCGCCACCGAAACGCTGGAAAAAGCAGAAAAGCAGGGCTTTGACACCGGCCTGCGCGTGAAACACCCGGTCATCGAGGGCGAAACTCTGCCGGTTTACGTCGCCAATTTCATTCTCATGGACTACGGCACCGGCGCCATTTTCGGCTGTCCGGCGCATGATCAGCGCGACCTCGACCTGGCCCGCAAATACGGCCTGTCCGTGATCCCCGTCGTGCTGCCGCCGGGCGCCGATCCGGCGAGCTTTGCCGTCGGCGACGAAGCCTATGTTGACGCTGGCAACATCTTCAATTCCACCTTCCTCGACGGCCTTTCCATCGACGAGGCCAAGAGCAAAATCGCTCAATATTTCGGCGCGCGAAGCGTCGACGGCAAGCCGCAGGGCAGGATCGAAACCAATTATCGCCTGCGCGACTGGGGCATTTCCCGCCAGCGTTACTGGGGCTGCCCGATACCGGTGATTCACTGTGAGGTCTGCGGCACCATTCCCGTGCCCAAGAAGGACCTGCCGGTGGTGCTGCCCGAGGATGTCAACTTCGACAAGCCCGGCAATGCGCTGGACCACCATCCGACCTGGAAGCATGTTCACTGCCCGCATTGCGGCGCTGCGGCCCGGCGCGAGACCGATACCATGGACACCTTCGTGGATAGTTCGTGGTATTTCGCCCGCTTCACCGCCCCGCAGGCCGATACGCCGACCATCCCCGATGTCGCCAATCGCTGGCTGCCGGTGGACCAGTATATCGGTGGCATCGAGCATGCGATCCTGCACTTGCTCTATTCGCGCTTTTTCACCCGCGCCATGAAGGCCACCGGCCATGTCGGGCTGGACGAACCCTTCAAGGGCATGTTCACGCAAGGCATGGTGACGCATGAGACCTATAAGGGTCAGCAGGGCGAATGGGTGCCGCCGACCGACGTGATCATCGACAGCGGTGGCGAGGCGCGCACCGCCAGGCACATCCAGACCGGCGTGCCCATTGCCATTGGCTCGGTCGAAAAGATGAGCAAGTCCAAGAAGAACGTCGTGGACCCCGACCAGATCGTCGCCACCTACGGCGCTGATACGGCGCGCTGGTTCATGCTGTCGGATTCGCCGCCGGAACGCGACGTGCAATGGACAGAAGCCGGCGTCGAAGGCGCCAGCCGTTTCCAGCAGCGTGTCTGGCGCCTGGTCAACGATAGTGTTGAAATTTCGAAACAACCCACCGGCACTGTTGCGCCAGATGATGCCGATGCCAAGGCGTTGCGGAAGATCGTACACCGCGCCGTCGCCGGCGTTGCCACCGATATCGAGGGTCTCGGCTTCAACCGCGCGGTCGCCCGCATTTACGAGCTGACCAACGCGCTGGCCAAGGCCCGCGACAGCCAGCCCGGCCCAGCCCTCGCATTTGCGCTGGCCGAAGGCGTCGAGAGGCTGGTGCAGCTGATCAACCCGATGATGCCGCATCTGGCCGAATCCTGCTGGGAAGTTCTTGGGAAACAAGGACTTGTGGCCGATGCCGGTTGGCCCGAAGTCGATCCGGCGCTGCTCGTCGACGACGAAGTAACCTTGCCCATCCAGGTCAACGGCAAGCGCCGCGGCGAAATCACCGTGCCCAAGGGCATGGCGGCGGCGGAGGTGGAAACGCAGGTTCTGGCGCTGGACGTGGTTCAGAAGGCTCTCGACGGCAAGACACCCAAAAAGGTCGTTGTCGTGCAAGACCGCATCGTCAACATCGTCGTTTGAGATGACGGCGCTCAAAGCCCATGAAGTGGCGCGCTACCTGGCGCGTCCCGATCTCAGCGAGGGAATTTTTCTCGCCTATGGGCCCGATGGCGGCCTGGTGCGGGAAACTGCCCAGCGGCTGATCCGCTATTTCAGCGGCGACGATCCGGCCTCAGCCAATGTCACCATATTCGATGGGCCGGAGCTGCAGGCCGACCCATCTCTACTGGTGCTCGAAGCGCGCTCGGTGTCGCTGTTCGGTGGCAAGCGCATCATCCGCGTGCGCAATGCCACCAAGAGCATCGTCATGCCCCTCACGGAGCTGCGCGACGATCCGGGTGGTACTGCGATTGTGCTTGAGGCCGATAACCTCCCCCCACGCGATGCCTTGAGAGCCCTGGTGGAGGCGGCAAAGCTGGGTCGCGCCCTTCCCTGCTACCCGGATACCGACGAAACGCTGCTGGCGCTCATGCGGGACACGTTCAATCAGGCCGGCATCCGCGCGGACGCCGACGTCGCGCCCACCCTGCGCGACATCCTCGGCAATGACCGCGAGATCACCAGACGAGAACTGGAAAAGCTGGTGCTCTATGCGGCGTCAAACAAGACGCTGACCCGCGAGGACGTGCTGTTGCTGTGCGCCGACAACGGCGCGCTGGCCATCGACGCCATCCTGGATTCCACCGGCGGCGGCCACGCCGAAAAGCTCGAACTGGCCCTCAATCGGGCTCTGGCCGCCAATGTCAATCCGCAGCAATTGCTTGCCATGCTCAATACGCATTTTGGCAACCTGCGGCGCTGGCGCGTCGAAGTGGATGCGGGCAAGTCGCCGCGATCCGTGCTCGATGGTTTAAGGCCCAAGCCGCATTTTTCGCGTCTGGGTGCCCTAGAGCAGCAATTGCGGCTCTGGACGGATCCAAGCCTTGCGACCGCCACCGAGAGGCTGTTGCAGGCCGTTTCCGACACGCGCCGACGTCCGCAACTGGCCGATGCGGTTCTGCGTCGGACGACCCTGGCGCTCTGCATGATGGCAGCCACGCATTAGCAAAAAACCGCCCTCAACAGGGCGGTTTCACGTGGAACAGCTTTCAGAACAAGACCTTAGTTCACGCGGCCGATGAGCCTCAGGCAGATGTCGTCGAGCTGCTCGAGAGTCTTGTAGCGGATTTCCAGCTTGCCGCCACGTTCGGAATGATTGAGCGCCACGCTCAAACCGAGAGCGTCAGCCAGCTTGCGCTCCAGCGCCAGCGTATCCGCATCACGCGCTTCCGTATCCACCACGGGCTTTTTCCGCGGCAGGTCTCGCTGCTGACTGAGGGCTTCTGCCTCGCGCACCGAGAGGCCCTTGTCGACGATCTGCCGCGCCAGGGCAGCCGGATCCTCGACGGTAATGAGCGTCCGGGCGTGGCCAGCCGTCAGCGTGCCTGACGCCACCATGCCCCGCACGTCCTCCGGCAGGCGCAGCAGGCGCAATGTGTTGGCCACGTGTGATCGGGACTTGCCGATGACTTGGGCCAGATCCTGCTGGGTGTAGTCGAACTGTTCGATCAGCTGGCCATAGCCCATGGCTTCTTCCAGCGGGTTGAGATCGGCGCGCTGCACGTTCTCGATGATGGCGAGTTCGAGCGCTTCCTTGTCGTCGACGTCCCGAATGATCACCGGAACGTCGTGCAGACCCGCCTTCTGCGCAGCGCGCCAGCGACGCTCGCCGGCGATCAGCTCGAAAATGTTGGGGTCGTCGGTCGGCCGCACCAGCAGCGGCGACATGACCCCTTTTTCACGGATCGAGTTCGTCAGTTCCTCGAGCTGCTCGGCATCAAAGGTACGGCGCGGATTGGCGCGATTGGCGATAATGAAATCGACCGGCAGCTTCTTGCCGCCGGAACCCATTTCGGTGACACGCGCCCCCTCGATGGCCGCCATGTCGCCAATCAATGCCGCAAGGCCCCGGCCCAGACGCGTTGGTTTGTCGGTCATATCAGCTCCTAGGCAGCGGCCAGCCGCCGTTCGCGGCGGATGACTTCAGTGGCGAGGCGCAGATAGGCCTGGCTCCCAGCACATTTCAGATCGTAGAGCAAAGCCGGCTTGCCATAGGATGGCGCTTCGCTGAGGCGGACATTGCGGGGGATGACGGTCTCATAGACCAGCTCACCCATCTCGCTGCGCACGTCGTGGAGGACCTGCTCGCTGAGATTGTTGCGCTTGTCGAACATGGTCATAACCACGCCCTGGATGGAAAGGCGCGGGTTGAGCGTCGAGCGAATCTGCTCGATCGTCTGCAGAAGCTGGCTGAGACCTTCCAGCGCGAAGAATTCACACTGCAACGGCACCAGCACCGCGTCTGCGGCCACGAGGGAATTGACGGTCAGCAAGTTCAGCGATGGCGGACAGTCAATGAGAATGTAACTGACCTCCTGGTCGTTGATCCGGAGCTCGTCGAGCTGCTTGAAGGCGTTGCGCAGTTTGAAGGCGCGATCAGCCTGACCGGCAATCGTCAGTTCAACGCCGAGGAGGTCCATGGTCGAGGGCACGATGGCCACGTTGGGGACGCTGGTCATGATCGCCGCTTGCGGCACCGTGGCTTCGCCGACCAGCACGTCATAGGCGGAAACGGCGCGATCGTTACGCGAAATTCCGAGACCCGTCGAAGCATTGCCTTGCGGGTCGAGATCGACGATCAGGACGCGCTCGCCAATAGCCGCCAGCGCGGTTGCCAGGTTGATGGCTGTCGTGGTTTTGCCCACGCCGCCTTTCTGATTGGCCAAAGTCAATATCCGGGGTGCCAAATTGGCCTCCGTCTGCCGCTAACTTACTGATTTCCCGCGCAAGTTGGTAATCTCGACGATCACGCCGCCCGGATCGGTATCACTCTTAGTTACTATCACGTCATGGTGCCACTGCGCACTCGATTCCGCGAGCTCTTCAACATGTTCTCGCCCCTTGTGCAACAAGGCACGCGTTTGGGGGCCGAAAAATGGTGCGATCCAAGCGCACAATTGCGGCATTGCCGCCAGCGCGCGCGATGTGATTACGTCAGGCACACCTGTTTCACGTGAATCAATCTGGTCGCTGCGCCGGCCGATGACCGTGACGCTGAGATCGAGTTCGCGGGCCACCGTCCGCAGGAAGCTGACTTTTCGCGCCGTCGGTTCAATCAGCACGAAATGCCGGTCGGTTCCCTTCGACCCAATTGCCATAGGGAGAGCGGGGAAGCCGCCACCGCTGCCGAAATCGAGGAACAATCGATCTGACGGCTTGATGAGGGACAAAACCTGTAGACTATCGGCAAAATGCCGCGTCCAGACCTGGCTCAGTGTTTCACGTGAAACAAGATTCTGCACGGCCTGCCATTTGGTCAGCAGTTTGGCATAGGATTCCAGGTCAGCCGCCACGGCCTCGACAGGCCGGGAGAGGAAATCCGCATAGGGTCGGATGGCCGAGATATCCGCCATCAGCTCGCCTTGCGCACGGTGCCGCGTCTGATGACCGCTAGCAGAAGGGTAATTGCTGCCGGAGTCATGCCATCCATCGCCTGCGCCTGCGCGATTGTCTGCGGACGCTGCTGGCTGAGCTTCTGACGCAGTTCCATGGAAAGCCCGGGAATGGCGACGTAGTCAATGTCATCGGGAATCGAACGTTGTTCGTCGCGACGGACGCTCTCGATATCCGCCTTCTGGCGATCGAGATAGACCGCATACTGCGCGTCGATGGCCACCTGTTCCAGAATGGAGGGCGCGATATCCGCCACTTCCGGCCACAGACGTGTCAGGTCATCCGCCTCAATATCCGGATAAGAAAGAAGCTCGAATGCACTACGGCGCTTGCCGTCCTCATTGACGGTGAGACCAGCCCTGCGTGCTTCGCTAGGCGATGCGGAGAGGGTGCCCAGCAGTATCCGCCCGGCCTTCAGCGCATCGGATTTTCTGCGGTAGACCGCCTCCCTCTTCTCGCCGACCAGACCCTTGTCCAAGCCAAGATCGGTGAGTCGCTGGTCTGCATTGTCGGCACGCAGGTGCAGGCGGAACTCCGCGCGCGACGTGAACATGCGATAAGGTTCGCTCACGCCGCGGGTCACCAGGTCATCGATCATGACGCCGAGATAGCTCTCGGTGCGCGAAAGGATCATCGGTTCGGCGCACTTCGAGGCCAGCGCCGCATTGGCGCCAGCCAGAAGACCCTGCGCCCCCGCCTCTTCATAACCCGTCGTGCCATTGATCTGGCCAGCCAGGTAGAGGCCGGGTTGCTTCTTGACCTCGAGGGTCGGCCGGAGTTCCCGCGGATCGACATAATCGTATTCGATCGCGTAGCCCGGGCGGATGATCTCGACCTGCTCAAGGCCGGGCATGGAACGGAGGAAGGCCTCCTGCACGTCAGCAGGAAGCGACGTCGACAAGCCGTTCGGATAGACAGTGCTGTCATCCAACCCTTCAGGCTCCAGAAAAATCTGGTGGCTGTTGCGATCGGCGAAGCGGACGATCTTGTCCTCGATCGATGGACAATAGCGCGGCCCGCGCGATTGGATACGCCCGGAATACATGGCCGAGCGATGGATGTTGTCGGCGATGATCTTGTGGGTTTCCGCCGTGGTGCGGGTGATATGGCAGGATATCTGGGGCGTGGTGATGGAGCTGGTCAGCGCTGAGAACGGCTCAGGCGGCGTGTCGCCTGGCTGTTCCTCAAGAACAGAATAGTCAATGCTCTTGCCTTCAAGGCGCGCCGGCGTCCCGGTCTTCAGGCGCCCGAGCGCCAGGCCGAGATTTTCGAGGCGGGTCGAGAGGCCGAGCACCGGCTTCTCACCCAAGCGCCCGGCTGGTGTGGTTTCTTCACCGCGGTGAATGAGGCCGCGCAGGAACGTGCCTGTCGTCAGCACCACGGCCTTCGTACCGTAGCGACGGCCATCGAGCAGACGGACGGCGGAGACGACGCCATTGGTGACTTCGATATCGTCAACTTCGCCCTCGATGACTTCGAGGTTCGGCTGGGTGACAATCGCGGCCTGCATGGCTTCGCGGTAGAGCTTGCGATCGGCCTGGGCACGCGGCCCGCGCACGGCCGGACCCTTGCGCCGGTTGAGCACACGGAACTGGATGCCAGCCTGGTCGGCGACGTGTCCCATCAACCCGTCCATCGCGTCGATTTCGCGGACGAGATGACCCTTGCCCAATCCGCCGATAGCAGGATTGCAGCTCATCTCACCAATGGTAGCGAAGCGATGGGTGATCAACGCCGTTGGAACGCCTAGCCGGGCCGAAGCCGCAGCGGCCTCCGAGCCGGCATGGCCCCCGCCGACAACAATGACGGCATAGTCAGTCATGGCAATTTCTCCAAGGCGCCTGACATAGGCCAATGTTTCACGTGAATCAATTGTCTTCGCCGTGTGGATCGACGCCGAATGTTTCACGTGAATCACTTTCGCCCGTCACTTGCCGATACAGAAACTCGCAAAAAGTCGGTCGAGCACGCGCTCGGCATCAATGCGACCAATGAGTCGTTCCAAGGCCGCTGAAGTGTGCCGCAGACTTTCAGCCGCCAGCTCCCAATCACCGAAGGCGCGCTTCGTTTCATCCAGGCCAGCCAGGGCCGCCGTGAGTGCGTCCCTATCTCGCGCGTGGCTCACAAGAGCGGGCTCACCACCCGCCAGGTCTTCCCCAAGACTTCGCAACCGGTTTATCACGTCATCTAGCCCGGCGCCGGTCTCGGTCGACACGACGAGGTCCTGGCCCGTAAGAGGTCCGAGATCGGCCTTGGTGGCTACAGTCAGAACGCGACCATGGGTTGCTGGCTTGGCGACGTCATCAGCATCGGGTGCTCGGAGCCAGAGAACGATGTCGGACTGAGCGATTGCCTGTTCGGCACGACGAATCCCCTCGGCCTCGGCACGGCTTTCGGTGTCGCGAAGACCGGCCAGATCGAGCAGGATGAAAAGCTGCCCGCCAATATCGAGCGGCACTTCTCGGACGTCGCGGGTAGTCCCCGCCTCGTCGGAAACGATGGCAATATCGGATTTGGCCAAGGCGTTGATCAGGCTGGATTTGCCGGCATTGGGTGCTCCCGCCAGCGCGACGCGGATACCCTCGCGCACGATCCTGCCGGAATCCACCGACGCCAGCGCCTTGCCGATCGCGTGTTCCAGGTCCTCAAGCTGAGCCTGCCAACTTACCGGCAGGTCGTCAGAAACGTCGCCTTCATCGGAAAAATCGAGGCGCGCTTCGATTTCTGCGCGTAGATCCAGAAGGGTGTCGCGCCACTGATCGATCTCACGGCTGAGGCCGCCGTCAAACCGGGCGAGCGCCTGCTGGCGCTGCTTCTCCGTGTCTGCATTGAGAAGATCGCCCAGGCCTTCGATCTCCACGAGATTCAGCTTGCCGTTCTCGAAGGCACGCCGGGTGAACTCGCCGGCTTCAGCCAGGCGCAGTCCTAACGCCCTAAGGTCGTTGAGAATTGCTTTTACGCCAGCCGAAGACCCATGCACCTGGAGTTCGGCACAGTCTTCACCGGTGAAGCTGTTCGGGGCGGGAAAGTAGGCCACGAGGCCCTGATCGAGGCGCCTAGAATGGCCGATATGGCGAAGGCTCATATGACGCGGTCGGGGAATACCGCCAGCAACGGCGTCTAAAGCGGTCCGGACCAGCGGCCCGGACAGGCGTATAACCGCCACTCCCGCCGGCAGGGTGCCGGAGGACAGTGCCATGATCGTGTCGCCTGACCGCATGGCGGCCGGCTAGGTGTTCATCGAGTCGAAGAAATCGGAATTCGTCTTGGTCTGGCGGACCTTGTCGGTGAGGAATTCCATGGCGTCGATCGTGCCCATCGGATTGAGAATGCGGCGGAGCACATACATCTTCCGGAGGATATCGGGCTCGACCAGCAACTCTTCCTTGCGGGTACCGGACTTGTTGATGTCGATGGCCGGGAAGACGCGCTTGTCGGCAACCTTGCGGTCGAGCACGATTTCCGAGTTACCCGTGCCCTTGAATTCTTCGAAGATCACTTCGTCCATGCGGCTGCCGGTATCGATCAGTGCCGTGGAAATAATCGTCAACGAACCGCCATCTTCGATATTACGCGCGGCACCGAAGAAGCGCTTCGGGCGCTGCAAGGCATTGGCGTCGACGCCGCCGGTCAGCACCTTGCCAGAGCTCGGTACGACCGTGTTGTACGCGCGTCCGAGACGGGTGATGGAGTCGAGCAGGATGACGACATCGCGTTTGTGTTCCACCAGACGCTTGGCCTTTTCGATCACCATTTCGGCGACCTGGACGTGGCGGGAGGCCGGCTCGTCGAAGGTAGAGGAGATGACTTCGCCACGCACCGAGCGCTGCATGTCGGTCACTTCTTCCGGGCGCTCGTCGATCAGGAGCACGATGAGGTAGCATTCGGGATGATTGGTGGCGATCGATTGTGCGATATTTTGTAACAATACGGTCTTACCAGTACGCGGCGGAGCAACGATCAGGGCGCGCTGTCCCTTGCCCAGTGGCGCCACGAGATCGAGGAGGCGAGCCGAGCGATCCTTGATGGTGGGATCGGGCAGCTCCATGCGAAGCCGCTCTTCGGGATAAAGTGGGGTGAGGTTGTCGAAGTTCACCTTGTGGCGGACGGCCTCGGGATCTTCGAAATTGATGGTCGAAACCTTGAGAAGGGCGAAATAGCGCTCGCCTTCCTTGGGAGAGCGGATTTCGCCCTCGACCGTATCGCCCGTGCGAAGGCCAAAGCGGCGGATCTGGCTGGGGCTGACATAGATGTCGTCGGGGCCGGGAAGATAGTTCGCATCGGGCGAGCGCAGGAAGCCGAACCCGTCGGGGAGCACCTCGACCACGCCTTCGCCAACGATGTTGATGTCCTGGGCTGCCAATTCCTTGAGAATGGCGAACATCAACTCCTGCTTGCGCATGGTCGACGCGTTTTCGACCTCGAGTTCCTCGGCGAATGCCAAGAGTTCAGCCGGGGATTTGGCCTTGAGCTCACTGAGCTTGATATTCTGCATGTATGCGAAACGACCCTTGAGGGATATCGGTAAGACTGGACAGTCACAAAGGAAGGGGAAGTTCGGCACCCGCGCAGCAACCGGGCGGTCGCGCAATCAGGGGATGCCGTTGCATTCATTTAGCCTGATCCGGCCGCAGTTTCAAGACTTCCTGCCGGACGCGAATCAAAATCGCCGGACCGGATTCACGTGAAACGCAGCGGACGAGTAAGCTAGAACGGCTTCACGATCACCGCGATGACAATGACGATGGCGATGACGAAGGGAATTTCGTTGATCGCCCGGAAGAACTTGTGGCTCCTCGTGTTCCGATCCTGCTGGAAGGCGCGCAACAGCGACCCGTAAAGCCCATGTACACCGCTGAGGGCAATGACCATCACCGCCTTGAGCCACATCCAGCCTTGGGAAAAATCGACAATGCCGAAACCGAAGGCTAGCCAGAGCCCGAAGATCCAGGTCGCGATCATGGCCGGGGTCATGATGCCCCGATAAAGCCGGCGCTCCATGACCTTGAAGGTTTCAGACTTCTCCGAGCCGACCGCGCAATCGGCGTGGTAGACGAAGAGGCGCGGCAGATACATCATCCCGGCCATCCAGGCGATGACCGAGATGACATGCAGCGCCTTGACCCATTCATACATGGCGAACTCCTCAACAGTTCGGTGGCGAATTAGCCGTTCTTGACCAGGTCGATTAGGCGCTCGACATGGGCAATCGGGGTTTCCGGCACGATGCCATGCCCCAGATTGAAAATATGCGGGCGGTCGGCAAAAGCCTCGATGATGGCACGCGCCTGGCTTTCCATGGCGTCGCCACCCACGACCAGCCGCAGCGGATCGAGATTGCCCTGCACGGGAAGGCTCGCCGGCAGCGCATCTCGCACGAAGTCCAGCGGGGTGGCGAAATCCACGCCCAGCGCATTGACCCCGGTCGTCGCCGCATACCGCCGGAGGTTCCCGGCCGCGCCGCGCGGAAAACCGATGATCGGCGCATTGGGCACGCGCTGGCGCAAACCCTCGACGATACGCCGGTTGGGCTCCATCACGTTCCGGGCAAAGCTTGCATCGTCGAGATTGAGCGCCCAGCTCTCAAAGAGCTGCACGACGTCGGCACCCGCCTCGAACTGGGCGGCAAGGTAGGTGATCGAGGTTTCAACCAGCACATCCATGAGCCGGTCGAAAGCAGCGGGATGCTCGAGCGCGAATTTCCGGGCCACCCACTGGTCGGGCGAGCCGCGGCCGCCCAGCATATAGGTCGCCACGGTCCAGGGAGCGCCGCAAAAGCCGATCAGCGTCTTGTCGGCAGGCAGTTGAGCGCGAAGTCGCCTGACCGTCTCCAGTACCGGCGCCAGATGCGCCATGGCCCTTTCGGGTTGAAGCCCCACGACGCCCTTCTCATCCAAAGCCTCGAGCAGCGGGCCTTCGCCGGTGGCAAAACGCACTTGCTGACCCAGGGCGTCGGGAATGACGAGAATGTCGGAAAAGAGAATAGCTGCGTCGAGGTCGAAGCGGCGCAGCGGCTGCAGCGTCACTTCCACGGCAAGATCGGGCGTATAGCAGAGTTCGAGGAAGTCCCTGGCCTGGGTCCGGGTCTGGCGATACTCGGGCAGATAGCGTCCGGCCTGACGCATGATCCAGATCGGGGGGCGCTCTTGCCGCTGTCCAAGGACAGTGGCGAGCAATTTCCTGTCGGTCACCGGAGCCATGCGTTCATCCCTTCAAAACCCGATAAAGAGTCTTTCTTAGCTTCGCTTCTTTATCTTTATGGCGGTGTTTAGCTGGAATTCAGCGTCACCCACAATCTCGGCCTTCGGTGACACTTGCGCGCAGGCGGAAGTTAACGAGGTGTGAACAGCTCTTAAACCTTACCCAAAGCTTAACGCCGCCACACCTCTTAACGAGAGGTTAATCCGCCGACTCCCGAGTCAACGATTCGATTCAGGCTGTGGACGGGGCTGCGTATATCCCTTCCGCGCTCCGGACCGCTTTCCCCAGAGCTTTCCACCGGGCCTCGGCAGCACCCGTCGAAACCATCTGTTAACAAATTATGAGCGAGGTCGAACAAGTCCGCTCCCCTCGAAAACTTGCTCCCATTCGTCCACAGTTCGGCCTTGAGCTGGGGATGACTGTGTGGAAAAACTCGTCCCATGCTTATCCTCGCTTCCGCCAGTGCCACCCGCAAAGCCCTGCTGGACAAGGCCGGGTTGCGCTTCCTCAGCGCTGCGGCGACCATCGACGAACGTGGTCTCGAAACCGTGGCGCTCGAGGCTGGTGGCGATGCGCGGGATGTCGCTTTGCTGCTGGCGCGGCGCAAGGCCGAGGGGATTTCCGCGCTCCATCCCGGCGCCATCGTGATCGGCGCCGACCAGACCCTGGCGCTGGGGCCGGAGCTTTTGCACAAGCCATCCTCGCGCCAGGAGGCCGAGGCCCAGCTCGACCGGTTGCGCGGCAAGACCCATCGCCTCCATGCCGCCGTGACACTGGTGCGGGACGGGATCATGCTGTGGTCGGATCTGCAGACAGCCGAGCTGACGATGCGCAGCTTTTCCACCGAGG
This sequence comes from Devosia sediminis, assembly GCF_016411825.1. Lineage (GTDB taxonomy): Bacteria > Pseudomonadota > Alphaproteobacteria > Rhizobiales > Devosiaceae > Devosia > Devosia sediminis. The sequence goes on from NZ_JAEKMH010000004.1 coordinate 435,030, forward strand.
AGCGCGACCAGGTACTCGATCTCGAAGGCGGTGCCATTCTTGCCTCGGTCGGCAGTTATCGGCTCGAAGGCCCGAGCATCAGGCTCTTTGACACCGTCAGCGGCGATTATTTCACCATTCTCGGGCTGCCGCTGCTTCCTCTGCTTGCGGCATTGCGCGATATCGCACCCGAACTCCTTGAACATCAGGACTGAGCGTTGACCACCAGGGCCTTCGTCATCGGGCATCCCATCGCCCACTCCCGTTCCCCGCTGATTCACGGCACCTGGCTGGCCGAGCACGGCATCGATGGCAGCTACGAGGCCATCGACGTGGCGCCGGCCGACCTGCCGGCCTTTTTCGAGCGGCTGCGCGCCGGGGAATTTGCCGGCGGCAATGTGACCATTCCCCACAAGGAAGCGGTCTTTGCCCTGTGTGACAGCGTCGACGACCTCGCCCGCATGATCGGCGCCGTCAACACGCTTGTGGTTCGCGACGGCAAGGTGCACGGCACTAATACCGACTATCTGGGCTTTCTCGGCAATCTCGACGCCAATGCCCCTACTTGGTCGGATGGTCCCAAGGACGCCCTCATCATCGGCGCCGGTGGGGCGGCACGGGCCGTGCTTGTGGCGCTGCGGCGCCGCAATGGCGGCCAGGTCCACGTCCTCAACCGCACCCTGGCTAATGCCCAGGCGCTGATCGAGGAGATCGATGGTCCCTTCGAGGCGCACGGCTTCGAGGCCTTCGACGAATTGGCGCCGCGCATCGGCCTTGTGGTCAATACCAGCTCCATCGGCATGCATGGCACGCGGTTCGACTGGCTCGACATGGGCCTGTTGCCCAGGACTACGCTCGTAACCGACATCGTCTATACGCCACTCGAAACCCCGCTCCTGGCCGAGGCGCGCGCGCATGGCCTGCGCACCGTGGATGGCTTGGGCATGCTGCTGCACCAGGCCGTGCCCGGCTTTGCCGCCTGGTTCGGCGTCACCCCCACCGTCACCCCGCAATTACGGGCGCTGGTGGAAAAAACGCTGGATCACTGAGCCATGCAGCGGATCGGCGTCACCGGCTCGATCGCCACCGGCAAGTCGACCCTGCTTGAGGCCTTTGCTGCCGTTGGCGTGCCGGTCTTTTCCGCCGATGCGGCGGTGGCCGCGCTTTATGCCGGCGAGGCAGTGGCCCCGGTGGAGGCGCTGTTTCCAGGTGTGAGCCGCGACGGCATCATCGACCGCCAGGAGCTGTCGCGCCGTCTTGCCGCCGATTCTTCCGGGTTCAAGCGGCTCGAGGCCGTGGTGCATCCCCTGGTCCGCCGGAAAATTGCAGACTTCCTCGATGCCGCCGAGCGTGACGGGCACGTGGCGGCCGCGGTGGAAGTGCCGCTATTGTTCGAAAGCGGCCATGACTATGGGTTTGATGCCATTGCCGTCACCCATGTCGACGACACGATCCAGCGCCAACGGGTTCTGGCCCGGCCGGGCATGACCGTGGAAAAGCTCGAGACCCTCCTTGCCCGTCAGATGCCACAGGCCGAAAAGAAGCGACGGGCCACCTGGCTCTTCGATACGGCGCAGGCGCCCGAGCAGATCGAAGCACAGGTCGCCGACCTCGTGGCGGACTTGAGACGGCAGGATCCATGATCAGGGAAATCGTACTCGACACCGAAACCACGGGCCTTTCGCCAACCGGCGGCGATCGGCTGGTGGAAATCGGCTGTGTCGAACTGATCAACCACATTCCCACCGGCAAGAACTTTCACGTCTACATCAATCCCCAGCGCTCCATGCCCGAAGAGGCGTTTCGCGTGCATGGGCTCAGCGAGGAATTCCTGGCCGATAAGCCTGTCTTCAGGGACGTAGCCGACGATTTTCTCGCCTTTATCGGCGACGCGACCCTCGTCATCCACAATGCCCCCTTCGACATGGGCTTTCTCAACCACCAGCTTGAGCTCATCGGCCGCAAGACGCTCGACAATGCGGTGATCGACACGGTCATGGTGGCCCGCCAGAAGCATCCGGGCGCCCGCGTCAGCCTCGATGCGCTCTGCAAGCATTACGGCATCGATAATTCCCGCCGCACCCTGCATGGAGCGCTGCTCGACAGCGAAATCCTCGCGGAAGTCTATCTGGAGCTGATCGGCGGCAAGCAGGTTAGCCTGGCGCTGGTGGCCGAAGTGGAAACCACGGTTTCGGGCGCGACCGTGGCGCGCATCGCCGTGGCGCAGCGGCCGGTCGCCCTGCCCAGTCGCATTTCCGACGCCGAGGCGGTGGCGCACGCTGCTTTCGTGGCCAAGATGGGCGAAAGCGCCATCTGGGCGCAGTATGAAGAGCAGGCCGCGGCCGAATAGGCTATCCACCCACTGGCAAAAAGAAAAACCCCGGTTCGCACCGGGGTTTTTGGTTTGTGACTGATGTCGCGATCAGTTCGGCTTGGCCGGCTCGACCAGCGGCGCAGCAGTGCCGCCATTCTGCTGGGCCAGCTTGGCCAGGTTCTGCCGATAGATGGCGGAGAAATCGACCGGCTCCATCATCAGCGGCGGGAAGCCGCCCTGCTGGGTGACGCTGGCCAGGACCTGGCGGGCAAACGGGAAGATCAGCCGCGGGCATTCGATCATCAGCAACGGCGAAAGCTGGTTTTCCGGCACGTTCTTGAGGCGGAAGATGCCGCCATAGACGAGCTCGACATTGAACAGCACGGTTTCGTCGCGATTGGCCTTGGCATTGAGCGTCAGCTCGACCGCATAGATTTCGTCGTTCTGCTTCTTGACGCCAACCGAGATCGAGACGTTGAAGGCCGGATTGGCGCCGCCGCTGAGCAGCGTGGTCGGCGCGCCGGGATTTTCGAAGGAAAGGTCGCGGATATACTGACCCACAAGGTTCATGCTGGGCGCTTGGCCGGGCTGCGGCGCTGCCGCGCCCTGGTTTTCATCGGCCATTATCTGGTCCTTTTAAGTGGCGAGTTCAGGCAATTGGGCGAGTGGCTAACACTTTTGGCTGAGACGGACAAGCCAAGCGGCCTAGTCGCGCTTGTCACGCCAGTCCTCATCGCGGAGCTCGATTGATCGGATCTCGTCATCCGGGTATGCGGTGGGTTGCTCGTAGCGGCGATAGGTCGTCGTGGTCTCGACTACCCGGACCCGTCCGGCGAGGGACGAGAACAGCCAGCCGCGAACCGGGGGCGCGAGCAGGGTCAGCGCCACGAGGTCGCTGAGGAAACCCGGAACGATCAACAGGATTCCCGCCAGCCCGACCAGCATGCCGTCGAACATGGTGCGGCCGGGAATGGTGCCGGCGCTGACATTGTTCCTGAGGCGGGCAATTGCCTGCAGGCCCTGCTGGCGCAGGATAAGCCCGCCGGCAATGCCGGCAAGGATCACGAGGCCCAGCGTCGGCAGGAGGCCAATCGTCCGTCCGACGACGATGAACAGCGCGATCTCGATCAGCGGCAGCAGCAGAAAACAAATACCGATCAGGCGGCCCAAGGTCTTATCTCTGTCTCTTCGCGCGGTGGGGCGCGGCAAAAACGCAACTCGCCCCAACGTGAACTGGTTTCGGGCTAAAGCTTTCCCTATATATAGGAAAGTCGCGGCGCAGAACGAGCGCCCCCATCAGTTTTTTGTCGACGCTTCCCGCGCAAGGTGCCCATTTCATGGACGGTTTCCTCGATCTGCCGACACTCATCGCCATTGCCGTTGCTGTTTTCGTGCTGTTCCGGCTGCGGTCGGTGCTCGGCACCCGTACAGGCAATGAACGCCCGCCTGTGGATCGCACGCGCTCGTCGCGCCCGGACAAGCCGACGGATGCCAAGGACGAAACGGTGGTGCCATTGCGGCCGCGTCCCGCCCAGCCGGACCTTGATGATGAACGCCGCGCCCGCAAGACCGAGGCCGAGATTGAACAGGCTGCCGCCGGCAATGCCGAGCTCGCGGCCGGCCTGCGCGCCGTGGTCGAGGCTGATTCCACCTTCTCGCCCAAGGGTTTCCTTGAAGGCGCCAAGCAGGCCTATGAGATGATCGTGACGGCCTATGCGGCCGGCGATCGCCAGACCCTGCGCGATCTCCTCGACAAGCCGATCTTCGAAAGCTTCCAGCGCGCCATCGCCGATCGTGAAGCCGCCGGCCACACGGTCGACTTTACCTTTGTCGGCCTGCCCAAGATCGCCATCGTCGATGCCGAATACGACCGCAAGGACGTCACCGTCACGGTCGATTTCCACGCCGAAGTGGTTTCGGCCACGCGCGACAAGGACGGCAATCTCGTCGAGGGCAATGCCGACCAGGTCCAGACCATCGCCGATGAATGGACCTTTGCGCGCAATCCCAAGTCGCGCGATCCGAACTGGAAGGTCGTGGCAACCAGCCAGCTCGATTGATCTTCTCCCGGCAGGCCCGACCATGTCCAAGCGCCACTCGAAGCGCCTGCCGCACGACTTCCATCTCTGGACCACGGTCGCCGAGACCGTGGAACCGCTGCGGCGCAAGGGTCTCTTGAAACTGGGTCACGGCACCTTGCCTGTACCCGAGCCGGACCCAGCCCCACGGGTTAAGTCACCGCCCAAGCCGCTCACATCCGGCAAGCCTTTTCTCGCGCCTTACCAGGCGCCGGCCAGCCCGGTCCCGGTGGTGGAAAAGGGTGTCGATCCCGCCATCCACAAGAAGGTCCGGCGTGGCCGCATCGATATCGATGGCAGGATCGACCTTCATGGCATGACCCAGAACGAGGCCCGCGAGACGCTGCGGCGCTTCATCGGTGCGCGGGCGGCTCGCGGCGACCGCACCGTGCTGGTCATCACCGGCAAGGGGGTCAAGACCGACAATGACTACATCGCCGCCATGACCGAGCGCGGCATCCTCAGAACCATGCTGCCGATCTGGCTCAGCGAGCCGGGCCTGTCGCATCTGATCTCGGGCTGGAGCGTGGCGGCGCGTGGCCATGGCGGAGAGGGGGCGTGGTATGTGCGCCTGCGGCGCCAATGACCCCGCTCGGCGCCAAATTGCGGGCCCTGCGCGAGGCGCGCGGCATTTCCCTCAAGGAAATGGCGGCGGCTCTGAATGTGTCCTCGGCCTATCTGTCTGCCCTCGAACACGGTAAGCGCGGCCAGCCGACGAGCTTCCTCCTCCACCGCATGATCGCCTATTTCAATGTCATCTGGGACGAAGCCGAGGAACTGCAGCGCCTGGCCGAAATCTCCGATCCCAAGGTCACCATCGACACGGGCGGCCTCGTGCCCGAGGCGACGGAACTGGCCAACCGCCTGCGCGACAATATCGAGCGGTTGGAGCCCGAGGACTTGCGATTTCTGCGCGATGAACTGGTGAAGCGGGCGGCGCGGAAGCGCTAATCGCGGCAGACACCCCAAGCACGATGTCATCCCGGCGTAGGCCGGGATCCATGCTGCGTGCTGTCCGGGAGTTCAGAGCCGACCTGTGATCGGATATGGGTTCCGGCCTGCACCGGGATGACCCGGTGGGTGTCGCCAGTTTTGGTGCTCCACATGAAAACACCCCGGGCTCGGCCCGGGGTGGCACTGTGTAGCTGATGCCTTGGCCTACAACACGAACTTGCTCAAATCCGTATCCCCGGCCAGCACGCCGACCTTTTCGCGGACAAAGGCGGCGTCGATGGTGATGGTCTGGCCGTTACGGTCAGGCGCGTCGAAGCTGATCTCCTCGACCAGCCGTTCCATCACCGTCTGCAGGCGACGGGCGCCGATATTCTCGACGCTGGAATTGACCTTCACCGCGGCATCGGCAATCGCCTCGATGGCGTCCTGCGTCACGCTGAGGGTCACGCCCTCGGTGCCCATCAATGCCACATATTGCTTGATGAGGCTGGCCTCGGTGTCGCTCAGAATGCCGATGAAATCCTCGCGCGTCAGCGCCTTGAGTTCCACCCGGATCGGCAGGCGGCCCTGCAATTCGGGCAGCAGGTCCGAGGGCTTGCTCACATGGAAGGCGCCCGAGGCGATGAAGAGAATATGGTCGGTCTTGACCGGTCCATACTTGGTCGCGACGGTCGTGCCTTCGATCAGCGGCAGCAGGTCCCGCTGCACGCCTTCGCGCGACGGGCCGCCCTGCACGCCACCCTCACGGGCCGCGACCTTATCGATCTCGTCGATAAAGACGATGCCGTGATTTTCCACCAGCTCGATGGCCTCGGCCTTGAGCTGGTCCTGGTCGAGCAGCTTGTCGGCTTCCTCGGCGATCAGCGGCTCATAGGCATCCTTGACCTTGATCTTGCGCTTGACCCCGCGCCCGCCCATGGCCTGCTTGAACATGTCGGAAAGATTGATCATGCCGATGCCGCCATTGGGCATGCCGGGGATTTCGAAGCCGCCGGCGCCGGGCGAGGGCTGCATCTCGATCTCGACTTCCTTGTCGTCGAGTTCGTTGTCCCTCAGCTTCTTGCGGAAGCTCTCGCGGGTCGACGGCGTCGCGGACGTGCCGACCAGGGCGTCGAGCACCCGCTCCTCGGCATTGTGGTGCGCCTGGGCCTGCACGTCGCGCCGGCGCTTGTCGCGCAAGACGGTGATGCCGGCTTCGACGAGGTCACGGACGATCTGCTCGACGTCGCGGCCGACATAGCCGACCTCGGTGAACTTGGTCGCTTCGACCTTGACGAAGGGCGCCTGCGCCAGCCGGGCGAGGCGGCGCGAGATCTCGGTCTTGCCGACACCGGTCGGTCCGATCATCAGAATGTTCTTGGGGCTCACCTCGCGGCGGAGTTCGGCCGGCAATTGCTGCCGGCGCCAGCGATTGCGCAAGGCAACGGCGACTGCGCGCTTGGCGTCGGCCTGTCCCACGATGTGGCGATCGAGCTCGGAGACGATCTCGCGCGGCGAAAAATTGGTTTCACTCATTGCTTGTCTTTCCTGGTGCCTTGTCGAGAAAGCGCACCATCAGGTGTTCGTCGATGTATCGACCGTTCACGAAGAGATAGCGGGGCTCGGTGCCATAGGTTTGGAAGCCGAGCTTCTGGTAGAGGCGGATGGCCGGTTCGTTCTCCGACCAGACGCCGAGATGGATCTGGATCACCTGACTCCTCGCGTGATCGACCAGATGTTCGACCAGCGCCCGGGACATGCCGGTGCCGCGATGTTCGGGCCGCACATAGACCTGGATCATCCAGCCGCGATGCCGCTCCTTGGCGCCGCCATCGCGCAGGAAGGCATTGATGCCACCCAGGCGTCCATCGGGCAGGATCGCCCCGAAGACGGTCAGCGTTTCCAGCGTCTGCCGGATCTCATCGTCGCCTTTCTGCGCAAAGGCCTCCGCCGTGGCGACAAAGGCCTCCGGATGATTCGCCAGGGCCTCGTGGCGAATTGCGCGATAGGCGGCCAAGTCCTCCGCGCCCAGGCGTCTGATCGAATAGGTCACCGGATCAGAACTCGATGGTCTCGACCGTCACATTGCCATTGGTATAGACGCAGATTTCCTCGGCAATCTTCATGGCGCGGCGGGCAATGTCCTCGGCATCGAGATCGGTGGCCTGATGGAGGGCCAGCGCGGCCGAATGCGCATAATTGCCACCCGAGCCGATGGCGATGACGCCATGATCGGGGGTCAGCACGTCGCCATTGCCGGTCAGCACCAGCGTGTCCTTGGCATCGGCCACGATCATCATGGCTTCGAGCTTTCTGAGATACCGGTCGGTGCGCCAGTCCTTGGCCAGTTCCACGGCGGCACGCATCAACTGGTCGGGATACTGCTCGAGCTTGCCTTCGAGGCGCTCGAACAGGGTAAAGGCATCGGCGGTCGATCCGGCAAAGCCGCCGATCACCTTGCCGCCGGCGAGCCGCCGCACCTTCTTGGCGCCGTGCTTCATCACCGTCTGGCCCATGGAAACCTGGCCGTCGCCAGCCACCACGACCTTGTTGCCCTTTCGCACGGAAACGATGGTCGTCCCGTGCCAGCCGGGGGATTGATGTTCACTCATTGGGGGAATTACTCCGAACTGTTGAGTGATATTTAGGGCGGCATGAAGCGATTGCAACCGGGTGGAGCCCACCTCTCCCTCTGGGGGAGAGGTCGACGCGAAGCGGCGGGTGAGGGGGCCTTTCTCGAAAGCAGCCGATGAGGCCCCCTCACCCGGTTTGCTCCGCAACCCGACCTCTCCCCCAAAAGGAGAGTGAAGAAACCCAATCTTCACGCGCTCATGCCTATCTGGTACTCAGCGTCCGAATTCCGGAGACCTGCCATGCGCACCGCAAAAATCGCCCGCAAGACCAACGAGACCGAGATCTCCGTCTCGATCGATCTCGACGGCACCGGCGCGCACAAGATGGCGACCGGCGTCGGCTTTTTCGATCACATGCTCGACCAGCTCTCGCGCCACTCGCTCATCGACATGGACGTGACCTGCAAGGGCGACCTGCACATCGATTTTCACCACACGGTGGAAGATGTCGGCATTGCCCTGGGCCAGGCCATTAAGGAGGCGCTGGGCGACAAGAAGGGCATCCGCCGCTATGCGAGCTGCGACCTGCCCATGGACGGCACGCTGACCCGCGCCGCGCTGGACGTCTCCGGCCGCGCTTTCCTCGTCTTCAAGGCCGAGTTTTCGCAAGGCAAGATCGGCGACATCGACACCGAGCTGTTCCGCGAATTCTTCCAGGCTTTTGCCGTCAATGCCGGCATCACGCTCCACATCGAAAACTTCTATTTCGATAACAATCACCACCTGGCCGAGTCCATGTTCAAGGCCGTCGCCCGCGCCTTGCGCGATGCCGTCGAGATCGATCCCCGCACGGCCGACCGCGTGCCGAGCACCAAGGGCGTGCTCTAGCCCTTTCACTGCGGGCGCTTTTGCACTAAGTCACCCCCAACCACGGGTGTCACCCCGGCTTTGAGCCGGGGCCCATCCTGAGATCTCAAGATGGATCCCGGCTTTCGCCGGGATGACATCGGGGTTTTGGAGACAATTGTGACCCTCTACGCCATCCTCGCGCCCAAGCCCGGAACCGAGGCCCTGCCCCAGGCGGTGCCGGAAAAGTTCTCCTGGTCCGCGACGCTGCTGCCGCCCGTCCATGCCTTGGCCCATCGCCTCTGGGATCAGTTGGCGCTGTTCGTGCTCGGCCTGGGGAGCATCGTCGTGGCCGCGCGCTGGACCGGACCGGATGCTGCCATCTGGCTCTATATCCTCCTGGCGATCGCCTGCGGCTTTGCCGCGCCCGGGGCCCTGCGCCGGTCCTGGCAGCGGCGCGGCTATCGGCCCGAAGGCTATCGCTTTGCCACCGATGCCGATCTGGCGCGGATTGCAGTTCTGGAGGCCGCGAAATGACGACCGTCGCCATCATCGACTATGGCGCGGGCAATTTGCGCTCCGCCGCCAATGCTTTCGAGCGTGTCGCCGCCGAACGCGGCCAGAGCGATGTCATCACCGTCACCGCTGATCCCGATGTGGTGCGCAAGGCCGATCGCATCATGCTGCCCGGCGTCGGTGCCTTTGCCGATTGCATGGCCGGCCTCGAGGCCGTTCCCGGCATGATCGACCTGCTTGACGAGCGCGTCATCCGCGGCGGCACGCCTTTCCTCGGCGTCTGCGTGGGCATGCAGCTCCTGGCCAGCGAGGGCCGCGAAAAGGTTGTCACCAAGGGCCTCGGCTGGATTCCCGGCGCCGTCGAAAAGATCGCGCCATCGGATCGCGGCCTCAAGATCCCGCATATGGGCTGGAACACGATTTTTCCCGCGCGCCCGCATGTCCTGCTCGATGGCATCGAGACAGGCGAGAATGGGCTCCACGCCTACTTCGTCCACTCCTATCACCTGAAGACGGACAATCCTTCCGACCTCGTCGCCACCACCAATTACGGTGGCGCGCTGACCGCCTGCGTCGGCCGCGACAACATTTTCGGCACCCAGTTCCACCCCGAAAAGAGCCAAGCCTTGGGCCTGAAACTGATCGAGAATTTTTTGGGATGGGCGCCGTGATGATGGCCCCACCAAGGCCCCCTCACCCGGGCCTTCGACCCGACCTCTCCCCCCAGGGAGAGGTGGTAGGAGGGCGCCGTCGCTTCTTCACCTCTCCCTTTGGGGGAGAGGTCGCCGCGCAGCGGCGGGTGAGGGGGCCTTTTTCCATGCCGGAGTCGTTTGCATGATCCTCTTCCCCGCCATCGACCTGAAAGACGGCCAGTGCGTGCGCCTCAAGCTCGGCGACATGGACCAGGCCACCGTCTTCAACGACGACCCCGCTGCCCAGGCCAAGTCGTTCGAAGACCAGGGTTTTGAATATCTCCACGTCGTCGACCTCAACGGTGCCTTTGCCGGCGAGAGCGTCAATGGCGCTGCGGTGGAAGCCATCCTCAAGACGGTGAACTTTCCGGTGCAGCTCGGTGGCGGCATTCGCACGCTCGGACATATCGAGGCCTGGCTCGACAAGGGTCTCGCCCGCGTCATCCTCGGCACCGTCGCCGTGCGCAATCCCGAGCTGGTCAAGGAAGCCGCGAACAAGTGGCCGGGCCAGGTGGCCGTCGGCACCGACGCCAAGGGCGGCATGGTGGCGGTTGAGGGCTGGGCCGAGACCTCTGAGCTCTCCATTATCGAACTGGCCAAGCGCTTCGAAGGCGCCGGCGTCGCCGCCATCATCTATACCGATATAGACCGCGACGGCATTCTCGCCGGCATCAACTGGCCCTCGACCCTGGAGCTCGCACGCTCCACCTCAATCCCGGTCATTGCCTCGGGCGGCCTTGCCTCGATGGACGATATCGAGCGCATGACCCAGCCGGAATACCAGGTGCTCGAAGGCGCCATTTCCGGCCGCGCCCTTTATGACGGGCGCATTGATTCACGTGAAGCACTGGCACGGCTGAGGGCTGCATGAGCGACAGGCGGCCGGCGCGCTTTCCCTGGCGAACCTATGCGATCCTCTTCGTGGTGATCGCGCTCTTCGCTGCCGCGCCGCTGCTCTCGGTCTACTTCACCTATCTCGTCGCCGACGCCAATGCCTGCACGGTCAACGAGGCCACTGTCCATCCCTGTATCGTGCTGGGCATGGACGTGGGCGGCCTTCTCTATTTCACGGGCGTCATGGGCTGGTTCATGCTGGCGACCATTCCCCTTGGGGGTGGCGCGCTGATCGTCTGGCTGGTCATTCTCATCATCCATCGCATCGCCTGGGGGCGGATGCAGAAGGCAAATCCATGAGCCTCAAGACCCGCATTATTCCCTGCCTCGACGTCGCCGGCGGCCGCGTGGTGAAGGGCGTCAATTTCGTCGACCTGGTCGATGCCGGCGATCCGGTCGAGGCGGCCATGGCCTATGACGCCGCCGGGGCGGACGAGTTGACCTTCCTCGACATCACCGCCAGCCACGAAGGCCGCGACACGATCTTTGAAGTCGTGGCGCGCACGGCCGAGCATTGCTTCATGCCGGTAACCGTCGGCGGTGGCGTCCGCTCCATCGACGATATCCGAAAGCTCCTGCTGGCTGGCGCCGACAAGGTCGCGATCAATTCGGCGGCGGTGAGCGATCCCGATTTCATCGCCCGCGCCGCCGACAAGTTCGGCAATCAGTGCATCGTTGTTTCGGTCGATGCCAAGCAGCGGCTCGATGCGAAAGTGGGCGGCGATAACAGGTCGGAATGGGAAATCTACACCCATGGCGGGCGCAAGCCGACCGGCATCGATGCGGTGGAATTCGCTGCCCGCATGGTCGAGCGCGGCGCCGGCGAATTGCTGGTGACATCGATGGATCGCGACGGCACCAAGTCGGGTTTCGATCTCAAGCTCACCCGCGCCATTGCCGATTCGGTGGAAGTGCCGGTCATCGCCTCGGGCGGCGTCGGCACGCTGCAAGACCTCGTCGATGGGGTCACGGAAGGCCATGCCAGCGCCGTGCTGGCAGCCTCCATCTTCCACTTCGGCACTTTTACCATTCCGCAGGCCAAGGCCTATATGGCCGAGCGCGGCATTGCCATGCGCATGGCCTGAGCCGAAGGTTGCGGATGACGACGCCGTTCAACTCATGATCTAAACACCCTCAGACTGTCATCCCGGCGAAGGCCGGGATCCATCCTGAGATCTCAAGTTGGGCCCCGGCCTTCGCCGAGGTGACATCCGGTGGATGGGACAAAAAATATGACCCTTGAAGACCTCGAAGCGCGCATTGCCCTGCGCGCTGCCGCCTCTCCCGAGGAGAGCTACACCGCCAAGCTGATCGCCCGCGGCATTGAGAAGGCTGCCCAGAAACTGGGCGAGGAAGCCACCGAGGCGGTGATCGCGGCGGTGACCCACAACCGGGCCGAGCTCGTCAAGGAAAGTGCCGACGTGCTCTACCACCTGCTGGTTGTGCTCAAAGCCGAAGGCGTGCCGCTCTCCGAAGTCATGGCCGAGCTCGACGCGCGCACAGCGCAGTCAGGCCTCGTCGAAAAGGCCAATCGGGGGACCGGCGCGTAATGGCCAAGCGTGTTCCCGCCCTCGACCCCTACCAGACCTTCACCAAGCAGCAGTGGAGCGATCTGAGGAACGGCCAGCCGATGACGCTCGACGCCGGCGATATCGAACGGCTGCGCGCCCTGACCGACCCAATCTCGCTGGCCGAAGCCGAGGAAGTCTACCTGCCGCTCTCGCGGCTGCTGGCCTATTATGTCGAGGCCATCCAGGGTCTCCACCGCGTCTCATCGCGCTTCCTCAACACGCCGGGCGACAAGGTCCCCTTCATCATCGGCGTCGCGGGGTCAGTGGCGGTGGGCAAGTCGACCACTTCGCGTATCCTCCAGGCGCTGCTGTCGCGCTGGCCTTCGAGCCCAAAAGTCGATCTCGTTACTACCGACGGCTTCCTCCACCCCAACAAGGTGCTGGAAGATCGTGGCCTCATGCACCGCAAGGGTTTTCCCGAAAGCTATGACCGGGCGCGCTTCGTCAATTTTCTGGCCGATATCAAGTCGGGCAAGGAAAAGGTCGCCGTGCCGGTCTATTCCCACCTCGTCTATGACGTCGTGGCGGGCGAGGAGGTCATCATCGACCGGCCCGATATCCTCATCGTTGAAGGTCTCAACATCCTCCAGCCCGGCGAACTGCCGCGCGACGGCAAGCCCATCCTCTTCGCCTCGGACTTCATCGATTTTTCGATCTATATCGACGCCGACGTGGACGACCTGCGCGACTGGTATCTCACGCGCTTCTTCCGCCTGCGCGAAACCGCCTTCCGCGATCCCAGTTCCTTCTTCCGCAAGTTCTCGGAAATGAGCGAGGAAGAGGCCGGCATTTTCGGGCGCAATGTCTGGAAGACCATCAACCTGCCCAACCTGCTCGAAAACGTCCTCCCTACCCGCGGCCGCGCCGACCTGATCCTGAAAAAGGGCAAGAACCACCGCGTCGAAGAGGTAAAGCTGAAGCGGCTTTAGGACCTGGGCGCGCTCGATCCAACTCCCTCCCCTTGACGGGGAGGGTTGGGGTGGGGTGCCCACGAACTGGATGTCCGCCATCCCCCCACCCAGCTTCGCTAAGGCTTCGCCAAGCTCCGCTGCCCTCCCCGCAAGGGGGAGGGAGAAGCTCCGTGGCCGCCCCTAATACGTCCCCTGCTGCGGCTGGCTCAAAATGATCAGGTTCCCGTCCGGATCCCTGAGCTTGGCGGTCTTGAAGAAATCTCCGATCGCCTTGGCCACCGGCTTGATGCCATGAAGCTCGAGCCGCGCCAGTTCCTCGGCAATGTCGTCGACGATCAGCATGACCACGCTCGCCCCGGCCCGGTCGGCATCGCTCATCACATGCACCCAGCCTCCGCCGGGCAGTTTCCATTCGGCCACGTCGACCATGGTCCGCGCATCGGCCGGGCGGCCGAACAGGTATTCGTACCAGACCAGGGAGTGGCCGAGGTCTTCCACGGCGACACCGGCCAGCACATTGGTGAGGGTCATGGACGCCTCCACTTCTCTTCTTGGTTTTGCCGAATCGTAGCACAGAGCCGGCTGCTGCGGCATCCCGGTTGGCGGCGCGGTGCGGCGCTGCTATAGGCGGGGTGTTTGAGGAGGTACCCCATGACCAGTCTGCGCATCATCGTGGCCGGAGCGGGCGGACGCATGGGCGCCGCCAATATCGCGGCGGTTGCCGCCCATGACGGCGTCGAGCTGGTGGGCGCGCTGGATCGCGCCGGTTCGGCGGCCATCGGCAAGGATGCGGGCACGCTTGCCGGTATCGAGGCGCTTGGTGTCCCCGTCACCGACGACGCGTCCGCCCTGCTCGATAAGACTGACGCCATCATCGACTTCACCGCCCCGGCGGCCAGCGTGGCGCTGGCAAGGCTGGCGGCGGAAAAGGGCCTTGTGCACATCATCGGCACCACCGGCTGCTCGGAAGCCGACGACGCGGCCATTGCCGCATCGGGCAGTGCCGGCGCCCGCATCGTCAAATCCGGCAATTTCTCGCCCGGCATGGTGGCGCTGACGGCGCTGGTCGAAAAGGCCGCGCGGGCGCTCAGCGACTACGATGTCGAAATCCTCGAAATGCATCACAACAAGAAGGTGGATGCCCCCTCGGGCACAGCGCTGATGCTGGGCGAAGCAGCGGCCCAGGGCCGCAATATCGCTTTGAAGGACCATTCGGTGCGCGTGCGCGACGGCCATACCGGCCCGCGTGAAGCCGGCACCATCGGCTTTGCCACCCTGCGCGGCGGCAATGTCATCGGCGACCACATGGTGATCCTCGCCGGCCCGTCCGAGCGCATCGAGCTCAACCACCGCGCCCAGGACCGTACCATCTATGCCAATGGCGCCATCAAGGCCGTGCGCTGGGCCGCCGGGCAGCAACCGGGCCTCTATTCCATGGCTGACGTGCTCGGCCTTAGTGACTGAACCAACTTCGATTCAAGGACCAAAAATATGAGCGGCACGCTGATCCTCGTTCGCCACGGCCAGAGCGAATGGAACCTCAAGAACCTCTTCACCGGCTGGCGCAATCCGAACCTCACCGAAAAGGGCGAAGGCGAGGCCCGCGCCACGGGCAAGGCGCTGAAGGCCGCCGGTATCGTCCCCGATCTCTACTACACCTCGGCTCTCCGCCGCGCCCAGCACACGCTCGACCTGATGCTCGAGGAAATGGGCATCCTCAACGTCACCATCACGCGCAATGTCGCTCTGAACGAGCGCGACTATGGCGACCTTTCGGGCCTCAACAAGGATGATGCTCGGGTCAAGTGGGGGGAAGAGCAGGTGCTGATCTGGCGCCGGTCCTACGACGTGCCCCCTCCGGGCGGCGAGTCGCTCAAGGATACGGCAGCCCGCACCCTGCCCTATTACGAGGCTGAAATCCTGCCCCAGCTCAAGGGCGGCAAGACCGTGCTGGTCGCCGCGCACGGCAATTCCCTGCGCGCCCTGGTCATGGCCATCGAGGGTCTCACCCCCGACGAAATCCTCGCCCGCGAAATCGGCACCGGCGAGCCGACTACCTATCGCATCGGCCCGGATGGCAAGCTGATCGAGCGCGTCACGCTTTAGGCGTGCTGGCGGGCGGGGTGATGATCAGGCGCCGCTGTTCGCGGCCCAGCGATACGGCCCGCCCCTCGCGTGGCTCGACATAGAGCTTGAGCACCAATACCCGTGCCACGGCATAGACCGGCGTCGCCAGGGCGATGCCGGTGATCCCGAACAGTGCGCCCATTGCGGCCATTATGCTGAGCGACCAGGCGGGCGAAAGCTTGATGATGCGCTGCTGCAGCATCGGGGTGAGGATATAGCCCTCGAGATTCTGGATCAGAAGCAGGCCGACCGCACCCAGGATCAGCACATTGGTGTCTTCGGCCGCCAGCGTCAGCAGCACCGGTACGGCCGAGAAGATGGGCCCCAGAAACGGGATGAAGTTGAGCGATCCCGCCAGCAGCCCCAGCACCAGCGCATTGGGGACCCCCAGCGCCCAGAGCATCAGCCCTACCAGCGTACCGATCAGAACCATCATCGCCAGCTGCGTCACCATCCAGCCACGCAGGGCCTCGCCCGTTTCCGTCAGCGCCGAGAGTATCAGCGGACGGTGCCGCTGCGGCATCAGCAGCAGGAACCCGTCGCGATAGACGGCGGGGTTGATGGCAAAGAACAGCCCCAGAAAGATGATCACCACGACATTGCTGAGCACACCCAGTGTGCTGCCGAAGAAGGATCCTGCCTGCGACACCAGCCCGCCCGGATCCGGCAGGAAGTTCTGCATCATGCTTTCGAGTTCGGCGCGGCTGAACGTATCGAGGACACCCGAATCGATCGCCAGGTTGTAGAGCCGCATCACTTCCTTGGAGAGCATGCGCCAGAGATCCTGCACCGAAAGAATAAGGCTCACGCCGCCGAACGACAGAGCCGCCAACGCCACGGCGAGGATCAGCACGCTGACGATGACCAGCAGCAAGGGTCTTGGCGCCGGAACGAGGCGGCGCAGGCCCCGCACAGCCGCATCCAACACACAGGCAATCAGCACCCCGGCGAAAATGATGAGGATCGTGTGTGACAGGAACCATGCCAGCATCAGCGCGGCCGCTACGAAAACGCCGGTGACAATGGCGCGGACTTCCACCGGCATGACAGCCCCCCAAGTCGATTGTGCAAGCACTATGCCTTCGAGGACGATTGAGTTCCAGCCTGCTGCCGATTCACGTGAAACGTCGAACCGTGCCGAAGGCAATTCGCTCCGGTGATGATGGCCATGAGAGCAATGCGCGAATGGCTCAATGCGCCGCCGAAACCACGCCCGCTTCCCAGCCCAAAATCGCCCGCTTGCGCGGTACGCCCCAGTGGTAGCCGGTCAGCGCCCCTGACGTACCGACGACGCGATGGCAGGGGACGACGAAGCTGATCGGGTTCTTGCCCACGGCGGCGCCCACGGCACGCGAGGCGCTGGGCCGGCCGATATGGTTGGCGACACCCGAATAGGTCACCGCCTTCCCCACCGGGATCTTGAGGAGCGTCTCCCAGACTTTTACCTCGAAGTCGGTGCCGATCAGCACCACGCGCACCGGCTGGTCGGCTGACCAGCGCTGGGGCTCGAAAATACCAGCCACGAGCGGGGCAATCCGCGCATCGTCGCGCGTAAACCGCGCCTTGGGCCAGCGATTGGCGAGGTCGGCAAAGGCATCCTCGATGCTCATGTCGGCGTCGGCAAAACCGAGGCCGGAAATTCCGTAATCGGTCGCCGTCACCACGGCGAGCCCGAAGGGCGACGGCGCGACGCCCCACACCATGTCGATCCCCGCCCCGCCGGCCCGGAACACGCCAGGCGGCATGGCTTCATAGGTCACGAACAGGTCATGCAGCCGCGAGGTGGACGAGAGCCCCACTTCATAGGTGGTGTCGAGCACGCTGACCTGATCGCGCAGCAGGCTCTTGGCATGGTCCAACGCCACCGCCTGGGCAAAGCTCTTCGGCGACAGGCCGCACCAGCGGCGGAAAAGGTCGGTCAACTGCCGCTCGGTAAGGCCGAGGGCGCGGGAAAAGCGCGCAAGATCGGTGGCGTCGGGGCCGTTCTCGCTGAGATAGCGGATGGCAGCGCGAATGGTGTCGTAGTCGCTGTCCGGCGCAAGCGTCATGTGCTGGTTCATGTCCGGGTCTTTCCTGTCACGAATGTCCCGACAAATTAGCGCCTGTCGTCGGGGGCCGCGACCCGGTTTTGACTCTGCGCTAGTGGCTGCGCCGTGCCCGGCGCAGGGCCACGCCAAAGGCCTTGGCGAAACTTGATTTGTCGGCGGTGGACAAGAACGCCCCGAGTTCCACTTCCCCCTGGCCCGAGCGCAGGAAAACGCCGGTCGTCCGCTCGAACGAATCGCGTTGCAGCCGCAGCCGTACCTGGGCCGGGTCGAAACGCTGCAATTGCCGCTCGAGGCCCGGAGCACTCGTGGTCACTTCCAACTGGTCGGGCCAGAGCGTCACCTGCTGGCTGACGCGTTGCTGGCGCGATTGCCGGAGACTCATGGCCACGAGCCCGCCGGCGGCGAGGCCATAGGCGACAAGGCCGGGCACCACGAATTCGGGAATGGCAATGAGGAAGGGCGTGCCCACGATCGCGGCAACCACCAGCGCAATCCATCCGCCTGTCGTGCGGAGCGATCCATCGGGCCGCAGGGTGGCGGCAAATAGCGGGCTGGTTGTGGTGACTTGCATCGCTTCGCCTCTTGGCTGAAATACTGCCAGAAAAACGGGGCCGAGAGAATGCCGAGACCCAAAAAAGTGAAAATGCTGGGCCGGGCGGCGGCGGAAGCCATCTTCGAGCGCTTCCACGAGATCGAGCCAGAGCCCAAGGGCGAGCTCGATTATGTCAATGCCTTCACCCTCCTTGTGGCGGTGGTGCTCTCGGCCCAGGCTACCGATGCGGGAGTGAACAAGGCGACCAAACGCCTCTTCGAATTGGCGCCGTCTCCCGAGGCCATGGTGGTGCTGGGCGTCGAACAGATCACCGAACTGGTCAAGACCATCGGGCTTTATCGTGGCAAGGCGAAGAACGTCTTCGCCCTCTCCCAACTGCTGATCGAACGGCATGGCGGCGAAGTCCCTGCCGACCGCGAAGCCCTCGAAGCGCTGCCCGGCGTCGGCCGCAAGACCGCCAATGTGGTGCTCAATATCTACTTCAAGCAGCCGACCATCGCGGTGGATACCCACCTCTTCCGCGTCGGCAATCGCACCGGCCTCGCGCCCGGCAAGACGCCGCTCGATGTGGAAAAGGCGCTGACCAAACAGGTGCCCGAGCGCTTCATGCTCCACGCCCATCACTGGCTGATCCTGCATGGCCGCTATATCTGTAAGGCCCGCAAGCCCGAATGCTGGCGCTGCCCGATCCGGGAGTGGTGCCTGTTCAAGCCCAAGACGCCCTTGCCGGTGGGACGGTAGCAGGGCTCATATGTTCGTCGTCACCACCCGGCTTGACCGGGTGGTCCATGGATTGCCCGGTCAAGCCGGGCAATGACGAAGGAAGTGATGGCGTTCCGAAGGTGCGGGGCTAGCTCCCATAGCCCCGCGCCATCATCGCGGCAAAGATCGGGATCAGCACCAGCACTGCGGCCTGGAGGTGCAGGAAGCGTCGGTTGCGGGAAATCTCCTCGGCGGGCGGAGCATATTCGGCAATGCCTTCCCCGGCTTTGACCCAGCGCCGCACCGCCATGGTCGGCGGCATGGTGAGGAGGCCCATGACGAGGAACGCGCCCATCTTGCCCCAGAAGGCGTGGTTGCCGACATAATATTCCCAGCCGACGGCTCCGAAGATCACCCGGATGATGCCCACCACGATGACTACGCCCGCCACCGCGCCATAAGCGGCGTCGATCCGCGCGAGCTGCCCGATCCGGGCGCCGGCAAGGCCGGGCCGCAGCAGCGCGAACTCGGCGGCAAAAAGGGCCACAAGGGTAAAGACCGCCAGGTGATGCGCCGAGGCCAGAACCAGATCCCAATCCATGCCTTGGCTCCATGTTGACAGTGCTTACAATTTGAATCAGCATGTAATCAATGTCAACATCACCTTCCAACGGCCCCTATCACCATGGCAACCTGCGCCAGGCGCTGCTTGAGGCAGCGTTGATCATCCTCGACAAGCAGGGCGAGGCCGGGCTCGGACTGCGCGATCTGGCGCGCGCCGTCGGCGTGTCGCCGGCCGCCCCCTATCGTCACTTCGACAGCCGCGCCGCCCTGCTCGAAGCGCTGGCCGTAACTGGCTTCCAGCGTTTTTCGGCGCGCATGGAGGCAGTGGCGGCTTCCGAGCCGGAAAATCCGATGGCGGCCATGGGCAAGACCTATGTCGTCTTTGCCCTTCAAAACGCCAATCTCTTTCGCCTGATGTTCTCGCCGCAGTTGAAGAAGGACGCCCGGCCGGGCCTGGCCATGGCCGCTAATGCCGCCTTCGATACGTTGCGTCATGTCATCGGCGGCGATGTCGGCTCGGGCCGCATCAGGGCGCTGGCCGCCTGGGCCAAGGTCCATGGCCTTGCCGTGCTGCTGCTCGATGGTCAGATCGCCTTGCGCGCCGGCGAAGACACCGAGGCGTTGATCGAGGAAATTCTGTCGAGCCTTTGACCTGTTCAGGCGGCGTTGGCGGTCCGATCGCGCACTTGCTCGATGAGGCGGCGGTAATAGACGATGATCGAGCCGATACGCTTGGCGTGATCGGGGTGCTGCAACCCCAGGTCGACCAGCTCGCGCGCCTCGTCGTGGAGGATGTCGATAATGTCCTCCTTCTGCGTCGATACCGTGCTCATCCAGGCCCAGGCGCGCAGCTTGCGGCATGAATGTTTCAGCCTGTTGTCCAGCTCCTGGGAAGTCAGCATGGCGTGTCCCTGTCTCCTGTCAGCGAAAACCTTGGACGCCGACGTCAGTTCCCCCGCCAGGATGACATGGTGAACGAGAGGTTGACGGCACGGTCCTGCGGCCGGCGGCACATACCGGAATGCCCGGAAACCGTTGCCCGCTGCGCCATCATGCTCTAAACCGGCTCACGGCCCTTTTGACCCAAACCCGGACCGTCCCCCACATGACCCAGACCCGCTTCGACGTGCTGACCATCGGCAATGCCATTGTCGACATCATCGCTCCGGTCGAACCCGGCTTTATCGAGCGCGAGGGCATGAAAGAGGGGATCATGCACCTGATCGATACCGATCGGGCCGAGGACCTCTATTCCAAGATGCCGCTGGGCCGGCAGCAGATTTCCGGTGGCTCGGCCGCCAATACCGCCGCGGGTGTCGCCTCGCTGGGCGGCCGTGCCGCGTTTGTCGGCAAGGTGGCCGACGATCCCCTGGGCGACGTGTTCGATGCCGACCTCACCCAGATCGGTGTCCACTACAATACCTCGCGCCTCAAGAATGGCGCGCTCACCGCCCGTTCGATGATCTTCGTCTCACCCGATGGCGAGCGCACCATGAATACCTATCTCGGTGCCTGCCACGAACTGACCGAGCGCGACATCAACCCCGATGAAATCGGCGGCTCGGCCATCACCTATATGGAAGGCTTTTTGTGGGATCCGGTCGAGGCCAAGAAAGCCTTCGTCCTGGCCGCCCACTATGCCCACAAGAACGAGCGCGCTGCCGCCTTCACTCTGTCCGACCCGTTCTGTGTCGATCGCTATCGCGCCGAATTCCTCGATCTCATCCGCTCGAAGACCATCGACTACGTCTTTGCCAATGTGAATGAGCTCAAGTCCCTGTACGAAACCGATGACCTCGGCACCGCCGTGCGCGAAATCGCCAAGGATGCGGAAGTCGCCGCCATCACCATGGGCGCCGAGGGCGCCATGGCCGTGTTCAATGGCGAAGTCATCTCGGTCCCGGCCTACCCGGTCGACAAGGTGGTGGATGCCACCGGCGCCGGCGACCTCTTCGCCTCCGGCTTCCTCCTCGGCCTCGCCCGCGGCCAGACAATGGATTCGGCACTCAAGACCGGATGCCTCGCCGCCTCCGAAGTCATCAGCCACATCGGCGCAAGGCCGCAGATCGACCTGTCCGAACTGACCCAGAAGCACGGGCTGGTGGGGTACGACTACTCGCCTCTAGGCAATCAATAGCGCCAACTTGGTGCGGCGCATTGCAAGCGCAGACCCGGTGAACACAGTCGGCCTGTGCCACTGGTGAAGTAGCCGACTTATCCACCCATCCGGCTGCAATGCGATCATCCCGTTCCAACGGGGTGATCAACTCTTGCGGCAGGCCATGAGACTCGCGATACGATACCCCAACGCCACCATCTACATCATTGAGATCAAACCCAATGACCACAATCGTTGAGGTCAAGCGCTGGACGCGCCCGTTCCTGGCGCGCCATCCTGATTTCGCTCAGATCGGCCGACTGATCGTTCTGCCTGAGGTGGATCATTTCATTCGGGTTTCTTCATCGACCGGACCAGCTCGAAACAGCTGGCAACAGTGCATTGTTTTGATGATCCGCTATACGAAATGCACCATGTGCCTGCATTCATGTGGAGCAGACAGTTGGATGTCCCGCCTTCCGACGATCCGAGCTTTCAAAAGCAATTCGAGATGGCTCTTGAGGACGGCCTTCGATTGGGCTTAGCGGAAATTACGTCTATTGAGGCGTTTGTCGAAGAAAACAGCAGGGTCAGTTCGCGGTTTTTTGGTCCAAGTGCCTTGCCGAATTACAACGGCCGCTATGGTCGGGCCTTGGCCGCTATGGGCCGTTTCGATGAAGCCGAGCCCCTGCTTGCGCAGGACTTGGCTGACGATCCCGTATCACGGCGGGCGGCAAACCCAGGCATGCCGGCGCGGTATTTCGATGTGGCGCCGGACGGTGTGGAATGCCATGCCTATCACGCACAGCTGCTGGACCTGGTGCGAGCGAGGGACGGCAACAGGGTTGCCGTTCTGCTCAGGGAATGTGAGAGGCTTCAGGCCGAGCGTTGGAAGGTGGGACACCTTTGGAGGCCAATCGCGTTTCCGGTGGAGGGGTTCGCCTGAGAGCGCTTCTAAGCCACGCTCACCCGTTGCCCCGTCTTCCCATCCATCTCCGCCAAAATCGCTTTCGCCGCTGCGGCGGGATCGGCGGCGCCGATGATCGGGCGCGCCACCACCAGGTGCGAGGCGCCGGCATTGAGCGCGTCGACCGGAGTCATGGCGCGCTTCTGATCGCCGAGTTCCGCGCCGACGGGACGGATGCCGGGCGTCACGACAGCCATTTTCGAGCCGACAATGGTGCGCACCATTTCGGCTTCCTGCCCGGAGGCGACGATGCCGCCTATGCCGGCTTCCTTGGCCTGCTGGGCGCGGAGCGCCACGAGACCGGACGCGTCGCGGGCATAGCCGGCTTCCTTGACGTCCTCGTCGTCCATCGAGGTCAGCACGGTGACGCCGAGCACGGTCAGGCTCGATCCTTGGGCCGCCTTCTGCGCGGCGCGCATGGTTTTGGGATAGGCGTGGACGGTCAGCATGGCCGCGCCGGTTTCGGCAAAGGCGGCGACGCCCTTTTCGACGGTGTTGTCGATGTCGAGCAGTTTGAGATCGAAGAACACCTTCTTGCCCGCCGCGATCAGCGCCTTGCCCAGGTTGTAGCCGTCTGCGCCATAAAAGCACTGGTAGCCGATCTTGTAGAAGTCGACGCTGTCTCCCAGCAGTGCGACGATCTCCTCCGCGCGCGCGCGTGACGAAACGTCGAGGCCCACGATCAACTGGCCAGCCATGGTCTTCATCCTTTGTGCTGATTTGCTCTCCGCTCTCACACATCGCTCGCAAGAGCAAGCCCCGTCTTGATCCTATGGCGCCATAACGGGCTTGCGGCGCCTTGCTATGGCGTCATATCAGGCGGCTTTCGCTTGGGCTTTCAGGATTTTGACATGCAGCAGCAGGCATTGGCGGCCATGGTGGCCTGGATGCGGCTCGACACCGCTCTCAAGGCCTTCGAACTCGATCTCAAGCGGCGATACAACATCACCACGCTGCAACTGGCCGTGCTGCACATCGTCTCCGAGCGTCCGCACATTCCCCTCGCCGCCCTGCGCAAGGCGCTGCTGGCCCATGCCGCGACCCTCGGGCAGGCGGTCGATGATTTGCGACGCAAGGGCTTGTGCCAGGTGCGCTCCAATCCCGAGGACCGGCGCGCCCGCAATGTCTCGATCACCGAAGCCGGGTCGGCGCTGGTTGCCGCCATGCCCATGGCCGGCCCCATGCGGTTGCGCGATGTCGAGGGCGAAACCGACCGCCTTGATCGGCTCGCCCCGGCCCTTGGCGACGCGCTGGAGCTTTTTGGCCTCGAGCCTTGGACCGGGCGATAGGGTTCAGGCGAACCAGTCGCGTCCGATTTCCTCCATCGGCGTCCAGTCGGTCAGCAACTGCTTGGTCGCGAGATCGAAGAGAAAGCCATTGCCGCCGCCTGGCGCGCCGATCCTGCCCTGGTCTTCCTCGCGCGAAATCCGCCGATCGCCGATCCGGCATTTGAGCAGAGTGCCCACCGCGCCATGGCCGCAGAAGATCACCGACGTCCCAACCGGGACCGAGGCCAATGCGGTGCGCACGGTGGCAACGATCCGCGCCTGGGCGTCAATGGCCCGCTCCCAGCCATCGGCGCTTTGCTGCGGCTGGGCAAAGAACCGGTCGGCATGGGCTTCAAATAAAGCCGGCGGCAGGAAGCCGGTGGCGCTGCGGTCGTTCTCGCCCATCTGGTGGTCCGACATGACGGGCGTGCCGGCAGCGGCGGCGACGAGCTCGGCCAGTTCCAGTGCCTTGGTCTCGCGGCTCGAAAACACCATGGCCCCTATAGGGATCACCCCACGCCCGGCAAAGGCCTCGGCACGGGCCCGGCCGACGGGAGACAGCCCCCACAGCGGCACCGGTACGGCCGCATCGATCTGGACCTGGGGATGGGTGAGATAGAGCGCGCGCAATCCTATCCCCGGCTGAAATGGGTGAGTTCGCTGACCATTTGGTCGACCTTGCGGATGATGGCCGGCTCCACCGGGTCGCCCTTGGCGTCGAAGGCATCCTCGGCCGGGCCGATGCCGAGCAGCGTCGGGACAATCAGTGTCCCCACCTTGGTGAGGCTGTCACGCAGGTGGCTCAAGGACCATATGGTGCCATACTTTCCCGAGGAAACGCCGCCAATGCCGAACACGGCGTGGCGGAACGGGCTCGGCTTCTGCCGCGAGAGCCAGGTCACGGTATTGACCAAGAGCGGCGGCACGCCGCCATTATATTCGGGCGTGGCGATGAAGACGATGTCGTGGCTGCGCCACATCTCGGCCAGCCGCCCTGCCGCCTCGGGCACATTGTCCGGCTCGAGATCCTCGTTGAAGATGGGCATGTCGAAATCCGCGAGGTCGATTTCGGTCACCGCCACGCCGGCAGCGCCGAGCTTGCGACCCATATGCTGTTGCAGCACGCGGTTATAGGACCCCTTGCGGATGGACCCCGAAAGGGTGAGCGCCGTCTTCATTTCGTCTCCGTCGATAATCAATGTCGAACCCGGCGCCGCTCCCTCGTCGCCTTGGCAGAGCGACTGCACGAAGCTAGGCTCATCAGATCATTGAGGAAACCATCATGTCCACGTCGATTTTCATCAACGTCCCCGTGCGCGATCTTGAAGCCTCCAAGGCCTATTTCAAGGCGCTGGGTTTCGACCACAATCCCCAGTTCACCGACGAGACCGCGGCTTCCATCGTCATCAGCGACACGATCTACGTGATGCTCTTGACTCACGATAAGTTCACCGAGTTTTCCGGCAAGCCGGTTCCCGATGCCAGGACGCAGATCGCTGCGCTCTATGCCCTCACCTGCGACAGCCGCGAACATGTCGACCGCCTTGCCGACGCCGCGCTCAAGGCTGGTGGCACCGAGCAGCGGGAGGCTCAGGACTACGGCTTCATGTATGGCCGCGCCATCGCCGATCTCGATGGCCATGTCTGGGAATATACCTGGATGGACATGAGCCAGTTCCCGACCGAATAAGACCGGTGCGGGGCCGGTCTGGCCGGCCCTGCCCTAACCGAGGCGAAGCCAGCGCCGGACGAGCCGCTTATATTGCTCGCGCTGGTAGCGGTAGAAGTGGGCATTGGTCATCAGGTGCCGGTAGGTGCGCTTGAAGGCGACGCGCGACCAGGGCCACCAGGGCCGGCTGTCCGACGAATAGTGCAGGATGTGCGGGTCGAAGACCTCATGCGCCGGCTCGGGATTCTGCATGTTCCAGCGCGGATCGAGCTCCAGGAACTGCCCCTTCAGCACATAGTTGAGAATGTCCTGGTCGTAGTAGAACTGCTCCAGCTCCTCGGCCGGCAGCGCGCTGATGCCGGCGACGAAGTCGATCCTCGCATAGCGCTCGAGATCGATCAGCATGACCCCGGCATTGTAATAGGGCTCGGTCATGGAAAAGGCCGAACGCGCCCGAAGGTCGGTGCCGGCAATGCAATGCATCCGGTCCGGCTGCAGCACGGCGGCTATGACCTTGCCCTGCATGTCCATCGAAAGGAGATTTTCGATCGGATTGCGCACAAAGGTATCGGCGTCGATATAAAGGACGCGTTTCGTCTCTGCCGGCAGCATTTCCGCCAGGAACAGCCGCACATAGACGATTGGGTTGAGCCGCTTCATGCGGATGCGCGGAAAGGCGGCGATGCGCCCGCCCAGGATGTCGCTTTCCTTGAGATCCACCAGCCGGACCTCGGCGCCATAGTCCGCGGCGATGGATTCGATCGGCGCACGGTTCTCCGGCAGAAGACCGGTATGGAACACGTGGAAGCGCAGGCTCTTCGGGTCGCGGCTGGTGAGGCAGAGCGAGCGCATGGTCGCATAGCCCGGTCCCCAGAAATTGTCGTCAAAGGTCAGGACGATGTCATGCACGGCGTGTGGTCCCCCAGACCTGCTGCGCGGGGCCCGAGTGAGCCGCGCCTTCGTGCCACTCGACCTTAGGTCTCGTGGCCTTGAGCCCTCAAATCACGCCACTGGCGTGATTTGGCGCGCAGCGCCGGGCTCAAGCCTCGAACATTTTCTTGAGCTTGTCGAAGAAGCCGCCCGAGGTCGGGTTGGTCTCCTCGGTTTCGAGCCGCGCGAATTCTTCCAGCAGCTCGCGCTGGCGCTTGCTGAGGTTCTGCGGCGTCTCGATGTCGAGCTGCACATAGAGATCGCCGACATCCTTCGAACGCAGCACCGGCATGCCCTTGCCCTTGAGGCGGACGCGCTGGCCCGGCTGGGTGCCGGCCGGCACCTTCACCTTGGCGCGCGACTGGTCGAGCGTCGGCACTTCGAATTCGCCGCCCAGGGCCGCCGTGGTCATGGCAATGGGCACGCGGGCATAAAGGTCGGCGCCATCGCGCTGGAACAATTGGTGCGGCTTGATCGAAACAAAGATGTAGAGGTCGCCCGGCGGTCCGCCGCGCAAGCCGGCCTCGCCTTCATTGGCAAGCCGGATGCGGGTGCCGTCCTCGATGCCCTTGGGCACGTCGACCGAAAGCTTCCGGTTCTGCTGCCTGCGGCCCTGGCCACCGCAATCGGTGCAGGGCTGGTCCATCATCTGGCCACGGCCCTGGCAGACCGGGCAGGTGCGCTCGATGGTGAAAAAGCCCTGGGCTGCACGCACCTTGCCATGGCCGTTGCACTGCCGGCAGGTATGGGTGCCGGTGCCGGGCTTGGCGCCGGAACCCTCGCAGGTCTCGCAGGATGCCAGGGTCGGCACGTCGATCTCGACGGTGCGGCCCTCGAAACTTTCCTCGAGGTCGATCTCGAGATTGTACCTGAGGTCCGAGCCCCGCATCCGCGCGGCGCCACCGCCTCCACCGCGGCGGCCTCCGCCACCCATGAAGTCGCCGAAAATGTCCTCGAAAATGTCGGACATGGACGAGGTGAATTCAGGCCCGAAGCCACCGCCGCCGCCCCGGCCGCCATTCTCGAAGGCCGCGTGGCCGAAGCGGTCATAGGCGGCGCGCTTCTGCGGGTCCTTCAGCGTGTCATAAGCTTCGTTGATTTCCTTGAACTTGCCTTCCGCCTCTGCATTGCCCGGATTGCGGTCCGGGTGAAACTGCATGGCGAGCTTGCGATAGGCACTCTTGAGGGCCGCGTCGTCGGCGCCCTTCTGGCAGCCGAGCACCTCGTAGAAATCGCGTTTGGCCAAGGTCTATTCTTTCAAATTCGCCGCGCCGGTCTGGTCGTCGCGCTGGTGGGAATATGCAAAAGCCGGCTAGGCCGGCCCGTTTACCCGCATATGGGCAGGCGCGCGGGTATTAGCAAGGGTGGCGGGGCGGGACAAGGATTCACGTGAAACGAAGAAGTGTGGGCGGGCCATGGCGGATCCACGAATCCCTCCATTCCCTCGTCGTTGCCCGGCTCGTCCGGGCAATCCATGCCATGCCTCAAATTCCCAACAACCAGTCCGAAACGTCTTTCCACTCGGGATTGGCGGCCTCGATGAGGTTGACCTTCCATTGCCGAGGCCACCGATT
Organism: Devosia sediminis; assembly: GCF_016411825.1. Taxonomy (GTDB): domain Bacteria; phylum Pseudomonadota; class Alphaproteobacteria; order Rhizobiales; family Devosiaceae; genus Devosia; species Devosia sediminis. The sequence continues at coordinate 462,837 of NZ_JAEKMH010000004.1, forward strand.
GATTTCTTTTTCTCGCCGGATGGCCGCAACCACGAGATCATGCTGCTCGATCCAGACTAGTGTTTTGACGCCGTAGCGAGACGTAAATCCCGGCGTCAGGCTGTGCTGGTGCTCGAACCAGCGACGCGAAGGGTTGGAGGTCACGCCTGTATAGAGCGTGCCGTTTTTCTTGGACGCGAGAATGTAGACGTATCCCCCCTCATGCAATGAGCTTGCCGCGAAATGGACCACCCGGACAAGCCGGGTGGTGACGATGGGGGTGGAAGCGGGGACTGTCCCCGCCTTCGTCATTGCCGGCTATCCTCGGGCCTGACCCGGGGACCGGCAATCCACCTTCCTTGTCCCCCAAAAACAAAGACCCCGGTGTTTCCACCGGGGCCTCGTCATTCACTCAGATCAAACTTACGCCGACTTCTTGTCGTCGCCGTCGTCCTTGACCTCTTCAAAGTCGGCGTCGACGACGTCGTCTTCATCCTCGTCGCGGGTGCCGTTGGCCTTGGCTTCGGCTTCGGCCTGCGATGCCTTGTACATGGCTTCGCCAAGCTTCATCGAGGCTTCCGCCAGGGTCGCGGTCTTTTCCTTGATGGCTTCGGCATCGTCCCCATCCAGCACCGACTTGAGGTCGGCAATGGCAGTTTCGATGGCACCCTTGTCCTCGGCCGAAACCTTGTCGCCATAGTCCTTGAGCGACTTTTCAGTCGAGTGGACCAGCGACTCGCCCTGGTTCCGGGCTTCCACCGCTTCGCGCTTGCGCTTGTCGGCTTCGGCATTGGCCTCGGCGTCCTTGACCATCTTTTCGATGTCGGCGTCGCTGAGACCACCCGAGGCCTGGATGCGGATCTGCTGTTCCTTGCCGGTGCCCTTGTCCTTGGCCGACACGTTGACGATGCCATTGGCGTCGATGTCGAAGGTCACTTCGATCTGCGGCACGCCGCGCGGGGCGGGCGGAATGCCGGCCAGGTCGAAGTTGCCGAGCAGCTTGTTGTCAGCCGCCATTTCGCGCTCGCCCTGGAAGACGCGGATGGTCACCGCATTCTGGTTGTCTTCGGCAGTCGAGAAGGTCTGGCTCTTCTTGGTCGGGATCGTGGTATTGCGATCGATGAGGCGGGTGAAGACGCCACCCAGCGTTTCGATACCCAGCGACAGCGGCGTCACGTCGAGCAGCAGCACGTCCTTGACGTCGCCCTGCAGCACGCCGCCCTGGATGGCAGCGCCAAGCGCCACGACTTCGTCCGGGTTGACGCCCTTGTGCGGCTCCTTGCCGAACAGCTGCTTAACCGCTTCCTGCACCTTGGGCATGCGGCTCATGCCGCCCACCAGCACAACTTCGTCGATCTGGCTGGCCGAAACGCCGGCATCCTTCATCGCCTGCTTGCACGGGTCGATGGTGCGCTGGATCAAGTCATCCACGAGGCTTTCGAGCTTGGAGCGCGAGAGCTTGAGGGTCAGGTGCTTCGGACCCGAAGCGTCGGCGGTGATGAAGGGCAGGTTGATTTCGGTCTGCGTCGCGCTCGAAAGCTCGATCTTGGCCTTTTCGGCAGCTTCCTTGAGGCGCTGCAGCGCGAGCTTGTCGGACCTGAGGTCGATGCCCTGCTCCTTCTTGAACTCGTCGGCCAGATAATCGACGAGGCGCATGTCGAAATCTTCGCCACCGAGGAAGGTGTCGCCATTGGTGGACTTCACCTCGAAGACGCCATCGCCGATCTCGAGGATCGACACGTCGAAGGTACCGCCGCCGAGGTCATAGACCGCGATGGTGCCCGAATTCTTCTTGTCGAGGCCGTAGGCCAGTGCGGCCGCAGTCGGCTCGTTGATGATGCGCAGCACTTCGAGGCCGGCAATCTTGCCCGCGTCCTTGGTGGCCTGGCGCTGCGAATCGTTGAAATAGGCCGGCACGGTGATCACGGCCTGGGTCACGGTCTCGCCGAGATAGCTTTCGGCGGTTTCCTTCATCTTCTGCAGCACCATGGCCGAAACCTGGCTGGGCGAATACTTGTCGCCATTGGCTTCGACCCAGGCGTCGCCATTGTCGGCCTTGGTGATCTTGAAGGGCACCAGGTCCTTGTCCTTGGCCACGACCTTGTCGTCATAGCGACGGCCGATCAGGCGCTTGACGGCGAACAGGGTATTTTCGGGATTGGTGACCGCCTGGCGCTTGGCCGGCTGGCCGACGAGGCGCTCGCCGTCCTTGGAGAACGCGACCATGGACGGCGTCGTGCGCGCGCCTTCCGCATTCTCGATCACCTTGGGATTGGAGCCGTCCATGACGGCCACGCAGCTATTGGTCGTGCCGAGGTCGATACCGATAACTTTTGCCATAACTCTTGCCTCTCATTCAGCGAACCCACCACGAAGCCCTCTCAGCGAAAGCAGCTTCCTGGCCCCTCTAAGGGCCGGGGTCCCTCGTAGGTTTCAAATCGCCCCCTTCGGGGCCTCGGGGGGTATATAGGGGGGTGCCGGGAAGGCTTCAAGCACGGCGCGGAAGCGTTTCGAGCAAAAGTGGCAGGGGCAGGCTGTACGTGGGCCGCCCGATTGCGTCAGGCGGCCCGTCGCTGGATCAGTCGTTGATCGTATAGGAATTGAGGCTGCAGATATCGATCGACGGTTCGATCAGTTCGGCGCCGTTGTCCATCACGAACTTGAAGTCATAGAGGCACTGGTCGGAGCCGTCGCCAATGGTGGCGGTCGCCTGGTAGCCGGCTTCGAGAATGCCGCTATCGCCCAGCAGGTCCTCGCCCCAGTAGTCCTCGTTGCTCGGTGTCGTGTAGAAATAGTGCAGGTCGTAGGAAGAGTTGTTGATGACCGTGAATTCCACGGTCTGTGCCGCGGCGGGCGCAATGCCGGCCACGAGCGCAAGGGCGGCAAGGCCACCCAGCAGATGCGTTTTCATGATGTGTCCCTCAAACCGGACGCGTTCTGCCCCCGGATCAGTATTATCTGCCACTGCCGAAGTAAGTCGCCAAGCCCCCGTCGCGGGGCGCGGTTAACCGCAGGAGCGCATTCCGCCGGTCCGCGAAATTGGCTAGAAGCGGGCCATGACCACACCCGGCACCGTGCTGCTGCACGACAATCTTGATCCCGACGGCCAAAGCCTGCTGTTTTCGCGGCCCCGCGAAGTGCTGGTGGCCCATGATGCCGCCGGGGCGCGCCAGGCCCTCGCCCGCCTCGCCGAGGCCGGCAGGGACGGTCTGTGGGCCGCCGGCTACCTGGCCTACGAACTGGGCTTCCTGTTCGAGGAGCGGCTGGAAGCGCTGTTGCCCGAGCGAAGCGCCACGCCGCTTCTGTGGTTCGGGCTTTACGACGCGCCCGAGCGCCCCAACGTCGCCGGCGTCGCGACGCTGCTCGATGGCGCTGCCGAGGGCAGAGCCACTGGGCTTTCACCCTCGCTTGACTTCGAAACCTATAGGCAGGCCTTCGAGCGGGTCGAGGCACTAATCGCGGCCGGCGATACCTATCAGGTCAACCTCACCCTGCGCGCCCGCTTTGCGCTTGAGGGCGATCCTCTCGGCCTCTACCGGACCCTCGCCCAGAGCCAGCGCGTCGCCTATGGCGCCTATATCCATGCCGGCGATCATTATGCCTTGTCGCGTTCGCCCGAGCTTTTCGTCTCCGGCACAGGGGACCGGCTCAAGGCGCGCCCGATGAAGGGCACCTTGAAACGCGGCCGCACCCTGGCCGAGGACGAAGCCGGCCGCGTCGCCCTGGCCGCCGACGAGAAAAATCGCGCCGAAAACCTGATGATCGTCGATCTTCTGCGCAACGATCTCGGCCGCATCGCCCGAGTGGGCTCGGTCGAGGTCACCGACCTCTTCACGGTGGAAACCTTTTCGAGCCTTCACACCATGACCTCTGGGATCGAGGCGCGCAAACTGCCCGATATCGGCATTCTCGACGTGCTGGAAAATCTCTTTCCCTGCGGCTCGGTCACCGGCGCCCCCAAATTGCGGGCCATGGAGATCATCCACGAGGTGGAGACCGAGGCCCGCGGCCTCTATACCGGTTCGGTCGGCTATATCGCGCCCGATGGCGATTTCGCCTTCAACGTTGCCATCCGCACCGCCGTCATCGATGCGTCCGGCAATGGGGTCATCGGCATCGGCGGCGGCATTGTCGCCGATTCCACGGCGCGCGACGAATATGACGAGGCGCTGCTCAAGCTCAAATTCCTGTCCGATCCCGCCCCGCCGGTGACGCTGATCGAAACCTTCAAATGGACGCCGGACGAAGGCTACGCGCTCCTTGATCGCCACCTCGACCGGCTCCTCGGCTCCGCCACCTATTTCGCCCTGCCCGTCACCCGCGCCTCCGCCACGGCTTTTCTTGCGGAGAAAGCCGGGGACTGGACCGGCCCCATGCGTGTGCGCCTGACGCTTGGCGGCACGGGCCTTGGCCTCACCGCCGTGCCCCTGCCCCCGACCCCGGAAAAGTTCCGCTTCGCCATTGCGGAGCACCGTCTCGATTCGGCCTCGATCTGGCTCGCGCACAAGACGACCAACCGCGCCTTTTACGACGAGCCGCGCCAGCGCGCCCATGACGAGAGGGGGCTCGACGAAGTCGTCTTCCTCAACGAGCGCGGCGAGCTGACCGAAGGCAGTTTTACCAATCTCTTCGTCGAGCGGGCCGGCCGCCTCGTCACCCCGCCGCTCGCCTCCGGCCTCCTCCCCGGCACGTTGCGGGCCGAGCTCCTCGCCACGGGCAAGGCAGAAGAAGGGGTCCTCACCCTTGCCGACCTTCGCCTTGCCGAGGCAATCTGGCTGGGCAATTCCGTGCGCGGCCTCGTGCCGGCAGAATGGGTAGACCGGGAGACCACATGACCATTGCCATAAGCCCCGAAGACGTCCTCGTCGTCGTCGACGTGCAATACGATTTCCTGCCCGGCGGCAGTCTCGCCGTAGCGGGTGGCGACGAGATCGTGCCGCTGATCAACCAGCTTGCCACGCGCTTCTCGCATGTCATCCTCACACAGGACTGGCACCCGGCCGACCACATTTCCTTTGCCAGCCAGCATCCCGGCAAGGCACCCTTCGAGACCACGGAACTCCATTACGGCACCCAGGTGCTCTGGCCCGACCATTGCGTCTGGCAGACCCGCGGCGCCGAGATCTCGCACGACCTCAAAATCCCCCACGCCCAACTGATCATCCGCAAGGGCCATAACCGGAGCATCGACAGCTATTCCGGCTTCCAGGAAGCCGACCGTGAAACCCTGACCGGCCTTGCCGGCTATCTTGGGGAACGCGATGTCGGCCGGCTTTACATCGTCGGCCTCGCTACTGATTTCTGCGTCGCCTGGACCGCGCTGGACGCCGCCGCCGGCGGCTTTGATGTCACCGTCATCGAGGACGCGACCCGCGCCATCGATTCCAACGGATCACTGGCAAGGGCCTGGACCGACATGGAAGAAGCCGGCGTCGAGCGGGTCATCAGCCGCGAGATTTTGGGGTAGCCCTCTTCACCCTCCCCCTTGCGGGGAGGGTAGCGCCGCTAGGCCGCCAGGCCTTAGCAAAGCTAGGGAGGGGGACCGGCTCGCACCTTGCTTGTGGCGCACCCCCTCCCAACCTCCCCCGTCACGGGGGAGGCGCCGGATCGAGTTTGTGGCGATCCCCCACCCACAACAAAAAGGGCGCCCGCCGGACGCCCTTTCCAAATCCGCAATCCCAAAATCTCAGGCGCTCTTGTCGACGCCATCGTCGCCGGCAGGGGCAGCCGCGCCGCCCTTCGCCACGCCCACCATGGCCGGACGCAGCACGCGCTCGCCGATGGCAAAGCCTTCCTGCACCACCTGCACCACCGTTCCCTCGGGAACATTGGGGTTGGGCACTTCGAACATGGCCTGGTGCTTGTGCGGGTCGAACTTCTGGCCCGCCGCTTCGATCGGCTTGACGCCATGCTTGGCCAAAAGCCGCTGCATTTCGCGGTCGGCAAGCTCGATGCCGTCGATCAGGCTCTTGAGCGACCCATCGGCGGTTTCGCGCACTTCGGCCGGGATCACCATCAGCGCGCGGCTCAGCGCATCGGTGGCGGTCAGCATGTCGCGGGCAAAGCCGGCAATGGCATAGGATCGCGTATCGGCCACGTCGCGCTCGGTGCGCTTGCGGAGGTTTTCCATCTCGGCATGGCTGCGCAGGACGCGATCCTTGAGCTCGGCATTCTCGGCGCGCAGCGCCTCGACGGGATCGACTTCCGGCGTCTCGGTCGCGGGGATTTCGGTTTCCGGCGTATCGCCCTGGGCGGCGTTTTCGTCGCTCATCTGGTCTTCTTTCCCAATTGGGTAAATCTCTTGCCCGCCATATCGGCCAAGCGGCTGGAAGTTTCAACCCTTGCCGCCGTCCCGCAGGGCAAATCGCTCCAGTGGAGCGACTTGAGGCGGGAAGGCCACGAAGGCCATGCCTGAGGGGCGGCGCGTGACTATTTCCGCTTCCGCGCCATCATCGAGGAGATGACATTGGCGGTATAGTCCACGACAGGCACGATACGCGCATAATTGAGCCGCGTCGGCCCGATCACCCCAAGCACGCCCACGATCCGGTCATTGGCATCCTTGTAGGGGGAAAGGATCACCGACGAGCCGGACAGCGAAAAGAGCTTGTTTTCCGAGCCGATAAAGATGCGCACGCCCTGGCCCCGCTCGGCATCGCCCAGGAGGTCGAGCAGCCCGTCCTTGCTTTCCAGCTCGTCGAACAATTGCCGCATGCGCAACAGCTCGTCGCTGGCCATGGCGTCGTTGATGAGATTGGCCCGGCCACGCACGATCACCGTCGGCGCATTGTTCCCATCCGGCGCGGACAGCGTCGCGATGCCGGCATCGACCAGCTTCTGCGTCAGCTCGTCCAGCTCCGCCCGCTGCTCGGCGCGGCGCTCGTTGAGCACTTTTCGCGCTTCCGACAGCGTCCTGCCCACGACATAATTGGCGAGGTAATTGCCCGCCTGTTGCAGTGCGCTGGCGGTATAGCCCGGCGGCAGGTCAAGAATGCGGTTCTCCACCTGTCCGTCCTCGCCCACCAGGATCGCCATGGCGCGAGAGGCATCGAGCCGCACGAATTCGATATGCTTGAGCACCATGTCGGCCTTGGTGGCGATCACCACGCCTGCCCCCTGGCTGAGGCCCGACAGGAGTGATGACGCTTCAGCCAGCACATCCTCGACCCGGGCATGTCCCGCCGTGCCTTCGATATGGCGCGAAATCTGGCTGCGTTCGCTCTCGTTGACGGTGCCGATTTCGAGCATGGAATCGACAAAGAACCGCAGGCCCTGCTGGGTTGGCGCCCGGCCCGCAGAGGTGTGCGGCGCTGCGATCAGCCCCAGGTCTTCGAGGTCGGCCATCACATTTCGGACAGAGGCGGGGGAGAGCTCCACCTGCAGGAGGCGGCTCAGGTCGCGCGACCCCACCGGCACCCCGGTATCGAGATAACGCTCGACCAGGCGCCGGAAAATCTCCTGGCTGCGGGAATTGAGCACCGAGAGGAAGTCTTCGGCCGGCCGTGTCATGGTGCTTTGATTAAACTTCTCGACTTTAACCCTGACCCTTCATTTAGGCCCTTCGTCCCCATCCGCCAAGCGCCGGGCGCTTGTGAGCGGGCCCCATGAGGGTTAAGAGGCGGTTAACTGCAATTATTTCTGGAATCATGATGCGGCCATCCGGACGTCAGCCGAGCGATATGCGGGCGGTAACCCTCGAGCGCAATGTCGCCATGAAGGCCGAAGGCTCCTGCCTCGTCGCCTTCGGCAATACCAAGGTCCTCTGCACCGCTTCGGTCGAAACCAGTGTCCCCGGTTGGCTGCGCGGCAAGGGCCAGGGCTGGGTCACCGCCGAATATGGCATGCTGCCCCGTGCCACCGGTTCGCGCACCCGTCGTGAGGCGACCGCCGGCAAGCAATCCGGCCGCACCCAGGAAATCCAGCGCCTCATCGGCCGCTCGCTGCGCGCCGTGGTCGATCTCGAAGCGCTGGGCGAAGTTCAGGTCACGCTCGATTGCGACGTGCTGGAGGCCGATGGCGGCACCCGCACCGCCTCCATCACCGGCGCCTATGTGGCTCTGGTTGATGCGATCCGCTGGATGGACGAGCGCAAGCTCACCAAGGGCCAGGTGCTCAAGGATTCGGTCGCTGCCGTTTCCTGCGGCATTTATCGCGGCACGCCGGTGCTCGATCTCGATTATCTCGAAGACGTCGAAGCCGAGACCGACGCCAATTTCGTTATGACCGGCTCGGGCAAGTTCGTCGAAATCCAGGGCACTGCCGAAGGCGCGCCGTTCAGTCGGGAGGAACTCGCCAGCCTCATGGCCCTGGCCGAACAGGGCATCGGCGAACTCTCCGCCCTGCAGAAGGCGGCGCTGGACGCATGATGTTTTTCCGGTTCAAGGCCCCCTCACCCGCCGGCTCCGCCGTCGACCTCTCCCCCCAGGGAGAGGTGCAGGGGGTGCATGGCGTCTCGCAGCGACACCTCTCCCTCTGGGGGAGAGGTCGCCGCAACGCAGCGGGTGAGGGAGCCTTCCGTCAGGACGCAGCCTTTGACCAGCAGAACTGCGCCATCTGGAACGACATCCGCCGCGCGCTGGAGGCCAAATGACCACCATTCCCCGCCTACGCCCCGGCGATCGCCTCTGCATCGCCACCCACAACGCCGGTAAGCTCCGCGAATTCCGAGACTTGTTCGAACCCTTCGGCCTCGAACTGGTCTCCGCCGGCGAACTGGGCCTGCCCGAGCCGGAAGAAACCGGCACCACTTTTGCCGAAAACGCCCGCACCAAGGCCCATGCGGCGGCGCGGGGCGCCAACATGCTGGCGCTGTCAGATGATTCGGGTCTGTGCGTCGATGCACTCAACGGCGATCCCGGCGTCTATACAGCCGACTGGGCCGGTGTGCCGCGCGACTTCACCCGCGCCATGAAGCGCGTCGAAGATGCCCTCCAGGCCGCCGGCGCCATTTCGCCGGGCCAGCGGCGCGGCTCGTTCAACGCCACGCTTTGCCTCGCCCATCCCGACGGACGCGATGTGCTTTATGTCGGCCGCTGCGACGGCACCCTGGTCTGGCCGCCGCGCGGCGATATCGGCCATGGCTACGATCCCATGTTCATGCCCGACGGCCACGACCAGACCTTTGGGGAAATGGCCGCCGAAACCAAGCATTCCTGGTCTCCGGGCCAGCAGGGCCTGTCCCACCGCGCCCGCGCCTTCGCGCAGTTTGTCGAGCAGCAGATTGAACATGGGTGACAACAACGCCCAGCAGCTTTGGCGCGTGCTCACCCTCCCCCTTGAGGGGAGGGTAGCGCCGCTGGGTCCGAAGGACCCTAGCAGAGCTGGGGAGGGGGTCGTTGTCGTGTCCCACCTCACCACCCCCCACCCCAACCCTCCCCCTCAAGGGGGGAGGGAGGCCATGTCGCGAGGTCGAAGATGACCAACCCCAACGACCTCTTCGGCATCTACGTCCACTGGCCCTTCTGCGCCTCGAAATGCCCCTATTGCGATTTCAATTCGCACGTCCATCGCGGCCCCTTCGACGAGGACGCCTTTGTCGAGGGCTACAAGCGTGAGATCGCCCATATGGCGGCGCTGTCCCCGGGGCGGCTGGTGCAGTCGGTGTTTTTTGGCGGCGGCACGCCCTCGTTGATGTCGCCCAAGGCCGTTGGCACCATTCTCGATGCCATTGCCGAAGAGTGGCAGATCGACCGCAATGCCGAGATCACGCTGGAGGCCAACCCGACCTCGGTCGAGGTCGATCGCTTCCGGGGTTTCCGCGCCGCCGGCATCAACCGCGTGTCGCTCGGCGTGCAATCTCTGCGCGAAGGCCCGCTGGCCGAACTCGGGCGCCGCCACACAGTCGACGAGGCCGTCGCCGCCGTGCGCATTGCCCAGTCGGTGTTCGACCGCTCGAGCTTCGATCTCATCTATGGGCGTCCCAAGCAGACGCTGGAAGATTGGGAGGACGAGCTCAAGGAAGGTCTCTGGCTCGCCCAAGGCCATATCAGCCTCTATATGCTCACCATCGAGCAGGGCACGCGCTATTTCGACCTGCATCAGGCCGGCAAGCTCAAAATGCCCGACGAGGACCTGGCCGCCGATTTCTATGAGCTCACCGCAGAGCTGACGGCGCAGGCCGGCCTGCCGGCCTATGAGATTTCCAATCATGCCGTGCCGGGCCAGGAATCGCGGCACAACATGCTCTATTGGCGCTACGGCGAATATGCCGGCATCGGCCCGGGCGCCCACGGCCGCCTCATGGTCAACCACCAGCGCCACGCCACCGCCACCGAGCGCATGCCCTTTGAATGGCTGAAACTGGTCAACAGCCAGGGCCATGGCATGGTCACCGATGACGTGCTGACCTGGGAAGAACAGGGCGACGAGTTCCTGGTCATGGGCCTGAGGCTCAAGGAAGGCATCTCGCCCAGCCGTTTCATGTCCATTTCCGGCCGCGGCATTTCCGAGCAACAGATCATGGCCTTGAAGGGCTACGGCTTCGTCGAAACTCTCCCTAACGGCAATATCCGCGTCACGGATAAGGGTTTTCCGGTGCTGGACGCCGTGGTCGCGGACCTCGCGGCTTAGTCGCGCAGCGACACCTCTCCCTCTGGGGAGAGGTCGGCCGAAGGCCGGGTGAGGGGGCCTTCATAGGAACCCTAAAGCTTCGCCGCATCCGCAACGCTGACCACGCCCCCTGCCCCGATCTTCTTGATCACCAGCGCATAATCGCTGCGGCCGTTGCTGTTGAAGCGGAACAGCCCATCGCGGCCCGCAAAGCCGGATGGATTGGTCATGAGCTGCGGATTATACGGCGGCGTGGCCATGGAAAGCGTGTTCACATTGGCGAGGATCGTCGCCGTATAGGCAATGGTGGCCATCTGCGGCGGTGCTGAGCCGAACCGGCCCTGGTAGTCCGCCCTGATCGCGTTGAGCCCGACCTCGTCCACAGCCGGGAACACGGCGCCGACCAGCGCCGGATTGGCAAGGAGGCCCGGATCATTGGCCCAATCGGCCGAGCCGACCAATTGCACATCGTCCGGCCGCACGCCCGATTGCGCAAGAAGGCCCGCAAAGGTCGGGGCGCTGGCCCGGTCGGGGATGAACAGGGCGTCGAGCATGCCCTTGTCCACGATCGGCTTGGCCTGGGCAATGATCGATTGCGCTTCGCTGATATCGGAAAAGGTATAGACGGCGCTGGGATTGAAGCCGACGGCAATGGCCTGGGTGCGGAAGGCGGCGGCCAGCGCCTCGCCATAGGGTGTCGACGGAAAAATGCCGGCCGGTCCCCGCCGGCCCTGGCTCATCATATAGGTCAGCGCCCGCTTCATCTCTGCTTCGGGCAAGACATTGAGCACGTAGACGTTTGCACCGGCGACGCTGCCATTATTGGCAAAGCCGATCATCGGGATATTGGCCGGGCGGGTCACCCCCGCTGCCGCCGTGATCTGTTCGGAGGTCAGCGGACCCAGCACCAGCTTGGCCCCCTCGGCGACGGCGGCCTGGGCGGCACTCGTGGCGCCGGCCGCCGTGCTGCCGGTGTCGCGCAGCGAGATGGTGATGTTCTCCGCGATATTGGGATTGGCTTCGATAAACCCGATGGCCAGCTTGGAGGCATTGGCCAGCGCCAGGCCAAGTTGCGCCAGCGTGGGCTCGCCCGAAAGCGGCAGCAGCAAGGCTACCGTCACCGGACCGCGCCCGAACCGCTCCGACGGGGTCGTGGCCATGGGCGTCATGGCGCCCGCGCCCGTGTCAGCGCCGGCACCGCCGCCCCAGGGCAGGCTGAGCGATCGCGATCCCCATTGCATTCCGCCCGGCGAACAGGCGGCAAGCGAAGCCGCCAGCCCGAGCAGAACCGAGCGGCGCGTCAGCCTCCCCGCGATTTCACCTTTTCCCACTGAATGCGGTCCCTAGCGCTCACAGTCTGTTAACAAATTCCTCCCAATTGATTAACCAAGGGTTGAGAACGGAAAGGCGCGGCATGGGCGAGGAAAACACCGACTATTTCATCGCCGGCAGCCGTTTCACCGCCCCTGCCCTGGCGCCGGGCCTTTATGTCGTGGCCACCCCCATCGGCAATCTGCGCGATATCACCCTCCGCGCCCTGGAAACCCTGGCCGCTGTGGAACTTGTCCTCTGCGAGGACACGCGTACATCGGCCAAGCTGCTCGACCACTATGGCATCTCGGCAAAACGCCAGGCTTTTCATGAGCATAACGAGCGCGACAAGGCCGACTACATTGCCGGCCGCATTGCTGGCGGCGCGGCCATCGCGCTGATTTCCGACGCCGGAACACCCCTCCTTTCCGATCCTGGCTTCCCGCTTTTGCGCACCCTCGCCGAACAGAGCCTTCCGGTCTTTCCCATTCCCGGCGCTTCCGCCCTGCTCTCCGCGCTGGTCGTTGCGGGCCTGCCCACCGATGCCTTTGCCTTCCATGGTTTCTTGCCCCCCAAGGCCGGTGCCCGCGCCAACGCGTTGAAGAAGCACGTCGATTCACGTGAAACACTGGTCTTTTATGAGTCCCCCCGGCGCCTGGCCGACACCCTGGCTGCCATGAATGAACAGTTGGGCGAACGACAGGCCGCCGTCTCCCTCGAGCTGACCAAGCGTTTCGAGCGCACATTTCGCGGCACTCTCGCGGAGCTCGCGGCCCAGTTCGCTGCCGAAGAAACCAAGGGCGAAGCGGTCATCTCGGTGGCCGGTGCCGCCGAGCCCAGCGGGCCTTCCGCCGAGGATTGGCAATCGGCCCTGTCTCAGGCCATGACGGACCAGCCGCTGCGCGCTGCGGTCGACGAGGTGTCCACCCGGTTCGGTCTCAAGCGCAAGGACGTCTACGATGCCGCGCTCGCCCTCAAAAACGCCCAGTAGCAAGCGCCTCGCCGCCTACCAGCGCGGCCATCGCGGCGAAGCGCTGGCGGCGCTCTGGCTGCAGGCAAAGCTCTACCGCATCCGCGAGCGACGCTTCAAAACCGCGCCGGGCGAGATCGACCTCGTCGCCGAAAAGGGCAAGACCATCGTCTTCGTCGAGGTCAAGCAAAGAGCCCGCGACGCCGACGAGGCGCTGACCTATGCCTCCATCCACCGCGACCGCATCATCCGCGCGGCGCATCTGTGGCTGGCGAAAAATCCCGAGGCGCAGGGCCGCGATTTCCGCTTCGACGTAATTCTGCTTGCGCCCGGCCGCTGGCCGCGCCATCTCATCAATGCCTTTTCCGCTTACTGAGAAATCTCATGACGCTCAAAGTCGCCGTCCAGATGGACCATGTCGCAACCATCAATCCGCGCGGCGATTCGACCTTCGCCATGATGCTCGAAGCGCAGGCGCGCGGACATGAACTGCTGCACTATACGCCCGACACCCTCTCCATGCGCGACAACAAGGTCTCTGCGCTGGCCCAGCCCATCACGGTGACCGACGCGGAAAAGGGCCAGCATTTTACTTTGGGCGACGCGCGGCGGGTGGATTTGTCCACCCAGGACGTGGTGCTGATGCGCCAGGACCCGCCCTTCGACATGAACTACATCACGCTTACCCACCTGCTCGAGCGCATCCATCCCAAGACCCTCGTGGTCAACCCGCCCGCAGCCGTGCGCAATGCGCCGGAAAAAATTCTCGTCACCGAATTCCCCGACCTGATGCCGCCGACCCTCGTGACGCGCGACCGGGCCGAGATTCACGCCTTCCGCAAGGAGCACGGCAACATCATCGTCAAGCCGCTCTACGGCAATGGCGGGGCCGGCGTCTTCTTCATCCAGGAAGGCGACCATAACCTGGCGAGCCTGCTTGAGCTGTTCGAGCAGAATTATCGCGAGCCGTTCATGATCCAGAAATACCTGCCGGACGTGCGCAAGGGCGACAAGCGCATCATCATCATCGATGGCGAGCCGGTCATGGGTCTCAATCGCATTCCCGCCGATGGCGAGGCGCGCTCCAACATGCATGTCGGCGGCCGCCCTGAACTCAGCCCGCTCACCGAGCGCGAGCAGGAGATCTGCGCCGCCATCCGTCCGGCGCTGAAAGAGCGCGACATGATCTTTGTCGGCATCGACGTCATCGGCGGCTACCTCACCGAGATCAACGTCACCTCACCCACCGGCATTCGCGAGATCAAGCGTTTTGGCGGACCCGATATTGCCGTCTTGATCTGGGACGCCATCGAGAAGCGCCGCAGCTAGCGCCAGACTTGGCGCGACGGGGCAAATGCCCTAGTGCTTTGCTTTGGGTCCGGGGGCAGAGATGAACACCTTCCTTGTCGCATTCGCCACGCTGTTCGCGACGGTCGGCGTTGCCGACATCGCCTTTATCTTCGCGGCGCTCACCAAGGACAATACGCCCGAGCAACGGCGCATCTTCGCGACCCGTGGTGTGCTCGTGGCGCTCGGCATCCTGCTGTTCTTCGCTGTGCTCGGCAATGCCATCCTCGATGTCTTCGGCATCACTATTCCGGCGCTGCGTACGGCCGGCGGCATCCTCCTCCTGCTCATCGCCATCGACATGGTGTTCGCCCGTCATTCGGGCGGCACCGGCACGACCGACGAGGAAGAAAGCGAAGCGCGCCAGAGCCACGACATTTCGGTCTTTCCGCTCGCCATGCCGCTGATGGCTGGCCCAGGCGCAATCTCGGCGGTCATCCTGCTCACCACCGGCGCCAAGTCCGATCTCGAATTCTGGCTGGTGCTGGCCGCCATTGTCGTCATCCTGGCGCTGTGCTGGCTGACCCTGCTGATCGCCATCCCGATCCAGCGGCTGCTCGGCCTCACCGGCCTGTCCGTCGTTTCGCGCATGGTCGGCATTCTGCTCGCGGCGCTGGCCGTGCAGTTCGTGTTCGACGGCATCAAGTCGAGCGGTCTACTCGGCGCCTGACGGGATTTTCGTCAAATTTCTGAAAACTTTAGACGTTAAGCAAAGCTTAACGCTGTCGTTGCAACCCGCTGCCTGGAGGCGCAAGGAAGTCGCAGCAATCCCAATGGGAAAATTCCCTATGCGTCTTGCCGCTGCTCTGGTTCTGCTGATTTTTGCCATCATGGCCACGAGCGTGGCCGGGACCGGCGCCGCGCGGTCCGAAATGCTGTCACCGATCGCCGAGGCCGTCGGCCCTTATTGAGCCTCGCCCGCGTTCGGCGCGTCGTCCTCGCCCGGGACGATACCCAGGCCAAACGCATCGACCCGGCCGACCGGCGCCTGGATCAACTGCTCGAGCGGAAAAGCCGGCGCGACCTCGCGGAAGTCCGCATTGACCACCAGGTCGGTGGCACGATCCGGCGCGCGACTGAGGGGAGTGACCGCCCCCGCCACTTCCAGAAGCCGGATCTGACCCAGGCCCTGATAGGGCGGGCGCAACATGCTGGCGGCGTCGGTGCCCTGCAACGGATCGACCACCGCGACGCTCACCCTGCCGCCGCGATAAAAGGTGCGCATCGACTGGCTGATGTAAAAGGCCAGCTTGTCCGATCCGGCGGCGGAATAGTGGATGCCGTCATCCTTGCGCATCAGCGCATTCTGCCCGTTCACGTCAGGACCATAGGCGGCATACTTGCCCTCCTGGTCGGCAAAGCGGTCAAAAATGTCGATGAATTCGGCGCCGCCCGAAAAGGCCGCCATGCGATGGAGGGCACTGATCTGGTTGATGGCGGCCGAATACTGGCTGCGCGCCATGGGCGGCAGGCCCATCCAGATCACCGGCTTCCGAGCCGCCCGAAGTTGCCCGAGAAAGGCGTTGATGCGGCCCTGGTAGACCGTGTTCCATCCATCGCTGAGCGGCTCGTAGGTCTGCCCATTGGCGGTGATTTCCTGGCGGTCGTTGATGCCGATGATGACCACGGCAATGTCAAAACTGTCGGCCGCGATCTGTTCGGCAATGGCGGCATTCCAGTCGAAAAAGTCGTCGCGCACGAAGCCCGAGGAACTGACACCCTGCCCGATCACCACCAGATTGGGATCCTCGGCGTAAAAGCGCTCCAGCGCCTTGGTGAGGTCGATGGCCAGCGAATCGCCGAACACGGCGAGCCGCGTGGCATCGGCCGCCTTGTCGATGGCCGGCGCCGCGGGAGGCGGAGCCGGAGCGGGTGCTGCCGAAGGCTGTGGCTGGGCTCGCGGCTGTGTCTGCTGGACCTGTGGCGCCGGCTGCGGCTCCTCGCCGAACAGCAGATCGAACAGCGTGCGCCGGCGCCCCTCCTCGGCTTGGGCGACGACCAGTGTGTCATCGGCCGCTTGCGCCAGAGCCGGGCCGGCCTCGGCCAGCGCCAGGACGCCAATCAGGATAGCCAGAACGAGCCGCTTCATACTTTTGTCCGCATCAGCATGGGTGCCTTTTTAACACCGGTCCCACCGCAAGGCCACGTTGATCGCTCGAGCGTTACCGCGCCGCGGCCACGAGGGCGGCGTGGGAGGCACGGGTGACAAACCCGTCGGCAACTTGGCCCTGCATGGCCTGGAAGCGCGCATAGGCTGCCTGGGTGACCGGCCCGATGCGGCCATCCACCACCCCGTCATAGAGCCCGAGCGTCACCAGGGCCTGCTGGATTTCCCGGCGCTGCGCCAGGTCGGGGAATTGCGTCTGGCGCGGCCACGGGGTGGCAAAGGACCCGCCACCCTTGAGGCGGTCGGTCAGGTGGGCAATCGCCAGCGCATAGCTGTCGGAAAAGTTGTAGCCCTTGAACACCAGGTAATTGCCGGTCATCAGGAATTTCGGCCCGTCCTTGCCTGCCGGGACATAAAGGAAGACAGGCGTCGACAGCTCGGAAAACTGCCGCCCGCTTACCCTGACGATGCCGCGCTCGGCAAAGAACGAGATGGGCCGCAACTGATCGCGCGTTGCCAAGAGATAGTCGAAGCCCTCAGGCACCTCGACCTCGAAACCCCAGTCCATGCCCGGCTGGTAGCCGAGGCGGCGCAGATAGGCGGCGCTGGTGGCCAGGGCATCGGGGAGCGAATTGTGGAGGTCGACGCGCCCGTCGCCGTCCCCATCGGTGCCATTCGCGACCACGTTGGAGGGATTGACCTGCAAGTGCCCGATGGCGCCGGCCCAGGAGCCGATGGGCGACACACCGCCATTGGCCGCCGCCAGCTTCAGCGCCGCCACGAAATCGGCCTTGTCCTCGACAAAGCGGCTGCGGCGCTGCCAGGCTACGGTGGCCAGCGAGCGCACGATGGGCCGGATCAGCCGGTCATTGCCCAGCACCGCGCCATAGTCGGTTTCCATGCCCCAGATGGCGCCCAGCACATAGGGATCGACGCCATAGGCCTGGCCGACCTGGCTGAAGAGCGCGGAATTGCGCGCCATGGCCGCCTTGCCGCGCTCGATGCGCCCGGCATTGATGCGGGTGTCGAGATAGTCCCAGACCGGCGTGGTGAATTCGGGCTGGGTCTCGACGAGGTTGGGCACGCTGGGATCGGGCGTCAGCCCCGCAGTTATGGCGTCATAGAAGGCGCCGTCGACCCCTTGCGCCACGGCCTCGGCGCGAAACTGCGCGAGGAAACCGGCAAAGCTGTCCACCGGTTGGGAGAGAGCCGGCGCCGTCAGCGCCAGCCAGATCAGGACCATCCACCGCATGGATCGAACTCCCCTCTACCTGCTTTGTCGCGTGGCCACCTTTGCCGAGAACGCCCTAGCGGTTGCGCGTCAGCAGGTGGCGCTCCCAGGAATAGGCGGTTTCGACGATTTCATCGAGCGCATCATGCCGGGGCACCCAGCCGAGGAGGCTCCTGACCTTCTCACCCGTCGCGGTGATCGAGGGCGGATCGCCGGCCCGGCGCGGACCCTCGTCGGCCCTGAGGTCGATCCCGGAAACCTTGCGCACCGTGTCGACCACTTCGCGCACCGAATAGCCGCGCCCATAGGCGCAGTTGAGCGTGGTGCTCTCGCCACCGGCGCGCAGGTGCTTGAGCAGCAGCGCATGGGCGGCGATCAGGTCGGTGACGTGGATATAGTCGCGCACGCAGGTGCCGTCGGGCGTTTCGTAGTCGGTGCCGAAAATGTCCATCTTCTCGCGCGAGCCCAGCGCCGTCTGGCAGGCCACCTTGATAAGATGGGTCGCCTCGGGCGTGGACTGGCCCGAGCGGCGGCCCGGATCGGCCCCGGCAACGTTGAAATAGCGCAGGACGCCATAGGTGATGTCATGGGCGGCGGCGACGTCGGCCAGCATCCATTCGGTCATCAGCTTGCTTCGCCCATAGGGCGACATCGGATTGAGCGGCGTGTCCTCGACCACGGGCGCGAGCCCGGTCATGCCATAAACGGCGGCGGTGGAGGAAAAGATGAAGTGCTTCACGCCGCCCTTGACCGCGGCCTCGATGAGATTGCGGGAGGTGGCGGTGTTGTTGGCATAGTATTTGAGCGGATTTGTCACCGATTCCGGGACCACGATAGAACCGGCAAAGTGGATGATTTCGGTGATGCCGTGTTTTTCGATCAGCTTGACCACATGGTCGATGTCGCCGGCATTGCCGGGCTCGAACGTAGCCCGACCGTCGATGGCCCAGTCGAAGCCGGTCACGAGGTTGTCCAGCACCACGACGTTTTCGCCGGCATCGGCCAGTTCGAGCACCATGTGGCTGCCGATATAGCCGGCGCCGCCGGTTACCAGGACGGTCATGCTTTGTCTCTCCGTTTCGGAAATGCTATTGGGCAGCAACTATATATGCCAGACGTTGATTTAGCTTTATGACCGATCGGCGTCCATCAGGGAGAAAGCCTCTTGTCCAACCGCGTTCGCACTGCCGTTTTCCCCGTCGCGGGCCTGGGAACCCGTTTCCTGCCGGCCACCAAGGCCATGCCCAAGGAAATGCTCACGGTAGTCGACCGGCCCCTGATCCAATATGCGGTGGATGAGGCCCGCGAGGCGGGCATCGAGCACTTCGTCTTCGTGACGGGCCGCAACAAGGGCGTCATCGAGGACCACTTCGATCGCCAGTTCGAGCTCGAGGCAACGCTGGAAAGCCGCGGCAAGAGCGCCGCGCTCGACGAATTGCGCAAGGATCTGCCATCGGCGGGACGGACCAGTTTTACCCGCCAGCAGGAGCCCCTGGGCCTGGGCCATGCCGTGTGGTGCGCCCGCGACATCGTCGGCAACCAGCCCTTTGCCCTCCTCCTCCCCGACATGATCTTCCAGGCCAAGCCCGGCGTGCTCCGGCAGATGATGGACGCCTATGAGGAAAGCGCCGGCAATGTCATCGGCGTCGAGGAATGCGCCTGGGAGGACGTTTCCTCCTATGGCGTCGTGGTGCGCGGCGACGGCCCCGATACCGGCTTTGCCATCAACGGCATGGTGGAAAAGCCGGCCCGCGACCAGGCGCCGTCAAACCTCTTCATTTCCGGCCGCTACATCCTGCAGCCCGAAATCTTTGCCCTTCTGGCCGAGCAGACCCGCGGCGCCGGCGGCGAGATCCAGCTCACCGACGCCATGCAGACGCTGATGGGCCAGCAGCGCTTCACCGGCGTGAAGTATCAGGGCAAGGTCTATGACTGCGGCTCCAAGCTTGGCTTTCTTACCGCCAATGTGGTCTTCGCCCTCGATCGCGACGATATCCGCCCCGGTTTCATCGACGAGCTGAAAAAGCTCGATCTGGGTGACGAGCTCTAAATAGTCCTCGGTCATCGCAGCCAAGGCGATGGTTCAAAGATCCTTCCGCCTGCCCGCGGGCAGGCCGAAGCCCCGGACAAGCTGCCGCTTCCCGGTGACGTTTGGACGATGAGAGCTCCGAGACGGCTTTCGCCTCCGAGATTTTGGTATAGTGAGACGAGAACCGCCTCGGGGCGCCGGGCTTTCTGACAGGGGGTTTCGCTAGGGCCGGCTCACACCGGAATTTCCCATCCCCGGCCCCAGGCTCCGTAACAATTCAGAGCCCTCCCGACTGTCGCCGGACGGTTGATCGTTGCAACCCCATCTCCACCCGGCTGATGTGGGGAGAATACGGGGTGTATTGCGGGCGGGGGATAAGTTTGGCTGACACGGTGCCGCTCCTCCCCGTAGCCGGGGGAGGATGGGTGGGGGTGGCGCCCGCTTATGGCGCCCTAGCGCCGAACCGTCAGGCCGAGGCTGACCGTGTGGCTGTCGAACGTGCCGGACAGGCTGTTGTCGCGGTGCACATAGCCGTAGTCGGCCGATAGCGTGGCGCGGGAATTGAAGCGATAATCGGCGCCGGCGCCAAGGCCGTGGCTGGTTTCGGTTTCACCACTGCCTTCGATGCGCGCATGGCCCCAATCGGCCGAGGCGCGCAGCCGCAGCCAGGAATTGATCGTATAGCTGGCATCGGCCGACGCCGTGTGCGCGACTTTCGCCGTGCCACCGGTATCGGCGCCCGTGGGCGTGATGGCGGTGGCGAGGGCCGCCGTGAGGCTGACGGTCGAGTCGGGCGAATAGGTGATGCTGGCGTCGTAGAGCTGGGTGGTGATGTCGGTGAGGCCGGCATTGTCGAAATCATGCTGGCCGACGCCGAACGAGGCGCTGGCCGACCAGATGCCGTTCCACTGGCCCGCTATGCCGGCGCGCAAACTGCGGCTGGTGGCATCGGCGCCCCGCTGGTCGAACCAGTCGCGGCCGAGGCCCGCCTCGCCGAACACTTCGATGATGGGCGTGGCCGCAAAGCCGAGCCGCAATGTGCCATCGCCTTCCCAGACATTCTGCTGCCCATTGTCGGTGAGGCCAGTATCGCGCCGTGTGGTGGGACCATAGAGCGTGCGCTCGAGGTTGCCCTTGAGCCCGACATTGAAGCGGCCGAACTGCCGATCGAGTCCCCCGCCCAGCGTGCCGGTCAAGACCTGCGGCGGCACGCTGACCAGCGGATTGGCGCCCGGCAGGCCCGGCAGATCCTGCGTCAGCCTGAGGCCGGCCGTGCCTGATACGGTCGTGTCGCTGCCGAGCATGGTGGTGCCGTCGAGCTTGAGGCTCAGCGCGTCAACCACAAAGCTGCCATCGGGAGCCCGCGCCAGTTCGGCACTGCCATCAAGCACGAGGTCGGTGCGTACGCCCTGATGCGTCGCCGTGAAGGCGGGCTTGAGCGTGGTGACGAAGGCGTTGCCGGCGCTTGAGGCCGTGTAGCTGCCCTTGAGCCCGACCGACCAGTCGATCTCGACTGGCGGATGGCTCGGTTCGCTGGGCACCGAAAAGCCTTCGGGCATGGGCGCAGATGGGTATATTCCCGGTGTCAGGCGGTCATTGGCAAGGGCGGTTTCGTCGATGATCAGCGGGTCGGCCTGCACCATGCCGGGCAGCGCTACGCTTCCCGCCAAAAGGCTCAGCACTCCAAGAAATCGCCGGCCCACGCCCTGCTCCGCTCGTCAACGGCAGGCAAAGAAACGCCGGCCGTGCCCCTTGGGGCCGTCGCGGCATCCTTTCAGTTTATGGTTAATGAACCCTTGCGGGGTTACACGGCCTCGACCCGCAGCACCGGTCCCTCGGCGCTGACGATCCGTACCCTCTGGCCGACGGGCAGGTCTGGGCCGGCAATGCGCCAGATGCTGTCGCCCAGCGCCAGCCGTCCGAACCCGCCTTCTATGGGCCGGTCGAGCACTGCTTCCTGCCCGATGAACTGCTCGGCCCGATGGTTGAGCAGTGGCCGGTCGGTCTGGCTGCCGCGTCGGCGCGACACCCGCACCCAGATCAGGATGGACACCAGCGACAGCACACCGAAGACCAGCCATTGCAGCGGCCAGTCCAGCGGCTGGAACATGACGAGGAGGCCCGTCAGAATGCCGGCAATGCCCATCCAGAGCAGGTAGCCGCCCGGCACCACGAGTTCGAGCGCCAAGAGCACGAGGCCGGCAATCATCCAGCTCCAGGGGGCGTTCTGACCCAGATAGGCGATGATCTGCATGGGCCTGCCTCAGCCCCGGTCCGGCGCGGATGAGGGCGGCCGGCTCGACGCACGCGGCGGCTGGGCAGGCTTGTCGGTGCCAAAAGTCTCGCGCGCGATCTCGGCAATGCCGCCAATGGCGCCGATGACGCTGGCCGCCTCGACCGGCAGCATCAGCAGCTTCTGGTTGGGCGCGGTGGCGATGCCCTCCAGCGCCTTGATGTAGTTGTTGGCGACGAAATAGTTGATGGCCTGGACATTGCCCGAGGCGATGGCGTCGGACACGAGCTGGGTCGCCTTGGCCTCGGCTTCAGCCGCGCGCTCGCGGGCCTCGGCGTCGCGGAAGGCCGCTTCGCGCCGGCCCTCGGCTTCCAGCACCTGCGCCTGCTTTTCGCCCTCGGCCTTGAGAATGGCGGCCTGCCTTCGGCCTTCGGCTTCGAGAATGGTGGCGCGCTTTTCGCGCTCCGCCTTCATCTGCCTGCCCATGGAATCGACGAGGTCCTTGGGCGGATCGATATCCTTGATCTCGATGCGGGTGATCTTGATGCCCCAGGGCGCCACCGCCGTATCGACGACGCGCAGTACCCGGTCATTGATCTGATCGCGATGGCTGAGGAGTTCGTCGAGATCCATCGAGCCCATGACCGAGCGGATATTGGTCATGGTGAGGTTGAGGATGGCATGTTCGAGATGGGTCACCTCATAGGCCGCCGAAGCGGCATCGAGGATCTGGTAGAAGGTGACGCCATTGGCGGTCACCGTGGCATTGTCGCGGGTGATGACTTCCTGGTGCGGCACGTCCAGCACCTGCTCCATCACGTTCATCTTCTTGCCGATCGTATCGATGAACGGCACGATCAGATTGAGCCCGGGCTTCAGCGTGCGGGTATATTTGCCGAAGCGCTCGATGGTGTAGTTGTAGCCTTGCGGCACCGTCTTGGCGCCGGCGAACAGCACCAGAATGGCGAGGATGCCGAGGCCGATCAGCACGATGCTGAGCCCGTCGAGGCCAAAGTCACTGAGAAAATCCATCCGCCGCTCCCTTCCTGCCCTGCGCACCGCAATTTATGTGGCGCGGCCGGGCTTGAGTAGCCGCTTTTTGGACCGGGGCCTACTTGGCCGGCAGACAGCGGCCGGTGGCCTGGAGGGCGGCGACGGCACGCGGGTCGCAGCCGGTATAGAGGAACATCAGCCAGTCCTCGGTCGAGCCGTAATAGACATTGCGGTCGACTTCCCCGCGAACGCCGGGCACCACGCCGGTCTGGGTGTATTGCCAGAAGGTCCAGGGGCGGTTGTTGTAGCGCTCGTGCGGCTCGGCAGCGGTCGAGCGCAGCCAGAAGGCATTGGGGAAATACTCGCCGTCGAGAATGTCGCGGTGGAAGTTCATGTCGGTATAGATGATCGGCAACTTGCCGGTATGCCGCTCCATCGCATCGAGCATGAAGCGGATCTTTTCGAGCGCATCGGCCTTGCTCGGCTTGGTCTTGCAGCTCGAGTGATTGTTCCATTCGAGATCGAGCACCGGCGGCAGGGCGCTGGGGTCGAAGGGCACGTTCTGGGCAAACCAGGCGGCCTGTTCCGACGCCAGCGAGCACCAGGTCATGAAGTGATAAGCGCCGCGTGGCATGCCGGCATCGCGGGCCCGGACCCAGTTGGCGCGGAAATCGGGGTCGATATAGTCCCTGCCCTCAGTCGCCTTCATGAAGACGAAATGGATACCGGCGGCGCGGGCCTTGGCGAAATCGACATTTTCCTGGTAGCGCGCCACGTCGATCCCCTGGATCGGCATGCCGCGGGCCCGGTCGACCTTGGCATGGGGCCGGTTGTCGCCGGGAATGGCATTATAGAGCCCGCCCACGCTGCCGCAGGCGACCAGCGCCACAACGGCGAGGCTCAGAACGGCGCCACGCAGAGCGGCGGAGACGGAGCGGCGGGCAGTAAGGGCCATGGGTCGGAATACTCGGAACGCAAAACTGGACTGCCATTGATTCAACATGGCGCGGTTAATGGAGTTTTAGGGTAACCAGTGTGGCAGCGCGGATGGTTAACGTTCCGTTTTCTGTTCGCTATACGTTCTTGCTGAGCCCTGCTTACTCTGCTAGCCTCAGGCCAGGGTTGGGGGCTCGGCAAATGGTCGCGCGCGTAACGACTGTGGCGTTTCAGGGCATCGAGGCGGTGCCGGTCGATGTGCAGGCGCATATCGCCCCCGGATTTCCCGCACTCGTGCTCGTCGGCTTGCCCGACAAGGCGGTGCGTGAAAGTGGCGAGCGGGTGCGTGCGGCGCTGACCGCGTCCGGC
Source organism: Devosia sediminis (assembly GCF_016411825.1). Classification (GTDB taxonomy): domain Bacteria; phylum Pseudomonadota; class Alphaproteobacteria; order Rhizobiales; family Devosiaceae; genus Devosia; species Devosia sediminis. The sequence goes on from NZ_JAEKMH010000004.1 coordinate 486,890, forward strand.
CTCGGCCTGCCGCCCAAGCGCATCACCATCAATCTGGCCCCGGCGGACCTGCCCAAGGAAGGCAGTCATTACGACCTTCCCATTGCCCTGGCGCTGATGGGCGCCCTGGGCGCGATCCCGCAGGATGCACTCGATGGCTATATGGCGCTGGGCGAGCTGGGGCTCGACGGGCGCATCGCGCATGTCGGCGGCGTCCTGCCGGCGGCCATGGCCGCCAGCGCCAGGGGCATGGGGATCGTTTGCCCCACTGCCTCGGGCCCGGAAGCCGCCTGGGCCGGCGAGGAAATCGACATCATCGCGGCCGACAGCCTCATCGCGCTGGCCAATCACCTGACCGGGCATCAGTTGCAGGCGCGGCCAAAGCCGGGAAGGCAACTGGCCGCTCCCGGCGACCTGCCCGATCTCGTGGATGTGCGCGGGCAGGCGGTCGCCCGCCGGGCGCTGGAAGTGGCGGCAGCGGGCGGCCACAACCTCCTGATGATCGGTCCGCCCGGCGCCGGCAAGTCCATGCTGGCGGCCCGTCTCCCCTCCATCCTGCCGCCGCTTTCCCCGCGCGAGCTGCTCGATGTTTCCATGATCCAGTCCATTGCCGGGGAACTGGCCAATGGCGCCCTGTCCGATCGCCGGCCCTTCCGCGCGCCGCACCATTCCGCCTCGATGGCCGCCCTCGTCGGCGGTGGGTTGAAGGTGCGGCCGGGCGAAGCGAGCCTTGCGCATAATGGCGTGCTGTTTCTCGATGAACTGCCTGAATTCGCGCCCAGCGTGCTCGACAGCCTGCGCCAGCCGCTGGAAAGCGGCGAAACCGTTATCGCCCGGGCCAACGCGCGGGTTGCCTATCCCAGCCGCTTCCAGCTCGTGGCGGCGATGAATCCGTGCAAATGCGGTATGGCCGGCACGCCCGGCCATATCTGCAAGCGCGGGCCCGCCTGTGCCGCGGACTATCAGGCGCGCTTGTCTGGCCCCTTTCTCGATCGCATCGATATCCGCATCGACTTGCCCGCCGTGTCTGCCGCCGACATGATCGCGCCCAGTGCTCCGCCCGAAAGTTCGGCCGAAGTGGCGAGGCGCGTTGCCGGCGCGCGCCAGCGTCAGGCGGAGCGCTATGCCTCGGCCGGCCACCCGCAGATTTGGACCAATGCCGCGGCGCCGTCCGCTGTCATCGAAAAGCTGGTGGCGCCGGATCGCGAGAGCCAGTCGCTGCTCCTCCAGGCTGCGGAGCGCTTCAATCTCTCGGCCCGCGCCTATCACCGGGTGCTCAAGGTGGCGCGTACCCTTGCCGATCTCTCTGCCTCCGATAAGGTCGCCCGACCCCATATTGCCGAGGCCCTGAGCTATCGGCTCAATTTCGGCGCCGCCTGATCGGACCCTCGATGAAGCATCGCATTTCTGCCGGCGTTCTGGCGCTGCGCGACAACCGCATCCTGCTGGTCCGGCACTTTCGGCCCGGCAGGCACGATTTCTGGGCCGGTCCCGGCGGTGGCGTGGAGGGCAGCGAAGAATTGCATCAGGCCGCCGAGCGCGAGGCCTTTGAAGAGGCCGGCATCCGCGTCCGGACGCGCAACATGGCCTATATCGATGAGCTGGTCGACGGCTGGGGCCGGATCGTGAAATTCTGGTTCCTCGCCGACTATGTTTCGGGCGAAATCGACGTTTCTGCCAACCCGGCCGAGGGCGAAGCCATCAGCGAAGCGGGCTGGTTCGCGCGCGACGCCCTGCCCCAGGGCCACGTCTTCCCCGAAGTGCTCCGCACCCGCTTCTGGGACGAGCTCGCGACCGGCTTTCCGGCACCGATCAAACTGCCTTTGCGGCGGTCGATCTTTTGAGCGCAATTGCCGACTCGCCCTGACAGCCTCGTTAATCCTCGTGTCTTAGCCTTGGGCTGAGGTACCTCGGAGGATGACATGCCGGAACATGGGCTGCTGGTGCAATGGAATGACGAGCGCGGCTTCGGCTTTGTCGAAGGCCGCGATGGCCAAAGGCATTTCGTTCATATTTCGGCCATCGCCCGCATTGCCACCCGGCCGCGCATCGGCGACAGCGTCTCCTTTGTCCCGGCGCGCGGCGAAGACGGACGACTCCAGGCCCGAGCAGTAGAGATTCTGGGTGCCAATCCAGCGCCCGGGCTCGCAATCCGCCGCCGCGGTGCCGTCGCGACGCCGGCCACGTCCCTGAACTGGCGCTATCCGCTGTCCCTGATCCTGATCGTCTTCGTCGTTGCGGGGGTCGCTCTCGACCGATTGCCCATTGCCGTAGCGCTGGCCTATCTCGGCATGGGGATCATTTCCTTCCTCGCCTGCCACGCCGACAAGCGCTACGCCGAGAACGGCCACTGGCGCATCAGCGAGGTGACGCTTCTGGGCCTCGACCTCGCTTTCGGCATTGTGGGTGGCCTCCTTGGTCAGGCCACCTTCCGCCACAAGACCCGCAAGCCAGGTTATGTCACCGCGACCGTGCTGATCTTGGCTGTGCATCTGCTCTGGCTGGTTGGCTTTGCGACCGGGCTGGTCGATGCCCGGCAGCTCGTCGCAGACATGGCTCCGATCCTGGGCATCAGTGGATAAGCTGTGGACAAGTGTTTCACGTGAATCGGCGGGACGCCTTGAACGACCCGCCGGTGCGGCTCAGTGGAATTGCGCCGCTTCGGTGCTCTCCGCCATGGCGGTGGTGGCGCTCTGTCCCTCGCTGACGGTCAGCGACACGGCATCGAAATAGCTGGTGCCCACTTCGCGCTGGTGCCGCACCGCGGAAAAGCCATGGGTTTCGGCGGCGAATTCGGCCTGTTGCAGTTTCGAGTAACCGGCCATGCCGCTCTCCTTGTAGCTGCGTGCCAGCTCGAACGTGGTGAGGCTGAGATTGTGAAAGCCAGCCAGTGTGATGAACTGGTATTTGTAGCCCATGGCGCCCAGTTCGCTCTGGAATTTTGCCATGTCGGCCTCGTCCATATGCTTGGCCCAGTTGAAGCTGGGCGAGCAGTTATAGGCCAGCATCTGCTCGGGAAACTTCGCGCGGATGGCTTCGGCGAACCGCCTGGCTTCACCAAGGTCGGGCTTTGACGTCTCGCACCAGATGAGATCGGCATAGGGCGCATAGGCGAGGCCCCTTGCGATGGCGCAGTCGAGCCCGCCCTTGAGCCGATAGAACCCTTCGGCCGTGCGCTCGCCGGTGACGAAGGGCCGGTCGCAGTCGTCGATGTCGGAGGTGATGAGCCGCGCCGCTTCGGCATCGGTGCGGGCCATGATCAGCGTCGGCACGCCCATGACATCGGCGGCGAGCCGCGCCGCATTGAGGGTGCGGATGAACTGGCTGGTCGGCACCAGCACCTTGCCGCCCAGATGCCCGCATTTCTTTTCCGAGGCCAACTGGTCCTCGAAATGCACGGCGGCCGCCCCGGCCTCGATCATGGCCTTCATCAGCTCGAACACGTTGAGCGCGCCGCCAAACCCGGCTTCGGCATCGGCAATAATGGGCACGAAGAAATCGAGATCGGTGGTCGCCACGCCGTCGTGGCGCTCCATGGCCTGGATCTGGTCGGCGCGTTGCAGCGCCTTGTTGATGCGCGTGACCACTGATGGCACGCTGTCGACCGGATAAAGCGACTGGTCGGGATACATGTTGCCCGAGGAATTGGCATCGGCCGCCACCTGCCAGCCGGAAAGGTAGATGGCCTTCAACCCCGCCTTGACCTGCTGCACCGCCTGGTTGCCGGTAAACGTGCCCAGCGTTGGCACAAAGACTTCCGAGTGCAGCAATTGCCAGAGTTTTTTCGCGCCATTCTCGGCCAACGAATGGCGGATCGGCAGCGATCCGGCGAGGCGCCGCACGTCATCGGGTGAATAGGTGCGGGCGATATTGCGCCAGCGATCGGGCGCATAATCCGGCGCCGGAAAGCTCTCTGGTTGGTTGGGTTTGTCGAGCATATCTGTCTCCTCATTGGACATGGCTGTACTGGTGCTGCGCCAGGCAACACGGATTCACGTGGAACATTTTGGGTTTGGGGGGTCCGGCGGACGCGGGTCGCTAGATGGCCACTTTCCGGCAGAAGGTGGCGGCGATCATGCCAGCGCCGGAGAACAGTTCCTGCGCATCTTCCCCGCCCACAAGGGTGAACTGATGCCTGCCGATCCTGCCGGCAATCGCAAAGCCCTGTTCGCTCAGACCCCGCGCCTTGAACTGTGCCATGGCTTCGGTCGCGGTGGGGGCGATGATGGTGATGTACTCGTCGCGCTGCTCGATCATGGGGGACATTCATTTCTCCTCGCTGCTGGTTGTAAATATTTGACAACAACGCCGGATATGCAAGAAATAGCCGCAAGAGGCGCAGTAAAGCTGTAAATCGACAGTCAAGGATCGATCAGTTTCTGTAAATCTCTGTAAAGGAGAGGGCGATGGACGCGGGGGAAAACCAGGTCGGCGGGCGTATCAGACGGCTGCGGCGGCAGCGCCATCTCAATCAGGCGGATCTGGCGCAGGCGCTGGGCATTTCCGCCAGCTATCTCAATCTCATCGAGCACAATCGCCGCAAGGTCACCGTGCCGCTGCTGTTTTCCATCGCCGGCTATTTCGGCGTCGAGCCCGGCGAGCTGGTCGATGGCGACGAGGGCCGGCTGGCCGGTGACCTGATGGAAGTTTTCGGAGACGACATCTTTGCCGATAGCGACCTGACCAATCTCGAAATCCGTGACCTTGCCCAAGCCAATCCGGCGGCGGCCCGCGCCGTGCTCAAGCTCTACGATCGCTATCGGCTCGCCACCGCGGGCGCCCCGGCGCCGCAGACGACCGGCGACGGGGAGCACTTTCACCTCGCCACGGACGCGATTTCCGACTTCCTCCAGGAGAACGCCAACCACTTTCCTCTTCTCGAGGACAGCGCGGATCGGGTGCGCGAGGATATCGATACGTCAGGTGACAGTTTCGAGGCCGGCCTCCGCACCTATCTCTTCAATGTCTTCGGCCTCGAAGTGCGCCTCGCCTCCCTGCCCCACGGCATTGCCCGGCAGCTCGACGCAAACAGGCGGCACTTGCTGATTTCCGATCTGCTGCCGGCAGAGAGCGCCAATTTTCTCCTCGCCCAGCAGGTCGGGCAATTGGCGGCACAGGGCGAAATCACCGACATCATCGCGCAATCGGATCTGGCAGAGGGCGATGCGCCAGCCCTGGCGCGCAACGTGCTCTCGGCCTATTTCGCCGCCGCCCTGATCATGCCCTATGCGCCTTTCCTCAAGGCCTGTCGTGATTATCGCTACGATATCGAGCGGCTGGGAAGGCGCTTCGGCGCCAGCTTCGAGCAGGTCTGCCACCGCATGACGACGCTGCAGCGGAAGGGTGCTTCGGGCATTCCGCTGCACCTGGTGCGCACCGACATTGCCGGCAATATTTCCAAGCGCTTCTCGCTCTCGGGCATCCATATTCCGCGCCATTCCGGCGCCTGTCCCCGCTGGAACATCTACGCGGCATTCCTCGCGCCCGAGCGCATCAATGTGCAGGTCAGCCAGATGCCCGATGGGCAGAGCTTCTTCTGCATCGCGCGAACCATCACCAAGGGTGACTATCGCTACAATGCGCCCAGGCGCTACCTGTCGGTTGGCCTTGGCTGCGCCGTCCATCACGCGCGCGAGATGATCTATTCCGACGGCATCGATTTTTCGAGCCAGCAGCAGGTCGTGCCGATCGGGGTCGGCTGCCGCATCTGTCCGCGCATGGAATGCGGGCAGCGGGCCCATCCCCCCGCCTATCACCGGTTTCGCATCGACGATACGGTCCGGCCCGAAAGCCTCTACGCGCGGATGCGCTAGAGGGTTTCGGCTTTGACGGATCAGGAGCCGGTGTCACCGGCCTCGCTGTCCTGGTGGCGGCGATCGTTGACCCAGCTCGCCCGCCATTCCCGCTCCAGCGTCGAGCGGCGCTTGCCGTAGCGCTCCTCGGTGATGGTGAGGCAGACAATGCGGTCGGTGCGGAAATTGCGGAAGTCGTTGCGCAACAGGCACCAGGCGGCAATGGTCTGCTTTCCTTCGTAGAATGCCAGACCCACCGGCCAGATGGTGCGAGTCGTGGGCCGCCCCTGCTCGTCCGCATAGTCGATGGAAACGGCCTTTTCCTGCCGCATGGCGAGGCGGATATCGCCCAGCACCGGGATCGGCTTGCGCTGGCCCCAGATGGCCACCGGCCAGAGCGCGGTATCGCTGATGCGGTCGCGCAGGTCCTCGGGCGAGGCGGTCGCAATCTTGGCCAGCGCATTGCGCGCCGCGGCGCCCAGGCCATCGTCCGGCTGCGTCTCGACCCAGCGCGCGCCCAGCACCAGGGCCTCGAGCTCTTCCGGGCTGAACATCAGCGGCGGCAGGAAAAATCCGGACTTGAGCATATAGCCCACGCCCGCTTCGCCATCGATCGGGGCGCCGAGGCCGATCAGGGTCTGGATGTCGCGATAAAGGGTGCGGACCGAGACATTCTGCTCTTCGGCCAGCGCCGCAGCCGTGATCGGCCGGCGATGCCGCCTCAGCGCATCCATGATGGAAAACAGCCGTTCAGTCTTGTCCATGAGATGTCTCCGCCGCGTCCGCTTCGTTCACAGGAGCGTGAGCATCGCTGTCACATCTGACGGAAAATGTCAGCAGGCTGCGCACCTCGGGGAAGTCGGCAGTCCTCACGCGATCTCGAATTCGCACCAATGGCTATAGGGCCGGTCGGGCGAATGGATGACATTGGGGAAGTGCGGATTGTTGACCGCATCGGCCGGGCTCTGGTCCTCGAGGCAGAAGCCGGCATGCTTCTTATACGTCCTGCCGTTGAGACCGGGCACCGGCACGTCGGTCCAGACGCCATTATAGACCTGGACGCCCGGGCGGTCGCTCCAGAGCCTCAGGGTCAGGTCCCTATCGGGCGAAACCACGGTGGCGATCGGGTCACCGTGGCGGCGGCCGGTGTCGAGCACCATGCCGATATCGTAGTCGACCGGCGCGCCATTGGCATCGCGCATGGTGCGGGGCGCGCGGAGATCATAGATCGTGTTCTTCGAGGGCAGGATGGCGCCGGTGGGCGCGAGGTTGCCGCCGAGCTCGGTATAGGCCGAGGAATTGACCTGATAGAGGTGGTCGAGAACGGTGTCCGTGGTGCCGAGGTTGAAATACTGGTGCTGGACAAGGCTGATCGGGGTCGGCCGGTCGGTCGTGGCGCTGAGCTCGAGCCGGAGGCGATTGCCATCCAGCGTATAGGTCGCGGCAAAGTTGACATTGCCCGGATAGCCCATGGCGCCATCGGGCGAAAAATGCGTGAACCGGACCGTGTTGTTGGCGCTGTCGGCCTCGCCCTGCCAGACCTGGCGTCCCAGCCCCTCGGCGCCGCCATGCAATTGCAGATCGCCGGCATTGGGGGGCAGTTGGTAGGTCACGCCATCGAGGTCGAAGCGCGCATTGGAAATGCGGTTGGCGACGCGGCCGGCCAGCGAGCCGAAATGCGGGCTGTGGGCCGGATAGGCTTCAAATTGGTCAAAGCCGAGAACAACGGAGCGCTCGCCGCCGGAAACGGGCACCCGCCAGTCGCGCACGGCGACGCCATAGCCGATGATGTCGACGGTGACGCCGGTATCGCTGGTGAGGCGGAACTGGTCCACCCGCTGTCCGGCATGTTCGCCAAAGGTTGAAACCGCGATGGCCATTGTGATCTCCCGTCCCTCTCGCTCCGGGCGGGAGCTGTAGCGCTATTCGCCCCCCGGCCGCAACGCCGCACTTGACCTTTGCGTGAGGCGTGGGGAGTGTGAAGGCCGAGGCGGCATGGCCGGGGGGAAGCGGTTTGAGCGAAGAAACGATGCGGCGCCGGGCGACGGTCCATGACGTGGCGCGAGCGGCGGGCGTTTCGCTGGCCACCGTCGACCGTGTGCTCAACGGCCGCCCGGGCGTGCGGGCAGCGACGGCCGAAAAGGTCGAGGCGGCCATTGCCCAGCTCGGTTTCTCGCGCGATCTCAATGCCTCGCTGATGGCGCGGGCGCGCGATCTTTCAGTGGTTTTCTTCATCCCCGACGGGTCCAACGAATTCATGGACAGCCTCGCCCAGGCGGTGGAGCGCCGCTCTGCGTCGGCCCTGGCCGACCGCATGCATCTCGACATGCGCCGGGTGCGGGCGCTCGATGCCGAGGCGCTGGCCGAAGGGCTCGATGGCCTTGATCCGCGCCAATGCGACTGCGCCGTGGTGGTCTCCAGCGACGAACCCAAGGTCATATCAGCCATCGAGGCCGCGCATCGGCGCGGCATCGTCGTCATGACCCTGGTCTCCGATCTGCCGGGCTCGGCACGACAAAGGTTCATCGGCATCGACAATGTCGCAGCCGGACGCACCGCGGCCTCGCTGCTGGGCCGCTTCCTCCCCGGCGGTGGCAAGGTGGCCGTGGTGGCCGGCTCGCTGCATCTGCGCGACCATGCCGAGCGGCTCGAAGGCTTTGAAGCCGCGCTCGGCGCGGAGTTTCCGGCAATTTCCATCATTGGCCCGGTGGAAGGGCATGATGAGCGCACCGAAACCGCCGCCATCGTCGCCCGGCTCCTGGCCAGGCATGCCGATCTCGCCGGGATCTACAATCTCGGCGCCGGCAATGCCGGCCTGGTCGAGGCCCTGGAAGCCTCGGGTCGTGCTGGCGCGCTGCGTGTCATTGCTCACGAATTGACGGCGTCGACGCGCGCCGGCCTCCGAAGCGGCGCCATCGACGTGGTGCTCGACCAGAATCCCGATGGCGAAATTCGCGAAGCCATCGCTGCCGCGCGAGCCCTGGCGCTGCAGGCCGGGCGGGCGGCGGCAGCGGATGCCATTGAAATTGGGATTTTCCTGCGCGACAATCTGCGCTAAACACGACGCCAATCTTGAAATCGGCGTGGCCCCGAAGGGGGTGGGAGGACGTTCGGATGTTTCGGTTTGATGTGAATGAGGTACGTGCCTCATGACCTTTCTCGGTATTGATATCGGTACGTCAGGCGTCAAGGCGCTGCTGATCGATGACAACGGCAGGGCAATCGGCGAGGCCTCCGCTCCCGCCGTCGAGCCGGTTCGCCCTCAGCCAGGCTGGTCGGAGCAGAACCCGGCCGACTGGTGGACGGCAACGCTCGATGCGGTGGACAAGCTCCAGCAAAGCCATGGCAAGGCGCTGGCCGCGGTCAAGGGTATCGGCCTTTCCGGTCACATGCATGGCGCAACGCTGCTGGGCGACAATGACGACGTGCTGCGGCCCTGCATCCTCTGGAATGACGGGCGCTCGGCTGCCGAATGCGGCGAGATGGAACAGGCACTTCCGAGCCTCAGGAAAATCGCCGGCAATATCGCCATGCCCGGCTTCACCGCACCCAAGATCGCCTGGGTCCGGAAGCACGAGCCCGACATCTATGCCCGCATCCGCAAGGTGCTGTTGCCGAAAGCCTATGTGCGGCTGTTGCTGACGGGCGAGCATGTCGAGGACATGTCCGACGCATCAGGCACGCTGTGGCTCGATGTCGCCAAGCGCGACTGGTCCGATGCGCTGCTGGGCGTGACCGGCCTCACCCGCGATCACATGCCGCGCCTTGTGGAAGGCTCGGCTGTGTCGGCGCAGTTGAAGCCGGAATTCGTTTCCCGCTGGGGCATGAGCGGCCCGGTGGTCGTGGCCGGCGGCGCCGGCGACAATGCGGCAGCCGCCTGCGGCATTGGCGCCATCCGCCCAGGCGAAGGCTTTGTCTCGCTCGGCACCTCGGGCGTGCTCTTCGTTTCCAACGAAACATTCAGCCCCAATACCGAAGGGGCGGTGCACGCCTTCTGCCACGCCATTCCCGACACCTGGCACCAGATGGGCGTCATCCTCTCGGCCACGGATTCGCTCAACTGGCTTTCCCGCATTACCGGCAAGAAGCAGGCCGAACTTTCGGGCGAAGCCGAGGCGCAATTCATCGGGCCGGGCGAAGCGATCTTCCTGCCCTATCTCTCGGGCGAACGCACGCCGCACAACAATGCCGGCGCGCGCGGCTCCTTCACCGGCCTTTCGCAATCCACCGATACGGCCCAACTGGCCCAGGCGGTGATGGAAGGCGTGAGCTTTGCCATGCGCGATTGCCAGCGCGTCCTTGCCGATGCCGGCACCTCCATCAATCGCCTGCTGGCGGTGGGCGGGGGCTCGAAGTCGAACCTGTGGCTCAACATGCTGGCCACCAATCTCGACATGGAAATCGCCCTGCCCGAAGACGGCGATTTCGGTGGCGCGCTGGGCGCGGCCCGGCTCGGCCTCTGTGCCGCCACCGGGGCGAAAGCGGCGGAGGTCATGACCATGCCGCCCGTCAGAACCACGATTGCGCCCGACACGAAGCTGTCGGCCGCCTATTCCGATCAATATGCGCGATATCGCGCCCTTTATCCCGCCATCGAGGAGGCACGGCAGTGAGCGATTTTTTCAAGGGCCTGAGCAAGGTCAAGTATGAAGGCGAGACCAGCAAGAACCCGCTGGCCTTCCGTCACTACAACAAGGACGAGATCGTCGCCGGCAAAAGGATGGAAGACCATATCCGCCCGGCCATCGCCTATTGGCACACCTTTGCCCAGGAAGGCGGCGACCCCTTTGGCGGCAGAACCTTCGATCGCCCCTGGTTCGACAAGGGCATCGAGGGCGCCAAGCTCAAGGCCGAAGTGGCGTTTGAATTCTTCGACCTGATCGATGTGCCCTATTACTGCTTCCACGACGTCGACATTGCCCCCGAAGGCGCGACGCTGGCCGAATCGAACAAGAATGTCCGCGTCATCGGCGACATCTTTGCCAGGAAGATGCAGGAGACCGGCAAGAAGCTGCTCTGGGGCACGGCCAACCTCTTCTCCAACCGCCGCTACATGGCGGGCGCCGCCACCAATCCCGATCCGGAAGTCTTCGCCTATGCCGCCGGCCAGGTGCAGAACGTGCTGGAGCTGACCCATGAACTGGGCGGCGAAAATTATGTGCTCTGGGGCGGCCGCGAGGGCTACGAAACCCTGCTCAACACCAAGGTCGGCCAGGAAGCCGACCAGATGGCAAAGTTCCTGAGCCTCGTCATCGAGCATGCCGACAAGATCGGCTTCAAGGGCCAGATCCTGATCGAGCCCAAGCCGCAGGAGCCATCCAAGCACCAGTATGACTTCGACGTCGCCACGGTCTACGGCTTCCTCCAGCGCTATGGCCTCGAAAGCCGGGTGAAGTGCAATATCGAGGTCGGCCACGCTTTCCTCGCTGGCCACTCCTTCGAGCACGAACTGGCGGTCGCCAGCTCACTGGGCATGCTCGGCTCGGTCGACGCCAACCGCAACGACCTCCAGTCGGGCTGGGATACCGACCACTTCCCCAACAATGCCGGGGAAATGGCGCTGGCCTTCTACTACATCCTAAAGCAGGGCGGCCTCGGCAAGGGCGGCTTCAATTTTGACGCCAAGGTGCGCCGCCAGTCGCTCGATCCGGCGGATCTGCTCTATGGCCACATTGGCGGCCTCGACACGCTGGCCCGTGGCCTCAAGGGCGCTGCGGCGCTGATCGAAGACGGCGAATTCGACAAGCTGCTCGACGATCGTTATGCCGGCTGGGACAATGGCCTCGGCAAGGACATCCTCGGCGGCAAGCTCAGCCTGGCTGATATTGCAAAGAAGGTTCACGCCGACGGCATCAATCCGCAGCCCAAATCCGGCCGCCAGGAATATCTCGAAAACCTGGTCAACCGGTTCGTTTGAGCGCCGGCGCCCATTCCTCTCCCCATTGGGGAGAGGGTGGATCGGGCGTGAGCCCGAGACGGGTGAGGGGGTGTTCACGACGCCCCCTTACACATTTCATGACCTTCCCCTCATCCGGCGCTGCGCGCCAACTTCTCCCCAATGGGGAGAAGAACAGGAGGCACCATGCCGCAACTGACAAACCCTATTCTCCCCGGCTTCAATCCGGACCCGTCCATCCTTCGCGTGGGCGACGACTATTACATCGCCACCTCCACCTTCGAGTGGTTCCCGGGCGTGCAGATCCATCACTCCAAGGACCTGGCCAACTGGGAGCTGATCACCCGCCCGCTCAATCGCAAGACGCAGCTCGACATGCGCGGCGATCCGGATTCGTGCGGCGTCTGGGCGCCCTGCCTCACTCATGACGGGGAAAAGTTCTGGCTGGTCTATACCGACGTCAAGCGCAAGGACGGCTCGTTCAAGGACGCGCACAATTACATCGTCTGGTCCGACACGATCGAAGGCCCGTGGAGCGACCCGGTCTATGTCAATTCCTCCGGTTTTGACCCGAGTCTTTTCCATGACGACGATGGGAAAAAATGGTTCGTCAACATGCTATGGGACCATAGGACCCGCCCGCTGAAGTTCGCCGGCATTGCCCTCCAGGAATTCGACCCGGCACAGGGCAAGCTCGTCGGGCCGAGCAAGAACATCTACAAGGGCACGGACCTCAAGCTCGTCGAGGGCCCGCATCTCTACAAGCGCAATGGCTGGTATTATCTGCTGACCGCCGAGGGTGGCACGGCCTATGACCATGCCTGCACCTTTGCCCGCTCGCGCAATCTCGATGGCCCCTACGAGACCCATCCGGACAAGCATATCCTCACCTCGAAAGACGCGCCGCTGGCCGCCCTGCAGCGCGCCGGCCATGGTGACATCGTCGAGACGCCCGAGGGCAAGACCTATCTGGTGCATCTGACCGGCCGTCCGACGACGCAGGAACGCCGCTGCGTGCTCGGGCGCGAAACAGCCATTCAGGAAGCCTATTGGGGCGACGACGACTGGCTCTATGTGAAGAACGGCCCGGTGCCGTCGCTGCATGTGGAGGTGCCCGGCACCCGCGACGAGGCCAAGTATTTCGCCGAGCAGCGCTACACCTTCGAAAACGGCCTGCCCATGGACTTCCAGTGGCTCCGGACGCCCGATACCGATCGCATCTTTTCAACCGGTGGGGGCAAGCTGACACTGTTCGGCCGCGAATCCATCGGCTCCTGGTTCGAGCAGGCGCTGGTCGCCCGCCGGCAGCAGCATTTTTCCTATGATGCCGAGACCGTGGTGAATTTCACCGCCACCGACGAGCGCACCATGGCGGGGCTGACGGCCTATTACAGCCGCTACAACTTCTTCTACCTGGCCGTCACCGCCCATTCCGACGGACAGCGCGAGCTGCTGCTGATGAGTTCGGAAGTGTCCTGGCCGGATGGGAATTTGAAATTCCCCGCCGCCCCGGTGCAGATCCCCAACGAGGGCAAGGTGAAGCTGGCGCTGACCATCCGCGGGAAAAAGCTGCAGTTCTTCTACGCCCTCGAGGGACAGGACCTGCAGCCCATCGGACCGGTCCTCGACGCCTCCATCCTGTCGGACGAGTGCGGCGGCCACCAGGCGCATGGCAGCTTCACCGGTGCCTTTGTCGGCGTCGCGGCGCACGACCTCAATGGCACGGCGAGCCCCGCCACCTTCGAATACTTCACCTACCGCCCGCAGCACGATCCCTCCGATCGCTACGAGGTCGAGGATCTGGTCAAAGGCCGCGGCTACGGCGCCGCCTGATCACAAATTTCCGAACCGGGGGCGACAAGCTCCCGGTTTCGCGCCTAGTATGGCGTCATAGCGGTCGCAGTTTCTGCGTCTCGCGCCCGGGGCAGCGCCACGCAGGTCTTGCGACCTCCATTTTGGAGGAGTGCTGCACATGGCCCGAATGCACATCATGGCCGGCGCCGGCGACAAGCTGGACATGCCCGTCATCCATCAGATCACCATTGCCGATCTTGGCGACGTGCTGCGGCGCGGCGCCGCCGACTTCTGGGCCAAGCCCAGCCACTATGTCCTCCTGATGCTGATCTATCCCATTATCGGCATCGTCCTGACGGTGTGGATGAACGGCTGGCACGCCTGGACCCTGCTTTATCCGCTGATCGGGGGCTTTGCCTTGATCGGGCCCATCGCCGCCCTGCCGCTCTATGAAGTGTCGCGGCGGCGCGAACTGGGCGAAGAGCCGGGCTGGGCCGATGCCTTCAGCGTGCTGCGCTCACCGGCGATCGGCTCGATTCTCGCCGTCGGGGCCATGCTCTTCGTGCTGTTCACGCTGTGGATGGCCAGCGCCCAGGCGCTCTACGAGACGCTGTTCGGCTTTTCTCCGCCCCGCACGCTCATGGGTCTCGTCAACCAGGTCGTGAACGATCCGGGCGGCATCACCCTTCTCGCCATCGGCACGGGTCTCGGGGCGTTGTTTGCGCTAGTGGTGCTCTGCACCACAGTGATCGCCTTTCCGCTGCTGGTCGATCGCGATGTCGGCGCCTATGTGGCGGTGGAAACCTCGTTCCGGGCGGTGCTCTATAACCGCGTGCCGCTCTTCCTCTGGGGCGTCATCGTCGGCGCGGCGGTGTTCCTCGCCTCGCTGCCGGTGTTTATCGGGCTTGCGGTGGTGCTACCCATTCTCGGCCACGCCACCTGGCACCTTTATCGCAAGCTGGTGGAGCCGGCCTCGCTGATCCGCGGCACCTAGCTCTCGAGCCAGGCTGCCAGCCCGTCCAGCGTCTGCTGGCCATATTCGACGGCGCCAAAGGCCATGACCACCTGGCGCCGTTCGCGGCTGGGATGGAGCTGGCGCATGGTCAGCACGGTCTTGCCGTCGGACTGCTCGTCAAAGGTCACGGTGACGCGGAAGCGGTCGGGATCCTCGGGGTCGGGCGTGCCATAGTCGGCAACGATTCTTTCGTTGGGCACGATTTCCAGAAAACGCATGAGGTTGGGGAAGCGCTGCTCCTTGCCCTCGAAATGCCCCACCATATCGAAGCGCCAGTGGCCGCCGGCGCGGATATCGGCCTCGTGGCTGTCGATGGCAAGCCCTTCGGGTCCATACCACTGCGCCAGGGCCGCAGGATCCATCCAGGCGGCAAACACCTTCTCGCGCCGGTGCTTGAGCACCTTCACCAGCACGATTTCGCGCTCCAGCGACCAGGTTTCAAAGAGCTTTGTCATCGTCCGTCCTGTCGAGATAGGCCTCCAGCCGGTCGAGGCGATCGGCTGCCCGTCGGCGCTCGGCTTCCATCCAGTCCGCAGCCTCGTCGAAGCGCGGTCGCACCAGCCAGCACCAGCGGCTGCGCCCGCGTTTTTCGCTCGCGATCAAGCCGCAATCCTCGAGCACTTTCAGGTGCTGGGCAAAGCTCGGCAGCGCCATGTCGAAGGGCTCGGCCAGAACGCTCACCGGCGCCTCGCTCTCGGCCAGCCGCGACACGACGGCCCGCCGCGTCGGATCGCTGAGGGCGTGAAAGGCAAGGTCGAGCGGGGTGGAATGATGCGGCATGGCCTTTTCTACAGCGACGAGGCTCTCCGGTCAACGACAATTAGGTACTTGCCTTAGCGTCTGGCCATGATACAAAGGCAATCACCTTAGTATAACAGCAGGAGGGCCTGATGGCCGTACGCGTCGATCTCAACATTTCCCTCGATGGTTTCGCCACCACCACCGACCAGACTCCCGAAAAGCCGTTCGGCGAGGACTGGATGCGGTTGACCGCCGCTTACGGCGCCACGCGGACGTTTCGCGACCGCGTGCTCCACATCAAGGACGGCTCGGGCACCACGGGCGTCGACGACAAATATGCCTCCGCCTATTTCGACGAGGTGGGCGCCGAGATCATGGGTGCAGGCATGTTCGGCCTCCACAACAACCCCGATGATCCGAACTGGCGCGGCTGGTGGGGCGAGGAGCCGCCGTTCCGCATTCCGGTGCATGTGCTGACCCACAAGCCGCGTCCGTCGATCAGCTTTGCCAATGGCACGGTGTTCCACTTCCTCAATGCCAGCCCTGCCGAGGCACTGGAAACGGCCCGGGCCACGGCCGGGGGCAAGGATATCCGCGTTGGCGGCGGCGCCTCGACGGTGCGCGAATTTCTCAAGGCAGGGCTGGTGGACCGGCTGCATGTCGGCATCGCCCCCATCCTCCTCGGCCGCGGCATCAATCTCTGGGACGACCTGCGGGGCTTCGACACCGGTTACAAGGTCACCGCCGAAACCGCCGAAAGCGGCACGGTTCACCTCACCTTCTCGCGCTGAGGGTCACGCCTCGCCCGGAATGTCGGCAAGGCTGGGCGAGCTGGCCACTTCTACGCCATTGGCCCGGGCGCGAAAGCGCTGGGCCTCGGCATAGGCGAGGCGCCGCAGCCGCATGATGCTGCCCAGCGGGCGATGATCTTCGATGCCATGCCAGGGGGAAAAACCCATCCGCTCGTCCACCGCTTGCGACCGCCCCGGGCTCCAGGCCGGCTGCGGGCGGGCGGTGATGCTCGCCACGCTGGTAAAAGGGCTGATGGCCTCGTCCCATTGCGCGGCCGCGTCCTCGATCGGCATGGTCGCAATGTCCGAGCAGAGCTGGGCCTGGAGCTCCCAGACTCCTGTCTCCCGGGCAAAGAAGTTTTCCACGGCCGAGCGGATGGCGTCGTCGTCGTGGCCGATATCGACGAGCTCCCCCGTCAGCGCCTTGAGATTGTCCGAAACCGGCACCAAAGCCAGCTTGGCGATGTATTTGCCATGGCGCAGCGCCAACTGGGAAAAGTAACTTTCGCCCAGAATATGCCGCTCCGGCTCGCCGCCCAAAGCCTTGAGTACGGCGCTTTGGCCGCCCACAGCCTCAACCGCCTTTTCGAGCCCGCGCAGCGCACCGGACAAGACCACCTTGAGGCCCTCGGCCTTGTCGGTGGTGCTCGCCAGGAGTTTGAGGTTCGCGAGGAATGCCCTGGCATTGGGAGCACTGAACTGCTTGCCATTGACGAGGATGAAATCCTGGACGCTGTCGTCCTCGGAGCCGGGCAGGCGCGCGCCGCCGACATCGAGCACCTTGATCGCCACGCCGCGGGGCGTCGACACTGTGTCGGGGAGGATATCGCCCGGAATGGTGGAAAAGCGGAGGATGCAGTCGTGGCTGGCCGGTCGGGCGAACAGGCCCTGCGCCAGCGCTTCGGGAAGATCGGGCAGGACATCGAGGCGCGCCGTCAGCAGGCCATGGCTCTTGGCATGGACGCTGCGCTCGGCATGGCCGCTATCCTCATGCACTTTTCGCGAGATCGACAGCATGGTCTCGGCCAGCTCCCGGGCAAGCTGCGCTTCATCGGGCTCGATGACTTCGAGTTCGGGCGAATAGATCTGCGGCGATCGGGGCGGAATGGGCATGGGGCCTCCGGGGTGTCTCGACCGGGCGGCGCCGGCCATGAAACGTCCCCCTCAATGGGTGGCCGGCCGTCATTGTTCCACTTCTGCTACAAGCGGGGGATCAGCCTTCCGGGCGCATGGACTTCGTCGAAGCCCCATCTTAAAAGCATGCAAGATTGCATAATGAGCGCGTGATGGCCCCGAAACCGAAACGAATGACGGCAGTGGACAGGGTCCGGCTGGCGCTGGCAGATGAGATCGTTCGCGGCGTCATCGGGCCGGGCGTGCCGCTCGACGAAGCCAGCATAGCCCAGCGCTTTGAAGTGTCCCGCACCCCGGTGCGCGAAGCCATCCGCCAGCTCGAGGCCATCGGCTTTGCCGAGGCGCGGCCGCATCGCGGGGCCGTCGTGCCGCTCTTCACGCCGGAAAAGCTCAACGAGATTTTTCTGGTCATGGCCGAACTGGAAGCGCTTTGCGCCCGCCTTGCCGCGGAAGCTGCCACCGAGGCCGACAAGCGCAAGCTCGTCGAGGCGCACGAGGCCTGCCGCGATGCCGCCCATGAGGGCGATGTGGCGCTTTATTACGATCTCAATATCCGCTTCCACGAAACCATCTATGCCATCGGCCATAACAGCTTTCTGGCCGAGGTGACGGTGGGTGTCCGCAATCGCGTGGCGCCGTTCCGGCGGGCCCAGTTCCAGAGCCTCGGACGCCTGGTGCGTTCGGTGGAAGAGCATGAGGCGGTGGTGGCGGCCATCCTGGCCGGCGATGCCGACACGGCGGCCGCGACCATGCGCGACCACCTCGGCTATGTGCGCACCAGCGTCGACAAGGTCGCACCGGCTCTGGGGAACTGATCAGACCGCCGCGTCCACCGGCGTGAGGCTGGCGATATAGTTGCGCCAGCCGCCGAATTCCGAAATATCGCGCGCCCCTTCCACGGCCACGGCCTCGACCAGGAAGCCCTTGGCCGAGGAACCGTCTTCCAGCGTCAGCGTACCGATGCCCAGGGGGCTCGGAATACGCGAGACGAAAAGCCCGAATGCGGCCGGCGACAGGGACCACACCTCGACATCTATGCCGACCCCGCCTTCGGCGACGCGCAGCAGGCCCGGCTTGGGCGGGACAGTGCCCGCCAGGGCATAGAAGCGGTAGCTGGGTGCAGTGCGCGTCGCCCGCATTAGCGTGGCTTCGAGCGCCTGCAGTTCGCGGTTGAGCGGCATGCCGCTGAGATGGGCGCCCACGACGACGAGCGCAATCGTCTCCGGCGCAGCGGAAGGGACAGTCATGACAATCTCCGGAAAAAGGGGGTGGGGAGCCGCCGCGGCTCCCCGATAGGCAGATGCTACTCGACGGCGGCCAGGTCGAGCCCGTTCCAGGCCTCGACGACGATGTCGTCGGTCAGGATCGTGGTGAGATCGACGGGGCCGGCCAGCGCCTGCTGTTCGCCTTCGCCGAGCTGCAGGTAGGTCATGTAGAAGTCCCAGGCCTCCGGCAGGAAGGTGCCGTGCTGGGCCACGCCTTCGGGCGCCGTGTAGTAGGATTTGACCAGCTCCCAGAATTCCGGGGCCACCGGATTGTCGCCGAGCGAGGCGGCGGCGTACTTGGTCTTCAAGAGCTCGAAGGCCTCCGCGTCGTTGGCCATGCCCCAGGCCCAGCCCTTGAGCGTGGCGCGCACGAATTTCACCAGCAATTCCGGATCGCTCTCGAAGGTCTCGGCCCGCACCGAGAGGGCATCGCCCGGGAAGCGGGCAATGGCTTCGGGCGTGATCGAGCGGGTTTCGACGCCCTGGGCCGGGATCAGCAGCAGGTCGCGCTTGGCGCCGGCATAGGCCTGGATGCGGCCTTCGGTGAAGGAGCGGACAGTGGTGGCGTCGCCTTCGCCGGCCACGACCAGCTTGACGTCGGCGCCTTCGCGCAGCCCCGTCTCGACGATCGAGGCGCGAGTCATCGGCACTTCACCACCGGCGAGGTCGGAAAGACCGATGGTCTTGCCGGACATGTCGGCCATGGACTGGATATCGCTATCGGCCGGCACGACGATGTCGAACGTATCGGGATAGTAGATCTGCATGATGGCCTTCAGCGGAAAGCCGCGCTGCACGGTCTGCATCGTGGCGGCCGAGGAGAAGATGCCCCAGTCGACATTGCCGGCGGCGAGCTGGCGCGCCGCGTCGGACGAGCCCTTGGAATAGTTGAGCACCACGTCGAGCCCTTCATCCTCGTAGAAGCCCTGCTCCTGGGCCATGAAGATGGGGAACATCTGGGCGGTCGGGCCGCCCTGGGCGGTGACGCCGTGGAATTTTACGAGCTCCTGGGCCGAGGCGGAACCCATGAGGGCAGCCAGCATGAGGCCGGTGACGATAAGGCGGGATTTCATTGCGGTTTTCTCCATTTGACCAGGTTTCTCCCTGCCGTGCCGGGGCGCACGGTTCTTTTGCGTTTAGAGCTGCTTCCAGAAGATGATCCGGCTCTCGAGCCATTCGATGAGCTGGTAGATGACCAGCGTGAACACCGAGAGCAGGATGATGAGCGAGAACACGCCAGCGATATCGAGCTGGAAGTTCATCGCGTAGATGAGGTAGCCGATGCCGGCCGAGGCGCCGACGAATTCGCCCACGATCACGCCGAGCACGGCGAGGGTCCAGCAGAGCTTGACGCCCGCCATCATGATCGGCAGCGCATTGGGCAGCAGCAGGTGGCGGAAGGTCTTCCAGCGGCCGGCGGTCAGCGAGCGCATCAGCTTGACCGCATTCGGATCGACCGAAGAGAGGCCCGTCAACGTGTTGAGAAACATCGGAAAGAAGCTCATCACCACGGCGACGGCGATTTTGCTGGGCTGGTCGAAGCCGAACCAGGTGACGAAGATGGGCGCGAGCACGATCTTGGGCGGCGCCTGCAGCGCGACGAGATAGGGGTAAAGGGTGGCGCGCACCGTGTCGAACATGGCCACCAGCACGCCGAAGACGACGCCACTGGTGAGGCCGATGCCGAAACCCCAGGCGATTTCCGACAGCGTCACCCCGACATTGGGCCAGAAATAGTCGGCGCTCATCACCCGGCCGGTGGCCCAGAAGGTGTCGACGGGCGAGGGGATGATGAGCCGGTGCACGAAGCCGTATTCGGTCGCCACATACCAGATGGCGATGACCAGGAGGCCGAAGCCGATGGCCAGGAGGCGATTGCGGATCAGCCTTTGCTGCTGTCTGCGTTTTTCGGCGGCGATGAAGCGGGCCACGGCATCTTCGCGCGCGGCGGCAGATGTGCCGGGGAGGGTGGCCTGAGCGGTCATGTCCATGGCGATCTCCTTAGTGGTCGACGCCGAGCATGCGGCGGATGTCGTAGACGTGTTCGGTGTAGCGGGGGTCGCGCATGACCTCGGTGGTGCGCGGACGGGGCAGGTCGACCTCCACAATGCCTTCGAGCCGGCCGGGGCGCGGCGTCATCACGAAGATGCGGTCCGAGAGAAACACCGCCTCGCCGATATTGTGGGTGACGAAAACCACGGTCTTGCCGGTCTTTTCCCAGATGCGGAGCAGCTCCACATTCATGGTTTCGCGGGTGAATTCGTCGAGTGCGCCGAACGGCTCGTCCATCAGCAGCACGCGCGGATCGTGGGCGAGCAGCCGCGCCAGGGCGACGCGCTGGCGCATGCCGCCCGAGAGTTCGCTCGGATAGCGGTCGCCAAAGCCGTTGAGGCCAACAAGATCGAGCAGTTCGTCGGTGCGCTCGGCCTGCTGCTTCCGGTCGAGCCCGAGGATTTCCCCCGGCAGCCGCACGTTCTGGCGGATGGTGCGCCAGGGAAACAGCACCGAGGTCTGGAACATCATGCCGATGTCGCGGCGCGGCGCATCGTGATGCTGGCCGGCAAGCACCAGGTCACCATCGGTTTTCTGTTCGAGCCCGCCCAGGATGGAGAGCAGCGTGGACTTGCCGCAGCCACTGGGACCCACCAGCGAAATGAACTCGCCCTCGTTGATGGTGAAGGACACATTGGTCAGCGCCACCAGCGGTCCGGTTGCGGTTGAATAGACCTTGTCGAGGCCCGTCCCTTCTATCAGTCCCATAAGCACGTCTCCGATTGCATGCAATTTTGAATGCAATGAGCGTGCCAGTTTGTTTGGGCTGGATTATTGGGCCTCTACCGTGTGCAACCGACCATGTATGCCTAGAATTTGAACATGCTTGGGCTATGTGTCCACTTTTTAGGCGCAGCCTTTGGTGCGCTTCCTGCGGGGGCGTGCCGCGTGGTAATGCGCGCTATGGGCATCAGGAATTATCTGGTCATCGGCAGTTCGGGCACCGGCAAGACAGCGGTGGCGACCGAACTCGAGCGTCGGGGTCATCACGTCGTTCACGGCGACCGGGTGCTGGCCTATAGGGGTGACCCCGAGACCGGTGAGGCGCTGGCCGGGCCACCCCCGGATGTCGATCCGGTTGCCTGGGGCTATGCCCACTGGATCTGGCGCGTCGACGCGGTGCGCGAGGCCGCGGCCGATACGACCCATGCAGCCACGTTCTTTTGCGGCGACACCCGCAATTTTCACCGGCTTCTCGATGTCTTCGACAAGGTCTTCGTGCTCGACCTCGATGTCGAGACGTTGAACAGGCGGATAGAGGGACGGCCCGGCGAGCCGGGTTTTGTGCCCGAGGAACGCGCGGTGGTGTTGCGGCATCACCGGCGCCCTGGCTATCACCCGCCTGGCATTGTCATCGATACGACGGGCCCGGTTTCGGATGTCGTCGACGCCATATTGGCCCAAATCGACAGGTGACGGCGGCCGTCCCTGCGGATCCGCCCAGCTGGTGCCCGTGACAACTGGGGCAAAGCCGGCCTTGCCGGTTGATTTTGCCCGTGAACCGCCTAAGGTCCGGGCCTGATTTTCCGAGCCCGGACAGCTCTTGCGCCCCATGGACCAGACCCAATTCGAGGCCGATCCCGGCCCCGCGCCTGCGGTGCTGACGCCGATGATGGCGCAGTATTTCGAGATCAAGGCCGTCAATCCCGGTTATCTGCTGTTCTATCGCATGGGCGATTTCTACGAGCTGTTCTTCGAGGACGCCGAGATCGCCAGCGCCGCCCTGGGTATTGTCCTCACCAAGCGCGGCAAGCATCTGGGCGAAGATATCGGCATGTGCGGCGTGCCCATCCACGCCGCCAACGACTATCTCAACAAGCTCATCAAGCTCGGGCATCGCGTCGCCATCTGCGAGCAGGTGGAAGACCCGGCCGAAGCCAAGAAGCGCGGCTCGAAATCGGTGGTCAAGCGCGATGTCGTGCGCCTCGTCACGCCGGGCACGCTGACCGAGGACGACCACCTCGACGCTCGCAGCGCCAATTATCTCGCGGCGCTCGCCATGGTGCGCCACGGCGAAAGCGACTTCGCCCTCGCCTGGGCCGATATTTCCACCGGTGAGACTTTCGTTTCCGACCTTTCGGCCGACCAGCTCGGCGACGAACTGGCGCGCGTGGCGCCGGCCGAATTGCTGCTCACCGCGGCCACCTGGCAGGCGCTGGCGGAGCAGCACCTCTTCGCGCCGGCCTGGGCGGCCATTGCCACGACCATCCCGCCCGAGGCTGCCAGCAGCGAGGCCGCCATGCCGCTGTTGCGCGCCGCCTTCGACATCGGCGTCTTCGATCCCAGCGCCCTCAGCCGCGCCGGTCGCGCCGCGCTGGGGGCGCTGGTGGGTTATGTCGGGGATAGCCAGAAGGGCCGCACCGCGCCGCTTCGCGCGCCGGTCGGCAATCCTGCGGAGACGGCGATGAGCATCGACGCGGCAACCCGCGCCTCGCTCGAAATTCTCCTGACCCAGCGCGGACAGTCCAAGGGCT
Source organism: Devosia sediminis (assembly GCF_016411825.1). Lineage (GTDB taxonomy): Bacteria > Pseudomonadota > Alphaproteobacteria > Rhizobiales > Devosiaceae > Devosia > Devosia sediminis. Next base: position 509,823 of record NZ_JAEKMH010000004.1, read on the forward strand.
CGCTCCGGCAATCCATCGACCTCACCGTCACGGCGCCCGGCGCGCGGCTCCTTGCCAATCGCCTCGCGGCGCCCCTCCGCCAGGCCGGGGCCATCAACGAGCGGCTCGATGCGGTCACGCGGCTGGTTGACGATACGCTGCTGCGCTCCCGGTTACGGCAGGATTTGAAGAGCGCCCCGGACCTCGCCCGCGCCCTCTCGCGCCTGGCGCTGGAGCGCGGCGGCCCGCGCGATCTCAATGCCATCGGCAAGGCCGTCGCGGCGGCGCTGGAACTGGCCATTCACCTCACCCGCCAGCCAGACTTGCCGCCGGTGCTGGCGCGGCTCGCCGCCACGCTGGGCGCCGCGCCGCGCGCTCTCGCCAGCGAACTGGCGCTGGCGCTGGACGACGACCTGCCGCTTTTGAGCCGCGATGGCGGCTTCGTGCGCCCCGCTTATGACGGCAAGCTCGACGAGGAGCGGGCGCTGGGCTCTGAAACCCGCGCCGTGGTCGCGGCCCTCCAGGCGCGGCTGATGGATGAGACCGATGTGCGTAGCTTGAAGATCAAGCACAATGGCGTGCTCGGCTTCTTCGTCGAAGTGCCGGCCGCGCATGGCCAGAAGCTGCTCGAGCCGCCGCATCGCGAAACCTTCATCCATCGCCAGACCATGGCCAATGCCATGCGCTTCACCACGACCGAGCTGGCCGAACTCGAAGGCCGCATCGCCCGCGCCCAGGATGCGGCGCTCGAGATAGAGCTCGCGATCTTCGCCCGCATGCGCGAGGCGGTGCTGGAGCGCACGACGCAGTTGCAGGGCCTCGCCGATGCCTTGGCCGAACTCGATGTCACCGCCGCTCTCGCCGAAGTGTCGGCGATGCGTGGTTATTGCCGCCCCTTGGTCGATGACAGCCTCGCCTTTGCCATTGCCGGCGGGCGCCACCCGGTGGTCGAGCTGATGGTCAAGGCCGAGGGCCAGAGCTTTGTCGCCAATGACGCCGATCTCTCGGGCAGCGAAACCATCGGCGGTGGCTCGCTCTGGCTGGTCACCGGCCCGAACATGGGTGGTAAGTCCACTTTCCTCCGGCAGAACGCGCTGATCGCCATCCTCGCACAGATGGGCTGTTACGTGCCGGCGGACTCTGCCCATATCGGGGTGGTCGATCGGCTGTTTTCCCGCGTCGGGGCCAGCGACGACATTGCCCATGGCCGATCGACCTTCATGGTCGAAATGGTCGAGACCGCCGCCATCCTCAATCGCGCCACGCGGCGCAGTCTCGTGGTGCTCGACGAGATCGGCCGCGGCACCGCCACCTTCGACGGCCTCTCCATCGCCTGGGCTGCGGTCGAGGCCCTCCACGAAACCACCGGCTGCAGGGCGCTGTTCGCGACGCATTTTCACGAACTGACCAGCCTCGCCAAGACGCTCTCCCGCGTCGCCAACGTCACCATGAAAGTGCGCGAATGGGAGGGTGAGGTGGTTTTCCTCCACGAGGTCGGGCCCGGCGCCGCCGACCGCTCCTACGGCATCCAGGTGGCGCGCCTGGCCGGCCTGCCCGAACCTGTCATTGCCCGCGCCAAACAGGTTCTTGATGTGCTCGAGCAGCGCTCGGTGGGCACCGCATCTTCCAAGGACAAGGCCAGCGTGCTAGACGATCTGCCGCTCTTTGCCCATCAGCCGGCCCCGGTCCCCAAGGGCAAGGATCCCGTTCACGAAGCGCTCGATGCCGTCCGCCCGGACGAGATGACGCCGAGGCAGGCTATCGAGGCGCTGTATAATTTGAAGAAACTCCGCGATGACGCTCGCCGAAACTGAGGCACGGCCGAAAAAGCCGCAGTTCGCGCTCAAGACCGCAGACACGCTGCTGGCCGAGTTCGACGCCCTCCTGGGCGAGGAACCGGCACGCTCTCCCACGGCCCGCGCCGCCGTGCTCGGCCATATCCGCCAGACCCTTGCCGAGGCCCGTGCCAGCGCCGAGGCCGAACTTCTGGCCCACAACAAGGGCACCCGCTGCGCCCAGAATATCTCGGCCGCGCAGGACGAGATCATCACCGCCGTGCATCGCTTCGCCACGACGCGGGTCTATCCGGTCGACAATCCCTCCGGCGCCGAGGCCATCGCCCTTTCCGCCGTGGGCGGCTACGGCCGTGGCACGCTGGCGCCGGGCTCCGATATCGATCTCCTGTTCATCCTGCCCTACAAGCAGACCCCCTGGGGCGAACAGGTCACCGAATATATCCTCTACATGCTCTGGGACCTGGGCCAGAAGGTCGGGCACGCCGTGCGCTCGGTGGATGAATGCATCCGCATGGCCCGCGCCGACATGACCGTGCGCACCGCAACGCTCGAGGCGCGGTTCCTTACCGGCGACCGGGCGCTTTACGAGCAATTGGTGCATCGGTTCGAAACCGAGATCATGCCCAGGACCGGCCCGGAATTCATCGCCGCCAAGATGGCCGAGCGGGACGAGCGCCACAAGCAGATGGGCAATACCCGCTACGTGGTCGAACCCAATATCAAGGACGGCAAGGGCGGGCTCAGGGATCTCAACACCCTGTTCTGGATCGGAAAGTACTTTTACCAGGTCAAGACCAGCCACGACCTCGTCGCCAAGGGCGTGCTGACCGAGACCGAGAACCGGCTGTTCTCACGCGCCGAGGATTTCCTCTGGGCGGTGCGCTGTCACCTCCATTTCATCACCGGCCGCGCCGACGAGAAGCTGACCTTCGACGTGCAGCCCGAACTGGCGCGCCGCATGGGCTATGCCGAGCGGCTCGGCATGCTGGGGGTGGAGCGCTTCATGAAGCGCTATTTCCTCGTCGCCAAGGATGTGGGGGACCTCACCCGCATCATCTGCGCCAGCCTCGAATTCCACCACGCCAAGGACATGGACCTCGTGGGCCGCGTCCTGGCCCCGTTCCGCTCGGGCAAGGCCAGGATCAAGGGCGAGACCGCCTTCATCGTCGATACCGGGCGCCTCAACATCGCGGCGCCCGACGTGTTCGAAAAGGACCCGGTCAACCTCATCCGCGCCTTCATGGTGGCCGGGCGCGAGGAACTGCTGTTTCACCCCGATGCCATCAAGCATATCCGCGACAGCCTGGCGCTGATCGACAACAAGGTGCGCAACGACCCCAAGGCCAATGCCTATTTCCTGACCATCCTGACGAGCCCGCTCTATGTCGAGCGCATCCTCAGGCAGATGAACGAGAGCGGCGTCCTGGGCAAGTTCGTGCCCGATTTCGGCAAGATCGTCGCTTTGATGCAGTTCAACATGTACCACCACTATACGGTGGACGAGCACCTGATCCGCTCCGTCGGGGTCATGGCCGAGATCGCCAATGGGGGCCTCCGCAACGAGCTGCCGCTGACCCACGAACTGCTGCCCCAGCTCAACGACACGCGCCTCCTATATGTGGCGCTGTTCCTCCACGACATCGCCAAGGGCCGCCCCGAGGATCATTCCATTGCCGGCGCCCGCATCGCGCGCAAGCTTTGCCCGCGCTTCGGCCTCAACGACGCCGAAACCGACACCGTCGCCTGGCTGATCGAATATCACCTCCTGATGAGCGAGATCGCCCAGGCCCGCGATATCCAGGATCCGGAAACCGCCAAGGCCTTTGCCGACGTGGTGCAGTCACCCCAGCGCCTAGCGCTGCTGATGATCCTCACCGCCTGCGACATCCGCGCGGTGGGTCCGGGCACCTGGACGGGCTGGAAGGGCTCGCTGCTGCGCGCGCTCTACTATGCGACCGAGCCCATGCTTTCGGGCGGGCATTCGCAGGTCAGCCAGTCCGACCGCGTCGGCGCCGCCCGCCATGCCCTGGCCGCGGGCCTCAGCACCTGGCCGCCGGCCGACGTGGAAGCCTATACCGCCCGCCACTACGACCACTACTGGCTGCGCGCCGAGCCCGAACTGCAGCTCGAACATGCGCGGATGATCCGCAATGCCGATACCACCGAGCAGGCCTTTGCCGGCTCGATCAAGGTCAAGGCCTTCGAAGGCATTACCGAGGTCAGCTTCTATACGCCCGACCATCCGCGGCTCTTGTCGCTGATCGCCGGCGCCTGCACCATGCAGGATGCCTCGATCATCGGCGCGCAGATCTTCTCCACCCGCGACGGCCGCGCCATCGACACCTTCCGCCTCCGCCGCGCCTTCACCTCCGACGAGGACGAAAAGGTCCGCGCCACCCGCATCGTCGATACGGTCAAGCAACTGCTCCAGGGCAAGCGCCAGGTGCTGATCGACCTGGGCAAGGAATCGCGCCACAACAAGCGCTTGAGGCCTTTCAGCCTGCCCGCGCAGGTCTCGGTGTCCAACGCCATCTCGGAAAAATTCACTGTCATCGAGGTTTCCGGCCTCGACCGTATCGGCCTTCTTTATGCACTGACCCGCGAGATCTCAGATCTGTCGCTCACCATCGGCTCGGCCCATATCGGCACCTATGGCGAAAAGGCCGTCGACGTCTTCTACGTCACCGTGGGACCCACTTCCACGACTTCGCCCATGAATTCATGGCCCAGAATGTCGCCCGACTTCATGCCGGGGATCACCCCG
>NZ_JAEKMH010000005.1 GCF_016411825.1 Devosia sediminis
GTCTGCCAAAAACACCCAATCTCTCAACGATAACCAAACCATCAAAAGCCCCGATCAATCGATCGGGGCTTTCGTGCATTCGGACACTGCCAGCGGGCGGAGCGCAGGTTGGACGACGTCATCTTCACCGCTGATTGCGAAAAGTGTTTCGGGCTCTGCTGTACCGCCCTGTCGTTCGAGCGCTCCAGCCAGTTCGGTCACGACAAGCTTGGCGGCGAACCCTGCCAGTACCTCGCGTCTGACTTTCGCTGCCGCATCCACGAGCGGCGGGAAGACCTCGGCTATGGCGGATGCGAGGCCTTCGATTGCATGGGTGCCGGACAAAGGGTGAGCGCTGCCTTCGCGCCGCTGAACTGGCGGCAGGATAGCGGCATTGCACGGCGGCTTCATGCGCGGTTTTCCCAGTTGCTCGCGCTGCAGGAGCTTCGCCAGGCTCTGGAGACGGCGACCAGGCTGGACCTGCCCAGCGATCTCCACACCCGCCGCCTGGCGCTGCTCCGTGACGTTGCCGAGGATGCAGACAGTCTCACAGTGGATGTGACGGCGACCGGCCAGGCCGTCCTCAACGAGGGTAGGACTTTTCTCCGGGGCCTTGCCGGTAGCGTCATCGCGTAATGCCTGCGCGACGATTGCCAGGGGTTGACCTCAACCGAGCAAACGCCATGCTTGCGGCACAATGTTTCGCCATCTCATGGGCCTCATGTTGCTGATCCGCACCCTTTTTCTCGCCCTTGTGATGCTCCTTCCTGCCTGGGCACAGGAGGCACCACCCAGTGTTGCGGCCGGTGACAGTTTGGCCGGGAGTTCGTCCGAACCGAGCGCCAACGCCGGCTCGGACGCGGCGATCCAGGATCTGATCGGAATTCTCGAAGACGATCAGGCGCGGGCGCGGCTGATCGAAACGCTCAAGCAATCTGCAGGAACCGAAGGCGCGACCGCGCCGACCGAGGCGCCGGCGGAAGCCGTCGCTCCTGCCGATGCAAGCTCGGACGTGACCATAGCGCCGCAACTGGCCGAGTACACGCAAGGGGTGGCCGAAGGCGCGGCGACAAACATAAGGGCGCTCGGCGTGGCGCTCGACAACATGCTCGATGTGCTGACCGGGCAAACGCCCGTCAACTGGGCAAAGCTGGGCGATTTCGCCATCAATATCGGTCTCGTCGTGGCCGGTCTCTTCGGCACCTATATCGTGCTGCGACTGCTCAGCGAGGCCATTGCGCGCCGCATGGTTGCCAAGTCCGACGCGGACGGGCTGTCCTGGCCGCGCAAGGTCCGGGGGCTCTTGCCACTTTTCCTCATGGATCTCGCCAGCGTCGGCATTGCTCTCGTCGTCGGGGGGCTCCTGGCCCTGTATACCGGCACCACGCCGGATGGACAGATGACCCCGAATGAAGCGCTGCTGCTCGGGGCTTTCCTCATCGTGGAAACAAGCCAGCTCGTGTTCCGCATGCTGCTGGTGCCCCGCAATCCGGCGCTGCGGCTGCTGCCGATCACCGATTACAATGCGGCCTACTGGTCGTTCTGGATGGAGCGGCTGATCTCGCTGGTGGGCTATACGTTCCTGTTCGTGGCGCCGATGCTGGCTCAGGTTTTTTCGCCGGCCGCAGGGATTGCGGCGCAGGTGCTGATCATGGGCACGGCGCTGACCGTCGTGATCGTCATCATCCTCCAGAATCGGGACGAAGTGCGAGCCTGGCTCAATGACGCTGCGATCAGGAGCAAGGGTGATGGCCTCGCGCGGTTCCTAGGCATTCTGGGAGCGCAATGGCATGTGCTGGCCATTGTCTACCTGCTGGTCCTCTTCGTTGTCTGGTTCGCCAATCCCTACGGCACGCTGCCCTTCATGCTCGGGGCGACGGTGCAATCTTTGATCGCGGTCGGCGTGGGCTCACTGGTTCTGTGGTTCATTGGCCGGTTCGTCACCGCCGGTCTCAGCCTGCCCCCGGATGTAAAGGAGCGGCTGCCATCGCTCGAAACGCGGCTCAAGTCGTTCGTGCCCGGCGTCATGATGGCCATTCGCTGGTTTGTCATGGCCGGCGTCGTCATCGCCGTCGGGCAGGCCTGGGGTCTGCTTGATTTCGTGGGCTGGCTCAGCACGGACGAGGGCATCTCGGTTTCCGGGTCAATCGTCTCGGCGGCCCTCATCATCCTCATCACCATCGTGCTCTACGTGGTGGTGGCATCGTGGGTGGAGTATCGGCTGAAGTCGCGCGAGGGCAAGGCGCCGACGGCGCGCGAAAAGACCCTGCTCAATCTCTTCAAGAACGCCTTCACCATCGTGCTGGCCGGGTTCGGCCTGATGCTGGCCTTGGCCCAGATCGGGGTCAACATCGCCCCGCTCCTGGCCGGTGCCGGCGTTGTCGGCCTTGCCATCGGCTTTGGCGCGCAGAAGCTCGTGCAGGACATCATTACCGGCATCTTCATCCAGTTCGAGAACATCATGAACGAAGGTGACGTGGTCGAGGTGGCGGGCAAGTCGGGCGTGGTGGAAAAGCTCACCATCCGCTCGGTGACCATTCGCGACATGTCGGGCACCGTGCACCTCATCCCGTTTTCCTCCGCCGATCAGGTCAGCAACATGATGCGCGGCTTCTCCTTCTATGTGTCGGAGGTCGAGATCGACTATGACAGCGATATCGAAGCGGCCAAACAGGCCATGCGCGACGCCTTCGCCAAGGTGATGGAAAACCAGGAATTCAGCGACGTCATCCTCGACGACCTCGACCTGCAGGGCTTGACGGCCATCACGCCGACCTCGGTGACGCTCCGCTCCCGCATCAAAACGCTGGCCGGCAAGCAATGGGGGCCGGGGCGTTTCTACAGCGAACTGCTGATGCATCTTTTCGCCGAGCGCGGCATCGATACGCCGACATCCAAGGTCCGCTATGTGCCGGGCAGGGGCGAAGCCAAGGGTCCGGAGCCGCTGCCTCCACCGTCGCCGCCTCCTCCTCCTGCCGGTGCCTGACGGCGATGTGATCGGGGCGCACCCCGGTGCCTTAAGGCCATCTTAATCGAATGCCTTAATGCTTTGATACGAACGCAGTCGCTCGCTGGACCAGTTCCGCCCCTCCCTGGGGACGGATCGATGATCGTCCGCAGGGAGCGGCATTTCGCGATCGTGACTTTCATGTGGTGCGTATCACGAGGCCCGAGATGATCCGAACCGGTGGTTCTTTGCCCCGAACCAAGACTTTTGCAGCCATGGTCCTGGCGATACTTGCAGGCATTGGCATGGCGGCGCCGGCCCAGGCCAACAGCGCCGATTTCGTGCGCGGCCTATGGCCCGAAGCGGAACGCGCCGGCGTCAGCCGGCAGGCCTTCGAGGCGGCTTTTGCCAGCTACAGCCCTATTCCGCAGGTGATCGAGCTCACGCGCAAGCAGCCCGAATTCACCCAGACGGTTCAGCAATATGTCGACAAGCGGGTCACTGCGGCGCAGGCCGGCAAGGGCCAGGCTATGCGCAGCGAATGGGCGCAGACGTTGGCCGGCGCTCAGCAGCGCTATGGTGTGCAGCCCGAGATCGTCCTTGCCATCTGGGGCATGGAGACCAATTTCGGCGGCTATATGGGTGGCAACAACACCATCCATGCCCTGGCCACCCTCACCGAGAACGGGTATCGCGAAAGCTTCTTCCGCAAGGAACTGGTGACGGCCCTTCGCATCGTGTCCGACGGCCATATCTCGCCGGGCTCGATGGTCGGCTCCTGGGCCGGCGCCATGGGGCATACCCAGTTCATGCCCTCGAGCTTCATGAGTTACGCCGTCGACTATAATGGCGACGGGCGCAAGGACATCTGGAACTCGGTGCCCGACGCCCTGGGCTCCACCGCCAACTATCTCAAGAGCTTCAATTGGCGCCCGGGCGAGACTTGGGGCTATGAGGTCAAGATCCCTGCCGGCTTCGATTTCGCGGCTGCCCGCGGCATGGAAAAGGCGCCGCTCAGCCAATGGCAGGCCATGGGCATTACGCGCATCTCGGGAAGCGCTTTTCCGCGCCCGACCGACATTGGCCGGCTCTACATGCCGGCCGGCGCGGCCGGCCCGGCTTTCCTGCTGCTGCCCAATTTCGATGTGATCAAGCGATACAACAATTCCGACAGCTATGCCTTGGCCGTCGGCCACCTGGCCGACCGGATCCTCGGTGGCGGTAGCTTCGTGACGCCCTGGCCCGCCGGCGACTATGCTCTCACCAAGGCGCAGCGGGGCGAGCTGCAGGCGCTGCTCGGCCGCGCCGGGTTCGACGTTGGTACACCCGATGGCGTCATCGGACCCAAGACCCGCGCCGGCATCGTCGCCTACCAGCAGGCCCGGGGCCTTGCCGCTGACGGACATGTGTCCGGCCTCTTGCTCGAACGTCTCAAGCGGTAGGAAACCGTTAACCCTCTGTTAACAAACTCGGTTCAAAATTTTCGGGCTTAAGTAGAGGGCAGGTCAGCGACCGAGATTTTGGCGCACCTGCCCTCGCCCATTTCGGCGCCTCAAAATCCCCGCCTTCCTCGTTCAAGACGCTCGCTCCCGCGCCGTCTCAACCATCAGATTTTCCGCCATGTTCGCTGCACGCTCCATCATTTCTGCCTTGCTCGCTCTGGTGCTGATCCTGCCCGCGCCGGCCTTTGCCGTCTCGATGATGGACCCATTCAACCTGCCGGCCGCGATGGATGCCGGAACGTCGAAGGTTGCCGATGGGGTGGCCTATGCCGACGGGCCGCGACATAAGCTGGACGTCTACGCGCCCGAGCAGCGCGGTGAGGCGGCGCCGGTGGTGTTCTTCATCTATGGCGGCGGCTGGAGTCGCGGCGACCGGGCCGACTACCAGTTCGTGGGCCGGGCCCTGGCCTCGCGCGGCTTCGTCGCTGTCATCGCCGACTATCGGCTGGTGCCGGAAGTGCGCTATCCGGATTTTTTGACCGACAGCGCCAATGCGCTGCGCTGGGTGCAGGACAATATCGCCAATTACGGCGGCGATCCCAACCGCCTGTTCCTCGCGGGGCATTCGGCAGGCGCCTATAATGCCGTGATGCTGGCACTCGACCCGTCCTTCCGCATGGAATACGGCGTGACTATGCCGATCCTGGCCGTGGCGGCGCTGTCGGGCCCCTATGATTTCTATCCGTTTGAATATTTCGAGGTGCAGGAAGCGTTTGGGCAGGCGCCGAACCCGCAGGGAACGCAGCCGATCAACCTGATTACCGCCAGCGCGCCGCCCATGTATCTGGCGACCGGCACCAGCGATCCGATCGTGCGGATGCAGAATACCGAGAATTTTGCCGGCCGCTTGCGGGCCCAGGGCGTGTGGGTGACGACCCAATATTACGAGGGCTTCGGGCATATGGAGCCGGTGATTGCCATGGGCGCTATGTGGCGCTGGCGTATGCCGGTGCTCGACGACATGGTGGGTTTCTTTCAGCGCTTCGGCGCCTTCCCCAGTGGCGTGCCCTATCTTGCCGTAGCGCCCGAGGCACCCGAAATGCTGCCCGACTCTGTGGCGCCGACCGAGGAAGTCATCGACAAGCTCAACGCCATGTTCCAGCCCATCGAGGAATAGGCGCCTGGCTATGCCCGCTGCCGGACTGACACCACCCTTTATGCGGGCTTTATGTCGGGCGTGATCTTCCGTATGGATATTTTACGCCGGTAAGGTGGATTGTCCGGGCCTCACTTCTGGAGGCTCGACAATGTTCGACATCTTCTTCCTGGCGCTGGGCGTCGGGTTTTTCATCCTGACTTTTGCCCTTACGCGTCTGCTGGCCCGGGTCTAGCGTCATGCTGACCCTTGTCTGGGGGCTCGGCGCCCTCGTCATCGCCGTCTACATGGGCGTAGCCCTGTTCCGGCCCGACAAATTCTAGCGGACATCCTAAAATGAACTGGCAAGGCTGGGCGGAAATCGCCCTGACCCTGGGCCTGGCCCTCGCTCTGGGCTGGCCCCTGGGTATTTTCATGTCGCGCGTCTGGAACGGAGAAACCACCTGGCTCGACCCGGTGGTGAAGCCAGTCGAGCGTGCTTTCTACGCTGCGTCGGGCGTCGATCCCAGGAAGTCGCAGACCTGGCTCGGCTATGGCGCGTCGCTTATCGCCTTCAATCTTGCAGGCTTCCTCCTGCTCTATGCCATGCTGCGGATGCAGGGCGTGCTGCCCCTCAACCCACAGGGCTTTTCCGGTGTCTCGCCCGATCTCGCCTTCAATACGGCGGTGAGCTTCGTCACCAATACCAATTGGCAGAGCTATGGCGGCGAAACCACCATGAGCCACTTCACCCAGATGGTGGGGCTGACCGTCCAAAACTTCGTCTCGGCAGCGACCGGCGCGGCTATCGCGGCGGCGCTCGCCCGCGCCTTTGCCGGTAACAGGCTCATCGGCATCGGCAATTTCTGGGCCGACCTCATTCGCACCACGCTCTATGTGCTGCTGCCGCTCTCCATCGTTCTTGCCATCGCGCTGATGGGCATGGGCGTGGTGCAGTCGCTGCAGGCTTCGGTGACGGCCACGACGCTCGAGGGCGCGAGCCAGACGATTTCGGTGGCGCCGACCGCCAGCCAGTTGGCCATCAAGCAGCTCGGCATCAATGGCGGCGGCATTTTCAATGCCAATTCCGCGCATCCCTTCGAGAACCCGACGCCGCTCAGCAACCTGGTAACGGCCGTAGCCATCAACGTGCTTGGCTGGGCCGCTTTCTTCGCCTTCGGGCGAACTGCGATTGCCCGAAAGGATATTCGCGCGCTGGCGACGGCGGCCATCGTCATCCTGGCGGCCGGTGCTGCGATCATTTACGTGTCCGAGGCTCAGCCGGCTCCGGCGCTTGTCGCGGCAGGCATCGAGAACCCGGTCAACATGGAAGGCAAGGAAACACGCTTCGGCCTCGCCTCCTCCGCTGCCTGGGCCGCGCAGACAACCGGCGCCTCCAATGGTTCGGTCAATGGCATGCTGGACAGCTTCTCACCCCTGGGTGGCGGCATGACCATGCTGCTGATGATGCTGGGCGAAATCCTGCCCGGTGGCGTCGGTTCGGGGATTGCCATCATGGTCGTCATGGCGGTGCTCGCGGTCTTCGTGGCCGGGCTCATGGTCGGGCGGACGCCCGAATATCTGGGCAAGAAGATCGAGGCGCGCGAAATCCAGTTCGCTATGGTGGCGCTGCTGATCGTGCCGCTCTCGACGCTGGGTTGGGCGGCGCTGACCGTCGCCGTGCCTGGTGGGCTCGCCAGCCTCTTCAATCCCGGCGCCCATGGCCTCAGCGAGCTGCTCTACGCCTTCACCTCGGCCACCGCCAACAATGGTTCGGCCTTTGGCGGCATCTCGGCGAACGTGCCGTGGTGGAATGGCGCTCTGGGCATGGCCATGCTGATGGGGCGCTTCGTGCCCATCGTCGCGGTTCTCGCCATTGCCGGCTCAATCGCCGCTAAACCCAAACTGGCGCCGAGCGCCGGCACCCTGCCAACCTCAGGAACGCTCTTCGTCGGCCTCCTGATCGGCATCATCATCATCCTGGGCGCGCTGCAATACTTCCCGGCGCTCGCCCTCGGCCCTGTTGTCGAGCACTTCCAGGTGCTCGAGGCACTGGCCAAGTGAGGTACGCATCATGACCACAATGGACTTCTACGCCGAGGGAAACCGCCCCAGGCGGCTGGCCGAGAGCTTTTCCCCGGCCATGCTGGGCCGGGCGCTGGGCGAGGCCTTTATCAAGCTCAATCCGCAAAAGCTGCTCGGCAATCCGGTCATCCTCGCCACGGAACTTGTGGCGGCGCTGGCCACCATCTCTGCAGCGGTGAACGTCGCCAATGGGGAAGGGGGTGGCTTTGCCGTGGCCGTGGCTCTCTGGCTCTGGGCCACTGTGCTGTTCGCCAATTTTGCCGAAAGTATTGCGGAAGGGCGGGGTAAGGCGGCGGCGGACAGCCTCCGTGCCACCCGCACCACGACCAAGGCCAAGCTGATCGTTGACGAAAAGCAGGGCCTCATCGTGCCGACACCGGCGCATGAACTGGGCCTCAACCAGGTTATTCTGGTCGAGGCAGGCGACGTCATCCCGGTCGATGGCGAGATCATCGAAGGCGTGGCCTCGGTCAACGAGGCAGCCATAACAGGGGAAAGCGCTCCGGTCATCCGGGAGTCGGGTGGCGACCGCTCGGCGGTCACCGGCGGCACAACCGTGGTCTCGGACTGGATCAAGGTGCGCGTCACCGCCCAGCCTGGCTCGACCTTCCTTGATCGCATGATCGCCATGGTGGAAGGCGCCGACCGGCGCAAGACGCCCAACGAGATCGCTCTGGCCGTGCTGCTGGCCGGCCTGACGCTGATCTTCCTGATCGCCGCCGTGACCCTCCTGGCCTTTGCCGCCTATTCAGGCATCGCGCTCGATCCGGTGGTGCTCGGCGCGCTCTTTGTGTGTCTCATCCCGACCACGATTGGCGGCCTCCTTTCGGCCGTTGGCATTGCCGGCATGGATCGGCTCTTGAAGGTCAATGTGCTTGCTACTTCGGGCCGCGCCGTGGAAGCCGCAGGCGACGTTGATACGCTGCTGCTCGACAAGACCGGCACCATCACCTTCGGCAATCGCATGGCGACAGAAGTCGTGCCGGTGTCAGGTGTGCGCGACGAGGTGGCCCTGCGCGCCGCCATCATGGCCTCGCTCGGCGACGAAACGCCGGAAGGCCGCTCGATCATTGAGCTCGGCCGCAACACGGGCATCGCCGCAGAAGCGCCTGTGGGCGGCACGGTGATCCCATTCTCCGCGACGACGCGTCTTTCTGGTCTCGACGCCGATGGCAAGAGCTGGCGCAAGGGTTCCGTCGATGCGGTGCTGAAACTCATCGGTCGCCCTGAAACCGAGCTGCCCGCGCAGTTTCGCCAGGCAGTGGACCGCATTGCCCGCTCCGGCGGCACGCCGCTGGCGGTCACCGAAGGGGGTAACCTTGTCGGGGTCATTCACCTCAAGGACGTTGTGAAGCCCGGCGTCGCGGCGCGTTTTGCAGAACTTAGGAAAATGGGTCTGCGCACGGTGATGATCACCGGCGACAATCCAGTGACCGCCGCTGCCATTGCCGCCGAGGCCGGGGTGGACGACTTCCTCGCCGAAGCCACGCCCGAGGACAAGCTGCGCCTGATCCGCGAGGAACAGGGCAAAGGCCGGTTGGTCGCCATGTGTGGCGACGGCGCCAATGACGCACCCGCACTGGCGCAGGCCGATGTCGGCGTTGCCATGCAGACCGGTGCCCAGGCCGCCCGCGAGGCGGGAAACATGGTCGATCTCGACAGCGACCCGACCAAGGTCATCGAGATCGTCGAGGTGGGCAAGCAGATGCTGATCACCCGTGGGGCGCTGACCACCTTCTCCATCGCCAATGATGTAGCCAAGTACTTTGCCATCATCCCGGCTTTGTTCATGACAGTGCTGCCGCAATTGGGGGCGCTCAATGTCATGGGCCTGTCGAGCCCGGAAAGCGCAATCCTCTCGGCGGTGATCTTCAACGCGCTCGTCATCGTGGCGCTGATCCCGCTGGCCCTGCGCGGCGTCAAATACCGGGCCGTTGGGGCAGGGGCGCTACTCTCGCGCAACCTCCTGATCTACGGCCTCGGCGGGCACGTGGCGCCGTTCATCGGCATCAAGATCATCGACATGATCCTCGTCGCCCTCGGGCTGACGTAAGAAAGGACAGAACATGCTCAACCAAACAAGACCGGCAGTGGTCTCCATGCTGCTCTTCACCCTGCTGCTCGGCGGCGTCTACCCGGCCGTGGTGACCGGGGCCGGCGGGCTGCTGTTCCCCGCCCAGGCCGAGGGATCGCTGCTGCGAGACGATGCAGGGAGGGTGGTGGGATCGCGGCTCATCGGCCAGGTCACGACGACGCCGGAATATCTCTGGCCGCGGCCCTCCGCGGCCGGCGATGGCTACAATGCGGCCGGCTCCTCCGGCTCCAATCTCGGGCCGCTCAATCCCGCACTGGCCGAACGCGTGACTGCCGATGCGGACGCGATTCGGGCCTATGCCCCGGACGGAGCTATTCCGTCCGATGCGGTGACGACCTCGGGCTCCGGCCTCGATCCGGAAATCTCGCCCGAATTCGCCGCGCTGCAGGTGGATCGTATCGCCGAGGCGCGCAGAATCGCGGCGGACGAGGTGCGAGCTGTGATCGCTGAAAATACCGAGCAGCCACTGCTTGGGTTTATCGGCCAGCCGCGTGTAAATGTGCTGCTGACAAATGTCGCGCTGGATCGGCTCCATCCGGTGGCAGCCGCGGAGTAGACTAAGGCATGGAAGAGATCCGGCGCCCTGACCCCGACAGCCTTCTGGCGGCGACGCAGAAGGCGCAGCGTGGCCGTCTCAAGGTGTTCCTCGGCATGGCGCCGGGCGTCGGCAAGACCTATGAAATGCTGCGTCAGGCCCGCCGCCGCAAGGCCGACGGGCTCGATGTCGTGATCGGTCTCGTCGAAACGCATGGGCGCAAGGAAACCGAGAGCCTGCTGCGCGGCATGGATGTGCTGCCGCGCCAGCCCATCGAACATCGGGGCCGGACCCTTCTCGAATTCGATCTCGATGCTGCTCTCGCGCGAAAGCCGGAATTGCTGGTCGTCGATGAATATGCCCATTCCAACGCGCCGGGCTCGCGCCATCCGAAGCGGTGGCAGGATGTCGAGGAACTCCTCGACGCCGGGATCGACGTCTGGACGACACTCAACGTCCAGCACCTCGAAAGCCTCGTCGATGTGGTCCTGAGGATCACCGGCGTGCGCCAGCGCGAAACGGTGCCCGACAGCGCTCTGTCGCGGGCCGACGACATCGAAGTCATCGACATAACCCCGGACGAGTTGCGCGAGCGCATGGCGGCCGGCAAGGTCTATGTCCCCGAGACAGCGCGGCTGGCGGCCGACAATTTCTTCAAGCCTGAAAATCTTACGGCCCTGCGTGAACTGGCGCTGCGCCGCGCCGCGCAGACGGTGGACGACCAGCTCAACGCGGCCATGCGGGTCAAAGGGCTCGAAGGCCCGTGGGCCGCTGGCGACCGCATTCTCGTGTTGGTGGCCGACGACGCCATGGCCTCGGCGCTGGTGCGGCAGGGTCGACGCCTTTCCGACACCATGAAGGATGCGCCCTGGATCGTCGCGCATGTGGCGCGAAGCAGGGGTGAAGACGAGGCCGCGACGACCTCCCAACTTACCGACGCTCTGAAGCTTGCCGAGCAACTGGGCGCGACGACGCTGGTGCTCAACGGCAGCGACCTCGTCGCCGCCGTGTTGCGCTATGCGGGGCAGAACAACGTCACCCAGATCGTCATCGGCAAGGGCCGGGACAGCCGGTTGCGCGAAATGCTGGGCCTGTCACTGGCCTCCGAACTACTGCGCGCCGCGCGCGGCGTCGCCATCCATGTGGTGACCGAGGGCGGCCAGTCGGCCACCCCGGCGCGGCGACGCCCGTGGCTGGGCGGCTTGCGGCGCGGCTGGCAATCCCATCTCGTCGGGCTTGTCTATGTGGGCATGGCGACGGGCATCGCCTATCTCCTCGACTTGCAATTCGAACGTGCCGACCTCGGCATGATCTATCTCGCGGCGATCCTCGCGGCCGCCATTCTCCATGGCCTGGCGCCGGGTCTTGTTGCTGCGGTCTGCGCTTTCCTGCTCTACAACCTGTTGTTCCTCAGTCCGCGCTATAGCTTCGCCATTGGCTCCCCCACCGACATCCTGACGCTGCTGGTCTTTCTCGCGGTGGCTTTGGCCACGGGCATTCTTGCCGGCCGTTCGCGCGACCGCGCGCGTGATGCGCAGCGCCGCGCCGCAGATGTCGCGTCCCTGCTGGTGGCCACGCGGGCCTTTTCACGCGCGCCGACCCGTGCCGATGCGGCCAGGGCGCTTGCTGAACAGGCCACCGCGACGACGGGAGCAAAGTCGATGGTGCTTCTGCCGCGCGAGGGTGACCTCGAGCCGGTCGCCGGCGCCCCTGAGCTGGCCCAGCTCGGCGCCGGGGCGATGGCGGCGGCACGCTGGGCCTGGGAACGGGGTGAGCCGGCGGGCGAGGGCACCGGCACCCTGCCGCAGACCAGTTGGACCTTCCGGCCGCTGCAGGGCGTGCGCAGCCGCACCGGCGTGCTCGGCGTCGAACATCTGTCCGCCCTGCCGGGTTCGGACCAGGAAAAGCTGGTAACGGCGCTGGCCGATGGTGGCGGCGTCGCGATCGAGCGGGCAGAACTGGCGCTGCAATCGGTGGAGGCCGAGGCGCTGCGCCGCTCCGACCGCTTCCGGACAACACTGCTGAACTCGGTCAGCCATGACCTGCGGACGCCGCTCTCCACGGTCCTGGGTGCATCGTCCACCCTGATCGAACTCGGCGATCGACTTGCCCCAGAGGTCAAGGACGACCTCGTCGTCTCCATCCGCGAGGAGGCCGAGCGGCTCAACCACTATATCGGCAACCTGCTCGATATGAGCCGGCTCGAAGGCGGCGGGGTAAAGCTCCGGCTCGAACCGGCCAGTGTGGAAACCATTCTGCGCACCGCCGCCAGTCGGCTCAGCCGGCGCCTCGGCGAGCATTCGGTGGCCTATGATTTCCCCGCGGCCCTGCCCGACGTCGTGGTAGATCCGGGGCTTTTGGAGCAGGCGGTGGTCAACATCCTTGAAAACGCCATAGCCTATTCGCCCGACAATACCGAGATCAGCATCGCGGCCTATGAGGACCGTGCCAAGGTGGTGATCAGCATCGAGGACGAGGGCAAAGGCATTCCCACTGCCGAGCTGGAGCGCGTCTTCGACAAGTTCCGGCGGCTTGAAGAACCGACGGATCGCGGCAAGGGTGTGGGCTTGGGCCTCTCCATCACCAGAGGCTTTATCGAGGCGATGGGCGGCACGATCGTCGCGGCCAGCCCTATTCACGGTGACAAGGGCACGCGTATGCTGATCGCCCTCAACAAGTCCGATGCCGACATCTGGAAGCCCGCGTGAACCAACCCCTTGGCCGTATTCTCGTCATCGACGACGAACCGCAGATTCATCGCTTTCTCGGCCCTGCCCTGGATGCGGCAGGGTACCAGCATCACCGCGCCGACAATGGCGTGCAGGGCCTGCGCGAAATTGCCACCTGGAGCCCGGATGTCGTGATCCTGGATCTGGGGCTTCCAGACATGGACGGCAAGGACGTGCTCGTCAAGGCACGTGCCTTCTATGATGGACCGCTCCTCGTCCTTTCGGCGCGCGACAAGGAAGGCGAAAAGATCGAAGCCTTCGAGCGCGGAGCCGATGATTATGTCGAAAAGCCCTTCGGCATCGGCGAACTGCTCGCCCGGATCAAAGCGGCCCTCCGTCACCGGTCCGGGCCTCAGCCAGTGCAATCGAAAGTTTCCTTCGGCGGTGTCGAGGTCGATCTCGATCTTCGCTACGTGACGCGAGACGGCGAGCCGGTTCGATTGCCGCCCAAGGAATATGCCCTCCTAACGCGCCTCATTTCAGGCAATGGCAAGGTGCTCACCCACAAGGATCTGCTGGTCGCAGTATGGGGGCCGGCGCATGCGGAGGACACTCAATACCTCCGCGTCGCCATCGGGCAATTGCGCCAGAAGCTCGAGGCCGACCCCGCAGCGCCTGCCCATATCGTCACCGAACCCGGCATCGGGTACCGGCTGCGGCGCTGATTGCGGCTGCGGGCCTATCTTTGCGGGGTGACGACGACCGATTCTGCCGAGCGCTTGCTGGGCCCGTGGAACACCGCCTCGATATTGTTGCCGTCCGGGTCAAGGACGAAACAGCCATAATAGCCGGGGTGATAATCCCGGGGACCGGGCGCGCCATTGTCGACGCCGCCTGCCGCCAGCGCGGCCTTGTGGAAGGCGTCGACTGTGGCCTGGTCCTTGGCCTGAAAGGCCAGGTGCACGTGGCTGGGCGTGGTCTTTGCGTCCGCCGCATCGACGAAAAGTTCATCGGCCTGGAACCAGCCCTCTCCCTTGGCGGTGATGGGAATGCCGAGCACGGCCAGCACCTTCTCATAGAAGAAGCGGGTATTGGCGAGATTGCGGGCGCGCAGATGCACATGATCGATCAGGCGGCCGGTGTGATATTGCATCGTATCTTTCCTCGGATCGGACAAGGCAAGGCCGCCCGGCATGACGACCGGGCGGCCTGGTATCGCTGAACGAACGGCGCCTTACTCGGCTTCGTCGGCCGGGGCGGAATTGAGCTGGCCGTACTTTTCCGGCCCGATCTTTTCGAGCAGTTCGAGTTGGGTTTCGAGGAAGTCGATATGACCTTCCTCGTCGGTCAGCAGTTCCTCGAAGAGGTTCTTGGAGACGTAGTCGCCCAGTTCCTCGCAGAGTTCGCGGCTGGCCTTGTAAGCCTTGCGGGCGTCGTATTCACCGGCGAGGTCGGCTTCGAGCACTTCCTTGATGGTCTGGCCGATCCGGAGCGGCGCGACGCGCTGCAGGTTGGGATGGCCTTCGAGGAAAATGATGCGTTCGATCAGCCGGTCGGCGTGATGCATTTCTTCAATCGACTCGGCGCGTTCCTTGGCGGCGAGGCGCTTGTAGCCCCAGTCGTCCAGGAGGCGGTAGTGCACCCAATACTGATTGACTGCGCCGAGCTCGAGGAAAAGGGCCTCGTTAAGCCGCTCGATGACTTGTGCTTCGCCTTTCACGACGTACTCCGTTCCGTTGCTTTTTGAGCTTTTCCAGCCCCGTCTGGAGCTCGACGAGCTCCGCTGGCTGATGGGCTTGCTGTGCTTGGTAATTTTCGGTGACGCGGACGATAATGTCCACCACATTCGGCACGCAACCCGAGCATTTCGCACGGCGGTTGAGTTCGGCGTAGACCTTGGCGGGAACCACGAGCTGCCAGGGATCGGCCTTGAGCAGGTCGAGCACGATATCCTCGATCTCCTTCGAGGTAATCATGTTGCATTGGCAGACGAGCATGGCAGGGGCCAGGAATGAGGTCTCAACGCGCCGTATAAACGCCCCTCATTCCTGAATGTCAACGTCATAAAATGCCGCAATGGGTGCTGCATGGCCATGCGAGAGGAAACCTGGGAGGAAGCCGGCTCGTTGCTTGGACAATAGCAGGGGACCGATCATCACTTTCTTCGATTTCATCAGCGCGGCTGTGCCCAAAGATCGGAGCGTGGAGCGCGTAGCCAGCGGTTTGGCCTATGGCAGTATCGAGCGGCAAAAGCTCGATATCTACCGGCCACGGCACACCGGCGGCACACCGCTGCCGGTGATAGTGTTCTTCTATGGCGGCGCCTGGAGCGATGGCACGCGACGCCACTATGGCTTTGCCGCCCATGCGCTGGCTAGTCTCGGCTACGTGGTCGTGGTGCCCGACTATCGGCTGGTGCCCAATGTCGAGTATCCCGAATTCCTGCGCGACTGCGCATCGGCCGTTCACTGGGTGAGCCGCGAAATCGCGGCCCATGGCGGGGACCCGAGACGGCTGGTGCTCGCCGGTCATTCGGCCGGCGCCTTCAATGCAGCGAGCCTGGCGCTGGACCCGCGCTGGCTCGCCGATGCAGCCGTGCAGAAGTGCATCGTGGGCGCCATCGGCCTTTCCGGGCCGTACGATTTCTTCCCCTTCGACGGTCCGATCTCGATCCGGGTCTTCGGCCAGGCGGAAGATCCCGAGAGCACGCAGCCGATCAATCACGTCGATGTCCAGTCGCCGCCCATGCTGTTGGTTTCGGGTGGGCGGGACGAGCTTGTCCTGCCCAAGAACAGTCTCAACCTGGGAGCGAAGCTGACGGCTGCCGGAGTGTCTGCGCGGGTCAGGATCTATCCCCGCCTGCGCCATGCAGGGACGCTGTTTGCGCTCAGCCTGCCGCTGCGCTGGCTGGCGCCGGTGCGGCAGGACTGCTCGGACTTTCTGGCCGAGGTTACAGCTCCCCGGATCGCGGCGAGACCGGAGCCTGCTGGCGCTGTCGCGCCGCGATGACGGCGGCCGAGGCCGCTGTGCGGTGCGAGGACGAGAAGAATTCGCGATGTGCCAGGATCAGAACCGTGACCAGGCAGGTGGCCAGGGCCAGCCATTCGGAGACGAACCAGGCGACGGTGGCAACCGAGAAATAGTAGGCGCGGATCCCGGAATTGAAATTGCGTGCGCCCAGCGCATTCATCTGGGCGATGGCTTCGATTTCCTCTTCGGTGGTGACCCGGTCGCGGTCGATGGCGCCGAGCATGATGCAGAAGTGGTTGAACTGGCGCAGCGACAGGGTGAAGGCGAAAAAGGCCATGACGAACATGGCCAGCATGACGCCGAGATGGATCTGCACGTCGAGCACGGAATACTGGCGTTCGAGCGAGAGCGATTCCAGCGCATCCATCAGCGCCGGCAATTGCCCGAAGACGGCGAACACGGCCAGCACGAGTAGTACTGAGGTGGAGGCCAGGAAGCTCACCGACCCCATGATATTGCCCGAAAGGATGGCGTCGAACGGGGATTCACGGCGTGTCGCGTTCGCCACCCAGCGCCGCCGCTGCATGTTCATGATGACCGAGAGCGACGGGCGCCGCTTTTCCACGAGCGGGACGACGATGTTGTAGGCGAAATAGGCGAGGAGCGGGAAAATGGAGATGAGCAGGGTGTTCACGCAAGGGCTCCGGGCGGCGCTGCAGGCCTCGACTATAGCGCGTGGTCAGGCGTTCGCCATGGTCATTTGCGGCCCGGCGGCTGGGTGATCGCAGCCAGGCCAAGCGACGCTCATATCGGGCGGGGATGGGCGCGAAAGGTGGCGTCGATATCGGCCAGGACTTCGGGCGCCAGGGTCAGGTCACGGGCGGCGAGGACATGGGCGAGCTGGTCCGTGCTGGTGGCGCCGATAATGGTCGAGGTCATGAAGGGGCGGCTGCGGCAAAAGGCGATGGCCATGTGCACCGGATCGAGACCGTGACGCGCAGCGACGGCGTGATAGGCGCGGGTGGCGGCTTCGCTGTACGCGTTGATGCGCCAAAAACCCTTCTGGTAGTCCTTGCGGCTGCCCTTGGGCGTGGCGCCGTCGAAATACTTGCCGGTCAGCAGGCCGCCGGCGAGCGGCGAATAAGCGAGCAGGCCCACGTCCTCATGGTGGCTCAGTTCGGCCAGGTCATGGTCGAAAATGCGGCGCAGGAGGCTATATTCGTTCTGCACCGAGACGACGCGCGGCAGGTCGAGCTGTTCCGAGAGCTTCAACCACTGGGCAATGCCCCAGGTCGATTCGTTGGAGAGACCGAATTGGCGGATCTTGCCCTCGCGCACCATGTCACCCATGGCGCCGAGCACCTCTTCCATATTGGCACGAGCGGCAGCGCGGTCCTGCTTTTCCGGGCTGAAAGTCCAGTAATTCTCGAAATTGTAGTGGCCGCGGCTGGCCCAGTGGATCTGATAGAGGTCGATATAGTCGGTCTGGAGCCGCCTGAGGCTGCCTTCGACGGCCTCGCGCACGGAGGCGGCGTCCGGCTTTCGGCCCCCGCGGATGTGGGCATTGCCGCCACCGACGATTTTTGTGGCGAGCACCCACTTGTCGCGGTCACCCTCCCGCGCGAACCAGTTGCCGATGATCTCTTCGGTGCGGCCGCTGGTCTCCGGACTGCCCGGTACTGCATAGACTTCGGCCGTATCCATGAAGGTGATGCCGGCGTCGCGCGCCATGGCGATCTGGGCGTGGCCCTCGGCCTCGGTGTTCTGGCTGCCCCAGGTCATTGTGCCGAGGCAGATGTCGGTGACCGCGATGTCGGTGCGGCCGAGGGTCTTGAATTGCATAGGAAATTATCCGTCCGGGGTGCGGGGTCCAGGTTCGGCGCGGACACTAGACGAGCGGGCGCTGGTATGGAAGACCGGCAGAGGCCCTTGCCTAGAGAGAGGCTTTTCCACAGGTCGGCACCCGGTTTGGCGCGGCAATGTGCGCAACGTTCAAAAAACCGTCACGGAGTGGGAATGAGGGGTTGAGGTCTGGGCGCGCTGCCCCTATATAGCCCTCACACCGCGCCGCAAGGCACGTGTTTGACGCGGGATGGAGCAGCCCGGTAGCTCGTCAGGCTCATAACCTGAAGGTCGCAGGTTCAAATCCTGCTCCCGCAACCAAAAAAGCCCAGTGAACCAGCCGGTTCGCTGGGCTTTTCCTTTGATCAGCACGCCACGACGTTCACAGCCAGGCCGCCGAGGCTGGTTTCCTTGTATTTTGCGTTCATGTCATGGCCGGTCTGGCGCATGGTCTCGATGCAGGCGTCGAGGGGAACGGCGTGGGTGCCGTCGCCCTTGAGGGCAAGCGAGGCGGCGGTGACGGCCTTGACCGCACCGAAAGCATTGCGCTCGATGCAGGGGATCTGGACAAGCCCGCCGACCGGGTCGCAGGTCATGCCGAGGTGATGTTCGAGCGCGATTTCAGCGGCATTTTCCACCTGTTCTGGCGTGCCGCCCATGATGGCGCAAAGGCCGGCGGCCGCCATGGCCGCGGCGGAACCGACTTCGCCCTGGCAGCCGACTTCGGCGCCTGAGATCGAGGCGCGGTGCTTGATGATGCCGCCAATGGCGGCTGCGGTCAGCAGGAAGTCGCGGATGGCGGCGTCGCCGGTGCCCGCATTGAACTGAGTGGCATAACGCAGGACAGCAGGAATGACCCCGGCGGCGCCATTGGTGGGCGCGGTGACGACGCGACCGCCTGCAGCATTCTCCTCGTTGACCGCCATGGCAAAGACCGAGAGCCAGTCATTGGCCATCAGCGGGTCGATCTCGTTGCGCTGCCAACGCTCGGCCAATTGCGCATGGATGGCAGCGGCGCGGCGCTTGACCTTGAGCCCGCCGGGCAATTCGCCGCGCTGGTCGAGGCCGCGGTCGATGCAGCCGGACATGACCGACCAGACCGTGTCGAGCCGGCGATTGAGTTCGCTGCGGGACAGACGAACTTCCTCGTTGGCGCGCTTCATGGCGGCGATGGAAAGGCCAGAGCGCTTGGCCATGTCCAGCATTTCGCGCGCATCGGCAAAAGGCCAGGGCACATCGGCTTCGGCCGGCGAGGCGGTGCGCAGAGCGTCGAGTTCTTCCGACGTGACGACGAAGCCGCCGCCGATGGAATAGTAGACGCGGCGCAACAGCAATTGACCGTCGGTATCGAAGGCCGAGAAGGTCATGCCATTGGGATGACCGGGCAGGGGCGTTTGTTTGTCGAGCACGAGGTCGACGGCGGGGCGGAAGCGATAGGTCGGATGCCCAGGGGGGGCGACGGTGCCGGTCTCGCGCACGCGGCCGATAATGTCCTCCATGGCGTCAGGGTCGACGGTCTGCGGGTCCTCGCCCGCCAGCCCGAGGATGACGGCGCGGTCGCTGCCATGGCCGATGCCGGTAAAGGCCAGTGACCCGTGGAGGCTCGCCGTGATGGCGGCGGGCCTGGCGCGGGCGGCGCGCGGCCAGGTGCCGGCAGCGAGGTCATCGAGAAAGCGACGGGCTGCCGTCATCGGTCCCATCGTGTGGGAACTCGAAGGGCCGATGCCGATCTTGAACACGTCGAATACGGACAGAAACATCGCCCCATCATAGCGACGAGGTCGCCGGACGCAATCTTGCTCCGGCCTGCCACTGTTTCCGAACGGGCAACAGTGCGTGACGTGCCCGGCGCATTGCCGGAACGGCGAAATCGTCCAATATCGGGGCAAAGGAGTTCGCCATGTCCAGCTATCAGTTCCGCGCCGACAAGACAGCCGACCCGACCGCGCCGGTTTTTTTCCTGTTTCATGGCACGGGCGGGGACGAGAGCCAGTTCTTCGACCTGGCCGGCCAGTTGCTGCCAGAAGCGCGCCGGGTGGCGCCGCGGGGCGATGTCAGCGAGCACGGGGCCCTGCGGTATTTCCGGCGCGCCGGTGAAGGCGTCTACGACATGGACGACCTCAAGCTGCGCACCGCCGCCATGGCGGAATTCGTGCGCGCCGAGAAGGGCGCGGCGTCACGGGTGATCGGCCTTGGCTATTCCAATGGCGCCAATATCCTTGCATCGGTGCAGTTCGCGGCGCCCGAACTGTTCGACGCCACGATCCTCATGCATCCGCTCATTCCGTTCTCACCGCCCGGTGCCGACTTTGCCGGACGCAAGGTGCTGATCACCGCCGGACGGCGCGATCCCATTGCTCCCGCTGCCGCAACGCAGGCCCTCGCCGACTATTTTTCGGCCCATGGCGCGGCGACGACCCTTGCCTGGCACGAGGGCGGGCACGAGCTGCGCAACGAAGAACTGGCCGCCATCCAGAGCTTCATTTGAGCGCAGAAACTGGTCGAGCGTTAACAGGATGTTGAGGCGTTCTGGCCAGAGTCTAAGGGTGAACTTCGCGGTCAGGAAGGTTCAGTCATTCCCGGGATTGGACGTAGCATCGGCGATACCCTGTCGCTGAGGGTTTTGCTCTTCGTACTGCTCGGCTTTGCCGCCGTAGCGGTGCCGGCCTTCTTCGCCTTCAACTGGGTCGTCACCTCCACCGTCATCCAGCTCGGAACGCTGTTTGCCGAAAAGCAGGTTCTCTACGACCGCCATCGTGGCCTCGGCGCGCTGGTGCGCGAAGTTTCGCTGGCCGAGACGCTGGCCGGCAGCCAGGCGATCCGCGATTGGGCGCGCGACGAGGACAATGCGATGCTGCGCCGACGCGGCATTGCCGAGCTCGAGCACTATCGGCAGAATTTTGCCGATCGTTCGTACTTCTTCGTCATCGACGCTTCGGGCAATTACTATTTCAACGACCAGGCCAATGCCTATGCCGGCGACCAGCTTCGCTACGCGGTGGAAGAGAGCAATCCACGCGACGCTTGGTATTTTTTCACCAAGGCTCTGGGCGAGGGTTGCCACCTCAATGTCGACAATGACGCCAACCTGCGCGTCACCAAGGTGTGGATGAACTGCGTCATCCGCGAAGGCAACCGCGTCCTGGGTGTGCTCGGCACAGGCATCGATCTCAGCCAATTCATCCAGGAAGTGGTCAACGTCCCGCAGCGCGGCATCACCTCGATGTTCGTGGACCGGCAGGGGCTGGTGCAGGCGCATCGCGACGAAAACCTCGTCAACCTCGCCAGCCTCTCGGCCGAAATGCGGGACAAGCGTACGGTGTTCTCGCTGGTCGACAGCGAGGCCGACCGGCAGACCCTCCATGACCTGCTCGACAGGGTAACGACCGGCGAGGCGCTGGCGCAATCGGCCTTTGTCAGCGTCGCCGGCAAGCAGACACTGGTGGGCGTGGGCTATCTCGATCGCCTGGGCTGGTACAATGTGACGCTCATGGATCTCGATGCCATCATTGATCGGCGCCTGTTCATACCCATCGGCCTGTTGCTGCTGGCGGTGATGGTGATGGTCACCGGGCTAGCCACCTGGGTGTTCAAGCGCGCCGTGCTCGACCGGCTTGCTGCGTTGGACGGGGTAGTGCGACAGGCTCGCGCCGGCCACTTTGGGCCGGCCCTGGGCCTGGAAGGCGGCCGGCAGGACGAAATCGGGCGCCTTGCCGCCTCCTTTGCCCAATTGGCGACAGCGGTGGACGACAACACCAAAATGCTGGAATCGCGGGTGCGGGAGCGGACACGCGAACTCGAGCAACTCGCCTTCAAGGACGGGCAGACGGGCATACTCAATCGGCGGGGGCTCGCCGCCGCCCATGCGGCGCTGGCTCCGGCCGGTGGATATGGCCTGCTGCTGGTCGATATCGACCGCTTCAAATCCATCAACGACCGCTTCGGCCATGCGACCGGAGATGCTGTCGTGCTCGATGTGGTCCACCGCATCCGCCAGGCGCTGGGGCCAAAGGATAGTTGCGCGCGCTGGGGTGGAGACGAGTTCGTCGTGCTGCTGCCGGAGAGCACGCCGGAAAGCCTCCGGTCGGTCGCGGCTCGCGTCATGGCGGCGATGGATGACCGCGCGGTCACCATGGGTGAGGCCGGCGCAGTTGCCGTCTCGGTCAGCGCCGGTGCATGCCTTGCCGAGCCGGGCGACAGCCTCGACGTAGTGATCGATATGGCCGACACCGCACTCTACATGGCCAAGGCCCAGGGCCGCGGCAGGGTGGTGGTGTTCGACGCCGACCTGATGATGCCGTCGCGCACAGCTCTTGGCTGATGACGCGGGCATAAGTGCAGGCTAGTCTGCCGGCCGGTTTCAAGAATTCCGAGGTCTTGTATGGTTCGCGGTTTGGTTTGCGCGGCGCTGATGGCCAGCGCGCTGTCGTCTTACTCGTCTATGGCGGTAAAGGCGGCCAGTTTCGACTGCGCCAAGGCTTCAACGCCCTTCGAACAGGCGATCTGCGGTGACGACGATCTTTCGACGGCCGATGAGCGGCTTGCCAAGACCTATGCCACGGCCATCGGCGGGCTCTCGGAATTCGCCCTCACGGAAATGCGCACCAGCCAGCGCGCATGGCTCGACTATGCGCAGCGCGCCTGCACGCGCGATGCCGAGCCCATGGCCTCGGGCACCTATGACGAGTGGGGGTTGCGCTGCCTGAGGGACGTGTTCAACGGCCGCAGCCGGGCCCTCGAGATGAGCCGGATGATCGATGGCGATCGCTACTATCCGCTTGCCCAATTTTCTGTGCAGCAGGACCCGGACGAAGCCGACAATCCCGACAGCAACTGGCCGGTGGCGCAACATGAACTCACAATGGTGCAGATTGATGGCGAAGAACCCTACGCCCGGACCTTCAATCAACTGGTGCAGGAAGAAGGCGCGCTGATCTCGACCCCGTTTGCCGCCCAGGGTGGGCCGGAAACGATGACTGACGACACCAGCAGCGACACGAGCAATTCCATCGCTGTAGAGCGGGTGGCAGGGCGCAACCTCATATCGCTGGAGGTCAACACCTATTGGTATGGTCATGGGGCGGCGCATGGCAATTATGCGATCTACTACAAGCACTTCCTCAAGGAGCAGGAGCGGTTCCTCGAGGCTGGCGACATGTTCCAGGGCAAGGGCTGGCAAAGGGCCCTGCTGGGTCTCGTGGTCGAGGCGGCCAAGGCCGAGCATGGCGACAACCTGATGCTCGACGACACGACCTATATCGCTGAATCCGTTATCGACCCGAGCCGTTGGAACCTGTCGGACCCCTATGGCCTCGTCATCCAGTTCCAGCCCTACGAGATCTCGGCCTATGCCTATGGCGCCCCGACGACGCGCGTGACCTGGGAAGCGCTGGCGCCTTATCTGACCGAGAACGCCGATCGCATCCGTCGCGGCTACTAGGCCCGCAGGTCTGCCCATTCCGGGTGGCGGCGGAACTGGGCGACGACGTATGAGCAGATCGGGGTGATCTTGAATCCCTCATTGCGCGCATCCGATATGGCTGCGTTGACCAGCTTCGCGGCGATGCCTCGGCCTTCGAATTCCGGGGGCACCCCGGTGTGATCGATGACCATGGGGCCGTCGCCGCTCCTGCGATAGGTCATTTCAGCCTCGGCGCCGGGCGCGAGACGGATAAAGTACCGGCCCCGCGTCGGGCCTTCCTCGCGGTGCACGGTCAGTTCGCCATCGATCATCGTTCTGCTGTCCTTGGTCTTTTTAACTGCGGATGGGTGGGTCGCCCAGTTCGGGGAAAAGGTTGCGCTCGGGCAGGAATGGGTGAACCTCCAACGCCTTTTCGATGGCCTCCAGCGCCTCGTCACGCTTGCCTTGGCTTTCGAGGATGAGCGCTCGCCCGGACAGGGCGCCGAAATGGCGCGGCTCGCGCTTGAGGGTTTCCTCGATATCGGCAAGCGATTTTGGGTATTCGCCGCGCATGAAATGGGCAGTGGCGCGGAGGTTCCAAGCCTCTGAATAATCAGGATAATCAGCGATGAGCTCGTCGATCAGCGGCAACTGGCTGGCCGGGCCGGCAAAGCCGCCGGCCGTGAAGATTTCCTCGACGCGAGCGGCAAGCTCAGGGTCATCGGGCGATATCCAGATGTCCCAGATCTGGTCGGCAAGGCCGCGCGCCTGGGCCTCGCTGGTCGCGGCGGATAGCTTTTGGAACAGGTCGTCGAGCGCGGCGGATTGCTTGGCGCTGACGGTATAGGGCTCGGCAAGGGCAATGGAGGCTGGCGCGGCGGACAGCAGCAGGGCGGCGATCGTGAGGCGGGTCAGGATGCGCATTTGCCTGTGAGTGTGCTCCCATGGTGCCGCATTCGCAAGCATGGGTAATTTGCTAGCAGACTGCTAACGCTTGCGGGCACATTTAGGATGCCGAAGCGAACCCAACGGGAAAACAGCCATGTCCGACCTGCTCCACTACATGATTTCATCGGGACCGCGTCCGGTCGCTCCGTTCAGTCACGCGGTCGAAGCCAATGGCTTCGTGTTCATCACCGGGCAGATGCCGACCAATCCCGATGCCCCGGACGCGCCGCTGCCCGATGGCGTCGAGGCACAGACGCGGCGGGTGATGGAGAACTTGCGGATCGTGCTCGATGGGGTCGGGCTGGGGTTTGAGCATGTGGCCATGGCGCGGATCTATCTTACGCAGTTCGAGCGCGACTATGCGGCCTTCAATGCGATCTGGCCCGGCTATTTCGAAGCCGGGAAGTTGCCGGCCCGGACCACGGTGGGCGTGACGGCTCTGGCGGTGGGGGCGCTGGTGGAGATCGATCTGGTGGCGAGACGGGGGTAGTCCCTGATCCTTTCGCGAACTCGATCCAGCACCCTCCCCTTGACGGGGAGGGTTGGGGAGGGGTGCTCCCGCACTCGAAGTCGTGGGTGTAGGCACCCCCTTCCGAGCTTCGCTAAGGCCCCTTGGGCCAAGCTTCGCTAGAACCCCGCCAAGCCAGCATAGCTGCCTTGGCCTTCTCGCCCTCAAATCTCTCCACTGGAGAGATTTGCCCTTCGGGACGGCTCAAAGCCCGTCAAGGGGGAGGTGCCGCACCGAGTGTGTTGATGGCTCAATCGCCCTTGCGGCTCAGCTCGATCATGCGTTCGACCGCCAGCCGGGCGGGAGGGATGATGTCCGCAGGGATCGTCACTTCCTCGCTCATGGTATGGAGCGACCAGAGAACGTTTTCGAGGTTGATGCGCTTCATGTGCGGGCAGATGTTGCAGCCGCGCAGGAAGTCGACGCCGGTGGTTTCGCTCGCGACATTGTCGGACATGGAGCATTCGGTGACCATGACGACGCGCGGCGGCTTGGTGGATTTGACCCAGTCGATCATGGCGGCGGTGGAGCCGGCGAAATCGACCGCGTCGATCACCTCGGGCGGGCATTCGGGATGGGCGATGATCTTGGCCGTGGGATAGGCGTGCCGCAGCTCGGAAATATCCTCGGCAGTAAAGGTCTCGTGCACCTCACAGGCGCCGGCCCAGGTGATGATCTTCTTGTGGGTCTTCTTGGCAGTATTGGCCGCCAGATACTGATCGGGGATCATGATGACGGTGTCGCCCTCGACGCGATTGACGATGTCGAGCGCGTTGGACGAGGTGCAGCAGACGTCGGTCACGGCCTTCACTGCCGCAGAGGTGTTCACATAGGTGACGACAGGGGCGCCCGGATACTGGGCGCGCATGGCCAGCACATCCTCGGCGGTGATGCTTTCGCTGAGCGAACAGCCGGCGCGGCTGTCGGGGATCAGCACGGTCTTGTCGGGGTTGAGCAGTTTCGAGGTCTCGGCCATGAAATGCACGCCGCACTGGACGATGACCGACTGCTTGACCTTGGTCGCCTCGATGGCGAGCTGCAGGCTGTCGCCCACCACGTCGGCAACGCCGTGATAGATCTGCGGCGTCTGGTAATTGTGGGCGAGGATGACGGCGTCCCTTTCCTTCTTCAGCCGGTTGATCTGGAAGATCAGTGGCGCATAGAAGGGCCATTCCACCTCCGGGATTTTGTCTCGGACGCGGTCGAAGATCTTGTCGGTGGCCATCTCCACCGAGCGCGAGAATTTCAGGTCAAAACTCTGCGCCAGAATGGCGCGCGCCTCGGCCAGCGGGGTGATCGCATTGATCGTCTGCACCATTGGGGCCTCCTCCCGGCTGACCGGGCGGAACCTAGGTATTTTCGCTCGCAATTTCAATGAATGGTCTTGCAGTAAAAACAATGGACGCCTAACGCTGTGGCCAATTCAGCCGAGGACATTTCCATGCCGCAGGACGCCAACGCCATCCGTTCCATCCTTTCGCTTGCCCCGGTCGTGCCCGTCATCATCCTCGATGACGTGGCCCAGGCTCGGCCCTTGGCCGAGGCGCTGGTGGCGGGCGGCCTGCCGGTGCTGGAGGTGACGCTGCGCACGCCCAACGCGCTCAAGGTCATGGAAGAAATGGCCAAGGTCACCGGTGCCATTGTCGGCTCGGGCACAGTGCGCAACGCTGCCCACATGAAGGCATCGGTCGATGCCGGCGGCCGCTTCATGGTCTCGCCCGGCGCCTCGCCGCGCCTGCTCGACGCCGCCGAGGACGTGGCCATCCCGCTCTTGCCGGGCATCGGCACGCCAACCGAAGCCATGGCGGCAGCGGAACGCGGATATTCGTTCCTCAAGTTCTTCCCGGCCGAGGCGCTGGGGGGCGCCCCCGTGCTCAAGGCCTTTGCTTCGCCGCTGCCCGACATCACCTTCTGCCCCACAGGCGGCATCGATCCGGAAAAGGCCAAGACCTATCTCAGCCTGCCCAATGTCATCTGCGTGGGTGGCTCCTGGATCATGCCGGCGGATGCGCTGGCCAGCGGCGATTTCGCGCGGGTGGAAGCGCTGGCTCGGGAAGCCAGCGCGCTGAGGGGTTAGGGCCAAGTCTACGCTCCCTACTTCTGGAACTGAGTGTGTTGGCACCCCCTCCCAACCTCCCCCGTTGAGGGGGAGGTGCTGGCCCGGTGTCTGCCGTGATAGTGTGCCATACACGATGCGGTACCCTCCCCCTTGCGGGGAGGGTTGGGGAGGGGGACTGGTGAGCAAGCAGCTTCGACGCAAACTGCGCGCAAACCCGACCGTGGCCGAGCGTGTGTTCTGGCAGAGCATCTATTCCCTGCGCACGAATGGCTGGCATTTCCGCAAGCAGGTTGAGCTTGGTCCCTACTATGTGGATTTCGCCTGTCTGCATGCAGGTCTTGTCATCGAGATTGATGGCCATACACACGGGCAGCGGATCGTAGAGGGCAACGATGCGACCCGCGACCGCTACCTCCCGGACCGGGGATTTCAAGTTCTGCGCTTTTCCAATGACGATGTGTTGCTGAATCGCGAAGGTGTTTACGACGCAGTTGTCGCTGCCTTGGAGACACGCCGCGCCAATCGACGCGCGAGCCCCCCTCCCCAACCCTCCCCGCAGGGGGGAGGGTGTTCGGCCGGTGGCTGTGGGGAGGGCGAGGTCGAATGACCAAACCCATTCCTCAGCACGGCCTTGGTCATCTCCGCATCGTGCTCAGTGACACCGCCTATATCGGTCCGGGCCGCGCGGACCTCCTGGAGGGAATCGCCCGGACGGGATCCATTGCGGCGGCGGGCAAGGCGATGGGGATGAGCTACAAGCGCGCCTGGGGGCTGGTGCAGGCGCTCAATGACGGATTTGGGCAGGCGCTGGTGATTTCCAGCCGGGGCGGGGCCGCGCAGGGTGGGGCCAGCCTCACGCCGCTTGGTGAAGTGGTGCTGGCGCGCTATCGGGCCATGCAGAAAAAGACCGAAGCTGCCATTGCCGAGGATGTTGCGGCGCTGCGCGCGCAGATCTCCGATATTTCCCACTGAACATATCGCTTGCATGGCGCTCCCGTAGCAGGCATCGATATGTCCCGCTGGATATATCGGAGCTATCATGACCCGCCTTGTTGTTGTCGCCCTCCTTCTTGCGGGAAGTTCGGTTTCCACCTTGGCCGAAACCGCCCATGTGGCGGTGGCTGCCAATTTCACGGCTGTCGCCGAGGAACTCGAGGCTCTGTTCGAGGCCAAAGGCGAGCATCAGCTTGAGTTGAGCTTCGGAGCCACGGGGCAGCTTTATACCCAGATCAGCCAGGCGGCGCCATTTGCGGTGTTCCTCGCGGCCGATACCGAGCGTCCGGAAAAGGCCGTGGCCGAAGGTCTTGCGGTGGATGGGAGCTTCTTCGTCTATGCCGAGGGGCGGCTGGTGCTTTATGCGCCGGGGCGCGATGTGAGCGATGGCGAGGCTGCGCTTGCCGGCGATTTTACCAAGCTCGCCATCGCCGATCCGGAAGCGGCGCCCTATGGCAAGGCGGCGGTCGAGACGCTGACAGCGCTGGGGCTTTATGATGCCATAGAACCCAAGCTGGTCATGGGCGAGACCATTTCGCAGACGCTGCAATTCATCGAAAGCGGCAATGCCGAACTGGGATTTGTCGCGGCGAGCCAGGTGCTCGACAAACCTGACCAGTGGCTGGTACCGGCAGACTTGCACACGCCGATTTCCCAAGGCGCGGTGCTGCTCAAGGAAGGTGAGAGCAATCCGGCCGCGATAGCTTTCCTCGACTTCCTGCGCAGTGATGAGGCGGTGGCGGTGATCGAGGCGGCGGGATATTCGGTGCCTTGAGTGGCAAACTCGGTGCGGCATCCTCCCCCCGACGGGGAGGGTTGAGGAGGGGTCGTCACGCAACCGAACCGAGTGCGTTGGCACCCCCACATAGCTTTGCTAGGCCCTTTGGGCCAAGCGCCGCTGCCTCCCCCGTCAAGGGGGAGGTGTGCAGGAGTCGACAGGTCCGCAATCAGGGGGCAGCGCCGAACTGACCCGGTGGATATGAACAGATCATGGACCTTGCCCCGCTCCTTTCTCCCATCCTCCTGACCCTTGCATTGGCGCTGTGCGTCACCGTGATCCTTGTGGTCGCGGCGACGCCCCTGAGCTGGTGGCTGGCGCGCGGCGCGGGCGGGGGACGCGAGGTGGTCGGAGCGGTGGTGACGCTGCCGCTGGTGCTGCCGCCAACCGTGCTGGGATTTTACCTGCTGCTGGCGCTGGGGCCGAACGGACCGGGCGGCTGGGTTGCCGGCCTATGGGGGGGGCGCACGCTGGCCTTTTCCTTTGCGGGCCTCGTCATCGGCGGCGTGATTGCCTCGCTGCCCTTCATGGTGCAGCCGCTGCGCAATGCCTTTGCCGCCATCGAAAGCGAAGTGCTCGAAGTTGCCGATACGCTGGGCGCGTCGCCTGGGCAGCGGTTCTGGCGCGTGGCCCTGCCCCTGGCGCGGCCGGGCTATCTGGTCGGGGCGATCATGGCTTTCGCCCATACGATGGGGGAATTCGGCGTGGTGCTGATGATCGGCGGCAACATTCCGGGCCAGACCAAGGTGCTGTCCATCGCCATCTACGACTTTGTCGAGCGGCTCGAATGGGACAAGGCGCATGTGCTGGCTGCGGGCATGGTGGTTTTTGGGTTTGTGGTGGTGTTTGCCACGTTGGTGGTCGGGCGACGGGCGGAGCGGTGAGGTCTTCCCGGCAGGCATCGAGCATGCCACTCGACCGTAGGTCTCGTGGCCTTCGCGGCTCAAATCGGTCCACTGGACCGATTTGCCCTACGGGACGCCTTGAAGACTAACATGTTAGTTGGTAGAGCATGCCGGACTGCATCCGGAGCGCCCGAAAATGACCGCCATCGACAAGGTTCTGACCGTTGAGGAAATGATGCGGCTGGCGCAGCGGCGCGTGCCCAAGATGTTCTTCGACTATGCCGATAGCGGCTCCTATACCGAAGGCACTTATCGCGAGAACGAGAGCGATTTTGCAAAGATCAAGCTCAACCAGAAGGTGGCCGTGAACCTCGAGGGGCGCAACCTCAAGGTGAAGATGCTGGGCAAGGAGATCACCATGCCCGTCGCCATCGCCCCGGCTGCCACTGGCGGCATGCAGACCGCCGACGGTGAGATCAAGGCGGCCAAGGCCGCCGAAAAGTTCGGCATTCCGTTTTCGCTTTCGACCATGAGCGTCTGCTCGATCGAGGACGTGGCCGAGAACACCACGGCGCCGTTCTGGTTCCAGCTCTATGTGATGCGCGACCGGGACTTCATCAACCGCCTCATAGATCGGGCCAAGGCGGCCAAGTGCTCGGCGCTGGTGCTGACCATGGACCTGCAGATCCTCGGGCAGCGGCACAAGGATATCCGCAACGGACTGTCGACGCCGCCAAAGTTCACGCCCTATTCGGTCTGGCAGATGATGCAGCACCCGCTCTGGTGCATGCGCATGCTGGGCACGCAGCGCCGCACCTTCCGCAATATCGTGGGCCATGTCGGGGGCGACCATGACCTGGCCTCGCTCTCGGCCTGGACGGCATCGCAGTTCGACCCGACGCTCAACTGGGGCGACGTGCGCTGGATCAAGGAGCGGTTCGGCGGCCCGGTCATCGTCAAGGGCGTGCTCGACGCCGACGACGCGCAGGCGGCGGTCGACAATGGCGCCGATGCCATCGTCGTTTCCAACCATGGCGGCCGGCAACTCGATGGCGCGCCGTCCACCATCCGCGTGCTGCCCGAAATCGTCGATCGGGTCGGGCATCGCACCGAAGTCTATCTCGATAGCGGCATCCGCATGGGCCAGGACGTGATCAAGGCGCTGGCCTATGGCGCCAAGTCCACTTTTATCGGGCGGCCCATGCTCTATGGCCTCGGTGCCGGTGGCGAGGCGGGAGTGACGCGCGTACTCGAAATCATCCGCAAGGAAATCGACACGACCATGGCGCTGTGCGGCGAGCGCGACATTCTCAATGTCGGGCTGCACAATATCTATTCCAACGATATTCCGCCGCGGAACGCGCCGAAGCGGGGGTAGTCGCCTGTTTCAGAGCTCACGATACTCCACGGCAGGCGCGCTGGGCGTGAGCTGGGCAAAGACGCTGTCGGCGAGGGCCTGCAGGCGTTGCGGATCCTGCGGGCCGACAATGGTGCAGGTGACGAAGTCATTGGCCCAGTAGAGGACGTTGTCGTCGCCCAGACGCAGGGTTTCGAGGGTGGGGCCGTCGATGCCCGAAGACGGGGTGATGTAGAGCGTCACCCTTTCGCCGGTGCTGTCTTCATACATCAATTGCGCCGCGCGACCGCCCGGAACGGCGGGGGCCGGCAGCAGGCGGCCGCCCAGAAAGGCCAGGCCGGAGCCGGCCAGGTCCGGCATAGCCAGATCGGTGGCGAGCCGGTTGGAAAGCCAGGTGGACAGGTGTTCCGCCTCGGCGCCGGGCACTTCCACGGCGTGGCGATTTTCCGAAACATAGACGGTGTGGGCGCTGACGGCGTCGGCGATGAGCCGGTTGTACAGCGCGGGGGCTTCGCTGGCCGGACGTACGAGCCAGCCCGCGGCCATGCCGATGCCGAGGAGGGCGACGATCATGGCGGCGCGCGCAACACCGCGCCACTGGCGTCGGGACTGCTCGAGGGCGATGCGATGAGGTGACAGGCGCGCCGGTACCGGCTCGCTGGCGACAGGGCCATACAGCGTGCGGATGGCATCGGACTGGCGCTGCAATTGGGCAAGGTCCTGGGCCAGATCGGGATCGGCGACAAGGCGGGCGTCGACCTCGGCGCGGGCCTCGGCGTCGAGCTGTCCGTCGAGATAGGCCATCAGCACATCCTGGGTGATCCCGCTCATTTGACGGTCCTCAGATGCGGTTCGTGGCTGGCGCCGGTCAGGCTGCGCAGGCTGGCGCGGGCGCGGCCGAGGCGGCTCATCAGCGTGCCGGTGGGAATGCCGAGAATGGCGGCGGCTTCGGCATAGGCGAGGCCTTCAATTGTAACCAGCAGCAGGGCCTCCTTCTGGTCGAGCGGCAAGGTGCCGATGGCGCGGTCGAGCTCGACCAGGGCCAGATGGCCCGGTTGCGACGCGGGAGTGCCGATTTCGGGAATGATGTCGATGTTCACCGCGTCGCCCCGGCGCCGGGCGGTGCGGCGGGCGTTGCGGTGGAGGTTGGTGAGGATGGTGAAAAGCCAGGGGCGCAGCGGCCCGCGCGGCCGGAAGAGGCCACGACGCGCAATGGCGCGTTCGAGGCAATCCTGCACCAGGTCATCGGCGTGGTCGGCATCGCGGGTGAGCGCGCGGGCATAGCGGCGCAGGGCCGGAATGCAGGCTTCGAGCTCATCGAGAAAATCGACCACGCCGTCTGTCCCTCAAGCGTCAGGCCTTACTCTAGTGCAAGATGCCAGACGCCGCCGACGCCGTCACCGGTGATGTCGCCCGGCGCCATATCCTCGACCCAGAAATAGAGCGGCATGCCCTTATAGGCCCACATCTGGGTGCCGTCGGTGCGGTCCACCAGGGTGAAATCGCCTTCGGGCTCGGCGCCCTCGTCGGCAAACAGCGGTGGCCACTTTTCGGCGCAGGTGTCGTAGCAGTTGGTGACGCCGGCCGTGTCCTTGTCGAAGATGTAGAGGGTCATGTCATTGGAGCCGGTCAGGACCATCTTGCCGTCGATATCGACGGACTTGACGGCACCGTCGAGATATTCGGCGGCAAAGGTCGGGGTCACGAGCATAGCCAGCGCGGTGGCGCCGGCAAGAAGCGAGGGCAGATGCATGGGAAATCCTCCAGTTGCGGGACCGCTCAGGCGGCCTCCACCGACATCAACACCGGGCGACGCGGTTTAATCCATCCCGCAAGCACGCGATTTCGGTGGAACGACGTGCACTGAGCAATTTGCTATGGCTCACAACAACCTGCTGGACAGGATCAGTTGGGATTGCTTTGTTAGCCGGGACTGATGCGTTGACCCGGGAGAGGGCGCACAGGGCTGGGCGCGGATGGCGCCTCAAAGGGAGAGACTACTTATGAAGAGACGCGAATTCTTCAAGCAGGCGTCGGTTGCCACGATCGGCGCCGCGGCCGCTGCCACCACGCTGGCCACGCCCGCGATCGCCCAGGGCAATATCACCTGGCGCATGGTGACCACCTGGCCGAAGAATTTTCCGGGCCTCGGCGTCGGTGCACAGAACCTGGCCGACCGGATCACCAAGGCCTCGGGCGGCCGGCTGACCGTGCAGGTTTTTGCTGCCGGCGAAATGGTGCCGGGACTGCAGGCTCTGGACGCCGTCATCGACGGTTCGGCCGAAATGAGCCACGGCACCCCCTATTACTGGCAGAACAAGAGCCAGGGCCTCAGCTTCTTCACTGGCGTGCCCTATGGCATGACCAGCCGCGAACTCACTGCCTGGGTGCGCTATCTCGGCGGCCAGGAACTGTGGGACAAGATCTATGACCAGTTCGGCCTCCAGGGTTTCCTGTCGGGCGATACCGGCACCCAGGCCGGCGGCTGGTTCCGCAACGAACTGACCGGGCTCTCGGACATCCAGGGTCTGCGCTTCCGCACCCCGGGCCTCGGCGGCCAGGTCTGGGCCAAGCTCGGCGCCTCGGTGACCAATCTCGCCGCGGGCGAAATCTTCGCCGCGCTGCAGTCGGGCACGCTCGACGCCGCCGAGTTCGTCGGCCCCTATAACGACCTGGCGCTGGGCTTCTACCAGATCGCCAAGAACTACTACTTCCCGAGCTTCGTCGAGCCGGGCCTCGCCACCGAAATCGTGGTCGACAAGGCCAAGTATGCGGAGTTGCCCGAGGACCTGCAGGAGATCGTCAAGGTCTGCGCCCAAGCATCCTATGACGACGTGGCCTCGGACATGTATGCCAACGATCCGCGCGCGCTCAATGCGCTGGTCACCGAGCATGGCGTCAATGTCCGCCAGTTCCCCGAGGAAATCCTCGAAGCCGGCGCCACGGCGTCGATGGAACTGATCGCCGAAATCCGCGAAGGCGGCGATGCGCTGACCAAGGAAGTGGCTGAGAGCTTCGTCTCGGCCTTCAACCTGCTGCGCCAGCGCACCGAGGGCACCGACATGCCGTTCCTCGCCGCCCGCCAGAAGTACATCAAGTACGACTGAGCGCAGGCACATCGCGAATGGCAAAGCCCGGGCTTCGGCCCGGGCTTTTTTGTTGGGTAGAAGGTCTTGCCGGCGAGTCTGGCGCTCGTGCCACCCGAGCGTAGCTCTCATGGCCTTCTCGCCTCAAATCACGCCACCGGCGTGATTTGTCCTTCGGAACGGCTCGAAGTCAGTACAGCATGTCGGGCAGCCAGGTGATGAGCTGCGGGAAGAAGAACAGGCTGATCAGCGCGATGATCTGGAGGATCACGAAGGGCACGACACCGCGATAGATCATGCCCGTGGTGACGCGCGAGGGTGCGACGCCGCGCAGGTAGAAGAGGGCAAAGCCGAAGGGCGGGGTCAGGAAGCTGGTCTGCAGGTTCACGCCCACCATGACGCCGAGCCAGATCGGATCGACGTCGAGCGCCAGCAGCACCGGCGCGGTGATCGGGATGACGATGAAGATGATCTCGAACGTGTCGAGGATGAACCCGAGGAGGAACATCACCAGCATGACGATGATGATGGCGCCCACAGCGCCGCCCGGCATGGACGAGAGGAATTCGTGCACCAGGTTGTCGCCGCCCATCATGCGGAAGACGATGGAGAACACCGCCGCGCCAAAGAGGATGATGAACACCATAGAGGTGATGGTGGCGGTGGAAATGACGGCCTGCTTGAGGATGCCGAAATTGAGCTTGCCGCGCAGCAAAGCGAGGAGCAGGGCGCCGACCGAGCCGACCGAGGCGGCTTCGGTGGGGGTGGCGATGCCGGCCAGGATCGAGCCGAGCACGGCGACGATCAGCAGCAGCGGCGGGATCAGCGCGACGACGACTTCGCGCCAGAGATGCG
This sequence comes from Devosia sediminis, assembly GCF_016411825.1. Classification (GTDB taxonomy): domain Bacteria; phylum Pseudomonadota; class Alphaproteobacteria; order Rhizobiales; family Devosiaceae; genus Devosia; species Devosia sediminis. Next base: position 34,530 of record NZ_JAEKMH010000005.1, read on the forward strand.
CCTTTTCGCTTTCCGGCACCGGGGTGGCGGGAGCGGACGTCGGGTCCAGCCAGGCCTTGACGATGACATAGGCTGCATAGATCGCCACAAGCAGCAGGCCGGGGATGATGGCGCCGGCAAAGAGCGCGCCGACCGAAACCGGCTCAGGGGCAAAATTGCCCTTTTCCATCTGGACCTGGGCGTTGATGCCCGACAGCATGTCGCCCATGAAGATCAAGACGGTCGAGGGCGGAATGATCTGGCCCAAAGTGCCCGAGGCGCAGATGACGCCGGTGGCGAGCTTGGGGTCGTAGCCGGCGCGCAGCATGGCGGGCAGCGAGATCAGGCCCATGGTGACCACGGTGGCGCCCACCACGCCGGTCGATGCGGCAAGCAGGGCGCCCACCACGATCACCGAGAGGGCGAGGCCGCCGCGCAGGTTGCCGAACAGCTTGCCCATGGTGAGCAGCAATTGCTCGGCAATGCCGGAGCGTTCGAGCATGACGCCCATGAAGACGAAGAGCGGCACTGCGACCAGCACTTCATTGGTCATGAGGCCGATATAGCGGCCAGCCAGCGAGCCATAGTTGGACGGGTCATAGACGCCCAGCCACCAGCCGACGAGGCCGAAGAGAATGGCGGTGCCGGCCAGCGAGAAGGCGACCGGAAATCCGAGCATGAGGACGCCGATGACGCCCACGAACATAAGGGCGGCGAGGATCTCGCCGATAAGGACGGGATCCATCAGTGAACTTCCCTCGTGTCTTCAGTGGGGTAGCGCAGGCCGGGCGGCAGCAGTTCTTCGCGGTTGGCGAGAACCAGGATGGCGCGGCAGGCCATGGCTATGCCCTGGAGACCGACGAGAACCGCAAAGACGATGATGAAGCTCTTGAGAACGAAGAGCCCCGGCATGCCGCCGATATTGGCCGAGCCCTCGTGATAGCCCCAGGAGCGGGCCACGGCAGGGTAGCAATAGTGGAAGACGACATACATGAAGGGCAGGAGGAAGACGACGACACCGAAGAGGTCGGCCATGGCCTTCCGCCGGATCGGGGCCGGGCGGTAGAAAATGTCGACGCGGACATGATCGTCGCGCAGCAGCGCAAAACCGGCGACGCCCGTGAACATGGCGCCGGCGACCCAGACGTAGAGGTCCTGAACCCAGAGGGTGGACGTGTTGAAGAAATAGCGCTGCACCACAACGGTGAAGCACACCAGCACGCAAACCAATGCGAGCCACGACAAAACCTGTCCGACGAGCCAGTTGATGGCACTGATCCCGCGGACCAGGAATGCAAGTCCCTGCAACGGAATTCCCCCTATTTCCCCTAGCGCCGCGCCTTGCCGGCGCTGGCGGTGTACTCCAGTTGCGATTGAACACCATCCAGCAAACCGGTCAACACGATATCGGCGCGCTTCGACAGGAGGGAGGCGGAGCTGGCGGGGCAGCAGAATATTCCGGCGGTGCCCACGCTCTACAAAAACTGCGGGGTCGGAAGCAATAACGCGCGTTAATCGGGGGCGCGGAATGTAATGGGGAATAACAGTAATATTATTTTGTCGGTGGCTGCGTTCAGGGTATCTCGCCTGTCAAGGACACCACTCTAACTGCCAGAATGGCCGCGCCACCCCCATATGATCGAAAGCGACACCTGGACGCCTGAACGCGCTTTGTTCAAGGCCGTCACTGCCAATGCCAATATTCTTGCCTGGGCCACCCAGGCAGATGGCTCCTGTTACTATCTCAGCCCGCAATGGTACCAGTTCACCGGGCGCATTCCGGGGGAATCCGAGGGCTTCAACTGGCTCATGTCCCTGCATCCCGGAGAGGTCATGCGCGTCAGCCAGGCCTTCTTCGATGCCAATGAACGGCAGGTCGCCTATGTGGTTGCCTATAGGCTGCAATGCGCGGACGGCAGTTTTCAGCCGGTATCGGCTGTCGGCCTGCCCAAGTTCAACCTGGCAGGGGTGTTCGAAGGGTTCTTCGGCATCGTCTGTCCTCTGTCGCAGTCCATGGCCGAGGGTGGCATGGTCATCCACCATTCGCGACCCGCGCAACCGGCACTCACACCGCGGGAACGCGAAGTGCTCCGGCTGATCGCTGAGGGCCAGACGACCGAAGTGATCGCCGTTTCGCTCGGTATCGCATCCAGAACGGTCGAGGCGCATGTGAGCAATGCGGGCCTCAAGCTGGGCGGTGTCAACCGGGCGCACACGGTCGCCAAGGCTATACGCTTTCAGGAGATCTAAGGCCCGCAAAGCGGTCGATTCGTCGAGCAAACGGGTCGTGTTTTGGCCTTGCGGATTTCCGCAAGGGCGCGAAGGTCGAGGCCGCCAGGATGCAGAGGACTTCTAGTCCAAATCCACAATAGTTCAGGGGTCTTCCTTCCGCCACGATACTTACGCGGAAAAGAAGGGGGGCGACATTGAACAAGTACACACTCAAGCAGAACAGACATCGTCTGGTACATGTCATCGACACAGACCGGGCCAGGCGCGAGAACCTGACCCTGCTCTTCCGGCTCGAAGGCTACGAGGCCATGTCGTCGTCTTCGGAAGCGCAGTTCGTCGAGCGGAGGGACAGGCGACCACCCGATGTCGTCGTGATCAACATGCGATTGGGCGTGGATAACGGGCTGACGCTGCTCCGGCACGTCAAGGCCAGCTATCGCGGCACAATGGCGGTGATGATCGGCGACGCACCCAGCACCGACACAGTGGTGGCGGCGATGAAACTGGGAGCGGTCGATGTGCTGGCCATCCCGGTCGACCACGAAAACCTGCTAAGGGTCGTGCGCGAGGGGTTGCAGGCGGATGTTCACTTCCATGCCGCCAAAGGCGGACGCCGCGCGGTCGACGTGCTGGGCTTCAGCGAGTTGACCTCGCGCGAGCGCGAGGTGCTGCAGATGGTGGCCGACGGCCAGTCCAACAAGGAAACCGGACGGGCGCTCAAGATTTCGCCGCGCACCGTGGAAGTGCACCGGGCACGGGTCATGGCCAAACTTGGAGCGCGGAACGCGGCCGACCTGATGCGGATCGTGCTCACCACCTGATCTCTCCTCCGTTTCGGCGAACCGGCAGGACCCTATGCACATCCTGATTTGACAAATTGATTTGTCTATTGGAGTGTGGGGCCGGGAGTGGTCATGGCCGGTACTGAGCAGACAGCACTGATCGAGGATGCGGACCGGGCGCTGCTGGCGCTGTCGCCGGTCAAGCGCCGCCTGCTCGAAGCGCTGCGCGAGCCGGGTTCGGCGGCCAGTCTTGCCAAGCGCCTGGATATGCCGCGCCAGCAACTGGGCTATCACCTGCGGGCGCTGGAAGCGGCTGGCCTGGTCAGGCTGGTTGAGGAGCGGCGCCGGCGCGGGTTCACCGAGCGGGTCCTGGTTGCGGCGGCCGGTGCCTTCGTGCTCGATCCGGCCCTCCTGGGCGGTGCAAGGCACGCGGCGCAGGACCGTCATGCCGCCGAGCACCTGGTGGAAGCCGCCGGCACGGTGGTGCGCGAAGTGACGCGGATGCGCGGCGCGGCCGAGGCCGCGGGCCAGCGCCTTCTCACCCTCACCATGGAAGCCGAGCTCGGCTTCGAGAGGCCACAGGATTTCGAGGATTTCGCCAAGGCCCTGGGCGAGGCCGTCGCGGAAGTGGCGACGCGCTACCGGCCCGGCCAGGGCAAGAAGGGCTATCACCTGATGCTGGGGGTCCATCCTGCGGTCGCCGGCACCTCAACCAAACCGATCAACTAGGGACTGTCCGAATGAGCGAGAAATCCGATGCCCGTCAGGTCGTGGTCGACATCACCATTGCGGCGCCCATCGAAGCCGTCTGGGAAGCGTTGCGCGACCCCAAACTGATCAAGACCTGGTTCGGCTGGGACGCGCCGAGCCTGGCCGACGAAATCAAGTTCATCTTCATCGACCATGCCACGCCGGACGAGGCGCGGCGCGTGGTGCAGTTCGGGGAGTGGGAAGGGTCGAGCGACGCCATCGAACTCACCCAGACCGGTGGGGGCACGCGGCTGCGGCTGATGCGCTCCGGCGGCGCACCGCTCGATTGGGACGGCGTCTACGAGGACATTCGCGAGGGCTGGGTCAACTTCTTCCAGCAGTTGCGGCTGGCGCTGGAGCTGCATGAGGGCGAGGGGCGGAGGACCATCTATCTGTCCGGCGCGGCAAAGCCAGGCGTGGGTGAACCAAGTGCAGAACTGGGTCTTGATGGGCCCATCGCCTACAAGGCCGGGCGGCCCTATACCGCGTCGCTGGCGCCTGGCCTCAACGCCCGCGGCCTCGTCTGGTACACAACGCATTACCAGACCGGCCTCGTGGTCGAGCAGTTCGGCAACGGGCTGATCGTGGTGTCCGACATGGGCGTGTCGCCCAAACGGCCCAATGGCGGGGGCTCGGTGCTGATTACCACCTATGGCCTGTCGGATAGCGAGTTCGCGACGCTGGAAACGCAGTGGAAGGGCTGGTGGGACGAGCGCTATGGCAAGGCGGAGGAGTAGAAGCTCATCCCCCACCATTGTTGCCAAACTTGAGCCAGCCGGCCACCACGCTCACCAAAGCCATCAGAGTTTTGGGCCAGTGGCTGGATGGAGGTGCAGGTGGAGGCGGGTTGTTGATAACGACCACAATCGGACGTTGCAGGCGACGGACACGGCGGCTGTTGGTTCCCATTCTTGGGCTCCGAAACGTTGCGATGCTTAGGGCTTGAACTATTTTTGGTGCAGGAGTCTCGGACCAACTACGCCGGCGTGTAATGAGCGTGGTTGTTTGCTGTGAACACTGTGAACTACGGGGAATGAGGTTTTCCTCACTCGACGCCACCTGGCGCTGATTCTCCTGGATCACGCATAGCTGACGTTATCGTGGTGGGCTTGCCGGGATAGGCGCGGGATGCTTTAGGAGCGCAGACTTTCTCCGCAGTGTCGGACCCCCACCCAACCTCCCCTTGAAGAAGGGGAGGGCGACGGGCCGATTGTTCAGTTCAGGCCGCCTCCATGATCCGTCTCGAATCCATTTCCAAGCAGAACGGCAAGCAGATCGTCTTCATCGAAGCGTCGGCGTCGCTGCAAAAGGGCGAGAAGATCGGGCTGGTGGGCCCCAATGGCGCGGGCAAGACGACGCTTTTTCGCATGGTCACCGGCGAGGAAGCGCCGGATGAAGGCCAGGTCTCGGTCGATCGCGGCGTCTCCATCGGCTATTTCAGCCAGGATGTCGGCGACATGGAGGGCAAGCCTGTCGTTGCCGAGGTGATGAACGGGGCCGGGCCGGTCAGCGAGCTGATGGCAGAAATGGCCGTACTGGAAGCCGACATGGCCGATCCGGACAAGGCCGACGAGATGGACGCCATCATTGAACGCTATGGTGAGGTGCAGGGGCGATTCCAGGAACTGGACGGCTATTCGCTCGATGGCCGCGCCCGCGAAGTGCTCGCCGGCCTCGGCTTTTCCAATGAGATGATGGATGGCGATGTCGGCGCGCTCAGTGGGGGCTGGAAGATGCGCGTGGCTTTGGCCCGCATCCTTCTCATGAAGCCCGACGTGCTGCTGCTCGACGAACCCTCCAACCACCTCGATCTCGAAAGCCTGATCTGGCTCGAGAACTTCCTCAAGGGCTACACCGGCGCGCTGCTGATGACCTCGCATGACCGCGAGTTCATGAACCGCATCGTCAACAAGGTGCTCGAGATCGATGCCGGCACGCTGACGAGCTATACCGGCGACTACGATTTCTACCAGGCCCAGCGCGAGATCGCCGACCGGAACCAGCAGGCGCAGTTCGAGCGGCAGCAGGCCATGCTAGCCAAGGAAATCGCCTTTATCGAGCGGTTCAAGGCGCGCGCCAGCCATGCGGCGCAAGTGCAGAGCCGGGTGAAGAAGCTCGACAAGATCGACCGTGTCGAGCCGCCCAAGCGGCGGCAGGTCATTGCCTTCGAATTCCGCCCGGCACCGCGTTCGGGCGAGGACATCGTGCGTGTCGAAGGGGTCAAGAAAGCCTATGGCAGCCGGACTATCTATGACGGGCTCGACTTCCATGTGCGGCGGCGCGAGCGCTGGTGCATCCTCGGGGTCAATGGCGCGGGCAAGTCGACGCTGCTCAAGCTCGTGGCCGGCGCCTCGGACCCGGATGCCGGCTCGGTATCGCGAGGCCCGAGCGTGAAGCTGGGGTATTTCGCCCAGCACGCCATGGATGTCATCGATGGCGACATGACGATTTTCCAAACGCTGGAAGCTGCCTTTCCCCAGGCCGGACAGGCGCCGCTGCGGGCATTGGCGGGATGCTTCGGCTTTTCGGGCGACGATATCGAGAAGAAATGCCGCGTGCTGTCGGGCGGCGAAAGAGCGCGCCTGGCCATGGCTCTCATCCTGTTTGACCCGCCGAACTTCCTCGTGCTCGACGAGCCGACCAACCACCTCGACATCCAGACCAAGCAGATGCTGATCGAGGCGCTGAGCAATTTCGAGGGGACGATGCTGTTTGTCAGCCACGACCGACATTTCCTCGCCGCGCTTTCCAACCGCGTGCTGGAGCTGACGCCGGAAGGCGTCCATGCCTATGGCGGCGGCTATAGCGAATATGTCGAGGCCACCGGCCAGGAAGCGCCGGGCCTGAGGAGCTGAGGCAACTCGACGGCGGCGGAAGAAACCTGATAGACAGGCGCAACTCCAAGCGCAGGTCAGCCAAATTCTCCGTCCCGCCTATTTCGTCCTCGGCTGCCTCCTCGTCGCGCTCGGCATTATCGGGGCCTTTGTGCCGCTGATGCCGACGACGTCGTTCCTGATCCTGGCTGCATGGTGTTTTGCCCGCTCGTCGCGGCGGGCGGAGGCATGGCTGCTCAATCACAAGCGGTTCGGCCCGGCCATTCGCGCCTGGCGCGAAAGCGGGGCGATCGCCCGGCGGCACAAGCTTTATTCGCTGGGTGGCATGACGCTGGGCTTTGCCATGTTCTGGTTTACGGCCAAGCCCGACTGGTGGCTCGCGCTTCTGGTCGCGGCCGTGTTGCTGGCCATTGCGGCCTTTGTGGTGACCCGGCCGGAGCCCGTTCAGCCGCAAAGCTGATCACTTTTTGCCCGCGGGGCCGTTTCGAGAACGATTGCAGTGCCTTGCCCGGTTGACCGCACGGGGGCAGATGGTCACGGTGCGCAAAAGCACCGGCAGAAGCGCGGGCAGGAGACCAGGACATGGACGACTTTTCCGCCGCGCTGACCAGTTGTGACCGCGAGCCCATCCATATTCCCGGCGCCATCCAGCCCTTCGGAGTGATGCTGATTGTCGACGATCAGGATGTGGTCGTGGGCGAAGCAGGCAGTCCCGTTGCCGTGCTCGGGGAAAGTCTCGAACGCCTGATCGGCAAGCCGGGCAGCGCGATCGCGCCGGGACTGCCGGCATCCGGTATCCTGGTTGTGGGTGAAGTCTCGTTCAACGGCGGGATCAAGGACTGCGTGGCCTATCGCAGCGGCGCGCACCTGGTGGTCGAGCTCACCGACAAGACGCCGGGCGAAATGCTCGATGCCGCATTTCTCGCCCAGATCGAGACACTGGGCGGCTGGCTGGAACAATCCACCAATCTTGAAGACCTCAGCACCCAGGCGGCCAAGGTGTTCCAGGAGCTGACCGGCTATAGCCGGGTAATGGTCTATCGCTTCATCGATGGCGATGCCGGCGTCGTGCTGGGCGAGAGCATTTCGGACGACTCATCGAGCTTTCTCAACCATCACTTTCCTGCTTCGGACATCCCCAAGCAGGCGCGGGCGCTCTATGTGCGCAACAAGGTGCGGGTGATCGCCGATGTGCATTATACGCCCGCGCCGGTGCGCAGCGCCTCGACCGACCTCAGTGAGATCGACATGAGCGATTCCACCGTGCGCAGCGTATCGCCGGTGCATCTGCAATATCTCAAGAATATGGGTGTCGGGGCCTCTGCCTCGATGTCGATCGTCAATGACAACATGCTCTGGGGCCTCATCGCCTGCCATCACCACGAGCCCCGGCCGATGTCGCTGACGACGCGGCTGGCCTGCCAGGCGGTGGCGTCGGCGCTGGCGCGTCAGGTCAAGGCACGCGACGACCGGCAACTGTTCCGCGAACGCATTCGCCTGCGTGGACAGGAAGACGTGGTCGTGGCGCGGCTCGGCTCGGACGAGCGACTGGTGGATTTTTTCGCCGGCTCGGGCAATGAACTGGCCGGCCTGCTGCAGGCCGACGGCTTTGCGGCCGTGCAGGGCAAGGATCTTTTCTGCATCGGCAAATGCCCGGCGGAGGCGCAAGTGCGCGCTGTCGCCGAATTTGTGCGTGAGCCGGGCGCCATCCGGCCGATCGTGACCAGCAGCCTCGGCGGCATGCTGCCCGAAGCCAAGGTTTATGCCGATGTGGCCAGTGGCCTTCTAGCCGTTACCATGTCGACCGAAGTGCCCACCATTCTCATGTGGTTCCGCGCCGAACAGTTGCAGGTGGTGAAATGGGCCGGCAACCCGCACAAGGACGTCGCCCACTCGCCCGATGCGCAATTGCAGCCGCGTACGTCGTTCGAGGCCTGGTCCGAAAGCGTCAAGGGTCGCTCGAGCGAATGGACGCATGCCGAGGTGGAATCGGCGCAGCGCATCGTCCGGCTCATGCTCGAGGCGCGCAACAACCGGCGCATGCGCCAGCTCAATCGCGAACTGACCACGAGCCTGCGGGAAAACCAGATCCTGGTCGAGCAGAAGGACTATCTGCTCAAGGAAGTGAACCACCGCGTGCAGAACAGCCTGTCGCTGGTGGCGGCCTTCCTGAGAATGCAGGGCCGCACCGCCGGCCCCGAGGCGCGCGAGCAACTTGAAGCCGCCGAACAGCGGCTCATGGCGGTCGGGCTCGTCCATCGCCGGCTCTACCAGGATGACAGCGTGCGGGTGGTGGACCTGTCGCGCTATCTGACGGAACTGGTGGCCGAACTGCAGACCAGCCTCGATGATGGCTGGAGCGACACTCTCGAAACCGATCTGGCGCCGGTGCTGATCAGCACGGACAGAGCTGTGCGGGTGGGTCTCGTGGTCAACGAACTCATCACCAACGCCACGAAATACGCCTATGACGGACGGCCAGGACCGCTCCATATCAGGCTCGACCAATTCCGCGACAGTCTGCGCCTCGTCGTGTCCGACCGTGGCAAGGGGCCGGCCGCCGAGACGCAGGGGACCGGGTTCGGGTCGCGCATGCTGGCGTCGCTGGTGCAGACCCTGAGCGGTACGATCGAGCGCGAGGACAACCGGCCCGGGCTCAAGGTGTCGCTGACGGCGCCGGTCATGGAACCCATGCCGGTAACGCCCGACCCGGACTAGGCTCACCTTCGCGGAACCGTCGTCCCTCTGGCGGCGGCTCGGGCGAAGGTGCTATGCAGCCGCCCGAATGAGTGCTCGGGGAGGAATGGCATGTTCGTGGTGGGTGGCGAAAGCCTGATTGATCTGGTGCCGGTTTCGGCCGCCGAGAATGCTGAGCGCATGGCGCTGGCCGGCGGGTCACCGTTCAACTGTGCCATTGCGCTGAGCAAGCTGGGCAATGACACCGGCTTTCTCTGCCCCATCAGCCAGGACGAGTATGGCGACCTGCTGCTCAGGCCGCTTGCCGAGGCGGGTGTCGAGGTTCTTCTCAAGGACAGGGTGCCCGAGCCGACGACCAAGGCTATCGTCAGCTTCAACCAGAAGATGCAGGCGAGCTACGTGTTCGAGCGCCATGCCGACCGCGCCTTTACCCGCGAGGGGCTGCTGGCGGCGCTGCCGCAGACCGTCGAGCTCTACCAGATCGGTGGCTTTTCGCCGATCCGGGCCGACGATGCCGCCATCTGGATGGCCGTGGTCGAAGCCGTGGCGGCGCGCGGCGCCGCCATCTCCATCGACATCAATGTCCGGGACAAGCTGATCGACGATGAGGCCGGATATCGGACCCGTCTCAGTGCCTTCCTCGATACGGCGCACCTGGTCAAGCTTTCTGAGGAAGATCATGACTGGCTGATGCCTGATATGAGCATCGAGGACCATGCGGCGCAATTGCTGGCGCGGCAGAACTGCGAACTTGTGGTGGTGACGCTGGGCGAACACGGCAGCCGGGCCTTTACCCAGGCGGGCAGCGCGACGGCGCCGATCTATGCGCCGCCGGTCTTCGGCGACACGGTGGGCGCGGGCGACAGCCTGATGGCGGGCATTCTCACCTGGCTGAATGAAGCGGGCGCGCTGAAGCCGGGCGCCTTGGGCGGGCTCGATGGTGCGCAGCTTGAACAGATGCTGCGCTTTGGCGCCGTGGTGGCCGGGATCAATTGCGGCCGCAAGGGCTGCCAGCCGCCCAACCGAGCCGAAGTCGACGCCGTGCTCGGCGTTTAATCCCGGGAAAAGCGCTAACATTTCCGTCAGTTGCCAGCCGCATGCGGCTCTGCTCTGATCCCGCGCAAGGCAGAGGGCGTCGACATGCGGAAAAGCTGGTTTGCATTGTTAGCACTCACGGTGCTGGGTGCGGCAGGGGCGGTGTATTTCCTCAAGCCTGTCACGGGACCCGCGCGCGACCTGACGCTGACCGGCGATGCAGAGCGCGGCGCCTATCTCATGCGCCTTGGCGGCTGCGTCGCCTGCCACACCAATGCCGCAGCCGGTGGCGCGGAACTGGCGGGTGGCGTCGGGCTCGTCACCCAGTTCGGCACCTTCGTGCCGCCCAATATCACGTCGGATCCGGATGCGGGCATCGGTGGCTGGACCGTGCAGCAGTTCTCCGATGCTATGAGCAATGGCATGGGGCCGCAGGGGCACCTCTACCCGACCTTTCCCTATGAAAACTACACGCTGATGAGCGATCAGGAGATCGTCGATCTCTATGCGGCGCTGATGGCAACCGAGCCGGTGCCGACGCCCGCGGCGGCAAGCGACATCCCGTTCCCCTTCAACATCCGGCTGGCCATGGCGGGCTGGCAGAACCTCTTCTTCCGTCCGGCGCGGTTCGAGCCGGAGGCCGGACGGGACGAGATCTACAATCGCGGCAAGTATCTGGCCTATGGCCCGGCCCATTGCGTTGCCTGCCATACGCCGCGCAATGCGCTCGGCGCCCTGGAATGGGATCAGGCCCTGACCGGGTCCCCCGGTGGCACCGGCGGACGCGCTCCCGCGCTGGCCGCAGCCGCGCTGACCGACGAGGGTTATGACGTGCCGACGCTGGTGCAGACGCTCAAGGACGGGTTCACGCCTGGCTTTGACGTGCTGGGCGGGTCGATGGCCGAGGTGATCACCGATTCCACGTCGCATTGGACCGACGAGGACCTGACGGCGCTGGCCACCTTCCTCCTGACGGAGTGATCAGGCCCCGGCGCGGATGGCGAGGGCTTCCCCCAAAGTCATTTCCGTGTGGTGTTCCCAAGCCTCGCTTGGCTCAGGAAAATCGGTGCGGAAATGGCCGCCGCGGCTTTCCGTGCGTTTGAGGGCGGCAGCGGCGACCAGGGTGGCCGAAGTGGTCATGTTGAGATAGGCCGACGTGACCTGTTCGGCCGTGATTTCGAGATGGGCGATGCGGCGAAGGGCTTGTTTCAGTCCATCGGCATCGCGCTCAACGCCGACGAGGTCGGTCATCACCTGGCGCAGGTCCTGCACGGCCACGGTATTGCGCAGCACCGTCTCGGCCCGGTTGCCCTCTTTCTCGTCCCATTCGATGCCCTTGAACGGCGCCAGGTCGCGCTGTGGCTCGAGCCCGCCAATGTCCTCGGCGATGCGGGCGCCATAGACCACGGCTTCGAGCAAGGAGTTGGAGGCCAGGCGATTGGCGCCATGGAGGCCGGTGCAACTAGCCTCGCCGCAGACCCAGAGGCCGGGTAGGGAGGAGCGGCCGCGCTCGTCGACCTTGACGCCGCCCATGTGGAAATGCGCGGCCGGGGTCACCGGGATCATCCCTGCCACCGGGTCGATGCCGGCATCGTGGCAGTATTTTGAAACGGTGGGGAAGCGGGTGAGAATGCTCTCGCCAAGGGCTGCGCGGGTATCGAGGAAGACTTGGCGGCCCGACTGGATCTGGCGGAAATTGGCGCGGGCGACAACGTCGCGGGGGGCCAGTTCCGCGTCGGGGTGGATGGCGGGCATGAAGCGCTCGCCGAGGTCATTGACGAGAATGGCGCCTTCGCCGCGCAGGGCTTCGGTGGCCAGCGGGGCCGGATCGGCATTGGTCAGAATGGCGGTGGGGTGAAACTGCACGAATTCGGGATCGGCGATGACGGCGCCGGCCCGTGCCGCCATGCCCATGGCGTGGCCGCGCACGCCGGGCGGATTGGTGGTGACGGCATAAAGCCCGCCCAGCCCGCCGGCCGCGAGCACGGTGGCGCGGGCGCGGATGAAGATAGGCTCGGAATAGCGATCACCGAGCCTGCGGCAGTAGACGCCGACGATGCGGCCATTATCACGGGCGAGGCTGAGGGCCGTAATGCCCTCGACGACGCGGATCGACGGCGTCCTGCGCACCTGGGCGATGATGGCCTGCATGATGGCCCAGCCGGCGCGATCGCCCTCGACCTTGACGATACGATTGGCCGAGTGGGCGGCTTCGCGGCCAAGCTCGAAATTGCCGAAATCGTCGCGGTCGAAAGGCGTGCCCCAGCGCGCCAGGTCCTCGATGCGCGCCACGGCTTCAGCGGTGACGCTTTCGGCTATGCCATGATCGACAATGCCCGCCCCCGCCATTTCGGTGTCTACGGCATGGGCATGGGACGAGTCGCCCTTGCCGATGGCAGCGGCGACGCCACCTTGCGCCCAGGCGGACGAAGCGCCCGTGCCGAGCGGCTTGGGTGAGAGCACGGTGACCGGTCGCGGCGCGAGCTTGAGCGCGGTGAAGAGGCCGGCAAGGCCAGCGCCGACGATGAGGGCACCATCGGCGTTCAGCGTGTTGTCAAAGGTGGTCACAGGCTCCTCCCTGGGATGGGAGGGGCATACAAGGCAAGCCAGTGGCTTGCAACATCCGACACCCCTCCCCAGCTTTGCTACGGCCCATTCGGGCCAAGGGTCGCTACCCTCCCCTCAAGGGGGAGGGTGACGAAGGAGCCGTGTCATCGAAGATCAGGCCGAGTAGGCCTTGACGTTCTGGCGCTGTTCGCCGAGGCCTTCGATGCCCAGATGCATGACATTGCCGGGCTGGAGCCAGACGGGATTGGGCTTGATGCCCATGCCGACGCCGGGCGGGGTGCCCGTGGTGATGACGTCGCCGGGCTGCAGGCTCATGAAATGGCTGACATAGGAAACGATCTTGGCGACGCCGAAGATCATCGTCCGGGTCGAGCCGTTCTGGTAGCGGTGCCCGTCGACTTCAAGCCACATGGCGAGGTTCTGCGGGTCGGGTACTTCGTCCCTGGTCACGAGCCATGGGCCGATGGGACCAAAGGTGTCGGCGCCCTTGCCCTTGTCCCAGGTGCCGCCGCGCTCGGTCTGGAAATGCCGCTCGGAGACGTCATTGCAGACGCAATAGCCGGCTACATGATCCATGGCATCGGCTTCCTCGACATAGCGGGCTTCCTTGCCGATGACGATGGCCAGCTCGACTTCCCAATCGGGCTTGATGGCGTTCTTGGGGATGATGACATCGTCATTGGGGCCGATAATGGCGCTGGTCGCCTTCATAAAGATGATCGGCTCTTCCGGGATCTTGGCGCCGGTTTCGGCGGCATGGTCGGCATAGTTGAGGCCGATGCAGATGAATTTTCCCACGTTTGCCACGCAGGGGCCGATGCGCTCGGCGGCGGAGAGGGCGGGGAGAGCGTTGAGGTCGGTGGCGGCGATTTTCGCGAGACCCTCGGGCAGGAGGGTGGCGCCGCCGATATCGGAGACGACGCCGGAGAGGTCGCGGATCGTGCCGTCAGAGGCGAGAATGGCGGGCTTTTCAGCGCCCTTGGCGCCGACGCGAAGCAGTTTCATTGCGGTCTCTCCCTGGTTCAGGCCGATGCGGGGCGGATGACGCCCTTCTTGAGAATGATATTGCCATAAAGGCGCGCTTCGCCGGTCTGGATGACGGCGGCGGCCTTGCGGGCGCGGTCGTAAAAGGCGAAGCGCTCGATGGTGGAAAAGCCCTGGCCGGGTTCGTGGCGGGCCAGGAGGGCCTTGAACTCCCCAAAGATCGGCGGTTCCGCAGTCAGGTCGCCGACCACGGCCATGCTGATGGCGGCTTCGTCGACAAAATCGTCGAGCGGCATGACGGTGAGGATCGCGTCCACGATATCGGTGGCGGAAATGCCGTCGGCGCGGATCACCAGCGGCCCCAGAAATTCAGCCGGAAAATTGGCGTCGGCAATGACGATCTCGTCACCATGGCCCATGGCGCGGAGCGTGGAGAGCAGTTCGGGGCCAAGGAGGGGCGGGATGTTTTTCAGCATGTTTGGTCTCTATGTTCTCTTGTTCTCGCGTTGCCGAAGCGCAAAACCGTTGCCACTTTTGCTGGCAACGCTCGGTGTGTCAGCCGAAGGGAAAGTCGTTGTCTTCGGCGGTGAAGTCATGGCCATCGGCAAAGAGCGAAGGACGCTCCTGGGCGAAGGCAAAGAGCTCGATCATGACCGCGTCGATATGGGCGCGGATGGCGCGGGCCGCCTGGGCCTGATCCTGCGCCAGGATGCCGTCGAAGATCGCCTGGTGCTCGGCAATGGTGTCGGCGAGGCGGCGCGGGGTGATGATCAGGCGGCGGGCGCGGTCGAGATTGGCGCGGGCCTTGTCGATGATCGCCTTGACCTTGGTCAGCCGCATGGAGCGGAAGATGATGTCGTGGAATTCGACGTCAATCTGGTGAAAGGTTTCGGCATCGTCGCGTGAGGCGGCTTCGCGCTGCGCTGCCATATTTGCGTGGAGCGCGGCGATGACATCGGCGTCGCGCTTGCCGATCAATACGCGCAGGGCCTCGCTTTCGAGGCCTTTGCGGATCAGCATGTATTCGCGGACGTCGGCGATCTTCACGAGGGAAACGGTGGAGCCGCGCTGGGGGGCGATGTACACCAGACCTTCATCGGCCAGGCGCGCCAGGGCTTCGCTGACCGGGAAGCGGGAGACGCCGAGCTGGGCACAGATGGCCGACTTATCGAGCGTAGTGCCGGGCGGCAAAGCCAGGGTGACAATGCCGTGGCGCAGGGCATTGGTGACGTCCACGGTGACCGTGCCACGCGAGAAATCGCCCGATTGGCCGAGAAATTGGTAGGGACTGGCTTCCGTTTTCATGCTAACATGTTAGTTAGTGTGGCGTTGAATGACAATGCCGGTCCTCCCGTTTGCGGCTGCAATCTGGAGAGAAAAACCGGCGGCGTAAAGCGCCCGAACCACTGCCAGGACCCCCTTGATGAACGAACATGTCATCCAGCCGCAAGGCAAAACGCTCGTGCTCAATGCCGCCGACAATATCGGCGTGGCGCTGGCCAATCTCGACGTCGGCACCGAGACCGCGCAGGGCGTGAGCATCGTCCGCCGCGTGCCGCGCGGGCACAAATTCGCGGTCCGTCCCATAGCGGCGGGCGAGGCGGTGATGAAGTTCGGGCAGATCATCGGTTTTGCCAAGGAAGGCATTCCCGCCGGCGACTGGGTGCACGAGCACAATTGCGGCATGGGCGGCGCCGATGGCTCGCTGACGCATGACTATGCCTTTGCCGAAGGCGCGGTGCCGGTCGAGATGCTGGCCCCCGCCCAGCGCGCGACCTTCGAGGGCTATCGCCGCGCCAATGGCGATGTGGGGACGCGCAACTATGTGGGCATCCTCACCTCGGTGAATTGCTCCGCGACGGTCGCAAAATTCATGGCCGAGGCCATCAACAAGTCGGGCATTCTCGACGACTATCCGGAAATCGACGGCGTCATTCCCTTCGTGCACGGCACGGGCTGCGCCATGGATCTGACGGGCGAGGGCTACCAGATCTTCCGCCGCACGCAGTGGGGCTATACGTCAAACCCGAACCTGGGCGCGGCGCTGCTAGTGGGCCTGGGCTGCGAGGCCTTCCAGATCGACAAGATGAAGGAAGCCTACAATCTCAAGGAAACCGACACCTTCCAGACCATGACGATCCAGGAGATCGGCGGGACGCGGAAGATGATCGATTGGGGTGTCGAGAAGATCAAGGACATGCTGCCGATCGCTGCCAAGGCGCGGCGCGAAACGGTAGACGCATCGCACCTGACGCTGGCGCTGCAATGCGGTGGCTCGGATGGCTATTCTGGCATCACCGCCAACCCGGCATTGGGCGTGGCGGCCGATATCCTGGTCGAGAATGGCGGCACGGCCATTCTTTCGGAAACGCCGGAAATCTACGGCGCCGAACACCTGCTCACCCGCCGCGCCGTCAACCGCGACGTGGGCGAAAAGCTCATCGAGCGCATCAAGTGGTGGGAAGACTATACGGGCCGCAATGGCGGCGAGATGAACAACAATCCCTCTCCGGGCAACAAGCTGGGCGGTCTCACCACCATTCTGGAAAAGTCGCTGGGCGCAGCGGCCAAGGGCGGCACCACGCCGCTGACGGCAGTTTATGAATATGCCGAAAAGGTCACCGAGAAGGGCTTCGTGTTCATGGACACGCCCGGCTTCGATCCGGTCTCGGCCACGGGCCAGGTGGCGGGTGGCGCGAACATCCTCGCCTTCACCACGGGCCGTGGTTCGGCCTATGGCTGCAAGCCGGTGCCGTCGATCAAGCTGGCCACCAATTCGGACATGTATGCGCGCATGACCGAGGACATGGACATCAACTGCGGCGATATCGTCGAAGGGGTGAGCATCGAGGCCAAGGGTCGCGAGATTTTTGATCTCATGCTGCGGGTGGCGTCCGGCGAGGAGACCAAGTCGGAAGCCTTGGGTTATGGCGACAATGAATTTGTGCCGTGGCAGGTCGGGGCGGTGATGTAGTTCCGGGCCGAGCGCTTTGCGCAAAATCTCTCCGGTGGAGAGATTTTAGGCGAGGAGGCCATGAGAGCTGCGCTCGAATGGCGGTCGGCAGATAGCGCGACACCCCCACCCTGCTCGATAACGGACTTAGCAAACGCTAAGTCCTATCTCGCTTCCCTCCCCTCAAGGGGGAGGGTGGCAGGAGCCGATGGTCAGCTTTCCACGAACCGCACCTTGCCGATATGGGGTAGGTTGCGGTTGCGCTGGGCGTAGTCGATGCCGTAGCCGACGACGAATTCGTCGGGGATGTCGAAGCCGATCCAGCGGGCGGGGACTTGGGCCTCGCGGCGGCTGGGCTTGTTGAGCAGGGCGCAGACTTCCATGCGGCGCGGATGGCGCGTCTCGAGGATTTCGAGCACGTGCTTGAGCGTGTGGCCGGTGTCGATGATGTCTTCCACCACCAGCACGTCGCGGCCGGCAATCTCGCCGCGCAGGTCCTTCAGAATGCGCACTTCGCGGCTCGATTCCATGCCGTCGCCGTAGGACGAGGCTGCGAGGAAATCGACCTCGACCGGCAGATCGATCTCGCGCACAAGGTCGGCGATGAAGATGAACGAGCCGCGCAGGAGGCCGACGACCACGAGCTTGTCGGTATCCCTGAAGGTCTCGGTGATTTCGGCGGCCAGTGCCTCGACGCGGGCGGCAATGGCCTTGGCGGAGATCAACTGGTCCACGATGTAGGGCGCTTGGGGCATGGGCAACTCGTCCGGAACGTTCAGGCGCAGTTGAAGCATCGCTGGATTGCCCGGACAAGCCGGGCAATGAGGTAGACCCGAAATATCGGGGGAACTCCGTCGCTGAGGCCACCGTTGGCGGCGGGCAGTTGCTTTGGAGTTTACCCATGCTCGACGCAATCCACACCTGGGACAGGCCGATCACCATCACGCTCGGCGGCGAACAGCTCGTGGTCCACACCCCGACGCAGGCCCGCAATATCCTGCTGATGGACTGGCCGACGGAGCGCACCGACAAGCACAAGATCGCCAGCGACCTGTGCCTGGCGGCCATGGAGGGGGCGGCGCCAGAGGCATCGTGGCTGGCCTTCATGGACGTGGCGCTGGAGGCGGGGATTTTCGTGGAGTGAGGGGTGAGGCGCTGACCTCCCCTAACCTTCCCCTGAAGAAGGGGGAGGGACTGATCGAGTGCGTCGATAATGCGCGCAATCCTGGTGAAAGTCAGGGCCCAGCTTGGGACGCCTGAAGCAGGAATGCGGACCAACCAGGCGCTGGCATGATCCCTCAGCGCTCGTCACCACCCGGCTTGTCCGGGTGGTCCATTCTTCCGCAAGATGGATTGCCCGGACAAGCCGGGCAATGACGGCTTCTGGAAGAACAGAGGTTCCCCGCTTTCGCGGGGGTGACACTGGATGGTGTGGTGAGGTCGGCGGACTTTGGCTTGCCCTCGGGTCAAGCCCGAGGGCGGGCCGAGCGTGTGGCTACTACCTCGGCAGATCTGTCTTGCCCATGAGATCGAAATCGATCGAGCGGGCGGCCTGGCGGCCTTCGCGGATGGCCCAGACGACGAGGGACTGGCCGCGGCGCATGTCGCCGGCGGCGTAGACCTTGTCGACGGTGGTCTTGTAGCTCATCGTATCGGCAAAGAGATTGCCGCGCTTGTCGTACTGGGCGCCGAGCTCGGTGAGCATCCCCTCCTGCACCGGACCGGCAAAGCCGATGGCGAGCAGGACGAGATCGGCCTTGATGATGAATTCGGTGCCCGGAATGGCCTGACGCTTGCGATCGACGCGGGCGCATTCGACGCCGGTGACGTGACCCTTGTCGTCGCTGATGATCTTCATCGTGCCGGCGGAAAATTCGCGGATGGCGCCTTCGGCCTGCGAGGACGAGGTGCGCATCTTGACCGCCCAGTTTGGCCAATTGCTGAGCTTGTTTTCCAGTTCCGGCGGCATGGGGCGCACGTCGAGCTGGGTGACGGCAATGGCGCCCTGGCGGAAGCTGGTGCCCACGCAGTCCGACGCAGTGTCGCCGCCGCCCACGACCACGACATGCTTGCCGGCAGCCGAAAGCTGGAATTCGCCCGAGACATCCTCTCCGCCGACGCGGCGGTTCTGCTGCACGAGGAAGGGCATGGCGAAGTGGACGCCAGCAAAGGTCTTGCCCTCGACATCGACATCGCGCGGCTTTTCGGCGCCACCGGCCAGCAGCACTGCGTCATGGTCGCGCTGCAGATCGGACAGCGGCGTGGTGACGCCGACATTGACGCCATAGTGGAAGGTGACGCCCTCGGCTTCCATCTGCTCGACGCGGAAGTCGATATGGTCCTTTTCCATCTTGAAGTCGGGAATGCCATAGCGCATGAGGCCGCCCGCCTTGGGCTCGCGCTCATAGACGTGGACATCGTGGCCGGCGCGGGCGAGCTGCTGGGCGGCAGCAAGGCCGGCCGGGCCGGAGCCGACCACCGCAACGCGCTTGCCGGTCTTCGTCGCCGGCACCTGCGGCTTGATCCAGCCGGACTTGATGGCCCGGTCGGCAATGGCCTGCTCGACGGTCTTGATGGCGACCGGCGTGTCCTCGAGGTTCAGCGTACAGGCTTCCTCGCAGGGAGCGGGGCAGATGCGGCCGGTGAATTCGGGGAAATTGTTGGTGGAATGGAGGTTGCGGGCAGCCTCTTCCCAGTCGCCGTTATAGACGAGGTCATTCCAGTCGGGGATCTGGTTGTGCACCGGGCAGCCGGTATCGCCATGGCAGAACGGAATGCCGCAATCCATGCAGCGCGCCGCCTGGTCGACCACCTGCGCCTCGCGCAGCGGAATGGTGAATTCGCCGAAATGGCGGATGCGATCGGAGGCCGGCTCGTAGCGGGGCTCTTCGCGTTCGATTTCGAGAAAGCCGGTAACCTTACCCATGGCTCTGCTCCTTGGAATTCTGGATCGGAGCCTGTGGCTCCTGCGCACCCTCCCCCTTGAGGGGAGGGCTGGGGAGGGGGTGGTCTTGTGGTCCGCTGACGGACCCCCACCCTCGGTCCCTCCCCTCAAGGGGGAGGAAGGCGACGGAGCCGCCGGACGGGTGAAGCATCATCATTCTGCCGCCGCCATGCCCATGCCCGCACGCTTCTTTTCCATCTCCTTGATGGCGCGGCGGTATTCGAGCGGCATGACCTTGACGAATTTGGGTCGCATCTCGGCCCAGTTGTCGAGGATCTGCTTGGCCTTGGTCGAACCGGTATAGTGCAGGTGGTTCGAGATGAGTTGGTGCAGGCGCTCGTCGTCATGCTTGGTCATGTCGCCGGAAATGTCGACGCGGCCATGCCATTCGAGATCGCCACCATGGTGGTGGATCTTGCGCATGAGGTCTTCTTCCTCCTGCACCGGTTCGAGATCGACCATGGCGAGGTTGCAGCGCGACCGGAAGGTCTCGTCCTCGTCGAGCACATAGGCGACGCCGCCCGACATGCCCGCCGCGAAGTTGCGGCCGGTCTTGCCGATGACGACGACGAGGCCGCCGGTCATGTATTCGCAGCCATGGTCACCCGTGCCCTCGACCACGGCAATTGCGCCCGAATTGCGCACCGCGAAGCGTTCGCCGGCGACGCCGCGGGCATAGAGTTCGCCGGCGGTAGCGCCATAGAGCACCGTGTTGCCGACGATGATCGAGTTTTCGGGGACGAAAGTCACCTTCTCGGAGGGGCGCACGACGATGCGGCCGCCGGAAAGGCCCTTGCCGACATAGTCATTGGCGTCGCCGATCATGTCGATGGAGATGCCCTTGGCGAGGAAGGCGCCGAAGGCTTGGCCGGCCGTGCCGCGGAGGGTGATCGAGACCGTGTCCTCGGGGAGGCCATTGTGGCCGTACTTCTTGGCCAGGGCACCCGAGAGCATGGCTCCGGCCGAGCGGTCGCGGCTGCGGATGGGCAGCTCGATCTGCACGGCCTTGCCGCCTTCGAGAGCAGGCGCGGCCAGTTCGACCAGCTTGCGATCGAGCACGGCTTCGAGGTGATGGTTCTGCGTTTCCGAGTGGTAGAGCGTGTCGCCGCCCAGCGGCTCGGGCTTGTAGAACACCTTGGAGAGGTCGATGCCTTCGCTCTTCCAGTGGTCTTCGGCGCGACGCTGATCGAGCAGGTCGGAGCGGCCGATCAGTTCGTTGAGCGTCCGCGCGCCAAGCTGGGCAAGGAGGCCCCGCAGCTCTTCGGCGACATAGAAGAAGTAGTTGATGACGTGCTCGGGCGTGCCCTTGAAGCGCTTGCGCAGCACCGGGTCCTGGGTGGCGACGCCAACCGGGCAGGTGTTGAGATGGCACTTGCGCATCATGATGCAGCCGGCCGCGATCAGGGGGGCAGTCGAGAAGCCGAACTCGTCGGCGCCGAGCAGGGCACCGATGAGGACGTCGCGGCCGGTCTTGAGGCCACCATCGACCTGGAGGCGGACGCGCGAGCGGAGACGGTTGAGCACCAGGGTCTGGTGCGTTTCGGCGAGGCCGATTTCCCAGGGTCCGCCGGCATGCTTGAGCGAGGTCAGCGGCGAGGCGCCGGTGCCACCGTCATAGCCCGAGATGACGATATGGTCGGCGCGCGCCTTGGCGACGCCGGCGGCAACCGTGCCGACACCGACTTCGGACACGAGCTTGACCGAGATGTCGGCCGCTTCATTGACGTTCTTGAGGTCGTAAATGAGCTGGGCGAGATCTTCGATCGAGTAGATGTCGTGATGCGGCGGCGGGGAGATGAGGCCCACGCCGGGCGTCGAGTGACGGGTCTTGGCGACGATCCAGTCGACCTTGTGGCCGGGCAACTGGCCGCCTTCGCCGGGCTTGGCGCCCTGCGCGACCTTGATCTGGATCTGGTCGGAATTGACCAGGTATTCGGTGGTGACGCCGAAGCGGCCGGACGCCACCTGCTTGATGGCAGAGCGCAGCGGGTTCTGCGAGCCATCGGCCAGGGGCTTGTAGCGATCGGGCTCTTCGCCGCCTTCGCCGGTGTTGGACTTGCCGCCAATCCGGTTCATGGCGATCGCCAGGGTCGTGTGCGCCTCGCGGCTGATCGAGCCGAAGCTCATGGCGCCGGTGACGAAACGGCGGACGATCTCGGCCGCGCTCTCGACCTCGTCGAGGGCGACGGGCGCGCCGACGGGCTTGATGTCGAAGAGGTGGCGGATGGCGAGATAGCCGTTTTCGCCCGAGTTCACGCGGGCAGCAAAGCTGTCATAGCGCTCCTGGGCGGTTTCCGGGCTTTCCTCGGCCGTGCGCACGGCGTGCTGCAGGTCGGCCACGACATCGGGCGACCAGGCATGCTTTTCGCCACGGATGCGGTAGGCGTATTCGCCGCCCACATCGAGCGCCTTCCTCAGCACCGCATCGTCGCCAAAGGCGTCGGCGTGGCGGCGGACGGTTTCCTCCGAGACTTCGGCCAGGCCTACGCCCTCGATCGAGGTGGCGGTGCCGAAGAAGTACTTCTTCACGAAATCGGTGTTGAGGCCGATGGCGTCGAAGATCTGCGCGCCGCAATAGGACTGGTAGGTCGAAATGCCCATCTTGGACATGACCTTGAGAAGGCCCTTACCCACCGACTTGATGTAGCGGTAGACCACTTCGTCGGCCGAGACTTCGGGCGGATATTCACCTTCGGCGTGGAGCGCGGCGAGCGCCTCGAAGGCGAGATAGGGGTTGATCGCTTCGGCGCCATAGCCGGCGAGCATGGCGAAATGGTGCATTTCGCGGGCTTCGCCGGTTTCCACCACGAGACCCGAGGAGGTGCGCAGACCCTTGCGGATCAGGTGGTGATGGACGGCGGCCGTCGCCAGCAGCGCCGGGATGGCGATACGGTCGGCGGCGACGAGGCGGTCGGACAGGATGATGATGTTGTATTCGCCGGCAATGGCGGCCTCGGCCTGCTGGCTGATGCTTTCCAAAGCGGCTTCCATGCCTGCCGCGCCGGTATCAGCGGGGTAGGTGATGTCGATGGTCAGCGTCTTGAACTGGTTGGTGTCCATGTCACCAATGGCGCGGATCTTTTCGAGATCCTCGTTGGTGAGAATGGGCTGACGCACTTCGAGGCGCTTTTCGCGGCTCGAGCCTTCGAGATCGAGAATGTTCGGACGCGGGCCGATGAAGCTCACCAGCGACATGACCGATTCCTCGCGGATCGGATCGATCGGCGGGTTGGTGACCTGCGCGAAGTTCTGCTTGAAATAGGTGTAGAGGAGCTTGGACTTGTTGGAGAGCGCCGAGATCGGCGTGTCCGTGCCCATCGAGCCGACGGCTTCCTGGCCGGTCGTGGCCATGGGCGCCATCAGGAGCTTGATGTCTTCCTGGGTATAGCCAAAGGCCTGCATGCGATCGAGCAGCGATTCCGAGCTCTTGGGGGCCTGCGGCTCGGTGGGCGGCAGGTCTTCGAGCACGATCTGCGAGCGGGCGAGCCATTCGGCATAGGGGTTCTTCGTCGCGAGCGCCTTCTTCACTTCCTCGTCGGAAATGATGCGGCCTTCTTCGAGGTCGATCAGCAGCATGCGGCCCGGCTGCAGGCGCCAGCGCTCGACAATGTCCTCGTCGGGAATATCGAGCACGCCGGACTCGGAGGCGAGGACCACGTGGCCTTCCTTGGTGACAAGGTAGCGTGCGGGCCGGAGGCCGTTACGGTCGAGGGTCGCCACGACATAGCGGCCATCGGACAGCGACATGGCGGCCGGACCGTCCCAGGGCTCCATGAGGGCCGCGTGATACTGGTAGAAGGCGCGACGCTCTTCATCCATCAGAGGATTGCCAGCCCAGGCTTCGGGGATCAGCATCATCGCGGCATGGGGCAGCGAATAGCCGCCGCGCACGAGGAATTCGAGCGCGTTATCGAAGCAGGCAGTGTCCGACTGGCCTTCATAGGAAATCGGCCAGATCTTGGTGATGTCGTCGCCGAACTTGGGCGAGGAGACTGAAGCCTGGCGGGCGGCCATCCAGTTGACGTTGCCACGGATGGTGTTGATCTCACCATTGTGGGTGGTCATGCGATAGGGGTGCGCCAGCTTCCAGGACGGGAAGGTATTGGTCGAGAAGCGCTGGTGCACCAGGGCAATGGCGCTTTCGAAGCTCTCGTCGTGGAGGTCGGTATAGAAGGCGCCGAGTTGGTCGGCGAGGAACATGCCCTTATAGACGAGCGTGCGCGCCGACATGGACACGACATAGAAGCCGTTGTCGCTGTCGCTCTCGGGAACTTCCTTATAGACGGTGTTGGAAATCACCTTGCGCACGATGAGGAGCTTGCGCTCGAACTCGTCGAGGCTGAGGCCATCGGGACGGGCAATGATCATCTGTTCGATGGCCGGCTGAGTGGCGATGACGCCTTCGGAAAGCTTGCTGTTATCGGTCGGGACGACGCGCTCGCCGAGCAGTTCGAGGCCTTCCTGCTCGAGGCAGCGGCGCACCACGGCCGCACAGCGATCGCGCAAAGCCGGGATGTTGGGATAAAAGATCATCGCCACGGCATAGGCGTGCTTTTCGGGCAGCGCGAAGGGTAGGACCTTGGCGAAGAAAGCGTGCGGGGTCTGCACCAGGATGCCGGCGCCATCACCCATCAGCGGGTCGGCGCCCACGGCACCGCGGTGTTCGAGGTTCTCGAGGATTTCGAGACCCTTCTCGACCACTTCGTGGCTGGGCTTGTTCTTGATGTTGGCGATCATGCCGATGCCGCAGGCGTCGTGCTCGTGCGCCGGGTCATAGAGACCCTGAGCTGCGGGGCGGCCAGTAACTCGCTTGCCATCCAGAATCAGGGTTTTGCGATTGGCTTGTTCCGTCTGGGCGGGAATTCCGGTCCGTACGTTTGCCATGGCTCAACCTCGTTCTGTTCGCGCCCGCATTGGGGGCTCAATGGTTCGTTTGCGCATCCTGGTGTTGCCGGTGGGGCCGGCCGGGCGGATGCATAGGTCCTCTTCGGGCGCAGTACTCAGCCGGGTCGTACTACACAGTACGGCTCGAATGAGCAATCGCGTCCATGCGTGGGGAGCGGCACTGCATCCAAATGGCCGCTCATAATTCGGGCTGGATTGTGCATCTCCCGCCTCTTGCGCGACAGATACCAAGCCATCTTCACCCCGCCTGTCCGTTTCCACTCTCGACGAGCGGGCCAGCCGGACCAGCGTGCGCGCTGGCCGCGGAGAGCGGGGCGACGCGTTAGATAGGACAGACATGCTGCCCTAACCCGTTCACATTTGCATAATTCAAAACTAGGGGCAAGCGGTTTTGCCACCACTCGGCCACAAAAAATAGGAGTTTAGTGTCTCTGGCTATAGGAAAGCGTAGGAGTTTGCATCAGTTTCAGCGCGTGCAGCTTTCAAATCACCGAGCTTTGCGTAGAAATTTCCAATCTTATCCTATCGGCAACCTTTGCCGCCATTTTGCACTTGGTTGCACACAGGAGGATCAGATGATCGATCATGTCTCGCTCGGGACCAATGATGTCGCTCGCGCCAAGGCGTTCTACGATCCGGTACTGGCAGTGGTGCAGATGACGCTGCAGGCGGAAACAAGCAGCGAACTGCTTTATGGGGCCGGGAGCTTCATGATCAGCATCGTCGTGCCGCTCGACGGCGAGCCGGCAACGCCGGGCAATGGCACTCACATCGCGTTTGCGGCGCGCGATCGCGCCATGGTCGATCGTTTTTATGAGGTCGCACTCGCCAATGGCGGTACGAGCGATGGCGCCCCGGGGACGCGGTCTGAATACGACGCTCATTATTACGGCGCGTTTGTCCGGGATCCCGATGGCAACAAGATCGAAGCCGTCACCATGATGTCGGGATGAGTAAGGCGCGGTCCTTGCGGAGCCGCGCCTTTCGTCGTCAGGATCGTGCGTGTTGTGAACCCGGGCCATTCGACCGTAGGTCTCACGGCCTAGCCATCTGAAATCGCTCCACCGGAGCGATTTCGCCTTCGGCCGATGTCTACCGACGCCGAAGACGGCGCGGTTAGTTGACCGACTTGTCCTCGATGGACGGCTGGGTGCCACCGGTCACGGCGATGGTGCGCGGCTTCTTGCTTTCGGGCAGTTCGCGCTTCAGCTCCAGGTGGAGGAGGCCGTTTTCGAGGGTCGCGCCCTGCACCTCGACATAGTCGGCAAGCTGGAAGCGCAGCTCGAAGGCGCGCTCGGCAATGCCGCGATGGAGGAATTCGCGCTTGCCTTCACCAGCTTCGGCGGGCTTGGCACCCTTGACCACAAGGCTGTTTTCCTTGGTTTCGACGGCGATGTCGCCATTGGAGAAACCAGCCACGGCGATGGAGATGCGATAGGCATCGTCGCCGGTGCGCTCGATATTGTAGGGCGGGTAGGTCTTGGTTTCCTGGGTGCCCAGGCTGTCGAGGCGGTTGAACAGCCGGTCAAAGCCGACGGTGGAGCGATAGAAGGGGGAAAAATCGATGGTCTGCATTTTCACATTCTCCAATGAGCAACGTGGTTGATGTCGACCGGAGCTGCGGGGCGTTCCCGATGTGGCGAACGCTGTGGGCAGGGCCGGTTGTCCCCGGCTTTCCGGCGGACAGTGTTGATGTAGGTGAGGAAGTTTTGCGTTCAAGGGGTGTGCGGAACCCCACCAGATGAACGGCAGATGAACGCTGCGGTCCGGCCCGGTTCAGGGGCGGGGCGCTAGAGGTTTGGTCATGGCGGAACCGGAGCGATCCGGTCACGCCATGGACCCGACGGCTCTTCAACCCGCCCCCCGCAAGAGCCGCACGGACAGAAAAGCCAGCGACCATCCCGGTTGCTGGCTTTTCTTTATTAATGCCGCCTGCTTATGGTCGCCGACAGAGAGTGCGTTGCGAGGCCGTGACTTGACCGCCCAGATCGATCCCAATGGACCCCGGCTCGTATCGGTGCCGTCCAACCCGGTGCCGGAGGGCGCCCAGGTGGGCTATTTCACCACGACCGACAGGGTGCGGCTGCGCTATGCACGCTGGCTGCGCTCGGAAGGGCCGCAGCGCGGCACGGTGTGCCTGGTGCAGGGCCGTACCGAGTATATCGAGAAGTACTTCGAGACCGTGGCCGATTTCCGCCGGCGCGGCTTTGCCGTGGCGACCTTCGACTGGCGCGGGCAGGGTGGTTCGGACCGGCTGATCGGCGACCGCACCGTGGGCTATGTCGACCGCTTCGACGACTATTGGACGGACCTCAGAAGCTTCCACGCCGATATCCTCCTGCCCGACTGTCTGGGGCCCTTCTATCTCGTGGGCCATTCCATGGGCGGGCTGGCAAGCCTTTCGGCCGCGACGCGCGACCGGATGATGTTCGATCGGGCTTTCCTTTGCGCGCCCATGGTCGGCCTTCATGGCATGGAAGACAGCCTCGGGCGTACCGCCGTCATCGCCGAGACGGCGAGTTTTCTCGGCCTGGGCAAGGTGCCGTTCAAGCGCCGCGCCGACCGGCGGCCGGACGAGGCCATGTTTCCCGACAATCCGCTGACCTCGGACCTTTTGCGCTACAAGCGCATGGTCGACACGGTGCGCGCCGATGACGGGCTGTATCTGGGGTCCCCGAGCTTCCGCTGGCTGGCGGCGGCAATGCGGGCCATGCTGGAAACAAGGCAGGAGCGCTTTCCTTCCGAAATCCGCATTCCGCTCCTGATCCTTGCGGCGGCGCGCGACCGGATCGTCTCCACCCCCGCCATCGAGCATCTGGGGCTGAGGCTGAGGACCGGCCGCCACATGGTGATCGCCGGAGCCCGGCACGAAATGTTCATGGAAAGCGACACCATCCGCGGGCAGGTGCTGGCCGCGTTCGACGCCTTCATCACCCAGCAGAGCAGTTGATCACGATTGCCGCGGCATCGATTGCGCTAAAGCTTTAGTAAGCATCCAGAACGTATTTTCCCCAAGGGCCAGAAGGGCCTGGCGGGGAGTCCGAAGACAGTGCGCATCGTTGGCCGATTCCTCAGGAATCGCGACGGAAATGTCGCGGTCATCGTCGCCTTCCTGATCCTGCCCATGCTGGTGCTGGCCGGTGGCGCTACCGATATCGCCCGCTTCGAGGCGCATCGGGCGCAGTTGCAGGATGGGGTCGACCGCGCCGTGCTCGCCGCAGCGTCGCTGCAGCAGACGGTACCCGTTGAAACCACCGTCGCCGACTATCTCAAGACGCTCAGCTTCGTCGACGATGTCGATCTCGACTATGACTATACGACCGGGCTCAACGCGCGCACCATCAAGGTGACGGCGAGCTATGTGATGCCGACCGGTTTCCTGCCGCTGATCGGCATCAACGAACTCAATGTCGTGGTCGCGGCCACCGCGCAGGAAAAGCGCAGCAATATCGAGATGTCGCTGATGCTGGACTTTTCGGGGTCGATGGCGGGTAGCAAATATACCTCGCTCAAGTCTGCGGCCACCCAGTTCGTCAACACGATGATTACTCCGCAGACATCGAGCTTTACCTCGCTCAACATCGTGCCCTATGCCGGGCAGGTCTCGGTAGGGCAGACCATATTCGACGCGATGCACGGCGCGCGCTCGCATTACAACTCGTCCTGTTTCCTCCTGTCACGGCCCGACTATGGCGCTGGCCTCATCAACCTGGCCGGGCGCGCGCAGGTGCCCCATTTCACCCGGTGGAATGGCTCGGACGAGAAGCCGACCCTGCCGGCAAACATGAATCCGGGCTGGTGTCCTTCGGACAACACCGCGATCACCTTTATGTCCAACAACCGGACCGATCTCGTGAACAAGATCGCCGGCTACCAGATGTATGACGGGACCGGCACGGCCATTGCCATGAACTGGGGCCTGATGCTGCTCGATCCGGCGCTGCGCCCGCTCATCATGCAGGCGGTGGCCCACGGCATGGTGCCCGCCGCTTTCGCCGGCCGGCCGGCCGACTTTCACAGCGCCAATACGCTCAAGGTGCTGATCCTGATGACCGACGGCGCCATTACCGAGCAATTCACCGCCAAGGATCCCAGCAAGGATGTGCGCACGGGAGCCAATTGGAAGCTTCTGCGCGACACCACCTACAATACGGACCAGACGACCACGGAGACCAAGAAGCATTTCAATACGGTCTGCGCGGCGGCCAAGACTCACGGGGTGATGGTCTTCACCATCGGCTTCCAGCTCAGCGACAGCGATGCCAACCAGTTGGCCATGAAGAACGAGCTGCGCAATTGCGCCTCCAGCGCTTCGCATTACTACGACGTGCAGGGGCTCAACATCGCCGCAGCCTTCAGCGCGATCGCCACCACCATCCAGAAGGTCAAACTGACGCAATGACGCCGCCGCGCACCCTTCTGCGACGCTTTCTCGGCAATCGCCTCGGCTCGGCAGCGATCGAATTCGCGCTGGTGCTGCCTTTGCTCGTGGTGCTGACGGCCTCGACGCTCGAGGCCGGCTGGATCATGGTGCAGACCATCATGCTGGATCGGGCGCTCGACCAGACGGTGCGGGAATTGCGGGTCGGCACCTTTGCCAATCCGACCCAGCAGACCATGCGGGAGCAGGTCTGCGCCCGCGCCGTGGTCCTCAATGACTGCGAAAACACGATGGCGCTGGAACTGTTCGAGATCACGCCCGCAGGCGCGGGTTATCCGACGGACAGCTCCCGCTGCGTCAATCGCGACAGTCCGATCGCGCCGGTGCTGCGCTTCACACCTGGGGGCCGGTCGACAATCATGTTCGTGCGCGCCTGCTTCGTCGTCTCGCCGCTGACGCCAGGACTTGGCCTTGGCCTGGCGTTGCCCAAGGATGCGAGCGGCGCCATGCGCATCCTGGCCAAATCCGCCTTTGTCAACGAGCCAATCTGATGCGCAGGAGGCACGTAGCGGCAGATCTGGTCCGCAACGAGCGTGGCGCCTCGATCATCGAGTTCGCCCTCCTCGCGCCCGTGCTGCTGTTTTTGCTGCTCGGCACGGTGACGCTGTTCGACCTCTTCCGGACGCTGCAGAACGTTGAGAAGGCGACCTTCACCGTGGGTGACATGATGTCCCGCGAGAACGCGGCGATGACCCAGGCCAAGCTCGATAACATGTTGACGCTGGTGCGGCAGATGTTGCCCACGGCCAATGATGGCGGGCTACGGGTCTCCAGCATCGTCAAGCAGGGCGGGCTCCTGGTGGTGAAGTGGACCAAGACGGTGGGCAGCAATGTGCCGACGACGGCGCTGCCGGCCTCGGTGATCCCCGATGTGGCCGAGGGGGATTCGGTGATCCTCACGGAGAGCTTCGTGCCGCATCGTGCTGCCTTTGGCCTCTTCGGGGCCGATTCAGTGGTGTTCGGCGCCCAGGCCGCGCATCGGCCGCGCTTCGTCTCGGCGATCGCCTTCCAGTAAGGCTCAGGCGGCGTTGACGAGCTTGAGGGTGTTTTCCAGCAGTTCCGGGGTCGCCGCGGCCACGACATTGCCGCCGCCGGTGGGGTCCGAGCCGTCCCAGCGGGCGATGGCACCCCCAGCCTCGCGGATGATCGGCACCAGGGCGGCTATATCGTAGGTATTGAGGTAGGGCTCGATGACGAGATCGGCCTGCCCGGCGGCGAGCAGGGCATAACCATAGCAATCCATGCCGAAGCGTTGGAGGCGCGTGGCGCTTTCCACGGCCGCCCACTTATCCCAGAACTCGCCCTTGAACAGGTTGGGCGTCGTGGTGAAGACCTTGGCCTGGCCCAGCTTGGTCTGGCCGCTGGTGCGATTGGCTTGGGTGACATCGCCACGGCGGTAGGTGGAGCGGCCCGGCACGGCCAAGAATTCCTCGCCGATAAAGGGCTGGCTCATGAGCCCGGCCACGGCGACGCCGTCGACGGCAAAGCCGATCAGCGTACCCCAGACCGGTGCACCGGAAATGAAGGCGCGGGTGCCGTCGACCGGATCGATGATCCAACTGAAGCGGCTCGTGCCTGAAACGCCCCATTCCTCCCCGATGATGGCGTGATCCGGAAAGGCATCGGCAATGATGCTGCGGATAGCGGTTTCGGCGCCCTTGTCGGCCTCGGTGACCGGATCGAACCCGCCTTCGAGCTTGTTGTCGATGGCTAGCGGCGTGCGAAAAAGCGGCAGCGTCAGGCGGGCAGCGGCCTCGCCGGCCGCGCGCAGCGTGGTTTCCACAAGGTCAAAATCAATCTCGGCAACACTCATGGGAGGACTTTCCGGCTCGTGGCCAAGGCAAGGCGTTGAATTCATGGCAGATAAAGCAAGACATCGATAAGTTGAAGACGCCAATTTGCCGTTAGCCAGGACGTGATGCTGTCTCGTTCCTGATTCATTTTTGCAACATGGCCGGTTTGATCTGTTGTGGATCGCGGTGATGCCGCTTGTGAACCCGGACAAATCCAGTCATCCCGGAAGGGCATGGTGCGTTGCCGGATGCCTGGCCTAGGCCGCCACATCCGGTAAACATCGTTCCTCCCTTGACTGGGGCCGTCTTTGGGGACGGCCCCTTTTTATTGGGAAGTTACTCGGCAGCCGCCTGTTCCTGCATCGGCGCGAGCCCAGCAAGGGCCACGAGGTCGAGCCCGACCAGGGTCAGGATCAGTCGCTCCATTAACGCCTTCACGGCGTCAAAGCCCGCATGCTTTTCCAGTGTCACCTCGTTCATATAAAGGTGGCGGCTGATTTCGATCTGCAGGGCATGCACGCCATGCTGCGGCCGCCCATAGGCGCGGGTGCAGAAGCCGCCGGCATAGGGACGGTTGCGCGCGACCTTAAGGCCGGCGGCGGTGAAGACCGTTTCCACCAGATCGACCAGCGGCGTGGCGCAGGTGGTGCCGTAGCGGTCGCCCAGCACGATATCGGGCGTGGCCCGTTCGCCATGGCGACCGATACGCGGCATGGAATGGCAGTCGATCAGCACGGCGAGGCCAAAGGCCGACATGCTTTCGGAGAGGAGTTTCTGCAGCGCCGCGTGATAGGGGTGATAGATGCCCTCGATGCGCATGCGCGCATCTTCGAGCGTCAGCCGCTCCCGATAGATGGGCTTGTTCTCGGCGACGACGCGCGCCAGTGTGCCGAGGCCTGCGGCGACGCGCGGCGAAGTGGTGTTGAACCGGTCCGAGAGTGGCTCGACGAACATGGTGGGGTCGAGTTCCCAGGGCTCGCGATTGACGTCGAGATAGGCGCGCGGGAAATGCGCGCGCAGCAGCGGCGCGCCCAGATGCGGCGCCCGGGAATAAAGCTCGTCGACAAAGGCATCTTCGGACTGGCGGATGGAGAGGTGGTCGAGCCTCGCCATGGACAGGAACCGCTCGGGATAGACGCGGCCGGAGTGAGGCGAATTGAACACGACCGGTGCCACCAGACGCCGGGGGCGGATGGTTTCGAAGGCCGGTTGATCCCAATAGTCGGATCGCACGCAGTGTCCCCCAATACGGCGGCCCAAAGCCCGCCGACGGTGTTTATAGCCGGTGTGCACCGGGCCAAATCGCGAAGCAGTTCGGCCCGATGCAACAGTCTCGCGCGGCACGAGAAAATTGTCCAGTTTCGTCGCAATTGGGCAAACAGCGCGGAAAACCGAGCCCGGAGGACTGTCCGGGTGTTGCGTCTGGCCCAAGGTGGCATAAACATCGGCCCCAGTACCGACTCACTCCCGCAACGCCCAAGGGACCAAGAGATGAAGCGAATCCTTCTCGCCGAAGACGACAACGACATGCGCCAGTTCCTGACGCGGGCGCTCAAGAACGCCGGCTATGAAGTCGTGTCCTTCGACAATGGCCTTTCGGCTTACGAGCGGCTGCGCGAAGAGCCGTTCTCGCTGCTGCTGAGCGACATCGTGATGCCGGAAATGGATGGCATCGAGCTGGCGCGGCGCGCCACCGAGCTCGATCCCGACCTCAAGGTCATGTTCATCACCGGTTTCGCCGCCGTGGCACTCAATCCCGACAGCGACGCCCCCAAGGATGCCTCTGTGCTGTCCAAGCCGTTCCATCTCAAGGATCTCGTCAACGAGGTCGAGCGTCTGCTGGCGGCCTGAGTTTTCCACATGGCGGGGCCAAATTGCCCTCCCAAAGCAATTTGCCCGCGGCGCGCATCAAAGGCCCTTGACCCCCAGATAGGTTTTATGGTCTATCCGCGCCACCGGAGACGCCCCAGGGCGTTCCGTCCCGGAGAGATGGGCGTGTAGCTCAGCGGGAGAGCACTACGTTGACATCGTAGGGGTCACAAGTTCGATCCTTGTCACGCCCACCATCTCTCTTTCTTCCCTGCCTCGGGCAGCGGGTGCGTAGCTCAGCGGGAGAGCACTGCCTTCACACGGCAGGGGTCACAGGTTCAATCCCTGTCGCACCCACCATCTAGTTCTCTGAAATCGAAGGTTTTTTAGTCCCAGCCTGCTGGCCGGGCGCGCTCAGGTCGTCTCGCCGAAGGGTGGGCCGCCGAGGGGGACGTGGTCGTCGGCCAGCTCGCTGGCGCCGATGCCGGCGGCTTGCTGAGCGATCTTGGCGTGGACCTGGCCAATGGTCGAGACCGTATGGCCGCAGGCGCTGCAGGCGATCTTGGTGAGCTCGTCGGCGTCGTCCTCGACGACGACCTGGTTGTCGGCCCCGCAATGGGGGCAGGCGAGGGTAATCTGATTGTTCATGACCGGGCTCCTTCCAAACTATGAATCCCCGATGGGCACAAGCGTTCCAGCCGGAGCGATTGCGCGTTACGATTCCGGTTGCGCGCCGTGGGCTTTTTCCGGCTGGCAAGTTTTATACAGGCGCATGCAACCATTGGCGGGTGAGGTCGTTGGCACTGCCGGGGAAATGCGTGTTGGGAGCGGTCGCGGATGGAAGACGGTATCGGCCAGGCCGATGAAGAGACTGCAAACGCCCGCTTCAGGCTGCTCGTCGATTCGATCACCGATTATGCGATTTACATGCTCGATGCCCACGGCGTGGTGACCACTTGGAACCGGGGCGCCGAGCACATCAAGGGCTATAGTGCCGCCGAAATCATCGGCCGGCATTTTTCCGCTTTCTACAGCGAGGAGGACAGGGCCAAGGGCGTACCGGCTCGGGCTCTGGAGCTGGCTGCCCGCAATGGCAGCTTCGAGGCCGAAGGCTGGCGGCTGCGCAAGGATGGCAGCCGCTTCTGGACCAATGTGGTGATCGATGCCATCCGGGGTGCTGACGGCGAGCTGATCGGCTTTGCCAAGATCACCCGCGACCTGACGGAGCGCCGGGCGGCGCAGCTCGCCCTGACAGAAAGCGAAGAGCAATTCCGCAGGCTGGTGCTCAACGTCACCGACTACGCCATCTACATGCTGGATGCGGGCGGGGTAGTCGCCAGCTGGAACCAGGGCGCCGAGCGCATCAAGGGCTACACGGCCGCTGAAATCATCGGCAAGCATTTCTCGCACTTCTATCCCCCCGAGGACCGCGAGCGCGGCATGCCCGACAGGGGGCTTGAAACCGCGCGGCGCGACGGCCACTTCCAGGCCGAGGGCTGGCGGCTGCGCAAGGACGGGTCGCGCTTCTGGGCCAGCGTGGTGATCGATGCCATCTACAATGAAGAGGGCGCGGTGATCGGCTTTGCCAAGATCACCCGCGACGTCACCGAGCGGATGGAACAGCAGAAGCGGCTCGACCAGACGCGCGAGGAACTGTTCCAGGCGCAGAAAATCGAAGCCATCGGCCAGTTGACCGGTGGGGTGGCGCACGACTTCAACAACCTGCTGATGGTGGTGCTGAGCAGCCTCGACGCCCTCAACCGACGGCTGACCCTGGATGAGCGCAGCGCGCGCCTGCTCAACAATGCGGTGCAGGCGGCCGAGCGTGGCGCCCATCTCACCCAGCGCATGCTGGCCTTTGCCCGCAAGCAGGAGCTCGAACAGCGCGAGGTGGACCTGGTCGAGCTGGTGCGCGGCATGAGCGACCTGCTGGCGCGCACGCTGGGCCCCTCGATCCAGATCGAGACGCGCTTTCCGCTGACCCAGCCGCGCATCTGGGCCGATCCCAACCAGCTCGATTCGGTGCTGCTGAACCTGGCCGTCAACGCCCGTGACGCCATGCCCAATGGTGGTTCGCTGGTGATCTCGTCGCGGCAGGCCGAGGCCGGCGCCAACCAGTCCCAGCTCGCGCCCGGGCCCTACGTCGTCCTGACCGTCGCCGATACCGGCGAAGGCATGGATGCCGAAACGCTGGCGCGGTCCGCTGACCCTTTCTTCACCACCAAGGGCGTTGGCAAGGGTACGGGGCTGGGCCTTTCGATGGTGCAGGGGATCGCCCAGCAATCGGGCGGGCGCCTGGTGATCGAGAGCCAGCCCGGCAAGGGAACAAGCATCGAAATCTGGCTGCGCGCCGTGGAGAAGTCCGCCCAACCGGCCAACCCCGCTCCGGTTCGCGTGGAGGAAATGGCCGCGCCGGGGCGGCGCCTCAAAGTGCTGGCGGTGGACGATGATGCGCTGGTGCTGATCAACACCGTGATGATGCTGGAGGATTTGGGGCACCAGGTGGTCGAAGCGCATTCCGGCGACAAGGCCCTGCAGATGCTCGAAGCGGGCGGAGACTTCGACCTCGTGATCACCGACCAGGCCATGCCGCGCATGACCGGCATGGCGCTGGCTGCCGAGATTGCCCGGCGCTGGCCGGAGCTGCCCGTCATCCTGGCCAGCGGCTATGCCGAAATCAAGGAAGGGCAGGACCTGCGCCTGCCACGGTTGGCCAAGCCCTTCGGTCAGGCGGAACTGGCTCGCGCGCTCGCCAAGGTCTGCGACAGCGAGGGATTGTCCCAGGCGGTCTGAGCGGAAACTACCACATGGTGGCCTTGGCGCGTTCCGGCCAGGCTTTGTCATAGGCTTCGCCACCCACCTGGTTCCCGGTCATGCCGGCCAGGATCTGCCCGGGTGTCGGCAAGCTCGCCGGATCGACGTGCCGTGCGGGGTTCCACAGTTCCGAACGGATGATAGCCCGGGCGCACTGGAAATAGAGTTCGTCGATTTCCAGCACGATGACCGAGCGGGGCGCCTTGTCGTCGACGGCAAAGCTTTCGAGCAGGGCTGGGTCGATGGAGAGATGCGCCCGGCCATTGACGCGCATGGTCGTGCCCGAGCCGGGGATCAGGAACAGAAAGGCGCAACGGGGGTCGCGCACGATGTTCCTGAGACTATCGATGCGGTTATTGCCCCGCCGGTCCGGCATCATCAGCGTCGTGTCGTCGTGAATGCGGACAAAGCCGGCCTGGTCGCCGCGAGGGGAACAGTCGATGCCCTCCGGCCCAACGGTGGCAAGGGCGGCAAAGGGGCTGGCCTCGATCAGGCGCCGGTAGTCCGGTGTCATCGCGCGGGCCACCTTGGTGGTTGAAGCGGCGACCGGAGCGGGGAGATAGAGCGCTTCGAGCTGGTCGATGGAGCTGATCTGGTGGGGGCGGGCGGACATGACCTTCACTCGGCGCGTGATGGAACAAAACTGGGTGTTTGGCTGTAACTATGACTATATGTCAGGCGAATGAAGGATCGACTGCGACTTTCGAATGGTCGCACCTTCCCATCCCGCACTTGCAAGGAGTTCTCCCATGGACGGCCATGCCTTCCCCGTGACTCGCACCGATGCCGAATGGCGCGCCCGGCTCAGCGAGGAGCAATATTACATCATGCGCCAGCATGGCACCGAGCGACCCGGCAGTTGCGCGCTGCTCTATGAAAAGCGCCAGGGCACGTTTTCCTGCGCCGGTTGCGACACGCCGCTCTTTGCCTCGACGCTGAAGTTCGAAAGCGGCACCGGCTGGCCCAGCTTCAACGACCCGATCCCCGGCTCGGTGGAGACCACCACGGACCGGAGCCACGGCATGGTGCGCACGGAAGTGCATTGCGCGACCTGCGGCTCGCATCTGGGCCACGTGTTCCCGGATGGGCCCCCGCCGACCGGGCTGCGCTATTGCATCAACGGCGTCGCGCTGAATTTTACCCCGAATGAGTGATGAAGGCCCCGGACGAGAGTCCGGGGTTTTTTGTTTGTGCGGTGATGCAAGCGGCCGGGGCGCTGGCTCCAGACGGAAGGCCCCCTCACCCGGCCCTGCGGGCCGACCTCTCCCCCAGAGGGAGAGGTGTCGATCCGCGACTTTGGTAAACTCCCACCTCTCCCTTGGGGGAGAGGTCGACGGCGCAGCCGGCGGGTGAGGGGGCCCTGCCTCAAGTGCCCCTTGGTTTTGCCCTGTTTGTTGCCGGAGCGGCAATGGGGTCGTCGGGCCAAGGGTGGCGGGGATAGCGGCCTTTGAGGTCCTTCTGCACGTCCTTCCAGCTCCCGCGCCAGAAGCCAGGCAGGTCGCGGGTGGTCTGGATCGGCCGGTGGGCAGGGGACAGCAGCACCAAAAGGAGCGGGAGCCTGCCATTGGCGACGGCAGGGTGGCGGTCGAGGCCGAAGAGTTCCTGCACGCGGATCTCGAGGGCCGGGCCGTTCTCCGCCGCGTAGTCGATCGGCAGGTGGCTGCCCGAGGGGGCGTGGAAATGGCTGGGAAGGAGCGTGTCGATCTCCTGTCGTCTGGCCCAGGGCAGGAGCGTATCGAGCGCCGCGCCCAGATGTTCGGCCGTGATGGCGGCAAGGCGCGTTTCGCCCGTTATATGCGGCACGAGCCAGGCGGGGTCGGCGGCCAGCGCGGCGTCGGAAAGATCCGGCCAGTTCCCGCCCAGGGTGTGGTGCAGAAAGGTCGCCCGAGCGCGCACGGCCTTCTGGTCGCGGCTCCAGGGCAGGTTTTCGGGTCGCTTCAGCGCGGCTTCGGCCAGCAGCGCCGCCGCCGCTTCGAAATCGGTGACGGGCGCGGTGTCGTCGGCCAGTTTGAGCGCATCGAGCCGGCGCTGGCGGCGGGCGCGGACCGAGCCGGTCTGGGCGTCGAAGGCGAGAGTGGTTTCGCTTCGGACGTGTGCGGCAAAGAGGGTTTCGAGGTCAGCGGGGTCGAGGGCGGCGGCCGAGCGGATGCGGCCCTGGGTGGCGCTGCCGGTGAGGTCGGCGACCACCAGCAACGGCGCCCCGGCCAGCGCATGGGTCTCGTCGAGCTGGGCCTGGCGGCCATTGGCGAGGCGGAAGCGGCCGCGGGGGCCGGCAGGCTGGGCGACACGGTCGGGGAAGGCACGCGCCAGGTGGTGGCCGGCGGCAAGCGCTTCGCCAGCGGCGTCGCCCACCAGCTTGCTCCAGCGGCTGGCCATGGCGCGGGCATCATCGGCGCGGCGCGAGCGGTCGGCGCGAAAGCGTTCGAGGCGGCGGGCGATATCGGTATCGTCTCCGCCAAGGCCACGCTCGGCCAAGAGCACGGCCAACTCGGTGGCGGTGCGGGCATCACCATCGGCGGCGCCCGACACGACCATATGGGCGAGGCGTGGATGGAGCGGCAGTTTTGCCAGCGCCTTGCCTGCCGGTGCGAGCCGGCCCGCCGTGTCGATGGCATCGAGCCGGACCAGCAGCGCCCTGGCTTCGCTCCAGGCCGGAGCCGGTGGCGGGTCGAGAAACGGTAGAGCCTTCGGGTCCGTGACGCCCCAGGCGGCCAGGTCGAGCACGAGGCCGGCAAGATCCGCGGCCAGGATTTCCGGCGTGTCGAAGGGGTCGAGCGCTGCCGTTTGTCCCTGGTTCCAGAGCCGGATACAGACGCCCGGCGCGGTGCGGCCGGCGCGGCCGCGGCGCTGGTCGGCCCCGGCGCGCGAGACGCGGCGCGTTGCGAGCGTGGTCATGCCGGTAGCCGGCTCATAGACCGGCACGCGGCGGAAGCCGCTATCGACGACGATACGCACGCCCTCGATGGTCAGGGAGGTTTCGGCGATGGAGGTGGCGAGCACGACTTTGCGGCGGCCCGCCGGAGCCGGCTGGATGGCGCGATCCTGCTCGGCGGGGGTCAGCTGACCATAAAGCGGGGCGAGATCGGTGTCGGGGGGCAGGCGGGTCGCGAGCCGCTCGGCGACACGGGTGATCTCCCCTTGGCCGGGAAGGAAGACGAGGGCGGAACCCTCGTGTTCCCAAAGGGCCC
This sequence comes from Devosia sediminis, assembly GCF_016411825.1. GTDB lineage: Bacteria > Pseudomonadota > Alphaproteobacteria > Rhizobiales > Devosiaceae > Devosia > Devosia sediminis. The sequence continues at coordinate 73,238 of NZ_JAEKMH010000005.1, forward strand.
TGAGCGTTGCCGCAGCGACCTGGTCCTCGAGCTTTTGCAGCGGATCGGGCTCGGCATGGAGCGTTTCGACCGGAAAGGTGCGGCCCGGACTGTCGATGACCGGGGCGTCGCCCAGCAACCTCGCCACGGCGGCACCATCGATGGTGGCGGACATGACGAGGAGCCTGAGGTCGGGCCGCAGGGCGCGGGCGTCGAGGGTGAGCGCCAGGCCCAGATCGGCATCGAGGCTGCGCTCGTGGAATTCGTCGAAGATGACGGCGGCGACGCCTGTCAGTTCCGGGTCGTCAAGCAGCATGCGGGTATAGACGCCCTCGGTGACTACCTCGATGCGGGTGCGGGCCGAGACCTTGGTCTCCATGCGAACGCGGTAGCCGACGGTTTGGCCGACATCCTCGCCGAGGAGCTTTGCCATCTGCCGCGCGGCGGCGCGGGCGGCGAGGCGCCGCGGCTCGAGCATGACAATGCGCCCGTCGCCGCGCCAGGGCGCATCGAGCAGGGCGAGGGGTGCACGCGTGGTCTTGCCGGCGCCGGGCTGGGCGACGAGGACAGCCGCCGTGCCACCGGCCAACGCCACCTGGAGGGCGGGCAGCGCAGCATCGATGGGCAAGGGCGGGAGCGACATGACGGTGGGATAGCGGGGGTGGCCGATAGGGGCAAGAGGCGAGGAAACGCGAAGGCTGTTCCCGGCGTTGGCCGGGCATGAGCAAGCAGGGCAAGATCAGCATCGGCGTATCGGGCTGGACCTACCAGCCATGGCGGGGAAACTTCTATCCACCAAAACTGGTGCAGCGGCAGGAGCTGAGCTTTGCGGCAAGCCGCTTCAACGCACTTGAAATCAACGGCACTTTCTATGGCATGCAGACGCCACGGGCATTCCGGAGCTGGACGGAGGCGGTGCCGGAGGGTTTCGTCTTTGCCGTGAAGGGGCCGCGCTACCTCACCCATATGCTCAAGCTCAAGGAGCCGGAGGGGCCGCTGGCCAACTTCTTCGCGTCGGGTCTGCTGGCCATGGGCGACAAACTCGGGCCCATGCTGTGGCAATTTCCCGAGCGGTTCGTCTTCAACCCCGAGCGGATCGAAGCCTTTTTCCGGCTGCTGCCACGCGATACTGCACAGGCAGCCGCGCTGGCGCACAGGCATGACCGGCGGCTGCGGGCGCCCGCCCACTATGGCGACGGGGTAAATCGGCCGATGCGGCATGCCATGGAAATCCGGCACGAGAGTTTTCGCGATCCGGCCTTCATCGATCTCTTGCGCAAGCATGACGTGGCGCTGGTCTGCGCCGATACGGTGGACTGGCCGCTGCTGATGGATGTGACGACAGACTTCATTTATTGCCGGCTGCATGGCTCGGTGGAGCTTTACAATTCAGGCTATTCCGAAGCCGAACTGGACCGCTGGGCCGAGCGGGTCCACAACTGGTCGCGCGGGCAGGCGACGGACGGCAATTTCGTGACCGGGACAACGGCAGACGGCGTCCGACGAGATGTCTTCGTGTTTTTCGACAATACCGACAAGCTGATGGCGCCGGGCGATGCTACGGGGCTAATGCGGCGGCTGGAGGTGGATTGGGCGCAGCGCCATCCATGGCCGCATTGAGGACTTGTTCACCCCGGTGGGGCTTGGGAGTTCTCCCAAGTGCGATAATGCTTTAGCATGCGCGCCATCATCACAGAGGCCTGTCTGGAGCTGCGCATGCAACTGACCCGTATCGCCAATGACCAGGTGACTGTCGATGTCGCGGCGCTGGGCGCGGAAATGCAATCCATGCAGACCCGCGACGGCCGCCACTGGCTCTGGCATGGCGACGCGACCTATTGGACCGGCCGCTCGCCCATCCTCTTTCCGATCGTGGGCAAGGCGCCCAATGACAGCCTGACCATTGCAGGCGAGCGCTACCAGATGAGCCAGCATGGCTTTGCCCGGCGCAGCAATTTCGAGCTGGTGACCGAGGAAAGCGATCGCTGCGTGTATCGCCTCACCGCCTCGGAAGCCAGCAAGGCCATGTATCCATTCGATTTCCAGCTCGATGTCGAGCACCGGGTCGAAGGGCGGGCCGTGGTGGTGAGTGCCGAGGTGACCAATCGCGACACACGGGTCATGCCCTATGGCATCGGCTTTCATCCCGCCTTTGCCTGGCCGCTACCGGGCGCAGCCGGGCAGGTGCATAGCGTAACCCTCGAAGATGGCGGGGAGCCCGCTTTGCACCGTCTGTCGGGCGGGCTGGTGACCCCCGAGGCGCTGGCCTCGCCGTTCGTCAGGGGACGCCTCGAGCTGCGGCACGACGACTTTGCGCAGGACGCGATGGTATTCCCTGAGGGCGCGGGCGCCGGCCTGCGCTATGGGCCCGAAACGGGACCGAGCATCGAATTCATCTGGGAAAACCTGCCCAATCTGGCGCTCTGGACCAAGCCCGGCGCGGGCTTCATCTGCCTTGAGCCCTGGCACGGGACGGCGGCGGAAGTGGGGGGTTCGGACGAGCTCAGCGAGCGGCCCTATTCGGAACTGTTGGGGCCGGGCGCGGTGGCGCGCTATAGCTTCAGAGCGGAGCTCAGGGGCTAGGTTCAAGTCTCCATTGCGGCCAATGCGGCGGCGTCACCCCACCCTCATTCCCTCCCCATCAAGGGGAGGGAGGCGCAGGCATCGGGAGACCGTGTTCACTGTCTCCCTCCCCCTTTTGGGGAGGGATCAAGGGTGGGGGCTCTCGTTATTCCGCCGCGCCGCGTTCGTCTGCGAGCGCATCGGGACCGGCGGGATCGCCGGGCGCGGTTTCGGCGCCGAGGTCCGGGAAGGCGGCGATGCGCGCACCCCGAAAATCGGTGCGCAGCACGATCAGGCCCCGTTCCTCGAACCAGGTCAGCAGGCGCCGAGCGCGGCTTGCCGAATGGGTGCCGTAGAGGCGGGCCAGCGTCGCGTCGGACGGGCAGGGGGCGCCGGTCAGCGCCGCCTGGGCAATGACCAGGAATACGCCCTGCACGTCGTCGGTCAGAGTTTCGGACAGCGTCAGCGCCTGCTGCCAACCGTCGGAGGCCGCGGTCTCGGCGTCCGGGGCAACCCGGGCAACGGCGAGGAGGCGCTTGAAGGCGGGCAGCGCCGGCGGCTCGCCCGGCACGCGGCGGATGCGGCAGCGCACCAGAAAATCCTGATAGAGCTGGGCGGTGGTGCGGAACCCCGCATCGGGATCGCTCATCAGCTCTTCCATCACCGCGGCGACCATGGCCTCGCGCTCCGCCGCGTCGATCTCGGGGAAAAGCGAGACCGGCTCGGCGGGAGCCTCGGCGCGGGCCCGGGCGCGGGCTTCGGCGACCTGGGCAAGCAGTTCATTGGTGGAAGGCGGCGGCGGCGGGGGCGGGCGGCGCACCATCGGGCGCGCCAGTTCTTCCGGATCCTGGGTGAAGATCAGGTCGGCGGCGTCGACGGGCGCCTCGGGCAGCGGGGTCAGCTTGGGGCTGGTGGAGCGGGCCGAGGTTTCGACCGCGCCAATGGTGATCGGCAGCGGGCGGCGCGAAATGGCGGGGCCCAGGGCAACGAAATGGCCGCGGGCGAGGTCGCGGAACTGCTCGGCCTGGCGCCGGTCCATGCCCAGGAGATCGGCGGCGCGGGCCATGTCGATATCAAGAAAAGTGCGGCCCATCAGGAAGTTGCTGGCTTCGGCCGCGACATTCTTGGCGAGCTTGGCCAGGCGCTGGGTGGCGATGACGCCGGCCAGGCCGCGCTTGCGGCCGCGACACATCAGGTTGGTCATGGCGCCAAGGGACAATTTGCGTGCTTCATCAGACACTTCGCCTGCCGCGGCGGGGGCAAAGAGCTGGGCTTCGTCGACCACGACCAGGACCGGATACCAGTAGTCGCGATCGGCATCGAACATGCCGCCGAGGAAAGCGGCGGCGGCGCGCATCTGCTGCTCGACATCGAGGCCCTCGAGATTGAGGACGACCGAGACGCGGTGCTGGCGGACGCGGGCGGCGATGCGGGTCAGCTCGGCCTCGGTGCGGGTCGCGTCGACCACCAGATGTCCGTAGCGCTCTGAAAGCGTGACGAAATCGCCCTCGGGATCGATGACGCATTGCTGCACCCAGGGGGCGGATTGTTCGAGCAGGCGGCGCAAGAGATGCGACTTGCCGGACCCGGAATTGCCCTGCACCAACAATCGGGTAGCCAGCAATTCCTCGAGATCCATATGGGCGGCGCCGTCCGTGCGGCTCTGTCCCATGTCGATGGCGACCTGCATCTTTTCTCCGGCTGGATGCGTCCCGTTTCCAGCGGAAGGCTGACGCACGGCTACAATTTGCTAACGGACTGTTAGCACGAACCGCGGCGATTCGAGTGTCACGCTAAAGCCGGTTCCACAAATTGATCAGCCCGGCTTGCGCGCGATGATGAAAACCGCGGCCTTGGGGTTGGGCTGCCAGTCCTGCTCGATGACGAAGCCGGCGCGCGTCAGGGTGGCGCGGAGGTCGTCGTGGCTCATGAAGCCGATCTGCGGGAGCTTGCCGAGCAGCTTGCCCAGGGCAGCCACCGGGGCCAGGAGTTTCAGCGGCCCGCCCATGCAGGCAGTGCTGGAGACGAAGCGGCCGCCGGGCTTGAGCATGGCGAAGACCCGGTCGACGACGGCGTCGCGGTCCTGCATCAGGTGCAATATGGAGAGGCCAAGGACCATGTCATAGCCGGCGGCCGGCAGCGGCATGGTGGTGATGTCGCCCTGCTCGAAGCTGACATTGGTGACACCGGCGGCGCGGGCCTTTTCGCGCGCCTTGTCGAGCATGCCGGCGGAAAAGTCCACGGCGCGGACCGAGCGTACGAAGGGGGCGTGAGTGATGGCGGTGCCACCGGTGCCGCAGCCGAATTCAAAGATGTCCATGTCGGGGGTGAAAAAGGCCTGGGTGCGCGCCAGCTTGGTGCGATAGGCCTCTTCGTCGGCAATGGGCTGGGCCGCATACTTGTCCGCCAGCCGGTCCCAGAACGCGCTCATTTCAGCCATGGCAAAGCCTCTGCTTCTCAACTGCGTGAAGATTAGCGCTGGCCGCACAAGAACGAAATTGAAGAAATTGGCAGTTTCGTTATGCTTTTTTGCATAAGGGAGACGTGTTGTGCCGTCGGACTGGAACCAATTTCGAGCCTTGCTGACCACGGTGGAGGCCGGATCGCTGTCGGCGGCGGCCAAACGACTGGGCCTGACGCAGCCGACGCTGGGCCGGCAGGTCGCGGCACTGGAGGCGGAACTGGGGCTAGCGATTTTCGAGCGGGTCGGGCGGCGGCTTGTGCTGACCGAGGCCGGGCAGTCGCTGGTTTCCCATCTACGGGACATGGGTGAAGCGGCCGAACGCGTGGCGATGACGGCCACCAGCCAGTCGCAGGCGATCGAGGGCGTGGTGCGGATCACCGTCGCCGACATCTATGCCGGCTATGTGCTGCCGCCCGTGCTCGAGCGCATCAGGCGGGAGGCGCCGGCCATTCGCATCGAGGTGCTGGCGACCGGCTCGATCAGCGATCTCATGCGGCGCGAAGCCGACATCGCCATCCGCCACCTGCGGCCCGAACAGGACGGGCTCATCGCCCGGCGCTGCAAGGATACCGATGCCTTTATCTATGCCGCGCCTGACCTGCTCGAGCGGATGGGAAATCCAAGGACCGGGGAGGACCTGGCGCGCGGGGATTTCGTGGGTGGCATGGGGGACAATGCGGACTTCATCGCCATGGTGCGGGCCCGCGGCGTGCCGCTGGGCCAGGCCAATTTCCGGCTCGTGACCCAGAGCGGCATGACCGGCTGGGAATGGGTGCGCAAGGGCCTGGCCCTGGGCGGGATGGTGGAGGCGGTGGGACGGCTGACGCCTGACGTCGTGGTGGCGCTGCCTGACCTCGAGCCGATACCCGTGCCAGTCTGGCTGGTGACGCATCGGGAACTGCATACCAGCCGGCGGATCCGGCTGGTGTTCGACATGCTGGTGGAGGCGTTTTCGTAAGAACGTCGAGGGTGCGAGATGGATTGCCCGGTCAAGCCGGGCAATGACGACGGAGGGGAGACGCCATTCAGGCACCCAGACCGAAGCCTACACACGGAGCCGCCCTCGGACTTGATCCGAGGGCCAGCCAAGGCGACCGCGATGTGGCGAGTGGCCATCGGGTCGAGCCCGAGGGCGGCGCGGGGTGCTGGGCTAATTTTCGAACAGTGCGTTGTCATCGCGGCCTTGAGCCGGAGCCATCTTGCGATCTCAGGGTGGGCCCCGGCTTTCGCCGGGGTGACAGCCTGCGGGGTTAAAGATCGCGCAGCAGCAGAGCGGGTCTTGTCGAGACGGCGCGCCAGATGGTCATGGCGCCGAGAATGGCGGTGATGGCGATGGCCACGGCCAGAACAACGAGGACGATGTCGAGCTTGATGGTGAAATCCACGGCCAGCATCAGCTCGCTGACCACGCGGCCGAGGCCGAGCCCGAGGATGAGGGCAGGGATGGCGGCCAGCAGCGCCAGCAGCAGGTATTGCAGACCTGCCGTGGCGATGAGATCGAGGCGGGTGGCGCCGAGGACCTTGGTGATGACCGCATCGGCCTCGCGCTGGCGGCGGCCGGTCGCGAGCGAGCCGATCAGCACCAGCAGGCCATTGCCGACTGCCAGGCCCCCGACGAGGCTTGCGGCAAAGGAGAGTTGGCCCAACGCGTCGGTCACCTGTTTGAGCGTATCGCCCACCGAGATGAAGCGAATATCTGGGAGTTCGGTGGCGAGGAACCTGCCGACCGCCTCTTCCTGACCCGGGGCAGCGGTGACGGCTGCAAAAAGCGTCGTGGGATAGTTGTCGATGACCCCGGGCGAGAAGGTGGCGAGGAAGTCGATGCCGCCCTGCCAGGAGTAATCGCGGAAGCTGGCTATGGTGACGGTGACCTCTTCGCCGAAGATCGAAAAGGTGAGCGTATCGCCCAGATCGACGCCCAATCCATTGCGGAGGCTCTGGTGGAGGCTGACGAGGCCGGGGCCGGTATAGTCGGAGGGCCACCATGCGCCGGCGGTGATGCGGGACGTGGTCGGTAGATTGGTGCGGAAGGTCAGCGGCACTTCACCGGCGAGAAGGAAGGTCGCTTCCGGGCCGCGGGTGACGAGCTGGTCAGCCGGGGTGCCGTTCACATCGACGAGCGCCCCGCGCAGCATGGGGGTGGACACGAAACGGGCAAAGCCATTGCCCTCGGCGGCCAGGCCCTCCAGGTGCTCGACTTCATCGGGGAAAAGATCGGAACCCACCAGGGTGGGAGCGTCGAAGGCCGAGGCGCCCAGGAATTCCTGCTGCAGGTTGGTCTGCATGACGAGGACGATGACGAGCATGGTCAGCGCCATGCCGGCCGAAATGGCGACGGTGGTGGCATTCTGCCCGGCGCCGGCAATGGCGTGGACGGCATGGCGCCAGATCCGCGGCCCGGCCTCGGGCAGGCGCCTGAAGACGGCCTGGGCGAGGCGTATGAAGAGATCGAACAGGCCCGCACCCAGCGCGGCGGCCAGGCCAAATGCGGCGACCAGCGCCGCATCGCCCGTCATCAGCCAGGCGAGGCCGAAAAAGGCGAGGATAGCCACGACCAGTGGCAGCACCTGCCAGGAGAGCAGCAGCGCCGGCCAATCCACCGGCGGAGCATCGAGGCCCTTGGAGCGGAACAGGAGGACCGGACGGATGGTCTGGGCCTGCTGCAGCGGCAGGTAGGCGAAGGCGAAGGCGGTGACGAGGCCGGTGCCGGCGGCGATGACCAGGGGTTCGAGATAGATCGCTGGCGCCAGGGGGATGCCCACGGCCGCGCCGATAAAGGGCAGGATCAGCCAGGCGGTGCTGGCGCCGATGACGAGGCCGATGACGACGCCGACCAAGGCAAGGGCCGCGACCTGGGCGAAGAAATGGATGAAGACGCGGCGGCGGCCGGCGCCGATGGAACGCATCACGGCGATGACGCCGGACCGTTCGGCGATATAGGCGCGCATGCCGGTCCAGACGGAAACGCCGCCGATGAGCAGCGAGCCCAGGCCGACAATGACGAGGAAGCGCATGAAGAGATCGTAATAGCGCACCATCTGCCCCAGGCTGTCGCGCGCGGTGCGGATGGTCCAGCCGCGTCCCTCGAGCGCCATGACCACGGCGTCGAGGCCCGCCTCGAGATTGCGATCATCGAGCACGAGCTTGTAGCGATACCATGTGCCGAGGCCGGGCAGGGGCGAGGTGCGGTCGCTGACGACACCAAAACCGTCGCTGGAAATCAGCGTCGGCATGCCGAGGCGGAAGCCACGGACGGGACCATCGGGCAATTGCTGGAGCGTGCCGCGGACGATGAATTCGGTGCCCCCGAGGCCAAAACTGTCGCCCACCGATATGCCGAGCTGGTCGAGCATGATGCCATCGATGAGGGCACCATGGCGGTCCTGGTCGTCGGGGGCGAGCAGGGTTGCAAGGTCGGTGCCATCAGTCAGTTGCGGGCTGCGGACGGCGCCAAGCAGGGGGTAGCCCCCGCCCACGGCGCTGACATCGGCAAAGGCCTCGCTCTCGAAAGTTTCGGCGCGCAGATTGGTGTCGATGACGGCGACGACATCGCCGAGCTGGTCGAGCGCGGCGATTTCATCAGGCGTGGCGAGCCGATCGGCGCGGGAAATTTCTATATCGCCGCCCATGATTTCCGCCGCACCCACTTCGATGGCGCGGGTGATGCTGGTGCCGACAGAATTGACGCCGGAAATCAGCGCGGTGCCGACAGCGAGACAGACGACCAGCAGCAGGAAGCGGCGAAGATCGCCGCGCATATCCAGAAGGCCGGTGCGAATGGAGAACCAGAGCGAACCCATCAGAGGCTCACCGGCGCGGTCTTGGCGGTGGTTTCGGTGAGCTGGCCCTGGGTCATGGTGAAGACGCGGTCGGCGCGGGCGGCCAGAGCGGGGTCGTGCGTGATCATGACGACGGCGGTCCGGTTGCGGCGGGCCAGATCGAACATCAGGTCGACGACCACGGCGCCGGTCTTCTGATCGAGATTGCCGGTGGGTTCGTCGGCAAGGAGCAAAGGCAGGTTGGCGACCGTGGCGCGGGCAAGCCCGACGCGCTGCTGCTCGCCGCCCGACAGCGCGGTGGGGCGGTGATCGAGGCGGTCGCCGAGGCCTACGGCGGCAAGCGCGGCGGCGGCCTTTTCGCGGACCTGGGCCATGCCGAGGTTAGGCTCGGCGATTTCGAGCGCCAGGCCGACATTGTCGAGCGCGGTGAGCGAGGGAATGAGGTGGAAGGACTGGAAGACAATGCCGAGGGTATGGCGGCGGAAACGGGCCAGCTCATCCTCGTTCATGGCGCCCAGATCGCTGCCATTGACTGCGACCACCCCGCCGGTGGCCCTTTCGAGGCCGGCCAGCAGCATCAGCAGCGAAGTCTTGCCGCTGCCCGATGGGCCGACAATGGCGACCACTTCGGACGGCAGCACGGTAAGGGACACCTTGCGCAGGATGTGCAAGGGACGCCCGGCAATCTCCAGGCTGTAATCCACATCGCGCGCATCGATAATCGGTCCGGAATTCATAACCCGGCTCTCCCCTCATAACCCATTGCAGGCAAACCTGCGTCCCCACGCGGTTTTTTACTCGATAGTGGGTGATTGATTCGTAACAATCCCGTCAATTTCTTCTTGTTTTTACTGGTATGGTGCAAGGCTTGCTGGCAGAGATAGGCGCAATCGCCGGTTTGAGGGGAAAAACGTGACGAATTGGCTGCGGGCGGCGTTGGTCGCATTGATGGTTTTGGGTTCTGCGGCCGGATCGGCCGCCGCGCAAGGCGAACTCGATCTGCTGAAATCCTATATCGGCAACTGGAGCGGCGAAGGCGCGCTGGTCGGCGGCGACCAGCCCGAACCCTTCCGCTGCCGCCTCGGCGTTTCCGAGGGCAATCTGGGCAAGATCAACTATACCGGCCGCTGCACGCTGGTGAATGCGACGCTCTCGATCAGCGGCACCATCGCCTTCAACGAAGCCGACCGGAAATACGAAGCGGCGATGAGCTCCAATGCCGGCTATACCGGCCTTGCCGTCGGGCGCCAGTCGGGCGACACGATCAGCTTCGACCTGCGCGAGCAGCAGAAGGACCGGGCCGGCAGCGACGTGCGCATCGGCGCCCGCATCGTGCTGGTCAATGACAGCATCACCGTCGACTTCGAGGTCGAGTTCAACAATTCAGGTGAAGTGCTGACCGCAAGCGTGCCCTTCGGACGGTAGGGGGATTTCCGCTGGGTACGCTCTGTTAGGGCAGGTTCACCCCCTCCCTAGCTCTGCTAGGGCCCAAGTGGGCCTAGCGTTGCTACCCTCCCCCTTGAGGGGAGGGTAGCTGAGCCTGCCGGAGGCATAGCGCAGCTTGGGAGGGGGTTTTGTCTCAACTGGCGCGAAAGCTCCGAAGGAACCCAACTCCGGCAGAAATCCGGTTCTGGAAGATCATCGAGAGCCTGCGCAGGCAATACCATTTCCGCAAGCAGGTGCCGATGGGGCCATATGTCGTGGACTTCGTCAGCCACAAGGCGCGGGTGGTTGGGGAGATCGATGGGGAAACCCATTTTGTGGGCACTGGGCCCCTCCGGGATCAGGTCCGCGACGCTGCACTGGCAGCTCAAGGATATCGCGTCCTGCGCTTCACCAACGAGCAAGTGATGCGCCATGCGGATGGGGTGTTCCAGGTGCTGATCGAGGCGCTAACTGACAACCAACCCCCTCCCTAGCTTCGCCAAGGCCCTGCGGGCCTAAGCGTCGCTACCCTCCCCTCAAGGGGGAGGGTGACGTCTGCGGTTGTTGCTAGAACTTCACCAAGGTCTTCACGTCGACCGGCAAGCCGGTGGCAAAGCTCTTGTTGGCGGCGATGCCGGTGAGGATGGAGAGGGCGCCGTCGCGGTGGTTGGCGCCGTAGCCGGGGCGCGGGGTGGCGTTGCCGAAGATTTCCTCGAGCATGATCTTGTCGCCGCCGCCATGGCCGCCTTCGCCATGCTTGACGGGGACGACGCGCGGTTCGCCGTGGAGCGGGAAGTGATAAAGCTTTACGCCCTTGGCGGCGCCTTCGGTTTCGGAGCCGGCGCCGGCATTGATGTAGGAATTCTCGTGCACAGTGAGCTCGAGGCGGCCGCCGGTGCCGTTGATGGCGACGTTGAAGCCTTCCCAGGGGGCATAGGCATAGAGCGAATAGGTCATCACCGCCTTGTTGCGGTAGCGGACCATGACATTCATCGTGTCCTCGATGGAAATGCCATCGCCAAAGACGTTCTGGTCGCGCTGGTACCCGTCTTCCTTCTCGCCATCCCAGTAGAGACCCTTCTGCACAGGATTGGCGGTGAGATCGATGGCGAACTTGTCGCCCTTGGCGGCCTCGACGCCGGTGGTGCGGGTATAGGGCGTGAAGACGCCCCGTTCCTCGGCATTGGCGCGGCCGTAGAATTTGAGGTCACCCATGCCGAATACGGTGTCGGGTTCGGTGCCGAGCCAGAAATTCACGAGGTCGAAATGGTGGGTCGACTTGTGGACCATGAGGCCGCCCGAATTGCGCTTGTCGCGGTGCCAGCGGCGGAAGTAGTCGGCGCCGTGGCGGGTATCGAGCAGCCATTCGAAATGCACCGAGGTGACCTTGCCGATGGCGCCTTCGGCGATCAGTTCGCGCAGCGCCGAATTGTGCGGGGCATAGCGGTAGTTGAAGGTGACGCGGACCTGCTTGCCGGTACGCTCGACGGCGTCGAGGATGGCCTGGCACTTTTCCGGATCCGTGGTCATCGGCTTTTCGGTGATGACGTCGCAACCGGCTTCGAGCGCGGCGATGATGTACTGGTGATGGGTGCGGTCGATCGAGGTGACGATGACGGTGTCGGGCTTGGTCTCGGCAATCATCTTGCCGAAATCGGCGGCCTTGTAGGTGGGGACGGCCTCACCCTTGAGCTCGCCGGCGATCACGGCATTGGTGAAGTCCATGCGCACCTGGTTGGTGTCGCACAGGGCCACGAGCCGGGACTGTTCGCGATGCGGCCCCAGGATCGCCTCGTAGAACATGCGTGCGCGTCCACCGGTGCCCACAAGCGCGTAGGTCTTGGCCATTGGTTCAGTCTCCCAGTCTCGACATAAAATCAGGGCGCCGCCTCCTCCGGCTGCGCGCGACAGTCATCTACCATACAAGATTGCGGAAATGTACTGTTTCTTTGTACAATTCTCGGGCGGCACGCGGTGCGCAGGGCAGCGCGTTGCGCGGATTGGGGCCAGAAAGCTGTGGAAGACACGAAACGAGACCATCAGCCGAACGGCCATTCGTCCCATGGTCCAGAGAGGGAATCACACCGGAACGGAGCCAAGGTGGGCGACGCGCTCGAAGGGACCATTGCACTGCGCGTCGTCGTGGCGCTGCGCGACGACATCGTCAGCATGGCCCTCAAGCCCGGCGACGTGATCTCGGAAAGCGACATTGCCGGGCGCTATGGCGTGTCGCGCCAGCCGGTGCGCGAAGCCTTTATCCGGCTGGCGCAGCAGGGGCTGCTGCTGATCCGTCCCAAGCGCGCCACGGTGGTCAAGAAGATTTCGCCCGATGGCGTGCGCCAGAGCCGGTTCATCCGCGAAAGCATCGAGGTGGAGATCATCCGCCGCGTCGCCAGCCATCCCGGACCCAATGTGGGGGATGTGCTGGGCAAGCTGATCGCCGACCAGGAAGCGGCCTCGTCCGCCAATGACAGCCGCCGCTTTCACAAGCTGGACGAGCTCTTCCATCGCACGCTGGCCCGGCTGGCCGGCGTCGAATATGCCTGGCAGCTCATCGACGACCATAAGATGCAGCTCGACCGGGTACGCTACCTGACGCTGGGCGTATCCTCGAGCCAGCGCGCCATTGCCGAACACAAACAGATCGCCGAGGCGGTGGGCAAGGGCGATGTCGAGGCCGCCGAAGCGGCGATGCGTGCGCATCTGGGCCGCGCCGAAGTGCTGCTGACCCAGACGATCGAGGATTTCCCCGATTATTTCGAGTGAGACCGGCGTCCGGCGCGTGGAACCGGCGCGGATGGACGCATGTTCCCCTCTCGGCCTTGTTCTCGCGGGGACGCACCCCTAGGGTGCAGCCAAGGCCAAGGGCCAACAGGAGAATTATGCATGAAGACGCGGCGGCTGGGCAGGACCGGATACGAAGTAAGCGAAATCGGTCTCGGCTGCTGGCAGTTGGGCGGCGATTTCGGCCCGGTCGACGACGACACCTCTGACTCGATCCTGACCCATGCGCTCAATGCCGGCGTGACCTTCTGGGACACGGCCGACGTCTATGGCAACGGGCTCTCGGAAAGCCGGATCGGCGCCCATGCCAAGGGACCCAATGTTGTCGTCGCCACCAAGCTCGGGCGCGCCAGCACGCTTTACCCCAACAAATATTCCAAGCAGGCGCTGCGCGACAGCCTCGTTGGTTCGGCCAAGCGGCTGGGCGTGCAGGCGCTGGACCTGGCCCAGCTTCACTGCGTGCCGGGCGAAGTGCTGCGCGACGGCGCCATTTTCCGCTGGATGGATGAATTGCAGGCCGAGGGCCTGGTGCGGCACTGGGGCGCCAGCGTCGAAACCATCGAAGAGGGCCTGCTCTGCCTCAAGCAGCCGGGCTGCGCGACGCTGCAGATCATCTTCAATCTCCTGCGCCAGGATGCGGCCAAGGACCTGCTGCCCCAGGCGGCGGCGCAGGACGTGGGCATCATCGTGCGCCTGCCCCTGGCCAGCGGCCTGCTCAGCGGGAAGTTCGACAAGAATACGCGCTTTGCCGACAGCGACCACCGCAACTACAACCGCGACGGCGCAGCCTTTTCGGTGGGCGAGACCTTTGCCGGCATCCGCTATGAAAAGGGCGTCGAACTGGTGCAGACGCTCAAGGGCTTTGCGCCAGAAGGCCTGCCGATGAACCAGTTCGCACTGCGTTGGGTGCTGGACCATCCGGAAGTGTCGACCGTCATTGCCGGCGTGTCGAAGCCCGAGCAGATTGCCGAGAACGTCGCGGCGAGCGAGCGCAAGAGCCTCTTCCCGGCGCTGATGAAGCAGCTCGGCGAATGGTACGAGGACAATGTGAAGCCGGAAATCCGCGGCGGGGTGTGACGGTCTCGCACACGCGTGCTCAATGCCTATGGCAGCGGAATGGATTGCCCGGACAAGCCGGGCAATGACGGTTTTCGAGGGTGCAGCGTTTCAATCGCACGCGTTGGTACTGGCGGTTGGGCCCTGCCGCACCTAGGTTAGGCGGCCAAAGAAAAGAAGAGTGCCAACAATGTCCCACCCTGCGTTCGAGCTTGTCCGCGACGAGACCATTGCCGAGATCAATTCGCAGGCGCTGCTCTATCGGCACAAAAAGACCGGGGCGGAGGTGTTGAGCCTCGTCAATGCGGACGAGAACAAGGTCTTCGGAATTACCTTCAAGACGCCGCCGGAAGACTCGACCGGCATCGCGCATATCCTTGAGCATTCGGTGCTGTGCGGCAGCCGGAAGTATCCGGTGAAAAAGCCCTTCGTGGAGCTGTTGAAGGGTTCGATGCACACCTTCCTCAACGCCATGACCTATCCCGATAAAACCGCCTATCCGGTGGCCAGCCAGAACCTCAAGGATTTTTACAACCTTGTGGATGTGTACCTGGATGCGGTGCTGTTTCCGCTGATATCGGAGGACACGTTCAGCCAAGAAGGCTGGCATTACGAGCTCGAAAGCCTTGATGCGCCGCTGGTCTACAAGGGCGTGGTGTTCAACGAGATGAAGGGCGTCTATTCCTCGCCCGACTCGGTGATGCATACCCAGACGCAGACGGCGCTTTATCCCGACACCACCTATGGCAAGAGTTCGGGTGGTGATCCAAAAGTCATTCCTGACCTCACCTACCAGCAGTTCAAGCGCTTCCACGAAACCTTTTACCACCCGTCCAATGCGCGCGTGGTGTTTTCGGGCGATGACGCGCCGGAGAAGCGCCTCGACATTCTCGACAGCTATTTCAGCCAGTTCGATCGCATCGACCCTAAGTCGGATGTGGCGCTGCAACCGCGCTGGAACGCGCCGCGCCAGGTCAGCGGCACCTATGCCGGTACGGTCGATCCTGAGAAGCGCCGCGATGGCATGGTCTCGGTAAACTGGCTGATCGACCCGCCCGAGACGCGCGAGGAGACGCTGAGCTTTGGCCTTTTGAGCTACCTTCTGGCGGGCAATGCCGCCGCGCCCCTGCGCAAGCGGCTCACCGAAAGCGGGCTGGGCGAGGGCATGATCGGCGGTGGGATTTCCACCCATCTGAGGCAGCCCATGGGTGGGTTCGGGCTCAAGGGCGTCGATCCCGCGAATGCCGAAAAGGTCGAGGCGCTGGTGCTCGATGCGCTCAAGGACATCGCCGAGACCGGCTTTTCCGAGGAGCAGCGAGCCGCCGCGATCAATACGTTCGAATTCAACCTGCGCGAGCAGAATACCGGCGGCACGCCGCGCGGCATGACCTACATGTTCACCGCGCTCGGCGGCTGGCTGCATGGCGGCGATCCCCTGGCGCCGCTGGCCTTTGAAGAGGCCCTGCAAAGCCTCAAGGACAAGGCGGCGAAGGGGCATTTCGAAAGCGAAATCCGGCGTCTCTTCCTCGACAATTCGCATCGCCTGACCTCGAAGATCGAAGCGGATCCCGAGCAGGGTGCGCGCGAGGCCAAGGCCGAGGCGGACCGGCTCGCCACAGTGCGGGACGGGCTCGACGCGGCGGACCTTGAGGCAGTGCTGGAGCGCACCGAGCGCCTCAAGGCGTTGCAGGAAAGCGTCGACCGGCCGGAAGACCTGGCCAAGATTCCGACGCTGACGCTGGACGATCTCGACCGCGACATCCGCACCGTGCCCACCGAGGAGAGCCGGATCGCGGGGGCGCGGACGCTTTACCACGACCTGCCGACACTGGGCATTCTCTACCTCGACGTGGGGTTCGATCTCCACGCGGTGGACAAGAACCTTTTGCCCTACCTGCCGCTGTTCGGGCGGGCGCTGCTGCAGACCGGGACGAGCACGGAAGATTTCGTATCGCTGACGCAGCGCATCGGCCGGACCACCGGCGGGGTCGCGCAGCATCGGGGCCTCGCCACCCGGCAGGATGGCCAGGGCACGGCAGCCTGGTTCTTCCTTTCAGGCAAGTCGGTGCCCGACAAGTTCGGCGCGATGCTCGATATTCTCGGGGATGTGCTGCTCGATGCGCAATTGTCCAACAAGGACCGTTTCCGGCAGATGGCGCTGGAGGAAAAGGCCGGCTTCGAGGCGCGGCTGGTGCCGGCCGGCAATGCCTTTGCCGATACCCGCATCAAGGCCGGCCTGACGGAAGCGGGCTGGATTTCCGAAGCGATGAGTGGCGTCAGCTATCTCGGCTTCCTCAAGGATCTGGTCAAGCGCGTGGATACGGACTGGGCCGGGGTCGAGGCAGCGCTCAAGCGCATCCGCGACCTGCTGTTCAACCGCGACCGCATGGTCATCAATCTGACGGCGGATGGCAGCCTCTGGAGCGAAGCGCGGACGGCGCTGGAAGGCTTTGTCGACCGGCTGCCGGACGCCAAGCATGCCGATGCTGACTGGACCCACAGCCTGACGCCCAAGAACGAGGGCCTCGTGATCCCGGCGCAGGTCAATTATGTGGGCAAGGGCGCGAACCTCAAGGCGCTGGGCCTCCAGCTCAGCGCGGCCTCGGCAGTGGCGCTACGGCTGCTCAACACCACCTATCTCTGGGACAAGGTGCGAGTGCAGGGCGGCGCCTATGGCGGATCGAGCCGGTTCGACCTCAGTTCGGGCAATTTTGCCTTCCTGTCCTATCGCGATCCGAACCTGCTCAAAACGCTCGACGCCTATGACGGCGCTGCCAAGGCGCTGCGGGCGGAAATCGGCGACACCGACCTCGTGCGCTCGGTAATTGGGGTGGTCGGCGATCTCGACCGGCCAGAATTCCCCGATGCCAAGGGCTATTCGGCGATGTGGCGCATTCTCAACGGCACGAGCGACGAGTTGCGCCAGCAGCGGCGCGACGAAATCCTCGGCACCAGCCGGGCCGATTTTCTGGCTCTTGCCGACGCCATCGACCTTGTGGCCGAAAAGGGCCATGTCGTGGTGCTGGGCGGAGAAGCGGCGATCAATGCCGCCAATGAAAAGCGCCCGGGACTGCTCGATGTGAGCAAGGTGGCTTGAGGCGGTATTCTTCTCACCACCGGCTGTCATCCCGGCGAAAGCCGGGATCCATCTTGAAATCTCAGGATGGGCCCCGGCTTTCGCCGGGGTGACATCCATGGGTGATCGAACTAGTTGCTCAAAATTTCCGCCAAATAGGGCAGGCTGACATCCATGCGGTAGTCGACGCCGGAATGGTTGTCTGGAAATTCCTCGTAGCGGTGGCTGATGCCCTGGCGCTCGAGCTCGCGGTGGATGCGGCGGGTGCCGTAGAGGATTTCGTATTGGTCCTCGGTGCCGCAATCGAGGAAGAAGCCCTTCAATTTGCTGATGCTGCCGGCCTGGGTCTTGGCCATCTGCGCCGGGTCCCATTTGAGCCAATTGGCCCAGCGGTCCTCGATGATTTCACAGGTGTCGAGCGTGACCGGCAGGCGGAGGCCGAGAAATTCTCCGGGCGCGGGATCGAAGCTGGCGGCCTGGCAGAGGAACATCAGGATATGGGTGTCCTTGCCGTCGAGCTTGGGCTTGGCTTCGAAGGCGGCCATCCATTTTTCGATGGAACTGTCTTGCTTGGCGAGGGCGCGCAGCACGTCGGGAAAGCCGCCGAGATAGAGGTTTTCAAAGCCGGCATCGCCCGAATGGCTGGCGGCGGCGGCCCAGACATCGGGATGGCGCATGGCATGGACCAGGGCGCCGAAGCCGCCCGAGGATTTGCCGAAAACGCCGCGCCGGCCGGAGCCGCCACAGGAGAATTTCTGTTCCACAGCGGTCAGGACCTCGGCGATGAGGAAATCCTCGTAGTTCCCGAGAACGGGCGAGTTCACATATTGATTGCCACCGAGGCGGGAAAAGCAGTCGGGGAAAGCGACGACGACCGGGGCCATCTTGCCCTCGCCGATCAGCCGATCGAGGCGCTCGGGAACGTTCTCGGTAAAGCTCTTCCAGGCGGTGTGGGCGGGGCCGCCGGCGGTGTAGCCGACGAGATCGACGAGCAGGGGCAGGTTTTTGCCGTCGTGGCCATGGGGCACATAGACGTCGACGATGCGCGTAGTTGGGTCACCGAGCAGGTTGCCCTTGAGGGCTTGGCTATCGATGGTGAGGCGATGGACGGTGCCGGCGGGGTGGGTGGTCTTGCGCATGGGGGGCTCCTCGGGTTGGTCTTCTTTTAGGAGACACAGCCGCTGATGCAAGCCTTGGCCTCCCCCTCACCGACCCGGCTGCGCCGGGCCACCACTCCCCGATGGGGAGAGGAATTGAGGGGCTGGTGACATGGGATGACACCGAGCCCCTCTAATGTCGGGTGAACCGGACTTCTTCCAGAGTCGTTGTGCGCAACATGGTACAGCCCATCCTCAACCGCGATCTCTATGTGCCTGCCATCGACGCCTGGATCGACCCGTCGACGCCCAGGCCACGCGCCATCATCACCCATGGTCATGCCGACCATGCCCGCTCGGGGCATGGGGCGGTGCTGGCGACGCCGGAAACCATTGCCATCATGAAGGTGCGCTATGGCGAGGATTGCGCCGGGCAGTTTCAGAGCCTGCCGCTGGGCGAGCGGCTGGTGATGGACAATGCGGTGGTGAGCCTCCATCCGGCCGGGCATATCTTGGGATCGGCGCAGGTGCTGATCGAAGCGCAGGGGCAAAGGGCGCTGGTGACCGGCGACTACAAGCGCCTGCCGGACCGGACCTCGGAGGCGTATGAAAAGGTCGATTGTGACCTGATGGTCACCGAGGCAACGTTCGGGCTGCCAGTGTTCCAGCATCCCGATCCCAAGGACGAGATTGCGCGCCTCCTCAAATCGGTGGCCGACCAGCCCGAGCGCTGTCACCTCGTCGGATCCTATGCCCTGGGCAAGGCGCAGCGGGTGATCGCGCTGTTGCGCGATGCCGGCTGGGACAAGCCGATTTACCTTCATGGCGCCATGATCCGGCTTTGTGAGCTTTACCAAGAGCTGGGCGTTCCCTTAGGCGAACTGCTGCCGGCGACGGGCATGCCGAAGGCCGCCATGGCGGGGCAGATCGTCATTGCGCCGCCTTCGGCGATCCGCGATCGCTGGAGCCGGCGCTTTCCCGACCCCGTCGTGTGCCAGGCCTCGGGCTGGATGAGCATCAAGCAGCGGGCGCGGCAGGCTCTGGTGGAACTGCCGCTGGTGATTTCGGACCACTGCGACTGGCGCGAGCTCAATCAGTCGGTGCTGGAAAGCGGGGCAGGGACCATCTGGGTGACGCATGGGCGCGAGGATGCGCTGGTCTATTGGTGCCGGCAGCAGGGGCTGGAGGCCGAGCCGCTGGCGCTGCCGGGGCTGGATGACGATGGCGGGGAGGGTGGGGAATGAAGCGTTTCGCCGATCTGCTCGAACTCCTTGCGCTGACCCCGTCGCGGACGCGCAAGATCGCGGCGCTGGCGCAGTATTTTGCCGAGGTGCCGGATCCCGACCGCGGGCTGGCGCTGGCGGCGCTGACCGGGGAAATGGATATTCGCAACGTCAAGCCGGCGCTGTTGCGGGACACGGTGCTGGCGGAGGTGGACGCGACGCTGTTTGCGTTGAGCTACGACTATGTCGGGGACCTGGGGGAAACCATTGCGCTGATCTGGCCCCATCATGGAGAGGGTGAACTGCCGCGCCTCAGCGAGGTGGTCGACATTCTCAACCGGACCAGTAAGGCCGAGCTGCCAAGAGTGATCGGCGGCATGCTGACCCAGGCGGCGATCCACGAACGTTGGGCGTTGGTGAAGCTCGCCACCGGGGCGCTGCGCATCGGCGTTTCGGCGCGCCTCGCCAAGACGGCGCTGAGCGAAATGAGCGGCGTCGACGTGCAGGAGATCGAGGAAGTCTGGCATGGGCTCAAGCCGCCTTATGGCGAACTGTTCGCCTGGCTCGAAGGCAGGGCGGCGCGGCCCGACATCGACCATACGGCGCGCTTCCACCCACTGATGCTGTCCAATCCGATCGAGGAGGGCGATTTTGCCAAGCTCGACCCGCGCGATTTTTCCGCCGAGTGGAAATGGGATGGTATCCGCGTGCAACTGGTGCTGGGCAAGGATGGCGCCTCGCTGTTCTCGCGTACCGGCGACGATATTGCTGCGAGCTTTCCCGATGTGGTCGAGGCGGCCATGGGCCGCGCGGTGCTCGATGGCGAGCTGCTGGTGGGGCACGATTTCGAGGCGAAGAGCTTCAATGACCTCCAGCAGCGGCTCAACCGCAAGGTCGCCCAGGGCAAGCAGATGGCGGAGCTGCCGGCCTTTGTGCGGGTCTATGACATGCTGTTCGATGGTGACGAGGATATCCGCGCGCTTGGCTGGGAGGGCAGGCGCGAGCGGCTCGAAAAATGGTTTGCCAAGAATCCGCAGACGCGGCTCGACCTGTCCGAAGTGCTGAGCTTCGGCGACTGGGACGATCTCGGTCGGCTGCGGCGCATGGGCGCCGACGAGCATGGCCATGAAGGGGTGATGATCAAGCTGCGGACCGCGCCTTATGTGCCGGGGCGGCCGAAAGGCTTCTGGTTCAAATGGAAGCGCGACCCGAATGTGGTCGATGCGGTGCTGATGTATGCGCAGCGCGGGCACGGCAAGCGTTCGTCCTTCTATTCGGACTATACGTTCGGCGTGTGGAAGGGCAACGAGATCGTGCCCATCGGCAAGGCCTATTTCGGCTTTACCGACGAGGAGCTGAAACAGCTCGACCGCTGGATCCGCGCCAATACCATCCAGGCCTTCGGGCCGGTGCGCGAGGTGAAGAAGGAACTGGTGTTCGAGGTGGCCTTCGACTCGGCGCAAAAAAGCGGACGGCACAAGTCGGGCGTGGCGCTCAGGTTTCCGCGGATCAACCGGATCCGCTGGGACAAGCCGGCCAACGAGGCGGCGCGGCTCGAGGATATGGATGCGTTTGTGGGGTAGGCTCACTCATCTTTCGTCATTGCCCGGCTTGTCCGGGCAATCCACCCTTTCTTTGACGGCGACAGGTGGATCACCGGGACAAGCCGGTGATGACGATGAACAGGCAACCTCAAGATGGGCCCCGGCTTTCGCCGGGGTGACATCGTGTGAGTGTGAAGATCGGAGGCAATATGTCATCGCGAAGCAATCACCAGCGGCTGGTAGCGCTGGAAAAGCAGATGGACGCGGCGGCGGCCGATTTCGATTTCGAGAAGGCGGCGGCGCTGCGCGATGAGATTGCGCGGCTCAGGGGCGAGTATGGCGACGCGACCGAGGTCGTCGGCGAAGACGGGGAGACAGTGAAGGTGGTGGTGGGGCAGGCGCCGCCGGGGCAGATCGGGCTCGGCTCCAACGCGCCGCTCCGGCAGCCGCCCAAGGGGTGGGTGAAGCCAAAAAAGCCGCCAACGCTAACGAAGAACCACAAGCCCAGAGGCGGACGCTAGCCTTTCCGGTAGTGATAGCGACATTGCGCTATTTCGAGGGAGTGTTCGTCCGCCCGATAGACCAGGCGGTGCTCTTCGTCGATCCTTCTCGACCACCAACCTGCATATTCGTATCGCAGCAGTTCAGGCCGTCCGGACCCCGACTCAGGAGTGCGTTGGCACTCTTTGATCAACGCATTGATCTTGCGCAGGACCTTGCGGTCGCTTTCCTGCCAGAAAAGATAGTCCTGCCAGGCGTCGTCCGAAAATGTGACGCGCCTACTCAATCAGCTTTCTCTCCACACCCTTGCCCGCATCCAGGTCGGCTATCGATCGCCGAAGCCTTTCGGCATTGGCAGGGCTACTGAGCAGATATGCCGTTTCTTGCCAGGCATTGAAATCCTCGAGCGACATGACAACGGCAGCGTCCTTGCCGCCGGGGCGCGTAATGATCAGAGGCACATGGTCCTCAACCGCTGCGTCGATGTCGGCTGCGATATTCTTACGGAAGTCAGAAATGGACTTGGCGCGCATTGAGGGTCTCCTTGAAATTAAGGTACGAAATTACGTACAAAAATTCAAGGAGACCGCTTCTGCGCGCTGTGAGATGGTTCACCCGGTCGAGCAGGGTGGTGATGAAGGCCCCCTCACCCGGCGCTGCGCGCCGACCTCTCCCCGAGAGGGAGAGGTGACTACCCCGCCTTCTTGGTGAGCCTTTGTTCGGCGAGCTGCTTGATGTCGCGCAGTTCGTTTATGGTGGTTTCGAGGTCGTTGCGTTGGCGTTCGAGGAGGGCGAGGCGCTCGTCGACCTTGCCGGCGAGGAGGTTGACCTGCTGGGCGCGGTCGGCGTCGTAGAGGCTGAGATAGTCCGAAATGTCGCGCAGGGTGAAACCCAGGCGCTTGCCGCGCAGGATGAGGATCAGCCGCGCGCGGTCACGCTTCCTGAAGATGCGGGTGGCGCCGACCCGCTCGGGGGAGAGCAGGCCCTTGGATTCATAGAAGCGGATGGCCCGGGTCGATATGCCGAACTCGCTGGCGAGGTCGGCAATCGAAAACAGGTCCTGGTTTTCCGCGTCGGGACGGGTCACGACTTCCTGCCTTTTGTTTGCGCGTATTCCTCGCGCAGTTCCTTCTTGGAGAGCTTGCCGATCAGGGTCTTGGGCAGCGCATCCTTGAAGATGATTTCCTTGGGCATCTCGATCTTGTTGAGCTTGCCGGCAAGGAAGGTCTTGAGGTCGGCCTCGGTCACCGATTGGCCCGCCTTGAGCTTGACGAAGGCCACCGGGGCCTCGCCGCGATATTCGTCCGGCACGCCGATGACGTTGACCTCCTCGACGGCCTCGTGGGTCATCGTCGCTTCCTCGATGGTGCGCGGATAGACGTTGAAGCCCGAGCAGATGATGAGATCCTTGATGCGATCAACGAGGAAGACGTAGCCGTCTTCATCCATGTGGCCGACATCGCCGGTGCGCAGCCAGCCATCCATGAAGGCATCCTGGCTGGCTTCGGCGTTCTCGTAATAGCCGGCCATGACCTGGGGACCCTTGACCTGCAGCTCGCCATTCTCGCCGACGCCCACGACCTTGCCCGAATCCACGTCGACGAAGCGGATGTCGGTGCCGGGCAGCGGCAGGCCGATCGACATGGGCTTGGAGGCCTTGCGCAGAGCCGCGCAGCAGACCACGGGCGAGGCTTCGGTAAGGCCGTAGCCTTCGGCGAGCAGGGCCTTGGATTTCTTGGCGAAGGCGCTGCGGACTTCGTCGGGCAGGGCAGCGCCGCCGGAAATGGCGACCTCGAGGCTCGAAAGCTGTTCGGCCGTTGCGGTGTCGGCGCGGGCAATGGCGTTGAGCAGGGTCGGAACGGCGGGAAGCACATTGGCTTTGGTGCGCGTGAGGAGGTTCAGCAGAGCCTTGAGTTCGAAGCGCGGCAGCATGACAACGCGCGTGCCGTTGCTGAGCGGCACGTTCATGCAAACGGTCATGGCGAAGATGTGGAAGAAGGGCAGCACGGCCACGACGGTGGAGCGCGGCAGGAACAGGCCGTCACCCCATTTGTCGATCTGGCTCATATTGGCCGAGATATTGGCGTGGGTCAGCAGCGCACCCTTGGGAATGCCCGTCGTGCCGCCGGTATATTGCTGGACGGCGATGTCCTTGGAGGGATCGACGGTCACCGGCGAAGGAGAATCCTTGCGGGCGAGCAGGTCCTCGAAACTAGTGATGACCCCGGCATGAGGCGACTGGCTTACCTTGGCCAGGTCCTTGCGCTTGGCCACCGAGAACAGGATCTTCTTGACCAGCGGCAGGGCATTGGGGAAATGCGCCACGATCAGCTTCTTGACGTGGCCGGCCTTGAGCAGGGCCTCGCCCTTTTCAAAGATCTGCTGGAGATCGAGCGTCACCATGATGTCGGCGCCGGCATTGGCGGTGATGTGCCCGAGCTCGGCCACAGTATAGAGCGGGTTGCAATTGACCACCGTGCCGCCGGCCCGGAGCACGCCGTAATAGGCGATGGGATAGAAGGGTGTATTGGGCAGCATCAGCGCGACACGGGTGCCCTTGGTGACACCGAACTGCGATTGCAGCGCGCCGGCAAAGGCGACGATGCTTTCGGCCAATTCGCCGAAGCTGGTGGTGCCGCCCAGAAAGTCGAGGGCAACGGCGCCGGGGTTCTTGGCGCAGGCGGCCAGCACCTGTTCATGCACGGGCGTGGTATCGATCACGTCGTCCCAGACGATGCCGTCGGGGTAGCTGGCGATCCACGGGCGAAGGCCTTCATTGCTGGCGGCAGGCGTGTCCATGCTGTTCTCCTCCAAGTGCCTCTGGGGCAGGTGGGTATTCCCCTCGATCGGTATCGGCGGGTCCTTCAGGGGACCGACGCTTGAAGCGTCCTGACGTTCCGGTACCACGCGAAAATATGTCATGACCTTACGTTAGCGTCAATTTGCTGCCGATGGCGCCGCAACCCGATCTGCTCATTCCGCATTGTGGACGCAAAGGGGCTCTAGTTGACGTATACGTAAACTTCGGTAAACTGACCTCTACATATCCCGAGCCCTCGCGCTATGGTGCGGGCAAGCATGGGGAAGGCCGGGCCGATTCTCTCGTCGGCAACCGGTCCGGCATTTGAGGAATGGCGGGCATCGTCCCAAGTCTTGCGGGTCGATCCTGTCCTAGGAGGATAGGGGCATGACCCTTTTGCTGATCGCGATCAGTCTTGTCGTCTTCGCAACGCTGGCCATGCGGGAAAGCCCGATCTGGCAGTGGGGCGCGGCCTTCGTGGCCATCGGGCTTCTGTCCGGTCTGGACTTCACCGCCACCGGTGCCGCCTACGCGCTGGGCTGGTTCTCCTGGGTGCTGATCGTTTTCGGCATTCTCCTCCTGATCCTCTCGATCAAGCCGATCCGCATGGTGGCCCTGACCACGCCGGTCTATGGCGCGGTCAAGTCCATCCTCCCCAAGGTCAGCCGAACCGAACAGGAAGCGCTGGATGCCGGCACGGTGGGCTGGGATGCCGAGCTGTTTTCCGGTCGCCCCGATTGGGACAAGCTGACAAAGATCCGCCCGCTGACCCTGACGGCCGAGGAACAGGCCTTCCTCGATGGTCCGGCGACCGAAGCGGCGCGGATCATCGACGACTGGGATATCCGCCACAACCGCGCCGACCTCAGCCCCGAACTCTGGCAGTTCCTGAAGTCCAAGGGCTTTCTGGGCATGCTGATCGGCAAGGAGCATGGCGGCCTCGGCTTTTCGGCCCAGGCGCAGTCGATGATCGTGTCCAAGATCGCCAGCCGCTCGGTGGCCGCCGGCATCACCGTCATGGTGCCCAACTCGCTGGGGCCGGGCGAGCTTCTGGAAAAATATGGTACGCCGGCGCAGAAGGACAAATATCTCCATCGCCTGGCCAATGGCCAGGACGTGCCGTGCTTTGCGCTGACCGGGGTGCATTCGGGCTCGGATGCCGGCGGCATGCGCGATATCGGCGTGGTCAAGAAGGGCATCTATAACGGCCAGGAAGTGCTGGGCGTCAGCCTCAGCTTCGACAAGCGCTACATTACCCTCGCGCCGATCGCGACTCTGGTCGGCCTCGCTTTCATTCTCAAGGATCCGGACAATCTGCTCGGCCGCGGGCCGGAAATCGGCATCACGCTGGCGCTGATCCCGCATGACCATCCGGGCCTCGATATCGGCCGCCGCCATTATCCGGCACGGCAGGCCTTCATGAACGGCCCGGTGCGCGGCAAGGACATGTTCATCCCCATGGATTTCCTGATCGGCGGCACCGAGTATGCCGGCCAGGGCTGGCGCATGCTGATGGAATGTCTCTCGACCGGCCGCGCCATTTCGCTGCCCGCCATCGGCACCACCTCGATCAAGCAGACGCTGCGCGCCACCTCGGCCTATGCGCGAGTGCGCCGGCAGTTCGGCATTCCCGTGGGCATCATGGAAGGCGTGGCCGAGCCGCTCGGCGAAATGGTCAAGCGCGCCTATATGTATGAAGCGACCCGCCGCCTCACCGCCTCGATGGTGGACGAGGGCCAGCGCCCGGCGGTGATTGCGGGCCTCCTCAAGTACACCACGACCGAAGCCATGCGCGACAGCATGGACGACGCCTTCGATATCCAAGGTGGCCGCGCCATCCAGGACGGGCCGGGCAATTACCTGTTCGGCGCCTACCAGTCCATGCCCGTGGCGATCACGGTGGAGGGTGCCAATATCCTCACCCGCACGCTGATGACCTTTGCCCAGGGCGTGTTGCGCGCGCATCCCTATCTGCTCAAGGAAATCCAGGCGGCGCAGAACAAGGACAAGAAGGCGGGCCTCGATGCCTTCGACTCGGCTTTTGGCGGCCATACCAAGTTCATGCTGCGCAATATCGTGGCGAGTTTCCTCCATGGCCTTTCCAATGGCGCCTTCGCCTCTTCGCCTAATCAGGGGGCGATGGCCAAGTGGTACCGGCGCCTCCATCGCTACTCGCAGGATTTCGCCCTCGTGGCCGACTGGACTACGGTGGTGCTGGGCGGGGCGCTGAAGCGCAAGCAGAAACTCTCGGGCCGCATGGCGGACCTCTTGGGCGACCTCTACCTGATGTCGGCGACACTCAAGCGCTTCGAGGAGGAGGGCTCGATCCCCGAGGACAAGGAACTGGTCGAGGCCATCATGGCCGACCGCATCGCCTCGCTGGAAGCGACCTTCGACGAAGTCTTCGCCAATTTCCCCAACCCGGTCTTTGCCACGGCCATGCGCGTGCTGTGCTTCCCGCTGGGGCGCCACGCCAAGCCCGCCTCGGATCGCGTCAACTACCGCTTCGTGCGCTCGGTGCTGCGCCCGGGCGCCTTCCGCGACCGCCTCACCACGGGCGTTTATGTTTCGATGGACCCCAATGACGTCACGGGCGTTCTGGAAGATGCGTTCATCAAGGTGACCGAGGCCGAGGAGATCGAGGCCAAGTTCGTCAAGGCATCGCGCAAGGGTGTCTTCGAGCGCCGGCTCGACCGCGACGCCATCGCCGATGCGGTGGCAGCGGGTGTGCTCAACGACAACGAGGCGGGCATCATGCGCGCCGCCGACGAGGCGACCGACCGGGCCGTGCATGTCGACGATTTCGCCATGGACGTGCTGAAGCCGACGGTGACGCAGGCGGCGGAATAGGGGGGCCCGCCACAACCCAGGTCGTCACCCTCGGGCTTGACCCGAGGGGACTGAACTGGGCGGAGGAATTGAAAAGTGCAGAGCCCTCGGGTCAAGCCCGAGGGTGACGCGCGGTGGAGTGGGGCGGATGATGCGCTCAACTCCGGAAGAGGAGCAAAGATGATCGCCCCACAGGCAACCGAGACGAAACACTGGAGCTTCCACACCGATCTCGAAAAGATCGGCTGGCTGACCATCAATACGCCCGGCGCATCGGTGAATACGCTGAGCCGTGAAGCCATCATGGAGCTCGAAACGCTGGTGGCGCGGTTCGAGGATCTGGCCAGTTCCGGAGAACTGGTGGGTGTCGTGATCCTCTCGGGCAAGGATTCGGGCTTCATCGCCGGCGCCGATGTTTCCGAATTCGACGCGATGAGCGATTTCTCGGTGCTGCCGGAGGCGCTCAGGCGCACGCATGCGCTGTTTGCGCGGATCGAGGCGCTGAAAGTGCCAGTGGTTGCCGGCATCCATGGCTTCTGCCTGGGTGGCGGGCTCGAGCTGGCGCTGGCCTGCCACTACCGGATCGCCGTCAATGACGACAAGACCCGCATCGGCTTTCCGGAAGTGAACCTCGGCATCTTCCCGGGTTTTGGCGGTACCGGGCGCTCGATCCGCCAGGCGGGACCGGTCGATGCCATGCAGATCATGCTGACCGGCAAGATGCTCAAGGCCGGCGCGGCGCGCGGGCTCAATCTCGTCGACAAGCTGGTGCGCCATCGCGACATGCTGCGCTGGGAAGGCCGCAAGGCGGTCCTCCAGAAGCGCAAGGCCAGCGAGGCGTCCTGGAGCAAGAAGCTGATGGCCCTGCCGCTGGTGCGCGAGGCCGTTGCCAACCAGATGCGCAAGCAGGCCGGCAAAAAGGCCCGCAAGGAACACTTCCCGGCCCCTTATGCGCTGATCGATCTGTTCGAAAAACATGGCGACGACTGGAAGGCGATGATCCGCGGCGAGGTCGATGCCTTCGTGCCGCTGATGGGCTCGCCGACGGCCACTAATCTCCGGCGCGTCTTCTTTCTTTCCGAAGGGCTCAAGAAGCAGAGCCTCAAGGGCGCGAAGTTCTCGCGCGTGCATGTCATCGGCGCCGGCGTCATGGGCGGCGACATCGCCGCCTGGTGCGCCTATCGCGGCATGAGCGTGACGCTGCAGGACCTCGACATGGAGCGCATCAAGCCAGCGCTCGACCGGGCCAAGAAGCTGTTCGGCAAGCGCTTCAAGAAGAAGCGCGAGGTCGACGCGGCCATGCTGCGGCTGACGGCCGACCCGAAGGGGACCGGCGTGTCGCGCGCCGACGTGATCATCGAGGCGGTGGTCGAAAAGCTCGAGGTCAAGCAGGCAATCTTCTCGGGTCTCGAAAACAAGATGAAGCCCGGTGCCATCATGGCCACCAATACGTCCTCGATCGAACTCGAACGCATTGCCGAGGCGCTCAAGGACCCGGCGCGGCTCATCGGCCTCCATTTCTTCAACCCGGTGGCACAACTGCCGCTGGTGGAGGTGATCCGCTCGCGCTTCAACACCGACGAGGAAATCGGCAAGGGGGCAAGCTTCGCGCTGGCCATCGGCAAGTCCCCGGTCGTGGTCAAGTCGGCGCCGGGCTTCCTCGTCAACCGTGTGCTGATGCCCTACATGCTGGGCGCGGTGGAGCGGGTCGAGCGCGGCGAAAGCAAGGAACTGCTCGATGCGGCCGCGGTAGCCTTCGGCATGCCGATGGGGCCGATCGAACTGATGGACACAGTGGGGCTCGATGTCGGCAAGTCGGTGGCAACCGAGCTAGGACATTCGGTTCCGGCGGAAAGCCGCTTCGCCCGGCTGATTGCCGAGGGCAAGCTCGGCCGCAAGAGCGGCGAAGGCTTCTACAAGTGGGAAAACGGCAAGGCCATCAAGGGCGAAGCGCCGGCCCATGCCGATCTCGCCGGCCTCGGCCGCGAACTGGTGAAGCCTCTGGTCGACATGACCGAAGTTGTGGTGGGCGAAGGCGTCGTCGCTTCGCCCGAACTGGCCGATATCGGTGTCATCATGGGGACGGGCTTCGCGCCATTCCTGGGTGGACCGATGAAGGCGCGTGCGGATGGACGGGCGTGATGGTGGAGGGCTTGTTCACAAGTCTCGCGGTCAGCGCCTCCCTCCCCCTTGAGGGGAGGGAACGAGGGTGGGGGTGGTTGAGTGGTTCATCGATGGCCCCCCACCCCCAGCCCCTCCCCTCAAGGGGGAGGGGAGCTGCCGCGTGGCAGCATCAGCGCACAACATCAATTTCCCCTTCGGGAGCAAATCAATGACTGAACTCAAGCGCGTTGCCATTGTCGGCTCGGCCCGTATTCCCTTCGCTCGTGGCGGCACGGCCTATGCGGATGAAACCAATCTCTCCATGCTCGGCACCGTGCTGGGCGGGGTGGCCGACAAGTATGGCCTCAAGGGCGAGAAGGTCGACGAGGTGATTGCCGGCGCGGTGATCAATCATTCCCGCGACTTCAACATTGCCCGCGAGGCGCTGCTCGATGCGGGTCTGTCGCCGCGCACGCCGGGCACGACCATGCAGATCGCCTGCGGCACGAGCCTGCAGGCCGCTCTCGTGCTGGCCGGCAAGATCGCCTCGGGCCAGATCGAAAGCGGCATCGCTGCCGGATCGGACTCAGTCAGCGACAGCCCGATCGTCTTCGGACCGAAATTCCAGCATCGGTTGCTTGGCGCCAATGCCGCCAAGACCACGGGCGACAAGGTGAAGGCCTTCACCAAGGGCTTTTCCTTCGGCGAACTGACGCCGGTGGCGCCTTCGGTCAACGAGCCGCGCACCGGTCTTTCCATGGGCCAGCACTGCGAGCTGATGGCCAAGGAATGGGGCATCACGCGGCAGGAGCAGGATGCCCTGGCCGTGGCCAGCCATCGCAATGCGGCGGTGGCCTATGACGAGGGCTTCCACGACGACCTCCTCGTGCAATGCGCGGGGCTTGTGCGCGACAACAATGTGCGCGCCGATGCCAATATGGAAAAGATGGCGACGCTGAAGCCGGCCTTCGACAAGACCTCGGGCCTCGGCACGCTGACGGCAGGCAATTCGACGCCGCTGACCGACGGCGCTTCGGGCGTGCTGCTGGCATCGGAAGAGTGGGCGCGGGCGCGCGGCCTGCCTGTTCTTGCCTATCTCACCACCGGCCGCGTCGCCGGCAATGACTTTGCCCATGGCGAAGGCCTCCTCATGGCGCCGACCATTGCCGTGTCTGAAATGCTGCGGAGGGCCGGGCTTGGCTTTGCCGATATCGACTATTTCGAACTGCACGAGGCTTTCGCGGCGCAAGTGCTGTGTACGCTCAAGGCCTGGAAGGACCCGGCCTACTGCAAGGACGTGCTGGGGCGCGACTCGGTGCTGGGCGAGGTCGATCCGGCAAAGATCAATGTGAAGGGATCGAGCCTTGCCTATGGCCATCCCTTCGCGGCGACCGGCGCGCGCATCCTGGGCCTGACCGCCAAGCTGCTCTCGGGTCAGGCCAACAAGCGGGCGCTGATCTCGGTCTGCACCGCCGGTGGCATGGGGGTCGCCGCTCTGGTAGAAAGTGCGGCATGAGCGACAATGTCATCAAATTCCGCAAGCCGGAAAAGAAGCCGGAAGAGCCCAAGAAGCAGCGTCCGCGCCGGCCGCTGCCGAACTGGGCGCCTTTTCTGGGGCTGCTTATCGTCGCACTTGTGATCTTTTTTGTGCAGCGCGGTGGCGGCACGGCATAGTGTTCGGGGCCGGAACATTTAGGACCAGCTTGCGCACCGCCGCGGCGACTGCCGCGCCGCTTAGTATTTGAATCCTTTTCACCGAACAGATACAAAAATTCGTACCCTAAACCGGCGACAAATGGGGATGTCCACAATGGACGGCCCGGTGACGTTTAGGTCAATCTTTTGCTTGTCAGTAGACGGAATTGCGTAATACCGTCCAGCAATCTTGGGCGCCGGTATCTGCCGGCGACGAGGGCAAAATAGCCGTGCCTCCAAGCCCGGCACAAAGACTTTCAGGAATTCCACAAGGAGATGGGACGAGAATGAAGTTCACCACAGCCTTCAAAGCGGTAGCGACCGCCGGCGCCATGGCGCTGATGATGAGCACGGCGGCCTCGGCGGTGACGCTGCAGCTGCACAATGGTGGCGATCCGGGTACCCTCGATCCGCACAAGGCCTCGGGCGACTGGGAAAACCGCGTCATCGGTGACTACATCGAAGGTCTTCTGACTGAAAACGCCAAGGCTGAAGCCATTGCCGGCCAGGCCGAAAGCTGGGAAATCTCGGAAGACGGCACCGTCTATACCTTCACCCTGCGTGACGGCATCCAGTGGTCGGACGGCGAACCCGTCACCGCCGGCGACTTCGTCTATGCCTTCCAGCGCCTGTTCAACCCGGCAACTGCGGCCGACTATGCCTACCTGCAGTTCCCGATCAAGAACGCCGCCGCCATCAACTCGGGCGAGATCACCGATCTCAACGAGCTGGGCGTCAAGGCCATCGACGACAAGACCCTCGAAATCACCCTCGAGGCGCCGACCCCCTTCTTCCTCGACGCTCTGACCCACTACACTGCCTATCCGGTGCCGCAGCACCTGGTGGAAGAGCTGGGCGATGACTGGACCAAGGTCGAGAACATCGTCGGCAACGGCCCCTACCTGATCAAGGAATGGCTGCCGGGCTCCTATGTCCGTTCGGAAAAGAACCCGGACTATTATGACGCCGCCAATGTCCAGATCGACGAAGTCTTCTACCATGTGCTCGAAGACCAGGCCGCAGCGCTCAACCGCTACCGCGCCGGTGAATTCGACATCCTGACCGACTTCCCCGCCGACCAGTATCAGTGGCTGCAGGACAACCTGCCGGGCGAAGCCCATGTGGTGCCGTTCCTGGGCGTCTACTACTACGTGATGAACCAGGAAGAGGGCGAAGTCCTCTCCGACGTCCGCATCCGCGAAGCGCTCTCGACCACCATTGTGCGCGAAGTTATCGGGCCGGACATCCTGGGCACTGGCGAACTGCCGGCCTATGGCTGGGTCCCGCCGGGCACCAACAACTATGTCGAAACCGCCTATGCTCCGGAATGGGCCGAGACGCCCTATGAAGAGCGTGTCGAAAAGGCCAAGGCGCTGATGACCGAAGCCGGCTACGGCCCGGACAATCCGCTGACCCTGCAGCTGCGCTACAACACCAATGACAACCACCAGCGTATCGCCGTGGCGATCGCCGCCATGTGGGAGCCGATCGGTGTCAAGGTCGAACTGTTCAACGCCGAAACCGCCGTTCACTACGACGCCCTGCGCGCCGGTGACTTCGCTGTCGGCCGCGCCGGCTGGCTGCTCGACTACAACGATCCGTCCAACACGCTCGATCTGCTGAAGACCGGCGTCGACCAGGACGGCACGATGAACTGGGGCAACAACTATGGCCGCTACTCGAACGAAGAGTTCGACGCGCTCATGACCCAGGCCTCGACCGAACTCGATCTGGTTGCCCGTGGTGAACTGCTCGCCCAGGCCGAAAAGATCGCCATGGACGAGTTCGCCGCGATCCCGATCTACTGGTACGTGTCCAAGGACGTCGTGTCGCCCAAGATCTCGGGCTTCGAAGAAAACGCCAAGAATATCTTCCGCACCCGCTGGCTCTCGAAGTCGGAATAATCGGAAGATCGAATGCGATCGTGGGGGCCCCGGCCCCCACGGTTCTTTTGCGGCCCATGCGCCCTGCGGCAGATCCGCACCTGGCGAACCGGCCAAGGAGTCCTTGAAACATGCTGGCTTATGCCTTTCGGCGCGTGCTTTCGGCCATTCCGATTGCACTGATCGCCGTTACGATCTGCTTTTTCATCCTGCGCCTGGCGCCGGGTGGTCCGTTTGATGGCGAACGCGCCCTGCCGCCGACCGTGCTGGCCAACCTGCGCGCCCATTACAATCTCGATCAGCCCTTGATCGCTCAGTATTTCATCTATGTCGGACGGCTGTTGCAGGGCGATCTCGGCCCCTCGATGGTGATCGACGGCTTCAATGTGTCCGATCTCATCCGCATCGGCTTCCCGTTCACGCTGACCATGGCAATGTTCGCCTTCGTCATCGCCACCAGCATCGGCATCGTGGCCGGCGCGGTTGCCGCCGTGAACCAGAACAAGTGGCCGGACTATGTGCTCGTGCTGGCCGTGATGCTGGGCGTCGTCGTGCCCAACTTCCTGATGGCAGCGCTGCTGCAGCTCTGGTTCGGCGTTTACCTGGGCTGGCTGCCGGCCGGCGGCTGGGTCACCGGTTCGCTCTGGCACCTGGTGCTGCCCGTCACGGTGCTCGCCTGGCCGCATGCGGCCCGTATCAGCCGCCTGATGCGTGGCTCGATGATCGAAGTGCTCGGCAGCAATTATGTGCGCACCGCCCGCTCCAAGGGCCTCAGCGAGCGCATCGTGCTGGCCCGCCACGCCATCAAGCCGGCGCTGCTGCCGGTCGTCTCCTATCTCGGACCAGGCCTGAGCTACCTGCTCACCGGTTCGCTGGCCGTCGAGCAGATCTTCGGCCTGCCCGGCATCGGCAAGTACTTCGTCCAGGCCGCCCTCAACCGCGACTATGGCATCGTCCTGGGCACGACCATCCTCTACATGTTCATCATTCTTGCTCTCAATCTGATCGTTGACCTCATCTATGCCTGGCTCGATCCCAAGGTGAGGTACCGCTGATGCCCGGGATCACTGGCAAAGATCAGGTCCTGACGACCTACGCCAACAAGCTGGCGACCCTCGACCCGGTCAAGGGCCGCTCGCTGACTCAGGACGCCACGCGGCGACTGGTGCGCAACAAGGCCGCGGTGGCTTCGATCATCGTCGTGGTTGTGATCATCCTCGCCGCCTTTATCGGCCCCTATTTCCTGCCCTGGGGCTTTTCCGAGGTCGACTGGTCGAACATCCGCAAGCCGCCCAATCCCGAGGCCGGGCATTATCTCGGCACCGACCAGAATGGGCGCGACATGCTGGCCCGCGTGCTGCAGGGCACGCAGATGAGCCTCATCGTGGCCTTCGTCGCCACGGTGGTCTCGGTGACGATCGGCGTGATCTATGGCGCGATCGCGGGCTATTTCGGTGGTCGCGTGGACGCGATCATGATGCGCATCGTCGACGTCATGTATGCGCTGCCCTACATCCTCTTCGTCATCATCCTGATGGTGATGTTCGGGCGCAATCCGGTGCTGCTGTTCGTGGGCATCGGTGCCATCGAATGGCTGACCATGGCCCGTATCGTGCGCGGCCAGACCCTCTCCATCAAGGAGAAGGAATTCGTCGAGGCGGCCCGTGCCAGCGGCGCGAGCTCGTGGACCATCATCTTCAAGCACATCGTGCCGAACCTGACCGGTCCCGTGGTGATCTACGCCACGCTCACCATTCCCGAAATCATCATCGCGGAAAGCTTCCTTTCCTATCTGGGCCTGGGCGTCCAGGAACCGCAGACGTCGCTTGGTACGCTGATCTCCGCCGGTGCGCCGGTGGCCGAAGTGCTGCCCTGGATGCTGCTCGGACCGGCCGCCGTGCTGGTCACGCTGCTGCTCGCCCTCACCTATATCGGTGACGGCCTGCGCGACGCCCTCGACCCCAAGGACCGCTGATCATGGCATTGCTAGAAGTCAAAAACCTCAAGGTCGATTTCCAGACCAATGACGGCGTGGTCAACGCCGTGCGCGACCTCTCCTATACGCTGGAAAAGGGCAAGACCCTGGCCATTGTGGGCGAAAGCGGCTCGGGCAAGACCCAGGGCGCGTTCGCGCTCCTCGGCCTCCTGCCCAAGAACGGCAAGGCCTCGGGCTCGGTGATGTTCGACGGCAAGCAGATCCTCAATCTGCCGCTCAGCCAGCTCAGGGCCTATCGTGCCGCCCGCATCGGCATCATCTTCCAGGATCCGATGACCTCGCTGAACCCCTATCTGCGCATCTCGCGCCAGATGACGGAAGTGCTCGAGCTGCACAAGGGCATGACCCGCAGTGCCGCCCTGGCCGAAAGCGTGCGGTTCCTCGATGCAGTGCGTATTCCCGATGCCAAGAACCGCGTGCACATGTATCCGCACGAATTTTCGGGCGGCATGCGGCAACGCGTGATGATCGCCATGGCGCTGCTGTGCGGGCCGGAACTACTGATCGCCGACGAGCCGACCACGGCCCTCGACGTCACCGTGCAGGCCGGCATCATCGATCTCCTGGTCGACCTGCAGGAGGATTTCGGCACCGCCATCATCCTCATCACCCACGACCTGGGGATCGTCGCGGGCACCTGCGAGGACACGCTGGTGATGTTCGACGGCCGGGTCATGGAATACCGCAAGACCGAAGAGCTGTTCGCCAGCCCGGCGCATCCCTATACGCAGGGGCTGCTGGCGGCGGTGCCGCGCCTCGACAAGCCGGTCGAACGCCTTTCGACCGTCTCCTATGAATTCATGAGCCAGCGGGGCGAAGCATGACCGAGCAGAAACCCATTCTCCAGGTCCGCAACGTCTCGGTGGATTTCAAGATTCCGGCTGGCGGGATGTTTGGCGGCAACAAGATCCTGCATGCGGTCAAGGACGTGTCCTTCGACCTGCACCAGGGTGAAACGCTGGGCATCGTGGGCGAAAGCGGCTGCGGCAAGTCGACCCTGTCGCGCGCCGTCATCAAGCTGATCCAGGCCACATCTGGCGAGTCGCTGTGGATGGGCAAGGACATCCTTAAGATGAGCCCCAAGGAACTGGTGAACCTGCGCAAGGATATCCAGATGGTCTTCCAGGACCCGCTGGCCTCGCTCAATCCGCGCATGACCGCCGGCCAGATCATCGCCGAGCCGCTGCTGATCCACTATCCGGAAGTCAACAAGACCGAGCGCATGGCGCGCGTTGTCGAGATGATGGAAAAGGTCGGCCTCTCGGCCAACATGATCAACAAGTATCCGCACGAATTCTCGGGCGGCCAGTGCCAGCGCATCGGCATCGCCCGGGCGCTGATCACCAAGCCCAAGCTCATCGTCTGCGACGAGGCCGTGTCGGCCCTCGACGTGTCGGTGCAGGCTCAGGTCATCAATCTGCTGATGGACCTGCAGAAGGAATTCGGCATTTCGCTGCTGTTCATCGCCCACGACATCGCCGTGGTGCGCCATATCGCCCAGCGGATCATGGTGCTCTATTTCGGCGAAGTGGTGGAAATCGGCGAGAGCGAGCAGGTGGTGATGCAGCCCCGGCACGACTACACCAAGAAGCTCATCGCTTCGGTGCCGGTGCCCGATCCCAAGGAAGAAATGCGTCGTCGCGAACTGCGCCGGCGCCTCCGTCGCGAGGCAGCTGCTGCAGCGTAGTCCCACTATCGAAAAACTGGATTGTCACCCCGGCGAAAGCCGGGGGCCCATCCTGAGATCTCAAGATGGATCCCGGCTTTCGCCGGGACGACAGCCGGTGGGCATGAGGGCACCTCAGCCTTCGCCTGGCTCGTGGCCGCGCCGGTCGGGCGTGCCGATCTCCTGGACGCGGCGGCGGCGGTCGGGGCCGGCATAGGTCGTGGCGTCGATAAAGGGACGCGGCTGGCCGGCAATGGCGTCGAGCCGCGACTTGAGGTGGGCCGCGGCAAAGGGCTTGCGCAGGAATTCGGTGACCCCGGCATCCCGGGCCGCGGCAATGCGAGCGGCATCGGGGGCCGCCGCCATCATGATGATGGGCGTGAGGCGATTGGGCGAGGTGGCGTCGGCCCGCAGGCGCCGCACCAGCTCGACGGCGTCGGGTCCGGTCAGCGCATCGTCGATGATGATGACCTCATAGGCCCTGCGGCGCAGCTCGTGCTGGGCCTGGTTGCCGTCCCAGGCTTCGCGGATGTCGCGACGTCCGAGATTGCGCAGCATGTCGGCCACGAGGGCTGCCATGTTGGCCTGCGGGTCGATGACGAGGGCGCCGGGTTTGCTGGTGTTTTCGCTGGGCATCGGGTTCAATGGCTGGGCGGTTTCGGCCCATTCTAGGGCCCGGCCATAACCTCGGCGTTAACACCGGCGCAATGGGGAAAACCGGTATGATTGCGCGTTGACAGGCTGGGTCTCTTTCCTTATGTAGAGGCCAGTTTTCGGGCGCCTCAGCGCCCATTTTGTTTGACCAAGGATTACACAGATGAAGATCCGCAACTCGCTGAAGGCGTTGATGACTCGCCACCGCGCGAACAAGCTCGTCCGCCGTCGCGGCCGCGTTTACATCATCAACAAGGTGGACAAGCGCTTCAAGGCTCGCCAGGGCTGAGCGTTTCGCTCCTCGAATTCCGACAAGGCCCGCATGCAGATGCGGGCCTTGTTGCTTTTGGCGCCTATTTGCGGGTCGCCAGCCAGCAGACCACCGAGCCGGCGCTGACCATGGCCGCACCCTGCCAGAAGGAAAGTGGCAGCGCCGACTGCAGCAATGCGGCGGCAAAGGCGGCCGACAACACGGGGGTGAAATAGGAGGCCGTGGCAAGTGCCGTCGCATTGCCATGGAGGATGCCGACGTTCCAGGCGGCATAGGCAAAGCCCATGGCGGCGGAAGCGAGGACGAGCATGACGATGTCCACGAGGCCGACGTTCCAGGAGATGTCGCCCGTGAAGGCAAGCTTGGCCCAGAGCGCCATGGCGGTAAAGGCGAAGAACAGCGTGGCGCCGTTGCGGCCGTTGGCCAATTTGGGGGTGACCACGCAATAGGCGGCCCAGATCAGCGCACCGGCCAGCGCGAGGCCGTAGCTCAGCGGATTGAGCCGGACATTGTCCAGCATGGCGGGCAGGGAAAAGCCTGCATCGCCGCCCAGCACCCAGACAATGCCGATCATCGAGAGGAGGAGGCCGGGGACGATCCAGATCCTGACCGGTCGCCGATTGAAGACCACGGTGCCGACCAAGGTCAGCGTCGGCCAGAGGTAGTTGACCATGCCCACCTCGATGGCCTGGCGCGGCGTAGTCGTATAGCCGATGGAAAGGGCAAGGCAGAGCTCGTAGCTGACAAAGAGCAGGCCGCCGACCACGAGATAGCGGCGCGGGAAAGTGCGGAGGTCGCCGAGCCCGAGGCTGAGAAACAGGAAGACGCTGGCCAGCGAATAGATCAGCGCGGCGCCGCCGGTGGCGCCAAAGCTGGATGAGACCGACTTGATCATGCCCACGACCGAGGCCCAGAGCAGGACGGCGACAAGGCCCGTGGCGGTGGCGCGAAGGCTCGGCTTGGTGGCGGCGATGGTCATGCAGGGTCTCTACAACAAAAAGGCCCCGACTTCATCGGGGCCGTCCTGTGTTGCGTGGCTTGGGCTCAGGCCTTGAGCACGATCACCTTGGTATTGACCGGAGTGCGCTCGTAAAGGTCCATCATGTCCTGGGTCAGGAGACCGATGCAGCCCGAGGAAATGCCGTTGCCGATCGTCTCGGCCTGGCGGGTGCTGTAGAGGGTGTAAAGCGTATAGACGCCATCCTGATAGAGATAGAGCGTGCGGGCGCCCAGGGGATTGTCGAGGCCCGGCGCCATGCCGCCGGCATATTTGGCGACTTCGGGCTGGCGCGCGATCATTTCGCGCGGCGGGGTCCAGACGGGCCATTCGGCCTTGCGGCCGATATAGGCATCGCCGCTCCACAGGAACCCGGCGCGACCGACGCTGACGCCATAGCGGGTGGCGACGTTCTGGCCTTCGACGCGATAGACATAGTGGTTGCGCGGATCGACCACGATGGTGCCGGGCGCTTCGGCGCTGTCATAGCGCACGGTGCGGCGCCAGTATTTGGGATCGACCTTGCTGAGATTGACCGCCTCGACCGGGAAGCGCTCGTTGGGCAGCGGACCATAGACCTCTTCGGCCTCGGCCATGCTCAGCGCCTTGATGGTGCTGCTGCTGCAGCCGGCAAGGGCCATGGTGCCCAGCGTCGCCGCAGAGCCAAGGAGGAAGGCCCTGCGGCCCATGGCGCCGGCTTGCCTCGGTTGGTCGTCAGTCAGTGCGTCACTCTTGTGCATGGCACCCGTCCCTGTTTCCCACTGGGCCGATCCTGATACTTGTCCGATTGGGCCGCAAGCGCCGCACAAAGAAAGAAGGCCCCGACATGGTCGGGGCCCTCGGGAGTGGTGCTCTTGGGTGACACCCTCAGCTCGAGCCGGCGCCATCCTGACGAACAAAGGCGATGCGCAGCATGTTGGTGGCGCCCGGTGTGCCCAGCGGCACGCCGGCAGTGATGGCGATGCGGTCGCCGGGGCGTGCAAAGCCTTCCTGGTAGGCGATGACACAGGCCCGATCGACCATGTCTTCGAGGCTCACCGCGTCTTCGGTCTGCACGCAATGGATGCCCCAGACCACCGACAGGCGGCGGATGGTCCTGAGATTGGGCGAGAGGGCGATGATGGGCTTCGATGGCCGTTCGCGGGCGGCGCGGATGCCGGTCGAGCCCGAAGCCGTATAGGTGACGATGGCAGCCAGATCGAGCGTTTCGGCAACCTGGCGCGTGGCGGCCGAGATGGCGTCGGCAGCGGTGGCTTCCGGCTCGGTCTGGGCGGCCTTGATGATGTTGCGGTAGTTGGCGTCGCTCTCCACCGCAATGGCGACCTTGGCCATGGTGGTGACGGCTTCGACCGGATACTGGCCGGAGGCACTTTCGGCCGAGAGCATGACCGCGTCGGCGCCTTCGAAGACGGCGATGGAGACGTCGCTGACTTCGGCGCGGGTCGGGACCGGCGCGGTGATCATCGATTCGAGCATCTGGGTGGCCACGACCACCGGCTTGCCGTAGCGGCGGCACATGCGGATCATGCGCTTTTGCAGGCCCGGAACCAGTTCGAGCGGCAGTTCGACACCGAGATCGCCACGGGCGACCATGATGGCGTCGGAGAGTTTCACGATCTCTTCGAGCCGCTCGATGGCCTGCGGCTTTTCGATCTTGGCCATGACGCCGGCGCGACCCTGGACGATCTTGCGCACGTCGATGATGTCCTCGGGGCGCTGCACGAAGCTGAGGGCGATCCAGTCGACCTCGGCCTTCAATGCCTCGAGCAGGTCCGCATGGTCCTTCTCGGTCAGGGCGCCGGTGGGCAGCAACGTATCGGGCAGGGAGACGCCCTTCTTGTCGGAGAGTTTGCCGCCATAGACCACTTCGGTCTCGATGACACCGCCTCCGACTTTAGTCGCCTTGAGCTGCAGCTTGCCATCGTCCAGAAGGAGACGGTCGCCGACCGAAACGCTTTCGATGATTTCGGGATGCGGCAGGTAGACGCGATCGGCATTGCCGGTATCGTTCTGCTCGCTGTCGAGTGTGAATTTCTGCCCGGCGACGAGGTTGACCGAACCGCCGGCAAACTTCCAGACGCGGAGCTTGGGGCCCTGCAGGTCGGCGAGGATGCCGATGGGGTGCTTGAGACGAGCCTCGACCGAGCGAATGCGCTTAACGGTCTGGTGCATGAGCTCATGGCTGGCATGGCTCATATTGATGCGGAAGACGTCGGCGCCGGCCTTGGCCAGTTCCTCGATCATCGATTCCTCGTTGCTGGCAGGGCCGAGCGTGGCGAGGATCTTCGCGCGTCTGATCCGTCTCATTGCGTATCCGTATTGTCTGGCGTTGTGGTGTCTGCGGGGTCGTCTACCAGGAAGGCCGGATCTTCAAGATCTTCGCCCAGATCCGGACCGACGACGCTTGGCTCGCCGGCATTTTCGGTGAGCTGCAGGGTCCAGTCGGAGCGGTTCTGTGTATCGATTTCAAAGAACCCGGTGCGCTCATAGCCCCGGGCGAGGCAATCCTCAACCCCGAATATTGTGAAGGTTTCGTCACGGGTGCACATGAAGACCTGGCCATCCCAGGCGCCCCCGCCAATGTCGTCCACGGCATAGAGATAATAGAAGCGCCGCTGCAGGTCGCCCTGGTAGAGGGTGCGGCAATCGCCCGGAGGGGCCTGCCACCAGCCTTCGCTCATCCAGCCGCGTTCGGCCCGGTAACCCAGGGCCACGGAAATCAGGTTCGCCGTTTCATTGCAGACGCGCAGCTCGGCCTGGGCCGGGGTCACGGCAGCCATGGACATGAAGGCGCCGAAGCCCGCAAGCAGAAGGGTCGTGCCGAGGCGGATTGAATTCAACATTGCGCCGGAAATCACCGAGAAACGTGCCCTTCTTTGATCGTATGGCAGGGGGGAGGTCAATGGCTAAAGCCCGGTTTTGACGGAATTGCGGGCAGGTTCGGCCACCTGATCAGAAAAGTGGCGAAGCCGGACGGCGCCGGTTTTCCACGAGCGCGGCGCAGGGTGTGGATTGGACCACAAAAGGGTTGAACCAAACCGGGCTCTGAGGTTGATGGGCACCGGACAATTCCCGTTTCGTTTACGTGCCGGTGACCGGGCCCAAGGGCTGTTGCCGGCGGCAGGCAAAGAGGCAAAGCCATGGCCGTTGAAGACAGCGTCGCGCAGGACCAACTGCGTGCTTTCATCGAGCGCATCGAGCGCATGGAAGAAGAAAAGGCGGCCATTGCCGCCGATATCAAGGAAATCTACGCCGAAGCCAAGGGCAATGGCTTCGATACCAAGATCCTTCGCAAGATCGTGACCATCCGCAAGCAGGATGCCAATGAGCGCATGGAGCAGGAAGCCCTGCTCGAGCTCTATATGTCGGCCCTGGGCATGGTCGAGGCGCCTTCGGATCTCTGAGGATTGCCTGGGTGCAGGGTGAGGCGCGGCGCCTGAGTTCCAGGCTGAACTGTTTCCAATCTCGATGTCGCCCCGGCGCAAGCCGGGGCCCATCCTGACATCTCAAGCTGGATCCCGGCCTTCGCCGGGATGACAGCCGGTGGGGGTTTGAGGCAATGCGCCTCGGGCCGGGCTGAAGTTCCCTAAACCAAAATATCGAGCAGGACTTTCGACATGTCGGAGGCCACGCCGACCACCTTGGCCGAGGCCTTGAAGTTGGCTTCCGCCTGGATGACGTTGACCATTTCGGTGGCGATGTCGACGTCATTGCCTTCAACGCCGATCCGGGCGATGCGGCTGGCGCTGGTTTCGAGCTGGGCGCTGGCGCGGTGCATGCCCGCTGCGCCGATGGAAATGCTGGAAATGGCCAAGGGCCGACCTCGCTGGTTGCGTCACCAGCAAGGCGGCAAATGTCTCAACAAATCGTTAGAAAGCGCGGCGCAAGACGGCGTGAAAGTCACGCGGCCTGGGACAGGTTCTCTCCCAAGGCGAAGCGGACGGCGGCATCGGCATGGATGGTCGTCGAATCGTAGCCGGGCAGGGGCAGGGCTTCGGGATCGAGCAGCAGGCCGATCTCGGTGCAACCGAGGATGACCGAGTCCGCCCCGCCGGCGCGCGCCTTGTCGATGATCGAGAGATAGGCTCGACGCGACGCGTCGCAGACCTCGCCCTGACACAACTGATCGAAGATAACACTGTGGACCAGGGCCCGCTCGTCGGCTTCCGGCACCATGACGTCGAGGCCGAGGGTCTTCATGCGGCTGGTATAAAAGCCATGTTCCATGGTGTAGCGGGTGGCCAGCAGCAGCGGGCGGCGGCGGCCATCGGCGCGCAGGGCGGCAGCGGTTTCGGTGATGATGTCGATCAGCGGCACGCCGACCATTTCGGCCACCGGCTCGGCGACCAGATGCATGGTATTGGTGCAGATCAGCATGCAATCGGCCCCGGCACGGGCAAGACCGGCACCGGCTTCGCCGAGCATGGCGCCGGCAAGGTCCCAGCGGCCCGCCTTCTGCAGGGCGACCACTTCGGTGAAATTGAGCGAGCGCAGGGCGATGTCGGCCGAGGCCAGGCCGCCGCGCAGGCGCCGCACCTCCTGATTGATGTGGCGATAGTAAACGGCAGTGGATTCCCAGCTCATGCCGCCGATCAGGCCAATGGTCTTCATCGCATCCTCCATGTCCAACCAGTGTGCCGCGCTTCGAGAGATGTTCGGATGCAGAGATAGGCACCAGCCCGGCCCAGGACGCCTCGTGATTGCATGAAATCGGCATTCTGCGCTACGGATGTGCGACAGTTGGAGAGTTGCCGATGCTGGATGATCGTGACCGGAAGATCCTGAGCCTCTTGCAGGCGGATGCGGATATGCCGGTGACGGAGATTGCCGCCAGCGTGGCGCTTTCCGCTTCGGCGTGCTCGCGGCGGATCACCAGGCTCAAGGAAGAAGGCTATATTGCCCGCACCCTGGTGGAGCTGGACCGGCGCAAGGTCGGGCTGCCGACGACGGTCTTCGTCATCGTGCGCACCGGCAGCCATGCGGCCGACTGGCTGGAGAAATTCCATGCCGCGGTCAATGCCGTGCCGGAAATCGTCGAGGTGCACCGTCTGACCGGCAATTTCGACTACATCATCAAGATCGTGCTGCCCGATGTGGAGCATTATGACGTGGTCTACAAACAGCTCGTGAGCCGCATCGAGCTCTTCGACATGTCGGCCTATATCTCGATGGAGACGGTGAAACAGGCCAAGGGCGTGCCGACGAATTATGCGTGAGGCACCGTCGTCCCCCACGCGGTTCCGTCCTCGGGCTTGACCCGAGGACCACTCAACGGCCCAAAGAGATGTCGGTGGGGTTGGATAGAGGCCCTCGGGTCAAGCCCGAGGGCGGTACGGTGTTTGTTGATCCGCGGGTCAAACCTTCGCCAGAGCCGCCTGCATGGCGGCCTGGTCGTAGCCGAGGGCGGTGAGCGCGGTGGCGACGATGCCTGAGCGGTCGAGGCCGGCGGCAGCGTACATGTCGGTCTGGGAGGCGTGCTCGACAAAGGTGTCGGGGATCATCAGCGGCCGCAG
This sequence comes from Devosia sediminis, assembly GCF_016411825.1. Taxonomy (GTDB): domain Bacteria; phylum Pseudomonadota; class Alphaproteobacteria; order Rhizobiales; family Devosiaceae; genus Devosia; species Devosia sediminis. Next base: position 117,135 of record NZ_JAEKMH010000005.1, read on the forward strand.
GCGCAGCTTGCCGTCGAGGAGGCCGTTGGACGCAAGGAAGGTCGCGACATGGCTGCCGAAGCCACCAAGGCCACCTTCCTCCGTGGTCACCAGCACGTCGTGAGTCTGCGCCAGCCCGGCAATCAGTTCCTCGTCGAGCGGCTTCATGAAGCGCGCGTCGGCAATGGTCGGGTTGAGGCCCAGGGCCGCGAGCTTGTCGGCGGCGGCGAGGACTTCGCCCAGGCGCGTGCCGTAGGAGAGGAGCGCAATGGTCGAGCCCTGGCGCAGGATGCGGCCCTTGCCGATGGGCAGGATCTCGCCCCGCGCGGGCATGTCGACGCCCATACCGTCGCCGCGCGGATAGCGGAAGCTGATCGGACCCTGGTCGTAGGCCGCGGCAGTGGCCACCATGTGGCGGAGCTCGGCCTCGTCGGCGGCGGCCATCTGCACGATGCCGGGAATGGCGCCGAGATAAGCATTATCATAATTGCCGGCATGGGTCGGGCCATCAGCGCCCACATAGCCGGCCCGGTCGATGGCGAAGCGCACCGGCAGGCCCTGGATGGCCACGTCGTGGATCACCTGGTCGTAGGCACGCTGCAGGAAGGTGGAGTAGATGGCGCAGAAGGGGCGTGCGCCTTCGGAGGCCATGCCGGCGGCAAAGGTCACGGCATGCTGCTCGGCAATGCCCACATCATAGATGCGCGTGGGAAAAAGCTCGGCGAACTTGTCGAGGCCCGTGCCCGAGGGCATGGCGGCGGTGACCGCGACAATGCGCGGATCGGCTTCGGCTTCCTGGATCAACGAGGAGGCAAAGACCGAGGTATAGGAAGGGGCGTTGGACGGCGCCTTGGCCTGGGCGCCCGTGATGACGTTGAACTTCGATACGCCGTGATACTTGTCTGCCGAGCTCTCGGCCGGGGCATAGCCCTTGCCCTTCTTGGTGACGGCGTGGATCAGGATCGGGCCCTGGCCGAAATCGCGGACGTTTTCGAGGATGGGCAGCAGGTCGTCGAGATTGTGCCCGTCGATGGGGCCGACATAGTAGAAGCCCAGTTCCTCGAACAGCGTGCCGCCGGTGAAGAAGGAGCGGGCGAATTCCTCGGTACGGCGCGCCGGTTCGTGCAGGAACGGCGGCAGCTTGTGAACGATGTTCTTGGCCGCCTCGCGGGTGCCACGATAGACCGGGCCGGAGACCAGCCGCGCCAGATAGGTGCGCAGCGCCCCGGTGGGCGGGGCGATGGACATGTCATTGTCGTTGAGAATTACAATGAGGCGCGCGTCCATGGCGCCGGCGTTGTTCATGGCCTCGTAGGCCATGCCGGCCGACATGGCGCCATCGCCGATGACGGCGATGACATTGCGCGGCGTGTCCAGATGCTTGCTGGCCTCGGCCATGCCGAGACCTGCAGAAATCGAGGTCGAGGAATGGCCGGCGCCGAAGGGATCGTATTCGCTCTCGGCGCGGCGGGTGAAGCCGGAAAGGCCGTCCTTCTGGCGCAGCGTGCGCATCCGGTCGCGCCGGCCGGTCAGGATCTTGTGCGGATAGGCCTGGTGGCCGACATCCCAGATGATGCGGTCGTGCGGCGTGTCGAAAATGGCATGGAGAGCCACGGTCAGTTCGACCACGCCCAGCCCGGCGCCCAGATGCCCGCCGGTCACCGAGACGGCGTCGATCATCTCGGCGCGCACTTCGTCGGCCAGTTGCCGCAGATTTTCGCGCGGCAGGGCGCGAACATCGGCAGGCGTATGGACGGTGTCAAGCAGCGGCGTTTCGGGCTTGTCGGCCAAGCGGGTCCCCATGAAAGACTGGTTCGACCCTGTTTAGGCGCAGGGTCCGGGCTTGGCAATGCCATCACACCGGTTGCGGCGAAGGGTCCGCCAGATGTGACGACGCATTCGGGCTTTTGCGGGGCGAAGCCACTGGTGATCCGGCGGTCTGGTCGCCAGATCCGGGCGTCACTGCGGCGTGCGGGTGAAGCGGTTGTGGACCGGCAGGATATCGGCGCCGCCCAGGGTCTTGACCGCAACATGGGCGCCCATTTCCGGGGTCGGGTCGAAATCGGCCACGTCATGATCGAAGATCACGGCATAGCGTCCCGAGGTGAGGGCTGCCGGATCGGTGAAGATATCGGCCACGTGCTCGAGATCGGGCGGCACCAGGTCGCGCTGGCGCATGTCGCCCGGCACCGGCTGCTTGGCCACATGTTCGGCCAGGGCTTCGGCCAGCGGCGCGGTCTGCGCGGCATCGGTGGCGCCAAACGTGCCGCTGAAGAGGCCGGTCAGCGGTGCCGCTCTATTGCCGCCCAGCGATGCGGTCTGGGTGACCGGGCTCAGTGGCGGCAGCGCCGGCAACTTGCTGGTCGGTGCGGGCGGCACGCTGGCAGTGGTCGAATTCTGGATGATCATCTCCAGCGCCTGCTGCGCGCCGGGCTCGGCGGCGGGGCCGGCAGCGGCATAGGCCGTGAGAATATCCGCCGGCGGATCGGTCATGATGACGCGGGGCGTCGGCATGGTGGGGGCGGCCAGGGCGGCCATGGCGGTGACGGCAGCGTTTTCGCGCAGGTCGGCGGGCATGCGCACCGGCAGGGTCACATTGGCGACGAGGCCCAGTTCTTCTGGGGTCAGCGGCGTGCTGCCAGCCGTGCCGAAGGGCATGGTGGTGTCCGTGAGCGAGGCCACCTGCATTTCGGCGCCGCCGAGATCGGCCGGACGGCTGACCGGCATGACCGGGGCGACCTGCGAGGATTGCTGCTGCTGGGGAACCAGCGAGGCGGTCTGCACCTGCGGCGCCGGCGCGGCCTGGGGCGCAGCCTGATCATTGCCGCCGAACAGCACGTCCATCAGGGTGCGGCCGCTGCCACCGGCGCTGGCGACCTGGGTGCCCGACGACGAGGAGCCGTTGCAAGGATAGGCGTGGCAGCGCTTCCATTCGGCCATGGCCACCTGGTAGCCTTCCTGCGACAGCGGCTTGCCGTCGGTGGGCAGGTGCATGGTGCGGCCGTCGGGGAAGATTTCCTGCAATTGCGCGCGTGTCATGCGCGGCCAGGCGCGGACCGAGCCGGTATCGAGATGCACGAAGGGACTGCCGGAGGTGGGATAGTAGCCCACACCGCCGACCTGCTTCTTCATGGCCGCGGCGCGGAGCCGCGCCAGGGGCACGCCGGGGATAAAGAAATCCATGGCGGTGCCGCGCATATGCTGGGAATTGTCGGCGACGCCCGAGGAATTGGCGGCCAGCATGGCATTGGTCTTGGGCGAGCGATAGGCCGAGACGACATTGATCGGCTGGCTGCCGCCCACTTCCTGGTAGACTTCCCAGACAAGGTCGAACAGGCGCGGATCCATGTTGGCCGGCTCGTTCTGGCGCCAGTCGCGCAGGAACTGATTGAGCTGATTGAGGCCCGACTGGACGTAGCGCCCATCGCGCTTGAAGACGATGCGGGCCGTCTCCTTGGTATGGGTATAATAGAGGTAGAGCGCGCGTTCGGTGGCGGCCTGTACCGGCGCTGCCGGAAGTGCCGCGGAAAAGGCCATCACCGCTGCGGCAAGAACCCGCGCGGCACGCCGCCAATTGATCATCCCCATAACCGCCACGCCAAACTCTGCCCGGTTCACTCGTCAGATTAATGGTGGGACGTTAGCGCCCAATTCGCACGAATTGATTAACGCTAACCAGTTGTGAACTGGCCAGCCTGACCCCCTCACACCGCTGTTACTAAGGTAAAAAGGGGGCGCAACCAAGGCGAAAGTGTAAACGCCGGGTTAAGGGTCCGAGATGTGAAGAGGCGCTGGCAACACGGCAAACAGGGGTTCCCGCTTTCGCGGGAATGACCCTGTGAAGCAATGATCGAATGGATCAGGGGGAAAGTTCGGCCGGTGCGGTCTCGACTTCGGCGACGATGGCCGGTTCGGCGACCGGATTGAGGCCGAGGGCGGCGATGAGCTTTTCGTTGTGCCCATAAACGTCGCCATAGTTTCTTATGGCGCCATCGGCATCGACGCGCAGGGTGAAATAGGCCAGGTGCACCGGGATCTGGGTCTGCGGGTTCACCCACTTCTCGTTCGGGCCGAACATGGCTTCGAGCGAGGCGCGCGAAATGGCCGGCTCGTTGGCCATCAGCGCATCGGCAAAGGCCATCGGGTCCTCGACGCGGACGCAGCCATGGCTGAAGGCGCGGAAGGAGCGCGAGAACAGCGACTTGGACGGCGTGTCGTGCAGATAAACGTCGTGCTTGTTGGGAAAGAGGAATTTGATCTGCCCCAGGGCATTGCCGGCACCTGGACGCTGGCGGACGCGGAAGGGGAAGTTGGACGAGCTGACCTGCGTCCAGTCCACCTGCCAGGGGCTGACCGGCGTGCCGTTATAGAGCAGGTCCATGTTGTGGCTGTCGGTATAGCCCGGATTGGCCAGCACCGCCGGGGCGATCTCGCCGCGGATGATCGACGAGGGCACGTTCCAGTAGGGATTGACCACCAGGTGGCGGATATTGTCGGAGAAGACCGGTGTCTGGTTGCGCGTGGTGCCGACTACGACGCGGGTCGTGTATTCGGGCTGGCCGTCGCGCTCGATCCAGAGGCGAAATTCGGGAATGTTGACGAAGACGCGGAAGTCGCCGAGGTCGGTCGGCATCCAGCGCCAACGCTCCATATTGGCGATGATGTCTTCGCGGCGCGTGGCGGCGCCGCCATTGAGGGCGGCAACGGTCGCCGGCCCGATAATCCCGTCCACTTCGAGGCCCTGGCCCTCCTGGAAGGCTTCGACCGCATCGACGGTGAGTTCGTCATAGAGTTCCGACGTCGAGGCGGTGAGCTTGAGGCGGTCGCGGATGGCCGGCAGGCGGGCGTCGGAATTGCCCGGGCGCAGCACCGGCCCGTCGCCGATCGGAGCCGGGCGGGCGGCGCTGGATTTCTCGAAGGAGGCGAGCGCCGCCTTCAGCGCCTTGAATTCGGGGTGCTGCGGCTCGAGCGTGGCGAGGATGGCGGCGGGATCGTCGCTCCCGGCCAGCTTTTCGAGCAGGGCCGCCTCGTCGATGGGCTTGGGCTTGATATCGAGCAACTCGCTGACCGAGAGCGGATCGATACGGCCGTTATGGAGGTGCTGCGCATAGCGCATCGTGGCGGCCGAAAAGGCGGTTTCAAGCGTGGCCAAAGCAATGGCGTCGCCGCCCAGTTTGTCGGAGGATATGGAGGCTGTGAGATAGTCGGACGGCCGCAGGCCCTCGGCCTCGGCATTCTCGAAAAGCGCGATGATCTTGCCGGCGGCAGGCGAGAAGCTGACCTTGCCCGCGCTATCCTCTGAGAGCCAGATCGGTTCGAAATGGCGTTGGCCATAAAGGAAATAGAGCCGCTGGGCCTCGGCATGGGCCGCCGTTTCGGCCCGGGCGCCATAATAGGCGGCCGACAGGCCGTCCTTGATGGTACGGGCCAGGTCGGTCTGGGGTGGGGCGATGACGATGCGGCTGGCCTTGATGTCGGGCGCCGGTTGAGCGACTGCCGGCCCCATCGGAGCGAGGGCGGCGAGAAGGGCGACCAGACTGACCAGAACCTTGTTCATCATTGCTCCTGACGGCGCGGCGTAGAGCTCGGCAACGGGCCGAATCCGGCCCCGTCGGGCCCGCCACTACCGTCTCAATACTCCGCAAACCTTAACGGGAGCAATTGCTCGCAATTTCGTGAAACCTGGATGTGGCAGAGCTGCAACGAAGCGTTGTTCCAGGCCCCCGACGAGGCACTGTCAGACCGAAGTGGGTGGGGCTGAAATAGTGGTGGCGATAGGCAATGGCGCTGCCCTGGGGACAGCGCCATCAAGAGCTTTCGGAAGCGGTCGAGGCCTAGAACTTGTAGTTGAGGCCGGCGCGAACCACCGAGAAGCGCTGGCCGATATCGCGATTGCCCACGGTGGGCAGGCCGTTATAGGGCTGCGCTCCGAGGTCGACATAGAGATATTCGGCCTTGAAGGAGAGGTTGGCAGTGGCCTGGGCTTCGAGGCCGACGCCCGCGGTCCAGCCGAAGTGGTTGGCGGTCTTGGTGGAGGTGATGCCGGTGTCGACGGTTGCCGAACCGCGGCCATAGGCGACGCCCAGCGTGGCATAGGGCATGACCTGGCCGATCGGGACACCGGCGCGGGCGCGGAGCGTACCGAAGAAATCGGTCTTGGCTTCGAATTTTTCGCCGCCCGGCAGGGTGTGGGTGTAGCCGATATTGGCCCATTGCAGGTCGGCTTCACCGCCCAGCACAAAGCCACCCATATCCATATTGTAGCCAGCCTGGCCGCCCAGGGTCCAACCCGAGGCGTTGTTGTCGGTGGCGCCACCGGCAAGCACCGGAGTGTTGACCGTGGTACCCCAGGCGTAGCCGCCGCTGACGCCGGCATAGAAGCCGGTCCACTGCGCGACGCTGGTCGGTGAATAGATGGGCGATGCGGGCGTGCTGCCCCAACTGTTCAGATCGGCTGCCTGGGCGTTAGCCGAGGCCAGCAGCAGGGTGGACAGCGCAAGGAGGGAGAGTCTCATATTGGCCTCGTCGTTAAGTTCAAGGCGCAAATTGCAGCCAATCTCTTAACGGCTCGGTAAGGAACAAGGTTAACGCGGGCGCCCCGCTTCAAATCCCTGTGGCTCAGGCCGCGTCGCTGATCAGGCCCTCGGCCATACCGTATTCGTGAAGCTTGCGGTAGAGCGTCGAGCGCCCGATGCCCAGCGCCCGGGCGACGCGGGACATGCGGCCGCCATGGTGGGCGATGGCAAAGGCGATGGCCTCGCGCTCGATATCCGCCAGCGCATGGAGTTCGCCGCTGTCGGACAGGAAGCGATCGCGCGCGGCGACGGCTTCCGGCTCCGGTCGCGGGCGGGCCACGGCGGTGTCGATATGCACAGGCTGGCTCGGGGCCGGCAGGCTCTGGACGGTGCGGAGCGCTTCGTCGCGACCGGACGAATGGGCGACGATCTGCAGAAAATCCTGGACTTCGAGGAAGGGGCCGTCGCTGAGCACGACGGCGCGATAGACGGTGTTTTCGAGCTGGCGGACATTGCCCGGCCAGTCATAGGCATTGAGCAGGTCCATGACGGCGGCGGATGCGCCCAGCACGCGCTTGCCGGCCTCGGCCGAGAAGCGGGCGATGAAATGGTCGACCAGTGCCTGGAGATCCTCGCGGCGCTCGCGCAGCGGCGGCACATAGATGGGAAAGACGTTGAGCCGGTAGAACAGGTCTTCGCGGAACTCGCCTGACTTGGCCAGGTTCAACAGGCGCCGGTTGGTTGCCGAAATCACCCGCACATTGACCTTTTCCGGCCTGGTCGCGCCAACCGGTTCGATCTCGCCTTCCTGCAGGGCACGCAAGAGCTTGACCTGGGTCTCGAGCGGCAGTTCGCCGACTTCGTCGAGGAAGATGGTGCCGCCATGGGCTTCGGCGAACTTGCCCGCCTGGTCGGCATGGGCACCGGTAAAGGCCCCCTTCTTGTGCCCGAAGAGCACGGATTCAACGAGATTGGGCGGGATGGCGCCGCAATTGACGGTGACGAAGGCTTTGCCGGCGCGCTCGCCCGTGCCCTGGATGATGCGGGCGACCAGTTCCTTGCCGGTGCCAGTCTCGCCTTCGATCAAGACCGGAATAGCGCTCTTGGCGGCCTTGGCGCAGAGCGAGATGACGCGGGCCATGCTGGGGGCGGCGGCGATCATGTCCTTGCGGGTAAAGGTACCGCTCTTGCGCGCCTGTTCGGCCCTGATGGCGGCTTCCAGCGCATCGAGCTTCATGGCATTGCGCAGCGAAATGACGAGGCGCTCGGGCGAGACGGGCTTGACGAAGTAGTCGGCCGCACCCTGGCGCATGGCGGTGATGACGGTTTCGAGCGAGGCATTGGCGGTCTGGATGATGACCGGGGTGGTAAGCCCTTCCTTGCGCATGATTTCCATGACCGTCATGCCATCGAGATCAGGCATGACGAGGTCGAGGATCACGGCCCCCAGTTGGGGGTCGTCGCGAAGGATGGCGAGGGCCTGTTCGCCCCCCGTGGCGGTGATCGGCTTGAAGCCGGCCCGGTTGGCAATCTCTGCGGTCAGCCGCAATTGCACCGGATCATCATCCACCACCAGAACACGCGTCATATCGGACCAATACCCCATTCTAGCGGCACGAATCGTGATGTGCCGAATTGGGAAAGACGATGCCCTCCGCTCCTTAAGAGGATGTTAAGCCTAACGATTTTCGAGCTTCCTGGCCGTCGACAGGACATTAAAAAGGGCCCCGGCTCGCGCCGTGACCCTCCAGGAAGCCTCCAAGATTTTGACTTGGCCGCCTATTGCCGCGTGGCGCCCTGGAGCTTGTAGAGCTCGTCCTTCACTTCGAGTTTCTTGCGCTTGAGCGCTGATACCATCAGGTCGTCGGCCTGCCTGTTCTGCATTTCCGACTGGATCATGCGATCCAATTCCTGGTGGCGCCGTTCCAGCGCCGCGATGTGGCCTTCAGTCGTCATGACAACTCCTTTAAGCGTGTTGGACAGGGGTATCGTCACAAATATTTCATGTGTTGTCGACGCCGTTTCCGGCAGTTCGGAAAATCAGATGCAAAAGCCTTTGTGATCGGCTAACCAAGAGGGAGAGCCAAGCCTTATTGCGCCGGTATGCGATGCTGCAGCTAGACAAGGAACAGGAAGCCCAGTTGGGGTTGGAGCTGGCGACGAAACGCCAGGAACACTCGGACCTTGACGCTGCCATCCACACCCTGTCGCAGTCGCAAATGGCCGACCGGATGCTGATCCAGCGCCTCAAGAAGCGGAAGCTTTCGCTCAAGGATCGCATCGTCCAGCTCGAAAATATCCTCTTGCCCGACATCATCGCTTGAGCCCTGCCGCGCCTTGAGTTGTGGCGAGAATTGGGCTAGAGCGCCTGACGATCCGATGAAATCGAATCGTGCGCTCTATCTTTTGTTCGCATCGGATTGTCCGAAAACCGCGTAGCACTTTCGGTCCGATGCGTGGGTTGCGCGCTTTGCGGAGCGGCACGGGGGAATCGCCATGCTCAAGCCACCGGTCGCCATCGTCATGGGCAGCCAATCGGATTGGCCCACCATGCGCCACTGCGCCGAAACCCTCGAAAATCTCGGTATCGAATATGAGGCGCGCATCGTTTCTGCGCATCGCACGCCCGAGCGCATGGTGGACTTTGCCACCAATGCCCGCGCCGAGGGAATCAAGATCATCATCGCCGGGGCCGGCGGCGCAGCCCATCTTCCGGGCATGATCGCGGCCATGACGCCGCTGCCGGTCTTTGGCGTGCCGGTGCGGTCCAAGGCGCTCAACGGGCTCGACAGCCTTTATTCCATCGTACAGATGCCGGGCGGCGTGCCGGTGGGGACGCTGGCCATCGGCGAGCCGGGCGCCATCAATGCGGCGCTTTTGGCCGCATCCGTCCTGGCCCTCCATGACGAGGACCTGGCCGAACGACTCGACGCGCATCGCGCCCGCCAGACCCATTCCGTGCCCCAGTTTCCGTCCGACCTCGAGTAGCGCCTTGACCGAACCATCCTCCTCCCTCGCCCCCGGCTCCACCATCGGCATTCTGGGTGGGGGACAGTTGGGGCGCATGCTGGCGCTGGCAGCGGCAAAGCTCGGCCTCAAAACGCATATCTATTGCCCCGATCCCCAGAGCCCGGCCTTCGACGTGACGCCGCTCAAGACCGTGGCCGCCTATGTCGATGTGGAGGCGCTGAGGGCCTTCGCGGCGCAGGTTGATGTCGTCACCTATGAATTCGAGAATGTCCCGGCCGCGACCGCCGAGGTACTGGCCGGTATCAAGCCGTTGCGGCCGGGCGCCAATGCGCTGGCGATCTCGCAGGACCGGCTGCTCGAAAAAGAATTTCTTGCCTCCAAGAACATTCCGGTTGCGCCCTATCGTGCTGTCCACAGTCTGGATGACCTCACCAGGGCCGTTGCCGAGCTCGGGCTGCCCGCGGTGCTCAAGACCACGCGCCTCGGCTATGATGGCAAGGGGCAGCGCGTCCTGCGCGAACCTGGCGATGCGGAAGCCGCATTCAACGCGTTGAAGCCGCATCCGCTGGTGCTCGAGGGCTTCGTGCCGTTCGAGAAGGAAATCTCGGTCGTCGTTGCGCGAGGACTCGATGGCACGGTGCGCGCCTTCGATGCGGCCGAGAATGTGCATCGCCACCACATTCTCCATACCTCGACCGTACCCGCCGATATTCCGCCGGGTGTCGAAAAGCACGCCGCCATGCTGGCCAAGGTCATCGTCGTGGCGCTCGACTATGTCGGGGTGCTGGGCGTCGAATTCTTCGTGGTCGGGGGCGAGCGGCAGACCCTCATGGTCAACGAGATCGCGCCGCGCGTGCACAATTCAGGGCATTGGACCGAGGCCGTGTGCCTCACCGACCAGTTCGAGCAGCATATCCGCGCCATTGCCGGCTGGCCGCTAGGCGACCCGCGCCGGATGGCCGATGTGGTGATGCAAAACCTCGTCGGCGACGAAGTGGACATCGTGCCTAGTGGGCTCGACGGAGACACCCAGCCGCATCTCTACGGCAAGGCGGAAGCCAGGCCGGGGCGGAAGATGGGGCATATCAACCGGATCGTGCGGGGCTGAGGTCATCCCTAAACCAGCCCAGTCCACCAGCTGTCATCCCGGCGAAAGCCGGGATCCACCTCGAGGTCTCAGGATGGGCCCCGGCTTTCGCCGGGGTGACAATCGCGTTTCCAATGCACGCGCGACCGTCCTTCTCCCACAAGGGCAGAAGGAAGGGAGCTAACGCCCCAACCACCTTTTCATCGCCTCTACCACCGGACCGGGATTTTCCATGGTCGGGAGATGCGCCGCGTCGGGGAACTGCACCAGCTCCGCGCCGGCAATATGGGCGGCCATTTCCTCAGCCAGTTCCGGTGGCGTCATCTTGTCCAAGGCGCCGACGCCGACCAGCGTCGGCACGTGGATGTCTTTGAGGAACGGCACCGAGTCGATGCGCGAGAGAATCGCCTTCTGCTGGCTGATATAAACGTCGCCACCCACACGCTCCGACATGGCCTGCACTTCCTCGGCCAGCGGGGTGCCCAGATGGTGGGGCGCCACGAGCTGGCCCAGGAGGCCGCGCGACACGCCGATGAACTTGCCCTCCCCAATCATCGCGATGCCCTTGCGGCGGGTTTCGCGGCGTTCCTCGGTGTCGGCGCGGGCCGACGTGTCGAAGAGCGCCAGATGGGTGACGCGCTCGGGCGCCTGACGCATGATTTCGAGGGCCACATAGCCACCCATGGAAAGTCCGGCCAGCGCAAAGCGTGGCGGCGCGGCGGCCAGGGTGCGTGCCGCCATGGCCGCGATGGTCTCATCGAGGCGCAGGTCAGCGACCATGGGTGCAATCGTCTCGGCGAGCCCGTCGATGACGTCGCGCCAGAGCCGCGCATCGCAGATGAGTCCGGGCAGAAAGACGATGGGCTGGTACATGCGGGCGCTCCTTTGGTCACGGCCAAGGGGTAGACGCAGACAGGGAAAGCCACAAGATGCCAGCACTTTTCCACCGTGCAAGTGTGGACAGGGGCAGATTGTTGGGCTATAGAGCCCGCCACGGTGACCGGCATAGCTGGTCGGCGGGGTGGTTCTTTTGGCCGCCGCGCTTCCATCCAAACAAATTGCATAGCTCTGAAAGGGCGGTTGACCTTTGCAAGTAGTCGTTCGCGATAACAATGTTGACCAGGCGCTGCGCGCACTGAAGAAGAAGCTGCAGCGCGAAGGTGTCTTCCGCGAAATGAAGCTGCGCAACTATTACGAAAAGCCCTCTGAAAAGAAGGCTCGCCAGAAGGCCGAGGCCGTGCGCCGCGCCCGCAAGCTGGCCCGCAAGCGCGCCCAGCGCGAAGGCGGTATCGTCGCAGCTCCGGGTCGTCCGAGCTAAGACACGCTTCAACAGCGTCGAGATTTCAACGCCGTCCCTCCGGGGCGGCGTTTTCGTTTGCCGTCAGTTCAGCGCCGCCGCCAGCGGTCGGCCAGGGCCACGCCGACCGTCAGGGCGGCGACGACGGGGAGCTGGATGGTGAGGGCCGTGCGGGCATCGGGAAACAGCGTGCCGGCCGCTAGGGATCCGGCGAAGCCGCCGCCCACCTGGAAAAAGCCGGTCAGGGCGCCGGCCGCGCCGGCTATGGCGCCGAAGCCGGCCATGGCCGCCGCTGTGGCACTCGGGCTGATGAAGGCGAGGCCGAACATCCAGACGCCCACCGGCACCATGATGGCGATGACCGACTGCGGATAGAGCACCGGTAGCACGGCAAAGCCGATGCCGCTGACCACCAGCGAGACAAGCGCGATCGTGACAAGGCGGCTGGGCGGTACCCGCGACGAGAGGAAGCCGGTCGCCAGATTGCCGGCAATGAAACTGCCGGTCTGGGCCAGCATGGCCATGGCGAACTGGAATGGCGTGAGGCCCATGTCATCGATGAAGATAAAGGGCAGGAGCGCGGTAAAGCCGTGAAAGCCGGAAAAGGTCAGCCCCAGCAGCAGCGAGGGAAACAGGAAATCCGGTGAGGACAGCAACTGGCGATAATTGCCGAAGACAATGCCGGGCCGGAACGGCACGCGATTCTCGGGTGGCAGCGTTTCGCGCGCGCCCCAGGAGAGCAGGGCTAGGATGGCGAGGCCGAACCCCGCCATGACGAGGAACATGTGGTGCCAGCTCCCCATGAGCAGGATCACGCTGCCCAGGGTGGGCGCCACGGCGGGCGTCACCGTCAGGATGAGGTTGATGAGGGTGAGGATGCGGATGGCCTCGCCGCCCACAAACTGATCCCGGACCATGGCGCGCGACAGGGCGACGCCGGCCGACACACCAAAGCCCTGGACGAAGCGGCCGAGAAACAGGATTTCGAGGCTGGGGGCCATGGCGCCGATCAGGCTGCCGAGGACATAGATGGCAAAGAAAGCCAGACCAACGGCGCGGCGCCCGTAGCGATCCGAAAGCGGGCCGCAAATCAGCTGCGCCAGGGCGAAGGCCGCGAAATAGACTGTCAGCGTCAGCTTGCCGGCCGCGTCGGTCGTGCCGAAGTCGGCCACGATGGTGGGCAAGGCGGGGGAATAAAGGGTCAGGCTCAAGGGGCCGGTGGCCACCATGAGCCCGCCGATAATGGCGGTACGCCGGGCCGACATGCCCAGCATGCTGGGTGGCTTCACGGGCTTAAGGCACTTTCGAAGAAGGGTTCAGCGTGGCCCCAGATGCCGGCATCCCAGAGGTCGGAATGGTCGGCGCCCTCGACGATCCAGAGTTCATTCTGGTTGGGCGCTAGGGCATAGAGGCGCTCGCCATTGGTTACGTCGATGGTGCGGTCCGCGGTGCCATGGGCGACCAGCACCGGCTCGGAGACGTCCTTGATCCAGAGGTCGTTGCGGAACTGATCCTGCATGACAAGTCCGACCGGCAGGATGGGGTAGCGCTCCGCCGCCACATTGACCGCCGAGAGGAACGGGGTTTCGAGCAGGAGAGCCGCCGCGTCGCGCTGGCTGGCGACATAGGTGGCCGGGCCAGAACCAAGCGAGCGTCCCCAGATCAGAATCGGCGCGTCGGTCAGGGCATCGAGCCAGTCATAGGCGGCGATGGCGTCATCGAGGATGTTAGCCTCGGAAATGTCACCGGGCGAGGCGGGAAAGCCGCGATAGTCGAAGGCGAGGAAGCCATAGCCATCGGCAACGAACTGCTGGTAGCGCTCGTATTCCTCCGAAAAGCTCTTGGAATTGCCCTTGTAGTAGAGAATGACCGGCTTGCCCGGCGCCGGCGCCTGATACCAGCCATTGACCACCGAGCCGCCGCTATCGATGGCGACGTCGCCCGCATCGGTCAGCGTGGTGTCGGCCAGGGCAAAGACCTGGCCCTGGGCGCTGTATTGCAGGGCGCGCTGGTTGAAGAACATGTAGGCGACCACACCTCCATAGCCCAGGACGACGAGGACGAGGAGGGCGATGAGGAGGTTGCGCAGCAGTTTCAAGGAGCGAATCCCGGGTGGTCGTTGCCCGCCACTATAGCAGCGGGGTTCGGCTCAGAGCTCGGAAATCGTCTTGTCGAGCGCCTGGGCGAACACCTCGTCGGGCTGCGCACCTGACAGGGCGTATTTCTCGCCGAAGACGAAAAACGGCACGCCGCGAATGCCTTGCTGGGCGGCGCTGGTCGCCAATTGCGCGGTGATGGCCAGTTCGTTCTCGTCGTTGATGGCGTCGAGGGCGTCGCCGCGGTCCCAGCCGAAGTCGGCGGCGATATCGACCAGCACATTGTCGTCGTTGATCTGGCGGTGGCCGAGGAAATAGGCCTCGGCAATGGCATTGGCCAGTTCGTGCTGGTTGCCATTGGCCTTGGAGAGCCGGGTCAGCGTATGGGCCTTGGCGGTGTTGAACATGCGCGGCTGCTGGCTGAGATCGAGAGTGATACCGGCCTTCTTGGCCTCGCCTTCGACCCGCGCCCACATTTCGGCGGGGTCGCGGCCGTATTTTTCGCGCAGCATCTCCCCGACATCGACACCTTCGGGCGGCACGCTGGGATCGAGATAGAAGGGATGGTTTTCCACCTCCACCTCGACATCGTCGGGCAGATTGGCAAGGGCCTGATCCAGCCGCGCCGAACCCACCAGACACCAGGGGCAGACCACATCGGTGAAGACGTCGATCTTAAGCAGCTTGGGCATGGATCACTCCGAAAACGAAACCTCCCGTCCAGATGGCGCTCTGGGCGGGAGGTGGCAAGAGGGTACTTGGAGGTAACTGTCAGGCGGCAGGTGCTGCCTGGTTCACCTGGGTGATGGCAAAAGGCGGGGCATAGGCCGCCGAAATGGCGAGGCCCATGACAGAGCTCAGGCCCAGCACGGCCATCAGCGGGGCCGTGAGCCAGCCGGCCAACGGCGACACAGCGCCGATACGGGTAGCGGTGGCGATGGCCAGCAGCATGAGACCGGTGCAGACCATGCTCAACTGCAGGGAATCGAGCGGCGGGGTCACGAAGGGCAGGGCGATATAGGCGGCGATCAGCGCCATCAGCCAGAAGCGGCTGCGCGTATGGAGGTCGCGCTGCGTCAGAGCCCAATAGGCGCTGCCGAGGAGAGCGAGCTGGGCGAGATGCGCGACCGCGCCGGCCCAGCCGGGAAGGCCGAAGGGCGAGAAATAGAGCGGCAGTATCCCCAGAGCCTCGCCGAGGAGGTTGGCAAGGCCGAAAAGACCGACGGGTAGGCCGGTCAGAGCAAAAAAAGCGAGGACACTGTCACGGGTGCCGCGGGTGGCGTCGCCGCGGGGGCGGGCAATGTCGAACTGGGCTGTGGTGGCCATATAAGCGGCTCCCAATGGCGTTTTATTGCTATGTCAATCCCCCGATCCGCAAACAGGTTCCGCTTGCGTCAACACTCCCGTGCTAGACTAGGGCATGCGGGAGCGCCTATTCCCCACCTGTTTCAATGGGTAAACGAAGAGGAAATGGCCTTGGCAGACCCCGATCACAATCAGCGGATCGATGCGCTGGAAACCCGCATCGCCTTCCAGGACCAGACCATCGAAGAGCTCAATGCGGCCCTCACCGAGCAGTGGAAGACCATCGATCTTCTGAGCAAGAAACTCGCCATGCTGGAGGAGCAGGTGCGCTCGGGCAGCTATATCGCCGATCCGTCGACCGAACGGCCGCCGCCGCATTATTGAGAGTGGTCAGCTTACCAGAAACTGTCGCATCAGCAGGGTGAGTTCGACTTGCCGTGAGCAGCCGGTCTTCTCCATGGCCGACTTGATCTGGTTGCGCACGGTTGCGATGCTCCGGCCCAGCCGCTGCGCGATTTCCGCCGGTGCCTCGCCCGTAGCGACGGCCTGCGCGACGGTAATTTCAGCGGGTGTCAGATCGAACAGGGACCCGATCAGTGCTGCGTTGGGAATTCCGGCGCCGGGCTCGCTGAGGACGGCGATGGCCGACGTCTGCCCGAAAAGGTCGCGCGCAGAGCCGCGGATCGGAACGAGGTGGATCACCGCGACAATGCTGCCATCCTCGTCGCGCACTGGAACCGACATGGGGCCGACCTGCTGGTCGATCACTGCGAGCCGTTCCTTCAGCATGGAATCGGCCTTGCGGTCGTAGAGCGAAACCTGCTCCTGACCGCGTGTCGTCCAGATATGCGACGCCTCGGCGAAGGCATCGTTGGCCAGGAGCACTCTGCCGGACGGCGTCAGGGCCACAGCCGCCAATCCTACGGCGGTCAGGGTGTCGATCGCTGTCCTGATGCGCTCGAAGGCGATCCTGTTGGACAGGAATGCCGCCCGGGCGAGATGCGGTCGCAGGAGATTGAGGCGGGCGACAAGGTCCGCGTCGCCGGGGCCGTCCGCCAGACGCCGCTCGGCATGAAAGATCATCACATCGCCACTGGGCGTATAGATATGGCTTGCCACACCCCATCCGAGCCCGCGGGGCACCCAGAAATTGGAGCGAATAGGGTCGTTTTCCCACTCCTCGGCGCTGAACACGTCCAGATCGCGCACGAAGCCGGGCTGGTTCGCGGCCACCAGCCTTATAGTTCTCTGGTCGGCCTGGTTGTGCCCAGCGGCCAGGTATTGCTCGGCATGGTCCTGAAAGCTCGGGGATGCCCGCCAGCGCAGCGTTTGCCCCTGCAATGCCATCAGCACGGCCCCGTGGGCCCCGGCGGTCCCGGCAAAGCGCGTGAGAACTGCCGGCCAGAGGTCCGGCACTGCGGCTGCCTCGTAAATAGCATCCACTAAACTGTCATCAATCAAGGCAATTTCCCCCGCCCGAAGCCATGATGCACGGGCGCAAACGGAATGCCAATCACGAAGCCGGTCTGTTGAGGCCCCATGATCAATGTGGACCATGTCAGAGGGACCGCTCTCTACTAGGTAAAGCGTGGGGGATCACATCTCGATATTGGTGCTGGTCCCGTCGGATTGATTTGCAGGACTTATTGGGGGGACTATTCATGTTTCGATTTGCTCTGGTTGCGGCCGTGTTCCTGGCCGTATCACCGGCGCTGGCGCAAGCGCCGGCCTATCATGCCGATACGGTCAAGGCGGCGCAGGAAGCCCTGGCGCGGCTGGGATACGATGTCGGCACGGCCGATGGAGCCTGGGGGCCGAA
Source organism: Devosia sediminis (assembly GCF_016411825.1). Lineage (GTDB taxonomy): Bacteria > Pseudomonadota > Alphaproteobacteria > Rhizobiales > Devosiaceae > Devosia > Devosia sediminis. The sequence goes on from NZ_JAEKMH010000005.1 coordinate 134,203, forward strand.
ATCGCGCGCGGCGATGAATGAGCTGCGCGCCGAGCATGGTCTGCCGGAAGCCGAGGATTTCGTGGGGTCGTCGCTGTGGCTGGTGCATCGGGAATCGCCGGGCGAGACGACGCTGGCCGATCCGGGGCTCGACCTTGTCGACCTCGTGGAGCGACGCGCTGAGGTGGAAGCCAATCCGCAGCTCGATGCCCTGTGCCGCATGCCTGTCGGTATCGGTCGGGCTCCGCGGTCGGTGCCGGCGCCCGATGTGGTGTCGCCGATCGCCATTCCCGACGGCTTCATCGCTGACGACGACGATTGGTACAGCGCCATTCAGGAAGGCCTTGTCATGGCGCAGGGCCAGTGCCTTGCCGGGGCAGCCGGCGCTTGCCGCGGCATTGTCCAGATGGCCACAACCTGGGCGGAAGCCGATGCCCTCGAGCCTGGTGTCTCCCGCAACCACGAAATGGCGGAAGACGTCTATTGGATCGCCAATGCCCTGCTGCGCGATATAACCTTCGCCTACAGTACGGCCATCGCCTTCGAGGAGGTCGAGCCCGTTGCCCATGCGCATGTGCTCGACTGGCTGAAGCGCCGGATCGATCAGTATCACTTTGCGCGCCGCGGTCCCTCCGAAAGCAGACCTGGCGACGCCAACTACTTTCCGGGCTCCAATCACGCGATGGCGCATATGCAGCCGGCCATGGCTTTTGGTGCCATGGTGGGCGACCGCACGATGATGCAGCCTGCCTTCGACCGCTGGGAAACCGTGCTTGGTTCGATGCGCAATGACGGGAGCCTGCCCACGGAGACGCGGCGTGGCGCGCGCTGGCTGCACTATTCCTTCGTGCAGATGTCGCAGCTGCTGGCCACTGAACTGGTGGCTAAGCGGCACGGAATCGAGCTTGTGCCACCGTCGGAAAACCAGTCGGTGCCCAACCTGCTGAGCTTCGTGACTGCCGGTCTCGCCGATTTTGACCTGGCGGTCCCCTATGCCAAGGCCAATGCCGGCCCGGGACCGTCGGAAGACTTTACCGTGCCATGGGTGCGAAAATTCTACTTCGGCGTCATTCCCGGTTATCGCGAGCTCTATGGCGAGGACGAGGCCTTTGTGGCCTTTCGGGACGGCACGGTGGACGCGGACCTCTGTAGCACCGAGCCACGGCTCGAGCGGAAGCTCAAGGAGTGCAACCGGTTTGACGAGGGGCCGCAGACCATTGCCGAACTGGTCGATACCATCGGCACCGAGCCTTTCCACTCCATGTCGCTGCCGGCCGGATGCTTCTTCAGCGACGTGATCAATCCGCTCGAATAGTCGGCGGCGGAACGTCACGCTCCTCTCTGCCGTTGGAATCCAGCGGAAGGAGGAAGCCAGATGGTCAAGATCAATGACACGGGACCGGTCGAGGACGACCGGTCCGAACGCAGTTCGGAGACGGCGGCGCTGGTCTATCGGGATAAGGATGGGCGCCCGCACATCGTGCCGGAGCAGGAACAGGCGGCCCACGACGCCCAGCGCAGCGAGGAGCGCAAGCCGGACCTTCCGCTCAACGTGCCCTCGGCACCGGATTGAGACAAAGAAAAAGGCCCGCCGGAGCGGGCCTTTGTTTTGGGAAAGAGCCCCGCCACTCGACCGTAGGCCTCGTGGCCCCCTAGCCTAAAATCTCCCCACCGGGGAGATTTTGCCCTGTCGGGCCCGACTAGTGGCCCAGTGCCTTGACGATGTCTTCGGTCATCTTCTTTGCGTCGCCGAACAGCATCATGGTGTTGTCGCGATAGAAGAGCTCGTTCTGGACGCCGGCATAACCGGCGGCCATGCCGCGCTTGATGAACAGTACGGTCCCGGCATCCTCGACATTGAGCACGGGCATGCCGTAGATCGGCGAGGTCTTGTCGGTCTTGGCGGCCGGATTGGTCACGTCATTGGCGCCGATGACGAAGGCGACGTCGGACTGGGCGAACTCGGAATTGATGTCTTCGAGCTCGAACACTTCGTCATAGGGCACGTTGGCCTCGGCCAGGAGCACGTTCATGTGCCCCGGCATGCGGCCGGCCACCGGATGGATGGCATACTTGACCTCGACGCCTTCCTTCTTGAGGAGGTCGGCCATTTCCCGCAGCGCATGCTGGGCCTGGGCCACGGCCATGCCATAGCCAGGCACGATGATGACCTTGCCGGCATTTTTCATCAGGAACGCCGCGTCGTCAGCGGCACCCTGCTTGACCGGGCGATCATCCTCGGCGCCGCCGGCGGCCGATGACGTATCGCCGCCAAAACCGCCCAGGATCACCGAGATGAAGCTCCGGTTCATCGCCTTGCACATGATGTAGCTCAGGATCGCGCCGGAGGAGCCGACCAGCGCGCCGGTGATGATCAGTGCCGTATTACCGAGCGTAAAGCCGATGCCCGCGGCGGCCCAGCCCGAATAGGAATTGAGCATCGAGACGACGACCGGCATGTCGGCGCCGCCGATGGGGATGATCATCAACCCGCCCAGGATCAGGGCGAGGATGGTGATGGCCCAGAACAGCCACGGATTGCCGGTGACGGTGAAGGCCCAGACCAGTGCCACGATGGCCACGCCGAAGCCGATATGGATGAGATGACGGGCCGGCAGAAGGATCGGTTTGCCGCTCATATTGCCGTTGAGCTTGGCAAAGGCGATGACCGAACCGGTGAAGGTAAAGGCGCCGATGGCGGTGCCGATCGACATTTCGATCAGCGCCTGGGCATGGATATGCTCGAGCGTGCCGATGCCGAAGGCTTCGGGCGCATAGAGCGCAGCCGCGGCCACGAAGACCGCGGCGAGGCCCACCAGCGAGTGGAAGGCTGCGACGAGCTGGGGCATGTCGGTCATCTTGACCGAGCGGGCGATATAGGCGCCGATGCCGCCGCCCAGCGCCAGGCCACCCACGATCAGCAGCCAGCTCAGCCAGTCGGTCGGCGCAGCCACCATCAGCGTGGTGACCACGGCAATGCCCATGCCGACCATGCCGAAGAGATTGCCCTGGCGGGCCGAGCGCGGGCTCGAAAGGCCGCGCAAGGCCAGGATGAATAGAACGCCCGAGACCAGGTAGAGAAGGGCGGCGATATTTGCGTCGATCATTTCGAGATCAGCCCTTCTTCTTGTACATGGCCAGCATGCGCTGGGTCACGAGGAAGCCGCCGAAGATGTTGACGCTCGCGAACACCAGGGCGATGAAGCCGAAGACCTTCGAGGCCCAGCCGGCATCGTTGACCATGTCGACGCCGACGGCGAGCAGGGCCCCCACCACGATGACCGAGGAAATGGCATTGGTGACGCTCATCAGCGGCGTGTGCAAAGCCGGGGTGACGCTCCAGACAACGAAATAGCCCACGAAGATCGCCAGCACGAAGATGGCGAGCCGGAAGGTGAAGGGATCGATCGCTTCCATTTAATTGTCCCCCTTGGATGCTGCCGGTTTCCTGGCTGCCGGTTTCTTGGCGGCAGGCTGTTTCGCGGCCGGTTTGGCTGCAGCCGCCGTTTCCGTGACAGGCTTTGCGGTGGTGGCCTTGCGCGGCGCAGGTTTCTTGGCGGAGGCCGCCGCGTCGATCAGCACTTCGGCCTTTTTCACGCGGGCGCGCTTGGCTGGGCTGACCGGCGCTTCGGCAGCGGCCGGGATGGATTGCTCGACGCCGGGGGCGGCCTTTCTGGGCGTATCGGCCATGGCCGGCACTTCCGCCTTCGTGGCGGCAGGCTTTTTGGCGACAGTGCGCGTGGCGGGCTTGCCGGTAGCGCCGGTCTTGGCCGGGGCGGCCTTGGCCTCGACGGTACGAACCGGAGTTGCGGGCTTGTCCTTGGGCGTTGCCACCGGCTTCGACTCGGGGGCCGGCGCGGCCTGGAAACTCGGATGGACGACCGCGCCATCGCGCGTCAGGACGGTGGCCTTGACCAGTTCGTCATCCCAGTTGATGGCGAGCTTTTTCTCTTTCTTGTCGATCAGGGTCTCGATGAAGGCGAGCAGGTTGCGCGCATAGAGCTGGCTGGCCGTGGTCGGAATGCGCCCCTGCACATTGGTGAAGCCGATGATCTTGACGCCGTTATGCTCGACGATGCGGCCGGGCTGGGTCAATTCGACATTGCCACCGCGTTCGGCGGCGAGGTCGACGATCACCGAACCGGGCGCCATGGACTCGACCATTTCGCGGGTGATGAGGCGCGGCGCGGGACGGCCGGGGATCAGCGCCGTGGTGATGACGATATCCTGCTTGGCGATGTGCTGGGCGGTGAGCTCGGCCTGCTTGGCCTGGTATTCGGCGCTCATCTGCTTGGCATAGCCGCCGGCGGTCTCGGCCTGCTTGAACTCGTCGTCCTCGACAGCGATGAACTTGCCGCCCAGGCTTTCCACCTGCTCCTTGGCGGCGGGGCGCACGTCGGTGGCCGAGACCACGGCGCCGAGGCGCTTGGCGGTAGCAATGGCCTGCAAGCCGGCAACGCCGGCGCCCATGACGAAGGCCTTGGCCGGGCGCACGGTGCCGGCGGCGGTCATCATCATCGGCATGGCGCGGTCGAACACCGTCGCCGCCTCGATGACGGCCTGGTAGCCGGCGAGGTTGGCCTGGGAGGAAAGAATATCCATGACCTGCGCGCGGGTGATGCGCGGCATGAATTCCATGGAGACGGCGGCGACGCCGGCCCGGGCGAGGGCGGCGATGTCGGCTTCGTTGCCATAGGGATCGAGCGCGCCGATCAGGAGGGCGCCCTTGTTGACGCCGGCGAGATCGGCAGCGGCGGGGCGGCGCACGCAGAGCACGATATCGGCGCCCTTGAGCGTGGCGGCGGCAGTGGCGCCAATGGTCGCGCCGGCTTCGGTGAACTGCCCGTCGCCGATACGAGAGCCGTCGCCGGCCCCCTTCTCGACGGTGACGTCAGCGCCGAGGCCGATCAGCTTGGTGACCGTTTCAGGGGTGGCGGCCACACGGCTTTCACCCTCGAACCGTTCGCGCAAAACGGCAATCTTCATGCAAACCCTCCTGCCCGCCTGCCAGCGGGCAGGCTCGTTTCATGTGCCTGCTAGTCTGATCGGATCAGGGATTGACCACGAAGTAGAGGATCACCAGCAAGGCCGCGGTGCCATAGACCGACCACTTCACGCCGGTGATGAAGCCGTTATAGGTCTTTTCATGTTCGGCATAATCCATGGCGGATTCCAGGATCGGCTCGGGATGGTATTCTGGGCGGGTTTTGGCCATCAGGTCCTCGAAAGTATAGTCGTCTCTTCGTGTTAAGCCGAACGCTGCCCCTAGGGGGACGTGGCTTCCAGCTCGTCGATCAGCCGCTCGATCATGGAGAGGCCCAGCGACCAGAATTGGGGATCCTTCGCATCGAGACCGAACGGCCTCAACAATTCCGAATGATGCTTGCTACCCCCTGCCTTGAGGAGCTCGAAATAGCGCTCCGCAAAGCCTTCGCTGGATTTCTCATACTGTGCGTAGAGCGAGTTCACAAGGCAATCGCCGAAGGCATAGGCATAGACGTAGAAGGGCGAATGGATGAAGTGGGGAATATAGGCCCAGAAGGTCTCGTAGCCTTCATTGGCGATGATGCCCTCGCCCAGGGATTCGGCCTGCACTTCGAGCCAGAGCGCATTGATTTCCTCGGTGCGCAATTCGCCCTGGCGGCGGGCAGTGTGGACCTTGCGCTCGAAGGAGTAGAAGGCGATCTGCCGCACCACGGTGTTGAGCATGTCCTCGACCTTGGAGGCGAGGAGGGCAAAGCGCTGCTTTGGATCTGTCGTCTGGTCGAGGAGCGCCCGGAAGGTCAGCATTTCACCAAAGACCGAGGCGGTCTCGGCCAGGGTCAGCGGCGTGTTGGCCAGGATGGGTCCCTGCGCGGCGGCGAGGCGCTGATGCACGCCATGGCCCAGTTCGTGGGCCAGCGTCATGATATCGCGGGTGCGGCCGAGATAGTTGAGCATCAGATAGGGATGGGCGCTGGGCACGGTGGGATGCGCGAAGGCGCCCGAAAGCTTGCCATTGCCGGTCGGCGCGTCGATCCAGCCGGAATTGAAGAACGGCTTTGCCACATCGGCGAGTTCGGGCGAGAAGCGCCCATAGGCGCCGAGCACGGTGGTGACGGCGGTGTCCCAGTCCCAGATGCGTTCGTCGCTGGTGGGCAGCGGCGCATTGCGGTCCCAGGCGTTGAGCTTGTCCTTGCCGAACCAGCGCGCCTTCATCTTGTAGTAGCGGTGCGAAAGGCGCGGATAGGCTGCCTGCACGGCCGACTGGAGCGCGTCCACGACTTCGCGCTCCACCGAATTGGCCATGTGGCGGCTGTCGGCGATGTCCTCGTAGCCGCGCCAGCGATCCGAGATTTCCTTGTCCTTGGCCAGCACATTGGTGATGTGGGTGAAGAGCCGCCCATTGGCGGCCAGCACCTTGGCCAGGGCCTTGAAGGCGCTTTCGCGCTTGGCCGGCTCCCGTTCGGACAAAAGGTGAAGCGTCGATTCGAGGTTCAGCACCTCGCCGCCGACCTCGAATTCGAGGCTGGAGAGGGTTTCGTCGAAAAGCCGGTTCCAGGCCGAATAGGCAGTGACCGACTTGTCGTGGAACAGCTCTTCGAGCTTGTCGTCGAGCTGGTAGGGCTTTGCCTTCCGCAGGTCGGCGAACCAGGTCTTGTAGCGGCCGAGTTCGGGATCCTTGTCGAGCGCCGCGTCGAGATCGGCATCGGCGATGCGATTGAGTTCGAGTTCGAAGAACAGCACGCGGGTCGAGAGCGTGGTCAGCGCTTCGTTGGTATCGCCCATGAATTTGGCGCGGTCCGGGTCGGTCGACTTCTGCGCATATTGCAGGAACGAGAACGAGCCGATGCGGCCGGTGATGTCGCCCAGCTTTTCGCTGTCCTTGATGGCCTCGATGAGACGGCCGGCGGCGGTCAGCTCGGCCAGCTTGCCCTTGTACTTGGCCTCGAAATCGGCGGCCATGGCCTTGGCTTCGCCAAGCGCGGCCTTGAATTCGGCGCTGTCCTTGCCCGGATAAAGATCATCGAGATCCCAGACCGGCAGGTTGCCGAACTGGTTATGGCCCTTCTGAGCGGTGGCGGACATGAACGCGACTCCCGAAACTGTTTTCGGGGCGGACCTTAGCGAGGGGGAGGGATGCTGTGAAGGGCGGTGGATGTCGCGGCGCCTAGGCGCCAGCCATGATACCTGCCACCCCGTCCCAGACCAGCTTCAGGGCCAGCAGGAAAACCAGCCAGTAGGCGATGCGGTAGAAGAGTTTCGCGTCGATGCGGCGCACCAGGTAGACGCCGATGAACACGCCGACCACGCCGACCGGCGCGAGAGCGGCCGACAGCGTCAGGTTCTGCACGTTGAGCTGGCCGAGGAAATAGTAGGGCACGAGCTTGGAGGTGTTGACGATGGCAAAGAAGAAGGCCGAGGTGCCCGCATAGATGGCCGGGGCCATGCGCCGGGGCAGGGTGTAGATCTGGTAGGGCGGGCCGCCGGTATGGGAGATGAAGCTGGTAAAGCCAGCCACGGCGCCCCAGAACACGCCCCAGGGTTTTGATGGCGGCAGGCCTTCGAGCTTCTTGCGCAGCGGCAGGATGGCGTCGATGACGAAGAGCAGCGTCACCACGCCCACCATCAGCAGCACGACTGCATCGGTGACCACGGCCCAGAGCGCCCAGCCGAGCAGCGTGCCCACGGCGGCGCCGGGCAGCATGATCCTCAAGAGGCTCCAGTCGCATTCCTTGCGATACATCCAGATGGCCACGGCATCCATGCAGAGCAGCACCGGCAACATCATGCCGGCGGCATCGCGCGGCGCCATGATCAGCGTGAGCAGCGGCACGCCAACGACGCCAAGACCACCGAGCAGGCCGGCTTTCGACAGGCCAACGATAAGCACGGCGGTGACGGCGATGGTGATGGAAAGCGGATCGAGCATGGAAAACCGGCGGAGTTGGAAACCCCCACCCGGCCTCCCCCCTGCAGAAGGGGAAGGAGCAGGTTCGAGTTCATCGAAACTTTAGAGGCAGACTGGATAGGTCCCTCGCCCTGACTAGGGGGAGGCTAGGTGGGGGTCTACGGAAACAAAAATCCCCGCCGGAGCGGGGATTGAAAGCTTACTTTTCTTCGCTGTTGCCCTTGAGGGACTTGAGCTTGGCAAAGACCGAATCGGCGTCGAGTTCGTCGTCGGCGGAGGGGGCGCGGTGGCCGCCTTCGCCTTCGTAGCCGGCGTCGCCTTCGGGCGCGAGGCGGGCCGTGGCGCGGGCCAGGGCTTCCTCGGCGGTGAGGAGCGTCGTGCCTTCATTGAGCTCGTGCTGGGCCGGGGCATCCTTGGAAGCGCGCTTGACCTCGAGATCGAGGTCGATCTGGCTGCAGAGGCCCAGCGTCACCGGATCCATGGCGGTCAGGTTGGCCGAATTCCAGTGAGTGTTCTCGCGCACCGATTCAATGGTCGACTTGGTGGTGCCGACCAGGCGCATGATCTGCGCATCCTTGAGTTCGGGGTGGTTGCGCACCAGCCACTTGATGGCATTGGGGCGTTCGTTGCGGCGCGAAATCGGGGTGTAGCGCGGGCCCTTGCGCTTGACGGCCGCGACGCGAACCTTGGGTTCACTGACCTTCATGCGATAGTTGGGATCGGCCTCGGCCTTTTCGATCTCCTCGCGGGTCAACTGCCCGTTCTGGACCGGATTGACGCCCATGATGCCGCTGGCTACGTCACCGTCGGCAATGCCCTGCACTTCGAGCGGATGCAGGGTGCAGAAGGCGGCAATCTGCTCGAAGGAGAGGGCGGTATTGTCCACGAGCCAGACGGCGGTCGCCTTGGGCATCAGAAGGGACTGGGACATAGTTACATTTCTCCTGCTGGCGCGGCCGGCTTTCAACCGGGCCGCTCCGCCTCTTGGCTAATTGCTGAGGGGGAACTGGAGACCAATATAGGCAAAATGCCGCGCAATCGCAACGGCTAACTCGCTTTCTCCCCGGCTCCGAAGGCGGTGAGGAGGACCAGCTTGCCACGGTGGTGCCGGCTTTCCATCGCCGCATGCGCCCGATGCGCCTCGGCGAGCGGAAAGGTGTCGATATCGGGCTTGATCCAGTCCGGATTGCCCAGCGCGGGCAGGAAGTCGGAGCGGATGCGGGTGGCAATGGCGGCCTTGGTGGCAGCGCTCTGCGGCCTCAGCGTCGAGCCGGAAAGGGTCAGGTCCTTGGCCATCATGGTGCGCAGGGGCACAGTGGCGCTGGCGCCTTCCAAGGTAGAAATCTGCACAATATGGCCGCCGCGCGCCGAAGCGGCGACATTGACCGCAGTCAGGGCTCCCCCCACGAGATCCACCACCCGATCGGCGCCATGTCCGTCGGTCAGCGCCATGACGCGTTCGGCGATGTTCTCCTGCGTGCGGTTGATCGCGGCGAGTGCCCCCAGGTTCTGGCAATAGTCGGCCTTGTCCTCGTTGGAGACCACGGCAATGGCCCTGGCCCCCGCGATGGCGCAGATCTGGATGGCCGCCCCGCCAATGCCGCCGGCCCCGCCATGCACCAGCACGGTCATGCCGGGCGCCAGCCCGGCACGCATTACCAGCGTCTGGGTCACGGTGAACCAGGTTTCAGGCAGGGACGCGGCCTCGACAAGGCTCCAGCCATCGGGGATGGGCAGGACCTGCCCGGCGGGCACGGCTGCATATTCGGCATAGCCGCCGCCATTGGTCAGCCCCATGACGCGGTCGCCTGCGGCAAAGCCGGTTACCCCGGAGCCGATGGCGGCAATTTCGCCGGCCACTTCAAGTCCGGGCAGCGGCGAAGCGCCCGGCGGCGGCGCGTAGTGGCCGCGCCTCTGCGCCAGGTCGGGTCCGTTGACCCCGGCAGCGGCAACGCGGATCAGCACATCGCCGGGACCGGGCACGGGCACTGGCTGGCGCACGGGCACCAGCGCTTCGGGTCCGCCCGGGGCGGCAATGGCAATGGCAAGCATGTCGCTGGGAATGGTCATGGCGCCATGCTGGCGCAAGCCGGCTTGCCCGGCAAGGGGAGTGGGCTACACTCGCGATCCAGCGACGAAGGAGACCAAGATGGACGAAGACATTCGCAAGCCGAAGCTGACCCACGAACTGGGCATGGGTCTCGACAGTCTCTCCGTGACCGAACTCGAGGAGCGAATCGGCCTGCTCGAAGCTGAAATTTCGCGCCTGCAGGCCGCCATTGCCGCCAAGGGGGATTCGCGCAAGGCCGCCGAGGCCGCGTTCAAGTTCTAGTCCCGAGTACGAGGCCGGCTGTTAGTGTTAACAAGCGGTTACTGTCGCTTTTTCTCCGCTGCCGGGTAGGTTTTGTCCATTGCGGTTGGGGAGTTGCGGAGTGGATTGGAATCTTCTGGGCGTGGCCCTGCTTTTGACTTTGAGCGGCCTCTATTTTCTTGAGACAGAACTGACGCGGGCACCGCTGCAGGAATTTCCGGCGCGTGTCCTGCAGCCGGCGCGCACGGCGCTGGAGCGGGCCTGGCAGACCGAGCCGGTGCAGGTCTTCATGCGCCAGTTGCTGGCGGCGCGCCATCGCCGCTCCGACCTTTGGCTTATGGACAAAGCCCGGTTCTGAACCGCATTTCGCGACCCTGTCCTGGGAGGAGATGGAAGATGCGAGAGAACGACCTGATATTGGAAGGCGCGACCGATCGGGACGTGGCGGCGCTGCGGGCCCTGGCAAGGGGCGGTGCCGGACCGGCGCCCGGCGACATCGCGCCGCTTCTGGCCAAGGGCTGGGTCGATGTCATTGGCAAGGATACGATCATTACCCTGACCGGCCGCACCCTGATCGAGGGCCGGACTTAGGGTTGCGGCCAAGTCAACGGGCAGGGTTAAGAAATCTCTGCCTGTTAAGAGCGAATTAATCTTTGGGCGTTAGGGTGTCATTATTCAGATTTGTTCTGGATTTTCAGAGTGGTTTCTCCCTCTGTTTGACGCCTCCCTGTTAACTTCGAGAGCTGCAGCTTTGCGGCTCTTTTTCTTTTTGGGACCGGCATTTGGTGGTCACGCTTCCACCACAAAATTAACAATACTGGGACCTGTGAGGTGACCATGACGCTGCCCGGCGTTAACATGGATCAATCGGAGGGGCATCCTTGGCCGACAGTGGCGAAACCAGGCAGGCAATATCGATCGGTCCGCGCATCGTGGCGTCGGGCGGGTTCGACGCGCTTTATCGCGAAGGCATGGGCCTGATCGAAGCCGTGGCCGCCTATCTCGACGCCGAAGGGCGGCTGGAAAGCCGCGTGCTGCCGCGCGAAGCGGGGTTCCTCTACGCCACCGAATCCATGCGCCTCACCACCCGCCTCATGCAACTGGCCTCGTGGCTGTTGTTGCAGCGCGCCGTCAATGAGGGCGAAATCTCGCGCGACAATGCCCGCTCCGAAAAGGAGAAGGTCAAGTTTTCCGCCACGCCGTCGCAACGCGGCGGGCCGGGCTATGACGAACTGCCGCTGACGCTGCGCACCTTTATCGACAAGGGCGATCGCCTGTTCGAGCGGGTGATGCAGCTCGATGCCCTGGAGCGCGGCAACCTGCCCGACGTCACCCCGGGCGTTGCCAATGGTGTGGCCGATCAGCTCTCGCGCCTCAAGGCCGCCTTCGCCCGCGCCGAATAGGCCGGCTCACGCACCGCGCGGCGCAAAAAAGATCACCGCCGCCCCCGCCAGAGCCGGGGCGCTGCCGATCAGGTCCCAGCGATCCGGCCGTATTCCCTCGATGCCGGCCATGAAGGCAACCGAGGCCAGGATATAGATGCCGCCATAAACGGCGAAGGCGCGACCCGCACTGTCCGTGCCGGTCAGCGACAGCAGGTAGCCGAAAAGCGCCAGCGAGGCGATGGCGGGCAGCCAGAGCCAGGGCTGGTCCTGGCGCATGGCCAGCCAGACCAGGTAGCAGCCCAGGATCTCGAAAGCCGCAGCGGCCAGAAAAAGAAGAAAGGTCATCGGCGGCGTCCCGAAACAAAAAGCCCGGCACATTGGCCGGGCTTTTCGAAAAACTGCAAGGCTGGCTTAGATACCGAGGCCCTTGAAACGCTCCTTGAAGCGCGAGACGCGACCGCCGCGGTCCATCAGCTGGCCCGTGCCGCCGGTCCAGGCGGGATGGGTCTTGGGGTCGATGTCGAGCTGCAGCGTGTCGCCTTCCTTGCCGTAGGTCGAACGGGTCTGGTAGGTGGTGCCGTCGGTCATGACCACGGTGATGGTGTGGTAGTCGGGATGGATGTCGGTCTTCATCTCTTGCCTCAAATCAAACGGGCGCCGCGGCGCCCGGAGAGCATCAATCTGGTGTTGGGCGGCTTCCTACAGCAGAAGAACGGGTTCTGCAAGGCCTCGGAATGCCTTGCGGTGAACAAGTGGCGCGGCAATATTGCCTGCCGCAGCGCGGTTGCGGGCTTCAAGACCAGCCCTTATATGGGTGCGACCGCCGGCCCAGGTCGGCTCACCAGCAGAAGCGGCGCGTTTCACCCATGACTGACCAGGCCGTTTCGGCAGCATCCGACCCTGAAAAGATCGTCGAGGACGTCAAGGCCGCGCCCCGGCAGTTGCAGCCGCTGCGACGGCTGCTGCCATTCCTTTTGCGCTACCCGCTGCGCCTGACCCTTACAATCCTGTTCCTGCTCGTCTCCGCCATCTCGTCGCTGGCCATTCCGGCTGTGCTGGGCGGCGCGATCGACGAGGGCTTCATCGCCCAGAACCTTGAAGTGGTGGGCCAGTATGGCTGGCTGATCGTCGGCATCGCCGTCATCATGGGTGTTGCCAGCGGTGCGCGGTTCTATTTCATTTCCGTGATCGGTGAACGCGTCGTCGCCGATCTGCGGCAAGCGGTCTTCGCCCATCTGCTGCGGCTCGATGCGCGCTATTTCGATACGCATCGCGTTGGCGAGCTGACCAGCCGGCTCAATGGCGATACCAGCGTCATCAGGGGCGCCGTCGGCTCCAATCTGTCGCTGGCGCTGCGCTCGCTAGTTACCATCGTGGGCGCGCTGGTCATGATGCTGCTGACCAGCCCCTTGCTGACCCTGGGCGTCGTCGTCGCCCTGCCGGCCATCCTGATCCCGGTCATGGCCTATTCGCGGCGGCTTCATGGCATGTCGCGCCGGACCCAGGACGCGCTGGCCGAATTGTCGGCCATGAGCACCGAAATGCTGGGCGCCAACCGCACGGTCAAGGCCTTCACCCAGGAAGAGGTGCAGTCCGCCCATTATCGCCACAACAGCGAAGCCAGCTATGTCGCCGAAACCCGTCGGCTGGGGGCCCGTGCCTTCCTTGTGGGCATGGTCATCTTCCTTGGCACAGCGGCGCTGGTGGGCCTCGTCTGGTGGGGAGCACGGTCGGTTTTCGAAGGCACGGTGACTGCCGGGCAACTGGCGCAGTTCCTGGTCTATGCGCTGATGGCTTCGGGGGCGCTGACCAACCTGTCGGAAGTGCTGGGGTCGCTGCAGACGGTGGCCGGCTCCACCGAGAGGCTGATCGAAATTCTCGATACCGAGCCCGAAATTGTCGATCCCGTCCATCCGGTCGTCCTGCCCGCCACCCCCTTGGGGACCGTAGATTTCGAGAATGTCAGCTTCTCCTATGGCGGCCCGGGCGGCGACATGGTGCTCAATGGCGTGAGCTTTGCCGTGGGCAAGGGCGAGACCGTGGCGCTGGTCGGGCCCTCGGGCTCGGGCAAGTCGACGACGCTTTCGCTGTTGCAGCGTTTCTACGACGTGACCGGCGGCGCCATCCGGGTCGATGGCGTCGACATCCGCGACGTCACCATGACCGATCTCCGGCAGCGCTTCGCCTATGTCGAGCAGGAGCCGATCATCTTTGCCGGAACGATCGCGGACAATATCCGCTTCGGCAAGCCCGATGCCGGCATGGACGAGGTGGTGGCGGCCGCCAAGGCGGCGCTGGTCGATGATTTCGTCGCCGACTTGCCGCGGGGCTATGACACGGTGGTGGGCGAGCGCGGCGTCATGCTTTCGGGCGGGCAGAAGCAGCGCCTCGCCATTGCGCGCGCCATTCTCAAGAATGCCCCGATCCTACTGCTCGACGAAGCCACCTCGGCGCTCGACGCCCAGTCCGAGCGGCTGGTGCAACTGGCGCTCGAACACCTGATGGCGGGCCGCACCACGCTGGTCATCGCCCACCGGCTCGCCACTATCCGCGATGCCAATACCATCCTCGTGCTCGAGGGCGGCGAGGTCATTGATCGGGGCACCCATGACCAGCTCGTCGCCAAGGGCGGCCGCTATGCCGAACTGGCGCGGCTGCAGTTCCGCCTGGCCGAAGCGGTCTAAGGGGCGCATTTACCCCCAACCCGGCCTCCCCCTTTTTCAGGGGGAGGTTAGGTGGGGGTAATGCCACCCCTCAGACACCCCTCCACCAAGTCCCACAGCCTTTCCCGGCCGAGGATCAGCAGCCAGGGCGTCCTATCCCTGGGCACAATTTCGACGTGCCCGCCTGTACCCTCGTTGGAGGTGCCAAGCCGCCCCGCGGGATCGAGCAGCAGGTCGTTCATCGGGTAGTAGAGGCCCTCGGTGCGTTCAAAAATGATCGGCACCAGCGGGTGGACCGATATGCGCTCCTTGCGCGCGGCTTCAAAGGCGAACGGGCCGGATACGGCCAGGGCCACGTCCACCTCGTCGACCAGGATCACCTTGCGGTGCTGCGCCACTTCGTGGAGGGCACTGAGCGCGGCGAGGGTGTGGTCGAGCCGTTTGCCGGTCATGCCCAAGGCCAGCGTTACGGGCGCCGCTGTCGAGTAGAGCGCCTTCTGGAAATCGGTGGTGATCTGTTCGGGGATGTGAATGACGCGGGTGCGTTTTTCCCACCCGGCGCGATCCTCGAGCGAATCAAGATCGCCCAGGATGGCTTCGGGAACGAGACCGGCGGCACCGATGGCATTGCCGCCTCCATCGGCTCCGACCAGGGCGACGTTGCGCGCCACGAGCTCGCGCAAAAGCGCGCTATCCGTGGTACCGCCGCCGACAATGGCCAGCGGCCGGTCGAAGCTCAGCAGGGGTTTTTCGGTCGGCTGAATGGGGGATTGCACTCTTGGTTCACTCTCAATAAGGTCCGCACCGTCTCGCTGGGGTGTTCCGGTTGCCGCCGGAGCTGAGAGTTACCCATAGAACCTGAACCAGGTCATGCTGGCGGAGGAAGTTCGAGATGGCAAGGGTGCCCTCGCGCGTCCGCACGCCATTGACACATCCCTTCACCCATGGCCGCAACTGATTGAAGGGATGACCGGTCATGGTCAAGTTTTCCTCCGTCGCGCTTGCGGTCCTTGTTGCCGGATTTTCCGGCGGTGCGTTCGCACAGGACAAGCCCACGCTCACCATCTACACCTATGACGGCTTTGCCTCCGAATGGGGGCCGGGCGTGCCGCTCAAGGACGGCTTCGAGGCCACATGCAATTGCACCGTCAACTTTGTGGCGGCCGACAGTTCCATCGGCACGCTGCGCAAGGTGCAGCTCGAGGGGGACACCACCGAAGCCGACATGATCCTCGGGCTCGATACGGCCATTGCCGGGGAAGCCCGCGCCACCGGGCTCTTTGCCGACCACGGCCTCGACCTCGGCCACCTGGCTTTGCCGACCACCTGGACCGATGCGCAGTTCGTGCCCTTCGATTATTCGCACTTCGCCTTCATGCACGATACCAACACCATGCCGGTGCCGCCGACCTCGTTCGAGGAACTGATCGCCCTTGATGACGACATCAAGATCGCCATCCAGGATCCGCGCTCGGCTACGCCAGGCCTCGGGCTGCTGGTCTGGATCAAGGCCGCCTATGGCGACCGGGCGCCCGAAATCTGGGCCGGTCTCAAGCCGCATATCCTCACCATCACCCGCGAATGGAGCGAGAGCTATGCGCTCTTCCTCGAAGGGGAGGCGGACATGGTGCTCTCCTACACTACCTCGCCGGCCTACCACATCTTCGACCAGGACGATCACACCATCAAGGCGGCGATGTTCACCGAAGGCCACTTCCCGCAGATCGAGGTGGCGGGAATCCTGAAGTCTTCCGACCAGCAGGAACTGGCGCGCGACTTCCTTGCCTTCCTCACCTCGGTCGAGGGCCAGAAGGCCATTCCCACCACCAACTGGATGTTCCCCGTCGTCGATCTCGGCGTCGATCTCGATGCGTCCTTCCAGGGCCTGCCGCAGCCGGAAAAGACGCTCGTTCTCGATGAGGCCGAGATCACCGCCAATTCGGCAGCCTGGATCGACGAGATGCTGGCCGCTGTGCAGTAAGGTTCGATCCGTGGATAGCTCCCCCTCATCCGGCGCTGCGCGCCACCTTCTCCCCGATGGGGAGAAGAATGGTGCGGCGCCTGCTTCTATTCCTCTCCCCATCGGGGAGAGGGTGGATCGGCCGGAGGCCGAGACGGGTGAGGGGGATGCCATGGACCGATCTCCATGCTGACCCTTCCCCACCGCCCCCTGCGCATTGCCGCCGCCACGGCGCTCACCTTGCTCATCGCGGCGTTGATCGCCGCGGTGCTCTGGGCCATTCTCGATGCCGCGACGGACGCTGCGAGCGGGTCGCGCGTCGATATTCCCCACCTCCTCAGGATGACCAGCCTCCAGGCCGGGCTCACCATGGTGCTGTCGCTGCTGGTCGGCACGGCCCTGGCCTGGGCGCTCAACCGGCTGCGCTTTTTCGGCCGCGACCTAGTGGTCGGGCTCTTTGCCGCCGCCATTGTCACGCCCGGCATGGTGGTGGCTTTCGGCCTTCTTTCCATCTGGGGCCGCAACGGCTGGATCAACCAGGCGACGGAAAGCCTGTTCGGCATCCGCTTCGACAGCCCCGCCTATGGGCTTTCGGGCATCCTGCTGGCCCATGTTGTGCTCGATGGCGCCTTTGCCGCCCGCATTCTTCTGGCGCGCCTCGACAGCATTCCCCAGAACCGGCTGAAAGTCGGCCAGTCGCTGGGGCTCTCGGCCTGGCAGCGTTTCGTGTTGATCGACTGGCCGGCGCTGCGCGGCAGCCTGCCCGGACTCGGCGCCATCATCTTTCTCCTCGCCTTCACCAGTTTTCCGATCGTGCTGCTGCTGGGCGGCGGGCCGGCCAACCAGACGCTGGAAGTGGCCATCTATACGGCCGTGCGCCTCGACTTCGATCTTGTCGGTGCGGTCCGGCTGGCGCTGACCCAGATCGCCGTTTGTTCGATTGTCATCCTCCTTGCCTCCGCCTTCACCCCGGTGCCCTCGGCGCTCAGCCGCTCGGCTCAGCCGAGCTGGCGCGATGCCGCGCCGGTGCGGGTGCTGCAATGGCTGGTCCTGGTGATCGGCACGATCGGCTTCGCCCTGCCGCTCCTTTCGGTGCTGTACGACGGGTTGGCCAGCGGGCTTTTGCGCGTGCTCGGCCAAGCCAGCTTCTGGCGCGCCACGCTGACCAGCCTCGTCATCGGCGCCAGTTCGGCGCTCGTGACGCTGGCGCTGGCGCTGATCCTGTCGCTGGGGCGGAGCGCCGCGCACCTTCCGGCTGCCCGCACGCTTTTGGGCGTCCCCGCCTATGCGTATCTGGCCGTGCCGGCGGTGGTGCTGTCGCTGGGCTTTTTCCTGCTCGTGCGGGCGCTGGGCGTGCCGGGTGGCATGGCGGCGCCCGTTGTTGTTATCTTTGCCAACAGTCTCCTGTCCTTGCCCTTTGCCATCGCAACGCTGGGGCCACCGCTCGACGCCATCCTCCGCAGCCGGGGCAAGCTGATCCGCTCTCTTGGCCTGTCCGGCTGGCGGCAGTTCGCGGCGATCGAATATCCCCTGATCGGCCGCGACATCGGCCTCATGCTGGCCCTAGCCTTCTGCTTCTCGCTGGGCGATCTCGGCGTCATCGCGCTGTTCGGGACGCAGGATTTTCAGACCCTGCCGCTGCTGATGTACCGGGCGCTCGGCTCCTACAAGTCCAATGATGCGGCGGCGATTGCCGCGCTGCTGCTGATCTTCACCATCGCCGCCTTTGTCGGGCTGCCGCGCCTCCTCGAAAGGATTGCACATGCTCCGCGCCGATGACCTCGTCTTCGCCCATCCCGGGCAGCCGGCATCCTATCGGTTTACGCTGGAAGCGGCGCCGGGCCAGGTGACGGCCATTTCCGGCGCCAGCGGCTCGGGCAAGTCGACCCTGCTCGATCTGCTTGCGGGCTTTGTCCACCCGGCCAGCGGCAGGCTCACGCTCGATGGCGTGGACCTGCTGCCCCTCGCCCCGGAAGCGCGGCCGGTTTCGCTGCTGCTGCAGGCCGACAATCTTTTCGAGCACCTGAGCGCCGAGGAGAACGCCCGCCTGGGTCTGCCGCGCGGCACGCCCAAGGCCGAGGCGCAGGAAAGGGTCGCTTCGGCGCTGGCGGAAGTGGGACTGGCGGGGTTCGCCGGTAAGCCGGCGGCGACATTGTCGGGCGGGCAGAAGCAGCGCGTGGCTCTGGCCCGTACCCTGCTTCGGGCCCGCGCAGTGTTGCTTCTCGACGAGCCGTTTTCGGCGCTGGACGATGAAACGCGCCGCACGACGCGCGACCTGGTGGGCGAACTGACACGCCGGCACGGCTGGCACACGGTGCTGGTCAGTCACCACGCCGACGACATCGCCGCACTGGCCGAGGCGCATTACCGGATCGTCGAGGGTCGGCTGGAGCGCGTCTAGCGCTCCGGGCCCTTACTCGTCCCAGGCTGCAAGCACCGTATCGAACAGGGTCTGCGCGTCCTCATCCTTTTCGAGGGTGAGGATGGCGTTGCGGCCCGTGCCATAGACGATGGCCAGATCCATCCAGCGGCGCGTGTCGAGCAGGTTGGTATTGCTGGTCAGATCATCCGGCGAGGCGCTGAGGGCGAAAAGGAAAGTGTTGCCGACAATGCGGGCGGCGGCCCCGGCCAGGGCCGTGCCGGGCACCAGTTCTTCGTCCTTGAGCAGAACGCCGGCCAGGGTCGCGATCGAGCCGCCGATAAAGGTCTCGGGCACGTCGAAGGTGATTTCCATCAGATGGCTGGCCGGCAGCACCGGGTCGTTGTTCTTGCGGATGGTGATGGCCACGCCGAGATTGCGCGCCGGAATGCTGGCCTCGCCCACGAGCGTCGGCAGGCCCAGTTCGTCCGTGCCCTGGCTCCATTCCACCGTGCCCGAGAACGGCACGGCGCCGCCCTGACCATTGGTCGAGGCTTCGAGCAGCAGCGACTGGTTGCCGGCAAGCAGCGCCGGATCGACCGTGGCGGCCGGGTCCTCGACGGCGGCGATCGAGGTTTCTTCGCCCGACAGGCGCTCTTCGCCCTTCGGTTCGGCGCCGATCGAGGGCAGGACGGTTTCATTGCCCGTCGGGGTGACGGGTTCTGGCGTCGGCTCGAGGCGATCCTCGGTCACTTCGAGGGCGCTGGTGGGCTCGGCGGCCGTGGTGGTCGCGGTATTGCCCGGGCCAGAGGCGCCTTCCTCGCTCGTGGTCGTCGCGGCCGGCGGCGTGCTGTCCATGGTCGGGACGCTGACCGGCTCGGTTTCCGTCGCCACCTGCGTCGTCGCGGGCTGGGCCCGGCCGAACATCTGGTCGAGGTCGACATAGCCTTCGCGCCAGGCCCAGAAGCCGGCGCCGCCGACACCGGCCAGGAGCACGGCAAAGACGATCAGGAAAATGGTCAGGCCCGCACCCGAGCGGCGGACTGCGCCGGCGGGCGCAAAGCCGGCATCCTCGTCCTGCGTATCGGCAGGCCTATCGGGTGCATCCGCACGATCGGGCAGGGGCTCGGTGGTTTCGCCGCGGGCTTCGCGGTCCAGCGTCTCGATGGCCCGTTCGATGGCGCCTTCGGCGGCGCGGGTGTCGTCCTGCTCGACCTCGACTTCACGCTCGGTCGAGAGGGCCGTGTCTACCTGGGCTTGCCCGATCACCACCGGCTCGGTCAGCACCGGCTGGCTAGCCAGGGCCGTGCTGCCCAGGACCGGTTCGACGCGCGGCGCCAGAACTGCAGCGGAAGCAGCGGCGCCAACGGCGACCGGCATGACTGGCTCGCTGCGCGGCGCAAAGAGCGACGGGCGGCTCGGACGCGCGGCCGGACCGGGAGCCGGATTGACCGGGCGGATTTCGAAGGGCAGCGGCTTGTTGGCGGTGGTCTCGCTTCCGGAATCGGTCGCATCATCGGCCGTGGCGGCTTCGGCCTGGGCGATGATGTCCTCGATCGAGGCGGTGGCGGCGTCCTTGTCTGCGTCAACGCTGACAGGTGCTTCCGGCTTCGGCTCGGGCAGCTTTTCAACCACGGCGACCGGAGCGGGCTCGACGGCCTTCAGGACCGGTTCCGGCTTGGGCGGGATTGGTTCGGGCGTCTTGGCTTCGACCTTGGCCACCGGCGGCGGGGCAGGGGGCGCGACGACAGGCGCGGGTGAGGGGGTGGGAACGGGAGCCGGAGCGGGCCGGGAAGGCGCCGGCGCAGGCATGGAGGACTGGCGGGCGGCCGGGGCGCCATCGCGCCCCAGGCTGATCACCGCTTCGCTGGCTTCCTGCTCGACTTGGCGGATGCAGTCTTCGAGCTGGAGGCGATGCTGGGTGATGTCACGCGCCGGCAGCGGAGGCTGGATAGCGCGCAACTGGCCGACAAGGGCCGAACGCGCCTTCTCGTAGACCGCGCGTCGCGCGGCCCCGTTGTTCTCCGGCAGCGCCGAGATCGCCCGACGCAACAGCTCCTTGTAATCCGCCATTGGCTACTTGGTACTCACTCTGACAGCGCAGTCTTTTAGCAAAAATTCTCAGTCTTGGAATGGGTCAACCACAAGGATGGTATCGGCCCGTTCGGGACTGGTGGACAAGAGGGCAACGGGCGCGCCGATCAGTTCTTCGATGTAACGCACATATTTTACGGCCTGCGCCGGCAATTCGGCCCAGGAACGGGCGCCCGCAGTGGTTTCCGACCAGCCTTCGAGCGTTTCATAGATCGGCTTAACGCGGGCCTGTGCCCCCATTGAGGCAGGCAAATAATCAATGCGTGATCCATCGAGCTCGTAGCCGACGCAGACCTTGATCTCCTTGAGACCATCGAGCACGTCGAGCTTGGTCAGCGCGATGCCGGTAATGCCGGAAGTCTTGACGGTCTGGCGCACCAGCACGGCGTCGAACCAGCCGCAGCGGCGCGGGCGGCCGGTATTGACGCCCACTTCACGCCCGACCGTTGCCAGATGGCGGCCGATCTCGTCGTCGAGTTCGCAGGGGAACGGGCCTTCGCCGACGCGGGTCGTATAGGCCTTGGTGATGCCCAGCACATAGCCGATGGCGGTGGGCCCGAGGCCCGAGCCGGCGGCCGCCTGGCCGGCCACGGTGTTGGACGAGGTCACGAAGGGATAGGTGCCGTGATCGTTGTCGAGCAGCGCGCCCTGTGCGCCTTCGAAAAGGATCCGGGCGCCTTCGCGGCGCTTGTCGTCGAGTACGCGCCAGACCTGGTCCATGAAGGGCAGGATTTCCCCGGCGATGGAGGTCAGCTCGTCGAAGATGGTCTGCGCTTCGATCTCGACGAGGCCGATGCCGCGCCGCAGCGCATTATGGTGTGCCAGCAGCCGCTCGATCTTGGGCATCAGCGTATCGGGTTCGGAAAGGTCGATGAGGCGGATGGCGCGGCGGCCCACCTTGTCCTCATAGGCCGGGCCGATGCCGCGACGGGTGGTGCCGATCTTGAGGCCGGAATTGGCGTCCTCGCGGATACCGTCAAGCTCGCGATGCAGCGAAAGGATCAGCGGGGCATTATCGGCGATGCGCAGGACTTCGGGGGTGATGTTGACGCCCTGGCCGCGCAGCTTGGCCATTTCCTGAACGAAGTGATGCGGGTCGACCACCACGCCATTGCCGATCACCGACAGCTTGCCCTGGACGAGACCGGAGGGCAGCAGCGCCAGCTTGTAGCTGACGCCATCGATGACCAGGGTATGGCCGGCATTGTGTCCGCCATGGAAGCGCACGACGACGTCGGCGCGCTCCGAAAGCCAGTCCACGATCTTGCCCTTGCCCTCGTCGCCCCACTGCGAGCCGACGACAACCACATTCGCCATATTTCAGTCTTCCCCAAAGAAGGCACAGGAAAGGGAGCCGCCAACAGACGGGTCCCTGATGATCGGACGTGAAGTCCCCCCGGCCACTTTTGTCGGGTTTGATTGTGGCCGAATAACTGTTAAGTCCGACTGTCCTTACATCACCCTGAAGACGATGACAAAGCCGCAAGAGACCCAAAGCAGCGGCATTTTCGCCAGCGTTCTGGATCAGCCCTATCTGCTTCTGGTGCTGGCGCCACTGTTCTGGGGCGGCAATGTCGTGGCGGCCAAGCTGGTGGTGGGGGAAATCGATCCCTTCCTGCTGCTCGCCTGCCGCTGCGTCCTGGCCACCGCCTTCATCATGCCCTTCGCCTTTGCGAACCTCCGGCGCGACTGGGCCGTGGTGCGCCGCACCTGGCCGGTGCTGATGGCCTTCGGCATTGTCGGCTATGCGCTGTTCAACGCCTTTCTTTATGTCGGGCTCAAATTCACCACGGCGGTCAATTCGGCCATCGAGCAGGCCTCGCTGCCGATGCTGATCCTGGGCGCCAATTTCATCGTCTTCCGGGTCCGCCCGAAGGTGATCCAGATCGTCGGCGTCATCCTGGCTATTTTCGGCGTCATCCTCACCGCTACCCATGGCGACCCGGCGCGCCTCCTGACCATGGACATCAATATCGGCGACGCTTTCGTCATTCTCGCGTGCCTCGCCTATACCGCCTATACGCTGGGGCTGCGCTTCCGGCCGCAAGTCCACATCATGAGCTTCATGGCGGTTTCCTTTTTTGGCGCCGCAAGCGCTGCCGTGATCATGCTGGCGCTGTTCGGCGGTGGGCTGGGACAGGTGGCGACGCTCGCCCATGCCTCGCCCACGGTATGGGCAGTCATCGCCTATGTGGCGATCTTTCCATCCATGTTCAGCCAGGTCGCCTATGCGCGCGGGGTCGAGCTGGTTGGCCCCAACCGCGCCGCGCCCAGCCACAATCTCATCCCGGTTTTCGGTACGCTCGGCTCGGTCGTGATCCTGGGCGAAAGCCTTCAGCCCTACCACTTCCTCGCGGCGGCCATCATCATTGCGGGCATCGTCCTGGCGGAGTGGGCGGCGCGGCGGGGTGTTGCCGCCTAAGGCAGCGTATGCCCCGCGGCGCGGAACAGCCGGTACCACTCTTCGCGGGTCAGTGGCACGGACGAGCCGGCGGCGCATTCGGCGACGCGGGAGGGCCTGGTGGTGCCCAGCACGACCTGCACGTTGGCGGGATGGCGGGTGATCCAGGCCACCGCGATGCCGGTCGGGGTGACGTCGTATTTAGCCGCCAGCTTGTCCATGACGTCGTTGAGCTCGGCAAAGTTCTCCCGGTCGCCAACGAAGACGCCCTCGAAGAAGCCATGCTGGAAGGGCGACCAGGCCTGCAGCATCATGCCCTTGAGGCGCGAATAGTCGAGCAGACCATTGTCGCGGCTGGCCGACTGCTCGAGACCGTCCATGTTGGCGGCCACTCCCTGGGCGAGGAGATTGGCATGGGGAATGCTGAGCTGGACCTGGTTGAACAGCAGCCGCTGGGTAACCGCCGTCTTGAGAAGCTCGATCTGCCCCGGCGTATGGTTGGAGACACCGAAATGCCGGACCTTGCCTGATGCCGCGAGCTTGTCGAAGGCTGCGGCCACGTCCTCGGGCTCGACCAGGGTGTCGGGACGATGCAGCAACAGCACGTCGAGATAGTCGGTGCGCAGCGCGGCAAGCGATTCATCGACCGTCCGGAGGATGTGCTCGGAGGAAAAATCGAAGAACCCCTTGCGGATGCCGACCTTGCTCTGGATCAGGATCTTCTCGCGCTCGGCGGCTGACAGCGTAATGGCTTCGCCAAAGCGTTCCTCGCAGCGATGGCGGTCGCCGCCATAGATATCGGCATGGTCGAACACGGTGATGCCGGCGTCGCGGGCGGAGCTGAACAGGGCCTGGATTTCGGCGTCGCTCATCTTGGCGATGCGCATGAGGCCAAGCACCACGCTCGACACGGTGAGATCGGTGTGCGGCACCTTGAAGGTTTTCATGAAGGCCTCGGCTTTCGGGGGGACGCGTCGTGGCGACGCAGGAAACACCGAAAGACTAGCCCGGCAATAGCGCAAAAAGAAGGCCCCGCCGGTGGTCTCCGGCGGGGCCCGATATTCGGGGTAAGACGTCTCGTCAGAAACGCAGGGCCTTGGCCTGCTTGACGCCCTCGAGGCTGCCGACCTCGGCGATCTGCTCGTCGGTCAGGCTGCCATCGATGGAAACCAGGGCGATGGCGTCGCCGCCCACCTCGGCCCGGCCGAGGTTGAAGTTGGCGATGTTGATGCCGAGCTTGCCCAGCAGCGTGCCGAGGCGGCCGATATGGCCCGGCTTGTCCTCGTTGGTGACATAGAGCATGGACGGCGAAAGCTCGGCTTCCATGTTGATGTCCTTGACCTGGATGACGCGTGCCTTGCCATTGGCGAACAGCGTGCCGGCAATGCCGCGCACCTGGCGTTCGGTGGTCACGGTCAGGCGGATATAGCCTTCATAGGCGCCCTGCTGGTCGCGGGTGGTGGTTTCCACCACGATGCCGCGATCCTTGGCGATCTGCGGCGCCGAAACCATGTTGATGTCGCCCAGCGAGGGTTTCAGCACGCCATTGATGGCGGCGGCGATCATCGGCTTGATGTTGAGCGTGGCCGGGGTGCCTTCGAACTCGATCTTGATGCCCGAAATGGCCGTTTCGGTGAGCTGGCCGGCAAATGAGCCCAGGGTTTCGGCAAGCTTGACCCAGGGGGTGATGATCGGGGCTTCCTCGGCCGAGATCGAGGGGAAGTTCAGCGCGTTGGTGATCTCGCCGGTCATCAGGTAGGCCGAGATCTGCTCAGCCACCTGCAGCGCTACGTTTTCCTGGGCTTCGGTGGTCGACGCGCCGAGATGGGGGGTGCAGATGACGTTGGGCAGGTCGAAGAGCGGATTGCTTTCGGCCGGTTCGACCAGGAACACGTCGAGCGCGGCACCGGCCACCTGGCCCGATTTCAGTGCGTCGTAGAGCGCCGCCTCATCGATCAGGCCGCCACGGGCACAGTTGATGATGCGCACGCCCTTCTTGGTCTTGGCGAGGGTTTCGGCATTGAGGATGTTGCGGGTGGCGTCGATCAGCGGCGTGTGCAGCGTGATGAAGTCGGCGCGGGCCAAGAGGTCATCGAGCTCGACCTTTTCGACGCCCATGGTCTGGGCGCGTTCCGGGGTCAGGAAGGGGTCGAACGCCACGACCTTCATCTTGAGTCCTAGGGCGCGGTCGGCAACGATAGAGCCGATATTGCCGGCGCCGATGAGGCCCAGGGTCTTGTTGGTCACCTCGACGCCCATGAAGCGGTTCTTTTCCCACTTCGAGGCACGGGTCGAAGCGTCGGCCTCGGGCAATTGGCGGGCCAGCGCGAACATCATGGCGATGGCATGCTCGGCCGTGGTGATCGAATTGCCGAAGGGCGTGTTCATCACAATGATGCCCTTCTTGGTCGCGGCCGGAATGTCGACATTGTCGACGCCAATGCCGGCGCGGCCGATGACCTTGAGATTGGTCGCCGCCGAGATGATCTTCTCGGTGACCTTGGTGGCCGAGCGGATGGCCAGGCCATCATACTGGCCGATGACTTCGAACAGCTTGTCCTTATCCTTGCCGAGGTCCGGCAGGTAATCCACCTCGACGCCATTGTCCTTGAAGATCTGGACGGCGGTGGGGCTCAGTTTATCCGAAACGAGAACTTTTGGCATTTTGGGATGGTCCCTGAATATCGATTGCGTTGATGGATCACCCCACCCTCGGTCCCTCCCCATGGAGGGGAGCGAGGCGCAAGGACTGCGCTCCGAGTTCATCGTCTCCCTCCCCCTTGTGGGGAGGGATCAAGGGTGGGGGTCGTTCAAGTCTTACGCAGCGGCCTTGAGCGCGGCCTTTTCCTGGGCGAAGGCCCAGTCGAGCCACGGGGTCAGCGCTGCAAGGTCGGAGGCTTCCACAGTCGAGCCTGCCCAGATGCGCAGGCCCGCCGGGGCGTCCTTGTAGGAGCCAAAGTCATAGCCGACGCCGAGCTTGTCGAGGCGGGCGACGATGGCCTTGGCAAAGGCGGCCTGAGTTTCATCGTCGAGCGCCACGATGTCGGGGTCGGTGATCGAGAGGCAGACCGAGGTGTTCGAGCGTTGGTCGGCCTTCTTGGCGAGGAAATCGACCCAGCCGGTCTTTTCTACCCAGTCGGCCAGCACCTTGAAATTCGCATCGGCACGGGCCTGCATGGCCTTGAGCCCGCCAAGCCCCAGTCCCCATTTCATCGCGTCGATGGCGTCCTCGATGCAGATCATCGAGACGGTGTTGATGGTTTCGGCATTGAAGATGCCCTCGATCAGCTTGCCGCCCTTGGTCATGCGGAAGATCTTGGGCAACGGGCGATCGGGCTTGTAGGTCTCGAGCCGTTCGACGGCGCGGGGCGAGAGGATCAGGATGCCGTGCGCGGCTTCCCCGCCCAGCGCCTTCTGCCAGGAGAAGGTGACGACATCGAGCTTGGCGAAATCGAGCTTCTGCGCAAAGGCGGCCGAAGTGGCGTCGCAGATGGTGAGGCCTTCGCGGTCGGCGGGAATCCAGTTGGCATCGGGAACGCGGACGCCCGAAGTGGTGCCGTTCCAGGTAAAGACCACGTCGCGGTTGAAATCGACCTGTGTCAGGTCCGGCAATTCGCCATGGGGGGCTTCGAGGACGCGCACGTCGGGAAGCTTCAACTGCTTCTGCACATCGGTGAC
Source organism: Devosia sediminis (assembly GCF_016411825.1). Lineage (GTDB taxonomy): Bacteria > Pseudomonadota > Alphaproteobacteria > Rhizobiales > Devosiaceae > Devosia > Devosia sediminis. The sequence continues at coordinate 160,924 of NZ_JAEKMH010000005.1, forward strand.
CCAGCCGGCGCCGAACGATTCCCAGGCCAGCATGTCGACGCCCCGGGCGCCCAGCGCGCTCCAGAGGAACATCTCCACCGCGCCGGTATCGGAAGCGGGGACGATGCCGATGCGATAGTCGGCCGGCACTTCGAGCAGATCGCGGGTGAGGTCGATGGCTTCCTGGATGCGGGCCTTGGCGACCTTGGCGCGATGCGAGCGTCCAGTCAGGGCGCCAGCCAGCGCTTCAACCGTCCAGCCTGGACGCTTGGCACAAGGACCCGACGAAAAATTGGGGTTAGCCGGTTTTACCGCCGGTGCGGTCAGGGGCGTATCAGCCATCTCAAGCGGCCCTCCCAGGCCTATGCGCCTCGCGTTAGGGCGAGGTGTCCTGAGGCCGGAAATACGCCCGGGCGGGGCTGCCGTCAACGGGAATCGTCGGTCGTCACTACTTTGTCTTGGGTCGGCTTTCTTGCTGCCGCTTGGCATAACATCAAATGTTTCGGCCCGGATTGACGGACGAACAAAAAGGAGAACAGATAAGGCAGCAGTTTTTCTTCGAGAGGGGGCCTCGTTGACACTGCCTTTGAAGAGTCACAAGTTGATTGTCGACGGTCAATCCGTCGAGTTCGTCAAGTCACCGTATGTCGGTGAAGTGTTTGCTTCTCCACCAAAAATACTGGTCATGCACTTTACCTATGGCGGTACTGCTGCATCCAGTGCGGACTGGTTCAAGAGTGCCGCCAATCCAGGTTCTTCGGCCCATGTTGTCATCGAGCGTGATGGTACTGTTATCCAGTGTGTGCCGTTCAACACGGTGGCCTGGCATGCCGGCAAGTCGAAATTCCGAGATCTGGTAGGGCTTAACCACTTTAGTCTGGGGATAGAGCTGGCCAATTGGGGCTACTTGCAGCGCACGCCCGACGGTTGGCAGACCTATACTCAAAAGAAAATTGCCGATCCGATCCTGGCTATCCATCCCAATGGCAATCCGGACGGCAGTTCGACGCCCATCGGGTGGGAAGGCTATCCCGACATTCAGGTCCAGTCGGCGGCTCTCGTTGCGCGCGAACTCGTGGCCCATTACGGCATCGACACGATTGTCGGCCACGAAGAGATTTCGCGCGGGCGCAAATGGGATCCGGGTCCGGCTTTCGACCTCGATCGTTTCCGCAGCCTGGTCTTCGGCGGGCGTCAGGACGATACCAACAGCGATTTCCAGGTTTCGGCCACCGAGGGCCTCAACCTGCGGTCCGGGCCATCGACATCGGCGGCAGTCCTCAAAGTGCTGCCGCTGGGCACGTCAGTAGAGGTGCTGCAGCGCGCGGAAGGCTGGTTCCTGGTTTCGGTGCTCAATGCCAATGGCCAACCCGACATGTCGGGCTGGGTGAATGGAGCGTATCTGAGCTGAAATGACCCCAGTCCCATCCGTCGAGCCCGCTGCCCAGGCCGCCCCGATCCAGATTTCTCCGCTGGTGCGCTATATCCTGTTTGCCGGGACATTCGTCATGCTGCTCGCCATCTGGGCGGCAGTCCTTGCGGGGCTCCATGTCACCCAGACCGAACTGCTCGCCCACAGCCTAGCCGGCGTGGCTTCGTTCGCGCCAGTGGTCCTGCAGCAGCTATCCGTGACCAGCGAATTGACGCCCGCCATCCTCGGTGGCCTCCTGGCCTTTGTGGCGCCACCCCGGTCATCGACGTTCCAGACCCTCTCCATCTTGACCCTGGCGGCCCTCTGCTGGCTTGCCTATCTGCACCTGCAGATCGTCATCGACACGGTCGGCGCGCAAACGCTGTTGCTGGCGGATGTGGCGCCCGAAAAGCTCACATCGAATGTGGCGGTCCTTTCGACCATTGCGGGCAGTATCCGCTATTTTTGTGCCGTGGTCTTTGCGGCCATTGTCGGCCTGAGGCTCAACCCCGGCATCGCTGCATTCGGTCCGGCGACCGACAAGAAGGGTGGGGTGGTCAAGGCCGACGATCCCGCCCAAGCCGAGATCGTGGAACCAGCAGATGTCCCCGATCCGTCACCGGGGCAAAAGGGGCCAATGGGATGATCCGTTTCAGTATTGTCCTTTGTCTGACGCTGGCCATGGTCGCGCCAAGCGCTGCGGTGACCGTCACCCTGCGCACCTATGGCGCCTGGCCGGAGGGCCTCAAGGTCCATGTGGCCCGCGACGGCGACACGACCTTGCCTGAACCGCTCATGCCCACGGCCAACGAGGTGACCGTGGGCTTTGAGGACAATGTCACCTGGCGGTACGAGCCGACCTTCATCATCACGCTGCCGGAGCAGAAGGTGGGTGGAGACACCGTTCTGCACAACGAATTGCGGGTTGAGGTGCCGCTCAGCATCAAGCGCACATCCCTCGACCTCGTCATCCCGATAGACGTCCTGCGGGGGATAGGGAACAAGGAACGCGAGCGCATCCAGGACCTGGGAACGCATGCAGTGTTTGAGAAACTGATCCTCGCTCAGGCGCTGGCCGCGCATTATGACCGCATGCTGCCCGATCCAAGCGATCCGGCGACCAAGCGAATGGTCAACATGTGGTTCCTCGTCCTCTACGAAGCCATGACCAGCAAGTCACCGCGGCCCCTGCGTGTGGATGACAAAGTAACGGCAGCGTTTCTGTCGGCCTTTGCGACCGATCAAAAGGCCATGGCCACCTACAATGATCCGCGAAAAGGCCTGATCGAATCCGCCTTCTGGCGTGACCTGGCGGACCGCGATGCGCTCTATCGCGCCAAGGACTGCATATCCCTGCGGGCGCTGGACACCTTTCTGCGCCAGCGACACGAGCAAGACCCCGCTGCTGCCGAATTCGCCAAGACCGGGTCTCCCGATGCGCTGCTGACGCAGAACGAGGCGGCGACGGACCGGATTTGCCCGGAATAGGCCGAGCAAGCCAACAGCAAGCCCTGTTCCTCGGTCCGACTGGCAGCGCCTGACCGGTCGTTTTCGATGATCCGCCAGGGCGGCCACGGTCCTGGAGTGGGACACAAGCCGTTGCCTGTCGACCCCACTATGGGTAGACGCCGCGCCGGTCTCCCGGTGTCGTCAAAATATGGGTCCTTGACAGGGTTTTCGGCGCGCGGGATTCGGTTTCAGCGCATATGGTAAAGGACCTATTAAGGCGGCCGAACCCGCTGATTTTTCGCAGGCTTAGCACCAGTTCACGCAGCTTTTCGCAAACCTCCTTCCAGCCCCGGAATCGTGATCACTTCGGGTGCGGAAGGGCTCGGATTTGCTTGCTATTTTTCCCCGCTAATCCCATATTACGCATACCATCCCTTGCGAAAATCGAGGGGTCCGACGCTAGGTGTTGTGATTTTCTGTTGTTGACGCCAGCCCGTGAATCGCTGAATTCTGATCCTCGGTCCGGCGCTCAAAAAAAGCGTCTGACAAGCCCTCGGAACAAGCATCGGCGACACGATCGATGCAGGGCCGGGGCACGGGGCAAGTACTCTGGTCCGCCCTCCCGCGGGCCCGGGTTGGTAACAGCGTCAACGACAGACCGGACGAAGCCGGAATACGGCAGGCGAGTGCCTTCGCGCGCTCGTGACTTGGGGATGACTGAAGCGATGGTTCGCGCGTTTATCTTTGAAGCGATGCCAGGACGGCCCTTTGGGCCAAGTCGTTCCGCCGCCAGTCGGCCTGCCTTGTACCCCGACGTCCACCTGCGGATGGTTCGCGCCATCCGCGCAATGCAAGTCCTATGAGGATTTAAGACCATGAGCATCACCGTCTACAGCAAGCCCGCCTGCGTCCAGTGCACCGCCACCACCCGCGCGCTCGACCGCAAGGGCCTCGACTATACCGTGGTCGACATTTCCGCCGACGCCGACGCCTATGCGCGCGTTGAAGAAATGGGCTACCGCCAGGTCCCGGTGGTCGTGGTCGGTGACCAGCACTGGGCCGGTTTCCGCCCCGACATGATCGGCGCGCTGGCCTGATCGAGGGAGGAGGGGCGCGACCATGGGCGGCCTCGTCTATTATTCGAGCACCTCGGAAAACACCCATCGCTTCGTCGAGAAGCTGGGTGTGGGTGGTGTGAGATTGCCGGTGGACGCCGCGAGCGAGCCGCCGGTCGTGGACGAGCCCTTCGTACTCGTGCTCCCCACCTATGGCGGGGGCGGCGGCCAGGGCGCCGTGCCCAAGCCGGTCATCCGCTTCCTCAACATCGCGCATAACCGCGATCTCATCCGCGGCGTCATCGCCTCGGGCAACACCAATTTCGGCACCGGCTATTGTATCGCTGGCGACATCGTCAGCCAGAAATGCGCCGTGCCGCTCCTCTACCGCTTCGAGCTTCTCGGAACGGATGAGGATGTCGCCAATGTCAGACAGGGACTGGAACGGTTTTGGACACGCTCACACTAGACCGCACCGAAGAACGGCCGGCCGGCAAGCCATCGCAGGACAAGCATGATCAGGCGCTGGATTACCATGCGCTCAATGCCATGCTCAATCTTTACGATGACCAGGGCCAGATCCAGTTCGACAAGGACAAGCAGGCCGCGCATCAGTATTTCCTGCAGCATGTGAACCAGAACACGGTGTTCTTTCACAACCTGCGCGAGAAGCTGACCTATCTGGTCGAAGAGGGCTATTACGAGCAGGACGTGCTCGACCACTATAGCTTCAACTTCGTGCGCGATCTTTATGACTACGCCTACGACAAGAAGTTCCGCTTCCCGACCTTCCTCGGCGCCTTCAAGTATTATACCAGCTATACGCTCAAGACCTTCGACGGCAAGCGCTACCTCGAGCGCTACGAAGATCGCGTCTGCATGGTGGCACTGGCTTTGGCGCGCGGCGACGAAGTCCTGGCGAAGAACCTCGTCGACGAGATCATCACCGGCCGCTTCCAGCCCGCGACCCCGACCTTCCTCAATGCCGGCAAGAAACAGCGCGGCGAGCTCGTCTCGTGCTTCCTCCTGCGCGTCGAAGACAACATGGAATCGATCGGCCGCGCCATCAATTCGGCGCTGCAGCTTTCCAAGCGCGGCGGCGGCGTGGCGCTGAGCCTCACCAATATCCGCGAGATGGGTGCCCCCATCAAGCAGATCGAGAACCAGTCCTCGGGTGTGCTGCCGGTCATGAAGCTGCTCGAAGACAGCTTCTCCTATGCAAACCAGCTCGGCGCCCGCCAGGGTGCCGGCGCGGTGTACCTGCACGCCCACCATCCCGACATCATGCGCTTCCTCGATACCAAGCGCGAAAATGCCGACGAGAAGGTGCGCATCAAGACGCTGTCGCTGGGCGTCGTCATTCCCGACATCACCTTCGAACTCGCCCGCGACAACGAGGACATGTACCTGTTCTCGCCCTATGACGTGCAGAAGGTCTATGGCGTGCCCATGACCGAGATCTCGGTCACCGAAAAGTACCGCGAAATGGTCGAGGACCGTCGCATCAAGAAAAAGAAGATCAAGGCGCGCGAATTCTTCCAGATCATCGCCGAGATTCAGTTCGAGAGCGGCTACCCCTACATCATGTTCGAGGACACGGTGAACCGGGCCAACCCGATCGACGGCCGCATCACCATGAGCAATCTCTGCTCGGAAATCCTCCAGGTCAGCGATGCCTCGGTCTATAACGAGGATCTGAGCTACGAGCACATGGGCAAGGACATTTCCTGCAACCTGGGCTCGCTCAACATCGCCAATGCGATGGACTCGACCGATTTCGGCCAGACCATCGAAACCTCGATCCGCGCCCTGACGGCCGTTTCGGACATGAGCAACATCACCTCGGTGCCCTCGGTCGCCAAGGGCAATGCCGAAAGCCATGCCATTGGCCTGGGCGCAATGAACCTGCACGGCTATCTTGCCCGTGAACGCATCTTCTACGGCTCGGAAGAAGGCGTCGATTTCACCAATATGTATTTCTACACGGTGACCTATCACGCCCTGCGCGCCTCGAACCTGATCGCCACCGAACGCGGCGAAAGCTTCAAGAATTTCGGCAAGTCGAAATATGCCGATGGCAGCTACTTCGACAAATATACCGACAAGGAATGGGTCCCCGCGACGCCAAAGGTCGCCGAGCTGTTCGAAAAGGCCGGCATTCATATCCCGACCCAGGAAGACTGGCGCGATCTGAAGGCCAAGGTCATGATGACCGGTCTCTACAACCAGAACCTGCAGGCCGTGCCGCCGACCGGCTCGATCTCCTACATCAATCACTCGACCTCCTCGATTCACCCGATCGTGTCCAAGATCGAGATCCGCAAGGAAGGCAAGATCGGCCGCGTCTATTATCCGGCCGCCTTCATGACCAATGACAACCTGGACTATTACCAGGATGCCTATGAGATCGGCCCGGAAAAGATCATCGACACCTATGCGGCGGCTACCCAACATGTCGACCAGGGCCTGTCGCTGACCCTGTTCTTCCGCGATACCGCGACCACCCGCGATATCAACAAGGCGCAGATCTACGCCTGGAAGAAGGGCATCAAGACCATCTACTACATCCGCCTCCGCCAGCTTGCCCTTGAAGGCACCGAGGTCCAGGGCTGTGTCTCCTGCGCGCTTTGACAAAAAGGCTTCAACACCAATGAATATGCATGCCAAGCCGATTTCCAGGGTTCGCGCCATCAACTGGAACCGTATCCAGGACGACAAGGATCTCGAGGTCTGGAACCGCCTGACCTCCAATTTCTGGCTGCCCGAGAAGGTGCCGCTTTCGAACGACATTCCGAGCTGGGCGACCCTCAAGCCGGAAGAGCAGCAGCTCACCATCCGCGTCTTCACCGGCCTCACCCTGCTCGACACCATCCAGAATGGCGTCGGCGCGGTGCGCCTGATGGCCGATGCGCAGACCCCGCATGAAGAGGCGGTTCTGTCGAACATCTCCTTCATGGAAGCGGTGCATGCCCGCTCCTATTCGTCGATCTTTTCGACCCTGTGCCTGACGCCGGACGTCGACGACGCCTATCGCTGGTCGGAAGAAAACGAGTTCCTGCAGCGCAAGGCGCAACTGATCCTCGCCCAGTATGAAAGCGGCGATCCGCTCAAGAAGAAGGTGGCCTCCACCTTCCTCGAAAGCTTCCTGTTCTATTCGGGCTTCTATCTGCCCATGTACTGGTCGAGCCGCGCCAAGCTCACCAATACGGCCGACCTCATCCGCCTCATCATCAAGGACGAGGCCGTGCATGGCTATTACATCGGCTACAAGTTCCAGCGCGAAATCGAGCGCCTCTCGGACACCCGCAAGCAGGAGATCAAGGATTTCGCCTTCGACTTCCTGCTCGAGCTCTACGACAACGAAGCGCGCTATACCGAAGAACTCTACGACGGAGTCGGGTTGACCGAGGACGTCAAGAAGTTCCTCCACTATAATGCTAACAAGGCGCTGATGAACCTGGGCTACGAAGCCCTGTTCCCGCCCGAGGCCTGCAAGGTCAACGCGGCGATCCTTTCGGCCCTCTCGCCCAATGCCGACGAAAACCACGACTTCTTCTCGGGCTCGGGCTCGAGCTACGTCATCGGCAAGGCCATCGCCACCGAGGACGAAGACTGGAACTTCTGATCCCTGCAAATGGGATGGTTCAAGGGCGCCGCGAGGCGCCCTTTTTCATTTCGGCTCGCCGCCGGCGGGAATGGAGAGCTGCGTCATCAGCAGCGTCAGCTCGGCCTGGCGGCTGGTGCCGGTCTTTTCCATCACTGATTTCAACTGATTGCGGATGGTGGCGAGGCTCCGGCCGGTAGCGCCGGCGATCTGGCTGACCGACTGCCCGGCGGCGATCTTTTCAGCGACGCCGATCTCGGCCGGCGTGAGATCGAAGAGGGCATGCACCAGCCGCGCATCGGGCGTGGTGCGGGTGCGGTTGAGCACGACAATGGCCGAGGAACTGCCGAAAATGTCGTGTACGGCGCGGCGGATGGGGATGACCTGCACCACGCCGGCAATCAGGTTGCTCTGCCGATCGCGGAGCGGGATCGAGCGCTGGCCGGAATTGCCATGCACGGTTTCGAGCGCCTGGGCGAGGTTGGAATTGGCGCCGGGATCCAGCAGAGCCAGGCGTTCGCTCATCCGCGTGGTCCACACCGCGCTGGCAGAGGCAAAAAGCTCATTGGCGACGGTGATGCGGCCGGAGGGAGTCACGGCGGCAGCCGGCAGGCCCAGGTCGGCCAGGGTTTCGATCGTGGTGCGGACGCGGGCCAGGTCGGCGCGGGCGGTGATCATGGCCGATCGGGCGAAGATGGAATAAACGCCGTCGAGCGCCGCCAGCGCCTCGCCGGTGATCGGCCCCTTGTCGTAATGCTGCTCGACATTGAGGATCAGCATGTCGTCCTCGGGCGTGCGCATCAGAAAGCCCGACGCCCAGCCCATGCCGCGCGGCCGGAACACGTCGCGCACGATAGGATCGGTCATGGCGTCGTCGAGGCTGTCGTAATAGTCGTGCTCGTTGAGAAAGCGCGGCTGGCCGACCAGGCCCTTGCGCATCACCGCCTCGGCGCGGCCGCTGCGGGCCATGTAATTGCCCTCGAGGATTTGGGCCCTGGCTTCATCGAGCGAGGGTGAGCAGAGGATGTGGGCACCCCGCTCGTTGAGCGTGACGAGGCCAGTGCCCGCGGCGCCCGCGAAGCGGGAAAGACGCTCGAGAACGTCCGGCCAGAACTCGGGGAGGAGCGCTGCCTCATAGGCGCGCTGTTCGAGATCCAGCACTGCGTCCGACACGTATTACTCCCTAGTCCCCGAGCAGGCGAGCATATCCGGTTTCGCACCCATTGTAACGCCTGCGGCGCATCGCGCGGTTCCGGTGGGAAAGGAGATGACGGCGCTATTTTCGGACACAGTTCGCGCCTAACCCGACTGCTTCGCCTGCGCCGCGGCGCAAGTGCGGGGTGAGACTTAACCAAGCCTTAAGGATCGCGACGGAACGGACGGAACCGGTGAAGCCGTGTCCGCGCCCCTGCGTTGCAGCTTTGAGGGCACAACCAAAAGGAGACGGCCATGGCCCGTGTATTGGTATTGGGCGGCGACGGATTTTGCGGTTGGCCGACGGCGCTGCATCTGTCTGCACATGGCTACGAGGTCGGCATAGTCGACAATTTTTCGCGCCGTCGGATCGATGCTGAACTGGGCACCCAAGGCCTGACGCCGATCGCCTCCATGGCGGATCGCCTGGCCGCCTGGAAGGCGGTATCGGGCCAGGATATCGAATTCTTCGAGGTCGATGTGGCCCGCGACTATCGCGACCTGCTCGCCGTCATCGACACTTTCATGCCGGGCACCATCGTGCATTTCGCCGAGCAGCGTGCCGCGCCCTATTCCATGAGTACGCCCGAGCGCAAGTGCTACACGGTCAACAACAATGTCAGCGGCACGCACAACCTCCTCGTGGCGCTGGTCGAGGCCCGTCGCGACATTCATCTCGTGCATCTGGGCACGATGGGCGTCTATGGCTATGACGCGGCCGGCCTCGAAATTCCCGAGGGCTACCTGCCGGTGGTGGTCAAGGGACCGGATGGAACCGAGCATGATCGCTCGATCCTCTTTCCCACCGCGCCGGGCTCGGTCTATCACATGACCAAGTCGCTCGATCAGTTGCTGTTCCAGTTCTACGCCCGCAATGACGAGCTGCGCATCACCGATCTTCATCAGGGCATCGTCTGGGGCACGCAGACCAAGGAAACCCGCCGCGACGACGCGCTGATCAACCGTTTCGATTATGACGGCGACTATGGCACCGTGCTCAACCGCTTCCTGATGCAGGCGGTGGTCGACCACGCGCTCACCGTCCACGGCACGGGTGGGCAGACGCGGGCCTTCATCCATATCCAGGACACGGTGAACTGCGTCCGCCTTGCGATCGACAATCCGCCCCAGCGCGGCAGCCAGGTGAAAATTCTCAATCAGATTGCCGAAACCCGGCAGGTGCGCGAACTGGCCCAACTCGTGGCCACCATGACCGGCGCCGAAATCGCCTTTGTCGACAATCCGCGCAAGGAAGCGCCGGAAAACACGCTGCGGGCGTCCAATGCCACGTTCCGGGCGCTGGGCCTCGAGCCGATCCGCCTCGACGATCGCCTGCTCGAAGAGACCATGGAGATCGCCCAGCGTTTCAAGGGGCGCTACAATCCCGCCATCGTCCCGGCGCGCTCGCTCTGGACCAAGGCGCAGCGGCCTGGGCTCGCGCCGGAGGATCGAGGCGCCTAACCCCGCACGGGAACCCACAATTCATGCCGCACGTTTAGAGCGGCATGAATACAAGCGTCACCTCTCCTATCGATAGCCGGCAATCCGCCCTGTGGTCCTTCGAGCGCGGCCGCTCGCCGCTTGTGGGCACCGCCATCCATGACGGCCACCATGTCTGGCCGGACCTCATGGAGGCCATGGCGCTCGACGAGGCCGGGCGCCTGCGCGAGGAAGATCCGTTTACCGCGGAGATGATCGCGGACATTGCCAATCGGGTCGTGGTGCATCGCTCGCGCTTTGAGGTCGATCTCAATCGTCCGTCTGAAGGCGCGGTCTATCTGACGCCCGAGCAGGCCTGGGGGCTCCAGGTCTGGCGCTCCGCGCCCGAGGGAGAACGCCTCCAGGCGCTCCTTGCCCAGCATGCCGCCTATTACGCCATGCTGAAGGCCTTTCTCGAGAGCATCGTGGCCGAGCATCATCGCTTCGTGCTGCTCGACATGCACAGCTACAATCATCGCCGGGACGGCGCCGATGCCGCGCCCACTGATCCCGACAAGGCGCCGGTCATCAATATCGGCACCTTTTCCATGGACCGGGCGCGCTGGGCCCATGTGCTCGACCCCTTCATGGACGCGTTGCGCGAACAAACCGTCATGGGCCACAAGCTCGACGTGCGCGAGAATATCGCCTTCGAGGGGCGGGGCGAACAGACGCGTTTCGTGCACGAGCATTTCCCCGAGACCGGCTGCGCCATTGCGGTCGAGTTCAAGAAGGTCTTCATGGACGAGTGGACGGGTGAGCCCGATCGCATGGTGATTGCCGAGCTGCGCGCAGCGATCGCCGCGAGCCTGCCCGTTTTGGTCGAGGCGCTGGGAGCCCGGCCATGAGCGGCCAGGCCGGGACGGCCGGCCTTGATCTCGACGCCATTGCCAAATGCCTTGAAACCGATGGTCCCATCCGGCTCGATCTCGGGGGCCGCGGGCGGCTCTATATGGATCGTCCCATGCCCTTCCTGGCCGTGCATGTCGGCCGGCGCGCCGACCCGGTGGCGCGGGCGGCGGCCATGGCCAATTCGGCCCACCTCCTGGTGCGCAACCTCCAGGATGCCACGCGGGTCATCAATCTGGTCGGTCCGGTCATGCAGGAGCGCTTTGGCGGCTTTCTGGTCGTCGACCTGGGCGAACTGGCCGCAGACGACCGCGCCGAGGATGCGCCCTATCTTGCCCCCTTCGAGGTCAGCGTTTCCGCCACTGCGGGTGCAACCATGCAGGCTGCGCTGGCCGATTTCGTCGCCGCGTTGGAAAAGGTCGACCTGCGCTACCGCGCGCCGCATGTGACACGGCGCGAGATGGTCGAGGATCGTCATGCCGGCCTCGCGCAGAGGTTGCCGAAATATCCGGTGCTGACGGTGCGCTTTGCGCCGATCTACAAGGTCCCCAAGTCCCGCGACACCTATCCCGAACTGCGCGAGCGGCTGGTCGAAGCGATATTCGACGGCGTGCTGCAGGCCACGGCGAGCTTCATTCGCGCCGAAACCAGCCTGTCGCCGGTGAGCCATCGCTCGCTCGGCCGCCGCGTCTTCATCGATGCGGTCAGCCGTGCCGACAGGGCGGTGGACGAAGTCGCCTCGCGCTTCGACTTTCTCCTCGCGGTCACCCCGATCAATGCCGAGCCGGCCTGGCAGGAATTCAACGCCGCCGGCTTCAAGCGCAAGCCGACTTTTCTCTACCGACCGCTGACCGTCGATATCGCGGAAAGCAAGCGGGCGCTCTGGACCATCAAGCTCGATCATTTCGAAGACCCGGTGCTGAGCGCCCTTTATTCGGAAAAGCAGCAGGAGCTGGACCTGCAATTGTCCATGCTCGCGGCGCGCGGCACGCGGCGCTTCCGGGAACTGGGAAGGGCGCTTTATCGCTCGGTCGAGCCGCGGCTGCTCAAGGCAGCCGAGGAGATCATGACGGCGACAGCCTCGAGCCGCAGTAAGAACGAGGCCGAGAATGTCGACTATCGCTTCGTCGAGCGTCGGGCCCAGGCGATGATCGAGCGCTATGCCGGGCAGTCGAGCAGCTTTGCCGCGCGCATCGAGGTGCGTGATGACTTGCCAGCCGGCATGATGGTGTCCAATGGAAGGCTGCTGATTTCGCGCAACACCGCCATGGCGAAGGACCGGGTGGAGGCGCTGCTCAGCCACGAGGTGGGTGTGCATCTCCTCACCTATTACAATGGCTCGGGTCATGGCCTGCGGCTGTTTCGCGCCGGCCTTGCCGGCTACGAGGGCGCGCAGGAGGGGCTGGCCGTCCTTGCCGAATATTTAGCCGGCGGCATGACCGTGCCGCGCCTGCGGCTCATTGCTGGGCGGGTGCTGGCGGTATCGGCCATGCTTGATGGCGCGAGCTTCGTCGATGTCTATGCCAGCCTCACCAGGGATCATGGCTTTAGCGACCGCACCGCCTTTACCCTGGCCCTGCGCGTTTATCGCGGCGGCGGCCTCGCCAAGGATGCCATCTATCTGAGGGGACTGCTCGAGCTACTCCGTCACCTCGAGGGTGGCGGTTCGCTCGATCCGTTCTGGCTGGGCAAGATTGCCGCCGGCCATATCGGGGTGATGCAGGAGCTGACGACGCGCGGTCTGCTCAAGCCTCCCGTCGTCACCCCGCAGTTTCTCTCCATCAAGGGCGCCGATCAGCGCCTCGACCGGCTCAGATCCGGTCTTTCTCCCATTGACCTCGTGGCTGCCTAGGAGTTCCGCATGCGCATCGCCTTCTTCGTCAACGCCATCGAAGACGAGACCCCCAATTTCACCACTACCGTGCTGGCGCTGGCCGCGCTCAATCGCGGCCACGACATCTGCTACGTGACCCCCAGCGATTTCGTGCTGCGGCCGGACGACAGCCTGTCCGTGACCGGGCTCGTGCTGCCGGCCAGCAACTACAAGAAGCCCGAAACGCTGTTCAAGGACCTACAGGCGAGCAAGGAAAAGAAGACCTTCGACGCTTCCGAGATCGACGTGCTGTTCCTGCGCAACGACCCGTCCCAGGACGCGTCCGACCGCCCCTGGGCGGCCAGCATCGGCACCATCTTCGGACGCCTGGCGGCCGATCGCGGCGTGCTGGTGGTCAATGATCCGGAAGGCTTGGCCAAGGCGCAGAACAAGCTCTACTTCCAGGATTTCCCGACTTCGGTGCGCCCCACCACGCTGATCTCCAAGAATATCGAGGAAATCCGTGGCTTCATCGACAGCCAGAAGAAGGGCGCCATCATCAAGCCGCTGCAGGGCTCGGGCGGCAAGAACGTCTTCAAGATCGCCTCGCCCAAGGACCAGAATCTCAACCAGATCTTCGAGGCGGTGAGCGGCGAGGGCTATCTCATTGCCCAGGCCTTCATGCCCGAGGCCGGGGAGGGGGATGTGCGCTTTTTCCTGATGAATGGCAGGCCGCTGATGCGCGAGGGCAAGTATGCAGCCTTCCGCCGGGTGCCCGCCAAGGGCGAAATCCGCTCCAATGTGCATGTCGGCGGCGGCCCGGCCCCGGTCGAGGTCACGCCGACCATGCTCGAGATTGCCGATGCGGTGCGGCCCAAGCTGGTGCAGGACGGCATGTTCATCGTCGGGCTCGACATCGTCGGCGACAAGATCCTCGAGATCAACGTCTTCACCCCCGGCGGGCTCAACAATCTCTCCGAAATGTACGAGACCAATTTCTCTGACACCGTGATCGTGGCGCTCGAAGAAAAGATCGGCATCCGCAAGGCCTATGGGCGGGCCATCAGCAATCGCGAGCTCGCGACGCTCTGACCTGGGGCGGCGAGCCCCGGGGGATGCGATTGATGTGATAATTGCAGGCCTGGTCTGGCCCTCGCGCGGCAAAGGCACTAGCGTGGCGCTCCTGCCTTTGTTTCCTTCCGCGCTTGTTCGAGACGATCCATGGCCCAGACCAGCCTTTTCGCCCGCCTTGTTGCCCTTGTCGGCGGCGCCGCCGTCGCCATCCGCCATTCCGGCGATGGCCCGCGTCCACCGGCCTATGGCACCGCCCCTGCCATTCCCGATCCCAAGCCCCAGGGCAAGATCCCGACCCTCAAGATGCCGACGGCAGAGGGCTGGAAGGGCGATCACAAGCCGACCCCGGCGCCGGGCCTCAAGGTCAATGCCTTTGCCCGCGATCTCGTGCATCCACGCAATGTCGTCGTGCTGCCCAATGGCGATGTGCTGGTCGCCGAATCCATGGGTGAGGATGGCAAGCCGTCCGGCCTCTTCAACCACGCCATGGCGGCGACCATGAAGAGGGCCGGGGCCCGTGGCGACAGCCCGAACCGGGTGACCCTGCTGCGCGACGCCGATGGTGACGGGGTGGCCGAAGAGCGCCATGCTTATATCGAGAATGTGCGCCAGCCCTTTGGCATTGCGTTGGTCGGCTCGACGCTCTATGTGGGCGCATCCGACGCCGTCCTCGCCTATCCCTATGTGGCTGGCGCCAACAAGATCACGTCGCCCGGCAAGAAGCTGATGGACCTGATCCCCGGCGGGCACTGGACGCGCAATCTCATCGCGTCGGCCGATGGCACAAAACTCTATGTGGCCGTTGGCTCGCTGAGCAATATCGGCGATGCCGGCATGGCTGCCGAGGAAAACCGCGCCTGCATCCACGAACTTGACCTCGTCACCGGCCAGTCGCGCATCTTCGGCGCTGGCCTGCGCAATCCGGTCGGCATGGCCTGGGAGCCGGTTGGCGGGAAGCTCTGGACCGTGGTCAACGAGCGCGACGGCCTCGGCGACGAAACCCCGCCCGACTACCTGACCTCGGTCATCGACGGCGGCTTTTATGGCTGGCCCTATTGCTACTGGAACCGCGTTGTCGACGATCGCGTGCCGCAGGATGCAGCCAAGGTGGCCTCGGCTCTGCAGCCCGATTATGCGCTGGGCGGCCACACCGCCTCGCTCGGCCTCTGCTGGCTGCCCGAAGGCACGCTGCCGGGCTTCCCTTCCGGCATGGCCATCGGCCAGCATGGCTCGTGGAACCGCTCGAAGCTCTCCGGCTACAAGCTGGCCTTTGTCGAGTTCCAGAATGGCAAGCCGGTGGGCATGCCGCGCGAAATCCTCAAGGATTTCCTCTCGGCCGACGAGAAATTCTCTTATGGCCGTCCGGTGGGCGTGGCGCTGGCCAGCGATGGCGCGGTGCTGATGGCTGACGATGTGGGCGACGTCATCTGGCGGGTGACCGGCGCCTGAGGCCGGTCAACCCAGCGGAACGCGGCCGCCCAGCTCGTCCTCGATATGGGCCCGCACGATATCGTCGAAGCTGGTTTCGGCGCGAAAACCCAGTGACAGCGCGCGCTGCGCGCTGAAATTCTGCGGCCACCCGGCGACAATGCGGCCGATGGTTTCGTCGGGCGCGCGGCGAACCAGCGCAACGACCCGCTTGCCGCCAAATCGCTCGAGTGCGGCGAGTTCCTCGGCGATGGTGGCCGAGAGCCCGGGCATGGTGAGGTTGCGCCGCTGTTCCAGGGCGGCAGCATCGAGCTCTGCCGCATGTATCAGGAAGCCCACGGCCGAGCGTGGCGAGGAAAACCAGTGGCGGACGTCGTCGGCGACCGGGAGCACCGCCTCCACGCCATTGAGCGGCTCGCGGATGATACCCGAAAAGAAACCCGAGGCCGCCTTGTTGGGCGCGCCGGGGCGCACGACGATGGTGGGCAGGCGAATGCCCACGCCGTCAAAAAATCCGCGCCGCGAATAGTCCGCCAGCAGTAGTTCGCAGATGGCCTTCTGCGTGCCGTAGCTGGTGAGCGGCGTATGCGCCATGTCGTCGGGAATGGACGCGGGCAGGGGCGTACCGAAGACGGCGATCGAGGAGGTGAAGACGAGGCGCGGACACCAGGGCGCGACTAGGCCCTCTCGCCGAATTGCCTCGAACAAGAGCCGCGTTCCGTCGAGATTAATGGCATAGCCCTTCTCGAAGTCGGCCTCGGCTTCGCCCGAGACGATTGCGGCCAGATGAAAGATCACGTCCGGCCGGCTGGCGACCAGCACGTCTGCCGCGCCGGGCAGCGACAGGTCCGCGGCCACTACCGAGACATGAAACGGCGCCAGCGTCAGCATCGGGGCCTCGACATCGGCCAGGGTCAGTGCCGTGATCGGTTTGCCGCCCAGTTCCCCTGCCGCGATCAGCGCCTCGGTGAGCTTGCGTCCGACCATGCCGGCCGCACCAATAATGAGAATATGCACGCCAATCCTCCCTGGCTATCGCCGCCAGTTGAGCACTGGCCGGAGGGTAACGTCCAGCAAAGAGAAAAGGCCGGCGTCGCGAGGCACCGGCCTTTATTGGTATACGCGGCGGTCGTGGCGGGCCGCCACGACGCGCTTAGTTGAAGCGGTAGCGGACGGTGCCGCGGATTTCGTGCGCCAGCGAGTTGTTGACCTCGTAGGTGGAGGCCGCAACTTCGTTGCGGATCGAGTTCACATAGATGCCGCGATAGCCGATATCGGCGACGAGATCGCCATAGTCGACACCGAAGCCCACCATGAGCGCGGCTGCGGGGCTGAGATTGTGCCCGACCGAATCCTGGGCACCGGTGCCCGGAGTGGTGGTGTAGATATAGTGGTTGTTGGCAAAGCCGACGCCGGCACCGCCATAAACAAAGGTACCTTTGCCCGGGCCGTCACCGCTCAGGTAATAGTCGTAATAGGCGTTGGCCAGGACGATGGTCGAGCGCAGGTTGAGCGAATGCGGGCCGGCGGTCAGCGTGGTGCCGGTGGGCACTTCGCCGGTCATGCCGTCATTGCTGAACGTGTCTGCCGTCACGTCGAAGCGCAGGCCGTTGCCCAGTTCGTAGCCGACGCCGACGCCCAGCGACAGGCCGCTGCCGCCGCGGGTGACCGGCACGTCGACATTGAGATCGGGGTGACGGCTCGTATGTGCCCACATGCCGTTCATGGCCACGCTGCCGCGCAGGTAAAAGGCGCCGCCGAGGCCCGCATCAACGTCCGGGATCTCGATGACCGGGGGATAGAACATATCGGCCGCCAGGGCCGGCGCTGCAATGGCCGAGGCTCCTGCCATCAGCACTGCTGCAAAGAGGCTACGCATAACGAAGTTCCTTTGGTTGCCACGACACCAGGTCGATTGCAGCCAATATCAGGCAAACTTCTTAAAGTGCGCTTAACCTAAAAATTTAACCCTACTGCACAGTCAACATCAGTGGTTTACGAGCCGTTACTTCACGGCTCGGTAGTTACACTCTGGTAAGGACTTGTGCGTGTCAGGCGACCTGGCGAATGGCGGATTCCACCTGCCCGACCACGGTCTCGACCAGGGCCGCATCATCGGCCTCGCCCATGACGCGGATGACGGGTTCCGTGCCCGAGGCGCGGACCACAAGGCGCCCGCCCTTGCCCAGCATGGCCTGGCCATCGGCAATGGCCTGGATGACCTGCTGGTGCTCGAGCGGCTTGCCGGACTTGAACTTCACGCTCCTCAGGAGCTGCGGCACCTTTTCGAAGCGGGCGCAGATTTCCGAGATCGGGCGGTCGCGCTGCTTGAGCACGGAGAGCAGTTGCAGCGCCGCGACGAGGCCATCGCCCGTCGTGGTGAAATCCGACAGGATGATGTGGCCCGACTGTTCGCCGCCGACATTGAAACCCTTGGCGCGCATGGCTTCGAGCACATAGCGGTCGCCCACCTGGGTGCGTTCGAGGGTGAGGCCGAGCCCGGTCAGGTGGCGCTCGAGACCCAGATTGGACATGATGGTGGCGACGATGCCGCCACCCACCAGCATCTGGCGCTCCAGCCAGCTCTCGGCGATCACGGCCATGAACTGGTCGCCGTCGACCACATTGCCCTTTTCGTCGATGATGATGACGCGGTCGGCGTCGCCGTCGAGGGCAATGCCGATATCGGCGCGCACTTCCTTGACCTTGGCGGCCACCGCTTCGGGGGCGGTCGAGCCCACCTTGTGATTGATGTTGAAGCCATCGGGTTCACCGCCGATGGTGAAGACCTCGGCGCCCAGTTCCCAGAGGGCTACCGGGGCGACCTTGTAGGCCGCGCCATTGGCGCAGTCGAGCACGACACGCAGGCCTGTCAGGTCGATGTTCCGGGGCAGGGTACGCTTGGCATATTCGATATAGCGGGTGCGTGCTTCCTCGTCGCGATGGGCGCGGCCGATGTCGCGGCCACGGGCTAGGTGCTTGGTCATGTCGCTGTCGATCAGCGCCTCGATCTCAAGTTCCAGCTCGTCGCTGAGCTTGTAGCCGTCGGGACGGAACAGCTTGATGCCGTTGTCGTCAAAGGGGTTGTGGGAGGCCGAGATCATGACGCCGAGGTCGGCGCGCAGCGAACGGGTCAGCATGGCCACGGCGGGGGTCGGCATCGGCCCGAGCAGATAGACGTCCATGCCAACGGCGGTGAAACCGGCGGTCAGCGCCTGCTCGATCATATAACCCGAGCGGCGGGTGTCCTTGCCGATCACCACGCGGTTGCGGTGGTCGCCGCGCACGAATTTGGTGCCGGCCGCCATGCCCACCTTGAGGGCGAGCTCGGGGGTGAGTTTGTCGCCATTTGCGAGACCGCGAATGCCGTCAGTGCCGAAATATCTGCGGGCCATGTCTCAATCCCCGTTTCACTGGTCTTGGAAGTCTAATACCACTTTGCGCAGCTTTATCCGAGTGTCCGGCAAAGCGAAAGGGTCGCCTTGCGGCGACCCTTAACTGGACTGCTTAACGCCGTCAGCTCTCGGGCTGCGGCTCCATGCCGGGCTCGGGCGGGCTGTCGGGGCGCTTCTTGCCCGTCTTGCCGGCCGAGGGCACACCGGTGGCCTTGGGCGCGGCCGGGCCGCTGTCATCAGGACGCATCGGCTGCTTGCCGTCCATCAGGGCGCGCAGTTCGTCGCCGGTCAGCGTCTCGAACTCGAGCAGGGCCTGAGCAATGGCTTCCCACTGGTCGTTGTAGGTGGTCAGGATATGGCGGGCCGAGGCTTCGCCGTCCTCGATCAGCTTGCGCACTTCCTCGTCGATCAGCTTGGCCGTCTCGTCGGACATGTTCTGCGACTGCGTCACCGAATGACCGAGGAACACTTCCTGGTCATTGGAGCGGTAGCGCACGCGGCCGAGCCGTTCGCTCATGCCCCATTCCATGACCATGGAGCGGGCGAGGTTGGTCGCCATCTGGATATCGCCCGAGGCGCCTGATGTGACCTTTTCCGGACCGAACTTGATGATCTCGGCTTCGCGGCCGCCGAACAGCATGGTGAGACGGGCCAGGGCCTTTTCACGGCTGAACGAATAGCTGTCGGTCTCGGGCAGGGTCATCACCATGCCCAGCGCACGGCCGCGCGGGATGATGGTGGCCTTGTGGATCGGGTCGATACCGGCAACCTTGAGGGCGATGATGGCGTGGCCGGCCTCGTGATAGGCGGTCAGCTTCTTCTCGTCGTCGGTCATGGCCATGGTGCGGCGCTCGGCGCCCATCATGATCTTGTCCTTGGCGTCCTCGAATTCCTGGTGGGTGACGAAGCGCTTGTTCTTGCGCGCCGCCATCAGGGCCGCCTCGTTGACGAGGTTCATCAGATCCGCACCGGAGAAACCGGGCGTCCCGCGGGCCAGCACCTTGAGGTCGACGTCGGGGGCCAGCGGCACCTTGCGGACGTGGACCTTGAGCACCTTTTCGCGGCCCGAGACATCCGGGTTCGGCACGACGACCTGGCGGTCGAAGCGGCCCGGACGGAGCAGGGCCGGGTCGAGCACGTCGGGACGGTTGGTGGCGGCGATCAGGATGATGCCTTCATTGGCTTCAAAGCCGTCCATCTCGACGAGGAGCTGGTTGAGGGTCTGTTCGCGTTCGTCGTTACCACCGCCGAGACCCGCGCCACGCTGGCGGCCGACGGCGTCGATTTCGTCGATGAAGATGATGCAGGGTGCGTTCTTCTTGGCCTGCTCGAACATGTCGCGGACGCGGCTGGCGCCGACGCCGACGAACATTTCCACGAAGTCGGAACCGGAAATGGTGAAGAAGGGAACATTGGCTTCGCCGGCGACCGAGCGAGCCAGCAGCGTCTTACCGGTACCGGGAGGGCCGACCAGCAGCACGCCGCGCGGGATGCGGCCGCCCAGGCGCTGGAATTTTCCGGGATCGCGGAGGAATTCGACGATTTCCTCGAGATCCTGCTTGGCTTCGTCGACACCAGCGACGTCTTCGAAGGTCACCTTGCCCTGAGTTTCCGTCAGCAGCTTGGCGCGCGACTTGCCAAAGCCCATGGCGCCACCGCGGCCACCGCCCTGCATCTGGCGGATAAAGAAGAACCAGACGCCGATGATGACGATGAACGGCAGCCAGCTCGAAAGCAGGATGGACCAGAATGGGCTCGATTCCGGCGCGCGGGCGGTGATCGCCACATTGGAGTTCTCGAGCTTGGTGATCACGTCGGCGCCATCGGGAATGATGGTTTCGAAGCGGGTTCCGTCGCTGAGCTGGCCCGAAACGACATTGTCGGTGATGGTGACGGAAGAGACGCGGCCCGCCTCGATATCGCTGACGAACTGGCTGTAGGTCTTTTCGCCCACGGACATGGTGCGCGTGGAAGACTGGAAGACCTGGAACAGGCCCATCAGCATAAAGAGGATGACCAGCCAGATGGCGAAGTTGCGGAAATTTCCGTTCATCAAATCCTGTCCCGGAGAGGCCGGCGCATGGCACGCGCCAGTGTTGGGCGAATGTAAGACCCTCATTGGGGCGTTACAAGGGCAAGACCTCGGCTCTTCGGGCCTTTCCGTCCAGTCATAATGTCGCGATGGGGTTAATACGCGGTGGCGAGCAAAAGGATGCAATGGCAGCGGTCTTGTCCGGTCGGCTGTCGGCCTCCGGTTGGACTATTGACGGACCCCGAGGCGGCTGGCGCCTCATGAGATTAAAAATGCGAGACGCATACCGCCCCGGGGCGCCGGTTTTTGGAACTGTCCGGCGGCGGGGGATCGCTCGTCCCGTCGCGGCCGGACTGGAACCTGTGGGAC
>NZ_JAEKMH010000006.1 GCF_016411825.1 Devosia sediminis
GTGGACCCGTGGACCCGTGGACCCGTGGACCCGTGGACCCGTGGACCCGTGGACCCGTGGACCCGTGGACCCGTGGACCCGTGGAAGGGAGTGTTGCTGGGGCCGAGGGACGTCAACCCTTATTTGGTATCAGGTGAAATCTAGCTCATCGATCGTGCTCTTGGCACGGCTATCGCGCCCACCCTTTGGTCGCAAATAATCCCGGAACCATGACGCAAGTTCAAAGAGGCCCGCACGCGCATCGGCCTTGAGGCCTTGGTCGATGTAGCGGGCGATCAAAGCATTGACCGATATATCGTCCGCATCAGCCTTCTGCTTAAGCGCGGAAATCCCGGCACGCGGCAACCGGAGGCGAACTTCGCGCACATTCCAGACCTCGCGATCACACGAGGTGGATTCTTGCATTTGCTGTTCCGGCAAATCGGTCGTCATCATGCTGCCTTCCGCTTTTGTGCCTCGGCAAAAATCGCGGTGAGAAGCTGGCGCATCTCGCGATCGCCGATATCGTCCGGCATATATTCGGAAACGCCCAGACCGCGCTCCATCGCATCCATATATTGCACCCGCCGCCCCACAAAGGCAGGCAGCACCGCGCCCTGCTCGGCATAGCGCGCCACATAGTGACGGGTCCGCGGCAGCGTATCCCTGATGACCATGTTGAGTGCGATGCTCGAGGGCGTCGTGGACACGGCCCAAAGGCGGCGGATCGGTTCAGTTGCCTGCAGATCCAACGGTGACGGCTGGGACGGGGTCAACATGAAATCGGCCAGATTGAGGGCTTGCTTCATGCCCGCCATATCCCGGCCAGGCGTGTCGATGACGATGAAGGTAAAGCCATTCCGTTCCGCCCAGAGAATGGCTTCGTCAATGCGTTCCAATCGCGCACGGCGCACAACCACTCCATCCGCCCCCCGCAGCTTAGCCCAGCGCATGCAGGATTGCTGGCCGCTATCGCCTTCGATGTCAGTGTCGAAGATGATGGTCTTGAGTCCACACACATAGGCGGTCACCGCAAGATTGACGCCCAGCGTGCTCTTGCCAGATCCACCCTTCGATGCTCCCATCAGCAGAATAAAGCGATTGAAGCTGGGCGGAAGCTGAATGGGCTTGGTATCGTGTGAACGAGGCATGACCGAATCTTGACCTCCTTGATTGATATAAACAGCCAAATTTGTCCCCAAGCTCGTCTTCCCCGTGCCACCCTTTGCTCCCGCCATTCCTAAAACATGCATGTCGGGTCCTCACTTGCACAACACTTTAGTACGCCGTACTATACTCTTGCAAGATGCCTCATCGGATCTATCGTTAACTGAAAACCATGCACCCTCTCAAAGACGCCCGCACCCGCAACTTGGGCTGGGTAGATGTTGCCAGACACACCAAAATATTGCTGTCAAGCGAACCCGGCTCCGGGCAGCCAGTGGGCATTCGCGCGGCCGAAACCCTAAGTGGCTATTCCACGAACCAGCTCCGGCGCATGTTGGCCGGCCTAGCGTTCCTCGACGCATTGCAGGCGACAGACCCGGCCCTCGCGACCTGGCTGGGAGAGCCGGGATTTTCGACAGCCGAGATGCTTAGCAAGCTTTGGCGCCAAGACCAGGATGGCACTGTCGCTTATTTGCGGACTGAACCCAAGCTGAACTATGCCTCGCTCTACGCACGCCATAAGGAGCAGACGAGCCGTAGGGCGTCCCCGTCGCAGGGCGGCAAGCGGTCCAGCCAGAAATTTCAAAATCAATGGCTTGAATGGGTGAGGCAGCAGCCAGAGTCTTTCGCGCCACTTGGCTTGGGGAACTATTCAATAATTCGTCCTGGCACTGCGCATGCGTACTGCAAACCATCGGTCATTTCCAAATTCATACCGCTTGGACCCGAACGGCAAGCTAAGTGGATCGGGATCGACTTCATTGACGATCCGGTTTGGCGTCCGGACACCACATGGCGGAGAATGATGGTTCTCGCGACCGAAGCGACCTTTCTCGATCTCGTGCTGCTCGTCGTCGCGGTCGATAGAGGTGTTATCGGCGAGAAGGCTGCTCACTGGCAAATAGATAGAATGGTACGCGACCTCGGCATCACCAACCTAGAAGTCGTGCCCGTTGAAGGCATGCGACTTCACCCCATCGGCGAGATTAAGGCGGACGCTCCCACACCGGACCGCAGAGGTGGTTGGAGCCCGCCACGCCTTTGGCGCGACATTTTGGAGATAGGGGCCAATGACGAAATCTGACGGCATAGCAGACGTGAGCATTGACGACCTCGTCGTAAATCTGGGGGCAATTGCCTCTCCCGCCGATATCGAGCTGATCACAAAATACCTCGAACTCGAAATCGGTCAGACCGCAAAGGATTCCAACGCCCGGAACAAAGCCAACCTGCGGACCAAACACTACAAGCTGCGTAAGTTGCTCCTGCGTGAACCAAGCTCGCAGCAGATATTGCAGGCCTGCGCATATGCCGCCTTTGCCCGTTATAGCACTGAAACGCCCTCATCGAAGCCGATCGTCTTGGAGGTCCAGGAACTTCTGGTCGCTGCCGGCTTCGACAAACAACGCACGGTCGCAGCAATGGCGCGTCTTGTCACCGATGCGAGTGTCCGAAAGGCCGCTTGGGTGGCGCGCACCAGAAGCGCGATGAGAGTGGCCATCGTGGAAGCCATAAGATCGGTCAGGGCGCAAGATTGAAGCAACGTCGTCACCAAGTGACCGTCACTTAGTATGAGGAGGTAACGGGGGTGTAGTGCGGATTGCCGTCACCAGGTGCATGATATCGACCAGATACGATTGCAAATGCTGGCACACGGGATTGAAAGCGCGTCAGCCCCGCAGAAGAGGATCTGGACAAGATTCTGATTTTTTCTACAAAATTGCGTTTGTCCTGGATCGAAAAATCGACAAGCCTGAGAGCGTACCCAGGCCGAACATCCTGATCGCCCGGGTGCCGCTCGGGGTCAGGTGCCGAAACTTCTCCCGCACCAGCCAGTGGTCAATCTCCGATGTTGTAGGCCACTGGCTGGGGCGGGGCACCAGGATATCCATGGCGTTGAAACCACCCGGGCCTCTGGCGCCAGGCGTTTCGCACGCCAAGCCAGTTTTGAAGACGTCGCGCCCGAGCACCGGCGCTCCACTGTCAACCGTAGTGGAAATGTCGGTTGAATTTGATTTCGGTGTCGGACTTGAAGTGTCCGCCGCCGAAGCCGACCTCTACCTCCACTGGGCCAGCGATCTGCTGGCTCCGGCAACGGATAATGATGACGATGGCAATAGCTAGCCGCGCCAGGCCGAAAACCAATCCTAACCGGCTTCGCGCGGTGGGCTATTGCCGCGTCAGCACCAAGCGCCAGGCCGACCATCAGATCTCGCTCGAAGAGCAGGACAAGAAGATCGACGCCACTTGCGTGCTGCGAGACGCCGACCTTGTCGAGACCTTCATTGAGCCGGGCCTCACCGCACGTGTAGATCGGCGCCCC
The DNA here is from genome assembly GCF_016411825.1 of Devosia sediminis. GTDB lineage: Bacteria > Pseudomonadota > Alphaproteobacteria > Rhizobiales > Devosiaceae > Devosia > Devosia sediminis. The sequence continues at coordinate 3,470 of NZ_JAEKMH010000006.1, forward strand.
GAACTCAAGCGCATGCTCGAATATGCCTGCGATCCGGCCAACCGCATCGATCTCGTCATTGTCTATGCCTTCAGCCGCTTCTTCCGGAATGCCAGGCAGTATCTGAATTACAAGGAAAGGCTAAAGGAAGCTGGTGTTCGCCTGGTCTCGGCGACCCAAGATATTCCCGAAGGCCCCCATGGCGAATTGATGGAAACCATCCTGGCAGCCTTCGACGGCCACCAGAGCGAGGTCAATGCCGGCATTGTCCGCGATATGATGATGGCCAATGCCGAGGAAGGCTATTGGAACGGCTCGGCGCCGCCTTTCGGCTATCGCACAAAGGTTGCCCTGGTGCTGCGCCGTAAGGAGAAGAAGGTCCTGGAAATCGACGAGGAAGAGGCTGCCATCGTCAATAAGGTGTTCCGGCTCTACCTGCGTGGCCATGAGGGCGGCGGCCCCATGGGCATCAAGGCCATCACCACCCATCTCAATACCAAGGGCTACCGCTATCGCGGCAAGGCCTTCTATACCGCCTCGGTCGAACGCATCCTCAAGAACGAAGCCTATATCGGCATCCACTACTATAATCGCATCGACAGCCGGACCCGCAAGGTTCGGCCGCCCGCCGAATGGATCAAGATGGAGGTGCCCTCCATTGTCGAAGCGGAAACCTTCGACGCTGTCCAGCGCACCCTTCAGGCGCGCAACCCCAGAAAGACTGCCCCCCGCGTCGTCACCGGCGCCACGCTCCTGACCGGCATCGCTGTCTGTGAGAAATGCGGCCGCGGCATGATGCTGCGCACTGGCAAGGGTGGACGATACCGCTATCTGACCTGCGCCAAGAGGGCCACCGAAGGCACTGGCTGCGGTCATTCCATCCGCATGGATAAGGTCGATGAACTGGTCATCAAAGCCATGGAAGACCACGTCTTCAGGCCTGATCGTCTCACCGCCATCCTGGAAACCATGACGGACCGGACTGACGATACCCGCCAGCAGCTCGAAGCCGAGATCGACCGTCAGCGTATCGCGGTCGGCGAGGCTCAAGCACGACTTGACCGGCTCTATGACGCCATCGAAGCTGGCGTCGCCGAACTGCACGACCCCAGGTTCAAGGAACGCGTCGATCTGGCCAAGCTACAGATTCGGGAAGGAACTGCCAATCTTGCCTCCCTACGTCAGCGCCGAAGTGTCAAAGCCGAACTGTCTCCGGCCATGGTCCGGCGCTTCTCTTCAGGGATACGGCGCCGGCTCCGCGATTCCGATCCGTCGTTTCGCCGCACCTGGGTGCATATGTTCGTTAGCAAGGTCACGATCGGTAGGGACTGCATCCGCATTTGCGGACCAAAGGACCAGCGTTTGAAAGCCGCTTCTGACGGAGAGGATTCCGCTCGGGCAATGGTGCCCACTTTTGCACGAGAATGGCGCGCCCGAAGAGATTCGAACTCCTGACCCCCAGATTCGTAGTCTGGTGCTCTATCCAGCTGAGCTACGGGCGCGCAGGCCGACGATGCGGCGGGCTTCTTTGGGATCGGGCGTCTGGCGCTTCCGATCGAAGCGGGGCAACCCATACATTGGCCTCCGGGCCATTGCAAGCGGGTCGGCGCGATTTTTGTGGAAGGTTTATGTCGCGGCCCGGCGCTGCGGCAGGGTGATGTCGAAGCGGGTGCCCAGGGCCTGCTCGGCCAGCGCCAGTTCGCCCCCATGGGCCTCGACGATTTCCCGCGCGATGGCGAGGCCGAGCCCCGTGCCGCCGGCGCGTGCCGAGCCTTCGAACGCCACGAACAGGTTGGCCCGGGCGCGTGGCGGCAGACCCGGACCATTGTCGGATACGGAGATCACAACGCGCTCGTCATCGCTCGTGGCTGAAACGACAATCGCCGGATCGGCGATATCGGAATGGGCCTCCAGCGCTTCGCGCGCATTCTTGAGCAGGTTGCCCAGGACGCGTCCCATCTGCCCGGCATCGACCTCGACGATCAGTTCGCTGTCCACCTCGTTGCTGAAGGCCAGCAGGGGATTGCCGGAAGCCCGCGCTTCGAATGCCGCGTCCTCGACCACGGCGCGCAGCGCCACCGGCGCAAAATTGGGCGCCGCCGCAGTCTCCCGGCCGTAATCGAGCACCGACTGGGCAAAGCCGATGGCCCGATCCAGCGTGGTGACGAGACGCGGCGCCAGGCGCTGCACCTTGGGATCGTCAAGTGTCGCCACCTGGTCCGACAGCAGTTGCGCCGAGGTGAGGGTGTTGCGCAGGTCATGGTTGATCTTGGCGACCGCGAGGCCCAGATCGGCCAGGTGTCGACGCTGCCGCAGCATGGAGAAAATCTCGTTCTCCATGGCCGCCAGTTCCCGCTCCAGAATGCCGATTTCGTCGCGCCGCAGCGAGGGTGTGAGAATGAGCGCGGCATTCTCCGGCGATTTACGGAAGGACAGCATATTGCCCGTAACGCGTAGCACCGGGTCGATAAAGAGGCGGCTGACCAGCACATAGAGAACGAACGCCGTCACCGCCGCGATGCCCAGCGACACAAGGGCAATGGAGCGAGAATAGTCCAGCATCTCGCGCCGGAGCGGCGTTTCCGACATCAGGAGTTCGACGAGGCTTTCCTCCATGTCGCCCGCGCCCACGACGCGCAGGGTGCGGCCCGGTCCGGCGAACAGCGTGTCGAGGGCCCCCCAAATCTGGGTCGGCAAGTCGCTGAGCCGCAGGTCGGCGGTCACCACCTCGTCGGGAATGACCGGCTCGGTCAGTTCGATCAACTGGCTCTGCCCCTCGCGCCGATAGACGATAGCATAGGCATCGGCCGAGTTGAGCAGTCTGTCGGTGAGGTTGCGCGGCAGCGCCATGACATCGGGCACGGCATCGAGCACGCGTGCCGCCACGATCCCGACCCGGAGGCGGTCTTCGAGCCAGTTGGTGCGGAAACTGGCGAGCGAGGGCAGGTAGACCACGATCTCGACGAGCAGAATGACGCCGATGATCGTGGCGATCAGCTTGCTGGAGAGGCCCGAGAACCGACCGGTCATGACGCTGGGCTGAACTTGCATTGCCCCGATCCTATGCCGTTCGTCGCCTGCCGTCAGGCGGTTTGTTGTTGTCGCAGCGCCGCTAGAGACCGATCAGGCGCCGCAGGGCGCCGCGCCGCTTCTCCCAAGGAGATACGATGCGCTCGGCCATCCGGTTTTCCGCCAGCGCCACGACGCTGGCGAAATGGCTTGGATGCGGCAGCGGAATATCGGCCAGAGCATCGACCGGAATGCCCCGGTCCATGGCCAGCGCCAGCACTCCGGCAAGGTCCGCCGCGCCGGTGCCGACGACGCTGGCCCCGAGGATACGCCCCTTCGCATCGGCCAGCACCTTTATCAGCCCTTTGGCCTCGCCCCGTGCGCTCAGCATGTCGTTTTCGCTGAGATTGGCACGGATGATAACATGCCCCGGCGCCAGCCGGGCCGTATCGGCCGGCAGACGCCCGATCTGGGCCAGTGGTGGCTCGGTCAGCACCAGCCGCGCCGGCGCAGCGGGACGGTGCCGGGGGCGCCCGGCCACCAGCGCCTCGACCACGGAGCGGCCATGCGCGAGCGATTGCTGCCACTGATCGATGCCCGCGGCGATGCCTGCCACACGCACCCGCCGATTGCTGGTCTGGCCGAGTGCACCGGTTGCGTAGCGCATGGCCTGGCCCCGTACGGGTCGCACCCCGGCCGTGTCGAGACCGAGCCCGCTGATGCTGGCCACGCGGCCGTCGGCAACGAGGATATGCGACAGGTCAAGGCTCACCTCGCCCCCTTCGTCCTTGTCCGCGATGGCGCCGATTCCCTGGGATCGCGGCTGCACGTGGCGCACCCTTGCGCCATCGATCACCCGCACGCCGTCCTCGGCCAGAGCCTGCATCCAGATACTGGCCGTTTCGAGGTCGAACCCGGCCAGCGCGCGCCCCTGGGGGACGACCGTCACGTCGGACCCCAGCCGCGCATAGGCCTGGGCCAGAGCCAGCCCCTCCGCGTCGCTGCCGATCACCAGCAGGTGCGTCAGCTTGCGGACATTGTCGAGCAGGGTATCGGGCGTGAAATGTTCCGTCATTTCGAGCCCGGCAATATCGGGCACCACGGCCTGACCGCCGAGCGCCAGGAGATAGGCCTGCGCCTTGATCTGCGTCTCGCCCACCACCAGCGTGGCAGAATCGGCGAAGTGGGCCGGTCCTGAAATATAGTCGATTCCCACCGCTGCCAGCCGCTCCGGACTGTCGAGGACTGCCCGTTCGGCGACCAGTTGGCGGGTTCGTTCCTGCACCGCCTTGAGATTGACCTTGGGATCGACGGCAGCCAGCCCAAGCGCCGCGCCGCGCCGCATGGCGGCCGCGCCCGCGGCACTGGCGGCCAGGGCAGCAACGCGCAGGGCCCGCTGCGGGCCATCGCCCGCTTCGGCACCGCCGCGATCGACCAGGGTCACGCTCGATCCGAGGCGCCGAGCATGCTGCGCCAATGCTATGCCCAGGGCACCTGCACCGACAATGCAGAGCTCGGGTCGTGATATCTCAGCCATATCCGCCATGGGGCCAGAACCAATGCTGCTCTTATGCGGGGGAAAGCCTGCCTTGACAACAGGGCCAGAAGGCGTGATCCGGGTGCCGAGGCGCGTTGACTTGGGAGACTCTTTTCCCTATAGACGCCACCAACCCGGAAGACGGTGCATCTGTCCGCCGTCGTCATCCATTCTGCTTTCTAGCAGCACCAAACTAGAGGAACCGTGCGGTAGCGCGGTCTGATGTCATGAAGCGTACATACCAGCCCTCCAAGCTCGTGCGTGCCCGTCGTCACGGTTTCCGTGCCCGTATGGCCACCAAGGACGGCCGTATCATCCTGAACCGCCGTCGTGCGCTCGGCCGCAAGAAGCTCTCGGCCTAAGGGAAACCTGGCCGGATGACGGCCGACCTTTCCCAGCCGCGAGCATTGCGCCGCCTCAAGCGGCGCGCGCAGTTTTTGAGAGCCGCCCGGGGCAATCGCGCCGGGCGCTCTGCGTTTGGGCTGCAGGTCATTGCCGCGCCCGAGGATGACGCCGGTATCGGCTTTACCGTCACCAAGAAAGTCGGCAATTCGCCCGAGCGCAATCGCATGAAACGCCGCCTGCGCGCCGCTGCCGCAGCTTGCGCGCGTGACTTTGTGCCCGGACATGACTATGTGCTCTTGGCGCGGCGCGAAGCCCTTGGCCAGCCCTTCGAGAGAATGGTGGCCGATCTTTCCAGCCTGATCGCTCGTGTGCATGACACAAAGTCAGGCGACAACAGAAATACTCCCGGCCGCGGCCAACGGAAACCGAGACCATGAACTCTGACAATCGCAATGTCATCCTTGCCGTCGTGCTCAGCATGATCGTGCTGTTCGGCTGGCAGTTCTTCATTGCCGGCCCGCAGCTCGAGCAGGCCCAGCGCCAGGCCGAGATCGCCGCCCAGCAGCAGGCCGAGGCCGAGCAGCTTGCGGTTCCCGCGACCAATCCCGATGGCACTGCCGCCGCTCCCGCCGCCGACGCGCCGCTGGTCTTTGCCGATACCGCCACCGCGCTGGCCGCCTCCGAACGCGTCGCGATTTCCACCGCTGACCTCGAAGGCTCCATCAACCTGACCGGCGCCCGCATCGACGACCTGCGCCTGCGCCAGTACCGCGAAACCACCGAGCCGGATTCGGCCATCGTCACCCTGTTGAAGCCCGCCGGCCTGCCTGATGCCTATTTCGTCGAGCAGGGCTGGGCCGCAGCCGCCGGCTCCACCGTAGCCGTGCCCGATGGCCAGAGCGTCTGGACCGTCGAAGGCGACAATGCCTCGCTGACCGCCGGAACCCCGGTCACCCTCGTCTACGACAATGGCGCCGGTCTCATCTTCCGCCGCACCTTCGCGGTGGATGACTATTATCTCTTCACCGTCACCCAGTCGGTGGAAAATACCGGCACCGGCGACGTGGCCCTGTTCCCCTATTCGCGCGTTGTCCGCCACGGCAACCCGAAGGTGCAGAACTTCTTCATCCAGCATGAAGGCCCGATCGGCGTCCTGGGCACCAACAACTATGTCGCCCGCAAGTATGGCGACCTGCAGAACGAGCGCCAGGTCGATTGGGCCTCCACTTCCGGCTGGCTCGGCATTGCCGACAAGTACTGGGCCACCGCCGTGCTGCCCAATCCCGAAGCGACGATCAATGCGCGCTTCTCCTTCACCCAGCCCAACGGCACCAATGTCTTCCAGACCAGCTATGTGGAAACCCAGCCGGTCATGGTCCCTGCCGGTGGCACAGTCAGCCACGAGGCCCATGTCTTTGCCGGCGCCAAGGAAGACAGGGTCATCAACACCTATCAGGAAACCTACGGCTTCGACCGCCTCGACCTCCTGATCGACTGGGGTTGGTTCCACTTCCTGACCAAGCCGATGCACTGGCTGCTGGTCACCCTGTTCGGCATCCTGGGCAATTTCGGCCTCGCCATCCTGGCAGTGACCGTCATCGTCAAGGCCATCTTCTTCCCGCTGGCCAACCGCTCCTATGCGTCCATGGCCGCCATGCGCCGCGTGCAGCCGGAAATGAAGGCCCTGCAGGAGCGCTTCAAGGACGACCGCGCTGCCCAGCAGCAGGCGATGATGGAGCTCTACAAGAAAGAGAAGATCAATCCGCTCTCTGGTTGCTGGCCCATCCTCATCCAGATCCCGGTCTTCTTCGCGCTCTATACCGTCATCTTCATCTCCATCGAGATGCGGCACGCGCCCTTCTTCGGCTGGATCCAGGACCTCGCGGCACCCGATCCGACCAATATCTTCACCCTGTTTGGTCTGATCCCCTGGAACCCGACCGCCCTGCCGATCATCGGAAGCTTCCTGCATCTGGGCGTCTGGCCGGTCATCATGGGTATCACCATGTGGGTGCAGATGCGCCTCAACCCGCCCCCGCCGGATCCGACCCAGGCCGCCATCTTCAACTGGATGCCCGTCATCTTCACCTTCATGCTGGGCACTTTCCCGGCCGGTCTGGTGATCTACTGGGCCTGGAACAACACCCTGTCGATTGCCCAGCAGTGGTTCATCATGAAGCGCCACGGCGTCGAGGTGAACCTGCTCGGCAACATCATGGATGCCTTCCGGCGCAAGCCAAAGCCGGCCGAGCCCACCAAGAGCTGAGCCCGCAGCAACCAGATCAAAAGGCCCGCCGCATCGCCGGCGGGCTTCCTCTTTGAGGGTAACCACCATGACGCAGCCCGATTATTCGCCCCACATCATCGAACGCGGACGCCTGATGTTCGCCCGCCCCTTCCTGTTCGTGAAGGGCTGCGTCAAGCTGGCCGACCTGCCGCCCATGGACCGGGTGGAAATCGCCTTTGCCGGCCGCTCGAATGTCGGCAAGTCGAGCCTCATCAATGCCCTCTGCGGCACCTCGGGGCTGGCCCGCACATCCAACACGCCGGGCCGCACGCAGGAGCTCAATATCTTTGAGAGCCAGAGCGAGAACCTTCGGATCGTCGACATGCCGGGCTATGGCTATGCCAAGGCTCCTGAGCCCAAGGTGAAGGCCTGGACGGCGCTGATCCACCAGTATCTGACCGGACGCGCTACCCTCAGGCGCGTCTACGTGCTGGTCGACAGCCGCCACGGCCCCAAGGACAATGACCTCTCGGTCATGAACGAACTCGACCGCGCTGCGGTCAGTTACCAGGTCGTCCTCACCAAGATCGACAAGCCCTCCGCCAAGGAGCTGGAGGCCAATATCGCCGCCACCCGCGCCGCTATCGCCAAGCGCCCCGCTGCCCATCCCGATGTCATCCTGACCTCGAGCGAAAAGGGCGACGGCCTGACCCATCTGCGCAGCGAAATCGCCCTCCTGCTCGAGAGCTGAGGCGCGCGGCAGCCGACAAACAAAAAGGGCGCCCGAAGGCGCCCTTTGCTTTTCCATGCGTGACCCTCAGGCAGCGCGGCGCTTGCCCGCTGTCTCGGCTGCCCGCTCGATGGTAAAGACGGCCACGATGCGGTCGAGCTCGCCGGCCTGCGCCTCGGTCTGCTCGATGGCCGCATTGGTTTCTTCCACCAGCGCCGCATTGTGTTGGGTGATCTCGTCCATCTGCCGCACCGCGACATTGACCTCGTCAATCGCCACTGCCTGCTCGCGGCCGGCCGCAGCGATTTCGCCGATGAGCGTAGCGCTTTCGGTGACCGACACATTGAGCGCGCTGATGCGCTCGCCGATCTGCAGAACCACCTGCGTGCCCGATTTGACTTCACCGACCGACAGGTCGATGAGCTGCTTGATCTCCGAGGAGGCTTCCGCTGCACTCTGGGCGAGGCGTCGCACTTCCACGGCGACCACGGCAAAGCCCTTGCCAGCTTCCCCGGCCCGCGCCGCTTCCACCGAAGCATTGAGCGCCAGGAGATTGGTCTGGAAAGCGATGTCGTCGATCAGTCCGATAATGTTGGAGATCTTGGCCGAGGAGGCCGAGATTTTTTCCATGGCGGCCTTGGCAGCTTCCATGGCCGCCCCGCTTTCGAGCGCAATGCGCGAGGCCGAACTCACAGCTTCATTGGCACTTTCGGCGCGCCTGGCATTGGCACCGACGGTGGACGAAAGCTGTTCGACCGTGGCCGAGGTTTCCTCGACCATAGCCGCCTGGCGGCTGGTGCGCTCGGAAAGGTCGTTCGAGCCGGCCAGGATTTCGCCGGTGGCCGTCTTGAGGCGGCGCGAAGTTTCCTGCAATTCGCCCATCACCCGCGCCAGTCGGTCGGCCACCGCATTGGTATTGTCGCGCAGTGCCGCAAAGGCCCCGGTAAAATTGCCCGTCACCCGCTGGCTGAGATCAGCCTGCGCCAGACCCGACAGCACCTGCCCGCTGGCGGTCAGCCCGCCATCCAGAGCTGCGAGCAGCGCATTGACCTCGAGGGCAAGCTGGCGCAACTCGCCCTGCTCGTAGTCGCTCTCGACCCGCTCACTCAGATTACCCTGCATTACCGCCTGCAGCACTGCCCGCAGGTCATCGGTCAGCCGGTCGGAGGCGCGGCGGCGCTGGCCATCGGCGACACCCCGCTGGCGCTCGCTTTCCTCCAAGGCCGACTGCTGGATTAGCGCCTCGCGGAACCGGCCGAAGGCATCGAACATCACGGTAAGCTCGTCCTGCGCCTTTTGCGCCGGAATGACGACGTCGGTCTGGCCCGAAGTCAGCGCGCCCGTGATCTGCACAAGGCTCGCCAGCCGCTGCGCCACCACCTTGCGGAACAGCAGGAACACTGAAAGGCAGCCAGCCGCAGCCGCTGCCCCGGCGGCAAACAATGGCGCGATGATCGCCATGTTGCCTACTGCCAGCAACTGCACCAGCGCCACACCGCCGAAACCGACGACGAGAACACCGAACACCAGAAAGGCGAGGACGAGTTTATGAGTGATGGAAAGTTGGCCGAAGCGGCGCATGGAAAGGCCTGATGCACAGAAGGAAACTGGCACCGACCATCCACCCGATATGGTTAATTCGGTCTTTATCGCCGCGCGTGCGCGCCCAGCATGAACTGCGCGATAGAGTCGCGGATGCGGGCGCTGTCAGAGGCCGTGGTGAAAGAGCCCAGCGCCTTCTCGATGACCGCGTCCTCCGCCCGGCCGCGCCGCAGCTCGACCAGGGCAGTGCCATAGACATCGTCGAATTCCGGGTGCGGCTGAAAGCTCAGCGCCGCGCCATTGGCATAGTGGAGGCCCGCATTGGGCGTGAATTCGGAGGCGAGGATCACCTGCGCCTCCTTTGGCGGCACGATGACCTGGTCCTGATGCGAGCAGACGACGTTGATGCTGTCGGGCGCGCTGCTGAAAAAATCGGGACGATTGACGACGCGATAGGAGTGCCGCCCAAGGCCCCAGCCCTTTTCGGACTTGCGCACGTCCCCGCCCAGCGCATCGGCCATAACCTGGTGCCCGAAGCAGATGCCGAGCATGGGCGTGCCGGCACTATAGGCCTTGCGGATGAACTCGCGCAGCGGCGGCAGCCAGGCATGGTCCTCATAGACCCCGGCGGACGAGCCGGTGATGGCGATGCCCTCGAGCGCCGCAGGATCAGGCAAGGTCTCGCCATCGAGCACACGGACCGCATCATAGTCGAAGCCATGCCCGGTCGAAGCGAACATCTCCTGGAACATGGCCGTATAGGGGTCGAACCTGTCCTTGAGCGGATCGGGAACCTTGCCGACTTCGATGATGGTGAGCTTCATGGCTATTCAGAAATCCTCTATGCCACTGGCATATCGGACTTCGCGTCGCCCGATCAAGCCGCCGGCTCGAACCTCAGCGCAACCCCGTTAATGCAATAACGCAGGCCTGTCGGCGCCGGGCCATCCTCGAACACATGGCCCTGGTGCCCGCCGCAATTGGCGCAGTGCACTTCGACGCGGCTCATGAAGAGGGTGTTGTCTTCCTTGGTGCCGATGCTCTGTGGGATGTAATCGTAAAAGCTCGGCCAGCCGGTGCCGCTGTCGAACTTGGTGTCGGAGGCGAAGAGCGGTTCGTCGCAGCCGGCGCAGTGGAATACCCCTGCCCGCTTTTCGTCATTGAGCGGCGAGGTGAAGGGATGTTCGGTATTTTCGTGGCGCAGCACCTGATAGGCCTCGGGGGAGAGCCGTGCCTTCCATTCTTCGTCGCTGAGGGTAAAGGGGAAATTCCCTTCGGCAGCAACAGCGCCGCGGCCCAGGCCAAGCATGGCGCCCAGGCTCAACAGCGAGCCGGAAATCAAAACCTTGCGGCGATCGAAGCGCATCGACATCTCCATCAGCTCAGGGCTCTCGGAAAAGGCAACGTGACCATAACAGGCCTGAGCCTCTCTGGTCACGTCGAGGGTGGGGTTCCACGCCCTGGAGCTTGCTGCGGAACCCCTATGCCTGCTTATTCGGCAAGCGGCAGGCTTTCGTTACATCGCCGGGAGGAGCACGGCGTCGATGACGTGGATCACGCCATTGGACTGGTCGACGTCAGCGATGGTCACGGTGGCGGTGCCGCCATTGGCATCGGTGATCTTGACGTTGTCGCCGTCGAGGCTGAAGGTCAGCTCGCCACCCTGGACGGTCGCGGCCTTGTATTCACCGCCATTGTCCTCGATCATCTTGATCAGGTCAGCCGAGTGAATGTCACCGGCGATGACGTGGTAGGTCAGGACGGCAGTGAGCTGATCCTTGGCTTCCGGAGCCAGCAGACCTTCCACGGTGCCGGCCGGCAGTGCTTCAAACGCAGCGTTGACCGGAGCGAAAACGGTAAACGGGCCCGGGCCTTCGAGGGTCTCGACGAGACCGGCAGCCTGCACGGCAGCGACCAGGGTAGTGTGGTCAGCCGAGTTCACCGCATTCTGGATGATGTTGTTGGTAGCCGGCATGGCGGCGCCGCCAACCATGGGCGCATCCTGGGCAATGACGGCAGCGCCCGAGAGCGAGCCAAAGGCGAGAACGGCGGCAACGGAGAGGGCACGAAGAGAAACGGTCATCTGGTAGTTCCTTCCTGTATGAATTCTGGTCCCACTCCTCGGTGGGGTCGCAGGAAGCTACGGGCGGTTGGCAAAACCAGTTTCGCCACGATCAGAAAGAGTTCTATTTTTTGATTTTTTTACAAAGCCATTACCTTTCAATTACTTAGATGAACTCCGCCTCGCAAGTCGGACGGTTTCTCGAAAGAAATCTCATGTGATCCAACTGCGGGGCGAGCTCGTAAGAAGCCGTCAATCAGCTGCGGAGTTCCTCCCGGCCAAAGAAAAAACCCCGGACCGCGTCCGGGGTTTCTTGCCAGGTCTGAAGTCTGATCAGCCGCGCAGGCCGGACCAGGAAGGGTCGGAGGCATAGCTTTCGGTGGGCACGGTCTGGGCCGCGCGGCCCCAGATGTCCACACTCATCAGGCGCGGGCCGTCATTGCCGCCCGGATCCTGGTAGAACATGATGACCCGGCCGTTCGGCGCCCAGGTCGGACCCTCGGCATGGTAACCCGAATAGAGCAGGCGCTCGCCCGACCCATCGGGGGCCATGATGCCGATATGGAACTGCCCGCCCGACTGACGGGTAAAGGCGATGAGATCGCCGGCGGGCGACCAGACCGGGGTCGAATAACTGCCCTGGCCGAAGCTGATGCGCTGCGCGTTCCCGCCGCCTGCACCCATCATGTAGATCTGCGGCGAGCCACCGCGATCGCTTTCGAAGATGATGCGGCTGCCATCGGGCGAGAAGGACGGCGCCGTGTCGATGGCCGCCCCCGAGGTGAGCTGCATCGGCTGACCACCGCCGGTGGAAACAGCATAGATATTGGTGCTGCCGCCCTGCTCCACCGAGAAGGCGACCGTGCCGCCATCGGGCGAGAAGCGCGGGGCGAACGTCATGGCGCCGACATTGGCGAGGCGCTGCTGCTGGCCGGTGGACAATTGCAGCAGATAGACCTGCGGATTGCCGTCGGCAAAATTCATGTAGGTGACGAGGTCGCCATTGGGCGAGAAGCGCGGCGTCAGCGCCATGGACTGGCCATCGGTCAGGTAGCTGGCATTGGCGCCGTCCTGGTCCATGATGGCCAGGCGCCGCACGCGATTGGCCTTGGGCCCGCTTTCGGCCACATAGAGCACGCGGGTATCGAAATAGCCGGTGCCGCCCGAAAGCTGCGAATAGATCGCGTCGGACACGAGGTGCCCGATGCGGCGGGCCGAGCTCGGATCGGTGGCGTAGGAATTGCCGACCACCTGCGCGCCCTGCTGGGTATCCCAGACGCGGACCTGGGCCGAGATCTGCCCACCGCGTTCCACCGCGCCCATTACCACGCCATCGACATTGGCGGTGCGCCAGACGTTGAAGTCCGGCGTCGCGTTGACATCCCCCAGCTGCACCGGCAGCGAGGCCGGATCGAGCGGCAGGAAGAGGCCCGAGCGCCTGAGGTTGTTGCGCACGATATCGGCGATCTCGCGCCCGAAGGCGGGATCGGACGAGGCGAAATCGGGAATGGCGATCGGCAGCGGCTGGAAATTGGCGCCTTCCACCACGATGCGCAGTTGCGCCAGGGACATGGGGGCAGTGGCCAGCAGGGCGCCGCCAGCGAGGCCAAGCTTGAGCGCAGTACGGCGCGTCATCAGTGTCATGGTCTAGATCTCTCCGGTCTTGCCGTTTCGGCCGCAGTTTGGCCAGCAGAAAGGCAAATTCAAGGTCAGGGTCTGAGTTCGATTTCGATCTGGCGCCATTCATCATAGGCGTCGGCGGAAAGCATGGAATAGGGTCCGCACTGCACCACGGCACGCTGTGCGGCGCGGGCGATCGACTGCCCGGCGGGCGAGCTGTCGCTGGCGATGACCTGCGGCGTACCATTGACGCTGCCGTCGCGGTTCATGCTCACCGACAGGGTGACATTGAGGCCGCTATTGAAGTCCGACGGCAACAGGTTCCAGCAGGTCTTGATCTTGGCAACCAGACCATCGATTGCAGTCTGGCTCAAGCGTGCAGACGTACCGCCCGTATCGCCCAGGGTCGGCGAGCCCCCCTGCCCGGTGGTACCACCGGTCGTGGGGGCATTGTTGATGATCGAGGAAATGTCATCAGCCGTCTCCGAACTGATTTCGGTCGGCGGCGCAGCCTGGGCGGCAGCCGCGGCCTGGCGCTGACGTTCTTCTTCCTCGCGGCGACGACGCTCGGCGGCCTGCGCCTGCTCACGCACCTGCGCCAGGTCGGCCGGGCGCGATGTCGGCAAGGCCACATCCACCTGCGGCGTCGGTTCGGGGGTCGGTTCAGGAGTCGGCTCGGGTTCCGGCTCCGGGGTCGGCTCCGGTTCGGGCTCAGGCTCGGGCGCGGGTTCCGGCTCAGGGGTCGGTTCGGGCACCGGTTCTGGCTCGGGCTCGGGTTCAGGCGGTGGTGCGAGGTCGTCGGGGCGGGTTTGCGGCAAAGCCGGCGCTGGGGTGGGCTCGGGCTCGGGTTCGGGCTCCGGCGCAGGCTCCGGTTCGGGGGCGGGCTCGGGCTCGGGTTCAGGCTCGGGCGTGGGCTCAGCCTCAGGGGCCGGGGCCGTCTCGGTCACCGGAGCAGGCGTTGGCACATCGGCCGGTGACGGCGTCACCTGGTTCTCTTCGGTATTGCCGGTTGGCTGTGCCAGTTCGGCCGGGTCCTCGGATTCGACGATCGAGGGTGTATCGGTCTCGACAACGGTGCTGTCGAGCTGACCGGCGCGGATATTGGAATATTCCTCGATCGGCACCAGATCGACGGCGATCGACTGCGTGGTTACCTGCAGGGGTTCGGTCGATCCAAGATTGATCAGGCCGATAACCAGCAGCAACACATGAACGGATACCGATACGCCAAGGCCAGTGCGCATACGCTGGGGCCTATCTCTCGCGCTCGGTGACGAGCCCGATCTTGGTATAACCGGCAGCGGACAGCAGGCCCATGACCCGCATGACCGTGCCGTAATTGGCTGTGGTATCGCCACGCAGGAACACACGATCCTCGACCGTGGCCAGCGTCCCCACGGTGGCCACGAGATCGGCTTCCGTCACCGGGGTCTCGTCGACAAAGATGGCGCCTTCGGGCGTCACGGCGACAGTGATCGGTCGCGTCTGGCTGGCCATGTCGCCAGCGGCGGTGCGCGGCAGATCGACAGACACGCCCGATGTCATCATCGGGGCCGCGACCATCATGATGATGAGCAGCACCAGCATGACGTCCACCATCGGCGTCACGTTGATCTCGCTCATCACGCCGCTGCGCTTGCGCCGGCGACGGCGTCCGCCGCCTCCGCCACCGCCCGATGGTCCACCCATGCCCATGTCAGCGGCCCCGTGCTTCGAGCTGGCGGCTGAGGATGGTAGAGAATTCGTCGGCAAAGCCTTCCAGGCGCCCGATCATCTTGCCGGCGTCGGAGGAGAGTTTGTTGTAGGCGATAACGGCCGGAATAGCGGCAACGAGGCCGATGGCCGTGGCAAACAGCGCTTCGGCGATCGGACCGGCGACCACGGCCAGGTTGGTATCGGACGAGGCGGCGATATTAGTGAAGGCATTCATGATGCCCCAGACCGTGCCGAAGAGACCGATGAAGGGACCAGCCGAACCGACGGTGGCGAGGAAGCCGAGGCGCTTTTCGAGATACTCGCTCTCGCGCGCAATGGCCACATCAAGCACCTTGTCGAGGCGTTGCTGCATGCCCACAAAGCTGGCCGCATTCTGCTCGTGGCTGCGCTTCCACTCCTTCATCGCCGCGACGAAGACCGAGCCTAGGCCACCCGAGGGCTTTTCGGCCTGCTGCTGGTAAAGCTCTTCCAGTGACTGACCGGACCAGAAGGTACGCTCAAAGCGGTTCATCTCGGCCCGCATGCGGCGATAGGATATGGTCTTGTCAATGATGATGGCCCAGCACCACACCGATGCGGCCAGCAGGCCAAGCATGACCGACTTGACCACGATGTCGGCCATCCAGAACAGGCCCCAGATGGAGAGGTCCGCATGGGGAGCGGCCGCTCCCACTGCATCCATGGCTTCCATGAAACTATTTTCCTTCTGGCCGGCTCGTGCGGCCCCATTGCCGTGCGATGGGGACGAAATCTGTCAAAATTAAGAGAAATGCCCCGCATTCCGGGGCCTGCGACGACCCGGCACGGCGCAAATCCGCCTATGCCCTTCTTATGGTCACCAAGGAGTTAACAAACAGAGTCCGCGCTTCAGGCTCCGGGCACGAGACGCGCGCGCAGATCAGCCGGCAGGCGGGCCGGTCCGCCCGTAATCTTGATCGCCACAACCGTGACTTTGGCCTGGGTGATGAGCTTGTCGTCACGCAAAAGTGTCTGCCTGAGCAGCAGCCGCACGCCGCTCGTCTCCACCACTTCAGTGGTCACGGTCAGGAGATCGTCGATCCGCGCTGCGGCAACAAAGTCGAGTTCCATCGACCGCACCGCAAAGGCAATCCCTTGTTCGGCCAGTTCGTGATGGTGGATTCCGAGGTCACGCAGAAACTCGGTGCGGCCCCGCTCGAAGAACTTCAAATACGCCGCATGGTAGACATTGCCGGAAAAATCGGTGTCTTCGTAATAGATGCGGACCAAATGGGAATGGGTGGTCATGAGGCGTAGCCGAGGCCGCGTTCGGCCATAGCCGGATCCAGCTCGATGAAGCTCTTTGGACCGATGCCGTGAAGATCGGCGACATCTTTGCGGGTCCATCGCGTGAGGTCCGCGAAGGTGACGATGCCGGCATGCTCGAGCGCCCGATGGGCCGGTCGGCTGAGCTTCAGCGTGTCGGCAATGCGATCCCCGGCGCCGCTCATGCCGGCCTCTCGTCATGGATGACATGGGTCAGCTCTGCGGGCAGATCACGGAGGAAACCCGGCAACCAGCCTGGAAGGAGGTTGAACTCCTCGAGGGCATTACCCGTCAGTGGCAGCCAGTAGAACGAGAGGTCGTGACCCTCGTCGAAGCGCTTGAGCCAGGGTGTCTTTCCATCGGGCGCCTGCCCCGGCAGGGTGACAGCATAGAAAAAGCCGACTTCGTGGAAATCCTGCTCTTCCCGCCGATAGAAGCTTTCCGAGGTTGCGACCATCGCGCCGATTTCCGCTGGCATATCCAGTTCTTCGGCGATTTCGCGACCGAGGCTGAGGCGGCTGTCCTCCCCCAGTTCGACACGTCCGCCGGGCAGCATGCAATAGGCGTCATCATCCTCCCGGCACACCAGCACGTGGCCCTCCGCCACGATGATGCCGGCGACGCGGAAATTGAACCGCTGTCCATCGATGGGAAAGCTGATGACGTGGCGGGCGCTCACTCCTCGCCCTCCTCGAAAAGGCTTGCCTGCAGGCCGGCAAAACCCTGTGGCACGATCTTGTTGAGGTGCTGGAAGGCGATTGCCGTCAGCATGCGCCCGCGCGGAGTGCGCTGAATAAAGCCTTGCTGCAACAGGTAGGGCTCGACGATCTCCTCGATGGCGTCTCGCGGCTCGCTGAGGGCGGCGGCAATGGTTTCGATCCCCACCGGGCCGCCATTGTAGAAATCCGCAATAGTGGTGAGGTAGCGCCGGTCGAGCTGATCGAGTCCGCGGGCATCGACATCGAGGCGCAACAGGGCCTTGTCGGCGAGCGTGCTGTTGACCTCTTCCGCCCCCTCGACCTGGGCGAAGTCAATCACGCGCCGCAACAGGCGCCCGGCAATACGGGGCGTTCCGCGCGAACGCCGGGCAACCTCCATGGCGCCGTCGGGCGACATGGGCATGCCGAGGAGGCGAGCACCCCGCGTCACGATCTGCACCAGCTCGGAAGGCGTGTAGAAGTTGAGCCGCACCGGGATACCGAAGCGATCGCGCAGTGGCGTCGTGAGCAGCCCAGCGCGGGTGGTGGCACCCACAAGGGTGAATTTTGCGAGGTCGATGCGGACCGACCGGGCCGCCGGACCCTCACCGATGATGAGATCGAGCTGGAAATCCTCCATCGCCGGATAGAGCACTTCCTCGATCGCCGGGTTGAGCCGGTGGATTTCGTCGATGAAGAGGACATCGCGCTCTTCGAGATTGGTGAGGAGCGCGGCGAGGTCCCCCGCCTTGGCGATCACCGGGCCCGACGTGGCTCGGAAGCCGACGCCCAGTTCCTTGGCGATGATCTGCGCCAGGGTGGTCTTGCCCAGACCCGGCGGGCCGACGAACAGCACATGGTCCAGCGCCGAGCCGCGCTTCTTGGCGGCTTCGATGAATACTTCGAGATTGGCGCGCGCCGCGGCCTGGCCCACGAAATCGGCAAAGCCGGAGGGCCGCAGCGATACGTCGAGATTGTCATCGCGACCGGCGGACGCGGAAGTGAGATTGGTCACACGGGGCCTATTCTATGCTCGACACCGGAACACAGGCCGACCGCACGGCCGTCTTGTCCTTGAGGTCGGGGTTCTGCCGCGTCATGCGAAAGAACATCTTGGTGAGGTAGTCCAGCCGCGGCTCGCAGGACCAGCGCGGCATGGGATTGGCCGGGTCATGGAAATAATAGGGCTTGGTCGAGCCGTCTTCCTCCACGAACCAGATCGCCACGGCAGTCGCCTCGTTCTGGTCGGCGCTCGCCGCGACCGGGGCCAGTGCTGCCGTCACGGAAAAAACCACTGCCAGGAGTTTCAAACCAATGCCAGTCATCCCCAAACCTCCATTGCTCGGGGCACCCTAGCTGCTCAATTCCCGGAGGCCCAGCCGGATCAGCTTTTCGGTGGCGGCCTCGTCGCCCTCCTTGGCGATCACCCTCGCCACGGCAGCCGAGGCCTGGGCGCTGGAATAGCCAAGGTTGGTAAGGGCCGACACCGCATCGGCGACATTGCTGGAGGCGATGCCGTCGCCCAAAGCCGCCTGCAGGCCCAGTGTGCCGGCATCGATCGCGCCGATGGCCGGAACCTTGCCCTTGAGTTCGGTGACGACGCGCAGGGCAAGCTTGGGACCGACGCCATTGGCCCGCCCGATCATGGCCTTGTCCTGGAGGGCAACGGCGCTGGAGAGTTCCGAGGGCGACATGATCGAGAGAATCGAGAGGGCAACGCGGGCGCCCACCCCCTGCACGGTAGTGAGGAGGTTGAACCAGCTTTTTTCCGCTTCGGAGCCAAAGCCATAAAGCTTGATGAAGTCCTCGCGCACAATGGTTTCGATGAAGACGACCGCCCCCTCGCCCACCCGCGGCAATGCCTGCAGGGTGCGGCTCGAGCAGAAGACTTCGTAGCAGACCCCGCCACAGTCGATGAGAACGCTGTCCTCAGCGAAGCTGTCGACGAGCCCTTTGAGCTTGCCGATCATGCATAAGCTCCCATGCGGCGGGCCGAGACACGATGGTGCGCATGGCAGATGGCCACGGCCAGCGCGTCGGCCGCGTCGGCCCCCTTGATCACGGCGGCGGGCAGCAGCGTCTTGACCATCAGGGCCACCTGGTTCTTTTCGGCGTGTCCGGTACCGACCACCGACTTCTTGACGAGATTGGTGGCATATTCGGCCACCACGAGCCCGCGCAGGGCCGGCACTACCAGCGTGACCCCGCGCGCCTGCCCGAGGATCAGCGCCGAGCGGGCGCCGGCATTGACGAAGGTTTCTTCCACTGCGGCCTCGTCCGGACTGTGCTTGTCCAGCACTTCACCCAGACCATTGGCCAGCGCGGCGAGCCGATCGGCCAGGTCGCCATCCACAGGCGGGGTGATGGTTCCGCCCGCGACAAAACTCAGCCGGTTGTCCAGCGCCTCGATGATGCCCCAGCCGCAGCGGCGCAGCCCCGGATCGATGCCGATGATTCGCACAGAACGTGTCATGGTCTTCCTTGTAGTCAGCCGCCCGGAGCTTACCAAGAGCAAAGTGAACAAATGGGCAACAAACCCGCTTAGGGTCATCGCTGATTCAACTTTTAACGAATGGGAAAACCCAGTGGTGAGGAAGCAGGCTGTAGCGTCCCGAACCTGGGAATAGTGACGGGGCGCACATGGAAAAGGTGGCAAGACGACTGGCGCGCGGGGCAAACCGCGCAATTGATGCATCGCAGCCAGGCGCAGCATCGGCCGCCCGCCTTCAGACTTTCGTCCTGCACGAGGTCGCATTGTAACCATGATGTCACCGCGAAACCTGCCGCTTTTCGGCTGGTCCAGTGTCGGGCGCTGGACGCTGTTCGGCACCATGGCCTGCATCGCCGCCTCGATCAGCTTCACGCTTCTCGCCTTTGGCGACCTCAGCGGAGAACTGGCTTTGCGCATCTTGATCAGCGCCGTGGCGCTGCCCATCATCATCGGCGCGCCGCTGTTCTTCTATTTCAGCATGCGGATGCGGGGCCTCGCCATCGCCAATGCGCGGCTCGGACGCGTAGCCAGGACCGACAGCTTGACCTCCTGTCTCAATCGCGGTGCCTTCACCAGCCATATCAATGCCTGGCTGCGCGCGCCGGCGGCCGCCAGTTGCGGCGCACTGCTGATGATCGACGCCGACAACTTCAAGTCGATCAACGATCTCTATGGCCACGACAAGGGCGATGAGGCCCTGACCGTCATCGCCCGCGCCATTCGTTCGGTGCTGCGCAATGGCGACATTGTCGGCCGCATGGGCGGCGAGGAATTCGGCGTCTTCCTGCCCGGCGTCACCCAGCACCAGGCCCAGCTCGTGGCCGAGCGCATCCGCGCCGCGGTCAACGCCGCCGAGTTCAGCCCGCATGGCGAGCCCCGGCCGCTTTCGGTCAGCATTGGCGGCGCCGCATTTTCCGAGACCACGAGCTTCACGCAGCTCTTCCGCATTGCCGACCAGCGGCTCTATGGCGCCAAGCATGCCGGCCGCAACACCGCAGCCGTGGTACAGGTCGAAGATCACCCGACCATCAATCTCCAGCGCACGGCATGAAAAAAGGCGGCCCGGAGGCCGCCTTGGTATCGCTGATGAAGGCCTGCGAGCTTTAGGCTTCGAGCTTGGCCGCGTCTTCTTCGCTCATGTCGAAGTTCGAATAGACGTTCTGCACGTCGTCGTCTTCCTCGAGCGTGGCGATCAGCTTCATCAGCGTCGCGCCCTTTTCGGCGTCGATCGGGGTCTGGTTCTGCGGGCGCCAGATGGCCTTGACGGACTCGGCTTCGCCCAGAACCTTTTCAAGGGCGGCAGAGACTTCGGCCATGCCCTCGAACGAGGTATAGATATAGTGGCCTTCTTCGTCGCTCTCGACGTCGTCGGCGCCAGCCTCGATAGCGGCTTCCATGACTTTGTCTTCCGACCCCACCTTGGCCGGATAGGTGATTTCGCCGACGCGGTCGAACATGAAGCCGACCGAACCGGTTTCACCCAGGGCGCCGCCATTCTTGGAGAAGTAGGAGCGCACATTGGAGGCGGTGCGGTTGCGGTTGTCGGTCAGAGCCTCGACGATGACGGCAACGCCGCCGGGACCGTAGCCCTCGTAGCGGATCTCGTCATAGTTCTCGCTGTCGGCGCCCGACGCCTTCTTGATGGCGCGATCGATATTGTCCTTGGGCATGGACTGCGAGCGGGCATTGGTGACGGCCAGGCGCAGACGGGCGTTGAAGGCCGGATCCGGCATGCCCATCTTGGCCGCGACGGTGATTTCGCGTGCCAGCTTGGAGAAGATCTTGGAGCGGATCGCGTCGGACTTGCCCTTGCGATGCATGATGTTTTTGGCGTGGGAATGGCCAGCCATGGGAGACCTCGGGTAAGCAAATCTGCAATTTCGCGCTGCTTATAGGGCGCGGAACGGCAAAAAGGAAGTCGTGGGGCCCCTAGGCCTCCGGAAACTCCGGCAACGACTGAGCCAGCACACCACCGACCCTGAGAGGCGCCACGAAGCGGGCAAGGCCGCTACGCGGATCGGTTTCGACCGCGACGCCACAGAGCGTCGCCTCGCCCTCGGCCGGCGTGAAGCGGCCATTTGGGAGCCCGGTGAGGAAGCGGTTGAGCGGCTCCTCCGTCTCGGTGCCGATAATGCTGTCGAAGTCCCCGCACATGCCCGCATCGGCCATCAGCGCCGTGCCGCCCCGAAGGATGCGATGGTCGGCGGTAGGGATATGGGTATGGGTACCCACGACCAGCGTGGCGCGGCCATCGAGATAATGGCCCATCGCCTGGATTTCCGAAGTCGCTTCGGTGTGGAAATCGACCACGACCGCATCGGCCACTTCGCCCAGCGGCGCCTGGGCCAGCGCGGCGTCCACCGCGCGGAAGGGATCGTCGACCGGCGGCATGAACACCCGCCCCAGCGCATTGACCACGAGGACGCGGTGGCCATTGCGGCCTTCCACCAACATGGCGCCGCGCCCAGGCGTGCCTGGCGGATAATTGATGGGGCGGACAAGGCTGGGTTCGCGCTCAATATAGGTCAGTGCCTCGCGCTGGTCGAAAGCATGGTCGCCCAGGGTGACGATATCGGCGCCGGCATCCCGCAGTGCCTGAAAATGGCTTTCGATGAGCCCCTTGCCGTGGCTGGCATTCTCGCCATTGACCACGACGAAATCGAAGCCATAGCGGGCAATCAGGCCCGGCAGGCGCTCGGTCACGCCATCGCGGCCGGAGCGGCCCATGACATCGCCCAGGAACAATAGCCTCATGCGCGACCCTCGAAGAAACGGACGCCGTTTTCGGTGATGACGGCATCGAGCGGCACGTCGTGCGCCTCGCGCGGAATGCGCGGGATTTCCTGGGCCGCGAAGGCAAGGCCGATCAGCAGCGGCTTTCTCGGCAGCGCGGCCAGGGTACGGTCATAGTAGCCCCCGCCATAGCCCAGCCTCGTGCCCTCGCCGTCAAAGCCCAGGAGCGGCACCAGCATGAGATCGGGCACGGCACGGGGCGCAAGGTCCGACGGGGCCAGCGTTCCGAAACCGGCCTCGTAGAGCGGCGCATCGGCCTCCCAGACGCGCAGGTCGAGCGGCGCATCGTCGCCCGCCACGACCGGCAGTACGACGGTCTGGCCCCCGTCCATGAGACGGGCAAGTATGGTCTGGCAATCGATCTCGTCGCGAATCTTCCAGTAGCCGGCGATCACCTGCTCGGGCTCATAGGCGATCTGGTCGAAGAAATAGGCCGCGACGATCTTGGCGGCATCGGCCCGGTCCTCGTCGGAAAGGGCGGCGCGGCTCGCATGGGCCTGACGGCGCAGGGCGGCCTTCGCCTCGTCGATATTCAGCTCCGCCATGCGCCCTCGTAGAAATTCAGTGCCACCCTGGCCGTGGGACTTGCGATCCCGGGAACCTACATACGTAGGTGGGCGCCGTATGTCCAAGCCCACGGGCCTGGTCAGGGACAGCTCCCTTAGGATCGATTAAGGCCCCGGGGATATGTGTGTCCTCACGCGCCGGGCAGCGAACAGAGATATAGGCGCTTCCCTTCGCCAAGCAAAGGGGCCCACACTGTCTCTGGACAGGATTGCACCGTGATTTGACCGTGTCGGCTTGCCGCCCGAGGACCTCGATGTTCGCCTATACGCTGATCGTCATCACCATTGCCCTGGCGCTGAGCGCGGTGGCGGAGCGTCGTCACATCCACCCGGCCCTGCTTGTGGTGATGGTTGGCCTCGTCGCATCCTATGTGCCCGGCGTGCCGCAGCTGCAACTCGAGCCCGAGTTCATCCTCACCATCGTGCTGCCGCCCATGTTGTTCACGGCAGCCCGCGACTTCTCCTTTGCCGATTTCCGGCGCCGCCTCGGCTCGATCGTCAATCTGGGCGTATTCCTGATCTTTGCCTCCACCTTCGTGGTCAGCATCGCCGTTCTCTCGGTGCTTCCGGACCTTTTGCCGGTCACGGCGCTGATCCTGGCCGTGGTGATCGCTCCCCCCGATGCGGTGGCCGCCATTGCCATCGGCCGCCGCGCTGGCCTCCCGGCGCGGCTGATGACGGTGCTCAAGGGCGAAAGCCTCATCAATGACGCGGCGGCCCTGACCCTGTTTTCCATTCTGGTTGCCATCGCCACCGGTACCCATGCCTTCATCGACAACCTGCCGCTTTATTTTCTTTATGCGGCTTCGGTGGGCATCATCGTTGGTCTTGTGGTGGGCAATCTCGCCCACTGGGTGCGCGGCCGGTTGTCCAACCCTGCCCTGGCGACCGCCCTTTCCGTCGTCGTGCCCTTCGCCGCCTATCTCATCGGCGAAGAACTCCACGCTTCCGGTGTTCTCGCCGTAGTCGCCGCCGGCTTTGCCGTCGGCCACCATGGCGTACAGTCGCACTATCGCGAGCGGATGCAGGAGGGGGCTTTCTGGCGGACTGTGGACACCCTGCTCGAAACCTTCGTCTTCGCCTATATCGGGCTGCAACTGCGCTTCGTCATCACCGATGCCAACGAGGCCGGCTTCGACACGGTCGAGCTTGCCACGGCGACCCTCGTCATCTTCCTCGCCATCGTCGCCATTCGCTTTGCCTGGGTGTTCGCCTCGGCCGCCCTCGGCCGTTGGCGCTACCGGCGCGTGGCCGGCAAGTTGGCGCATACAAGCGCCGGAGCGCGTCGGCGCCAACGGCCGCAGCCGGAAGCGCCACTGAGCTGGCGCGAAAATACCGTCCTTTCCTGGACCGGCATGCGCGGCGTCGTCACCCTGGCAGCCGCTGCCGGTACGCCGCTTTTGACAGCCAGTGGCGACGCCTTGCCCGGCCGCGAGGCCATCGTCTCGCTGGCCTTTCTCGTGACCATCGCCACGCTACTGATCCAGGGGCTGACGCTGCCGCTGCTGATCGACTGGCTGAAACTGGACAATGCCAGGCACGAGAAATTCGTCGCCCAGCAGATCGAACACGCCGAAGACCTGACGCATGAGGCTACGATGCAGGGGCTCGACGCCTATGCCAGGAACAATCCCGACCCGGCCTCGCAAAGGCTGGTCGCCAGCATGCGTCAGCGTTTCGATGCCAGCCGCAAGGCGCAGCAACCCCGCAGCGACGATCCCGAGGCGGCCCTCGCCATCGGCCAATATCTGCTTGCGGCGCGCCGTGCCCGCCTTGTGCAGGCGCGCGACAGGCAGGAAATCGACGACACCGTGGTGCGTGACATGCTCGACAAGCTCGATCTCGAACAGGCTTTTATGGACAGCGTGGGCAGGGGTTAGAGCAGGTCGAACCAATCCTGCAGGTGATGGAGGACGCGCAGGATGATGATGTCGTCGCCGTCGATGACGTAGAGGATGTGGTTGGCCTCGCAGGTCATGAGACGCACGCTGCGCCCAAAATTCAGACGTTCGGGAGCCATCCTCGGATTTGCCGCCAGAGCGTCAAAGGTGTCCGCCAGGCGAAGATCATACTTCTCAGCCTGATTGAGGCCGAACCGCTCGAGACCCCAGAGCGAGATGCGGTCAAGGTCATCGCGCGCATCCGCCGTTAGCACCCACATTTCAGGCTGATTTACGCTGCGCGATCGCTTCCATCCGCTTGGCCTTCATGCGTGCCAGCAAATCCTCGCGGGTCATCTCGGTAATGCCGCTAGCGAGAGCATCATCCACCATCTGCTGCAGTTTTTCCCGCGCGTCTGCTCGCTGTTGCTCGCGTCGCACCAGGTCGCGCATGACGTCGCTGGCATTGGCATAGCGGCCGCTGGCGACCTGTTCTTCGACCCAGTCTTTCATTGCCTGGGGAAGGGAGACGTTCATCGTGGCCATGAGGCACCTCTGGCTTTATTGGCAATCCTTGCCAATAAAGCCAGAGGTTATGGCAGGACGGCGGTTTCGTCCAGCGTTGCGGCCACGCCTTCTAGCGCCTTCGCGGCTTCAACCAGCTTTTGGGCAAACCGCGCCTCGGTATTTTCGAGCTCGACGGCAATGTCCTGCCCGGCGCGGGTGAGTTCGAGCACCTGCGCCTCGAGTACCTTGATCCTGCGCTCGGCCTCGGAAAGTTCATCGAGCACGGCAATGCCGGCCATGACGGTGAGGCGGTTGTCGCCGATTTCGCCCACAGCGCCCTTCAAACCCTCGACCTGCGCGTTGAAGCGATCAGCCAACCCGATCAGGTGGCCCTGCTGGCCCTCTTCGCAGGCCATGCGGTATTTGCGGCCGTTGATCTCGACATTGACTTCGGGCACTGCGCTACTCCGCCTTGGCCAGGACCGAGCGCACCGTCTCCATCGCCTCGACAAGGCGGCGCGACACTTCGTGGGCGCTGTCATCGAGCCGCTTGGCGCGAGCCGCGGTCTTGTCCAGCTCGGTGGCGAGCCGGGCCCTCTCATGCACGAGACGCTGGGTATCGACTTCCATGCGCTGATGGCGCTGCAGGCGGCTGCCGAGATCGCGGGTACTCGCGCCCAGCCGCGCCAGGGCCCGGTCGAACCGGGCGGCGGCGGACACCAGGCCCTCTTCAAGTTCCGTCTCACTCATGGCCGCTACTGCCCTCAGGACACGACGATTCCAACTTTTCCAGCCTGCCCCACCGATTATGGCAATGCAACTGCCTTGGAGGCTCAACTCCCCCGAAATCCGGCCCTCGACCGAACGCCTGAGGCCCTTGGCGACATTGACAGGCAAGCCGAACCTGTTATGCCTCAAACCCGCCTTTGGGAGGAGGTCGCTCCGGCCGCCGCTCCCGAGAAATCCTAGACTTTCTTCCTCAAGCGAGCGGTCCTTCCCATGACGAATACAGCCCAGCAGAACGACCTGGCCAATGCGATCCGGTCCCTTTCCATGGACGCGGTCGAGAAAGCCAATTCGGGCCATCCGGGCCTGCCCATGGGCTGCGCCGACATCGCCACCGTGCTGTTCACCAAGGTGATGAAGTTTGATCCCGCGAACCCCCAATGGGCAGATCGCGACCGCTTCATCCTCTCGGCCGGCCACGGCTCGATGCTGCTTTATTCCTCGCTCTACCTGCTCGGCTACGAGGACATGACCATCGACCAGGTCAAGAACTTCCGCCAGATCGGTTCGAAAACCGCCGGCCACCCCGAATTCGGCCATGCCACCGGCATCGAGACCACCACCGGCCCGCTCGGCCAGGGCCTCGCCAATTCGGTCGGTTTTGCCGTTGCCGAAGCCAAGCTCGCCGCCGAATTCGGTTCGGACATCGTCGATCACCACACCTATGTGCTGGCCGGTGACGGGTGCCTGATGGAAGGCATTTCCCAGGAAGCCATTTCGCTGGCTGGTCACCTCAAGCTCAACAAGCTGATCGTGATCTGGGACAACAACAACATCACCATCGACGGCAAGGTCTCCAATGCCGACTCGACCGACCAGATCGCCCGCTTCAAGGCCGTCGGCTGGAACACGATCGAGATCGACGGCCACGACCAGGACGCCATCGAAAAGGCCTTGCTCCAGGCAAAGGCCTCGACCGACAAGCCCACCCTGATCGCTGCCAAGACCACGATCGGCTTCGGCGCGCCAAAGAAGGCCGGCACCGAAAAGGTTCACGGCGCTCCGCTCGGCGCCGAGGAATTGGCCGGGGCCAAGCAGGCGCTCGGCATCACCTATCCGGCGTTCGAAATCCCCGCCAACATTCTCGACGCCTGGCGCGCCGCCGGCACCCGCTCGCAAAATGTACGCGGCGAATGGGAAGCCCGCCTCGCCAAATCGGACAAGAAGGCCGAATTCACCCGCCGCATGTCGGGCACGCTGCCCGAGGGCTTCAAGTCGGCCATGACCGACTACAAGAAGAAGCTTGCCGAAGATAAGCCGAAGGTCGCGAGCCGCAAGGCGTCGCAGATGGCTCTCGAAGTCATCAACAAGACCGTGCCGGAAACCCTGGCCGGCTCCGCCGACCTGACCCATTCCAACCTCACCAATACACCCGAGACCCTGCCCTTCCAGGCCGATAACCGTCTCGGCCGCTACATGATGTACGGCATTCGCGAGCATGAAATGGCCGCCGCCATGAATGGCGTGGCGCTGCATGGCGGCCTCGTGCCCTATGGCGGCACCTTCATGGTCTTTACCGACTATGCCCGCCCGGCCATCCGCCTCTCGGCCCTGATGGAACAGCGCGTCATCTATGTCATGACCCACGACTCCATCGGCCTCGGCGAAGACGGCCCGACCCACCAGCCGGTGGAACACCTGACCGCGCTTCGCGCCATCCCGCAGTTGCTGGTGTTCCGCCCGGCCGACGCCATGGAAACCGCCGAATGCTGGGAACTGGCGATGGAAACCGCCGACCGCCCGTCGATCCTGGCGCTTTCCCGCCAGAACCTTCCGGCCGTACGCACCGAATATTCGGCGGAGAACAAGTCGGCCAAGGGTGCCTATACGCTGGTCGGCCCCGCCGATGCCGACGCCGTCATCTTCGCGACCGGGTCGGAAGTGGCCATCGCCGTCGAAGCCCAGAAGGAACTGACCGAAAAGGGCATCAAGGCTCGCGTCGTCTCGGTCCCCTCGATGGAGCTCTTCGCCAAGCAGTCCGACGCCTACAAGGCTGAAGTGCTGGGTTCGGCCAAGGCCCGTGTCGCCGTCGAAGCTGGCATCGAGATGAGCTGGAGCAAGCTGCTGGGCGACAAGGGTCGCTTCGTCGGCATGCATTCCTTCGGCGCTTCCGGCCCCATCGACGCGCTCTATGCCCACTTTGGCATTACGTCCAAGGCCGTTGTTGAAGCCGTCACCGCACAGTTGTAAGAGAGCCTCGCCTCCCTTTCTCCTCCCCTCCCCTCCTGGAGCGTAAAAACATGGCAGTTCGCGTCGCCATCAATGGTTTTGGCCGTATTGGCCGCAATGTCCTCCGCGCCATCATCGAGAGCGGCCGCACCGATATCGAAGTCGTGGCCATCAACGATCTCGGCCCGGTGGAAACCAATGCCCACCTGCTGCGATTCGACAGCGTGCATGGCCGTTTCCCGCACACCGTCAAGGTCGATGGCGACACCATTGACGTGGGTCGCGGCCCGATCAAGGTGACTGCCGTCCGCAATCCCGAAGAACTGCCGCACGCCGCCATGGGCGTCGACATCGCGCTCGAATGCACCGGTATCTTCACCTCCAAGGAAAAGGCCTCGGCGCATTTGAAAGCCGGCGCCAAGAAGGTCATCATCTCGGCCCCCGGTGACGGTGCCGACAAGACCATCGTCTACGGCATCAACCACGCTTCGCTGACCAAGGACGACGTGGTGATCTCGAACGCCTCGTGCACCACCAACTGCCTCGCGCCTTTGGCCTATGTGCTGCACAAGGAATTCGGCATCGAAAAGGGAATGATGACCACCATCCATTCCTATACCGGTGACCAGCCGACCCTCGACACCATGCACAAGGATCTCTATCGCGGCCGCGCGGCGGCCCTCAGCCAGATCCCGACCTCGACCGGTGCCGCCAAGGCCATCGGCCTCGTCCTCCCCGAACTCAAGGGCAAGCTCGACGGCGTCTCGATCCGCGTGCCGACCCCGAACGTCTCCTGCGTCGACTTCAAGTTCATCGCCAAGCGCAATGTGACCGCCGAAGAGATCAACGCCGCGGTCAAGCGTTATGCCGATGGCGAACTCAAGGGCGTGCTCGGTTATACCGACCAGCCCAACGTCTCCATCGACTTCAACCACGACCCGCACTCCTCGACCATGGCGCTGGACCAGACCAAGGTCATGGACGGCAATTTCGTTTCGGTGCTGAGTTGGTACGACAATGAATGGGGATTCTCCAACCGCATGGCCGACACCGCCGTGGCGCTTGGCAAGACTCTCTAAGGTCTTCGGAACTACAAGATTTGAAGGGCGTCCTCCGGGGCGCCCTTTTTGTATCCGCCAGCCGCGCTGGAACTTCCCGGCCACCTTGCCAATTCTGCCTGCAGAAAACTGGTTCTGCGGAGGCCACCGTGATCCATTCCAGACTGACGCTCCTGCCGCTCGCCCTCTTGCTCTGCGGCTTTACCAGCTTCGACCGCTTTGCCGACCCCGAGACCGGGCTCAGCATCGAGCCGCCGAACAGTTTCCTGTTGATCGACCTCGCGGACTACAGTGCGCAATCAACGGCCAAATCCTCAGTCGGCGTTTATCCCCACACCACCACCGACCTCGCCAACCCGCCGACGCCCTACTGCGTCTTGACCCTGCATGAACGTGAGGACACCGAAGGCAAGACCCAGGACGAGCTCAATGCGCGGATGCGCGACCCCGAAAGCATCGACGCCCTCCTGGGCCATTTCGGCCAGAACTTCACCATGCGCGAAGACGAAGCCGTCAGCCTCGACGGCGTGGACGGGCACCAGTTCACCTTCGCCGCGCCGGGGCCGGACGCCGAGAACCATGACTACCCCGTCCATGTCGCGACCATATTTGATACCCCGCCGGGCCGCGTGACGCTGGCCTGTCAAACGACCAACGAGACCCTCACGACCGATCTGGTCACGCTGGATCTCATCCGCGATAATCTGAGCCTTCCAGCCGCCGACAAGTAAGGCCCAGAGGGCATGACCAAGATCGATATTCGCACGGCACTGAAGCCCATCTATTCGGCCACGGCACGCTGGAGCGAGATCGAGGTGCCGCCGCTGCGCTATGTCATGGTCGACGGCTCCGGCGATCCCAATTCGGCGCCAGCCTACAAGGCGGCTGTCGAGTGGCTCTATTCGACCAGCTATGCGCTCAAATTTGCTGCCAAGGCGCTGGGACAGGACTATGTCGTGCCACCTCTCGAAGGCCTTTGGTGGGCCGACGACCCGGCCGAC
Organism: Devosia sediminis; assembly: GCF_016411825.1. GTDB lineage: Bacteria > Pseudomonadota > Alphaproteobacteria > Rhizobiales > Devosiaceae > Devosia > Devosia sediminis. Next base: position 33,470 of record NZ_JAEKMH010000006.1, read on the forward strand.
TTCATCGCGCGCCGCAAGGAGCGCTGGCACTGGACCATGATGATCCTCGCCCCCGACGTCATCACGCCCGACATGTTCGACGCAGCACGGACCAAGGCAGAAGGCAAGCTGGGCGATGCGCCCGCAACCCTGCGGCTCGCGGCACTAAGTGAGGGGCAGTGCCTGCAGATGCTCCATATCGGCCCCTATGACGACGAAGGCCCCGCTCTCGCGCAGCTTCACGATGTGGAAATGCCGGCGCGCGGCCTCACCTTCAACGGCCATCACCACGAAATCTACCTCGGCGATCCGCGCCGGTCGGCACCCGAAAAGCTCAAGACCATCCTGCGCCAGCCGGTGCGCAGAGCATGACGCAATTGCAATTCTGCGGCTTGTGATTTTCCCGGGCATTTGATGGAAATGCGGGGCAAGGGAGGCTCGGCCATGCTCAACAGATCGATCCGCTGGCGCGGGCTGGACCTCGCCACATCGGAGCACTGCCATGTCGTCGCCAATGGCCGCGACACCAGGATCCGCGGCGCCATCATCGGCCCCGATTTCGGCCTTTTCTATCGCCTGAAGCTCGACGAGAACGGCAATACGCGGACGGTCAAGATCGAGCGCGCGGACGGCAAGCAATTGGAACTGTTCTGCGATGGCGCCGGCGGCTGGTCGGACGACCGTGCGGAGCCAATCCCCTCCTTGCGCGGCTGCGTCGATGTCGACATCTGGCCCACGCCGCTGACCAATTCCCTACCGCTGTGGCGCACCGAACTGGAGGCGAACAAGCCGACCCGCTACGCCATGGCCTGGATCGACGCCACGACGCTCGAGGTCAAACGCTCGGAGCAAGTCTATACGCGGATCGACGACACACATGTCCGCTTCCAGTCCGCTGACTTCGAGCGGATACTGGAAGTGGATGCGGATGATCTGGTGGTAACCTATCCGGGCCTTTTTGCCCGCACGGACTGATCGAGTGGGTCACGCCTCTGTCACCAAATCAGCCTAGGAACTGGCGCTGTTGATATCAGGAGCAACAGCCATGTTCCATGTCACGAGACGCCTCAACGCCAGCCTGCCCTTTGCCTATCTGGCCATCGGCATCTGCCAGGAGCCGTGGCTCCTTCCCCTGCCCGCGCTCCTGATGCTGGGCTTTCTCACCTGGCGGCACCGCCACATCCTCGCCCAGGTTGGCACCGCACCGATCGCCAGTGACGGCTTTGCCAAGCACGTCATGGTCGACGACCTCCTGCGCCTGGGCGGTCAGACGTTGGTCTCGCCGGGGACCTATTTTATCGGCACGATGATTTCGGCGATGTTGGGTGGGTTCTGAAACTCGTGCACGCACCAGCCCGCCCTCGGGCTTGACCCGAGGGCCGCTCACCATGATCACCGAACTTTTGGTTCAGGCCTCTAGAGGCCCCAGGGTCAAGCCCGAGGGGGGAATCGTGTATGAGGAAAGGCTGGCCCGGCCCTTCGCTGGCTCAGGGCGTGATCGGCTCAAATTGCTCCACCGGAGCAATTTGAGCCGATCACCCCTCCGTCAGCTTGAATTCGATGCGGCGGTTGCGGCGATAGGCGTCTTCGGTTTCGGCCGGGTCAAGCGGGGTGAACTCGCCAAAACCGGCGGCAACGAGGCGATTGGGCGACACGCCGCGCGACACCAGATACTGCGCCACGGAAATGGCGCGTGCCGCCGAAAGCTCCCAGTTGGACGGGAAGCGCTCGTTTGAAATCGGGCGGCTGTCGGTATGCCCGTCGATGCGCAGCACCCAGTTGATGTCGGACGGGATTTCGGTTTCGAGCTGCAGGATGGCATCGGCCAGTGCATCGAGTTCCGGCCGTCCGCCCGGATCGATATCGGCCTGGCCCGGATCGAACAGCACTTCGGACTGGAACACGAAGCGGTCGCCCACGACCCGCACATCGGCGCGATCCTCGAGGATTTCCCTCAAGCGGCCGAAGAAGTCCGAGCGATAGCGTGCGAGGTCCTGCACGCGCTGCGCCAGGGCGAGGTTCAGCCGGCGCCCGAGATCGGCGATCTGGGTCCGCGATTCCGCGTCGCGCGACTCGGAGGCTTCGAGCGCCGCTTCCAGCGCCCCGATCTGCGTGCGCAGTGCCGCCAGTTGCTGATTGAGCAGCGCAACCTGCGCATTGGCCTCGTCCGAGAGGGCCTCGGCCTCGAGCAGGTCCGATTCCAGTCCCGCAATGGTGGCGTCGCGATCGCCAAGGCCGGTGCCGATGCCGGCCAACTGGCTCGCCAGGTCCTCGTTTTCCGACTGGGCACCGGCCAGCGTCGCGGTCAGCGTTGCCAGTTGCGCCGTGAGATCGTCGGAATTGGCGCGCTCGAGCTGCAGGAGGTCGGTCAGCTCGGCGATCTGGCTGTTGAGGCGGGAAAGCGCGGTGTCGCGGCCCTGCAGTTCCTGGCCGAGGAAGAACTGGGTCAGCATGAACAGCGAGAGCATGAAGATGATGACGAGCAACAGGCTCGACAGGGCGTCGACAAAGCCCGGCCAGTAATTGGCTTCCTGTCTGCGGCGGGCACGCGCTCCGGGCATCAGTTCCTGCGCTCGTTATCGGCTTCGTTGAGCATGGCCTCGATGAGATCGCGCAGCTTCTTGTTGGTCTCGCCCTGCTCGGTGATGTATTTGCGCAAATCGTCCTGCTCGGTGCGGATATGCTTGACCAGCCCGTCAATGCCGCGCGCCAGTTCGGCCATGGCGCGAATGGCGTTCTGCGAGGAGTTCTGGTTCTGCATGTTGGCGCCGAGTTTTTCGATCGCCGCCGTCATGTCAGGCCCGCCGGCATTGGCCTGCATGGCGCTGACCGGGTGGTCGAGCTCGGTCATCGAGGTCATCCAGTCCTCGAGATCGGTATAGAACGCGTTCTGCGCCTGGCTGGTCTGCAGGTCGAGGAAACCCAGGATAAGCGAGCCGGCCAGACCGAACAGCGAGGACGAGAAAGCCGTGCCCATGCCGCCCAGCGGAGCGGCCAGGCCCTCGCGCAGGGTGGCGAACTGCGAAGCCGTGTCGCCCGCCGAGACATCGAGCGCATTGATGACCCCGGCCACCGAGCCCACCGTTTCGAGCAGGCCATAGAACGTACCCATCAGGCCCAGGAACACCAGGAGGCCGGTGAGGTAGCGCGAGGTGTCCTTGGCCTCGTCGAGGCGATTGCCCACGGAATCGAGGATGGAGCGCATCGAGGACGGGGTGATGACCGCCTCGCCGATCCGCTCGCGCAACAGCCCGGCGACCGGGGCCAGCAGCACCGGCGGCCGCACCGTGGTTGCGGTTCCGTCTTGGAGCGAATTGACCCATTTCACCTCGGGGAAGAGGCGGAAAATCTGCCGGAAGCTGAGGAATATACCGACGGCCAAGGCGAAAAAGATCATCGAGTTGATGAACGGATTCGCCCAGAAGAAGGTGATGATGTTGGTGAACAGGATAGCGGCGACGAGGCCCACCAGAACCAGGAAGATGATGATCTTGACCAGATAAACGGCCGGGCTGGAGAGGTGGTAGGGATCGTAAGTCTGCGTCATCTTTGCCGAACCTTGCCCCTCTCGCGCAAATCAACTGCCCTGGAGACTAGAGGCGGCCGAAAGGCGTGACAACGGAAAAGGTTAACGATGACGTATGGCGAGATCGGGGCGGCACCCGGGTCGCCCCGCTCCGGTTACTGAATGGTCCGCAGCGTCTTGAGCAACTGACCGTGCAGGGTTTCGTTGCCGGCGACGATCTGGCCGTTCCAGACCGAGCCTGGCTGGCCGGCAAAATCCGAGACGAGGCCGCCGGCTTCCTTGACCAGCAGGAGGCCCGGAGCCACATCCCAGGGCTTGAGGCCGGCTTCCCAGATCCCGTCGAACCGGCCGGAGGCCAGCCAGGCCATGTCCACCGAGATCGAACCCGAGCGGCGGATGCCCGCAACGGCCGGATTGACGGTGGCGAGCTGGCGGAGCTGCAGCGTGTCATTGCCGGTGCCCTGGGTCTTGATGCCGGTGGAGATCACCGCATCCGACAGGTGGCGGCGGCCGGCGACGCGCAGGCGCTTGGTATCGGCGAGCCAGGCGCCACCGCCCTTTTCAGCGGTATAAAGCTCGTCCATGACAGGGTTGTAGATCACCGCGGCCACGATGTCCTCGCCGCGCTGCAGCGCGATGGCCACCGCGAACAGCGGAATGCCATGGAGGAAATTTGTGGTGCCGTCGAGCGGATCGATGATCCAGGTATGCTGGCCGTCAGTGCCGGCGACTTCCCCGCCCTCTTCCATGAGGAAGGCATAGGTCGGGCGCGCCTTGCGCAATTCGTCATAGACGATCTGCTCGGCCCTGAGGTCGGCCTTGGAAACGAAATCGGCCGGGCCCTTGCGGGACACCTGCAGGTTCTCGACCTCGTTGAAATCGCGCGACAGCGACTTGCCGGCCTTGATGGCGGCACTGACCATGACATTGAGAAGGGCGGAACGTGCCATGAAAAGTGTGCTCGCTAGCTCATGCGGATCAGCCGGGCCGCGCAGGAAAGCTGCCGGCCGGCTCGGGGGCCGCAGGGCCCCACCGCTGGTTTGAAGTGTGGCGGGCTTATTGCCCCAGAACCGTCAGCGGTTCAAGGGTCTTGCGCCGCGCCGGGCTCAGGGTCGGCCGGCTCTGCGTTCTCCGCAGCGCCGGTGGCATCGTCGGTTACCGCTTCCTCCGCCTGCGGGTCGACCACCTGGCTGGGTGCATTTTCGGCATCGGTCGGCGCCGGCAGCACAGGGCCTTCCACCGCCTCAGGGGCGGGCTGCGCAGGAGCCGCACTGGGCGGCGGCGACGGCCAGAACCGTGCCCGCTCCTCGGCCCGCGCCAGCGCTTCCGCCGGGATCGAGATCAGCAGGCGGTCGAGGTCGGGATCGGTCAGGCCCTGCCGCCGGGCCAGCGCCCGCCACATCGCCGCTTCCTCGAGGTCGAGCGTGATGCCCTCGCCCACGGCCAGGAGCTTGGCATAGCGGTTCTGCGCCACGACGCTGCCGCCTTCCGCGGCAATGCCATACCAGCGCGCTGCTTCTTCAATGTCTTGGGCGACGCCCTGCCCGAGATAGAGCAGCGTCGCATAATCAACCTGCGCATCGATCAGCCCGGCCTCGGCGGCCAGTTTCATGTAGCGCGCACCCTCTGCCGCGTCCGGAGCAACGCCCGCCCCTTCGAGCAGCATGGCGCCATAGTCATAGAGCGCCTCGGGCAGTTCGGCGTCGGCCGCTTCCTTCATCAGGGTCGCAGCGGTGGCAAGGCTTGGTTCGACATAGACGCCTTCGACATGCAGCAGCGCCAGATTGTATTTCGCCGGTATATAGCCTGCATCGGCCGAGGTCTTGAACAGTTCCGCCGCACGCTGCCTGTTGCGCGGCACCCCGGTGCCGGACTGGTAGAGCATGCCCAGTTCGAACGTGGCGAGCCGGTCGCCATTGCGCGACGCCAATTGATACCAACCCGCCGCCCGCTCCGCGCTCTGCACCACGCCCAGGCCACGCGCATAGATTTCGGCGATCAGCGTCTGGGCAGCGGCGTCGCCCTGCTCGGCGCGCGGCAGCGCCAGCTCCAGCGCCGTCAGGTAGTAGCCGCGCTGGAAGGCACCAAAGGCCTGGTCGACGGGATGGCGCGGCCCGAAGACGTCGCTGCTGATCGCATCGGCAGCATTGTTCTGGGCCAGGGCCGGCAGTGAAACAGCGCAGAGAAGGGGGATGAGGAGCCTTGAGATGAGTTTCATGAAGACGCCTTGACCGCCTTGTCGAACCCCGCCAGTGCCGCAGCCGCATCCGGCGCCGCCCACACGCAGTCGGACAGCGCGATGAATTCCGCTTCAGTCGTCCCGACGAGGCTCGTTTCCGCCTTGGGGTCGGAGAGGATGGCGGGCACCTCGAATGTCTCGGCCCACCACTGGGCCAATTCGGCCGCCTGCGGGTCCACTGCCCCACCCAGCGTGCCGAACATGACATAGTCGACGTCGAGCTCGCCAAAACTCATCGCGTCATGGCGGCTGCGAATATTGCCGGCCCCGACAATGCCGTCGGGCTTGAGCGTCGCAACCGCGGCGCGGATCGCCTTCACCCCGCCGGACGAAACATGCACGCCATCAGCGCCCAGCCGCGCGGCGAGTTCGGCATCGTCTTCGAGCAGCACCGCAGCACCGGCCGCCTGCCCGATCTGGATCAGCCGCTCGGCAAGGCTTGCATAATCGGCCTCGCCCAGCCCGCCACGCCGCACCAGCAATGCCGCCACGTCCGGGCCCGACAGGACACCCATGAGCTGGCGCGGAAACTGTTCCAGGTTCGGAGTGTCCGGCGTAATGAGATAGAGCTGCGGAGCCATGATGTCCCTGGGTGAAGACGACGCTGTTCTGGTTCTGTCGCCCTTCCGAACCGCAGGATTGCCAGCCCTGCCGGAAGCGCTCCCTATGCTGCCATTTTGGCAAGAAAGGGACATGCCTCAATAGGGGATGCACCCCGCCTTAGGCAATGGCGGAAGCCAAAACGAAAGGCGCGCGCTCCACTGGGGAGGCGCGCGCCAGGCCGCGACGTTGGGTTCGCGGGGAAAAGTCAGCCGCAGCTATCAGGCAGCCCGGTCGAGATCATTGCTCCATTCGCCGGTCGCGGCGAGCGAATTCATATGGGCGCGATGGGCGAAAGCCTGGCGGGCAGCCGGGAAATTCTCGCGCCGCCCGGCCCAGGTGCGGAGCGCCACGTTCTGCAGGGCCCGGCCATAGGAGAAGGTCATCGGCCAAGGCTTGCCGCCGATGCGGTTCATGGCCGACAGGTGCGCGGTCGCTTCTTCGTCGGTCTGGCCGCCGGAAAGGAACGCAATGCCGGGCACAGCCGCCGGCACGTGCTCCTTGAGCACCTCGACGGTGCGGCGCGCCACTTCCTCGACGCTGGGGCGTTCGCGCGAATTGATGCCCGGTAGGATCATGTTGGGCTTGAGCAGCATGCCGGCGAGATCGACACCAGCGAGGCGCAGTTCCTTGAAGACGTTTTCGAGCACGTCGCCAGTCACCTGGGCGCAGCGTTCCAGCGAATGATTGCCGGGCTCGCCGTCGCCCACCACTTCCGGCTCGACGATCGGCACGATCCCGGCTTCCTGGCAAAGCATGGCATAGCGGGCCAGCGCATGGGCATTGGCGCGGATATTGTTGCGGGTGGGCGCGATGTCGTTGATGGTGATGACCGCGCGCCACTTGGCAAAGCCAGCGCCCAGTTCGGCATAGTGGGTGAGGCGCTGGCGCAGGCCGTCGAGGCCCTCGGTGATCTTTTCATTGCCCTCGCCGGGCATGGGGAAGGCGCCGCGGTCCACCTTGATGCCGGGGATCACATCGGCATCGGCGAGGATAGCGCGGAACGGCGTGCCGCTGGCCGCTTCCTGCTTCAGCGTTTCCTCGGTGAGGATGACGCCGGAAATATACTTGGTCATGGCTTCCGACGCGCCGAACAGCATCTCGCGATAGTCGCGGCGCAGTTCGAGCACGTTGGGCAGACCGATCTTGTCGAAGCGCTTGCCGATCGTGCCTTCGGATTCGTCGGCGGCCAGGATACCCATGCCGGGGGTCATGAGCTTCTGGGCAATGGCATTGAGCGACTTCGTCATGGGATCTGCACCTCGGGTCTGAATTGGGCGCCAGATTAGACTTTCGTCGCCGCCCTTTCGATTAGACCTCCGGTTATGAGACGAAAGGATGATCTTGTATGGAAGATTGAACAGGAACTTTTGCCGCGAAGCGCGAAGGCCCCTTGGCAACGGCCCCTTTACTTCTTGAGCGCTTCGACGCCCGGCAGCGGCTTGCCTTCCATCCACTCAAGGAAGGCGCCGCCGGCAGTGGACACATAGGTCAGCTTGTCCTTGACCTCGGCATGGGCCAAGGCGCTCACCGTGTCACCGCCACCGGCCACCGAGACCAGATGCCCGTCATGCGTACGCTTGGCGACATGCTTGGCAATGGCAACCGTGCCGGCGTCGAAAGGCTCCATCTCGAAGGCGCCGACCGGGCCGTTCCAGACCACGGTATGGGCGTCATCGATGGCCCCGTTGATGCGCTCGATCGAGGACGGGCCGATATCGAGGATCATGCCATCTGGATCGACGGCATCGACGCCATAGAGTCGGGTCGGCGAATTCGCCTTGAAATGCCAGGAGACCACGGCATCGATGGGCAGGATGATGGCGCAATTGGCCTTCTCGGCCTTGTCCATGATGCGGCGCGCCGTATCGGCGAGGTCCTTCTCGCACAGCGACTTGCCGACGCCATAGCCCATGGCGAAGAGGAAGGTGTTGGCCATGCCGCCGCCGATGACGAGGCCATCGACCTTGGTCACGAGGTTTTCGAGAAGGTCGATCTTGGACGACACCTTTGCGCCGCCGACAATGGCGACGACAGGCTTTTTGGGCTTGCCCAGGCCCGCTTCGAGCGCCTTGAGCTCGGCTTCCATGGCAAGGCCCGCTGCGGCCGGCAGCAGATGCGCCAGCGCTTCGGTCGAGGCATGGGCGCGATGCGCCGCCGAGAAGGCGTTGTTGACATAGACATCGCCCAGGCTCGCCATGCGCTTGGCCAGTTCGAGGTCGTTCTCTTCCTCGCCCGGATGGAAGCGGGTGTTTTCCAGCACCAGCACCGAGCCGGCAGGCGCCTGGTCGATGGCCGCCTTGGCGGCACTCACATCCACCCAGTCGGTTGCGACGAAACCGACCGGATGACCGGTCTCGTTGGCGACGGCTTCGCAGACCTGCTCGAGCGAGAATTCCGGATCGACCTTGCCCTTGGGGCGGCCGAAATGGCTGAGCAGAATGGCCTTGCCGTCCTTCTTGACGATTTCGCGGATGGTGGGCACGAGCCGCTCGATACGGGTGGCATCGGTCACTTTGCCCTCGGCGACCGGCACGTTGAGATCGGCCCGGAGCAGAACACGCTTGCCCGTCAGGTCGAGTTCGTCGAGCGTCTTGAAGCCATTGCCCATGGTGCTGCCTCCGGTCGGAAAGTGTTGCGCGCTGGGTTAGCAGAGTGCCACGCCGCGCGGAAGCCGGAACAGCAAAAAACCGGCTTGCTCAGGACCTCTCCAGCAGTCTCGCGAGCGCGGGGGGCTTAACCTTAATGGAGTGGCGGCCGGGCGCTGTTGCACCATGGCAACGCCACAAAAAAGCCCGGATTCCCGCCACATCGGCGCCCCATTAGCCGAAGATTAACCCTCTCTGCACACCGGCTTTTAAGATTAAGCGCGGTAAATGCTGCGCTTAAGATTGTAGTCTTTCAGGAGCCTCACGTGGTCATCCCCGCACCCCTCAATACCGTTATGCGCGCTGCCGCGATGATGCTTTTCGTCGTCGTGATCGCCGCCTGTTCCCGTTCCGCCACCGACAATGTCGGCCTCACCGGCGTGGGCAATACCGGCGCCGGCGCGCCGGGCAGCCAGCAGGAATTCATCGTTACCGTTGGCGACCGCGTCTTCTTTGAAACCGATTCCAGCTCGCTGACCTCGGAAGCCATGGCTACCCTGGACAAGCAGGCCCAGTGGCTCAACCAGTACCAGAACTATCGCGTCATGATCGAAGGCCATGCCGACGAGCGCGGCACCCGCGAATACAACATCGCCCTGGGCGCCCGTCGCGGTTCGGTCGTGGTCAACTATCTCGTGTCCAAGGGCGTCAACGCCCAGCGCATCACCACCCAGTCCTTCGGCAAGGAACGTCCGGTGGCGATCTGTAACGACATTTCCTGCTGGAGCCAGAACCGCCGCGCGGTCACGGTCGTGCAGTAACAGAACGGCTTTCCGGGAAACCGGAGAGCCCACGCGATCCAGTGCGAACTGGAGGCAAGAAGCGCCCGGAGCCACAAAATGGCCCGGGCGCTTTCTTTTCACCAAAATTGCTCTTTATCGCCTCATGGGGAATACCCATCTTGGCCGGGCAAGGCACAATCGGAGGCAGGCTTGACGCAATCCAGACTTAGCAAATTCGGTCGCGCGGCGCTCTGCGCGCTCGGCGTCGGCCTGAGCGCCCCGGCGGTCAGCGCCCAGACCATCTATCCACCCGGCGAACTGAGCGGCCTCACCTTCAACAATGATGGTGGCCGCATCCTCGTCGCCCAGGCCGACAGCGCCCAGCTCATGGTGCGCATCCAGCAGCTCGAAGAGCAGATCCGCCTGCTCAACGGCCAGGTCGACGGCCTCACTTTCCAGCTCACCCAATTGCAGGAAATTCTCAACCGCTTCCAGGAAGACGCCGATTTCCGCTTCCAGGCGCTGGAAGGCGGTGCTGGGGGAAAAACTGATGCGGCAACCCAACCGGGCGGCGCGACGCAGCCCGAGGCGTTGCCGCAGACCCCGGCTCCTACCGAAACCGACGTCCCGATGACCGACATTCCCGAGCAGGGCGTGCAGCCGCTGCCGGGCGAGGTGGAATTCGATCCCACATTCGACGACGGCACGGTCCCGCCCTCCGCCGACCCGCTTCTGGGCACCGGTCAATCGGGCGGCGTCGACCTCATCACCGGCCAGCCGCTGGACCTGAGCTACAACCCGGCCACCGCCGCCACCGGCAATCCCGACGCCGATGCGCAGTATCGCGCTGGATACGAGGCCCTGGTGGCCGGCAATTACGAGTTTGCCGAGCAGCAGTTCGCCCAGTTCATCGAACTCTATCCGGACAATGCGCAGGTGATGGATGCCAGCAACTGGCTGGGCGAGGCCATGATTGCCCGCGGCGGTTATGCCGAAGCGGCAGACGTGCTGGTCGACGCCTACCAGAACGACCCCGACCACCCGCGTGCGCCCGACCTGTTGCTCAAGCTCGGCGTCTCGCTGGCCGGTGTCGGCGAGCGGGAAACGGCCTGCCGCACCTTTGCGGAAGTCTCGACACGCTACCCCAATACCATTCCCGCATTCCAGGCGCGTCTTGCCGAGGAAAAGGCCAAGGCTGAATGTCCGCCGGCCTGACGCCCGACCTGGGCGATCCGAACGTGCTGGCGCGCCTCTTCGCGCCGGCCGCCGGACACGGGAAACTGGGCCTGGCCGTGTCAGGCGGGCCCGACAGTCTTGCCTTGATGCTGCTGGCGCAGCGCTGGCTGGAAACGCAGGACAATGGACCCGAACTGGTCGTCTACAGCCTCGACCACGCGCTGCGGCCCGAGGCGCAGGACGAGGTGGCCATGGTGCTCACCACCGCGAAGCGCCTCGGGCTTGAGGCCCGGGGCTTGCGCTGGGACGGCGCGAAACCCGATTCTGGTCTGCAGGAAGCGGCAAGGCAGGTCCGCTACCGGCTGATTGGCCAGGCCATGCAGGCCGACGGCGCCACCCTGCTGATGACGGCCCATCATCGCGGTGACCAGGCCGAGACCGTGCTGATGCGCCTTGCCCATGGCAGCGGCATCGAAGGGCTCAAGGCCATGGTGCCGCTGAGCCAGGTCGAGGGCGTCGCAGTCTTCCGCCCGCTGCTCGATGTAGAGCCGACAAGTCTGGCGGCGCTGGTGGACGAAGCCGGCCTCACTCCAGCGCGCGACCCGTCCAATGTCGATCCGGCCTATGAGCGTGTGCGCTGGCGCAAGCTCATGCCGGCGCTTGCGGCCGAGGGCCTGGACAGCTCCGCCCTGTCACGGTTCGCAGCCCGCATGGGCGAGGCCGATGCTGCCTTGGCGCAGCTTGCCGATGCAGCCTTCGCCGAACTCGTCGTGCTGGATGGATTTGGCGCCGCCAGCGTGCCGCGCAGTGCTTTCCATGCATTGAGCCCGGCGATCGGCCGGCGCCTTCTCGGCCGCATTCTCAACATCGTCGGCGGCCGGCAAAAGCCGCGGGCACTCGGACAGGTCGAACGGCTCTACGACCAGATCGCGGAGGGCGACCTGCCGCGCGCCGCGACCCTCCTGGGGGCGGTGGTGCGCCTCAAGGGGGAGACGCTCCTCGTCTCGCGCGAGCCCGGCCGCGCTCTGCCTGAAGACATCATCCTCATGCCCCGCCAGAAGCTGGTCTGGGACCAGCGCTTCCTCATTACCAACGTGTCCGACGACATCGACCTTGTGGCCGGCGCCACCGACTTCATGCCTCGCCACCGGCTCGAGGATTTCCTCGGCTTCAAGGTGACCACCCCGGCCGAAGCCATCCGCACCGCTCCCCTGGTGCGCGACGCCGAGGGCGGCGTATTGGCCCTGGGCGGCTGGTCCTTCGACGACCGGGTCAAGGTAGAACTGCTGATCGACTGAGGGGCAATCACCCCACCCAAGCTCCGCTATGGCTGACGCCAAGCTTCTGCTCCCTCCCCCTCAAGGGGAGGGAGCAGAAGAACCGAGCATTCTGGGCCCTGCGCCTCCCTCCCCTTAAGGGGGAGGGAATGAGGGTGGGATGAAACCATCCTCACGTTTCAACTAAATCTGGTGCACTTCGCCGGCCGCGACCACCGGGCCGGTGGGCTTGCCCTCCGGCGCACCGCCCTTGGGCTCCACGGTAATGGCCAGCACCGAGCCTTCGCCCCAGCCTGCCATGATCTCTTCGGAAATCTCGACTTCCGAGCGTTCATTGACCGGAATGACGCCCATGGAAATGGGGTCGGCCCCGCCCTGGATAGCCCAGAGTTCGAGATCTTGCTCGCTCGTCACATCGCCCGAGAGCGCCGTCAGCCGCACCGTGCCGGCGCCGTCGTAGAGCGCCAAGAAGCGCACGTCGCTGCCCTCGGCCTCGAGCGCCGCCACCAATTGGGTGGTGAGCGCCGTGACGCTGGGCGCCGGCCGCATGACATTGAACCCGATGGCCGCCACGGCCACCGCCAGCGCGCCGGCGGTAATGCCGCGCCACAGCGCCAGGCTTTCCCACACAGACGGTTTCTTTTCCACCCCGAACAGCCGTGCCTCGATGCGTTCGAGCACATGGGCCGGGGTCGCCACCTCGGCGAATTCTCCATCAAGCGCCGCAAAGCGCGCCGACCAGAAATCGCGTTCGCGCTGCAGCGCTGGGTCGGCCTCGATCTGGCGGCCGATGCGCTCGTGGTCAGCCGGCCCGAGCAGCCCCAGGACGTACTCTGCCACCAGCGCCCCGCGCCGGTCTCCTGCACTGTCGTCCCGATCGTCGCTCATGCCGTCAGACACTCTCTCAGCCGAATAAGGCTGCGTCGCAGCCAGGTCCTCATCGTATTGAGCGGCACGGCAAAACGCTGCGCCAGCTCCTCGTAACTATAGCCGTCGAGATAGGCCCCGCGCACCGCGTCGGCCTTCTCGGCATCGAGCTGGGCCAGGCACGCCTCGATACGCGCTCCGTCCTCGCTCGCGGCAGCCAGCCGCTCGGGATTGGGCGCCGCATCCGCGATGTCGAGGGCCGCATCGATGTCCTCGCCGGCCGGCCGCCGCGCCCGCAGCATGTCCAGCGCGTGGTTGCGGGCAATAGCCACCAGCCAACTGATGGGAGAATACTGCCCCGCGACAAATCTGTCGGCCCGCTGCCAGATCTTGATATAGACTTCCTGGATCGCCTCTTCGGCTTCCGCTCGGTTTTTCAAGATACGCAGGACCACGCCGAACAGTTTCGCGCTGGTGCGTTGATAGAGCGTACGGAACGCGGTCCGGTCGTGCAGCGAACAGCGCGCGATCAGATCTGCAATGTCGGCACTGGCGGCTTGCACGGCCATGGTCAGGCACCCTCCTCGCGCAGACTGGCCTGCGCGTCCCATTCGCACAACGAGAATAGGGCAAAATTGGATCAAGGCGCCGCAAAAAACTTGGCCTAAAGCCGTTTCATCGCAACCGGAAATCGACTAGACCCTTTTTCCCGAAAGACAGGCCTTGCCAGGGAGCCGCGAACACAATGACCGATCAAGCCTCCGAGACCGACCGGTTCAGCCATGATGCCGGCATCCTTGCCCAGGCCCTGCCCTATATGCAGCGCTACGAGGGCAAGACCGTCGTGGTGAAATATGGCGGTCACGCCATGGGCGATCTCAAGCTCGGCCAGGCCTTTGCCCGCGACATCGCGCTGCTCAAGCAATCCAAGGTCAACCCGATCGTCGTCCATGGCGGCGGGCCGCAGATCGCCTCCATGCTCAAGAACCTGGGCATCGAATCCAAGTTCGAGGGCGGACTGCGCGTCACCGACAAGCGCACCATGGAAATCGTCGAGATGGTGCTGGCCGGCTCCATCAACAAGGAAATCGTCGCCCTCATCAATGCCGAAGGCGAATGGGCCATCGGCCTGTGCGGCAAGGACGGCAACATGGTCTTCGCGCGCAAGGCCGAAAAGAAGGTCATCGACCCGACCTCCAATATCGAGCGCGTGCTCGATCTCGGCTTTGTCGGCGAACCGGTGGAAGTCGACCGCACCCTGCTCGACCTTCTGGCGCGCTCGGAGATGATCCCGGTCATCGCCCCGGTGGCCCCCGGCCGCGACGGCAACACCTACAATATCAATGCCGATACCTTTGCCGGCGCCATTGCCGGCTCGCTCGGCGCCAAGCGTCTCCTGTTCCTCACCGACGTGCCCGGCGTGCTCGACCGCGATGGCAAGCTGATCCCGGAACTGACGGTGCGCGATGCCAAGGCGCTGATCGCCGACGGCACCATTTCGGGCGGCATGATCCCCAAGGTCGAAACCTGCCTCGAAGCACTGGACAATGGCGTCGAGGGTGTCGTCATCCTCAACGGCAAGCAGCCGCATGTCGTGCTGGTCGAACTCTTCACCGAATTCGGTGCCGGCACGCTGATCGTCCGCTAGGCGCCGGCAAAATCACGCGACGAACCTTTTCTGCCCCAGCGTGTTAACTCATGCCTGGCATCCGCCAGCTTGGGGGGCTCTGATGGGGTCGGAATTCTTTATCTTCATGGCGGTGGGCTTTTTCGCCCAGATCGTGGACGGCGCCCTGGGCATGGCATATGGCGTCGTTTCCTCCACCATGCTGCTTAGTTTTGGCGTACCGCCCGCGGCGGCATCGGCCAGCGTCCACGCAGCCGAGGTTTTCACCACGGCCGCTTCGGCCACCAGCCACTGGCGCAACAAAAACATCAACTGGCCCCTGTTCTGGCGCCTCGCCCCGGTCGGTGTGCTGGGCGGCGTCCTGGGCACCTATGTGCTCACCTCGGTCGATGGCGACATGATCCGCCCCTTCGTGACCGTCTATCTCGGCCTCCTGGGCGTCTTCATCCTCTATCGTGCCCTGCGCGACCACGGCCCCTACAAGGAACCGCGCACCGGCATCGTGCTGCCGCTTGGCGTCGCCGGGGGCTTCGTCGATTCCGTTGGCGGTGGCGGCTGGGGACCCATCGTCACCTCGAGCCTCATCGGCTCGGGCGGCGCGCCGCGCTATGTCGTGGGCACTGTCAACGCGGTCGAGTTTTTCGTTACATCAGCGGTTTCGGTCGCATTCCTGACGGCGCTGCTCACCGGCCACTGGTCGGAAGCCGAAGAGATCAACCGTTACTTCTGGGCGGTGGCCGGCCTTGTCGTCGGCGGCCTCGTCGCCGCTCCCCTCGCCGGCTTCGTGGTGCGCTGGCTGCCTGGCAAGAGCCTCATGCTCTTGGTCGGCATTCTGGTCATTGCGCTTGCAGGCTACCAGGCCTGGGAATTGTTCTCCGGGGCGGAGTAGGACGCCGCCCCGGAGTAGCGCGTCAGGCCTCGACCACCACCGGCGACGGCCCGCCATGCTCCTTCGGGTTTGATGGCCGGAAGCGGAAGGCCAGCAGCAGCACCAGCACGAACGAGATCACCTGGTACCAGAGCGCCAGGGACGCTGCTTCGGCAAAAGCGGCGTTGGGCGCCTGGCCAGCCGCGAAATTCCCGGCAAGCTCGGTGAAGAAAATCTGCCCGACAATGGCGATGCCGATCGCCCCGCCCACCTGCTGGAAGGCCTGCAGCGCGCCCGAACCGGCCCCCGCATCACGCGGTGGCACGTTGCGGAGGACGAGCTGGAACAGCGACGAGAACCCGGTGCCCAGGCCAATCCCGGCGATCAGCAGCGGCACGAGGAAGCTCCACGAATTGATCGTGTCGCCGGCGCTCTGGATCACGAAATGAAGCCACAGGATACCGCCAGCCAGCATGGCCCCCGCCGCCGCGACACGCGCCCGCAGATAGTGCGAGCCGAAGCGTGCCGCGATGAACGAGGCCAGCAACACGCCCACCGAGAACGGCGTATTGGTCAGGCCCGACTGCAGCGGCGAAAAGCCGAAGCCGGACTGGAGCAGCAGCGAGATCACCATGAACATGCCCGGAATGCCCGAGGCGTAGATGGTGACCACAAGGGCGCCGAACATGTAGTCGCGGTTGCGCAGCAGGTCGTAGTTGAGAAGCTGCGGCTGTCCCTGGGCCGCCCGGTGGCGCTGCCAGAGATAGAATGCGCCGATCAGCGCGAGACCTGCCCCGATCAGGAGCCATATCCACAGCGGCCAACCGAGCGGCTCGCCCTCCACGATGCCATAGACAATGGCGACGATGCCGGCCCCGAAAAGACCAATGCCCACAAAGTCGTTCCGCAGTTCGCCGTGGCCCGGCAGGCGCGGGATCAGGAACCAGCCGGCAATAATGGCGACGATGCCGATCGGCACGTTGACAAGGAAGATCGGTTCCCAGTCCATGCCGAACAGTTGCGCGTCGATCAGCACGCCGCCCAGGATCGGGCCGCAGACCGAGGCAAGACCCGCCGAAAGCCCGAACAGCGAGAAGGCTTGCCCGCGCTCTTCGGCCGGGAAGGTGACGGTGGCGATGGCCAGTACCTGCGGCGCCATCATCGCGCCTGCCAGCCCCTGGATGACGCGGGCCGCGATCAGCATCTCGATCGAGCCAGAAAGCCCGCATAGCGCCGATGCGGCGGTAAAGCCGACAGCACCCCAGAGAAACATCTGCGTGCGCCCGACGATGTCGCCCAAGCGCCCGAAGGGAAGCAGGCCCAGGGCAAAGGCCAGCACATAGGCGGCGACCACCCACTCGATCTGGCTGTCGGAGGCTCCAAGGCCTTCCCGCATCGACGGCAGCGCCACATTGACGATGGTCACGTCGATCAGGTTCATGAAATTGGCGATCAGCAGCACGGCTGGCGACAGCCAGCGGCGCGGATCGGGTGGCGTGGCCGTTGCGGCCGCATAAGTCATCTTGATTATCCTCAGGTAGTGGACGAACGCCGGAACGCCCGTTCGATTTCGGCAAAAAGGGCGGGAGCCGGCCCGAACTTGCCGCTTGTGCGGGCATATTCGGAAAGGGCTCCGGTAATCAGCAGCGCGCCGGCCTTTGGATCGAGGTCGGTGCGAAACGAGCCATCCTCGGCACCGAGCGCCAGGATTTCGGCGATCTGGCGACGCCAGAAGTCGCCCATCGGCGCCATGATGGCGGAGATGGCCTTGTCGCGGCGGGCACGTTCGGTCAGCTCGGCCATGACGACGATGAGGTCGGGCGCTTCTTCCATCGTCTCGGCGAAGTCGGCAAATTCCAGGCGAAGCAGTTCAAGCCCGGTCTTGCCGTCGCGGGGGTGCCGGGCCGCCTGCACCTTGAAGTCGTCGCGGATGCTTTCGGCCACGAGGCCAATCAATGCCTCCTTGCTCGGCACGTGGTAGTGCAGCGTGGCGATATTGATCCCCACCAGGGCCGCGATGTCGCGGGTCCGAAGACCTTCAAGGCCTTTCTCGACGATAAGTTGGCGCGCAGCCTTGCCAATGGCCGCCCTGCGTCCCTCGCCTGTTTCCCGCTTTATCTGATCCGTTTTCATGCACTGGCTCTACACAGGCTGCAGTCATTAATCAATCACTTGATTGATAACGGGCAGCAATGCCTGGGCTGCATGGCTTATCGGACGTGGCGTTGACATTTCCTGTCAGGAAGCGTCCATCAGCCCCGTATCCAGGAAAGCCGTGCCATGACTGATTATGTCCGCAAGATCCTGACCTCATCGGTCTATGAAGTCGCCGAGCAGACCCCGCTCGAACCGATGGACCTGCTGTCGACCCGGCTTGGCCACACCATTCTCGTCAAGCGCGAGGACCTGCAGCCGGTCTTTTCCTTCAAGATTCGCGGCGCCCACAATCGCATCGTCCACCTCAGCGCCGACGAACGCGCCAGTGGCGTCATCTGCGCTTCGGCTGGCAATCATGCGCAGGGCGTGGCCCTGTCGGCGACTCGGCTGGGCATCCGTGCCATCGTCGTCATGCCGACCACCACCCCCGCCATCAAGGTCAATGCCGTCCGGCGTCTCGGCGGCGAAGTGGTGTTGTTCGGGGACGGCTTCGATGCCGCCCGCGCCCACGCCTCAGGCCTTGCCGAGCGGCACGGCTATGTTTTCGTCCACCCTTTCGACGATCCCGATGTCATTGCCGGCCAGGGCACGGTGGGCCTCGAACTGATGCGCCAGCACCCCGAACCCATCGGCGCCATCTATGTGCCCGTCGGGGGTGGCGGCCTCGCCGCCGGCATTGCCAGCTTCGTCAAATTCCTCAGGCCCGATATCCGCGTCATTGGCGTCGAACCGGAAGAGGCGGCAAGCATGAAGGCCGCCATCACGGCCGGTAGGCCAGTGCCGCTCGATCAGGTCGGGCTCTTTGCCGATGGCGTCGCCGTGCGCCAGGTGGGCGACGAGACCTTCCGGCTCTGCCGCGAACTGCTCGACGACATCGTCACCGTCACCGCCGACGAGATCTGCGCCGCTATCAAGGACATTTTCGACGACCACCGCGCCATCACCGAGCCGGCCGGCGCGCTGGCCTTGGCCGGTCTCAAGCGCGACATCGAGCATGGCAGGGCACCCGAGGGCGCGCTGATCGCCATCAATTCGGGCGCCAATGTCAATTTCGACCGCCTGCGCTACGTCGCCGAACGCGCAGAAATCGGCGAGCGCGCCGAGGCGCTCCTGGCCGTCACCATACCCGAACAGCCCGGCTCCTACCGCGCCTTCATTCGCCTCATCGGCAATCGCGCCATTACCGAGTTCAACTATCGCTACGCCCCCGGCGCCAGCGCCCATATTTTCGTGGGCATCAAACTCTCGGGCGGCGATGCGGAAAAGCACGAAATCATCGCCCTGCTCGAAGCGAGCGGCCTCGAGGTCGCCGATCTCACCGATAACGAGGTGGCCAAGCTGCATGTGCGGCACATGGTGGGCGGACGCGCCGCCGGCCTCGCCGACGAAAGGGTGTTCCGCTTCCAGTTTCCGGAGCGCCCGGGCGCCCTGCTCAAATTTCTCGAAGGGCTGAACGACGCCTGGAACATCTCGCTGTTCCACTATCGCAACCACGGCGCCGATTATGGCCGTGTGCTGGTGGGCATCGAAGTGCCGGCCCAAACCGAGGCCGATCTCATCGCCCATATCGACGCTATCGGCTTCCCCTATTGGGACGAGACCGAAAATCCGGCCTATCGTCAGTTTCTGAAATCTGCCTGAACCATCAGCGGTCTGAGACATTAGGTTGAAATAAACCCCGTCTATAGCAGGCGGACTTATTTCCGCCACGCCCCCATTGCTTTTGATGGGGTGAGGGGCCATCTGTCGACCAACCGCGCGGGGTGGAACTGCCCTGTCCGTGCGAAGTCATATCGAGGGAAAAACTAGATGATCGGGACGATCAAGACTACTGGCCTGTTCGCAGCAACGGGCCTCGCCACCATCATGCTCATGCAGCCGGCAATGGCCCTTGAAGCCGACGCTTTCGTCGAGCGCATCGCCACCGTCTATCAGGCCATGGGCTATGACCTGACGTTTGGCGAAGCTACGCTCGAAGGCGATACCATCACCGTCGACGGCGTCACGGTCGGTCTTGCCGGCGTCGAAGAGCCGATGGTGCTCGACACCGAGCTGACCTTTACCGGCGTCGTTGAATACGACGATGGCAGCTACACCGCCGAAAGCCTGACCGTTCCCGATATCGACACCGAATTTGCTACCGATCCGGTCGGCCACCTGACCCTGTCCGACATTGTCGCGGAAGATCTCTGGCTGCCCGCAGACGGCGATACCAGCTCGCTGGCCCTGCTGCAGACTGTCGGTCGCATCGCCACCGGTCCGCTGACCATCACCCGCGATGGCGCCGAAGTCATCAAGATCGACAGCATGGAAGCGGCTTCCGACTTCACCTATGCCGACGACGACAGCCTCGAATCCCTCGTTTCGACCCTCGCCATCACCAATATCTGGGCTGATCTGAGCACCGTCGGCGAAGAAGAACCGGAAGCCGGCGCCATCATTGAAGCTCTCGGCCTCACCAATATCAGCGGCAACATCACCCAGACCATGAGCTGGACGATGGCCGACGGCCATATCGTGATCGACGAGTTCCTGTTCGACTTCGCCGATGTCGGCGCGCTGGACATCAAGGCCGATTTCTCGGGCTTCACCCCGGCCATGCTCGACAAGGTCTATGCGCTGCAGAACTCGGATCTCGATCCGACCAGCGAAGAGGCCCAGGCCCAGCAGATGATGGCCGGCATGGAAATCGCCCAGGCCCTGACCATTGCCAGCGCCTCGATCCGCTATGACGATGCCGGTCTTGCGCCCAAGCTGCTCGACCTGTTCGCCGCCCAGTCGGGTGCCGACCGCGCCACTTTCGTTGAAGGCCTCAAGGCAACGCTCCCGGCCATGATCGCCGAAAGCGGCATTCCCGCCCTGGCCGACGTCGTCGTGCCGCCGGTTTCGGAATTCCTCGACGATCCGCAGAGCCTCGAGATCGCCATTAACCCGGCCACCCCGACCAGCCTTCTCGTCCTGGGCGCCGCCGCCTCGAATCCGGCGAGCCTGATCCAGGCTCTCGGCCTCACCGTGACGGCCAACCAGAAGACCAAGTAACGCAAACGTGGCGGGGCCTTCGGGTCCCGCCCGCCCCGGCACTGATGAAGCCTTCATGCTTTTGTGCCAGACTGCAGCCATGACCGCGCTCGCCACACCATCCAGCACCAGCCTTGCCCACGTCACCGAATGGGTGTTCGACCTCGATAACACCCTCTACCCGCGTGAGTGCAATCTGTTCGCGCAGATCGATACGCTCATCACCAATTATGTGATGGACGTCACCAAGCTCGATTTCGCCAGCGCCCGCGACCTGCAAAAAACCTATTATCGCGACTTCGGCACCACGCTGAACGGGCTGATGCAGCGCCACGCCATCGATGCGGACCACTTCCTCAACACTGTCCACGCCATCGATTATTCGCCCGTCGATCCCCATCCGGATCTGATCGCCGCCATCCAGGCCCTGCCCGGCCGCAAGTTCATCCTGACCAATGGCGATACCGGTCATGCCCGCTCGGTGCTGCGGCGCCTGGGCGGCGATCATCTGTTCGAACATGTGCACGACATCCGCGCCATGACCTTCGTGCCCAAGCCGCATCGCGCCGCCTATGATGGCTTTTTCGCGCTCCATGGCATCGACCCCAGGCGCGCCGTCATGTTCGACGATCTCGAGAAAAACCTCGTCGTGCCGCACGAAGTGGGCATGGCCACCGTGCAGGTCGTGGCCGGCGATGACTTTGCCCATGACCAGGTCGAAGCCTGGGAACTGGGCCGCTCCACCGGGCCGCATGTGCATCATGTCACCGCCGACCTTGCCGGTTTCCTGCGAAACCTGCGCTAGCCGCGCCCTATTCCCGAGCGGGATGGGACTCACTACATTGGTCCCATGACCGATCTTCCCGGACGGCGCCCGCCGCCAATTCCCGAAACCGCACCGACCATTCGCGAGCAGTTGGAGAATTTCCGCCTGCTGGGCCGGTTGCTGGTGCAGATCTGGCGCACCAGCCCACCGCTGGCCGTTGCCAGCGTCGTCCTGCGCCTTATCGGCGCGCTCCAGCCCATTGCCATGCTCTGGGTCGGCAAGCTCATCATCGACGACGTCGTGCGCCTCTCGGGCATCACCCCGCCCGGCCCCGAAATCGCCGACTGGTGGGCCAGCGGCGAGCTCAGCCACGTCCTCGGCCTCCTGCTGATCGAACTGGCACTGGTCGTCGGCATCGACATCGTCAACCGGGCGATGAACCTCGTCGATTCCATCCTCACCGAACTTCATTCCAACCAGATGAGCGTCGAACTCATGTCCCATGCCGCGCGGCTGGACTTGCGACATTTCGAAAGCGCCGAATACCAGGACCGGCTCGAACGCGCGCGCCGCCAGGCCGCCGGCCGCAATGCCCTCCTCTCGGTGCTGTTCGGCCAGGCGCAGAATGTCATCACCGTCGCCACCCTCGCGGCCGGCCTCTTCGTCTACGCGCCCTGGCTGATCCTCCTGCTGCCCGTTTCCTTCATGCCGGCCGTCCTGGGCGAAACCCGCTTCAACCAGCTCGCCTATTGGCTGTCGCGCTGGCGCACCCCCGAGCGGCGTGAACTCGAATATATCCGCTATATCGGCGCCACGCCCGAAACCGCCAAGGAAATCAAGCTCTTTGGCCTGGGGGATTTCCTCGTAGAGCGCTTCAGCACCCTGGCGCATACTATCTTCGTCGAAAACACCCGCGTCGCCCGCCAGCGCGCCTTCTGGGGCGCCATCTTCGCGGCCATCTCCACCGTCACTTATTATTTTGCCTATGCCTTCATCGTCTGGCGCACC
This sequence comes from Devosia sediminis, assembly GCF_016411825.1. Classification (GTDB taxonomy): domain Bacteria; phylum Pseudomonadota; class Alphaproteobacteria; order Rhizobiales; family Devosiaceae; genus Devosia; species Devosia sediminis. The sequence goes on from NZ_JAEKMH010000006.1 coordinate 55,948, forward strand.
ATTACCGGCGATTTCACCATCGGCGACCTGGCCTTCCTCTCGGGCTCGTTCCTGAGGCTCAACGGCCTCTTCCAGGCGATCCTGCTTGGCTTCACCCAGGTCGCGGCGCAGTCCATGTATCTCGACGACCTGTTCTCTTTCTTCGAGATCGAGCCCGGCATCATGTCCCCCGCCGTGCCCGTCGCCTTCCCCGCGCCGCTCAGGCAGGGCATCCGCTTCGAGAATGTCGGCTTTCGCTATCCCGATACCGATACCTGGGCGGTCCGCAATCTCAGCTTCGAGCTCAAGGCCGGCGAGACCCTGGCTCTCGTGGGCGAGAACGGCGCGGGCAAGACCACAATCGTCAAGCTTCTGACCCGCCTCTACGATCCCGATGAGGGCCGCGTCACCATCGATGGCATCGACCTGCGCGATCTCGCGCTCGAGGACATCCACGCCAATATCGGTGTCATCTTCCAGGACTTCATCCGCTATTCGCTGACCGCCCGCGACAATATCGCCGTCGGCCGCATAGCCGCGCGCGAAGATGCGGACCGCATCGACCGCGCCGCCGAGCAAAGCCTGGCCGATGGCGTCATCGCCAAGCTGCCCAAGGGCTATGACCAGCAGTTGGGACGCCTCTTCCGTGAGGGCCGCGATCTTTCGGGCGGCGAATGGCAGAAGGTCGCCATTGCCCGCGCCTATATGCGCGACGCCGAGCTCATCATCCTCGACGAGCCGACCGCCGCTCTCGACGCCAAGGCCGAGGCCGAGGTCTTCGCCCGCTTCAAGGGCCTCGCCCACGGCAAGACCGCCGTCATCATCTCGCACCGTTTCTCGACCGTGCGCATGGCCGACCGCATCCTCGTGCTGGATGGCGGCGCCATCCTGGAAGCCGGCACGCATGAGGAACTGGTAGCCATGAAGGGCCGCTATGCCGAACTCTTCGAATTGCAGGCAGCGGGGTATCGCTGATGACCGTGACGATCCTCCACAATCCCGATTGCGGCACGTCGCGCAACACGCTGGCGATGATCCGCGGCGCCGGTATCGACCCCGAGATTATCCTCTATCTCGAAACGCCGCCTGATCGTGCCCGCCTCGTCGATCTCATCAACCGCGCCGGACTTTCGGTGCGGGAGGCCATCCGCATCAAGGACACGCCCTATTTCGCGCTTGGGCTGGACAACCCGGCCCTGTCGGATGCCGAACTGATCGAGGCCATGCTGGCCGATCCCATCCTCATCAACCGGCCGCTTGTGGAAACGCCGCATGGCGTACGCCTCTGTCGGCCATCGGAGGTCGTTCTCGATATCCTGCCTGAGGCCTTGGGCATTCCCTTCACCAAGGAAGATGGAGAAGTGGTGATCGACGCCGCCGGCAGGCGCATCTGACTGGCCAGAGGCGGCAAAGCGCCCTAATTATTGCTCCAGCAAGCCCTCATCGGACACCTGCCCGTGCCCCTGCCCGACGACCACTATCTCACCGTCATTGCTGAAACCTACCGGCTCCTGGGCGATCCGACGCGCCTCAAGGTCGTCTTGACCTGCCTCGAAGGACCCATTGCCGTGGGCGATATCGCCAAGGTGACAGGGGCCAGCCAGTCCTTGGTCAGTCATCACCTGCGCCTGCTGCGCGCCGCGCGCCTCGTGCGCGGCACGCGCCGCAACAAGCAGGTTTTCTATGAGGCCGCAGACGACCACATCGCCCGCATGCTGCGCGATATGATCGAACACGCCATGGAAGAGCACGACACCGGCGAAGACGATATCGACCTGCCCGCCGCTACAGGGCCGGCGGGCACCTGAGATCATCGAGGCGCGGCACGCGCCGACGCCTGGGCCAGATCGATCACCAGCGTCTCCGGAATGGGCCGCATGGGTGGAAAGGTGACACCCGTCTTGCTTGGTTTCAGCCCCGCGGCCTTGAGCTCATCCGCATATTCGCTCAGCGCCTCGGCCGCGCAGTAAAACCCGCACTGCTTGGCAAAGGCGGCATAGCTGGCGACCACCTTCGAGCCGACCCGGAAGCCGGGCATGTTGTACATGATGACTTGCTCCGCGTCCGGCAGGGCCTTGGCGATCAGCCCGCGCAGCCGCTCAAGTTCGGCACGAAACGGTTCGGGTGCAGCGGCGATATAGTCGTCGTGGGTTTTCATCTCTGTCATCGTGCCAGCATGCGACGCAGGTGCCGCTGGCGCAAGTCGCGTCAGCCCAGCCGCTGGCTCCGTCGCATCAACAGGATGAAGAACAGGCCGCCAACCAGCCCAGTGATCACCCCCAGGGGCACGTCCTGCGGGGGAATGACGATACGCGCCACCATGTCTGCCAGCACGAGGAAAATCGCGCCCACCAATGCCGACAGCGGCAGCACCCGCCGATAGTCGCCACCCACCACCATCCGCACCAGATGTGGGATCATCAGCCCGACAAAGGAAATGACCCCGGAAAAGGCCACGGCGGCCCCGGTGAGCAGGGCGCAGACCACGAACACGACCATGCGGAACCGTCCGGCGGGTATCCCCAGCGTCGTTGCGGATTCGTCGCCAAGCGTCATGGCGTTGAGGTAGCGGGCATTCCACATGAGATATCCGCCACCGGCCACGAGGGCGATCAGGGGATAGGGCAGTTGCGCCCATTGTGACAGCCCCAGGCCTCCCAGCATCCAGAACACCACCGTATGAGCCGCCCTGGGGTCGCCCAGAAAGATGCCCAGGCTGCCGAGCGAGGTGACAATGAAGGATATGGCGACACCGGTCAGCACCAGGCGGCTGGCATTGGTCGCATTGGTGAGATTGGCCACGCCCACGACCAGGACGGTCGTCGCCAGCGCCCCGGCAAAGGCAAAGAGCGGCACGGTGACGAGCCCGAGAAACATGCCGGTATGGAGCAGCACGATGATGGCGCCCAGTGCGGCGCCCGATGAAATCCCGAGCAGATGCGGATCGGCCAACTGGTTGCGGGTCACCGATTGCAGCGCTGCCCCCACCAGGGCCAGAATTGCCCCGACAATGGCGCCAAGGATGATGCGCGGCAGGCGCACCTCCCAGACAATATTGTCCCGTCCGGCGGACCACGTCACCTCGACGCTCCCGGGCACGAGGTGACTGGCGACGACGCTCCAGACCACATCGAGCGGAATGCCGACAGCACCGATGCTGACGCCGAGCATCATCACGACGAGAAGCACTAAAACCAGCCCCGCCGTCAGCAGGGGCAACCCATGCAGGATCAGGTGGCGGGGACCGGCGACGAGGTGTTTGTGCGACTTGGCAAACTGGGGGCCGGCAGCGAGGCCGCCCCTTCTTCTTTAGGTGGCGTGGAAAGCCGCAGCGAGGCGCTTGATCGCCTCGATGTTGCGCGGTCCTCTCTCTCGCTCATCCTTCCGCTCCGTCTCCCTCGCCACTTGCCTCGTCCCCTGCCTCGCCTTCCTCTTTCTCCATCCGCCGCTGTCTTCTTGTCCGGCCGCCGTCTCACTCTTGCTTCTTTCCATCCCGTCCTTCCCTCACCGTCTCCCTCGCCCCTAGCCATTCCCCTCGCCCCTATCCATCCCCCCTCCCCTTGCCATTCCCCTCGCCCCTATCCATCCCCCCCTCCCCTTGCCATTCCCCCTCCCCTTGCCATCCCCCTCCCCTTGCCATCCCCCTCCCTGCCAAGACCCTCCCCCTGCCGCTCCTCTTGCCTCTTGCTGCTCACCCTCACAAACCCTCTTGACAACTTCACATGAATGAATGTTCATATGTAGAAGTGAACAAGGAAGCTGTTATGGCCGCGCATGACCATACCCATGGTGACGACCACTCTCACCATGACCATCACGATCACGCCGGACATGACCACGATCACGCCGGCCACAGCCACGCGCCAAAAGTCAGCAAGGGCAATGAGCGGGCGGTGCTGATCGGCCTCTGCCTTACCGGCGGCTTCATGGTCGCCGAAGTGGCTGGCGGCCTACTCTCGGGCTCATTGGCGCTGATCGCCGATGCCGGCCACATGCTGACCGATACGGTCGCCCTGTTTCTCGCCTGGCTCGGTTTCCGCCTTGGCAGCCGCCCGGCTGATGCGCGTCGCAGCTTCGGCTATTCCCGCCTCGAAGTGCTGGCCGGTCTCATCAACGCACTCACCCTCTTCGCCCTGGTCGGCTGGATCGCCTATGAGGCGGTGCAGCGCTTCTTCAACCCCGAAGAGGTGCTGGCAGGGCCCATGCTGGTGGTCGCCGTACTTGGCCTCGTGGTCAATCTCGTGGTCTTCCGCATCCTCTCGGGGGCCGACAAGGATCACGTCAACATCAGGGGCGCGCTGCTGCATGTGCTGGGCGACCTGCTCGGTTCTGTGGGCGCCATCGCCGCCGCCCTCATCATCTGGCTGACCGGCTGGATGCCCATCGATCCGATATTGTCCGTTGTTGTCAGCCTCCTCATCCTCAGGAGCGCTTGGGGCCTTCTCACCCGCACCTTCAACATCCTGATGGAAGGCGCACCCGATGGCGTCGACCTCGATCGCCTCGCGGCGGACCTCAAGGGCACCGTGCCGGACCTTGCCAACCTGGGGCACCTGCATGTCTGGTCGCTGTCCTCGGGTCAGGCCATGGCGACGCTCGAAATCGCCCTCGCCCAGGATGCGGACCCGGCCACCGTCACCGCCGCGGTCAAGCAGCGGCTCGCCGAAGAGCACAACATCGGGCACGCCACCGTCGAGATCGACTGGAGCGGCACCTGCGGCCAGTGCATGGCCTCGCCATCCGCCGCCTAGCTCACCGCCGCCCGCAATCTCCGCGGTCAATCCTGTTCATCATTGGACTCCTGGCCCCAACTCGGGAATTTCGCACCCGCATAGCGCGCCGCCGCCAGACCCGCCGCCCTACCCGTCGCGAGACACGCCGTCAGCAGGTAACCCCCTGTTGGCGCTTCCCAATCCAACATCTCCCCACAGACAAAAGTGCCCGGCAAAGCCCTGAGCATAAAGTCATCCGTCACCCCTTCCCACGCCACCCCGCCGGCCACCGAGATCGCCTTCCCGATCGGTCGGGGGGGCAGAACAGGCAGCGGTAGCGCCTTGATATATAGAGCAATTTCATCTGGAGGCCGGCTGGAAATATCGGGCACAAGCTCGCGCAGCAGCGCCAGCTTCACTCCATCGAGCCCTGTCGCCTTGCGCAGCCGGTTGGAAAAACTCGCCTTGGCCGGCTGTCGCGCAAGATCCCGCGCCAGCTTTTCCGCCGTCCGCCCCGGTGCCAGATCCAGCGTCAACACGGCGCGTCCCGCGGCTTCGAGCCGGTCCCGCAGCGACGCCGCATGGGCATAGACAAGGCTGCCCTCGATACCATCCCGGCTCACCACGAATTCGCCCTGGATGGAGCCGGCATCACTGCTGGCAACCACGGACTTGACCGGTTCGCCAGCGAAACGCTCGATAAAAGGCGGGCTCCAGGCCACTTCGAAACCGCAATTGGCGGGCCGGAAGGGCGCAACCAAAACATCGCGTTCGGCCAGCCACGGCACCCAGGCCGCGTCCGAACCCAGTTCTGGCCAGCTCGCCCCGCCAAGCGCCAGCACCACGGCATCGAAGCGCTCGCAGCTCTGTCCATTGGGCGTATCGAACGCCAAGCTATCGCCGTCAAACCCGATCCAGCGGTGACGCGTCTCGAGCACAACGCCCCGCTCGGCCAGCCGCCCGAGCCAGGCACGCAGCAGCGGCGAAGCCTTCATCGCCTTGGGAAACACCCGGCCAGACGACCCGACAAAAGTCTCGACGCCGAGCCCCGTGCACCAGTCGCGGACCGTCTGGGCTGGAAACGCGTCGAGCGCCGCCTGCAGCCGCGCCCGTGCGCCCCCGTAGCGGGCATCGAACGAGGCACCATCCTCGGCATGGGTGATGTTGAGGCCGGATTTGCCAGCCATCAGCAGCTTTCGACCCGCCGTGGGCATGGCCTCAAACACCGTTACGGCCACGCCCTGCGCCGACGCCGCCTCGGCCGCCATCAGCCCTGCCGGCCCACCCCCGATGATCGCGATACGCGCCATGCCCGCTCCAAACTCGTCCACCACCGAATAACCCAAGCCACCCGCTCCCGGCAAACACTTGGCCGGCCTCAATTCCCGTTAAGTTTAGCCTAAGGGATGACTGCGTATGATTGCCGCGTTTCTGGCGGGGGCCCGACGATGCGTTTGCTTGTTGTCGACGATAGCCGGTCTAGTCTGGCGCTGATCGGCAGCATCGTCAAAGAAGCTGTGATGGGCGAGGTAGAACTGTGCCTCAACCCGCTTGAGGCCCTCGAAAAATGCCATGAGCAGCAGTTTGATCTGCTCATCGTCGACCACATCATGCCGGAAATGGACGGCGTGGCCTTTACGGCCGCACTCCGCTCGCGCCCCGCCTATCGCATCGTGCCCATCATCATGGTCACTTCCGACGCGAACAAGGCCGTACGCATCGAGGCCATCAAGGCCGGAGCCACCGATTTCCTGCAAAAGCCCTTCGACCCGATCGAACTGCAGGCGCGGGTCTCCAATCTTCTGGCGCTGCGCCAGGCGCAAGTGGAACTCGCTGACCGCGCCCAGTGGCTTAGCCGCGAAGTCGAGCGCGCCACAGCACACCTTCTCGCCCGCGAAGAAGAGATCATCTATCGCCTCGCCCGCGCTATCGAATATCGCGACGGCGATACCGGCGAGCATGTCTCGCGCGTCGCCCAGATCAGCCAGCTGATCGGCGAAGGCATTGGCCTCTCGCCCGAGCGCTGCCGCATGATCTACCTGGCCGCGCCCCTCCACGATATCGGGAAGATCGGCATTGCCGACGCCATTCTCTCCAAGCCGGGCAAGCTCACGCCGGAGGAAATGGCCATCATGCGCGAGCATGTGACCATCGGCGCGCGCATCCTCGAACGCGGCGGCTCCGACCTCATCCGAACCGCCGAACTGATCGCCCAGAGCCACCACGAGAAGTGGGACGGCACCGGCTATCCCGATCGCCTCTCGGGCACCGACATCCCGGTCGAGGCGCGCATCGTCGCCCTGGCCGACGTCTTTGACGCCCTCTGCTCCGAGCGTCCCTACAAGTCGGCCTGGCCCATCGAAAAGGCCTATGCGGAAATCATCCGCTGCAGTGGCACGCATTTCGATCCGGCATGCGTAGCCGCTTTCCGCGCCAAATGGCCGGACATCTGCGCCGCCATCGAGCCGCTCGAACCTGCCAAGGCCGCTGGCTTCTGAACGTTCATTATTACCTGAACAGGTGAGCCACCGCCCTTGCCGGGCGAATGGCTTGGCACGTCCGGCCGCGATCGCGCGCCCGCGAAGCCAGTGAATCAAAATCTATACTGACTCCAATTCTTCGCACTCGACTCTGAATCGAGCGCGATCGATTCACTGTGATTCACGTTGGATTCGGATTGATTCAAGAAGAGACAGTACAAACACTTTGATTAAAATGATTATTAGCTGAAGTAATAACTATGAAGCTCGGAGATTTTTTCAAGGATTTTTCAAGGGTAACTAATAGTTAAGCGGAAGGTGTAAGTATAACATTCAAGCCGGATGGGAATACGGCGGACAACCGGTATTAATAAAACAGCGAGACTTAGCGGCCCCAGTCCAATCGCCTACCGATTTCCCTAGTATCTTTTTGCGGTAGAGAGACAGAATGTCATCCTCGAATAACTTCGTCCGGTCATGGCCATGACCGAAGAACGTACCTACACGCTCGTCCTCTCGGGCGACGCCGGCATCAAGTCCGCCAAGGAAGTGGCGGGCGCATTGACCGAAGCCATCGACAAGCACGCCCGCATCGAGGTCGACACGCAGACCCTGTCCGGCGCCGACGTCACCACCGTGCAGACATTGTTGTCGGCTCGCGCCTCCGCCCATGCCCGAGCAAAGCACCTGACGCTGCTCGCGCCCCTTGGCGGCCCCTTGCAAGCCGTTCTGGACGCCGCCGGCTTCCTTTCTTCCGATCAGGAGCATGTCGGCTTCTGGTCCGCCCTTTCCGACCAGCCAGCAGGACACTGAGCATGACCAAGACCATCCTCACGATCGACGATTCCGCCTCCATCCGCCAGATGGTGGCCATGACCCTGACGTCGGCCGGTCTGGACGTGATCGAGGCCGGCAACGGCCAGGAAGGCTATGAAAAGGCGACCACCAACACCGTCCATGCGGTCCTGACCGACCTCAACATGCCGGTCCTCAACGGCATCGAATTCATCAAGAAGTATCGCCAGCACCCCTCTTCAAAGGGCATCCCGATCATCCTGCTGACCACCGAGTCCGACGAGGACCTCAAGCGCCAGGCCAAGGAAGCTGGCGCTACCGGCTGGATCGTCAAGCCGTTCAAGCAGGACCAATTGCTGGCCATCATCAAGAAGGTGACGGGCGCATGAACCTTTCCGATCCGACCGAAACCTTCCGGCAGGAGGCGCGCGAGCTGCTCGACCAGCTCGAGGCAGGCCTGCTCGATCTCGAGCAGGACCCTTCCAACGCCGACCTGATCAACTCGACCTTCCGGGCCCTCCATACGATCAAGGGCTCGGGCGCCATGTTCGGCTTCACCGCCGTGGCCGAATTCGTGCACGAGTTCGAGACCGCCTTCGATCAGGTCCGCAAGGGCCAGAGCGCCGCCAATGGCGCGCTGATCGAGGTAGCCCTGGACGCCAAGGACCACATCCACCTCTTGATCGAGACGCCCGAAACCGAGATCGGCGGGGGCGACGATATTCTCGATCGCTTGCGGGCCGTCATTTCCGGCGGCGCCGTACCAGCGGCCGCGCCCAAACCGAGCATCATCGAGCAGGCGGCCAAGATCGAGCCCGTCCCGGCTGCCGCGGCGGCGACATGGCGCCTCGAATTTTACCTGCCCTCGGACGCGCTGATCTATGGCACCAATCCGCTGCTTTTGCTCGAGGAACTGGCACAGATCGGACCGACCAAGGTCACCGCTCTGACCGGCCGCATTCCGGACCTGGCAACGCTCGACCCGGAAGTGCCCCATATCGGCTGGCGCGTCGACATCGAGGCGACCGACCCGACTGCGGCCATCGACGACGTCTTCCTGTTCCTGCGCGACAATATGGAACTCACGCTGACTCGCCTCGATACCGTCGAGGACTTGGCGGCGTTGCCGGCGCCGGCGCCAATGTCAGTGAACGCCGGACCGACGGTTGAGCCGATCGCGCCCGCCGCTCCTGCGCCGGCCCCGAGAGCAAAGGCCGGACCTGCGGCCGAAACGGCCGACCGCGCCGCTGCCTCATCGCTGCGCGTTCCGGCCGAGCGGCTCGACGAACTGATGGACCGCGTCGGTGAGTTGGTGATCGCCCAAGCCCGGCTCAGCCAGATCGCCGGCCTCAGCTCCGACACTGCGCTGAAAACTATCGCCGAAGAACTCGAACGCCTGTCTTCCGGCCTGCGCGATACCACCATGGGCATTCGTATGGTGCCGATCGGCACCCTATTCAGCCGCTTCCGCCGCCTGATCCATGACCTCTCCGGGGAACTGGGAAAGCCGATCGAATTCATCACTTCGGGCGAAGATACCGAACTCGATAAGACCATGATCGAGCGTCTGGCCGATCCCCTGGTCCACCTCATCCGCAACTCGGTCGACCACGGCCTCGAAAGCGCCGACAAGCGCCTTGCCGCCGGCAAGCCCGCCAAGGGCGTGGTCCGTCTATCGGCCGTCTATTCGGGCGCTGAAGTCGCCATTTCGGTCACCGATGACGGCGCCGGGCTCAACACTGCCCGCATTCGCGCCAAGGCGGAGGAAAACGGGCTGATCGCCCCTGATGCCAAGCTCACCGAGCAGGAACTGCATCACCTGATCTTTGCGCCGGGTTTCTCCACGGCCAAGGAGGTCACTTCGCTTTCCGGTCGTGGCGTGGGCATGGACGTGGTCAAGAGGACTATCGACGGGCTGCGCGGCACGATCGACGTGGCCAGCAAGCCAGGCGAAGGGTCGACCATGACCCTGCGGCTGCCGCTGACCCTGGCGATCATCGATGGCATGCTGGTCCGAGTCGGCAATGGCCGCTACACCATCCCGCTCGCCGCCGTCGAAGAATGCGTCGAACTGCCCGAGGGCATCGAAGCCCACGCCAAGGGCCGCAATTTCCTCGACATCCGCGGCGCGCTCGTCCCCTATCTGCGGTTGCGCGAGGTTTTCGGCACCACGGCCGATCCGGAACCCCACCAAAAGGTGGTGATCGTCTCGTCGGGCGAGGGCCGCGTGGGGCTGGTGGTCGACCAGATCATCGGCAACAACCAGACGGTCATCAAGCAGCTCTCCAAGCTTCATTCCGGCATCAAGTCGTTTTCTGGCGCCACCATTCTCGGTGACGGCACCGTGGCCCTGATCCTCGATACCGCGCATCTGGTTGCCTCCGGCCAGTCCTATGTCGACCGCAACATTACCGGGAGGGCCGCATGAGCCAGACCCAGGAGCATATGCCCTCCTCGATGACGGCGCTGACCATCAGGCTCGATGACGAATTGTTCGCCGTCGAAGCCGGACGGGTGCGCGAAATTCTCGATCTCGTGCCCATCACCGAAGTGCCCAATGCCCCCGACTTCGTCGGCGGCCTCATCAATGTCCGCGGTCGCGTCGTGCCGCTGGCGGACCTCAGGGTCATGTTCGGCATGAACCGGCCCGAGCCCGACAAGGATACCCGTATCGTCGTGATGGAAGTGGACATGGACGGCGAGCCGACCATTGCCGGCATCCTGGCCGACAAGGTCCACGACGTCACCGATATCGAGGCGGCCTCCATCGAGGAAGCACCGCGGGTCGGCATGCGCTGGCGCCCTGAATTCATCCGCGGCATCGGCAAGCGCAATGGCGGCTTCATTATCATTCCGAACATGGAACGCATTTTCGAAACACCGGGCGCAAGAACCGCACCCGTCGCAGCATCAGAAGAAAGGTCTGCATCGTGAGACTGACTATCAAGACCAAACTGGCGGCCGTGTTCGGCGTGGTCGTCGCGCTGTCGGCGGGCAGCATGTTCATCGCCCTGCAGAACCTGGGAACGCTCAACTCCAAGCTCGAAACCATCGTCAACGTGCGCTCGGCCAACCTGGTCACCTCGGCGCAGATGCAGACCAGCCTCGAAAGCCTCGGCTCGCGCATTCGCGCGCAGATCCTGAGCAATGACCCGGCGGTCAAGCAGGAATACGTGGTCTCGATCGGCGAGGACTACGCCGAGCTGGCTGCCGGTCTGGCCAACCTCGAGGCCAGTGTCACCGATGCCGCGATGCGTGAACAGCTCCCGGCCTTCACCGCCAAGCTCGATGCGATGTGGGCAGAAGCCCAGGTCGCCCAGGAACTCACGCTCAAGAATTCCGATACTGCCGCTCTCCAGATCAGCCGCAGCGAGGGCTCCGGCTCGCTTGGCGTCTTCGAAGAAACAATGGGTGCGCTTCGCGCCTCGCTCCAACGCAAGGTCGATGCAGGCGACCTCTCGGCCTTTGCTCCCTATCAGGCCGCGACCGAAATGTTCCTGACCGGCACCGACATGTTCCGCCAGCAGCGCAACGTGCTGCTTGCCGCTTCCCAGGACCGGACCCTGCAGGAAACCTGGCATACGGACTACCTGGCCGGCGTCGAGGCCAATGAACAGCGCGTCGCCGACATGGCCCGCATCATGCCGCCTTCGGATGCCGCGCTCTTTAATGCTGCCCGCACCGCCTATGACGACATGGTCGCGGCCATGAACAAGGCCGTCGCCGTGAGCATGGAAAATGGCGACTTCTTCGCCAACCAGTCGCTCGAAACCGTCAGCACGCTGCGCCGCGATGCCAATACGATCCTGCAGGCCATGATCGAGCGGAGCCAGGCGCTGATGACCGAGGCCGACAACGAGGCCCAGACGCTCTACGACAACTCCATGATGCTGCTGATCGGCCTGCTCGTGGGTTCGGCCCTCATCGCGCTGGTCGCCGCCACCTGGATCGTCGTCACCATCTCCCGTGCCCTCTCCAGCGCCGTCCGTCTCGCCGACGAAGTTGCCGGCGGCAATCTGTCGGCAACGGCCGAAGTCAAGGGCGACGACGAGGTCACCGACCTCATCAAGACCCTCAACGCCATGACCACCAAGCTGCGCGAAGTGGTGACCGAGGTGACAGCCGCGACCCGCAACGTCGCCGCCGGTTCGCAGGAAATGTCGGCCACGGCCGAGCAGTTGAGCCAGGGCGCCACCGAGCAGGCCTCCTCGACCGAAGAAGCCTCGGCGTCGATGGAAGAAATGGCCGCGACCATCAAGCAGTCGGCCGACAATGCATCGCAGACCGAAAAGATCGCCCGCCAGTCCGCTGCCGACGCGATCGCCTCGGGCGAGGCCGTGACCAATGCCGTCACCGCCATGCAGACCATCGCCGAAAAGATCATGGTCGTGCAGGAAATCGCTCGCCAGACCGACCTCCTCGCCCTCAACGCCGCGGTGGAAGCCGCCCGTGCCGGCGAACATGGCCGCGGCTTCGCGGTCGTGGCGTCGGAAGTGCGCAAGCTCGCCGAACGCAGCCAGGCTGCCGCAGCCGAGATCTCGACTCTCTCGGGCACCACGGTCAAGGCGGCGCAGTCGGCCGGCGAGATGCTCTCCAAGCTCGTCCCCGACATCCAGCGCACGGCCGAACTGGTGGAAGAAATCTCCGCCGGCAGCCGCGAGCAGAATGCCGGTGCAGCGCAGATCAACACCGCCATCCAGCAGCTCGACAAGGTCACCCAGCAGAACACCTCGGCCGCCGAGGAAATGTCTGCGACCTCGGAAGAGCTGGCCAGCCAGGCCGAGCAGCTTCAGTCGGCGATCAGCTACTTCCGCATCGACGCCAATACGGTTGCGGCCGCCAACGACACGGTGCCCGCCACCGCCGACCTCAAGGCCGCCATCCTCGCCAAGGCGCCGCACATGACCGCCAAGGCCAAGCCGGCAAAGCCCGCCAAGGCCAAGGCCAGGAGTGGTGCGGGCGGCGGCTTCGACCTCGACATGGGCGATGCCGGTGATGACCTCGACGGGGATTTCGCCCGCCGCGGCGCCGCCTGATCTGACTCACGAACATCCCGGCCGCCAGAAGGCGGCCGGGTCATTGCTGAGAATTCCCATGCTGACCATTACCAGGAGGTAACTTTGATGAGCAGTCACCGCCGCCCGATATTCCGGTCCATACCGGCCAAGATACTTGCCCTCCAGCTTGCGTCCAGCATTGCCATTGCCGGCATCGTGGGTGGCGTGGGCTACTACGGTATGCTGAGCATGGACCATGCCATGCTGGCCATCCACGACGAGCGCATCGTGCCGCTCGAGGAACTGAAATTCGTTTCCGACGCTTATGCCATTGACATTGTCGACACCACCCATCGCGTCGCCTCTGGCTCTTTGAGCTGGACCGAGGCCGAGAGCAGGGTGCATGAGGCGGGCGAAATCATAAACGAGCACTGGGACACCTATGCTTCCGGAGCACTGACCGCCGAAGAGGCCGAAATCGCGGCCCGCGTCGAGGCCAGCAAGGTTGGTGCCGACGCCAAGGTGGCCCAGCTCGAAACCATCCTCGCCACTCGCGACACCGAGGCTCTCAGGGCCTTCGCCGATAGTCAGCTTTATGCTGCGATCGACCCGACAACCGAGGCAATTGCCGAACTTTCTTCCTACCAGTTGACCGCCGCCCACCACCTCAAGGAAGAGGGCGAGGCGCTGTTCGGTCTGCTGACCTGGATCATGATCGGGGTGAGCATCCTGGTCACCGCCATCGCCGCCTTCGTGGTGCTGCTCATCACCAACGGCATCAAGCGCAACCTGGCTTCCGCCACCAGCCTGGCCAATGCCGTGGCCGTGGGCGACGTCTCGGCCAATGTCAGCGTCAAGTCGGGCGACGAAGTGGAGGTGTTGGTCGACGCGCTCAATGCCATGACCGACAATCTGCGCCAGACCGCTGGCATCGCCGACCGCATCGCCGATGGTGATCTTACCGTCCGCCCCACCCCGCTGTCCGACAAGGACACGCTGGGCCTGGCGCTCGAGCGCATGGTGGAGAAGCTGCGCGATGTGGTTTCGGACGCCATGCAGGCCGCACGGAATGTCGCCGCTGGTTCCCAGGAAATGTCGGCCACGGCCGAACAGTTGAGCCAGGGCGCTACCGAGCAGGCTTCCTCGACAGAAGAGGCCTCGGCCTCGATGGAAGAAATGGCCGCCACCATCAAGCAGTCGGCCGATAATGCATCGCAGACCGAAAAGATCGCGCGTCAGTCCGCTATCGATGCCATCGCCTCTGGCGAGGCCGTCGACAATGCAGTGACCGCCATGCAGACCATCGCCGAAAAGATCATGGTCGTGCAGGAGATCGCCCGCCAGACCGACCTCCTCGCCCTCAACGCTGCGGTGGAGGCCGCCCGTGCCGGTGAACATGGCCGTGGCTTCGCGGTCGTCGCCTCGGAAGTGCGCAAGCTCGCCGAACGCAGCCAGGCTGCCGCAGCCGAGATCTCGACGCTCTCGGGCACCACGGTCAAGGCGGCGCAGTCGGCCGGGGCCATGCTGGGCAAACTGGTTCCCGACATCCAGCGCACGGCCGAATTGGTGGAAGAAATCTCCGCCGGCTCCCGAGAGCAGAATGCCGGCGCCAATCAGATCAACACGGCTATCCAGCAGCTCGACAAGGTGACCCAGCAGAACACCTCGGCCGCCGAGGAACTGTCCTCGACTTCCGAGGAACTGGCGAGCCAGGCCGAACACCTGCAGTCGGCCATCAGCTACTTCCGCATCGACACCAACACGACGCGAACCGCCGCCCCGCCACCAGCCGCCACGCCCGAGGCAGAATTGCGCGCTGCAGTGATGGCCAAGGCGCCGCATATGACCAAGCGCAAACCAGCCCGTCCGGCAGAGCACAAGGGCGGCGGCTTCGACATCGCCCTCGACGACAGCGCCGACGACCTGGACGCCGATTTTGCCCGCCGCGGCACAGCATAGGAGCCGCCATGGCTGAACTTTCGCAATACGTCACCCTGGGCGTTGCCGACGAACTCTTCGCGGCGCCGGTCACCAAGGTCCAGGAAATCCTCGACATGCGGCCCATTGCCCGCTTGCCGCGGGCCCCGGACAACCTCCTGGGCATGATCGATGTCCGCGGTGAGGGCGTGCCGGTGCTTGACCTCCGGCAGACGCTCGGCATCGCTCCGGCGCCGGACACGGAAAACACCCGTATCGTGGTGCTCGCCGTAAACGGCCCCAACGGCAACGTGATCGTTGGCCTGCGCGCCGACCGCGTGTTCGAGGTGACCGTGCTCGATAGCGAAACCCTCGATCCGGCCCCGGCCATCAGCGCCGGCTGGAGCGGACATTGCATCGAGGGTATCGGCCGGCGCAACGGACGGTTTGTCACCGTGCTCGATCTCGATCGCCTTTTGGGCGACGCCACGCTCGGCATCGCCGCCTGATCGGCCGCTGACCGGCCCATGGGCCGGTCAACCCCGCGTATCGGAGTAAGTTCATGTCTGCGACTGCCAGCAAAATCCTGAGCGATGACGCCGAGGACCATCTCAACATGCGCGATTTCCAGCGCATCGCCACACTGATCGGCAAGGAGGTCGGCATCAAGCTGCCGCCCGCCAAGCGGCTGATGGTGGAGGGGCGGTTGCGCCGGCGCCTGCGGCACCTCAACCTCACTACTTTTGCCGAGTATGGCGACTACCTGTTCCGCGGCGACGGGCTCGACCGCGAACTGACCTACCTGATCAACGCCGTCACCACCAACAAGACCGACTTTTTCCGCGAGCCGGAACATTTCGAGTGCATGGAAAAGGTGCTTCTCCCCAGCCTCATCGCCGCTCGCAAGGAGCGCGCGCCGCTGCTCAAGGTCTGGAGCGCCGCCAGTTCGACCGGTGCCGAGGCCTATACGATCGCCATGGTCCTAGCGGATCTGGCCATGGAGCGCCGCGACTTCCGCTTCGCCGTGCTGGGGACCGATATTTCCACCGACGTCATCGAGACAGGCCGCCGCGCCATCTACCCGGCCGACCAGGTCGTGCCGGTGCCCATGGGCATGCAGTCTCGCTACCTCATGCATGCGCGTCGCCCGGGCGCCCGCCCCGAAGTGCGCATCGTGCCCGAACTGCGCCGCCAGGTACGCTTCGACCGGCTCAACCTCATGGACGACACCTACCCCTACGACCGGGATGTCGACATCATCTTCCTGCGCAATGTGCTGATCTACTTCGAGAAGTCCGACCAGGCCGATGTCATCCGCCGCCTTGTCGGGCATTTGCGGCCCGGCGGTTATCTACTTCTTGGGCATTCGGAGTCCATGATCGGGACGTCGATCACCATGCGCCAGATCGCGCCCGCCGTATTCCAGAAAGTCTGAGCCCCTCGATGAGCCAGAAAATTCGTGTCCTGATTGTCGACGACAGCGCTTCCGTGCGCACGACGCTTTCCGACATCATCTCGGCCGATCCCGACCTCGAAGTCATGGCCACCGCCGCAGACCCTTATGTCGCGGTCGAGCGCATCCGCCAGGAAGTGCCCGACGTCATGTTCCTCGACATCGAGCTGCCGCGCATGGACGGCATCACCTTCCTCAAGAAGATCATGAGCCAGCGGCCCATACCGGTGGTCATCTGCTCGAGCCTGGCCCAGGACGGATCTGACGCCTTCATGCAGGCGCTGGAAGCAGGTGCCGTAGATGTAGTGGCCAAGCCGCGCGTCGATACGGCGCAATTCCTCCAGGAATCGCGCATGCGCATCTGCGACGCCGCCAAGGCGGCCGCCCATGCCAAGATGCGCGGTGTCGCGAAGGTCGCGCCGACCATTCGCGCCCCCAGTCCGGACGTCAAGGTCGAGGCCAAGCTGACCGCCGACGCCATCATCCCACCCATCTCCGACGCCCGCCGCGAGAGTCTGATCGCGCGGCTGCCGGTGACCGAACCGATCGTCGCCATCGGCGCCTCCACCGGCGGCACCGAGGCGTTGCGTGAAGTGCTTGAGGCCCTGCCCGCCAACAGCCCGCCCATCCTCATCGTCCAGCACATGCCCGAAAAGTTCACCACCGCCTTTGCCCGGCGCCTCGACGCTGGCTGCGCGGTCACGGTCAAGGAGGCCGAGGATGGCGACCTGGTCCAGCCCGGCCATGTACTGATCGCCCCGGGTAACCTTCACATGATGCTGGTGCGCAATGGGTCGCGATACACGGTCAAGGTCGCCGAAGGCCCACATGTCTCGCGCCATCGTCCCTCGGTCGACGTGCTCTTCCGCTCCACCGCCCAGTCGGCCGGCAGGAATGCCCTGGGCATGATCCTCACCGGCATGGGCGATGACGGCGCACGGGGCCTTCTCGAAATGCGCCAGATGGGCAGCCTCACCCTCGCCCAGGACGAGGCCAGTTGCGTTGTCTTCGGCATGCCGAAGGAGGCCATCCAGCGCGGCGCCGCAGTACGGACGCTAGCCCTCAACAAGATGGCCGGCGAGATCGTCGCCTTTGGCCGCAAGACCGCATCCGCCTCGGGAGGCGTCGCATGAGCACTTCCACCAATCCCGCCGATATCCGCCGCATCGCCGGCGAGCTCTCCCGTCCCCGGCAGGAAATCGAAAGCGCCTTCGTCGCCGTTGGATCGCGGCTGACCGATGGCGCCACGCTACTCAACACCCTGAGCAAGCTGTTCGAGGCCCTGCCCGAAGCGCTGGGTGGCGCTCAGGCCGAGGAAGCCAGCACCCGCCTCAGCGCCGTGGCGACGCGAGCCGAACAGTTGGCGCAGACCTTCTCTCAGGAGAAGGCCGATCTCGCGCGTCTCGTCGATGTGGTTGCCGCCGCCAACTCGCCCATTTCCGACCTCAAGCGGGCGGTCAAGATGATGGGTATCGTCTCGGTCAATGCCCGCGTCACCGCCGCCGGCATTGTCGGGGACAGCGATGATTTCGATGTGTTCACCACCGACATCGCCACGCTCTCGGATTCGGCTAACCGAACGATCCAGGATTTTGCCCAGGTCTACCGGCAGTTGACCACCGAAGTCGACCGTGCCGCCAGCCAGCGCGC
Organism: Devosia sediminis; assembly: GCF_016411825.1. Taxonomy (GTDB): domain Bacteria; phylum Pseudomonadota; class Alphaproteobacteria; order Rhizobiales; family Devosiaceae; genus Devosia; species Devosia sediminis. Next base: position 73,931 of record NZ_JAEKMH010000006.1, read on the forward strand.
CCGCTTCGAAGGCGCTCACGCCCATACGCTGGCCCATCTCGGCTCCAGCCTTGCCACGACGCTAGAGGCTCTGGGCCAGCAGCGTGCCAGCGCGGTCGAAAGCAGCGCCGAGACCGGCCGCGTTTCGCGCCAGATCGTGGGCCGCATCGGCAGTGCGGTCATGTCCCTGCAAGTCGGCGACGCCACGCGTCAGCGCATTGAGCACGTCGAGGCCGGGCTTTCCGCCCTGGCGGACCTCATGGATGGTGGACCTGCATTCGGCCACACCTTGTCAGAGGGTGACCATGCCGCCGCGTTGGCGGCGATTGCTGTGCTGGAGCAGACCCAACTTTCCGAAGCGGCCAGCAGCTTTGCTCAGGAAGTCGGTCAGGCCGAGGCTGACTTGTCCGCGCTCGCTGCCGATGCCGGCACGATCATGGCCCGCAGCCGCGATTTCGGCGGCGATGAGCGCGGCAAGTCTTCCGCCATTGCCAGTCTCTCGGCGCAGTTGCGCACCGCCGTCACCATTCTGGCCGATTTCGAGGCCGAGCGCGGCAAGCTCGAAACGGTGGCCGCAGCCGTGCAGGGCACGGTCAAGACCTTGCTCGAACATGTCGAGGCCGTTCAGGAAATCGAGGCCAATATGCGCCTCGTGAGCCTCAATGCGGCGGTCCGCTGCGCCCAGCTCGGCCCGCGCGGCGCTTCGCTGACGGTCATTGCCACGCAGTTGCGTGAACTCACCAGCGAAACAGTGGTCGCCGCCGAGGCCGCCATGGCACGGCTCGACGAATCCTCGCGTCTTGCCGGTTCGTTCGGTGCGGCCTCTGGACAGGGCGCCGGCCAGGTAGGCGAACTCGAGCAGCAGGCCAACCTGGCGCTCGACATCCTGTCGCGCCTCGACCAGCACATGGCCGCCGCCCTGACCCGCCTCAATGCCGATGGCCCCAAGGTGATCAAACTGCTCGAAGGCGCCGCCTCGGGCCTGTCCGGCCAATCATCCATGGCCGAAACGCTCGACGATTTTGCGCTCGCCGTCGCCGCATTGTCGCGCGATGCGGCTCCGGACACCCCGTCGTCAGATCTGGCGGCTATCCTGGCAGGGCTGCGCAAGCACTACACGATGGAAGCCGAACGCCAGGCGCATGACCGGCTGTTTCCAAAGGCGGCGATCTCGACCGCGGCCAACGATCCGCAACCGGAAGCCGAGATGGACCTCGACGCCTTCATGCTCTAGCCGCCCAAAGTCATGTCGGCATTCGAGATCGCCCAACTCTGGATCTATCCGGTCAAGTCGCTTGGCGGCATGGCGGTCGAGCGGGTACAAGTCACCGCCGCGGGCTCCTTCCATGGGGATCGCGAGTGGATCGTTACCCGCCCCGATGGCAAGATGCTCTGGCAAGGCGATGTGCCGGCGATGACGCTGCTGTCCGCACGCATCGAACACGACTGTCTGGTGCTGGAGGGCCCCGAGCCCGCCGACCGGATTATCGTGGCGCCGACAGAGGGAGCGCCGGCGGACGTCCTTCAATATGGATACCGGCTTGCGGGCCATGACCAGGGCGAGGCGGCCGCGTCTTGGCTGAGCGAGCGACTGTCGACGCCGTGCCGGCTCGTCCGTGTCGGCCAAGCGGCTCATGACTGGGGCGGCCTCAACCCGCTCCACGCCATCTCCATGATTTCCCTCGCGTCACTCAATGCCCGTCTCGGCATGCTGCAGCCGCCCATCGAGCCCGAGCGGTTTCGGCCCAATATCGTGCTCAGTGGCGACCACCAACCTTTCGAGGAAGAACGCATCGGAGCTTTGGATTTAGGCGCGGCGCGTCTGCTCCTCAGGGAGCCGTGCACACGCTGTGAGCTGCCCAATATCAGTCGGGCCGATGCCACACGCAGCAGGCAGCCACTCAAGCTGATCGGCGCCATGAGCAAGGAGCGCGGCAGCACAAGACCAGCAGCCTTCGGCATCTATTCCCGGGCCGAAGGGCTGGACCTGCGGTTCGGCCAGGTCAGCCATATCTAGCCCTGCGTATAGCCCGGCAGGTGGCCACGTTTGCCAAGTGCCGCGAGCGTGCTAGGTCATGCTGCCAGATTGGCCGGGGGACAGTGGCGTCATGACGAAAAAGCAGCAGACGGCCGCTCGCTCGGCGGATGTGGCGCGGCTTGCCGGTGTGTCGAGATCTGCGGTGTCACGCACCTTTACCGAGGGCGCCTATGTCTCGGACGAGACCCGCCGCAAGGTGCTTGAAGCGGCGCGCATGCTCAACTACAGCCCCAACGCGATTGCTCGGAGCCTGTCGAAACGCGCCACGGGCCTTGTCGGCATCATCGCTGCCGACCTCTATAACCCCGTGCATGCGCAAATGCTCGAAGCCATGAGCCGGAGCCTCCAGGCCCGCGGCTTCGGCATCGTGCTGCTTGTGCCGGATACGTCGAATTTTGACGAGTTCATCCCGCGCCTGCTCTCCTACCAGGTGGATGCGGTCATCACCACGGTGGCGACCCTCGACACGCATCTGCCGCTGGCTGCGGTGCAGACGGGACGGCCGGTGGTGATGATGCAGCAGATCCTCGGGGCCAATGTGCTCAACTCGGTATCGAGCGACGACTATGGCGGGGGGCATGCCGCCGGCACGCTGCTCTGCGAAACCGGACATCGGCGCATAGCCTATATCTCGGGCCGGTCCGATACGGCCAACAATCGCGATCGCGAAAGGGGCCTTCGCGACGCCCTGGCCGCCCATGGCCTTGCCGTCTATGCCCAGGCGAATGGCCTTTTCACCCATGAGGGGGCCATGACTGCCACACGCCAGCTACTGTCACTCTCGCCGCGGCCTGATGCTATCTTTTGCGCCAATGACCTCATGGCCCTCGCGGCGCTGCAGGTGTCACGGGGCGAATTCGGCATGGCTGTTCCTGACGACTTAGCCATCGTTGGCTACGACAATTCCGCGCCCTCCATGTGGTCTTGGCCGGCACTTACCTCGGTCGGGCCGGATATGGCCGAGATGGTCAGCCTCACCGTGGACATGGTGGTCCGCAAGATCGCCACCGGCGACGCGACGGTGGAACATCAGGTAGTGCCGGTCCGCATGGTGGAGCGCCAGACGACGCGCGAACGTCCAACTGCCTGACAATTTCTGCACACGCGCGCATATTTGTTCGTACTTTGGCGCTAAGACCTCCAAGATCGCCATTTCCTTGGCATTTTCAGCACCCATTGACATTGACAAAAGAATGAAACAATTTCTGCACACGGGTGCAGATTGCTCCGTTTGGGAGGAGACCAAAGTGCTTTCTATGAAGTCGAACATCATGGCGGGACTCACCGCCGTGTTCCTCGTATCGACCGCCAGCGTCGTGATGGCGCAGCCGGTGACCATCAATTTCCTCACGGCCGAGGCCGAGGGCAGCTTCGATGCCGCCATCGAGCGCTTCGAGGCCGAGAACCCCGACATCAAGGTCAATTTCGAGACTGTGCCGTTCGACAGCATGGTGCCGACCATCGAGTCGCGCATTGGCAGCCAGGACAGTTCGCTGGACCTGTTCCTGGTCGATACGCCGCGTGTTCCTGCCATGGCGCGCAACGGACAGTTGCGCGACATCAGCGACCGGCGCGAGGCGGTGGAAGCCGTCGCCAGCGAAGCGGCCCAGTCCGTGCTCGAATACAACGACACGCTCTATGCGCTGCGGCTTTGGACCTCGACCCAGTTGATGTACTACAACAAGGACCTTTTCGACGGGGCCGGCCTCCCCTACCCCTCCTCCGAGGAAATGGAGCGCATGACCTATGACGAGGTCATTGCGCTCGCCCGGCAGGTGATCGAGGGATCGGACGCCAAATACGGCCTCGTGCTCGAGCAGATCGACCGCTACTACCAGTTGCAGCCGCTCTTCCAGGGCAATGGTGGCGGTACCGGGCTGACCGGTGACGACAACCTGACCCCTGATGTGATCAACGCGGCCTGGATCGAGGCCGGTGAGTTCTACGCTTCGCTGTTCGACGAAGGCTTGGCGCCGCGTGGCATTGCCCCGGACCAGATGCCGTCCGTTTTCACCAGCGGCGAAACCGTGTTCTACGTCACCGGTCCATGGCGCCTGCAGGATTTTGCCGCCGCCGAGGATGTCAACTTCGGCCTCGCGCCCATTCCCTATTGGGACGGCGGCGAGCCGCAGACGCCGACCGATTCCTGGGCCGTGGCGATCAGCCCGCATGCCGCCAATCCTGAAGCGGCGCTAAAGTTCGCCGAGTTCATCACGCTCGATCCCGAGGGTGTGGGCCTGGTGCTGCAGGGCATCCCGAATATCCCCGTCAACAGCGAGGCCTATGGCCCCTACATCGACTGGCTGGCCGGCGAGAACCCGGAAGTGGGCGATGACCTCAAGAAGATCATGACCTACGAACTGGCCAATACGCCGGTGCCGCGTCCGCGCTCGATCGGCTATGTCGCCTTCGAGACCGTACTCAACCGCGCCTTCTCGGACATTCGCAATGGTGCAGCGGTCGAGCCGACCCTGCAGCAGGCCCAGCAGCAGCTCGAATCCCAGCTCCGCCGCATTCAGTAGGCTTGCCTCGGCCGGGACGCTATCGTCCCGGCCGCCTCCCCTTCTCCAGGATCGTCCATGTCCCCTTGGTCCAACTTCCGCGTCGCCATGGCGTTCCTGATGCCGGCGATCCTTTGCGTCATGCTGCTGCGCCTGTGGCCCACCGTCATCGCCGTGCATCAGTCGCTGCTGGCGCCGCGCGCCACGAGCTACAGCCTTGAGAACTACATCTATATCTTTACCGACCCGCTGTTTCAGAACTCGGTCTGGGTGACGCTGCTCTTCTCGTTCTTCGTCAATCCGCTGCAGATCGCCATCGCCCTGGCGCTTGCCATCCTGCTCAACAACAAGCTGCCGATGACCGGGTTCTGGCGCACCGCCATCCTGTTGCCGGTGGCAATTCCGCAGAGCGTTTCGGCAGTGATCTGGGCGGTGATCTACCGTCCCGACGGATTGCTCAACAGCTTGCTTGCCGTTTTCGGTATCGAGCCGCAGCGCTTCGTCACCTCGCCCGAGCAGGCGCTGTGGTCGATCATGGTGGTCGTGAGCTGGATCGGCGTTGGCTACTGGATGACCATGCTGATCGCCGGTCTCCAGGACATTCCCAAATCGCTCTACGAGGCCGCCACGATCGACGGCGCCAATGGCTGGCAGAAGTTCTGGTACGGACCTTGCCGCAGATGCGCCGGCCGCTGACGTTCGTGCTGGTGGCAGACACGGTAGCAAACTTCCTGGTCTTCGCCCCGGTCAACATCCTGACCCGCGGTGGTCCCCAGGGGTCGACCGACCTGATCATGAACCAAATCTACACCAATGCCTTCGTCAACGGCGATCCGGGCTCGGCCGGCGCCGCCACTGTCGTGCTCGTCGCGCTGGTGCTCGCCATCGTGCTGGTGCAGTTCCGCCTGATGGGCGAGAGGAGCGAGCGATGAGAGAGACCATCACGCCGCGAAGGGCGCTGCAGATGGTGGTGATCGCCGCCATCGCGCTCACCTTCCTGCTGCCGCTCTATTGGCTGACCATTTCTGCCCTGCGGCCCGAGGAAGACATCTTCCGCTATCTTAATCCATTCGGGCCCTGGACGCTGCTGCCCAACCGGCTGACTTTCGAGAACATCACCGAGCTCTGGAGTGGCTCCTTTTCGAGGGCCATCGCCAATTCGCTGGTCGTGGCGCTGGTGACGGTAATCGCCGGCCTCATGGTCTGCGCGCCGGCCGCCTTCGCCCTGGCCGTCATCGATTTCCCCGGACGGTCGGCGATCTTCACCGCCATGATCGTGAGCTTCCTCATCCCCTTCGACGCCATTGCCGTGCCGCTCTACTCGATCATGCGCGGCTTCAACCTGCAGAACAGCTATGCCGGCCTGATCCTGCCGGGCATCGGCAACGGGCTTGCCATCTTCCTGCTGCGCCAGTTCTTCCAGGGCATCCCCAAGGACCTGCGCGAAGCGGCGATGGTGGATGGCATGGGCTGGTTCCAGATCTTCTGGAACATCTATCTGCCCCTCTCCAAGCCAGCGCTGATCAGCGCGGCGCTCATCATGTTCATCTTCCAGTGGCAGGCCTATCTCTGGCCGCTGCTGATCGCGCCATCCAATGACATGAAGGTGGCCGCCGTAGCGCTGGCCCAATTCTCCAGCGCCTACAATGTCAGCTTCGGCCTGATCTTTGCTGGCGCCATGTTCCTGTCGCTGATCCCGATGCTGATCTTCGTCTTCTTCCAGCAGTATTTCACCAATTCAGTTGCTGCCACGGGCAGCAAGGAGTGACCTTGTACCATCCAACTCCCATGCCGCTCTCGGAGGCGACGCGCCTGAAGATGCTCGTCCCGCCCGCTGGACGCCTGCGTTGCGTGCTCGATACCGACACCTATAACGAGATCGATGATCAGTTCGCCCTGGTGCAGATGCTGCTTTCGCCCGAGCGCTTCGACCTCCAGGCGATCTATGCCGCGCCGTTTCATAACGATCGTTGCGGCAGCCCCGGCGAGGGCATGGAACTCTCCTACCAGGAAGTGCTGAGGCTGCTCGACCGGCTGGACGTCAAGCCCGACGGTCTCGTGCACCGTGGCGTCACCGACTATGTCGGCCCCGGTAAGACAGCGCAGCGGGCCGCGGCGGTGGACGATCTGATCGCCCGGGCCCGAAGCGGGTCGTCCGATGATCCGCTTTACGTCATCGCCATCGCCGCCATCAGCAATGTCGCCTCGGCGCTGATCCAGGCCCCCGACATTGCCGACAAGATGGTGGTGATCTGGCTGGGCGGGCATGCGCTCGATTGGCCCGACCAGCAGGAATTCAACCTCAGGCAGGATGTGGGCGGGGTCCAGGTGCTCTACGATTCAGGGGTGCCGCTGGTGTTGGTGCCCTGCATGGGCTCTGTGTCGCATCTGCACAGCACGATCCCGGAAATTGAGAACCATGTGGAGCCACACGGCGAGATCGGGCGCTTCCTGGCCATGCGCTTCAAGGAATACGTCACCGGCAATGGCGTGGGCTGGTCCAAGGAAATCTGGGACATGGCGCCGGTCGGGTGGCTGCTCGACCCCGCCTGGGCGCCCAGCGTGCTGGTTCCCACTCCGATCATGACGCAGGACACGACCTACAGTGTCGATCGCTCGCGTCACCTGATGCGTTACGTAACCTTCGTGCGCCGCGATCCGATATTCCAGGATTTTTTCGCCAAACTGGCGGCCCGGGCCGCCTGAACCGAACAGGGAGACAGGATCATGGGCGCAGTCACCATCAGCAATGTGCGCAAGGCCTACGGCAGTGTGGAAATCCTTCACGGCGTCTCCATCGACATCGCCGATGGAGAATTCGTCGTCCTCGTGGGACCCTCTGGATGCGGCAAGTCAACGCTGCTGCGCATGATTGCCGGGCTGGAAGACATCACGGCCGGCGAGATCTCCATCGGCGGCCGTGTCGTCAACAGGCTCGCCCCCAAGGACCGGGACATCGCCATGGTGTTTCAGTCCTACGCGCTCTACCCGCATATGACGGTCGAGCAGAATATGGGGTTTTCGCTCAAGCTGCAGGGCGTTTCGGCAGCGGAGGTGAAACAGCGGGTTGCCGGTGCCGCCACTATTCTGGGGCTGACCTCGTATCTCGGGCGCTATCCGCGCAACCTGTCCGGCGGGCAGCGGCAGCGCGTCGCCATGGGGCGAGCCATCGTGCGCAGCCCCTCGGCCTTCCTGTTCGACGAACCGTTGTCCAATCTCGACGCCAAGTTGCGCGTGCAGATGCGGTCCGAAATCAAGCAGCTTCACCAGCGGATCGGAACAACCACCGTCTACGTGACGCATGACCAGATTGAAGCCATGACCATGGCGGATCGCATCGTGGTGATGCGCGATGGTAATATCGAGCAGATCGGCACACCGCTCGAGCTTTACGACCAACCGGCCAACCAGTTCGTCGCCGGTTTCATCGGCTCGCCGAGCATGAACTTCATTTCCGGCACGTTGGACGGTGGCCGGTTCACGGCTGACGGCGGCACCGTCATCGCGCTGGCAAGCGGCCCAGCGTCGGCTGCGTCCGGCCCGGTGACGATCGGCATTCGTCCCGAGCATTTGCGGCTCGATCCGGCAGGCTTCCCGGTCGAGATCGTCACCACCGAGCCGACCGGCGCGGAAACCCATATCCTCGCCCGTCTCGGCGAAACCGAAATCGTCGGCACCTTCCGCGACCGCCTCGCCTGCGTGCCGGGCGACATAATCCGCATCAGCGCTGAACCCGGGCATATTCATCTGTTCGACAGCAAGACCGCCCTCAGGATCATCGGTTGACATAAGGCCGGAGACGTCAGTCGCTCAGCGAGTATTTTTCGGCGTTTTCGCTAGCGCCGGCTGAGATGCACTCCTGCCACCTGGCACCGTGCGCTCCCGCCCGGCAGGGTGCCCAGCCTTCCGCTCCATGACAAAAACGGGCAACTTCCCGGCGCCTGCGACATCTACAAGGCTTGATCTGCGGAAGGCTTGCACTCACTAATGCCAGCATGCCTGGTTCTGTTTGCCTGGGTGATTCACGGGGAGACTCCTAAGCAACAATGCCAGTATCACTCTTGCTGATTGTCATCGTTGCTGCTCCCTTCCTCACGGCCCTTGTCGCTGCGAGTTTTCCCTCAAACGCCCGCAATGCCGAGGCCTGGCTTTCAGGCACCTTGTCCCTCGCCCTCCTAGCAATCGCCCTGTCGCTCTATCCGCAGGTCGTGGATGGCGGCGTGGTACGTTCCGAAATCGAGTGGTTGCCGTCGCTGGGCCTCAACCTCGTTTTCCGGATCGACGGCTTTGCCTGGCTGTTCTGCGTACTGATCACCGGGATCGGCTTCCTGGTGGTGCTCTATACACGCTACTACATGTCACCCAAGGATCCGGTGCCGCGCTTCTTCGCCTTTCTGCTGGCTTTCATGGGCGCCATGCTGGGCCTGGTCACATCGGGCAACATCATCCAGCTTGCGATCTTCTGGGAGCTGACCAGCCTCATTTCCTTCCTTTTGATCGGCTATTGGTATCATCGCGGGGATGCGCGCGACGGCGCGCGCATGGCGCTGATCGTGACCGCCACCGGCGGGCTGGCGCTGTTTGCCGGCCTCCTGGTCATCGGTCATATCGTCGGCAGCTACGACCTCGACGTGGTGCTCGCTTCGGGCGACACCATCCGCAACCACCCCCTCTACACCGTGGCCCTGATCCTGGTGCTGCTCGGGGCCATGACCAAGAGCGCACAATTCCCGTTCCAGTTCTGGCTGCCCCATGCCATGGCGGCCCCGACGCCGGTCTCGGCCTACCTCCATTCCGCCACCATGGTGAAGGCGGGCGTGTTCCTTCTGGTGCGCTTCTGGCCCGTCATGTCGGGGACCGATGGCTGGTTCTGGATCGTGACCTTTTCGGGCCTCATCACCCTGGTCATCGGCGCCTATGCCGCCCTCTTCCAGCGCGACCTCAAGGGTCTCCTCGCCTATTCCACCATCAGCCATCTCGGGCTCATCACCACGCTTTTGGGCATGGGCACGCAACTGGCGCTGGTGGCAGCGATCTTCCACATCGCCAATCATGCCGCCTTCAAGGCCTCGCTGTTCATGGCAGCCGGCATCATTGACCACGAAACCGGCACCCGCGACATCAGGCGTCTGAGTGGCCTCTACCGCCTGATGCCCTTCACCGCCACGCTGGCCGTGATCGCCAGCGCCGCCATGGCCGGCGTGCCGCTGCTCAATGGTTTCCTCTCCAAGGAAATGTTCTTCACCGAGACGGCCGAATTCGACCCAAACATGTTCGTCAACCTGGCGCTGCCGATCGGCGCGACCATTGCCGGCATGTTCAGCGTCGCCTATTCGCTGCGCTTCGTGCACGGCGTGTTCTTCGGCCCGCCGCCGGACAAGCTGGACAAGGTCCCGCACGAGCCGCCCGCGCTGATGCGGCGGCCGATTGAGTTCCTCGTCTTCATCTGCCTCGCCATCGGCATCATTCCCGGCATCACCATCGGCCCCTACCTCGCCACGGCCGTGGCCGGCGTGCTCGACGGTGACATTCCCTATTACAGCCTCTCGATCTGGCACGGCTTCAACCTGCCGCTGGTCATGAGCATCGTTGCGCTGGTCGGGGGCGCCCTGCTCTATGTGGCGCTCTATCGCTACCTGAACGGCGACCGCGACGGCACGCCGCTGCTGCATCGCTTCCGCGGGCAGCGTATCTTCGAAATGGTGCTGGTGACCGTGACCGGCCGCTGGGCCCGCGCGCTCAACGGCATCTTCGGCACAAGGCGTCTGCAACCGCAATTGCTGATCATCGTGGCGCTCGCCGTCGCGGTGGGCGTGCTGCCGCTCTGGGGTCGCGTCGATCCGCTGGTAGCTCCGCCGACGCCGTTCGATCCGGTCTTTGCCTTCATCTGGCTGGTCGGCGGCGCCTGTGCCCTCGCGGCCGCTTATCAGGCAAAGTTTCACCGTTTCGCGGCAATGATCCTGCTCGGCGGCGCAGGCCTCGTCACCTGCATGACCTTTGTCTGGTTCTCCGCCCCCGACCTCGCGCTGACCCAGCTCGTGGTGGAAATCGCCACGACGGTTCTGATCCTCCTCGGTCTGCGCTGGCTGCCGCAACGCCTGCCAAACGTCACCATGGACCAGAAGGTCCGCGATCGCTTCCGCCGCTATCGCGACATGGTCATTGCCGGCGTGGCCGGGCTCGGGCTGGCCGTCACCGCCTATCTCGTCATGACCCGTCCGGCCATCGATGGCATTTCGAGCTATTTCGTCGAGAACGCTTACAGCCAAGGCGGCGGCACCAATATCGTCAATGTCATGCTGGTGGATTTCCGCGCCTTCGACACCTTTGGCGAGATCGCCGTGCTCGGCGTCGTGGCGCTTATCGTCTTCTCGCTGCTGCGCCGGTTCCGGCCGGCATCGGAAAGCGTCGGCAAGCCGCAGCAGCAGGTGGTGCAGAACGCCTTCGACACGGATACGCCGGAGCGCAATCCCGGCGATACCATTGCCGCCTATCTGCTGGTCCCCTCGCAGATCATGCAGTGGCTGTTCCCGGTCATCATCGTGGTCGCGGTCTACCTCTTCATGCGCGGCCACGACCTGCCGGGCGGCGGCTTCGTCGGCGGGCTGACCATGTCGATCGCCTTTATCCTGCAGTATATGGCCGGCGGCACCCGCTGGGTCGAGGATCGCCTCCGGATCCTGCCGGTCATCTGGATCGGCTCGGGCCTTGCCATTGCCCTGCTGACCGGGCTCGGGTCGTGGCTCTTCGGCTATCCCTTCCTCACCACCTATTTCCAGTACGCCGACATCCCCTGGATCGGCCGGGTGCCGCTGGCGACTGCCCTACTCTTCGACCTCGGTGTGTTCCTTCTGGTCGTCGGTTCCACCGTCTTGATCCTCATCGCCCTGGCCCACCAGTCGGTGCGCGCGCCCCGTGCATCGCGCGCGGCGCGCCGCAGTGCGGAAGCCGAAACCGGCGGAGCCAACTGATGGAACTCGTCCTGGCCATCGCCATCGGCGTACTCACCGCCTCAGGCGTCTATCTGATCCTGCGACCGCGCACCTTCCAGGTGATCATCGGCCTGTCGCTGATCTCCTACGCGGTCAATCTCTTCATCTTCAGCATGGGGCGCCTCCGCATCGATGCCGCGCCCGTCATCACCCACGGCAACACCGACCCTTCCGCCTATACCGATCCGGTGCCGCAGGCCCTGGTGCTGACCGCCATCGTCATCGGCTTTGCCATGACCGCCCTGTTCCTCGTCGTAATGCTGGCCGCCCGCGGCTTTACCGGCACCGACCATGTGGATGGGAGGGATTGAGCATGACCGGCATCTCCGACCACCTCGTTATCCTGCCGATCCTTCTGCCGTTGGCGACAGCCATCCTCGTCACCCTGATCGACGATCGCTATCGCATGCTGAGGATCGGCATCAGCCTCGGCGCGACCGCCCTGCTTGTCGGCGTGGCGCTGCTGCTTGTCGTGCCCACGATCCAGGTCGGGCCGTCCGACACCGAGCTGATCAAGTCCTATCCCTTGGGCAATTGGCCCATGCCCTTCGGCATCGTCCTCGTGGCCGACCGGCTCTCAGCGCTGATGGTGCTGGTCACCAGCATCCTTGGCATGGCGACGCTCACCTTCTCGCTCTCTCGCTGGTACACGGCCGGCGCGCATTTCCCGGCCATTTTCCAGCTTCTGCTGATGGGCCTCAACGGCGCCTTCCTGACCGGTGACCTGTTCAATCTCTTCGTCTTCTTCGAGGTCATGCTGGCGGCCTCCTATGGCCTGCTGCTGCATGGCAGCGGCACGGCGCGGGTCAAGGCGGCGCTGCACTACATCGCTGTCAACCTCGTCGCGTCCTTCCTGTTCCTGATCAGCGCCGCGCTCATCTATGGCGTAACCGGCACGCTGAACATGGCCGATCTGGTCGTGCGTATTCCCCAGATTGCGGCTGCCGACCGGCCGCTGCTCGATGCGGGCCTCGGGCTCCTGGGCCTGACTTTCCTCATCAAGGCGGGCATGTGGCCCATCAGCTTCTGGTTGCCCGGCGCCTATTCCGTCGCGGCTGCACCGGTGGCTGCCATGTTCGCCATCATGACCAAGGTGGGCGTCTACGCGCTGCTGCGCCTGTCGTACCTGCTCTTCGCGGCCGAAGCCGAGGGTGTCCTCGGCTTCAACCACACCGTGCTCTTCATCGGCGGCATCGTCACGCTTGCCTTCGGCGCCATCGGGGTACTGTCATCCCAGACCAGCATGCGCCTCGCCAGCTACCTGGTGCTGGTTTCCTCGGGAACGCTGCTGGCGACCATCGGTTATGGCGGCGTCAATGTCCTGAGCGGGGCTCTGTTCTACCTCGTCATCTCCACTTTCGCGATCGCCGCGCTGTTCCTCCTCATCGAAATCATCGAGCGTTCCCGCATCGTCGGCGCCGATGTGCTGGCCGTCACCATGGAAGCATATGGTGAAGGCGACGAGGACGAGAACGAGCCCGAACACGAAGAAGCGGGTCTCGTCATTCCCGCCAGCACCGCCTTTCTCGGCATCAGCTTCGGCATCTGCTGCCTCTTGCTGGCCGGCCTGCCGCCCCTCTCCGGTTTCCTCGCCAAGTTCGCCATTCTGAGCTCGGTGCTGGAAGGCAGCGTCGAGCCCGGCGCCAGTGCGTGGTGGCTGATGGGCACATTGATCGTCTCCGGGCTGGCCGTGCTGATCGCCATGGCGCGCAGCGGCATCAATATCTTCTGGGCCACGCTGGAGCCTGGCGCGGTCACCGCCCGCCTCAGCGAAGTGGCGCCCATCGTGGTGCTGCTGGTGCTCTGCATCGCCATCGGCATCCTGCCTGCGCCGATCCTCGCCTATATGGAAGGCGCCGCGACGCTGGTGAACGTGCCGGGCCTTTATGTCCTCGAGGTCATGGGCCCTGAGGCCGCGGCCACCCTCGCCCGGGAGACCGCGCAATGAGCCGGATTTTCCCCTATCCCTTGCTCACCATCGCCCTCACCCTGATGTGGCTCCTGCTGCAGCAATCCGCCGGGCTGGGTCACATCCTCCTGGGCTTCGCCGTCGCCTGGTCCGCCTCACAGGCCATGGCCAAGTTGCAGCCGCACCGTCCGATCATTCGGCGCCCCGGCCTCGTGCTGAAGCTCTTCGCGCTGGTGACGGTCGACATCATCCGCTCCAACATTGCCGTCAGCCGCATCGTCCTGGCCGGGGACCGGCGCGAAACCACGGCGGGCTTCATCAAGATGCCGTTGGAGTTGAGGGATCCGGCGGGCCTGGCCGTGCTCTCCTGCATCATCACCGCCACACCGGGCAGCGCCTGGCTGGAATACAGTCCTGCCGAAAGCAGCGTGCTCATTCACGTGCTGGACCTGATCGACGACGAGGAGTGGGTGCAAACCGTCAAGCAACGCTACGAAGTCCTGCTGCTGGAGATCTTCCGATGAGCGCAACAATGTTGTTCTGGAGCATAAGCGTAGCCCAAGTGCTGCTCGGCGCCGCCATGCTGGTCACGCTCTGCCGGCTGGTCGTCGGCCCGCGGGCGCAGGACCGGGTGCTCAGCCTCGACGCCATGTATGTCGTCGCCATGCTGCTGCTCGTCACCTTTGGCATGCAGGCGAACACCGTCATCTATTTCGAGGTGGCTCTGCTGATCGGTCTCCTGGGCTTCGTGGGAACGGTCGCCCTGGCCAAGTTCCTGATGCGCGGCGAGGTTATCGAATGAACTACGACGACGTGCCACTTTGGGCGGCCATCCTGATTTCAGCCTCGGTGCTGATCGGCGCCGCGTTGACCTTTGTGGGCGCCGTCGGCCTCGTGCGCGCGCGCTCTTTCTACCAACGCATACATATGCCGACCCTCGGCACCAGCTTCGGGGCGATCGGCGTCCTCCTGGCCTCGTCCATCCTCGCCAGCATGGGCGAGGGGCGGATCATCGCCCATGAAGTGCTGATTTTCATTTTCGTGAGCGTCACCACCCCGGTGACACTGATGCTGCTGGCGAGGGCCGCGCTGCATCGCGATCGCGTTGAAGGGTCCCCAGAGGTGCCGTCGGCACTGGGCAAACCATCGGATCAATGAGGCGCTAGAGGGCTTCCTCGGCGTCCGCGAGGAGGTCAGCAACCTCCTGGGGCGAGACGGCACGACGGATCGCATTCACCGTCGGCTCATCGCGCGCGATCTTGGCGATGCGTGACAGTGCCTTGATCTGGTCGCTGCCCGATTGCTCGGGCATGAGCAGCATCATCACCAGATCGACAGGCTCGCCATCCACCGCCTCGAAATCAATTGGGCGCGCCAGAGTGGCCAAGAGGCCCACAACCGTGTCGAGGCCCTCAATCCGCGCATGGGGAATGGCGATGCCATTGCCCAGTCCGGTCGATCCCAGCTCTTCGCGGATATGCAGCGCCCTGTTGCACAGGCGCGAATTGACCAATCCCAGTTCTGCGGCGCGATCGGACAGGTAGTCGAACAATTGCTCCCGGCTCGACGCCGAGACGTTCAGAAAGATCCGGTTCTGGGGGTAAAGGTCAGCGATAGTCATGGGATATGGCGGAGCACCCAACCGTTGCACTGACCAAGCCATAAACACGAGGGGCGCTGCTGTCCACCTCGGGAGGCCCAATGAGCCCGGCTCGACTGCGGCAGATCGACCCGCCCGACGGCTTAGGTGAGTGCCTTGGCCAGAGACGCGCATTGCAAGCGGATGTCAGGCACCGCTTCGATCTCGAAGAAGCGCCCTCGCGTGAGCGGACCAACCACACGCACCCGCTGCGAGACGCTGCCATCGGCCGCAATCAGCGCGCAATCCTCGCTCACATCCATGCCGATGCTCATGGCATCCGGCCGCGCGGCCCCGCTCTGGACCAATTGACGTATGACCGGATTGCCGCTGGCCCGGATATCGACGCTGACGCCACCGCAATCATAGACCCGCGCAACGTCCACGACCTGCCGGCCTGAGGTGCCGCGCGGTCTGATGGTTGCGCGGACACCGCCGTCGCGGCTTTCGATACCGACGAATTCGGCCGCCACCAGCTCGACCTGGCCGTTTGCGATGGCTCCCACCAGACCCTGATGCAGGTCGGGCGGCAGGCGATGGCGGTGAATGTTCCACCACGGGCGGACATGGCGCAGGAATTGCCGCCTTTCCCGCTCTGGCCAGCTTTGCCACAGCCGCTGGTTGTATGGGCGCAGCCCATCGACCACGCTGCGCCAGTCCCCACCCTGGGCGATCGTGTCGGCGACAAGGTCGCGAAACCAGGCCGTCAGGTAAGTCAGGCTCGTCCCGAAAGGCACATCGGCAGCATCGATGCTGACCGGCGGCACGTCATGGTGACCGCGGGGCACCAGCCCGTTGCGCGAGACGACCATGATAGGCCCGCGATGCTGGCCGCCCGCAAGCGACACCCAGGCATCCACCATGCTGAGGCCCGATCCCAGGATCATGACCGGTGCATCGGGATCCAGCGGCGTGTCCCGGCTCGAGCCGGCGCGCACTGCAAGACCCTTGCCGCGGGCCGGTTGGGTTTCGTGGCCGACGGCAAGGACCGCCTGGTCGGCCGTGAGGCGCGACCCGTTGGCCAGCAGAACCTCCACGCCGTCGGGTCTTTCGTGCAGCGCCTCGACCTCCTCGACCAGCACGCGCAGCCGGCCGGGCATGCTGGCGCCGGCGTCACGCAACACGCTTTCGAGATAGGCGCCATAGACGCGGCGCGGCACGAAGGTCCAGGAACTGGCATGCTTGCCAGGTTCGCGGCTGGCCAGCCAGCGCCAGAAGTGGTCGGGGTCATCGGCAAAGGCGCTCATGCCGCGCGCTGGCACGTTGACCCGGTGATTGCGGTGCAAGGCCGAATAGGCGAGGCCCTGGCCGAACTGGCCCTGCTTCTCGATCAGCGTCACCCGGAGGTCCGGGTCCGCACTGCGCAAGAGGTGAGCGGCAAGCAAGACGCCACTGGCTCCGCCACCGATGATGATGATGGATTTTCCACTCATGCCGCGCCCTCCGGCCGCCGCGGTATGGCTGCGCTCAGATGGGCAGTTTCTGCTCCAGCATGTCTGCGCCACCTAGCGCAGCCATCTGTGACAGGCTGGTCTTGTCCAGCACCTCGGCCACGGCATTGCGCACATCGAGCATCAGATGGCGCACCTGACAGGTGGCCACATCGCAATCGTCGCAGGGCACGTAGCGCGTGCGGCTGGCGCAGGGGATCGGCGCCAAGGGACCATCGAGCACGCGCACCACGTGACCGATCATGATCTCGGCCGGGGGCCGCGCCAGCCCGTAGCCGCCGAGCTTGCCCTTCTTGCTGCGCACGAAGCCGGCATTGCGCAGGTCGGCCAGGATGGCGTCGAGAAACTTCTTGGGAATGGCATTGGCTTGGGCGAGTTCGGCCACGCCCATCAGCGTCCCGTGGGGCTGGTGCGAGAGCGCCGCCAGCGCCTTGAGGCCGTACTTGCCTTTTTTTGTGAGCATTGCGCAGAACCTGCCTGCCGGAGAGGTTGCGGGGCCCCGGCGTCAGCGCAGAGTGTATAATTTCCATAGACATCCTAGACAAGGCCTTGCGCGCTGCTGGCCCGCTGCTGGCGTGGGCGCTGCCATCTGGCTGCCTGATTCTCGATCTGGCGCGCCAACTCGTAGCCGCCTGGCCAGCGACCGAACCCGCTGGCCACGTTGATGTGGCCGACATGGCCCAGATCGACCAGCGGTGCACCCCAGGCGGTGGCAAGGGCGCGCGCCTTGTCGAGGCTCATGTAGATATCGTCGCGACTGCCAACCACCAGCGCCGGGAACGGCAATGGCGACATTGGCAGGGTTCCGAATTCATAGGTGCGGGCGTGAAGCGCCGAGGTGCGCTCGATATCGGCAGGAGCCACGAGGAGAGCGCCACCGACCAGCGGGGCGACGGAACTGGTCGCCAGCCGCGCCGCAAGGATGGTGCCGAGGCTATGCGCGACCAGCACGGCGCCGGGATGAGCGATGACGGCCTGTTCGAGCCGGTGCAGCCAGCGGCCCGCCTGCGGATTGCTCCAGCCTACCTGCTCAACGAGGATGGCGCCCGGATGGTCGACCAGCCAGTGCTGCTGCCAGTGGTCCTCGCCCGAACCGTTGAGGCCGGGGACGATGAGAAAGGGGCGGGTCATCGCTCCGGCATCCCATCGCGGCGAGGGTCCGCAAGGCCGTCATGCGGGAGGGGCGCTTTGCCGCTGAGGTAGCAGGCATCCTGCTCGGCACGGGTCATCGGAACGGCACCCATTGCCGCATCGGGCAGACCACCGAAGAAGTTGGCCTTGTTCGGCGCTTCCTGGCCGCTGCTGCGGGCGAACCGGTCAGGGCCAAAAATACCAAGGAAGTGAACCATGTCGTGCTCCTCGAGAAGGTGATCCGCGGGCAGAACAGGTGCGGCCGGCTCCGGAGCCGGCCGCGTGATCGTCGCTTACTGGGTCGGACCCGAATAGATCTGGTCGAAGACGCCGCCGTCGCCGAAATACTTGGGCTGAGCTTCACGCCAGCCGCCGAAATCCTCGATCGTGACGAGGTTCAGTTCGCCGAAGCGGGCAATGTCCTCGGCAGCAGCCAGTTCCGGCTTGAAGGGGCGGTAATAGTGCTTGGCGGCCAGAGCCTGCCCGACATCGGAATAGAGGTAGTCGAGATAGGCCTGCGCGACTTCGGTATTGCCCTTGCGCTCGGCATTGCCCGGCACCAGCGCCACCGGCGGTTCGGCCAGGATCGACAGCGACGGAGTGACGATGTCGAAGGCATCGGGTCCAAGTTCCTCAAGGGCGAGGTAAGCTTCGTTTTCCCAGGCCAGCAGCACGTCACCGATGCCACGCTGCACGAAGGTCGTGGTCGAGCCGCGCGCACCGGTATCGAGCACCGGCACATGCTTGAAGAGCTCGGTCACGAATTCCTGCGCTTTCGCGTCGTCGCCGCCATTGGCCTCGCGAGCCCAGGCCCAGGCGGCCAGGAAGTTCCAGCGGGCGCCGCCCGAGGTCTTGGGATTGGGGGTGATCACTTCCACGCCCTCGCCGATCAGGTCGCCCCAGTCGGTGAGGTTCTTGGGATTGCCCTTGCGCACCAGGAAGACGATGGTCGAGGTATAGGGCGCGTTGTTGTTCTCGAGCTGGCCGCGCCAGTCGGCCGGGATCAGGTCGGGATTGGCATCGGAAATCGCGTTGATGTCGCTTTCCAGCGCCAGGGTCACGACGTCGGCCTCGAGTCCGTCGATGACGGTACGGGCCTGCGAGCCGGACCCGCCATGGGTCACCTGGATGGCGACGCTCTCGCCCTTGGTTTCCTGCCAATGCGCCACGAAGGCTTCGTTGAATTCGCGATAGAGCTCGCGCGTCGGATCGTAGGAGACGTTGATCAGCGTATTGTCCTGCGCCTGGGCGGAGGTGGTAACGGCAAGTCCCAATGCCAGCGAGGCGGCAAGGGCGGTATAGGCAACAATCTTGGCTGTCCGTTTCATCGGAACCTCCCGGTGAATGATGCACAAACCCTATCAACTCAGTCGTGATTGAAAAGGTCCAGGCTTGCGCCGCTTTTTTGAAATGGAGAAAATTTTGCTAGGGCGCAATCACGACTGCTCGGGCGACGCAATCTCATTCTTGATTGCGCCCAAAACGGCGGCTGCCTTTTCGTTTCCGGCAACGCACCCCCCTACGACTGCAGCGAGCATGGAAATGTAGAGAATGCCAGCAAAGTCCTAAATGCGCACCAGCACGCCAGCTAGCGTCGCATCAAGATACTGATTGTATTGGGATTTTGGTAGCGGAGGAGGGATTTGAACCCCCGACACACGGATTATGATTCCGCTGCTCTAACCAACTGAGCTACTCCGCCCCACAAGGGCTGTCGGCAGTGCCGATGCGCGCCTTACTAAGGTTTCCCCCTCCGTCCTGTCAAGCGCTGCCGCGTCGGGCGCCGGACTTTTCCAGATCGGCCAGGAGGTCCCGCGCCAGGGCGAGGTCAGCCTCGAATTTTGCGCGTTCGCGCTGCCGGCCCTCGGCATCCGGGATGCGCAGCAGATAGGACGGATGATTGGTGACGAGCAGCACTGCTCCGTCCTCCATTTCCATGGGCTGGCCGCGCAGCTTGCTGATGGTGACGCTGGACTTGCCCAGAAGGCTTTGTGCGGCGGTGGCCCCCAGCGCCACGACCAGCCTTGGTTGAACGAATTGCAGTTCGAGATTGAGCCAGAAGCGGCAGGCCTGCACCTCGCCCATATCGGGGCGCTGGTGGATGCGCCGCTTGCCGCGCGGCTCGAACTTGAAGTGCTTGACGGCATTGGTCACGTAGACGCGGCGACGGTCGATGCCGACTTTTTCGATTGCTTCATCAAGCACTTGCCCTGCCGGACCGATAAACGGCTTGCCGGCTAGATCCTCCTGGTCGCCGGGCTGTTCGCCTACGAACATGACCTCGGCCTGGGCCGGACCTTCGCCGAAGACTGCCTGCGTGGCCTGCTCGTAGAGCGGACAGCGGCGGCAGTCCTGGACCGCCTCGCGCGCTGCTGCGAGCGAGGTAAGCTCATGCTTTTGCTCGATTTCCGGCTGACGTGCCTGTTGCCGCAGATGGCGGGCCGGCGGCTGGGTCGCGGTGCGTTCGATCATCTCCTGCTCCATTGCTTTCGCATTGCGGATCAGGGGACCAATGAGCTCGGCCTCGGGCAGGTTGCGCCAGTATTTGACCGGCATCTCGCTCTTCATCATCGCCACCTTGAGGCGGGCCGGATTGAAGATCGAGGCGTAATAGGTCTTCCAGTCATCCTCGACGGCATCGGCTGCCGGCACGTCGGACTTGGCGCCACCAGGCCCGAACCGTAGATTTTCCATGTCCCACCAAGCACTTGCATAGGGGGTCACAATGCCCCAGCGCATGCCGTCGAAACGCCGGACGAAGAAGGGCGCGGTGGCCTCAAGGACGTAGTGATCGGGTTCGAACCAGGCCAGGAAGGCCTCGCCATCGTCCCGCGGCACCGAGCGGAAGCGAACGAAAGCTTTCAATTTGTGCGCGTCGCGACGCACCGCAGAGGCCATATTTGCTAGCAGACTGTTATCCCTATCGCCCGCATTGGCGAAGAGATGTGGATCCGACTGCAGCCGCCAAAGCACGCGATAGAGAATGGCGAAGCGATCCGGGTTGGAATGCTGAATGACGGAGGTGGCGACCTCCATGAACTGGCGCGGCACTGACCCTACCGGTCCATCGGCCGAGGGCAGCATGTCATCGCCGGCTTCGAAGAGACCATTCTCCTCCGCTCCGGTCCGCCACACGACCTGGCTCGGCGGCATGCCGGCCACCAGCAGGCGCCGAGCCTTGCCGCGCCACTCGTCGAGGTTGTTGGGCTTTTCGAGGCGAACCGCGAGCATCAGAAAAGGCTCAACTGGGTGGGGGTCGGAACCAGCTTCTGCCGGAGCTTGGCATCGTCGAGCGATGTGCCGGGCGTCCAATCGGCGCAGACGATGAAGGGCCGCACCTTGTCGATCGAAGCGGTCATGCGCGCCACATCGGCCAGGGTCAGGCGATGGTGCCGGCGCGAGACAAGGATGCGGTCGACGGCGTTGATGCCGAGGCCCGGGATGCGCAGCAGCCGATCCCGGTCAGCGCGGTTGACGTCCATCGGAAAGTCGTGCCGGTGCTTGAGCGCCCAGGCCAGTTTTGGATCTATAGCAAGATCGAGATCCCCCTCTTCGCCGCCCGCGACGATTTCGGGCACGTCGAAACCGTAAAAGCGGATCAGCCAGTCGGCCTGGTAGAGCCGGTGCTCGCGCATCAGCGGCGGCGGCTTCAGCGGCAAGCGGGAACTGGCGTCGGGAATGGGCGAGAAGGCGGAATAGTAGACGCGTTTGAGGCGATAGCCTGAATAAAGGCCGGCTGCGCGAGTCAGTATGGCTGCATCATTGGCGCCATCGGCTCCGACGATCATCTGCGTCGATTGCCCGGCGGGAGCGAACTTCGCCGGCTTGGCCTTGGTCTTGCCCTCGGGCGTCGCCTCGTCGAGCTTGCCGCGCAGACGCGCCATGGCGGTGCGGATTTCGGACGGCCGCTTCTCCGGCGCGAACTGTTCGAGCGCGCCATCAGTGGGCAGTTCGATATTGGTCGAGAGTCGATCGGCCCAGCGCCCCGCTTCGACCAGAAGTTCGGGCGCGGCATTGGGAATGACTTTGAGGTGAATATAACCGGCAAAAAGATGCGTCTCGCGCAGCGTCCGCGCCACCAGCACCATCTGCTCCATCGTATAATCGGGCGAGCGGATGATACCGGAAGAAAGGAATAGGCCCTCGATATAGTTGCGCCGGTAGAAGTCGAGTGTGAGACGGACGACCTCGTCGACAGAGAACCGAGCCCGCTGCACGTTGGATGAGGAGCGGTTGATGCAATAAACGCAGTCATAGACGCAAAAATTGGTCATCAGCAGTTTGAGCAGGCTGATGCAGCGTCCGTCCGGCGCGTAGGAATGGCAAATGCCGCTGCCCTCGGTCGAGCCGATGCCCCCGGTACCGGCCGAATTGCGTTTTTCGCTGCCGCTCGAGGCGCAGGACGCATCATATTTGGCGGCATCGGCTAGAATGGCTAGTTTTCGGGTGAGACTCAGCGAGACCATGTGTTCATCCTTTGTTCTACTGATAGCGGATGACGCTGCGATGCGCATGTCACAATGAACAGGTGACGCGAATTTGTGATAGGAGAGATCGTTCAACAATCGACACCAATCCGTCGTGATTGGCTCGCTAGGCAAGGGCGGCCGGCACCCATACATTCATCCTCGAACGACGGCGCCGGATGCGCCGCCCCAATGAACTGGCCGGCTCGCTGGAGCCGCCGAGGAGAACGAAATGACCCTTGAACTTGGCGGCATCCACCACCTGACCGCCGTTACCGCCGACGCGCCGAAGAACCTCGCCTTCTATACGAAGACTCTGGGCATGCGCCTGATCAAGAAGACGGTGAACCAGGACGACACCACGGCCTATCACCTGTTTTACGGCGACGGCGTCGCCTCGCCCGGCGCTGACCTGACCTTCTTCGATTTTCCCACCATGCGCGAACAGCGCGGCAACCACACGGTTGGCCGCACCGGCCTGCGCGTCGACAGCGAAGAGACGCTGCAGTGGTGGAAGGAGCACCTGGAAGCCAACAAGGTCTCGACGTCAGGCATCAAGGAACGCTTCGGCCATGTCTCGCTCGACTTCGAGGATTTCGAAGGTCAGCGGTTTCGCTTCGTCGTCGACGGCAAGAACAAGACCGTGCCCTGGGCCAAGTCGCCCGTGCCAGCCGACAAGCAGATCATCGGGCTGGGGCCCATCACCCTCTCGGTGCCGGTGCTCGAACCCACCGATGCCATGCTGACCCGCGTCATGAACATGCGGCAGGTGCGGCACTATCCGGCGCGCGAGCGCGGCGGGGAGACCTTTGTCTATGAAATGGGCCCCGGCGGCCCGGCGGCGGAACTCCATGTCTCGGT
The DNA here is from genome assembly GCF_016411825.1 of Devosia sediminis. Classification (GTDB taxonomy): domain Bacteria; phylum Pseudomonadota; class Alphaproteobacteria; order Rhizobiales; family Devosiaceae; genus Devosia; species Devosia sediminis. The sequence continues at coordinate 96,898 of NZ_JAEKMH010000006.1, forward strand.
CGACCCGAGCCTGCCGCGCGCCCGTCCCGGCGCCGGTGGCGTGCATCACGTCGCTTTCCGCACGCCGGACCAGGAGGGTCTCCGCGAATGGATCGAACGGGTGAACAGCTTTGGTATCCGCTCCTCGGGCGAAGTGGAACGTTTCTACTTCACCTCGCTCTACTTCCGCGAACCCAATGGCATCCTGTTCGAGATCGCCACCGACGTTCCCGGCTTTGCCGCTGACGAGCCGATGGAAACCCTGGGTGAATCGCTGGCCCTGCCACCCTTCCTCGAAGGCCGCCGGGCCCAGATCGAAGCGGGTTTAAAGCCGCTGGTTTAGGGTTCACCTGGCCTGTCGTTGATCGTCACCACCCGGCTTGTCCGGGTGGTCCATTTTCGCGGAAGCATGGATTGCCCGGACAAGCCGGGCAATGACGATGAACATTTGATCGGTCACCCTCCCAAAAGGGAGAGGTGAAGAAGGTCAACAGCTCAGCGTATTCCTCTCCCCGATGGGGAGAAGAATGGGATCGCGGCTGCCGCCTGATTTAGTCGCAATCATCGGCGCTAGCTGGAAAATCGCAGACGTCGGTATGCGTGTCGGGCTTCAGGAGCCTTGCCATATCCACCAGGCGGATAAACTCGGCGCGGTAGCCGCCGTCATCCGCTCCGCGTCCGGCTTTGGCCAGGTCCTCGACCTCGTCCCAGCTCATGGACGTGCCATAGGTGCTGGACTTGAGTTTCTGGCCGAAGGCGGCGACCGCCGCGGCGAACTGTGCGTCGACACCGGCATCGGCGATATCGTCATAGACGACTTCGGCCGTCACCGGCTGTTCGATGAGCTGGCTGACCGCGCTGTCGGGCAGTTTGTAGCGCATCTTGAGAAAGGCAATTTCCTCGGTCGCTCCCGTGGAGTCCGTGCCGCCATAGCGCAGCGGTTCGACAAGCTCGCCGCCCGAGCCGACAGCGGTGATTTCGTAGAGCGCGGTGACCGTGGTCCCTGCCCCGACATCGCCGGCATCGACCGCGTCATTGTTGAAATCCTCGCGGTTGAGATGGCGGGTTTCGTAGCCGATGAGCCGGTATTCGGCGACCACTGCCGGATTGAACTCGACCTGCACCTTCACGTCGCGAGCAATGGTGTGGAGCGTGCCGCCGATCTCTTCGACCAACACCTTTTTGGCCTCGGCAAAGCTGCCGATATAGCTGGCATTGCCGTCGCCATTCTGGGCCAGGGCCTGCATGGTGGCGTCATCGAGATTGCCGCGACCGAAGCCGAGCACCGAAAGGCCGACGCCGCTCTGGCGCTTTTCGGCGATGAAGTCCTTGAGCTTTTCCGGATCGTTGATGCCGACATTGAAATCTCCATCGGTGGCGAGGATCACCCGGTTGGTGCCGCCTTCGATCCGCGCGTCTTCGGCGAGGCGATAGGCGAGCTCGATGCCTTCGGCGCCGGCCGTGGAGCCGCCCGCATAAAGCTGGTCGAGCGCGGCCATGATCTCGGCCTTGCTGTCGGCTGCGGTCGGCTTCAGCGCCACACCGGCCGAACCGGCATAGGTGACGATGGCAACCGTGTCATCGGACGAAAGCTGGTCGAGCAGGAGGCCGAAGGCGCGTTTCAGGAGCGGCAGCTTGTCGGCTTCGTCCATGGAGCCCGACGTGTCGATCAGAAACACCAGGTTGCTGCGCGTGTCGGCGACATCAGGCTCAAAGCCCTTGATGCCGATCTGCAGGATCTGCGTCTTCTTGTTCCAAGGCGTGGGATAGACCATCAGTGTCGGCTGGAACGGCACATCGGCGCTTTCCGCGGCCGGGTAGTCGTAGGGGAAATAGTTGATCAGCTCCTCGATGCGCACGGCATCGCGCTCGGGGACATAACCATCCTCCAGCATGCGCCGGGCATAGCTGTAGCTTGCCGTATCGACATCGAGCGAGAAGGTGGAGACTGGCTCCTCGGCGGCGACCTTCAGGCGCTGTTCCTCGAAACGGGAAAATTCGTCGCCGCTCGGTTGTGTCGACTGCGGGGCTGGCATGACTTCCGCTTCACTCTCCGAGAGCATGCCACCGGAGGGCGCGGCGAAACTGTCGGCCATTGGCGCGGCCCCCAATGTCGGCTGCGCCGGGGCAGCCATGTCGAGGCTTTCCTGGGCCAGCATCGGTTCCGGCGCCGGCGGCGGCAGGGCCACGGGTGCAGCGGCGGTTCCGGTCTTGGCTACACTGGCATCGGCGGGTGCTTCCTCGCGTGGCGCCGAGACGGGCACTTCGCTGTCGAGGTCCGCCTCGGCCTCGGCCACTTCCACATTCTGGCCGACCTGCGGCGCGACCTGCATGGTCGGGGTCAGAGCGGTGGATGAGTAAAGCTGCCAGCCGAGCGGCAGCACCAGGAGGGCGATGGCGGCGGTGCCGACGGGAATGCGCATGTCCATGATCGAAATCCCCTTCAAGGATTGGATGATGGACGTGAGACGCTGGCCCACGGATTTTCCTTGGGGCGCAGCAGCAGATTTTTTCGCTTCGGCCTCGAAGGCGGCACGGGCAGAAGCCAAAGCGCGTGTTTTCGCGGCGGCGCGCGGCGGCGGCACGGCGCCGGACTTGAGATTGGCAAACGGATCAGTGTCGTCAGGAAAGCTCATAGCAGCCCCCTCAATGTCTTGCGGGCCTCGAATACGTGGAAGGAGACAGTCGCTTCCTTGATGCCCATGATGGCGGCGGCTTCGGCGTGGCTCAGTTCCTCGGCATAGACCAGCAGCACCGCGTCGCGCTGTTTTTCCGGCAGGCTGCGCACGGCAGCCCAGAGTTCGCAGGCCGTGGCCACAGCCTCCTGTTCGGCCTCGGCCTCGCTGGGGCTGACGTCGGCAAAGGCATCGTGGTGGCGCACGCGCCGCGCGCCGGCCCGCTGCCAATCGCGCACCGCATTGAGCGTGATGCGATAGACCCAGCTCGAAAAGGCGCTGCGCCCGTCAAAGCGGGCAAGGCCCTGCCCGATCTTGACGCAGACCTCCTGGGCAATGTCCTCGGCATCGTCGCGCCGGCCGCACCAGCGCCAGGCGGTGCGATAGATGCAGTCATACTGCGCCTCGATCAGCTCGGCAAAGGCCGTGCCGTCGCCCTTTTGGGCGCGCAGGACCAGGGCGCTGGTCAGCGCCTCGGCATCCATCGGGGGTGCGTCGGTCAGTCCCATCAGTTCAGCATGCACGTCTTGCCTCTCCGGGCTATTGTAGAGACTAAGACGCCGGTGCCGCGCCAGTCCTTTGGCCGGAAGGCAACATTTTTATCGCTGTATCATCCTGGAAGGTCCCACCATGCCGGACGCACCGAAAACTGGCCCCTTCGGCCTCAACCCGATCCGCATCATGATCCTCGCCATGGGCGCGCTGGTGCTGCTGATTTCGATCGGCATGTTCCTGGGCGGCCCCAATGCCTACCAGGCGCTGAAGGAAGCCAACGCCGCTGCGACCCAGCCGACGGCGGAGCAATTGAGCGGGGAGTAGGGCGAAGCCACCTCTCCCCCAAAGGGAGAGGTGAAAGCGCTGCGGAGCGGCTCTAAGCCACCAGCGCCTGCGGAACCGCCTCGGCAATAAAACCGCCGCCCAGGACTTCGCTGGTTTCGCTGTCGTCGGCGTAGAAGACACAGGCCTGGCCCGGCGAGATGCCGTATTCGCCGCTCATCAGCGTCACATAGACATCGCCGCCCTGCACCTGGATCACCGCCGGCTGCGGGCCGCGGGTGGAGCGCACCTTGACTTCGACGGGCGCGCCATTGCCGGCGCTGGCTTCGGCGAGCGGCATGCCGCCCAGCCAGTTGACGTCGCGCAGGCGCACCGTGTGGGTCTTGAGGGCTTCGCGCGGGCCGACGATGACGCGGCCCGTGCGGTGGTCGAGCTTGATCACATAGAGCGGCTCGCCTGCGGCAATGCCGAGGCCCTTACGCTGGCCGATCGTGTAATGGACAATGCCTTCGTGTTCGCCGAGCACACGACCGTCGAGATGGACGATTTCGCCCTTGGCCAGCGCCTCGGGATGCATTTTTGCGATGATGTCGGCATATTTGCCCTGCGGCACGAAGCAGATGTCCTGGCTGTCATGCTTTTCGGCAATTTCGAGGCCCATGTCGCGCGCATGCTGGCGCACCTCGGCCTTACCCATGCCACCGAGCGGAAAGCGCAGGAAATCGAGCTGGCTCTGCGTCGTGGCGAAGAGGAAATAGGACTGGTCGCGATCATTGTCGACCGGACGGAAAAGGTGGCGCTTGCCATCTTCGCCGAGCCGCGTCTGCACATAATGGCCGGTGGCCAGGACATCGGCGCCCAGATCCTGCGCCACGGTCATCAGGTCGACGAACTTGACCGACTGATTGCAGGCAATGCAGGGCACCGGGGTCTCGCCCTGCTGATAGGCGTTGGCGAAGGGCTCGATGACGGCATTCTTGAAGCGCTCTTCATAGTCGAGCACGTAATGCGGAATGCCGAGCGCGGCGGCGACGCGGCGAGCGTCGTGAATGTCCTGCCCGGCGCAGCACGCGCCCTTGCGATGAACGGCTTCGCCATGATCGTAAAGCTGCAGGGTGACGCCCACGACCTCATAGCCCTCGCGGGCGAGCAATCCGGCGACAACGGAGGAATCCACGCCCCCGGACATGGCGACGACGACGCGCGTGTCCTCTGGGCGCTTGGCAATATCAAGCGAGTTCAGCATCTCTTCTCGTATCCGGTTGGGGTCAAGGGCCAGCGGCTACTATTCCGCGCTTCCATACGCAAAAGCGCCCGATCTGTCCATGCATCCACCCGGCAGCTTTTGCCGCCCGCCCGGCAGCTCTGGCCGCGACCCTAACTGCCCCGGGGCGACAACACGGCGATAAACCACGGTGAATAAAGACATTTCCGAAATCCCGTGATCTGGCAAGGCGCTTGCATTGCAGTGGGCTGGATGAGTGTTTGTTCAGGGGCGCCCACGTGGCTTCACATCTGACTGTAATCAGCGGCGCCAGCGCCTCGACCCGGGCCTTTACCGGCCAGCAGGCCGGCGCGCAGGATGCAACGAGCGAGCCCGGCGGTCTCCTCGGTCTCTTTGCAGCTTTGCTCGGCAATGCAGCCCCTGCCGCCACCACGACGCCCCCCACCAACACGCTGGGCGAAACCGGTACCCAGGACCTCGCGGCGCTGTTCCGCCTGACGCTCGAAGGCAGTGGCGGCGAAGCCGGTGACGAGGCTGCCGATCCCGACGCCCTGGCCGCCGCAGTGGATGGCCCGGTCTTGCCGCAAACGCCGGCTGAACCCAAGCCCATGGTCGATTTCGTCGAGGCGCTCGGCGCACTCAAGGCCAGCCTCGACAAGGGCGAGCCGCTCGACCCCGCACTGCTGGATCAAGTCAATTCGGCGCTCAGTGGCCTTGCCGAGGCGCTGGGCCTCGATCTCGAAGCGCTGGCCATTCCGGACGATTTCGCGGCCCTGCTCGAAGCCAGTGCCGATGACACGGGGCTTGCCGGTGCGCTGACGCAACTGCTGTCGCCGCTGGCCAAATCGCTGGCCGGGGCACAGCCGGCCACCGATGCCGCCGACCTTGCCGGCGCCCCCGGCGCTGCGTCCCAGCTTCAGGCGCTCGGCGACAAGCTCGCCGCCCTGATGGCGGCGATCGAGAAGGGCGACGTGCCCGAAGGCAAGCTGGCTTCCCTGGGCATGGCGCCGGGCCAGCCGCTCGACCCCGAAATCGAGGCCGCACTCGGTCGCTTCGCCGCCGGCCTTGCCGGCCAGCCCACAACGGTACCCGAAGAGCCGGTCCTGGCGGCGCCCACGCTCAAGCTCACCGAGCCGGTGCTGTCGGGCAATGTCGCCGAGACCACGGATACGGCTGAGCGCACTCCGGCCGCTGCGGCGCCTGTCGAAGCGCCCGAAACCACGTCCGGCCAGGCCGGCAGCGACCAGCAGGACGGCGATCGCGGACGTGAGCGCCCCGAGCCATCGGCCTCGCGCGAGGCACGGCCCGGCTTTGCCGCTGCCCCGGCGCCAACCGATGCTTCCAATACCCCTGCCCCGTCGGCCGACGCCACGGCGCAGCAGCCCACCAGCGCCCGCGTCGATGCCGCCGCCAATCCGCGCATCATCCAGGCCGGCTACCAGACCAGCCAGCAGCAATTGAACCTGCCCCAGATCGCCTTCGAGCTGGCCCGGCAGGTGCAGGACGGCAATACCCGCTTCCAGATCCGCCTCGACCCGCCGGAACTCGGACGCATCGACGTGCGCCTCGAAATCGACCAAGCCGGCCAGGTCAATGCCCGGCTGACGGTGGAAAAGGCCGAAACGCTCGACCTGATGCAGCGCGACCAGCGTGGCCTCGAACGCGCACTGCAGCAGGCGGGCCTTGATGGCGCCAAGACCAATCTCGAATTTTCCCTCAAGCAAAATCCCTTTGCCGGCCAGCAGGGCCAGATGGGCGAGGGCAAGGCTCAGGGCGGCGGCGAGACCGGCCCCTCGGCCAATGACAATGCTGCCGGGGCCGAGACCGAGCCATCGCCCCCCATGGTCAATCTCTATCGTGGCGCGCTGCAGGCCAGCGGCGTCAACATCATTGCCTAAGGAGTAGGTGTCATGGCCGTCGATGGCGTTTCGAGCACCAATTCAGCAGCGACCAAGAATGCCGCGTCGCGCCAGACCATCGCCGACAATTTCGACACCTTCCTGTCGATCCTGACCACGCAGCTGCGGAACCAGAACCCGCTCGATCCGCTCGACACCAACCAGTTCACCCAGCAATTGGTGCAGTTCACCGGTGTCGAGCAGCAGCTCAAGACCAACGAGTTCCTCGAAGCGCTGCTGCTCAATACCCAGACCACGGCGCGCTCGGATGCGGTCTCCTATATCGGCAAGCAGGTTTCCGCCTCGGGCGAAACCGCCGAGCTCAAGGATGGCGGCGCCTATTGGGCCTACAATGCCGAGGCCAATGTCGCCAATGCCACGGTGACCATCAAGAATTCCGCCGGACAGGTGGTCTATACCGAAACCGGTTCGCTCAATGCCGGACCCGGCGCCTTCCTTTGGGATGGCGTTGGTTCGGATGGCAGCACCAAGCCCGATGGCGTCTATACGATCGAGATCAAGGGCACCAACCTCAAGGGCAACGAGGTCAAGGTGTCGACCCAGTCCGTGGGCGTGGTCACCGGCGTCGACTTCTCGGGTTCCGAACCCATGCTTACCGTGGGCAAGAACAAGGTGGCGCTCAAGGATGTCACCGATGTGCGCGTGGTGCCCGAAACCACTACCCCGCCCCCTGCCGGGGAAGACCCGGACGAGGAAGAGCCCGAGACCGAGGCCTGACGGTTTGGCACCAGTTTGCGCGCAAAGGCGGTCCATCGGGCCGCCTTTCGCATTTTGCAACACTCAATTGATTGAAACCACTGGCGTTTCTTAACCTGTTGTAAGTTTCCCCTTAGGGGTATTTTAAACCAACTGTCCTACTCTCAAGCTCATATGGTCAGGTTTGAGTAGAGAGTAAAATGACCGTACAGATGCGTCCTCGCGTGAAGTACGTGATTGGTCCCGACGGCAGCCCGCTTACCATAGCGGACCTTCCGCCTGCCAATACGAGACGGTGGGTTATCCGCCGCAAGGCCGAAGTGGTCGCCGCCGTTCGCGGTGGCCTGTTGAGCCTTGAAGAAGCCTGCGAGCGTTATACGCTCAGTGTCGACGAATTCCTGAATTGGCAGGCCGCCATCGACAAGCATGGCCTTGCCGGTCTCAGGACCACCTGGATCCAGCACTACCGGGAGGGGTGATCCGCGACCGCCTCCGGCGATCAGATCTGTCCGTTGGACAGATTTGAGCGGATCACGCTTCGAGCTTCGCGAGAAGCCGGGCCGGATCCAAGGTAAGCACAATCCAAACCCCGCTGGAGCAATCCGGCGGGTTTTGTTTGGCGGGTACTGTCGCCCTTGGTCTTCCCCACATGGGGGAGGAGACGATGAACACCGGCGCTCGAACCTGCGCCTCCCTCCCCTCGATGGGGAGGGACTGAGGGTGGGGTGCCGCGGCGCGACAACGAAGTTTCACCTTGTGGGTCGACAGGTCCTCGGGTCGAGCCCGAGGACGGCGCGGTGGGTGGGGACGCATTGGGGCCCGAAGCGATCCTCTCACCCGTAATCTTGCGGCATCCAGCGGGCACCGGCGTCGCGCTCACCAAGGCGCCGGTAATAGGCCTCGACGTTCGGCATGCTCGGCTTGTCGAATGGCGTCATGAACCAGCGATGGCAGGAGAGGCCCAGCGCAATATCGGCAATGCTGAAGTCCGAGCCTGCGATGAACGGCGAGCCTTTGCCCAGTTCCGCTTCGAGAATGGCCATCTTTGCCGTCCAGCCGGCAATGCTCTGGGCGATCCTGTCCTGGTCCGAATAGGCCGGATTGCGCCGCATCAGCGCGTTGACCGCATAGCCCCAGGGCGCGTTAAGTTCGGTAGCCTGCCAGCCAAGCCATTGCAGCGCCCGTCCACGCGCCGGCAGGGAATTGGACAGCAGCGCGCCCGTCCCGTCCCGATCGGCGAGATAGATGAGGATGGCGCCACTCTCCCACATGGAAAAGCCGCGATCGATCAGCACCGGCACCTGCGCATTGGGATTGAGCGCCAGGAACTCCGGGACGTTTGGGTCGCGGAGCGGCAGGCCCCAATCCTCCCGATCGTAGGTAAGGCCCAGTTCATCCAGTGCCCAGAGCACTTTGCGCACATTGATTGAGGTCACCCGACCCAGAACGCGTAGCATGGCGATTCACCCCTTGTTAACGAGACCCGGCAGTTCTTGCCCAAATTTCGCAAGCTGCAACAGCCGGTTAATACATTGTTTACCATCCGCTAGGTAATTTTTGCCCATCGGTCTTGGGGGCACCATCGACCGCAGCAGACAAATAGAGTGGCGGCGTGGAAAGTCTCACCAATCTCATCAACCGGATCGGCCTGCCGCGCTTGGCAGCCATGGCCCTGGTTGCCGTGCTGATGCTGGGCTTTTTTGCCTTTCTCATCATGCGCAGCCAGACCCCCAACCTGGCGCCGCTCTATTCCGGCCTCAGCCTTGAAGACTCCTCGGCCATCGTCACCGAGCTGCAAACCCTCAACATTCCCTATGAGTTGCGGGGCGAAGGCGACACGATCCTGATCCCGCGCGACCAGATCACCACGACCCGCATGTCGCTGGCTGGCGAAGGCCTGCCGAGCCGGGGCCAGGTCGGCTACGAGATTTTCGACCAGCAATCGACCCTGGGCGCCACGAGCTTTGTCCAGAACATCAACAATGTCCGGGCCCTCGAAGGCGAGCTCGCCCGCACCATCGGATCGCTGACGCGAATCACCGGCGCCCGCGTGCATCTGGTCCTGCCCGAGCGCGAACTGTTCCGCCGCGAGCGCAAGGACCCCTCCGCCTCCATCGTGCTGACCACTCGAGGCGAACTGTCCTCGGGCGAAATCCGCGCCATCCAGCACCTGGTCGCGTCCGCAATCGAGGGCCTTGCACCGAGCCGCGTTTCGATCGTCGACGACCAGGGGAACCTGCTCGCCTCGGGCAGCGGCGAGGATGCCGATGGCGTCATGACCGCGCAGAACGACGAGCGGACGCTTGGCTTCGAGAACCGCCTGCGCACCCGCCTCGAGGACATGCTGGCCAATGTGGTGGGCGCCGGCCGCGCCCGCGTCGAAGTCGCCGCCGAACTCGACTTCAACCGCTCGACCACAACGAATGAGAGCTTCGACCCGGAATCGCAGGTCGTTCGCTCCACCCAGACGCGCGAAAGCGAGAACCTCTCGGGCGGCAACAATGGCCAGGTGACCGTCGCCAACGAACTGCCGGGCGCCAGCGGCGCGGCCGGCACGGGCGGCACGACCGAACAGGGCACCTCGACCGAGGAAATCATCAACTACGAGATTTCCAAGACCACCCAGACCAATGTCACAGAGGCCGGCGCGGTCAAGCGCCTCTCCGTCGCCGTGGTCGTGGACGGCACCTATGCCGACGATGGCGCCGGCAACCAGACCTATACGCCGCGCTCGGCCGACGAAGTCGCCCAGATCCTGACCCTGGTCCGTTCCGCCGTCGGCTACTCGGCCGATCGCGGCGACAGCGTCGAAGTGGTCAACATGCAGTTCGCCGAACGGCCCGACCTGGCGCCGCTGGGCACCGAAGCGAGCGGCGGCCTGCTCGATTTCACCCGCGACGACCTGATGAACGGCGCCGAAATGGCCGTGACCCTGCTGATCGCCCTGGCGCTTGTCTTCTTCGTCATGCGTCCGCTGCTCAAGAAGGTGCTGACCCCGGAAACCAAGGCGCTGGCCCTGCCGGAAGCTGCCGAAGTCGGCCATCACGGCGTCTTGGGCGCCAATGGCGTAGTGATCGCCGAAGCCGAAATCATCGAACCGCGCGACAAGACCCCCGCCTGGGTCGCCAATGCCAAGTCGATGGGCGAAACCCAGCTCCAGACGCTCAAGACCGTCGGCACGCTGGTCGAGGAAAACCCCCGCCAGGCCGCGCTGATCGTGCGCGACTGGCTTGGTAACGCGGCGTAACGCAGATGGCCCTGGTCTCTCAATCCGGCGATGAAAACGGCATCCCCACTACGGTGGGCGCGCAGCTCCAGGTGGGCGGCGAACAGCGCCTCCTGAAGGGCGACGAAAAGGCTGCCGCTCTGCTGCTGGCCCTGGGCCCCGACTACGGCAAACCGATCTTCGACGAACTCGACGAACTCGAGGTCAAGCAACTCTCGCGCGCCATGGTGCGGCTGGGGCCGATCACCCAGGAAATGCTCGACGACCTGATGATCGAATTCGTCACCACCATTTCGTCCAATGGCTCGCTCTCGGGCAATACCGACTCGACCGAGCGCCTGCTGCTGAGCTTCCTGCCGCAGGACAAGGTCGACGCGATCATGGAAGAAATCCGCGGTCCGGCCGGCCGCAACATGTGGGAAAAGCTGTCCAACGTGCAGGCCGACGTGCTGGCGGCCTATCTCAAGAACGAATATCCCCAGACCATTGCCGTGGTCCTCTCCAAGATCGCCACCGAGCATGCCTCCAAGGTGCTTGCCGTGCTGCCCGAGGAACTGGCCATGGACGTGGTCGCGCGCATGCTGGGGCTCGACCCGGTGCAGAAGGAAATCCTCGAAAAGATCGAGATGACCCTGCGCACCGAGTTCATGTCGACCCTCAACCACACCAAGCGCCGCGACAGCCACGAGCAGATGGCCGAGATCTTCAACGCCTTCGACCGCCAGACCGAAGCGCGCTTCATCACCAATCTCGAAGAGGCCAATCGCGACGACGCCGAGCGCATCAAGCAGTTGATGTTCACCTTCGAGGATCTGGCGCGCCTCGACATGTCGGCCATCCAGACGCTGCTTTCGAAGCTCGACAAGCGCGACCTGGCGCTGGCACTCAAGGGGGCCAACGACCAGGTCAAGGAAAGCTTCTTCAAGAACATGTCGAGCCGCGCCGCCAAGCTCCTGCAGGACGACATGGCCGGCATGGGCCCGGTGCGCTTGAAGGATGTGGACGAGGCCCAGACCCGCATGGTGGCCACGGCCAAGGATCTTGCCGCCAAGGGCGACATCATCATCCTCAAGACCAAGTCCGACGACCAGATGATTGCGTGACGCCATGGCCAGCCCCGCCCGCTTCACCTTCGACCTGAACCTCGAGACCCGCCCGACGCGGCGCGGCGCCCCGCAACCGCCACCGGTGCCATCCATTCCCGAGGACGTGGTCGCCCAGCTCATCGCCAATGCGCGCGAGGAGGCCTATGCCGAGGGCATGCGGGCCGGCGAGCAGAATGCCGCTTCCATGGCCACCCAGGCCATCGCCGCCGCTGCAGGAAGCCTCGCCACCCAATCCGCCAAGATGGCGGTTGCCCTCGACGAGGCGCGCGCCGGACATCACCAGGACGCGGTGGAACTGGCCCTCAGCGTCGGCCGCAAGCTGGCGCTGCACCTCGTGGCCCGTTTCCCGCTGGCCGAACTCGAAGCCCTGGTGGCCGAATGCCTGCCGAGCCTTTCGGGCGTGCCGCACCTGGTGATCCGCTGCCATCCTGATCTCGCCGACGCCATCCGCGACATCGCCACCGACCAGATGTCCCATGCCGGTTTTGCCGGACGGCTGGTGGTGATGGGCGATCCCGATATCCGCCTTGGCGATGGCCGGCTCGAATGGGTCGATGGCGGGCTGGTGCGCGACATCGCCGCTACCTCCGGCCAGATCGACCGCCAGATTGCCACCTATCTCGCCTCCCGTACCCGCGGGCAGCACAAGGAGAGCGGTTCATGACCGATCCTCAAGACGACATCACTGCCGCCGAAGGCTTCAGCCTGAGCGAGATGGATGCGCCCGATCGCGAGGCGCGCGGCGAAGGCTATATCGAGCGCACTGCCGCCGATCTCGAAGCGGTGTTCGACGTGCCGGTGCGCGTCTCGGTTGTCCTCGGCCGCACCAAGATGCCGGTCTCGAGCCTCCTGAAGCTCGATACCGGCACCGTCATCGAACTCGACCGTCAGGTCGGCGAGGCGGTGGAGATTTTCATCAATGACCGCCTGGTCGCCCGTGGTGAAATCGTGCTGGTCGAAGACCGGCTCGGCGTCACCATGACCGAAATCATCAAGCCGCAGTAAGGGAGCCGAACATGCGTTTGCTCATCATCGGAGCCCTTGAAGGCCAGCTCTCCACCGCAACCAAGATGGCCATGGATGGCGGCGCCAAGGTCGCCCATGCCCCGTCCATCGAAATCGCCCTCGCCGCCCTCCGCGCCGGCAAGGGCGCCGACCTGCTGCTGGTCGACGTGATGATGGACATTGCCGGGCTGATCGCCGGGCTCGAGGCCGAACGCATCGCCATTCCGGTGGTCGCCTGCGGCGTCGAGACCAATGCCGCGGCCGCCGTCAACGCCATCCGCGCCGGCGCCAAGGAATATATCCCCCTGCCGCCCGATGCCGAGCTCATCGCCGCCGTCATCGCCGCCGTGGCCCGCGAAAGCTCGGACTTCCTTTATCGCGATCCGGCCATGGAGCGCGTCGTGCGCATGGCCGAGCAGATCGCCGGTTCGGAAGCCTCGATCCTCATTACCGGGGAAAGCGGCACCGGCAAGGAAGTCGTCGCCAAATATGTGCATGCGCGGAGCAAGCGCGCCTCAAAGCCGTTCATCTCGGTCAACTGCGCCGCCATTCCCGAAGCGCTGCTGGAGAGCGAGCTGTTCGGCCATGAAAAGGGTGCCTTTACCGGCGCCATTGCCCGCCGCATCGGCAAGTTCGAGGAAGCCTCGGGCGGCACGCTGCTGCTCGACGAAATCTCGGAAATGGATGTGCGCCTGCAGGCGAAGCTCCTGCGCGCTATCCAGGAGCGCGTCATCGACCGCGTCGGCGGCACCAAGCCCGTGCCGGTGGATATTCGCATCCTCGCCACCTCCAACCGCAATCTCACCGAGGCGGTGCGCGAAGGCAGTTTCCGCGAGGACCTGCTGTTCCGGCTCAACGTCGTCAACCTCAAGCTTCCGGCCCTGCGCGACCGGCCGGGTGACGTCATTGCCCTCTCCGAGCACTTCGTCGCCAAATATGCCAAGGCCAATGGCCTGCCCCCGCGCAGCCTCTCGGCCGAGGCTCGCGATGCGCTGGTGAAGGCGCCGTGGCCCGGCAATGTGCGCGAGCTGGAAAACACCCTCCATCGCGCCGTGCTGCTCTCCTCGGGCGATGTCATCGGCCCCGACGCCATCGTGCTGCCCGACGGCATGGGCCTTGCCGAAGCGGCCCGCGCCGCCTCGCCGGCCGCGCAACTGGCCCAGACCGCCGAAGCCATGAACCGCGCCCTTGTCGGCCGCACCGTGGCCGATGTGGAGCGCGACCTGATCCTCGATACGCTGGACCACACCCTGGGCAACCGCACCCACGCGGCCAACATCCTGGGCATCTCCATCCGGACGCTCCGGAACAAGCTCAACCAGTATTCCGACGAAGGCGTCCATGTGCCCGAGCCCGGCGAAAAGCGCGGGGCGGCATAGTTCATGTGCCGGGACCTCCTGCTCCCCTCCCCCCTGAGGGGAGGGGTCGGGGGTGGGGGTCCATCGGCGGTACGACAAACTACCCCCACCCTCATTCCCTCCCCTCAAGGGGGAGGGAGGCGCCAGACGAAAGCTCGATGAGCAAATGACCGACATCCCATCCAGCGGCAGGCCGGGCTTCAAGCTGCCCAGCGTCAATCAGGTTCTGACGACCCTGCGCTCGGGCGACATTGCGCTCGCCACGGGCGTGATGGGGCTGATCGTCATCCTGATCGTGCCGCTGCCGCCGCTGCTGGTGGACGTGCTGCTGGCGATCTCGATCGTCTTCTCGGTCATGATCCTCATGACCTCGCTGTTCATCCAGAAGCCGCTGGAATTCTCGTCCTTTCCGACCGTGCTGCTGATTGCCACCATGCTGCGGCTGGGCCTCAACCTCGCCACCACCCGCCTTATTCTGAGCGAAGGCCACAACGGCCACAGCGCCGCCGGACACGTCATCGAGGCTTTCGGCAACTTCATCACCCGCGGCAATTTCATCATCGGTACGGTGATCTTCATCATCCTCGTGATCGTGAACTTCATCGTCATCACCAAGGGTTCGGGCCGTATCGCGGAAGTCGCGGCGCGCTTCAGCCTCGACGCCATGCCCGGCAAGCAGATGGCAATCGACGCCGACCTTTCGGCGGGCCTCATCGACGAGGACACGGCCAAGAAGCGCCGCGCCGAACTGGAAGGCGAAAGCGCCTTTTTCGGTAACATGGACGGTGCGTCCAAATTCGTGCGCGGCGACGCCATTGCCGGCCTTATCATCACCTTCATCAACATTTCCGCCGGCATGCTGATCGGCATCATGCAGCAGGGCCTTTCCTTCCAGGAAGCGGGCAATGTCTATACGCTGCTGACCATCGGCGACGGCCTCGTCAGCCAGATCCCGGCGCTGATCGTCTCGACCGCAGCCGGTATCCTCGTCTCCAAGTCCGGTGTGGCCGGCGCCGCCGACAAGGCACTGACGGCCCAGTTCACCGGCTACCCGCGCGCCCTGGGCATGTCCGCTGCGGTCATGGGCGCCCTCGCCTTCCTGCCCGGCATGCCGTTCATTCCCTTCATGGCGCTGGCAGGCGGCATCGGCTACGTCGCCTGGCGGGCCAGCCAGACCAAGGCGGTCAAGCAGGTCGAGGAAAAGGCGCAGGAAGTGGCCAAGGCCGCCCCGCCCCCGCAGGCCAGCGAACCGCCGATCACCGACAGCCTCAAGATCGACGATCTCAAGCTTGAACTGGGCTATGGTCTCCTGAGCCTCGTCAAGGAAGACGCCAACGGCCAGGATCGCCTGACCGAGCAGATCAAGGCGCTGAGGCGCCAGCTGGCGCTCGAACTCGGCTTCGTCATGCCGCCGGTGCGCATTCTCGACAACATGCAGCTCGAGCCCAACGACTACAAGGTGCGCATCAAGGAAGTCGAAGCCGGCTCTGGCCAGATCTATGCCAACCAGCTCATGGTCATGGACCCTTATGGCAACCCGATCGACCTGCCGGGCAACCACACGACCGAACCCACCTTCGGCCTGCCCGCCACCTGGATCGAGCCGGCTTTGCGCGACGAAGCCGAGCTGCGCGGCCTTTCCATCATCGATCCCTCGACGGTGATTTCCACCCACCTGACCGAGGTGCTGAAGGCCAATGTCGCCGACCTTCTGAGCTATGCCAATGTGCAGAGTCTGCTGACGGGCCTGCCCAAGGACCAGCAGAAGCTGGTGGAAGACATCGTGCCCGGCCAGATTACCGTATCGGGCCTGCAGCGCGTGCTGCAGGCGCTGCTGACCGAGCGCATTTCCATCCGCGACCTCTCGTCGATCCTCGAAGCCGTGGCCGAAATCGCCGGCAATGGCCGCTCCGTGCAGACCATCACCGAACACGTGCGCTCGCGCCTGGCGCGCCAGATCTGCGCCGCCAATGTCGGCCCTGACGGCAACCTGCCGCTCCTCACCCTGTCGCCGCAATGGGAGCGCGATTTTGCCGAGGCCATGGCCGGCGACGGCGACAACCGGCATCTCGCCATGGCGCCGAGCAAGCTGCAGCAGTTCATCGGCGCGGTGCAGTCCTCGTTCGAGCGTGCGGCGCAGATGGGCGAATTGCCGGTGCTGATCACCTCACCCGCCATCCGCCCGCATGTCCGCTCGATCATCGAACGCTTCCGGCCGCAGACCGTGGTCATGAGTCAGAACGAAGTGCATCCGCGCATCCGGCTCAAGACCGTGGGCAGCGTCTAGGACGCGTGAGGGTCGAGTTCAACTATCCCATTCAGGTGTCACCCCGGCGGGTATGAAGGCGACCGGGTCACAACTCAGTAGGACGTGAGATGGTCCGGGCTTTGAACTGCGGCCTTGTCGGGCGCATTATGCTGGCGACACGGAGGACACCATGTACAAGCCCCAAGGCTATACCAGCGTCTCGCCCTACTTGATCGTCGATAATGCGCAGGCGACTCTCGCCTTCATCAAGGCGGTCTTCGATGCCGAGCCCCATGCCGTACATCACGGAGAGGACGGAAGCGTCGCCCATGCGGAAGTGTGGATCGACGATACCGTGCTGATGTTTGGCGAGTGGAAAGGTTCTGGCGCCGTCCAGCATGTTCATGTCTATGTGCCCGATGTGCTCGCCAGCTTCGAAAAGGCGCGACAGGCCGGCGGCAAGGCGGTGCAGAAACCGGTGCGGAAGGACGACCCGGATTTGAGGGGCGGTATCGTCGATCCGTCCGGCACGACATGGTGGCTGTCCACGAGACAGGCATAGACGGGCACCAGCCGGCTTCAGGTCCCGGCGCCCGGTATGACGCCATAGCTTCGATAGGCTTCGGCTTGGCGCTCAGCGTCGGTGCGTTCCGGCACGAGGCTGTAGCTGGGTGCCCAGATGCGCGAAATGCGGGCGATGGACACCACAATGGCGTGGCGCACCGGAAACGCCTCGCCTGCTAGCGTCACCAGCGGCGCGCCGAACTGGCTGAAGTCTGGCTCGTCGGGCGCAACGACACGCGCCATGCCCTCCACCTTGAACCCCCGTTGCGCAAAAACGTCGACAAAGCTGACGCAGACCTTGGGGTTGCCCCGGATATTGCGCACGCTGTTGGTCGAGAGGATATCGGCGATCAGCAAGGTCTCGTCGTCATGGATGGCGAAGAGTTCCTTGGGTGTGACATTGGGTTGACCGTCGGCACTGACGGTCGCCAGCCAGCACAGAACTGCGCGACCCGCATCCTCGCGGAAAGCTTGGTTGATCTTCATACGGACGCTCCCTGGCGGTCGGCGCGACTATGCCCCGCACCATCAGGAAGCGCCAGTGCCGAGCTTAGCTTAGTCGGCCGGGCACAACCGGCGGGATGTCGAGCACCGAAGCCTCGGCGGAAGTGTCCACCATTTCTTCTTCAGCCAGTTCGCGCTCGGCGTCGTACCAGAATTCCTGCTCGCGCCCCTCGGGCTGGCCGGCCTTGTCCCAAAGCTGGAAGGCGCGGTCGCGGATTTTGTCCTCGTCCAGGGTGTGCATGGCGTAGTCCTCCTCTGATGGAACTGCAACGTGCCGCCGTGCCGGCAGTTGCAGCCGGAACGGCAATGTGACCCAGCGCATTGTGGCCGCAGGACATGGGGACGACGATGCGGCTATTTTCCTGCGACCATTGCGGCAATACGCTCTATTTCGAGAATGCCGTCTGCGAGCGCTGCGGCCACGCGCTGGGTTTTGTGCCCGAGCATGGCGCGCTCATTTCCCTCGAAGATGACAACGGCGCCTGGATCAGCCCCGCTTTTCCGGGCAAGCGCTTCCTCTACTGCGCCAATGCGGCGCATGGCGCCTGTAACTGGCTGATCGAGGCCGGCAACGACGGCGCATATTACTGCGCCGCCTGTCGCCACAACGACACCATCCCCGATATCGGCGATCCCGCCAATCTCACGCGCTGGCAGACTATCGAGCGAGCCAAGAAACGCCTCGTCTACTCGCTGATCCGCCTTGGCCTGCCGCTCGAAACGCGCGCCGAAAACCCCGAGCACGGCCTCGCCTTCCGCTTTCTGGCCGATGGCGAAACGTCGGCCGAGCGGGTGATGACCGGCCATGACAGCGGCATCATCACCATCGCATTGAGCGAAGCCGATGATGCCGAACGCGAATATCGCCGCACCAGCATGAACGAGCCTTACCGCACGCTGCTGGGGCATTTCCGGCACGAGATCGGCCACCATTATTGGGACCTGCTGGTGGACGGCCAGCCGGCCCAGGAGCCGTTCCGCGCCCTCTTTGGCGACGAGCGCGCCGACTATGGCGAAGCGCTCAAGGCCTATTACGCCAATGGCGCGCCGCTTGGCTGGATGGACACCCATATCAGCGCCTATGCCACGGCCCACCCGTGGGAGGATTTCGCCGAGAGCTTTGCGCATCTCCTGCACATCATCGACACGGTGGAAATGGCCGCCGCCTTTGGCATCCGGGCCCGGCCCCGCACCGGCGACGAGGCCCTGACGCTGCCGCCGGTGACCTTCGACCCCTATCTCGAGCCCGACATGGCGACCATTATCGACAACTGGATCCCGCTGGCCTCGCTGCTCAACAACCTCAATCGCGCCATCGGCCAGCCGGACGCCTATCCCTTTGTGCTGAGCCAGGGGGTGATCGACAAGCTGGCCTTCATCAACATGCTGGTGCACCAGGCGCCGGTTCTCGACCAGCTCGACCGGCTTACGAGCGTCGAGTAACCTGGTCGTAGGGCTCGAGCGCCTCTTCGAGGGCCTGCAGGTCCTCCGGCAGCTCGGCCTCGAACATCATTTCCTCGCCGGTGGCGGGGTGCTCGAAGCCCAGTTCGGCCGCGTGGAGGGCCTGGCGGCCCAGCGCCTGGACGGCGGCGGCGACCGGCTCGGGCAGCTTGTTGACCTTGGTGGCAAAGCCGGGCGCATAAAGCAGGTCCGAAACCAGCGGATGGCCAATATGAGCCATGTGCACGCGGATCTGATGCGTGCGACCGGTTTCGAGCTGGCACTGGATGCGGGTAATGTCCCAGCCCTTGTCGCCAAAACGGGCTTCCACCGCATAATGGGTGATGGCCTCGCGGCCGCTTTTCAGCACCGCCTGCTTGAGCCGGTTGCCCGGATCGCGCCCGAGCGGCGCATCGACCGTGCCCATGCCCGACTGGGTGGAGCCCCAGGCATAGGCGATATAGGCGCGATGCAGCGGGCCGGTGCGGCCATGGTCGGCGAATTGTTCGGAAAGGTGCTTGTGCGCCTGGTCGGTCTTGGCCGCGACCATGACGCCCGACGTATCCTTGTCCAGCCGATGGACGATGCCGGGGCGCTTGACCCCGCCAATGCCCTTGAGGCTGTCGCCACAATGAAAGATCAGCGCATTGACCAGCGTGCCCGCGGGCGAGCCGGGTGCGGGGTGGACGACCATGCCCACCGGCTTGTTGATGACGATCAGGTGCTCGTCTTCGTAGAGGATATCGAGCGGAATATCTTCCGGCTGCGGATCGGGATCCTCTGGGGGTGGGGCAAGAAGGACGATTGTCTCCCCGGCCTTGAGCCGGTATTTGGGTTCCGCAACTGCCTTGCCATCCACCGTGACGGCACCGGACAGGATCAGATCCTTGATGCGGCTGCGGCTCAGCGCGTCATGCGCCTTGGCCAGCGTCGCATCGAGCCGTCCGCCTTCCATGGCGGCATCGACCACAACCTCGACGGCTTCGCCCTCAAACTCGAAATCGGTATCGTCTGCCATGAGCAATCCTGAAACAAATCCGCCCGGCTCGACCGACACCGAACTGACGCCGGAAGCCATGGCTATGCTGGGAAAAGCCCGCCGCTCCTTCGCGGTTTCCATGGGCATCCTGTTGCTCGGCTTTATGGCGATTGGTGTCGCGCTTGTCTATCGCGTCATGCGCGACAGCCCGCCGCCGTCGGTTGCCGAAAGCGTGGCCGTTCCTCAGGGGGCCGAGGTGATCTCGGCGATCAATACCGACGGCACCATTCAGGTGACCTTCTCGGCCGGTGGCGCCACCCTGCTCAATATCTATGATGCCGGAACCGGCGAACTCGAACGCAGCGTGACCATCGGGGTGGAGTGAGACCGGGGTCCATACCCCTCCCCCGATCCTTCTCTAAGCGTCATTGCCCGGCTCGACCGGGCAATCCATCTTTGCCGATGCCTGGACCACCCGATCAAGTCGGGTGGTGACGATGAACAGTGGATTTGCGCCGCATTCCCATCGCCAGCCCGTGCCGTCCTCGGGCTCGACCCGAGGACCACTCTCAGCATCGATGATGTATCGGCTGGCCCTCGGCTCAGGTCCGAGGGCGGCACCGTACGTGTTTGGGCCCTACCGCCCCTGGATTTCCTTGAGGGCAGCGAGGCGATCGGAGACCGTGCCGCGCTGGCTGTTGGCCGGGGTCGGCAGGATATCGACGCTCTCGCCGTCATCGGCAAAACGCTGCACCCGATCAAAGAGACTTTCCTCGGGCAGGGAATTGACCGGCGTCTCGTGCTCGACGGCATAAACCAGCCGGCTGACGCTGGCGGCAATATCGTTGAGCTTTTCGCGCAGGTGCGCTTCCTCGAAGCGCTCGGTTTCCCAATCGTCCATGATCCCGGCTTCGATCTTGCTGACCTTGTCGCGCAGCCGGTCCAGTTCCTCTTCCATCGAGAGCTTGTCGGCCAGCAATTGCTCGACCCGGCCCTCGGATTTTTCCACCGTCTGGCTGGTTTCAGCGAGCAACGCATTGAGCCGGTTCTCGGCGCTGGCGATGCGTGCCTCGGCCGCCACCAGGTCCTGGGCATCGGCCTCGCGCTGGGCGTCGCGTCCGGCCAGGGCATCGCGCATCTGCGCGATGGCGGCGCTGGCTTCGGCGCTGCGGCGATCGGAGTTTTCCAGCCGTTCGATGAGGCTGCGCGCCTGGTCTTCGAGGAAGGCCGCACGCTTGCGCTCGATGGCGAGCGCCGTGGTCAACTGGTCGATATCGGCTTCGTATTCGCCCGAAAGCGCCACGCCATCGATCCGCGTGGCCTTGGCGAGCCCGCCGCGCAGGCTGTTGCGCAGCGTTTCGATTTCATCGGCCCGGGTTTCGAGCTCACGGTCGCGTTTGCGCAGCCGGTTGCCCAGATCCGCGCCTTCCTTTTCCAGCTCCAGAATGCGGGCCCGCAACTCGACCTCGCGGCTCTCGAGCTCTTGCACCACGGCCAGGTGCTTTTCCCGCTCGGCCTTGAGCACGCCGAGATCGGTGCGCTTCTGGTTGACGTCGCTGAGCTGCTCGGCGAGGCGCTTGCGCAGCGTCTCGACATTCATTTCCAGCCGTCGCGTCGAGAGGGCGAATTCGGCCCGCAACTGGTCCTTGTCGGCCCGGAACTCGGCCATGGTGATGGGGGTCGCGGCCTCGATGCGGCGCTTGGTGAGGCGCACCGCCCGCTTCCACACCGCGGGCATGATGATGAGCGCCACAAGACCTGCTACCAGCAGGCCCAGCGCGAAGTACATGATGTTCTCGATCAGCATGCTTTGCAGCCTCCGGCGGCGCGGACGCACCCGCCTTGGGACTTTCCCTCAGACATTTTCGCAGCAAAGACGGCAGGCCGCCATCTTTGGCCCTGCTTAACCCTAACGGGTTTGGGCCCCGCCGTCACGACAAAGCCGGGGATTTTGTCCCCGGCTTGCGCAGGAAGTGATCGGCCAGTGGATTTAGAAGGGGTTCCAGGTGGGCTGGGCCGTGAAGTTGAGATAGCCCACATTGATGCCCAGCCGTGCGCCGACGCCCGAACGGATCGGCACCACCACGACATCGCCGCGCTTGGTCACGGTCATGCCGACACCGCCGATCACATAGGCGGAGCCATCGATGCCCGGATAGCGACCGAGAATGTCCTGGATGGATGAGAGGTTATAGACCAGCATCATTACCTTGGAGCCGTCGCCGCCGACATCGAGACCGATGCTCGGACCCTGCCAGAAAATCTTGAACTGGCCGGCATTGCGCGTATAGAGCGTGCCCTCACCATATTTGGCGCCGACGATCAGCGCGCCGCCCGCTTCCTCGCCCAGGATATAGCCGTTGGGCTGGCCATACTGGCTCACCGCCCGCTCGACCACCGAGGCGAGGCCCTGCGCCGCCGAGCCGAAGAATTCATGGCCGCTCTCGACTAGTTCCTCGCCCGAAAAGGTGTCGCTCAGCGAACCCTGGGCATAGGCCGGCGCGCCGAAGGCCAGGAGGGCGGCAAGAACGGCGGCAAACTGGGCAAGGCGCGTGAACATGGTCGGATCTCCCCTGGGATCGCGCCCCGTTACCCGGACCTTAAGGTCTGCGACCTAGTCTCGGCCCCGGACATGGCGATCATTGAGGCGCATCATGAAGCAAACCTCTAAACAAATCTTAACCATGATCGCCCTTGTTCTGCCGCTTTTCGGGCACTTTCACGCCACGACCCCGGCGCTCGGCCAGTCGATCGTGACCTGGGTACAGACCGACCCGCTGACCGGCATTGCCATGGGGGGCATGGACCCGGTTTCCTATTTCACCGAAGCCGCTCCCCTGCCCGGCCGCCCGGATTACGAATTTGTCTGGATGGGCGCGCCCTTCCAGTTCGCCAATGCCGCCAATCTCGACGTCTTCGCGAAAAACCCGGAAATTTACGCCCCCCAATATGGCGGGCACGGCGCCATGAGCATGGCGCGGGGCTTCGTTTCGGACAGCGACCCGATGATCTTCACGGTGTTCAAGCAGCGGCTTTACCTCTTTTATTCCGCCTCCAACCGCGAGGCCTTCCTGCTCGCTCCCGACGCCGCGGCCATCAGAGGCGAAGAGCAGTGGCAGCTTTTGTCCAAAACGCTCTCGATACGGTAGTCCGCGCCGGACTTGGGCTTTATTGTCCCTTGAGTGATTCTCGACCTTTCCGCCCGCCTGGGGCGCCTACGGAGACCTGCCGCCATGGACATTATCGAGCTCAAGGCAACCGACCTCGCCGCCATGCTGTGCTCGCGGGTCTGCCACGACCTCATCAACCCCATCGGCGCCATCGGCAACGGGCTCGAAGTTCTGTCCGATCCCAGCCAGGGTGAAATGGCCGAAGGCGCCCGTGACCTGATTGCCAGTGCCGCCAAGCAGAGCCGCGCCAAGCTCGAATTCGCCCGCCTCGCCTATGGCGCCTCCTCGACCGCCGGCACCGATATCGACACCCGCGAATGCGAGCGCGTAGCCCGCATTTTGTTCGAGATCGAAAAGGCCGATCTCGAATGGAACGTGCCGCTGATCCTTTTGCCCAAGCACAAGGCGAAGCTCTTCATGAACATGCTGCTGATCGCGGCCGGCTCGGTGCCGCGCGGCGGCGTGGTGACGGCCTCGATCACCGGCCCGGCAGGCGAGGAAAAGTTCGAATTCACCTCCAAGAGCGATCCTGAAAAGCGCCAGAAGACGCTGGTTCCGTCTGGCTCGGCCGGCCTCCTTTCCGGCATGCCCGAGGAAGGCTCGGTGGACGCACGGGGCATCCAGCCCTTCTATACCGGCCTTCTCGCGCGCATGACCGATATGGAGGTGAATATCGGGATCGAGAACGACATGTTCTTCTTCACGGCCGTGCCCAAGGCCAAGGCCGAAGCCGCCTGAGCTCGGCTAAACCACTGCCACAAAACAAAACCGTTGGAAGCGCCGCAACCTGTTTGCGGCGCTTTGGCTTTGCTGCGCTAACCTTTCACCAACCAATTGGACGGCATAGTGGGGATAAGTGTCACACCTGTCCCAGGGCTTTTTCATGCGCACGTGCCTGATCGTCGACGATTCCAGCGTGGTGCGCAAAGTCGCGCGCCGCATCCTGGAAGATCTCGACTACATCGTGGACGAGGCTGAAGACGGCCAGGAAGCCATCGACAAGTGCCGCCAGGAAATGCCTGACGCCATCCTGCTCGACTGGAACATGCCGATCATGAGCGGGCTGGAATTCCTCAAACTCCTGCGTGCCTATGTCGGGGGCGAAAAGCCCCGCGTCATCTATTGCACGGTCGAGAACGACATCGGCGCCATCGCCCTGGCGCTCAAGGCCGGCGCCAATGACTACATGATGAAGCCTTTCGACCAGGCGCTGCTGATTTCCAAGTTCCAGGACAAGGCCGCAGCGGCCTGAAAGCTCCGCATTCGCGTTTGCCGTCATCACCAGACTTGATCGGGTGATCCACCTTGCCTTGGCGTGCGCGGATGAATGGATTGCCCGGTCAAGCCGGGCAATGACGATCGGAGTGGGGGCAGAGATGCATGTGCAGCAACCGCAAGTCATTCCCGCGATGCAGCCAAACACACGGCTGTCAGCCCGGCGCAGGCCGGGGTCCATCTTGAGATATCAGGATGGATCCCGGCCTGCGCCGGGATGACATTGTGGGTGTGGAGTCGGCGTGGCTCACCACAGAGACGAGGAGGGCTGGAGTTAAACCCCCGCCTCCGCGCGGTTCAGCAAAAACGCCTTTTCCCGCGCATTGCGCGTCAGGCCGGCGGCCTTGCGGAATTCGTCATTGGCTTCCTCGTGCCGCCCGAGCTTGCGCAGGATGTCGCCGCGCACGCCATAGAGCAGGTGGTAGCTTTCCAGCACCGCAGCCTTGCGCAGGCCATCGACGATCGGCAGGGCCGCTTCCGGACCCTGCGCCATGGACACGGCGACGGCCCGGTTGAGTTCGATTACCGGCGAGGGCGTCACCTGGTTGAGGAGGCCGTAGAGCGCAGCGATCTGCCCCCAGTCTGTATCCTCGGCCTTGCGGGCGCGCGCATGGCAGGCGGCAATGGCGGCCTGCAGCGTATAAGGGCCGGCAATGCCGCCCATCTGCTGGGCGCGGTTGAGGCCGGCAAGGCCGCGTCGGATCATCAACTGGTCCCAGAGCGCCCGGTTCTGGTCGGGCAGCAGCACTGGCTCGCCTTTGGCATTGGTGCGGGCCTTGGACCGCGAATGCTGCAGTTCCATCAGCGCCAGGAGACCATGGACCTCGGATTCGTCGGGGATCAGGGTCACGAGGATGCGACCCATGCGCATGGCTTCCTCGCAGAGCTGGGGGCGCATCCAGTCTTCCCCGGCCGTGGCCGAATACCCTTCGTTGAAGATGAGATAGAGCACGCCCAGCACCGAGGAGACCCGCTCCTCGCGCTCCTCGCCCCGCGGCACCTCGAACGGCACGCCGGCTTCGGCAATGGTACGCTTGGCCCGCACGATGCGCTGCCCGATGGTCGTGTCATTGGCCAGAAAGGCGCGGGCGATTTCTTCGGTGGAGAGGCCGCCGATCAACCTCAGGGTCAGCGCCACCCGGCTTTCGGGCGGCAGCACCGGATGGCAGGAGGTGAAGATGAGGCGCAGGAGGTCATCGCCCACATCGTCGTCGAGCTGGTCGTGGAGGGCAGTTTCGGTGTCAGGCACCTCGTCCTCCATGTCGCGGCCCAGTGTTTCGAGCTTGCCCGAGGCCATTTTGCGATGGCGAAAATAGTCGATGGCCTTGCGCTTGCCGGCCTGCATCAGCCAGGCGCCCGGATTGCGCGGTACGCCGGTTTCGGGCCAGGTGCGGAGCGCCGCCATCAGCGCTTCCTGCGCCAGTTCCTCGGCGAGGGAAATGTCGCGCACCATGCGCGTCAGCCCGGCGATCAGCAGCGCCTGTTCGAGCCGCCAGACGGTGGCAATAGCGCGGTCGGTTTCCCGCCGCGCCGCAGTCGCAACATTGCTCATGGCACCCACCCTCCCGATGATGGTCCGTGATTCTGGCGGGAGTGAGCATCTATGTCATGGCCGATTGGTCAAGGGAAAAGCCGGGGCGCTGGCGCCCCGGCGATGTAACGGCGGATCAGAACATGCCCTTGGGCGTCTCACCCTTGAGGAAGGGCGAGATGAACCCCATCAGCAGGTCAGTCTGGTCGATGACAGCCGTATGCGAGGTCGCCGGCAGAATAGCGAGACGGGAGGCGGCGAGCGGATTGCCCATGTCGCCTGCATGGCCGCCGCCCAGCAGCCGGAACATGTCCACCAGATGCTCGAGCGTCATCATGTCGGCATCACCGGCGATGATCAGCACCGGCACCTTGAGGTCCTTGACCTCGTCACCCCAGGCCAGCGGCTCGTGTTCCAGCGCGATCATGCGCTCGACGAAGGGGCGAAAAGCTTCAGGATCCGGCGCAAACTGCTTCCAGGCATCCTCCATCGGCGTGCCGATGAACATTTCCGGCACCATGGTGGGGATCATGGCGAGGAAATCGGGTTGCGCCCCCTCCATGTCATAGGAGACCGAGGCGGCGATGAGCTGGTCGACCTTTTCGGGGTGGTCGAGAGCCAGGCGGAGGCCGGTGGCCGCGCCCATGGAATAGCCGAACACATCGGCCTTTTCGATGCCGACCGCATCCATGAAGGCCGCAACGTCGCCGGCCATATTGGGGTAAGTGATCGGGCGGTCGATGTCATTGGTGCGGCCATGGCCCTGCGTTTCGAGGGCATAGACCGTGTGTGTCTCGGCGAGGCGCCCGATGATCGAGCCCATGGCCGGAATGTTCATATAGGCGCCGTGCAGGACGATCAGCGGATCGCCGCTGCCGGACTTTTCGTAATACATCTGCATGCCGTTGACCTCGACATAGTCGCCGACGGGTTCGCTCTGAGCGAGGGCGGGGGTGGTCATCAGCAGGGCTCCTGCAAGAAGAATGGTGCGGATCATTTCAAACTCCCTTTTGGCCAGGATGGGTCCGGCCTTCATGGAGACGACGCTGCGGCCCAAGCGCATTCGACATATTTCGCGAAGTTTTTTGGGATGGGACGCGGGGCGAGAGGTCACCTCCCCTTGAGGGGAGGGTAGCGGCGCCAGGCGCATGGCGCCTTGGCAAGCTAGAGAGGGGTACTGCTCAGGAACTAACACCCCTCCCGATCTTCGCACCCCCACCCTTAGTCCCTCCCCACAAGGGGGAGGGAGACGATGAACACCGCGACTGATGCCTGCGTCTCCCTCCCCTAGATGGGGAGGGACCGAGGGTGGGGTGACGATG
The DNA here is from genome assembly GCF_016411825.1 of Devosia sediminis. GTDB lineage: Bacteria > Pseudomonadota > Alphaproteobacteria > Rhizobiales > Devosiaceae > Devosia > Devosia sediminis. The sequence goes on from NZ_JAEKMH010000006.1 coordinate 123,897, forward strand.
AACGCGAAAACGAAAAACCCCGCGCTTGCGGCGCGGGGTTTAAAAATCGTCCAGCAGGAGCCTGACGGATCAGGCGACGTTTTCGTTGTAGACGTCGTTCTCGTCGGGCTCGCGCAGCACATAGCCGCGACCCCAGACGGTCTCGATGTAATTCTTGCCGCCGGTCGCCACGGAAAGCTTCTTCCTGAGCTTGCAGATGAAGACGTCGATGATCTTCAGTTCCGGCTCATCCATGCCACCATAGAGGTGGTTGAGGAACATTTCCTTGGTGAGGGTCGTGCCCTTGCGGAGCGAAAGCAGCTCCAGCATCTGGTATTCCTTGCCGGTCAGGTGCACGCGGGCGCCCTGCACTTCCACCGTCTTGGTATCGAGGTTGACCATGAGGTCGCCGGTCGAGATGACCGACTGGGCATGGCCCTTCGAACGGCGGACGATGGCGTGGATGCGGGCCACGAGTTCGTCCTTGTGGAACGGCTTGGTCATGTAGTCGTCGGCGCCGAAGCCGAGACCGCGAACCTTGTCCTCGATGCCGGCGAGGCCGGAGAGAATGAGGATCGGCGTCTGCACCTTGGCCACGCGCAGTGTCCGCAGGACCTCGTAACCGCTCATGTCGGGCAGGTTCAGGTCCAGCAGAATGATGTCGTAGTCATAGAGCTTGCCGAGATCGACGCCTTCCTCACCGAGATCGGTGGTGTAGACGTTGAAACTTTCGGACTTCAGCATCAGTTCGATGCTCTGCGCCGTAGCGCTGTCGTCCTCAATAAGGAGTACCCGCATTATATTCCCCTTGTCACTCGTTCCTGCTGGAACCCGCGGGAGGCAAGGCCATATTGCCCGTCCCGCTCCAACCCTACTGGATATGACTGAAGCCTAAGCCCAACTAGTTAACAAAGTTTAATTCTGATCCGCAATACGCAAAGCGCGTTAGGACAAATTTATATTAAGTGACTGAAAAACAAGGTAAAATACGCTTAAAAATTCTTAAGGTACTACATTAAGAAAAGGTTCCAAGAGACTCTTGGGACTCAAGCATTCCGGGCTTTTGAAGGGTGTTTTGCCACAATCGGGCCACAGGGCGCATTTCGCCGATCATCACTGCCAATAGCGCTTTTGCGTTAATGATCGGTTACCATCTGATTCGCGCCAGGCGACGATTCGACCCGGTGCGTAAAGCATAATTATGGCGCCCGGCCTCCCTCCTGGCCACCCCGGATGAATGGCAGATGAACCTGCGATGAGCATGAAAGCGCTGATCTCGGCCATCGAGGCCATAGACGACGTGGAAGTGTTCGGCCGGGTCCGCTCCGTGCAGGGCCTGCTCATCGAAATCGTCGGCCCGGTCCGCGAGCTGCGCGTCGGCGGCCGGGTCACCATCGAGACCACTGACGGCAACAACCTCGCCGCCGAAATCATCGGCTTCCGCGGGGGCCATGCCCTTTGCCTGCCCTTTGGCGAACTGGGCGGCGTGCGCATGGGCTGCAAGGCGGTGTTCCGCCGCCACGACGGCTCGGTCAATCCGTCCGAAGGGTGGCTGGGCCGCGTCGTCAACGCCAATGGCGAGCCCATAGACGGGCTGGGACCGCTGCCGCGCGGCCCAATGCCCTATCCCATGCGCCAGTCGCCGCTGGCCGCCCATGACCGCACCCGCGTCGGCGACCCCATCGAACTGGGCGTCAGGTGCCTCAATACCTTCACCACTATGTGCGAAGGCCAGCGCATGGGCATTTTTGCCGGCTCGGGCGTCGGCAAGTCGGTGCTGATGTCGATGCTGGCCCGCAATACCGATGTCGACGTCTCCGTCATTGGCCTGATCGGCGAGCGCGGCCGCGAGGTGCACGAATTCATCCAGGAGTATCTGGGCGAAGAAGGCCTGCGGCGCGCCGTCGTGGTGGTCGCCACCTCGGACGAGGCGGCGCTGATGCGCCGGCAGGCCGCCTATATCTCGATGTCGATCGCCGAATATTTCCGCGACCAGGGCAAGCGCGTGCTGTGCATGATGGACAGTCTCACCCGTTTTGCCATGGCGCAGCGCGAGATCGGCCTTTCCATCGGCGAGCCGCCCACCGCCAAGGGATATCCGCCCACGGTCTTCACCGAATTGCCGCGGCTGCTCGAGCGCGCCGGGCCTGGAACGCCTTCGAGCGGTTCCATTACCGGTCTATTTACCGTTTTGGTGGAAGGTGATGATCACAATGAGCCCATCGCGGATGCCGTGCGCGGTATTCTCGACGGGCACATCGTGATGGAGCGCGGCATTGCCGAACGGGGACGTTACCCCGCCGTCAATGTGCTCCGGTCCATTTCGCGGACCATGCCAGGATGCGTGCCGGTGGAAGTCCGGCCCACCCTGTCTCGGGCGCGCGAGCTCATGTCCATTTTTTCGGACATGGAGGAACTGATCCGGCTGGGGGCTTACCGGAAAGGGTCAGATCCGAACGTGGACCGCGCCATCGCCATCTTTCCGAAGCTGGAGGCGTTTCTGGGCCAGCAGCGGGACGAGACGACGACGATATCGGAGGGCTATGCGATGCTGGCCCAACTGATCGCCGAGGCGGATGCGCGGGACTGATGGAGCGGCCGATGTGTGCAGGCAACTCCGGAACTGACTTGGTGTGTAAGGAGTACAGGTCGTGAAATCGCGCAGCGAGAGCCTCATCAGGCTCAAGAAATTCCAGGTTGACGAGAAGCGCCGCCAGGTCGCGCAGATCGAGATGATGGTGGCCGACTTCGAGCGCATGGCGTCCGAACTCGACCAGCAGATCGAAATCGAGCACACCAAGACCGGCATTTCCGATGTCGCCCACTTTGCCTATTCGACCTTTGCCAAGGCCGCCCTCACCCGGCGCGACAACCTCCTGGCATCGGCCAATGACATGAAGGGCAAGCTCGAAGCCGCGCAGGATGCGCTGGCCGAGGCGCTTGAAGACCTGAAAAAGGTCGAACTGCTGGACCAGCGCGAGCATCAGCGCGAAAAGGACGAGCAGGCCAAGATCGAACAGGAAGGCTATGACGAAGTGGCGCGAATGCGCTACCGCCGCCAGTAAGCCCCGTTACGACAGCCAATGAAAAGGCCCGCCGAAGCGGGCCTTTTGCATTTCCGGGGTGAGCCGGATTACTGCGGCACGGCCGGAGCGGCCGGGTCAGCCGGGGCGGCCGGATCGGCAGGGGCCATGGCCGGGTCAGCCGGGGCCATCGCCGGATCAACCGCCATCTCGTCGGTTTCCCAGACGAAGTCCGGAGCGGCGGTCAGGGCTTCGGCCGTGGTGGCCAGGACCCAACGCTCGGTCTGGTCGAAGGCGACCGTGTATTCGAGCGACTGGAAGTCGACGGCGACGTTCTTTTCGCCGATGCCGAGGAAGCCACCGACACCGATGACCACGGCATGGATTTCGCCATCAACCGAGATCACGAGATCATTGACGGTACCGATCGACTCGGCGTCTTCGGCGCCGCTCGAGAAAATGGTTGCGCCCATGATTTCCGAAACCAGGGCATCGCCTTCACCGGCAAGGTAGCCAGCCGACATGTCCCAGGGCTCGGCAGTATCAACAGCGGTCGCATCGGCGGCCGGAGCAGCCGGAGCCATGGCATCGCCAGCCGGAGCGGCGTCATTGGCCGGAGCGGCTTCATTGGCCGGGGCAGCTTCGTTTGCCGGGGCCATTTCATTGGCGGGAGCGGCTTCGTTGGCAGGAGCCATCTCGTTCGCCGGGGCCTCGGTGGTGGTGTTGGCCGGAGTTTCCGTGGTGGTGGTCTGGGCTATGGCAGCGGTGCCGAGCACCAGAGCGATGGCCGAGGTGGTCAGAAGAGTGCGGATCATAGTAAGCTCCAAGAGTTCATCGTTGCGGTGAACAGGGCCGTGCACGTCAAACTTGCCGGTAGGGCGTCGCACGGCCCGTCGATGTCTGCTCAACGCAGGTCCGGCGCAACACGTTCCGCAGCTTTTCTCTCGTCGGGTGTGAAACCAAAAGAAGAGGCCGGCTGCTGGTTGTTCCAGCGCCGGCCCCTCCCGCCTCCCGGTTAACGGGTTATTTTTATTCCAACCGCCGACGGCTCGATGGCATGCGGCAGTTCGATCTGTTTCCCCCCGCGGCGCGGCATGGGACGCGCAGGAGGGCCGACAAGCCCCACCATAGCGCAAGCATGATGGCTGGCCAGCCAAGCCGGGGTTAATGCGTTAATGAAGCGCTAATCAACGAGCACGGCGCTGTCGCGGTCATAGTCGCGCATAGCCCGGTGCGGCATGCCGCCATCCATGATTTCCGGGCCGAAAGCAGCAAAGCCGAGGCGCTCGTAAAATCCGAGCTTGTCCGATTGGGCCGTGAGGTAGAAGCGCTCTGCTCCGCCGGTCCGCGCATGGTCCATCGCCGCAACGATGAGCTTGCGGGCAATCCCTTGGCCGCGAAACGCCTGCCGCACGGCCGATCTTGGTGTGCTCGGGCAAACTGACCAGCCGCAGCGTGCCCACGACCTCGCCCTGGGCAAGAGCGACGAAATGGGTGGCGGTCAGGTCGTAGTCGTCGTGCTCTTCTTCCTCGGGCACGTTCTGCTCCCAGACGAAGACTTCACGCCTCAGGGCGAAGGCCGCATTGCAAAGGAGCGAAAAGACGGGGACAGGAAGGATGGTGGTATCGGTCATGGCGCGACCCTAGTGCCGTTCGCGCGCGGCGAAAAGGGTGCCGCCAGCCGTGCATGGCTGCCCGTCACGGCGATGTGTTTGAACTTTTCGCCCTTCTATCGTATTGTGACGATGAATGGCGACGGGCCATTGGAACGCTCTCTCGATTTTCGCGTTCTCGCTCTCTTGGCCCCTTAAAATCGCCAAACTGCGACCTATATTGTCTTCACATCGGTCACTGTGCCCTAAGCGGACAGCAGCCGATATTTCCGCCCGCGCGCTGCGGGGGATGCCGTAAAAGGGGGTGCGTCCATGGCCCAAACCAATCTTCCGGTCCTCTCATCCGAGGGTGGCCTCAGCCGTTATCTTCAGGAAATCCGCAAATTCCCCATGCTGGAAGCGGATGAAGAATATATGCTGGCCAAGCGTTACAAGGAACATGCCGACCCCGGCGCGGCGCAAAAGCTCATCACCAGCCATCTGCGTCTCGTGGCCAAGATCGCCATGGGCTATCGCGGCTACGGCCTGCCGATTTCCGAGGTCATCTCGGAAGGCAATGTGGGCCTGATGCATGCGGTCAAGCGCTTCGAGCCCGAAAAGGGTTTCCGCCTGGCGACCTACGCCATGTGGTGGATCCGCGCTGCCATTCAGGAATATGTGCTGCGCTCGTGGAGCCTCGTGAAGATCGGCACCACCGCTGCCCAGAAGCGCCTGTTCTTCAACCTCCGCAAGGTGAAGGGCCAGATCGCCGCGCTCGACGATGGTTCGCTCCATCCCGACCAGATCAAGCAGATCGCCACCACGCTCAACGTCACCGAAGCCGACGTTGTGCAGATGAATTCGCGCCTCTCGGGCGACGCTTCGCTCAATTCCCCCATGCGGGCCGATGAAGGCTCGTCGGAATGGCAGGACTGGCTGGTCGACGACACGCCCGACCAGGAAACCACGCTGGGCGAGACCGAAGAGTTTTCCGAGCGCATGGGCATGCTGAACAAGGCCATGGACGTGCTCAACGAACGCGAGCGCGCCATCTTCCAGGCCCGTCGCCTGCAGGACAATCCGGCCACGCTGGAAGAACTGGCCCAGCAATACGACGTCAGCCGCGAACGCATCCGCCAGATCGAAGTGCGGGCTTTCGAGAAGGTCCAGGACGCTGTGCGGGAAGCAGCGGGCGCCTAAGGGCATCAGCACATGAATTAGAAACGCCCCGGTGATGAGCCGGGGCGTTTTTGTTTTGGCGGCAATGGGGTGGGAGGCTGACTGTCGGCTTTTATTAGATCCGAGCGCAAAGCGGCAATATGGAGCGCCTTCGGAAGGTATTGAGCCGCCAAGGCTGCATGCCAGTTGAAGCTTGACTTGGCCGCTGCTTTTGCTGATCGTCGCTGAATGGTCGAAA
>NZ_JAEKMH010000007.1 GCF_016411825.1 Devosia sediminis
GGCTGTCGCTGCAAGGCAACAGCCCGCCATTTTGCAGCTTCGGCTTTCGGGTGACCTCCGAGATGTTCGAAATGACCCCAACGGGGTCGATTTCCGACGCTCCCTATGCCTTCGGCTTGATGATATAGGGTGACAGGTCCAGCCCCTCGGGCAAGCGCAACGCGGCCAGCACTTCGACTTCTTCGACCAGCAAGGTCTTCTTGCCGTAATTGTCGCCGGCGGTCTTCATCGCATGGCCGGTCTGGCGGTCGGCGGTACGGGGGTCGATCTTGGCCACCCTCATAATGTCCTTGGCCGTGTGTCGGCTCGAATGGAAGGTGGTTTCATATGGCCGGTGGATGCCCAGCTTCTCCAACCGACCGTTGAGGCGCTTGGAAGCGGCATCGGCGGGGTCCTTCACCAGTTCCCTGCCATGCCGGAAGGCGTGAGGGAACAGCCATTCATCGGCCTTACGCTTGGCGCAGAGGTCGTAGAATGCGGTCTGCTCCAGTACCTCGTGCAGCGCGAACAGGCGGCGGCTGGTTTCGTTCTTGATCTGCCGTTCGGTCTCTTCACCCTCGATGATCAGGTCCGTGGTCAAGTCCGCGACCCAGAGCGTGTCGTTGATCTTGCGGACGTCCTTGCCCTGCAAATAGATCAGTTCGCCCACGCGGGCACCCGTCAAGGTAGCCAAGAGCGGCAACCACTTGAGGTCGGGGCGCGTCTCTTGTGCCGCCGCCTTGAACCAGACGTTCAGTTCCTCGACGGTGAAGGGCACACGGACCACGGAATCGCGGGCCGTATTCGGAATGGTCGGGCTCATGTCGGCGAGTGGGGAGCGGAAGTCATGTTCTGCCGCCATGGTCTTGAAGAACATGCGAAGCGGGCTGAGATAGTTCGCTTCGATGGCCTTGCCGGTGAGCGTTGGGAAACGGCGGTCATTCAGGGTGTCGTTGTGATCGGCAGCCTGTGCACGCGTCATGCCGTGAAACGTCCGTTCCTTGGTCATATTGGCCGGTGACCGCGCCAGCACGTTGGTGAAGCTCTGGAAATCAGAGAACCGATATCGGTTAACCGGCTTGTCGCCGGCATATTCGACGAAATCGCGAATGCGGTTCGCGTCGGTCTTCACCTTCTTGTCCTGCGCGTGGTCCTTGCGGAGAGCGGTCCAAACCTCAAGCTGATCCAACAGCATGGGCTTGTCGGGGCCACCGTCCAAAACCTGCTGCACCTGTGCCGACAAGACCGCGATCTTGGCGGCAATGTCGTCGCGCTGGCTCTTCGGCAGGCTCTCCGCAGTCTTGGCGAGACCGTCGATAGCACCGCCCAGCAGTTTTAATGGCTATTCGTGTTGATTTCCGCCGAGAAGTGACCCAGGTTTTCCATTGAGAAGTGGCTCTGACTCACATTTGCTGCTGTTCGGGCCAAGGTTCGCGCTGGTTCGTAGGAGGATCAGCAGATGCAGCATGGTTTTCAGCGCGCGAGCCTTGCGCCGAGTGGTTTTGCAGTAGATGCGGTGCAGGTCTTGGCGGACAGGGTGCAAATCCTGCTTCGATCTCGCCGATCGTGGGGAGACTGCCCTGCCTGCGGAGGCCGTAGTCGGCGTGTGCAAAGTCGCTATAGGCGACGGCCAGCAGATTTGCCGCTCGGTGGACGACGGGTAGAGCTTTCGATCCTGACGCGTCGGTTTTGGTGTGATGGTGTTCTTTGCGGCCGTCGCATTTTTTGCGAACGTTTCGATGACAGCGTCTTGGGTCGGTATAGCCGGCGCACGCAACGGCTCGAGACCATCGTGCACCATCTCGGTCTGGCTTTAGGCGGCAGGCCCGCAGCCAGTTTTGCGGATCGTCTCATGATACCGGTTAGCAAAGACACACTGCTACGCGTCGTCCGCCGACGGGTCACAGACCATGATGACACGTTGACGGTGGTTGGAATCGATGACTTCGCTTTCCGGCGCGGGCAAACCTATGGGACGCTTGTCTGCGACCTCGAGCGTCGCAGGCCGGTCGTCCTGCTGCCAGATCGCGCATTGAATACCTCCCGCGCCTGGTTGGCCGAGCATCCATCCATATCAGTCGTTGCCCGAGATCGTGGAGGCGGCTATGGCGAGGCGATCGCCAGAGGCTTGCCGAATGCCCAACAGGTCGCCGACCGCTGGCACCTCATGGAGAACTCAAGCCGCGCTTTCCTCGACGCCGTCGGTAAATCCATGCGTCAGATAAGACAGGCGGTCGGCAGCAATATCGTCGACCCCAAGCTGCTGACCTATGCCGAGAGGCTGCAATACGAAGGATATCTGCGCCGGCAGGAGACTAGTGAGGCCATCAAAGAGCTGTCGAAGAAGGGAACCTCGATCCGTCAAATCGTCCGTCAGACAGGCCATAGTCGGAAGGTCGTACGCGACGTTCTGCGCGGCCAAAGGTTCGACGTGTTCCGAACAAGGCCAAGTTCTCTGGATAGCTGGCTCCCGTGGCTAAACACCCGTTTGGACGAAGGCGTCCGGAATGCTTTGGCGCTCTGGCGCGAGATGCAGGCACAGGGCTTTCCAGGACAAAGCGGTGTCGTCTCACAATGGGCGCAACGCCGGCGTCTTGCTGAAAAGGCAAATCAAAGCGGGTTGGCACGAACACCGTCTGCGCGCGTCATCGCCAGGCTGTTGACCACGGCGCGGGATGATCTGGCAAAGTCCGAAGCGATCTTGGTCGCTGCGATCGAAGTGAATGTACCCGAGCTGGTGGTGGCCCGCACAGTTATCGGGGACTTCCAGTCCATGATCCGATCCAAAACAGCGACGAAGTTGGATGACTGGTTGCAGGCGGCAAAACTCAGCCTTGTAAGCTCATTTGCCAATGGTGTCGGAAAGGACCTGGCCGCCGTCAGAAACGCGATCGTCTCGCCTTGGTCGAATGGGCAGACCGAAGGACAGATCACGCGCCTGAAGCTCGTGAAACGACAAATGTACGGGCGCGCGAAGCTCGATCTCCTGCAGGCGAGACTGATCGGAGCCCCATAGCCGAAGCTTCAGCAAAAGTGCGCCAGAGCCAAATCTCGATGGAAATAGTCCCGCCTAACGGGTCACTTCTCAGTGGCAATCAACAGGCGCGCTCCATGGTGATCCAGCAGAAGACGGTCCGACCCGTCCAGTTCCAGAGCTCGCTGCTTGCGCCGCTGCCAAACCCGCGCTCGACCTTCAGGACCTTCGAAGCACTTCCCGCTCGAGCTCGGGGACGCTTGTAGTGAATTCCTGTACGGCTTGCGAGAGAGCAGCTGAGGATTGGATTGAGTAGTGGGTCTGTCCCGGCAAAATGGCTAGTCGATGCTGATTCATTACGGAAGAATCCCAGCCAGCATCCCGCAGACCGCCTACAAGCCTAGAAAAATACTCGACCATGTGGCTGGGCATCACCGAGTCCCAGTCACCGGATACCAGCAGCGTCGGCGCCGGAAGTCCCCGCTTCAGCGCTTCTCCGTGATCATAGCCAGCCGAGCCAGCGGCCATTCCACCCAAAGCGAGATGGAGCTTCGGCCAATTCTCCTCAGGGTTGTCGGCGACCTTTACATACATGTCATACAGGGGCGTTCCCCTCATCGGTTCGATGCTGCTTGCACCGATCGTTCGTAGCGCGGCCTGCGTGGTGTCGTGCCACCCGCCCCAAGAAAATGGCGCAGATACGATGACCAAACGTTCGACCACTTTCGGATACCGCAGCGCAACTTGCAGAGCGACTTCTCCACCCATTGAATAACCAAGGAGATTGGCCCGCTCGTATCCTATGTGGGCGATCACCGCGACGACGTCGTCGGCGAGGCTGCCGTGAGACATGGGTCGATCGAATGGAGCAGTCCGACCATGGCCCTGCAAATCTACTCCGATGACCGTGTGATGTTCCGAGAGTTGTTTGATCATATGGTCGAATGTTTCGATCATCCCAAATCCACCGTGGATGAGCAGGATCGGCCTGCCGTGGCCATAGGTTTGATAGTACACTTCGCCACCAGACACAGGCACGTAGCCGGACGATTTTGGCTTTATCATTGATAGCTCCAAATTAGCTGGCCGCCCACTTGAAGCGGCCACAGGTTTTCATGCGCTGCCGTGTCGAACATCCGTGATGCGATCGCAGTTTTCATCGACCAACCCATGTCTCGACGCTGGGTGGCGCGGGCTAGCCATGCACGGCTCCGTCAGTTTCATTTTGACCTGAGTCGCTGCTCCTGGGCGCGTGGTCATGCACGATTGACCATCTGAACCAGCGGCTCTCTCGGTGTTATTCGGAGAGCATACGTCGGGCCAAATAGAGCACCGTCGTGATGTTGCGAGTAACGCAGTTCCCGAAGTCCTCTCGTGCAATCCGTCCGAGCTCAGCTAAAACGGCTTCGCGATCTGAACGTAGGCTGACGTTGGAGTAGCTCGCATAAAGGTCCATGATCTGGGATCCGTTGAGAGTGACTGACCATGTGCTTTGATGCACCTCTATGCTGTCAAAAGCTTCAGCGGCCCTCAATGCGGAGACGCGCGCGTCTACATCCGCCCCGAACTCCAGGTGAGGATGACCTCGATTCGATGGATTGGCAGGGCCAGAGGCGAGCAGGTCTAGAGTAGCTTCATGAAAGGGATCCCGTTTGTGGGGATCACCATAGATGTTCCAGAATGGGGCCCACCAACCTCCCGGGCGGATAGCGTCGGCAATCCTCCGCAACGCCGAGCTCTCATCCAGCCAGTGGAATGCAGTAGCGCAGATGCCCAAGTCGAAAGAGAAGGGGTCCAGATCGGCGTCCTCGAAAGCACTGTTTACGACCCGAAGTGCCGGAACAGCGGCACCTTTCGAGAGAAAGGCTGCTAATCGAGGGTCGGGTTCAATTGCGACGACCGGGTTTGCGCCCAAGGCCAATAGCTGCCGAGTAGCTTTTCCAGTTCCCGCTCCGATTTCGAAGGCAGCAGTGCTGGTACCCACATCGCAACGTGATGACAGGCACTCGAATACCCACGCGGGATAATCTGGCCGCGCCCGATCATAGCTAGCGGGATCAAGGCCAAAGGCTACCCGTCCAGCACTTTTCAAGATTTCTGAGGTGATCACCTTCCAGCTCCAAGCTCGAGACGTACCAGCTTATCCAGCGCCAAGTCTGGTGAGCACCCACTGAAATGCAAAAAATGTGACCTTTAGGTCTCATTTCCGTATTGACACGAGACCTTACAGTCACCTATCGGGTTGCACATGGATGACGTGTTCAAAGCTTTGGCTGACCCTACCCGCCGGGCATTGCTCGACGCTTTGCAAGAACGAGATGGGCAGAGCCTAAGCGCCTTGGAAGCAGCTCACGGAATGTCTCGATTTGGAGTGGCCAAGCACCTCAGGGTGCTGGAGGCCGCCGGACTCGTGGTTGCGCGGAAACACGGTCGCGAACGCCTTCATTTCCTGAATACCGTCCCCATCGCGCAGATTTACGACCGCTGGGTATCGAGGTTCGCAGCCCCATGGGCGGAGGCGCTTGTCCATTTAAAATCGGAGCTGGAGACGACTGTGCAAAAGGTATTCGAAATCTACATCAAGGCCTCTCCAGAGAGGATTTGGTTCGCGCTGACCGATCCCGACGAAAGGGCCAAGTATCAGTTTGGCCTTCTTTTTTCGCCTGAGTTCCGCGCAGGCGAGCCTTACACGGCGGCAGGAGGCGGTCGGACCATAGTCTCTGGCGAGACGCTGGAATATGACCCCCCAAAGCGGCTCGTTCAGTCCTACAACGCACACTGGACTCCAGGAGTCGCAGCATACGCACCTTCCAAAGTTACTCTTGAGATCGAGCCGATCGGCGACTCCTGCAGGCTCACCGTTGTCCACGACATGCTGCCGGAAGGTGCCAATCCGGAGCTCTATGGAGGGTGGCCCATGATCCTGTCTGGTCTCAAGACCTTGGTTGAAACTGGAGAGCTTCTGACAACGCCAGGATCTATCCGCTGGGGCCATGGCGAGAACGCTCCATGAGCAGCAAAGCGATGTCGAAGCTTAGTAGCCGCCCTATTATCTTCATCTCAGCTGGCCTGGTGCTTGCGGCTCTTGCCATTCCGCCAATCGCCGTGGGCGCAATTCTGTGGCCGGCGAGCGAAGCAATTTTGCGACCGTCTGGGCCAGGTGGCGTAGGTGAGATAGGTAGCTGCTCACAACTAGCAATGCAGGCATGGGGCACGGATTGCGGGCGCTTGAGCGCGCGAACGGACATTGAAAAACTCCCGTGGGAGGTCCAGTCGGACAACGAGTACATGCTCAGCGGCTGGATACTTCGCTCCAACGCTCAGGACGAGTACCGAAAGGTGCTGCTTTATGTACCTGGTGGCGGCAGCGACCGAAGGGAAGCCAGTCGGTACGTCGATCTGGCACACAGCCTCGGATTCGACTTGGCCTCCTTCGACCCGGTTTGCCACGGAATCTCGCCGTGTATTGGAGGCGGAGTGTCGTACGGCGATAAAGAGTCGGTGGATGTCAGATCTGCGGTCCGGCAGCTGACTGCGAGCTACCAGCATGTCGTTGTGATGGGAAGCTCTGTCGGCGCTTTGTCCATTTTGAGGGCCTTGCCGTCGACGCACGGTGTTGATGGCGTCATTCTCGAAAACCCCATGGAGAGCCTGTATCAGTTGCTTCGGGATGCTCGCGAGTCGGAGGGGCTACCCGATTGGATGGTGGCTAGCCTTGCGGGTGTAGCGCAACTGCGCGCCGGGTCGTCCGCAGCTCCGTCGGCAGTTGAAGCTCTAAGGATGGCCGACCTTCCACCTCTGCTGTTCATCCACAGTAAGTCCGATCAACTGGTTCCATTCGACCACACTGTTCGCTTGGCGGCCGAGGTAAGGGGAGAGGTTGAGGTCTGGCTGCCCGAGCAAGGGGATCACGGCCAGGTTTGGAACGCTAACCCACTGAAGTTCGAAGGTCGAGTACGTCGTTTCCTTACGCACCTGAACTGAAGACCCCGTGCGGGAGGCTCTCAGCCTTAACCCGCCCCTCCCTGAACACCCCTGAACCGCCAAAGATCCCAGGTAAGACCATGACTGCTCACAAGCTCAAACTCTTGAAGTCTGACATCCTGCTTGGTGAATGTCCCAGATGGCATGAGGGGCGCTTGTGGTTCGCAGATTGGGTCGGACAGGCGATCCTTGCGGTGGACGAGAGCGGAGACAGCGAAGTCCAGCTGAACCTTGCTTCGCTACCGATCTCCTTCGATTGGCTGCCGGATGGCACGTTCGTGGTCGTCAATGCCACGGCTAAGAAGCTGCAAAAGTCGAACGGCGGCGCTCTCGTAGATTTCGTAGACTTGGGTGGAGCTGAACACCGTTACAACGAAATCGTGGTGGACGGCGCAGGACACATCTACCTCAACAACGTGAACTTCGAATTTCCGGGCGGTGATTTTCGCCCCGGCTTCATCGCCCTCGTCCAGCCAGATGGGTCAGTCGTTCGGCAAGTAGGCGACTTGGCCTTCCCGAACGGCATGGTCGTCACACCTGATGGTGGCACCCTCATCTGTGCCGAGTCGTTCAACGGGAGACTCACTGCGTTTGACATCGAGAGCGATGGCGCCCTGAGCAACCCACGCCTATGGGCGCAACTCGAGGGCCAAGGCGGCGACGGGATGTGCATGGATGCGGAGGGAGCTTTGTGGATCGCTGCAGGTGCTCGGTGCGTCCGAGTCGCCGAAGGAGGGCAAGTTCTGGACGAGGTTCCCTTAGACCGCATGGCTTTCGCCTGCATGCTAGGAGGGCATGATGGTCGGACCCTGTTCATTTGTGCCAACGAGTGGACCGGATCAGTGAACGTTACTGCTCGTACCGGCAGGCTATATTCCACAACAGTCAGCGTTCCTCACGCCGGCTATCCGCGCTCAGCTTAGGCCCTAAGCATTGCCGCTGCAGATGGGTTGACGAGAGCCGGCACGCGAAAGTGGCAGAGAACAGTACAGTTCTGTCATTTCTGCCACGCCATGAATGTTGTATTTTCCTGCCAGATCAAAGGAGCCAATACATGACCGAAATTGCACGATCGACACCCGAGGAAACAAGCTCGTCACTGAACTCACTTGAACGATGGGCAAAAACGTTGCAGTGGTGGCCCTCAGGCAGGAGCCGTAGCGGCTGGCGTATTCGCTTTTGACCTCGCTCAAGGTCGAGATCTGGCGCCGGTAGTTACGGCATCCGCGCTTATTTATCTTGGCGCTGCGGCTCTGCAGAAGAAGAGTTCGTCGTGGCCTCTATTCTTTGCAAGCTTGCTTCTTGGCGGGCTGGGGTCATTCTTGTTTGACCTCAATGCGGCATGGGTGCTGATCATTCTTAGTGGCCCGCTTCTCGCTTATGGTGTCGTGAAAGGCGTGTTCATCCGCCCCATGAGCGGACTGCCGCTTCAGACCATCGGAATGCTGACCTTTAGTGCGGCGGCTCTGGTCGCGTTGGCCGTTGAGCCCAAGGTGGGCGCCCTTCTAGTAGCTGTGGCTCTCTTCGCGCACGCCGCGTGGGACGTTTACCACCATCGGGTGAACAGGGTCGTATCTCGGTCGCTCTCCGAGTTCTGCTTCGTCCTGGACACCGCGCTGGGCATAATCATCCTGGTCACGATTGCATAGCCATTGGTGAGTAGACAGCGATGCATGTGCCGCGCCTAGAGACGGACAGATTAGTGCTACGTGCCCATTGTCCAGCCGACTTCCACGAGTGCTTGCGCCTGTGGAGCGATGAAAATGTGACGAAGTACATCACAGGCCGCCCCTCTACGTCTGAGGAGGTCTGGGGTCGCATCCTTCGTTACGCCGGCCACTGGGAGCTACTTGGCTACGGGTACTTCCTTGTTGAGGACAAGTTCAACCAAGCACTAGTCGGTGAAGTGGGTATAGCCCATTACCATAGGGACGCGTTGACGTCGTTCGGTGAGCCCCCGGAAGCCGGTTGGGCTTTGCTGCCGCGGTACCAGGGCTTAGGTCTCGCGCGTGAGGCTCTTACTGCAGTCCTGTCATGGGCGGAGAAGAAGGGGCTGCGGAAGACGACCTGCCGCATAGACCCTCGAAATCTCGCCTCGATCAAATTGGCAAAACGATTGGGATACGAGAAATACGACGAGGTCACAGTAGGTGACCTCCAGTCGGTGCTTCTTCAGCGCGGGTAGGGATGAATAGTGCTGGCTTGAATGAATGCGATCGATTGAAATGAACCGCACCGGGTTTGCCGGAGGCTCCAACTCCTGAGTAGGATGGAGCATGACGAGCAAGACGACGAACAAGTTTTCAGTTGAGGTCCGGACCCGTGCGGTGCGGATGGTTCAAGAGCATGGCGGGGAGTACCCGTCCCGCTGGGCAGCGGTGGTGTCGGTTGCCGGCAAGATCGGCTGCTCGGCCCATACCCTCAACGAGTGGGTGAAGAAGGCCGAGGTCGACAGCGGCAAGCGGGCTGGCGTGACCACGGATATGGCCGAGAAGCTCAGGTCCCTGGAACGGGAGAACCGGGAGCTGCGTCAGGCCAACGAGATCCTGCGCAAAGCCTCCGCATATTTCGCCCAGGCGGAGCTCGACCGCCCGTTCAAGCGATGATCGCCTTCATTGATGAGCACCGGGATGCTTATGGGGTCGAGCCGATCTGCAGGGTTCTGCCGATCGCCCCATCCAGCTACCACGAATGCGTTGCCCAGCGCCGCGATCCTGTCCGGCGGTCTGCCCGATCCCGGCGTGATGAGACCCTCAAGCCTGAGGTCCTGCGGGTCTTTGCCGAGAACTTCGGCGTCTACGGCGTGCGTAAGGTCTGGCGGCAGATGAAGCGGGAGGGGTATGACGTTGCCAGATGCAGCGTCGAGCGCCTGATGCGCGATCTGGGCCTGCAGGGCGTGGTCCGTGGCAAGCCAGTGCGCACCACGATCAGCGACAAGGCGGCGCCTTGCCCGCTCGATCACGTCAATCGCCTGTTCCATGCCCCGGCGCCCAACAGGCTCTGGGTCTCCGATTTTACCTACGTCGCGACCTGGGCCGGGTTCGCCTATGTGGCCTTCGTGATCGACGTCTACGCTCGCTATATCGTGGGTTGGCGGGTCAGCCGCACCGCCCATGCCAGCTTCGTGCTGGATGCCCTCGAGCAGGCGATCCACGACCGCCGCCCCATCCATCGCGGCGGTCTGGTGCACCACTCAGATCGCGGGTCGCAATACGTCAGTATCCGCTATACCGAGCGCCTGGCCGAGGCCGGCATCGAACCGTCGGTGGGCAGCGTCGGGGACAGCTACGACAACGCCTTGGCCGGAAGCATCAACGGTCTCTACAAGGCGGAGGTGATCCACCGGCGCGGGCCCTGGCGAAACATCGAGGCCGTCGAGTTCGCCACCCTCGAATGGGTCGACTGGTTCAATCACCGGCGCCTCCTCGAGCCCATCGGCAATATCCCGCCAGCGGAAGCTAAGGCAAACTTCTACGCCGCACTGGAACAACCGGCCATGGCCGCATAACTTAAATCAAACAGCCTCCGGAATTCCCGGTGCGGTTCAGCGCTTCCTGCAGATGTGCGGCCATCATCTGGTTGACCCCGTCGCCTGCACGCCTGCCTCCGGTTGGGAGAAGGGTCAGGTCGAGAACCAGGTCGGCCTGGTGCGGGAACGCTTCTTCACGCCGCGTCTGCGGTTCCGGAGCTATGACGAGCTCAATGCCTGGCTGCTGGACAAGACCATTGCCTATGCCCGGGCACACCGGCATCCCGAGTTCCGCGATCGGACCATCTGGGAGGTGTTCGAAGCCGAACGCCCCAGCCTGGTGCCCTATACCGGCGCCTTCGACGGCTTCCATGCCGTGACCGCATCGGTCAGCAAGACCTGCCTGGTGCGGTTCGACAACAACAGATACTCGGTCGCGGCTCATGCCGTCGGTCGGCCGGTCGAGATCCGGGCCTATGCTGACCGCATCGAGCTGCGCCAGGATGGCCTCGTGGTGGGTGAGCATGCCCGTTCCTTCGGGCGCGACCAGACCATCTACGATCCCTGGCATTACGTGCCGGTGCTGGCCCGCAAGCCCGGTGCTTGGCGCAATGGCGCTCCGTTCAAGAACTGGGTGCTGCCGGTCAGCATCGAGAAGATCCGGCGCCGGCTGCGCTCTGCAGACGATGGCGACCGGCAGATGGTGAGCATCCTCACCGCCGTGCTCAGCGATGGTCTGCCCGTGGTCGAGGCGGCCTGCGCAGAAGCGGTGCGCGAGGGGGTCTGTTCCGCCGATATCGTGCTCAATATCCTGGCCCGGCAACGCGAACCGCGCAGCCCGGTCACCATCCTCAATACCCCACAGGCCCTCCGGCTCCGCATCGAGCCAACGGCCGATTGTTCCCGCTATGACAGCCTGAGGAGGGCAATATGATGGAACGCTCCGAGATCCTGGCCACGATGAACGCGCTCAAGCTTTACGGCATGAAGAGCGCCTATGACGAGATCATCGCCACAGCCATCAAGCGCGAACATCAACCCGAACGGATCGTCTCGGACCTGCTCACCTCCGAGATCGCCGAGAAGCAGGCGCGGTCCATCAAATACCAGATGACCATCGCCAAGCTGCCCCTGGCCAAGGACGTGGATGACTTCGTGTTCGATGATACCGGCATCAACGAGACCCTGGTGCGCGACCTGGCCGCCGGCAACTTCCTGACCACCCAGCGCAACATCGTGCTGGTCGGTGGCACCGGGACCGGCAAGACCCACCTGGCCATCGCCATCGCCCGGGCCTGTATCCGCAATGGTGCGCGGGGCCGCTTCTTCAACGTTGTCGATCTGGTCAACAGGCTCGAGACCGAGACCCGGGCTGGCAAACAAGGCCGTCTGGCCGAGTATATGGGCCGCAAGGACTTCATAATCCTCGATGAACTGGGCTATCTGCCCTTCGCCCAGTCAGGCGGCCAACTGCTCTTCCACCTGGTCAGCCGCCTCTATGAGCAGACCTCGGTCATCGTTACCACCAATCTCACCTTCGGGGAATGGCCCTCGGTCTTCGGCGATGCCAAAATGACCACAGCGCTGCTCGACCGACTGACCCACCACTGCGATATCGTCGAGACCGGAAACGATAGCTGGCGCTTCAAGAACAGAGCCTGACCATCTCGCCTCGCGGGCCGAACGCCTGCGCAACCCTGACCAGCTCCGACGTCCGGCCCGCCCCCACAATCATCAGGGGGTCAATATTGGATGCCGATAGGGGGTCAACAGTACCGGATGGGCCACGGCGTCGGCCGGAGATCGCATTTGGCGGTGAGCACGTCGTGCACGTATTCCGCCATAGCCGAGCCCCAAACCATTGCCGGTCCGTCATTGAACGGCTGTTCGCGCATCGGCAAAGCCCTCCAAGTATCTCGCTCTTCGCCCTCTGGCATGAAGCCGTAGTAGAACGCGAGGCTATGCAATCCCGCAGATGGTTTTCCAGCGATCATTCCAGCAGCTTGAGCAGGTGAGATATCGAGTAGACGAGCAAGTTTCGCCGCCCCGTCGGGAGAACCGAAATCCTCCCGTGCGTGCGCGAGCAGCGCGAACGTCGAGGTGACGTACCGATTCATTCGAAGAATCTGGGTGACTGCGCTGCTGTGGGTCATGGGCGATTCCTTTTCCTGCATTCAGCTTTCCGGAAGTCCCCCGGATCTGCAAGCCTTCATTGCCGGAGTCACGAGGATCGTCGTCCAACCGACAGTCGAGGTGGAACAGATGAAGTCCTGTGCCACCAAGCACGGATGGCAGCAGAAGACGTGGCAGCGTTGCGCGCGCGCGTCTTGGCCATGACGACCATGCCTAGCCTGTCGCGGATGCACGATCCCGATGGCAAGTGTCGTCGCTGGAGCGAAGGGAAAAATAGAGTTCGGTAACCCTCCGAGACGTCAAGGTCTCCCAGCGAAGCCCCATCTTGCTTTCGAGTATGCTTCTCATCGCGCTTGGCGCGCGGTGGAGAACTTGAGCGAGATTGGCGTGGCCATCGGACGAGTTCCTGAACTCGCCGGTTGCGCAGGACAATTGATACCTGTCGCAGGGTGAGAGGATCACCAGGAGGTCACCCTGTCTGGCGTAGAGTTCGAAGCGGTTGTCAGAGCGAGAAGCGGTACACCATCTCGTTCCCATGCCCCACCACGCTGCCGCGGCTTGGCTTCTCAGCAGCACAAGCCTCCAGCGTCCCTCGTCGAACAGCACCTCGCTGCCCGCCATGGCCACATCGCGTTCCGCACGGCGCAGATCTCGCCGTCCCGGTCCCTTGATGTATCCCTCGGCGTTGAAGAGGTCCTGAGCGGAATGATACGTGTTTACGTCGCCACGACCCTTGGGCAGGAACTTCCTGATACGGTCGAAATGTTGAAGAGCCGCCATCACTTCGGCCAACTCTCCCGCGCCGCACATGGCGCGCAGACCCAGGATGTCCCAATTCCTGCGACGCCAGCGCGATAGCCATGAAAGGTAACGCCCTGCCGGCGTGGGATCGCAGCTTGCCACGAGGTCGAACATGCGCTCCTCTCTCTCCACGGATAGATGCGGATCAAGCCGCTCCTTCAACGCTTGATGCCAAGCGTGTTGAAGATGATCGACCCGCACGAAGTCAGCTCTTTGAAGATTCGCTTTCATACATCGAGAGTTCCTCGAGGTGTTAGTTCCGGGAAGTGTGATTGAACACGGATCCCCGGATCAATTTTGATGACGGCTGCCCATAGACGCCGCACGTCGCTTCTGCCCCTTCAGCAGGGTCGAAACGTCACTTTCGGCAGCCTTGTCTTGCCAAACGGCTAAAACGATCTCGCTCTGCGACGGGATACTCACCACTGGCGAAGTGATTCCGTCCATCATCTCTTCATTCGAGTTGGCGCGATCCAACCATGCCCTTTTTATCCATGAGGTTCTCCGGCCTTTAACAGCGAAATGGTTACCCGAGCACATCGTGATGACGGCTAACGTCGCTTCGTCGGAACTTGTGATTTCTTGGCCCGTTGGCTTCGGGCATTGAAACGGATCAGCCATGCAGGACCCTTCATCCACATTGGAGATCGTCTCCGAACGCGCCACCCTGGCTAAGCGCGAGGTCGTGACCGGCAAGGTTCGGGTCGAAACCCGCACCGAGCATCACGACGAACTCGTGACGGCCGCCTTGCGCTCGGAGGCTGTCGATGTGGAGCGGGTACCGGTCAATCGCGAAGTCGACGAAGCACCGGCCATTCGCACCGAGGGCGACGTGACTATCGTCCCGATAGTTGAGGAAATCCTCATCGTCGAGAAGCGTCTCGTCCTCAAGGAAGAGCTGCATATCCGCCGCACCGTTTCGCACGAGACCGTCGAGACCAGTATCGATCTTCGCGAACAACACGCGGTGATCGAACGGCTCGATGTCGCCAACCCTACCTGCGAAGAGGAAACTTGAAATGAGCCAAATCTCGAGTGTTGACAACCGAACCCTGTCGGCGCTGTTCGACAGCGAATCCGAAGCCTCGCGCGCCGTCGATCGCCTGAACCAGGCTGGCATTACCACCGCCCGCATTGTGCCAGGCTATGAGAGCGACACCCCGGTCCAAGACCGGTCGCAGCACCATCAGGGCTTCTTTGCCGCGCTCGCCGATTTCTTCTTCCCCGACGAAGATCGCTACTCCTATGCCGAAGGCCTGTCGCGCGGCGGGTATCTCGTCGTTGTCGACAATCTCGCGGCCAGTCAGCACGATGTCGCCCTCGATATCCTCGATGATGAAGGTTCGATCGATCTCGACGAGCGCGAGGAAAGCTGGCGTAGCGAAGGCTGGTCCGGCTATTCGGCTGATGCGGTGTCTTCTTACACGACCGAAAGCGCCTCTGCCGGCGGGATCAGCGGCACCTATGGCGGCTCCAACACCGCACAGGCATCGTCACGCACGCTTGAAGAGGGCGGCAGCGAGGCCATTCCAGTCGTCGACGAACGCCTTGTCGTGGGCAAGCGCGACGTCAATCTGGGCCGAGTTCGCGTGCGGTCTTATGTGCGTGAGGAACCGGTCAGCGCCGACGTCAATCTGCACAACGAAAACGTCACCATCGAGCGTCGATCCGTCGACCGTCCGCTTGGTGCCACCGACAATGCTTTCACGGATCGCGTTATCGAGGCGGAACAGCATGCCGAAGAGGCGGTGATCGCCAAGGAAGCTCGTGTGGTCGAGGAGATATCCCTTCGCAAGGAAGGCACTGATCGCACCGAGACCGTCAGCGATACAGTTCGTAAGACGGAAGTCGAGATCGAAGACGATCGCTCGGTCGACATCGATCAGTCGCGCAACCGCATCTAAATATTCGCAGCGGCGCCCCGACGGGGCGCCGCCAGGCTTCCGGCAAATGTTGCCTGCCGCCCGTTCCCAGCATCGAATGGCGAAGCTGCGAGCCGTCTGAACCCGATATCCCTTTCGAGTGGAACCCGATCCACTTGAATTACTCGGCCTGCGCATCCATATGCGAGTCCCCAAGCCTGATCCCGCGTGCCGCTCGTCCGCACGACGTCCACTTCCCCTACTTAGGAGACGTCGTCGTGCTGCTCACGTTCGAGAATCCTCAAGTCCGCGAGATCGCGGAACGCATCCACGCTCTTTCCCGTGACCTCCGACTCATCGAGGAGTTGGAGGCGCCATCCATCCGGGACATCTCTGCCGCCCCGGTGTTGAACGATTGGCGCCTGGGCCGGCGCGCCGAGCCCGCATTGATGGGGTTTGTGGAAGGCCATCCGAGCGTGAGGCCGGGGCCGGTTGTCACCTCTGGAGTGTATTATCTCGACCCTATCGCCGGATATGCCAGGACGTTGTCGCGCTGGTACAGGCTTGGCGATCCGCAGCCTTGAGCAATTAAATCCGGTCTTCTTAGCCGATGTAGTCCAGACAACATCGGCTACGAAGTGTGATGGATGAAGATGAACGGTTAAGATCGTTCTGGCATATACCGACCCAAGACGCTGTCATCGAAACGTTCGCAAAAAATGCGACGGCCGCAAAGAACACCATCACACCAAAACCGACGCGTCAGGATCGAAAGCTCTACCCGTCGTCCACCGAGCGGCAAATCTGCTGGCCGTCGCCTATAGCGACTTTGCACACGCCGACTACGGCCTCCGCAGGCAGGGCAGTCTCCCCACGATCGGCGAGATCGAAGCAGGATTTGCACCCTGTCCGCCAAGACCTGCACCGCATCTACTGCAAAACCACTCGGCGCAAGGCTCGCGCGCTGAAAACCATGCTGCATCTGCTGATCCTCCTACGAACCAGCGCGAACCTTGGCCGAACAGCAGCAAATGTGAGTCAGAGCCGAGAAGTGACCCGCCTTTTAGTTTTCTTTCGGGTCGGTTGTTGCGGTCAAGGGTCTAGGTTTCTCCTTTGGTTTCGGCGGGGGATGAGCAGAGCTGTTCTTGAAGCGGAAGCTGTCGTTTCCGGTCTCAAGGATGTGGCAGTGATGAGTGAGCCGGTCGAGCAGCGCCGTGGTCATCTTGGCGTCACCGAAGACGCTGGCCCATTCGCTAAAGCTGAGATTGGTGGTGATGACGACGCTGGTATGCTCGTAGAGCCTGCTGAGCAGGTGGAAGAGCAAGGCGCCACCTGAAGCACTGAACGGCAGGTATCCCAGCTCGTCGAGAATGACGAGATCGGCATAAGCGAGGCGCCCGGCAATCTGACCAGCCTTTCCTTGCATTTTCTCCTGCTCGAGCGCGTTGACCAACTCGACGGTCGAGAAGACACGAGCTTGATCCACCGTCGTTTTGGCCGCCCAAAACTGCGGCGGTCTAAGCTTCCGAATGCCTTACACGGGGACGTGAGCTCCGCGGCAGCATCCAACGGCGAACAATGCTATACATCCTCGCTGACGATGGCATCAAACGACGATCGACAATGGCGGCCATCACGAATCCTGGGTCATCGAGCGGATTTGTCGAGACCTGACCGTTTGCGTGCCGACAGGTCCAGGCGGCGAGGTCGATCCTTCGCTTCAGCCCCCCAGGCTGGTCAAGGGCATTTCGAGTTGCAGGCTCAGCCCCTCCGGGCGCCATTCTTTGGAGATCTGGCCGTCGATGCCCCGGAGCGCTGCTTTCTCCAGCGTCGATCCAAAGCCTTCGCGCTCCGCTCGGTCCTCCCGGCATGGCGCCCCGCGCTCGATCCAGTTCACGCGGAGCTTCTCACCGGCCAAGGCGAGCTCGATCGCGAGATGACCTTGCGGGGTAGACAGCGCACCGTATTTGACGGCGTTGGTGATCAGTTCGTAGAGCAGCAGAGCCAACGACGTTAGTCCTGCGCCTTTCAGCGGTGCGTCCACGCCGGTGATCTCGATGACTGCCCCTTGGGCCTGCTGATGCGGAGCCGTCAAGGCCTGCAGCAATGACATCACCGAGGTGCCGGTCTCGCCCTGGCTGTCCGTCGAAGGGTCGGGCAAGGTCAGTTCATGGGCGACAGCAAGCGCATGCAGGCGGGACCGCAGATCGGATTCCAGCTCTGCCACGCTGTTCGCGGACCGGGCGCTGAGAGAAATCAGACCGCCAGTGAGGCTGAACAGGTTCTTTATCCGGTGATTGATCTCACGCAGCATGACGTCCTTGTGCTGCGTGGCTTCCTTCAGCGCCTCCGCATGCACCGCCAGTTCATCTCTTTGCGAGGTCAATTGCTGACGTTGTCGATACAGTTCGAAGAAGACTGCGACCTTGCTGCGCAAAACGCTCGCTTCGATTGGCTTCTGGATGAAGTCGACCGCGCCGGCTTCATACCCGCGGAACCGCCGCTGTACGTCGGCCGCGCCCGCAGTCACGAAGATGATCGGGATTCGGCGGGTCCGCTCGTTTCCGCGCATGAGTTCGGCCAACTCGAATCCATCGAGGCCGGGCATCTGCACATCGACGAGCGCCAGAGCGACATCGTTCTGGAGCAGTATTTCAAGCGCTTCGTCGCCCGACCGGGCTTTGAGCAGGAGCAGCTCGTCCTGACGCAGCAGTGCGTCGAGGGAGAGGAGATTTTCTTCGAGATCGTCGACCAGGAGAAACGGTACTGGCTCCATATCAGACTTCAACCTCTCGCAGGAAGGTCGAGATTTCGGCCAGGGCCAAGACTCGGACTTGTGGACATGCCGCGATTGCGGCCTCCGGCATCGCCGGTGCAAAGGCGGTTCGAGGGTCTTGGACGATGCCGATTCCTCCTGCTCCAACAATGGCGGCCATTCCGTTGGCGCCATCCTGATTGGCTCCAGTCAGGATCAACCCAATCAGTAGCGGCCCAAGAGCCTCCGCTGCGCTCTCGAACAGGACGTCGATCGATGGGCGCGAATACAGGACTGGTTCGTCTCCCGAAAGCGAGAGTGTCTTATCGGCTTCGACCTGGAGATGATAGTCCGGGGGCGCGAAATAGACCACGCCTGGCTCTATAGGCATCTTGTCCTCGGCCTCAACCACCATGAGACGACATTTGGCCCTGAACAGTTCAGCCATGACGCTGCGCTTGTCGGGAGGAACGTGCACCACGACAAGGATCGACAATCCGGAATCCTCGGGGATGGAAGGCAGTATCGCGCCGAGCGCGTCGACGGCGCCTGCCGAGGCGCCGATGACAACGATTTGAGGTCCCGGGCGCATCATTCGCTGCTCCGCTGGTAGATCTTCTCCTCACGCACGAAGTCGGCGAACGCAGAGGCGTGACTCGAGAACCGAAGGCTCTCCTTCGATCCAAGGCCTAGGAAGCCGCGGCGGGCCAAGGAGTCCTCGAACAGCCCGAGCGCCCTATCCTGCAGTGCCTTGTCGAAATAGATGAGGACGTTCCGGCATGAGATCAGGTGCATCTCGGCGAAGACAGAGTCCGTGACCAGACTGTGATCGGAGAACACGACGTTCTTGCGCAACGTCTTGTCCAACGACGCGCGCCCGTAAGCGGCCTGATAATAATCCGAGAGCGAGGATTTCCCGCCGGATTGCCGGTGGTTCTGGGTGAACAATGGTATTCGTTCCATCGGATAGATACCGGCTTGAGCGGTTTCCAGCGCGTCGTGATTGATATCGGTGGCATAGAACAGGGTGCGCTCTTCCAGTCCTTCTTCTCGGAAAAGGATCACCAGAGAATAGAGTTCTTCTCCAGTGCTGCACCCTGCAACCCAAACCTTCAGCGAAGGATAGGTCTTCAGGTGCGGAACGACGCGCTCGCGCAGCGCGCGGAAATAGCTCGGATCGCGGAACATCTCACTGACCTGAACGGTCATGAACCGGAGCAGTTGGGGCAGCATGTCTGCGTCCCGCAAGATGCTCTCCTGCATGGCAGAAAATGTCGAGAAGCCGAGTTGTTCCCGCGCCTGCCGCAGGCGCCGCTTTATCGAAGCCATGGCATAATTTCGGAAATCATAGTGGTACCGGAGAAACAAGGCTTCCAGCAGCAGTCTGATTTCTATGTCCTCGACCTTCTCGGGCAGCTCCGTCACTTGGGCATCCACACGCGGACGAGGGAGAGCAGCTTCTCGACATCGAGGGGCTTTGCCATGTAGTCGTTCGCGCCGGCATCGATGCATCGCTGTTGGTCGTCGGGCATTGCCTTCGCCGTCAGAGCGAGGATGGGCAGTTTCTTCCAGACGGGGTTCTTCCGGATCTCCCTCGTGGCGGTGAGGCCGTCCATTACCGGCATCATGACGTCCATGAGGACCAGATCGATGGCGGTGTCCGATTCTTCCGCCGCCTTGGCGAGGCGATCCAAGGCTTCCTGGCCATTGCGTGCGATCTCGACGACCGCACCACGAGGCTCGAGGATATTGGTCAGCGCATACACGTTGCGCACATCGTCCTCGACCACGAGGATGCGACGGCCCTCGAGAAGCGCGTCTCGATTGCGCGCTCTGCGGATCATCTTCTGCTGTTCGTCGGGAAGTTCGGACACCACCTGGTGCAGGAAGAGGCTCACTTCGTCGAGTAGGCGTTCAGGCGACTTGGCGCCCTTGATGATGATCGATTTCGAGTACTGCCGCAGCCGCTGCTCCTCGTCCGCGGAAAGGTCGCGGGCGGTGTAGACGATCACTGGCGGGAAAGCGTAGGACGTGCCCTGGCTGAGCGTTTCCAGGAGCGAATGGCCCGATCCGTCTGGCAGGGTGAGATCCAGCACCATGCAATCGAATGTCTGCTGCTTCAGCAGCTCCAGACATTGCGCGGCGGTGCTCGCTGTCACCGTCTCGACGGCACGCGATGCCAACAGCGTGACGATGGCATCGCGCTGGACCGGATCGTCCTCGACGATCAATACCCTGCGCACGCCTTGATCGAGACGCTCTTCGAGGCGGTGCAGCACGTCCATCAACTGATCGCGGTTGACGGGTTTGATGGCGTAGCCAACGGCGCCGAGCGAGTAGGCAGTATCCGTGTGATCGCTGGCGGACACGACGTGGATAGGGATGTGGCGGGTCCTGACGTCGCGTTTCAAGCGGTCAAGAACCGCCAGCCCCGACTGGTCGGGAAGACCGACGTCGAGCACGATGGCATTGGGCAGAAATTCTTGCGCCAAGGACAGGGCCTCCTCTGCGGTGCCGGCCACCAGCGACTTGAAGCCGGCCTGCCGCGAAAGATCGCGCATGATTCCGGCGAAGGAATCGTCGTCCTCGACGACGAGTAGCACTCGGTGCCCCCCTGCCAACGCATCCCTGTCGTCCTCGATCTTCCGATGAATTGCAGGGACGGACTCTTGAGGAGAGGATGCGGGCATCGCGGCCATCGAGACCGGCAGGGCATCGTGCGGCTGGACCGCTGCGGCGTCGTATTTCGAGGGGATGGTGACGGTGAACGTGCTGCCTTTGCCCACTTCGCTCTGGAGCTCCAACACACCGCCGAGAAGACGCACCAACTGGCGAGAGATCGACAGACCGAGTCCCGTGCCCCCATAGCGGCGGCTTATCGTACTGTCGGCCTGGTGGAAGGCCTCGAAGACGCTGCGCTGCTGATCAGGGGCAATTCCAATCCCAGTATCAGTTACGGCGAACGAGATTTCTCCGCTGCTCGATGGCGTAACCGTCATGGCGACGGCGCCCGTCTCGGTGAACTTGATTGCATTGGAGAGTAGGTTTTTCAATACCTGCTCGAGACGCTGGGGATCTGTCGCGACGGTGGGCGGGCAGTCTGCAGCTACGTCGACCCGAAAATCGAGCTTCTTCTCCGATGCCAAGGGCTGGAAGAGCTGGCGCATACCCTGCGCCAAGCGCTCCACCGGCACGATCTCCGGATGCATCTCGACGTGCCCCGCTTCGATCTTGGAGAGATCGAGGATATCGTTGATCAGGTTGAGGAGGTCGTTACCAGACGCTTCGATCGTCTTGGCATATTTGACCTGTTCGGTGGTCAGGTTGTCCTGCGGATTGTCGGCGAGGAGACGGGCAAGGATGAGCGAAGAGTTGAGCGGTGTCCGCAACTCGTGAGACATGTTCGCCAGGAAGTCCGACTTGTATTGACTTGCCTGCTCCACCTCGCGTGCCTTGTGCAGAACCGCGGAATTCGCGCGTTCGAGATCGTCGCGCTGGGCTTCCAGTTGCTGCGCTTGTTCCTCCAATTGCGAGTTGGTTTGTTCGAGCTCGACCTGTTGTTGCTCCAACCGGGCCTGCGACTCCTTGAGAGCTCTTCCCTGTTCCTCCAATTCTTCATTATTGACCCGCAGTTCCTCGCTCTGGGTCTGCAATTCCTCGGACTGCCGCTGGGTCTCCTCAAGAAGGTTCTGCAGCTCGCCCCGATACTTCGCGGACCGAACCGCGATCGCAATTCCCTCCGACGCACGGGCGAGGAGCGCTATGGCCTTCTCGTCGATCGAATGCACGAAGCCGAGCTCGATGACGGAATTGACTTCGCCTTCGACGATGCCGGGGACGATAGCCAGATATCTTGGTTTCTCGGAACCCAGCGCCGATCCGAAGGCGATGTAGCCCTGAGGAACGTCACCAACGACGATCGTTCGCTGCTCGGCAGCCGCCTGGCCAAGCAGACCTTCCCGGGTCCTGAAGTGCATTGGTACCTGCGCCCCCTCCGGTATGCCATACGCCGAGGCCTTGCTGTAACGATCGCCATCGCTGACATAGATCGCGCCGGCCACGGCGCCGACGTACTCCGCCAAATAATCCAGGATGGCATTACCGAGCCGGTCGATCGACTGGTCGCCCATGGCCGCCGTCGCGAGACCGACCTGGCCCGCCTGAAGCCATTGATCGCGCCGCCGCAAGAGTGTGGTCCGCCGCAGCATGAATGCGATCACGATGGTGAGCAGAATGCCCAGTGCCCCCGACAACAGCGTGCTGAGCAGGGCCCGCTGCTGCGCGTCTTCCATTTCGACGATCCGCAGTCCTCGTATGCGCACTTCCTCGTCGGCCATGGCTCTGATCTGGGCTCGAATGGCATCCATCTCGATCATGCCTCGATCGGAATTGACGAGGGCGAGAGCTGCTTCGATCCCTGCAGTCCGACGCAGTTCGATCGTTTCGTTCAATTCGGCGAGCTTCGCATCGACACGCTGCCGCAAGATCTCCAAGCGATCCTCTTGCACCGAACTCTGGTTGGTCAGATTGGCGATCCTGTCCAGCTGCGGCCCGATGGCACGCAGAGCGGAGTCGTAGGGAGCGAGATAGGTATCTGTGCCGGTTAGCAAATAGCCGCGTTGCCCGGTTTCCGCGTCCTGCACGTGTGACAGGAGCTCGTCCAAGGCGACGATGACGACGTGCGTTTGGACGATGCGCTGATTGCCTTCGCGAAGGGCTTGGAAATTCGTATACGCGACAAATCCGCTCGCGATGAAGAAGATCAACGCCCCGGCAAGCCCCATTGCCACACCGGGATCGATACCAAGCGAAGTTCTTGAAAAGTCGCGGGTGGCGCTGCCATTCATCGTTTTTCTCATTGTTGGCAAAGGTAAGCGATTGGATCATATGCCCAGACCGCGCTCGTGGTTCAAGCAGCCTCTATAGATCCGCAGATCATCCCGCCCGGGAAAGCACCTTCAGGAGCAATGCCATACCATAGGGTGAAGACCGGTCCATGCGGCGTGTCTTGGGGAGGCTGTTCTCAAGGGAGATTCGACAATCAGGAGCAAACAGGCCGCTGGGAAGCTGAGGCCCGTGAAGGCGATGCGTGACGCCATGGCCGCCGGGGCAATGTGGGAACCAATCATTCCGTCACACTCTATCTATCAGCAGCAGCGGGCTGTCCTATTCGGCATCGCGATCGGCCATTTAAGGAAACTCGTTGATGATTTCCGACAAGACAGACAGGCCATCGTCAGGCGACCCGCAATTTACTCTCGTCTTCACCGGAGAAGCCGGTGAA
The DNA here is from genome assembly GCF_016411825.1 of Devosia sediminis. Classification (GTDB taxonomy): domain Bacteria; phylum Pseudomonadota; class Alphaproteobacteria; order Rhizobiales; family Devosiaceae; genus Devosia; species Devosia sediminis. Next base: position 23,242 of record NZ_JAEKMH010000007.1, read on the forward strand.
AGCCATCACCCAAGATTTCAAGGCCTTCTTGTATTCGTTCAGAAGCGTGCGGCTTCGGCTGGAGACAAATTTCACCTCTTTGATCTTCAAGCGACTGAAAATTTGGGGCCTGGGTGGCTCGGCAAAGTCTAGAACTTGTGAGAGAACCCAGAACGTCGAAATCGTCCCATTGGGTCCCGCGGCCACAGCGGGCGGACCTTGGTCGAAGTCGGGTTTGCACGCGGCATGTGCACGGTCCTGTTCCGACGGACGTGGGGTGCCAACGTGCTGATGAATGCAGCGGCCTCCGTCCAATCGCCAACCGCTCTGAACCACGGCGCTAGCGAGCACGAATGTCCGACGCCTCCTGTCAGTCAGGCGCGACGTGGTCCGCCATGGTCTAAATCCATGTGCGAGGCGACAGGTTGTCGGCTCAGCGGAACATGAGGCCACCTGGTCGCTGTCCGATGCCGTCCGCGACGGTGAAACCACCCTTGTCTCTTCCGCTCGCTTCCTTAAAATGCACAGTTCGTCCGGGGGGATGTCGACGCTGGGCATGTGATCGGCCGGCTCACGTGGAACCGACATTCCTACAGATATATAGATCGTCGGGAGCGAGGATTATTGGCTATCCTTTGGGGCTCTCCAACCAAGGTGAAATGCCGGTGTGGAAGCGCGGCTAGGTCGCATCCGAGCCCTAGTCCAACCTGGTTGGCAACGCGCCGGTCTTCCACGTGGAAGCTATGACGCGTGCGGGCATGGCTCGCGGCTCCTGGCGGTCGGTGCAAGGATCATGAGGTCGAACGCCAACGTCGTCGCCAAGTCGAGCGAGCGCCATCGGTGGTTGGTAGGGTGTATATGCGGGCCGCGTCTGGAGGTATGAGCTCCTGTATTCGATCTTCTTCCATCGGACGCCGGGCCTATCGCCGCCCAGTGCGCTTCCATCCAGCAGGATGGAACAGCGTATGCCCAAGGCAATGGCATCGGCCACGAGGGATCGAGCGGTTGCAAGTATTTAACGAGAGCCGAGCGGCGAGGTCCCGGGTGTCGGTTATTGGAGCAATGCGATCAAGTGATGCATGGCACGGCAACCTCCTGCCCCGTTTGTAGCAGCGAAAGCAGGCTTCGATCTCAGCTTCCAGGGGCGTCGCTGGCAGGCGGTCTCATTCCGCTGGCCTTCCGGCCCATGGCTGACGCCGTCTCGGTGGTGTGGTTTTGTCTGAGCTTCATGAAAAGCCTCATCTGATGATCGGTTACATGGCGCCCCGGCACAAAGGTGGTTCCACAATCCTGAAAACCACCACTCTAGCGGGACGGCCGCGATCACAAACCCCAAAATCGGGCAAAGCGATTGGTATGTGCCTCCGGTCGGGCTACGCCCTCCCTGCGACACACACCAACCGCTCCGTCTCATCCTGTTTGACGCGCAGCAGCGACGCCTTCTACAAGCACGCACGACATCGCATCCGCGAGATTGAACGTGTTGCCCGCATCCACCGGGACCCTTTCGAGCCCATTATGCCTGTGCTTGAGGCTGACAGCCCAGTGGGCGAGTACCGCAAGATCACCGAGGAGATCATGCGACTGATGCCTGACGAGCAGCGTTATCCCAGACCCGCTGCCGAGGCCGTCAGGTCCTTCCTTCTCATCCGCCTGGGCATGCACACTGGCCTGCGCCAACGCAACCTGCGCGAGCTCCTCGTCTGCCCCCGGGGCCGGGAGCCAACGACCGAGCGACATCTCGAGGACAGGAAGAGAGGTGAACTCCGGTGGAGTGAGCGCGATCGGGGATGGGAGGTGCTGATCCCATCCGTTGCATTCAAGAACTCGACGTCATCATTCTTCGGCTCGAAGCCATTCAAATTGGTCCTGCCGGACCTGGCCGGACTGTACGATGCAATCGACGCCTACATCGATCGTCATAGAGCTCGCCTTATCGGCGATGCCGTCGACCCGGGCACCTTCTTCGTGAAATCCGTCAAGCGCACCAGCGCCGATGCCAGCTACAACCAGAACACGTTCTACGAGGCCTGGCGGCTCACCATCCAGCGCTATGGCATCTACAACCCGTGGACGGGACGCGGCGCCATCAAAGGTCTGCTGCCTCATGGGCCGCACAACGTTCGCGATGTGCTCGCGACCCATATTCTCAAGCAAACCGGGAGCTACGAGCAGGCTTCGTATGCTATTCAGGACACCCCGGCCATGGTGCAGCAGCACTATGGCCGGTTTCTCCCACAAGATAAGGCGGCCATAGCTGCCAGGATTCTGAACCAGGTGTGGGAGGCAGCATGATGAGGCTCGCTATGCGGAGGCGATCGCCGCGTCCACATAACACTGTTTCCCAGAGACTTTCGTCGCTGCAAGCGTCTAGGTTTGCTCGATGGGCCAGTCGATGTCGAGAGCCACCTGCCGCATCTTAGGTGGATGCCAGGGAGTGTTCGGTGAGGCCCATCCAACTCCGTGCACACTCCTTGCAACGCTTGCGCTCCCTGACCTGCCGTTGGCCTGATGGATTGATATTTGAATCCTCGCGCCTCTTCCGGAAGGACAGCAGGGCCATGTTGTGGGTACTGATGCCCAACAGGGACAAACGGCCTAGTGGAAGTGGCTAGCAGACTGTCCGCATTTCGCAGATGTCGCGCTTTAGCAGACACTGATTAGACGTTCAGCGGTCTTGCTCGTCGCTCCAGCCTTTTGACCACATCAGGCCCAAGATCGCTCCCTTGGACGAAGGCAGTATGCCCACAGTGAATACAACGGTCAGCGGAACCAGAACATAAAGATAGAACAGTGGACTGGCACCACCACGAAGCTCCATGTCGAGCATGAAAAATGCCACCAAGTGAATAACCAATGTCACCACCACGAAGGGGAGAAACAGCCCGGCCTTGTAATAGGCAAGCGGCTCGCCGCAGACGGCGCAGTTGTCGTGCTGCTCCAGGTAGTGGTGAAAGAGCCACCCCTTGCCACAGTTCGGACACTTGCACTTCACCCCACGCCAAATCGCAGGCCACGCCCGTTTGGCTGTGTCATCTGAGTTCACCTTGTTCATCGAACATCTCCAGTAATCCGCGGACGACGACCGCGCTTCAAGCCGAGCCCTCGGAACCTGAACAGTTGCGATGTGCAGGCCGCACCATTTTCAACCCAAGAGGATCCAGAACCAATGCGAAGAGGAGCATACATGCACTGCCCGAGCCTCTTGAAGCATATATGCACATTGTATGCATACAGTTCAACGGCAATCGCAGATTGCATGGAAGGTATTACACGATCAGCGAACCGAGCGCTGGCCGGTCTTTAATCAAGGCTGCCACCACGGTCAGGCTGCGCTCCAACTCCTCGACACCCGACGCTCCGCCCAAACCCAGCCGCACTCCTTCAGGAGGTTCCACAATTGCGAAGGCGTCGCTTGCAACCCCCGAAATGCCAAGATTCCGAAGACGAGCCACAAATTCGCCGCGAGGCCAGCCGCTCGGCAGATCGAGCCACACATGGAAACCTTCAGGATCCGAATTGACGACGCCGGTAGGCATAATCTTCGCGACTGCCATCTGCCTCCGACTGGTCTCGGCACGAAGCTCGTCAAGGAAATCGAAAGCGAGACCGCTCGAGATCCAGTCGGTGGCGAGGGCCGTGGTCAAAGGGGACGCCATCGCGGTGGTGCCCCGCAGCGCGCCAATCACCCTTATCGCAGAAGCCCTATCGGGAGCGACGAGATAGGCCACCCTCAGTGCCGGCGCGAGGCACTTCGAAAGACTGGCGATATGGTACACCGGCCCCTTCGCGAGTTCGAGAAGAGTAGGCAGTGGGCTGCGTTTCAATGCGCCGTACGCGTCATCTTCGATGATCGGTATCGAATGCATCGCCGCCACTTCCGCAATTTCACTACGTCGTTCAGCAGACCACGTCCTGGTGGTCGGGTTGTTCAACGTGGGTGTGCAGTAGATTGCCTTCGGCTGCAGCGTTCTGATCGCCTCTTCCAGAGCCTCCGGAACAGGCCCACTCTCATCCATCTGCATCGGGAACAGTCGAACCCCAAAATGCCCAGCTAAGCTGATGAAGCCTGGATACGTAAGGGGTTCGGTCAGCACCACGTCACCGCGCTTTGCAAGGGTGGCAACCACAGCGGTCAAAGCCCCCTGAGCTCCCGGAGCAACGAGTAGCCGGCCCACATCGACATCGGGAAGGCGTCCCGAGAGCCAGGTGGCACCAGCGACGCGATCCTTGAGAGCCCCGCCGGGTTCCTGATAACGAAGCATGAGTCTTGTGGCTTCTGGTCCCTGCATATTGGCCATTCGAGCCCACATGCTCTGCGCCACACGTCCGTCCTGCGGGATCGGAGGCAGGTTCATGCTCATGTCCACCAAGCCTGCTGATGCAATTGCCTGTTGAGGTGAGCGGCCCTTGATGAAAGTCCCTTGCCCAACTCGACCTTCGACCAGATCTCGGCGACCAGCCTCGGCATAGGCACGGGTGACAGTTGTGAAGTCCAGGCCCAAGCCCTGAGCAAGGGCTCGCTGTGGAGGCAGCTTGGTGCCGGGAGCCAGCCGCCCCTCCACGACGTCCAACTCGATCGCATCGGCGATCGCCAGATACAACGGGCCTTTGTCCCGATCCACCTTAGGTATCCACATTGTCGCAGGCGCTCCTACCGTATTGATTGCATACAATGTACATATATTACGTACGTCATTATCCTGACAATGCTCCGGCAGAACAATGAGCCTCAAGTTCGAATATCTCGATAACCTGCAAGCGCACCTCGACATCTCAAGAGCGATGGCAGCTACCGTCACTTCATCCAGCTTGAGCGCATACCAGGACACTTCCCGCAAGCCCTTTGGATAGATAGCTTCGGCAATGAGCGAGAGGTCACCGTCTGGTGCAGCAATGACTATCTTGGCGTAGGGCAGCATCCTGAGGTTCTGGCCTGCATCAACGAGGCGTTGCGAGGCGGTGCCGGCGCAGGCGGGACAAGAAATATTTCCGGTAACGCCCGGGCGCACGTGGAGCTGGAAGCTGAGCTGGCCGATCTGCACCGAAAGCCCTCGGCGCTGATCTTCACGTCTGGATGGATCTCAAATCTTGCTGCTCTGGGGACCTTGGGCTGCATTCTGCCTGGCTGCTTGATCCTCTCAGATGCCGGCATCCACAACTCGATGATCGAAGGCATCAGGCGGTCGGGCGCTGAAAAGGTGATCTTCCGTCACAACGACCTTGAGCACCTAGAACAGCTGCTTGCGGCACAGCCGATCGACCGCCGTCTTTTCCGGCCTCGTGCCCTTGCTCATCGCCAGCTGCGCCGTCGCTCTCTGGCATGGGCTGACCACTGACAAGCATCTCCAACCCTTCCTGGCGGCACTTGGCCTCTTGGTCCTGAGCTTCGTAGGCCTCGGTATTAGCTTCTATCCCTATAACGTGCCCGGTAGCCTCACCATCGAAGAAGCGGCAGCGCCGGATTCATCGCTTCTGTTCCTGCTGGTGGGGGCGACGATCCTGACCGACGATCCGGCACGGTCGCTTTGGCGTGAATCTAAATTCAAACAGCAAAGCGCCCGATGGGTTGCACCGGGCACTTCTTTCTCAAGTCACCTC
>NZ_JAEKMH010000008.1 GCF_016411825.1 Devosia sediminis
CAATAGCCAATCAACAGAGCGAGGTCTTTGGGTGCCGGGAGAATTGAACGTAGCTCCTAAGCCAGTAATGCTAGCTAGGCCTGCAAAACGATCGTGACGCTTGATCGCCATCGAACGCCGCCTCGCGAGGTCCTTGGGTTCGATGGCGGTCAATATGATTCGTCGTCGTCACCGCGGAGCAGGTCTTCCAGGCCGGAGTTCATCGCGAGAAACCCGCCGTCGTCCAGGCGATCAAGCGTCAGGAGCCCGGCGCGTTCGAAGATGATCCAGATCCGGCGCTCCGCCCGGGAGAGCCAAAGCTGTATGGACAGCAAACGCCTGCTCATGAAGCGGCAGTCTTCCCCGTCCAAGTCGCCGGGCCACACCCCTTCATGGAACAGGCGGTGTACGAAGTAGTCGCGCTTGTCCTTGATCCACTTCAGGTACCTGATGTCCTCCGCCGCGATGCCGTGTTTTTCCAGAACCTTGATGAGTGATCCCAGTGTAGAACCTTGAAGCGTGGCCCGTTTTGCCACGAACCGGTCCCACCGGTCGGCGTCTTCACCGAGCCTGTGCTGCACCTTGAGTCGGTCGCACATCTGCATGGCGCTGATCAGCATGTCCTCGAACTTGCCAACCGCCAAATAGGTACCGGCCATCTCCTGGCAATAAAGAAATCGAGCCACATCGTCCTCCGACATGGCGCCGATGATCTCGAGGAGCTGTTCCTTCGACAGTTCGGGACGAAACACCGTTGCTACTCCTCCGCGCGTCGGTCCCGCGTATGATCGCGCAAGTAACCTTTAGGCAATACCGGGTCGAGCCAACGCCCGTCTGGCATGTTACCAGGTTTGATGCTGCGCGTGGTCATGTCTCATCGCCCCGGCTGTTAGCCGTGGCAGTGCTGAAGCTTCCACGCCCTGCATAAGACGCGGCAAAAACCTCATCTTGACAGCGAATGATAAATCCATAATTTTGGATATATGGAATCAACACATGCAATCGAAGTCTTCGCTGCACTGTCGCAGTCGACCCGTCTGGATACCTTCCGCTTGCTCATGGAACACGAGCCTGAAGGTCTACCGGCAGGGGAAATCGCGCGCCGCCTAGAGGTGCCACAGAACACGATGTCGTCGCACCTGGGCGTACTAACCCGTGCCGGCCTGATCGAGTCCGAGCGTCACAGTCGTTCGATCGTTTATCGTGCCGTCGTTGATCGTGTTCGAGAGATTGCGAGCTTTCTAGTGCAAGACTGCTGCGGTGGTCGACCGGAGCTGTGCGAGCCTCTCGTCGCCGAGTTCACCCCTTGTTGCCCACCAAAGGAGTCGAGCCATGCCTGACCGCGTCTACAATGTCCTGTTCCTCTGCACCGGCAATTCTGCCCGCTCGATCTTGGGCGAGGCGATCCTCAATCATGTGGGCCAAGGCCGTTTTCAGGCATACTCCGCGGGCTCGACGCCCAAAGAATCGGTTCATCCGATGACGCTGGAGACGCTGGCCAAGGTTGGCATTCCGACGGATGGCCTTCGCTCGAAGGCTTGGGATGAGTTCGCCGCCCCGGATGCACCCAAGATGGATTTCATCTTCACGGTCTGCGACAACGCTGCCGGCGAAGTCTGTCCGATTTGGCCCGGTCAGCCGATGACCGCCCACTGGGGCATCGAAGACCCTGCTGCAGTTGACGGACCGGTGTTCAAGCAACGTGCCGCCTTCGATGATGCCATGCGCTATTTGCGCAACCGGATCGGCGCGTTCATCAACCTGCCGATCGCCAGCATCGATCGTATGGCATTGAACTCGAAGCTTGAAGGCATTGGCGCCATGGACGGAACGACCACCAAGTCGTCCAAGGTCGCATGATCAGCTCGACCCCCATACCGGGGAATGATCCGAAGTTCCTCGCCGCTCTCACCGCAGCAAAGCTTCCCACCGACGATGTTGGTGAACCTGACCGGTCGTTCTTCCGCTTCGAGCGGGGCGGTCGGCTTCTCGGTTTCGGCGGCTTCGAGCTCTACGGCGAGGACGCCCTTCTTCGATCCGTTGTCGTGCCGCAGGAAAGCCGGGGCACTGGCGCCGGGCGTACGGTGGCCGAGGGCATGCTTCGTGAAATCTCCAATGCCGGCGGCACGCGAGCGTACCTGCTGACCACCACGGCAGCCGACTTCTTCAAGCATCTTGGCTTCGAGGTCATCGACCGTGAGGACGCACCTTCCGCGATCCTCAGGACGCGCCAAGCCTCTTCCATCTGCTCATCCGCACCGATGCTGTTCCGCGCCATCTAGGTTTCCAATGTCCATTTTCGAACGCTACCTGACCTTGTGGGTCGCCATCTGCATCGTCGTCGGCATTGCTGCCGGCCACTTCTTCCCTGCTGTTTTCCAAAGCCTGGGCTCCTTCGAATACGCCCAGGTCAACACACCCATGGCGGTCCTCATCTGGCTGATGATCATCCCCATGCTCGTCCGCATCGACTTCATGAGCCTTCGGCAGGTGGGCGCATACTGGCGCGGCATCGGCGTCACCGTCTTCATCAACTGGGCAATCAAGCCGTTCTCAATGGCCCTTCTAGGCTGGCTCTTCATCGGCGGGCTGTTCCGACCACTGCTGCCGGAGACGCAGATCGACAGCTATGTCGCGGGCCTCATCATCCTAGCCGCAGCGCCGTGCACCGCCATGGTGTTCGTCTGGTCAAACCTGGTCCGGGGCGAACCCCACTTCACCCTGAGCCAAGTCGCCCTCAACGACGCCATCATGGTCGTCGCCTTTGCGCCGATCGTCGGCCTGCTGCTCGGCCTTTCTGCCATCACCGTTCCCTGGGACACGCTGCTGCTCTCAGTCGGGCTCTACATCGTCGTGCCGGTGATTGCTGCGCAGCTCTATCGCAGGTGGCTGCTTGCCAATGGCGGCATCGACGCCATGAACAAGGTGCTGGCCGTCCTGCAGCCGATCTCGATCGCCGCGCTGCTGCTGACCCTCGTCATGCTCTTCGGCTTCCAGGGCGAGCAGATCATCGCCCAGCCCACGGTTATCCTGCTGCTGGCCGTGCCCATCCTGATCCAGGTCTACCTCAACTCGGGCTTGGCTTACTTCCTGAACAGGGTCTCCGGGGAGCAGCACTGCGTCGCCGGGCCCTCGGCACTGATTGGCGCTTCCAACTTCTTCGAACTCGCGGTTGCGGCTGCCATTGCCCTCTTCGGCTTCAACTCCGGGGCCGCGTTGGCCACCGTGGTCGGCGTGCTGGTCGAAGTGCCGGTCATGCTGTCGGTGGTCTGGATCGTGAACCGTAGCAAGGGCTGGTACGAGCGCGGCGCAGCCGTTCGACACAACACAGAAACGAGGGCCGCCGAATGAGCGTCACCATCTACCACAACCCCGATTGCGGCACGTCCCGCAACACCTTGGCCATGATCCGTCAAAGCGGCGTCGAAGCGACGGTGATCGAATACCTCAAGACGCCGCCAAGCCGCGATCGCATCTTGGAACTGGTCTCCGCCGCCGGCATCAGCCTGCGTGATGCCCTCCGCAAGAAGGATACCCCGTACGAGGAACTGGGCTTGGGTGACCCGGCCAAGACCGACGAGGACCTGCTCGAAGCCATAAAAGCGCAGCCGATCCTGCTCAACCGTCCGTTCGTGGAGACCCCGGTGGGCACCCGCCTCTGCCGGCCATCCGAAGTCGTGCTCGATATCCTCGAGAACCCCGATATCGGGCCGTTCACCAAGGAGGACGGCGAGGTCATCATCGATGCCGAAGGGAAGCGGCTTGTCTGACTTGCCAAACGTCCTGCCTGCAGCCTTCCAGGTTCCCGACTTCGGCCAGCTCGTCGCTCCTGCCCTCGACCACAAACCACGCATTCTGATGCTCTACGGGTCGCTGCGGGAACGCTCCTACAGCCGATTCCTGACCCTGGAAGCCGCACGCCTCCTTGAGGCATTCGGTGCCGAAGTCCGGATCTTCCACGCAAATGGCCTACCGCTGCCCAACGATGCTCCAGAAACGCACCCCAAGGTGCAGGAACTGCGCGAGGCCATGCTATGGTCTGAAGGCCAGGTTTGGACATCGCCGGAACGGCATGGCGCGATGAGCGCGGTGTTGAAGTCGCAGATCGACTGGATACCGCTTCCTGGCGGCGCCATTCGGCCCACGCAGGGTCGAACTCTGGCGGTCATGCAGGTGTCGGGTGGCTCCCAGTCCTTCAACGCCGTCAACCAAATGCGCATTCTCGGACGCTGGATGCGGATGGTGACCATCCCCAACCAGTCCTCGGTGGCAAAGGCCTTCCAAGAATTCGATGAGGACGGTCGCATGAAACCGTCATCCTACTACGATAGGGTCATCGACGTTATGGAGGAGCTGGTGAAATTCACGCTGATCAACCGCGGCGTATCCGGCTACCTGACCTCCCGCTATAGCGAGCGCAAGGAAGCGGCAGCCAAGCTCGAGGAGCGGGTCGGCCTCAAGTCGATCTAGGATACGATGGCCGATACCCAATCCAACGCCGGCGCCATCTGGGCTCTCGGCATCACCCAGATCATCGGGTATGGCACCCTCTATTACAGCTTCAGCATTCTTGCCCCGAACGTCGCCGGCGACCTGCAGGTGCCAGTGGAGTGGATCTACGGCTGCATCTCCCTCGCACTGCTCGCCGGTGGGCTCGTCTCGCCATGGGCGGGCGGGCTGGCAGATCGGGTCGGTGCTGGCAGGGTAATGTCGGCCGGCTCGGTTGGTGCCGCTGCGGCGCTGGCGACTTGCGGGCTGGCGGGGAACGCCATGGCCTTCCTGGCTGGCGTGATCCTTGTCGAACTGGCATCTGCCTTCGTGCTCTATTCCACGGCGTTCGCCTTCCTCGCCCAGACGACGGGCTCCCGCGCCCAACGCAGCATAACCTACCTGACCCTCATCGCCGGCTTTGCCTCGACGATCTTCTGGCCGCTTACCACCTGGTTGCTGGAAGCCGCGAACTGGCAAGAGGTCTACTTCCTCTTCGCCGGCCTGAACCTCGCGGTCTGTCTCCCGCTGCACCTGTTGCTATCCCGCTTCGCACGGATCGCAGCGGGTCGTCCGCCCGAAACGGTCGCTGCCCCGATGCCGATATCGGTCGAGAACGGAAACCTCGTGTTCGTCCTCATCGTCCTTGGGTTCTCGCTGGCCGGCTTCGTTTCGGCGGCGACATTGTTCCATATGGTGCCCATGCTTGGCCTGCTGGGGCTGGGCACAGCCGGCGTGTGGGTCGCCTCGCTGCTCGGTCCTGCCCAGGTGGCAAGTCGATTGATCAACATGGCCTTCGGCCAGAACCTTCCTGCTACGGTCTTGGCAGTGGTCTCGGCAGTCACAATGCCGCTGGCGTTGGGTGCGTTAGCGCTATCCGCCCCCTCAACTACTGGCGCCATTGCCTTCGCGGTGGTTTTCGGTATCGGCAGCGGGCTCTTCAGCATCGTCTCCGGGACGCTGCCATTGGCGATCTTCGGCAAGGCAGGTTTCGGGAAACGGCTGGGCTGGATCGGCATGGGAAGGCTGGGTCTGTCCGCATTGGCGCCATTCGCCTTGTCGATCTCCCTCGGCACTATCGGACCGGAGCCATCGCTCTGGGTCTTAGCTGGCGCCGGCACCTGCTGCGTCGCGGTGTTCGCCGAAGTGTGGCGTCGCTGCTGTCCGTCAAGATCAGTGATGCCAGCTCGTTAGTGCACGAAGTTCACGTTCCGCGATTTACCTATCTCGCAACCGCTCTATAGATCTGGTCACGTCACCTCGCTCTGGCGCGTGCTCGACAGGGGCAGTCCATCGAGGTGCCGGGAAACGCCTTCCCGGCCTCCGACACTTCGTAGCCGAGAGCCTTCACGCAACCAAACAAGTTGGCGAGGTCGAACCCCTCGCCACTGCGGACGGTCATGCTTGCGCCGCTCAGCGAAACTCCGACATAGGCGATGCCTGGGAGCCGATTGACCGCGTTCTCCAGGACATGGACGCAGCCGTCGCAGGCCATCCCGGCGATCCCGATCGTCAGCTTCTCCCCGACCCCCAGGACGTCATGCATCGAAGCTGACCTTGCCGGCCATGTCGAACTCGTAGACATCGTCCCGGAAACTGACGACCCCGTTCCGGTTCGCCCACGCCGAGATGTAAGTCGTGTGGATCTCCGGAGGGTTGGTTACCTCGACGTCCTTCCGCTCGCCGGTGGCGAACACATTGGCGACCTCTCCGGGCCCCCAGTCGCCGTTGTCGCGCAGCACCCAGCCGACGAAGTCCTGGACCTGGTCGACGCGGACGCAGCCTGACGAATAGAACCGGGCGTTCTCCCCGAACAGGCCCTTGGTCGGCGTGTCGTGCAGATAGACCGCATGAGGGTTGTGGAAGTTGATCTTGACGTTCCCCATCGAGTTCTGCGGACCCGGATCCTGGCGGAACCGGTAGTTCACCGCTTCCTCGGTCTGCCAGTTGATCTGGCTCGGTTGCAGCTCGTTGCCGCTGCCGTCGAAGATCCTGATCTTCTGTTCGGTCAGGTAGTTCGGGTTCTCGTTCATGTACTTGATGAGATCGCGACGGATGATCGAGACGGGCACGTTCCAGTACGGATTGAAGTTGATCTGGTGGATGCGGCTCTTGAGGATTGGCGTCTGCCGGTCGATGCGTCCAACCACAGCGGTGTGCCGGCGCTGCACCATCCCGCCCTCGACAACCTCGATGAAGGCCGCGGGAATGTTCACCACGACGTAGCGGTCCGCCAACGCCGACGCCATGTTCTGCACCCGTAGCAGGTTGAGGCGAAGCTGGTGCAGTCGGGTCTCGGCCGGAACATTGAGGGCATACCAGGTGGCTTCGTCGACCTGTCCGCTTACCTGCAGGCCATGGCGAGCCTGGAAGCGTCGCAAGGCGGCGTCGGTCGGAGCGTCCATTGCATCGTCGACCCTGTCCACCATGGGCATGTCCGCAGAGGCGAGCAGCCGCCGCTTGAGCTGCACCACGCCATCACGGTTGACGCCCATGGTAACGCCGTAAGTTTCCTGCGGCACCTGCTCCCAGCCGCCGCGGGCGACGAAGGGCTCGTATTGGGCAATCGCCATCTGAAGGTTGTTGGCCGTGTCGTAGCTGAGGATCGGCTCGACAGTATCGATGGCTTGGATCGCGGCGGCACTGTTCGCTTCCCGCTCTGCATCGGTCAGAGTGCGGGTCTGGTTCATCATGTCCCACAGCGACTGCGCCCGGGCAGGCTGCATCATGGGCAACTTGGCAGCCGCACCCAATGGCAGCAGCCGCAGGAAATCTCTTCTCTTCATTTCTGTCTTCCGTGGCTTGGATCGTTGGCATTGCCGGTCCGGAGCCCGGACCGCGGCTTCAGCCGACACGCGGAGGACGGAAGAGACCTTTCGGCACAGTTGCGCCGGTCGCGGCAAGATCGAGATCCAGACCGTGGTCATGCCTTGCAGCATAGGGTTCGGCTGCCGCTGCCGCCACATCGGGAGCACAGAAGGCGACGGAGCAGCACCCTATGGCATGGAGCGGTTCTCCGCCGCAGCCGTCGTGATGCTGGTGATCGTAGCCCTCGACCACAGGAGGTGGATCGATGGCTGCAAAAGCCGTCGCGTTGGCCTGCACTGAAATCATCAGGATCATGGCAGCGCACAAAGCGGGCAGCAGCCCGCGGGCGAGGCGGATAATCGACATCGGTTTCACGGACGCAGCATGGCCTGTTCAGTTGACCTGCTTATCACGAGAAAATCGGGCGACATTACGAATGACGCATATGGAGACTCCGGTCGCGTTGGATGGCGGGGCGATCACAGCCTCGCGCCGATGGCTTCCATCTGTTCAATCTCGCTGCGCTGCGCCTCGATGATTTCGCCGCACAGGTCGACCAATTCCTGATCCTCGAGGTCGGCCTCGCGGCACATGAGAATGGCCCCGGAATGATGCGGGATCATGCTGTCGACGAACTGACGGTCGTCAATTAGGGCCTGGCTTCTCGTTCCCCAGAAGGACAGCACCGTGAGCAGTACGAATGCAAGATAGAGGACGATGTTCATCCTACGGTTCGGGAACATACCCGGCATTGTCGCTAGCATGAAAATGCCCATCGGCGCCCACATGGTCACGGCCATGTAGAACATGTTCAGGTTGTTCCGAAAATCGGGCCAGCCGTCGATCATCGAGAACATGACGAAGTACATGACGACCAAGCCAAGGATCATGTTGATCCAGAACATGAGATACGGACGCCCGTGCCCCTTGTGATCGCCTCCTTCATGAGTCGCATGACCCATTCCTGAATGTTGCGCATGGTCAGTCATGATCGTCTCCGGGTGCCTTGATCAGGGCCCTGTCGGTCCTGCCGGTTGATTTCGGACCATCACCGCTTGCGAACGCCGGCGATGGCTCACCTTGCCACCATAAAGGTTTCCACGGTGGCAAGGTCAATGGGTCAAGTCTCAGAACGCCTTGCCCTCGATCTTCGCCTCCTCGCAGCTCAGGCCTTCAGGCGCGCAACCCCAGGTCAACCTGGATGGCGGAAAGCGCCACGCCCATGGGGGACGTGTTGAGGATGACGATGAACTGCGCTGCGCAGAGAGCGCCAGCGCCGCCCACCGCCTCGTGTCGGTATTGGCGTTTTGCATAATGAGGTCCTTGACGATTCCGCCGGTGCGGAAGCGGTTATCGTGCAACCGCTGCACGACTGTCGCGGAGTCCTGGCTGTTCCAACCCTGGAAAGGTCAAGCGCCCCGTGACCGTCCCGAACCTTGTTCATCGATCGACATTGCCTCTTGACCTTCCAATCGTTGGAAGAATTACCTATGTCGACAGTCGATCAAAAGGACTGTCGAAATGTCGCTTGCATCCGATCTCCAGACGCCAGTCGGCACCGCCGCCGCGAAGCTCGACTTCCAGGTGGAAGGCATGACCTGCGCGTCGTGCGTGTCCCGTGTGGAGAAGGCCATCCGTGCGGTGCCGGGCGTGGCATCGGCCAGCATCAACCTCGCCACTGAAAGGGCGACTGTCGACTTCTCGGGTGCACTGGATCCACGCGGCGTGGTTTCCGCTATCGAGAAGGCGGGCTACGCTGTTCGCTCGGAAACGACCGAGCTGCTGATTGAGGGCATGACCTGCGCCTCGTGCCTGTCTAGGGTGGAAAAGGCGCTGACCGCCGTCCCCGGCGTCGCATCGGCTTCGGTCAATCTCGCCACCGAAAAGGCGGTCGTGATCCACCCCGCCGACACGGTCACTCGATCCCAGCTCGAGGAAGCGGTGCGGGCCCGCGGCTACGATGTGGTGCAACAGGCAACGGTTACCCCGGACGCGGAGCCCGAGGATCGTCGGGCCATCGAGATCATCGGCCTCCGGAACTCGCTCGCGCTTTCCGCGGTGCTGACCATACCTCTCTTCGGCATGGAGATGGGGTCGCACTTCATCCCGGCCGTCCATGATTGGATCATGATGGGTCTCGGCCACGCCAACAGCCTCTACATCCAGTTCGCGGTGGCCACAGCAGTGCTGTTTGGACCCGGCCTCCGGTTCTTCCGCAAAGGCATCCCCAACCTGTTCCGTCTTGCGCCGGACATGAACTCGCTTGTCGTCCTGGGCACCAGTGCAGCCTGGCTTTATTCGGTGGTGGCCACCTTCCTCCCCGGCTTGCTGCCGGAAGGTACCCGCAACGTCTACTTCGAGGCTGCGGCGGTGATCGTGACCTTGATCCTGCTCGGTCGCTTCCTGGAGGCAGGGGCGAAGGGGCGCACCAGCCAGGCGATCAAGCGGCTCGTCGGTCTTCAGCCGAAGACCGCTCGTGTCGTCAGGAACGGCGTTGCCTTGGAGGTGCCGCTCGAAACGGTTGTGGCAGGCGATGTGCTGGAAATCCGCCCTGGCGATCGCGTGCCGGTCGACGGCACAGTAGTCGACGGCAACTCCTATGTTGACGAGTCCATGATTACCGGCGAACCCGTCCCTGCCCGTAAGTCGGCGGGCTCGGAGGTTGTCGGCGGCACCATCAACAAGACAGGGGCCTTCAGCTTCACGGCCACCAAAGTCGGGGCCGAAACGATCCTTGCCCAGATCATCCGGATGGTGGAAGCCGCACAGGGCTCGAAGCTCCCGATCCAGGCCATGGTGGACATGGTTACGGCGTGGTTTGTGCCGGCCGTGATCGGCGCGGCGCTCCTCACCTTCGCCGCATGGTTCATCTTCGGCCCCTACCCCGCCCTTACCTTCGGCCTGGTCAATGCAGTCGCCGTCCTGATCATCGCCTGCCCTTGCGCCATGGGTCTCGCGACGCCCACCTCCATCATGGTCGGTACCGGTCGGGCCGCCGAAATGGGCATCCTCTTCCGCAAGGGAGAAGCGCTCCAGACCCTTCGTTCGGCTCAGGTGGTGGCACTCGACAAGACGGGCACGCTGACCAAGGGCAAGCCTGAACTCACCGATATCGAGGTTGTAACCGGCTTCGATCGCCGTGAAGTGCTGCGGCTCGTCGCCAGCGTCGAGGCGAAGTCAGAGCACCCGATCGCCGAAGCCATCGTTGCCGCTGCCGAAGCGGAGGGGCTTGTGCGTGGTCCCGTCGACGGCTTCTCTGCGGAACCCGGTTTCGGCGTCATCGGCAATGTGGATGGTCGATCGGTCCTCGTCGGCGCCGACCGTGCCATGACCAAGGCTGGCATCGATGTTGCCGCCTTCAACACGACGGCGTCCCGGTTGGGCGATGAGGGCAAGACCCCGCTTTACGCGGCGATCAACGGGCAACTGGCTGCCGTCATCGCGGTTTCGGATCCTGTTAAGGAAACTTCGCGCGAAGCGATCCGGGCGCTGCATGACCTCGGCCTCAAGGTCGCGATGATCACCGGCGACAATGCCCGGACCGCCCACGCCGTGGCCTTCCGTCTTGGCATCGACGAAGTCGTCGCCGAGGTGCTGCCGGACGGCAAGGTCGCGGCCATCAAGCGGCTTAAGGAGGGCGGCCGCACGGTGGCCTTCGTGGGTGATGGCATCAACGACGCTCCTGCCCTGGCGGAAGCCGATGTTGGCCTGGCAGTCGGCACAGGCACGGACATCGCTATCGAGAGTGCCGATGTTGTGCTGATGTCCGGCGACCTGCGTGGTGTTCCTAATGCGATTGCCCTTTCCAAGGCGACCATCGGCAACATCAAGCAGAACCTGTTCTGGGCCTTCGGCTACAACGTGATCTTGATCCCTGTGGCCGCCGGGCTGCTCTATCCCGTGAACGGCACTCTGCTGTCGCCGGTCCTGGCAGCGGGTGCAATGGCGCTGAGCAGCGTTTTCGTCCTGGGCAACGCCTTGCGGCTTCGAGGCTTCCATCCCCCTGTGAAACAGGGCGCTGGCAACGGAGCCGAACCCAATACGCTCGAATTCAACCAGATGGAGACCGCATCATGAATATCGGCCAAGCCTCCAAGGCCAGTGGCGTGTCGACCAAGATGATCCGCTACTACGAATCGATTGGCCTCATCACGGCGCCGCTGAGGACCGAATCCGGCTACCGGGTGTATTCGGACAACGATGTCCATGCCCTCCGCTTCATCAGCCGGGCCAGGGACCTCGGCTTCTCCATCGAGCAGATGGCCGACCTCCTCGCGCTGTGGCGGGACCGCTCCCGCGCCAGCGCGGACGTGAAGGCCATCGCCCTCGATCACATCCGTGTTCTCGACGAGAAAGCCAAGGCCTTGGCGGCCATGAGCGAGACGCTGCGCCACCTCGCCGAAAACTGCCACGGCGATGGTCGGCCCGACTGCCCAATCATTGATGGCTTTGCCGGCGAAGCACCTGTCGCTGCCCGGAAGCGGAAGCCACGTTTCGGCGTGCTGGATATCTCCCCTGACCGTGCGCATGGTTAAGCCGTGTTTGGGGAAGATCTCTATCGTGTCGCCGAGGAGCTGCCGTCCATCGATGACTACCTGAGGCTTCGGGATCTCACGGGCCTCGGTCTCAAGAGCAGCAGGGGCGCTTCGATCGGACTGCCGAACTCCGTTTTGGGGTGCGTTGTCCGCTCCGCCGATCATGTCGTCGGCATGGGGTCGGGTGATAGGCGATGGAGGACTCTTCTTCCAGATCACAGACATCGCGGTCGATCCGGCCCATCAAGGCCTCGGGTTGGGCAAGTCCATCATGACCAGCCTGATGACACGCCTCGATGCCCTGGCTCCCGAAGGTGCCTATGTCAGCCTGATCGCTGACGGCGACGCACGTCATCTCTATGCACGCTTCGGCTTTGCGGAGACAGCACCTGCCTCGGTCGGCATGGCCATGGTTTTCAGACCCATCGAGGGCCAGCGCGACGATCACTGGGAAAAAACCGGCTGAGAAAGGTCTTGACCTTCCCAGCGTTGGAAACCCCATATTCAGGTAACCATCAACCGAGGATGAACCGATGCATAATTTCCAAGTCAACGACATGACCTGCGGCCATTGCGCTTCGACGGTCGAAAAGGCGGTGAAGAGCGTCGATGCCGCTGCCCAGGTTAAAATCGACGTCAACACCCGCAAGGTCGAGATTCAGAGCGAAAAACCGGCGGATGCGTTCGTCGCCGCCATCGGCGAAGCTGGCTATACTGGCGAACCGCAGGTCTAGTCCTTTAGGCAGGCAGCGAACCTGCCTGCCGGCCCTTCTCCGAAAGCATGGTCAATCGATGCATCCAAGCGCTGCCGTCCTTCCGCTCCTCTTCATGACCGCGGCATTCGCGGGCGAGCATGCTCCGGCCCGACCGATCGCCGAGCTGTCTCACATCCATGGCGTGGTGCTACCTGCCGGTTCGGACGACGTCCTGCTCGCCACGCACCATGGTCTCTATTCGGTGGACGCCGAGGGCATGGCGACAATGATCTCTGCGACGGCTGACGACTTCATGGGCTTCACCACCTCGACCGATGGTAAGCTTTTCGCCAGCGGCCATCCCGCGTCGGGCGGCAACACAGGCGTGATCGGTGCCGACCATGCTGGGTCGGGCTGGATTTTACTCTCTCCCGGTGCGAACGGTCCGGTCGACTTCCACGCCATGACCGTCAGTCCTTCCGATCCGCAAACGCTCTACGGCTCGTACGGCGGCATACAGGCGAGCCGGAACGGCGGCCTGACATGGTCCGTCGCCGGTCCGGGTCTCGACGACCTCATCGATCTGGCCGCTGCCGCCGATGATCCCGGCCACCTCTATGCCGGAACCATAACAGGGCTCTACGAGAGCTTCGACTTCGGACGCTCCTGGGCTGCGGCGACTGACATTGCGATGCCGGTGACGGCGCTAGAAACGGCTCCTGACGGAACGGTATGGGGGTTCATCCCGAACCTCGGTCTTCACCGGCTGAACGGCAGCGATCTCGAGATGGCATCCCCGATCACCGATGCTGTCATCTTGCACATGGCATTCGATCCTGATGACCTCGCTCGGATGGTGGCAGTCACCTCGGATAGCGAGGTCCTTTCCAGCGGCAATGGCGGCAAGACATGGTCACCGCTCGTTCCATAGCGCTGCCGATCGCCCTTTCCTTGCTCATGGGCGTGGCCGATGGCCAGGAGCTGGATGGTAGGACCCTTTACTTGGACAATTGCGCCGCTTGCCACGGCGTCGAGCTCGAGGGTCAGCCGGACTGGATGGCTCGGCTGTCGAACGGTCGCCTGCCTGCACCTCCGCACGACGAGACGGGGCATACATGGCATCATTCCGACGCCCAGCTCTTCCGTGTCGTCAAGGAAGGACTTGCAAGCATAGCTCCGGGCTATGAAACGGATATGCCAGCGTTCGGCGCCACCATGACGGATACGGAAATCACCGCTGTCCTCGACTATATCAAGAGTACATGGCCGGATCGGGTGCGCGAGTCCCAGGCGCAGCGGTCGCAATAGTCAGCGCATCTCCCGTTCACGGTCCGGGTGTGTCCGCCGATAGCGAAGATGCACCCGCGCCACGACCAAAGCGACGGTCGGCCAGAACATGGTGTTGACCACATCGACGATCGCCCCGCTGAAGTCGACTTCGTGAAACAAGTCGAGGGCCTCGTTGATCAGTTCAAAAGCTAACACCGACAACCAGGGCAGGACGCTCGTCGGCCCACGCCGGAAGACAAGGATGGCGATGACGTAGATGGCGAGGCCGAGATGGATGTGCAGCGCATCCCTGCTCAGGTTCAAGAAGTCGGTTGCCAATGTCTTGAGGTCGTTCAGCATGAATGGCGCCCTTCAGGCCTCTACAACATGTCCCGTGGACAACCCTTTGTCGTCACTGGAAGAATCAAGAAAAATGTTGTATTAGCCTCGGCTATGGTTGAGGCGCGAGAAGGCGAGCGCTTCCGAAGGAAGGCACCTCAACCATAGCCGAGCGCGCATGTTGCGCTCCTTGAGCGCAACAACGATCCGAAGGGCGCTCAATTGGACCTTGCCGACTTGGACCTTTATAGTCTTGGTGATCTTGGACAACATAATTTCTGACCTCTACGAGTTTACTAAGCACCTGATTTTGTAGCATAAAACGGGCTCAAAAGCAAACGGCTTGGGTCTTCGGCGTCTCGGTTTGGCAGGCGTCGTATGCAACTGCTTTCGTTGAATGCTCACCTAAAACCACACGGGCCGATGCGCTTCTCGATGGTCGGAGGAGCGCCGTGGGCGCTCCTCCTTGTTTGGCCGTTACTCGTTGGCGCCTTCGCCTTCCAGCCAGGCGACCATGTCGGCGATCTCCTGCTCCTGGGCATCGATCACCTTCTGGGCCATGTCCTTGGCCCACTGGTTGTCGCCATGTTCAAGCTCGGCCTTGGCCATGTTGATGGCACCCTGGTGGTGCGGGATCATCGAACAGACGAAAGCCACGTCGATGTCTTCCACCATCATGGAATCCATCATCTGCTTGTTGGTCTCGTCCATGCCGGCCATCAGGTCCATGTGGGCCTGATCCATCTCGTGGTCCATGTTCATCGACATGTCGCTCGACATGTCGCTCGACATGCCTTTGGCGGACTTGCAGATCTCCGGCAGTTCGGCGGCGCCTGCCTGGCTGCCGCCCATCGCGGACATATCGTGTCCCGCCATGGCATCCTGAGCCAAGACAGGAGCCGACATCGCAGCGAGGACGGTGGTGGCGAGAAGGGCGTTCTTGATGATGTTCATTCTAGTTGTTCCTTGATTTGAGAATTCGTTTCAGATGAGGTTCTGCTCAAGGAACTTCGGAGGTCGATCTATGCGGCCCCATGCCTGCCGCGGAATAACACCGAGCAGTCCGATGCCATGATCGGTCGCCGCATAGGCGGGCATGCTGGCGATGGCTGCGACCGGAAGCGCGGAAGGACAAAGTCCCATGCCGCAACAGGCCACGACACCATGGGCATCGGAAAGGCAAGCGCCCTCACAGTCACCATGATCGGAGTGATGGTGAGCCATTGTCGTCCCAAGGGCAGGGGAGGATGCCATTGCACCGTGATGCATCGTCATGCTCACCACCACTGCGGCGATGACCATCGCTATCACGCGGATGCGCTGCCTTATGGCTGCCAGGAAAAACGGTTTGGGCATGAAGCTCCAACTCCTAGCCCTCCCCGGGGTTCCTGCGGAAGCGGTCAGAGGCAGCATCATTTCCTTCCGATATCCAGAAGATAGGTGGCCATGTCGTCGATGTGCTCGTCCAGAAGGAATTTCATGCTTCCATGGATCACCTCAGCCATCGATCCGCCGAGCACGTCCCCGCTCGGGGTGATGCCCGTGCGCATCGTCTCGACCAATGCCGGCTTGGTATATCCGTTGGCGGTCAGGTAGCGGGCGGTAAGCGGAGGCGACTTGCCCCCATCCTGCATCGCCGGATCGCCCGTCAGCTCGAGCGAGCTCGGCAAACCGCCGAGGACGTTGCGCGGCGCATGGCAGGCGGCGCAATGGGCCGGTCCCCAGACCAGGTACTTCCCGCGGTTCCATTCGGGCGATCTCGTTTCGTCCGGAACGTACTCGACAGGGCTCTCGAAGAACGTGCGCCATGGCCTCAGGCCCGCCCTGACGTTGAATGGGAAGCTTACCTGGTGGGGAACGTCGGGCGTGCCCACTGCCGGCGTCGCACGCAGTGCGGCCCACAGGTCGGCCATGTCGCTGTCGGTCAACGTGGCATAGAACTCGTAAGGGAATGCCGGGTAATAGGGGTCACCATCAGGCGACACCCCTTCCCTGACGGCCCTCACGAACTGCTGGAACGACCAGGTGCCAATGCCCTGGGTCGGATCCGGCGTGATATTGGGTGCGTAGAAAGACCCGAACTTCGACACCAACGCGGCCCCTCCTGAAAGGGGCGGTGCCCCGGGCGCCGTGTGGCAGGTGATGCACCCGGAAAGGCGTGCAAGATAGGCGCCCCTCTTCGGATCGCCCTGAAGCTCGGCCACCGGGCGAGCACCGGCGACGGGCCAGGTCTCGAGCACGAGAACACCCAGCGCCGACAGCACAAGAAGTGCGACAAGGATCATCGGCAAGCGGTTCATGGCTCACCGACGAAAAGCGGTATGGCATGCCGCACAGGTGGCTGCGATGTCCGCATAGACTGCGGCGACGGGTCTCGCCTCTGATAACGGTTCACTGTTGGCATGGATCGAACCTGTGGTCGCCATGTCGATCGATGCTACCTGTTCGGTCGAAAGTCCCATCAGCCACTCGAAGTCCATCTGCTCCCACTGAGACAGCTGTGCTCTTACCGCCACCGGCTCAGGGGTCGGCATGCTCGGCGACTTTACGAGCTCATCGGCGGACGTACCCAGTTCGGTACCAAGCTCGGCCAACCGATCAGCATAGTCTGAGAACGTCTGCCAATTCGCCCATATCTCGGGCTTGGCCTCAGACGGCCCCTCGATGCTTCCTTGGGGGAACAGATCGGTCATGGACCGGCCGGCATGCATCTTGATCATTTCGGCGGCTGTGGCGATGGCCTGCACGTCCGCTTGAGTGGGCTGCGATGCGATGGGAGCCAGCAGTTTGATCTGCTCGCTCAGCATCATCATGCCCGCCATCCGCTCGCCTACTATGCCCGTGGCGCCGCCATGCGCGAACACCGAAGCGGCGCCCGCGAGCAACAACCCTGAGGCAAGGAGCCTCGGGTCAACTCGATTCATCTTCATTTGTCGTGGTCCAGGTTGCTGAATGCCGCAGGTGCGGCCGCCGTTTTGAGTGGCTCAGCTACGAGGAGGTCGAAGGTCTTCGATGGCCAAGGACAGAGGAATGTCCGTCTCCTGGTCAAAATAGACCACCGAAGCCACTTTTACCTGGCACGACAGACTCACCGGTTCGATCCCAAGTATGGGCGCACCGCAATGGACGGCGGCATCACCAGGAAGATGCGAATGATCCGAAGTGTGCGAGGAGGGAGAATGATTGTGAGCGGCCTCAACAGTTGCGACGTCGAAAGGCCGGGCGTCCTCCGGATGCACGGAGACTGCTCCGAGCAGCAGGACCATCAGCAGGGCCAGCATGTTGACGAGGCAGCTTAGCGGCTTCAACGGCGAATCTTTCCTAACGCGGCGTCCCTTGGACGATGGCATTGTGACCTTCCCATGGCGCAAGGACAACTTGGAAGAGCCATGATCAAGTGATCCTCGCGGAGCGCAGCCGCAGCGAATTTGCGATGACGCTTACTGACGACAGAGCCATGGCTGCCGCGGCGATCGCAGGCGACAGGGTCAGACCGAAAAAAGGGTAGAGCAAGCCTGCCGCCACCGGGATGCCGGCGGCATTGTAGACGAAGGCCAGGAACAGGTTCTGCCGAATGTTGCCCATCGTCGCCCGCGACAGCCGGATGGCCTTGGCGATGCCGACCAGGTCTCCGTTCAGCAGCGTGACCCCGGCACTTTCCATCGCCACATCGGTGCCGGTGCCCATTGCGATGCCGACGTCCGCCGCGGCCAAGGCCGGTGCATCGTTGACGCCGTCGCCGGCCATGGCCACCACCCTGCGTCCGTTTCGCAGGCCGCTGACCACGTCGCCTTTCCGCTCCGGCAGCACGTCGGCCTCGACCTCCGTGATCCCCAACTCGTGCGCCACAGCTGCTGCCGTGACCGAATTGTCCCCGGTGAGCATGACCACGCGGATGCCCTCCCGCTTGAGCTCTGCCAAGGCAGCTGGCGTTGTCTCCCGGACAGGATCGGAAATCCCGATGGCGCCAGCTACCCGACCGCTAATGCTCACCAGCACCACCGTTGCGCCTGCGTTGCGGATCTCATCGGCACGGCCCTGGAGGATGTCGGACGCCATGCCCTCGGAAGCTAGATACTTGGCGCTGCCGACCATGATGCGGCGTCCATCGACCGTTCCGGTGATGCCCTTGCCGACCGGCGAGTTCACGTCCTGCGGCTCCGCAAGCACGAGCTGCCGTTCGTCCGCTGCTGCGACGATGGCGTCGGCAAGGGGATGCTCGCTCGCCCGCTCGAGGCTGGCGGCCGCGGCCAACAGCGAGGTTTCGTCAAAACCGGCGGCGGGTAGGATGTGCGTGACCTTGGGACGCCCCTCGGTAAGCGTGCCGGTCTTGTCCACCACCAGGGTGTTGACCCTTTCCAGCCGCTCGAGTGCTTCGGCATTCTTGACCAGGAGACCCAGTTGGGCCCCCTTCCCCACACCGACCATGATCGACATCGGCGTCGCCAGTCCCAATGCGCATGGACAGGCGATGATCAACACCGATACGGCAGCGACCAGTGCATGGGCGAAGGTCGGCTCCGGACCCCATATCATCCAAGCGATGAAAGCTAAGGCCGCGATGGCGATGACGATGGGGACAAACCAGCCGGAGACTTGATCGGCGAGACGCTGGATCGGTGCACGGGACCGCTGTGCGGCGGCGACCATGCCGACTATCCTCGATAGCATGGTGTCCCTGCCGACACCCGTGGCCTCCATGACGAAGCCGCCCGAGCGATTGACAGTGCCGGCGATGAGCTTGGATCCCTTCTCCTTGGTCACGGGCATCGACTCGCCCGTTAGCATGGACTCGTCAATGGCGCTTCGCCCGTCGAGGACGACGCCGTCCACCGGCACCTTCTCCCCGGGGCGGACACGTAGCCGGTCACCGACGACCACCGCATCGATCTCAATCTCCTCGTCAAACCCTGCGGCGGTGATGCGTCGTGCGGTTTTGGGTACGAGCCCGAGCAACGCCCTAATGGCACCCGAGGTCTTTTCCCTGGCCCTCAGCTCGAGCACCTGCCCCAACAGGGCTAGTGCCGTGATGACGGCAGCTGCCTCGAAATAGACCGGCACTGCGCCATCCATGTCGCGCATGGTGTGCGGGAAGATGCCGGGCAGCAGCGTGGCGACAACAGAGTAAATCCAAGCCACGCCGATGCCCAAGGCGATTAGGGTGAACATGTTGAGGCTGCGATTCCGGATTGAGGCTATGCCGCGCTCAAAGAATGGCCATCCGGCCCAAAGCACCACCGGGGTCGCGAGGAACAGCTGTATCCAGTTCAAGGCTTGGCCGGAGATCCACATGTGGAGGTCGACTGCATGGGCGGTCATCTCGAGCACGAAGACAGGCACCGCCAGCGCTGCGCCGAACGAGAACCGCCGGTTCATGTCCCGCAATTCGGGACTTGGTTCTTCGTACGCTGTTGGCAGCTCCGGCTCGAGGGCCATGCCGCAGATCGGGCAAGAACCGGGTGCGTCCCGCCGGATCTCGGGGTGCATCGGACACGTCCACACGGTACCCGCGGGTGCTTTTCGTTCCTTTAAGTTTGGGGAGGCATTGAGATAGCTGTCCGGATCGGCGACAAATTTGGAGCGGCACACCTCCGAGCAGAAGTAGTAGGTCTCGCCCCGGTAGGAGAAGTTATGCTTGGCGGTCGACGGGTCCATCGTCATTCCGCACACCGGGTCCTTGATCAAGGCGGAAGCACTGCCTGGTGCTAGGTTTTCATGGCCATGATGGTCGTCATTCTCATGGTGATGGGCTGACACGATCTGCCTCCTGTTTCGTTCAGGATGCTCCTTGCCACGGTGGGAAGGTCAACCCCTACCCTCATCTCGATCAGGCGAGCGATCACCCCTGAGACATCGGGGACGAAACCATAGCCCCTATACGGCCGCATCACACTTCAGAGCGTCAACCCTGACCGGTCCGATCGATCGAAAGGCAGATCAAGATCGCTCTCGGGATACAGTGCCATGAAGGCATTAGCCATGGCCTGCACGTGTTCAAGATCGGTATGTGCACCAGACGTCCGCGTAGATGTCTCAGAAGGCTGACAAACGTAAGCCAAAAGTTCTTGGCGATGCCGTGCCACCACGAGTTTAAGTTTGTGGGCGGCAGCAGCGGCTGGGGCCTCTTCGCCGATGATCCGTTTCACTACTGCAATCGCATCAATCGCATCCGCGTCCTTCGGTTTGGCATCGAAGTACCGAGCCGCCCACCAATCCTGGACCAAAGCGAAATTGCCGTCCTTGAACTCGATGCGATATGGACCTTCGAATGATTTCGAATTGCCTGCTGGGTCCTTCCAGCTCGCGATGGCGGTGACGAAGTCGTCCTTTTTCAGTCTGCGTTTGTGGCTATCGGCCCGAAGAACGATCAAGACGCCTTCGTCTTCCCACTGCGCCAAAATCTTGTTTTCGTAGTCGTACGGTTCCAGTGCAACGATGTCGTCCGCGTTCATGGTGATCTCCTTGTCTCTTGAGGATACGGCGCAATGGCGCAAGACACATCCAGCGAGAACGAGGCTCATGATCGGGTAACCCTGGTCCGATATGGTGACGCGGAACTGAACAGGACTCCCATGCCCGCTCGCCTTCTTCAACTCGTCACGGCCATGATCGTAGCCGTATTCCTTGTCGGCTGCAGCCAGTTCGTCGGCGACAATCGTCACAACGTTCCATTGCCGAAGGGACTGGTGGACCAGATGGCGGCGATCGGTTCCTCGCCTACCGAACCGATGATGATCCGGGTGTTCAAGGAGAGTTCCGAGCTCGAGGTGTGGAAGCGCACCCACACCGGCCGGTACGCCCTGCTCAAGACCTATCCGATCTGCAAATGGTCGGGTGCGCTCGGACCCAAGATCCAGGAAGGCGACTACCAATCGCCGGAAGGCTTCTACGACGTGACCCCAGCCCTGATGAACCCGAAGTCGAACTACTTCCTGTCGTTCAACGTGGGTTTCCCGAACAAGTTCGACCAGGCTTGGGGACGCACCGGCAGCTACCTGATGATCCACGGCGACTGCAAGTCGGTGGGTTGCTACGCCATGACCGACGACGGCATCAAGGAACTCTACGCCCTGGTTCGCGAGAGCTTCAGGGGCGGCAATCGGTCCGTGCAGCTGCAGTTGCTGCCATTCCGCATGACGGAGGCAAACCTCGCGCGGCACGCCGCCAGCCCCCATGTCCCCTTCTGGCGCAACCTCAAGGAGGGCACGGACATCTTCGACCGCACGCTGCAGTTGCCGGCGGTTGACGTGTGCGAGAAGCGTTACGTCTTCAACCGCACGGGCGCCGCGCTGCTCGATCCCAACGGAACCTGCCCCGTCGCGCCGCTCTCGACCATGGCCGCCCTTTGATGGGTTAGGGGCCCCGGCACCGGGGGCGGTATGGCCCGCGAAGGCGCCGGTGATGGTCGCCATCAGCAGCATGACGACGCCGGCGGTGATGCCGACGTCGGCCAGGTTGAAGGTGGGAAAGTGCCAGCCGCCCGCGTGCAGGTCGATGAAGTCGGTGACCGCGCCATCGGGAATGCGGTCGACGAGATTGCCCAGTGCCCCGCCCAGGATGGCGGCGTAGCCAAAGCGCTCGAGTCGTCCACGGCTCCTGTGCCACAGCCAGGCGACCACCGCGGACACCACGAGGGTCACGAGGACGATGGCCCACCAGCCCCCGGGCCCGTCCGCGGCGAACATGCCAAAGCTCACGCCGGTATTGAATCCCAGGGTAAGGTTCAACACCGGCAGCACCGGCACGCCAGCCCCGTCGAGGTACATCAGGGCGGCCTCCTTGGTGGAGGCGTCCACGCCGATGACGCCCAGAACGAGGAAGAGCGAGGAGTCGCGATTGCTCATCGGCCAGCCTGCCGTAGGTCAGACCTCGCATCACGGATGATCGACCAAGCGGACTGCAGGAACAGGCCGGCCACCGCGAAGGCGACGATCAGGTCCGGCCACTGCGACCCGGTCCACCAGACCGCACCCGCGGCGGCAACCACGGCGAGGTTGCCGATGGCGTCGTTGCGGGAGAACAGCCAAACCGCTCGCATGTTGGCGTCGCCCTTGCGGTGCGGGATAAGTACCACTGCGGCCAGCACGTTGACCATGAACGCCACCAGCGCGAAGCCGCCCATCAAGAGGCTCTCGGGCTGGTGCTCGATGAAGACCCTATAGAGCGTCGACGCGACGACGCCCAAACCGAGCAGGCCGAGAAAGATGCCCTGCAGCAGGGCCGCCTTCGCCCGGGCGGCAAGTCCCCAGCCAACGGCGATCAGGCCCAGGAACGAAATGAGCCCGTCGCCAAGGAAGTCGAGCGAGTCGGCCTGCAGCGCCTGGGAGCCGGCGATGAAGCTGCCGGCGATCTCGACGATGCCGTAGCCGACATTGAGCAGCACGACGATCCAGAGAGCCCGCTTGTAGGCCGGCGTGACGTGCGAGAGGTCCGGAATGTGATCGTCGTCGCCCTCCTCTTCCTGGTCGTGCTCGGAGTTCGCCCCCTTCTGCCCGCCGATCCGGTCGAGCTGGTAACCGAGGTCCGTTACTGCGGTCTCGAGCAGCGGCAAGCGCCGACCGGGATCGTCCACCTCGAGCGTCATGATCTGGGAGGCGATGGAGACCTTGACGTCCTGGATACCGTCCACCTTGCGGGCGGCCCCTTCGATCTTGGCGGCGCAGGACGAGCAGTCCATGCCAGTGACTTGGTAGCGTACGGTTTCGGCAGCAGCGCTCATGCCCTTGCTCCTTCTTGAGACGATTTGGTGCAGAGGCTACAACCTGTAGTCACTACAGGAGCAAGCAGGAAATGCAGATAGGGGATCTCTCCCGCCACGCGGGGGTCAATATCGAGACCATCCGCTACTACGAACGAGCGGGCGTGCTGCCCGTACCGGCCAGACAGGGCAACGGGCGCCGCATCTATGGCGAGGCGGACGTCCGCCGTCTCGGATTCATCCGCCACGCCCGCGATCTCGGCTTCGACCTGCAGTCCGTCCGCACCTTGTTGGCTTTGCAGGAACAGCCCGAGGCCTCCTGCACCGATGCCAGTCGAATCGCACAGGCGCAACTGGACGAGGTCGAACGTCGCCTGGCGCAGTTGCAGAGCCTGCGAGCAGAATTGTCGCGGATGGTCGCCGAATGCCGGAAAGGGGTCGTCGCTGAATGTCGTGTCATCGAAGCGCTCAACACCTCGCCGTTCTGATCGCGGTCGCCTTGGCGGGAGCGGCGGGGGCGGCCCTTGCCGAGGACGCTTCCGGCAGGCAGGTCTATGTCGAACATTGCGCAAGCTGCCATGGCGCGAACCTCGAAGGTCAGCCGAACTGGAAGCAGCGGCTGCCGACCGGGCGCCTGCCGGCACCGCCCCACGACGCGACCGGCCACACCTGGCATCATTCCGACCGGCAATTATTCCGGATCGTCAAGGAAGGGCCGGCGGCCATGATGTCCGGCTACGAGACCGACATGCCGGGCTTCGGTGCGGTGCTCGACGACGCCGAGATCGCAGCCGTGCTCGACTACATCAAGAGCACCTGGCCCGAACGCCAGCGCGACGTGCAGGCCGCCAAGTCCGCTTCGGACCCGCTCCAACCATAGACGAAGCCGTCAGTCCGCGGCGTTGGCGGCGACCGGAAGGGCTCGCTTGTGGGCGGTCGCGCGATAGGCGTTCACGATCCGATCGCGGGCGAAATCGGGAACCGCCCTGCCTTCGAGGAAATCGTCGATCTGGTCGTAGGTCACCCCATAGGCGTCCTCGTCTGGCCGCAAAGGGGCATTGTCCTCGAGATCCGCCGTAGGCACCTTGAACACCAGCTCCGACGGTACACCGAGGTGGGCTGCTATGGCGCGGACCCTTCGCTTGTTCAGGCCGGCGAGCGGCAGGATGTCGGCGGCGCCGTCGCCGAACTTGGTGAAGAAGCCCATGACCGCCTCGGCGGCATGGTCGGTGCCGATGACGAGGCCCTTGAGACCCCCTGCCAGGGCGTACTGAGCGATCATGCGCTGCCTCGCCTTGACGTTGCCGAGGACGAAATCCTCCTGGGCTGCGTCGTTCGGCACGAACCCGGCGGATTTTACCTGTTGCCACATGGCGTCCGCAGCCGGCTTGATGTTGACGGTGAAGGTCTGGTCAGGATTGATCGCCGCCAACGCCGCCCGGGCGTCCTTCTCGTCTGCCTGCGTACCGTAGGGAAGTCTTACCGCGACAAACCGGGCTTCATGCCCTTCCGCCCTCAGTTCACGGGCGGCCCGCTGCGCGAGCAAGGCCGCCGTGGTGGAATCGATGCCGCCGCTGATGCCCAGGACATAGGTGGCAAGCCGGGAGCGCACGAGGTAATCCTTGAGGAACGCCACCCGTCTCTCCGCTTCGGCAAGCGCATCGAACGTCGGAGCGACGCCCAATTCGGCCATGATCTGGGCTTGCGTGCTCATCGTCCTGGCTTCCTTTCATCCGTCCTGTTCATGGTCTGGACGCCCCGATCCAAGGAGCGGTTCATCTACATGTCACCCTGCAGTCGCCCGATGAACATGGACCAGTAGATTTCGGCAGCTCCCTCGAGCGTGAGGTGCTCCTCGCGTTGGCCGCCGAACGAGCGCATGCCCATGCTGCGCAGGAACATCGACTGCTCGTCGGCATCCACCCTGAGGTTCTCGTTATAGCCGTTCGACTCCATGGTTTCCCCATCGACATAGCTGATGCCGTTCGTGGAGAACCCGCCGCCCATGAAGATCGTGCAACGGGTGATGGCCTTGCCGCCTCGGTAAACCGCCGCGGTGAAACGGTTGGAATCGATCCGCCGGAAATCGCCGTCGATGCCGTCGTTACGCTCGCCCAGTTCCGCCAAGGAATTCTCGAAATATTTGGCGAGGAACTCGAAGGCTTCCACCCTGAAACGATCCTTGTCCTGATCCGTGAAGCTTTTGGCCAGGCGTAGATTGCTGGACCTCGGACCCGCCGCAACCGCGGTCGTGGACGAAACCAATCTTGTGGGCTCCGAGCGGGATCGGACCGGGTCGGCGAATCGCTCCGCCGCTTTCCTGATGTCCTTGACCACGTCGAGCATGGCCACATCCCGGTCTGGCCACTGCGTCACCGGCTTGCCGTCCGAAGGTGTGGCCCGCAGTTTGCCGAAGGGAGCATGGTGCCATTCGCAGGGGCGAAGGATGACGGGAATAACAACGGCTTCACCTCTGGCCTGCCGATCCAAGGCGACAGTCATCTCCTTGTCGTAGCAGTAGTCCGATGCCAGGAAGTCTGGGCTTACCAGCAGGAGCACTATCTCGGCACTTTCGAGTTCCGTACTGATCGAACCGTCGAGTTCCTCCCCCGCTCGGGAACATGCCTGCCCACATCGTCGCTTAAGGACAACAGCCCATCTCGTTCGAGCAGCAGGATCGTTGCGGCGACGAACTGCTTCTGAACCGATCCGGCATCGAAGCGAGTGTCCGAGACGATCGGCACCCCTCGTTCCAAGTCGGCAAGGCCGAAGGCACGAGCGACGCTTCTGCCGTCGCCGGGCTGCACCGCCACCGAGCATCCCGGGCCATCCGGTTCTACCCAAGAGAAGATTTCATCGATTTCTTGAGGCAAGGTCTCAGCTGAGACTGGTGCTCCGCAGAACAGGCTCGCGATAACGAGGGGATGCAGCTTAAGCATGGGTCACCTCGCAGATTCTTTGATCGTAGCGCGTGTCTTGTTGTGAACCTTGGGGCAAGTAGCAAAACGGGGGCAAGATGATGGACATTTATCTCTCCAGGTTTGGACAGATTGACCATCATCTCGCAAATGCGCGCCGCCATGAGCGCCAGGTGATAGTTCTCTGAGCTTATGGATTCTGTAACGCCCCGATACCCATTTGGGCCCAACGCGTGACAACCATCCAGGAAAGCGCGTCCTGCGAATGTCTGCTCTTAGCGATTTAAGAATCCGGAACGAACGGCTGAAATGGGGCGCGTTGAAGTCGTTCCGTCGTCTGATGTCCGACAAAACGAACCAGGTTGGAGTATGGAGATTATCTGTGGACCCATGGACCCGTGGACCCGTGGACCCGTGGACCCGTGGACCCGTGGACCCGTGGACCCGTGGACCCGTGGACCCGTGGAC
>NZ_JAEKMH010000009.1 GCF_016411825.1 Devosia sediminis
CAATAGCCAATCAACAGAGCGAGGTCTTTGGGTGCCGGGAGAATTGAACGTAGCTCCTAAGCCAGTAATGCTAGCTATCCTCGATGGCTGGGGCTGGCGTGAAGAGAGCGCCGACAACGCGGTGCGGCTTGCCCACACACCACATTTTGATCGCCTGTGGGAAAGCTGTCCGCGCAGTTTCCTTGCAACATCTGGCCTGGATGTCGGGCTTCTGGATGGCCAGATGGGCAATTCCGAAGTCGGCCACCTCAACATCGGAGCAGGCCGAGTCGTCCTGCAGGATCTGGTCCGCATCACAAAGGCAATTGAGGACGGAACGCTGGCGGGCGCCGTCATGGCCTCGGGGCTGCCAGCGGCGCTCAAGGCAAGCGGCGGGACCTGTCATCTGATGGGGCTGGTTTCGCCCGGCGGCGTGCATTCGCATCAGGACCATGCAGTGGCCCTTGCCCGAGTATTGCAGCAATCCGGCGTTCCAACGGTGATTCACGCCTTTACGGACGGGCGCGATACCCCGCCCGAGGCTGCAGCAGGCTATTTGGCCGAGATCGACGCCGCCCTGCCACCCGGCGTAGATATCGCCACAGTGACCGGCCGCTATTGGGTAATGGACCGTGACCAGCGTTGGGAGCGGCTACAGCAAGCTTATGACGCGATCGCCACGGGCCGTGGGCAGAATAGCGCTACGGCGCAGGAAGCCGTTGACGCGGCCTATGCGAACTCTGTCACCGACGAGTTTGTGCCTGCGTCGGTTATCGGTAAATTCGGTGGCATCAAGGACGGGGACGCCGTCCTTTGCTTCAACTTCCGCGCAGATCGTGTCAAGCAGTTGATGGCCGCGCTGCTCCTTCCTGATTTCGACGGGTTCACGCGCCAGGCGCCGCAACTATCGGCAGCCGTCAGCATGACGCACTATGGGGATGAATTTGACCCATGGCTGAAGCCGCTGTTAGCGCCGCAAACCATTGCCAACGGACTGGGCGAGACCGTGGCGCTCGGCGGAAGCAGGCAATTGCGACTTGCCGAGTCAGAGAAATATCCGCACGTCACCTATTTCTTCAACGGCGGTAGGGAAGAGCCATTTGTCGGCGAGGAGAGGACCATTGTCGACTCGCCCAAAGTCGCCACCTATGACCTGCAGCCTGAAATGTCCGC
Organism: Devosia sediminis; assembly: GCF_016411825.1. Taxonomy (GTDB): domain Bacteria; phylum Pseudomonadota; class Alphaproteobacteria; order Rhizobiales; family Devosiaceae; genus Devosia; species Devosia sediminis. The sequence continues at coordinate 1,153 of NZ_JAEKMH010000009.1, forward strand.
CCCGATGGTCGGCGATCGTGCCGTCGAGGCAATCGGCTCGAAACGCTACGATCTGATCATCGTCAATTTCGCCAACCCCGACATGGTCGGCCACACTGGCAATCTTGAGGTAGCAATCGCCGCGGTCGAAGCGGTCGATCTTCAACTCGGGCGAATTGCGGAGGCGATCCATTCGGCCAATGGGGTGCTGATGGTGACGGCCGATCATGGCAATTGCGAGCAGATGCGTGATCCCCTCACCGGCGGGCCCCACACTGCGCACACCACTAATCCGGTCCCGGCCATACTCTATAACACCACTCATCGGTCGCTTCGCAGCGGCCGCTTGGCAGACGTGGCTCCGACATTGATCCAGCTGATGGATCTGAAGAAGCCGCAGGAGATGTCGGGGACATCGCTGCTAGCGTGACATCCGGTAGAACCAGCGCTCGCATGGAGTCGCGCCGGCTGCGTTGCGGAACAGTCCGGGAGCCAATGGTGGCGTCGACCTAGGTCGATGACCTAACGCAAACTCGGTTGCCACGTTTTTGGGACCTCGTCATACCGCCTCAACAGCGAGAATGGGTCAACAAGCGCGCTGGGACAGCCTGGCCTAAACGGCAGCTATCGACGCTTTGGACTCGGGAAGCGGCCAGTCTTCAAACGGCCCCAATTCCGTCATTGGCCCAGCTCGCTGGAAGGGCAGGGTAGGGGCCGCAAGCCGTCGGTCCGCTTTTAGATGCCGCATGACGAAAAGCAGCCATTGCGCGGGAAGGACTGCCTCATGTTCTTCTGGAGCGGGAAGCGGACTAATCGGTTTTGTGCATGACTTGGGAAGAGCCCTCGTCATGACTTCCAAAGTGGCGCTGGTAGGGCCTCGGAGTTGGCTGTGGTCCACTGACAGAAGTCAACTTGATGTGGCATGATGCGACTTATGCATCTGTCCGAGGATCATCTGATAAACAGTCCGGGGCGCGCCGATGCATTTGAAGCCCGTTCTGGTCGTGGTGGTATAGGTCTGGCGAACCAAATTGGTGGTTCGGTAACTGCTGGTTTTCCGGTACACCTGCACGTCACGATTGAACCACACGGTGCCTTGCGGCCCGTCCTCCAGCTCAAGTGCATTCATGTCGCTGATGGGAAAGCGCTTGAGGCTGCGCCGTCCGAACAGGTCCATGGCGATATAGGCCGCCTCGTCTGTCAGGGCATAGAAGGAATGCCGGCGCTCATAGGCATCCCAGAACGGAATGCCGAAGGCCATATATAGTCCGACAAACATGAAGGGCAGGCCGAACAGCGGGAAAAGGTCGAGCGCGCCGCTCGCGGGGCCCATTTGAGCCATCTGTGAGGTCGCCGCCATCCAGAAGATTGCAAAGGCGGTGAACACCAGCGCGAAGGGCAATCGCGGGGTGAAGAAGTCAGATATCTGAACGCCGCCATTGGGGCGGCCATGCCAAAGCAGCCGTTCGCCGTGTGGAAGGACGGCCTGCCATCCTTGATCGGAACTCATTGCTGCGCTTCGCTGGGATCGGCACTGGTCTCGCTGCCTACCATGCCGCGAATGGCATCGGCCAGTGGCTGGCTCAGCCCGGTCTTGCAGCGATTGCCTTCGACGCCGAAAAGCACCCGACGCTCCAGCTCCTGTCCGCGTCCATCACTCTGAGCAAAGGCCAGCGCCACTAGCTCGGTCTCGCGTTGTCCGTAATACCTGTTCTGTTCTGCCAGCACGAGATCGGCATGGAGAATACAAAGCTCTATGGCCGCATTCTCGAGCTTCTCCGTCGAAATATCGGCAAGCTCGGCAGCGACCTCGTAGGTCAGCGTCAACTGCCGGGCGCGCGGCCCAGGCTCGATGTAGCGCAACACCACGGGCAGTCCGCTGGGCAGATCGGGCTCCAGATTGTCCGGGCCGACACCCAGCGGCTGTGGAATGCACATCAGGTTCCCGTCGAGCGCGAAGACAAACTCGTGAAATCGACTGATGGTGACGCCGCCCTCTGCACCCGTGTCATAAGTGGGGTCGAAATCCCAACGGATACGGACGGCCGTTGCATCCTCCTCTTCAATCGCCGCGCGGCTAAACTGCACGAGGTCCGAACATAGGGGTTGGACCTTGCGGGCAAAGTGATCCGAGGGGACGGCTCCAAAAGGCTCGGGATCGAAGTTGGGCCGGGCCTTCACCACAATGGTGGTGGGGCCTGTGTCCGATGTTTCGAGAAGATAGTCCTCGACAGTGATCGTCGCGCCATCGCCCAGTGCGATAATCTCCGCCTCCTGTGCAGAGACCGCGGACACGTTGAACGCCAGCAATGCGGCGGTGGTCAGAACCACAGTAAACTTCGACATCAATTGCTGCTCAATATCTCGATTCTTCAGTATCCGCGGCAGCTTAACGGGGTGCTTGCAATATCTCCCTCCCCTGATCGGGGTATATTGCAGGCTGGGCATCATCACTATCGTCCGCTGCACTCGGGAGGAGACGACATGATCCTGTTTGCGCGGCAATTGTTGGCTGTTCTAGCCTTGGGCCTCTTCGCCGCGCCGGGCTGGGCGGCAGACATGTGGCTGGTCTCCAATCATTTTTCTGCCGAGCGTTTCGTGCCTCATCTCCATTACGCAGGCCCGGTCATGGAAGGCGACGCCGCGACGCTGGCGAGCCTTTTTGATGAAGTCCTGGAGTGCGACGTCCCCGCGCTGCCGGCAGAAGGCGGCAATTGTGCCGTGCTGACATTGAGCAGCCCGGGCGGCAATTATATCGAGGGATTGAAACTGGCGCTGCTGCTGCGCGAAAGGGCCGTGGCCACGGTGGTCGAAGCCGGTTCAAGTTGCTACTCGGCGTGTGCCTTTGCCTTCCTGGGCGGTTCGGGATTTTCAAGCCAGGATGGCGTCGGAGTCTATGTCGACCGCATGGTCGAACCACACGCTATCCTGGGCTTCCACGCGCCATACTTTGCGCCGGACGACCTGGGTACGCTTGTCGCCGATTTCGGCATGGACGCAGTTCTGGGCGCGAGCCGGGACGATATCGCTTTGATGATCAAGCAATTGGTCGACTGGAATGTCGATGCCAGCGTGCTTTCCCATATCGTCAGCATGGGTCCTGAGGAGAGCTACGATGTGCAGACGGGCGAAGATTACTACGTCACCCGCACGCATTTGCCACCATCTCCCCTCGGCCACTGGATCGGCGATAAGAGCGCGGCGATCCGCAATGCCTGCCTGCGCCTTCTGGCCTATCACCGCAGTGCCTTCATCGATGCGGAGCCCGAAGCGATTTCGGAGACACTGCTCAGCGATTTCGCGGTCAACGAGGCTGGTCAAAAGCTGAGCGGCTTCAGAATAGGGCCGGACAACCCGCTTGGTGTTACCTATTGCGGCCTGCCAACCGAACAGGCCGGACTGATGGGCGATGTCGACCTTGCGCTCTACACAGCCCCCGGCATCAGCGGCGCCGCGCGGCCCCTCGTCAGCCTCTTTCACCGCCCGCAGGGTTGGTCCAGCCTGGGGACGGGCGAAACCGCGAGCCGACGCTTGTTCAAGAAGGGCGGCTTCAATTCCATGTTCACCCATCCATTCGTGACCATGGGGGATCAGGTCACCGACGTTCTGGACTATCTGAGGTTCCAGAAGTTCGACTATTTCAATAAGGATTTTCTGGTCGACGGTGGCATGCCGCGCCCGGAGTTCCACCCATCCATGACCGTCGCAGTGTCCACCCATTCGGCCGATACGCTGGAGCACGGCAATCATCGCATTGTCGTGCAGATGGGCAATCATCTGCTGCTCGAACACGCCAAGACCGCCCTGACAAACAGAAACGTCACATATGACCTCGGTTCGGAGTCGTCTGATGGCTTCGTCTATGGCGGCACCTATCCGTCCGGGCGGCCCTTCCTGTGGTTCAGCCTCTATGACGATGAAGGGCGGATGGCCGCCCTGGTGGAAATCGAGGCCAAGACTGTGCCGGATGACCTGGAGGCCGCGGTCGCAGTGCAGGACTTTCTGGCCTGTAGTTTCAACTTTCGGGGCCACGCCCTGATGTGCCAATAGGCCGGTGGCGGAAATGGCGCTTGTTATCCTGCTGATCGTTCAGGGTCTTGTCTTTCTGGTCTTTGCCATAGCTGCATTCTGGTGGCTGTTTGCCTTGCGCCGCCGCGCCGTTGCACGCTCGGGCAGCACAATGCCAGGGCTGAGAGACTCGCTCACCGCCTTCAGGGAGGGACTGACACATCCACGCTATTTGCGCCTGCGCCTGATTATTTTTTGTTCGGTCGCGCTGCTTGTGGTCAGTGCGCCATTGGTTTCGGTTGTTTCCTCCGCTTGAGGTGTCGTGATGCGCAACTGGCTGCTTTCCGCATTGGTCCCGGCCGTACTTCTCGGTCTGGCCAGCCCCGCACTCGCTGCGGATGAGTGCCCTGCCGAACGCGCCGTCTATGAATTGCTGGATGGCGAAGACCGTTTCGAGATCGGCTTCCAGCCTTCGCACAATTACGCCTCGATCGCGTCCGACCTCTATATGTACCTCACCACGCCCCAGCGCACCTATTGGTTCACCTTTTCGGTATCCAACGGCTATAGCGGCATGACCCTGGTCCCGGTGACCGATCCCACTCGCGCTGGGCAGTGATGATCCACCAGACCTCGATGTCCTGCGCTCGCTGCGGTTCTACGCGCTCGACGAGGATATGACGTTCTGGTTCGAGCCGCCCAATGAGGGCGAGCCGGCGCCGGCCTATGTCATGGTGCCTGAAATAGGCTTGAGCCTGTGGTATGGCGCCGGCCAGTTGACTGATGATGCCACTGCCGATCGTGATCCGATGCCGCGTGGCGTGTTCAAGCCAGACCTTTGCCGCGATGAACTGCCGGAGCGGGCCTGGCCCTGAGGCCGCCTCAGGTCAGGCCCATCCGGGCGGCATGGAGGGCCGCCTCGGCGCGCGAGGAAATGCCCAGCTTTCGGTAGATGCTTTTGACATGGGTGGCGATGGTGGATTCTGCCAGGCCCAGCGCTTGCGCCACTTCGGCATTGCGGAAGCCCTTCGAGACCATGCTCAGCACATCGGTCTCGCGCGCTGTCAGTGCCTGGCTTTCGCCATCTACCGGACCGGTGCGCTGAAAGTGCTCCATGATCCGTCGGGCTATGGCCGGCGACAAGGCTGGAATGCCATGACGCAGTTGAAGCAGTTGCCGGTGTACCACCGCGTCGGGTTGCCCCTTGAGGATATAGCCCTGTGCCCCTGCCGAGAGGGCCGCCACCACATGCGCGTCGTCTCCCAGAACTGTGCTGACAATGCATATCGTGTCTGGAGAGACCATCTTGAGCCGGCGAATGATGTCCAGCCCCGAACCATCGGGCAGGCCCAGATCGACCAGCGCCATGTCCCATTGGTCCTCCTCTATCCGGCACGCCGCCTCGCGCACGGACCGGGCCTTGCCCACCCTAACATCGGGAAAGGCTTTCTGTGCCAGATCCGCAAGCCAGGCCAGGGCCTCGGGCACATCTTCGACGATGAGCAATGTTTCAACATTCATGGCGATGGCGTCTCCAGCGGAAGGCGCGCAAAGACATGGGTGCCGCTGTCGGACGAAATGGTCAAAGCGCCGCCATGCCCTTCCGCTCGCGCCGCCATATTGACCAGCCCGCCATCATGCGAGCCAACGTGGTCGCTTACGCCCACGCCATCATCGCTGATGTGAACATGAAGCTCACCAGCCGCCACCCGCATGCGCACCGCAAAGTTGCGGGCCCGGGCATGGCGGATCGTATTGCTGGCGGCTTCGCGGATAATCGAGCGCAGGGTGTGCGCCAGTCGCGCATCGACCGCCTGTGTCTCATCGATCTCCATGTCCCAGCGCAATTCCATGTCAACGGCGGCCAGCCGTTCGTCGGTTTCAAACCTGAGATCAGCCAGGACTTCCGACAGGACCAGACCAGTTCCCTGAGCGTTGTTTATGATGTCGCGCAGGTCGGTCAGCGTTTCGGAAATGATGGCGTCCTTGCGTTCCGGGTCCCGGCTGAGCAGAGTTCGCAGCAACTGGGCGCCGATATTGTCGTGGAGGTCCCTTGCCATCCGCGTACGCTCCTGCCGCGCGCCATGCTCCTGCGCATCGCGGCTGGCCAGCGCATGGTCCATCAGTTCAACCAGTTGTTGCACACGGTCGGCATCGGTCTGCAAAAACAGCTTCCTGCCGCCATGAGCATAATGCAGGCACATTGCCGGCGTGCCTTTGGTGAAGGGCACAAGCATTTTCTGCCCGCCATCGACAATTCGCGCACGGTCTGTCGGAGCCGCCAGATCGATGCTGAGTGGGGCGAAGGCGCTATCGAGCAGACCGCGCCACTTCTCCTGCCTCAGCGTCACATTTGGGGTCAGCGCAATGTCGACTACTTCGCGCACCCGAAGCGCATCGACGCCGGTGCGGCGCGCCAGCATGTTTCCCAGAAAATTGCGCAGCGGCAGGTAAAGCATCGCAACGGCCAGGAGCGCCAGTCCGAATGCGGGGATGCGCTCGATTGCGATGCCATAGATCAGCACCGCATCCAGTGCGATCAGCAGCATCCCACCCAGCAGGTACGACGTCAGCCGAAAAGACCATATGCCCAGGTCGAAAAGCCGGTAGCGCGCCACCGCGATGGCAATGCCGCAATAGATGATCAGGATGATGCCAAAGGCATGCGCCTGGCGGGTGTGCGGTTCCACGCCCAGCATTGCGGGCACGGCAATGGTGAAAACGAAGACGCTGGTGCCCAAAAGGATGGACAGGCCAAACCAGCCGAGCGCTGCACGCGCGAGTGGCGCACGGCGGGAGGCGATGTACTGGATGGCAACCAGCGCCAGGATGATGCAGAATTGAGCCAGCATCGGCCCATAGGAGCCGATGGACTGAGAAGGCATGAGCTGCATCAATTGCGCGACAACCGCGCCAAGGCCGATTGTCCAAACCGCCAGGATCACCAGGGAACCGCCGATCCGCTTCGGATAGGACAGCAGGAGGCTGATCAGTGCCAGCCCGAAGATATTGGTGCCGACGAAATTGCCGGCGTTGAGCATGCGAAACAGCTCGGCATCCAGCGCCAGTTCGCGGGTACTGTAAACAGATGCGCTGAGGGCCGATGCCATCAGGCCAAAGCCGGAAATGGCCAGAAACACACTTGGCCGGTCACGCTTGAGGGCCCATATCCAGCCGCCGACGAGTGCGCCGGCGCCACCCACAAACAGTTGCAGCCAGAATTCGAATGGAAGCGACCATGCTGGGCGTCCGGCATAAGGGGCAACCACGACGGTCTGTATGGACTGGTTGTCCCCGGCGAAGCCAACAAGCACCTGAGGCTGGTTCAGCGTTGCTGACAGTTCTGCCTGCCGTGCCCGAAATTCATTGAGCAGCGCATAGCTGTTGAGTGTGTCGGGCTCCTCCATGACATCGATGGCATGTAGATTGACCGCGCCGATGCGCGCAATGCGCGAGCCCGGCCGCAAACCGTTCGGCAAATCTTCGCGTTGCACATCGACCAGAACCACCAGCCCGTCATCACCGGCCTGCAAGACCAGGCCCAGCCAAGGTTGCGCCGTGGCGAGCCAAAGCGCAGCCAGCGCTGAAACGACAAAGATCGCAAGGGCGGCCAGAAGCCGCGCCAGGGGCGGCAGCTGCAATTGTGCATCGATTGACGACATTTTCAGAGCGATCCTGCCATTCCCGTTGCCCCTCCGTAATCCTCTGAACCGGGGATGCCACGCAGCGGGCGAACTGTATAGAGCCTTGTCGGTAATCGATCGAAGTCAGGACGTCTCGGGGGATTGTTACGTGCGAGCAATAGCGAAGTTGTCCAGAAAATTTCTTTTTGGTTTGTTGTTGAGTTGTCTTGCCATCATCATTCTGGCGCCGGCGCCTGAAGCGATGGAGTTCCCGCGAGAGGGCGTGCCGGAGATACCCAATGGGGTCGCAGAGCCTTTTGCCGGTCGCTGGTGGCTGGGTTTTCCCGAAGGCACTGGCACCATAAACGGAGAGCCAGTTGTCGATTGCTCCTCGGCGGTTGAGTTGACGGCTAATGGAGCCGACAAGCTTTCATACAAGTCCTCATCCGGCATTGAGACCGAGTTCGAGCTCATGTCCTTTTCGGGGCGGACGACCTGGCTACCCGAATGGGGCGAGAGCAGCATCGCCGTCTGGGTCAGCAAGGATGAGTTCTTTGTCTATTCCGTTGACCTGGCAACGGGAAAGGCTCGCTGGGGGAACCCAATGGTATTTCGCAGATGCTAGAGCGCCGCACATTTCCGGTGCGCCCCGGACTTCGCCTACTCGTGGGTGTGACTGGTGGCCTGGCGGCCGCCTCGTTCACCATGGTGGCGCTCGGTGGCGAGCCCTATGCACCCGTGCCGCTGGCGCCCAAGGAAGCCGTGTTGCCGCCTGCCGACCTTGTCGAGGCAGCAGCGACATTGCTTCAGGCATCACGCAGCGATGACCGCCCGGCAATCGGCGCCATGCTCGCGCCACGCCTCACCCTCATTGATGGCGCCCTGGAACTGGGCCTGCCGCGGCGTACGGAAGAAATCGGTCCCTTCGAGACAATTGATCTCGCCCTGACGGCCCTGGCCGACAACATTGGTGGCATCTATGAGCAGCCCTTCGATGGCAGCGACGTCACGCCCTTCGCAGTCGCGGCGGAGCGGGACTTCATCATCGCCGCGATCATCGATGGCCAGGCATGGGGCCGTGATCCTTTGCTTGACGGTGCCATCTGTACCTATGCCTATCGGGGGTTTGACCGTGCTGCCGTAATAGCCCTGGGCGAGCATCTCGATATACAGACCTCGAGCGTGTTCTACGTCGAAGCGCCGGTCGCGGCGCTCGTGCGGCCCAGTCATGCTGCGCGTGCGGCAAGCATGTTGCAAGCCGATCTGCTGTACGGACTGGATTATGACACCGACGCGCCGGGAGGCTGGATCGCCGTGCATCTGCCGGACGGTGGCTCGGGTTTTCTCAATTTTGAAAACGTGGCGATCAGCAAGCCATATGCCAGCGGCATCTGCTTCACCCGGGATGCCAGCGGATCCTGGAAAATGTCGGCACAGACGGCCACCAATCTCTAGCCGGACGCTCTTCCAGCGCCGTCCCGATCATGTGGCCGGAAAGCTGCCGAAGCCATGTTCGCCTGCCCCCCGAACGGGGGATGGTACTGTTGGTAGGGTAGCGGCCAGATAGCATGGGAGATGGGCAGCGGTAATTGCCAAGCTCGCGGGGTTGAGAACAGTTATGCAGCGGTGGACCTGGATCGTCATTCTTTCTGTAGCAGTGCTGACAGGGGTGGAAGCCTCGCCGGGACCTGGCGATGTTTTGCCGTCCCAGCCGTCATCCGGTGCAGGATATGTCTCTCCCGAAGGATTTGCATTGGGGCAGCAAATGTCCGGTCCAATCCGGAGCGAGGTATCGCAGGCTGAAAGCCAGACTATGTCTGGCCCAGATAATCCGCCCACGGACCTCGCTCTTGCTATTCCACCAGTCGAGCAGATCGGTTTCGACCCGCTGGCATTCAATTCCTGGTGTTTCAATCTCATGGCCAATCAAGGGTCTCGGTTTGGCTATCCAGACGATGCGGCCCGCATGCAGGCAGCGTTCGCAATGGCTGATGCGGCGGCCCGTTACAAGCGCTTGGGCGAAGCGAGGGGAATCGAGGGCGCAGCGCTCATTGCCTATGACCAGGCCATGGTGGTCAAGACTGCATCTGCCGCGGAGCGAGCGAACGGTGGCACACTGACCGGCGCAGAACGAATGCTTTATGACGCATGTATGGCCAAAGGGCTAATCGGTATGCGCAACAAGGCGCTTTATGTCGACCCATACGAGAACATGCACCGGCGGCTGTGGTGTGGCGACACGCTGACTATTCTGGATCAGCGCGGCAAATTGGAGGGCACCGCCGAGCAAATTGCAGACGCGAAAGTGGCAATGGGCGTGGCGGAACTTATGCGAACGGAGATTTTCGAGTTTTTCGGCGTTCCGGCCAACGACAATGACATGCTGCGGATGGGCTATCTTTACTTGGCGCTTGCCCAGGTTGAAGCCTTCACCCAGTCCGGGGACCGGGGCAAGTTCGAAGCTGATCCGATCAGCTGCCTTAGCCTGGCACCGACTGATATCGGCGATAATATACCCGATCCGGCGCAGTCGACGCCGGACCGTCCCGCCCTCGCAGCAGCGGGCTGGGACTATCCGTTGAGTGCCGATTTCCGTTTCAACGCCTGGTGCTATGGGGCCATGCACTACATCACGGACGGCAATATGCCGGCGTACAGCAAGCTGAGTGTTTCGGAAGCAGAGGGTCTCATCGGGGATCTGCATTTCCGGATGTTGCGCGAAGCCAGGGGGCTGGGCCTCAGCGACGATGCCCTTGCGGAAGTCGAGGTGGAGTCCTACCATCAGGCCGCCTACGAATTCTCGCGCCCCCTTACAAATGCGGGGGAATCGCCACTGTCTTATGACTACCAATCCTGCGCGCAAGCCGCAGTCGATGTGGGCGCATTGCTTGATGTCGACAACCTGCAAGCCATGGTGGATTCATGGTCGGTGCCCGCATCCGACCCTGCACCCGCATCAGAGCCCGCGCCGGACAACGAATTCTACGATACAACATGGTGCATAGCTGGTCTTGAGCGGGTACTGGGCAGCGAAACGGACCGCGAAAAGCGATCAGCGCTCAGGGATGGCATCGAGTCACTGTCCAACAGAGCTGTATGGCTTGGGAGCGAACTGGGGCTGGCACGTGAGGCGGTCTTGGGACGCGTAACCGACATAAAGCTCGTGGTGGACGAGCAAATTGACGAGCTTCGACGTAGTGACGGCAAGCGAATGATCGCAGTATGCCTTGAGCGCGCTTTGGGCGGCTACGCGGACGAGTTCTACGACTGGGTAGAGCCGTAACGCGATGGATTGGGCGCGCATCTGCCGCTCTTGCCTTTGCGCAGATAAGCTTAACTGTTGCCTTAGCGGAGGCTGAAGCGGACCTACAGGTTTCGGGAAACCCAAAACGCGCTCTGAACGGCGGGAATGGTGCGCGTTGCGGATGGGCGGGTTCCGACCTCATGGCCGCCACTCGCATTATTCGACTGGTATCCGGGCCCGCGCCCGACATCTCCAACAGTCCGGCAATCAGACCGACTTCAATACTATTACGTCGGAGGTCATGCGGCTTCCTTGCGATAGCGTCCGTGACGTGTCGTCATCATTGCTGAACGCCCTCCGAAAGCGGCCCGGGCATTTCTGCGGCCGGCAAGTAGTCGACATGGTCCACCGTCAAACGCCGCTCCTTGACGGAGAAGACGATCTCGGCATGGCCTCCAGTTGGGCAGCAATTACCGTCGTCGCCGCGCCACAGGGCGGTGCGCGCCACGAGCTTGGACCATGGGTTGTCGAAGTCGTACTGAACGCCCTTCCATATCTCGCGATCCGCCGGCAACTGCTCTGCGATTGCCTTCCGCCAAGTCTTGATGTCGATCGGCTCCCACTCCGTATCGTTCCATTGGTAGAGACGATCAGCGTTGTAACTGCCCGTGCCACCGGTATAGCCCGGCAGATGCAAGAGCCCGTCCTGGCTGAGCCGCGGCGGGAAGAAGCGCCAGCCGTCGAAACCGGCGTCGAAGCGCGCCCAGTTCCCGTCGACATGCTGCAGCAGCACGAAGCCGCCCAGTACGCCGTCCTCTGGCGTGAAGCCGGATTGCGTCTGCCAGGCCAGCATGGGCTTTCCCTCGTCGTCGCCCCAATCGACATTGAGGAAGCCCGCTGTAAGGACCTTGCAGTTCTGAAGCACGGTCTCGACGCAGACCGTGATGATCCTGTCCCGCGCGATGGGCTCCGCAGCATGGGTTGGCGAGGAGAGGGCGAAAAGCGCCAACAAAGCTGAAGGCAAACGGGTCTTCATTGCATCTCCTGACTTGGGCGGCTCAAGGCCAGCAGCCAGCGATCAATTCTTCAACCTTGGCCGCGTGTTCAGGCAGCGTGTAGAGCCGTGCGGCGTGAACGTCATCAACCGTTACGACGAAGCCGCTCCGCAAGAGGTCGATCTGCTCGTTGGATTTTGCGTCCAGGCCGAAGATGAGAACCTGCCCGTCCACATCTCGATAGGGCCCATAGAAGGTGTCGCTGTTGTTCTCGGAGACCAATCTGACCTCGTGACTTTGCTCGTCGGCTGACGTTCCAACCGGCGGGTAGTAGACGATGGTGACCTCGTCGTTATGGGCCGAGCAGGCGAAGGTCAGTGTGAACCGCCTATCGATTGGGTCCATGTAGCTCAGCGAGAATTGCGGGCGTCCGTCAGAATCGTCTGCACTGTAGAGGTTCCAGGCATTTACAGCTTGTGGCTGGGCCCATGCCCCAACTGGAAAGCCAAGCGCAGCAGCCAGAAATATCCCCAATAGCGCCGATGCTAATCTTGCCGACATTGTCGCCCCCTTCTTCATTTCACCCTGCAGGGACAGGCTTACCCGCGAGTGGTTCCCCGCAGCGCATTTGCCGTTTCAATAAGACGGCTTTGTTCGACTCCACCGGTTACGGACGGAGGATCGGCAAAGCACTTGAGCCGGACCGCGAGATCCATCGCGCTGCCATCGGGCGGAACGGCTTCATCAGGCTGGTCGAGGCTTTGTATGGAGACGATGTTCCCGTCTTTCCCGAACACATGCATAGTGTGGTGACGCGACGTCCGCTCGGTGCAGTTCAAAGCGTAGAAATTCAGGACGTAGCCCACCTCTTCGCCGAAGCCCACAAAACCTTCGGGCGGCACGATGGCGAGCGAGATCTCCCTCGCGTCATTTCGAGTGTCGGGCCCACCAAGCGCGAAGACAACGTCGTCGCCTGAGAACGCCAACGGCGTCCAGGTATCGTCCTGCGCTGCGACCGGCGCGACAGCCATCATCGCCAGCACGGCCGGCGGCAGTAGAACGGGCTTTCTCATCGCTGTGCTCCAACGCTGTCGGTCCACCAGAGCATCCATTGGCTGTCGAACCGCTCGCGACCCAACTCGTCGATCGGGGGCGGCTGATCGTTCGGGGTGAACGAGACAAAGAGCTCGGCATAGGTACCTGCCGGATCAGCCAGCAGGGCCTCGGTGGCCTCGGCGGGGAAGTCGTAACATGGTGCGCCCATGCAGCCGTCTGAAGCCCAGGTTCCTTCGAAGACCACAGCGTTCTCCCGGAACGAGGGGTCGTTGAAGGCCGTGATGCCACTGGTGCCGTCAGGGTAGGGCTTCTGTGGCACATAGAGCCTGATGGTTGGGGACTGCATCCGTTTCGACGCGATCTCCCCGTAGAACAGGATGCCAATGCGGCGATCGGGCAGCATGCTTGCCACCGAATACAGCTCGACCAGTTCCTCGCCGTCCTCGACCAACTGGTAGCTCGGGCCCCGAATGATCGGGAGCGAGCCCTCGACTTCGGGACGCACGAGGGACGGGACGACCATCACCTCGGTGACGAAATAAGGCCGGACGAAGTATCCGTTCGCCTCGGCCGTCACTTCGAACTGAACGGAGCTCATGGCTGCCGCTGCCCGGGTCTGGAGATCCCATAGCCTGCCGGCGTACTGCTCGGCATCGGGCGACCACGACCACGTCGATATGCCCGGATCGGAGACAGGAAGCATCTGGACCACGGCATCGCGCTGTCGCTGGGCAAACGCGTCGAAGTTCTGCCCGTAGAGCTGACGCAGATAGGTCTCGTAGCCCATCGCCGTCTGCTTCTTGTGCCCGTCCAGGGGGACTCGATCGAAATCCGGGAGGCTGTCGAAATGAAACGCGAGCAGCAGTCCTTGGTAGAGCTGATCCGAAGCCGCGGCCTTGGCGGTGAAAACATGACTCATCGCCGCCTGCGTGCACCCCGCTGCAGTCGCGGCCGTGCGAGCCTGTTCGTCGAGCCCGACGCGCCAAGCGTCGTAGTCTGCGGGCGACAGTCGGCCGTCCAGGCTCTGAACATACTGGGACGTGCTCTCAAGATACCTTTGGGCAATGCCGCGTACCGCGGTGAATTCCATGTACTTGAGAGCGACGCAGGCCTTGTCGATCTCGATCGCCGTCATCAGGGCGACATAGTCGTCCTCGGGGGCGGCGTGGGCGGCGCCGGCGGACATGAGCATCAGAAACGACAGCAGGCCGAGGCTGTGAAGCGGACGGTTCATGTGCAATGCTCGAACAGGTAGGCCAGCGCGGTGTCGAGCTCATCGGGCGGAAACTTAAAGTCCCGTCCGTAGAACTGTATTCCGATCAGCGATGTGCTCTTGGCCATGGCGCCAATGACTTGCGCCAGCGTTTCGTCGCGCGAAGTATCCGACACCACGACGAGCATGTCGTCGACGTTCTCGAACGAGCCGTAGGCAATCGGCTGCTGGACGCCACCGGCGATCACGCTGACCGGAACCTCGTCCGAGTAGCTCGTCTCCGGGTCGTAGGTTTCTTCGGTGAAGATGGTTATTCGGACGTCATCGGGATAGTCGACGCTGCACGATATCTCCATCTCGGCCCTGCCTTGTTCCGAGCCTACGGCCGCCGTGTATTCGCCGAACTCGGGGTAGTCCAGGACTACCCAAGCCGCGTGAGCCGGTTGTGCCAGCGCGGCCATCATCATCGCGCCGAGCAGTATCTCGCCATGCTTCTTCCAACCGGCCACTTCCGTCGTTCTCCCTCGCGCAGCTTCCCTGGCAGTCGCTCGATAGCGCGTGGCGCAACGCTTGCCGTATCCATTTGGGGGGTACTGCTCAAGGCGGGGCACTGTGCTATTCATCTTCCGCCCCATCCCGTTTGCGTCCTGCCCGCCAGAGCGGGATGTTCACTACCTGGCTGATCGTCCACGTCGCTTGCTTCTCAGCGGGCAGTTTTCGCTCGTCGACGAGGTGCTCGCCCTTCGTCCAGAACCGGTCGAGCTTCTTCCACCAGTGCTGTCCCTCGGGACCCAACAGGTCGAAGAAGCGCTGCCGAGTTTGGTCGTCCTCGATGTTGTTCTGGAGCGTCTCGATGAAGCCGAGCATGGCAGCCTCCTGCACGTAGTGGTCGCCTTCCAGCAACCACCGGTCCACCACCACGAGCGCACTCCTGACGTCCTCGACACTTCCGGCGTTCAGCAGATCGATGAGCCATCGCGCCAGGTCGCCGAGCAGCAGGTATTCGGGGAGATCGCCCGGCGCCTCGAAATGGTTGTGCGCGTTGCCCGTCCATTTCTCCACGAAAGCTTCGCGCATCGGGCGGAACCCGGGCAGGGTCTCGATCAGCGGCTCGAACATGGTCTTTCGGGCGATCGTCATGCTGCATCTCGCCTGACGGCATTGCGAAGGCGCGCGGTCAACGCGGCGACCACGACTTCGGCATGGCTGTAGGTCATGAAACGGCCGGCGCCTTCGATCATCTCCACCCTCGCATCGGGAAGAACCTCGCGCCAGTAAGCCATTGTCTCGCCGGGATCGTGGATGCTATCGTGCTCGCCGACCAACAGTATGAACTGATCGGTGTCGTTGATTGGCCCGGGACGTCCGAGCGTTGCCAACGCCGTCTGCTCGGTAACGAAGCCGTCCAGGCGACCTTGTCGGAAGCTTGAGAGCGACCGGTAGTAGTCCCCCATGTGCTCGGGCCTTGCCATGACCTCACGATCGGACGGGCAGCCTGCCGTCGATCGCCTGACGTTGTCCGCAGCCCGTTCGTAGGTCAAGGATTGCGCGAACCATCGAGCCATGAGCGCGATCGCCCACGGGCGCTTGACGAAATTGCGCTTCATGGTGGCGAGGAAGCCTGAGTGGCGCGAGCTCGATGTCGCATCCGGATCGGGGTTCGTCACGACCGCGACCTCGATCAGATCAGGCGCTGCTTCGTGCAAAGCAAGCACGACCTGGGCAGCGCCGCGCGTAACGATGGCGATGCCTTTCCAGTTCATCTCGGCGCACAGGTCGACGATGTCGAGCGCGGCGAGTTCAAAGTAGTCTTCTCCGGTCATATCCGGCAGCAGCTCGGTACCGCCGAAGCCGGGGCGATCCATGGATATCGGACGAAAGCCACTGTTCTGCAGCGCCTCTACCAGCGAGCGATTGACTGGTCGACTGGTCATGCTGCTGTGAAGCACCAGTACCGGTGTGCCGCCGCGCGGTCCGTAGTCGCTCGCAGCGAGTATTCGTCCGTCCCGGGTTTTGATCGACAGACTGCGGTGCGCCGGCTCCGGGAATCTCTCGGCGCCATCGCCGAGAGATGCCGCGATCGCCAGCAGGCGAAGTTCAATCATAGCCCGCGCCAAGGCTTGCGCTGTCGTGATGTCCAGCGCGGCATAGACGATGGCCATCTCCTTCTTCACCAACGCCTCGGAGATCCCCAGGGCGATGGCGACCTCGGCGCGCGTGTCGCCATTGGCGATCATGCCCGCGATCCGCATCTGACGTTCCGATACGCCGTAGGCGATGGCGAGGAACTGATCGCTTTCTTCGGCCTCCTCGGCAGTTCGACCCAGGCCCATCCCCATCATGGTGATGAGACGCTGCAGGTTACTTGCGCCGACAAGGCCCCGGGCCTTTTCGAGATACTCGCGTGCTGTCTCGTAGGAGATCCCACTTGCAATAGCGGCTCGTCGTACGTCACCCGTCATGAACAGTGCTATGACCGTACGAGAAGTGGCTGCGGAGAACGCAAAGTCGTCGGCGAAGTTGCTGAGTTGCTCCTCGAGCCAATGCCAGTTTACGTGCACGACCGCCAATGTGGAGCCGGAGGTATCTTCCGGCCACACGGTGCTTTTCAGCAGTAATCGAAGTTGCGTCGGACGACCTACAAGGACGATGGTTGAGCCGAAGGATGGGTGACGGAAGGTTTCGAACCACCAGCCGTCGCGCTCAATCGACAGGCGTTCGACTTGGGCAATTCGCCAATGCGTATCGAAATGCGCGCTGGCGGGCGAAGCATCCCTGTCGTCAAAGCAGTCTATTCTGAGCATAGATCAAGCTCCGCTGCTCACGCACCAAGCATTGCTCCAGAATAGCACGCTGTTGCGTTTGGCAAATGCCCATTTCAGGCCTAGGCGAGAGCGATCACGAGCAGTCCCGAGGACTCCCAATTACCCATCCTTGGCAGCGAACGGATATAAGGATGAGCAGCTTAGTGACGCCAACCTTTGCAGCGGAAGTAGCCGCTCGTGGCACCAAGCTGACTTGTTGGACCACTACCGGAAGGGCCGCTCTCCACCTCAAACAGCTCGCCACTAACTTCCGAAAAGCACGTCCGCTTTTCGGAATTTGAATGATCCGATCCAACGTCCGAAATGGTGAAGGGTTTCGGGCGCTGTTTGGCGTACGAAAGCCACCCATGCAGGAACCCGCGGTCCGAATGCGCCGGGCTATGGGGTTTTCTGATTTGGCGTGGTCGGGCGGCGGCCGTGAGCCGCAGCATATGGCGTGGCGCGC